>OZ245363.1:0-3497169 GCA_965226485.1 Spirochaetaceae bacterium
AAAAACCTTTCTTAAAAGCACCTACTCTGAGAAAATCGATAGTTATAAACAAGAAAAACTCTTTTTTACAAATAAAAGGTAACCAATGAAGCAATTAGAAGACGCAATTTTAATTACAGGTGGTAGTAAAGGGATTGGACGAGCCTGTATTGGTTTATTCTTAAAAGCAAACAAAAAGATTATTAATATTTCCAGAACTCCAGGAGACATTAGCCTGCATTTCTCACCAGTATAAAAATGCATGTGAATCCCCGTAGGATTTCAGCACCCAAGCAAGAATTTATTAACCGAAAAGATATTGCCCGGATATTTTCAATATATTTTATATAAATTGAGTCGATTCTTCCCGAAATTTCTCATTTTTTAACCCCTCAGAGCATATCATCCCTTCGGGAGTTCAATGAGAATATTCTATTTATTTGATTTGATACACTCAGATTGCCTGGGCCGTTCTTATCCAGATGTCCCACCAGGGGAAACTTTCCGGTAGGCTGATCCAAACTCTGCGAACAGAGATTTTTACCGCAGCGGAGATTTTAAGCATCCGTAATCTGATTGTCGAAGGCATGCTTCGGGTCTCATCTCCACTGGCCTTCTGAATAGTTTTTCGAAGATAGACAAAGAAAATATAGGCGATTGTCGAGAACCATAATCGGAGCTGATTTGAACTCATCCACCAGGTGGAAGTTCGGTCGGCAAAAAGATACAACTGCTGTTCTTTAATTCGATTTTCCATGTCTCCACGAGCACAGTACACACCCTCATACAGTGATTTCCCATTTCCGTTTTTTAACAAAATATTTGTCACAATAAAACGGGGATTCTTTCTTCCAGGTAGCTGTTCCGCTTTGGCAATCACGTCCCGATGCCGACTCCAGCTTTCGTGGGTTCTCCAGTTGAAACGCTGTGTCAGAATCCTGGGGGTGGGGCAGAATGATGGATTTGGTTTGCAGGCAAGGCGGCGAGAAGTTCTGAAAGCGGAGTGTACATGTTGTACATGAGCATTTCAGGTTTTTTCGCTAACGCCGCATGCGGGCCAAAGGCGCATTCTGACACAGCCCCTGGCCTGACAGCTTTGAACGCACAGCTTTTCAGCCTGTTTCATCGGCACTTCAATCTTTTTCAATAATCGACTATTTTTAGCCATGCCAACGATATATTCGATTTCCAAGCTCTCACATTCATTCAGAATGCTGTCCCGGCAGAACCCTGAATCACCACGGAAAATGATGCGGACATCAGGGAAGCGGGTTCTTATTGTTTTGACAAGGTTTTTCAGAATGGCTTCCGTACCGTCACAGGCATCTATACCGGCTGGTCGAAGCCTTGCGATCAGTGGAAAATCATCACAAAACACATAAATGGGCAAGTAGCAGTGATGATCATAATACCCATGAAAAAACCGTCCCTGCTGTTCACCGTAAAGGGGAATGTCAGTGGCATCAAAATCCAGAATCAGAGACTTCGGAGGCTTTTCGAAACTACCTGAGAAACAGCGTCCAGAGCAGTGCCTCGATCCCTTTGGCATTCCATGTGATTTTGCTGTATTTGTCTCCCATTTTTTGATCCGGTTCATGCCCGAGTTCCAGCCGATTTAAAGTACTCTTGCCGGCTGTCGGAGTTTTATCAGCTCTTCCACACACATATTGAAGTAGCGGATCTTCGTGCAGTTTTTCATGATCATTGAGATCTTCACAGCCCTGGCAGATTCCGAATATCCGCTGCTTGAGCAGAGCGACCAGGGAATGCGTAATCTTTTCCTGCTTCCATTTATCGGTAAAACATCTTGAAAGTTTTTCAATGATTCGGTGTTTCTGCTCGACCTGCTGAAGCAAAAGGAGTCCGGCATCAAAACTGTTGGTCTTTCCGTCATTCCTGACAATGATTTTCCTGGTTTTTACTGTTTCCAGACCTTGCAATTCCAACTGACCGGGTGTATACTCTGTATGTGCAGAGTAGGCTTCTTTTTTGTTTTTATTTTTTTTATGATAATACTTTATTATAAGAAGCCTGCTTTGTATCAAGGTATTGGTGAGAAATACGGGTTAGGTGGGATTTCGTTCTTTCCACTGTGGATCTGATCTTGTACTTTTCCTTTTCAGTGGGACTCATAATTCTAAGATCAGATCTTCGTCTTTTATTGAAATCGATAAGGGCAATTTGACCTTTACCTTTAATGTAATTTCTTATTTCCGCTGCATCATAGGCCGCATCCATGAGTGAATACAAATGAGTGACTGTGCGCTCCGTCCTTTTCTCCATTTCAAAGATGAATCACTTTGTAATCGAAGAATAAGATCTTTATTGGATTCAAGTTTGAAAAACGATTTGGCTAGAAAAGCTCTGATGAAAGGCATCATGGCGTAAGGTTTTCTTCCCGTAACGGCGCGATTTTCGTTGATGGGCGGGATAAAATCTTCGATCAGTCTTAATATCGCAAGGAAGGAGCGATGCATATCAGTCAGATAATCTTCAAATACTTCCTGAATATCGTAAGAAATGTCTAAAAGCATCTGGGAATCACCGAAAATTTCTGTTACACTCTTCATGGATAATAAGCCCTCTCTCTTAATGATAGTTTGATATAATTCCATCATATCGGATGTATGGCTTTTTATCCGTTAAACTGAGAAATAAGCTGGAAAATCTTTTTAGTCTGAAAATGTAGCTAATTGTTAGTTTTGAAAGAGGCTCTGTCTATGGCAATGAAATCACTATCTATCATGATGGCAATCAAGGTCAACGGGGTACGCTAAATGGCTGGACGGTAGTCAAATTTGTGCGGCGTTGAAATAGCATAACACGGTGCTCAACCCGACCGTCCAAAGTGCTGGCGTGCTTTGGCGACGGGTTCGCTTGGTCGTTGAATTTGTCTAAAAGTGTTTCCGGTAATTGCAATACTTTTTTACCAAGCTTGTTGAGACTTTGAAACATGCATATGGCAGTACTGAACAAAAGCCAGTAAAAAATCAGGCTCCCATGGCTACGACACTTATGCCCTCGGCCTCCAGCCGTGCACGAATTCCCTGAACCAGAGCCACCGCAGCTTGACTATCCCCGTGGACACAGAGCGTTTGAACCTCCAAGTCAATAGGTCTTCCATCTTCGGCGAGAACAAAGCCCTGGGCCATATCCAGGGCACGCCTTGCTACGGTGGCAGGATCTGTTATCAGTGCACCGGGGCTACTTCTGGGCATCAGAGTCCCCCCGGAAGTATAGGTCCGGTCGGGAAATGCCTCGCGCACAACACACAGCCCCATTTCAGCCCCGATTCGGCTTATGTCATCCCCTCTCTGGCCTGCCAATACAACGAGCCGGAGTTGGGGATCCAGACTGGCCACCGCTTGGGCGACAGCCCTGGCAATCTTTGAGTCCTTCATAGCATCCAAATATAGAGCCCCGTGAGGCTTGACATGCTGAAGAGAAACCCGATGAACCTGACAAAAGGCCTGCAGCGCACCGATCTGGTAGATAAGGGAATCTCTAATCTCCTCCGGGCTAAGGTCCATGTGCCGCCGTCCGAAACCCATGAGGTCCGGGTACCCGGGGTGGGCACCTATCCCAATCCCGTAATCCTTGGCCGCTGAAACAGTCGCATTCATAACCCGTGGATCCCCGGCATGCCATCCGCAGGCGATGTTGGCCGAGCTGATGTGGCGCATTACCCCTTCATCCATGCCAACACTGTAGCGTCCGAATCCCTCTCCCATATCACAGTTCAAATCAATTGTTTTCATATGACTCCTAACATACTTCGTCCAGGAAACACCTGGAACAACGTAAAGTTGCCAACCCTATTCTGGGCGTTCCTCCTGTCCCCCTGCCTCCGGCAAGCGGCCAGGAGTCGGGCTGTCCGGGGGGTTCGTCTGCCTTCCGAAGGCAGGCAGACCCCCTTCGGGGCCCCTCCCATCCCTAACGCGCTGGCGCAGGGCACTATCCCAGCATCTTGTTCGGTAGAAATGAGATAACACCCGGAACCATGGTCACGAAGATCACCATCAAAACCATAATGATGAAAAACGGCAGGGTGGCTTTGAGAATGGTGCTGACCTTCTCCTTAGAAATGCCCTGGATAACAAAGATGCTGAACCCCACAGGCGGGGTTATCTGCGCCAATTCCACCATGAAAACAAGAAAAATCCCAAACCACAGGGGATCGAATCCGGCAGCCAGCACAACAGGCAGTACAATTGGCAGGGTCATGACAACGATGGAGATGCCATCAAGCACCATACCAAGCAGGATGTACATCAATCCGATTACCAAGATCAGCAAATAGGGCGAGAGATTCAGCATAGTGATATATGTACTGATGGCCCGGGCGATGCCCACAAAACCCACGACTTGGGACAGAAAGGCCGCACCCAGAATAATGAAGCAAATCATGCAGGTGGTTTTGACCGAATTGCCGAGAGCTTCTATGAAGTTTTTCCAGGTCAGGCTCCTGGTTATCCCTGCCAGAAACAGGGCCCCAGTGACTCCGATGGCGGCAGCCTCCGTTGGTGTGGTGATGCCTAAATAAATGCCGCCCAAAACGGCAAGGATCAAACTCAGGACGGGCAGGAGTTCTTTGAGCGTCGCAACCTTCTCCTTCCAAGTATAGGTTTCGACTTCGGGTGGCATCACCGCCGGGCGGATCAGGGCAACGGTGGCAATGTATAGAGAATAACATCCCGCCAGGAGCAAACCGGGAACAAGGCCGGAGATGAACAGTTTCCCGATGGAGGTGTCTGAAAGAACCCCGTAGATGATCATAATCAAACTGGGAGGGATGAGAAACCCGAGCGTCCCCGCCCCGGCAAGGGAACCAATGGTCAAGCTCTTGCTGTAGCCTCGCCTGGACAATTCCTCCAGGGTTATCTTGCCAACAGTGGCGGTGGTGGCCGCACTCGATCCTGAGACAGCAGCAAAGAGAGAACATGCAAACACATTTATGTGGAGCAAGCGTCCCGGAATCCTGGTCATCCAAGGGAGAAGTCCGTTGAACAGTTTGGAGGATATAGCCGTCCTGTAGAGAATTTCCCCCATGAGAATGAAGAGGGGGAGGGCCGTCAGAGACCAGGAGTTGGTGGAATTGTAGATAGAGTTGGCCAATAGCCCACCGATCTTGTCCCAGATGGACATGACGGAGGGCAGGTTCACGTCAAATATCAGCATACTGAAAATCCCGGTGCAAAGAAGGGAGAATCCTATCCATAAACCGGAAAACAGGCAGATAAACATGAACCCAAATGAGACCAACGATATAATCAAGGGATCGGAAATCATAATAACCTCCTCAGAATACGTGCCATCAGCTGGAGATCGAGCAGGAGAAGCCCGATGGGAATGGCCAGCTGCGACAGAAAAACAGGTGTTTCGGAAATGGAATCGGCCCTTATGCCTAACTGCCAGGAATCGTAAACCATTAAAGAGGCATGATAGAGGGCGTAGGAAGTGATAGCTATGGCGATCAGGGTTGTCAAGACATTCAGGATGGCCCTCCCCCGGCGGCTTAACACCGATGTAATAAACATAATCTTGATATGTCCCTTTTCCTTCAATGTATAGGCCAAGCCCAGCAAGACCGTCCCCACGAAGAAATAGGCACTATATTCGTTCGAAATCAAGGCGGACGTGTTGAAAACGGCCCGCAGGACGATCTCCACGAGGATCAGGGCGACGATGAAAATCATGAAAGTGGCGGATAGAAAAGCCCCCCAAACGGAAAGCTTTTCTATTGCGGCAATCAGCCTTTTCATCGAGTGTATTGAGCAAGCAGGGCCTGAGTTTCCTCATCTGCCTGTTCTGCGAATTCATCGACTATCAGGATGGCCGCCTGGTTCATCGCCGCCGAGAGTGCCTCGCTGGGGGCTGTAATGGTGACTCCGTTTTCCTTGATGATTGCAATGGCCTCGAGGGTTTTCTTTTCTGCCTTGCTCCACTGGGATGCCTCGATTTCCTCGGCCCCTTTGGAGATGGCTGCCTTCTGCTCCCCGGACAGGGAATCCCAATAATCCATGTTGATGGTAACCATGTTCAGGGGGAAAGCATAGTTAATGTCTCAACTTTCGCACACTTTCAAAGCCGTTTTAAATACCGAGAAACTCAAGGCGGCCATAAATTCATCAATGGCTTGATCAATAATATCTTTTTTCAGCACCAATTTCCCACATAGAAAATCGCTAAGCAATGCCAGCAGAAGCTTGATGGCTTCAAGAAAAGTTCGATGGCGGACTTCATCGCCATACTGGTAAAACAGGTCGCCCATGGTTTTTTCATCCGTTTCTTCTCGGAGTGCCAGGGCCAGCATACAGTACCGAATCAGCACAATCGCCGTATGAGCTGTGATCATATCATAGGAACGCCCCTGAAATTCTTTGGCCAGTTTCAGATAGCTCTTGCAGATTTTGAAGCACACTTCGATATCCCATCTGTAACCGTAAATCCGAACCGCTTCGGTGCCGTCAATCTTCAAATCAGTGGAGAGCAGGGCCAACCAGTTATTATCCCGCCTGTCTCTGATAAAAATAATATTGAGATCTCTGCCTCCGGTGCTTTTCACTTTAACCGTGTAAGGTTCATTCTTTTTGATATTTTTTTTGACATGAGCATGCAATGATTTCAGATTATACTTCTTGCCCTCGAATTCATAATACACTTTGGGCATCCGCTTGAGCATGCAGATGCAATCCATCTTCAAATTGCAGATTTTCTCAATAAGTGATGGAAAGCTAAACCAACTGTCCATAAGGACATAGCCGAAGGACAGTTTCATCTGTCTGGCTTTGCTTAGAATCTGAATCAGGGTGTCAGTTTTTTTCATTTTTGCCTTAATTCGACGTTCTTCTCCCATACTTCCTGATTGGGTCTGACCTATATCGCAAAGACAGTTTTTTTCTTTCGATGAGGAGTGCAATCTGAACATGAGCGGTACAAAGCTGAAACCATCGCTCCAGCCGACCATGAGCTGACAGAATCCTTTCTTGTATTTCCCATCTGTATGATCATGAACACGAGAGAGCCCCTGAACCTTTTTGCTACGGGAACGATCAAAAAACGTGTCATCAGCAATCAGAACTTTGACTCTTTTACGGGTCAGTTTCGAAAGCAGGCGGATCAGCTGTCCTGAAATGAAATACAGTAATCCTTCCCAATTGTAATTTTCACTGTTCAGAAATCGATAGACAACATCCTTGCAGTATTCTGATTCACCCATCCGGCCAAGACGATACCAGTTCCTGCCGCTCCATACCATCTGGATCAGATATTTGATCAGAGCGACTGGCCGTTCCCCATGGATTTTGCGAAACTTCAGACTGGACAGTTGCTGTCCAATTCCCAGCCGATTGAAAAAAATATCGGTTCTGGTGCTTATCTTATTTGCCTGTTCTGTTTCCTGTGTTAAACTGTTCATCGGATGCCTCCTGGTAATTTGTTGTACAAGATGATATTACCATATATGGAGGCATCCGGCTACTAGCTCAGATTATGTGCGAAAGTTGAGTTAATGTCAGTGAAATGTGCTAACACTTCCCATAACTTGCCGTTTTTGGTGGATTCCGCCGAAGTCAGAACAGAATCTATCATGCCAGTGCTCAGCGAAGAGTAAACCTCTCCCCAAGGCAGGGCCAGGGGTGCACCGCCCAATTCCTTCAAGAAATTGGCACCGTTCTTGTCGTAGGTTCGGGTCTTCAAACCCTTGATATCGGCGGTGCTGGCAATGGCCTTCTGAGTGACCAGCCCGCTGGGGGGCCAGGGTGCGGCATAAAGGAACTTCTGGTTCCATTTTGTTGCAGCCTTCTCGTACAGGGGCTTGGCCTTCTGATAAAGAAATTTGGCCTCTTCGAAGGATGCGGCCAATCTGGGCAGGGAACTCAGGCCGAACACATGTTCACTGCCCGACACACCTCCCATGAGAATGTCGCTCATAGGCAAATGGCCGTCTTTGACAGCCTTGAGCAGTTCAGGCCCCTTGAAGCCCAAGCTACCGCCGGGATGGACGATGATATCCACGCTCGCGCCGGAATAGTCCTTGACAAGAGCCGCAAATTCCATGGCTCCCTCCGTATGAAAGCTGTTTGCCCCATAGATGGCATTCAAATCCAGGCTCACTATTGAGGTCGTTCCGGCGGACTCGTCCGTGTCGGACGAGCCTGTGGCCATCAGAAAATTCGCTGTGGCCAGAATCATAAAAATGACGATGAAAATATTCTTATTCATTGATTTTCTCCTATATAAATTATAATCAAGGGTGCCTCTAAAAATTCAATTTCGTTCTTGACTCGATCTTCTTAGCCTACCTGCGCTTGTCTGCCTAAAAAAGGCATGTCCGCACCTGTCTGCGCCTGCCTGTTGCAGACAGGTGCAACGCACAGGCAGGCGCAGACGGAAAATCTCTTCGTCAATTCCCTGAATCTGTTTCCCAGAGGTACCATTACAGCTCTTTCAAAACTCTTTAAGAATCCTGAAAGAAACTGCTCCAAGAGCATAAACCAGGATTGCCGTGTGTAAGTTCCCAGGCAATTCTATGGTTTTGCAATAGCCTCTACTAACAATCGATTGAGTATCACAGAGCACTTGTCTGTGCCCCACTTGCCGCCCGATACCTGCGACGGACGATCATTCTGTTCCTCTGAATCTAATACATAGGCATTTCCTCCTTTCATACTCCTTCCTTCAGAATTGACGAGGTCAATTCTCGAAGTTTATCTTTCATCTCCCGCCGAATGCGATGGGCCTCTTTTAGAGTGACCTGTTCAAAGCGGATTTCGTTTCCTGGAATGGCCTGGGCCAGACGGGGGATATCTACTGAAATCACCGTGGCAATCTTGGCGTATCCGCCGGCCGTCTGTTCGCTAAATAGAACGATGGGCTGCCCGTCTTCGGGTATCTGGACTGCGCCGGGCAGAATCGCTTCGGAAATAATACCCTGGAGTCCGCCCCGTCTGCGTCGGACAGTGGGGCCCTGCAGACGGTATCCCATGCGGTTAGACATGGGAGACACGCTAAAGGTTTTGCGGAAAAAGATGCGCACACCCCTTCCGAAACAGGATTCTTGGGGTCCTGCGATAGCTCTGAGCACGACCTCTTTGCCGTATTTGGGAATCCATTCCTCGGGAAGGGTTCTAGGTCCATTTAATAAGGTGGCATCTCCCCTCGACAGTAGATCTTCTTTAGCGAGAGTCCGTCCTTCGTAGCCACCCATTTTGGCGGCGATATGGGTGGAACGGCTACCCATAACGAGAGGTACATCAATGCCTCCAGATACGGCAAGGTAGGCACGGCAGCCGTCTCTTGCCTCGCCTAGCTCAATGTCATCTCCCCGGTGTACACGATGGGAGGCCCATGATTGGCGGCGGATACCGTTTACTTGCAGTTCCATATCACCGCCGGTGAGTGCTATGTCGAATTCATCCAGAGCTTCCAGTCGTCCCCCTTGAAAGGTCCATTCCAGAACGGCGGCATCAGGTTCGTTGCCGACCAAAACATTGGCCAGGATGCCGGCCCAAGGGTCCATCATGCCACAAGGGGGAATTCCAAACTGTCTATACCCAAAGCGTCCCCTGTCCTGGACAGTGGTGAAGGGGCCGCTCTTGACGACACGCAACGCCTTCATTGTGCGCTCTCCTTAATGCGCTGGAATTCATTCAGGGAGATGGCCATGAACTTGAGCCGATCTCCCGCTCTGAGCAGAACGGGAGAAGTTCTTGAGGGGTTGAAGAGCTTGACCGGGCATTGACCGATGATTTGCCAGCCTCCGGGACTAGCGAGGGGGTATATGCCAGTCTGATTATTAGCAATGCCCACAGAACCGGCCGGGACGTGGGTGCGGGGCGTATCGAGTCTTGGGGTATGCAGTGCCTCGGGCAATCCTCCCAGATAAGGGAAACCCGGGGCGAATCCAATCATGTAAATAAGGTACAGAGGCTCCGTATGGATTTTCACCACCTCTTTGGGAGTCAGGAGGTTGCTCCTAGCCACGTGGCCGATGTCCGGGCCAAGGCTTGGATGATAGCAAACTGGCAGTTCGGTTATTTGTGGTGGAGGTAGGGAATGGGCATGAAGATCTGTATGGATGGAGAGAAGTAGGGGGATCAGGCTGTCGGGGCTGGTGATATCAGAATCATAGATGAGGGTGAGGGCACAATAGGTGGGAATGAGTTCATTCACTCCTGGAGGCAAATTTTGCTCTAACTGAATGGTCATGCCTCGAATCCTGGCATTCACCGCCGGATCAATGCTCCCTCCAAACTCGACGAGCAATCCATTATCTCCAAGAAGCCGGAAAACAGGGCGTTCGTACAGGGCTTTCGTTTTGGCCTGGTCCGAGCTTCCTTTCTGCCCGATATTTATCATGGATACATGCTGGGGCAATTCCAGGTATTTGTCAAGTATATTTTGAATATTTTTTTTCAATATACATATAAGAGAAAGGCTATCTTCATGTAACAGTTGCACTTAGAAGTGCTCTTAGGCTATTCTGAGGTCCTGCTTCTCATCCAGAAACGTGCAAACATCCTGGCCGATACGCCGAATCCGGGCTTTTCCCATGACATCTGGCAGTTGAAAAACTGAATTGATTTGTGATTCGACAGCGATGGTCCGAACTTTGCCAGCGACAGAGTATCCGGGAATGGAGTGGATCGGTGGGGTGCGTGTACTTCTTAATCTTCCTGAAAAATGTCAGGAAACCATAAATTGGATGATGCGTTTTCTGAAATTTTCGACATGTTGCCTCAGTGTTTTCTTGAGGGCTAGAACATCTTTGGCCTCCAGATGTGCGATAACCAGGTCGTGTTCCTTTATAACATCGGCATAGTGCTTTGCGAGAGTGAGGGATGACTCCAATGCCGTGTTGTAGGACAGAAAGGAAAGACGCTTGGCCTCTGTCCTCACATCCTGTATGGCCCGGATTATGAAGTCGTTTTGGGATGCTCGGGCGAAATGCAGATGGAAGTGATGATTGGCCTCCACCATTGATATGCGGTTACCCTCCTGGATCGCCTTTTTGATGGAGACGTTGTCCTCCCTCATCTTTTGAATAATCAAACTACAGTCTTTATTCATGGCGATCGTAGCCGCACCGCATTCAAACACGATCATTGATTCAAACATAGCCTTAGTGTTCTGAAGCGTGATGGGGCGGACGATCATTCCGCGGTTCGAATGAGACTCCACCATCTTTTCTCCCTGAAGACGGACCAGGGCCTCCCGGACAGGAGTGCGTCCGATGCCCAGTTCCTCCATGATCTGACTTTCTTCAAGATGCTGGCTGGGTTTGTATTCCAGGCAGATGATTCGCTGGATAATGGCCTCGTAAGCAAACACCGCAAGGGGTTGTTTGGATTTGGTCTTTGCAATACCTTTTCTTTCTTCCTTCACTTGGACCTCTTCATTTTGCAGGGTATATTAAGAGTATATTATAGGATATATTAAAAGAAGACCTTTGGACGATCCTATGGATACAAGTCCCGTTTTCCGCAGTAAAAGAGTATGGCCGTTCGGTAAATCATAAAATTTCTAAAGCCTCTAGCTGATGCTTTTATATGTTGAATTACGCTGTTGATTCCTTCGGCGAAGGCGTTAGTTATCCTGTGATTGGTATAGGTTAGGCTCTCAACTTTCGCACACTTTCAAAGCCGGTTTAAATACCGAAAAACTCAAGGCGGCCATAAATTCATCAATGGCTTGATCAACAATATCTTTTTTCAGCATCAATTTCCCGCATAGAAAATCGCTAAGCAATGCCAGCAGAAGCTTGATGGCTTCAAGAAAAGTTCGATGGCGGACTTCATCGCCGTACTGGTAAAACAGGTCGCCCATGGTTTTTTCATCCGTTTCTTCTCGGAGTGCCAGGGCCAGCATACAGTACCGAATCAGCACAATCGCCGTATGAGCTGTGATCATATCATAGGAACGCCCCTGAAATTCTTTGGCCAGTTTCAGATAGCTCTTGCAGATTTTGAAGCACACTTCGATATCCCATCTGTAACCGTAAATCCGAACCGCTTCGGTACCGTCAATCTTCAAATCAGTGGAGAGCAGGGCCAACCAGTTATTATCCCGCCTGTCTCTAATAAAAATAATATTGAGATCTCTGCCTCCGGTGCTTTTCACTTTAATCGTGTAAGGCTCATTCTTTTTGATATTTTTTTTGACATGAGCATGCAATGATTTCAGATTATACTTCTTGCCCTCGAATTCATAATACACTTTGGGCATCCGCTTGAGCATGCAGATGCAATCCATCTTCAAATTGCAGATTTTCTCAATAAGTGATGGAAAGCTAAACCAACTGTCCATAAGGACATAGCCGAAGGACAGTTTCATCTGTCTGGCTTTGCTTAGAATCTGAATCAGGGTGTCAGTTTTTTTCATTTTTGCCTTAATTCGACGTTCTTCTCCCATACTTCCTGATTGGGTCTGACCTATATCGCAAAGACAGTTTTTTTCTTTCGATGAGGAGTGCAATCTGAACATGAGCGGTACAAAGCTGAAACCATCGCTCCAGCCGACCATGAGCTGACAGAATCCTTTCTTGTATTTCCCATCTGTATGATCATGAACACGAGAGAGCCCCTGAACCTTTTTGCTACGGGAACGATCAAAAAACGTGTCATCAACAATCAGAACTTTGGCTCTTTTACGGGTCAGTTTGGAAAGCAGGCCGATCAGCTGTCCTGAAATGAAATACAGTAATCCTTCCCAATTGTAATTTTCACTGTTCAGAAATCGATAGACAACATCCTTGCAGTATTCTGATTCATTCATCCGGCCAAGACGATACCAGTTCCTGCCGCTCCATATCATCTGGATCAGATATTTGATCAGAGCGACTGGCCGTTCCCCATGGATTTTGCGAAACTTCAGACTGGACAGTTGCTGTCCAATTCCCAGCCGATTGAAAAAAATATCGGTTCTGGTGCTTATCTTATTTGCCTGTTCTGTTTCCTGTATTAAACTGTTCATCGGGTGCCTCCTGGTAATTTATTGTACAAGATGATATTACCATATACGGAGGCATCCGACTGCTAGCTCAGATTATGTGCGAAAGTTGAGTTAGGCTCATATTGATTTACAATGCCTCAATTTCGTCTAAAGACAGGGCTGTATTCTTACTGATTATTTCAAGTGCGATGTCTGATTGTTTGAGTTTTCTGGCGATTTTCCCAATCCCCTCTAGTTTGCCCTTCCTGACACCTTCCCTGATCCCCTCTTGTTTGCCTTCTTCAAACAACTTAGCCTTGAATTTTTCTACCGTCGCCGCAAACATCGGTTTCTCCTCCTTTTAGCTGAATACCATGTCGGCTTTCTGTCGAATTTCATAGTCGTCCAAAGGTTCAAGACAATCATTGAGCCACAACCTGAACGCATTGAAGACTTCATTGTCTTCAATGCACCTCTAAAAAAACCCTTGAGTTCTTGACTTGATCTTTTCCGCCGCTACGACGTTGCCAAAATGCCCATGTAGTCCAAGTACATGAGCATTTCAGGGTTTTTCGCCCTGTCTGCGCCTGCCTGTTGCAGACAGGGGCGGACACGCACAGGCAGACAACGTCGCATGCGGGCCAAAGGCGCATTCTGACACAGACCCATTAGAAAAATGAACATGGGCAGCCTTTGTAATTCACGCTGAAAATCAGGGCGGATTCTTTTTCCTTGAACCGTTTTGTCACCATCTTCCTGTCCAGCCGCCTGAGGGTGGAGAAATCAAGGTCGGCAATGAAGTCTTCATGGACGAAGGATTCCAATAGCTTTCGGATGAAATAGTGGTGGGTGAAGAGCCGCTTATAGCGTTTATCGTGATCCGAAGCGGGCATGAGGGGATTGTATTGTGAATGGGGCAGGATTTGCAACGAGGGCACAGGGGAACCGACCGTTCCGGGCATTTCCATCTTATTCCACAAGGTTGTTCGAAGAGCCAAAAAGAAAAGAGGTCCAACTGTCGTTTTTAGGTTCTTTCTCTGGGGGTGGACCGTCGCCGACCCCGCCGCCAGCCTCTGTGGCCTTTCTCTCTTTTGTGCGGTAATTTCAAATTCCTCTCGATGAACATGAGCTGTATAGCCTCTTCCACATACCTGTTCGGCTGAACCATCGGAAGAAGCAATGATTTGATTTCCTGGACGGCTACTCCAAATTCAGGAGGCTCTGAACCATCAAAAATTCCTGTGGTCTTGAGACAGTCTTCTGTCAAGTGTCGAATCATCATTCCGCGTTCCGATTCTTCGCCGGAGAGGGTCTGATCCAGTTTCGCCAAATTTGCGAAAAAAGCAGTTTTCACGGCATTCCCACCGCTGGGTCTTCGAAATATTTTATCGAAATTCGGTAGAATGGAGGCGATAAGATCATACCTGTCCATGAGTCTGAAAATACTTTCGGTTTTCAAGCATTTCTGTATCTTGTTCAATTCTTCGGCAAGCCTCGAAACTGATGCGGTAGACAATAGGTGAGCATGTTGTTTGATGCTTCTACCGAGTGGCTTTGAAATTCGCATATCGGCAATGGCGGCATATTTGACGGCTCGGAGCATGCGCACAGGGTCCTCCACAAAAGAACTATCCAGGGGGAGAACGCTTCTGACAATTTTTTTACGTATATCATCAACTCCCCCGACGAAGTCGATGACGGTTTCTTCCTCGGTATCAAAATACAATGCATTCAGTGTGAAATCTCTTCGGAAGGCATCGTCAACCAGCGTCCCGTACACGTGCCTGCCATGACCGGATTCTATAGCACGGTAGGTGGCAACCTCATGAATCTTGCCATTTTGAAAATAGACATGAGCCAGACGGAAGCGTTTGCCGATGACACGGGAGTTCCGAAAAACACGCCTAACCTTTTCTGGGTGGGCATCGGTTGTGATATCGAAGTCCTTGGGCTCTCGTCCAGTGAGCAGGTCTCGCACTGCTCCACCAACGATGTAGGCTTCATAGTTGTGTTGCCTTAACCGAGAGCAAATCTTCCGTGCATCCAGGTCAATACTGGTTTTTGAAATACCATGATCTGGTTGCTCATATATTGTGGCCCTAATGCTGGGCTGCCCATCGCTGTCTAAAAAATATCGGGTTCGCATACAATGACACTATTCCTAAAGCAGTATACTAACATCTACTGCTGAAAGGATCAGCCCATTTTCTCATATACAAATCGAATACCTGAAGAGTCCTGGGCATTATACCGTTTTTCCATACTCGTACTTCAGCTTCTTCAATTTTATTCATGCACCCTCGGTTGTGAACTGCCAGTCTACTCCCTTCTGTATTTCATTGCAAACACGATTTCATGCGGCTGTTTACTTGCTCAATGTGGCCCTAGCCGGTATGCGCCGATCAAGACATTGCCGCATCAAAGTGCTTAACTCTATCTCCTTAATATTCAGCCAGCTTCCGTGTTTCGGCTATAGTGAAATTCTAACCGCTCAAGATTCTTTGATGTTTCTTAGGGAGGAAATGCCTTGTCCAGGGCTCCCTTTGTATGCGTTCCATAATTGTCCATGACGAGAACGCTTTTCTCGGCATTCGGAAAACTTTTTCAAGCAGATGCCGGATTTTCAACGGATGTTTCTGGAGAGTCGAAGCGAGATAACATCATATCTTTATATGGTATAATGGAATAGATGCAAATTCCGTTGTTTTACTGTACTCACCAATCTTTTGTTCTTTTTCACTTTCTTGCTATTCACATTTTTTTATTCGTTTTTTCAGAATGCCTAACGCCGAGCTAAGCCGCTTCAATTGCCGCATCAGCGGCAATTGAAGTCGGCTTTAGCAATTTGTTAACCCTTTAATATGCAAATAGCTCTTGTAAACAATTGATTACCTTGATCTGTGCAGATTTTGTAAGCTCCCCCAATTTTTGTACCAATCTAGATTTATCGACAGCTCTCATTTGATCGAGTAGTATTAATCCTTTTTTGCCCTGAAACTTATATTGAATTCTTGTCGGATAGGTGAAACCTTTGGATGTCATTGGAGCCACAATTGCAGTTTTTAACGATCTCATCTCATCTGGGGAAAGGATTACACATGGTCTTGTTTTTTTAATTTCTGAGCCTTGTGTTGGATCTCGTTGTACCAACCAAATTTCGAATCGATGGATTTCTTTGCTTACCATTCCCAGTCCTCTTCATCGACCAACGGAGCATCTAACCATTCCTGTTCAGTTTCGCTGGGTCCCTGAGTTTGAGCGGCCTTATCAAATTGCTCTTTCCAACCATCTCGTGGTTTCTTGATTGGCTGGATTAATAAACCTTCATCTACGACTCTGAATTGTAGTTCCCTATCTTCCAATTGCGCTTGCTCGATGATTGCTTTCGGGATTCTCACACCTTGAGAATTACCTATTCGAATTAAAGCAGTCATATGTTCCTCCATTTGCGATTGATGTAATTACAATATAGTCACAAATGAATCGAGTGTCAAATTTATTCTAATTGTCTTTTGGGGTTAACGCCTACATCAGTTGCTTTAGTCTGCCCCTTGACGACGGAAAACCAAACTTGACGTTACCCCCAAACCGCTATGCGAGAGGCATCTGTCGAAATTGACGACAGCGGGCCGAAGACACGTGCATTGTTTTGTTGGGCGATCCTGTCCGAGAAATTCCCATATTCGTTATGACTTCCTCTTTCGTGAGAGTGCCATATTCCGGTGTGCGTCAGCCGATGAAGTGCCAAATGCCGTAAAACATCGATGCCGCTCATACGTCTCAATCGACTGCTGTGTCGTCAGTGCACACGTCCTGGCCGCCTGAGTCATGGCGGCTTCCGATACCGTCTCGTGCTCCTGGTGCTCAAGCCAGTTGACATACGCTTGCAAGACCGGATCGAGGTGGTAGTTCTGCCAGGGAAACGCCTCTTGGGTTAACGCTTTCATGTCTTTCGTAAATGTCTCGACCATATTCGCATAGCCCCAGCACTGCATGGTGCCTCCGACAGCACAATGACGTGATGCCAGGGTCAACAGATAATTCACATGCGCAAGAAATCGAGGATCGGCATCTTCCCAGGTATCCAGATAGACCGTATCAAATATTCGCTCCGTGTCAGACAGATAGGCTTCTATCGTCCCTTCAATAATCGTGACGTGTTCTGCGTGCTCTGGATGGGTCTGCAACCATGCGCTGGTCATCAGGTCGATAATGTCCGGATTGCGTTCAATAATGGTCATCGAGACGATAGGACGCTGTAAGGCCAACACACATTGCGGGTAGATGCCCAACCCTAAGCCGCCCACCAGGACATGGCCTTTCGCCTGTTTGGCGGCGGCAAACATCATGCACCGTTCTTCACCTGAGTCGCTCATCCAGGCTTTGGCGGGAAATATGGCCGCGATGGCGGGGTTGTCGGTTGCGAGCACATTGCCATGTTCATCACTGACGGTATAATATTGGGCCATATCAGACGGTTTCAATACGGATGTCACCAGACGATACGGCTCGTAGACATGTCGATGTCCAAATATGGTTTCGTGACTAACCGCTCTGGCATCAACCCAGGTGCGATCATTCCGTGGCGTTACAGTAGGGAGAGCAAGAGGCAGATTGATTGCCTGAACATCAAAGATATCATCGCGCCATGTCGGGTCAAAATAGGGTGTTGCCGGGTGCTGCATAGTGCAGTCCTTCATTCTCTCCAAACGTCACATTCTCAATTCATCCATCAGTTCACACACGAACAGCTTTGTCAAGATCATTTCCCTGTTCTTCATGGCGCATCAGGAGGGGATAGGGGGCTAGTCATTTTCAGGAGCAAGCAATTCTTGCTCCAGGTCGGCACCATATTCTTTCAATGCCTTGAGAATGGGTTTCTTCTCGGCTTCAAGAGTATCATTGCTCATCCAAGCGGCAATTCTCTTTTTGTACTTTCCAAGATCTGATGCTGCGGGTATGGGCGGAAAGAGTATGCGGGAGGCGCAGAAGCTCTTCCATCGGTGTTTGCTTTCCTCATCAAGGTATTGAGGGTAATTCCTTCCAATATAGCGGCGGAGCATCTCAGGAATGCGGGAATCTTTGCAATTGATATTCATGCCTGGAAGCTTCGCCGGTTGGGCATTGCGGATGATTTCCAGAATGCCCTTGTCTTCGTCGGGGAAGAATCTATCGTATATCTGCATATCTGGATCGTCTATGGAACCCCATTCCGGTGTGTTGCCGAATACCTGCCTGAGTTTGGCGGTGATCTGTGGGGCCTTCTTCAATTTCTTCCAGTGTTCATCGACCTGGGCGAGATCTATGCCCAGTCGGGCGGCAACTTTGTCGGAGAAAACAGCACGGGGAGCCAGGAACGGTGATTTATTGATGGCCATGGCTTTCAGGGGTATGGGGGTCAAGCCTTCGGCACTCAATTCTTCAATGGAGGTATGTAGGCGTTTTCGAATTTCTTCGACAGGAAGCGAAAGGAGCGGTTCGGGATCATACCGAAGATCGAACACATATATGGTGTTCTGTATATGGGGATCGGTCACCAATGGACAGACAAGTGTAGAGTAGCCGTAACGGGTATAATGTATTGACGAGGTATGAGCGAGGGGAGTGCGATTGTCCAAGTCGATGAGGGGGCGAATCTGGTTCTTTGTACGGTGTTGCCATGCCCACTCAAAGAGTTTTGGCTGTTTATCATGAATCAATTTCGCAAGTGCTATGGTGGCCTGGACATCCGACAGGGCATCGTGGGCATGGGTATGAGCCAAATTGTTCGCCCCAGACATGAGTTCCAGCTTAACTGATGGTCTGCCTTCCTCGTTGAACGGCCAGTTTATGCCCTCAGGCCTGAAATCCCGTGCGGCACGAACTACGTTCAGAATATCCCATCGGGAATTGCCTTCAGCCCACTCCCTCCTATAGGGATCGTAGAAATTGCGATAATAGAGATTGCGAATGAATTCATCATCAAACGCTATATTGTTGAACCCGAGAACGCATGTTCCCGGACGGGAGAAATGAGAGTCAATTTCCCGTATCAATTCAGCTTCAAACAACCCGCATTTGTTCACTTGCTGCGGCGTGATGCCTGTCTTGAGGCAGGCCAAGGGGTCAGGAAGGTAGTCCGGGCTGAGTTTGCCATACAGTACAATTGGGTCTTCCAGAGGGTTGAACGCTTCATCGGTACGCAGGGCGGCGAACTGCGCTATTCTATCGTACCGAGAATGCAGTCCGAATGTTTCGATATCGTACCAAAGTAAGGTCATGGGGAATGCCTGAAGCTTCTCACCACTGCCTTTAAGAAGGTGTAGACCCTCCCCACCGAAGGGATGAACAGTCGCTCATCCGGGGAATGGGGCTGTTTAATCGTCGGCCCAAAAGATATCATATCCATTCCGGGAAATCGGGCACCAATGGCCCCGCATTCCAAACCGGCATGAGTGACTTCCACCCCGGCTTCTTCACCGCTGACCTCTTTCCAGATCTTTTTTGAGTGTTCCAGTAGGGGCGAGTCATAACGGGGTTCCCAGGACGGATAGGGATTGCCACTCTGATAAGACCCGCCATACAAGTGGGCTAATCCTTTCAGGACTGCGGCTAAGTCGGTTCCTCTGCTCATCTGGGTACTGCGGATATTGGTACGGACATGTGCTTTTGAAACTTCAGTATGTAAATTGGCGAAATTCATGCTGGTGTCAACTATGCCATCTAATTCAGTGGAAAGATGTCTCACCCCGTGGGGAATAAGTCGGAGCGCATCCAGTAACCGCACTCCATCCTTGGTCTTTATTGACTCTTTCTGATGGCTGTCTATTAGGTTTATAGATATAAACAGCCTGGGTTCTAGAGGGCCGTATTCCCTCTTCAGAGTGGCTTCGAGATCCTTAGCCAGTCTCGTCAATTCCGCTTCACGGCCCTTGGGGAAGGCCAGTGAAGCAACGGACTCCCGGGCAATCGCATTGTGCGCCGTCCCGCCGGATAGTTGACAGAGACGTATTTCCGGGATGGAATCGAGGAGGCTGGTGAGCACCCTGGGCAATAATACATTGGCACTGGCCCGGCCTATGTGTATGTCGATGCCGGAGTGCCCCCCTTCCAAGCCCCCGACCTGGACTTCTGCCATGACATATCCGGAAGGTATCGGCTCATGGCCGAGGGGTAGCGTGAGATTGAAATCCATCCCTCCTGAGCAACCAATGGTGAAGACACCTTCTTCCTCCGAATCAAGGTTCAGGAGCACTCGGCCGCGAAGAAATCCCTCATTTAAGCTTTGGGCTCCGATGAGACCGGTTTCTTCATCGGCGGTGATAAGGATTTCCAGTTCGGGATGCTGGGCGTTTTCTTCGGTGACCAAGGCAAAAAACATCGCAAGCGCGATGGCATTATCCGCTCCAAGGCTGGTTTCTTTGGCCCTCAGCCAATCACCGTCTCTCCAGGACAGGATGGGATCGGATTTGAAGTCATGGCTCGACCCCGCCCTCTTCTCACAGACCATGTCCATGTGGCCCTGCAACACGATGGTGGGTGCCTTCTCGTAACCGGAAACGGCCGGAACCTTTATGAGAATGTTCATAGCCTGATCGGTTTCCACGGCGAATCCACGTTGTCTTCCCCATTGCATCAACCAGGGATGAATCTTCTCAAGATTGTGCGATTGACGGGGGATGGCATTTATCTCATCCATTATGCCGAGGATCTTATCGATGTCGGATTTCATTGCGTCTCCTTTCTCTCTTTCTTTTCTTTTCGTATCACTATGAGCACCAGGGCTGAAATCAGTGCGGGGATGGCCAATGCGAGGATGACTCTTTCGAACCAATCCCCCCACTGCGTGTAGAGAGTTGTTGTATCGGTGTATACCGGGACATCGCCGATTATATGCCCTTGCGTGAAGGGCTCTATTTTCTGTATGACCTTGCCGTTTGGATCGACGACACAGGTGATGCCAGCGGTCGTAGCCCTCACCAAACTGCGACGATTCTCTACGGATCTGAAAATCGCCATGGTCATGTGCTGTATCGCACAGGCAGGTTCAGGACTCCACGAATCATTCGTGATATTCACCATTACCTGAGCACCTGCTTGAACGAAGTTACGGGCAATATAACCGAAGGTATCTTCAAAGCATATATAGGAACTCACCATTGGGCCATCCCACGGGGAAAGGTTAAAAACTGTGTATTCGGTTCCCTTCGCATAAAGCGGGGTGCCCTGGGATTGGATATAGTCCATCAGGCGGGGGAAAGTCTTGCCGTAAGGGAAATGCTCCGAGAAGGGAACGAGATGGGTCTTCCTATATTTATCAACCAGGTCACTTCCGTCGAACAGGAGAGCCGTATTGTAATCGATTCTCGATCCGGCCTCAAGCACACCATCGTTGTTGCCTATTATCATCGGGATGTCCAAGTCGACTTGGAATCTCTGGAGTTCATCTATAAGCACAACCTTTTCTCTTTCCTTCCTGTACTTGGAATGCCATTCAATGGAAGGGACAAATGAAGTTTCCGACCAGATAAGCGCATCTGGATCAGACTCCAATGCGACAGTGCTTTCTTCTATCAGTGAATCCAATGCAATGTTCCATGCTTCGATGCCTGTCAGCCAGGTATTGACATTGTGCTGGATGAGAGCCGGTCGCCAACGGGGCACCTCTTCGTAGTCGATGTGGCTGAAAACGCCATAGATATTTGACGCTAAGACAGCAATGCAAAAAGCCGATACCGAGATTTTCCAGCCTTGAGAGGGTGCCGATAGGCGTAGTTTTGAGGTCTGGAGAAAACCTGAATCCAGTAACCATCCGCCAATGAGGAACGATGGAAAGGCGACAAGCAGGCTTACTCCCATCACCCCGAATATATCGGAAATCGCGATAAGGCTACGCCATCCATACTGTGTGTAGCCGAGAATCCCATACGAATAGCCGAGGAACCCCTTTGTTCTCACGACCTCGAATGCACCCCAAACCAGCCACTGAGCCAGCCATCCATAGCGTTTGAATGCCCGGTCAACCAATACAAGAAGTGGGAACAACAGAAAGAACCAGCCGGCATATATGGTTGGAACAAGAACAAAACTCACCGGATTGAAAGTTGCCAGCCAAAAATTGAAGAGGGCATAAGTTATGTAGCCATAGATGGCTCCCCATATTGGAGAAGACCACCAGGGGATGCGGCGAAGGAGTAAAACGACGGGGACGAGACTTATCCAGGCAAAGGGTGCCAAACCCCAATCTGCTATGAAATTTGGAAAACCCAAGGCGAAGATGAGTGATCCGAAAAGGAGAATACCGAGATTTATAACTTGATCAGCGAGAGCCGGGTGCTTGTTCACGCCTTGAAGGTTATCATTCATTGAGACGACGGGCAATCTAGGAGCAGGAAATGTCATAATGGAGAAATTCAGGAGAACAGGGGGCTGAATCGGAATTCTCCTCTTCCCCTATATGAGTAAAAGCTATAGTATTTATAGAATCTTATAGTTTTTTCCAGGAGAGTATATGACTAAAGTTATTCTTATCGTAGCCCTAATCACGGTGATGACGGGAATGGTCTTCGCTGATAGTCATTCAATGTTTGGTGCCCCGGAAGGGGACTGGTCGATTCGTGGAGATCGGCTTTACCAACACGATGTCGATGCACCACGGGCCAAGGCATGGGTGGTCGCCCCCCAAAACGACTCAATGATTTATGAGTTTGCCATGAGGTATGAAGGCGGTCTTGATGACGGGCATGGTGGTGTAGGTATTCACCTCCTCTCGGATACCCCTTCCGAGGGACGGTCCTGGGGCATGGGTGATTCCTGGCTACTTTGGCTAAATTACGATGTGGCTTCGACACAGCCCGATATCCCGAGAGGTTTGAGTGCTCAATTGTATAAGAGCACGTCTGATTCGGATATGGAATTAGTCGAGTCAGTCTCATTAAGTTCCATTGAGACCATTGCAGCGCAATATGTCAATTCCATCATTCCGGTCAAACTCACCTATCTGCCCGAATCGGGAAGGGTGCTCATTGCCGATCCCCGCGGGAAATCTGCCGGATGGTATATAACTCTCCCCGATGGCCGCTATGAGACAGGTCAATATGTCGCCGTACGCACCAATGGTATAAGGATGAGTTTTTCTTCGCCCGATATTGAATTGTAGTTCTCGTGTGCCCGTACTTCTAGTTACAACTATTTGGGCGAAGCCTCCGGGGCGGGGTTTTCTTTCCAATACCTTGCCCTGATAGACTGTTAACCAGTGCGTTGCCAATCGATGGGGTGAGAGTAGCGGTATTTCTGCTGCAATCCCTTGCACTTACGGAGTCTATATATGGGTAGGCTGATTGAAGTAGCCGCATCCAAGAAAGCCCTGAGAATCAAAGCAAAGGCAATACTCGAGTCACTCGGTTCACACCGAAGAGAATATGCCGCCAGTCAAGCAGCGAAGCATCTGTTTGCCACTCGGTATTGGAGGCAAGCAAAAAATGTTCTCGTATTCATGTCGACGGCCCTGGAGTTGGATACTCGTCATGTTCTCATTCGGACATGGAAAGAGGGGAAGGCCGCTTTTATTCCAAGAGTTATTGGCCGGAGGCTTGAATTTGGTCGAATAGAGTCTTTCGATGAGCCCTTGGTTAAAAATGTCTATGGCATTTGGGAACCCCGAAGGGATTCCCGCTTATGGACCTCTGTAGACAATTCCGAAGATACCTTGATCCTCGTACCGGGAATGGCCTTTGACCTAGAAGGTCGGCGCTTGGGCCATGGTGGTGGTTTCTATGATGGCTTCTTGGCAGAGATGCGCATGAGTTGGAAGAATAGGGGTATGAATTCACCGCAAAGTTTAGGATTTGTATTTGAGGAACAGGTTTTTCCTGAGTTGCCTGTTGATAAGCACGATGAAAGGGTTGATGGCCTTGTAAGTGATGCACGCCTTATGATGTTTTAACCCGATATCACCAGAGGATTCAAACCGCTGAGAATGCTAATGTCATCATCAGGCGATTTATTCCCAAAGGGTTGGATTTGGGGATGCTGACCAGGAAGACTAAAGCATGGATAGTGCCGTGGAACAACAACTACCCCAGGAGGATTCTTGGGGGCATGAGTGCCGCTCTGTCAATGGCGGCATAGGTGAGGGTATGAGTTTTGTAGGGGGGAAGTGGACATTTCACTTAACAACTCACCGCCCCATTATCCTTAAGCCGCTTATTCAGAACCAGTAAACTGCTATGTAAATGATAAGTTCATGGTTTTGCTTGACAAAAAGCATTACTAAGACGATAATTGCCGAATAACAGTCTAGCTGTCAATTCGGGGAATTAAAGAACTGCCCGACATTGACTAGGAAAACGGTCAATTTCAGGTAGTTGTATTGATTTATGGGAACCTAGTTGGGAACTTCAATCATTATTTATGGCACAGGGGTTGTGTCAGAATCCAGGGGCTGGGTCAGAATGATGGATTTGGTCTGCAGGCAAGGCGGCGAAAAGTTCTGAAAGCGGAGTGTACTGTTGTACATGAGCATTTCAGGTTTTTTCGCCAACGCCGCATGCGGGCCAAAGGCGCATTCTGACACAGCCCCGCCTCAAGGTGTCTAAGTCTCAGATTGATTTAAGGAATTTCTTATGATGTAGGCACTCCTGCCGAAAATGTAAAATAAAAACAGAGATAAAGATGATGACGGTGACAGATTTTTAGACATCCATATAATATCGAATAGGAGTTGCATATGAGAAAATTGTTTAGACTGTTAAGCGTATTTCTAACGGTCCTGTGGGTAGCCCAGTACGCAAATTCACAGCAAGGTCCACCGGCACCTGAGATTCAAAGAATTATTGATCGTGGTGAATTGATTGTGGCTATTCACTCAAAAGATCAGCCACCATTTTTCTTTGTTGATGATAACAATGAACTTATTGGATTTGATATTGAAATCGCAAAAGGGCTGGCAGAAGAATTTGGGGTCAATGCTGAATTTAATAGGGACGCACAGGGCTTCAATGATCTTGTTGATATAGTAGATAAAGGTGAAGCCGATATGGCAATCAGCAAACTCAGCAGAACATTGAAACGATCAAAAATTATCAAGTATTCAATGCCATATATAGTTTTCCGACAAGCCCTCGTGGTTAATCGGTTAGAGCTTGCGAAAAAAGCTCCCTCCAATGAAGATATCCCCCCCTTTATCAAGGATTTTACCGGAAAGCTTGGAGTTATTGCCAATTCATCTTATGTCAACTATGCCAAGCAGAATTTCCCGAGGTCTACTATAGTGGAACTTCCTACATGGAGTGATGTCGTTGAAGCGGTATTTGCGGGTGAAATACTAGCTGGATATAGAGACGAATTAGAGATCAAAAAAATAATCAAATCAAGAAATGACGCATCATTAAAAGTCAATAGCATAATCATTAAAGATGAAATAGACCCAATAGCCATTGCTATCAAACGCGACAATGATCAGCTCCTATATTGGGTCAATCTTTATCTGGAAACATTGAATATCAAAGTTAATGCTGACCAGCTACTTGATAGATATCCGCAAATATTTGAATTAGAATAAAAGAGGACTGATACTGTGGAAAAAAATAGTCAACCCAGGTTAAGTTTTTTGAAAAGTCCTATAACCATACTCTTCTCAATCGCCATAGCCATTGTTCTTGGTGTATTGGGTAGCAAAGGCGACATAAATGTCGAGGCCAGTCAACGCACAATATATGACTGGGTTAATCTCTTCGTGACATTGTTTACACCCTTAGGGGGGATGTATCTCAATATGCTCAGGATGACTGTATATCCCATTCTGATAGCCGCAATTATATCGAGTATTGCCGGACTTGTGAAAGCACCAGAAATTGGCAGATTTCTTTCAAGAATGCTTATATGTTTTGGAGCAATGCTTTTGTTCACAGCATTATTGGGAACTACTGCAGGGATAGTTGGTAAACCTGGGGCAGGACTTAGCGAGGAAGCAAAAGCAACCCTTGGTAAGAGTATTGAAAAATCTGAATACAAAGCCGACATCGAGATATCGTTATCGGAAAAGCAAGTACCACAGGAGAAATCGAATTTTGTTGATTTTTTTGTCAATATTGTTCCTCGAAATATTTTTAAGTCCCTGGTGGATGAGCTTGCCTTGCAACTTGTGATATTTTCGATATTTTTCGGGATTGCCGCCGGTATGATTCAGGGTGAGAAAAGCGATTTTATTGTAGCCGTATTTGAGGGGCTTTTTAAGGCATTTCAGACTATTATTAGTTGGCTAATGTATCTACTTCCAATCGGCCTTATATTTCTGATTGCTGGGCAGATAACTTCAAGTCAGAAGTTTTTTGAATTGCTGAGTGCGATGATAAGGTTTATCGTTTTGTTTTATATTGCTGGAATGGTGACATTGGTAATAAATACAGTCATTATATGGAGGAGAAGCAAGGAGAAATTAGGCTTGGTTTTGAAAGAGCTTCTTGATCCAATAATTATTGCCCTAGCCACAAGAAGCAGTTTTGCGACACTGCCATCAGCAATGAAGGCTCTTGATCAAAAGCTAGGGTTTTTTGAGAGCACAACTAAACTCTATATTCCGCTTGGAATCACTTTAGGTCGGTTCGGCAATATTCTATACTTCGCCCTTGCCGCAATGTTCGTTAGTCAACTATATGCCTCATCCATGACTATCGGTGGTCTTTTCATCGTTATCATTGGTAGTATTTTTGCGGGAACAGCCACGGCTGGTGCAACGGGTCTTTCAACATTGGCACTAATGAGCATTGTCCTTGAGCCTCTTGGGTTGCCCGTAGAAGCAGTTTTGATTCTTTTTATGACAATAGATACTATTATTGACCCCCTACGCACACTGCTCATTGTGCATACAAATATGGCGGTTAATGCATTGGTTGCAGGCAAGGTGACGAAAGGAGATCAAAGAAGGGAAATAAGAAACGAAAATGATCCTATAAGGACTTCTTTTATCGATAAAATACGAGATAAAGATGAAATTGTTTTGGCTATCCGAAAGAAAGACATTCCACTATTCCATTATCAAACTAATGATGATGAATTTGTCGGATTTGATATTGATTTGGCAAAGAAAGTTGCTGATGAATTTGAAGTGAAACTTAGAATCGATAATAGCGCAGAAACAGAGACTGACATCATAAATATGCTCGTAAGCCATAAGGCGGATTTCGCTATATCTAGATTGAAAAAAAAGACTTCCATCGAGGAGCAAATATGTGCGACAAAGCCCTATTTGACTTTCCATAGGGCTTTGCTGGTGAATAAGGACATGACCCGGGGCAGGAATATTAAAACGACAATAACTACGCATGTCGGAAGCGTCGCTGTGACTAAGGAGTCAGATCTTCTTGTTCCAGCATTGCAACTCTTTCCTGAGGCTGAAATCAAAGAGTATGCAGACTATGACGATATGGCCAAGGCTGTGGCTAAAGATGAAAAGCTGATTGCCTATGGATGCGAAGTAGATTTTTATTTGGCTTTGAAAAAATTGCCATCCCAGCAGAAAGAAATCCTTAGTGTTTTTGCATTCCGTAATTCAGAGGAAAGCTATATTGTGGCATTACCAAAATCCTACAGTTCATCGGTATACATATTTAATAAAGTGATTGAGAAAAATGAAATGAGCATCGATCCTAACGGTTCATTGCTGAGTATGCCTCTCCCTAGCCGTTAATTAGATGAAAACTTCCCAGGCAGTGGATCGGATGTTGACGGATAAGGATCGTTTTCGATTCTTAACTAATCCTATATTATTGATTATATCAATAGTAGCTGCGGTTCCCTTGGGATTAGCGATACGAAATTTCACTCAAGTCCCTTCTGATAGTTTTATATATAATGCATTCAATGCTATAAACTCAGTGCTGTTTTCTGTGGGAGGATTGTATCTAAACTTATTAGAGATGGTGATATATCCCATTGTTTTAGCGGCGATAATAACTAGCCTTTCAGGGCTGATGAAGTCAAAATATTTGGGGCAATTTTTAATAAGGTTCATTTTAGTATTTGCTGGATTCTATTTTATTTTCAGCATTGCTGGTGTAATCAGTGGGACCCTTTTTGGTGT
Organism: Spirochaetaceae bacterium; assembly: GCA_965226485.1. Taxonomy (GTDB): domain Bacteria; phylum Spirochaetota; class Spirochaetia; order DSM-2461; family DSM-2461; genus UBA2779. The sequence goes on from OZ245363.1 coordinate 27,971, forward strand.
CGGCGAAGGGTTTGGAGATGAAAATCTTCACATAATAAGTGAAGCTATAGAGAAGGACTCAGATGAACTCGTAGTCTCGCTACTTGCTCCAAGTGATCAGCATGCAAAAAGTAACAATTTTTTCTTGTTTCTGGTTAATCTATTTCCAAAAAACATCTTTTTATCTCTCGTAAATGACGTAAAGATTCAAGTTGTTGTTTTTGCAATCATGTTTGGTATAGCCATAGGAATGATTCAGGGAAAAATCGGCGAATGTATTACCCAATTATTTTCTAGTATTTTGGATGTTTTCCGAGAAATAACTAATTGGACAATGTATATATTGCCAATAGGTGTTTTCTGTATGCTGTCAACTCAAGTAGCAACAGTAGGTACCGGTATTTTGTTGGCCATGGCTAAATTCATAATGGTGTTTTTTTCTGTGGCTATGTCTTTGCTCATATTCAATACACTTATCATTTGGAAAAGAAGTAGGAAGAGCTTCATCTATGTTTGCAAGGTTCTCCTGGAGCCTGTCATAGTTTCTCTAGTCTCAAGAAATAGTTTTGCTACATTGCCTGTGGCTGTGAAAACTATGGATACAAGGCTCAATTTTTTTGAGAGAACAAGTAGCTTGCTATTGCCATTTGGAATAACTATAGGCCGTTTTGGGAATATTCTGTACTTTTCTACAGCAGCTATTTTTGTCGCACAGCTATATGGATTAGAGTTGTCGTTAGGCCAGCTTATCGTAGTCATGACGAGCTCAATATTAGCTGGCATTGCTACCGCTGGAGCGTCGGGGGTTGCCACTGTTAGTGTTTTATCTTTTGTACTTGTTCCTCTTGGATTGCCAGCTGATGCCGTCATTGCAGTTTTTGTTGCTATCGACGTGCTTGTGGATCCCATAAGAACTCTGCTGATAGTCCATACCAATATAGCGGCTACATCTTTGATAGCCGAGCCTAGGGCCACCGAGGGAGATAGGAGGTTAAACGCCGACAAGCTTAAGCCGCTTATTTCGCTGAGGGCCAGTGTTGTTGTGCTTATAATCGTATCCATTGCGCTGTCAGGACTAACAACATTCGTGGCGGCATATCAGGGCAGTAAGCGTAGCGTGTATTATATAGCTGAGAATATGATGCAAGAAATGGCAAGTGCTGTTGCCGATAAAACCACTAATTATATGAAGAGCGCAGAGGCTGTGATTCAGGAATTGAAGTATCTGCTTGAGAAGGATGGCGACAATTGGAACAACGATGAAAAATTCTTACAACTATTGCGTGAAATTCTTCAAATAAATAATGAGATTGGAGCAATTTATCTTGGAACATCCGAAGGCTCTTTTGCAATGACAAAAAGGATGCTTGACGGGAGCTATAGCTATAGGGTAATTGAGCGTTCTGACGAAAACGTGACGATTAATTGGACACATGAAAATAGTGCAAATTCTGAGTTCTTCAAAAATGAGATATTGCCTGTTGATCAAGGATATGATCCTCGAACGAGAGGATGGTATAATTTTGCACTGGATAAAAATGAGTTAATTTGGGAGGATGTCTACGTTTTTTCCTCGGATCGCATACCCGGTGTCACATGTGCCATGCCAGTTTACAAAGACAATGGTGAATTGATTGGGGTGCTTGGTGTTGATATAGGCATTGCGGAATTCTCATTCTTTCTGGGCGATCTCTCCCTGAGTAAAACGGGGGAGGCTGTTCTCCTAAATAACAAAGATGAAATAATTGCAGTAGGCACTGATAAATCAGAAGGGATGGATGTGCTTGAGAAATTTATAAGCAGGAATCCGAATATTGATAAACTCGAACTAATTCTGGCAGAAGACTCCCAAGACGAAATAATAAGAGAGTCATATTTGACTTATCAGTATTTCAGGGGTGCACAGCAGTTGCCTGTTTTTACTGTCAATGGAGATAAATATATATCGTTTTATAATAGATTTAACCCGAATGATTACTTTAGCTGGTCAATGGGCATCGTGATTCCTGAGAAAACACTGATGGCCCAGGTAAATCGTAATAACATCATTGTAATAACGCTTGCATCATTATTCATTGTCATATCTCTTCTTTTTGGATTGAGTTTTTCAAAATCAATATCAAAACCACTATACCGACTATCTCAAGAAATGGAGAAGGTGCGAGCATTCTCTCTTGATGATATTGAAGAGGTTCCTTCTGTAATTAAGGAAGTCAATGAGATGAATCATTCATTTATAAACATGGTTACAGGATTGCGCTCATTCAACAAATACGTTCCTTCCAATCTCGTGTCTAAAATGATCGGACTTGGTAAGGAAGCCGTTATAGGGGGAGAAAAAAGAACACTCACTTTGTTCTTTTCCGACATAAAAGATTTTACTTCGATTTCCGAGCAGTTGGATCCAGAGTTTCTTGTTGAAGATCTTGAAAAATATCTTAGTATAATGAGTAAAACAATCATAAGAAATTCCGGCACGGTAGACAAATATATGGGTGATGGGATAATGGCATTCTGGGGAGCCCCTGATGAGGTGAAAGATCACGCCGTGCTAGCTTGCTATGCTGCTCTCGAATGCCAGGCTGTTTTGAAACATACCGCAAAGAAAAATCCCGAGAGCGTTGTGTCGAATTCCCTCACCCGTATTGGGATAAACACAGGTGAGGTTATTGTCGGGAATATGGGTTCGGAAGAAAGATTAGATTATACGGTTATCGGGGATTCTGTGAATTTAGCAAGTCGCTTAGAGGCTCTAAATAAAATTTACGGAACAAGTATTATCATCAGTGAATCAACTTACAATGTGGTAAGAGATTATGTTGATGCCCGATTACTAGACAAGGTCGCAGTCAAGGGGAAGAATAAAGGCATTAGGATTCATGAATTGGTATCCAGAAGAGGCGAATTAAGCAAAGGCCAGGAAAAGTTTTTGAGAGTAGCTAATTATGGTGTCGCCCTATACTTCAACAGGGAGTGGGAAAAGGCTTCTTCGGTATTTCTTCAATTGTTACAGCATAGAAGACATGATATTCCGGTGCAAATAATGCTGGAGCGTTGCCAAAAATTTCTGAAAGAGCCTCCTCCAGAAAACTGGGATGGTTCGAATGTCTTACATAGGAAATAATAGATTGTGAGCAATTCGAAAATAATCGGAATTGTCGGAGGGGTTGGCCCTTTCGCCGGGCTTGATGTTAACAGAAAAATTTTTGAGAACACTAAAGCCGTAGCAGATCAGGATCATTTAGAAGTCTATTTATTATCCTGCTCTCAATATATCGCAGATAGAACGGAGTATCTTCAGAACTCCGATGAAATAGAGAACCCCGCTATCGCAATTTCCAACGTAATACGCAAGCTCAATCAAATAGGTGCTGAAATAATCGGCATCCCTTGCAATACGGCCCATAGTCCGCTGATTTTCAACGAAATACTTTCATTGCTTGATGAGATGAATCTTCATGTAGAGCTTGTCAATATGATCGAGATGACAAAGAAATTCATTGAGAGCAAGGTATCAAAGACCATAGGATTGTTGGCAACATGGGGAACATACGAATCAGGGGTTTATCAAACCGCTTTTGCCGCGAATGACACTCTCTCACTTGTCCTTCCAAATGATGTAGATAGGAAAAAAACGCACCAAGCCATCTACGATAAGGAATTCGGCATAAAGGCATTCTCTTCTCCCGTAACAGCCCAAGCAGTTGCGCTATTGTATGAGGTTATAAATAACATACGCGAAAAAGGAGTTGAAGCCATCATAATGGGGTGCACGGAAATACCGTTGGCCTTGAGGCAAAGTGATATTGACCTTCCTCTTATCGACCCCACTGAGATACTCGCTAGAGCCCTGATTCACAAGGCCGCTCCTCACAGTTTGCTTTGACTGTAAAATTGCACACGTATTCTATCGGCGATACAGCGGTGGAAAAACCCGAGCTAGAAACGCGAATGGGGAACCTCGAAAAACAGCTTTAGGAAATTGACAAGGAGCTTTTTCGCCTTGTATCGGGAAAACCCCATCAAAATGGCTTGAGAACGTCAAAGTCCAACAGGCTCAGACTAAAACCACCTCAATGCAACGCTCTTCCAGCGTGTGATAAGTTACCTTATCAAGTCCTACATCGGTTATAATCATATCAAATTGCTCAATATCGGCGAAGTATTCAGATCTGATTATCCCGAATTTTGAGGAGTCTGCTAGTAGAATTCGCCTTGCCGAGGATTCAATAGCCGCCATCTTGGTTTCCCGTTCATAGGCATTTTGGCAAGTCACTCCGAGATCCAGAGATACCCCGGCAGCGGATATGAATGCCTTGGTTGCCCTGTACCGCTTGATAAGAGCCAGCCCTTCCCTGCTCTCAAACATCAGTGTATTCTGGTGAAACAGCCCGCCGGGCATAACTGACTCGACCCTTTCTATCTTCGCCGTGTAGCCGATTATATTCAGGGAGAAACCCATCACCGTCAAATTCCTGTCCTGGGGAAGGGTCTCTGCCAAATACTCCGTTGTCGAGCCGCTATCGATAATGAGGATGTCCATATCGTCTATATAATCTGCAGCCCTTCTTCCAATGCGGCACTTTGAATCCGAGTGCAGGGCCTCCGCCTCGACGAGGGAATAGGGCCTTTCCTCAATGCCCCTGACATGCCTGGGGCTTAATATTACCCCGCCATGTATGAGCCTCACCTCATCCCTGGAGGCAAGTTCTTCAACATCCCGACGGACTGTCATGTGAGAAACTTCAAGATGACTGGCGATTAATCGGACGGGAAGCCCGTTTTCTTGCTTGAGCATATTGATGATGACTGATTGCCGCTCGGCCTTGTTCACATGTTCCCTCATGAAAAGGATATCATCTATCAGGATTGAATGTTAGATTATTAACAAGATAAAGTGATTATATGCACCATAGGAGATGAAGAGGGTGTGAGTTTTGTAGAGGAAAGCACCTGCCAATGTGAATATATTAACATTTTGCTTGACAATGACCTTCCTTCTGTCCATAATTCATTCTGTACTCTTATAAGGAGAAAAAGATGAGGGAGAAGAACATGGAAGCCCTGGGTATGATAGAAACCCGTGGCTTTGTCGGCATGACTGAGGCGGCGGATGCCATGGTAAAGGCCGCCCAGGTCGATTTAATCGGGTATGAGAAGATAGGCGGTGGTTTCGTTACAGCCATAGTCCGTGGAGATGTCGCTGCGGTGAGAGCCGCCGTCGATGCCGGTAGCCGGGCTGCCGGGAAGGTTGGCGAAATCGTCTCAGTACATGTAATACCTCGGCCACATGATGCGGTGGACAAGGCCCTGCCGCTTGGACGAGGCGAGTAAGGCATATATATGAGTATTGATCTACGTACCTATGTTTTCCTTGATTCCCTTCAGCCTCAAATGGCTTCTTTCATCTCGACCGTATCCAAGGGATATTTCCCGGTGGCCTATCAGTCGGCCTGCGTTATTGAAATAGCACCGGGTATTGAGATAAACCGACTTACCGACATCGCTCTCAAGGCCACCAATGTAACCCCGGGGCTACAGGTTGTCGAACGGTCATTCGGTATGCTGGAGGTTCATTCGGATAGCCAGGGCGACACTCGTATGGCTGGAGAAGCCGTGCTCAAGGCATTACAGTTGACCGAAGCCGATGGTCTTAAGCCACGTATTTTTACAAGTCAACTCATCAAGAACATCGCCGATCACCAGGCTCAGCTTATCAACAAGGTGCGATATGGGAATATGATTGTGCGGGGAGACACCCTTTATGTGCTTGAAATGGAGCCCGCAGGGTATGCCTACTACGCCGCGAATGAGGCTGAGAAAACAGCAAGGGTGAATATCATCAATGTTTCGGGTTTCGGTAAATATGGGCGTGTGTACATTGCCGGTGATGAGGGCGAGATTGTCGAGGCACGAAAGGCCGTCGAAGAGCGGCTGGCCGCATTGCCGGGGCGGGAGGTTTAGGAAATAGATGGAACTGGCTAGGGTTGTCGGTACTGTTGTGTCTTCCCACAAGGCTGAAGACATGGTTGGTTTAAAGTTAAGCCTCGTAGAGAATGTGAATCCCAAGACGATGAAGGGATTGGGTTCCTATGCCGTCGCCATCGACGATGTCGGTGCGAACACAGGCGAAATCGTCTTCTACGTTACCGGTAGTAGTGCCCGCTTCACCGAAGCGGGCAAAGGCAAACCCACCGATGCCGCCATCGTGGCAATCGTTGATTCTGTCGAAGTGGAGGGCCTACGAACCTATGGCCTTACGGAGAATACTCCATGACCCTCGCCCGTGTCGTGGGGACGGTACTTCCTTCCAAGAGTGCGGCGAACATCCCCGGTGCCATCTGGCGCATCGTTGATGTATGCGATCATCACGGGAAGAAACAGGGTAGGCGATTGATTGCCCTGGATCAGGTCAATTCTCGGGATGATGACCTCGTCATGCTCTGCCGGGGGAGTAGCGTTCGCTGGACAAGGGAAACCGTCGACAAGCCTGTCGATGCACTCATCGTCGCACTCATCGGCATCATCGACGAAGGTGGGAAGATCACCTACAAGAGCTAGGGAGGTGGAAATGCAACTAAACGAGATCAAACGAGTCATTGCCGAAGTCATAACGGAATTCTCCGAATCTGTCTCCGAAGATTTTGAAGATGGTATAACTCCCGGCAAGACGGATGCCGTGCCATTATCTGGCAATATCGATGACGGTATCTTTCAGGATATGGATATGGCTGTGAGAGCCGCAAGGCGGGCCCAGTTCGAACTCGTCGAATCGGGATTAAAGAAGAGACGCACCATCATCTCTGCGATGCGGACAGTTATTCAGGCAAACGCCTCCATACTCGCCGAGAAGGCGGTCGAAGAAACCAGCATGGGGAATGCCAGGGACAAGACTCTGAAAAATCAACTGGCGGCAGAGAAAACTCCTGGCGTTGAAGATGTCCGGCCATATGTGTTCACTGACGAACATGGACTCACCCTGATTGAGAGAGCTCCCTATGGCGTTATCGGCTCAATCATCCCCAGCACCAACCCCACCTCCACCGTGATCTGTAACGCCATTGGCATGGTAGCCGCCGGAAATGCGGTGCTGTTCAACCCCCATCCTGCTGCCAGAAAATGCTCATCACTCGCCGTAACGCTCTTAGCCAAAGCGATAAAAGAAGTCGGCGGGCCAGAACACCTTATCATGGCGATGGCCTTGCCTGACATAAAATCGGCCCAGACGATGATGAAGCATCCCGACATATCCCTCCTTTCTATAACAGGCGGACCCGGTGTCGTTCGTGCGGCGATGCGTAGCGGGAAGAAAGTCATCGCCGCTGGCCCCGGCAATCCTCCCTGTGTCGTCGATGAGAGTGCCGACATAGAAAAGGCCGGAGCCGACATCGTAAAAGGAGCCAGCTTCGATCACAACATAATCTGCATCTGCGAGAAGGAAGTAATCGTTGTCGATACCGTGGCCGATGCGTTGAAGGCGGCCATGGCCTCCAGCGGTGCCTACGAACTCTCTCCACGTGAAACTGAGAAGATCACTAAACTCGTCATCCTGGAAACGGGGGAGGTAAACAAAAAATATGTGGGGAAATCTCCCCAGCTCATCGCCTCCCATATAGGCGTTTATATTCCTGAAGATGTCCGAATCCTTCTATGTGAGGTTCCATCGGATCATCCCTTGCTGGGAACAGAGCAACTCATGCCTGTGATTCCTCTCACACGGGTTCAGGATGTGGAAACTGCTATCAAACTGGCCTATGCCCTGGAGCAAGGATATAGACATACGGCGATTATGCATTCCCGTAATGTCGACAAGCTTTCGCAGATGGCGCGCCTGATGGATTGCTCCCTGTTTGTGAAGAATGGCCCCTGCTACGCCGGTCTTGGATATGGAGGGGCGGGATTTCCATCCTTTACCATCGCCAGTCCTACTGGGGAGGGCCTCACCCGAGCTCAAACATTTACTAGGGAACGCCGCTGTACCCTGGTGGATAGATTTAGGATCGTCTAATCATGAAGATTGGATGCGTGATCGGGCGGGTGGTTTGTGAGGAGAAAATCGAGTGTCTTCATGGAAAATCCTTGCTCCTTGTTCAGCCCATCGACGAGCGGGGCAGGAAGAACGGTATGCCCATCGTCGCCGTGGATACTGTGATGTCTGGGGAGGGAGATAAGGTGATGTTCGAGGGAGGGAAGGAAGCCGCCATGAGTATGCCGGATTGGTTCAACCCCTGCGATGCCGCCATTATCGGCATCATTGATGCCTTATGATGCTGGCAAAGGTGATGGGACAGGCCGTTTGTACCATCAAAAACTCCATGTACCATGGCGAAAAACTCTTAGTCCTACGGCAAATGAAGCCCAATGGCGAGCTCATAGGCGGCTCTTTTCTCGCCGTCGATGCCGTTCAAGCTGGTCTCGGAGACCGTGTATTGATTATCGACGAGGGAGGCTCGGCAAGGCAGATTCTGGGCAAGGCTGCGATAGGTACAATCCGTACGGTAATTGCCGGAATAATAGATGAAGTCACGTTGGGAGGCTGAATATGGAAGTTAATCTCAAAGACAATGTCAAAAGGGTTGCTATCGGCTCCGATCATGGTGCCCTTGATGAGAAGCAAGCCATTATTTCCTATCTGGAAACCCTGGGTTATGTGATAAAAGACCTCGGATGTCATGGTCCTGAGAAGGTGGATTATCCCGATATCGCCGAGGCTGTCTGCCGTAAGGTTGTTTCCGAAGACTGCGAGAGGGGAATCATGCTGGATGGTGCCGGAATCGGGTCATCTATGGCTTGCAACAAGGTGAAGGGAATACGCGCCGCCCTGTGTTACAACATGAAGACCATACTCAACAGCAGGCAGCACAATAACGCCAACATCCTCACCCTGGGCGGCCCAATGCACGACAGGGCAGAACTCTGTGTCATGGTGAAAACCTGGTTGGAAACCAAATTTCAGGGAGGCAGGCATCTGGAACGAATAAACAAGATAATGGCCCTTGAGCGTGAAGGAGTAATCAGGTGAACAAGGAACAGTTAATCGAACGTATTGCCGAAGAGGTTATACGCCGTCTAGGAGCGGAGGGTCTGTCTTCACCGGAAACCAAGGACTTGTCCCGCCATAGGGGCATTGGATATAGCGAAATGGCCCGCTATATCGACCACACCCTATTGAAACCCGAGGCGACCTCTGCCCAATATGATCAGGTGGTGGCAGAGTGCAAGCAGTACAATTTTAAATCTCTATGCGTTAATTCCAATTGGGTGAACTATGTTGCTCCCAGGCTTCAGGGCACGGATACCAGTGTTTGTGCCGTTGTCGGCTTCCCCCTTGGCGCAATGACCTCCAGGGCGAAAGCCTTTGAGGCCAGGGAGGCAATCGCCGATGGTGCGGCCGAAATCGATATGGTAATCAATGTAGGCATCCTGCGCTCCGGTAACTACAAATCGGTGGAAGAGGATATACTCGCCGTTCGTCGGGCCACCAGGTCGGGTACTGTTCTCAAGGTGATTATCGAGACCTGTATGCTGAATCAGGAAGAGAAGATGATAGCCTGCGAGTTGGCAAAAAAGGCCGAGGCCGATTTTGTCAAGACGAGTACCGGATTCTCTGGCGGCGGTGCCACCGTGGAGGATGTGCGACTGATGCGGCATGCCGTAGGGCCAGACATGGGTGTCAAGGCCTCTGGCGGCATCCGGGATTGGGCCATGGCGGCGGCGATGATAGAGGCAGGGGCGAACCGGCTGGGCATTGGCTCCAGTGTTAAGGTGATGACAGGAAGTTGTGCCGAGGGCAACTACTGATGAGGGTTTTCCTGATTGTTATTGATAGTTTCGGCCTGGGAGAACTCCCGGATGCCAAAAAATACGGTGATGAGGGAGCCAACACGGCGGTGGGAATTGCTACGGCCCTCGGCGGAGTGCATTGGCCCAACCTGCGACGCATGGGTTTGGGGAACGCCGCCGCACTCCTGGGACGGGAAATTCCCGGATGTGAGCCGGAAATGGTAACCAGTGCCAGTTTCGGTGCTATGTGCGAGAGGTCGCCTGGAAAGGATACCACCACGGGGCATTGGGAGTTGGCCGGTATCGAATTAACAGAGCCATTTCATCTTTTCCCGAGTATGGCTCCGTCTTTTCCAAACGAGCTGATAGCCGAGTTTCTCGACAAAACAGGTGTGCCAGGGATTCTCGGCAACAAAGCGGCATCGGGGACGGATATTATCAAGGAATTAGGGGATGAACATATTCGAACTGGTATGCCTATATGTTACACATCAGCAGATTCTGTGTTTCAGATTGCGGCGCACTCGACAATCTTCCCCAGGAGTGAGTTATATCGCCTGTGCGAAATTGCGCGGGGTTTGTGCGATAATTATCGGGTGGGACGAGTCATCGCTCGTCCCTTTGACGGCAAGTCTGGCAGTTTTATGCGGACAAGGGATAGGCATGATTGGTCGATTGATTTGCCAGACAAGTCTCTTCTTGATCATCTTCAGTCTCAAGATGTCCAAACGGTTGCCATTGGCAAAATCGGTTCAATCTTCAACGAACAGGGCATAGATCTCTCCTATCACGATGCCGGAAATCCTGCGTGTATGGAGAGAACCCTCTTCGTTGCCACCGATGAACCTGCAGATGACCAGTTCGTGTTCATCAATCTTGTGGATACAGACATGATATATGGACATCGTAGAGATGCCCGAGGCTATCACGATGCGGTAGTTGAAATCGACAGTTTCCTGCCCGAGCTTGAAGCGAAACTGAATGTCGGCGATGCCATCATTGTAAGTGCCGATCATGGTTGCGATCCTACCTTTAAGGGTACGGATCATACCCGTGAGTATGTGCCTGTACTGTTTAGATTCATAGGCCAGGCATTAAATTCTGCCGATGTGAATTCTCTTGGTGTGCGCAGAAGCTTTGCCGATGTGTCGGCCTCTGTTCAATGCGTATTCGGCAAGGCAGTTAAGGGGCCTGGGAAGTCTTTTGTAGAAATGGCCGTAAGCTGAAGTTGAGTGTCCCCAAGCTTGGCACTATTTGAGTCAATAGCCCCTTTCCCTTAGTCTTCACTACTAGATGGATGCTAATTTATTTCTGCAAAATAATTATTTTTATCCTCTTTGATTTCGCTAACCCCAATTACAGACATTTTTAGAAGATCGGAGATGCCCGTTGCTACTGGCATACTCCCCTTCTTGTGTCAAAATCTTCGGATTGATCGTTGGAGCAAAGGGTGAATTGGCATCCTCTGGAGTAGGGATGCCTCTTGAGATACGGGATTGAGATTTTTGCAATGAGGTATTTTGACAAGGCGGGGAACACTTCTTAACCCAAGCTCACCAAACTTGAATTCGAGAGAGAAAAGCCTTTGCTTAACGGGCGAAAAACCGCATGGGAAACCGTGCGTCTCAATACTTGGAGAGAAAAGCCCGATCAGAAGGGGCCTGCCCATATATGGATTTTGAGCTACAGAAAACTAGGGCACGAAGATTTCAGAAGTTGCTATCCCTACGTATAGGGTGCAAGAAATAGCTTTGTCAGAAGTTCCCTTGATTGAAATACCATAACAGGGTATAATTAATGTAAATCAAATTGGATGGAACATTTATATGCCTGATTTCATTTCTCCCGAGTCCCGCATTTTTCACATAGACAGTGAGTGCTATATTGTGTATCTAGGCAATGATCTGGGAGATATCCGTCCATTCCTTCGCATTGGTAACTCTCCAGTTCTCACGAATGAAATTCACAAAGAAATAGCAACAGTTGTCATTACTGACAATCATGTAGGAAATCCTTTATTGGAAATACTCAATGTACCCAAGTATCAGAGTCGATATCTTGGAGACACCAATGTCGTTGAAACAATGAAACGTTTTTTCGAAAGCTTTGCCCTGCCCACAGATGAATTGACCGATTACCACAGGGTCAAAGATGGCGAGAAGCGCCATATGGTGTGGTTTTATTCCAGCGGGAATATTAATCTTCGATATGATGATAAAATTGTTTTCGATCTACATAAGAGAGAAAAGCAAGATAAACATTTCGTTCGAGTATTTGAAGAGGCGAAGGCCGAATATTACCGCAATCCCTTCCGATATATTAAGCAGGATTTTTCTGACGTTGGTTTAATCCTCGCGGATGGTAATGCCTTCTGGTATGAGGCAGGGGAAATCCTGTCAATTACGGCCCATCAAGGATTTATGCACAACCTCATTGATAGAGGTATCGATCCCGACCTGATCGGTTCATTCATAAGTGATTTGACATATGATGATCTTGATTCTCCCGATGCATATACTTATATCTGCCTATTGAAACGGCATCGACACCGACGCAATAAGCTACGTGTTTTTACTACTGATTCAGAGTTGCAGCGCAAGTTCAAACTTCTCTTCCCTGTTCGAGGGAGCACTCCATCAACTTTGGAAATTGTTGATATGGCAGACATGCAGAAGGGGACATTTCAAGGATCAATTATAACCCGTCAAAAAAATGGATGGCGCGTACGCCATGCAGGCCTCGCTGATGTGCTTTTTGATGGAGGTATTGATGAAGGCTTGTCGGTAAATGTTGCCAAGAGAACCATGCGCTATCGGTCTGGAATGGTCGATGTCTCATTCAGTATTCCAGATGGGTATCCCATCAAATTTATTGTGGCAGACATCCAAGAAGACCAAATTATCAATAAGTATGTCAACTATATGTTAACCTGTATAAAGGACAGTCTTCTTCCGGAAGAAGCCGAGAATATCTCTGCACTTGGGAATTGTCTTCAAGCATTTCGCGATGGTGTCAAGCATTCTACGGTTAGCCCGCTTCTGCTGAAAGCCATCCAGAACTTCAGGGCCACTCTTAAACAAGGCAACGCATCGTTGCAAGGATTGTCTTGGTTTTATTTTTCTAATGTTTCTATGATTTTGTCGATGATTTGCAGAAACCTTCCGGCACAGCATCCATTATTAAAGGAAGGCCGTTCATTGGGCACCCTGATCAATTCACTGATAAAAAGCTCCCCTTCGCCGGATTCTGTCTTGCCTTTCTTTGGAGATCTTTATCTTGGCGAAAATCCTGGGTTGCTCTGGCAGTCAGTGAAGAGGAGTGTCACCTCAAAGGATTTTGCTAACGCGAAGGCAATAAACGAAAGAATCAATCGAGTAATTAATCTGGATGAAGCTCCCTGGGGTGATAATCGAGAGAGACTTCTTAAACTAATCAGAAGTCTTCGTGGCCATGAAGAGGGCCCTCTTTCTTCGCAGCAGATGGCACTTCTATATAATTCGAAAGAACAAGAACCGTCCGATCCAGAGGAAGAACCGAAAGAAGTTAAACGACCGGCCCCAGTGAGTAGGCCTGTCGAAAAAAAGAAATCTGACAAGGCACCAAAGCCGCCTGTGGTTAAAAGGCCTGTCGAAGCAAAGAAAACGGTAGCAGGCCCAGAGAGAACGCCTTCTCCCATTTTAACGCCGACCGCCGCACAGCGAAAGAGTAGACGACCATTTAATTCGCTACATCTTATTCTGCTGGTTCTCCTTCCACTATTCCTTGCCGGTGGAGCCATTTGGGATTTCACAGGGAAGGCCCCTTGGGGACAGGTTTTTAGACTGAAGAAATCATCTTCCGTCGAAGCCAAATATGACGAAGTAGCCGAAGAAGGTGGAGCGTCCGTATACAATCCTCAGGATACGGAAGCTGAAATCACGAATGAGGGGAGTGCGGTCGCTGAAATGACGGAAGATGGTAATACGCCAGATGAAACCGGCGAGGTTTTCAGTCAAGATAAACAAGATAAAGAAAATGTCGTTACATCCTCCGGTGTTGCCGAAGCTATAGAAGGTGGTAATATGTCAGATGAAACTGCTAAGGTTTCCAAGCAAGATGCCGATCAAAAAACAAATACAGAAACATTTTCTAATGCCCAAACAAGTAATCAAGGCACCTTTATTGACGTAAATAGAATTCCGAAAACACTTGAAGAAGTCAACTTATATCTTGACGTAAACGGGCGCGTGACCATATCCGAGGCCGATATTCATTTGATAGCAAACGAAATTGCGGTACTCAATGGCTATAAAGACTTGGATTACAGAGTGTTTGCCGGCAAGGATCCAGACTGGATTTACCCGGGAAATATACTGATGTTGCCTGATACCGGGAAGACCATCATCCGTAGAGGTGACACTATCTGGTATCTAGCTGTGAGAGAAATAAGACTGGATGCCGAGCGAGGAATAAGAGAGTATGATGCGGCTGTTGACATTCTTAATGATTCCAGCTCTACTCGGGAAGATAGAAAAATTTCTATTGATACTTTGTTAGCCATCTCAAGAGTGAGTCGGGTTGCGGAACTACGTGAAATTGCGGCTGAAATGCTAAAATCTCGGGGATTGTAATTTTCTTGTAGACCAACATCCGCAAATAGTTTATAGTGAGTTAATTATAGTCAGGATATAGATAACCTGATATTTTGTTATATTTAGGAGAGTGATTATGGCTGGTGATTTGCCCAAAAGCCCAAACGTATTTCATCCGACAAAGCCGTCGGCAGTTGGATCAAGGAATTCCCTTGCTCAAGATGGACGCGATCAGAAACAAGAGTATGATCAGCTTATTAACGAAGAAGTAGATGCAGTTCTGAATGTAGTGCAGACAAAGCTTCCTCAAGAAGTCCTCCAAGAATTGGATGTCATGGGGGGGTTGAAGGAAAAGATCTACAATTATTTCAATCAGAATTATCAAAACATGTTCAATCGGTATATAACTACCTCTGAAGATGAAATGGTCAAGAAAATCCGGCAATTCGTTGACAAAGAAGAAACGAAAAATCTTGCTCGTTACTCGCCAAAGGAAATGTCCGAACTCATTGATCAAGTTGGCGGTTCAGATAAGTTCAATACTGGTGAAGTGGAGAAATCCATTATCAACATGTATGGACATCTTCAAGGACATATTCAAAGAGGGGTTAATGACCTTGAGAATGAGACCAATGCATTGTTACGTCAAAAAACCGATGTCGGTGCCTTTATCCGTGGGGAAAATGCCTATTCTGTCGTGAAGTGTTCCTTTAAGGATAACCAATACAAGGCTAAAACGGTTACCGATGTTAAGCTGTCTATCAATATTCTAGATTCCGAGTTGATTAGTCCCATCTTTCACTATCAGTCCACTGCCGAGAATATCATCAAAGATCAGATAGCTAAAACAATCACTGATATGATAGATCGGGAGGTTGAAGCCTACCAGGATCAGTTAGTCGATGAAGGGAAAGAAGAGCTTGCTGATACCGAGCTGATGTTCGAGCGGATTAAACGTGTTTCCGAGTTTACGGATGATGATACGGAGTCCGAAGACTCCCAGCGATATCGTTTCATGGCCAAGAATCTAGTTGAAAAAATCGAAGGCCTGCGAGCAGAGATTGATCCTGACGACTTTGATCAACTCAATATACGAGAGAACATCAAGCGAATCATCGATATCGAAAACATTCGAAACCGAGGGTTTAATACGGCGGTTAACAACCTTACCTCCATTCTCGATACTTCAAAGATGGGGTATCAGTTTGTTGAAAACCTCAAGAATAGCCGAGAACTCATTATCCGGGAGTATGAGGATGTGGATTCCTCCCGCTTGCCGGATGAGCGCTATCAAATGCAGCTCAAGTTCTTTGATAACGGTCAATTGCAGAAACTGAGAGAAGCATATACCAAGCAGATGGAGCAATTTCGCTTGGAAATAACGCACGTGTCTGACATCACAGAAGTGGTTTATCAGCGCGGAAAGAAGGGAATGGGGTATATAAATGACTTTGAGGATCTTGCAGGCAGCGTCTCCCAGAAAGTGAGAAAAATGAAGGAGAAATCGGGGGAAGATCTCTACGAAAACCAGGAAAAGACCTGGAATGAGTTGCTCCCGCTCCAGTCCGAAGGGACAGAGATTGAGATGTTGAACCAAACATTTCTCTATGAAAAAGCGTTATTCAAGAAGACCCTTCGGGAAGCTCGCGAGAAGACAAAGAGAACATTTGGATATGAGAACCCAAAGGCTCGGGTTGAATTGGATAAACGCATAGATTTTCTCGAAAGTGAATTCGAGAAATTTGATTATGAGATAAATCCGTTCCATGTTCAGCCGGGCTTGCTCCTTGATGTCGATATAACAAGCATTAAGCGAAAGAGATATGTATTGAATGCCATGGCCAATGTGCTCAATGAATTCCTTAACGGAGTATCTAAAGGATTTCAAGATGCGGCATTCGCTAATTTTAAGCGGCGTCGATCAACAGTTCGGAGCGATATTGATCAGAGATTTGAGTCTGTCGCCGCCGATCCTGAGATGCGAGGTAGAGTCAACAATTCGCAAGAGTCAGCACCTGGCGATCAAGAAGCCGCCGTGCCTCAGGGCAAGGCTGATGTCACCCCTGCTCGCTCCCGAGGAGCCAAGCGGAAGGTTAATCTTGATGAATTGAGTGAAATCTAGCCAAGCAATGTCTGCCTACATAAGCGATAATCAATTGAATCTGCTAGGGAATAGAATCGGGTATAACCTGGCTTTGCGGCATTTCCGAAAGACGCAGGAGATGGTAGCTGATATTGAGGAAGGGTATAACCTGGCCGATCTAATCAATTCAGCACTCGATGACAATCAGATAGAAAAAGAACAGATTCAACCGATAATGAACATTCTCCTGGTAGAAAAGTATGGCTATGCGTTCAAGTCTGAAAATGTGTCTTCCCAGGTTGAAAGCCTCACCAATCTGAAGGAAACGGTTAAAAGCTGGTCAAATATTCAAATCATTCTTGTTTGCATCAGCAGTAATGACACCATTGCCCTTCTGAACCCGGATAGGTTGACTGAGGCAAGGGAAGAGCTTTTTCCTATCAGAAAAGGCTCGTTCATTACATGCTATGCAGGGTGTCTTGAGAAAACTGATAAGGACACCCTGCAAAGTGCGGTAGACAATGTCTTCACTCTCCTCTATAATGGTGGCAAGGTGAAGGCGCGAAGTGGCTACCGAGGCACTGCTAGCCTGAAGAAGTTTCGTGATGCAGAGCAAGAGCAGAGTCTTAGGGGAAAGGCACCTGGAACAGTGCCATCACCTGCTGTAACTTCGAATTCGGCATCCGCCACTGTCACCAGGAAAACACTTTCCAAAAAAATTGGTGTAAATGTTACAAACGAACTCTTTCATAATGGAAATGTTGAGGCATGGAAACGAATAATAGAGAGTTATAAACTGAAGTATTCTTCACTTGACGTTCTCATCTGGTATGATGGTGAGCGGATTGATGATATCAATGCGTTGTTTAAGTGGGGAAAAGTTAAACATGGCACACCTATTCTTTTTAGTGTCGTTGGTGATGCCCCAGCGGAAGTTTCAAAACTTAAGAAGTATTTATTTGAAGGTGCTAGTCCGCGCTTTGAGGCTTTTTTAGGTGGAAATCCAGGCTCTGTCCTTAGGCTTTTTGGATAGGGAGAAATTTAGTCATCTTCAGATGATTCGTATTTGATAGGTAGTCTAATGAAAGACATATTTTTATTCAGTGAAAATGAATACACCAATGATGAAAAAGTGCTTCAATACTTTGGTGTACGTGGGCGGAATCTTATGAATCTCGCAACTCTGGGAATTCCCATACTGCCGGGATTCATCCTCACCGAACCTTTTCTTTTCGAGGAGGAATCAAGATCGGGAGATTACGGCTCGCTCTATCAGAAGGCCCTCGGACAGATGGGCGAGATCTTAGACAAAAGATGGGGTGCCGAGAATCCTCTTCTGATTAAAATCGTTGTTAGCCCGATGCTGAATATGGTTTACACCTTTTCGAGTATTCACAATGTAGGGCTATGCGATTCAACAATTGATAGTTTTGCCGCCTTTGTGGGAGAAGATTTTGCATGTCATGAATACAGAGGCGTGCTTCAACGCATTATCAAACTTGATTCTCTGACAGCAGAGGATGACGCGAAGAGAAAACAATTGGAATCAGTGCTTGGAGAAATGCAATCTGCGAAAACTACCTCTAAGATCAAGATGGCCATTGAGAGAATGAAGACTCTTTATCCGCCGGAGATTTTTGAGCAGGCGTTCGCCCAATTCATGTACATCAAGAATCTTTTCCGAAAATACTTCAAAAAAAGCGAAGCTTTGGCCGATTCAGCAATTCTTATCCAAGCCATGACCTTTGGAAATTATGGAGAGACTAGTTTTTTCGGTACGTTTACCTCACGCGACCCCATTAATGGCGAGGATGTATTGACGGGGGATTTTATTCAAAATGAATTTGATACCACCGGTAAGAATAGTGTGCCTATACAAAAGATTGATAAAAAGTTTCTCGGCAGTTTGCAAAAAATTGCGAAACAACTGGAAACGAGCTACAAAGAAATTAGGAGAATCAAGTTTAATATAGAAAGTAGCAAATTATGGATTATAGACCAGTCCAGTGTGCCCGAAAAAACCACTATAGCTGAAATTCGAACATTACTCGACCTCGTCTCAAATGGAACTATTGATGAAGCCTATGCTATTAACACCATTCAACCGGGGCAATTATCGGAGATTTTGCATCCTGTTATTGATAGAAAGTCAATTAGCAATGTCCCATCTGTAGTAGGTGGGATTTCCGGTGCTATGGGAGCAGCTGTGGGGAAAGTCTATTTCTCCACAAATGCCCTTCTGGAGGCAGCGCGTTTTTCTGAAAGACAATGCCTAGGGGACAAGTTCATTCTTGCGATGACCGCTACCTATGCGGAAGATGTAAAAGCTATTGAGGCTTCTGTCGGTGTAATTAGCACGGAAGGCGGATACTCCTCACATGCTCCTGTAGTTGCCAGATCGCTTGGGAAAATTGCCATGGTTAATCCCGAAATCAAATTCACAGATAAGGGGATGGAGATTGGTGGACACATAGTAAAGGAAGGCGATTATATTAGCTTTGAAGTACCGGAGAATGACAAGCCAGTTCTTTACCTCGGTAAATTGAATCTCATTGAGCCGAACATTGACAACAGTGGCCTAATCGAATTTATGAATATAATTCAGAAGCATATTCATGATTTCGATGTACACGCCAATGCTGATCAGCCCAGGGATGTCGACCTCGCTTTGAAATTTCTCGCCGATGGAATTGGTCTATGCCGCACTGAGCACATGTTTTTCAGGGAAGATCGCATCCCTGTTTTTCGTACGCTCATCTTGGCTCAAGACAAGTCTGAGCGCAAAAAAGTTTTGGCAAAACTTAAAAAAATGCAGGTTTCAGATTTTTATTCAATTTTTGCGCTCATGAAAGAGAAACCGGTGACGATAAGATTGCTGGATGCCCCACTCCATGAATTTCTCCCCCATAATACAGAAGACATGACGGCATTTCTTGAGTACTATCTTAAAGACCATCCTGAAGTAAAAGAAGAAGATATCAGACTCCGATGTTATATGACTAGCGAATCAAATCCTATGCTCGGGCACAGGGGAGTTCGTATGGCTATTACCTACCCGGAGATATACCAGATGCAGGTAGAGGCGATATTCGAAGCCGCATTCAAACTTCGAAAGAATAAAGGCATTACCTGCAATCCGGAAATTATGATTCCCATTGTGATGACCCCTCGAGAAATCAAGGCAATACGCTTCGGCAAACAAATTGAAGGCTTTGAAATCCAGGGTATTCAACAGATTGAAGAACAAATTCGGGAGAAGAAAGGCGAAGAAGCTTTGCCCTATCGTGTTGGTACAATGATCGAGTTGCCCTCGGCGGCTTTGTCAGCCGATAAAATTGCTTCATATGCCGATTTTTTCAGTTTTGGAACCAATGATTTAACCCAAACCTGTCTTGGCCTGAGCCGAGATGACTTCAATGCGTTTTTTGCCGATTATAGTGAATATGATCTTCTAGGCAAGAACCCTTTCAAGGTATTACAGGAGCCGGTGAAAGAACTCATGAGAATAGCGGTAGAGCGCGGACGGTATGTTCGGCCGGGTATAAGTGCAGGTCTGTGTGGGGAGCATGGCACGGAAATAGAGAATATTCATTTCTGCATGGATATCGGGCTGAACTACGTCAGTTGTTCGCCCTATGGAATACCTGCGGCAAAACTCATCATAGCCCAGAAGAACCTAAAAACCTGAAAGACACCCTAAAAGGATGGCTTGGGGCTGTGTCAGAATGATGGATTTGGTTTGCAGGCAAGGCGGCGAAAAGTTCTGAAAGCGGAGTGTACATGTTGTACATGAGCATTTCAGGTTTTTTCGCCAACGCCGCATGCGGGCCAAAGGCGCATTCTGACACAGCCCCAGGGCTTACAGTCTGCCTAATTCCCGGAGTATTCTCTCTGGGGAGAATGGCCATGAGCGTATCCAGATGCCAACCGCATCATGGATTGCGTTTGCCAGGGCAGGGGCGGCACCATTGACCGAAATCTCGGCGATAGATTTAGCCCCAAAGGGTCCATAGGGATCATCGGTTTCCACCAATACTGCCTTGAAATCATCTGGCATATCCCCTATCATTGGCACGCCATAGCTTTGCAGATCTGTGTTCAGACAGTGGCCATCGTCATCGAAGATCATTTCCTCATACATAGCATGTCCAATGGACTTCAGCACGGCACCGTACATCTGGCCCAAAGCGTATTCGGGGTTGATCGGCATACCGGCATCCTGTAGGGCATAATATTTCTGAATCTTCACATTGCCTGTACGAGTATTTACTGCTACCTGGGCGAAATGGGCACCGTAAGGGAAAGAAAAATACTCGGTGGTGAAGCCGGCACTAGCGATGATCTGCCCACTTCCTTCTCCTCCTTGTGTATGCCAGGACAGTTTCTTGAAGGTTAGTTCGCCTTTTTTACCCACTATCTTCGAGGGATAGACGATTTCAAGATCCGTTACATCCTCGTCCATGATTTTAGCTGCCTCGCTTTTGATTATGCCAGCCATCTTTTGTGCGGCATTCCTGGTGGCCCCGCCGGAGAAATAGGTGCCGGACGAGGCATAGGCCCCGGTATCGAATGGAGCCATGTCTGTATCTCCTGACTGAACGGTGATGAGATCCAGGGGGGTTCTCAGTATTTCAGCGGTCATCTTCGCCGTAACCAAATCCAGGCCGGTACCGATATCGGCACCCCCTGACTGGACTAGCAGGGTCCCATCGCCCAGCATTTTAATAGTGGCATTGGCCATGTCGAGTCCAGGAAGTCCAGAGCCCTGCTGTATCGTCGCAACGCCCTTGCCTATCTTGATATCAGGATCGTTCGATTCTTCATCAAAGCCCCAGTTAATCATCTCGGCACCCTGTTTCAGGGCTACCCCGAGTCCACAACTCATGGCTGGTACGGCCTTGCCCTCCCTACCTTCTCCGAGAGATTTGAGTATCTCCAGCATGGAACCTTCCCTGACTCGGTTTATATCTATGAGTTTTAGATGGTCTATGCCCAGCTCGGATGCCAATTCCTTCACGGCCATCTGGAGGGCATAATTTGCCTTCGGTGCTCCATAGCCCTGATAGGCACCGGTGGGAGGCCGATTGCTGTAGTAGGCCGTGACATCGAACCGGGCATTCTCACATAGAAAAAGCGGAAGCGATTTCGACACACCGTTCATGGGCACAGTGAGAGCATGGGCACCATAGGCACCCTGATTGGATTCCACTTTCATATACATTGCCGTGAACTTCCCACCTTTTTTTGCACCGAGTTTTACGGTGATGCGCATTGGTTTACGGGTGGAACACCCGATAAATTCCTCTTCGCGGCTGTACTGTTGAAAGATTGGTCGGCCGGTTTTCCAGGCACAGAAGGCCACCAAGTCTTCAATTAACACGTCCTGCTTGCTACCATATCCACCCCCCACTCTTTCCTTTATGACGCGGATGTGGTTCTCTGGTAAATCAAGTAGGGTGGCTATGATACGACGTACATGATAGGGCACTTGGGTTGAGGCGTGGATAATGAGCCTCTCCCCTTCTATTCTGGCGTAGCAGGTGTGCTTTTCTAAGGGAGTGCACTGGATTTGGGTTGTCGTGTAGGTTCGTTCAACAATGGCATCGGCCTGCTTGAAACCCTCTTGCACATCGCCTATGCCGTCCGATATGGACGCTGCGATATTCATGCGCGGATTGCCGCCAATTGGAAATTGATAAACCACCGGTTCCTCGGCGGAATTGGCATCCCTGTTCAAATCGGGCAGATCTTCAGGCGCACCAGCCTTGTATGAGATTTTTCCGCCGTGGATTAGAGGAGTACGAGCCATACGGGCGGTGTCCCAGTCAAGAACGACAGGAAGCCGATCATATTCGACTTCGATCAGCTTCAGGGCTTGGTCTGCGATCTGCGGGCTTTCGGCCACAACGGCGGCCACCCTGTCCCCAACATGGCGAACCTTCTTCGATAGCAACATCCGGTCATAGGGGGAAGGCTCGGGGAAACCCTGTCCTGCCTGACTGTACACCTTCTTTGGCACATCTTCGTGGGTGAATATGGCGACAACCCCCTCCAGGGCCATGGCTTTCTCTATGTTGATGGATTTTATCCAAGCATGGGCATGGGGAGATCGCAAGACTTTGAGATAGCAGGCATCCTGTTCCACCCGATCTTCCACGAACATTTTTTCTCCTGCTACCATTCGGGCAGAGTCCTTCTTTGGGGAAGGCTTGCCGATAATTTGATAGTCATCTCCAAAGGATGGAATGCCTTCAAAATTCTTTCCTGGATCTTTCATTCGTGCCACGGCGAGTTCTATGGCATCGAAGAACTGCCTATAGCCGGTTGCTCGATTAAAGAGACCGGAAAGGGCATCTTTGATATCTTCCCTAGAGGGCTGGGGAATGCGTTGCAATAATTCCCATAGCATAAGGGCTGCAGCAGGAGCATTATAGCCGGATTGAACGCAGCCACATTCCAGCATCGCCTGCTGCACGATGCCCAATAACCGTCCCTCTCTCAGGGATTCAACCGTTCGCACATCTCGGCCTTCAAGTTGAGGCGCAAGCAGAATACCGGCTCCAACTATACGCCCATCGAGGAGTATGGAGTCTGAACCTGCAAATCCATAGCCATCATCGGAATTGCGAACTGAGGGAATGCCATTGCGTTGCAAAAACGACTGTGCGGTTTCTCCGGGAAGTGCCCCGAAACCAACAGACCTACCATTAAGCGTAAAAGTCACCATCATGAGAACGCCTCCTTTCCACATTCTTCCACCGCGTCGGCGATTCTTACCGCATTCAAATAGCACTTGAAATCGGCACTCCCCAAGATGTCATCTTGGGGATGGACTGACTCTCTCACGGCCTGTTCGACATCCACGCCGTCCAATATGGCTTGTTCTACTGCCGTCAGTTTTAATACCCTATCGGCTACAGATCCGGCATAAACAGCGGCCTCGGTGATTTTATTTCCCTCTGTAGCCAGTCGCACCGCCGCCGTCACAACGGGTTTCGCCATGTGGGAACGCGATTCTTTGACTACGACACAGGCTCCCTTTAGTGGCGGGATTATGAATTCAAGAATCAGGTCTTCACTATTGTTTAGTAGGTATGTTTCGATACTCATTTCAGCTCCCGTAGCATTTTTAAGCCTGGTACCGAGGGCCAATAGGGCCGGAATTATATAAGAATCTGTCCTGTTGGCACCCACGTTTCCGCCAATTGTCGCGATGTTTCTTATGGAGCGGGTTGGAATAAAAGAGGCGGACTGCCGTAGAGCATGGGGCAACAATTCACTGTCTGCAATATCTTGCAGTGTCGTCATCGCACCCACCACGGTGTTCCCTGACTGTGTGCGAATTCCGGTCAGTTTTAGCTGATACAGCGAAATCACCTTTTCTACAGGCTTATTCCATTTCCGGAAAGGAGTGCTGTTAACCTGAGTGCCGCCGGCAAGGAACACGTAACCCCGCTTACCCATTTCTACGGCGTGCCCCACCGATACAGCGTTAATGAATTCTTTAATCATATCCTACCCCCTTTAATCAATCTCTCGGCGGCAGCCTCCGCCTTGTGGAAAATTTCTTCTTCGTCAAACTCGGTCAACCGTCCGTCTTGCACGACAACCTTACCGTTCACTATCGTGTAGTCGCTCCCGTGATTGAAGCCTGAAAAGATGAGTGCGGCCAGCGGATCGCTGTGTGATCCGGCGTATTCGAGCTTAAAAACATCGAAGAGGGCTATGTCCGCTGCCCAGCCCTCCTTCAACTTCCCACAGAGGGGAAAATTCAGCAACTTTGCCCCATTCTCGGTTCCCATTCGGAAGACATCCCTGGCCGTTAATGCGTCCGCACCCCTTGCAACCCTCTGCAACATCAAGGCATTGCGCAACTCTCCCATCATGTCGGAACTGTCATTGGAGGCACTGCCGTCCACTCCTAGAGTAACATTTATGCCCATCTCCTTCATTTCCTTGACTCGACAGATACCGGATCCCAGGCGCATATTGGATGTCGGACAGTGACAGATATGGCAACCGGTTTCCTGGAGCACCTGCAACTCCTCATCGTTAAAATGAATGCCATGTGCATACCAAACATCCGGCCCAACAAAATCGCAGTCCTGCATCACCTGAAGAGGACGACGGCCACCCATTTCTCTCTCGCAGTAACTGTTTTCGTCCAATGTTTCGGCCAGATGGGTGTGTAGAAGTACCTGGTATTCACGTGCCAATGAGGCAGTTTCGCGTAAGGACTGCTCCGAGACGGAAAAGGGGCTACAGGGTGCCAGGACAACTTTTCTCATGGATAATGGGGATGGATCATGATACTGGGTAATGACCCGTCTGGAATCATCGAGTATCACTTCTTCGGACTGCACTACAGAATCCGGAGGCAAACCGCCATCTTTCTTCGAGAGACTCATGGATCCCCGACAAGGCGAAAAACGTATGCCCGTCATCTCAGCGGCGGAGAATTGTGTACCCATTATATCGGCATTGACACCTTGGGGATAGAGGTAATGGTGATCGGATGCTAAGGTACATCCCGTCCTAAGCAACTCTGCGGTTGCCAGAGCCGTAGACCAATAGATACCATCTGCGTCGAGATTCTTCCAAACTTCGTACAAATAAACGAGCCACTTGAACAGCTTGGCGTTCTGTACTGCGGGCAGATTTCGGGTGAGAGTCTGATAGAAGTGGTGATGGGTGTTCACCAAGCCGGGAATCACCACATGCCGGGAGGCATCGATAACACGAGCGTCTTCCGGAGGGGGTATGTTTCGGGCTATTCTCTTAATAACATTGTCTTCTATCAAGAGATCGATGCCATTC
The DNA here is from genome assembly GCA_965226485.1 of Spirochaetaceae bacterium. GTDB lineage: Bacteria > Spirochaetota > Spirochaetia > DSM-2461 > DSM-2461 > UBA2779. The sequence continues at coordinate 53,204 of OZ245363.1, forward strand.
TGACCTTTGCTCTCTGCATCGGCAACCAGATGATAACAGTTTTTGAGAAGTATCATGTTTAACCCTTTTTGCTGAGTTTAATTCTCTGATTGAATGCCTCAATAAGCACATCCAATTCATCCCTCAGACGATAGATACTCTCCCAGTAATCCCGGTCGTACCACTGCCTGTTGAGGCTCTCCACAGTTTTTCCTTGCTGTTCCACCCAGGTATAATATTTCAGATTGTGGATGCGTTTTCTGTCTTCATAGCGAAGTTCCAGTAATGAATCGGTGCCGATCTGCTTAAGCATTTCAAAATCGGCCACGGCATTATCTCTGGTATAGGGACCGTGTTCGGCATTCAATTCGGCGAGTCTGGAACTATACATGCCCTCTGAATCGGTGAAGACGGTCATGATGAAGTCCTCATCTGTCAACTCGTAATACTTAGCAAGTTTGATAGAGGTAATCATGTTACAGATACCGCTGATGCCCATGGTGTCGAGGTGTTGAACAAACTCTACGGGAAGATTTTTCTCCAAGAGGTAATTCCGTCCGGCCTTCTCATTGAATAGCCGAAGTAGCCGCATTGTGTGTTCGTCATTGACGGCGACAACCATGTCGGTATTTTTTACATTGTGAATCCAGGGAACATGCTTGTCGCCAATGCCCTCTATGCGGTGGCCGCCGAAACCATTGTTCAATAGCGTAGGGCACTGCAATGCTTCGCTAACCGCAAGCTTCGCTTTTGGGAAAAGTTTCTTCAAATACTCGCCACTTGCAATCGTGCCTGCCGAGCCAGATGAGACACAGGTCGCAGCGAAACGGGATTGAGGAGTCATTAACAGGCGAAGCACCTTCTCCATCGCCCTCCCGGTGACTTCATGGTGCCATAGGTGGTTTCCAAGTTGGTCAAACTGGTTAAAAATATAGATGTAATCGCCGCGATGGGCTTCCAGCTCATGGCATTTGTCGAAGATTTCCTTAACATTGCTTTCGCATCCCGGGGTGGCAATAGTTTCATCGGCCATCTTCTCCAGCCAGGCGAATCGTTCACGGGACATTTCTTCAGGCAATATCGCAATGGATTTACACCCCAGCAGCCGGGATATGTAGGCACCGCCCCTACAGTAATTCCCGGTACTTGGCCATACGGCCATATTGCGGCTGGGATCGAACTGGCCGGTGACAAGTGTGGGGGCCAAGCAACTATAGGCAGCACCCACCTTATGGGCACCGGTGGGCAACCATCGGCCTTCTAGTCCCACGATACGCGCCTTTACACCGCTGAGGGCCGAGGGGATTTCTAAATAGTTAACGCCATTGAAGCCCCCGCCGCGTTCCTTACCTTCGTTTTCCCATGAAACACGGAAGAGGTTTCGGCTATGCGCTTCGTCGCGGCCTATGCTTTTCAACTCCGCCTTTACTTCGTTTGGTATCAAGGCGGGATTGGCCATCTGGCTGTAGGTTGGGAGCAGAATGTCCCTTTCGGCACAGTGCTTCGCATTCTTCGCTATTTGATCTTCATTCAGGTTAAGGTCTATCATTTCTTCTCCTTTAATGCCTCTAATGCATAGGGCGGGAATTTTTAGGGTGGCGGCAGAAGGTCTTCTATCCCAAATTTTTATATGATCGAGGACTCCTTCAGCATTTATCCTGATATAATGATACATCAAAAAAAATATTTTGAAACCCGGAGAATCAGGCAGATTTAAAGGGTGAATTGTAATATTCGAGACTGCTCTGAATTTACCATCTATCCAGATTTGAAAACTAAATCTGCCCCTGATCACAACAGACCGCTGGAATTTTCAGAATGATCTTTGGCCATGCGGTGGATTTCCTGACTCCTCTGGACTTGCACTCAGAGGAAAAATCCCGCCCTAACTTCCCATCCGCAGATTACGCAGATGGGCGTAGAATCTGTACTCAGAGAACATTATAGTGCACCCTTTGGTCAATACAGCATTATGCCGCTTTTAAGTTAGATTTCCCGGAACAAGTTTCATCCGGAGAATTCCCATTAAGGCTCTGATGAGGCCTTATCGAATTATAGAATCGGAAATACTTTGATAGTCCCTTCCGGAGCTTTCTTAGTATATCGTAGCGATACAAATAGAGGTCTTCATACTTCAAAGTCTTCCAGAATCTATTGAAAATCTCAGGCAAACCATATCTCATCATTGCCTGCATTAGAGCTTCCATGACAAACGATGTATCCATTGTGTTACTGACATTCCAGGATAGTATCTTCCTGCTATGAAGATCGATTATAGCAACCACATATACGATTCCACCGGGAAGATTCACATTGGTGATGTCCGAAGCCCATACATGATTCGGGTGCGTTGTATTCAAGTTACGAAGCAAATAAGGATATTTCTTATGCTTCTTACCCGGTTTGGAAAGGCATCGCTTAGGAACAACAGCTTTTATCCCCATCTCCCTCATAAGCCTGTAAACCCTTTTTGGAGAGGTCTCGTAACCCATATTTTTATCCAGATGGTTGGAGATCTGCCTGTAGCCGTAAAAGATGTACTGCTTCCATAGCTTCTTGATCTTCCTCTTCTCAACCCAACTTCGCCAAAATTCACCTTAAAACAGCCATTATCCGTACTTTTCAACGATGCCCTGTCTGCTAACTTCTTGTAGGATAATTATTTGCATTTCCAGCATCCGTCATTTTTACAATGTAGTGATACACAGTATCTGTTACCTCTTGCCGAATTGTCCGACATTTGTTACATTATAGGTGTGTTTATTCGACAAATAAGAAAAACAAGAGGCTTCGAGGGAATTCCCAATTGGAGAGTTTTCATTTAGAGATTCATACTAACCTAAAGCTCTCAAAGCCCCCCCCCTCAATCGGAGGCTATTGAATCATGAGATCTGTAGTGTGAAAAAAAATGAATAAATGCTGTCATAGGGGAATTTAGACTTTATAATGGCGAAGTTGGGTTAAGGATTCGCAGGTTCATTTTACGGATGCTTAAAATCTCCGCCGCGGTAAAAATCTCTGTTCGTAGAGTTTGGATCAGTCTACCGGAAAGTTTCCCCTGGTGGGACATCTGGATAAGAGCGGCCCAGGCAATCTGAATGTATCAAATCAAATAAATAGCCCCCCCTTTCCCCCGAAGGAAAGCTATGCTCTGAGGGTTTTGAAAATGAGAAATTTCGGGAAGAATCGACTCAATTTATATAAAATATATTGAAATTATCTGGGCAATATCTTTTCTGTTAATAAGTTTTTGCTTGGGTGCTGAAATACTACGGGGATTCACATGCATTTTTATACTGGTGAGAAATGCAGGTTAAGGTCTTACCCATAGTATTCTTCACCATCAAGAATTGCCGTATCCCCTCTGCAGGTCTCAGTCATGCTAACCCAAGTTCACCATAAAACAACCTTATCTCCTTCCTCTACCGACAGTTAACTTTTTCGATTATCACCACTGATTTTGTATTTCATTAATTGTCGGTCAAGGAACTTCCCTGATAACCCCAGTTTTCCATAAATGTCCAGAAGGGAGAGGCCAAGACGCTGATGAGAGCCCTTTGGGGTGCGAACACTTTCGACCAAATTGTAGTAAATGTTTTGAGATTTTCGAGCCCCTCTGGGAACTCTAACACGGCGTATATACATAGAATATAATATACAAAGAAGCAAGCAAGGCGACAAGCTTGATCGAGGTTGGATAGTCACCACATTGGCGAATGCGGGGTGCGTTTTGGCCTCTGGATGCAATATTTCTATGTTTCACACTATTGAAACGGATGAAAAAAGATTTTCAACGGACTTTCAAGGGGGATTTTGGTGAACTTGGGCTAAAAACCTGCGTCATTCTAAAATCCAAGTATACCACATCCGGCCTATTGTCGTAACACATCCTTCGTGGCAAGGACGGTTCTTTTCGCTTTCTTGTTATTCACTTTTTTCTATTCGTTTATTCAGAAAGCCTACTGCTTGCCATAACCGGTAGCGAACACGGTGCTACCGGAGCGTAGCGGAAACCGTGCCGTGTTTAGCGGTCCGAGTTGATGGCTTTGTTAGTTCCTTATTAATTTGTAGAGAAGGTGCCTGAAGTATTACCAACCCTTCAGTGTAGGCAATGCCGGAAAATAAATCATTCTCATGCGTTTGAATAAGAATTACCTTTTTAGATTGCTTGGTTTCTTTTGCTTTTAGCAAATACGAGGCGGCTTCGAATAATGTTTCGTTGCTCTTCTGAATTCTAACGAGAACAGGCGTGTTTTCATATTGCTCTACAAGGATTGCATCAATTCCTTTGTTCCTTTGCACTGGGTTGAATGGTATTCCATTCAATAAGCTAAGAGCCTCTTTGTCAGCGTTGACATACGACTCTCTACCATTTTTTAGCAAATTAGATTCTGTTCTTACCGGGCTAGAGAGTCTTTGCCATGCTAGTTCAATTGCCTCTTTTGATTTATCAATACCGATGCAATCCCGATTGAGCAATTGAGCGGCTACACATGTTGTTCCACTGCCACAGAAAGGATCAAGAACAAGATCACCTTCATCAGTTACAAGTTCGATGATCCTCTCTAAAAGCAAAATAGGTTTTTGAGTGGGATAACCGACCCTTTCTTTTGCTTTTGGGTTTAAATATGGAATTTCCCAAACATCGTTCAGCGGGACACCCTTTTTTTCTTTGCTATATTTGATCTTTCCATTCTCATCAATTTCGTAAACAGATTTATTATGCTCATCCCGAGTTCTATTCTGGAGTATTTGATCTATGTTGGTTGTTTCAGAGTACGATGTATAGATTGTATTGAACTTAAAATATTTTGAGCGAGAATAGAAGTAGATATTTTGATGGCTTGGCATTAGCCCTTTTTTGGAGTTTGACCAGCGCTTGTAGCTCCAAATAATCTCGGACTGAAAATTCTCAGCACCAAATACGTTATCCAATATTGCCCTAATAATATGCTCTCCACTTTTATCACAATGAACAAAAATGGAGCCTGATTCCTTCAATAATCCTTTCATGAGCTTTATGCGCTCAAAAAGAAATTCACCATAAAAAAGATCAGAACCCCAAATATCATCAAAGCTAAATTCCATGGTTCTATCTCTTGTTTTTAGCGTATGTTTTCTTTCAGTGAAAAAAGGCGGATCAAGATAAATAAGATCAATGGATTCTTTTTCAATCGACTCCATTTCTGCTAGGCAATCGCCAAGGAATAATTTACTAATTGAGCTACTCATCTTCGTGTGCGTTCTCTTCCGCCATTGCTTCCAATAACGATTTTAAATCAAATCCAGTTTTTCCTCTTACATATTCCCAAGCGTTATTGCCCCAGTGGTACTCTCCGCCTATCCCTTTGTAAAGCGTTTCAAGGGTTTCCTGAATTCTTTTCGCCTGAGTTCTGTTTGGGTAGTAAAACATTACCCTTATTGGCGTAAAGCCAGCTGCGGATATGACCCTTATCCGAGTATGTTCTTTATTAATGTGATCGCCATCTGTTGTTGCATCTTTCCATTTTATCTCTATAGCATCGGAATCAACGAGGCAATCGATTTCAAATGTTTTTGGTCTTTGGCCAATTGCGTTAGGAATTCTCACGGTTCCAGAATCCGGAAACTTGTGTTTGAAACACAGTTTCGTAGCCTCTTCTAGGAAGGAGCCTGCGTACTTGTATAAAAAACGACCTTTATTTTGATAAATATCGATCATCTTTCCTTCTTTGGTAGTGACACCAAGAACACGATAAATCAGGAAATGGGATTGATCATCATCTTCCATTTCTGCTACACGGGCATCGATTTGAGCATCCAGCTTCTCTGAGTATGTATTTGCCAGTGCTCTTAACTCATGTTCTATGGGCATTAAATTTCCTTCATTTGTGGATGGTCTTGTAGGGCCTAACGCCCAAACTCATCTGACAGCAGCCGCAAAGCAGATGGTGGGCAAGTGGAGTGCCTTTAGGCCGCATCCTCTAAAATCCAAGTATACCACATCCGGCATATTTTCGTAACACATCCTTTGTGGCAAGGATGTTCTTTCTGCTTTCTTGCTGTTCACTTTTTTCTATTCGTTTATTCAGAAAGCCTAACGATAAGCTCAGCGACAGCGAATAGCCGTCGGGTGGAGCACCTGGTTAGGGCGCATTGTAAGGTCCAAGAAAGTGCTCGCCATTAAAATGAATAAGGTGCGAAGGTGCATCAGCTACCCAAACCTCTGTTTCCCACGCAATATCACCAAGGTATCGCCCCATGATGGCCCGGTTCGGGAAGGCTGTGACGTAGACCAGCCCAGCGGTGGATCCGGCAAACAGCGATGCTAACTCGGTATGGCGCTTGCCATCGACCGGGCCGTGACTGGTGACGGACTCAACCAACAGCAGCCAGTTTTTCGCGGTAAAGTGCAGTACCACGTCGGGCATCTTGCCGTGTGAATCCACATCAATGCCCAAACCAGCCAGCAAGGGAGCGTTGAAGTAGCCCCATTTGTCGCCCGTGTCGCCAGCATAGATCAGCACGCTACCAGGCGCAAAGCGCGGGGCGAAGTCCTCAATGATAGCCCGGATCAGCTCGCTATGTTCGCCGGGGCTGAGAGTGATTTCCTTGCCCTGCGCAACCTCGACCGGGATACGATTCTGCTCGCGCTCCTTGGCATAGCGGGCGACCAGCGTTTCCCGCTCGGACAGGTATTTGGTCAGGCTGTCGTGCCATGCCGACGTGCCGAAGGTGCGCAATAAGGCCAACGCGACTGGCTCGATCTGATAGACGGCCTTCGGGCTGTTCACCGGCCGGTCGGGCTTGTCTGGGTTGTAAAGGGCGATACCGGCATCGCAGAACTGGTGCATAGTCTGACGGCGGAACGTCTCGCGGGTGTTCGGGGCATACTCCTTGCCGTAGTGTTCGTGCGCCCAATCCATGATGGGCGTGATGCCCACAAGCGGGTTTTCCGCATTGACCCATGCCTTGCCCGGCGTGAGATTTAGCAGGGCCAGTAGCGAAAGAGCGGAACGCTCGTTCTGTTGCGCTCTCGGCAGACCCAAGGCAATGATGATCTGGTTTGCCGCCTCAATGTGGTCGTTCTTTTCGTTCATTCGGTTAGAATTCCTAGCTTGGTGTTGATCTGTTCCTGCGTAAGCCTTCCTTGCTGCATGACCCACTCGCCAAGCTCGATCAGGGTTTCACGGCTCGGGTACTTCATCAGCTTGAGGTCGGTTGCATTGACCTGGGTATGGCCGTTGAAGCATCTGAAGTTCTCATCAACCGCAGTCGTGTTCAGGAATAGGGCCAGCCCGTGGGCCAGTGCCTCGGGCAATCCGCGTTTGTTCTCGTGGAACAGGTTCAAATGGTTCTCGAAGCCCAACACGGGCGCGTCACCGAAGGCACTCGGCTCGACCACGCTCGCCACGATCCGGTGCTTTTCTTCCTTTGACGAAAAGCGGCGAACCACGCAGTAGAAGCCGCTCGGATATAGCCATTTTTCGGTGTCGGCGTTGCGCCCGATGGCGTTCGGCTTCTTCATACCCTCAATGGGCCATGTGGTGCCGATGCTGCTGAAATGGCCCGGATACAGCAAGGGAACGGTGCCCGCCTCTGGCATGTCGCGCTGGTGCTCTTTCAGCCTGAAATCGACCACCGGCCCTGTGGATACCTTTAGCCCCAAGTCGGCCAGCGTGTAGCGGATAGCCTCGGATAGCTCGATAGCATTCTTCTCCGGGGACGTGGGGACGTGAATGAACCGCTCCGAGTCATCCGGGAGCACGATCCGTTCAAACGGGTGTTTGTGGGTCACAAGGTCGGCGAATGTGTCGTCGGTCGATGTCGTAACCGTCACCGGCCCCTGCTGGCCGTCCCGCTCCAAGCGAATGATAATGTTCTCTTGCAAAACCGCGTCGTCCTTGAAAGCCTTGCTACGCGACTTGAACAGGTGCATGTGGCGGATGGCCGCACGCTCAAGGGTGAAGTAGCGGAATGGACGGTAATACGGCCCATTGCAAAAGCTGCGCGGGATGATGGCGATGATCTGCCCTCCCGGCGCGGCCTGGGAGACGGACAGCGCGACGAAGGCACTATAGAGGTTCACCGTCTCAATGCCGACACGGCGTAGGGCCAGCCGCTGGGCAGAAGCACTGTTGATCTTCTTGTAAGGCGGATTAAGAATTGCGTGCGAATAACGCGCAATAGGCGGCGAGAAAAGATTGCCTTCTAATGATTCGACCACTGCAAAAATAAAATCTTCTTGACGGATATTGGCCACGAAATCACCGCTATGATTATACCGGTCTAACGTGGATGCCAAATGGTCTATCAAGGCGGTGTCAAGCTCGAAGGCATCTACAGTAACCCGGCTGAAAGCAAATCCACCATTTCTCCACCTGTCAAGAAAAGCTGCTGACAGCGAACCTATCCCCGCCCCTGCGTCCAGCAGGCGGCAATCACCCGCCCCGTCAGGGAATAGGCTTGCCATGAATGTAGCCGTCCTTTCAGGCGTGAGAAACTGACCGAACTGCGACTTTTTTGTCGCTTCGGTACTCTTTGATAAAGACAATCTTTTTTGTTCAACCGCTGATAACAAATCAATGTCTCCTTCTTTGCGCCCTAACGCCCCGGCCCAATTGCAAAATGTTAAGCTGGCGCGTGTTTTTGCACAAGCAAACTACGTAACAAAAAATTTGACTGCTCCATTTCTTTGTTATACGTAGATTACCAATTACACACCACCAAATTTTTTTCACTTTTTATCACCCTTGAATATACTCCCGGACCCTTTTCAATCATCATTTTGGCTAATTCTATCTGTCCATCAATTTCCGGTTTCCACTTACTTAACAATGCAGTTAATAGTTTATATACAGATTTGCGTAATATTTCTTTAAAATTTTCATCTATACATAAAACGCCAGAAAAAATTTTCTTAAACTTAAGTTTAATTTCTTCTTGCCTTTGATCTCCTGAGCTATTTATTAAAACACTGGTTTTTCTGTCTTTTTCTATCTGCATAAGGAGATTTTTATCACTGTTTTTTTTAATATTTATTGAGCCAGAAGGAAGTATTCCTTGCATCATGATATCTGCTTCACAATTACCATTATTAACTACTCTTACTAGTATATATATATTTCTGACAAACCCTTGTTCTCGGCTGCCTGAAAGTTCAAGCATATAGTTATTTACATTGTTATCTTTTAATAACTTTCTATCAAAATCAAATTTATAATCAACTACTATCTCAAAAGAATTAATAATTTCATTGTTCTTCATATTTTCAAAAGGTTCTAAAATAGAATTTTTTATTTTTTTTGAAAAGTCAGTTCTTATTTTTCTTTTTTCTTCAACACTTCTCTCAAGTGATTTTATTTCATCATATTGTGCAATATTTTCAGCGGTATATCTTTTTAATTTTTCTAAAGACTCTAATGAAGAATCTGTATCAATGTGTTTTAAATTTATTATTTTGAAAATCGCATCCTTATTATTCAATTGTATTCTCTTATCTGGATCTTTACACAATAGGTTCCTTGTCAGTTGTATTATCCCATGATTTATATCAGGATTTTGTACTTTAGGAATTTTATCATTAATTGCAACAACAAGTTTTGCATATGGCACTTCTTCCTTGAAAAGGATTTCTCTATTTATCAAATCGTGCAAAACACCACCAATCTGATATAAATTTAATGCTCTCCATCCAGCAGAATCATCCTTCTCTTCCCTGCTCAAATACTCTGGTGAAGCATATCTTAAAGTGCCGGTAAATTGTTTTTCTTCAATATCAGTGAACGACTTTGTGCCAACAAGTTTTAAAACTCCAAAATCCATTAATACTATATTTTTTAAATCATTGACCATAATATTTTCGGGTTTTATATCACGATGTACAACACCTCTCTCTAATAACACCTCAGTCACTTCATATAGCACTTTGAGTACCTTTAAAACAAACTCTTCTTCAATTTCATTTTCTTCAATAAACTGCTTTAAATTTTTCCCCGAGACATAATCCATTATTAAAAAATAGTACTCTTCTCTGTCAATAGTTGTTGACCCACCATCATGTATACCAACCATTCCATCTATATTATGATCTTTAAGCTCTATTTCCTGTTCAATTCTTCTTGTTTGTATTTGATGTCCAAATCTTTCAATAAGATCATTATCAAAAATTTTTAATGCGTAGTTTGTAATATTTTTCCTTACTTTAAAAACAGCTGCAGATTTTCCATAGTTAATTAGAGAACCAAATCTGTAGCCTTCAAAATTAGTTTCCGATAGCTTTTTTTCAAGTTTTTTTGCTAAATATTCATCCATAAGAGCCTCTCACTTTATTTATTCATTTCTTGTCCTCTAATTAAAGCAAAACACAATGTGTTTAGAATAAACTATTAACTCGGCAAATTATATCATTATAATTTCATTCAACAAATCTATTTTTTAATCTCTATTGCAATCACTCACATTATCTTTTTTTCTAATTTTCAGGCAATGATATTACCTCCAATACACCCAACAAGTTATTAGTCCGTTTCTTTATATCTCATTTGAGGCCCCCCTACGGGGACACCCTTTTTCGGTCCCGGGGGAACAGCGTGGCTTCTTTTATATTCGATAAGCCCAGTATCTTCTGAGTGATTCGTTCCAAACCCAGGGCGAAACCCCCATGAGGAGGGCATCCGTACTTGAAGATATCGACATATCCCCCGAGTTCTGATTCATTCATGCCATATTTTGCCAGGGCCTCGATGAGCATGGAATACTCGTTGATTCGCCGACCGCCTGTGGTGATTTCCAGCCCCCTGAACAACAAATCGAAGCTCATGGTTTTCTGACCTGACGGATAGGCATAGAATGGCCGTTTTCGCCGTGGAAACTCGTTTATAAAAACCATGGCGATTCCATATTCACCCTGTGCCCACTCGCAGAGTACCCGTTCGGCTTCGGGAGTGATGTCCAGGGTTCGTTGACCCGTTTTTCCCTTGACGATACTCTTGGCTTCATCATAGGGGAGGATGGGGATGGCGGCACAGGAATCGGGATCGGGCACATCCGCATTCCATGTTGCGAGTTCCTTAGAGTTTTCCTTACGCAGTACTTCAAATAGGTAGGCCATGAAACGCCTCTCAATCTCAATCAGGGGCATCTCAGACTCAATGAACCCCATTTCAATATCGAGGGAGACATACTCGTTGATGTGTCTGGGCGTTTCATGTTTCTCCGCACGGTAGGCATGTCCAATTTCAAAGACCCTCTCGAATCCGGCCGATACCATGGCCTGCTTATAGAGTTGGGGTGATTGGGCCAAATAGGCTGTCTTGCCGAAATAGTCCATTTTGAAAAGATTCGTCCCGCCTTCTGAACCGCCACCGATGATCTTACTCGATTTTATCTCTACGAAGTCCTCAGAGCGGAAAAATTCGCCGAAAGCCTTAAGACAGGTAGCCTGAATTCTGAAAATGGTGAGCAACTTCGGGTTCCGCAGACTTATCATTCGGTTGTCAAGCAGGGTGTCGAGACCGTAGGAGCTTGGATCTTGATTGACGGCCACGGGTGGATTCGCGGCGGCCTTCGCCATTATGTCAAAGGACTCCAGGGCGATTTCCGCTTCACCGGGGGCTTTCTCGTTGGCCACAACCTTTCCCCTAGCGCAAATCACGGATTCGACGGTAAGGGGAAATTCTTTGTCAGTAACCAGTTGCATTTGTCCGCTTCTGTCCCTGAGCAGGATGAAACAAACACCCCCAAGGTTGCGGATACGATGTACCCACCCAAAGACGGCTACATTTTCTCCAATCTTCGAGAAGGCATCGGCGATTAAGGTTCTTTCATCGTTCACAGCTAGGGATGATAGCATATCACCGGAGGTTCTGGGCAGATAGGACAAAGAATATTTTTAGGACGAGAATGCTCATGCCATCATCAGAACGATTTATTCCCAAAGGGTCGGATTTGGGGGTGCGACCAGGAAGACCCCAGAATGAATAGCACCGTGGATCAACAACTACGGGGCTGTGTCAGAATGCGCCTTTGGGATAAGGAAATCCCCCCCCCTGAGGGGGGCAAAGGGGGGGGGAATTCATTATCCATCATTCTGCCCCACCCCCTGCATTCTGACACAGCCACACTGAAAAAATTCCAAATTCAAGGGGGGCAATCATCCCCCTCCCCTCCCTTCAAGGGAAGCAATGGGTGGCACCCCCCCTTGAGGGGGCGGGACGGGGGGGCTGAGCAAATTCCAAATTCCAAATTCAAGGGGGTGGGGGGCACTTCACTTGATGACTTGCCGGATACTTTCAGGGCTCCCTAAAGTTTTTTATAGTGCCTCGAAGATTGTGGGTGGTAAAATCTCTGGAATTAGAGGCGGATTATTATCAATCAAAACCCTATTTCGTACTGTCAAAAAAAGACTTAATCAGTTGACCATTAGATCTCGACAAAAACCGTTACGGAATAGAACAGGCCGTTTTTTAGTCTTACTGAGCCGAAATGGAAACAAAGGGATTGAGACGGGCAGAACAAGGCATAAACAGATACTTGTAAATCGTTTTTTTATCGAGAGATATATGGATGTTCTCTACCACCAAGCTTTGAGGCACTATAAAAGTTTTTCATCGAGTATCTTTCTTGAGATGTCCGGGGAAGCCTTTCCCTCAGATAATTGCATTATTTGACCCATCAACCAGCCGCGTTGTCTGAGATCGCCATCACGTATGGCCTGAACAACCACGGGATTTTTCTCTATTACCTGATCTACGATGGCGGCGATGTGCTGGGGTTCGACAATCTGTGCCCACCCCTCGGCCTCCACAATGGCCGATGGGGATTCATCTTGCGAGAAGACCCTCTCCAACACTTTCTTGGCTATCTTGCCGCTTATGGTTTCGTTATCAATCAAAGACAATAGTTCATGGAAGCGCGATGGGCTGAGCGGACAAGCCTCGATTTTCAGATTGTCCCGGTTGAGTATTTTTTTGACATCGGATGACAGCCAGGCCGTTACCTTACGGGGGTCTGCCCCCTGGGCTACGGTCTGCTCAAATAGTTTAACGGTTGCCGGATTGTCATAGATGAATTCGCTCTGCTCCACCGTCAATCCATATTTGTCGATAAGTCGCTTCTTCAGGGCTAAGGGCAGTTCCACCAAGCCGCTTCTCACACGGTCTAGGAATTCCTTGTCGGGAGTGAACGGCGGGATGTCTGGTTCCGGGAAGTAGCGGTAATCGTCTGAGGCCTCCTTGCGACGCATGATTTCGGTTATATCTCTGTGTTCGTTCCAAAGACGGGTCTCTTGAAATATCGTGCCACCGTCATTAATCACTCCAGCCTGACGTTCAATTTCATGGTTGAGTGCCATGCGGACAAAGCGGGGAGAGTTCATGTTTTTGATCTCTACCTTGGTGCCCAATCCCTGGCCCGGTCGGTTGATTGAGATGTTGGCATCGCATTTCATAGAGCCTTCTTCCATATTGCCGTCACTGACATCCAGATAACGAACCAGACGTTGAAAATCTCGCAGGAAGGCTTCTGTTTCTTCCCCTGTTTTAAGATCGGGTTCCGTTACAATTTCCAGCAATGGATATCCTGCCCGGTTATAATCAAGAAGGGTTATATCGTCAGCGTGTATCATCTTTCCGGCATCTTCCTCCAGATGAACATCGTGAATACGGATAACCCGCTCACCGCTTCGCCCCAGGCTGGTAGGCATGGAACCCGTGATACCGATTGGGTCTTCAAACTGGGAAATCTGATAGTTCTTCGGCATATCGGGGTAGAAGTAGTTCTTGCGCGCAAAAAAAGTTTTCTCCGATGTGTGGCAGTTGAGTGCAGTGGCCACCAGGTACCCGAGTTCCAGTGCCTTCTCATTCGCCTGGGGTAGGCTCCCAGGATAGCCCAAGCAGACAGGGCATACATGGGTGTTTGGCTCATCGCCATAGCGTGCGGGGCAGGGACAGAACATCTTTGATTCCGTCTTCAGGTGTATGTGAATTTCCAAACCGATGAATACGTCGTACTGCTGTTTCAATCAAAGACTCCCTATGTCCAAGAAGGTGTCCGGCTGTCGCAGAGGGAAGGGGATGACCAGGTCTCCGGCAACCTGGAACAGCTTCTCTTCCTCAAATGAGGAAGCCATGAACTGGACCCCCGTGGGTAGGCCATTCGCAATTCCGGTGGGAACCGAAATGGCGGGAAGTCCCGCAAGATTGGCGAGACTTGTGTAAATATCGGCAATGCGCTGCTGGTAGTCATCCATCCCCGAATCACCCCGGGCGAAGGCCTGAGTGGGATATACGGGCATGAGGAGAAGATCGTATTCCTTGTACAGGGCGGCGAGTTCTCTACGAATCAGCGTGCGGACCTTCTGTGCCCGGCCATAATACTGATCTTGAAACCCTGAACGCAGTACGAAGGTTCCCAGCATTATGCGTAGTTTAACTTCATTTCCGAAGCCTTTGCTACGGGAATTCGTCATGAGTTCCAGGGGATTTTGGGCAAGACTCGTACTGCTTCCGTAACGCATACCGTTGTAGCGTGCGAGATTCGCGCTGGCCTCTGCTGTTGCTATTGTGTAATAGGCGGGCACAACGTATTTGAGGCTGGGAAGATCGACGTGGGAAAGTTGATAACCCTGCTCTGTCAGGCATTTTGCCGTGGCGTTGCAGGACTCTTGGACAGCATCTTCCAATAGGCCCGTATCGATATTGAAAATGGCGACTTTCTTCTTCATAGGCGAGGGCTTCTGGGATTGGACGCTACTTTGATCGTTCTCATCCATGCCGCTGACTATCCTGAAGGCTTCCTTCAGGAGATCTATATCTCGGGTGAGAAGGCCGATAACTTCAAGGGAGGAGGCATAGGCCGTAAGGCCGAATCGGGATATGGTGCCGTAGGTAGGCTTGAGACCGTATGTACCGCAGAAATTCGCCGGTTGGCGGATTGAACCGCCCGTGTCCGATCCGAGAGCCAGCGGCACAAGACCTGATGCCACCGCTGCTGCACTGCCACCGCTTGATCCGCCGGGCACCTTGTCTTTGTTCCATGGATTGACTGTAACTTGGAGAGCCGAATGTTCGTTTGATGAGCCCATTCCAAATTCATCGAGATTGGTTTTACCGACGATTCGCCCGCCAGAGGTTTCCAGTTTTGTCACCGCTGTTGCGGAATATGGGGCAATGAAGTTCTCCAGTATTTTGGAGCCGCATGTCATCGCTCTGTCTTTAACGGCGATGTTATCCTTAACCGCAATTGGAATACCGGCCAATGGAGCGGCGGTGTCGGTTTTAACTCCTGGATGATTGGGGTTGAAACTTAGGAAACAGCCCAGAGCGGCATCAAGCTTTCTTGCCCGTTGTTCATACGATTGCAACCGTACTGTGTCTTGCATCATAGAAGACCATTGTTTGATATGTGGGGTCATGTACACCTAGAGTACGTTTGGAATGAGAAAGAAGTTATCTTCGGTTTCTGGAGCGGCGGCTAAAAGATCATCAATCCCTGAAAAGGGGGCGCAGATGTCTTTTCTGACACGGTTGCCAATTGTAAACGCATGAGTTGTCGGCTCAAGGGTGTCCACATCGGCCTCGGCCATCGTAAGAAAGAGTTCCCGCATTTTTTCCGCATCCTGGGCGAGCCGTTCTTTCTCGCCGACACTGAGTTCCAGCCTCGCCAGTTCGGCCGTTACCGTCCATTCCTCATATTTATTGGCCATGACATCTTATATCCTTGTTTGGAGAGGGTGTCAATACGGGCTGTCGGAACTGGCGGTTTGCACTTTGTAGCAATAAATTCACCATTGGGCGATAGTGCATTAGGGGCTGTAGGGGCACCGAAGGCGCATTCTGACACAGCCCCGGACTTCTAGGACCGGCGAATGAGTATGTCTAAGTTCTCCGGTAAGAGATTTACCTCTTCCAAGTCTTTTATGAATCGATTGGCATCCTGCGGGTATCCGGCCGTAGCACGCAGACTGCCATGTTTTTGCCTCCACCAGCTATTGAAGACGAGCATAGCCGCTTCTCGTAGATATTTGGCAAACATAGATGCAAGCGCAGTTTCGAGTCTTATTTTATCCGCTGATACCATGAACTCTATAAGGAAGCTTCCTACTTCATACACCGATACCTTCCGATCTTCCTGACGAACGATTGGGAGGTCGTCTTGAGGTATCTCATTTAGCCAGCACTTATAGTAACGGCGACCGCCCTGCCTATCGACACTCAACCTCCCCTTGGCAGATGACCGAAGGGCTTGAGAAATGAGAGGGCTGAGAATAATACGGACGGCCTCAGACTTGCTTTTGCTTGTCAATATAAGATCATTTAATGTTTTGGCTGTAATAAACCTCAGTAGCGGCGGCTTGAAAACAAGCTTCATCCTTTGCATGTCTTGCCAAGCCCTATCTGCATCCTGTCGGACTTTGCCAATATCAATATTTGACATAGGGAGATTGTCGCCGTCGGCATAATGGAACCAGGGAGTTTTCTGAAGCTGTCTATAATCATCAATGGGGCAAAATTCACCGACAAACTCATGAAGATTCCGAGGAAATACACTTCCGGATAGTTCTATAAAAACCCTAACACTATGTTCCAAGAGATGAATGCCGCGGGCTGGGGTGTAAATCATCTTGCTATCCGCTACCACAAGGCGATTGTCGGTGCCCCTATCGTTTGTGATGGAATCTTCCAGTTTCTCATACAGGTTTGCTGTCAAAGAAAGGTCATTACTGCTGTCAAATTCAACAAGACAGGCACAAAATGGGCCGAGCCGGGGGCCGAGAGCCGCCTCATCTACTCCACAGAACCTCATACCTTGAATGATCGGTGCCCATAAGGCGGTAAAAACACATGAATTTCAGGACTGTTGAATCTTGTCCCATTCTCCGCAGAAAGCGAGGTCTTTATACCCAATTTGGATTTCAACGCCACATGAGATAGATTTACTTCCTTCTCCCGAGAAGACAAATTGAACAAAACCAGCCTCCCGCAGTCATTTTTTACAACGAGCACACTTCCCTGATCGTCTCTCTGCTCATCAATGCGAAGGCATCCTAGTCGGCATTCTTTGAATACATACAGAAATTTTTGCATGGCACCCTGGCCGGCATCGTCAATTTTCCTAGGATCGCCTAAGAATATAACCGCACCTGCAGACAGCTGTATCGCACTGAGAAGAGTGCTTATGGCGAGGTTATTAGAGGCCTTAAAAAATTCTATGGGCAAGGGTGCCGAAGAATTGAGCCAGGCACAATCATTCCAAGGCTCCTTATGTATTAATGTGGATGTAGCACTCATCAAAGTGCCCGGAGCGAAGGATAAATCCATTCCATCGGTGAGAGATTGGATAGCCAATATACCTGGTGCTATCAAAAGAGGAGGGGTTATCCCAATGAGCAATCCCTTATTTCCAACAAGCTTTCTTATCAGGCCCAGCACTCCTTCGATAAGTTCGCCTGATGTGTTTGTATTGTCTACCCGTCTTCCGAGAATCGCAATATCCGCGATTCGATCAAGGACGAAGATCTCGAATTTCCATCTGTTTCGCATGGTGGAGAAGATAGCCTCTATATGCTTCTGAACCTGCGGGTGGGTGGCATCCAAGACATAGGCCTTGTCTTTGTGATTCGGATAGCCCTTTACTCTGACCGGCACACCTTGCTCATTGCTTACCAACCATTCCGGGTTATCTTCAGCTGTCTTTGAATTCGGGGAAACGAGGTAAGGAGCAAATTGAAGACCTGGAGCTATGCCCATTTCGCTGATACTTCGCGATATGCTATTCATTTTGTCCCGTAGCCCATCCTCCGTCTCCAGCCAATCTCCAATAATCTTGGAATATCCTGCCCCGATAGCAAACCAGTCAATTTCGATTTTCGATTTCTTTAGATAAGCAAGCCTCTCCCGCGCATCCTTATAAGTAACTACTCCATTGCCCCAAATCCAGCCCTTTCTATTCTCTAAGGACTTGTTTTTATCGAATTGAGAAACCCATTTTTTTCGCCATTTCTCAACAAGTGGAGTGTTTCTTCCTCGGGATACTTCCATTTCGGATAAGACGATTTTTTGTCCTTCCGACAGATGGCGATTGACCAACCACGTGATATCGATCCTTTGCCTCAGAGGATGGCATTGAAACCACAAAGGATTCTTCGCAGGAGGTAGCTGTCCGAAGAAGAGACCTTCCTCATACCGAGACTCGGCAACCCATATCGCCCATGCGCCTTTGCATCTCCGATTGAAGGCCCCCATCTTCACAGGAAATAGACTACCGGCACAGGATTCTGTCCAAATTGCTGTTTCAGATGCTGTTTTTGGAGATTTGTATTTCAACGACAATGCGACTGTTTCGATATATGCTTCCTCTGTCGTATGAAGCTCTGTCTGTACCTTCGTATCATTCCATTTGATCTGAAACCTCAAAGAGTCCGTGGCGAGAACCCCCTGTTTTCCTGTTTTTCCCAAATGTCCGTGAATGGTTTTTCTGTAGCTGGAAGTTTTAATGGTTGCAACAATACCACTTGGCTGAATTTTGATCATTGAGTCCTCATTGAAGAGTTTCTGCCTTAATCTTGAAGAAACGCATGTTACTATTGCAAGAGCATACCGATAAACTTAGTATTATGAAAGGGCAAAAAATGCGTATCACACTATCATTTATCCTTGTGTTTCTTGTTGCTACCGGGTTGTTTGCCGAGGAAGAGTGGAAAGAGAATGCAGATAGGGCGAATAACTACTTCTGGAAACACGATTACAATGCAGCCTGGTTGTTTTATGAACGCGCCATTGCCCTGGGCTGTGCCGATGGCGTGATACTCTTCCGGGCAGCTAAGAGCTTTCAAAATCAGAAACTGGTCGAAGACCCTAAGTTATTAGCTTCACTTTACACGGCCGCTCACTACTTTCTCTTGGAGCAATATCCTAACGATACTGGCATTGAGCTATCCCGCCAGTATTTTGCCCCGGAAACCCTGGTTAACCAGAAGTTCATACGGAAACTCTATAAACAATTCGGAGGGAAGCCGCCACGCGTCAAATCCAAACCCTTTCGTATGGAAGACGCGAAAACCTTCATTACTCAGAGCATTGATGACACCATTCAATTCATTACCACAACGCAGAAAGAGGGGCTTAAGGCGGGATTGTCCTGGGCGAGAGATCGAGCATGGCGTTTGTTGACCGTAGGGTTCCTCGTCATACTCATTACCGGGATCATCCTCCCGCTGGTAATGGCCGTTGCCGTATCCAAGGAAGGAAGGAAGAGCTATGTAACGGCATATGCCTTCTTGTTTCACTGGGGTTTCCTGGGAATTCATCGATTCTATCTTAACAGATGGAAGAGCGGGCTGATCTGGATGTTCACTGTCGGTTTGTTTGGGCTGGGGATTTTCTTTGACATCTTCCTAACAGGTGCCTACGTTCGTTTTTGGAATGAGGACAATAGGGAGAACAGGCCTCACGGTGCCATGGGCCATCAGAGAAAGCAGCCTCGAAAGCCTCGGCTCACTCGCGGCAGACTGGCAACAAAAAACAAACCGTCACAGCCTTATGACTTCTCTCTTGGAGACGAAGGGGTTAATAACGTACCGACGCAGGCCGGAAGCAATCTAGCGGATGGTATTGATGACTTTGATTTCGACGATTCCACCGATTTCAAAATCCCTAATTCCAACTAGGAGCCTGTCGGGGTTCTTAGTGCCGTTTTTGATGATTTTTCCGGCATCGGCATGCTGTAGTCCCATATACAGTGCCCCGAACTTTGTGTTCCCCTCTATACCCGAATGTAAAACGGGATATAGCGATTAATTTTTACCCCAGGATTGCGCCATTGACTGAGCCAGGTCTTGCGTTCTTCTGTGCCCAGCTTGATCTTCCTCAGGAATGGGCGCTTCATCCAATACTTGCCGATTATCTTGTCCAGGTCTGTGCGATTGATTCCTGCCTCTTCTACATGCGTTGTCATGTCGTTCTTTCGGGCATCCTGGACCCGCCGGGCAATCATGCAGTTATGGTAGTGGCGGTAGAGGGTCATGCGCATCATCATCGCACTGGGACACCGGGAAAACTGCACCGTCTCTCGCACATGATTGCAGTTATCTTTGCGTACCTGACGGTCAATGTAATTCACAGGGAATAGCGGATTGCTTTTATTCCTGAACTCATGTGAGGATATACATTCATGGAGAAAGTATTTTTTGAAGTCCTCGACCTTAGCGAAGGCTCGTGTATACGATTTGTGTAGGTCTGTCGTCAAGGTCTTCCCGGTAATTTTCTTTTCTTTAAGTAGTTGGATAAGTTCGCTAGCTATATTTCTAAATGATTTCTCTATGGCCTTTGGATCGGCCTTCTCTTTGGATTCTAGTTCCAGTCTTCGCTTCTTTTGTGCATTGGTCATTCTTCCCTTGCGCCTAAGATTGGAAAACCCCATGCTGTAAATGAACTCGGATTCGGAGCCAGCAAAGATGTTGATATGATGGGGAAAGTACTGGGACCCGGAGAAGGATTCCAGCCCATCGGCGGCCATATTTTCTTTCAGAGATAGATCAGCGAGAAGTTCGGAATGAATGGCCTGGCAGCATCTTGCCAGCCGTTCAAAACGGTTCTGAACGGTCTCTATTCTGACGTTAATAGCACGGCCTATATCGCCCAGCCCTGAAGCGGTGACAAGATGCTCGAAGATCTTTGAATAATCGACAACTTTTTTGGCATAGTAATCAATTGAAAAGGTCTGATCAGAAAAAGTCCTGCGGCAATTCTTACAGCGGTAACGCTGAACTTGGCCGAAGGCCGATGTTGGATGAAAACCATAGCGAATATACCAAATTTCCCCGGCGGGAGCGTCAAAATTGGAGCAATCGGGATTGGGACAGTGTGGAAAAGTCATAACATACCTCCTTAGTAAGTTGTTTCCCTACTAAGGTATGACTTGCGTTTGGAGGCGATTTACTTCAAAAAACAGGCTTCGGGGCACTATAAAAGCATCTTGACCTAATCTGTGCCCTGCCTACTACAGATATGCCTGCCTGTGCGGTTGTTGCACGCACACAGACAGGTACAACACGCAGGCATGTAACGCACACAGAAAGATGCATCGCATAGTCAGGTACAAAAGATCAAGGCTAGTGCTTTATCTCGCGTAAAGATTCGCTTTCAGGCAAGGCAACAAAGGTATAAAAAGCAACATCTCAAGCCCCACCGATTGACAAAGAAATCACTTATTTGCAGTATTGGAAGTAATATCTAATAATGGGGGTCTTGTATGAAACGAATTCTACTTTTCACGGTTTTGTTGACACTTCTTGGATCATTTTCTGTATTCGGTGCGGGAGGGCAAGATGCGGGAACTGCGGATGGAGTTGTTATGAACTGGAATCTGGCGGCAGATCCCAAGACGATAGATCCTGGGCTGAACGGTGCTTCCGATGGCGGTGACATACTTGCGAACACATTCGAAGGTCTTGTAAATGAGAGGAGAGGCGAAATATTCCCTGGTATCGCAAAATCATGGGAAATTTCGAAGGACGGGAAAACGATTACCTTTCATTTGCGTGAATCAAAATGGTCTGACGGCTCGCCATTAACAGCCCATGACTTTGAGTATGGCTGGAAGAGAGCTATCAACCCCGCCACCGCATCTGAGTATGGGTGGATATGGCATTATACAAACGTCGTTAACGCAGAAGCCGCAAATAATGGGGAGGTATCCCTTGATGAAGTCGGTATCAGGGCTGTTGATGATCTCACCTTCGAGGTAAAGCTTTCGGCACCAACGGAGTATTTTGTTTCGCTTTCCTCTTTCTATCACTTCATGCCTGTCAAGAAGTCTGTTGTGGAAGATCCCGCCGGAGCCGAGGGTGCCTGGGCAAAAAATCCCGAATTAGCCGTTTCCAATGGCCCCTATAAGCTCACCTCTTACAACATAGGCGATGGCTTAACCCTTGAGAAAAACCAGTATTTCTGGGATGCGGAAAAAGTTGGGCTTGATACAATCAATGTGAAATTCATCGTCTCGGCCGCCACGGGATATAATGCCTTCAAGGCGGGAGAATTCGACTATCTGCACCAGAATTCAATACCGCCATCGGAGGTTCCCGCCCTGATAGCCGAGAATCCCAATTTTTATGTTTATCCCCGGCTTGGCACCTACTACTACAATTTCAACTTGAACATGGAGATGTGGCAGGATGTCAGGGTGCGAAAAGCCCTCTCCTATGCCATCGACAGGGATAGAATCTGTGAAACCCTGGGCCGGGGCGAAATCCCCGCGACGGCTTTCGTCCCCCCTGGTTTCCCCGATCATAACGGGAATGATTTCTTTGAGACATCCGGGTCATACGGGATGTCCACGGATAGCGGCTCTGTCAAAGAGGCCCAGAGACTTCTCTCTGAAGCCGGTTACCCCGATGGTCGCGGGTTCCCATCGTTTGTCCTGCTATACAACACAGCCGAAAACCATCAGATGGTTGCGGAAATGGTGCAGGAAATGTGGAAAACGAACCTTGGCATAGAGTGCACTCTTGAAAATCAGGAATGGGCTGTCTTTCAGGATACGCGGAGAGAAGGAGACTACGAAATGGCTCGCGGTGGATGGACTACCGATTTTCTCGATCCGATGGGTCTTCTTACTATATTTGTTGAAGGCAACACCTATAACGATCCGAAATACAACAATCCGGATTACAATGAAGCCATGGCGACGGCCGCCTCCACCTATGGGCCGGAGCATTTCAAGGCATTATATGAGGCACAGGAAATCCTTATGGCAGATATGCCCATCATCCCCGTCTCTCATTACACGACCTTTTTCCTCACCTCTCCTGAGCTGAAAGGATGGGAACTCGGCAGACTGGGGCAGATCGACTTCAGTACTGCCTATATGGAAGAATAGATTGCAAACCGGATTGCCGTCATGGCAGTCCGATTTAAGGAGGATTCTGCGTGAAAAATTACTTCATCCGGCGCCTGCTCTATTCCTTTCTGACAATCCTCTTGATTACAACCGTCATATTTTTTATGACTCGTTCGATTCCGGGCGGACCATTTACGAGAGAGCGTCCGGTTTCTCCGGAAATTCTGCGTGCCCTCAATGAAAAATACAATCTCGACGATCCCCTCTGGAAGCAGTATCTGAGTCATATATGGGGCTTGCTGACCTTCGACTATGGCCCCTCCTTTTCGAAAGTGGGCACTTCGGTTAATGAATTGATTGTCGCTGGATTTCCGACGACTGCAAAAGTCGGATTCTTCGCCGTCCTCTTGATTATCTTTCTGGGAATGCCCATCGGAATAGTATCCGCACTTAAGCAGAACAGCCCAATTGATTACTTCGTCATGTTCATGGCCACCATGGGGGTGACCATTCCCAGTTTCGTCATTGCCACGATTATCATTTATTTCTTCTCCGGCAAGCTGGGGTGGATCCCGCCCTACGGTGTCAGTGTCCCTGCCGGTTATATCGGGCCAGTGATTGCCTTATCAGGATATTCCCTGTCATTTGTTGCCCGTCTCACCCGTTCGAGCATGTTAGAGGTTCTCCGGCAGGACTATATCCGCACGGCAAGGGCCAACGGCCTGAGGGAATGGTCGGTGATTGGCAAACATGCCATAAAAAACGCCCTGATACCGGTGGTTACCTATTTGGGCCCCACGATTGCCGCCCTGATGACCGGTTCTTTCGTTGTCGAACGGATATTCGCCATACCCGGCATCGGACGTTATTTCGTGGAAAGTGTATCAAACCGGGACTACACGACCATCATGGTCATCACCACAATTTATGCGGCCTTTTATGTTTTCATGGTGTTCTTTGTGGATATTTTTTATGCGTTGATCGATCCCCGTATCCGCTTCGGAAAGGAAGGAAATAAGCCATGAACCAGGCAGGTTTTCAATTCATTGACAGGAGTAAAATCAAAGTGGATGAAACCATGCGGCCCAGCCTTACATACTGGCAGGATACATGGCGGCGGCTGAAGAAACACCGCATGGCGATGGTTGGTCTTGTCGGCGTTATATTTATATCCCTCTTCGCCATCTTCGGTCCCCTTATAACTTCAATATCCTACTCCGACCAGAACCTGGACTTCTCAAACATTCCGCCCCGCTTCACCATCTACAAGCTCAAAGAGGGGCAATTCGTTTATCTCACAAGCGACTACAAGCTGCTGAGGGTTTCCGAAAAAGGGGAACTCCTCTCCAGGCTCAAACGGGTCGATACGGATGCGATTAACAAAGTCTATACCTATGAGGGGGATTCCCTGAAGGTAAAACTGGATTTCTCCTACAACCTTTTACCCGACAAAATGAACAGTCCCTATGATTATTCCTTCATTTACAACGGCGAAGAGATAACTGAACCCTATAAACGGGTGAGAAACCAGACATACCCCTTCGGTAGCGATGTGCTGGGCAGGAATCTCCTGGTTCGAGTTATGTACGGTGCGCGAATCTCCCTTTCTATAGCCCTGGTGGCCACCCTTGTAAATTTCTTCATCGGCGTGTTCTACGGCAGTCTTGCAGGCTACGAAGGAGGAAAAATTGATATACTTATGATGCGGTTTGTCGATCTTCTCAACTCCATCCCCCTGATTCTCTATGTCATCTTAATCATGGTAGTGGTGGGAAACCGAGGTTTGTGGACCTTGACGATAGCCCTCGGCAGTGTCTATTGGGTACGAATGGCCCGCCTTGTCAGAGGGCAGGTACTCAGCCTGAAAAACCAGGAATTTGTACTCGCGGCGCGGGCATTAGGAGTGCCTAAAAACAAGATTGTTTTCAGGCACCTCGTTCCGAATGCCCTTGGCCCCATTGTCGTCGCCATGACAATGATGATACCGTGGGCCATCTTCACGGAGGCATTCATCGGTTTCATAGGGCTGGGTGTCTCTGCCCCCATGGCTTCCTGGGGGACACTGGCCAACGATGCCCTGGCGGGTCTGCTCACATACCCTTATCAATTATTCTATCCCTCAATGGCCATCGCCATAACCATGCTCTCGTTCAACTTTCTAGGAGATGGACTGCGGGATGCCCTGGATCCCAGGCTGAGGAGGGGGTAAACGATGAGCCATGAAATTTTGTTAGAGATCAAAGACTTAAAAACATCCTTTTTTACCGGGCAGGGTGAGGTTCAGGCCCTGCGCGGTGCGTCCTTCCGGCTTAGAAAGGGTGATGTTCTAGGGGTAGTAGGCGAATCGGGCTCGGGAAAAAGCGTCACCTCCCTTTCCATAATGGGATTAATCGAAAACCCGGGCAGGATTAAAAGCGGGCAGATAATTTTCAAGGGTATGAACCTTGCCACAATGGGTCAGCGGGAACTATCCAACATCAGGGGAAACGAAATTTCAATGATCTTCCAGGAACCCATGACTTCCCTCAATCCTGTGTACAGCATAAGGAACCAGTTGGTTGAAGTTATACGCCGTCACCAGAAGGTTGGAGGCAAGGAGGCTCTCGCTCGTGCCATAGAAATGCTTGAACTGGTGGGCATCCCGGATCCTAAGCGAAGAATCAACAGCTATCCCCATGAGTTCTCCGGCGGCATGAGACAGAGGGTGATGATTGCCACCGCCCTATCCTGTAATCCATCGCTGCTCATCGCCGATGAGCCAACAACCGCCCTTGATGTCACCATACAGGCCCAGATACTCGATTTGATGACCGGGCTTAAAGACAAGTTCGACATGTCCATCATTTTCATCACCCATGACTTGGGAGTCATCGCCGAAATCTGCAATCATATCGTCGTCATGTATGGCGGAGTAATCATGGAGCAGGGTTCAGAACGGGACATCTTCTACAATCCCCAAAATCCCTACACCGTGGGACTCCATAAGTCCGTCCCCAGTATTAATGAGGCGGGCGATAGGGAACGGCTCGTGCCCATCGAAGGCACGCCGCCTGATCTCATGTTCCCGCCAGCCGGCTGCGCATTTTCTCCACGCTGCCCCCATGCCATGGAAATTTGCCTAAAGCGGCAGCCGCCCACTTTCAAGATCGGGGAAACCCACAGTTCAGCCTGCTGGCTTCTCCACGAGGAGGCCCCCCAGGTAAGCGGTTTCCAAAAGGCGGGTAAAAACATTGAATAGCCATAACCCCTTACTGGAAGTGAGAAACCTTAAGAAATACTTCACCCTCAATAAAGGCGGCATTTTTCGTCTTAAAACGCAATACCTGAAAGCCGTTGACGATGTTTCATTCCACATAAACAGAGGCGAAACCTTCGGCCTGGTGGGAGAATCAGGCTGTGGAAAATCGACAATGGGCCGCACCACACTCAGGCTGTACGAGGCAACAGGCGGTCAAGTTTTCTTCGATGGAAAAAATCTGTTACAGATACCTGAAAAGGAGATGAAACCCTATAGAAAACGCATTCAGATGATTTTTCAGGATCCCTATGCCTCCTTAAACCCTCGTATGACGGTGTCCGACATTATCGGTGAGGGAATCAGCACGCACAATATTGCCAAAGGAGCCGAACGGCAGGAAAGGATTTACAACATCCTCAGCCGGGTGGGCCTGAAGCAGGATCATGCCAACCGCTATCCCCATGAGTTTTCCGGCGGACAGCGGCAGCGAGTCGGCATTGCCCGGGCATTGGCTGTTAACCCAGACTTGATCATTTGCGACGAACCCATCTCGGCCCTGGATGTGTCGATCCAAGCCCAGGTTGTGAACATGATGCAGGATTTACAGCAGGAGATGGGGCTCACTTACCTATTCATCGCCCACGATTTATCCATGGTAAAATATATTTCCGACCGAATCGGCGTCATGTATCTTGGTCGGCTCATCGAGGTCAGCAGTAGCCATGAACTCTACACAAACCCAATTCATCCATACACACAGGCATTGCTGACGGCCATTCCCATTCCCGACCCCGAACTCACCAGGAAAAACAAACGAATGATTCTACAGGGCAGTGTTACCAGCCCCATCGATCCTCCCGAAGGGTGCCGATTCGCATCGAGATGCCCGCATTGCCAAAGCATTTGTCTGGAGAAGACCCCGGTGCTGGAAGAATTATCCCCCGGTCATTGGTCTGCCTGTCATCTCCAGTCATAATGCGGCGTATGTTTTAATAATAAGTATTTGGGCGCATAAGGAATAAGACAATCCCTATAAGGAAAGGGATAGGCCCCCCCTTAGGGGGGGAGTGCCACCCCCTGCTACCCTTAGAAATGCGTTGATAACGGCATTGGGCCCCTCAGGGGGGGGGATTGCCACCGTACCTCCAAAGTTGGCAAAAAAAACCTGAAATGCTCATGTACAGCATGTACACTCCGCTTTCAGAACTTTTCGCCTGTCTGCGTGCGTACATGCACAGGCAGTCCGCCTTGCCTGCGGTAGGCAGATAGCCCCCTCATCCCCCCTCTTCAAGGGAAGCAATGGGTTGGCGATCACCCCCCCTTGAGGGGGGGGGGAAGGGGGGGGTGTCTGAATAAATTCCAAATTGCCTCAGGGGGGGCTTTGGTATGAGTTGGTAAATTAATATAAGTTTAAAAAGTTTGAAAAGTTCGAGAAATTCATTGACATGGTTCTCCCAATAGCTTATAATTATTCCAATGTTTCTTGAGAAACATCTATTTTAATTTTAAGGAGGTTCATAATAAACCAAAGTAGCTTCCTTCCTTCCTTCCTTCCTTCCTTCCTTCCTTCCTTCCTTCCTTCCTTCCTTCCTTCCTTCCTTCCTTCCGACGGCACAATTATCGCCAGAATTATTAAGTCATAATTCCGAGAATAATAGTCGCCGACGAAAGACGAGGGGGCCGTTGCTTTTCCTCATGGTGTTCATCGGCATAGCGATGACAGCCATGCTGATTGGCTGTGGGGATACGGCGAGGAACTACCCCTTACTGAGGGTTCCGCAACCGTAACCATTACCGCAGAGGATAAAACGACTACTCAAACCTATACCCTAACGGTTATTAGTATAAAAGCCAGCGAAATCCCCAAGAAGGCAGCAACCGATGTCCGTGATTCCTATGTGCTTTTCAGTATTAGCACCAACGCGACAATAACAGACTACCATTTAGCCGTCAAAGAAACCGCTGAAGCTGTACCTTCAGCTCAGGATATGACAACTGGAGCGTTGAAGCGAAACATAGGGACAACAGCCATCAATGTGCTGATTACCCAAAAAATGAATGCAAAAATGATTGATGTTGCCAAAGACTTCTTCGACAACGATACCGAAACCACAGGAACTGGTATGTTTGTGGATTTTACGACTAATAAAATTACGGCAGAACGAACAGTAAAAATCGCAATGGTATTTGATGGAGCTGACAGTGGAGGATCGTGGACTGAGGCAACCCGGACATGGGTAGCCGATTCTGTTTTGAAACCGGATACCGCCTACACCCTGTATGGAATGGAAAATGGAGGTAGCAGTGTTAACAGCATTTTGGACTTTCAAACCGACCAATCGCCAGCATCTTACGTAGACGCGACGGTTGGATTAACGGGTTTGGATAGCACTCTAACCAATGGTCATATTGACATTACTATCAATGCTAACGAGTACTATATTTTTCCTGTGCAAGCAAAAGGTAATATGGATAGATCAATAATTGCTCGTCTTAACTTCTACTATACTAATCAAGAGTTAGGTAACCTTGTTATGCTTACTGATCGGCAAATTTTTGGGGCAGCTGATTCTGGATATGAGTATCAAATGCTACTCTTTCCTTTTAAGGCAACATTTGGAGAAGAAGTGCATAATTCTTACGTTCTAATGGACACTTCGCGCATACACAGACCCAACAATGCAGAGAAAGTTAAATTCGGCAAATTTTTTACAGCTACTAATCTAGCGACTACTCCTCAATTTGACTATTCTTGGCTTAAATTTCAGTAATCCTTTATAGGCGACCTGAGTGTCACTATAAACGGCAATGACTACAATGGGTGGTGCTCTCCCCCCTCATCCCCCCGCTTCAAGAGAAGTGCGATCCCCCCCCCCTTGAGGGGGGGGGGGCGGGGGGGGGCTTGAAAAAATTCCAAATTCCATACCGGCCAGCCTTAGTGTCAAATCGGTAACCTTACTTAACCCAACTTCGCCAAAATTCACCTTAAAACAGCCATTATCCGTACTTTTCAACGATGCCCTGTCTGCCAACTTGTTTTAGGATAATTATCTACATTCCCAACATCCGTCATTTTTACAATGTAGTGATACACAGCGTCTATTGCCTATTGCCAATTTTTTCGACTTTTGTTACACTATAGGTATGTTTATTCGACAAATAAGAAAAACAAATGGTATCACGAAAAAGCAATACACATACCTCAATCTCGTTGAAAGCATCCGTACCGAGAAAGGACCACGACAACGCTTAGTCCTTAATCTCGGTAATCTCCAGATTGATCGCTCGCAATATAAAGCTTTGGCACGAAGAATCGAGGACATTCTTACAGGTAATCAGAGCCTCTTTGAGATCAACCCACAAATTGAGCGTCATGCTCGAAAAGCTGCCGATCAGATTTTCACTAAACGAGCCCAAGAGATAAACAGACAGGCTGCCGAAGAAGACTACCAGAAAGTTAATACCAAGAGCTTAGCGGTCAGCAAACTACGATCTTTGGGTCCTGAGTATGTTTGCCACCGGGTTTGGCAAGAGCTTGGATTTAATCAAGTTCTCAAGAATAATGGTGTCCCTTCGGGAACTCTCCCTCTTTTAGAGGCTCTGGTGGTCTCTCGGCTCATTGAGCCGGGGAGCGAGCGGCGAAACGAGAGATGGGCCGAAGAAGAATCGGCTCTCTATGAGTTATGTGACCTTCCTAAGGGGCGTTCCTTACAGTCTTACTACCGGGGTGCGGATGTCTTGTATAGGTGTAAGGAGGCGTTGGAGCAACATTTGAGCCATCGAGAAAAAGAGTTATTTAATCTGGATGAGAGTATCGTACTATACGATTTAACCAACACCTACTTTGAGGGACAATGCTCCAGGAACCCAAGTGCAGCCTACGGTAGGTCGAAAGAGAAAAGGTCTGATTGTAATCTGGCCACTATGGGACTGATTGTCGATGGTGATGGATTTGCTAAGTATAGCAAGCTATATCCGGGGAATCAGTATGAAGCGCATACTTTTCAGGAGATAATCAGTGAGATGGAGTCTCACTTGACACCAGAAAACGGTCCTACCATTGTCATGGATGCCGGGATAGCCGAAGAAGCCAATGTTGCCTGGCTGAAAGAGAAGGGATATCGCTATATTGTGGTCAATCGGGGAAAGACACCCTCTGAAATGAATACTCGGGACATGGAAGTTATTAGAGAGGATAAGAAGAAGGATATCAAGATTGAGGCTCGGAGGTACAACGGGGAGAAGGAGCAGTATGTTTTAATCAAGAGCGAACGAAAACGGAAAAAAGAAGCCTCAATGGTTACCCGGGTCGAACAGTTGTTGCTTGACCGCCTTAAGTACTACAAGGCAGGCTTGAATAAAAAGTATCATATTAAGTCCTATACTAAGGTTTTAGAGAAAGTAGGCCAACTGAAGGCGAAATATGCCAAAGTGGCGAAGTTGTATGAGATTACCGTTCTTCCCCAAGAGAGAACAGGGAAGGGGGTGATAAATGCGATAGATATCCAATGGACTAAAAAGATCCCCAAGCATGATGAGGCAACCATGTTCCAGGGAACCTATGTTCTGCGGACGAATCATGATGAACTGAGCAACAAACAGATATGGCAGACGTACCTCATGTTGGGTCGTATTGAGACTGCATTCCGGAATATGAAATCACATCTTGGCCTACGTCCCAATTTCCATCAACTTGAAAGCCGTGTAAATGCTCACATGTTCATATCAGTACTTGCCTACCATGTGATGCAAGCCATTGAACACAAGCTACGAATAGCTGGCGACAACCGAAGTTGGTGGACGATTAAGTCAAAGCTAAGTACACACCAGCGGGTAACCATTGAGTACGACTCTAAAGAAGAGGATGGAGTGTATCACAACAAGCTTCGAGTGAATTCCCAATTGGAGAGTTCTCATTTGGAGATTTATACTAACCTAAAGCTCTCAGGTAACCCCCTCAATCGGAGGCTATTGAGTCATAAGATCTGTAGTGTGAAAAAAAATGAATAAATGATTTCATAGGGGGAATTTAGACTTTATAATGGCGAAGTTGGGTTAACGGAACAACGGGGGTTGATGCAAGCGACAGCATAAACATAGTTAATGATGAAGCGGTTTTAACGGTGGACAAGGACGGAACTACCGCAACCTTCACCATAAGGATAGAGGTGGCCACGAGCTAATTCTTTTTGGGGCTATGCACAGGCATGGCCCCCTCCCGTAATACAATTTCCAGTGAAGACCAGCTGTCTGTCTCTTCATGAATTCCTGATTCTGTGATAGTTTCTTTACTCATAGAATAGCTCCCTTTTGTTTTGGCTTGAATACCAGTATTTTACAAAAGGATTTGCTCTTTTTTCATCCTATCCACAACTTTTGATTATATCTCGGTGTCGTGCTTTCCGGGATATTTCGGAATGGAGGGAAAATTTGGAATCATATTGTATCGCTTTCAGGGCTGGTGCACCTGGGGGATGAATTGAGCGGGGTTTTGACTAATGACCCTTTTGGGGATTTTCGGTCGGGGGTATTCTGATCATCGGGGGAATGATTCAAAGCTTTCGCTGGATGAGTTTTTTTGGATTGTTAAGCCTTGTGGGGATGAATCAGTTAAGTGGGGGCATTTGGTGGGGTAGCTGTTTAATCTTCTACAATATTCTACATTTTTCTATAGGCGGTTATATAATGTGCGGCTTTGTCAAAAGAATAAAGGATGCCGCATGGCTTTTTATATAATTTAAAAATCCGGCTGTCAAAGGCTGTTAAAAGTAAGCTGTCGAGGATATGATTGAGGGTATTCTGACTACTAAAAGAATAATTGATAACTAATTCAGCCAATTTGAGACAAAATCATTGAATTTATGATATAATAAACATTGGTCGATGTAGGAGATCAAGCAATGGAAAGCAAGGAAGAGTATCGAATAAAACTAAAAAAATACCTGGGTTTGAATAATGTCAGTGTTTTAACTGGAGCAGGAACAAGTTGGCATTTAGGAGCTCCCATCATCCGTTTTATTCCAGATGCACTAAAGTCAAAATTTCAAACAAGTCTTGATTCACACTTTCCAAAAGACAGTAATCCATCATTAGAAGATTTTATCAATTGCTTACAGGCGGAACGATATTTATTATTGTCAAAAGGGCAAAAGACAATAAAAATAGATGATAGAATTAGAGATATACAGAATTGGCTTTATCAGAGCTGTAATACGGAAAGGCTCTTCGAACTATCCTATGGATACAAGCCGAGTTTTCCGCAGTAAAGGAGCATGGCCGTTCGGTAATTCGCAAAATTTCTAAAGACTTTTACTGGTGCTTTTTATATGTTGAATTACGCTGTTGATTCCTGCGGTGAATGCGCTAGTTATCCTGTGATTGGCATAGGCTAGGCTGATATTGATTTACAATGCCTCAATTTCGTCTAAAGACAGGCCTGTATTCTTACTGATTATTTCAAGTGCGATGCCTGATTGTTTGAATTTTCTGGCGATTTCCCTGCTCCCCTCTAGTTTGCCTTCTTGTCTGCCTTCTTGTCTGCCTTCTTGTCTGCCTTCTTGTTTGCCTTCTTGTTTGCCTTCTTGTTTGCCTTCTTGTTTGCCTTCTTGTTTGCCCTTTCTGACACCTTCGCTGATCCCCTCTTGTCTGCCTTCTTCAAACAACTTAGCCTTGTATTCTTCTACTGATGCCGCAAACACATGATCCCCCTCCTCCATTTGGCTGAATACCCTGTCGACTGTCTGCAGGATTTTATAGTCTCCCAAAGGCTTAAGACAGTCATTGAGCCACAACCTGAATTCCTTGAAGACTTCATTGTCTTCATTTTTAACAATTTCAAACAACGCGTCAATAGTGGCGATTATATCCTCCACCCTGCTGTTCTCAAAGTAGAATACCGCCGAAACGGCGTTTTGCATATTGTATAGCGTTTCTGCAGGTATTTCATTGACCAGGATGGGAAAATACTCGAAATGCGGGATGTATTTGGAGGGGAGGGATTGCTCCACCATGGCCTGAAAACTTGCCGGGGCTGTCCACCTTGTGCTACCGGTGTAGAGGAGGATGGGCAACACGGGGGGCAATCTGTGTTTTTGTTGGGATCCCCTATCCAGATTTTCATAAAATTCGGCGATGTAGCGTAGGAAACGGAGAGGCATAGTTTTGTCTACAGTGGACTGAAATTCAGTCATCAGGAAAATAAACATGGGCCTGTCTTTGTAATTCACGCTGTAAATCAGGTCGGATTCCTTTTCCTTGAACCGTTTTGTCACCATCTTCCTGTCTAGCCGCTTGAGGGTGGAGAAATCAAGGTTGGCAATGAAGTCTTCATGGACGAAGGATTCCAATAGCTTTTGGATAAAATAGTGGTGGGTGAAGAGCCGCTTATAGCGTTTATCGTGTTCTGAGGCGGGCATGGGGGGATTGTACTGTGAATGGGGCAGGATTTGCAACGAAGGCACAAGTGAACCGTCCGTTCCGGGCATTTCCATCTTATTCCACAAGGTGGTTCGAAGAGCCTACGGAAATAACATCAATTCAAGAAAAATTAAGTGATGATGAAAAAATAATCTTTGTAAAAATAGATATTGCTACCATGAAATATTGGTTAAAAAGTTATTACAAAGGTCGAATAATTTAAGAA
This sequence comes from Spirochaetaceae bacterium, assembly GCA_965226485.1. Lineage (GTDB taxonomy): Bacteria > Spirochaetota > Spirochaetia > DSM-2461 > DSM-2461 > UBA2779. Next base: position 86,884 of record OZ245363.1, read on the forward strand.
GGGTTAATTTTTTCACAACAAATTATGATATGGCATTTGATTATGCCCTTGACAACCTTGGAGTCGATTATATCAATGGCTTTATGGGAGTTCATAACCGCTGTTTTCGTCCAGAGGTCTATGATTATGATTTATATTACCCAGGGCAAAGTGTCAGCGGTAAAGTACACCGCGCAGAAAAAGTACTAAAATATTACAAACTCCACGGCTCTCTTTCATGGGTAAGTGCAGAAGCTACTTTCAGCAATTCTTATGGAATTTGTGAACTTCCGCTGAATAACTTATCTGGAAAAATAAATAAGGAACTTTTGATTTATCCTTGTTCAACAAAGAAAACTTTTACACTGGATTTACCCTATTCTGAATTGTTTCGTCAATTCTCTCAGGCAATAAATCAGCCGCAATCTGTTTTGATATGCATTGGATACTCATTTTATGATGAGCATATTAATGACATTATTAGGCAGGCACTCTCCAATCCGTCTTTTACTCTTATCGTGGCAAATTATAAATCCACATCAGAAAGTGAAAGTAGAAAAAAGAAAAAAGTATTCCCGGTTTTTTGTAAAAATAAAGGAATTCAAGAAAGTTTGCCGGAAAATCCTATTGAAGAACTGAAAAATCTTGAAGATCCCCGAATCATTATTTTACCGCAGGAAAATATAGAACTTTCTACTTTCATTGGATTCATAAAAAATGTAATGCCTGATTTATATGAGGAAGATGAAAAAGAGTTTGTCAACAAAACTGTTAGAGCCTTACATGGTAGCTCAAACAATGGTGATAATGGGGGCCTATTATGAGTAGTGAGGGGAAGGAAATTGGCCGAGTTTTATCTGTAGATAACTTTCGAGTATATATCAGAATTGATTCTGATCTGCTTGGAACATATAAGAGCGGAGTACATGATATTTATGAAATTGCCAGAATAAACTCGTATCTAATTATCCCAGTCGGTTCTGATCGGATTGTTTCCTTGATTAACAGAGTTTCCATGAAAGAAGAATATGAACTGGAAAAAAATATTCAATCTATAACTTTGCCGACTTCTGCGCGATATATTTCAGCAACAATGTTAGGAACAATTGAATCAAAAGAAAGCAAAGAACGGTTTATTCAGGGAGTCTATAACTTTCCTGCTTTGGATAATCCCGTTTGGTATGTAACTGAAAAAGATTTAAGATATATTTTTGATGACCATATTGATAATGAAAGAATTGATTATCAAAATGACTTTTATTTACCTATTGGAACATCTCCTGCATTTTCTGGTTATAATGTTAAAATATGCCCGGACCAATTTTTTGTAAAGCATGGGGCAATTTTAGGAAATACCGGTTCTGGTAAGTCATGTACCTTGACCTCTATTCTGCGAAGTCTTTTCAATTTCAAATTTCCTAAAGGGGGTGCATTGAACAATGCTCATATAGTAATTTTGGATACAAATGGTGAATATAAAAGTGCTTTTTTACCTTCTGATTATTCCGAATCAAAAAAAGATGAGTTAGAAGCTATCAATGCTTATTATTATGGCGGTGAAGAAAAGGTTCAAATCCCCTATTGGTTTATGGATTGGGCAGATTTTAATCATCTTTTGCATCCGAGTGAAGGCACTCAGGCACCAGTTCTAAATAGGGCTATTGGGTTGGCAAAAAATGAACATGAAAGTCTTGGTAAAAATCTTTTACCGCAGTACTTGCAAAATGATATTCAAACCATTTTGGATTCATCCTCAGAAAATATTTGTCGAGGGTAATCATATTCCCCACCCAGGGTAATTTAAATTCCCACCCCCTTCCGGTAGTCAAATCGTAGAACCGATTTTATAATAAGTCAAGAGCCTTTTCCCTCTGTCCCCTCACCGAATACTCCATGCATCCTGTAAGACTTAGCTTCCTCGACAATGATCTTAATAGCACCGGAAACCAGTCTATCCAGCACCGCCCCGCCGATGACCGGATCGGGAAAGACACCGTACCAGTCTTGCGGCGGACGGTTGGATGTGATGATGGTCGAACCACTTCCCAAACGTTCGTCTGCCAGCGCATAAAGCAACTCGGATTCTTTCGAGTCATAACGTCGAAAACCAAAATCATCGAGAACCAGCAAGTCCATTGTCTTGATCTGCTTCCATAACCGGGCCACTCTCCTCGGGTAGGAGTCGTCTGTCAGACACTCTAAAAGTTTCTGGGTTTTGACGAATAGGGCATCTCCTCCCCGGCGGCACACCTCATGACCGATGGCCTGTGCTATGTGGGTCTTACCAATTCCGGGAGGGCCGCACAGAACCAGACTTCTATGGTCCCTGATAAAGCGGCAAGTCGCCAGATCCCGGATGGTCTGCTGCGGAATGGTTGCCATATTGAACCGGTAGTTAAAGTTCTCAAAAGTCATTCTGGGACTCAAGCTTCCGACTTTCAGACGTTTGCTCAGGATGTTGGAATCGCGATTTACAACCTCATCTTGAATCAGCAGAATCAAAAAATCCAGATAACCGAGTCCGCCATCTTCAGCTTCCCGGAGCCGTAGATCGAGGTTCTCCAGTATCCCCGGCATTCTCAACCGACGAAGATTGGCCTCAAGTGTTTGCATTTCTTTCACAGTTTTCTCCTTCTTGTTAATTGCTCATGTATTCTCGAATATCTCTGACCATGGCTTCACCCGCCGTTGAGCGAGGGACTTCAAATACCAGGTGTTTCTGTTTCTTTTCATCTTCCAGCATGATCTTCAAGTGCTTCGGTTGGCGCACCTTGAAGGTCGCCGCCTTGCTACACACATCTTGCAGCAACGGCAGGTCCTTGTACTGCTCGAAGAGTGTGATCATTCCCTTGGCGATACGGGCGTTTATAAATGCATGAGACCGCAGGATCTGTTCCACAAGTTGTTTCGATCCAGATCCGTAGGCCGCTGCCCGTCCGATCAGAAACTGCGGGTAATCGCCTTTGATCATCGCACGTTGATCCGGCGGGAAATCACCGTCGGTACAGTACACTTTCCTGGATGTAGTAACGTATTGCCTGATAAAGAGATAATTCTCATCATAGATCTTCACCAGACTGCCAGCCCGTCGGCAGTGCACGATCTTTCTGCGATAGGACAAGGGCATGGAAAAGCGCTTTTTCTCAAAACTGACAAACTGATCCATATGGACGTTTGCAGATTTCCAGACCGGGATCTCAAAGCGAATAGGATTTATAGGTTTTAGCTTAGGCTTCTCTTCATCGATAAAAGCCTCATAAGGCGGGATGCCAGTGGTCCCATGCTTTTTCTGTCCGTACTCATTCAGACACCACTTCTTTGCCTCTTCATTGAGCTCTTTGAGAGTTGCGGAGGGATGAAGCTCTTTCAATCGTCGAAAAAGCTCTCGGGCTTCAGGAATCATCCTTTCGACCTTGGCCTTCCCTTTGGCGTGTGCCTTGATACAGGGATTGATAAAAGTACCGTGATGCTCCGCCCATTCCGCATATGCCTTGTTGATCTGAGGATCGTATATGTCGGCTCTAATCACACCGGACTTGAGGTTGTCAATGGTCAGGTATTCGGTGACTCCGCCAAAAAAACGAACCATATTGTCATTGCTCCCGACAAAGGATTCCTGGTTCTGAAAATAGGTAAACTCTATGAATGGTAGCCTGGAGGAGGAAAGCTTGGCTGCGAAGGCATTGATGACACGGTTTTTACCTGTTCCCGGCTCTTCATGCAAACCGACTCGACCATAATCTATCTGTGTCTCCTCTCCCGGCGGCAACTCCAGTCGCGGGAACTGCTTTTTCCCGGGAACCGTCAAATGATGTTTGCGGGAGAAGACTTTGAAGCTCTCGTAACTGCCCCCCAGACCATACTTTTGCTTGATGACGATGAACGCACTCTTCAGCTTCATAGGCTCCTGTTCCCTTGTGGTGAGCCGGATGATCTCATCTTTGTGCTGATGGAATTCATCGTGTATCGGGCTGCTTCGTTCGTTGTTCGGAAGCAGTTCAAAGAGCTTTTCCGCCAAGATCTCTTCCGATGGATCAGGTGATTCAAGCAGACCGGAGGATTTCATGGCATCTCGATAATGCCTGATTGTTTTTCGGTCATAACCTTCGGATTCGCTGATAGTCTTTATGCTTTGATCCGACTGTAGTCTTCTGTAAATGCATTTTAAATCGATAATATTCATCCTTCTGTATCCCATATGTACTCCTGCGTTTTGTTGCAGGAGTATTGTAAATGATCTACGGAAGGGAGTGGGGAATTGTGATTACCCTAGAGGCCGATTTATGGGGAATCTTGATTACCCTCAGCTGTATCGTATGGGGAATCTTAATTACCCTGGCTGGCTTATCCATGGGGAATTGTGATTACCCTGGACATATTAAGAAAAGAACTGGTTATATTGAATATGGTAATTGGATGTATAAAGAAAATAATGAAATATCCAATATTGGGTCAGCAGTTTCTACCTACTCACAAGAATTAGGGGATGTCATCATTAAACTATCTAGCCAAGAGAATTTTAACAATGCAGAGCTACAGGATGCCATAAGAAAAGAGATTAGGAAATATTATGAGAATGCTACAGCAAAAAAAAAGAATGAAACTATTATTTCAGAGAGAAATATAGATCTTCCAACTTGGTTTAGTTATCAGGAATTATGTAAAAAATTTATAGACAATGCTATAGAACAAGAAGGACATTCCAATAACCGAATTCGTGAATTTATTTCGACCTTGAGACTGCGAATGAATAGTTTCCTTAATGATAAACGAATGGCAATTCCGTTAATGTTAAAAGATACAAGCTCTGCAAATCATGATATTTTAGCAGAGTTTATATCTTTTGTTCTCGGTGACTTTAATAAACATTTTGCAGATAAAACTGAAAAGAGTTATATAGGACAATACAATGACTCAGTATTAGAATACAAAAAGGATAGAAACACCAATCAGATTACTATTGTGGATGTCTCTTTGCTCCCATTTGAAGTATTAGATACTATTACAGCACTCCTTGGCCGCTTGATTATTCAATTTGTTTCCTGCTTTATGCCAAAAGATAGAGGTAAATATCCCATTGTGATAGTATTGGAAGAAGCTCAAAATTATATCTCAGAGAAACGGGATACTGTCGCAAAAGAGGTTTTTGAACGAATCGCCAGAGAAGGGCGTAAATATGGAATATCTTTAATTGTTTGCAGTCAGCGGCCTTCTGAATTATCCCGAACGGTTCTATCACAGTGCAACTCATATATAATTCACAGACTGCAGAATCCGGAAGATCAACGGTATGTCAAAGGTTTGGTTTCCAGTGCTAACACAGATTTGCTTGATCAACTTCCAATTATCCCACAGCAGCATGTTATAATTACAGGAGATTGTGTTCGGACTCCTATCCAAGTAAGAATCAATAATGTCTCTCCGACTCCAAACAGTGATAATCCGAAGTATGTCGAACGATGGCTTGATAAAGATATGAAAATACCCTATGAAGAAACATGCAATAGGTGGCTTGGAAGAAGTATAAACAGAAAAGAAGAATAGCTATTTGCTATTTCCTTGAGATTGTCAAAAATCCTGAATTCTCAGCTTCTTTGACTGTGCCATTCCCTTTCTCACCCGTTTTTGGTCATTGGTTATTTCTTCTTTACTGCACAATCCTATAAGAGTTTTGGCTGTCAATGCAGAGACTGGGATATTGGTTTCTTTTTGGGCTTCCTGCAGACGGTTTTCTATCCCGCCGTGAAATCCTCCGGCAATGTAGCTACAGAATTCCAGTTTTTCATTGCCGAGTTCTCTGTAGTTTGGAATATAATTGGAGATCAATTTATAAAAATCATTAGACGGCAGGGTATAAGAGGGGCTGGCTTTGGTGTCGATGACGGCACAGTATGTTCCTGTTTTTTCGATTAGATACAGGTCGGAATAGCCACCGGTGCCTTTGCTTCGGTGTTTCTGTCCTGTGTGATCAACTGCAAATCCAAGGCGTTTTTCGAAAAGCTCTCCTGTAGTTTTTTCAAACTCTGTGGCATCTTTAGCTCCGCTGGTACTGAGCTGGAGGTATTTTGATTCAAAGATTGACAAGGTGCGGGTGATATACGGTTCAATGACTTCCATAATCAAATCTTCCGGGAATCCGAATTTTGCCTTGATGTCATCAACAAATCCAGAGAGATTTTCCAGAACCATGTTATTCCCGCAGTATTCCATAAAGGACGAGAGGATGATGTTCTCTCCCCGTGATATGGAACGGGTTGCTGGTTTGGCGCGGTTGTCTTTTTGACGGTTCCATTCCCCATATGAACGCTGGAAAGACTCTGTATCCAAAGGATTACGGAGATAGCTGACCTTTTGTTTCAGCTCTTCACTGATTATGGTTTGAATATCATCGCTGGAAGTTATTACTTCTGTTTTTCCTTGCTTGCAAACAGAGGCCAGACAGGCTGATTGGAGATAATTTTTGCAAGTGTTCGCTATATCGTGGATATTGCTGAGTGCGTTCTCTGGTGTACCTTTGGGAGTGTAGAGATCTTCATCCGGATTATCAATAACACTCAAAAAATCATTGTGCTCTCTGAATTGGAGTATTTTTTCTTTGCAGAGATCAAAACAGTCAAAATTATGACCATATATAACGGGAATCATGAGTTCGTCATTGGTTAGATATTCAACAGCAGGGTCATTTAGAAGCATCAGGATAAATAAAAACGGCTTGACCTTTATCTCTGGATGGATTCGGACACCTCGGCTACTTCCATAACTGGATGGGTATTGGTGGCGGAGAAGCATTGTCTGTAGCACTTTCAGTGGAGCGGCCGCATTCTGCATATCCTCTCCTGCCAATGTCAGTTCTAGTGATTTATCTTTTTTATAAACCAGTCCCAGGCACTCAAGCTGGGCTATATAGGTTCTGGCTCCGCCGCTTTGGGGGTCGCGGATATTGGTGGGCCGCTTGAGACTTGCTTGATCAAGAGCCGTCATAAACTGGTTTTGCAGACTCTGGTTTCCGTTCCAGTTACTGTAATCTGTCTGCTGTTTGAGAAGGGAAATAATCTGCATTAATTTCCATGGTTCAATGCGCCGGATATTTCTGGGAAACATCCAGATTCGGCGATATCCGGGAGTGTGTTTAACAATACTCATTCTTTTTTACTACTCCCAAGAAAATCATAATGCCATGACCCGCTCGCTATCACAGACAAAATGCTGTCCTTTGGCATGTGCGTTGTAATAGTCTATTTGGTCTATATAAATTAAAGGCTGAAAGGATGGTTCAATGCTCTCATAGTTTTCTCCGGCAAAGCATTTCAATATCGCTTCAAAGACAATACGGACTCCATTCACAGGTACGGCCATACCAATCTGTTTTCTGACGCTCTCTTTTGAACCTTGAAAAACAAATGAATCAGGGAAGGTTTGGAGTCTTGCTCTTTCCCGGTTGGTTAAAGCTCTGTTTTCTGACCAGTGATAGACGTGGGTTCCGCCGCCGCCGCTACCTGTGACAGTATAAGCTGGCTTGTCCGGGTCAAGCCGTCTATATATCTGACTGATCTTTGCTCCCTTGACGTTTAACTTGAGTTCGTCAGGAATATCGGCAGTGAATGCATTTTCTCCCGGCTTAATGTGCTTCAGCCGTTCTATTACTGTTTTTGACTGCTTTGTCAGTTCGTTATTGGCAGAATTTTTATAAATTGGCGGGTTTTCTACAGCTTCCCGGCAGGTCATTCTATGAAATTCGTAGGGTTTAGGCGAAGGAATCTGAAAGGCTGTCTTTTCGTCTTTATGGATTCCGACAATAATAATTCTATGCCGTGCCTGGGGAATGCCGTACTCTTCAAATTTGTACAGATGGGGATAAACAGAATATCCGGCATCATGCATATCATTCAGAATTTTTGAAAAAGCCTTGCCGTCATTGGAGTTACGGAGTCCTCCCACATTTTCAGCCAGAAACCAGCGGGGCTGAAATTCTTTTAGGGTCTTTATTCCGTATGAATATAACGGGCCGTAGTTGCCGTCAAATCCTTTTTGTTCTCCGACTACGCTAAAGTCATTACAAGGGAAACCAAAGGCAAGGGCATCAATATCGGAAATATCTCTGAGTGCCGGAATATCCAGACTGCGGATATCCTGACAAATCACAGATTGCGAATCAGAGGCAATATTGGCTTGGTATGTCGCACATGTGTCTGCATCATAGTCGTTAGCCCAGGCATGAATAATGCGGAAATCAGGTCTATTTTCTATTGAAGCCGTTTTTGCTGCATATCCGATTCCGCCCGGGCCGCAGAACAGTTCTCCTAATTTGAATAACATATCCCCCCCTGTGTATTCTATTACACTAACCCGTATTTCTCACCAGTACCTTGATACAAAGCAGGCTTTTTATCATAAAGTATTATCATGAAAAAAATAAAAACAAAAAAGAAGCCTACTCTGCAAATACAGAGTATACACCCGGTCAGTTGGAATTGCAAGGTCTGGAAACAGTAAAAACCAGGAAAATCATTGTCAGGAATGACGGAAAGACCCACAGTTCCGATGCCGGACTCCTTTTGCTTCAGGAGGTCGAGCAGAAGCACCGAATCATTGAAAAACTTTCAAGATTTTTTACCGATAAACGGAAGCAGGAAAAGATTACGCACCCCCTGGTCGCTCTGCTCAAGTAGCGGATATTCGGAATCTGCCAGGGCTATGAAGAACTCAATGATCATGAAAAACTGCACGAAGATCCGCTACTTCAATATGTGTGTGGAAGAGCTGATAGAACTCCGACGGTCGGCAAGAGTACTTTAAATCGGCTGGAACTCGGGCATGAACTGGTTGAGTCTATGCACAGGCATGGCCCCCTCTTTAAGGGGAGCAATGGGTGGCAATCCCCCCCTGATGGGCGGGCGGGGGGGGGGAGTCCGCCGGGGGGCAACAAAGGCCGTTACGGATTTGAAACCGCAGAGAACACAGTGCTACGCAGAGAAATGAAACTCCTCTGCACTCTCGGCGGTTAACCCAACTTCGCCAAAATTCACCTTAAAACAGCCATTATCCGTACTTTTCAACGATGCCCTGTCTGCCAACTTGTTTTAGGATAATTATCTACATTCCCAACATCCGTCATTTTTACAATGTAGTGATACACAGCGTCTATTGCCTATTGCCAATTTTTTCGACTTTTGTTACACTATAGGTATGTTTATTCGACAAATAAGAAAAACAAATGGTATCACGAAAAAGCAATACACATACCTCAATCTCGTTGAAAGCATCCGTACCGAGAAAGGACCACGACAACGCTTAGTCCTTAATCTCGGTAATCTCCAGATTGATCGCTCGCAATATAAAGCTTTGGCACGAAGAATCGAGGACATTCTTACAGGTAATCAGAGCCTCTTTGAGATCAACCCACAAATTGAGCGTCATGCTCGAAAAGCTGCCGATCAGATTTTCACTAAACGAGCCCAAGAGATAAACAGACAGGCTGCCGAAGAAGACTACCAGAAAGTTAATACCAAGAGCTTAGCGGTCAGCAAACTACGATCTTTGGGTCCTGAGTATGTTTGCCACCGGGTTTGGCAAGAGCTTGGATTTAATCAAGTTCTCAAGAATAATGGTGTCCCTTCGGGAACTCTCCCTCTTTTAGAGGCTCTGGTGGTCTCTCGGCTCATTGAGCCGGGGAGCGAGCGGCGAAACGAGAGATGGGCCGAAGAAGAATCGGCTCTCTATGAGTTATGTGACCTTCCTAAGGGGCGTTCCTTACAGTCTTACTACCGGGGTGCGGATGTCTTGTATAGGTGTAAGGAGGCGTTGGAGCAACATTTGAGCCATCGAGAAAAAGAGTTATTTAATCTGGATGAGAGTATCGTACTATACGATTTAACCAACACCTACTTTGAGGGACAATGCTCCAGGAACCCAAGTGCAGCCTACGGTAGGTCGAAAGAGAAAAGGTCTGATTGTAATCTGGCCACTATGGGACTGATTGTCGATGGTGATGGATTTGCTAAGTATAGCAAGCTATATCCGGGGAATCAGTATGAAGCGCATACTTTTCAGGAGATAATCAGTGAGATGGAGTCTCACTTGACACCAGAAAACGGTCCTACCATTGTCATGGATGCCGGGATAGCCGAAGAAGCCAATGTTGCCTGGCTGAAAGAGAAGGGATATCGCTATATTGTGGTCAATCGGGGAAAGACACCCTCTGAAATGAATACTCGGGACATGGAAGTTATTAGAGAGGATAAGAAGAAGGATATCAAGATTGAGGCTCGGAGGTACAACGGGGAGAAGGAGCAGTATGTTTTAATCAAGAGCGAACGAAAACGGAAAAAAGAAGCCTCAATGGTTACCCGGGTCGAACAGTTGTTGCTTGACCGCCTTAAGTACTACAAGGCAGGCTTGAATAAAAAGTATCATATTAAGTCCTATACTAAGGTTTTAGAGAAAGTAGGCCAACTGAAGGCGAAATATGCCAAAGTGGCGAAGTTGTATGAGATTACCGTTCTTCCCCAAGAGAGAACAGGGAAGGGGGTGATAAATGCGATAGATATCCAATGGACTAAAAAGATCCCCAAGCATGATGAGGCAACCATGTTCCAGGGAACCTATGTTCTGCGGACGAATCATGATGAACTGAGCAACAAACAGATATGGCAGACGTACCTCATGTTGGGTCGTATTGAGACTGCATTCCGGAATATGAAATCACATCTTGGCCTACGTCCCAATTTCCATCAACTTGAAAGCCGTGTAAATGCTCACATGTTCATATCAGTACTTGCCTACCATGTGATGCAAGCCATTGAACACAAGCTACGAATAGCTGGCGACAACCGAAGTTGGTGGACGATTAAGTCAAAGCTAAGTACACACCAGCGGGTAACCATTGAGTACGACTCTAAAGAAGAGGATGGAGTGTATCACAACAAGCTTCGAGTGAATTCCCAATTGGAGAGTTCTCATTTGGAGATTTATACTAACCTAAAGCTCTCAGGTAACCCCCTCAATCGGAGGCTATTGAGTCATAAGATCTGTAGTGTGAAAAAAAATGAATAAATGATTTCATAGGGGGAATTTAGACTTTATAATGGCGAAGTTGGGTTAAAAACTATGGCTCCCCAATCTTCTCACTGCGATTTCCCCCCAGCTTCCGCCTCAGCCGCTTTCGCCTGTGGGCAAGTTCTTCCTCCTGTCGGTTATTCGCTAAATGTTCACCCAGGCCCTCAATGGCAGCGAGGGCATTTTTGGGATTGTGTCGGCGGTGTTCCCAGTACTTGGACAGCTCTATCGCCGAGCGGTAATCCTCTGAGGAACTTGCGTTGATTCTCTTCCAGATTTCTACGGCTTGGCCGTAGTCTCCTCGCCGCTTCAGCCTGAACGCCAGCTCATGGCCACATTCAGTATCTCCGCCAAGCCACCCGACTTGTAGCCACTGAATTTCCCTGTCGGAGCTATTTCTCTCCCACTGGCGCGCAATGCCTCGACATGAGGGTATCGTTCCCGCTGGCCAGGATCTCGAATCCGACGGCGTAGCCTCTCCCCATTCCTCCAACCGGGCCAGCAGTCTCGCCAGGGAAAGAACATCGTCTGCATTATGCCTGAATACGCCGTCGATACGGTTTGGATGGCCATCTAGCCAGTTGAACCAGGCTTCGGGAGCCTCGCTACCTGGCAGGTCGTCGTTTCTGTAAAAATTAAGCACACCGGCTTCGACGGTCTTTAGGCTCAAGTTGGGAAGGCGGCCACGCCACAGCCTTCGTGACGGATAGAGAAGGTCGGACTGAGATGATGAAGGCGGCGGTAAACGGTTCAGAAGGAATCGGGTTTTTAGAACCTGAGAATCGAATGAGAGGCCGTTGTAGGAGACATGAAAGGCGTGATTCTCCGTGAGCTGCCTGTAGCGGATGAGCATGGCAACTTCTCCGGGATAATCAGAGAGAAAGAGTTGGGTAAGCCTGTAGAGCTTTCCAATTTGATTTCCAAGCCCTATGAGGAATGCCGTATTTCCGGCACCGCCGGAGAGTCCGATCGTTTCCAAGTCATAAAAAACCAATTCAGCCGACTTTATATGAGGGCGTAAGATGAAGCCGCTATCGAGAATTTCTGGCAGGATGGAAGGGTAATCGAGACATCGTTCCCACACGAATTCGGCGGTCTGTTCCCAGCCGGGGCCGGGGGGATGCCTATCGGGCATTCTCCTGTTTCGGCTCATGCGGGGTGAAGGCCGTTTGAGTGAATCAACGGCACCGGACGTATCGGCTTGTTTCCCGATGCCTTTATCTGCAAGACCAGATTCCCGTAGTTTTAGGAGTCTGTCGGCAAGCCGACCCATTACTTGTCTCCCATCCAAGATTGCAGGAAGTCCGCCGTTACCCTCTTAGGGTTATCCGGTAACTTGTCGCGCTCATCTATCGCGCCGACACATGAGGGGCACCCTTCTTCACATGGACAGTCCGTCACCAGTTCCAGGGCGGCTCGGACAATTTCTTCCAACCGGTCGGAGAGCGATTCGACCAGGCCGATTCCGCCAGGGTAATTGTCATAGATATAGATGCCGCCAGTGTGAAAATGAGTATCAATCATGCGGCCTGCGACACCAAGGTCTCGGGGTTGGCTGAGAAGGAATATGGGTGCCGTCACCCGTATCAGAGTGGCCGTCCTGCTTGCCACCGCCGCCTTGAGAGGGCTCTTCACGGTCTTCCATGCCTTTCCGGCGGAATGGTTCCCGCCGAAGGAAAGAAAGGCTCCTCGGGTGTGCATTTCCTTTTCGGGCAGGTTGACTTGGCCATAGCCGACATTTTCATGGCTACCGAAGCGGATTTTCTTGTAATTGGCGACATTCGTCCTCACAAGGAGGTCTCCTACATGTTCCTCAAGGCCGCAGGCAATCTGTTGTCTGTCAATCGCAAGGACTTTGATATCACTCTTGGTTAAGGCATCTGTGTAGTAGTTAACATCTGAGAGTTCGACAAAGGCGTGATGATTCTCCAGATCAAGCTGTTTCACCATGTACTGCTCGCCTCTGTGAAGATAGATGGCCTCATCATGCAGCAATTCCCGGGCGGAATGAGCGTCCATCTCGCCGATAACGATGTTTCGATTCCTGGTTGTATCGACGATTACCACGTTCTCTTCTGCGCTTCCTCGCAGGGATACCCGTTCGGATGGATAGGATCGGTCGGACCAGAACCACCGGCCTGAGGTGTGCCGGAGCACGCCCTGTTCTTCGAGGTAGGTGAGCATGTCCGCTGTATCGCCGCCGCCGAATTCCTCCTCGTCTTCGAAGGGGAGTTCAAAGGCAGCGCATTTTATATGGTCGGCAAGAATGTAGAGGTTATCCGGATCGATATAGGCCGATTCCGGGCTCCGTGCCAGAAAGTATTCCGGGTGTTTTACGAGGTATTGATCGGTGGGATTGGACGATCCCACGAGTATGGCAATCGAAAGCTCCCCCGTTCTTCCCGCCCTTCCGGCCCTCTGCCAGGCGGAGGCCGCCGATGAAGGTATGCCGGCCAGTATCGCTGCATCCAAGCCTCCGATGTCAATGCCGAGTTCCAAGGCATTTGTTGACACAACACCCTGTATATCGCCGTCCCTGAGTCCTGCTTCTATCATCCTCCTTTCCGAGGGGAGGTATCCGCCCCTGTAGGATTCTACCCGTATCCCCTCGTTCTCGTTGTAGATATTGGCGAGACGGTTGTTTATGTAGGAGGAGATGAGTTCGGCACTGATTCTGCTCTGGGTGAAGACGATGGTTTTGACACCTGCCTGTAGTAGCTGGACGGCGAGACGCTGGGATTCGAGCACGATTCCTCGGCGTATTCCCTGAATGGCATCCACTAAGGGGGGATTGTAGAGTATGAGATGCTTCTCTCCGGCAGGCGCCCCGTTGGAGTCTATGGCCTTAAAGGGACGGTCCAAGAGACGTTCCGCCAGGGCTGTCGGATTGCCTATGGTGGCACTCGCCGCAATCACCATTGGATTCGATCCGTAGAAGCGGCACAGGCGCAAAAATCGCCGCATAAGGTTTGCCATGTGGGCACCGAATATGCCGTTGTAGGTGTGTAATTCGTCTAGGATTATGTATTTGATGCTTTGAAAGAACATTATCCACTTTGTGTGATTTGGCAGTACGCCAGTGTGAAGCATGTCGGGATTCGAGATGATTATGCGTCCGCCCTGCCTGGCCGCTATACGTATGGAAGAGGGGGTGTCCCCATCAAATGTGTATACGGGAATACCTAATTGACCGCCCAGTAGAATCTCGTTCAGGGCACTCTGTTGATCCTGGCTAAGAGCCTTTGTCGGGAATAGATAGAGGGCACGGGCTGCGGGGTCTTCCATCAGACCTTGTAGCACCGGAAGGTTGTAGCATAGCGTTTTACCCGATGCAGTGGGGGTGACGACGACTATGTCTCGGCCTTCGCGTATGAGCCGCCAGCTTTCTGCCTGATGGGAATAAAGACGGGTGATTCCTCTATCGGCCAGAGTCTGACGCAGGATGTCAGCCATATCGGAAGGTATATCGGCAAAAACGCCCTCCCGGGGCGGTATGACAGACCACGAGGTGACATTCTTGATGAACGACTCCTCTTTTCGCAAATCATCGAGTAGATTTCTTAAACTCATAAAGTATTATACTCTGAATTTTAATCCGTCTCAATGAATCCCTGGGGTGGCATGTTCAGGAAGGAGGGATTATTATAGGCCAATAGGAGAGGTGTTTTATGGATAATATACTGACTATCATACTTGGAGGAGGCAGGGGTTCTCGGCTCTATCCCCTCACGGCAGAGAGAGCCAAGCCCGCTTGCCCCTTCGGCGGTAAATACCGCCTGGTGGATATACCCATCAGTAACAGCATCAATTCGGGGTTCCGGCGAATCTATGTGCTCACCCAATACAATTCAGCCAGTCTTCATCTTCATATCGGGCGCACCTATAATTTCGACTCTTTTAGCCAAGACTTCTGCGAGATACTCGCCGCAGAGCAGACCTTAAGTAGCGAGGATTGGTATGGCGGTACGGCCGATGCGGTGAGAAAGAATTTTGAACATTTCAGGGTTGAGCGGCCCAGTCATTATATAATCTTGTCTGGAGATCAATTATACCGCATGGACCTTAGAGACTTCATGCGTCGGCACATCGAATCGGGAATGCAGGTATCAATTGCTGCGACACCGGTTTCCCGAGAGTCCGCCAACGATCTTGGCATACTGAAGGTGGATTCGAGGGATAAGATTACTGAGTTTCTTGAAAAACCAGGGCCTGAAAAGACTATCGATGAGTACAAGATGCCCAATTTAACGGAGTCCGAACGACAGGGGAACAAGGAGTATCTGGCATCCATGGGTATATACATCTTCGATGCCGATGTTATGGAACGCCTACTTAATAACGACAAGAAGGATTTCGGGAAGGAAATCATTCCCGATGCCATTGGCAAGGTCAATGTGCGGGCCTATACATACCGGGGATATTGGGAAGACATTGGGACCATCAAGAATTTCTATGAGACCAATCTTGATCTTGGTTCCCCCCGACCGCAATTCAATCTCTACGACCAGCACAACCCTCTTTATACCCACAGGAGAGATCTCCCGCCGACAAAGATAAATTCCAGCACTATGAACAACAGTATCGCATCGGAGGGATCTATCATCACTAATGCCGTAATCAATCGATGTCTTATCGGTATCCGAACCATCATCAGATCCGGTGCCCGGCTCGATGGTGTCTACACGATGGGGGCGGATTATTATGAAACCCAAGAGCAATTTGAAGAGAACCGTAGCCAGGGCATTCCCGGTTACGGGGTTGATGAAGGAACATCCATCTCCGGCGCGATTATCGACAGAAATGCCCGAATCGGAAGAAATTGCCGCATAGGCGTGGATCAATGCCACAGAATGGATGGGGATTATGAGGGCTATTCCGTTCGAGATGGAATTATTATCATATTGAAGGGGGCCGTCATTCCTGACAATACACAGATATAATGGTGTCGGCCACAACATATTTTGAAATGACGATAGTAGCGCAAGGGATTGAAACGGAAATGCCGCTGGCATCCCCGGCGATTGGCAATGAGCCGGTTAACAGGATGCCAGGTGAAGGCATTGGAGAGAAAAGCCCGAGGGGCTGTGTCAGAATGCGCCTTTGGCCCGCATGCGGCGTTGGCGAAAAAACCTGAAATGCTCATGTACAGCATGTACACTCCGCTTTCAGAACTTTTCGCCGCCTTGCCTGCAAACCAAATTCATCATTCTGACACAGTCCCTTGCGCCCAAATATTGAAATTTTGTGAAACACGGGGAGTGAACATGTTTGACTTGTGGAAAATCAGCTATCAGGAGTTTGAAGATGAGACGCTGTATTCGGTTCTCTGGTCTCCTTGGGGTACGATGGACAAGTGGGTGATTAACAGTATTGTGCCCGCAGAGGCCGGTTTGGTCCAGATCTGGGTCAAAGAGGGCCGCAGGGCCGAGCCGTTGCTTACTCGGTCGGCCTATTATAGCGGGCTAAGGAGCTTTCTCCGCGAAGTCATCGACTTGATGGCTCCTGCTGGGTCCGGTATCCGGGAACTTATTGGCGGGAGGGAAGCCTGGTTCCGCTATAGCACTATGCTTTCCAAGCAACATCTACGGGTATTGGAAAAATGGTTCAATAACCCTCAGGTGATTATTAACGAGTTTGATTATGCTGTATCAGTAAGAGAGGAGGAGACGATGAAGAAATTCCCCCCGCCGCCGCCGGATGTTCGGTTCAGCGAGAAGAAATTGTTGGAAACAATGGGATTTGGTCCTCCTCTGCCCCGTCCTGTTAGGGTTAAAAAGGCCCCACTGTCGGAATAACGGCATGCAGGATTCCTGCCAATAGTGCTAACAATCCGACGATTGTAAGATAGGGCTTGGAGAATTTCTGAACCTTTTCCATTACCTCCACGCTCTTGCCCGCCTCTTCTATTAGGGATGAATCCTTGAACTCAACGATGAGCAGGATACCGGCCACGATGCCAGTCAGACTTGGGAGAAGTTCGCTGATTACAGGAATATCGCCTGGATAGGTGCGAAAGAGATTGATGATGGCAACGATGAGACTCAGCACGCCAACAATCACCCGATAGGGTTTGTTCATCATGAAGTCCATGTATTCTGAAAATCTGGTGAATTTCTTTGACAGAAAGCCGTTTGATAATGCCAAACCCGCTAACACATTGGTGAGGACTGTCAATAAATAAAGTTGAAACATGTCAACCTCCCTGATTCGCTTAAGACTATCACAAGGTTCGTCCGTTGTCAATTCGTATTACAATGGCTTCAGAATCGGTGAATACCTTTAGCGATTCGGCTCTATCCTCTGTATCGAGATAAACGAACTCCCTCTTCTCGCCTCTGGTGGGAGGAATGTCTTCCGATGTGTGAATGACTTTGCCCGATTCGTCCATGATGGCTATGCCTATTTGATTGACTATACCGACTGCTTCTTCCTCGTCGGCATGGCTGAGGCGCACGGTATAAGCGACGATTCCATCAATGCTCTGCCTCTTTAATTGTATTGAATACACTCCGAGGGAGTGTCGTCTCAAGGCTGGCATCACCCAAGGAATGAGCACTCCCGCAAAGACGGCCAGTATCAATATGTCAATGAGAACTAGACGGCGAGAGCGTTTAATGCCCTCAGTTTGGTCGGCTCTTACAGTATGCCTTGAAGACCACCATGATATGTTTTTGAGTTCATCTCTATCAAATTCGTGAGGATTAGTCATTGTTTTCGATCAGCGTGTCGCTTCTCCATCGGGCAACCAGTGCCTCCTGATCGTTGAAGAATATACCTGCCAGCATGCCGCTTCTCTGGAGGCGGAAGCGGCGATATACTATTGTTGATTCGTTCACCTTGATTCGCCGATTCTGTGTGACTCGGCCTTCCTTGTCGATGAACACCATGCGATATTGGCTAGGCCCCTCTGAGGTTATCATACAATGGAGGCCATTATGTGTCGTGCCCAAATACTCTGGAGGAATCGCCGTCACCCCCGCTGATGGATCATCTTCGATGTAGTTGAGAATAATTGGATCTTCGTATGCCGAGGTGTTCATATTCAATGTATACAGCCTTGGTTGAGGCATATCCCCATGCCTGGGATCGGGGTATACGTCTATGCGTATATGCAACGCCCATTCCACCGGGTCAGGGCGCATGGAATACACGGCGACGTTGCCGCTTTCCTCAAAACCTGGAAGTTGATTTTCCTGTATCCTGGCCGTGATAATCGGGTGCCCATCACTGTCGAACCAATAACTCATCCATTCACCGGGAACACGGCTATTCACCACGATACCGCCGTCTTCTCGGACATCCAATGAAACTATGTAGGGGAAAGGCGATCCGCCGAAGCCCTCCTTTCCTAGATGCCCAAGGTATTGGCCATCCATGTCGAAACGAAGAATGACTC
Source organism: Spirochaetaceae bacterium (assembly GCA_965226485.1). Lineage (GTDB taxonomy): Bacteria > Spirochaetota > Spirochaetia > DSM-2461 > DSM-2461 > UBA2779. The sequence continues at coordinate 105,314 of OZ245363.1, forward strand.
TCTCATAAAAGATGTTGGAGTTAGAAGCCTTCAATTGCCTTTCTTTCTCCACTCCATCATCGACGAGGAACCCCTTGTCGAAGGCTGCGATAAAACGAGGATTCTTGAAATGCCAGGATGTGAAATTCCTTTCTTCCGAAGTCTCGCCTATGGTGACAGGCCTTGGATTTCTGGCCGGATCGTACACATAAGTGATGAGATCGCCATAGGAGTTGAACACCATCACTTTGCCGTTTTCCCCACCGGAAATGAATACAAAGCCATTGTGGGAGTCGATATCCGCCGTGCCAGCCATGCGGAAACCATCTCGATAAAACCAATCAAGTTCATTGGGCAAGGTGCCAAGCGAAATGCTGAACAGTTCATGCCGCCTGAGACGAGGCCCCTTCTTGCGAAAGCAACCATTGAACATCAAGACGACACATATACAAAGGAGGCTGAGTAGAAGAACCGATGGAAATAGTTTTTTGATTGTCACCGCAGCAATATTACTCTCCCGGTGGAGAGGTGTCAACTTGATGGGTTGCCTCATGTGGGTGGCGGGGAGTGTGCCTTGTGGGCTTTGGACTTTATCGCTTTTTTAGCAAAAGGAGTTAAGCACATTTTTCTTGCCTTAACCTCTCGAATTCCACTGGGGGTGTGCCAGCCTATAGAGGAGTGCTTCTGTTGCCTGTTATAAGTATCCTTTCAGATAATTCGTTAATGACAGCTCGGCATCGTCATAATCCGCATACAAGCACAGGTCTATTTCCTTAAGTCTTCACAGTAGAGAAAAAAGATTCAGCCACAGCATTGTCCAAGGGGTTCCCCCCCCGGCTCATGCTCTGGATGACACTGCTTCTTTTCAGCATTCGACGGAATGCATGACTGGTGTACTGGCTCCCCCTATCTGAGTGCACAATCACCCCTTCAGGCGCACCTCTCTCCCTGGTGGCTTCTCTGAATGCATCACATACAAGCCCTAGCATCAAGCCTCGTCGACAGTGCCCCTCCTGATAATCCTACGGCTGAACAGGTCAATGAATACGCACAGGTACAGCCAGCCGGATGCGCTTGGCACATAAGTTATATCGCTTACCCATTTAAGGTCAGGCACATCGACGGTGAAATCCCTTTTTAGCACATCTGGTGCAGGCGTTTTTGTTTCATCTGCCCTGGGCGTTGTCCTAAATGCTTTCCTGGTACGACAATTAAGAGAATTTTCCCGCATCAGGCACTCTACCTTTTGCCATGACCTATTTTTACGCCTGCCTCGTTAAGTTCCCTATAAACTTTCGGGGAAGTAGAAATGTCCTTGACATCTATTATATAGTGCCCCAAAGATGGGGGGGCGAGGGGCTCTTCCACGAGGGCACTATATATGATTTGAGGCGGGAATCGATATTATGCTACCCACAGATTCTGGCGACGATCCAAAATTTACAGGAGAATTCTATACAGGATTCATAAGAATTTTACACAAGGTTCATATTTTTCGAGGATAATTATATATCATGCTGGCCGCAAGAAAAAAAAGTCGGTTTACCTGGAGACGCCTTCTCCGGCATTTCGCCCAGTTGGGGTATCTCTTCCTCCTTGCCTTCTCGGCCTATAACGAGAATTTTACAATCATCATTATACTATTAATCCTATCCCTTTTTGGCGGGGCCTTCTTCTGCGGATGGCTCTGTCCCTTAGGCATGGCCCAGGAATGGCTGGGACGGCTGGGCCATCAGTTACTTGGCGGGAAGCGCATCAAGGTCCCCGCCAAAATTGAACGCCTGCTTGTCTTTTCACGATATTTTCTTCTTGTGGCCGGATTGACAGGCTTAGGGGTATTCGCATTTACTTATTTCATCAGCGAACCCTATCAAGCATTCATGGGCTTAATTACCGCTCAGTGGAGTTATATCGGTTTGAGTGTATGGCTTTATCTCGAACTGCTATTCCTCATGTCGCTGTTTATCGACAGACCCTTCTGCCGTTATCTCTGCGTCCAAGGTGCTCAATACGGAGCATTGAGTCTGCTCAGAGTATTTTCCATCGGCAGGAATGCCAAACTTTGCATAAACTGTCGTCTTTGCGACAAGGCATGCCCCACCCAGGTGGTGATTTCCACGAAAAACCATGTCCGGAATCCGCAATGCGTAAACTGCCTAGACTGTATTGATGCCTGTCCCGTAAAGGGAGCTTTGAAGTATAAATGGGTGTTGCCTATTACTAAGGGCCGCCCTATTAATAGAAAATTAATAGAAAAAAGGGGAACTGCAAATGAACAAAACGTCAATGCCCAGTGCTCTATCTCGCACAAAGACTAAAGTGAGATACATTACGAGCATCTTTTTCATAATCATCGGCACGGGCCTCCTGCTGTCATTCACGCCCGGCAAAGATGCATCGGATCAACGGCTCAATGCCGCCACCGTCTATGTGGACGGCGTTTATAAGGGTGAAGGACGAGGCTTCCGCCCGAGGCTCAAAGTTGAAGTTGAAATTCTCGGCGGAAAAATTGAACGCATTAAGGTCGTGAGCCATAACGAAATCGGCCCTCAGTATTGGAGGAGGGCCATCAAGGCGATTCCCAATGCCATCATCAAGACCCAGAGCACCAATGTCGATGTCGTAGGCGGAGCCACTTACACAAGTAGGGGAATCATTGATGCGGTGGAAGATGCACTTAAAGCGGCGAGGGCAAAGTCCGTGAATTCCACGAAGTAAGAGGGGCTGGGGCCCTTCGGGCTCACCCCCCCGTCCCCCCTGACAGGGGGGGGGATTTATAGGCCGTGCACAAAACCGTTGCGGTTGCCAATGCCCCCGTCAAGCTCGGGGGCATGAATGTGCTGGGGCTGGGTCAGAATGATGGATTTGGTTAATGGATTCCCCCCCCCCCCTTGCCCCCCTCAGGGGGGGGCTATCTACCTACCGCAGGCAAGGCGGCGAAAAGTTCTGAAAGCGGAGTGTACATGTTGTACATGAGCATTTCAGGTTTTTCGCCTGTCTGCGTGCGTACATGCACAGGCAGGCCAACGCCGCATGCGGGGCAAAGGCGCATTCTGACACAGCCCCGGAAGAGTTCTTTGCACATTATCCCTCGAAATAGGTGTTGGTCAGGTTATAAAGCACAATACTCTTCATTTAGGCTAAAGATGTCGCGTTCCCTTTGGGCCAGATATTTCTCCAAAGCATTCTTTGCATCCGTAGAGCAAATCAGCGGTACGGTAATAGGCATTGAGCGAACGTGCCGTAGGATTTCCGCTGATCTCGAAGAGAGAGGATGTATTTTCCACCCATTCCCTGGTGGCCCCGTTCGCTTTTTGGATGGATAAGTCTACCAAGGATAAGAGCTTCGGCAATGGGAATAAGGTTTTTAGGGACTCCTTTTTTGATTAACACCTTATCGATGTTCAATTCCTTCCACATCATATGACCGACATATTCAGGCCCAAGTGAACGCACATTGGAGGCATCCATGCTATCCACATCAACAGACTGGTAATTGCGTTTTTTCTCACGGGTTGATTTTTCTACGGTTTTGGCCCTCAAGGTGAAAATGCGATCAGAATAATATTGAGCAAGCTTGTCAATTTTGGAGTCTGTTTCAAAGAGCTCTGACCGACCGACCAGCAGATCTTCGATTCTCTTGGCCAATAGCTTGTGCAAAGAGGGATCAAGGTCCAGTTTGCCAAGGGAGAGGACAAGACGCTGACGAGAGCCCTTTGGGGTGCGAACACTTTCTACCAGATTGTAGTAAACATTTTGCGATTTTTGAGAGCCACTTGGAACTCTAACACGGCGTATATACATGGAATATAATATACAAAAAAGCAAGGAATGTGACAAGGGTAATCGAAATCAGATAGTCACCACAAAGGCGGATGCGAGGTGCGTTTTGGCCCCTGGGTGCAATATTTCTATGTTTCACGCTATTGAAACGGATGAAAAAAAAATCAACGGACTTTCAGGGGGTGTCTTGGTGAACTTGGGGGTAAGGACATAGCCATCGAGGCGGGCTTCTTCACCGAGCCTCACCAGCCATGCGTTGGAACACAGAATGACTGCATCACTTCTATTATTCAATGTTAACTCCTCCATTTTCATCCTTTAAATAGTAGCCCCCGTTTCGCGGTGCGCCTCGAAACTCGATTTTATTTTCACTTTTCAACTGGGTCAGGTAGCGTTGTACAGATCTGAGGGGGATATTTAACGCATCAGCAATGGCGTTGGCACGGATTCCCTGATTGGCCACAATATGGGCTAAAACTTGATTTACTACGCCAACTACTGCGCCATTCACTGCGCCACTTACTGTGTCTTCGTGCTGAAACACCTTGAGCGACTTCTGAATTTCCGTGAGCATAAAGTCGATAAAAATGCCGCAATCCGCCTGTTTGGTGCTTTCATTAATCGCATCGTAATAGGCTTGCTGGTTGTCATGCACCATGGACTCTACAGGAAGGGCGAGAAACGCTTCATGTATTTGACCAAGAATCAACGATTGCCATAAGCGTCCCATGCGACCGTTACCGTCAGCAAAAGGATGGATAAACTCAAACTCGTAGTGAAAAACGCAACTGCGTATGAGCAGGTGATCCTCGGCTTTGCGTAGCCACTGGAATAGATCGCTCATCAAAGTAGAAACCCGTTCGGCTGGCGGTGCCATGTGAATACATTGATCACCTGCAAAAACACCTACTCCACCCTGTCTTAATTTTCCTGCACGATCATCCAGAGCTGCCATCAATGTTTCATGGGCCCGTAGCAGGTCATTGACATCAAAAGGGTTCAACTCGGTGATTAAATCGTAGGTAGCGATGGCATTTTTCACTTCTTGAATCTGTCGCAAGGGGGCAACCACCTGCTTACCATCCATCAGATCGGAAACCTGACTCTCGGATAGTGTGTTCCCCTCAATTGCCAGCGACGAATGAATGGTCTTTATTTTATTCGCCCTTCGTAGGCGAAGTGAATCCTGACGCTCCAATCGGATTGCATAGCGTTCGATCATGGAGGAAATCTTAGCGATGAGTGAAATCGCTTTTGCAGAAACCGTGAAAGGCGGTGTATAGATAACTTGAGCGTTGTCAGTTTTTTTCTTCCTCCTTCCGCCCTCATCCTTCAGGTGCGGGGTCTGTTCGGGATTCACATTGTCATTGTCAGTCATTTATAAAGCACCCCATTATTTCTCTTTGATACCTAACTCTCGAAGAGAAACTCATTCTTCGCCCTCCATTTCCTGAGGGATCCCAGTTTCAATCCCTTGATCCTGAAGAAAGCGGTCGGTTTCTTCATCAAAATCGTCAATGTTGAATTTCTCCTGAGTAACATCAATCCTAGAAACCGCCTGATCCCTAAAATCACGTACAGCTTTTCTGAATTCCCAATCCGCCATCTTCTCTCCAGATAGTTGTACTGCGCGGTCTACAATCCTTGCACCCAATTCTTTGGGTCTTTCCAAAGAACGAGCAATTTGGTGAGATAAGCTGAGGAGTTTTCCATCAGACAGATTCATCCTGGCTTGAATCAAGTCAGCGGCTTCTACAGGGCTGACAATCCATCCTGCATCACTCATTTTCTTACCAACCTTGATCATGACGGCATCCCAGGTAAGGCACATGATCTTTCTGCTTTCCGTAGAAAAACAGCGTTTTACGTGTGCCAGAACATTGACATCATGGTCAATTAGGTTTTGGGACTTCCTTCTTTTCATATTTTTCAGTTCAAAGCTGTAGTCAATCTGAACATCTCGTGTATAGGCCTCGTCCAGACGGGCCACATTCTCAAATCCTACACCGTAATCATAAAATAAAGGTTGTAAGTCCTGCATTACCCTTCTCACAGTCTGACTATGATCGCCTTCAGCTAAAACAGCATTTGGGGACATGCATTGTATGAACTCTGATAGAGTGTCTGGTACCTTTGTGCCTATTGTCTTCAATTTATAATAATGTGAAACATAGCCATTTTGTGAATAGCAAAAGCTATCCTCAAATTCACTGAGTTGCCGACAATATTGTGCAGCTGCGACAAGGTGGGATGAGCATTCATTCAAATAGTACCATGGGATAGCTAACCTGGCATTTTTCTTTTTCAGAAGATAAATGGAGTCATTGGAGCCTCTTGAGAAACGTCCAGATGAACTTCCAAACATCGAAGAGCATAAATATGGGATCGCCACAGAAGCATCCAAGATCACATTCACTTCCTGCCAATGCGATGCACCAAGAATAGCAGCAGCTTTTGATGTCGTTGAGTTCTCCAATGCTATATAGACTACAGAGTTAGTGAGCTTCTTAATCAATGATGTATCTCGTGCCAGATCAATCATTTTGCCTAAGATGTCGTCTACATATTTGGCTGCAACTCCAGCATTGGCTAGCATGCTCTTCAATTCTGGGACTGCAGCCCCTAACTCCTTGCCAAAGCCCGTCATAGTGAAAGATAAAGATGCCTTTCTAGCACTCTTCAATTGCTCATCAACAAAAGACCTTGCTAAGAGGAGTGAAGCCTTTTCAGACAAGTCCGCATCCCAGTTTCCATCATATTCTGCCAAGAGATCTAGTTGAGCACTCTTCAGTTGATCAAGTTCCTTTAGATATATCCCCTCAGCAGTTTGCAGTTCAATTGCTGCATCCTGGCTTAGCTGCAATTGGTTCCCAATTTTTCGTAATCGACCTCTTGAGAGAAGGGCATCCACACGACCTGATAATTGAGATATTTTCTGCTCAGCAAGACCAAGATACTCCAAGGTTGAATTAATAAGGTCTTCTCTGGATACAGAAATCTTTGTTTGAGAAATAAGCGCATTCTCGTATATTTCATTCCGTAGATTGCGTTGATCATCACTGAGAGCAAAATAGGTATGCAATAATACCTCACGCTGGTCGGGGCGATGCCTAAGTGGCATATCAAGAGGAGATTAATCGCATGGCCAAAATCCCCCAATAGCTTATTCTCAATGATCAGTCCGGCGATCTCGGTAGCGCCTAAGCAAGTAGCAGGCATCCTATACGTAATAAATATTTCATTTTGGAGTTTAAGAAGGGCAGTGGATTCACGAGCTCGCGAAGTAAGGAAGAAGAATCTGGCTGAATCAAAGTTTTCTCTTGCCTTTCCTGCATCTTCAATCGCCTTAGTCTGCCAGTTGGCCTCTTGAACCGTCTTTTGAACGGCAATGGAACGATTACCGCCGGAATCACTAAAGCACCTAAAGTCGGCTCCGCCGTCCCCCTTGCCGTCAACATCAATGGCGTTTAGTTCAAAAACTCGATTTAGGATTAAGCTAAGAACACTATCAAAATCAGTTTTGCTAAGGTTCTTTATATGGTTCTCTATTGTTTCTTGATTCACTTGTATACCTCCATATCATTTCGACCCCTTCGGTGAACTGTTCATGAAATCGAACAGATCCATATTGCCGTCGTTTTTGGCCGGGGATGTTTTCTTTTTGTGCGAAGTCGAGGTCTTCTTTTTCTTTTTATCATGTAGCCCTTGAGCGACCTCCTCCTCATAATGATCGTGATTCAGTTTGAGCAGGCGTTGCAGGATTTCACGTTGGCCCTCTTCCGAAATGGTGAAACGAACTCCTTGCTTTGTTTCGTGGAATCCCCCATTAAAATGGGCCCTTTTGTCAAGACATTTTTTCAAAAAGTTTAAGGCTATCTCCTTCAAGCCAAGTTCTCTTCTTTTCCCATACGGGAAAAGGATTCGTACATCGGTGTATTGTAGTTATGCGATTGGTGAAATCGCTCACTGTTGTAGAACTCAAAATATCTCTTTACTCCCTCCTTTAACTCTTTCATTGTCTCATAACTCTTTAGATAAATATCCTCGTACTTCAAGCTCCTCCATAAACGCTCCACGTACACATTATCCAACGCACGGCCTTTGCCGTCCATGCTGACGAGTATCCCTTCCGATTCCAACACTCCGACGAATGACTCAACCGGTAAATTGACTCCCTTGATCCGTGTTGAAGATCGCAGGGATTCCGTAGGTATCCAAGGCTTCCCGTAATGTCTGAACGCAAAACTCACTATCCATCGTGTTTGATAGATGCCACGCCAACACTTTAGGGCTATAAAGATCAAGAATAGCCACAAGATAAACGCAACCCCCAGGCAAACGGATGTAGGTTATATCCGTTGCCCATACCTGATTAGGATGCCTTATTGCCTTCCCTCTCAGTAAATAGGGATATTTGGAATGCCCTTTCCTCTCCAACAATGTCCTTGGGTCCCGGGGAGATTGCTCATGCGACCAAATCGCTTCATAACCCGCCTTGCTCGCTTAGCCGTCAGATGAGGATGGGCTTCAATTAGTTGCTTCGATATCCGGCGATACCCATAAAAGGGAAGCTTCTCAAGTACTTCGCTTATCAGTCTCATATCCGCCAAATCTTTATCTTCCGCTACCTGGCTTTGATAGTAAAAACTGCTTCTGCTCACTCCTAAAAGGGTAGCTTGCTGTGTTAAGGGCAAGCGGTCTTTATTATCTAACATGGCGCATCGCTTCCGGATATCTGACGGTACTTTTTTTTAGAAAATCCACTTGCAGACTCATCAGGCCCACCTTCTTCAACAACGCTTCCTCTCTCTCTTCGCTCTCACGTTCCTTGGCACTTCTTTTGTTCGGTCTTTCAAAGAAATCGGCAGCTCCGTCAAGCAGTTGCTTTTTCCACTGTGCCAGTTGACCAGGATGTATATTGGATTTCCCGCCCAGCTCCTGCAGAGTATCCTCCTCGCGTAATGCCTCCAAAGCTACTTTTGCTTTGAAGTTTTTGTCGTAACTTCTTCTTCCCATCTGTTCCTCCGTTCCTTTATTATAGATTTTTGGAGAATACCTAAAACCTCCATCATTTAACGTCTTGTTTCTTGGGCTCATTATAGTCTGGTAGAGACCAGTCAATCCCCCCGATGCCCTGTGCCTCAAGCCACCGATTCACCTGGGAGAACGGCCTACTTCCGAAAAACCCCCGCGATGCGGATAATGGGGAGGGATGGGGTGAGGTCACAACAAGATGCTTGGAGCTGTCAATGAATTGGCCTTTCTTCTGTGCGCTGGCCCCCCATAGGATGAAGGCTACATGGTCCTTGTCTTCATCGACAAGTCTCGCGACTTTGTCGGTGAAGGTTTCCCAGCCACGGTTTCTATGAGACTGTGGCCGATGCTTTTCCACCGTAAGGACGGTATTGAGAAGCAATACTCCTTGCTTCGCCCACGGAATCAGGCAGCCATGAGAAGCTGGGGGAATGCCGATATCTGTGGCGAGTTCGGTGTATATATTCGATAAGGATGGCGGTATAGGCACCCCTGGCCGGACCGAGAAACTCAGCCCGTGGGCCTGTCCGGGGCCATGATAGGGGTCTTGCCCGAAGATAACCACCTTCACCTTTTCAAACGGCGTATAATTAAGTGCCGATAGTAGTTCATCTCCTGGGGGGTAAATTTCCTTTCCTGATTCCTTTTCCGCAAAGAGAAAACTGCGGAGAGTTTCCATATAGGGCTTTGAGAATTCCTCTTCAAGCCTGGAAAGCCACGACGAATCAAGTTTTATGCTCCGTTTCATTTAATTCTCCTCGGAAAACTTAAGGTAAACACCGCACCACCATCTGGGGCATTCGTCACATACACCTGCCCATCGTAGCCGGTTGCAATTCCCTGCACGATGGCCAAACCGAGTCCGGTATGTTTGGCCGCTTCACTCTCTGGCCTATCGGTATACCATCGATTAAAAATCTTTTCAGACTCATCTTCGGGAACGCCGGGCCCTTGATCGGCAACGGAGATGGTCACGAGATTAGAATTAGCCCCAACACCCAGGGTAACCCGTCCGTCCCGCGGTGAAAAGGACACAGCGTTATCAACCAAATTCAGGACGGCTTGTGCGAAGCGGTCAGGATTTATATTGATAAAAACCGATTTGTCGAGCCGGCCAATATATTCCACCGTTGTGCTGCCTCGCCGTTGCGGCGGATATGCTTCGATAAGGTTTTGAATCATGCCGCCGACATCGACGGTTTCCAAGTATCCCTTGTCGAGCCGGATATCGACGCTGATTAACTCCCTGAGGTCATCCAATAGCCGTTGAATTCTCCGAGTCTCGTTATTGATTACAGACAGAAACCGCTTAGTCTCCCCTTGAACAGTTTGTTCTGCCAGCTCAGATGCGCTAAGTATGCAGGCGACGGGGTTCTTCATTTCATGGACGAGGTCGGAAATAAAGTCTTCGAGATGGTTGGTACGCTCATATAGGCGTGAAGAAAGCCTATGGAGTGCCCTGGAGAGGTCTGCCACCTCGTCTTTTCCTGACAGGGGTTTGAATTTCGCCTGAAGCTTCCCCCGCTCATCCAGGAGTTCCTCGGCCTGATTCCGAAGTCGGCTGACTGGAACCGTGACAGTGCGGGCGAGAAGCAGGGAAAGTATTATAGCGATGCCGATGCTGAGAAGGAATATTATCATTATATTCAGGCGCAACTGATAAAGGTTGCTGAGAATGGCGAAGGTGGAACGGGAAACCAAAACAGCCCCAATGATGGAATCTTGCCGGACGATGGGAATCGCAGAGTACAAGGTTACCGATACCTGCCCCTCGGATATGCGTGTTTCTGCGCCATATCGCCCATCAAGGGCCGCTTTGATTTCCGGTCCGTCCAATGTATTTCGCCCGATGTAGTACTCGGCCTCTTCCCTAGGCACCTGTGGCGGACGGACAAATCCAATCAGACGGCGCAGGATTCGCGCTGGGATGGCTCCCATCTGATAAATAACATTTTCTTGTGGATAGGATTCCGCCGTTTCATCGGCCAGTGGAGGTGAATTAGCTTGACTCTCCGTTGTGGCAGAATCCGCAAGCAAGTGTCCGTTTGCATCTACTACTCTCATTCGGGAATCGTTGCGTGAGCTCATGCGGATGAGCACTGATTGCGCTTCTTCTTCTAAATTCTCCCCCGTCAATGCGGAGGCAAATAACCGTCCCTGCTGCACCATCGCACGCTCCTGACTCTCAAGCAATTGCCTCTCATGGGTTCCAAGAAAAAGAAAGGCCCCGACAGGGAACACGGCAAGGAGTAAGTTGAATATTAACAATCGGGCTGTTAGGCCCTTCATTCCTGGACCCCAAGCCTGTAGCCCAACCCATAGACAGTTTCCAGAATTGTTCTTGGTGCACCGGCGAGTTCCAGTTTTCGACGGATTCGCTTAATATGACTATCTACCGCTCGCTCATTGATGAATTGATCCTCAGGAAATGCCGCATTATAGAGGGCGGAACGGGATTGAGCCATGCCTGGAGTGTTCATCAATTCTGTGAGTAGCCGGTATTCGGTGAGCGTGAAGGTTAAAGCCTTGCCCGCCCAGGAGGCCTTATAGCTACCCGGAGACAGGAAAAGGGGCCCTAATTCAATGGAGGGCTCATCCCCACTGCCTCCTTCAATGCGTCTAAGAACAGCCTTTATTCGGGCAATGAGTTCTCTGACACTGAAGGGCTTACAGATGTAGTCATCTCCACCAATTTCTAATCCCATCACCTTATCAAGCTCTTCATCGCGGGAGGAAAGAAATATAACGGGAGTGTGGGTGTCGATTTCTCTCAGGCGTTTACATAATTCCAATCCATCCATACGGGGCATCAATATATCCAGAACGTAAAGATCGGGGGGGATTCTATTATAGGCATCCCAGGCATCCTGGCCATTGGGGTAGGTGGATACGTTGTATCCTTCCCGCTCAAGCGCATAGTTCAGGTTGTCCCGGAGAGAGGCTTCATCATCCACAACGGAAATATGATATGGCTTTGGAGTGGCGGCTTCAGTTGACATGATGAATCTCGGCACCAAAAGGCAGTAAGGCGAGTTTAGCGATTTTGAAGTGCTGCCATCCAAAGGGAATGCCTATGATAGTAATTAAATACACAATCCCCGTCAAAAGATGGACTATCGCCAATTCCAAACCACATAGGACTATCCATATTATATTCCCAAATGTCCCGCCCATACTGAAGCTCCCGACAGCTATCTCCTTTCCGAAGGGCCAGAGAACGAAACCAGCCAGTTTGAAAGCCTGTATTCCCAATGGAATTCCTATAATAGTGATGCAGAACAAGAGACCAGCGGCACACCATAGCAAAGAACTTGCTAATCCTCCAAAAATAAACCATATTATATTTCCAATAAACCGCATCTTTTCCTCCAGTTTTTGTATATCCTAAAGTCCGTATAAAAAGAAAAAAATCTTAAAATTCAGTAGTATAATAAATCAAAACAAAAGCACCAGCAACCCAGAAAGTGAGCTTGTATATGGTTATAGAGACTACCACAGATCGATTAAACCGCATAGGCGGAATTGCCATCGCAGGCAAGATTTTTCAATCCATGGGATTGGATGGTAAGTTGTCAAGTCCCGCCATTGTCTGAGCGGCACTCATGCCCCTAAGAAACCTCCTGGGGTAGTTTGTTGTTCCACTGTGCTATCGACAAAGCTCACCGGTGGCAATGGATCGCAGCGGAATTGCCGTCCGAGTGCAGCACCTTGTTATGTGTTCATTTCAAGGTGCACCTTCAACTCTTCGGCTAAGTATTCAGCCTCATTTCTTGAAAGACATGGCTCCTTGCTGGTTCGAGCCCAGGAAAACCTCTTACCCGTAATTGCAGAGACTTTCCCAAATGGCATGGCTTTTATCGTTTGTCCCTTCTTGGGAACTGGAGTGATAAATTCCACATTGCGATACAAGGTCTCCTCGTCTGGTGACTTTATGCTACCTTTCTTGACTCGACATGTAGCGACAAGACCTATCCACTTGTGTGAAAAGAATACGATATCACCGGGGTAAACATAATCGACAAACCGTTTCGCATTGCCAAAATCAGCCACCCGATTATTTTCCATCATGTACCAAATTGATTCCTCATCCCAGCCTCCATTGGCATCAAGTAATACCCCCATTTTTCCATAAAGCGTTATTTCATAATCTCCTAATATCACTCCATCTTTTTTTTGAATATCTCTCATTAGAAGTAAATATTTTTCATAAGTTTACGGATTCTTCAGATAATCTTTTATCCAATCTTCTTTATTTAAAGTAACAATCACTCTTTTATCTATACCGATCCAGAGATTGTCCATAAAATGACATCTGACAAGTTTATCAAAATGCCTTGAAAATGTAGCTTCATTTGGAACCTTGGTGAAACCGAATATCTTTTTTAAAGATGAATCACTTTGCAATCGAAGAATAAGATCCTCATTGGATTCAAGATTAAAAAACGATTTGGCTAGAAAAGCTCTGGCGAAAGGCATCATGGCGTAAGCTTTTTATAGTGCCCTCAAGATTATTGCTAGACCTGCTTCCATATATCTTTCGATAGAAAAACGATTTGCAATCAGGTGTTTATAATTTCTCCGCCCCGTCTCGATCCAATTGCTCAAATTTCGGCCTATTTTGACTAAAACCCCGGCTCATCCCATGTATTCTATTCCGTAACGGCCTTTGTTGAGGCCCTCCCACCCACAATCTTTGAGGCACTATATGAATATTATAAGAAATGCCTAAACGCATCTAGGCATCACCAAGGATTTCGGTTATACTTTTCGTAGATAAGAAGCCCTTTCTCTTAATGATAGTTTGTTATAAATCCATCATATCGGATGTATGGCTTTTTATCCATCAAACTGAGAAATAAGCAGGAAAATCTTTTCAGTCTAAAAATATAATTAAATGTTAGTTTTGAAAGAGGCCATGGAGGCTTAGTAAGAGACTTAACTCTAATTCCGAGATGCCTGGAAAGATTCAATTAGTAGGGAACAGGAAAGATTTAATGGATCAAAAATCATTCTATAATGGTCTGATTAATGGGAAAAAAGACATGATTCAGGAAATTATAGATGTAATGTTTAGATATAATATTGAATACTGTGTTATTGGAGGACTTGCTGTAAACGCTTATGTAGAACCTGTTGTAAGCCTTGATCTGGATATCGTGGTTGTTGCTGGGAGTATAAGCAAATTATTAGAGATGACAAAAGATAAATATCATATTAAAGAATTTCCTCATAGTATTAATCTTGGAAGTAATGAATCGGATATTCGCATTCAATTGCAGACAGATACTCGATATCAGGAATTTATTCATAACTCCCAGGAAAAAGAAGTAATGGGCTATACAATGCAAGTAGCTTCATTAAAAGATGTATTAAAAGGTAAAACCTGGGCATATTTGGATACTCAACGGCGAGGAAGTAAGCGTCAGAAAGACCTTGCGGATATAATGAGAATAATTGAATCTTTTCCAGGATTAAAATCTGAACTTTCAAAGTCAATATTGAAGAAAATACGATGAAGGGATTCAGAGAAATCTCTAGATTGCAATTTTATAACCATGTAAAAATTAACGATTTGTTTATCATTTATTTGGGTATTCCATTGATATAATCCATAAGTGGCGTAATAATAACGTCATGAGAAATATACAAAATAGAGTGCCTGAATTCAACCGGCCAAAGCAACACTTTGAGGATATTCAAGAGGGGTAAGGTAACCCATTATTTTTTCCCTGTACAATCTCTTCAAAATAAGCCGTTCATCTTAAGTTGACGTGTTTCCCCTTCCTACTACTGGTGATATTCTCCTCATGACCCATGTAACGCCTGTTTTCGGATGTTGTTGAAAACAGTATATATGAGTTTCATGGGACTTTTTGCACATCCTTAAAAGGAGACAGTTAATGCTACAATTCACCTTTCCCGATCATCGGGACTCGAAATCCTGTACACTCTGGTTGTTTTAGAGGTAGACTTATCATTCATAAGCGGCTCCTTACTGTGGTTTTGTAGTGAAAATACAGTATCCAAGTTAGCCGCTTTTTTCTACCTCTCAGAACAGGTGTTGCTTCTCAGGACTGAATCAGGACATGCATGGATGTTGGGAAAACTTCAGGCCAGAGGTCTTTCATAACTTGGCCATGGAATATGCATGAATACCATGAAAACTTCAGTTTAGGACTAACAAATTTGTTGGATAAATTGAGAGGTCAAAAAGAAATTCAGGCTATCCAGGATTCTATGATTTTATTGACATAGTCAATCGGTAGCCGTTCCTGTTCCAGCCTTGTGTTCGCATACTTGCCGGAACGTAATCCCTTAAATAAAACTAATTCTTCCTCGGTCAAGGCTATAGGTTCGTTAAGAACTGAGTTCGGTTCGGCGACCATCCGCTCCTGGTAGGCTTCAATTGTCGTAGCATCCATCATCAACGGCGTGACGGAGCTTAGCTTACTTCGAACATTGCTCAGTATATTCAGACCTTCGGAGTCAATGTCTCCCCAGTAAGCAACTCTCTTAGCGGCAAGCCATCCAGCCCTCATCCACGCGATGTTTTTTCCACCGCCCGATATTGCGATTGTGTCGGAGATGCTATTCAGTGCCAGACAGGACTGCTCGTTCTCAATAATCAGGATATTGCTAGCGGGCAATTCAAACTCAAGTAAGGTATCCGAAGACAAACGGAGTAGGGGAAGACCTCCCAGTGCCGCACTCACCTGTGCACACAGGGGTTTTATGAGTAACCAATCCTTAGGCTTTTTTTTGCAATTCAACCATTTTACAAGACCTGATTCTCTGAGATTTTCATCTGCTAGTGTTGCTGTAATCGATTCAATAATTTGGAGGTTATTCTCTATGAACTTGGTATCGATAAATGTGACAGGCAATGCCCTCAGATAACAGCCTTTGCCCATTCCTTTCTTTAACTGCGGTATTAATTTGACTAATAAATCAAGATCGATGTAATCAAATTTATTCAATGTTTCGAGGTGGTCGATCAATGTTAGAAACAGCTGTCTTTCCTGGTTGCATTGGGAAGGTTTTTCATCTGCGGGGGGGGCCTCGCGATGGATAACCAGAGGCGAAAGGGCTTCAAGAACATAGGCTATTTTAGATTGACACTTGTTCAGATTTTGCGCTTCGTTCTCACCAAGAAGACGAGCAAGAGCCCCTATATCCGGTACTATCAGCTTTGTTGGGATTTTCTGCTCGGAAAGAGATCTGAATGTCCGGCTTTCCCAGGACACGGCGCAAGTATGGTGTCCGTTATCCGCTGAAAAGGCTTTCCAGGAGGATACGAATTTCTGGAAGTGAGCAATATTTTCTAAAACGGTGTTACCCCTTGGGGGCCGCAGAGAAACCTGAAAAGGAAACAAGGACTCGTCCCTTAGTAAGCGTTTAAGATTTCTGGTGTTCTTCCATTGCTTGTGATTCAAAGAGTCGATTATATCTTCTGGCAGAAGTCCCCAGATCGGCCTATCGAGTACTTGTTTATTCCCGGGCTTCATTGAATACAAGATCCAGATCGATTATTGATTCGGATTCATTCCTCGCTAATCCAGGAATTTCTACCCCGAGAAGTGCAGCCTCATTTAACAATGCCGACTGCTTTTTCTCAGCCATACGCTTATCAATTTCCTCCCAGGTAACTTCGCATAAATGGCTTTCGTGCAATTCGGGATCGCGCTCGGCAATAAGCAAGGACCGGGCAGACTCCCTGGCCAGATTGAGATTTTTATATGGAGTGATCAAGTTTACATGAATATGTAATTCCTTGAACACCCGAAGCACTCTTCGACTGCTGGCCTCGGCTGTATTTGAAAAAGCCTCATCCAAAAATACCGTGCAATAAATTGGTTTGTTATATCCATCGGGCGTTAAAACATAGGCAAGACTGGCCGCCACAATGGTTCCGGCAAATGATTCTTTCTCACCTCCTGATTTACCGCTACTGGATTCAAGCACATCTCTTGTAGCCAGTGTCTCCGAATCGATATCCTCTGCATAAAATGACAACTGGTACCTTGGGTCTAATAGCCTCAGGCTTTCCATGTTATTGGATGTGCCAGATGCACTTGCTTTTTCAAGGATATCGACGACCTCTTCAAGCGACCTGAACCTACCTTCATGATCGTCACTTGTAGCCTGGCTCAGCACATGTTTTACTTTACGCTCAAAATCCTGCACATGTGGATACTTTTCGCGTTTTGATCCGAGTTTTAGATGACTTCCTTTCTTAAACTCAGTACGTTTCAAAACCTGATTAATCATGTTGATTCGTTCGAGAATATCTTCTCTTTCGGATTCCAGCCTCGTTTTAATACGAGCCAGAGACTGGGTCGCATGTTTATTCAAACGCTCCTTAAATTGGTCGATGAGTTCCGGCAGGCCATCTGTCTCTATGTAGGTGTAATGGTCTAAATACTCTTGTAGCCCGTCCAACCCTGTGGGCCAATTTACTGTGATTGGCTGCCATTTATCCTTTCCTCTAAACGATCCCATGATGCCGTTTGCCGTATTCTCCGCAGTGCTTTTTGAGGAACGCACCTTCTCCAATTCACTGTCAATTTCTTTGTCAAACCTGGCCTGACGCTGTGCGTTATCCAGTGTTACTTCACCAATACGTTTTGTCAGCAATGTTCTAACGTCATCCGTCATGCCTGATGCGGCTAATTGTTTATATTTTCCTAACAGTTGATTTGCATTATATTCATCCTTTTCAAGAGAACCTTTCTTTATCAGGTTTTGCTCTTTATTCTTCTGGATTTCCTGCAAAGTGGCTTTGGCCGCTTCCCAGTGGATCCTTGCTAATTCCAGATTCCCACCCGATTGCTCAAGTTTCATCAAGTCGGCTTTCACTTCAGCCAAACGCTTTTGCCAATACGGTGCGTTAATTTGCTCCCACGTGTACGAGTTGAGTCTTTCCCATAATTTTGCTCGTTCTGCAATTTTGTCGAGAGACTCTCTTGCCTTTGTCAGTCTGGCGTTGAGTTCCAATAAGCGGCTCGTAGCTTCTTTCCTGTCCTCATTTAAAAGCATCAATCGCGACTTGTTCGAGAAACCCAGGCACCAACTTCTGCGATCATTCACACGCTTCTGGTCCTTTTTCTCAAACCGGCCTCGTTCCATGTGCACGAGGCCTTCTTTTGTCATCGAAAAGGGAGTTGAATCCAACTCGTCTGTCCCGGAAACGCATTGCAAGTCAAACTTGTTCAGATGATTTTTCACCCAGTCACGGTAGGGGTGATCTTTCCATATCAGCTTTCGGAGAAACCCCTTATCACGGAACTGCACGTAATCCGTATTTTTATTATCCAGAACTACCTGAGCGCGCACATGCAAGCCGGTATGCCTGACATTGAGCCAGCGGGTCACCATTGAGTAACTTCGTTGAGGAACCAATAGAGTTGTTTTGAGGCCCCCTAATGCACGTTCAATCGCACCTTGCCATGATTGTTCTTCAGCTTTTACATCCAGCAACTCCCCAATAAATACAAGCTCATTGCTTGATAATTCCAGTGATTTACCCATTTCATCTCGGAGCTGTTGGAATCGGATATCTATATTTGAATCAGGGCGTGCTTCAATTTCTCGAATCTCGTCTTCGATATCCGCCAAATTTTTCTGGTTTTCACTCAATAGAGCGGCAACTTCGCCAAAATAATCCTGGCCCTGTTTAGTGTCATCTTTAATCCCTTCTATTTTTTCGTCCGCACAGGCACTGTTTGCTAAAAAAACCGCTTCATCCAAATCATCGGAAATTCCCAGACTGCGGCAGTCATTTTGATAAGAGGATGAAGCCCGAATGACATCATTTAACTTCTCCCGATTATGCCTGATATCTTTTTTCAGGGACTCGATTTTATCACCGCCAAGATTGAGATACTCTTCGTGCCTTTTTTCGACCGATTCCTGTGCATCCTTCTCTTCAATTTCTGCGCTATGTATGGCTCTTACTATCGATTCAAGTTCAGCACTTATGTCATTCAGTTTCTTTGTCCACAGAATAGAAAGAGCTTCACTAAAGTAGATTTCCAAATGACTCTTTTCGAGGTGCAATGTGTTCAGAGTCTGTCTGGCACCGGCAATGTATTCGGCAAGTTCCGGCAGGCGATTTAGGTGATTATATTGTTCTTTGGCATCAATTAGCTGAGCATGAATAGCTACAAGATCTGCAAACTCTTCAACAACTTTTCTGGCATCCTCTTTTATGTTGCTCGTCTCCAGCACCAGCTCCCGGATCAATTTTGTTAAATCGTCAATTTTCTTTAGACCAAGAGCCCGAGACAGCAAAGCGGGTGCATTTTTGTTGTCCATGTAAAGATGTTTTCGATAGAGTTCCTGATAATCAGAAAAATTGCTATCGCAGTCCGTAATGGCAGGGTCGTCACGAAGCCATTGTTTCAACCGCCTTGTATTCCCTTCGCCAAAGGCATCCAGCACTTCTTTTAATTGGACATTTCGTTTGGCAACAATATAAATCCGCTTAACATCGCTTAGTGTATTGGTTGAACTTGTTGTCCAGAATAATGCCGCCAGAGTTATACAGGAACCAGCTTCGCATTGATAAAGAGCCCTTAACCCTGTCACCACACCTTTATCTCGTTTGCTTCTGACTCTGGTGCTTGAGCCATCATGGGCCGAACCATAGCTTCCTCGCATGTAAGATAGAAGGGTTCGATCCGAACGATCTCCCTGAGCTGCCGCAACATTGAAAATCGCTTTACCTGCCGGTAAAAGCAGGGACATCAAACCATCGATAAATGTTGATTTCCCCGATCCGTTATCACCAGTCACCAGGGTTCCGGCAGCATCGATAGAGGCTGTATGAAGCCCATGGAAGGATCCCCAGTTAAACACCGATAATTCCGATAGGCGGATTTGCTCTTGAGAAAATAAATCAGCCTGAGAAAAAGATTGAGTATCCGTATCGGATGCCTTAAAAAAGTCAGCCGTCATTTGTATTTTCCTCCCACACCTGGTCTGAGGCCAGTACGGTATACTCTGCCAGCAGGGACTCTAAGAAACTCGCGCTGACAACGTAGCGAATAACAGGTGTGATTTCAAACCTGTCTTCTGTTCCTCGAATGGTCGATAAAATTTTTCTCTTAACCATCTCTTTCACCCTGATCACCAGTTTTTTCCGATCCTTCGATGCATGATCTGTCAACGGTAGAAAGGGTGTCAGGTAAGACTCCAGCCGCTCTATGTCTATTGTGATTTTCTGTTCCCCGGTAGACTCCCGGTCCTGGTAATGCTTTCTAAGTACAAGCAATATCAATGTGTCATAGAGCGAAAGCGTCCGTTTGGGAATAAGCGTTGAAAAGTCTTCTGCTGGCTCATCATCATCAATGGCATCACCATGCTCTGAATCCGCAGTAGCGACAAAAGCGATGCCTGATTTCCGATCTAATACAAGCTGGAGATATACTTCCGATAGATGCCTGCGTATAAATGTCTCATAGCGACAAGCCAGGTCAAATGCCTTAGGCTTTTGGGATGAAATAATGACTCCTTGTCTCATCAAATGAACCAGTACTCGTCTTGCATCATGGG
Source organism: Spirochaetaceae bacterium (assembly GCA_965226485.1). Taxonomy (GTDB): domain Bacteria; phylum Spirochaetota; class Spirochaetia; order DSM-2461; family DSM-2461; genus UBA2779. The sequence goes on from OZ245363.1 coordinate 125,663, forward strand.
GCATATCGGAGCTACCAGTTGCTGTAGATACTTCTGCCAACGAGGATGTTTCAGCCGACAAAGAATCGTCAGTACTCAATTCAGGATCGGAGTCTCTTTTTTCATTCCCGGTAACCATCGAGAAAAAACTATTGGGTGCGCTACCTATATTTTCATTTGTCATTGTTTCAATCTTGTTTCTTATTCAAAATAGACCTAAATAGCCAGCTCATCAATATCGTCAGGGAACAATTCTGCACTCAGCAAATAGGTTGGTATGGACGCTTTCAATGTTACGCCTTGTTTATCGACAACTTCAACATCTTCTTTCTGGCCCAGTGTTGTTGCGCCAACGGCTTTTGCCACTCGTAAATAGGCTATTAACTCCTCAAGACCGGACGTTAACGGGTTCTGATTGGCAAGTCCTGAAATAGACATAGGCCCAAGTTTTTTAAGTGTATTAAAGGCTTGCTGTGCCACCTCTCTTACCTGAACGGCATCCAGGCAATCAAGTACATGGTTGCTTGGTTCCCGGGCATTGGCTTTTTCTTCCACCCCGGATGTATCAAGTTTGTCTTCAGGACTTTTCAGTCGCATAGACTCCGGTGATCTAATTTCAATAGAGCCAACAGGCAGACTCAGAGATGTGTCTTTTTTCAGGGGGATTTCTTCATTCCGTATTAGCACCGCCACCCGTTCCAATTTTGAAATTAGCCGGTCAACGGCCTGATTTTCTGCCGCCACACCACTTTCTATATAGGCCCTCAGCCCTTCCTCAGTACGCCGTCTGACACGAAATACGTGATCACTCTCTCTGCTCAACTCACGCATCAGATGACTAAGGAACTGATGCTGACTTGCGGATAATTGCTGTGCCACGGGCTGACTTAAAATGCTACGCAATTGTTCGCGAAATTCCGTGGATCTATTCTGGTCGCAAAGTAGCTGAAAAAAGCCTTCAAAAGCACTCCCGGCATCGGTAGTAGAAACCAATGCTTCTTTTTCCATAACCGATAGCAGCACCTCTCCGCGAGATGCATCGCCTTCGATTATTTGCACTCTGATGTCTTTATCCAAAGCCCTGATCTCATCTTCCACCCGACGAAAATCCCCTGTCAAAATGGAAGATAATTGATAAATCTCACGGATTCGTTCCCGCTGTTCAACTTCGCTAAGCTCTGGAATGTCACCCGCTTGCAGTGAATCAATTTCCCGCTGAATCTCATCTTTCCTGTTTTCAAGCAAGGTCACCCTTTCAGCAATATTTGGACTGATTGCCACCGCTAAATCGCGCACCGCTTCCTGAACGATGCGCAAATGCGAAGCCGTTGTTCCCGAATTCCGTTCATCCAATCCCTTGCAGAAGCGGAGAGCAATCTCACTGGCATCGGTCTTGGTAAGCATATCATCCATCTCACGCAACCAACCATTCCTTATCCATTGATTCAAATAGGTAGCCGCAGTGGTTTCGGTCGGCCAGATACCCAGTTCCCGGCTTCGTTCGATTTCTGTATCGAGCATTATTCGGGCGCGGCCATAGGGAATTTCACTTTCTTCGGCAAAGAGATCGGCAATGAAAGCCATTATATATGGGACATTATCAACCCGTAGCATCCTCCAAGCAGCATTTTCGGCAAAAAGACGCTTGTACTTCGCCTGTAAACCCTGAAAGCTCAATCCTCTTTCCTCATGCGAAAGCCTCTCCTTTGAAACTCCATAAATCATATATGACTTCCCTGAAAAAAGGCACCTCCAAAGTCAAGGGATGGAAAGCTCCGGCCATAAATTACAATATCTTCAATAATTGAACAGGGTCACCTCATAATAGTTTTTTTGGAGTAAAATGCAGGGAAATTCGTAAAATTGACTTGGTTGAAACTTCTTGTTCATCGAAAGTCTCGGATTTTCCTAGCCAGTCTGGGCATAGAGCTGGAAAAAAAGGAAGGATTTGAACGGTTACACCTCCATCGTCCTTTCATTTACGGATTATGAGGTGACCCTGTATTCGTCTCCTTGACAAACAGCCGCATTCAGAGTAGACTTATTTTATGGCAAAATCCATGAAGGAAATACTCCAGGGCTTAGAAGAGATAAGTCGCATTCAGTCCGAGACCTCCCAGCAGATACAGGAACTCAGAGCCTCTCAGCGACAAACCGACGAGCAGATGAAGAGAACCGATGAGCAGATACATGAACTCAGAGTATCTCAGCGACAAACCGATGAGCAGATACAGGAACTCAGAGCATCTCAGCGACAAACCGATGAACAGATGAAAAGAACCGATGAACAGATGAAGAAAACCGATGAACAGATGAAAAGAACCGATAAGAAACTGGATCACATCGGCCAGAGACTGGGAAGTATGGGCATTAATATTGGCGATATGGCAGAAGAATCTTTCTACCGAAGTCTGGAGGAAACGAAGACGCTGGGCGGCATGGTTTTCGATACAATAGAACGCCGGGTGCAAATGACCGACATAGATGAAGAATACGACATACTTCTGGTCAATGGATCGGCTGTCGCTCTTATCGAGGTGAAATACAAGCTACACCCAAGGGAGATCAGAAGACTGCTAGAGCGCAAGGTGCAAAGCTTCAGGGATTGTTTCAGAAAATACGATGACCATAAACTTTATGTCGGCTTTGCCTCCATGACCACCAATCCGGCCATGATTACAGCGGCAAAGAATGAAGGCTTGTTCGGGGCTGTGTCAGAATGCGCCTTTGGCCCGCATGCGGCGTTGGCGAAAAAACCTGAAATGCTCATGTACAACATGTACACTCCGCTTTCAGAACTTTTCGCCGCCTTGCCTGCAAACCAAATCCATCATTCTGACCCACCCCTGATTCTGACACAGCCCCAAGGGAACGCACCTAGAAGTGGCCAGTGAAAACGTGAGAGCCTTTTAACGCCACGAAAATCCGATAGGCCCCTCCGTCGGGCCCAGCATTCTCCTCGCGAAATTTCGCGTCTCAAGAAGAGCCACTTCTCTCACTTGAGTAATATCCGGCCAGTTTATCTTCAATGCTCTCAGAAGAAAAAGGATCGAACTCGTTCCTAAGTCCTTGCCGTTCAATATCGAGCCGACGTGCTTTTCCCTGCCCGGCCAAGTTGTCCAGTTCCTCTATTTCCGACAGAGGAAGGGACCCCTTTCTAAAGAGCATGAGGACAAGCTCATCTCCGGCACCAACACATTTCAACACGACATCGGCTCCTTCCCGAATGTTTAGTTCCTTCGGAATATGGGGCCGAGCCGGAATGCCGATGGACTCCCCCAGTGCCACACTCAGACGACTAAGCTCGCGTATGAGTGAAAAACTCTCGGTTCCTCCAGAGGCTAACTGTCGGCGTAGTGCCATAACGGCTTCATCGCTTCGCTTTCGGAAGGCCGCCGCCTTATCCCGGTATTCGGCGGCCCAGCATCTGTAATGCATGAGGGCGGCAGGGCTTGCAACTGGAGATGCCCCTCGTAGGAGATAGCCCATAATCCCTTGGGGCCAGCAAATGGGCTCCCAAGATGGATTAAGCCCGCCGGTGAAAAAGCCCACCCCACCGTGATAGGCGGCATAGACATCGTAACCGCTACCGAGGCCGCCCTGGAAGTCTCGGTGGGCATTCAAGGCCATCTTCAAGACATCTCCATCGGAGAGATAGCGGGAGAGGAGTAGGGAAACGGCGGCACTGGAACCTAAGCCCCATTTCTTACCGTCTAAGGTATAAAAGGCCGATGTATCGATGGATACTTCGGCCTTGTTTTGTGGTGAGAGATTCAACGCCCTGCATACAGATTCGATAACACCATTGTGTTTATTGGCAATGAGCTTATTCGCGTGCTGAAGATGGGCACGTCCGCCTGCTGCCAGGGCGATACCCAGGCCGCCTTCCTCGGCAACACGGTACTCCCCGGCGAGGAGCACCGTGCCGGGAGCACTCCATCTTCCATTGCCGTGGATGCTACTCATTTTGAGCCTTTGACTTGAGGCGCATTGGCAACTGTACACAACCTCCACTCCACCCCCGGAAGACATGTTTTAATGCGGTCTATCAGGATCCGCCAGTCTTCATCTTCACAAAACACTTTCACCTGGGGACCGGCATCCATCGTTTCCCAGAATTGGTATCCCTCTTGCCGAAGGCCATCTATCAGATCTAGCACCTCAAGGCTAGAGGCTGACCAAAACCGTATCGGCGGCTGAGCCCCGAACATCACTGCGAACATTCTCATATAGCTCTGTCGGACCAGCGGCCCCAGAAGGTCAATACGGCGGGACTTGAGGGCCTTATTTGCCTCAGCGGTGATGACTTCGGCATCGTTCAACCACGATTCGTAATATGGCGAATTAAGGCGGCATCGCTCCATTGCATCCCTCGAAGAGATGGCCTTGCTTTGCTGCTTAGTCAAAATGACGACAACGCGTAGATGGGGCCAGTGGTCGGGCTCATACAGCTTCATGGCACACTCAGCCCCGGCGGGAAGGTATGTGAAACCACCGAACAAAGATCGCGCGGCAGAGGCCGATCCAATGCGGGCCAGTGCCGAAACACGCGCCAGATCCAGGTTCAAGGAAAGGGCATAGACACAGGCGTGTGCAAGAGCCGCAAATCCAGCCGACGAACTGGCTATGCCAGCGGATACTGGAAAGTTAGTTCTGCTACGGGCATGAACGATGAAATCATCAGACAGGCCTTCTGCTCGCGCCATTTTTCTCAATTCATTAAAAAATGCCTCAAATCGTAGCGGATTCTGACTGATGCCGTTGATACTTATTTCATCACAGCCAGTGGTCGTACCAAGAATTTCTACCTCTGTGTCACAGGTTAATTCCGCAAGACCAAGTGCGAGGGAGGGCGTGGCGGGGATATTGCGTATTGTATCACGCTTGCCCCAGTATTTTGTAAGGGCGAGACTAGGATGGGTGCGAGCAGAGGCCTGCCCTATAAGCCGGTTTCTTGCCATTGTTTAAACCGTTTGGAGGCAAGGGATTGAGAGCGAATAGATTCATCGTGTATTACTTTGGAAAATGTGCCGATAGCCGGGCCTCTCGCCCCTGCACTATAGGAAAGTCTGCGGGCGTGAAGGCACATATGCCCTGCCTGGATACCCTCGCTGACAAGGGCACGCAATGCTGCGAGATTCTGTGCCAACCCCACCGCGGCGGCGATACGGCTCAGCTCTTGGGCATTCGGATTGCCCAGCATATCCAGCGACCACCGTGAAGTTGGATGAAATCCAACGGCTCCACCGATTGATGCAAACAAAAGGGGAAGCTCTATTTCCCCATGGAGAAATCCGTCATCCATCCAAAACCGGCTCAAATTCTGATAGCGGCCGGTCTGGCACGCATAGGCATGAACGGCGGACTCAATGGCTCGCGTGTCATTACAAGTGGCCAGGGCTAAGGCGGTGATTCCATTCATTATACCCTTGTTATGGGTGACGGCCCTTGCGGTATCTTCCCTGGCTATACGGGAGGCCATGACGATTCGCCGCGCCGTATGTTCTCCATCGAAACCAGGTCTTTTCAGACTCTCAACCGGTATGCGCAAACTCGCGCCGGCGGTTCTGTCCCATGGTTGGTTCGAGAGAATGGCCATGAGTACGTGGCCGCCCGTGATACTCTCCAGCAGAGGGCCAATCTTCTCGGCGGCACTGTTAAGGAGGTTCGCCCCCAATGAGTCACGGACATCAACTCTTATATTGACGGCTAATACCTTGCACTTATCCAGCCAACGGACATCCAGATCTTTCCACCCTCCTCCCCTGGCCTTCATAGAAGCGAGAATTGGCTCGATTTGCCGCCTGAGTTGCTCTTTTTCGCCCAACACTTGATCGATGCATTTTTTTCCCGATGCCCGGCAGTTCTCTACAAATATCTGAGCAATCATGATGGGCTTTCCGGCAAAGGTGTGAATGCCGTCATACCGCGCACTCAGTTTCCCTATGTAGGAGCAGGCGGCAATCACGGAGGGCTCTTCGGTGGCGAGGGGAATCATGCGCTCAACACCGTCTATGAGAAGGGGGCCGGCTAAACCCATCGGCACCGCCATGTAACCCACCGATTGTTCCACCATCACTTCCGAGAGTTTCAGCATTTCCTCATCATTGCCACTATAAGAAAAGTCATTCACAGGAGCTTGATTTATGAGATTCTTGCTTGAGTCCTTCTCGTCTACCCCGTTCTCCTCGATGATCCGGCGTCTCTTGAAGATGGAGGCAAGCCGAAAGATCCGGCCTGTCAGCAAATATTTTGGATTCATCTATTCATCCCTTTGGGCATCTGCGGCCAGCAAATTCGCTTCTCTTTCCAAATCAGGGGGGATGCGAAGGGGAAGGCCTCGAAGCTTCTCAAAACTACTGGCACCCGTAAGCACCAGAGTGGCCTTGAAACCCCTATCAATAGAACTGATGAAGTCATGCACCTCATCGGCGCCCTGGCTTGCCTTGCGGATAAAGGGCAGGGCCGCCGCCGTCATAGAGGCCCCGCAGGCCATGGACATGGCAAAATCATGGGGTATTCGCAGGCCCCCTGAGGCAATTATGCGTTCTGAAACCAGGTTTCCTAACTCGCCGCCAGCTAGGGCAATTGCGCGATACGCTAAAAGTAGTAGGCCTGTCGGATAGCCCCAGCCGCGAAATGATTCCCCTGCTAAGCGCTCCCGACTATCTTGCAGATGGGTTTCCACGGCAATCCAATCGGTGCCGCCGCTACCGGCAATGTCCACATAGGCGGCACCGGCTTTCAGAAACCTCAGGCCATCCGAGGGAGGGATACCGCAGCCTGTTTCCTTAACCAACACCGGAAACTGCGCATAATCCAATAGACGACGAATTGCGTCAAACCAGCCGCTGAAATTCCTCTCTCCATGTCTTTGAAAGAATTCCTGGGCCGGATTCAGATGGATGTAGAGACCATCGGCCTGAATACGTTTCACCGCCTCGGTTATTATCTCAGGCGGGTATTCAAGAAGCTGGGCAGCCCCAATGTTCGCAAGCACAGGCACATTGGATGCAATTGATTTCATCTGAAAATGGGAAAGGGTGTCCGGGTCTTTCAGCATTATGCGAATGGACCCGGTACCTATGGCTATCTTCCTTTCGGCGGCTATCGCCGCAAGCAGAAAGTTGTACTGGCGACCTTCATCCGTTCCTCCGGTCATACATGAAATGAGAAGTGGAAGATCAAGTTTCGTCCCGATAAAATCGGTGGCAAGATCCACCTGGCTACTGTCAATCTCCGGCATACATCGATGAGAAAATCCTATACGATCCAGTACCGTATCCCCGCTTTCCACTTCATAGGATGGGTCTAAACAAACATTCAGATGATATTGCTTCCTCTCGGCGAGCCGCTTTTCCATTAGGCCCTATCGTACAGCCGAAAACCGGTTTCGGTGAAGTCCTTGAGGTAGAACATTCCCTTACTCGGGGTGGCACCTTCAAGCAGGTTCTTCAACACCCTATAATCTTTGGGCCTGGCAAGCCAATTAAGATATTCATGAAAATCAGCATCTCTGTATTTTTTCAATCCTTCTCGTATGTGCCACTTAGAAATCACTTCAGGAGCCCCTGATGCAATAATGCCCTTGAATACAATCATCGTGTTCCCTGAGCCGTAAGATGCGATCAAGATGGATTTACCGACTATCCCATCTCCCTTCTGCTTCCATTCCTGTTCCAGAAGAGCCGTGAGGTAAGCATAGAGCGAAACGGTGTAAAGATTGCCGGTTTCACGGCTGAGATACATCGCATCCAAAAAACCTGTGCGGTCCAATAATTGATCTAAATCCCGGCTATTTCTGCCGTAAACTCTGCTAAAAAGTTTGGAAACCGCCACCTCGGGCATCTTTGGGAAAGGCACATGCAGAGCCAGGTAGTCTGTGCTATTGAGAACCTTTTGAGGCTCCTGTTTAATCCGTCGGCAGTAATCATCAAATGCGGCAATTAGTGCCTCCTGATAACATTTCATAGAATACTGCCCCTTCACCTTGGCGGTAACTGACCCGAGAGGGCGGAAGAAGTCATCGACATTCGAGGAGAAATATCCCTGATGGCATAGGTCAATCTCTAATAGCCGGGGATTCCTCGTCACCATCAGGGCTGCCGCACCAGCCCCTTGAGTCAATTCGGCGGAGCTGGGGGCCTCGTAGCGGGATATGTCACTACAAACAACCAACGCAGCTTCGTTGGTATTCCCAGAATAGCCGAGCATGGCCGCACTGGACAACAGGGCCGCCGTGGCACCGGCACAGGCATGCTTCATTTCGAACGTAGTGAGATGAGTGCCGACATTGTACCCTGCCTCTTGTAGCATTCCCTGAACATAGGAAGATACAGGCTTTGAATGATCAACGGCGGTTTCCGTTCCGGAGGCTATCCATCGCAAAGCCGCGATTTGGTTCGGGTCAATTCTATCAAACACTAATGCCGCAGCATTAGCCGCGAGGGAGGCCGTATCTTCCCATGGATCGGGGAAGCGAAAGGATTTTAATCCTGTTTTATCAATAGCCTTCTTCAAGACAGACAGGAGTTCTGGATGGGAAATGCTCCGTGATTCTATCAGGCTATCCATCCTCATTCGAGGGACGGGTAGATAGATGGCTATATCATCAATTCCGATTCTATGCTGGTCCATTCTTCATATTATTGATTATTTGACCATTTTTAACCAGGTGAAGAATAGAAGCCACAAAAAAGACCGTCCGGGGAGGGACGGTCGAGTTGAGGCAAGGTGAGTATTATGGGAGGAAAGAAATGAACATTCGCCTATATGCCTCACCCTATATTCGGCAAGATTGAGAGCAACTCAAAGATATTATTGATGAAAAAGCCTTCAACTCGAAAAAACGGGGGCTGTGTCAGAATCTAGGGGCTGGGTCAGAATGATGGATTTGGTCTGCAGACAAGGCGGCGGAAAGTTCTGAAAGCGGAGTGTACATGTTGTACATGAGCATTTCAGGTTTTTTCGCCAACTTTGGAGGTACGGTGGCAATCCCCCCCCTGAGGGGCCCAATGCCGTTATCAACGCATTTCTAAGGGTAGCAAGGGGTGGCAATCTCCCCCCCCCCTGAGGGGGGGGGCAAAGGGGGCACGCCCAGAAACACATGCCCCGAAGCGTGAGGCATGTGGCACCCCCCCCCTGAGGGGGGGGGGGACGGGGGGGGGGGGGGGGGAGGGTTTATCCCTTTCCTTTATCGCATTCTGACACAGCCCCACCACATAAGATGATAACTGCATTGTTAGGAGTTCTGCATAAACGACTAGAAAAAAGTGAATAGCAAGGAAGTGGAAAAAGCCCCCTTGTTAGCGAAGAAGGTACCGGATATAGTAAATTTGGATTCAGGAATGCCGCGGGTTTTTAGAATGAAGGACTTTTGTATGTATTCCAATGTCACTCCGCATATGTTGCATCGCAGTTTTGCAACACATTCACTTGACCAAGGCACTGATTTAAGGTATATGCAAACGTTATTGAGATATGAAATCTCTAAGACTTCAAGGAAAAATATAAACAATTGTTCTTATCCCTCCAATTTGGTGATATAAAAACAATGAATATATACAAATGTTATAAGAAATTCCAACGACATTCTTTTAGGAAAAAATTGCGGGGGCGAATTTTTTCTAAAAGAGGATGGGCGTAGGAAATAAATCAAGAAATATTTTTTGGAGGAAACGTATGAAAAAGGGAATTTTAGGTTTATTGATTTTGGGTGCTCTTATCTTTTCAGGATGTGATTCAGGTCCAAGTACTACCCCAGGAGACGGTAGTGGCACGGGAAACAAATTTTCACCACCAAGTTGGATAATAGGTGAGTGGTCTGATGGAGCTGGTGCGGCTACCTTTGTATTTACAAGTGATAATATCACGTTCACAACGACTATTGGTACTGGAATTACTACTGATTTCAAAGCTGATTATGTGTCTGACGAGTATACGGTTGTTGAGGATCCAAAAACTGAAACCGAATATACTGTTACTCTCTCAGAAATAGTATCAGGTCAAAAAATTGAGATAGGCTATAAATTTGTTAAGATTTCAGAAACGACTATGGATTATTCGGGGATATTGTCAGGAGAAACTTTTGATTCGAGAACATTGACGAAAAAAGAAACACAATAGAATTAACACGCCCCCAGTTTCTTTGTAAATGATATATTGCTCCCCTGAAAAAAGGCCTCTTTAAATTCCCCATCTTGCACTAAAATTGGTATAATACCCCCCAGGGAGGATGTTATGTTCCGCATTAATGAAGAACATAATGCAGAGAAAAAATCCCGCCCTAATTTCCTTGTTTTTAACCGCAGGGGTCGCAGAGAACGCAGAGTTTTATCGTATTGCACAGCCAATAATTCGTTTAGTGATCGTATTTAGCTCCCTGTTTGTTTCTCTTTGCGTATCTTTGCGGTTGCTGGTTGCTGGTTGCTAGTTGCTGGTTGCTGGTTGCTGGTTGCTGGTTGCTGGTTGCTGGTTGCTAGTTGCTGGTTGCTAATTGCTGGTTGCTAGTTGCTGGTTGCTAGTTGCTGGTTGCTAGTTGCTGGTTGCTGGTTGCTGGTTGCTAGTTGCTGGTTGCTGGTTTTTAACCGCAGAGGGCGCAGAGGACGCAGAGTTTTTTTGTAGTTGGTTGCGAGTTTTTTTATTTCGTTTTTAGCTTTTATCGTATTGCATAGCCAGTAATTCGTTCAGCGGTTTTATTTAGCTCCATGTTTGATTCTCTCTGCGTAAATCTGCGTAAATCTGCGTTCATCTGCGGTTCCTTCCCTTGCAACCGCCCGTTCGCTCCACTCACTCGATAAACGCAAATTAACGCAGATAAATACTACAGCCCGTTAACAACTCTCTTAATCTCTACTTTCGGTGTACCAAAATTAAGGTTTTTCTGTACTTTAAGTTCAACTATAACGCAATCTGCGTTTATCTGCGTTCATCTGCGGTTCCTTCCCTTGTAACCGCCCGTTCGCTCCACTCACTCGATAAACGCAAATTAACGCAGTAGGAAGGAATTTATACCCAATCTGCGTTCATCTGCGGTTTCATCCCTGTTCATCTGCGGTTCAAATGGCCATAAATAAAAAACCGGACCGTGCGTTATGCACGGCCCGGAAACCATCAAATAAGGAGAATTAGTTAGAAAAAAAATCTTTGTCGGATTCTTGAACTGATATTTTTAGTATAACGATTCAATATGTAGTATTTATGTGCCGCTAGTGATTAATTCTTGTTTGTTCTATGTCATTTACCTACATTGAAGAACATAAGCGTGCTAGGAGAGATGTCGCAGCAAGAGATGTGGAGAAAAAATAGACAAGCTCAATATCGGTTCATGGCTGACAGTGACGATTGATCGCCCTGTCATCGAGGAGCTTGAGAAGCTGGATGGACTATGTCCTGCAAAGTGATGTTGATATCACGGATGCTGACAGCGAAATCATTCATACCCGCTATAAAGAAACCTGGCCAAGGTGGAACATGTCTTCCGTACCTGCAAAAGCGGCCATCTGGAACTTCGACCTATATACGTGCGGAAAAAGGAATCCACTCGCGGCCATGTTTTTATTGTTATGCTCTCATACCTGATTAAAAGGGAGCTGGACAAATGCTGGGCAGGCTTTGATGTAACAGTCCAGGAGGGAATTGAGATACTTGGCCGCATAAGCGAACAACACATGATTATTGAAAAAGGGATATCTCTGACAAAAATTCCTGAACCAACCGGGCTGGCCAGGAAATTGCTTGATGCGGCAAATGTGGCTTTGCTGACGACGATAGCCCATAATCAGGAGGTGAATGTACACACTAAGACGAAACTGAAGAATAGGCGTTAAAATCTTTTGATATAAATAGATAGATATGGAGAACGGTGGCAATTCTGCTGGAATATCCGTTTGAAGAAAACGGTCAAGTCAGGAACGAAACGGGATTTTTAGAGGTACCCTTAAAATGAACAGGTTGTGCGGCCTATTCTCAGTTGTTAATCAAATTTATGTGCTTCCATTTTCCCTGTAGGTACCGGACAAACATCCCCAAACCCAGGGCAATGGCAAAGCCTACAAAAATGAGCCATGCGCCTATAGGGCTGACTAGCCGATTCTCTACAAAAGTATAGATCAATACGGCAAAGCTGAGAGTTATGGAGACAAAGATATACATGCTGACCTTGGTATCCCCTGCCCCCCGCAATGCCCCTTCGAAGCTTAAATGTGCGGCATCAGCCACAAGATATAGACAGGCCAATTTGAGCATTGTCGATGCAATCGGAAACACTTCTGACGCATTACTCATCTTCGTAAGGAACAGATTAATGAATATATGGTTCATACCAAGAAACAGCGCAATGATGACAGCCGAATACATCACCATCAGGGTAAAAGATGTGATAACCACTCTTTTAGCGGATTCAACATCCTTCGCACCCATATACCTTCCCACAAGTGATGTCGTTGCGAACTGCGCACCTAGCATGGGGATGAAAAACATAGAATCCCAATTGATTGTGATTGAGACAGCCGCCCCGACCACGGAACCATAGCTGTTCATCACAAGGATAAAGTAATTAAATGCCCCTAATCCGAATAATCCCTCCAAGCCTGGGGGAGAACCAAATTTCAGCATTTTCTTGAAGATCCCTGAGTCAAATCGCAACTGTCGGCGAGTCTGGTACAGGTCGTTTAATTTATTGCCCAAATAATATATGATCTGAATGAGTAATGACACCGCATTGGCCGTTATTGTTGCGATGGCCGCTCCAACGATTCCCAGCTCAGGGAGAAAACCTGTCCCATTGATAAGGGCATAATTGCACGGTACATTCAGAAGCAAGCCCAATATATTGGAAATCATGACAACTTTTGATTTTCCGATACCAATGAAAAACCCGCTGATTCCAGAGCGAAAAACTAGCAATATCGACCCGATCAGAATTACGGTTGTATACTGAATCTGTAACGCCGTCTGCGCCGGATCATGCTCGAAATAACGATAAATAAAAGGTATTATAAAAAGAAGTAGTAGTAATACAGGGTAGGAAAACAGGGCGAAATAAAAGGCCTGTGCCCCCACCTTTGCACAATGTTTATACTGGCGTGCCCCATAATACTGAGAAGTGAGGGCATTGGTGTAATTACTGGTAAATATAAAAAATGCACATAGAAAAAAAGAAGACAAACTGGCGGTGAATCCTGCGTTGAGATAGAGTTCCCCCAGGTTTTCCTTATAACGAGAGAGAAACACTCGGTCTGTAAACATCATAAGTGTATCGGTGCTCTGGGACACCACCATGGGTATGGCGATGCTGATATATGTTTTCAACTCTCGTTTAGTGAAAAAATGACGCTTAATGAATAGGGTCAATTTATTCATCGAAACGGCGGCATAATTCTGTTTCGATGCTACCCCAACTTATTTTCATGGATTCAAGAAGAACGAGTACATGATATATCAGGTCTGCGGTTTCATATACGACATCCTTTATGTCCTTTGCCAAAAGGAGTTCCACCGTCTCTTCGCCAAGTTTCTTCCGAATTTTGTCTGTGCCATTTTGAAATAAATGAGTTGTATAAGACCCCTCGGGCATCAAGCGTTGCCGTTCGCCGATAACAGCCGCGAGCCGGGAGAGTATATTCGAATCTTGAGCAGTTTCAGGAAGGCCGCCTACCGGGGTGTTCTCCATTTCACTCCTGTCATTGAGATCGAGTTCCTCAGGCATAGCTTTCCCATAGGGTATCATGTCGGCACCTGGAGGGAGCGTCATCATATAGCCTCCAAATGTTTCTTTAAGAAGCTGAAACAGGGGATTCCCTGGCCATGGCAACACCCTGCCGGTTGTCGGATGGACAATCCAGGGTGAGCCACCTTCTCGGCTTTTTATATATGCTTTTCGATTCATCAGGGCAGAGGTGTGTTCGGTTCCGGCAGTCACACTCAACGGCCATACTTTATCCTTTATAGCTGTTTTCATCTTTCACCTCTTAGTATTGATATCGCCTTTGCAAGATTGATACGGCCTTCATATAGGGCCATACCAAAAATAATTCCCGAAATCCCTCTGGTCGGTTCCATCGCCAGTTGTTCCAAATCAGACAGGCTTCCCACACCTCCGGAGAGTATCACCGGAATGCCGCTGATATCGGCAAGCGAGGTCGCATAATCAATATCAGGGCCTTCCATCGTTCCATCCCGTGCGATATTTGTATATATTATCTCCACCATCCCCATGTCCCTGGCTTGGTCGGCCAAATCAACTACCTCAATCTCACTCGATTGTTGCCATCCCGATATCTTTACCATTCCATCACGTGCGTCTATCCCGGCAATGAACACTCCGCCATGGAGGGAAATCCAGTTCTCGACTTCCTTGGGTTTCGTTACTAGTGCCGTACCAATCACGATGCGGTCAACTCCGAGGTCCAGTAATTGCTGAACATCCTCCGATGTTCTCACTCCACCGCCAACTTCCAGTAGGCCGGAAAAAGCCTTTCGGATCATGGCAATGCTTTGCCTGTTATCGCCCTTTCCTCGAGCGGCATCCAAATCGACTACATGTAGCCGTTCGGCTCCGTCCTGGGCAAAGGACTTTGCCGTCGTAGCGGGATTTCCGCCATATACTTTGGCACTATCGAAGGATCCTTCGGTAAGCCGAACACAGTGGCCATCAATAATGTCGATCGCGGGAATAGCAACCATAGTCGTTGATTGTAGAAGACCTTACCGGATTAATCCAGTTCCATTAATTCGCTTCTCGGCGAAGGGGAAATTGCGTTATTAGCGGTTCCAAAGAATTTGGAAAATTCCATGTAGTGCAGGTATTCTTATTTCGATACAAACAAGTAACAAGGGCCAGTAGCAACATAGGGTACAAAACAGAAAATGGATCCACTTCAACTGGGATGAAAGGCCTGTGTGGGCAAGGGTGGTTCGCATCTCACCCGAAAAATTGGCTCTTCAGTATGCCCATTACAACATACGGGCACCCATCTCCATTACTCCAGAAACAGGCTTCCCCGAGCGGCTCTTGTCTGGCGGGGACTGTCTGCCGAAAGGGCAAATGGACCTTGCCGATAATATAGTACAAGAGGTTAAGCTCCGAGAATTAAATCAGGGAGACGAAAGATGGAAAAAAATCGAAGAACTTACAGCAAAGAGTTCAAGAAAAGAGCAGTAAAACTGTATTTGAAAGGGGACCATTCCCAGAAACAGATTGCAGAAGACTTGGGAATTGACCGAAGCTTACTGAGTTCCTGGTGCCGGGCTTATGGCAATAAGAATGCCTTCCCCGGCCGTGGAAATCCACAGGATAAGGAGCTTTACAGAGCAAGGCGTGAACTTCGTGATGCAAAGGAAGAGAGAGACATATTAAAAAAAGCACGGGCCATTTTCTTAAGTGGAAGCGTGACAAAATATCGCTTTATGGAGAAACACCGAAATGAGTTTCGAGTTGGGAGAATGGCCCAAGTATTGGAAGTCAGTGCGTCAGGTTACTATGACTGGTATCGTAAAGGTTGCCAGGATCGGAAGGAGAAGGACAAGCCAATGATTGAGGAAATCAAAAAGGTTCAGGAAGCCAACAGGTACAGATCAGGTTCCCCGAAAGTTTATAGAGAACTTAACGAAGCAGGCATAAAAATAGGTCATGGCAAGGTAGAGCGCCTGATGCGGGAAAATTCTCTTAATTGTCGTACTAGGAAAGCAATTAGGACAACGACCAGGGCAGATGAAACAAAAACGCCTGCACCAGATGTGCTAAAAAGGGATTTCACCGCCAATGCGCCTGACCTTAAATGGGTAAGCGATATAGTGCCAAGCGCATCCGGCTGGCTGTACCTGTGCGTATTCATTGACCTGTTCAGCCGTAGGATTATCAGATGGGCACTGCCGAAGAGAATTGATGCACAGCTTGTATGTGATGCATTCAAAGAAGCCATGGGGGAGAGAGGTGCGCCTGAAGGGGTGATTGTGCACTCAGACAGGGGGAGCCAGTACACCAGTCATGCATTCCGTCGAATGCTGAAAAGAAGCAATGCCATCCAGAGCATGAGCCGCAGGGGGAACCCCTGGGACAATGCTGTGGCTGAATCCTTTTTCTCTACTGTGAAGACTTAAGGAAATAGACCTGTGCTTGTATGCGGATTATGACGATGCCGAGCTGTCCTTAACGAATTATCTGGAAGTATACTATAATAGGCGATGGAAGCACTCCTCACTAGACTGGCACACCCCAGTGGAATTCGAGAGGTTAAGGGAAGAAAAATGTGCTTAACTCTTTTTGCTTAAAAATCGGTAAAGTCCATAAAACAGCTTGAGGAAATTGACGAAGAGATTTTTCACCTGCCTGTGCCGTGTCCCTGCACGGCAGACAGGTCGATACAAGGCGGCAAAATCTCAAGCGTAGCTTAAGCTTAGCCTAAGTATTGTGACAACGCCGTAGCGGCGGAAAAGATTGAGTCAAGAACTAAATGGGGTTTTTTAGAGGTTCCCGTAAGATAGTCCGAAGCGCCATTTTTTGAAAATATTTTCGCCCGCCAAGGCGGGGAAGGGGGCATGTCGGCCTCCTTCATGCCTATCGGATTACCCAGCCTCCGCTTTGCGTAACGCTCCTCCTTGAAAAAACAGTTAAATAGTTAAAAAGCCCTCACAGCACGAAACCGGAACTCGCTTACCTTGTTGCTTGTGCCGATGGATCCGCGGCCATAGGAGCCATCGGAGGTATGTACATATGCTCCGGTTGGGGGAAGGTCCTCCGTCGACGACCAGTAGAATTTACCGTCCGAAAAACCGCCAACAGCGGTTCTCTGTTCGTACAACTCATGCAATTCACCTATTGAAGGCAGAAACCAGTCGCTATAAACGCCCCGTTTAAGATCGGAGCATTTCTTTGCCGCATAGTCGATACCATTATTATCCCCCAACTTCGCCACTATCTTGTCCGTATTAGCCTTACCTGTTCCTATGTCCCCCGATGTTCCTCCTACTTCAATGCCAGCTCCTCCCCATTCTACAAAGGCATACGGATCGAAGGGTGCCGCCTCCAGATATCGCCAGCCGTCGTCCGAATAGCTACCCTTGTCGTAGAATACAATGCCTCCGGCAGGGCCGGTGCCAAGAATTGAGAATGAATGATAGCTACGGGGTCGAGCCACTAGCTGTCCATTAGATATCCCCACTCCAAGCGAAGTACCGCTCCAATCCCCTCTTTGTCCATTTGCATCCATCGCCCGTACACGCCAATGAAACGTCTGATAATACTTGAACTCTAAGGCCGATTCTGGCGTGTAACTGGTGTCGCTCACCTCAACCGTGGGATTGCTGGCCGGTACCAACTCAATGTACGCTATCTGTATCTCGTACTTTGCCGCCCCAGCCACGGCATCCCAGCTAAATTCGGGCTTGGTGTCTGTGGTGCTGCTTCCGTCATCTGGAGTCAGGCCCGATATGCGACCCCAGTCTACCCACAAAAAAGACCTGCGCCAGCCCCCGGCCTGTCCCTCGCCGTCCACCGCCCGCACACGCCAATGATGGGTCTGCAGGTTCGTCAGGGCCGATGCTGGCTTGTAACTGGTGCCGCTCACCTCTTCGTCAACAGTGAGACTGTTACCTACCAGGGCCGATTCACTGTCGGCTATCTGTATCTGGTACTTTGCCGCCCCATCCACGGCACCCCAACTGAAGGTGGGCGTGGTGGTCGTGGTGCGGCTTCCGTCATCTGGCAGGCCCGATACGGTACCCCAGGTCACTTGAACAGTTTGCGTCTCGCTCCAACCCCCGGCCTGTTCCTCGCCGTCTACCGCCCGCACACGCCAATAATGCTTCTGTAGATTCGCCAGGGCCGCCGTCGGCGTGTAACTGGTGTCGCTCACCTCTTCGTCAATTAAGGGACTGCCTCCCAGGGCCGATTCACGGCCTGCTATCTGTATCTGGTACATTGCCGCCCCATCCACGGCGTCCCAACTGAAGGTGGGCGTGGTGGTCGTGGTGCTGCTTCCGTCATCTGGACTCAGGCCCGATACGGCACCCCATTCCACCCGCAATGAATACGCCGTACTCCAATTCCCGGCCTGTCCCTCGCCTACCGCCCGCACACGCCAATAATGCGTCTGCAGGTTCGTCAGGGCCGATGCTGGCGTGTAACTGGTGTCGCTCACCGCAACAGCGGGACTGCCTTCCAGGGCCGATTCACTGTCGGCTATCTGTATCTGGTACTTTGCTGCCCCATCCACGGCATCCCAACTGAAGGTGGGCGTGGTGGTCGTGGTGCTACTTCCGTCATCTGGACTCAGGCCCGATACGGCACCCCATTCCACCCGCAATGAATACGCCGTACTCCAATTCCCGGCCTGTTCCTCGCCTACCGCCCGCACACGCCAATAATGCATCTGCAGGTTCGTCAGGGCCGATGCGGGCGTGTAACTGGTGTCGCTCACCTCAACCGCGGGACTGCCTTCCAGGGCCTCCGTAGTGTCCGCTATCTGTATCTGGTACATTGCCGTCCCATCCACGGCATCCCAACTGAAGGTGGGCGTGGTGGTCGTGGTGGTGCTTCCGTCATCTGGACTCAGGCCCGATACGGCACCAGCTTCCACCCGGAAAGAAGCTCCACTCCAGGCCCCGGCCTGTCCCTCGCCGTCCACCGCCCTCACCCGCCAGTAATGCGTCTGCAGGTTTGTCAGGGCCGATGCTGGCGTGTAATCAGTATACCAACTGGTGTTGTCGCGCACCTCAACCATGGGACTGCCTTCCAGGGCCGCCGTACTGTCGGCTATCTGTATCTGGTATTTCGCCGCATTAGCCACGGTGTCCCATCTAAAGAGGGGTGTGGTGTCCGCGGTGCTGGAACCATCAGCGGGCATCAGGATCGATAAGACACCCCAGTTCACTTGAAAAGTTTGCGTCTTGCTCCATGCCCCGGCCTGTCTCCAGCCGTCTACCACCCTCACCCGCCAGTAATACGTCTGCAGGTTCGTCAGGGCCGATGCTGGCGTGTAACCGGCTCCGCGCACCTCAATCGTGGGACTGGTGTCTAGGGCCGCCTCACTGCTCGCTATCTGTATCTGATACTTCCCCTCCCCGGCCACGGCGTCCCATCTAAAGTGGGGCGTGGTACTCCAGGTGTTACTTTTGTTGGGGGGATACAATCCGGTGACAGGACTCAATCCGCTGGCATCACCTGGAAGAAAAAAACCGCAGGCAAAGATAGTCAGTAAAATGGTCATGAGGATGGCTATTCTTGCTAAATAGCTAAGCCCAGTCGGTGTCAATGCGTTAGGGGGCTGTCTGTGCGTGGATAGTTGGGGAAATTGTCCCAATAAATAAAATCGTCTCATTGGTGAAGGCCTCCTTAATTCAATTATTATACTATGGGGTACCGCTAAAAACTACCATGTAGTTCTTGACTCGATCTTTTCCGCCGCTACGGCGTTGGCCAAATGCTTAGGCTAATCTTAAGCTAGCTTTTAGCTTTTGTCGCCTTGTATCGATCTGTCTGCCGTGCAGGGGCACGGCACAGGCCGACGCGATAACCGTCTTCGCTACACCTCCAGAATATGATCAAGATAGTAGAGACTCTTTAGATAATAGTCAAGTTATTTTACCCTAACAAATGTCCCTTTGCCAGTGATTGTCCCGCCAGGGGAGTTAAAGAAGTCGATTCGAATACTGCGGTTTGCATATGACGAAGCTAGTGCTTTGTATAGCGATAAGATGCACTTCCAGGCAAGACGGAGAAGGGCGACTATGAAAGCGGGGCGGAGTAAAACATAGGAGCGGGTGTGGAGAATATGGGAAGGAGTGTGATTCATCCATTTGGTGGTCATCTATGCAAGATTCCTGTGCGAGGAAAGATACGAATAGCACAAATGGTCATTCTATCAGTGGCGATGGTGAATATCAGGAGAATCAGGGTGCATGAGGGGGAAATGGGGGCCACTCTGGATGGTCATCATTTTGTGATTTGGGCAGAAAATGGCTCTGCAATCTTCATTACTTGGCCGTACCGAAGTTCTTGAACCGCCTTGCTGGGGATTTCCTTTAACCCAGTGAATCTATCCTTGGAAATACTGAGATATGGATTTTTCAGGGGAGTCATGTATATATTAACCTGGCGGTTAACCACTAGACAGAAAAGCTAACATAAAATTTCCATGATACCATGGAAATACAAGATGCTCGAACAATAACACCGCAGGCTCTTTATGAGTGACGTTGCCAAGCTGTCATGCTCAAGAAAAAAGGGCTGAAGCGATATGAAATAGCACCCATAGTCGGTGTCAGCCGTCAAACCGTTGGTGCATGACTCAAACTTTATGCACACAAAGGCACAAGAGGATTAAGGGCTAAAAAAGGCGGTCGACCATTGGGAAGCGGGGCCTATCTATCCAAAGTCCAAATCAAAGAAATAAAAAAAGCAATAACGGATAAAACCCCGGATCAATTAAAGTTCAACTTTGCCTTATGGACCAGCGAAGCAGTTCGTCTTTATATAAAGAGGACATATCAAATCATACTGGCTCCCAGAACCGTACGAGCATACCTTCAAGATTGGGGATTTACTCCCCAAAAACCGATAAAGCGATTTTATGAACGTGATGAAGCATCCGTACAGAAATGGCTGAAAGTAGACTATCCGGCCATAAAAAAGCGGGCAAAAGAAGAAAATGCTCTCATATTTTGGTCTGATGAGACGGGTGTCCGTAGCGGTGACTGCAATGGAAGAGGGTATGCCCCCAAAGGGAGAACCCCTATAAAAAAAGTCAAAGGTAGGATAGAAAAAGTGAATATGATTAGTGCTATAACGAACCAGGGCATGGTGCGATTTAAATTTTATGAGGGGAAACTCCAATATGAAATTCTCGTTGATTTTTTTAGTCGAGTCATCCGAAGTTCGCAAAAGAAAGTGTTTCTGATACTTGATAACCTCCCCGCTCACCATAGCAAACGAATAAGAGCATGGGAGTTGAAACGAAGGGATAAGATTGCATTGTTTTATTTGCCAAAGTATGCACCTGATCTGAATCCCGATGAGTATCTTAATTGTGATCTGAAGCAAAGCATAAGAACCAAGGCTGAACCAAGGGAAAAAAGACAGCTGAAAAAGATAGCATCAAGAAATATGAGACGACTGCAAAGAATGTCGAAAAGAGTAAAGAGCTACTTTAATTGTGAGTCAATAAAATATGCATCTGATTTCATGCCAGGTTAATAGTAGACAAAGACAAGGGGTCCGAAGAAAGACCGACAGGGGCTGTGTCAGAATCCAGGGGGTGGGTCAGAATGATGGATTTGGTTTGCAGGCAGGCCAACGCCGCATGCGGGCCAAAGGCGCATTCTGACACAGCCCCGCCGAACATCCAATGCAAGCCACCTGTGCGAGGCAAGATACGAATAGCCCAAATGGTCATCCTATCGGCGGCAATGGTGAATAATCAGGAGAATCAGGTGTCATGAGGGGGTGGGGGCCTTTATCTGGCACCGATACCCTCGAATACTTTTATAATTTCATACAAGTCATCTTCAGTTATACTGGCCAAGATTTCTTCTGCTGACATTGTCGAACCGGCTTCAATCAATTTTTTTACATAATTTTCTGGCGATGTATAAGTCTCCGTTTTTCCACCAAAATTATCCCATTTCTTCCAACTAGAGCTACTTATTGAAAGGGGATCTCCAAAACCTCTAACACTATTACTATCCAGAAATGTGAGTTCTAGATGAAGATGTGGGCCACTTGTGTTTCCATACATTCCGTATTCTGCTACAAACTGGCCTGGAATAAAAATATCTCCAACTTTATTTTTACTGATATGATTTGGATTGAGATGCATCCCTCGAAAATGGACATCAGAACCAATGAGCCCAAATTCTTCAGCATGACGCTTTTCCCAACCAGAAATAATAGGAATAATCTCCATGAATCCCGGGCTGACAACCCGAGAACTACCGACAGTATCTAGCCCAGAATGAGTATAACTCAAGTATTTCTTATTTTTATCTTTATCTAAAAAAAGCTCTCTATGGAGAGAGTTTCCAAATTTCTGACTTACGTAGTTTTCTGGAGTAAATGAAAGACCAGATTTAACGTATGAATTATTGTATTTCGCCTGCATCTCCCTAATTTTTAAAGCCCATTTACCTAGCACATAGGGATTTAGCCCACCTTGATGTGCCACATCATAATTTTTCATCATTGATATTATTTCATCACGTTCTTTTATTTGATCTAACACACTTTCCCCAGCAGATAATCCAGGATTTGAAATTCCAAGCGATGATTGAAAATTTCTAGATTTAATTTTATTAAGAGCCATTTCGTTTCCTAACCACTGGGTTTTTCCTATTTTGTAATCACCGCCTATCAATTCAGACATGTTCTTATCGTCATATTTTAGATCATACGGCAATATACCCATTAATGAACGAGCAATTTCCGTATTTGTTTTACCTTCAATATTGATTCCGTATTCAGTAAGCAGAGATTGAACATTTTCACCGCCCATATATTCCATTAGGGATTCGCCATAACCTAATGACAGTCCATTTTCATCAGTGGCTAATCGTATAAACTTCCCTCTTTCATCATAGAGACCTCGGTTCCCATCAGCAATGATTTCACCATTATCCAGCAACCTCCAAAAATCCGCCGTGGCATCATATCTATTCACAAGCTCCATTAGCTGTTCTGGGTTTCTGTTTCTTTGAGCGTAAATACTTACTTCGTTACGGTTAGCTTCACTGAATTTCTCAACCCCATAGATGGAGGCAAGCTGAGCGGCGACATTCATGTGCCCGAAGACCGCTCTGTCTGTTTCCTGTTTCTGGGTTAAGAGATCCCCTACATTTCCGTCGCGATAGGCTTCATGGGCGAGCAAGACTCCCATGTCAAGACTGCTCTTGCCGACAGTATTCAGATTGATGTACCGGGTGCCATTTATGTTCACGGTGCGTCCATCATAGGACGGCCCTTCACCTATTTCCACTTTAGTCTCATGGGAGAGAATCTCCTCATATGTATCTCTTAAGGTTGTATCACCCTCCTTGAAAGCCGATGCCGAATAGAGGGTTCTCAGTGCAAGCTTGATTGTTTTATTCACTCCGGCTTGTCCGATCCGCTGATTCTGCTTGTATGCATCCAAGCCCCGGGCAGCCTGCACCATCGTCCCTATGCTGAAATCATGCCCGCCACTTCCAATGGTCATGCCAACCTTTTCGCTGGACAACTTCAGCTCCAATAATCCGACATTTCTATTTTGCGAAAATATGGAATTGGATGAATCCGCATTCTCCAATTTTTTGGAAAAAGGCAATATAAGATCGGCAAAATTCAAGATATTGAGGGTGGTTTCTCCACTGTATAAGTATTCAAGCCCCGATGTGACGACATTTCCAATGCTTCTATTGAGGATCTGGCCCGTCTTGTATGTCAATCCTACGTAGTTTGTTAAAGCGAGTTCATTCAACCCAAAACTCGTAAGACTGCCTGCCATGCCAAGGGCAATGGACCCCATGTCAAAACTTTGGGAAAAGACCTCTTCGTTAAAAAAGTCTCCATTTTCGGAATTGAAATCAATCGCGTTGACCGTCGCACCGACCAATTGACTACCAGAACTCCGCGCTCCGGTTATCAATGTTTTCCCCATGAATCCTGCCGATTCAAACGCACTGCCGCCTACCTGCCCTATTGCGGCGGAGGCTAAGGAAATAACGGCTTTTTTCCCGAAGGTCTCAAAGACCTCGGATGGACTGCGGTACTTAGTACTTATATCAACTACGGAAAAAATTAAATCATCAGAGAGGCTCACAGCGGATGAGGCCAAGGTCGATGCAATCAAAGGCAAGGTTATTCCGGAAGCTGTTCCCAGGCTAGCGGCGGTGACGGCGGTAGACAGGATGCTCATGCCTATGTCGGCAGCGGATCTGAGTGTAATGGCCTTGAAGTCTATACCCCTGTCGTTCCAAAGTTTTTGCTCATAGAATGGTTTCTTGAGTTCCGCGAGGGCATAGGCTTCGATGCTTTGATGCTGCATCAGCAGGCCAAGCATTCGCCCCTTTTCACCCAGCCCCTGGAATCGGACATTCTTCTCCCACTCCGACAATCTCAATTCAGGGTCTGGGGCAGGGATGAATTGCGGTGCGTAGCCTATATGATACCCCAACTCGCCGCCGGCGTATTCGATATAGCGGATCTTCTGTTGCTCCTCTTCGCTGTATTCCTCCCAGGCGAGTTGCCTCACCTCATAGTCTTCGGCACTCATTTCTTTCGCCGTTTTCTGGGATAGACTTTGTGTGGCATATATATTGTTTTCCCCAAAAACACGCACCTGCTCGTCTTCTAAACCCTGCATTGCCTGAGCAATAAGGGCTTGTATGCCGGTAGAACCAAAATTTGCAACAAGGGCATCGCTAGAGGGGATTAGGCCTTCACTTATATCCTGAATATTAGTTTCGTAGTGCCTATAGCCTTCGATGCTATGGTCTTCGTAAAAGGATTCCCACAATGTGGCCATCACCAGTGTGTTCTTCACGAAATTCCTGCCGACATTCCGAAAACCAGATTTGATAAAGAGGTTTCTCATGCTAAAGGCGAAGTTATTGTTTGCATCGAGGATTGTATTGTTCAAACCATCTTCGGCATCGTCGAGTATGTCTATAATGCGCTCATATTGGATGAGTGACATACGCGCATTAATCTCCTCGTTTTTCTGACTATGGAAGGTGTGGATTCTATCGAGCATGTCACCGGTGACGTAGGGATTCTTCCCAAGTTTTGTTAAGACTATTGGTTCTATTGTATCTATGCCTTCATGAAGATTCTTTGCGCCCTTCAGTAAATTGAAAAGCATGGTTTGATCAAGTATGCGGGGCATCAATGATTCCATGTCGGGCACTGGGGTCATGTCGGGCATGATGAAACCACTTGTTTCGGCGATGGCCTCCTGTGTGGAAACGCCGAATCTTGTGAGGACATCCATATCACCCACCCTGAGGGCCTTTTTTGTCGAATCCTCAACCCAGGCGGATTCCCTTTCCAACATCCGTTGGTAGCGAAGGTCCCAAAGGGCGAGATTATCTTGGTACGCCTGCTGAAACTCTTCCTTCCAGGCTAACTCTTCTCTCTCAAGCCGCCGTATTGCTAAATTCCACTCAATATTCCCTCTGGAATAAATAGCCTTCATCATTTTTTCCCACTGTTCCTGTCTCAGGGCACCTTCCTGCCTCTCAATTTCAACTTGGGACTCTTTTACTTCCATATAGGCTTCCATTCTAGAATCGTAGGTGGATTGAATTGTTTCCATAAGCCGTTGTAGCTGGTAATTGAAGCCCAAAGCGGCAAGATCGGATTTGCTTGCTCCAAATTCATCGAGAATCTCTTTGTCCCCTTTCCATATATTGGAAAGGTGGACCCGTTTGACGAACACAGGATTTTCCCAGGCCGATTGGGTTGCATCAATGAAGTCCTTCCCGACTTTGTAAGATTCCAGAATTCTACCAAAATAATCGACAGCCTGTTTCAAATGATCTTGTGTCTCTAATACCCCGTTCGCCGCCATGTGCTGTTCCATGGCCTGTTGAAGATTCTTCTGATCTTGAGAGATCAAATCCGCATTTTTTATATGTTTATCGATGTAATTTTCGATGATGGCGGCGATATGATTCGATGCCTCGGCTGCCGACCGGGATTCTGAATCACGAAATTCCTTCAATGCGGCCTCGGCTTTGTCAATATCCTTAATTGGAATTAGGCCGGATTGTTGAAATCTCTGCAGGGCATGTTCATAGTTTTCAATTTGCTGGTTCTGCCGTGCCTCGATTCCGCTATCCTTGTCTGTGAGATAACGGCGAAGAGCCTCTTCAGAATCCTGACGGGATATCTCAGCGGCATTCTTCATTAATTGAATGACCTCGCCAAGGCTTTTAACGCCTATATTATCCGAGGAAGCCTTATTGCTGGACAAATGACTGAATCTGTCTTTCAAATATGATGTCCACATTCCTGAATCCCATTTCCCAGCTTCTTCAAATCGGTTTTGCCCCTGCTTGAATATCCCTGTAGTGCTGTCATCTTCGGCATCAAATCTCAAGAGCCGCAGAAGCTCGTCCCTGCTCTGCCGAGAACCGGCATGGACGGCCTCTCCTAGGCCCTGCAATAGATTATCCTGAGTCAGAGAGCCTTTAATGGTGGTCCTATCCAGTCGTTCTTTGAGCAATACTTCGTGAGCATGGAGTTCGCTGTACCGTCTGATTTCAGAAAGCAATAGCCTTGCTTGCTGCGAATAGTTTTTATAATGCAGATCCCTTTTATGCTGCTGCCTGCGAAATGATCTGGGATGCCACCACCTAAAATCGGCATTATCCGCACTTTTTACGGTATTCTTGTATATTATATGTTGCCCCCAACTCGTCCCTAGCTGTTGCATGCTCACACTGCTTGTTCCTAGAATTTGATCACTCAGATATAGAAATTTAAAAAACTGATAGTCCTGTCCACCCCGGCCCACTTGCTTCTTAGCCTGATTGAAATCATGCAGGGATCTGTTCACCGATTGTCTGAACGCCTTTTGCACCCAAAAACGTTCATTGTCTAAGGGATCTGTTCCAAATGTCGCTTGCCGCAAACGATGAACATTGCTTGATCGCTGAGAACCCCAGTAATCAGCCGTTTCAGAGATGGCACGGCCAAACCAATCAGAAAGGGTATACGTACTAAAATTAGCGGCTGTCTTGAGAAATTTATGGAGTAAATCCCTATAGGTTTCCCGCTCTGAATCCACCGGACTCAGCCCAAAGAATTCTTTGAGCCGTTCACGCCGCTTGGCATCATCGGGAAGCGTGTCTATATGATTCCAGTTATAGGAGATAATAGCCTTGCCTTTTGAGTCCCAATTCACATCCATCCCCTTGAGAAGAACCTGTTCCTCTTGCTCGTCTTGGAGCACGGCCAATAAAGCATCCTCACTTTGGAAGCCGAAAGCCAACTGTTCAAATCTTTTCTCTCGATCAGCTAAAGCCTTTTCATATTGATCTTGGGTACCGATTGTATGGGCCTCCAGAATCTCTGATAGTCTATCTAAGGCTATCTCTTCCCGCTTTGACACCCCTAGAACTTCCAGATGCTCAAGGTAGGTCGAATCCTGTTCAAGAAGGGATGTATCTGTCTGATGAATCTTTTCCAGGATATCCACGACGGCCTTGGCTCGGTTATAATGGCCCAGGACTTCAGCGAGACGATTCTCTGGATTCACCTCATCGATGGCTTTTTGGAGATCTTCCAGCCCTGTATCCCCATTGCCATCATCTATATCGGAGCCGATGTTCCGCCCGAAGTAAATGTTGTAGTTTGAGGCATGATCGTAGATCGCTTTTGCCGTCCTAAAATCATTCTTGGCTTTCTCCAATGTCTTTAAATGAGACCGGACATCCCTATATGTTTCCTCATAGAGGAGCTCGGCTTGCCGGAAGCTCAGATCG
The DNA here is from genome assembly GCA_965226485.1 of Spirochaetaceae bacterium. Lineage (GTDB taxonomy): Bacteria > Spirochaetota > Spirochaetia > DSM-2461 > DSM-2461 > UBA2779. Next base: position 153,098 of record OZ245363.1, read on the forward strand.
TCATCAGGATTTAATGGATGGTTTGGGCCGATGATTTCTTCGCCAATGATTTCCTTCCACTTATGTTCCAGCCTCGCTATCTGTTCACTGATTTCAGAGAGCCTTAATTGTTCATCCTTGAATACATCGCCGCCATCATTCTTCCCTAAATTGAAATCCTTCACACTCTTGCCATTGGAGGCGATATTCCATTTTAATGAAGCCGCATCAGACTCTAGCTGGCGTAGCTTGGTAGAGGCGATCTCTACTTCATGGGAGAGTTCGGTCAGACTCCCTTCGAAAGAACTCATCTCTTCGGGTATATTATTTAATGACAAAGAGTCAGGTAGAGACGATAACCACGCGTCAGTCAGGCTCTTGGTTTCTTGGGTAACGGCAACTTTCCAAGTGTTCAGTATCGATGTAAGCCGTCGCGATTGTTCAAAGAGAGTATTATAGGCTTCGAGCCTGCCTGCCAACTCATGGGATGGGGTTTCATATATCCTCCCAGCCTCATCGGTTCCCTCGATGACAGCTCTGGGAGGCGAGTTCATTTCATCCCCGACTGTCTCTTCACTCGGTGCCATATAAGACAAGTAAACGCGGTAAGCACCAGACCGATTAGCATATAGGTTATTGAGATGACGGTCATACTCCAATCGACGGACTTCTATCTCATGGTCGGCCATGCGGCCTCTGAGTTCCTCGTAGGAAGTACGGAATAATGCGGTCATTCCGGATTCGGCGAGTGCATTGCGATATCTGCCATCGGCACGAATGTATTCATCCACCCAGAGCCGATGCTCTCTATCAGAAAGTGCCGGAATGAGGGCCATGCTGAAGAAGACATCATCCCAGATGTTGCCAACCATTGTTTTTGAGGCTTCTTTTGTGATGCCAGCTTGTTCACTCAAATAAACATTGAGTTCTCCGTCCACGATTGGAATGTATTGATTGAGAGCCCCGGCCATGGAAGAAAAACGCTCCAGTTCCTTCATGGCGGTTTCTGAGAGCCTAAATTCATCTTTGAGCCCGGGGTTCAGCATTCCTTGATAGGAGGCCCTCTTCAAGTAGTAAAGGGCCGCCGCCTCGTTCCCGCCGTACAGCTTCTTCATGAGTTCCTCATCTTGCACCACGGAATATCGGTCAATGTCCACTTCCATTCCCAGGAAATCGAAGAACCAAGCCGCCGTTTCCATACCGCTGAGTCGGCCCAAAACTGCGGCCAGCGTATCGGCGTACAGTGACCCCGAGATCGGCGATAAGAGAGGCACCAAGATTTTCCCCCACTCAGAAACAACGATATCCCTGAGTTTATCCCGTGCCGATTCAATGCTATCGGACATTTGAATCGGTTGAAGGTATTCAAGCCACAACTCTGTGTGCTCATAATTCTGAGAGAATGACCGTATCAAGACATCTGCATTCCAGGCAAAACCGTCAGGAAGGGACAGTAGTGCCTCATCCAGCTTCTTGAGAATTTGAATATGCGGGGCTATTCCGATGCCGAAAAACCCTTTACTTCCGATAATCATTTCCCCATAGTCTTCCAGCGATAAGCCGTTTAGCCGTGAGTTCATTATCAGATCCGAATACTCACTCTTCCCTTGCACGATGCCGATGGCTTCTTTCACGAGTCTGCCCGCCTGGACACGCGCCGCGGGGAGATGTGCGCTGAGCACCGATGCCAGTTCAGCATCGAATTCGAGATTCAGGGTATTCATAAGGCCTTCAAAAGATGCTGTCCATACCGAATCGTCTGCTGCTAGAGAATTAAGGCCAGCGAATTCAAGGCCATCCAGATTTGCCGCAAGCTCCCCGGCAAGCACGGTTTCAAGTAGCGAAGATGTCTCTTCATCGTCAGGATTTATAAGGTGAGCGAATGCAAGCCGTATCAGAGGGGATGATGCAGTCTGGGCCTGTTCGATAAGCAAGAGGTTTTTATTAATGGCCTTGTTCTGATGGTCGAGGGTCTCTTGGCGAATGGCTAATTCTTCGAAAACGGAATCAAGGGTGAAGTGGTTTAACTTGAGAAAAAAGTAGTCTTCCAAGGCAGAAAGCCAATTCTGTATGCTATTCATTTCCGGCTCCGACAATTCGTAGCCGTCAAAAAGTTGGCCAAGCCTTCCCGCGAGTTCTGTCAACGTGTCTACAGCGTCCTCGGCACCGCTAAGATTATTTTTTTTCCAGGTATCACTTGGATTAAGAAGCTTCCATGATTCACCTTTGCCTTCGGCAAGATTGAATTCCAAGGCGATTTCCTTAAAACGCTTGATGGCTTCCTCTCTATTCATTTCCCGCCCACTCAAGGAATAGCGGCTTAGCCTCCGCCAATGAGAGGGGGCATTTTTGGCCTGATCCAGCTTACTAAAACTCTCGGCCATGAAGATGGCCCCATAATCCCTACCATGCCTTGTGAACACCGAGCCGCCGCCAAGATATGCTGAAACATAGGGATTTGCGGGCATAAGCGGCCTAAGCTCGGCGGCAAGGTCTTCTACACTCAGGTGTTTTTTTGCGGCATTCACCAGTGAGCCAAGATGCGCAATATCTGTATCGAGTCTCGTTTTCAAGGACGATGTGCCCCGGCTTTGGTTTGAATAGACCCAGTGCAGGACGGCTTGCTTGTCGCTGAAATCATCTGGAATTTGAATCGTGAAATTCGCTTCATTCCCACCATTATTCTCCCATAGCTTTAGTTGATTCCTAAGCTCATTTAGTACTTGGAAATCATCACCGATCCGCGATTTTATCCAATTTAAATTCGCCTTCACGGCTCCCTCTTCGAGGGCATCGAGGACTTCGGAGGCCAATTCGATCTGAGGGATATTCATCCCTGCCCATTTACTGGATTGAGTGAGGGCATCCTCGGATATCAGGAATGTTATTCGGTTTAAGACCGATTCAACCTCGCTTCGATATCCGCGCAGTACATGGGCAGTAATGGCCGATACATAAATCCGAAAGGCGGCGATTTCCTCAGCAGTCAGGCTCTTTTTTACAATTAAGCCCTGGACCATCATCTCGACTTCGCGATAGGAATCATCCTCCATCGACAAGCTCCATGCCTCCCTGAATTCATCCAAGAAACTTGTCTGAATCTCATGAATAGAAATTGCTGAATTCATTGTCCACTCAGCGGCCTTCTTATATCGATTTGATAGTTCATTTAATCCTTCAAAGTGAGCCATCACAACTTCTGAGGTGTCAGAGAGGAAGGCTTCTCCTTTGTGGGCATTTATGGCAGCCAGATAAGTTGAAAATGCCTGGGGTAAATTCTCATCGCCCTCACCCTGTAGGGCCACAAGTCTTTGGTAAGCATCCCGTATCTGCTCCTGGAAATACTGTGGAGAATCTAATCCCATTATAAGGAGCTTCTGCCGGTAGTCTTCTTCGACCGCACTGCGTTCTTCCCTGCGTTTGGCAAGCTCGCCTTGGATTCCCTCCAATTTCTCTCTATTTTCGGACATTGCATAATTGGCATCTCCGAGGCGTTTCAAGCCAGCCTGATAGTTTTTTAAGGCTTCTCTATATGCTTCGATAGACTTCTCATAGTTCTCGGCTTTCTCCTTTCTACTGCCAGCGACGGCAGCTTCATCCTGAGCAAATTCGTTCACCGCCCTGGCCGTTTCAAGCTCCTTCTCCCAGTAGTTCAGAACGGCTTTTGCCTTTAACAGCTCAACCTGATATTCGCTAAGAAAAGAATCCTCCCATTGGCTATTCTCAAGTGAGGGAAGCATTTTCCGCATATCGGCTTCGTCCAAACCGCTTTTCCCCAGCACCGTCTGGCCGTAGGTTTCATATATATCCGCCATGGCTCTTTCGGCATGAGCCTGATAATCCTTGTAGATCCCCAGCCAATAGTCCGTTTGTTCCTTAATGCCAGAGGCGGATGATTGGAGAACCCTCCCGTAGAACCGATTCACAAAACTCGCCATCTCTTCGCTGTCCCATGGCATCTCATTGAGTCTATAATCTATATCGGGATTGACCTTGCCAAGCAAGGAGTTAAGATCCCCTCCCGCTGAGGCCTTCGTATTCATCGACTGACCCTGCATATTCACACTATGGGAATTGGCCTTGCCCCCCCAGGAGTTAAAACTCCCTTCCGCTGAGGCCTTCGTATTCATCGACTGACCCTGCATATTCACACTATGGGAATTGGCCTTGCCAAGCCAGTAGTGAAGACTCTTTCTCGCTGTGGTCATCATATTCATCGTCTGACCCAGCATATTCACACTCGACTTGAGCCTCTCAGACAGGGATTGCCCTCGTACTTCAATGTTGTCTTCCAGTTCGCTCAAGGCGGTTTCGATGGAATTAGCGTTTCTCTGTTTATAGTCATTCCACTCTCTTCTGCCCTGTTCCAGAATCAAATTGTAATCATCCTGCCACTGTCTTCTTGCTTCCTTCAATTCTTCAAAGGCACGGTTATATGCTTCTATTCCATGGGCAAGATCATACCCTGCCTGCCGTTCCCACTGGGCTCGGCTTACAAGGAGAGTCTCTTCGGCCCGCTCCCATAGAAGCAGCCCCTTTTCGAGTTCTTCTTGGAAACTATTCTGCCATCGCTCAATATCGATATTGGCCTTCGCTACCTGTAGGCTCTCTCCCTCGATTTCAGAATTTTTCCTCAGTCGGTTTAAACCTTCGTCGATCTCGTCTTGAATGCTGGTTATGATTTGCATGGCTTCCGATTTCAAGGCTAAGGAATCCAAGTCAGAGGCTGTGGATTCGGCATGCAGAATTTGACTGCGGGCAATGGCCGATTCACAAAGCCGGGTCATTTTGGAAAGCTCTCTCTGCTGAGAATCTCTTAGCGAATCCAAGGTGCTCTTCCTAAGATTCTCTAAGACATGCCTTTCCTCATCTTCAAACTGGGCTAGGAATTCCGTGTAGGCTGTCTCGGCTCCGGCATACCATGAGTTGAGATCGGCATTTGTCCGCTCATCCCATTTATAACGGAAATTCTTCAATGTCGCTGTTTCATCGTCCGATTTTCCAATCTCTGATTCCGCTCGTGCCGGATTCTCTTCATGAGATCTGATGCTCGCTTCGAACGTGGCTAATTGCAAATCCTGCCAATAATCGCTCAGGACTTCCAGCTCAAGCTGATGTTTAAATTGGGTGACGGCCCAAAGAGCCAGTTCATTCCGTAGCCGGTCCTCTAACTTAACTGTCACCTTCTGTCTTTCCGCATGAATGCCCAATGTGTCACCAAACACCAATGCGGCGGCCGTTTCCCATTCGCCTAACACCGCCTCCATCCCTCGGCGGTTAATCCGAATCCAATGCGTCCGGCTTGACGCATTGGAGGCGAGGTCGATGTAAGTTTCTAGTAACTCATCATTGAGTGAAAGCTCTTGGATGGATTCCTGGGAACTCGCCGGAATGACGGCCCTCATGCAGAAGAGGAAAATACTTAATACCCGAATTGAAGGAACAGTGAAAAGAAATCGTCCTCGCAATCTGACGAAGAGATCCCTGATCGATAAAAGACGGTAGAGCCATCTTGCATCATCTGTCCATATTCTAAACTCCGTGGCGGCCTGTCTGTGCTTGCCTGTGCGTTGCACCTGTCTGCAACAGGCAGGCCAACGCCGCATGCGGGCCAAAGGCGCATTCTGACACAGCCCCGTAACGTGCAGGTCGGCGGAAAAATCCAACCCAGAATCGGAATGGATGTCTTTGGGGTTGCCCCCAGATAAGATATAATTGTCCATAGTACTCATGACTTGAGGATTATGCGTTTAGATTCAATCTTCTGAAAAAATCTCGATAATTCAAAAATCTCGATAATTCATCAGGCATGAAATCTGCAACTTTATCTCGATAAATATTCAGGTTCTTAAAAGAAACAATGCCGTCCGGCCAGTCATAACGGTTAATGGTCAATAGAAATTAATGGTCAATAGAAAACGAAGTCTATTACTGATGGCCCTCTGCATTCTGGCAATTCAGGGCTGTGTCCGGGATGTTCCCAATAATGAGATCTCCGAACAAGTCATGAGTATCTACGCCAACGCCCGGTCGAACTATATGAAAGGAGACTTTGCCCTTGCCGCCGAGCTGCTTATGTCCTTGACGCAGCATAAGCCCCCCATCCCTCAGGTAGCCTTTCTCCTGGCAAAAACCCGTTTCATGCAGGAAGAAATGCGGGAAGCCGAAGAATTGTTTGAAAATATTATTACGGCAAGCCCGGAGCACGGTGATGCCCGGCTCTGGCTAGCGAGAACCAAGATTGCCCTGAATGAGCATATAGAGGCAGTGGAAATTCTTACACACTCCCTCCAGTGGAATGGTGAAGATCCCAGGGTCAATTCCCTGATGGGAGACTGCCAACGCATACTCGGCGAAACAGACAATGCCATAGACTTCTACCAGCGTGCGGTTCTCTTCGAAGACGAATTAACCAAGATATATCTATCCTTAGCATCAATTTATAACCGTTATCGTTTATCTGATAGGGAGGAATACTATGTTGAAAAAGCCGAATCCCTCGTCTCAACAGACAGCCTGTTTTACGAGGCTGTCAAGAGCGCGAGAAAGTCTATTGAGGAATAAGGGAGTGCCCTTCCTCTTCATTCTGTGCATGCTCTCATCATGCCAGAGCACGGCGATGATGATACGTGATGAAATCAAGTCCCAAAGCGTATTCACCCTGAATGAAGTAATAATGGACAGTCTCGACACCTATGAGGGGTTAGATAAAGAACTGAGACAGATGCAGATGAGCATTGCTCAGAAAGCGGGTATCACTCTTAGGGACAATGGACAGGATTCGGGTGACTCCTATCTGGTCGATGTTTACTACCGTCAAGTCGAAGTCTTCAAGAGATTCAGGCCAATACAGTTAACGACGATCATTCTGACCGTAACAGACGGGGCTGGCTCAATCTATGCCAAGATATATATAAACCGCCAGGGCGATAGCTCCTATGCACATACGGCTCTGCTACTGAAACAAACCCGGCAGGCATGGTTCAAATTGGCCCGAAGTCTATGATGCCCGATTTTCTTCCAATCCATTATCGCTCACCTCGCGCAAAGTACCCTGAACCCGGCTCGATTCTAATTAGCGAAGATAATGAAGAGCCTTCTGCCGACTTCTCTCGAACACGAACTAATCCTTCTGAAGGAGCCCTCACCGCCTTGAGGATATTGATGATCCAGCTCCTTCTCCTCATGACGGGAACCGCTCATCCGGCATATTCGATGGAGGATGAGATGAAACTGGATTTACGTACGGCCACCGGATTGGCTCTGGCCGAGTCTCAAGAACTCCGAGACGGCCGATTCTCATTACAACTCGCGAAGTTACAGCGACAGCTCACCTATCAGGCCTTTTTTCCATCGCTTTCAATCGCATTCACAAATTCAGATACGACCGCATACGATGCCGCAGACAGCAATGCCCTCAATCTCAAACTCTCCATCGCCCAGCCGCTTTTTCAAGGAGGCCGCATCGCTGGTTCCCTCCGAATCCAAAAGCTACAGCTAGACCATGGGAGGGAGCAGCTTCTGGCCAAGGCCGATCAGATCACGGAATCCTGTTACATAGCCTATTATTCCTTTCTTATACAAGAGCGCAAGGTAGGACACCAGGAAGTAATGCTGAGCAATGCCCATGATCAGCTGGACATCTCAAGGGTTGAATTAGAAATTGGGAAGATTCGGGAAATAGACTTCCTAGAAACGGAATTAAAGGTTCAGGCCATGGCCCAGAGTTTGGAAGCACAGCGTCTTGCCCTGAATGAAGCCGCCTACGGCTTGCGGCAGATGCTCGGATTGAATCCCGAACAGCCCTTTGCCGTTATAGATAGCCTCCCTGAAGATTACTTTGGCATCGAACTGGATCATTCGGCTGATAGATTAATTTCATTCGCCATGAGTTCAAACACTCAAATCACCCTGAAGACATTGGAACTCGAACAGAAAACGGTTGAATTAAAGACGGCCCGATCTCGATGGTTGCCTTCCCTGTCCCTGGAGGGGACAATCTCGCTGACAGGGAATGGGCCTCCCATGCAGCAATCCGATTACGAGTTGAGTCTGAACATAGAATTTCCTCTGCCATGGATTTCCCTCGGCGGTTCCATAAAACTCGCGAAATCTTCCACCGGAGATTTTGGTAATTCAGAGATTGCATATGCCAAGGGGCCAAGCGACATCAGTTATCTACCCAATGTCAAATCGGCATCCATGGCCTTTGAAAATGAGAGGAAGAACCATCAAAGACTTCGTGAGGACATACGCTTCCAGATCCGAACCAGCCTCAATCAGTACCAGAGTATGCGCAAGTCACTGAATATGTCGCATGACCAGGTATCCATACTCAAGCGCCGATTGGAAATACTTAGTTTGGAGGCCGATCTCGGATCCTCAACCCGGCTGGATATCGTCACCGCCCAGAATGAGTATATAAAAACGCTTATCAGTTTACTCGAAGGAACCTTGGAACTGTTAATGGCTGAACGTGCCCTGGAGAGGTTAATCGGCATACCTTTCGACACACTCCATCGGCTGGGAGATTCAAGATGAATAAGACCAAAGTAGCTATCATCATTCTAATGCTCTCCACATCGGCATTGCTGTACACAAAAAGCCCCACGACCACCAATGCCTCCCCCCATGATTCCGCTGCATCATCCGGGCAGACACCCTATATCCCGACGGTTGAAACTTTCATCATAACGGAAGAGGAAATCCAATCAAAAATGAATTCCTACGGGAATCTGAGCTATGTGCGCAAGGCAGACATCACCGTGTCCGTTGAGGGCACATACGAGCGGCTCCTCTATGAGGAGAGTGATAGAGTGCGTGCCGGAGAAATCGTCGCCGAATTATCCAATGTGCAGTTGGAAAACCATCTCGCCCAGGCAGAGGCGGCGGTCGATTCAAACAAGGCCGGTCTGGCACTCGCCCAGGCGAGATATGAAGAAGGGCGGCACCAGGTGGAAGCCCGGTTGCTTAGCCTGGAAAGAATTGGACTCGAAATCGAACAAAAAGCCAGGGAACTCGAAGAGCTGGAAAGAGTTAAACAGAATCAATCGGAACTCTTCCAAGTCGGCGGAATCACCGAATCCACCTTTCGGGCTACGAATCTGAGTTATCTTTCCGCAAAGTCTGGCCTTGAACTGTTGATGACAGACCGAAAACGGCTTCAAATCGGACTCCGTGACCAGGACATCGCCGACAGGGGGCTTTCGATCCCCGAAGATGAAGATATGCGCCTTACGGTTCTTGCCGACCTGAACACCAGGACTCTGAGAGCCGAGTTAGAGGCGGCCCGGGCCAGACTGGAATCGGCGAAAACAGAACTAAAATCCGCCCAGGCCATCATCGACGAACTCACCTTGACATCTCCGATCTCCGGTTTTATCGGCCAAAGAAAACCGGAAGTGGGGGAGAAAGCCTCCCCCGGCGACAAGGTCTACACAATCTTCGAGAGCGGGGATGTTCATGTTGTGTTCCCCGTCCAGGAGTCCGAGGCGATCACCATAAGCCGTGGCATGGAAACTCGTGTGACAATCGACTCATTGCCCAACGAGGAATTCACGGCCCTGATTAACCGCATCTCACCCGTTGTGGATCCGCAGTCCGGCAATGTTGTCATGCGGGCCCTCATTGCGGGCACAGACATACCGCTCAAACCAGGTATGTTCGCTCGGGTGAGTGTGAAGACTGGTGCGCCGCGGAGGGCCTTTCTTATCCCCATCAGTGCCTTCTTTGACAGGAAGGGCGATGAGGGGTCTATCTACACCGTTAAAAATAGCAGGGCATTCAAAAAAACACTGAATCTGGGAGGTCAATATGAAGACAAGATGGAAGTCTCTGGCGATTTAGTCTCGGGGGAATTGATAATCGATAATCCCTCACCAATCCTCCAGGACGGGCAGGAAGTGATGATCGATGAATAAAATGACAGTGATCATCGTCACTCTGATGGCTGCATCCTGTTCCTTGGTAGACCTCGCGCCATTTGACTACAATTCCTATCCTGAAACCCGTAATCAGAGAATTCCCGCCGATGCCCAGCTATGGGTGGAGTTTCCCCAGACCATAAACAAGGCCGAAGCGGAAATCGCCGTGGAAATCCGTAGCCATGCCGGAATTTTGGAATGCGATTACTCCTGGGCGGGAAGCAGGCTCATTATTTCCCCGAGGAGGCATTGGATTAGGGGTTTCCGATATACGATGACTATTGAGGGCATTTTCAATCTATCGAATGGCCGGATATTCGATATAAGGCGAGTCTATCCATTCTTCATCGAATCTCCAGGCCGACCGCCCGTGCTTCAATCCAATCTTCCGGCGGACGAGGCCATCGTCTCCACCGCCGAGCGCATAATTCTAAGCTTCACCAAGGCAATGGATGAGGATCAGTTCAGAGAGGATTTTACAATCATTCCGAATACACAGATCGAATTTGAATGGACCAACGATGGCATGACGGTTGAAATTACGCCAATAGAGGGGTGGAATCCTCTTACACGCCATACATTGAGGCTTCCCAACACCGTCACGGATGTTCAAGGCGTTCCTCTGGCCGAGGAGTACAGTTTTCACTTTCGCACACTGAGGGATACGAGTCCGCCCGTCTTGGTGGAAGCTCTTCCTTGGAGAATCAGCACGGGCCAGCCGCTTACGGGACTCGGCCTCGATATCATCGACAACAACACGGGCATTTACCTCCTCTTCGACAATCCCCTGAACTGGGACAAATGGGCTGCGGGCTGGTCAATTGAGCCGCCTATGAAATTTCAGACAATCCATGTTACCGAAAAGGCTATAGCCCTCGTTCCTGAAGAGAAATGGATCCCGGAGGAGACATATACACTGAGTCTTGCAGATACAATTGAAGATGCGGCGGGGAACAGGCTGGCCGGGCAAGCCGATATAGCCTTCACCTCTGCCATCATTCAGCAACGGATTATAAGCATCGCTCATTCCACCTCTGATCTCACCGACAGCCTCCCCCAAGGCGGTTACATCCCGCTAACCCTTGAAGCAGGCCCGGACAATGCTCACGGCTTCACACTCACATTGAATCAGCCCATCAGCCTCGATATGTTGCCAAAGTTCATCAGCACTATATCAATAAATGCCGTGTTCCCATCGACCCTCCCTTCGCCGCTTCTCACATCCGCATCGTTGATCACGGCCAAGACGCTCTATCTCCATTACAAAAACTTCACTCCGGCTACAACCGGCACGATGATAGATAATTTTTACCGCCTCACCCAGATAGCCAATCAAGACAAGACTATCAATTCAGCGGGGGCCTATGTGACAGAGAATTTGGAAATCATCTATGTGATTGAGGCCTCACCATGAAATTAGAGACGGCTACTGTCTTCTTTGTATTTTGCTGTTCCATCTTCGCAGGTTGCACAATCGCCGATCTGGTCAATACCGGGAATCTGGAGGTCTCGGCATATATGCCGAATACCGATATGGTTGACCTTACTAATCTCGAATCGGCAAGCATCACCTTTGTCCGTGAACCGAACCATACAAGTGCCGAGGAAGCCTTCTCTCTGATGGCCGATGGCATAATTTTGCACGGAGAATTTACTTGGCGGGGACATACAATGTTCTTTCAACCCTTTGCCGCCTGGAAAAACGGAACCTATTACAGAATGAAGGTGTCCGCAGCGTTGGAGGATTATCAGGGCAATTCCCTAAGCCGGGAATTCATCCACTACTTCACCACGAAAAAAGAAGAAATTCGCCCCGCCGTCCGCAACACAACTCCGGGCGATGGCTCTCTCACCACGACCATATTGCCTCTCATCACGATACAGTTCACCGAGCCCATGGACCCCGGCTCGGTGGCCGATGCCTTTCAGATCTCGCCAAACACCGGCGGGTATCTCACCTGGGACGTTGCTATGGAGACCTTCTCTTACAACCTTATCGAGAAACTGGATTGGCAGACAGAGTACAGAATAACCATAACCGACAGAGCCACTGACACCCAGTCCAACAGCTTGTCCGAGAACTGGACGGGGAAATTCTTCACGGGAACCGACTCAAACAGTCCGAAGCTACTCTCCCTCACCAGTACTGAGCCAAACTCAACTGCAACACCGGATGACCTTAGGGACGATGTCTTCTCCATCACATCCAACTGGGAATCGAATTGGCCGATGATTCTCACCTTTTCAGAGGCGATGGACACCGACAGCCTCAGGGGGAACATTGTCATCTGGCCATCTGTTCCATGGCAGGAAGAATGGAACAATGCCGGGACCATTCTTACACTTAGCCCAAAGTCCGATATGGAATGGGCGCAAACCTACGCACTCCATATCCGGCCCGATCTTACCGACATCCAGGGCAATTCCCTAGACGATGACTATCGGTTCAACATCCATGTCAACGGTTCAGGTTCAAGACCGCCGGAGGTGGTGGCCATCGTTTTTTACCCCGACTCGGCCGACCCCAATTCGGCGACGGTCATTTCCCCGTACGCAGCACAGAGCCTGGCCGGGTTTTCCCCTCCGCCCGGAGATATAACGACTGGCAATGCGGTTATCGATGTATTTCTTACTCTGGCAGACGGCGCACGGCCCGATTTACTCTCATTGATTGAAAATTTCCATGTCAAACGCGGTGGAGTGAACGATTTCACCCCATTAGGCGCGGCAATGGAAGATGCTACGTTCAACCCGCCGAATATTGGCACCGGAGCCTATGGTCCGGTCCCGCCGGGTGTGCCATACAGCCACTGGGTTCGTTTCATCGTCTATATCGACAACGACGATACCTTAGCCACGGGAATACTCACATTCATTATCGATGGTGAATTCGCCGACAGCCTCGGGCGGAAAATGGATGAGGATTTTGAAATACCCATTGTGATTACTGACTAATGCAGCACATCGTTTATCTAATACTAAAGAGACCCATTGCCGCCGGAATCGCATTCCTTGCCCTTGCCGTGGGGGGCACCCTATCCATTGTCCGCATCCCCCTGGACAACCTTCCGCAGATGGAAGTTCCGCAAATAACCGTTGCGGCTATCTATGAGGGGCTGCCGGCAAGGGATGTCCGCGAACTGGTCACCATTCCGCTAGAAGAGGCCCTCTCCAGTCTCAACGGCCTTAAGCATATCCGATCTTATTCCCGGAATGGATCTTCGCTGATTCAACTCACCCTGGAGTGGGGAAGCTCCATGGACAAAGCGGCCTTGCAGGCGCGGGAAATCATAGACATCGCCTATCTGTCATTACCCAGCCATGCAGAAAAACCTCTCGTGCTTCCCGTAGACCCCGGGGAAACCCCGGTGATGCTGTTGGGCGTGTTCCCTGTGGAAGGTGCAAGTCCATCTGTTGTTTTTGAGATGGCAAGGCGGGAGCTGCAGGCCGCCATACAGCAAGTGGAGGGCGTGGGCTCTCTCCAGGTGATTGGCGGGCGCCAAGAAATAATTGAGGTGAGTGTCGATCAGTCCCGCCTCTCTAAAACGGAGAAGAGCTTCTTTGCCATCGTCGATGCAATCGGCGGGATGAACGCCGAATATCCCTCCGGCAGTCTTGACGACGGGGATACCCGCTACACAATCAAGGTCGATGGTCGTCGCCAGTCATGGGAAGACATCGCCGACATAGGCATTGGAGACAAAGAGGCCGGCAAGCCTCTACGGGTACAGGACGTGGCCCAGGTGCGCCGGGAATTCGACGAGCGCAAAGCATTTCTAATCAGCGATGGGATGGAGGGCATCGCCCTTCAGGTACGCCGTAACCGCGGGTACAGCCCTGTCTCTCTGTCACGCAATCTCAAGGCCCAGATCGCCGAATTGAATCGGACTTTCAGAAAAGACCTCCGCATCAAAGTTATCTATGATCGGTCCGAAGAGATAGTCATTCTCATACGGCGGCTGTTGTACTCCGGCCTTCTTGGAGCCGCGGCCGCCTTCGCTGTGTTGCTGTTCTTCCTCCGGAGATTGGGCCATGCCCTGGTTATCCTCACGTCAATTCCCCTCTGTCTTCTTGGAACCCTGCTAAGCCTCGGCATGATGGGAATCTCCCTCAACATAATGTCTCTTGGAGGACTCGCCCTCGGGGTGGGTATGCTCGTAGATAATTCCGTTGTCGTGCTGGAGAACTTGGTCAAGAGAATTAATTGCTGTGACAAAATGGAAATAGCGGCGGCCACGTCGGAGATTACCCAATCCACGGTGGGCTCCACCCTCACCAGCATTGTAGTATTCATCCCTCTTCTATTCCTGCCTGGCCTGATGGGGGCATTGTTTAGCGATCTTGCCTGGGCCGTCATCCTCTCACTGACATTCTCTTTGTTTGTAGCGGGCACCTGGATTCCTCTGTTGTTTTCGAGGCTTAGACTTCAAGCGGTATTTCCATACGAACCACCTAAGTGGCTACGCCGCTTCTTACGCAATCGGCTACGCCGTTTTGGGTTGCTTCCGGCCTTTGCCCTTCTCGGCATTGCGGTGATAGCCCTGACCAGGATGGATTTCCGCTGGCTACAGCCAATCCGCCAGTTCCGCATAGATGTCACGGTTCGCCATCCGCCGGGCACCTCCGTTGAGCATCTTTTCTCAACCGGTATTGAGATGATCACGCTACTCGGCCAACAACCCGGCATCCAATCGGCTAGTGCGATAGGGGGAGGCAGTCTCCAAGACCCTTATTTCCTGGCCGACCCCACCAGGAGCCAGGAGCGAACGGATTATCGGATCAGCCTTGATAAGAACTCCTCTTGGACCCCCCAAGGAATTAGACGGCTAATTCAAGACAGGCTCATGGAAGACACAACGGTAGAAGCTGGCTATCCGCCTGATTTCCTTGAGCAAGTTCTCAATCTAAATGACGATTACTCAAGGCTCATGGTTCCGGCGGAGGATGCAAAAGCCGCCATTCGCTCCGCTCGTTTCTTCAAGTCCATGGCTTTGGCAGGACAGCCTATCACCCAAATGCCCGAAAATCTTAAGCCATTTCTCCAAATCACACCTGATCGCCAAATCGTTGCTCACCACGGCCTGGATATAACATTCCTGGCTAGGGCTATCGGCAGTGCGGTGGCAGGAAAGGCGGTAGGCGACTTTGAGGAACAGGGCCGCCGCATTCCTATCCGCGTGCGTCTTCGGAAACAGGACCGGCAAGACCGGCAGGCATTGGAGGCCTTGAACATCCTTTCCACGCCTAGCGGAGTCATCAGCCTCTCGTCCCTCAGCGTTATCGACGAACAGAACGATTACCCGATCCTCTTCCGTGAAGGCCGGAAGGATGTTTCATATCTCATTGTCCCCAAGGAAGATGCAATCGAATGGATAAGCCGAGGGCAGGGGCGAATCGTCAATACTGAATCCACCTTGCTCACCGAACAGCGCAACACATTTATAATTATAATACTCTTAGCTGTAGGGCTTCTCTATGTTCTCCTCGGAATTCAATTCAACAGCTTCAGCCTGCCTCTCATCCTCCTTTTAACCCAGCCGTTCGCACTTGCCGGCACCATCTTGCTACTCTGGCTAAGCGGAAAGGGCCTGAATCTCAGTGCATTGCTCGGCATGCAAATCGTTGTCGGTCTAAGCATCAACAACGCTATATTGCTCTACGAGAATTATCACCGCAGGAGACTCGCAGGCGTGGCACCAGGGGTGGCCGTCTATGCGGGAACTCTTGATCGAGTCCGCCCAATTCTCATCACCGCATGCACAACGATAGCGGCCCTCCTCCCTCCGGCTCTGGATTTCTCAGGCCGCAATCCTCAAGATTCGTTAGCAATGGCCGTTGTCGGTGGATTGCTTATAGCCATACCCATCGCCCTATTCATCCTGCCTCCCCTCTTCTGTGGCTACTTGGGATACTTGTCCAGAAAGGCCGATAAGGCAGGGCTGTCATGACGGGAGACACCCTTTCTATGAGATGTCCATCCACCAGACGGCAACTACTCTGGGGTTCCCTTGTCGTGATTTCATTCATCGGTCTGATGAGATTGGAATTCGGGACGGCACGGCCAACCGGAGAGGCATTCACCATCGTCACCAAGTATCATGGGATCAATGCCTCGGAGATTGAGCGTAGCATTACCAACATATTGGAAAATGTCCTCGCTGATCTTCCTGGAATCAAGGAAATAAGCAGCACAAGCGAGTTTGCCCAATCCCGTGTCGTCATCACCCTCGATGGCACGGTCAGTTCCGATGCCTTCTATCTCCTTTTACGAAGCAGGGTGGACAGGGCTGGCGCACGCTGGCCAGACTCGGTTCAACGTCCCCACATTTATTCCTCATCAACGAAGGATAGTACCGTCTTTATTGTAGCCTTCACTGCGGCAGAAGACCTGCTTCCCACACTCCGCAATAACCTAGAAAAAATTGTGAAGCCCCGAATCGAACGCATAGAGGGCGTGGGGGAAGTCGGCATCGGCGGCGGCGGCATACGGGAAATCCATGTCGAGGTTCGCCCCGGCCAATCCTCGCGTATAGGTATTTCCCCCATCGATATCGCAAACTTCTTGCAGTCTCAGCATCTCCATATCCCTGTCGGAAAAATCGAAGAGGGAAGAGGTGAAACGACAATCCTCTTCAACGGAAATCTAAAGAGAATTGATTCCATGAAGAGCCTGACGTTGAACATCCAAGACAGCGGGCCTGTGCCCCTTGGGAATGTTGCCGATGTGTATGTTGGCCATAGAGAACCCGAAGACATAAGCCGGCTCAATGACCGAAAAACGGTCACTCTCTATATAAAGGCCGCCGGAAAAGCCAATGTCGTAAGGGTTTCTAAACGATTGCGCAAGGAATTAAAGAAACTCGAAGACGAAGGTTATTCCCAGAAGACGGTCTACGACATGGGTGTAATGCTTGAAAAATCAATCAAGGATGTGCTTATCTCTGTCCTCATCGGCATGGCCGCCATCGCTCTCTTTCTCTTTCTTACGCTGCCATCGGCCAGGGCCATCGCACATCTTGTCTTTTCCCTCCCCCTGATGGGGGCACTCACCATCAGCATCCTATCCGTATTCGGCATACCCATCGATCAGGCCATACTGGCCGGACTGGCTGTAGGCATTGGCATGATGATTGACGGATCCCTCGTCATCGCCGATGCCGTCCATAATGCCGAATATGGCCTCAAAGCCACTGCACCGCCGCTCATCGCCTCTACGGCTACAACCTTAATCGTCTTCATACCCCTGCTTCAGTCCACAGCAGCCGACCCGGTGGTTTCAAAGATTTCACTAAGTATAATCCTTCTATTGACCTTCTCCCTGTCATACAATCTCGTCTTTCTTCCCCCGTTTCTCGCTTCACCGGCGAAAACCCGACCCTTGCTACCCCAAATAGCCAATCCTCCCCGACGGCTGATTGAATGGAGTGTTCGTCATCCTTTTCTAGTTTTAGGATTTTCATTTCTGATCATGGCCGGGGCATTGGTTAGCGGCTTCAACCAGACATTCCAGATTGATGACATCGGGGAGGGGAATGCCCTCTTTGTCCATTTAGAGATGGAAAGCGGTGCATCCCTGTCTTCGGTAGATTCACGCATGACGGCCATAAGCCGTGATTTCAGAGCCCACCATGCGGGGATTATCTCGATGGAAAGCCGTGCCAGGGTGGGGCAGGGTCAATTAACCATACATTTCGATCCGGCAAAAACCAGCCCCTCCATCCTTTCCATGGGCTTAAGAAAAAGTGCCGCAACCGTCCGTGGTGTGTTCGCCTATGTGACGGAGGGTGCCCCCCATGAAGAGAGCCGAATCGAATTCACCCTATCGGGCCCGGATAACGGCAAATTGAAAGACCTGACCACGGACATCGTTACGAAAGTGACTCATCTGCCCTGGGTGACAAAAGCGGTACTCCATTTCAAGGAGAATCCCCCCGCCTATGTGTTTATTCCGTATCCAAACCTTCTTCAGCGGTTCAATATCGATGTCCGAGACGTGGCCAATCTTTTGAAGTGGAGCATCCAGGGGCCTGTCGCCCTCAAATGGCTCCAAGACGGTACCGAACGAGATCTCCGGGTGTTCCAGAAGCGCGAGGAAAGCGGCAGTCTTGAATCTTTGAATGTCTTGAGCATCCATTCCCCCCATGGCGAGCGGATCAAACTGTCACAGCTTGGTCGGTGGACGATTACCAAAGCCCCCTCAAGAATACTGCACGCCGATAGACAGCGGGCATTGCGATTCACCCTACACACAGATGTGACCGGCATCAAGGAGGCCGTCACCCTCTCGGAGGAATTAATCAAGAACACCCCGCTACCATCGGGATACGGCCTGCGTTATGACAGGAATCTCAAGGAAAAACAGAAGGAATATAGGGAGATTCTTCTCAGTCTGATAATTGCATTCTTTCTAATCTATGCCGTTCTGGCCATTCAAAGCGAGTCCCTGCTGGCCCCATTGATTGAACTAGGAATCGTTCCTATCAGTCTCGCCTGGCCGCTCATCATATACGCCCTCTGCGGACGCCCATTCAAGAGTTCCACTCTGATTGGACTCATATTACTCAGCGGCATGGCGGTGAATAACGGCATACTCATTCTTTCAAGACTCAACCTGTCATGGCAAAACTCGGACCATTCGGGAAACGCAATCGTCGCGGCTGTAACCAGCCGTTACAGAAGCCTGATTCTTTGCACCGGCACGACTATTCTTGGAACTCTTCCCATGTTAATTAGTCCGCACAAGGGAACGGCCTTCACCCTGGATATCACCCTTATATTGAACCTTGGCCTATTCGGCTCATTCCTTGCTTCCCTCACATTTTATCCCTCCTTGCTGTCCTTGATTCATCGGAGAGTTTGCCCAAGAACAGAGCCATAGAAAAAATAAGAAATAAGAAATAAAAAATCGGTGTTGGTACTGGTTCTTCATTTTTCGGATCTTACACAATTCTAAATAGAATTCCCGGTCTGATAAGGCTTCAATCAACACCCAGTATAACTATTTTTTCAAGGAAACGCATTATCAGGTGGGCCGTTGATGATAAACAAAAAAGAAGAAAATCAACCATGAATGAGTATCATGTATCAGGGCGTTGCCCCCAGCCAACCGCCGTGACAGAATTCGATGCGGGTCACAAAAGACGCATTCTTATCTCCCCCAGTCTGGGGGCCGCTCTTTCGGCATTATAAAAAATAAGCAGTCGGCAGCGATGATTTTTTTCTCCCCATCGGTAAAGTTCAGTTGTCGCATACAGGGCTTCATTCTCTCCGACCATTATGTAATTTCTCGGCGATGCGATGCGACCGCAGTGCGCATTCAGGATATTCTCAACCCAATTTCTTCCGGTGGGAAGAGAAATAATGAGTCCACTGCAAAAAGGATTGAAAAAATCCTCATAGCACTATATATAGGGTGATGGCATTCCCTGACACCCCGTATATGGAGTGCAGGGAGAAGTTGTGACCCTTTTTTCAGGGGACTCATAAATACCCATCCCCTGGATTCTGACACAGAGCCCCGCGGGGGGTGAGCCCGACGGGGGGGCATCGGGCCCCTGGATTCTGACACAGCCCCTTTTTTATGGGCGATTCCATTTACGCACACTTCCGATATGATTGGAAGGACACTTGACCTCAAGAACCTTTCCTCCCTCATCCCGATTTTGGGTGAAATCCTCAAGTCCCAGAAAGCCTTCGATTTTCTTTCACCCCCTGATTCCGCTGACATGGTGATCAGCTTCCTTCTCTCCTGTGTATCCTCCATGCTTAGAAGTTCATCCAGTTCCACCCGTTGTGTCAGATTCTCCACATCTTCCTTATAATAGATTTTGTTCATCGGTTATATTGGCTTCCACACTACAGCGAGTAATTAGTTGATTAATCATGAGGCAATGCGACTCCTTGACTCACATCGTGTATTAAGCGAGAATTGAGAAGGAGGAGTCTCTTGCTAAACCATGAGCAGCACCTATCGGTCACTCAGAAGCTGACACAAAAACAGGTAATGACGCATCAATTGATTCAGTCAATCAAATTGATGGCCATTCCATTAGTCGATCTCCAGGCGGCTATTTATGAGGAAGCCGAGAAGAATCCGGCATTGGAAATTGTGCGGGATGAAGAAAATATGGATGCCGTGTCAGCGTCCAATAACAAAGACGAAGAAAATCCCACCACTGACACAGACCCCTTTAGCAACAGCTCTGATCCGGGCTATCAACCACCGGCAAGGGAGGTTGCGGACAGGAAGCAACAGTTTTTAGAAGGGGCAGTGTATCGGGAAGAGTCTCTCTATGACCATCTTATTGACCAGCTTCATCTTATGGATATTGATGATGTGCTGGTCAGTTTAGCCGAGCGTCTGATATGGAATCTCGACACGGACGGATTCCACAGAGAACCGCCGGAACTCATGATAAGCAAATCAGAGGGGAATCATCTTGATGAGGTGTTAAATATCATAAGAGAATTGGAACCTATGGGTTGCGGATGCTTGAACTGGAGCGAATCCCTCCTAATACAGGCAACGATTCGCGGAGATGCTCCAGAATTGTTTGAGAAATATATCAATCAGGGCCTACCTCTTATGGAAAAAAAGAAAGCCGATGATGTGCGTATCAGCCTTGGGATTACTCAGGATGACTGGGAGGATTTGGAAAACTACATACAGATACTCAACCCCTTTCCTGGACGTTTATACAGTCCCAAAACGGTGCAGTATATTATACCAGACTTGATTGTCCGTCAGGAGAAGGACGAGTTTTCCCTAGTACTCAACGACGAGGTATTGCCTGTCCTGCGGGTAGACCCTGAATTGCAAAAAATTATGGAAGATGGCGTAGCGGATAAAAACACAAAGCGTTATATCTCCAACTATTCGCGGCAGGCTCGCTACTTCATCAACAGTCTTTCCCAGCGCAATAATACGCTATTAAAAACGGCGATGGCTATTGTAGAATTTCAGAGAGAATTTTTCACCGGCGGACCACGGTTCCTTAAGCCATTGATATTGAAGGATGTTGCTGAAAAGATAGGCTATCATGAAACGACTGTTTCACGCATAACGACAAACAAATATATCCAAACATCGTGGGGGCTTTTTTCGCTGAAATACTTCTTCACGAATTCTATCTCCGGATCGGGGGCATCAGGATCACGAATTTCAAAGGTGGCTGCTAAGGAAATCATTAAGGAGATATTGGATGATGTTGGAAGTGAAAAACGGATTTCAGATCAGAAAATCTGCAACCTGTTAGCAAAGCGAGGAATCAATCTTGCCAGAAGAACTGTAGCCAAATATCGCAAAGAGCTTGATTCTCACGCTACTCATGCAGGACAATACAGAAGGAGGCTGTGATGACAATTGAAATAAAGGGTACTCATCGACACCCGTTGGACGATGAAACCAAGGAAATCATAAACAAGAAGATAGCTCGCTTATCCCATGTAAAGGACCATGTTGTCGATTTGCATATCACTCTGGACAGAGAAACACATGGGGAGTACAAGGCAGATGCCAACATTCACTTCCGCTGGGGAACTGTGGGGCATGGCAGTGCCTCTAGTCATGAGATGAATACGGCTATCGACATGCTGTTTGATAAACTTGTGACAAAGGCGACAAGAGAGAAAGAGAAGAAGCAAAGTCATCAATAAGGGTGATAAAAAGGGTGATAAAGATGATTTATGGATCTGGTGGAGAGATTCGAAAACTAAAGGGTGCCTCTAAAAAACCCCATTTAGTTCTAGTACTGTATCAAGACATGACACAGGCAAGCAAAAAATCTCTTCGTCAATTTTCTGAAACTGTTTTTTAGATGTGCCCTAAATCATGGTTAGAGGCATTTATAAGGCGATGGGATGATGGATAAATTCACAGTACTGGATCTCATTAACCTTGAACCGGAGAAGCCCAATGCGATGAACCTCCGCTGTATATGCGGACGCCGAGGATTGGCGCGCGAGATATATTCAACGGAAATCAATAGGCCGAGCCTACCTCTTACCGGGTACTTCGGTGATTTCGGAGGCAAAAGAATCCAGGTTATGGGTCGTGGCGAATCCTCGTACATAAAATCGACTCCTCAAGAGAAACTTCAACCGCATCTCAGCCGTATACTTTCATACAGCATCCCCTGCTTCATATTCTGCTGTGACATAGATCCTCCAGAATACTTCAAAGATGACTCGGAAAAGGCTGGAATCCCAATATTAGTAACTCCATTAGATTCAGCTTCTCTCTTGATTCGACTGTTACGAGCCCTAGACGATGTCTTTGCTCCCCGACAAACAATTCACGCAGTTTTTGTGGAGGTCGAGGGTGTGGGAGTGCTTATTCAGGGAGAAAGTGGAATTGGTAAAAGTGAAACAGCACTTGAGCTTTTGGACCGAGGGCACAGACTCATCGCCGATGATGCGGTACTTATAAAATGCCTCAATGGAAATAGTCTGTGGGGCTATGGAGTGAGTCCACTGCTTGGAAACCACATGGAAATTCGCGGTTTAGGGATCATTAACATTTCAGAAGTTTATGGAGCGAATGCGGTAAACAAAAGAAAGCCAGTCGAAATGGTTTTCCAGCTTGAAGAATGGGACAGTACAAAACAATATAATCGTCTGGGAAATTCAGACACGACAACAACCCTCCTCGGGGTCAGTATTCCATTCATCACCCTGCCAGTGAAACCCGGGCGAAATATTCCCATCATTATAGAGGCTGCAGTACTCAACCAGAAACTCAAGGAACAGGGTGTAAATAGTGCCAGAGGATTCAATAATTCTCTTATTCACTATTTAGAGAGCGAAAACCTACGCAAGCAAAAGTATGACCACTTCGAATTAAGACGGAGTGACGCATGAAAACGTGCAAGGTGAAAATTCTTAATAGAGCCGGTATACATGCTCGTCCAGCTTCGCTCTTGGTAGAGGTTGCCCAGAAATATGAGAGTTCGATTTGGCTGGAAAAAGAGACTATCACAATTAACGCTAAATCTATCATGAATATACTCACTCTTGGAGCAACTTATAAATCCGAGCTTGTTCTTCGTGCCGAAGGTGAAGATGAGGAAGAAGCTGTAAACGCCATAGCCGCACTGTTCGACAATAAGTTCAAAGCAAAATAGGGTAGTGAAGCATGAGCCAGATCTTAGTTATTGACGATGACCAATCTATTCAGGAGGTGTTAACGAGTATTCTTAAGAGTGAAGGATATGAGGTTTTTGCCGCTGCAGATGGGCTGGAAGGGCTTGAGATACTCAGAACCGAACTTATTGATGTTGTTTTTCTTGACTTTCGCCTTCCGAAAAAGGGAGGGCTTGAGGTGCTGGAAACAATCAAATCTGAATGGCCAAATGTGGAAGTGGTCATTATTTCAGGACATGCAAATGTCAACAATGCCGTAAAGGCCATCAAGCTAGGAGCCTATGATTACCTCGAAAAACCACTGGGGGTGGAGAGGGTCCTCACAATTGCCCGTAATGCAATCCGGTTGGAAGCATTGAAACGAGAGAATGCGGTGCTTCGACTTGGGCCTTTTCTGGATGACATGGTAGGGACAACCGAACAAATGCATCATATCCGGGAGATCGTGAATCAAAGTGCCCCATCCGATTTCCGAGTCATGATTCTTGGAGAGAATGGAACAGGCAAGGAATTGGTAGCCCGAATGATTCATGCGAGAAGCCACCGCTATAATCGGAGTTTCGTTGAAGTAAACTGTGCCGCCATCCCGGATAATTTGATTGAAAGCACATTGTTCGGCCACGAGGCCGGGGCATTTACTGGTGCGGCCATGAAGCGCCGAGGCAAATTTGAGATTGCCGATAACGGCACCTTGTTTCTAGATGAGGTAGCCGACATGTCCTTTGATGCCCAGTCCAAGCTACTTCGAGTCATTCAGGAGATGACATTTACACGAGTGGGCGGCGAGAATCCTATCCATGTCGATGTGCGCATAGTCGCAGCAACCAATAAAGATATTCATAGAGAGGTCAAGGAGGGCCGGTTCAGGGAAGATTTATACTTCCGCCTCAATGTAATTCCATTGACAGTCCCGCCCTTGAGGGAAAGACGTGACGACATCCCTGTCTTAATCGCTTATTTTCAGAAGTGCCTCATCGCGGAAGCGAAGAACACAATTCAGCGAAGCTTTTCCACCGAGGCAATGCAATTCCTTATGAATCACACATGGCCGGGGAATATCCGAGAATTAAAAAATTTCATCGAACGCATCAGCGTACTTGCCGACGAAACGGAGATTTCCTTAGAAGTGGCAAAGTATTACCTTGGAGAAGTCAAACCCGACATACCTACTTACATGCCGGATATGGGATATCATAGTATGGCCCTCTCAGATGCACGGGAGAATTTTGAAACACATATCATCACGCATCGCCTTAAACAGAATAACTACAATATAGCTCAAACCGCACAGTCACTCGGTATGTATCCCAGCAACTTACATAGTAAAATCAAGAAGTATGGAATCGAGGTAAAAAAGTGAGGAAACCTACAAAAAGGCAACTCGAGGTACTTGATTTCATCAACAACTTCAAAAAAGCAAATAGATTCTCGCCCACTATTCGAGAAATTGCAGGCCATTTCGGAATTTCAGTTAGAGCTGCCTACGACCATGTTGGTGCTCTTAGGAAAAAGAGATTGATTGTGTATCATGTTGGACGATCGCGAACCATAGAAATCGTTAATAGCGAAATAGAATCGAATGATTCAGCGTATAGATCGGTGCCGTTGTTAGGGAAGGTGTCGGCTGGTGTGCCCATATTTGCGGAAGAAAACCATGAATACAGTCTATCTCTTTCCACGACGCTTGTAGGAGAGGGGGTGCTGTTTGCTCTAAGAGTGGAGGGCGACAGTATGATTGATGCCTCCATCAAGGAAGGAGATATCGCGGTTTTCTCCAAGCAGGAAATGGCTGAAAATGGACAAATCGTAGCCGCTCGGGTCGATGAGGCAATTACGATTAAACGGATATACAGGGAAAAACACCAGTTTCGGCTCCAGTCCGAAAATCCATCGTATTCACCAATTTGCAGGACAGATATTCAGGTGCTTGGTCGCCTCGTTGCTCTGATCCGACAGTATTGAACAATGTCTTCTCTCATACATTCGGTGTATTTCTTCCCTGGTCCAGAAGTAGGAAAGAAGCAATCCCGCATTGACAAAATTCGTAAGGATATCACAAATAAAGACCACGATGAGCCAGAATATCATCATATTTACCCGTATGATAACAAGATGGCTGATGTAATCTCGATCCTACAGAACGGCTCACTGTTTTCATCTAGGCGCTTGGTGGTGCTTGCAGATGTGCATGTCTTGAATGCCATGGAAACGAAGTTGATCAGCAAGTACATTGAAGAACCTACTGAGGATGCCGTACTCATTTTAACCACAGATCAGGCACCCGGTTCCCGGGCTTACCCATTCAAGCTAGCCGATACCATTCCCAAGAAGAAAGGCAATATTGAGGTGTTTTGGGAGATGTTTGAGAGGGACAAAAGGGGGTGGGTTGTAAAATTTTTTCGAGACAAGAATATACAGATTGATGGTGAAGCGGTTGATTTATTGCTGGATGTCACCGAGGGGACAACTGATGCACTCAAGGAGGCATGTGAACGGTTAACTTTTGACTCCAAGAATCGGGTTGGTGTGGAGGAAGTTGACAAGATGTTGGATCATGACCGAGGTGAAACGGTATACAGTTTATTTGACCGTTTCTGCCGCCGCGATTTTAGCGGCACACTCGAGGCATATCGAACAATGCTATATTCAGACCCTGCATCAGTAGAGAGCATCCTCATAATGCTCGCAGATCCATTGATACGACTCATGGATTTCAAGATACGGATTGCTCGTGGATTATCTGAGAATCATGCCGCAACAGAAGTAAAGATCAGGGGCGGGAAGCGTGCCTTTCGGGCATACTGTGATGGGGCACGGCAGTATTCCACCGACGAACTCCAAGAGGCGGCACGAAGCTTGATTGATTTGGAATCTTGGCTTCGGGAAGCCCCTCATGAATTACGTGTCCGTAAGACGGAACTTTGGTTCAGTCAGATTATTCATAGAGGATACGGATGATTTCTGTTTCGGCTCTGTGATAGATTTTTACGTATAGAGTTTCTGATGCCCTATCATAAAACCATCCGCCATAGTATTGTTGGAAATTAGGGTCTTGATTCCATACAAGTCCATTTAAATAAAGAGTCTTAAATGGCTTGATGCCCCTTAGTGCGACATGATGGTTTTCCCCTGCTGGAAATATAACTGACATGTTCGTTTCTTTGGCACTATGCCTAAGGGTAAATTCTTTTGCACAGGTAAGTATCCAGGCTCCCTGGGAAAGTTCTCTTGCGAGGGATACATGGCGAGGGTATGCCTGAATTTCATTGATGATAGAATATATCTCTTCATTGGCTATTAGGCCAAATTCGACGGCTTCTTCACTGCGGTGAAGATGTAGAATCTGAGGCACTCTGCCATCCTCCCCTGCATGGGCAAGAATGGAAATCATCATTTGCCGACCAATATCCCGATAGATATCTTCATTGGAGTATTCAGCTTGCCTTAGAAGAAGCCGACTTGCCCGCAGACTCAGCCTCACATCGACTGAGTTGTCTTTCTCCAATAGCCACAATCCTTCGTTTATCCACCGCATGCGCGCCAGTAAATAATCGTTGATCATGATGCTAATTGCCGATAAATTGGGATCTTTCATGCCAAGATTTATTGCCTCATGGACAAGGGAAAGTCTGTCGATGAGTTCTTCATTCAGTATTGAACTGCTTGGCAACTCCGAAGCCTTGGCGACGAGTTGGAGAGCCGCGGCATCATGTCTGGTATCAAATAAATAGGTCAAAGAAAATGGAATATTGAAAACAGGGTTCCCCGCCGCAAGTTGTTCTATCAAGATATCGGCGACTTCCTTCATCTCATTGGAATGCACACGGGTTTTGTTGACAATATCACCAAGGTAAGGGCTGAGTAGCCAGCCAGTTCTAACAGTCATCCTGGGAGATTCCGCTAGGACTTGAGGGCGGATTGTTTTCAGTTCCCCGGTATTCACCGCATCGGCGAGGAACGCCGCCAGAAAAAGGTCTCTTCTATCGGAGTCCTCCTCCTTCCTGACTATGGAGTTTCTTTGAGTATTCCATAGGGTTCGCCAGTTCTCCCTTGCTTTCTTCGTCCATTGGTTAACAGTTTTTTGATAATCATCCTGTGAAGGAACGGATCCTTCAAGCCACCAATCACGTGCGATGGTTCCCCTATACAAACCATCGGCGATGAGTTCGAAAGCAGAGTTGGTATCTTTCTGTATGGCTAGAAGCATCTTCCCGTCTGCCTCATCCCAATTTGATTCTCCGCTCAATGTTAAAGAATATGATTTATCAGGTGTCGTCAGTACAGCCTGTTGATGGAGGTTGTTTTCAAACTTTGTGAATTTCTTGGGATGAACGGGAATCTCAAGGGCATACGCCGGAGGCAATGTTTCAGGAATGATGAGTGTCAGCCGCAACCCCTTATTGTCCGGCTCCAGGTCGAACAATAACCCAGTTCCTTCATTGAGATCGACCCGGAATGAATTGCCGGAAATATCCCAGTCGAGGATATCCAACTTGTGTCTGATTCGGTCCTGAGTGATCAGCACAATGTTGTTATTGCTTCGCATATCAATTTCTATAGCCTCCCAGGCAAGGTGTATGCGCCTGATACTTGGCTCAGAGAGGGCAGTTCCTAAACTCCTATAGCCCTTTATCTCGGCATTGCCCACTATGGCACCGAATTCTTCCATGCTGGTGAAATGCAACGTGAGGAAAACTGCGGCCAGCAAGAAATAGGCCACCGTAAAAATGATTTTTCCTGATAGTTTCCAACACATTGAATAATATAATACTATTTCCCTTGAACTCAGTACAAGCTTGCCTGGGAACGATATGGTCGGCTATCATAAGCCTAAGTGGGAGAAGTTATGTTTCGTCTGGTAGCCGGTTATCTAATTCTCGTATATGTGTTGGTTCTGTTAGGATGCACCTCAACTCCTTCCAAACCTGACTCCTCTAAGAACGAAGAGGAAAAGGCATTTGAAGAGGAAAGTCTAAGAGAACACCAATCCGCAGCCGATGTTCTGCAGAATATCTATGATGGGATAGGCGATGCTGATAGCGCATTGAAGGAACTTGAACTCAATGACGTTGAATCAATGGATGCCGAATCGCGGCTCATCTATGCGATTTTATTATATAACCAGAACCGATTGGATGATGCCCGATCCGAGCTTGAGTCTCTGCTCAAGGTTGATTCAACAATGGCAGATGGCTGGTTTTATCTATCCTTAATTGAAGATTTGTCAGGTAGTGAAGAAGCGAGGGATAGGGCATTGAATCAAGCCATCGAGGCCGATGAGAACATGGTTAAGGCATTGACTTTTCGAGGCGATATAGCCGTGGCGAGATCGGACTGGAAAAACGCGGAAATCGATTATAATAGAGCACTGGTGCTGGATCCTGAAGAGGTGAGGTCTTTGGCGGGCCTGGCATGGGTCTATGCCAAAAATGACAAGATGGACAAGGCTCTCTCCCTTCTCGATGAAGCCATAAGGATTGAACCGACATATACCTATGCGTGGGTAGATAGATCTCGGGTCAACTTAAGCCTGGGCAACTATGGCAAGGCAGAAAAAGACCTAGAAGAAGCCATAGCGCAAGAGCCGAATGTTCCATGGCATTACTTGGACAGGGCCAAGATACGGTTGCGGTATTTCAAGAATTATGAGGGCGCATTATCGGATCTTGAAAATGTTGAGCACCGAGACCCCGATAACTTCGTCGCAATGGTGTATCTGGCAGGCCTTCACGATGAACAGCGGCGTTTCGCCAAAGCTGAATCATATTATTCGAAAGTACTGACGATGCGCCCCGATTATATCTGGGCGTTTGCCGCCATGGGGAAATTGTCCTGGATGCGGGGGGAATATGACGAGGCGGCTCATTGGTTTGGTAAATCCGCCGCTGAAGACACAGAAGAATTCTCGTTTCAACTGATGAAAGCAATGTCATTGCTTAAGGCACAAAAAATTAAGGAGTCTCAAGCTGAGTTTTCCAAAACGCTCCGAATGGTAGAACAGGATGGAAGCGTCTATGATGTCGTAAGGTTCTGCAACGAACGCAATTCTGACTTTTTTGCAGTCAATTCATTGAACAAGGAAACAAACGAGGGCCTAAGAGAACGGTTATGGTTTTATATGGGAGCGATATATGAGATCGAAGGAAATAACGCCGGAGCCAGAGCGGTATTTGAAAGAATTAGCCACCTTAAAGGCCAAATGGAATATGATATGGCCTGGGCTACGATTAATGGAATGGGTGAGTGATGAGCGATAAATTAGAAATCGAAAAAATATCCGACGCACTGACACGGGTAAGTATAGACAACAAGACAATCATCCTCGTCGGCACTGCACATGTGTCGGCGGTAAGCATGGAAGAAGTGCGGATGAATATTGAGTCAGAAAACCCTGAGCATGTATGCATCGAATTGGATGAAGGGCGTTTGAGGAATATTGAAGAAGAAAAAAAGTGGTCGGGCACGGATGTTAAAAATGTAATTCGGCGTGGACAGGGGTTCATGATGATAGCGAGTCTTGCCCTGACCTCCTTCCAACGACGTTTAGGTGCAGACATGGGGATACAGCCCGGTGCGGAGATGAAAGCGGCCATCGATACCTGTAAGAAGATCGGTATCCCCTTCACCTGTGCTGATCGTTCTGTCCAAGTGACCTTGAGCAGAGCATGGAGAGCCAGTGGCTTCTTTGCTAAGCTGAAACTCATATCGGCCCTGTTCTCTTTCATCTTTTCTAACGAGAAGGCTTCTTCCGAAGAGATAGAGAATATGAAAAATACTGATGTCATGCAGGGGATGATGAGCGAATTAGCCGACTATCTTCCCTCGGTCAAGACAGTTTTAATAGACGAGCGGGATCACTACCTTACGGCTAAGATTCTAACGGCTCCAGGTAAAAAGACTCTTGCGGTAGTCGGAGCGGCCCATGTGCCGGGTATTATCGATACAATGGTCAAAATATCGAAATCCGAACTGACAACTGATACCAGCAGAAGTGAAACGATTCCACCGAAGAAACTGATTGGGAAGGTCATTCCCTGGATTATACCTGCCATCATCGTCACATTATTCATCGTCGGAGTCTCCCTTTCTGGGATTCAGAAAATTCTGGAGATGAGTATGATATGGATTCTTGCTAACGGCATACTGGCCTCTCTTGGAGCCTTGATTGCATTGGCCCATCCCCTCACCATACTTGTCAGCTTCATCGCCGCCCCGTTGACATCACTGAATCCCACCATTGGTGTGGGCATGGTTTCGGGTCTTTTGGAGTATTTGTTCAGATCACCTCGGGTGATGGATATGGAAAACCTGAACACCGATATAGTCACGCGTCGAGGGTGGTACCGCAACCGGATCACTCGGGTGCTCCTGGTGTTTCTTCTCAGTTCAATAGGAAGCAGTGTAGGCACTTTTATTGCGATTCCCTGGCTGACACGAATTATGGGGAGCTGAAAAATGACATCTGAGAAACGGGGAGTCTGTCGGACCTTGGACACGGAGAGCGGTTTATAGTGCCCCGAAGATTGAGGGCAAAGGGGGCAGGGGGGCCTTATCGAACCATATATGGATGCATCTGTTTGTTCTCTGCCACTAAGCTTAAGGGACTATATAGAGGATTCAAGGTTCTTGTTCTAATTTTGTATGGGGGAGGGAGATTAAAGCGAGATACGGTCCTAGTCGGCAACATGCTTTTATGCCTACTGGACATGATGACTGATAGATTATATGCTACCCGCTAATGTATGAATTATATGACCTTCACCCGAGGGCCCTTGTAGTTTAAGGAGGAGAATTGGCCGGAAAAGACATGCAGATCAACGAAGAGATTCGTATCCGTGAAGTAAGACTCATTGATCAAACTGGCGGGCAAGCGGGAATCGTCCCTACTGCTGAAGCCTTGGATATGGCAAGGGAGGCGGGACTTGATTTGGTGGAAGTGTCCCCCCAGGCACGGCCCCCTGTCTGCAAAATCCTTAACTACGGCAAGTATAAGTATGAGTTAGAGAAGAGATCCAGAGAACAGAAGAAAAAAACTAGTCAAACACGCTTGAAGGAAGTGCGAATGCAACCTAAAATTGACCAGCATGATTTGGATTTTAAGGCTAAACATGCTCAGGTATTTCTGGATCAGGGGAACAAGGTAAAGATAACCATACGGTTTAGAGGGCGCGAGCTTGCTCACACCGAGTTAGGCCGCGTTAAGCTTGACAGCATATTGGGGCTTCTTAATGGAGATAGTTTCAAGGTAGACAGTCCCCCCCGGATGGAAGGTCGATTCATGACTATGTTGCTTAGTCCTAAGTCCAAGAAATCGCAGGGAAAGTAGTGCATAGCAATTAAGGAAGGGCAATATGCCAAAGATGAAAACAAAAAAAAGTGCTTCTAAGCGTTTTAAGAAGACGGCGAATGGTAAATTTAAATTCAAGAGTCAAGGAACTCGCCATATACTCACGAAGAAATCGCCGAAACGGAAACGACAACTTCGGCACAAAGTTGTCGTGAGTCAGAGGGAAGTGCCACGGCTGACCCGCATGTTGCCTTACGCCTAGGGTTTAAGCTGTAATAGGAGAGAATTATGCCAAGAGCAGTTGATGGAACCCGGCGCAAAAACCGCCGCAAGAAAATTCTTGATAAGGCGAAAGGCTACTGGGGGCGTCGTAGCAAACTCACAAGAACCGCAAAGGATGCCGTCCGCAAAGCTGGGCAGTATGCCTATCGTGATCGAAAGGTGAGAAAGCGAGAATTTCGCAAACTGTGGATCGCTCGTATCTCGGCAGCCACCCGTGCCGAGGGGCTCACTTATTCACGGTTCGTCAATGGATTGAACCGTGCGAATATCGAGATTAACAGGAAGGTGCTTTCCAATATGGCCATTGAAGATCCTGCGTCATTCAATGCTTTAGTGGTCACCGCAAAGAAGAGTCTCACAATATAGGGAGAGGGGAGATGATTAAGCTTGAGCAGATTCTGCAACTGGAAATTCGTGTAAAAAAGGCTGTGGAAGTTATCAAATCACTGAGGGCGCAGAAAGAGGATTTCCAACGCCAAATAGTAGGCCTTGAATCTGATCTTGAAAAGCTCCGGAATGAAGCTACGGAACGAAGCTCTAGCGAGGAGCAACTAGAAGTGAGTTTACAGGGTGTAATCGATATTCTCGATGAAGTTGACCAGACAGCAGAAGAGGCCATACCGGAGTCTCCGCCTGGAAACGATGATGAATCTCGGGATGAATCGAGCTTTGAATTAGAGGCGGAGGAATTGCCGATGCCATCTCAGGAACCCGAACCCCGAGATGATGATGCTCCCTCTGCTGGCGCAGATGATCGTGAAGAAGTCGCATCGCATCCCTCGGAGTTAAGTAAAGATGACGATTCCAGTAGCGATGAGATTGTGGACGATGGGGATAATGATTCCCAGCCCGAGTTCGACATATTCTAATGTCCGATGCGCATCAGTTTAGGATAGAACTTCTTGGGACTACTTTGACCATTCGCTCCAGTGTTTCCCCTGCCTATTTCAACCGCGTTCGTTGGTATCTTGAGAAGAGAGTAAAAGAAACAGAACAGCGGACAAAAATTCTTGATCCGGTAAAAATAGCATTGATCACGAACATCAACATCATCGATGAATTGCTGAGAGAGAAAGACAAGGATGGTAAGAGTACTGCTCTGGAAGGCGAATCCGAAGAGATGGAATGCATTACCCAGCGTATGATTACAGAGATAGACGGAGTCATTTAAACTGATGGGGCTCTTAAGTGATGGTTCTGCTATCAACAGTGCCCTAATTGATAGGTACTATGAGCAGTACAGCCATCAAGAAATTGCTTTTACAAAGGAATTATACAGCCTACTCAATATTGCATATAAAAAAATCAGACTGAAATACAAAGACGTGCAATGGCCATGTATCTTGTATGCTTCTTCCTTGGTTGACGCGAAAATAATTCTTTCGATATCCGATATGCAGCTCAAAGCACTTACGAAATCCAGCCTTGTTACCCTGAAGTATAGTTTTTTGAATGCCTCCAAAGGCAATTTTTTCAGCCTTTATATTCCAAGCCGAGTTGCCGGAGCAACTCAGCATAATGGTTATAAGGAGATGTATTTCATCCAATTAGCCTTTGTCAATAAGCCCCCCGAGAGTCTTGTCTATACCTTGGGGAGCCTGCTGGATGCAAAAAAAAACGCCTCAAAGCGACAGGAAGACCGAATACCTGTCAATGCGGATTCTCTGCGCCGTTTAGGACTTGATTCAAAGAAAGCACCAATTATCTTGGATGGGATTCAGGGAGATTGCATCTTAAGGGATCTGTCGTTCGGCGGATTGAAGGCAATTGTTGTCGCACATAAGGAGACTATGGACAACACTGTTGCGACAGTACTGCTTGAACGCCAGGGGAAAAGGAAAAACACAATAGCAGTTAAAGGCACGGTGCTACGCTCAGACCCGATTGTCGGCCAGAATGATCTTACGGTAATCATTATCAAGTTCAATGAGGAATCGAACATGGCTGAGTATAGAATGATGATTAATCAGTACTTTGGACATCAAGATCACATGAGATCCTAATCGCCGCAACACCTTATATCGGCAATTCTACTCCCGACTTAATTTATTTTTTCGATTTTCTTCAAGTTTAACAATAGTCTATTCCGATTAATTGAATAGAAGAATTCCTAAAGTTCTTTGCTCAGATGCCGATAGCGGCCAACGGCTAAAGCACATTGGGAAGGATTCTGCGGGCAAGGATGCCCGGAATTTCTATCATCATTATTTCATGGAGGGATAGATGATTATTAATCACAACATGAGTGCTTTGAATGCCTTACGCGCTCAAAAGAACAACAATTTGAATTCGATGAAGAACATGGAGAAGCTTTCAAGCGGTTTGCGTATTAACAAGGCTGGCGACGATGCTTCTGGCCTCGCTGTTTCGGAGAAGATGCGTGCTCAAATACGCGGACTTCATCAAGGAAGCCGTAATGCGGCAAATGGCATTTCGTTCATCCAGCTCACCGAAGGAGCACTGGAAGAAACCACAGCTATTCTTCAACGAGTTCGGGAATTAGCCATACAATCTTCGAATGGTATCTATTCAGCTGAAGAACGTATGCAGATTCAGGTTGAGGTTTCTCAGCTCATCGATGAGGTTGATCGCGTCGCATCACATGCTCAATTCAACGGCATGCAGATGCTTACCGGGCGTTTCGCACGTGACAATGGGTTCAATGTTCCGACCTCCTCAATGTGGCTCCACATTGGTGCTAACATGGATGAGAGGATCAAAATGCACATTGGCACCATGACTGCTAGTGCGCTAGGCCTTCGTCAACTAGGCACAGGAGCCATTATTTCTCTAAGCACCCCGGAACAGGCCAATCGTAACATCGGTGTTCTCGATAAGGTGCTAAGAGTAGTGAGTAGCCAACGTGCCGATCTTGGGGCCTATCAGAATCGCCTTGAAATGGCTATTAAAGGTCTTGATACCAGCGCAGAGAACCTTCAAGCCGCCGAGAGCCGAATTCGTGATTTGGATATGGCAGCGCAGATAGTCGAGTATAGCAAGAATCAGATCCTTAATCAGGCTAGTACGGCGATGCTTGCCCAGGCGAATATGCGGACTCAGAATGTGCTTCAGCTTTTTCAATAGAATGAAACAAGCATAGCAGACTTGGGGCTGTGTCAGAATCCAGGGGGACAGGTGCGTACACGCACAGGCAGACCAACGCCGCATGCTGGCCAAAGGCGCATTCAGACACAGCCCCATGGGCATCTTGACACTTGAGGAACACCAGCTTATCATCCCTATCTTAGAGTAATGAGGATAATAAGCCTTATGTTATGAAGTGCTAAGTGATAAAATACTCCAAAGAATGAAGAACTCCTTGCTTATTTTCATTCATCGGAGTATTATTAGCTCTGCTAAAGTTGATCTTTGAAAAGCACCTACTTGAATGAATCACGGGGGAGTGTGCTATTTCCGTCTGAATGGCGGTAATAGCTCCTCGTTCCGACGGGAAATGGACGGTCCGGAAATGACGCGCATTGAAGTTCCGGTTCCTTATCCCGTGATAATGAGGATAGGCAAGGATGCCCGAATCATTCGATTTCAAGGAGGGAACATGATTATTAATCACAATATGAGTGCTATAAACGCAAACCGACAGCTTGGTGTTGCGAATAAGGCTACATCACAGGTCATGCAAAAGCTTGCGAGTGGCCAACGTATTAACAAAGCTGGAGACGATGCCTCTGGTTTAGCGGTAAGTGAGAAGATGCGAAGTCAAATTCGCGGACTTAATCAGGCGGTGAAAAACATCGAAAACGGTGTTTCTTTTATTCAAACCGCTGAAGGATATCTACAGGAGACTCAGGATATTCTGCAACGAATTCGTGAATTGTCGGTACAATCGGCAAATGGAATCTATACAGCGGAAGATCGTCAGCAGATCCAGGTTGAAGTTTCACAGCTTGTTGATGAGGTCAACCGAGTCGCCTCTCAGGCACAGTTTAACGGAATGAACTTGTTAACTGGACGTTTTGCTCAGGCAACTGTTACTAATGAGCCACTTAG
Organism: Spirochaetaceae bacterium; assembly: GCA_965226485.1. Lineage (GTDB taxonomy): Bacteria > Spirochaetota > Spirochaetia > DSM-2461 > DSM-2461 > UBA2779. The sequence goes on from OZ245363.1 coordinate 188,717, forward strand.
AATACAAGTTGGGGCCAATATGGATCAGTCGGAAACTGTCAAAATTGCTACTATGACGGCACAGGCTCTTGGCTTGATGAACGAACAGGGTGTCGGTGGAGGCATAGCGATTTCAACAGTTGAGATTGCTAACCGTACAATTGGTTTGATTGATGACGCATTGAAGATGGTTAGTACACAGCGGGCCGAATTGGGAGCGTATCAGAATCGATTCGAAATGGCTTCCAAGGGAGTGGCTATTGCGGCTGAGAATCTTCAGGCATCGGAATCTCTCATCAGAGATGCCAATATGGCTTCGAGTATGGTAGATTACATGAAAAATTCAATCATTGGCCAAGCCAGTACTGCGTTATTAGCACAGGCGAATATGAGGTCTCAGTCAGTTCTTCAGTTACTGAGTTAGTATTCGATTTCAAATCCGTTCAGAAGAGGATAGAAAAGATATCTGGATGTCATCTTTTCTATCGGGTTTCAGGGAGGACGCGTCCCTCCCTGCGATGCCCATTTTCGATGTTGTGTAGTATCAGGAGGACAGCATGGATGTTAAGCACATCACCAATGTTGCTACTGCAAAAACCCTTGTTGCTACCCAGAAACGGGCAGGGCGTTTGCAGAATACTCCGGTAAGAAAAAAACCAGTAGCCCCGCCCCCAGATTTGGGTATAGACAAAGTTGAACTAAAAATAGCATTGGACAAAGTTATTAAGAATACGCGATTTCAGTATGAAATCAAGGACAAATTAGGCTACTTTGTTGTTAGAATAATCGATAGAGATACCGATAAAGTAATTAGAGAAATACCTTCGAAAGAAATTCAAACCGTTCGCGAACACATAGATCGCGTCATTGGGTTGCTTTATAACAAGGAAATTTGATTCTCGGCCCAACGCAGAATGGCGTTGACACTGGGGCCTCGTGAGGAGTCTTCGTGTCAGATATTAGTATTCCCGGAATTAGTTCCAAGTACAACACCACCAAGCTCATTGAAGACTTAGTACAAGCCGAACGTGTTCGGCTTACAAGAATGGAAGAGCGTGTCGATGAATTGGAAGCTAATCGATCGACATGGAGACAAATAAATCGAGATTTAAGTGATCTTCAGAGAGTCGCAAAGTCTCTCTACGGCTTTGATAACCCCTTTAGTGAAAAACTTGTCGTAAGTTCCGATGAGGGTGTACTGGATGCGACGGCCACTCGTGTGGCGGCCATCGGCAAGCATTCGATAACTGTAAAAAAATTAGCTTCGTCGGATCGTTTTCTGACAGCTCCCTTGGAGAAGTCGTTCAGGGTAGACGAAGGAAAATACACATTTTTGGTGGGAGATCGATCAGTCACACTCCACTACAGAGGAGGATCTTTAGATGACTTTGCCAGCCGACTCACCGACAAGGGTAAGGGAATAGTCAGAGCCTCGGAAGTAAGGAATACCTCAGATACTCGAGTCTTGCTGATAGAAGCTGTTCCGACCGGTTCGGCCAATCTTATTCAATTTCAGGACGATGCGCAAAAATTTGCCGTCAAAACAGGAATGATGCAAGCCAATAGTGCCCGGGCAGGCGGGGTTACACCAGGAAACCTGCCTGAGAAGCTCCAATCAAACACCTCCACCCCCCAGGGCATTGAGATTAAAGGTGAGAGCATTGTTATTCAGCCATTGAGTAACCTACGCATTCCTTTGGATGATGAAATGGTGATTGAAGAAGGCATGATGCTTGAATTTGCCTATAAGACTACTGAAATGGATGATGAGAATATCGCCAGTCTCAGTCCTCCAGGTCCGAAATGGCCAGAAGTTCCCAGTGGGAACTATAAGGGTATCACAGTAAAGAGCCTTACGCATAATTTCTTACTACCTGAGAGTTTCGGCGAGAATCTTCCTCCTGAGCGTGTGGATGATTGGAACATTTTTTCAGTGGAGGGGAGCAGTGGCATACAGAATTTGCCTCCGGTTTCCCAAGCTTCCGAATTCAGGGTTGTTAGAATTGCGGGCAATACCCTCCCGGCGGATATGAAGGCCTTGCTTGTTGAGAATGACAATACGCATAGGGCTTTCGAAATAAAAGATATCCGCCTGTTTGATCCCTCGAAATCCGGAAACTTAGAACCTGTTCATGCTGTAGAAACAGCAGGGGATGCCATTGTTGATTTTCATGGAATAGAAGTAATTCGTCCAACCAATACGATAGATGATTTAGTAGATGGCCTTGTATTCAATCTTAAGAAACCTTCGGCAGAACCGGTTGACATATCGGTGGAAACAAATGTGGAGATGGCGAAAGAAGGCATAATTCGGTTTGTGTTCTCCTACAACAAACTTCTCACACGGATTTTGGTTCTTACGAGTAGCAATCAGGAAGTGGTGGATGAATTAACATATCTTGAGGATGACCAAAGGGCCGAGATGGAAGAACAGCTTGGGCAGTTAAGAGGCGATACGACACTCAGCCAAATAAGAAATCGCATTCAAACTCTCGTTACCAATCCCTACACTACCAGTGCTGGCAGCACTCTCAGGCTATTGGCTCAAATCGGCATATCAACTAACGCATCCCTGGACACAATGGGGGGGGGGCTTGAGCATTCAAAGCTCAGAGGTTACTTGGAAATTGACGAAAAGAAACTCGATACATTTCTCTCTACACATATCTCGGCGGTTAAAGATCTGTTTGGGAATGATACAACAGGGGATCTGTTCATAAACAGTGGGGTAGCCAAGGCTTTGGATGATTATCTAATCCCTTATACTCGAACAGGTGGGATAACAGGCATTCGTATAGATGGGATTGAGGGCAAAATCGAAGACACAGCTGAAGAAATTACCGATTACAAGGAACACCTCGATGATTTTGAGGCCGATTTGAGACGACAATATGGAACCATGGAAGCCATGCTGAACCAATTGGAAAACAGTTCAAAAGAATTGGAGAGCTTCAGTCAACAACAAAGAGGACGACAGTGAACAACACCGATATTATAATAAATGGAGAAAAAATTGATTATTCATTGGAAAATGAAAAGACTGTTGGTGATGTCATGAGAAGCATAGCCGAATGGCTTAATAAATCGAGAATGTGTGTTGATTCGCTCTTGATTGACGAACAGCATCCATCAAATGATCAATGGAAAAACCGACCTATTGACGATGTGAGTAGCCTGAAGGTCAATGCGATGAGTCTGCGTGAATACAGCCTCAACAAACTGGAATTAGCCAAAAATTATCTACTACAATTATCGGAATCTTATAAGAATCATGACAAGCGGGCCCTTGATGATCTTGCCAGAAGTTATGGCGAATTCCTCCTGGTGCTTTCCGACATTCTGAAGGAGGATATTTCCACCATTTCAACCGAGGGAATTGGAAGTCTGTTTTCGGAGAATGAATCGGAGGTTACTCGCCCTGAGCAAGTATTGGGTAGCATGGATAATATAATTGAGTTGCTCGAAAAATACTACGAGGAAGCGGCACATCCTCAAGAAAGAGCTGTGATAATTGTTGACAAACTGGCCTCGCTTGCCGAATCATTTGATGAAGTAGCGGTTCAACTTCAAACCGGAAGAGATGCCACTGCCATGAATACTATCATTGATTTGACAGATCTGCTTCAGGCTCTCTTGAGGTGTATGGCTTGGACGGATGATGAGGATTTTGCGAACAAACTCTGTATGGAATTACCCGAACTTCTGGCTGAACTTGAAGAAGCCCTCGTCGCACACGATACCGTTCTTATTGGAGATTTGCTGGAATACGAGATGAAGCCCCGGCTAATTGATCTTCAACGAAAACTGGTATAAAGGAGAAGCCCCAAAAATGATACCACTGTTACAAACTGTGAATTTTTATCAAACACAAACCGATTGGCGGACAATGCTGATTATGGCAGGGGCTGCAGGTGGTGTAATTTTATTTCTCATTGTTTTTAGTCGATTTTCAGGCGGCAAAAAACGAGGCCCTAAACGCTATAGTCGACTAGCATTTCGCCGAGAAGCGTTATCCAAGGGTTTGTCCTTGACTCAAATACATCTTCTTGAGCATTATATCAAGATTTTTAACATTCATCGTCCCTATCAATTGCTCATATATTCGTCATTACTCATTAGCACTGTCAAGAAGGCCTCCCGCCAGCTTGAAAATTCGAAGCTTAATGAGTCAGTCAGGGAGGATCAGAAACTCCAGCTATATCGAGTACTGCAAAAAGTTGATGCATCGACCCGAATGAGTAGTTCGAATCATTCTACTAGGAGATTGCGCCCCGGCCAAGAAGTCACTTTGGCCATCGTGAAAAGACAGGAAGTGCATTCGGTGGTTACTACAAATGTTCAAGACTTGTTTACTGTTAAACAGCCTATGTCCGATCCGCAATTTAGCAGTTCTCAGCTACGAAAACACAAAAAAATTATAGTTGTAGTATACAAGCAGAATGAGGACAAGCGAATTTCTTTCGAAGCAAAAATGCAGGGAATTGCTCGTATAAATGATGTTCCCAACATCGTCCTTAAACACACGGTGCATACAACTCCATCTGATTCAAGATTACTCAGCCGTCGCCCACTTAAATGCCGGTGTATTTATTATCCATTGAATATCCTTGAACAGAAATTGAAACGCAAACAAGCACGGCGAACAGTTGTGGCTTCCCAGAAAGGTATAAATGGTAACATGATTGATATTTCTCCTGGAGGTTGCTCCTGGGAAAGCCTGAAGTCTCAAGCTCTTGGCAGTTTGGTGAAGGTCAAATTTCAACTCCCCAGCTCTGGGGAGTTAGAGGCATACGGGAAGGTTGTTAATCTTGAGACAAATACACGGCAGAGAGTGGTCTTCAAGGTTCAGTTTACTCGAATTTCGGCCAAATGTTTGAACAGAATCAGTGAATATTGCTATGAGTTAACGCAAAATTAGTATGCGAAAGCCACTTGAAAAGGTAAGAAATTGAACATTCTTGCTTTTGAATGCTTAGGAAAAAAAGCCTTGGTTGCGTTGCTTTCCGGGAATGCTTTCCTCGAGTTACGCATTGATACAGGTCGCCATCATGAGGAAACTCTGATGCCCGCCGTAGACACGCTGTTGAGATTCTCAAAGCTCTCTCCCAAGGATTTAGATTTGGTGGGTTGCCCATCTGGGCCTGGCCCTTTCACCGGTTTGCGCATAGGCATGGCCACTGCCAAGGGCATCGCCAGGGGGGCCGCATGTGCGCTAAAGACTGTTCCCAGTCTTGAATTTTTGGCTACTGGACGGGAACACTGGCCGGGGATTGTTGTCCCTATCATAGATGCGCGTAAGAAGAGGGTATATGCCGCTGCGTTCAAGAATGGTGAACAAGTCATGGCTGATTGCGATGTAGACCTTTGCGCGTTTCTACGTTTACTGCCGTCAGATCAGCCTATATTGGTTACCGGGCCTGGTGCCTGCATGGCGAAGACAGAAGAAAATATTATCGTGGACCCGATTCATGACACAGCACAGGGGCGGCAATTAATCAACTTAATGCTTAAGCTTTATCAGACAGCAGGAGGGGACAGCATGGATATGGCTCCAGCGTACCTCCGCTTGTCCGAAGCGGAGCGAATCGCCTCAACCTAAGTTCGCCATACCTCAACCATAGCTTATTTTCGTACTGATTGTTGACTTATTCGCCGTCCAGAATGCTCCTCATTGGAATATATAGTGCCCCGAACTTTGTGTTCACCTCTAAATCCGAATGTATAACGGGCTATAGTGATTAATATTGACCCCAGGATTGCGCCACTGACTGAACAGGGGGTGGGTCAGAATGATGGATTTGGTTTGCACAGGCAGACCACGCCGCATGCGGGCCAAAGGCGCCTTCTGACACAGTCCCTCGGGCATTCCTCTCCAATGCCTTACTCTGGCAACCTGCTAACCGGGTCATTGCCAGTCGTCGGGGTAGCCAGCGGCATTTCCGTTTCAATCTCTTGCGCCATTGTCATCATAAATAGTGTTGTGAACAGTACACCAAACCAACGATTTTTCATTTTAGGGTTCCCATAGGAGTCGCTGTCCGTTAATATCTAGTCAATATGGATCAAGATACAATATATGAATTAATGAAGAAATTCGACGAAAGTCATCTTGCTGAGCTGGTCCTTGAATCCGAGGGCTTCAAGATTACCATGAAAAAAGCTGACCTCTCGTCGTCTGCAATCTCGCCAACGAGACCGCTTCCCGAGTCTATATCTGTCGCACAGGAGGCCATAGCCGAGAAAAGCGAGGATGGATCATCGGCAGGAACAGAAATCATCACTTCACCTATCATTGGATCATTTTACCGCTCGCCGGCCCCTGATGCCCCCCCATTTGTTAGCGAGAGCACCAGCGTAGCGGCGGGCGATGCAATCTGCATCATTGAGGCCATGAAAATCATGAACAAGGTCGAGGCTGATTTCGATTGTGAAATTGTCAAGATTCTCGCCGAGAATGGTCAATTAGTGGAGTTCAATGATCCGCTATTTGAGGTGAGGCGAACCTGAATCTCATTATGAAAAAGAATTCAGCAGGTTCTTTCGTTAGGAATATTCTCATTGCCAATCGTGGTGAAATTGCCGTACGTATCATTCGCACTTGCAAGGAAATGGGGATCCGCTCTGTAGCTGTGTACTCTGAAGCTGATTCCGATGCCCTTCATGTCCGCATGGCCGATAAGGCTGTATGCATTGGCCCTGCCGCCTCTTCCCAGAGTTATCTTAACCAAGAAGCCATAATTACCGCCGCACTTCTCACTCATTGCGATGCTATTCATCCCGGGGTGGGCTTCCTTTCTGAAAATGCGGATTTCGCTTCCAAGGTGCAAGAATCCGGCTTGATTTTCATTGGGGCCGAAGCCGATACGATACGATTGCTCGGCAACAAATTGCAGGCAAGGGCCGTTGCTCAGTCGGCCGGACTACTCTTAACGCCCGGAAGTAATGGGCCTGTGAACAATATTGACGATGCCATAAAAATAGCGAAGAAAATCGGCCCTCCACTTATTGCGAAGGCTGCCGCCGGTGGAGGTGGACGCGGAATGCGCATCATCCGCAATATGGTGGAGTTGGAGGAAAGCATCCGTATCGCCTCCGCCGAGGCCATGAGTTTCTTCTCAGACGGCACCATCTTTCTGGAGAGATATCTGGAAAACCCAAGACATGTCGAGTGTCAAATTCTCTCAGACGGTAAGGGCGAAGTCATCTATCTCGGAGAACGGGATTGTTCCATACAGAGAAATCACCAAAAACTCCTAGAGGAGAGCCAATCAACGGCAATGAGTCCCGCACTCAGAGAATCGCTCAAGAAGGATGTACTTCGTCTCTTCCGCAAATTGAAATACACAGGTGCGGCCACAGTTGAATTCCTCGTAGAAAAGGATAAGTATTACTTCATGGAAGTGAATGCGAGGGTTCAGGTAGAGCATCCTGTTACCGAATGCACCACAGGCGTGGATATCATCAGAGAGCAGATACACGCATGTAGTGAGGGGCGAATAGATATTTCTCAAGACTCCTTCGCCATCCGTGGATATGCGATGGAAATCAGGCTGAATGCCCTCAGCCCCGGCAGGGTGAGTACCTTTGTGCCTCCCGGGGGGCCATTCGTTCGAACCGATACATTCCTCTACCCAGGATGCACTGTTTCGCCTCACTACGATTCTCTGGTCGCAAAGATAATCATCTGGGCTCCTGATCGCAAAGCAGGAATCGCCCGCATGTCGCGCGCCCTCGGAGAGACGCACATTGAAGGGATCAAGACAAACATCGAGGAACAGCTTATGATACTGAAATCGCCACAGTTTCGAAGTGGCAGTTTCGGCACCGGCCTCTATGAGCAGTTGACAACGGAGTAATATATGGGAATCGAATCCATCAAAGAAAAGTTGCGCAGAAAGGGAACATATTCGATATCAGAGCCATTTGCCACCTTGAAGGACACGCAGTGTGCGGAATGTCAGCATTCTATAAGCAAAGCCGAACTCATAAAGAACCTCCAGGTATGCCCCGAATGCGGCTTTCACATGCCCATGCACCCCTACGACCGCATATCTACACTGGTTGATCAGGATTCTTTCGTTGAATTTTCCCAAGAACTCACCAGTCTCAACCCCATATCCCTGACAGGTTATGAGGAGAAGATAACCCAGGCACAGGGGAAATCCGGCATAAGTGATGCCGTGGTAACCGGTGTTGGTACAATTGATAAACACCGTGCAATCCTCGGGGTAATGAGCTTCCAGTTTCTCGGAGGAAGCATGGGCTCGGTCGTGGGAGAGAAAATTACCCGTGCCATCCTAAAAGGAGCCGATGAGGCCACCCCTGTCATTTTGATCACCTCATCCGGCGGTGCCCGCATGCAGGAAGGGATATTTTCCCTTATGCAAATGGCAAAAACTTCAAATGCGGCCGCCTTCCTTGACGACCTCGGCATCCCTCTGTTTATAATCCTTACTCACCCCACAACAGGGGGTGTTACCGCGAGCTATGCTATGCTTGGAGACATCCATATCGCCGAGCCTGGAGCCCTCATCGGATTCGCCGGTAAAAGAGTCATTGAAGGGATACTTCGAGAGAAGTTGCCTGAGGATTTCCAACGAGCCGAATTTCAACAAAAAAAGGGATTTGTAGATATAGTGGTTCACCGATCCGCATTGCGAAACACACTGAGTTTTCTGCTGGAAACTCACCAGCCGGAGAAAAAGGGATGGATGATTCGATAATAAGGAATAAAATTGAGGAAATTATGATCCTCGCCGAGAAGGAACAGGTCTCCGTTCCCGATCTTAACGATTTGATGTCCCGCTATGCCCCAGGCGGCAACGACACTTGGGAGAAAGTGCAATTGGCCAGGCGTATTGATCGGCCTAACACCTTGGACTATATCAATCTCATTTGTGATCAATTTATGGAACTCCATGGAGATAGGCATTATGGCGATGATCCGGCCATGATAGGTGGCATAGGCACCATTGCAGGCAGGGCAATCACCTTTATTGGTCATCAGCGCGGTCACAACTTGAAGGAGAATCTCGCCCGTAACTATGGCTGGGCCTATCCCGAAGGCTACCGCAAGGCACTGCGTTTGGCAAAACAGGCCGAGAAATTCCGCCGTCCGGTTGTAACATTCATTGACACTTCTGGTGCCTATCCTGGTATTGAGGCCGAAGAGAGAGGAATTGGCGAAGCTATCGCTGTTAACCTCAAGGTCTTCAGTATGCTCAGAACCCCCATTATCTGCTTCATTATTGGTGAGGGAGGTTCAGGAGGTGCGTTGGGTATAGGCGTAGCGGACAAAGTCTATATGCTGGAGAATTCCATCTATTCAGTAATCAGTCCGGAAGGTTTCGCATCCATTCTTCTCAGAGATGCTGAAAAAGCCAAGGAAGCTGCGGAAATCATGAAGATAACCGCAAAAGACATCCACGAATTCGGTATAGTCCATGGGCTCATTCCAGAAGCAACAGGGGGTGCCCATCTCGATCCAGGCTACACTGCCCAAGAAATTAAACGGGTCATTGTCAAGGACCTGAAATCCCTGATGCCAAGATCTCCCGAGCAACTCATCCGGTATCGCTCGAAAAAAATTAGGGAAATTGGACATGTCAATAAAAATACCGCCAAGGCCCAAGACCTATTCGGCATATTCGCAAAAGTATTCGCCCGTAGAGGCAGTAGCTAGAATTTTTTATTTTTGAGCCCAAGAATATATAATAAAATCAACAAGGAGACCATTGTGGTAAAACATGTCGTGTTGTGGAATTTTAATGACAAAAAGGATATTTCCATCGCCAAAGAACTCCTGGAGAGTCTACAGGGAAATGTACCTCATATGCTGAGCTTGGAGGTAGGAGTAAATTTCAATGAAAACTCATCGGCATATGATTTGGTGCTCATTACAACGCATAATGATAGAGCATCCCTGGAAGCCTATCAGGACGATTCTTTTCATGGTGAAATCAGAAATAAGCTGAGTGGACTTAGGAACTCTCGTATCTTTGCCGATTTTGAAATATAGAGCAGGAGGTGGAGAGTTTTCCACCCGGGATATGATTGGTTGATTAAGATATTCAAAAATAAGGATAGATTGCATCAGATTCTCGAAATTGATCGTGATTTAGATAGAATCAAAGATCTGGATATTCTATTGGACCGTCTCTTGTTCTTAGCGAGAAGGGAAGCAAGGGCAGATGCTGGCACAGTCTATATGCATGAGGATGGAAAACTGGCCTTCACCCATTCCCAAAATGACACTCTCCAGAGGAGATTAAAGCCCAACGAGAAACTCCCTTATAAATACTTCACCGTACCCATTGATGAAAAATCTATATCAGGATTTGTGGCGAAAAATGAAGCATTTCTGAATATATCTAATATGTATGCTATTGATGAAAATCTTCCCTATAACTTCAACGCTTCGTTTGATGAGATTACAGGCTATAAGACCATTTCCAGTTTGACATTCCCCCTGATAACCGGTGAAAACGAACTCTTGGGTGTCATGCAACTCATCAATGCCAAGGACTTAAAAAACACATTCATCCCCTTTAGAAATAAGGATGTCCCTTTCTTCGAAGTATTTGCCCGATTTGCTGCCAAAGCCATACAGCGTGCCAAAATGACAAGGAATCTTCTTGAAACGATCTCTCGGTTTGCCTGTTTAAGGGATCCCACAGAGACCGGAGCACATGTTAACCGAGTGGGTGCTTACTCAATGGAGATATATGAAGCTTGGGCCTATAAACATGCTATCAATGTCGAAAAACGAGAGAAGAATAAGGACAATCTTCGTATGGCCTCCATGCTACACGATGTTGGAAAGGTTGGCATAAGTGATGTTATACTTAATAAGCCTGGAAAATTGACCGAGCAGGAATACCGCATAATTCAATCTCATACATGGATAGGAGCCGGGCAATTCCATGATGATTCCGAACTGAGTATGCATGCGAAAGAAGTTACCTTGCACCATCATGAGAATTGGGATGGCAATGGCTATCCTGGGAATATTGACTATAAAGATGAGCATAATCTTCCTACCACACCCCTTCGCTCAGGACTCAAAGGTGAACAGATTCCCTTATTTGCCCGCATTGTCTCCATCGCTGATGTATATGACGCATTGAGTGCTCATCGAGTCTACAAAAAAGCCTGGGAAGAAGAAAGAATTCTATCCTATTTTGAATTGGAGTCAGGGAAGAAATTTGATCCAGAACTCGTTGAGTTGTTTTTTGACATTCTGCCAAATATCCGAAACATACAGCAGCGTTATACATCGACATACGAAGGGACACCTTCTCCCGCCTGATATTGCTAGTATGCCGCAGCCTTATTTCTGGCAATGAATTGACAACAAAATGGATAAGGACTATATAGTGCTCCGAAGATTGGGACAGTCCTCATTCAGTTTGACAGAGGAGAAGAAAAATGAACCGCGAAAAACACGAAAAGGTTCTGTTTCCTGATGAATGCTACACCATTCAAAGCAGGAATACTGAGAATATCCGATACCAGCTTTCGCGATTTTCGCGCATTTCGAGGTTTAACCAAGGAGCATTATAGTGATCAAGATTTATAGTGCCCCGAAGATTGGGATGGGGGCACGGAGGGGCCTTAATGAGCCGAACTGGAAGCAATCGGGATTGAGACGGGGCAGAGAAATTATAAACAGATGCTTGTAAATCGTTTTTTATCGCGTTATACATGGATGCGTGTGTTTGTTCTCTACCACTAAGCTTAAGGGCACTATATTCAACTTATGATCAAAGCAGTATTTCCTGGAACATTTGACCCTCCCACTTATGGCCATCTCAATATTATTTCTCGGGGGAGATGTATTTTTGACAGCTTGGATATCATTGTTGCGTTAAACTCAGAGAAATCTCCTTATTTAAGTCCCGCAAAGCGGTGCGAACTACTCATTGAGCAATTGTCCCTCATGGAAATTGAAGGGGTTTCGGTAAGAACTTGGGATGGCTTGGTGGTGGACTATTGCCATAAAGTAGGTGCCAAGGTGTTGCTTCGCGGAGTTCGTTCTAGGAGTGACTTCGACTATGAATTCGAATTATCCCTTCTCAATAGACATCTGGGGATAGAAACAGTTTTATTACCAGCGGACCACCAATTTCTTGGATTGAATTCCAGCTCTGTCATGGAATTGTTCAGATTTGGTGGTGATATCACCTCCATGGTACCCCCGGATGTGAAAATCGCATTAGAATCAATTTTGTGAGAAAGAGCGATTGCGTAAAGAAGACTGCTTGACATATTTGTGAGTTCATGTACTATTGTCTCAATAACACTAAACGAGGAAATTTATGGCGGTACCCAAATACAGAACTTCTAAGGCGCGTAGCCGAGGACGGAAATCAATTAATATGAGGATAACTGTTCCCTGCCTAATTACTTGTTCAAACTGCGGTCATAGAGTTGTTCCGCATCGGGTGTGCCACAAATGTGGATTCTATAAGGGAAATCAAATAATCGAACCCAAAGATATGGGTTGATTATCCATCTAAGGAGTTAAAATTTTTATGAGCACAGAGCTTTTCAACAAACTGCAGGATCTCATTGCCGACAAACTTGAAGTTGAGAAGGACAAGATCACCTTGGAATCGCGTTTCCGCGAGGACCTAGGAGCCGATAGCCTTGACACTTACGAATTGCTTTATGCAATTGATTCGGAAATGGGCGTTTCTGTCCCAGATGAGAAGGCGACCGAATTTGAAAAGGTAGGAGATGCCCTGGCCTTCATCGAGGAGCAATTGAAAGCAAAATAAGAAGTGTTTTCGGGTTCTACGGGTTTAAGCATTCCATCATTGAGGACTCCGACGAGCGACAGTGTTCGTCGAAAAGAGTTAATTCTGTTTCAGAAGAAGATTGGGTTGAGGTTCAGAAGAATTGATCTTCTGGATCTCGCCTTTTGCCATCGATCTTTCGTTAATGAATCACAGGAAGAGATCGACAACAACGAATGTTTGGAATTCCTAGGTGATTCGATTCTCGGTATGGTTGTAGCTGATTATCTTTTCCGTCTGTTGCCGGATAAAGCTGAAGGCGATCTCGCTAAAATAAAGTCACATGTCGTGAGCGAGGATTCATTGGCATCTATAGCGATGCGGCTTGGTGTCGACAAGGTTGTCAGGGTTGGCAGAGGCGAAGAGCTTTCAGGCGGACGGCATAAAAAAGCGTTGCTCTCTGACTGCATGGAGGCACTTATCGGGGCTTGGTATCTCGATTCCGGATATGATAAGGTCGCCAGATTCGTGTTGAACTATATGAGAGACTCCATAGAGCTGGTATTGGCAAATAAGCATAGGAAGGATTACAAGACTCTTTTGCAGGAAACCGTGCAGAAGAATTTTCGTTGTTATCCGAAATACGTCATTAACAAGAAAACAGGTCCAGATCACCAGCGGACATATTGGGTTGATGTCTTTGTCGATGAAGAAAAGTTTGGCACTGGGCGTGGAAGTACCAAGAAAAATGCGGAACAGGAAGCCGCTCGAATAGCCTTGGAGGCGATTGAATCCCAATAGAGGGGTATAGAGCCCCGCATTACATTGGCGTAGAATGGAGGGTTCATGGGGTGTGGTCGTTTAGCCACTTTCTTGATAGGGCGATGAGCATATCACTTCGATTGGATTCTGGGTTTTCTACGACTTGGTTGAGTAGGTATTGAAGAAGCAACCCTAGGGCAGGAGTGGCCATGATGTCAAATTCTTTCATCAGAACATGGCCATCAATGGCTAAATCTTTTATCTGAAGAGCATCATTGCGTTTTCTTATAACATCAATTCTCTCAAGCAACCTTTTTCCCGATTCTCGTGCTGTTTTTGTAGGGGAACTCATGCTGTCCGCCTGGTGCAGAGTAATGAGGTTGTCCAGAATATCCATGCCGATACGCATAATGAACCGCCGAACCTCCGCATCGTTCCAATCTTCCGAATAACGGATTGTATGATGTTGCACGAGGCGTGAGACAACATCTATATCCTGCTTTGAGGCCTTCAGGCAACGGAGGATATCCTTGGCGATAGATGCCCCTGCCTCTGCATGGTGGGGATAGTCTGTCTTCCCGTTATCCAGCATCCTCATAGCTGTTTTGGGTTTGCCTATGTCGTGAAGAAGAGCGGCTGTCCGGACATGCAGATTGTCGGCAGGTACCAAATCACAGACATTGAGACAATGGTCAAAGACATCCGTGGTGGTGTTTGTATGCAGGGAGAGGCCGATACAGTCCGCAAGCTCTGGGAGTAGAGTTAGGAGAAGGCCGGTATCCTTGAATAGGTTAAAAGCGACGGACGGCTTAGGTGAAGTGAGAGTTTTTTTTAACTCATCCCAGATGCGCTCGACACTGAGATTGATGATCATTGAGGGCTTGATGGCCTTGAGAGTATCCGGAGCGACCGAGAAATCAAGCTGGGCAGCGAACCGGCACGCTCGGATCACGCGCAATGTATCTTCCTCAAAACGCGTCCTCGGATCACCAATAGCCCTAATGACTCGGGTTTTCAAGTCTGCTCTGCCATTGTGGGGATCAAGCAGTTTTTTGTTAATTACATCCCATGCTATGGCATTGATGGTGAAGTCTCTTCTCTCAAGATCTTCTCTGATGTCCATAGTATACGTTATATTGTCAGGTCTACGCCCATCATGGTACTTTCCATCGCAACGAAATGTGGTTGTTTCAAACTTGTGTGATCCAAGAAGAATGGTAACCGTACCGTGCTTGATTCCTGTTGGAATGGTTCGGTGAAACAGCCTTATTACCTGTTCTGGCAGAGCATTGGTCGCAAGGTCAAAATCACTGGAATGCCTGTTGAGCAATTGATCTCTCACGGCACCTCCTACCAGCCAGCATTGATATCCCGCCCTTTGGAATATCTGTGCCACTGTCTTTAGATCTTGAGGGATGTGAGGGAATTTCATGTTAAGGAAACTAGCCGAGCCGACATATTCCTGTCAAGGCACCTCAAAATACAGCTTTGAGAAATCGACGAATATTTTTTTTGTCCAGGAGTCTGTCGGGCTTACATCGCAAGGCTCGATTTCTGCTCTTCCTCCCTCAGCCGCAGTCGCATGCGTCCTGCATGCTCCTGCGAGCCGCCTTCGTTCGCTACCCCCCGGCCCCCCACTTCTACGTTGCCTGCCTATGCGTGTCCGCACCTGTCTGCGTCTGCCTGTTGCAGACAGGTGCAACGCACAGGTACAGATAGGAGAACAAAATCAAGCAAAAACTCTGGAGGTTTTCTAAGTTGTATATAGTGCCCCGAAGATTGGGGCAGACCTCATGCAGTTTGACAGAGGAGAAGAGATATGAACCGCGAAAAACGCGAAAAGGTTCTGTTTCCTGATGAATGCTACGTCATTCAAAACAGAAATACTAGAATAGCCGATACCTGCTTTCGCAATTTTCGCGCATTTAGCGGTTCAGCCAAGGAGCATTATAATGAACAAGATTTATAGTGCCCCGAAGATGGGGAGTGGGGGCCCTTTTGCCTTAATGCGTCGAAATGAAAACAAAAGGATTGAGACGGGGCGGAGAAAATACAGACACCTGTTTGTAGATCATTTTTGCATCGAGTCTTACATGGAGGTGTTTGTTCTCTACCACTAAGCTTCGAGGTGTGCCTGGCATGACCAAAATCCAGTGGGTGAAAGTCCCATCTAAACCCTGAAAGGAGGGAATTAGTAGACAAAGACAAGGGAGTCCGAAGAAAGACTGACAGGGGCTGTGTCAGAATCCAGGGGGTGGGTCAGAATGATGGATTTGGTTTGCAGGTAGGCCAACGCCGCATACGGGCCAAAGGCACATTCTGACACAGCCCCGGGAGTCATTCTTGAACTTACTGATTGCCAGCTGAACCTTAAAACTATTACTGTAGCAGTTGGAGAACTAACTGGCTCTGCTGGTTGGCTTGGGCCAGTATTGCGTTAGAAGCCTGATTCAGTATCTGTGATTTGGTCAGAGAAACAGTTTCTTTTGCCATGTTGAGATCTCTGATTTGAGATTCCGATGCCTGGAGGTTTTCTGCACCAATATCCAAACCATTTACCGTCATTTCAAGACGATTCTGATATGCCCCGAGGTCGGCACGCTGCTTACTTATCATCTTCAAGGCGGTATCGACAACACTGATATTGCGGTTCGACTGTTCAGGTGTTGACATAGAGATTATGTTACCCGAACCGATTTGACGAATCCCCAGACTCTCTGCTGTCATCGTCATTATGAAAACTCTCTCACGATGATCTATATTGGCACCGATATGGAACCACAAAGAAGCCGTGACACTGTTGAGCCCTGTATCCCGTGCGAATCGGCCTGTTAACATATTCATGCCATTGAATTGGGCGTGAGAGGCGATGCGGTCAACTTCATCGATAAGCTGGGAGACTTCAACTTGTATCTGCATCCTATCCTCTGAACTGTAGATACCATTAGAGGACTGAATAGCTAATTCCCGGATTCTTTGCATGATATCCGTGGTTCCCTGAAGATAGCCTTCTGTCGTCTGAATGAATGAAATACCGTCTGAAGCATTCCGGCTAGCCTGTTGCAGACCGCGGATCTGAGACCGCATCTTTTCCGACACTGCCAGACCTGAAGCATCATCGCCGGCGCGGTTGATACGCATGCCGGATGCAAGCTTTTCCATGCTCTTTTTCGTGCCGAGATCATTGAGCTTGTTCTGACGAGTTGCAAATAGAGCACTCATATTGTGATTGATGATCATTACATCCTCCTTGATGTTAATCACTCATGTTTTATGTGGACATCCATGTCCACTACCCTTTACTATCGGTAGATAAAAAATCCAGATTAGAATTTTTCTTCTTGTCGGTAGATTGGAGTTGATTGTGATAAATCAATAACCGTGAGGGAGCATGTCAAGAGGCGTTTTGTTCATTGGGGGCATGGGCCCTAATAAAAGTTTTGTTCACAGTCTGATTACCGATGATGATGTGATTTGTGCCGCTGATTCCGGATTGGATGTCGCCTTGTCCCATAACATTCGGCCCAATGCCGCCGTTGGCGATATGGATTCCATTTCCGATCATGCCGTGCTGAATGACTTCGCTCCTGATGCAGTAGTGAGGTGCGAAAGGGACAAGGATTGTTCCGATACTGAAATCGGCATTGCTTGGCTACGGCGGCATTCTTGCTACCCCATTCTCATGCTTGGTGGTGGAGAAGGTAGGCTGGATCATACTCTCGCCTTGCTGAAGATATTCGAGAGTGAAGCTGCTCCGAATTATTGGTATACGTCACGGGAGGCAATTCGCTGGATAAAGGAATCCACTATTTTCTTTGGAAAGCGGGGAGATATGGTGTCCTTTTATCCAGTGGGGCATGGGCCTTGGAAGATTGCTAGCCGGGGGTTGCATTGGGAAATAAACGATGTCCCTTGGGACCGTGGAGCGATGAGTCTGAGTAATAGGATTAGCCACGATAGGGTTGAACTTGAGGTGTTCACAGGAAGCTTTTTACTGATACGGAACCTTATGGAGATGGAAGCAAATACTCTCCAGGATTGATATCTAAGGCGAAGAAATCAAGAAGCACAGGATAGGTGGTGAGCAAATCACCATAACGGGATAGGAGATTGACCCTTGCGTCTTCTACATCCAATTGTCGTAGCCTTTCTTCTTCGATTTCGGCTAATACCTGTTGCCGTTTCCTCATGTTTTCTATGACAAGTTTTTTCGCCTCTCCGTAGAGTTCTCTATCAGGGTATTGCCAATCGAGTATGACTGTGTTCAGAACATTCACTCTTTCATCCATTGTCGAAAGGCGATTATTCAGTGTCTTCTGAAATTCTTGCAGGTCTTCTGAGTCCAGATTCTCCCCTATAGTATGGACGAGTGTATCTTCCAATCGGGATTTGTATTCCGTTATGATGGTTTCTAAACCCTCATCTCCCCAGCCCTGTTCATACAGCTTGGGAAGCACCTCAGGATTGATACGATAGCTGACACCAATGCGGTAGGACCAATTAAAAGTCTCTCCTTCCCTTACCATGGAACCATATATTTCTCCGGATGGCAGTGTGCCGGTTTTTGATATGACGTGTGTCTGTGGTGTGGATTTAACGATGTGGAGAGTAAGATTCGTGGGGAGCAGGGCTTCCCATCTCCACGTGAACTGTCCATTGCGGACTACCGTATCTTCCCAGCCTCGAGTCTTTGTATATATGATGCCATACTCATCGGCGTTGAGTCTGAATTGAATCCATCCGAAGTAGAACCCCGCCGAACCGGCGATAAGAAGCAGAAATAGGGTGATCAATGCCGATTTAACTCGATTTTTCTTCCTAGGAGATGGTTTTCTATAAGGCTTCTCCATCTATCCTCCCTTTTCTAATAAGCATTCTAACAGATTCAGATCGGTTATTACCATATCCGGCTCTACTGTCATACGTTTATCCAAATTCCTCATCTTGAGGGATCGCTTATCACCGGCGAATAGACATGTTCGACAGCCGACCTTTGCCGCAGTGGATATGTCGTTAAGCATATCATTGCCCACGAAAAGAATCTCGTGAGGAAGTATGCCTATGGATTTGAGAGCTTCCAAGGGTTCGGTGAAAACTGCCGAAGAAGGCTTGGCTTCTCGTAGGATGTATGACCATGCGCAAAACTGATCTTCGAATCCAAGATCGGCCAAGGAGCAGTTTGCCAGGGCTTCAAGGAGAATGGGGGTATAGAATTGGGCATTAGATACGATGCCTAATTTGAGATGCTCATGCTTGAATCGGTGAATTATGTGTGGAAATCCAGGCATTGGCCATACGGGATTAACCAAATTTTCGTAGTGAAAGGCAAGTTTTTCCAGAGATCCATGGTCGGGTGGTCCAGCAAGATGCCCATTTTCCCAGAGTCCTGTTAGGACTTCGGACCAGATTTCCCGGATATCCACCTCTGGATATGCCACTCCCTGATCCCGAAGTTGCAGGTGATGATGCTCAATGACGGCCCGGAGGGCTGTTGATACGATGTGAGGTAAATTTGTTTGAGTAGCTATTGAATAGCCGGACTGAATGAATATTTTGTAAATATCTTCGCTTGAGGACTTTAGGGATATCGTGCCAACATCTCCGGTGCCACTGATGAGCAGAGTCCCATAGACATCAAATAGCACTGCGCGCACACGTATCCGCTTATCAATTTTATTGATGGCATCCGTTTCAATTGGATCAAGAGGAGTAAGGTTGGCGATCAGCGAGTTCAATGCTTCGGCTTTCATCTTTCCTGTTCATTCCTTCATCATTTCCTTTTCATCTTCCGTAAACACTTACAAACACCTATGATAGCATATGGCTATTAGAAATTTATGGTTTCGGAAGACATGGCTTCCCAGTATATTTGGGCGTGCCACTGCCTTGTTTATGGCTGTATCGCTTATAACCCTCTACTTCTATCTTCTTGGAAACATCCAAGGATTTTCCGATAACACTCTTAACATCCTTATAGAAATTGAACTCTGGCTTCTGGCGATGGCGGCGGTTTTTGGGGCATTGTCCGTAATAACCTATATAGCAACGAAACCTTTGCGAAGCAAGAGAAATTTAGCGGGTATCTTTTTTTCAGTTCTTGCGGTTGCTTTCAGTTTTCTCCTCTATCTTGGTGTGGCCCTATTGCGAACCTTCCAGGATGGTTATGGAGGGAGTTGATTACAGCACCTTTTATCTTTTTAGATAACCGAGTTCAACGAATGCTTCTGCGTTAAGAATCGATGCGCCGGCGGCTCCGCGTATTGTGTTGTGCCCCATGATAACCATCTTAATATCACCTATGGGACATTCTCGTACTCGTCCCACACAGGTAGACATCCCTCCCGCTAAGCGAATGTCCCATATCGGTTGAGGCCTTGATTCGTCTTCAAAAACAATAAGCGGAGTCTCTGGTGCTGTCGGAAGATTGCTTTCTTGGGGCATCCCCTTCCAATTCTTAAGTAGTTGCTTAACATCCTCTAGCAAGAAATCATTCTTCTTGAATTTGACACTCATGGTAGCGGTATGTCCATCAATAACGGGGACTCTGTTGCATTGCGCACTAACCTTATAATCTGCAGGTTCAATGTGATCGTCCTTAAGGGTTCCGAGAATTTTCTGGCTTTCGCGTTCCACCTTGGGTTCTTCGCTAGAAATATTGGGAATGACATTGCCCAGAATATCGAAGGCGGATACTCCTGGATAGCCTGCGCCGCTGATTGCCTGCATCGACGTGATTTGAACCCATTCGATGCCGTATGCGTCATGTAGTGGAGACAGTGCCATAGCCATGGGCATGACAACACAGTTCGAGTTTGTGATGATTGCACCAGCATAGTTTTGCCTCTCCGCTAGTTTGAAATGATCGGGATTGATCTCGGGAATGATGATCGGCACATCGGAGTCCATGCGGTGATTGCTCGTATTGGAAATGATTATATGCCCTTTTTCGGCATATTCCCGCTCCAGCATACCGACTGCCGAGGATTCAATGCCTGAGAAGAGTATGGCACTCTCAAGCTTTTCCCCTGCGGCTATGACTGTTTTGGTTGCAAGGTGGGATGGAATTGGAATAGATTGTTTCCAACGGCAGACCTTGGAATACTCTTCGCCTGCAGAGCGAGGCGAGGCAACGAGTTCAATGATTTCAAACCAAGGGTGGTTTTGTAGAAGGACGATAAATTTCTGACCGACTGTTCCGGTGGCTCCTAGTATCGCAACGGGAATCTTCTGTTCCATAATATAACTTCCTAAGGACAGGTTGAAATTGAAAACTAGTATTGTTTCGCCTATTTAGTCAAGTTCAACATATAATAAGGTTTGTTCAGGATAGCTAGACCGGATAAGGGCACTTCTAAAAAATAGCTTTTGGAGTTTGGCGAAGAGGTTTTTCGGGGGACCCAACGGGGGTCCGGCCCCCCGTCGGGCTCCACCCCCCCGTCCCCCCCTGTCAGGGGGGGACGGGGGGGCTACCACGGGCAAGGCGGCGGAAAGTTCTGAAAGCGGAGTGGGGCTGTGTCAGAATCCAGGGGGTGGCGCAGAATCCAGCCCCCCTATCCCCCCTCTTCAAGGGTAGCAAGGGGTGGCAATCCCTTTCCTTATCCCAAAGGCGCATTCTGACACAGCCTCGCAACTCAGAAGCGGAGGGAACGATCAAGTCAAAAACGAAATGGCTTTTTTAGAGGTGCCCATGAGAAAGGCTAGTCAGGAAAACAGAAGGAGTCAGGAACGGATGAAAAATTCCCTTTCAGAACAGGATCTCGTCAGTCTGATAGAAGATAGTAAGGACCTTTCAATGCTTCTCTTGTCTTATGAAACGCGTCCAGGACAAGTTGCATTGCTTAAGATGATTACACGGGCATTTAATGAGCAACGTCCACTGATCGCCGAAGCTGGAACTGGGCTTGGGAAATCTCTCGCATATCTCCTTCCGGCCTTTCGATGGGCCGAACTCAATGAGGGAAGAGTCGTTGTTTCCACCGCGACCATTGCGCTGCAACAGCAAATTGTTAACAAAGACATTCCATTGGCTAAGAAACTTCTTGGATCGAAGGTGAAGACTTCCTTAGTGAAGGGACGCGGCAACTATCTCTGTCTCAAACGCCTGGATGAAGCGGGAGCCGAAGATGATCTTTTCGGTTCAGCGGCAGAGTTGACCGCCATCCGCCAGTGGGCGATGGAAACAAATAGTGGGGATTTATCCGATATTCCCTTCACGCCTGGATTTGGAATCTGGGAAAAGATTCGCTGTGAGGGGGATGCCTGTCCGGGATCATTCTGTGCGTACTTCGAGGAATGCTTCTTCATGCAGGCGAGGCGTAGAGCCGCTACCTCATCGCTAATAGTCGTCAATCACCATCTTCTGTTCGCTGATCTTGCCGCCCGCCGTGAGTGGGCAGGGCAGGAGGAAACAGTCGTTCTTCCAGCCTATCAATGCATAATATTTGATGAGGCCCATCATATTGAGAGCGGGGCCACGTCTATGTTCTCTGAAACCCTGTCGTATTCCTCACTCAACAGGCTCTTCCATCGTCTGTACCGAGGGCAAGCTAAACCCGGAGGTGGTCTATTAAGAAAAATAGCCGATGTGAAGCAAGACGCGGGTGAATTGTTAAAAACCATACCGGCATTGATTGATGGGGCCAGGAGTGCGGCAAAAACTCTCGATACCCTTGGCCGCTTTCTCTTCAGGGATTCATCCTCCATTCGTTTGAATGGGCCGCTTGGGGAAACTGAGCGCAGACATTTAACTGCCCCCATGAACGATCTGCGAAATTCCCTGGGGAATCTCACTGCCGACATTGTGAATGCCATTAAAAGACTCAAGGATGATGAGGATAGCGAGATTCAGGGGGTCGTCATTGAATTGGAGCAGACGGTTTCTGCCTTACAAAAATTGACAAGCATCGCCGAATCCTTCATTAACCGTGAAACATTTCCCGATCAGGTGTTCTGGCTTGAACTAACGCGCAGATTCGAAGGCAATGAAATGCTCCAATGCCATTGTACGCCTTTGGAAGTGTCCGGCATAATCAGAGAGTCGGTATGGGAAGCATTTGAAACTGTAATCAGCGTGTCCGCCACTTTAACCATGGGAGACAGTTTTCAGACATGGAAATCGAATGTCGGTGCTATTTCAACGGATACCGATTTTTTGGAGGGGATTTATCCTTCACCGTTTGATTTCATGACTCGGGTTTTATTAGGCATCCCCGTGGATGCGCCGAGTCCTGAGAATCGCGGCGGCTGGCAGGAATACCTCATCCAAACTATAGCGAGATCGATGGAAATATCAGGGGGACATGCCCTCGTGTTATTTACCTCCTACGAAGTCTTGAAATCAGCGGCAAGCGGTGTCCGCAGTCTGCTCGGAGATGAGGCCCCCTTGATCCTAGTTCAAGGCGAGGATGATAGGGCGCGGCTTTTAACCCGATTCAGAGACAATCCCTCCAGTGTCCTATTCGCCACCGATTCGTTTTGGGAAGGTGTAGATGTTCCAGGCGAATCGCTACGATTGGTCATCATCACCCGACTCCCGTTTCGGCCGCCCTCAGATCCTGTTGACCAGGCCAGAAGGGATGCCGTCATGGCTTCTGGAAACAACCCCTTCCTCAGCTTGACTGTTCCCTCCGCAGTTATTCGCTTCCGTCAGGGGTTTGGGAGGCTCATGCGCCGAAAAAATGACTACGGCGCCGTTCTGGTGTTGGATGCCCGAATAGTCAGCAAAGCGTATGGCCGTTTTTTCCAAGATGCTCTTCCCAAGACGGCATTATCCATCAAGTCTACCGAGGGCATGCTTCGAGAATTGGAAAATTTTCTCTATCAACCCATGTAGTGGGGGATTTTGAGAATAGACACGATTCAAAGAATACCATTAGAGTAAACTCATGGATATTAGCACAAATTACATGGGATTGAGGCTCGCAAATCCTGTGATCGTTGCCTCATCATCATTGACAGCCAACATAGAAGCGGTGAAGAAAGCCTGCAATGCGAAGGCCGGTGCTCTCGTCCTGAAATCTCTTTTTGAAGAGGATATCGCCAAAGTGAAGGCGAATTCAAATATCGATAACAGCCTTCACCCCGAGGCCTATGAGTACATTGAGCAGATGCACATGATGTTGGAACCCGATGCATATATCGGTTTTGTCGAGGAATGTGTTCAGTCAGTAGACATCCCCATCATAGCCAGCCTCAACTGTTATTCCACTCATTGGTGGGTGGAGTATCTTGAACGCATCGCCAATGTCGGTGCCGATGGGATAGAACTGAATCTCTCTCCCATCGCACTCAGTCATAAAACCACCTCAGAGGACATAGAGAAGCAGATAGTAGATATGGTCTCCTTGGCGCGAAAGACTGTCAGCATTCCTTTGGCCGTGAAATTAGGACCAGGGTTCACCTCTCTTCCTCATTTGGCTTCACAGTTAAAGGCGGCCGGAGCCAATGCCCTCACCTTATTCAATAGATATTATCGGATGGACTTTGACCTCAATGCCATTGAATTTAAATCAGGGAACTCGCTTTCATCGGCCGAGGAGTTCGGAACCGTTTTGAGGTGGATGGGTATACTGTCAGATTCCAGTGGATTGGACTTATCGGCATCCACCGGGGTCTATGATGCCGATAGTCTTATCAAGGTAATCCTGGCCGGCGGCAAGGCGGCCCAGCTTTGCAGTGTTCTCTATCGAAATGGATTGGGTGTCATTGATGAAATACTCGAGGGCTTAAAAAAATGGATGGAAGAACATGGCTACAACAACATAGAAGATTTTCAGAGCCTTCTCAGTCTGCAAGATGATCACCTAAAAAGCTATTATCATCGTCTTCAATATGTTAAATCCATCAAAGGTGAGAAATAAAGGGAGTTCCAATAATCCCTCTAGTAATCGATACCCCTTTGGGGCTGTGTCAGAATGCGTCTTTGGCCCGCAGACGCAGACAGGTGCAACGCACAGGCAGACGCAGACAGGCGAAAAAACCTGAAATGCTCATGTACAACATGCACACCTCCGCTTTCAGAACTTTTCACCGCTTTGCCTGTGGTAGGATCCCCCTCCCTGTCAGGGGGAGAGACGGAGGGGGAGCACCGAGGGGGGCCAGCCCCCCTGGATTCTGACACAGCCCCTATGTCCTTCAAAATGAATCGGAGGAATCGGCTCCTGGCCGTTGCACTGTGGTTCTGTGCGTTTTCTAACAGCCGAATCTTGAAAACTGCGAGTTTTGAAAGGCACGTGCGGCGTAATAATTCTTCAAAAAACAATATCTGGGCACACCCCATCGGGAGAGCTCGGGGGGCAGAAGAAAATTAGGAGCCTACCGAATTCTGGATTCCAAGGTGTTTTTTTTGATGACCTTTTTCCAATACAAAGCACAAAACCTCAAGCACAACTTGTCTATGCCTTGATGTTTTGACAGTGCGGTAGCAGAAAAAAGGTCAGAAACTGACCATGAATTTAAAACTCGACAGGCTTCTAGCGGTTGAAATCTTTAGCTGACAATGGCCAGTATATCGGCACCCTTGACGATAAGATGATCAACGTCTTCAATGCTGACATTGGTACCGGCGTACTTGTCATACATGACTTTATCACCGACTTTGACGGTGATCGCATCCTTGTCATCGCCGACGGCGACAACGGTACCCGTTTGGGTTTTTTCCTGAGCGGTGTCTGGGATGTACAGGCCGGAAGCCGTAACGGTTTCTGCCTCACCCACCTTGATCAGGACTCGGTCCTGTAGAGGTTTAACGGTCATATTTAGAATCCTCTCTTGTATTTGATGTATTTAGAGCGTCGGCTAGGGTAATGACTACCCCTCGCCATCGTCCATGATGAGAATATACGGAATGAAGTGTGTGCAGTCAAGCGAAAATTACAAGTTCATGGCTCCAGTTCCGAAGTATTAACATATTGTAAGCAATAGAAGTTATGGCTTGCCGAAGGTATGGCATAATGAATAGATTATATAAGACTTATTACAGCATCTCGCTGTGTAAGGAATGTATAACAGTATTTTGGAGTATGTATGATTAGCATTCAGAGTCTCACCAAGTGCTATGGCAATGTCTTGGCGATTGACAAGCTCAGCGTTGAAATCCCCAAAGGGGAAATTCTTGGCTTGCTAGGCCCCAATGGTGCGGGAAAATCTACTACACTACGGGTAATGACTGGTTATCTGTCCCCGACATCCGGTACGATCATTGTCGATGGCCATGATGTGACGCAGGAACCGAGGGCCGTGAAAGAGCGTATGGGCTATCTACCTGAGTCGGCCCCGCTCTATTCTGAGATGATAGTGTTCGACTACCTTAGATACATTGCCGATATCCGAGGTGTTGAGTCGGCAATGGCTCGCTTAAAGGAACTGGCGGAGCTTTGCAGTATAGGTGAGGTGATGCACAAGCCAATTGCCACACTTTCCAAGGGTTATAGGCAGAGGGTAGGGCTCGCCCTGGCATTGATGCAGGATCCTCCCATCCTTATCCTAGATGAGCCAACCTCAGGCCTGGACCCGAATCAAATTGTCGAAATCCGAAACATAATCAGGGAAATAGGGAAGGAAAAGACAATAATCTTTTCCACGCATATTCTCAGCGAAGCCGAAGCCACCTGTGACAGAGTGCTTATCATCAATAACGGCCGAATTGTAGCCGATGGTTCGGCGGACAATCTCAAGAATTCCTTGGCTGCGGAGAAAACCCTGCACTTGAGACTGAAGGGTGCCGTTTCCGATGATGTTCAAAGCACCCTCAACGCATTGAATGGGGTGCTCTCAATTACGGTCAATGATGATGCCGATGAATTGCAAGTTTTGGTCAAGGGAACAGAGGACCTTCGAGAGATGGTGTACAGAGCGGTGAAGAAGAGCGACTGGACGCTTCTGGAAATGGTTCAGGAGAAGCAGTCCTTAGAAAAGATATTCAGGGAGCTGACAACGGAGGTGCCTCAATGAATCTGAAACAGACAGGAACGATATTTCGACGGGAGTTTTCAACCTTCTTTCAATCTCCCGGTTCTTACATTCTCATCACTCTTTATCTGTTGATTACCGGATGGTTCTTTTTCTCCACTTTCTTTCTGACCGCAAGGGCCGATATGAGAGGTTTCTTCAGTCTTATGCCCATCATCCTCAGTATAACCATACCGGCGATAACGATGAGACAATTTTCCGAGGAGTACCGTAGCGGGTCCATGGAGATACTCGGGACTCTGCCGGTTGTAACAGCGGATATAGTGGTCGGCAAGAGCCTTGCTTCCCTATTAAGTGTCATCTGCATGTTGCTGCCCACAATCTCCTATCCACTTTTTATAATGACACTGGGAGATATTGATTGGGGACCAGTGATAGGCGGGTATCTCGGAGGAATATTCCTTTCCGCAACCTATATAGGCATCGGCATACTCGCTTCCTCGGCAACCCGCAACCAGATTGTGGCCTTTATTATCGGTGCAGTGGTCTGCCTCACGCTGTCTATTGTTCACAGGATGCTGATGATTATCCCATCCAGTTTGGTGCAAGCTCTCCAGAACCTGGGCACCGGATATCACTTCACCAATATTAGCCGGGGGATCATAGACTCGAGGGATCTCATTTATTTTGCAACTATGATTTTCTTAACTCACTATGTCGCGTGGGTTATTAATCGAACGACACGATAAAGGAATTTAACGATGAAGCACAATATACAATGGATTAAGCTCGTAGCTTATGCGCTGGTACTCATACTGCTGAATAACGCGGCATCGACGCTCTTTTTCCGCATAGACCTTACCCGCAACAAGACTCATTCTCTCTCCAAGGCAAGCATTGATGCGGTGGCCAATCTTGAAGAGCCTCTCACGATAAAGGCCTTTTTCTCTGAAAACCTTCCTTCTCCCTATAATAACCTGGAGCAGGAAGTCGGCGATCTGTTGGAGGCCTACGGATTCAGGGGGAATAAATTCTTCAACTACTCAATACACACAATAGGAACCGAGAGGGAAGATGAGGCTGAAACCTCGAAAGCTAACCGAACCGATGCCCAGAGTTATGGGGTGTTCCCCATCCAGATTCAGAAGATTGAGGCCGATGAGGTTAAGCTTGTGAGTGCATTTATGGGCATGGTATTCATTCAGGGGGATCTCATAGAGACCCTTCCTGTCCTGAATAGTGGTGAGAATAAGGAGATGATAATCACCTCCACTATCAAGAAAATGAGTGATAAGACAGGGGCTATACTCGCCATGGATGATGATATAGCCCTCAAACTCTATCACTCCTCGGCTCTGGGGCGCATCAATGCCTCCCTCGCCGACTATCCCGATGAGATGTCCAGGTTGATCAAAGATTTGAACCGGCAGTATTATGACCGACTCGATTTCAGACACATTGATCCAGAGAATCTGGCGGCAGGGGATAAACCTCCGGAGGAATACAACCTAAGCTCCCTTAATCTCCAGCTAAATAATGGTGAGAGTCAGAAGGTCTATTCCAGTTTGGTGGTCGAGAACAACCAGGTGTCGAGGAAGATTAATCTGTTCAGACAGAATATCTTCGGCGGTCAAACGATTGAAGATCCGCAGGCTCTGGTAGAGGCCTTGCCCGGAGTGATTGATACACTGGTGGGGATCAACCCTAAAATAGGTTTTCTCACGGACCATGGCGCACTATCTTCCTATGGAGGCTCACAAGATCCTGCTACTCCTGGTTTGAACAATTTACGTACGCTTCTTAGTGAGAATTACGACCTGGTTGATGCTTCGATTGAACAGGGAATTCCAGATGATATAAGCATTCTGCTCGTGGTGAGTCCCCAAGGGACATTTACGGAATGGGAACTCTTCCAGCTCGACCAGTATCTCATGAAGGGGAACTCAATCGCCTTCTTCATCGATTCCATGACAGAAATAGCCCCTCAGGGCGGGAATCAGTATTACGGACAGCCCCCCACTTACATACCCCGGAACACGGGGCTAGAACCCTTGCTGACGCACTTTGGACTCAAGGTGGAAAATAGCTATATTCTGGATGAGAATTGTTTCGTCAGAACTGAGGCTGCCCAGGGCGGCGGAGTGAATGAGATGCGATTCTATTTTGCTCCCTTCATTGAGAAGGAGGATATCAACAAAGAAAGCGTAATCATGGGGAACATCCAACAGCTACTGTTGTTGAACAATTCGCCGATTACTGTGAACACGGAGGCTCCTGCGGGACTAGCTCCTCAGGTGGTCTTCTCCTCTTCCTCGAAGGCATGGGAAATGAAAGAAGATATAAATCTCTACAATCCTACGATGATTTACCCTCCGGCAGAGGATGAAAGAAAATCCATGGCGGCCGCCGCCTTTGTAACTGGCAGTATGATGAGTTATTTCAAGGATAGATCCATCCCCCAGCCGCCTGAGCCGACCGAAGAAGTTGAAGAAGGCGAGGATGCCGATTTGGCGGCATCTTTTACCGCAGACCAGGCTCAAGCCGATTTGGCGATGATTGAATCGGGGGCAGGGAAGCTATTCCTTATAGGGAGCAGTACTTTGCTGAAAGATAATATTCTGGATGCCAATGGAAACAGCACTAACGCCACCTTCCTCTTGAACCTCATCGACTCCATGGGGAATAGGGAAGATTATGCGAAGATGCGGAGCAAGGGACAGTCCTTCAGCCCCTTAAAGGAGAGTTCGGCAACAATGAAGCGATTGATAAAGGGTTTCAATATCGCCGGACTTCCTATAATTGTCATCTTATTGGGTCTGTTCATCTGGTTGCGAAATATGTCACGTAGGAAACGCATTGCACAACTGTTTAGCAGGGAGACGGAATAATGAAATTATATATATCTAAGAAAGATGTTAAGGAATTTATAATCCTGGGAATCATTGCTCTAGGATGTCTTTTGTACATAAGCTTTCGGGAACGTAGAGAGATAAACTATGTTTTGCCGACATTTTCCAAGATTGCCACAGCAGATTTTACAGGCTTGGAAATTCTCACCCCCGGAGGTGAGGCTCTGAGAATTGATAAGGGAGAGGGAAAGTGGGTTCTCTCGGATGGATATCCCGCCGATCCGACTATCATCAACCGCATCCTCGATTTTCTATCGACACCCACTCCGGTAGATCTCGTTTCGGAATCCGAGAAATACGGTCGATATGAGCTGGATGAGAAAGGAATGCATATACTTAAGGGTTACAAGGATGAGAACTTAATAAGAGAAATCCATCTAGGCAAGGTGTCTTCCTCCAATAAGTATAGCTACGTCCTTTTCCCGGGGAATAAAAATGTGTACACCGTACGCGGCACGCTCGTCGACACGGTATCGAAGGATTCGGAATCCTTTCGGGACAAGTTGATAATTGAGATAGACCGTGATTCGGTAGCCAAGATTTCATTCGACGCAGCAGGTGAAAACACAGTGATTCTCACCAAGGGGGAGGAAGCCTCCTGGACCGACGCGGAGGGTAATGAATGGGAGAAGGAGAAAATCAACGAGATTCTAGGTCGATTCATCTCTCTTCGGGCTGTAGGTTTCCCCGACGATCCCCCGTCTGAGGATGAAAAAGTTGCCGAAATCAGTTTAATGGGATCGAGTGAAGTGAATCTCGCCCTCTATGAGAAAGGCGATGAAGGATACACGGCAAGCACAAGAGCCTATCCATTTCCTGTGATCATCTCCTCTTACATTGGAGACAGTATATTGGAGAGCTTTAACCCGCAGGGTGAGTGATATCTAGGCCTAAGTGCTGACTGAAGAATACGAATTGTCGATAGGCGCAAGGGGAAATAGAAAATGCCACTCTCTCCGGCGAGTGGCAATGAGCCCCAGCTAGGGTGCCAGAAGTAGAGGGATTCTATATCCCCCGACTTGAAGAGGGGCGGCGGATTTCATTGATAGTGCTCCCTTTGGTCAATACAGCATTATGCCGCTTTTAAGTTAGATTCCCCTGAATAAGTTTCATCCGGAGAACTCCCATTAAGGCTCTGATGAGGCCTTATCGAATTATAGAATCTGAAATACTTTGATAGTCCTTTCCGGAGCTTTCTTAGTGTATCGTAGCGATACAAATAGAGGTCTTCATACTTCAAAGTCTTCCAGAATCTCTCGATATAAATATTGTCTAAGGCTCGGCCTTTTCCATCCATACTGATTCGAACCATTTCTCCTTCCAAGAGGGAAGTGAACTCGTTACTGGTGAATTGACTTCCCTGGTCCGTATTGAAAATCTCAGGCAAACCATATCTCATCATTGCCTGCATTAGAGCTTCCATGACAAACGATGTCTCCATTGTGTTACTGACATTCCAGGATAGTATCTTCCTGCTATAAAGATCGATTATAGCAACCACATATACGATTCCACCGGTTGGAAAGGCATCGCTTAGGAACAACAGCTTTTATCCCCATCTCCCTCATAAGCCTGTAAACCCTTTTTGGAGAGGTCTCGCAACCCATATTTTTATCCAGATGGTTGGAGATCTGCCTGTAGCCGTAAAAGATGTACTGCTTCCATCTTCTTGATTTCCCTCTTCTCAAGGTTATCCTGATACTCCCGAATTGGATCTCTTTGCTCCTTGTAATAAAACCAGCTACGGCTTTTCCCGAGAAGCAGGCATTGCTCAGTGATACTCAAGTTCTTTAATCAGGATTAATCATGGATTTTGAAGGAGCCCCTGTCACTTCAAGTTTTTTTTTAGAAAGTCATTGGCCGCATGAAGTTTTCCAAGCTGCTTGTACAGTTCATCTTGTTCCTTCTCTAATTCTTTTTCTCGTTCTGACTTTCCATTACGAAAAGCAGAATCCGCATTTTCAATGAACTCCCTTTTCCACTTTGAAATCATGTTCGGATGTGCCCCTGTTGCCTGAGCAATCTCGCTGATCGTTTTTTCTTCCCGCAAAGCCATGAGTGCAATTCTTGCTTTCTCTAAATCACTCCATTTCTTACGCATCTGATGTATGCCTTCTGATGCCTATTATACAGCATCAATCTAATTTTAGAGCTGTATCGATCTATGGGGGCACTATAGGCCCCCCTGCCCCCAATCTTCGGGGCACTATATTATAATTTCAATACGGGAGGCATTGACTAGGCAACGCCTTCCGCCTTGTCCGTCTCTATGTCAACCTTTTCCGCTGTCAGAATCATGAGGTACTTCCATAGGCCTTTCTCTCATTGCCACTCATCCTCAGTATCTTAAGACTCCCCCGGGCCATCTGCATATTTCGGAAATGAACGTCGTCTCTTATCTCCTCGTGCTTTAAGGAGTACACCCATTCGTCAAATTAGGGCATCTCCTTGCTGTCGATTTTTCCTATAATCATCTCCACAGCATCGTTTAAGGACAGATCATGCTTCTCCCCGGTTCTCACCCTGATATTCACGGACTTATTTTGTTGTTCGCGTTCTCCCACCACAAGCATATAGGGGATTTTCTGTAATTGATGATGGCGTATCTTGGAGTTCATCCTGTCGTTGCCAAGGTCTGCCTCGGTCCTAATCCCTTGTTTTCCTAGCACTTCAGCCACCTCGGCGGCATATTCAAAGAATACCGGAGCAACCGGGATAATCACAGCCTGCACAGGTGAAAGCCATACGGGGAAGGCCCCGCCGTAGTTTTCAATCAACACGCCGAAGAAGCGCTCCAGGCTGCCTAGGAGTGCCCTGTGTATCATGTAGGGCCGTTTGTCTATGCCATCCGCATCGGTAAAGGTCATGCCGAATCGCTCTGGAAGATTGAAATCAAACTGTATCGTTGTAAGTTGCCACTTGCGATCGAGGGCATCTTTTACCTTGAGATCGATCTTGGGACCATAGAAGGCTCCGCCTCCCTCATCGACAGCGTAGTCCAGTCCTTCCGCCTCAATGGCTTTCTTAAGCGAATTTTGGGCCGCCTGCCATTGATCGGCATTCCCCACCGACTTCTCGGGCATGGTGGCCAGATAAGCCGCTATATCCGAAAAACCAAATGACCTCAGCATGTAAAGGCTGAACCTCAGTACCTCCCGAATTTCATCATCCATCTGTGCCGGTGTACAGATCAAATGCGCATCGTCCTGGGTGAAGCCCCTCACTCGCAGTAGCCCATGCAGGGTCCCTGAACGTTCATAACGATATACGGTGCCTAATTCCGCCCACCTATATGGCAGATCGCGGTATGAATGCTTGTTGCTGTTGTAAATCATCACATGAAAGGGACAATTCATAGGCTTTGTGTAGTAATCGGCCTTGTCCATCACCATGTTGGGATACATTGATTCTGCATAGAAATCGAGATGACCTGATGTCTCCCAGAGCCAGCTCTTCCCCATGTGCGGGGTAAAAACTATCTCATACCCGTTTTTGTAATGCTCCTTTCTCCAGAAATCTTCCACGGCAACGCGAATTCGGCCACCCTTAGGATGCCAATATACCAGACCCGGGCCAGCCTTCTCGTGCAAGCTAAACAAATCGAGTTCCTGACCAAGACGGCGATGGTCACGTTTCGCCAGTTCTTCAAGGTGATCAAGATGCGTTTTTAACTGTTTTGCATCATTCCATGCGGTTCCATAAATACGCTGGAGCATGGGTCTGTTCTCATCGCCCCTCCAGTAGGCACCAGCAATGCTTAGGAGCTTAAACCCCTGTGGATTGAGACGCCCCGTCGATTCGACATGGGGTCCACGGCAGAGGTCGGAGAAATCCCCCATCCTGTATATAGAAATCTCTTCATTTTTTGGAAGGTCGTTGATGAGTTCGACTTTGTAATCTTGCGATTGGAAGAACTTCAATGCATGAGAACGGGTAACAATCTCCTTCTCAAAGGGGAAATCGGCCTTGATAATCTCTTTCATATAGTCCTCAATCTGGCCGAGATCCTCAGGGGTGAGCTTACGTGGAAGATCGAAATCATAGTAAAAACCGTTTTCGATGGCTGGCCCAATGGCAATTCGGGCATCGGGAAACAGTCTTAAAACCCCAGAAGCCATGACATGGGCCATGGAATGACGCATGCGCATGAGTTTTTCCTGTTTTTTTTCTGCCTTTGAACCTTGTTGTAGACACATTTTCTATTCCTCTAATAAAAAATTCTCGAATGAATAACTGATACCGACAGAATTCAATGTACTAAAGGGCCATCATGTCAAGTATTTTCACCCTGGTAAAGAACGAGGGTGAATAGCGGGTAGTTTCCACATAAAGAACATATTCACCCCTGCACGAAAAAATCCGAAACCTCCGCCGTTTTCAACGCTACCTAGAGGAATCCCAGAACCGGAATAGTAATAGGTATCGGTTACTATCTCATTCATCCATGCTACCTCAAACCTCAAACCAAGGGAGAAATTCTTCGACAGATGGACTCCAACTTCGCCAGCCCCATCTATCCACGGAAAGCCAATTCCTATATCTTGAAAAACAAGATCTCTCAGTTTATGCAGATCATAGAAATAAACCAATGCTGGGCCGATTCTAAGACTCAGTTCCGCAAACCGTTTCCGTCCCTGTAGATGAATCTTGACAGCCGCCAGGATGGCACTGTTAATGAACCAGAAATCTATGGCGGGTTCTCCAATGTAACTCGACTTCCAGGATTGATCTCGAAAAACATGATTAGAGGACTCATCGAATGGAGCAGGATATGTTACGGTTGGATCAGCCTGAGAATAAACATTGTCTTTCAGTTCATCCGTCCACCCCCACCAGTCCAGATGCAAAGATAACCCTGTATGAACGGATAACGGTCCGGTATTCAGTATACGAAAGTCAATTGAGGCATCGGCTACAATCCCCCATGTAAGCCATATATCACTCACCGACCAATGACTCCAGTCCCTATCGGTGAAATACCAGTCATAATCATTCATCTCCCCGGAAAACCAATAGGGAATTGCGACACCAAGATCAAACTCCAGCCCAAGCACATTCCCATTTTCCCAGCGAGAATCAATGCCTAGCATTAAAACATCTTTGAGTTCCCAAAGAAGTAAACTTAAATACTCATTTTCCGTAGGATATTTCGGTGCCGGAACATAGTTGACGATCTCCCTGGCCATCCCCCAATGCATCCCGAAATACGGGGCAATGGTCCACCCCCGTTCAGCCGACAGTATCCCAGCAGGAGAAAACACCGCGAGCAAAATCATCGTCTTAAGCCGTATCATTCATTACTATCCTTTGAATTTGCAACGCTTGCGTAACACCAAAAATTATTTTTGACAAACTCTGCCGAATTCAATATAATTAATTTAGTTGATGAATCGGAGAAAATCAACAATGCGCAAGCATATCCTGACATTATTATGCATGCTCCTTTCGCTATTTCTAACTTCTTGTGATAATCCCATAGCCACCCCTCAGCAAGAACAAGACAGTGCTCGAACAATCTCAGAGTTCTTCTTCCTAGCAGGGAACAACACCAGCTTGCAGAAAATGGTAAGGGGAAGCATTTTAAGTAATGAAATTTTGGTGACATTGCCCTCCACTGTGGAAGTTGCAGAGATGGCATCCCTTGTACCGACTTTTGTAGTACCGTCCACTGCCACAGGCACAGTCGAGGGGAAGGTTCAGGAAACTGGAGTGAGTTCCCGGGATTTCACGAAAACTGTTCCGTATGTCGTTCACGCACAGAATGGAGCGAGCAGAGAACCCCTGTCTCTTCAAGTTTTTTTTAGAAAGTCATTAGCCGCATGAAGTTTTCCAAGCTACTTGTACAGTTCATCTTGTTCCTTCTCTAATTCTTTTTCTCGTTCTGACTTTCCATTACGAAAAGCAGAATCAGCATTTTCAATGAACTCCCTTTTCCACTTTGAAATCATGTTCGGATGTGCCCCTGTTGCCTGAGCAATCTCGCTGATCGTTTTTTCTTCCCGCAAAGCCATGAGTGCAATTCTTGCTTTCTCTAAATCACTCCATTTCTTACGCATCTGATGTACTCCTTCTGATGCCTATTATACAGCATCAATCTAATTTTAGAGCTGTATCGATCTATGGGAGCACTAAAGAGTTATAGCTATTGAAATCAATTACTGAACCAACTCGTAGGGTTTTTATTTTCAGATAATTTAGTAATTGATTTTATTTAGTTTCATATTTGTGTTTCTCTCTGCGCAACTCTCCCTCCTCTGCGGTTTATATTCCCAGTTCCTCAAAGATTTTTTTGATTTTACCTGACAGAACCACCGCCTCATCGTTCAGGCTTTTTAGTTCGGTGTGTATTTCCCTCATAGGCTCCTCAAAGTCGAAGTCTTCGTCCTCCTCCTCAGGAATACTGATGTGTGGATTTTTCAGGGGAGTCATATATGGGCACAACCTTCGGGTCGGGTTTTTCACTCCAATGTCCCTTATCATGTAGCCCATTAACCGGCTCATTTCTAATCGCTGAGGTGGGTAGCACGGCATTTCCGCTAAAAACCATTGCTCCCCTGGATCGTGCCATTTTGAAAATGAGTTAAATTACAGGCTAGGAGTCTCTCACCAGTATCCAAACTTCATCGGAAGGAGAGGCCCCCAGTGCCCATCGACTCTTTGGAAGCCGCTTTGTATCGGTTTCCCATATGAGTTCCCGTCGGGCGATGACTGCGTTAGCTTCATCAAGCATTATTATCAACTGATCCCAATTGTCGTTATCCACATTGTATCGCGAGACATCAAAGGGCTCGGTCATACTCCCCGGGGCCGGGGCGAATCGATTATCTAAATCAAATCCGCCGACAAGCCGTCGGCCATGATGTGTAAGAGATGATATTGCCTGATGTAACTGTGCCGTCAGAGGATCAATACCATAGGGAAAGGCAATTGTTTGGATAGTCCCAGCCTGTCCATCCAGGTACTCATCAATTATATTCCAGGCTCTTAAAACATCTTTGGCAAAGGCATCCGGTCCCATGTCGTGTGCATATACATGGCTCAATGAATGAATACCTATCAAGAAATACTCACTCAGATACTGAAACTTCTCCTTGACGATGGGGATACCCGAGTACGGGAAGCCTGGATTTTCATATTCATCTAATTGGCGGAAGGGAATTGCATCAAAGGATATATAGAATGTGAAGTTAATTCTTTCGCCTTCCCGTCTCGCATGCTTTCTGAGTATCGCCGCCATGGAATCAGACTTCATCAACGGTTTTCCAAAGAAGCGTTTAACCCTTCCTGTCAACTCATCACCATGGGTTTTATAGATAAGGTTTCCATATGAGGCATCGTCCGAACCCATGACAATGGGCTTGAGACCGGTAGGAACATGAGATAGGTTTTTATCAAGGTATTGATAGTCAGCAATAAGATACCAGCCATTGGTATCAATGTACGTCAAGAGGCTCTTAAAACGCTCAGGGGTAAGTTCGTATTGGCTCTTATTCCCTAATTTATGAAGACATAGGATGGGGACAATTCCTTCAACCGGCCGTTCGAATAGAACTGTAGTAGCTCCTACGCTACGAGTATTCCATCCATCGTATCCACGCTGTGCGGCAAAATACTCATACGGCTCACTCCCCTGTGGTACATCCATTCTGTCGCGTAGAACAGGGCGTTCATATCTATCTATGGCTACACGCCAAAAGACATCGTTGACTTCAGCATAGAGGGCTGGTGCCAAGCTCGCAACAGCAACAATGATGGCCGATACACGATGTCTTTTCACAATGAAGTTTCTCCAGCCAAAACAAACCGGCTTCAAAGCAACCTCTGGTATTCAATACTACTTCTTCTTTCGTTTCTTTTTGGCCCGGATCTTGGCGCGTTTCTCGGTAGCCTTGGCAATCTCCTCGGCCGTCTGAGCAACCGGAGGCAGTGTCGCTACCTTTGATACAGTTCCTGCAGATGGACTTCCCATGCTCGATATGGAAGTCGATGCCGCCGTTCTGGAGGCTTTGATACGTCTTGCCTGCCTATCATGCCAAACCAAGAGAATCGGCGATGCCACAAAAATTGAAGAAAATGTACCGACGACAACTCCAACCGACAAACTCAAGGCGAAAGTGCGAATTGCCCCAGTCGCAAACACCAAAATCGCTAAGACTGCTAGCAATGTCGTGATGGACGTAATCAAGGTACGGCTCAAGGACTGGGAAATCGATAGATTGATGATGTCCTTAAATGTCCTATCCTTAACAATGCGCGAGTTTTCACGAACCCTGTCAAAGATAACGATTGTGTCATTCAGCGAATAACCGATAATTGTGAGAACCGCCGCAATGGTCGCAGTAGAGAACTCCAGTCCCAATGCACCGATAAATCCTAGGAGAAACAAGACATCGTGAAAAACGGCGGCAATCGCAGACACGGCATAATTGAGCTTAAACCGAACCCAAACATAAAGCAAAATCAACCCAAGAGCGATGAGAGTCACCCATATCGTCTGAGTCGCGAGGCTACCGGCGAAACTCACGCCTATGTACTCCTCATGGACAATGGAAACCTGGTCGAAACGGTTGTTCAAGCCGTCATTTACGGTCTTCGAAATTTTCTGCTGGAAGTCTTCTGTATCTCCATCGTCAGCTATTCGAATGTTGTAATGAGTCTCCCCACTACCAACGGTTTGAACCTGTGGATTCAAGTCGCTCAGGGTGCTACGAATATCTTCCTCGCTGGGACTTGATGGCAAATCAACCGTAATACTGATTCCTGCGCTGAAATCAATGCCAAAATTGAATCCCCCTGCCATGAAAAAAGTATATACCCAGAAGGAAATTATGATTAAACCGGAAATAATCATGGCTGGGATACGGTAGCCCAACACGTTGTATTCTTTCATTTAAGCCCCCACGCGATGCTGACCTTTTGTCGCTTCAGCCACTCGGTGCCGCAGTCGAAAATTAGCCTGGAAACAAATAACGCCGTGAACAAGGAGCATCCTATTCCCCAGGCCAGGGTAACAGCGAAACCTTGAACAGGCCCCTTGCCGAGTTGAGACAAGAAGAGTGCCGCTATCAATGTCGTTATCTGGGCATCCATAATCGTCCAGAACGCTTTCTTGAAGCCTGTTTCAACGGCGGCCAAACGGCTCTTCCCCAGTCGAAGCTCCTCCTTGATGCGTTCGAAGATGATGACATTGGCATCTACGGACATACCAACGGTGAGAATAAGGCCCGCAATACTGGTCATTGTCAGGGTGAAATTGAAGCTTGATAACAGTGCTGTAAGCAGAAAGAGATTGATAATCAAGGCAATATCGGCGATGAGACCGGCTCCCTTGTACCAGAGTGCCATAAACACGAAGACCGTTGCAAACCCGATAAGAATCGCATTGAGACCTGCATTAATGGTATCTGCACCCAGAGAGGCCCCAATAGACTGGAGAGTGCGCACACCGAGTTGCACCGGAAGAGAACCAGTGCGGAGGACGACCGCCAAATCATTGGCCTGAGTATAGTCAAACCCTGTCACACTCACGTTCCCGCCGGGAATGGCCTTCGGTATTCTCGCATAGGCTTTTATTTTTTTGTCGAGAATGACGGCCAGATCCTTGCCGGTGTTTTCAGAAGTGAGATTCTGGAAAATCGTCGCCCCCTCCGGATCAAGCCGAAACGTCACAATGGGCCTGAGCGTATCGGGATCGGTTTCGGTTCTGGCTTCCCGAACATGAGAGCCTTCGAGTCCAGCAACTTCGGGAACGACAATCCAATCGACAAATTTATCGATGCCATAGTCATCCTTTATGTAGTACCCCAAGGCGATGAGCCCCTCGGCAAGGATATCCTCATTTTCAGGACGCCCGTCCACAATCTTGCCTCCGCCGTTGGCGTATTCGCGAATCGCACCTGTTCCTTCGTCATCGACGATGTGAAAACTCAGTGCCCCACGGCCCATGAGAAAGGAATTGACCCTTTCCGGATCGGCTTCACCTGGAATCTCAATCAAAATTGAGTCGTCCAACTGTTTGCGAATATGTGGCTCCGTCACCCCGAAGGTATCTATTCTGTTATTGATAACTTCCAAAGCCGATTCCAACGCCGCCATTTTATCCTCGTTGGAAAGCACCTCGGTTGTCGATTCCTCCAATGCTGTAAAATCAGGTTCCAGGACAACGCTCAAGCCGCCTGAGAGATCCAGCCCCAAGGAGAGAATTCGGCCTCGCATCTCCTTTATATCCAGGATCACCCCTCTGTGGTGGCTTTCGATTGTATTGCTCACCTCATTAAAATCACGGAAACCTCTGAGCACAGAGCGGAGTGTCCACTCTACTGGAAGTTCCATATCTTTCTGTTTGTAATGAACTTTGGCAATGTCCTTCAAAAAGCCATACTCAAGGGGTA
This sequence comes from Spirochaetaceae bacterium, assembly GCA_965226485.1. Taxonomy (GTDB): domain Bacteria; phylum Spirochaetota; class Spirochaetia; order DSM-2461; family DSM-2461; genus UBA2779. The sequence continues at coordinate 228,404 of OZ245363.1, forward strand.
TGGGCTCATCTAAAGCTTCAGTATCACTACTCAGGTTTTCTAGGTCAATTATAGAAGAAGATGCCTTATCTTCAGCCCAGATTCTGATTTCTTCCCTCGTGCCGTTGGCAAGCTCTTTTACTTCTTCATCGATGAAGAAGTACCAGTTGACTGTCGGGTAAAGAAACACTGCCCCTAATCCGATACAAAATAGGACAAGAAACAGACGCATCAATTTGGTCATGTGGTTTTCTCCGATATACTTTGTGGGTGCCTCTAAACAATCGCTATGTGAATCTGGCGAAGAGATTTCAAGTCAATGAAATGCGTCCTGTCTTCGCCGACCTGCCACAGACAGGTGCAACGCACAGGCAGACAAGAACTCAAGCTAAAGTGGGCATTTGCCAACGCTACAATGACAAAAAAAATCAAGCCAGAGACTTAAATGGATGTTTCCAGCACTACTCCTATGTCTCATCATTACTCGACGGGGCACTCACCTCAGGCTTTGCCTTCTTTTGATCTGCCGCCGGTGTCGTTCCTTCACCACCAACAGAACCGATGGCGGATTTAATGAACTCAAGCGTGGTCCCCTTGTTATCCACTTCGACAATGACGGTTTGTTCGGAAACACTTTTCACGGTGCCCCGTATCCCGCCTATGCTGGTAACCCGATCACCCTTTTTCAAGGTAGCGAGCATCATTTTTGTCTCTTTCTGCTTCTTGCGCTGGGGTCTTATAATCAAAAACCAGAAAACTGCGATAACCGCAGCTATCATCACGAATTGAACTGTGCTACCTTGGGGGGAACCCTGTGCGGCTCCTGTAGGGGCACCCATGAGCAATGGAATGTTGAACATGTTAATCCTGCCTTACTTTTTCAAGTCGTCCCTGCTGAAGCAACCTGGACGCAACTTGTGATATTGAAAATCGAATCACTGTACCACTATTACCAAAGCTACGTCAATGTTCTATTGCGTCAGAAGGAAACTAAATGCCAAATAACTTGCTCAGCTCTTCCGTGGTTTTGTATTGTACAGTGGAAATTGTGTTGAGTTTTTCCAAGATATACTTTGCATCGGCCTCATTCTTATCGAATACAGCACTTCGATAAGCGGCTTGAAACAGCCCCTTGTCCGCCAAGGAACGCGCATCTGGCCGCCCATACCTTGATCGGGCCTGCCGGTCAACGACAGGCTTCTCTCCATCAAAGCCTATGGTAAATACATAATCTTCTTTCTTCATGCAAACCCGCCTTGTGAAATGGGGCTGTGTCAGGAATCTCGGAGTTGCGTTAGAAGGTGGATTTGACCACCAGCCCAGGGTGATGATGAATCCTGAAACTCCTTGCGTTCGATTTCAGATTCTTTCTCTCCACCTCCGTGCGGGTCAAAGCACCTTCTACCACAGACTCTTAAAATAATACTTTTGGCACTTCTTGAGAGCAAGCCTACATCATGCCGCCCATGCCGCCCATGCCGCCACCCGGCGGGGGTGCCGCTGCCGGGGCTTCTTTCTCCGGAAGATCTGTAATGGCACACTCCGTTGTAAGCAGAAGACTGGCGATGGATGCCGCATTCTGGAGGGCACTCCTGGTCACCTTGGCCGGATCGATGATGCCGGCCGCCATGAGGTCTACCCATTCCAGTGTGTTCGCATCAAAGCCTATCCCTTTCTTCTCCCTCTTGGCCTTGTCGGCGATGATGGCCCCATCAACGCCTGCGTTTTCTGCGATTTGACGGATGGGCTCTTCCAATGCCCGCCTAACAATACTGAATCCGATTTTCTCTTCTTCGTCACAGTTGGAAAGATTGTATTTCTCAAGGGCATTGGCGGCCTGAATGAGAGTGAGACCACCACCAGCGATGATACCTTCCTCGACGGCCGCACGGGTAGCAGACAACGCATCTTCAACCCTGTGCTTCTTTTCCTTGAGTTCAACCTCTGTCGCAGCACCAACATTGATGACGGCAACACCTCCGGCGAGTTTGGCCAACCGCTCCTGGAGCTTCTCCCTATCATAATCGGAGGTGGTATCCTCAATCTGGGCCTTTATCTGGGCGATGCGGCCCTTTATATCGCTTTCCTTGCCAGCACCGTTAATGATGGTTGTATTCTCTTTCTCCACCTTGATGGAACTCGCCTGACCAAGTTGATTCAATTCAGTATTTTCAAGCTTCAATCCAACCTCTTCCGAGATAACCTGTCCCCCAGTAAGAATGGCAATATCTTCCAGCATGGCTTTTCGGCGATCACCGAACCCCGGAGCCTTGACGGCACATACATTCAGAGTCCCGCGAATCGTATTCACAACGAGCGTCGCAAGGGCTTCTCCCTCGACATCTTCGGCAATGAGAAGAATTGGTTTACCGGCCTGAGCCACCTTCTCCAGAATGGGAAGGAGATCCTTCATGTTACTGATTTTCTTATCGAAAATCAAAATGTACGGATTATCCAGAACGGTGTTCATGTTCTCCCTGTTTGTAGCGAAGTAGGGAGATAGGTAGCCGCGGTCAAACTGCATACCTTCGACAAATTCGGTCCATGATTCGATGGTTTTGGATTCCTCGACGGTGATTACCCCATCTTTCCCAACCTTCTCCATGGCATTGGCGATCTCATCCCCAATCTCCTTATCGTTATTAGCGGAAATTGCGGCAACCTGAGAAATTTCCTCTTTGTCCTTAATCTCTTTCTTGTTCTTACGAATATCCTCAACCGCCACCACAACGGCCTTGTCAATGCCGCGTTTGATTCCCATGGGATTAATTCCCGCCGCGACTGATTTAAGGCCTTCCTTGCTTATGGAATACGCCAGCACCGTAGCGGTTGTCGTTCCATCCCCTGCGACATCATTAGTCTTCGTGGCAACTTCCTTCAGCAGTTGCGCCCCCATGTTCTCATACGGTTCCTCTAGCTCGACTTCCCTGGCTACCGAAACACCATCTTTCGTGACTGTCGGTGCGCCGAATTTCTTATCCAGAAGCACATTGCGGCCCTTCGGGCCAAGAGTGACCTTGACAGCGTCGGATAGCTTCTGAACGCCCTTGAGAAGGCTTTTTCGTGCCTCCTCGTTAAAAACCAACTGTTTGGCCATAGTTGATAACTCCCCTTAATTATAGGTATTTTTTATTAGTGAGAACCTAACTCAAATGACTTCTCCGCCTGGCGAGTGACAACAAATAAAGAATTCTGGATACCTTGTACAGTACTCATCCAGAACATTTATGTGCCGTCTTTTCTTCAGGCCGTAGAACCCCTCACTCGAGGCAAGCTCCATTGGGTGTATTCATGCCCTTTGAGGCAGTTTTCCCGATTAGAAACATACAAAAAAGAACTCTGATCAGCAAGAAAAATCGATTTCACCGCTGTACACGGAGAATAATCGGCTCCTATCGGTGTTTAGCAAGAGGGAACCATCTCTGTTCAATCCCAAGATTTTTCCCTGTTGTGTTTCATTCCTTGATGGATCGCCCAGGCGAACCTTGACTACCTGATTCATAAAGGCTAATCGACTCGTCAAATCCTCAATACGACCCGGTTTGTTTATGAGCTGATTCAATTCTTCCAGTATCCCGGCCAACTCCTCATCAGTGTCCGGATATCTTCCGATGTGATCGGAAAGTCCGGTCGCCGGTAGTTTGAAATCATTTCCACCCCCCTCAAAAACAAGGTTTAAGCCCATACCGGCGAGATAAAAGCCTTCCAGGGATTCCACGAGTATGCCGGCGGTTTTATGCCCCTCAAGCAGAACATCATTGGGCCACTTAATTTGAGGCCGAAGTCCGTGTGCCTTTTCGAGATGCCGACAGAGGGCCAAAGCCATAACCTGGGTGAATGGATAAGTTTCGTAGTGAGTCTTCTGATCGAGTATAAGGGTGAAGAGGAGAGATTGATTGCCGTCAACCCATTGGCGTCCCGGCAGTCTACCCCGTCCGAAACTCTGTTTAAGGGCCATGCAAACCGTACCATGGCCATATCCTGCATGAACCGCCTTAGCCGCATCATCCATGGTTGAGGTGCTAAGCTTCTTTCTGAGGACGGTGGAGGGAATGGACATACTCATAATTTTATCCTATTTTAAGATAATTAACGATGAAAACTGCTGTTCTTGGTGCAACTGGATACACAGGCCGGGTTCTCATGAGATTGCTTCTGGACCATCCCTTTATCGATCGGGTTATTCCGGTGTCCAAATCGGCAGCGGGAGAGGCCATTCACGAGAGGGATCCGGGCCTCTCCAATCAATACCCAAACTGGCTGTTTGCCGAGCAGTGGAAATTTCTCAGCCGGGAAGATGCCCTAGGTGCCAAACCTGATGTCGTTTTTTCCGCATTGCCTCCGGGAGAGTCGGCGAATTTCTGCGAGCCGTTTTTCAAGAAATCGGTAATTATCGATCTATCCGCGGACTTCCGGCTTGAAGATCCCAAAATCCATGAATCCGTCTATGGCCGAAAAGCTCCGCTTCCCCTGTTACGGAGCCAAGCCGTATATGGGTTGGTGGAGATTTATCGTGAGCAATTAACAAAAACGGATATCGTCGCCGTTCCGGGGTGCTATCCCACCTGCGTGCTTCTTCCGCTCATCCCCCTCATCAGGAGGAATCTGATCACAGGTCCGATTACGGTAAGTGCGATGAGCGGAATTTCCGGGGCCGGAAGGATGCCGAGAGAATCATCGATGTATGTTGAGCGTGCAGAGAGCACAAGGGCCTACAATCCCGGACTGGGGCACAGGCATGTATCCGAGATGAGGCAGGAACTCATTGCCCGCGGATACCAGGCCCCCCTGTATTTCGCCCCCCATCTGGTTCCTATGCGCCGGGGCATGGCGGCAACCACCACAGTGCTTCTCAAAGACAAAACGAGTATTGAAGAAGAGATAGCCCTTGCCTTTCAAACACAATACGGCGATGCCCCATTTATCCAACTTCGCCATGATACGATACCGGATACAAGGGATGTCGTCGGTTCAAACCGCTGTGACATAGGCTGGCACATCGCCGATGGCCGATTGTTGTATCTCTTCAGCGTCATCGACAACCTTCTTAAAGGAGCGGCCGGGCAGGCGGTACAGGCCTTCAATATCCGCTTCGGTTTTCCCGATATTGCAGGACTTCCATTGAGAAGCGAAGTATGACAATCATAAAAATAGGTGGCCGTATTGCCGAGAATGACCGCATTGTGATTGCCTTGGCCGATGATTTGGCAAGAAGACGATGCGATGGAGAGAAAATTTTGCTCGTCCATGGGGGTGGGTCAACAATTAGCCGGCTTCAGAAAACACACGGCTTCATCCCCCGTTTTCATCAGGGCCGACGGCAGACATCGCCTGAGGAGATGGTGCTCGTCGATATGGCCCTGGCCGGAGCAGTCAATAAGCATCTGGTAAGACTTTTCTCTTCACGGAGCATTGCATCCTGGGGGCTCTGTGGAGCCGATGGCGGCATCATAACAGGCGAGAGACTATCTGATGAAGACGACACAAACATGACCGGAATCGTCACGAAAGTTTCAATGCGGCCATTGGAACTTCTGTGGAAGGGGAATTTCCTGCCCATCATGGCTCCTCCCTCGATGGACGCATCAGGTGCGGCCTTAAACATCAATGCCGATGAAGCGGCCCTAGCACTGGCAAAGACGGCGCAGGCATCCCGCCTCATCTTCCTATCCGATGTGCCGGGAGTACTCAATAGCGGAAAAATAATGCCGACAATCACCATGGCAGAATCTGAGAAATTGATTGCCGAAGGTGTCGTGAACTCGGGAATGATACCGAAACTAAGATCGGCGGTCGAGGCCTTGAAAGCCGGAGTTCATGCGGTCCACATCGCCACCTACGAGGAGAAAGGAGAATGGCAATGCATCCTGGAGGGAAGGCGGGGAACAAGGATAATCGGAGAATGAATTGAAATCACGAATAAAAAATCATCCTCTTGCCAAACAATACGGTGAAGAGCTTCTCGTATTTTCTCACGGGGAGGGATGCCGTCTTTACGATACCTCCGGCAAGGAATATCTCGACATGGGATCCGGTATCGCCGTCAACGCACTGGGCTATGGCAGGCGGGATCTTGCCGAAACGGCGTATGTGCAGATGGGCAAACTCATCCATGTATCTAACCTATTCACCACCCCGCCACAGCTTGCGTTGGCCGAGAAAATCGTCGCCTCGCATGAGACGACAGTAGCGGTGCATTTCGGCAACTCCGGCACCGAAGCCAACGAGGCGGCTCTCAAATACGCCCGACTCTACGCATTGACCCACAAAGGTGCCGGTCATCACCGCTTTATTGCCTTCAGCAATTCATTCCATGGAAGGACGATGGGTGCGCTTAGCCTGACGGCAAACCCTAAGTACACGGCACCCTTTGAACCCCTTATGCCTGACTGCACGATACTGCCGTATAATGACTTGCAGGCACTCGAAGCCAACTTGGACGAGACGGTTGCAGGTGTGATTGTTGAACCGGTACAGGGCGAAGGGGGCCTGAATCAACTCAGCCGCGAATTTGCCGAAGCCCTGACCCGTCTCTGCCGACAATACGACGCACTTCTGATTGCCGATGAGGTTCAGAGTGGGCTTGGCCGTTGCGGCGCACTCTATGCTGGTGAACGTATCGGCCTAAAGCCGGATATAATTACCCTGGCCAAGCCCCTGGGTGGGGGTTTGCCGCTATCGGCCACCCTCCTACCAGCCAAGGTTGATGCCCTTCTCAAACCCGGCTATCATGCCTCAACCTTCGGCGGCGGCCCTGTTACGACGATGGTGGCCTTAAAGGTATGGGATATTATAACGGCCAATGAATTCATTGACGAAGTAATAAGGAAGGGAGAACTCGCCGTTCGATTGCTAGAAGAGGGGCTGAGAGAAAGAGTCGGCGAAGTTCGAGGAGCTGGTTTGCTCCTGGGCCTCCGGCTCCAAGACCCGAAATTTGACGGTAACTGGTGTGGCCATATAATCGCGAAGATGAACGAGAGGGGAATCATTATCCTAAAAAGCGGGGCCGACGTACTGCGGCTGGCACCGCCTCTGGTTATCTCGGATGATGAACTTAAATGGGGCATCGCCCAGTTGCTTGATGTGATCAAAAAAGATATAGAAGGATAAGAATTTGAAACCCTTAGGAAAACCACGGAAGATCTGTCTAGCCTACTCAGGTGGACTCGACACCTCCATTATCATGCCCTGGCTCAAGGAAAACTTCGACAATCCCGAGATTATCGCCGTATGTGTCAATGTTGGGCAACAAGAAGACTGGGAAGCGGTTCAGCGCAAGGCTTATGCCTCCGGAGCCTCAAAGTATTTCTTAGTGGATTGCCGGGAGGAATTTGTGTCGGAATATCTCTTTCCCATGGTAAGAGCCGGGGCTGTCTATGAGGGGAAATACCTTCTTGGCACCTCAATAGCCCGGCCTCTTCAGGCCAAGAAACAGGTAGAAATAGCCCTCGCTGAAGGTTGTGACACCCTCGCCCACGGCTGCACCGGCAAGGGTAACGACCAGGTGCGATTTGAACTGACCTACAAGGCATTGGCTCCTCATCTCAAGGTTATTGCCCCCTGGAGGCTGTGGAATATACACAGCAGGGAACAAGCCATCGCCTATGCCGAGAAGCATCGGCTGAATATTGGCCCCATTTCCAGGCAGAACATCTATAGCCGAGACTGGAACATCTGGCACATGAGCCATGAAGGCGGGCGTTTGGAAGACCCCTGGAATGCGCCGGAAGAGGGCATGCACCGGCTCACAACCAGTCCACAGAATGCCCCTGACAAGGAAGTGGAAATCACCATCGATTTCGAAAAAGGCATACCGGTAGGTCTGAATGGAGAGAGGATGGCGGCGTTACCCCTTTTGATCGAACTCAACAAACTGGGGGCAACGAACGGCATAGGCCGCATCGACATAGTCGAAACCCGCATGGTCGGCATGAAGAGCCGTGGTGTCTATGAAACCCCGGGCGGCACAATACTTCACAATGCCCTTAGGGATATGGAGATGTTCACCATCAACTATGATGCATTGAGCTTGAAGAATAAACTCGCCCAGTACTATTCGGATTTGGTATATGCAGGGAAATGGTTCACGACGGCGCGGGTGGGACTCGAGGCATACATGAATTCGGTAACCACATACACGACAGGATCGGTGCGGCTTTCCCTCTATAAGGGAAACGCCTCCGTGGTTGGGAGGAAGTCTCCCTACGCCCTGTATCTGGAGGAATTAGCCAGCTTTGGAGACACGAGTTATGATCACGCCGATGCCGAGGGATTTATAAACCTCTATGGCCTGTCAACCGGGGTAACAGCCATGGTGCAGAAGGGCTTGAAAGACGAATCGGGGCAGGCTATCGAGATGAAGCAGGTGGCCGCAAGCTATCATGACAAGTAATACTCATTTGTAGTTCATTCTGCGCCCTCTTTTGTTTTCCGTCCCCCTCATCATCATTGCCGATATGGATATAGGAATTGCCTGAACCATCAATGCCACAACAGAATTTCAACAGCTTGTTTGTTGCCGCTATGGTCAGCACATTGCCTCTATCCGATATCCAGAGTCGGCGAACACCAACGTAGTTGTACACTTCTTGAGATTCCATGGAATCGAGATTCACTGCATACACACCGACGACAGAGCTTTTCTGTGAACTTGAAAGCATTTGATGAGGACCACAGCCATACCAGGAAATCTCCCTAAATTGAGACTGAAGCCCAAGAAGAATCATCGGATCATTACCCGCCTTACCGATGGGAGCCTTAAAGGAAAAGGAATAGACTATCTTCCCATCGGATGTGAGACGCATAGTGAGCCGTAATGATTTACCGAACACCGGAGCCTTTAGCTTAAACTGCAATTCCAGGTTTTCCCCTTGGTGTTTAATTTTTTGGCCGCTCAGGGTGATTGGCGTATCAAGTCCTTCTATATACGGCCTGTGATTGCCACCTTCCATAGCGAAGGGCCTGATTCCCGTGCTTAAGATGTTGCCCAGACCAAAATCTAGTAGCTCTGTCAAGCCGGTTTCAAGATTGACCCGTAGGCCCACCTTCTCCCGGACTAACAGGAGGTCTTGGGCGTGAATTTTGTATTGCCAGGGAACAGATGGCGATTCATCCCGGACTTCTTCATCTGCCTGGTCATCTGATTGCCGGGAATTCCCATAGCCGATATCGGGATAGATCGAATGCCTCGCCCTTACCTCGGGAAGGGAAAATTGCCGTCTGCCCAATTCCATGCCCGCCTTGCCCCAGGTGTTTTCTTCTTTCAGGCATAACAAGATGGTAACGAAGCCCTCACCAGTGCCATGATAGGTGGAGATATCCCGAAAGAGGTGAATAGGCTGACTCTGGCCAGGCATGATATCGGGCCGATGCACCCTCCCCTCGGCCAATAATTGACCATCCCTCTGTAAGAACCACCGCAACTCAAATTCCAGAAGATTTACAAATACATTTCTGTTATGAACGGCAACAAGGCCGTGTTCCAAATCACTAGGTTCAACGGCCACGGGAGTGAACCAGAATTGAAGCTCTGCAATTTCCGACCTCTCCAACATAATTTTTGAATTGATCGTCTCGGCCTCGTCTGTCTCAATGATTCCAACTCCGGCGATATTCAACTGCTTATCCAACTTCTCCATGCATTCGCCTAGACCGAAATTCAATTCCGAGACCCAGAGAATGACCGGCTTGTCCTGGAAAACAATGGGTATTGCGGAAGCCTTCTGATTACACGCTATTCGTTGATGATGGAATACTTCGGACCGGCAAACAATCGAAGGGTGATTCTCATTCATCGCCGTCAATGAATCATCCTCCGGCGCATCATCCTCCGGCGTGCCTGAATCGATGAGATAGATGCCGATCCGGTCGGCAAGAGCGTATAAGTCCGCAGGGCAATGATGAACCGCTGTGAATATGGCGTTGACATTCAGCCGCCTTAGGAATAAAAGATCGGCCTCAATTTCATCTCTTGTCCAAGAAGGATTTTGGCTCGTTTGGGTATAGGTCCTATTGATCCCATGAAGCTTTATTGGCCGTCCATTCAGTATGAGCTGTCCGCCCTTCCTCCCTGATAAAACCTCCACTTGACGGAAACCCCAGACAATGGTCTTCCTGTCAACAACATGCCCGTCTTCGGCGGATACTTCGACCACCAAGTTGTAGAGGAATGGGGCCTCGGCACTCCACTGTTGCGGCTCCGAGACGGATAGCTCAAAGGAAACTGAGGGGACTTCTGTTTCTTTTCCTTTAACAGGAATAGGCATTGACGAACTCGATGCGTAAACATCCTTCTCTCCGGCTTCGTAGAGATACCAGCGCGCACTCAATCGCCCATCCCCATAAACGCCATCGATCACCAACTTCAGGGATAACAAAGCATCCCTATATGCACCATCGAAACGACATTTTACGAAGACGTCCCGGATTATGTCTTTTTTCTCAGAACCTAGATCATCCATGTGTTAGATTACATCATTGGATACCGTATTCGTCTAGGAGTCTGTCGGATTCTAAGACTTCGAGGCGATTTTTGATAAATTTTTCTCGCAACAAGGCACTAAAAGCGGAGCGCAACTGGATAAAATGAGCATTTTCGCAACGCCGTAGCGGGGGGGGGGAGGGGGGGGGGATCCCTCTGTATCGCCAACACCAATCCTCGCTCATCTCGCGGTTAATTCAAAGATACGTAGACTGATGGGGACCCTTTAGCAACATACTCATTCATGCGCGTATAACAACCAACGAATCAGAATCTCACCTGCGTGAGGATGCATTTCCTCTCACCGAAATGAGATACAGTTCTGTCTAGCGGGGGCCTTGACATGGCTTCAGATAGTGATGAAAATGAGACAAGGTGCTTGTAGCACCTAATAAAAAAAGTCGATGCCTAAGGGAAAGAGGCCTAGGCATCAAGGAGGATTAATGATGAAGAAGGTATTACTCGTACTTGTTCTGTCTCTTATTCTCGCCACCAGCATATTTGCCGGCGGTGAAGGTGACGAAAAGATGGCTACAGAAAGCGGTGATGTCACTGTTACCATGTTCCAGCTGAAAGTAGAGATCAAGGATGCCCTAGATGGATTTGCGGCCCAGTATTCCGCTAAAGTTCCCGGTGTGACCGTTGCGGTTGAAACCCTGGGTGGAGGCGCGGATTTTGGCGGTGCCCTGAAAGCCAAGGCTCAGGCCGGACAGATGCCCGATATTTTCCAGATTGAAGGGATGGGCGGATACAATGTATGGAAGGACTACATTGCCAGCATGGAAGGTGAACCCTGGGTTGATGACACCGACCTCGAATTGATCGTTAATGGCACTGTTTACGGCTTCCCCGTGGCCATTGAAGGATACGGGCTTGCTTATAATGCCGAAATCCTGGCCGAAGCCGGAATTGATCCCGCTTCCCTAACCACCCGGGATGCCTATGAAGAAGCCTTCAAAACCCTGGAAGCCCAAAAAGATGAACTGGGAATTGATGCCCCCGTGGCCATGGCGGCTTCTGTAGCCGGCGGCATGTGGTGGGTAGCCGGACAGCACAACCTGGCAGCCTACTGGGGCGGCGGACTAGATTTCACCGACACCAGTGTTATAGACGCGGCACTAGCAGGTGAAATGGACGAACCCCGTTTCAGGGAATACGCCAAATACGTACAGCTCCTTTTCAAATATGCTGACCAGAACATTCTGCTGAATGGCGGATATGATCAGCAGGTTGGTTCTTTTGCCCAAGGCAAAACCGCTTTCCTTCATCAGGGCAACTGGATTGATCCCAACATGAAGCAACTTGGTGTTACTTTCAAGATGGGTTATGCTCCTCATGCTTTTACAAACACCCCCCAGACTGGACTCTATCTCTTTGCTCCCAGCTGGTATGTTGTGAATGGCAAGAGCCCCAATGCCGATGCGGCTAAGGCTTTCCTCGCCGCCATGGCCGGAACTCCTGAGGGACATGATTACATCGTTAATCAAGCCGGCATGATTCCCGCCTTCAAATCCGTCACGGACAAACCCTCCGGGCAACTCAGCCAGGCTCTGATGGCTGCAAACGCCAAAGGCGGAAACTACGGTGTATTCTTCGGCATGCTTCCCGATGGAGCCGGTCAGAATGTATTCGCAGACATCTTTGACCTATTTGCCCAGAATCCCGATGATATCGAGCAGTTCGTGGCTGACATGAAAGAAGCCATTGCTAGTCTCCCCAACATGTAAATTTTAATCAGGAGTCTCCGTAAACACTGTTTATGGGGACTCTGCTGTTTTTCTGAATGTTCATTCCCTTTTCTGATAGAATATAGGGTTGTTTTTTCAATAAGGAGTTAATCTGTATGAATAACAAACGCGTAATCAACATTCTGTTCCTGTTCCCCACAGTATTTGCTTTTCTAATGATCATAGTGGTTCCGTTCTTTTTCGGAATCTACTACTCCATGACCGACTGGAACGGAGTCAGTCCCAATGTCCATTTCATCGGATTTGCCAACTATCTCGAGCTTTTTACCATGCCGGATTTTGTTAGCTCCTTTGTACTCACCATGCTGTTCACCGTCATCAACGTGGTGCTGGTCAACATAGTCAGCTTTATCCTGTCACTGATAGTAACCAGCAACCTGAAACTGAGGAATTTCTATCGGGCTGGGTTCTTTGTCCCCTACCTCATCGGCGGTATCGTGCTGGGTTATATCTGGCAGTTCCTGTTCAATAATATCTTTCTGTCCATCGGAGAATCCCTCTCCATGAGCTTTCTTCAGGTTTCCTTTTTAAGCCGCCCTGAAACGGTGATATGGGCCATGTCTGCGGTGAATACCTGGCAGTATGCTGGCTACCTGATGCTGATTTACGTGGCTTCCATACAGAGCATCCCCGCCTCCATGATGGAAGCAGCAGAAGTGGATGGGGCATCTTATATGAGACGAGTATTCAATATCCTCATCCCTATGATGGCCACTGCTTTTACAATATCACTGTTTCTCACCCTGACAACATCGTTCAAGCAGTTTGACATGAACCTGACCCTGACTAATGGAGGCCCGGCCACCCGGTTCTTTGGAGCACCAGTTAAAGCCAGTCAACTCCTGGCCATGAACATCTTTCATACAGCCTCAGCCAACAGAATGGCCGAGGCACAGGCAAAAGCGGTTGTGCTCTTTGTTGCCCTGGTAGTAGTGGCATTGATACAGGTATCGGTGAACAAGAAAAAAGAGGTGGAAATGTGATGAGCAAGTCAACCGTAAAAAACAACGTGAACGTATTATCAAATCAGGCGGCTGTGGGAGGAAACTCAAGGAAAGCCGCGAAGATCCTCCTGGAAACTGCAACCATTTTTCTTTTCATCCTGTTCATGGTCCCCTTTGCCATGGTGGTGCTGAATTCGGCTAAAACATCCAAAGAAATTATTTTCAACGCCATTGCTCTACCGTCAAGCTGGGGGCAGATATGGACCAATATCTCCTTGATTTTTAACAACCCAACGGTGGATTACATCGGGGCTTTTGTGGACAGCGTGCTGATCACGTCATTTTCACTCCTGGTAATTTCGGTTTTTTCCGCCATGGCCGCTTGGGTGCTGGTAAGGAGTAAAACCAGTTGGGCCATGTGGATATTCATGCTTTTTGTCGCTGCCATGGTCATCCCTTTTCAGGTTCTTATGTATCCCTTGGTCGGATGGATGCGCATCCTGGGGGATTTTTTCAATCTCAGGCTCCTTGGAACCATTCCCGGCCTCGTCTTCGCCTATCTGGGGTTTGGCTCATCCCTCTCCATCTTCATTTTCCACGGATTTATCAAATCCATTCCCTATGAGTTGGAGGAAGCGGCCACCATAGACGGCTGTTCCCAGCAACGGATCTTTTTTCAGATAGTTTTCCCCCTCCTGAAGCCCATCATCGTTACGGTACTGATCCTTAACGGTATCTGGATCTGGAACGACTACCTGTTGCCATTCCTGGTGCTTGGATCAAACGGCGTGGTCCAGACAATTCCCATCGCCGTAACGACTTTCGCCGGTGCATACCTGAAGCAGTGGGATCTGATTCTGACATCAACCCTGCTGGCCATACTTCCCGTGATTGCTCTCTACCTTCTTGCCCAGCGCTACATTATCAAGGGTATGGTAGAGGGGGCGATCAAGTAAGATTGACATATGGACCCCTCTAAAAAACAGCTTTAATCCCTCGAAGATTAGGGCTGGGGGGCCCCACAATCAGTTAAAAACCTCATAACTCACTCTCCCTATTCCGAGGATCGCTCTTGAGTAGTTTTTCGTTATGAGGCAAACACAGGCCTTCGCATAGCGCATAGATTATTATGGCACTGCGGGACCTTGCCGCAATCATCTCAAATCCCTAGGCTGAGGGGACCCAGGAAGGCCCCTGATAATGAAATGAAATAAGTCGAAGATTTTACGACAAAGAGTTCAAAAAAAGGAATGCAAATCTGTATCTGAATAGCGGATGGAAGCAGAAAGAGATTACCCGATGATTTGGGTATTGATCGGAGCTTAATCGGGTCATTTGTTCGTTCTAAAGAAAATCTGTGCGGATTCGGGATTTACCCTTTAACTGACCCTGCCGTTAGCCCTCGGACAAAAAATCTTTGCAGGCCGAAGAACACAATCAGGGGTAGTAGCATACTGAGAAATGCTCCCGATGTAAGCAGATGCCAGTCCTGGCCTTTTTCTCCCACCATGGCGGCCAAAGCACTTGTAACTACCCTGTTTTTCTCTCCCAGGAATACCAAGGCAACCAGGTAATCATTCCACACCCAGAGAAACTGAAATATGGCAAAGCTGGCCAAAGCAGGAATAGAAAGGGGCAGAACAAGCCGAATGAAGGTTACAAAGGGTGTAGCCCCATCCAGATAGGCCGATTCAAATATATCATGAGGCAGAGTACTTATGTAATTGTACAGCAGGTAAACAGCCAAGGGCAAACCAAAGCCTGTGTGGGCCAGCCACATTCCAACAAAGGTACCCGTTAATCCCCAGCGGGAAAAATCTCTTAAAATTGGGATCAGGGCTATCTGCAGGGGAACAACCAGCAGGGCTACCACAATGATAAAAAGGGGCCGTCGACCGGGAAACTCCATCCAGGCAAAGGCATAGGCCGCAAAGGCAGCAATGAGAATGGGGATGATGGTAGCCGGCAGGGTAACAGCGATTGAGTTGAGAACTGCATCACCAAAATCATTCCCCTGTCGGAGAATTGTATTCCCGGCAGCATCGGTGTATTCAGACTGCCCGGCAGATAAAACATCCCGATAGTTCTGTAGAGTGAGGTTCGCACCAAACCCTACCCATTTTTCTTCAAAAACTTCTACCAGTCGGGAACGTTTATTTCCATACCATCGGAGTGTTCGCCCCTTCTCTACCTCAATACCGATTCGCCACTCATCGAAACTGGCCGTATGACCTTCAATTTCGATAAGAGCATCCAAATTCAGATCCGGAGATACTTCAAATTCTCCCACTTTGGACAGTGCTTTATGAGGAAGAACCGTCCACCATCCCGTGGCATAGATGTCCCGGGAATCCCTGAAAGATGTAACCAGTATCCCTAGGGAGGGAATGCACCACCCGAGTACAATAGCAACAAGTATGACCCCGACCAGAACCCTGGGAAGGGAAAATTTTTTTCCTTTTAAGGATTTGTTCATTTCAATACCCTTCTTTCATGGAATTGTTTCAGATTATAGGCAAGAACCGGTACAATGGCGATCAGCAGTACAATGGCTAGGGCCGATGCCTGGCCTGAGTTGCCATAGGTGAACTGCCGGAGGTAAAACTCATTGGCAATGACATTGGTGCCGAAGTTGCCCCCGGTCATCACCCTCACAATGTCAAAAAGTTTAAGGCTGAAAATAAGAATTGTGGTTGTTACGGTAACCAGAGTGGGCATGATGGAGGGAATGGTTACCTTGAAGAAAATGACAAAAGCATTCGCACCATCCACACGAGCCGCTTCATTGATTTCTTCGGGAATGGCTTTGATGGCTGAGGACAGTATAACCATGGCATAGCCCGTCTGTAACCAAACCATGATGATAATCAGAAAAAAATTATTCCAGAAAGGGGTCAACAACCAAGCTTGAGCCTGTCCCCCAAAGGCGGTAACAATGGCATTCAGCAAACCAATTTCAGCAATATTAGTCCCTTCCCCTTTATAGGCATAGACAAATTTCCATATCACTCCAGCCCCAACAAAGGAGATGGCCATGGGCATGAATATCAACGATTTGATTGCCTTTTCAAAACGGTTCCTATCGGCAAGTACAGCAATGGTCAATCCCATGATAATACAGAAAGATGTTCCAAATATAAGCCATAGAAGGTTGTTGCGGAAACTCTCTAACATGATGGGATCGGTGAATGCAAAGATGTAATTGTCCAGAAAAACAAAGCCCCGGCCATGAGCATCGGCAAAACTCAGCCTGAATGTACGCAGGGTGGGGAGAACCAAGGCCCAGAACAGGATGAAAACAGCTGGTCCGGCAAAAACGATGGGTACCGATATGGAACGTATTTTACGTGGAAATGATTCTGCCGTAGCATTGAGAACATAATACAGCAACACTGCCGATCCAATTCCCCAGACAACGGCAAATAGTGTCATGAGAACTTTGACTCCCTGAAGCCTCTGTAACACGACAAAGCCGCCAGCCAGAACAATGACAGCAACAATGATCAATGCCAATAAGGACCAAAATTTCTTTGAAGAAGTCTTTCTCCGACTCATCTATACCTCCACTTAATAAAAAAAGGCTATGTCAAAATATACAGGGATAAAAACTATGTCAGTATGAGATATCTTATCCAAGTTATAAGCGTTGAGGAATTTTGAAGGCAGTGTGTAGCTGACCTACATGAGCATTTCAAAATTCCGAACAACGCAGAAATCAAGCCAAAACGATTGCTGACACAGCCCTTTAAACTACTCTATGGCATTTCTCATTTTGGCCATGAAGCATCAATGGCATCCAGAGCTTCATCAAGAGATTTGGCACCGGAAACATAATCGGTCATTTCCTTCCAGAAAGATCCAGCCCCTACGGCCCCCGGCATGAGATCAGAGCCATCGAACCGGACACTTGTTGCATCCTGAATAACTTCAGCAACTTTCCTGTCAACTTCATTGGTGTACCAGTTAAGGTCGGAATCCTTGTGGGGGGAAATTGCTCCACCTGCTTTTATCCAAGATTCAATAGAAGCACCAGTTGCAAAGAACTCCATAACCTGACGGACTTCCGGGCGATCATTGAACATGGCATAGATGTCTCCAGCCACAAGAACAGGACGGCCATAAGCAGGATCTACACTGGGTAGGTAGAAGAAGTCATAGTCAACTCCTGCTTGAACATTTTCAGGAAAGAAAGTAGTGATGAAGTTTCCCTGTTTATGTAGCCAGGCTTTGGGAGGACTTTCAAACATGACTTTGGGTGCATCTCCGAAACTTGTGGTAGCGATTGCTTTCCGCCCGCCGTAAACCATCCCATCAGCAAACCATATTCCTGCCATAGCATCGATAGCGTTCTTCACTTCGGGGCTGTTGAACTTCAAATCTCCTGCAACCCAGCGATCATAGTTTTCAAGGCTTGTGGTTCGGAGCATCATTTCCTCAATCCAGTCTGTAGCGGCCCAACCCGTTGCAGCACCGGACTCAATTCCTACAGCCCAAGGGCTGTCACCATCAGCCAGAATCATGTTCTGCAGTTCCACCAATTCGTCCCAGGTCGTGGGAACTTGATATCCCGCAGCGTCAAACTCCTTTTTATTGTACCAGACAAGAGATTTGCCATTTACCCGGGCCCAGAGACCAGCCATGATTTGCCCATCAGGGGAATCCATGGTGGCCATGTCCAGCCAGCTTTGGATGTAGTTGGCTTTTACCTTATTCATATCCAGAACCTTGTTAAGGTCGATAACATGGCCCTTTTCAACAAAGTTTCTCAGCAGTCCCGGCTGTGGGAAGTCCACGATATCTGGTGCATTGCCACCTTCAATCGAAATCCCGATGGAGGCTTCAAATTCCTTTGAACCTTCATACTGAATGTCGATGCCTGTCCGCTCTTCAAATGCTTTTACAGATTCATTGAATTTAATCTCATCATTATCTGTGAAGGGGCCAGCCATGGTAACCACCTTTCCCTCCGGCATGGAAGACTCGTCTCCCTCTCCTCCAGCATAAACACTGAATACAATCAGTATTGATGCCAACACAACTAAACCTACTCTTTTCATTTCTTCACTCCTTTTTCTTAGCCCAATGGACTATTGTAAATAGCTGACACTGAATGCCTATCCATCAGGCATATGTCATCATCATCGTTAATCTTAGCCTCTTGGCATCAATCAAGTCAATTAGAAATCGACTCTTTCCGTGGCTTTTTCCTATATTACCTCTGGGAACTTGCTAAATAGAAGATTCTCCTTGAGCTTCTTGCCCCCTCTAAAAAACAGCTTTAATCCCTCGAAGATTAGGGCTGGGGGGCCCCACAATCAGTTAAAAACCTCATAACTCACTCTCCCTATTCCGAGGATCGCTCTTGAGTAGTTTTTCGTTATGAGGCAAACACAGGCCTTCGCATAGCGCATAGATTATTATGGCACTGCGGGACCTTGCCGTAATCATCTCAAATCCATAGACTGAGGGGACATAGGAAGGCACCTGATAATGAAGTGGAAAAACCTCGATGAAACACGGTCTTACCGTGAGATGAATCATGAATTACTTACAGATGAATTGACTGGACAACGTATGAAGACTTGGTTCATGCATGCAGGTGCTGGACTCGATTTCTATTATGGAGCCTCCCGGCTTTCCGAGAGAGGTATTGACTGCCTTCAGAATCTGGCAGAAGAACAGAATCTCGTCGATAAGTACAAGGCTCTTCTGTCTGGGGAAAAGATGAACACCGGGGAAGACCGCCATGTACTCCATCATCTCACCAGGGGGGAACTCGGCGGCCCTGTGATGGAGAATGGCCAAGACATCGGAGAATTCTACCGTCAAGAAAGCCGCCGAATAAAAACATTCTGCGAAAAAATACATGCCGGGGAAATTCTTGGCTCTACTAGAAAACGATTCGACACCGTCGTGCAAATCGGCATAGGCGGCTCGGATCTCGGGCCAAGGGCACTGTTTTTGGCATTGCAGGGACTTTGTCCCCCCAAACTCAATGCCCATTTTGTCTCCAATATCGACCCAGATGATGTGGCCGAGGTGATAGACAAGATAGACCCCGAAACAACCCTTTTTATCTTAGTTTCCAAGAGTGGAACAACACAGGAAACCCTGGCCAACCGGGATTTCCTACTCAAACAAATAGAAATGCGCCATATTGCCGGTTACGATGGGGCAGGCCATGTTGTCGCCGTGACAAGCCGCACCAGCCCATTGGCCAACTCCGGCCAAGTGCTTGATTCCTTCTTCATCGATGACTTCATCGGTGGCCGCTTCTCATCCACAAGTGCAGTGGGAGGAGTTGTTCTCTCCCTGTGCTTCGGGTCCGATGTGTTTGATGAAATTCTAAACGGAGCACATGAGGCCGACACCAAAGCTCTGGCCGCAAATATCTGGGATAACGCAGCTTTGATGGATGCCATGCTGGGCGTGTTCTACCGCAATATTCTTCATTACCCCGCCACCGTCATCCTTCCCTACAGTCAGGCCTTGATTCGCTTCCCCGCCCATCTCCAGCAACTAGACATGGAATCCAACGGCAAGTCTTGCAATAGACAAGGCAAGCCACTCACCTATCCCACAGGCCCCATAGTGTTCGGCGAACCAGGAACCAATGGGCAGCATTCCTTCTATCAGCTCCTTCATCAGGGTAGCGATATGATGTCCTTACAATTCATCGGCTTCAGAGAACCCCAACGTGGGATCGATATAACTCTTGATGGGTCAACTAATCAGGCAAAGCTCAATGCCAATCTGGCCGCACAGATAATAGCCTTCGCGAAAGGCAGAGATCATGCGGACTCAAACAAGAATTTTCCCGGCATGAGACCAAGCACCCTGCTGGTAGCCGACAAACTCACCCCTAGAGTTCTGGGTGCCCTGCTCTCTCACTACGAGAACAAGATAATGTTTCAGGGTTTCTGCTGGAACCTGAACTCCTTTGATCAGGAAGGTGTACAGCTCGGCAAGCTACTAACCAAGGCTGTTCTAAGCGGTTCATCAGACGATGAGGCCCTCAAGACCTGTGCGAAAATTCTTGGAGTCTAGGAGGCTGTCGGCCTTACGTGCAACTGACGGTTCTTGCCTTTCGCTTCCGTATGCCTCCTGCCTACCCCTTCTTAAGCCGCCTTCGTTCGCTTCCGCCGCCATCCCTGGTGGAGCCTCCGGCCCCTGATTGGTGATTGGTGATTGGTGATTGGTGGTGGATTCCGGCCTGGAGGGGCTGGCCTTGTGCCAGCCCGGTCACCTGTTTTCCGATGTCCTCCATAACCTGGGCCAGCCGCCCTGTGGCGATCTTGATTCGCCTGACTGCAAACCAAATCCATCATTCTGACCCACCCCCTGGATTCTGACACAGCCTTTGTCAGTCTTTCTTCGGACACCCTTGTCTTTGTCTACTAATTCCCTCCTTTCAGGGTTTAGGTGGGACTTTCACCCACTGGATTTTGGTCATGCCAGGCACACCTCCCTGGGGCAGGTGCCGCTGAAACTTCCTAAGGCCTCCGGCCCTAGACGGATGCTTTACAAAACTGCAGGCCGGGCCAGCCGGAACCCGCTGAAGTAGTAGCTATCGCCGGGACTGTTGAGGCTACGGTAAGCCGACCGCAGGTTCCTGACGTTGTTGTGCCAGCTACCCCCCCCCCCCCGAAGAACCCGGCACGAGCCCGTGGAGGGACCCGCAGGATCGGTCTGGCTGTCGTTTGAATACCCACCTGTACCAGTCCCAGCACCTCTCCCACACATTCCCGCTCATGTCGTACAGCCCTAGCTCGTTGGCCTGCTTCTCTCCCCCCGGGAGGGTACTGCTTCTACTGTTGCCGTCATACCAGCCCACATCACCGACGGTGGTGCTCCCTGAGTAGATCTATCCCCTGGATGAGGCACATCCCCGGGCGGCGTACTCCCATTCGGCCTCCGCGGGTAGCCAGCAGTCTGCCTTGGCATGATCCACACTCCAAGCGTCAAGGCTGTAGGGGGCCTCCCATCCCTCCAGTTCATTCAAATAGTAGGCAAAGGCCACCGCTGTAGTTTCTCAAATTATCCTACCCAAACCTTTTCACGATCAGTTAGACAATTTCTCAATTCAAAAATAACATAATTCCGGCCCTCCCTCCGGATTATGTTCTTACAGGATAAGCTCTGTAGCAGCGACTCGAACATGTTCAGCAGAAACAAAATCTTTCCTTTCCATGGCAGCAGCCAACATAGCTGCTTTTGCCAATGAATTAGCCCTTCGTAGGATGCCACCCGATTTCTGATGAATCGCATAAACAGCATTTTCTGCAAATATCGGTTTCTTCAAACCAGCCAAAGCAAGATGATGATTCAAGTATTCTTCCATGACTTCTCTTTTGATTGATTCCAGATGATTCTTTCCCAAAACTCGTGATGCCAAAGGCCTAGCTGCACTCGTCATCAGATGGTCCATCAATCCGTCCTGTCCACAGAGGACAACCAGCATAACCGGTTTGGAATCATATTCAAACTGCAACAGGGTGTGCAACTGAGAAAAAACATTGTGTTTAAACAGGTGAGCCTCATCAATGATCATAATGGGTGTCACATTTCTCGATGCGATTTCCTGGATCTTTTCTCTTATCATTTTTATCATGAAGGTTATTTGATATGAGGAGAATTCAATCCCGAAGGAAAGCAGGATTTGCCGGTATAGTTCCATCAGGCTGTATTGTCCTCCAATAAGGGAAATTATTTGATATTCACTGGTTTGAAACTGATGGGCCATGTATCTCAAGGAGGTGGATTTCCCTGCTCCCACATCACCGGTAATCACAGTGAGAGCCTTTTGTTGTACTGCAAAGCTGACTCTCTGTTTCAGGGGGGCCAATGCTGGGAGAGGGTATAAATCCCGAACCGCAACATTCTGGGAAAAGGGATCTTTTTTCAAGCCAAAGAAGTGTCTGAGGTTTTCCATTATTCATCCCCCGCAGCTTTCTCAAAGAGAGACCCTTTTTGCTTTTCAAAGTGAGTTGCTCTTTGAATTTTACTGTTGCTATGCTCGTTAAGAAGGGAAAGATATCCCCTGGGTTCATCATCCAGGAAAACCTCAATGTGATCGTAATTTTCATAACGAAGAGTGACATTCATCCCGATCAGCCCAATGGGAGCCTCAAACATCCTCCCATCTAGTTTGACAGTCCGGTCCTTGTTAACCCTACGAACAGCTTTTTTGCGGAAATACTTCGGCAGGTTCTCCGGGGCAGACCTCAGGAACTCTGCACTTTCCAGGTATCGCCGAATAGGTTCCTGACCTGTGGTCCCGTGCTTGCGGGTATGGTAGTGGTCCAGGTATTTCTCGAATAGCTGATTTAGTTCCTGCAAGGTCAGCTCTGCTGGTAACTCTGGAAGAAATTGAGATCGAACAGTTCGGAAAAACCGCTCGATTTTCCCCTTCCCCTGGGGTCTGTAGGGTTTTGCGAAGGATAGATTTATCTCCAAAGACACACAGCCCAACTGTAGGCGATGAGCTTTGAAGGAGGGCCCATTGTCCACATAAATTTTCCGAGGTAACCCACGCTTTCTCATGGCTGTCCAGAGACAACCCAGATAATTATCCAGGTTTTCGGCCAAGTAAAACTGGCCATGGGTAATCAGCCGAGAATGATCGTCAATGATGGCAAAGAGATAGGTTTTTCGAAGTCGGTCGTCATGGAAAACCTTCGGTCCGTGCATGCAGTCTGATTGCCAGAGGTCGTTGGGCATTTGTACCTCAAACTTTCGCATATCCTTTTTCTTCTGAACCTTATCGACCTTATATTTCTCTCAACTTTCGCACACTTTCAAAGCCGTTTTAAATACCGAGAAACTCAAGGCGGCCATAAATTCATCAATGGCTTGATCAATAATATCTTTTTTCAGCACCAATTTCCCACATAGAAAATCGCTAAGCAATGCCAGCAGAAGCTTGATGGCTTCAAGAAAAGTTCGATGGCGGACTTCATCGCCATACTGGTAAAACAGGTCGCCCATGGTTTTTTCATCCGTTTCTTCTCGGAGTGCCAGGGCCAGCATACAGTACCGAATCAGCACAATCGCCGTATGAGCTGTGATCATATCATAGGAACGCCCCTGAAATTCTTTGGCCAGTTTCAGATAGCTCTTGCAGATTTTGAAGCACACTTCGATATCCCATCTGTAACCGTAAATCCGAACCGCTTCGGTGCCGTCAATCTTCAAATCAGTGGAGAGCAGGGCCAACCAGTTATTATCCCGCCTGTCTCTGATAAAAATAATATTGAGATCTCTGCCTCCGGTGCTTTTCACTTTAACCGTGTAAGGTTCATTCTTTTTGATATTTTTTTTGACATGAGCATGCAATGATTTCAGATTATACTTCTTGCCCTCGAATTCATAATACACTTTGGGCATCCGCTTGAGCATGCAGATGCAATCCATCTTCAAATTGCAGATTTTCTCAATAAGTGATGGAAAGCTAAACCAACTGTCCATAAGGACATAGCCGAAGGACAGTTTCATCTGTCTGGCTTTGCTTAGAATCTGAATCAGGGTGTCAGTTTTTTTCATTTTTGCCTTAATTCGACGTTCTTCTCCCATACTTCCTGATTGGGTCTGACCTATATCGCAAAGACAGTTTTTTTCTTTCGATGAGGAGTGCAATCTGAACATGAGCGGTACAAAGCTGAAACCATCGCTCCAGCCGACCATGAGCTGACAGAATCCTTTCTTGTATTTCCCATCTGTATGATCATGAACACGAGAGAGCCCCTGAACCTTTTTGCTACGGGAACGATCAAAAAACGTGTCATCAGCAATCAGAACTTTGACTCTTTTACGGGTCAGTTTCGAAAGCAGGCGGATCAGCTGTCCTGAAATGAAATACAGTAATCCTTCCCAATTGTAATTTTCACTGTTCAGAAATCGATAGACAACATCCTTGCAGTATTCTGATTCACCCATCCGGCCAAGACGATACCAGTTCCTGCCGCTCCATACCATCTGGATCAGATATTTGATCAGAGCGACTGGCCGTTCCCCATGGATTTTGCGAAACTTCAGACTGGACAGTTGCTGTCCAATTCCCAGCCGATTGAAAAAAATATCGGTTCTGGTGCTTATCTTATTTGCCTGTTCTGTTTCCTGTGTTAAACTGTTCATCGGATGCCTCCTGGTAATTTGTTGTACAAGATGATATTACCATATATGGAGGCATCCGGCTACTAGCTCAGATTATGTGCGAAAGTTGAGTATTTCTTCAATAGTCTGTAAATAGTCGCCATGGAAATATCCCTCTCTGCTGGCAGGAGATTCCCCTGACGGGCAATTTCCACCAACCGGGGAACCGATAGCTTGGGTTTCTCCTTCCGCAATCGTACCAATGATTCCAGGGATTCATCGTCTAAACTGCGTACTCTGCCACGATCACTCCGATCTCTGGGATAAAGGGCTTCGATCTTCCTGCCTCCTTCTTCATACTTTCTGAGCCAGCTGAGAATTGTAGCCTTACTGATATAGTGACGATCCGAGTAAGGGGCCGTGTCAGAATGCGCCTTTGGCCCGCATGCGGCGTTGGCGAAAAAACCTGAAATGCTCATGTACAACATGTACACTCCGCTTTCAGAACTTTTCGCCGCCTTGCCTGCAAACCAAATCCATCATTCTGCCCCACCCCCTGGTCAGACACAGCCCCATTCCTTGCTCACTTGTTCCCGAAGAATCCGGGCTTTCTCTCCCCAATAATCGCGGACATTACATTCCACCAAGGGGAAGATTACCCCAAATCGAAAGACCGCTACCTTTTCTTTTTTCTCTTGAACCATGTCAGTTCCTCCTAATTAATCTTTAATTTCAAACTAAATCCTCAAGGGGCGGACTGTCACCGCAAAAGGCAGGTAGGGTGGAGCGACTCTGTAGGGTATCTCACGGTAGTGAAGACGGCATGTCACCTGTTTTTGATTTAATGGGAATTCTATAGGCCCCGGCCAATTAGAAACTTGTTTTCGTTGGAACAGAAGTGCTTTCATCCAATACTGCTGGCACTGCCGGGATAGATCTATTCGGAACGTGAGACCCTTGAGCTTTTGTTCTAATGAAGATTGGATTTCTTTCCAGGGATACTGAAAACCTAGTGAATATTTTTCAGGACGTAAGGTATGAACAGTATGGCAGTCGGGACAACGGTACCGTTTCAGCCATAACCCTGCGGTGTAGCCATGGAAATATCTCAGGACAAATCCATGGCCCCAGAGCCGACATCCGCCACAGCAAGGACAGCTATCTGGGTTGATCCAGGGAAATTCCTTTCCAGAGTCTTTAAGTTCTTCTAAATCTATCCGACAAATAAGTATCAAGATTGCTCCTCCCTTTGGGGAGGGGTTGAGATTGGAGTAGGTGTGCATTGGTGTGGGCCCTGCTCCTTTTTTTATGTTCGGAGAGATTGAGAATTAGATTATCTGTTGTGAAAAATTAGTTAACTGAGTGTGAGATATTCATGGGGAGATTGGTTAGGATATTTTGCGAGATTACACCGTACCACGTCACCTCCACCATCGGATGGTCGCCGTAACCGGACTGCACCACTAGGTTTCCCCCGGAATAGTCGATCCGACAATCGTTGTCGTCAATGTCCAGGAGTTCCTGCTGATTCCCCGATACGTTACGCAGGGTGCTGGTACTGGCGGTCCCCCAGCCCCTGTCCAGGGCCTCGTTCATACAGCGGCATACTGGGCGTTGGTCACCTCGTGGGTGTTCATGGCGTAGGCCCGGGGCAGCGTTACCGAGTGGACGGGCTGCTCATTACTATCTCCATTATTAGAGCCCATGTCGAAGGTGCCGGTGGCTCCTGGGGCGATGACCTGCTGGAAGGACCAGTTGGGATCGGAGGCGAGAAAGGGTTTTATATGCATCATGACTATGATTTCACTCCAGACTCCCGTCTGTCCATTATCATCCAATGCCCGTACCCGCCAGCAAAGTTTATCCCCATTGGATAAGGTATTCGGCCAGGTATAAGCCGCTACTGCTATCGTTATCGTAGACGCACTTGCACCCGCCTCGGTATCGGCTGTCTGTACTTCATATTTTGCCAGACCAGCTACCGCATTCCAGCTCAGGGGCGGTGTGGTGTCGAAGATAATGGAACTATCGGCGGGATTCAGGTCGATTACGGTTATATCCTATTGACATATTCCGTTATGTAGAGTAATGTTGGATCAACATTATATTTTCGAGAGGGAGATCCGACAATGAAAACTATTGATTGGCTTAGAATTGCGACGGCGACATTGATTCTTGTTTCCACGGCATGCTCTTTTCCTGCTCCGACGGGAATTGGAATCGAATCTATCGATTGGGTGATCTTCAACCGTGCCACATCTTTTGTCTCCGATTCAACTGGTGGCACGGCAGTCATCCAGTTTAGTATCAAGTTTGAGACTCCAGGTCCCGCAGTGAGCGATATTGCATCAGTTTATATTGGTTCTCTGATAGGAAACATCGGTTGGAGTTTTAAAGATCCATCCAAGTTTTCTGAGACATACAATGCCAAGGAATACGTCTTAACGCTTTTGATTACTGGTTCAAAAATTGATGTACATGTAATGCCTATAGGTACATACTACTTCACCGTAACATACAGTAATGATGCTGTTGTAAAATATTCTTTTCAGGTACCTGCTCCGGGGGCACTGGAGGCTGGTTCCACCTCATACGTCTACACCGAAGACTACTTTGATGCCTGGAATCCTCCATCTAACTATGCGGCACTTCCTCGTCGAGCTACCAGTATCTCTGCTGTACATAACAGTTTAGCATCCGAACTGACTATAAAATTCTCGGTCAACGACGACAAAATATACAATAGCAATGTAGGGTTTTTTGATTCTAGTAAAAATCACATCGGCGCTATTGATTGGCTTCGAGATTATAGTACCGATGTGGTCTCTTCGACACTGAACAATGGTCAATTACATAGTGATGGAACAGAGAATACTCTTATCCTTTCGAAATCCGATATCCAATTCATCGAGAATAAAGGCATGAGCGATATCCA
Source organism: Spirochaetaceae bacterium (assembly GCA_965226485.1). GTDB lineage: Bacteria > Spirochaetota > Spirochaetia > DSM-2461 > DSM-2461 > UBA2779. Next base: position 255,581 of record OZ245363.1, read on the forward strand.
CTCACTTCTCATATTCCTTGCCGATGGATTGCAGTACCCACTCGGTAACAGGGCTTCTAATACCATGTCACTATCAGAAGCGGTGTTTGTCACCACGAATTAAAACGGGAAGCGTCCTTTTCTCGCCAATTTACCATCTCCAATTCCTTCAACAGGTACAACAGGTTCATCGATATGAATTTTCTATATCAAAAAGCCGGATAATTGCGACATCTTCCTTGATGTTAACCGTCTTGTTTGAAGGTATGGCATGTCAAAACATTTTATCTTAGATGGATGACTCCCCTGAAAAAAGGTGCCTCTGAATTCCCCATCTGACATTGAAATTGGTATAATACTCCCCAGGGAGGATGTCATGCTCCACACTAACGAAGAACACATACAGAGACAAATCCCGCCCTAACTCCCTGTTTTTAACCGCAGAGGTCGCTGAGAACGCAGAATTGAACTCCACCTGCAATCCCCGTCTGGGCGTTTCTCTGATGATCAGATAACGTTGAAGATTTTTATTGATGTCTTCAATCGCCCCTCCTGCAAGCAGTTTTTCCCTGCAGGCGATCAGTCTCCGGACCAGTCGGTCGAAATCGCTGGCCGCTCTTTCGGCATTATAAAAAATATGCAGTCGGCAGCGATGATTTTTTTCTCCCCATCGGTAAAGTTCAGTTGTCGCATACAGGGCTTCATTCTCTCCGACCATTATGTAATTTCTCGGCGATGCGATGCGACCGCAGTGCGCATTCAGGATATTCTCAACCCATTTTCTTCCGGTAGGAAGAGAAATGGTGAACTTGTGACGATGCATTAAAAGTTCATCTATATTGGTTTTGCTGTAGAATCCACGGTCCAACACGAAGTGCAGTTTCTTCGCCCTGAGACAGCCTGAGAGATTTGGTCGTCGTCTTCAATGTGGGGCTGTGTCAGAATCCAGGGGGTGGGTCAGAATGATGGATTTGGTCTGCAGGCAAGGCGGCGAAAAGTTCTGAAAGCGGAGTGTACATATTGTACATGAGCATTTCAGGTTTTTTCGCCAACGCCGCATGCGGGCCAAAGGCGCATTCTGACACAGCCCCCGGCAGGCGACGGTAATAAGCTGGCAGGCGATGTGACTGTCCGAAAAGCATTGCCGGGCTGATCTGCTCAAGGGATTCGCCGTCGCGGTTGTAACCGTAATGGGTATACTCGTTGTGCCGTGCATAGGACGAGACCGATGTAATGTCATAGCAAAGCCAGTCATTCTCCCTGACATGATCAAGCCAGAGAGAGAGAGAGAGAGAGAGAGAAAATGCTGACGGGAATCCTCCGATAGTCTTGATAGCAGTTCGCTTATGCGCTGACTGGTGATGGTCTCTTCAAATGGATGCAGGTTTGAGACACTCCATGATTCAGTGCGGTGGAGTGCATTCCCTTTGTGAATTATGTAATACACCAGACTGAGAATAAGCTTATGGTCCTCGGGAAAACATTGTTTCAACAAGGCATCAATCCCGTGTTTTTTGGACAGCTCTCCAAGAAGCAAACAGGGTCCGGCCACCCGTGATGTCACGGTCACCCCGGGGGCGGAAACAGCCCGTCGGTCAATATTGTTCTTTCTCTTGGAAGGAACGATCTCCCCGGTGGTTGGATCAACTCTGCCCAGGCACACCTGTTTGTTTCTGGGAGCTTTTTTCTCCTTGTCCCAATAGCTCTTTACCGAATAGGCGTAGAGTGCCCCGGATTTCTTGTTGTGATGATAAGCGATGCTTGATATTCATCCCTCCATAGTTATGTCCTAGCACTATTGCAACTATGAAACAATTCGTGTCAAGACTGATTTCTAAAATAATTATATTTTTAGAAATGAATTAAGAAAAACTCATTGAGGCATAGTTACAACTTTGGGGAATTGAGGTTCATAGGCACTGAACATAAGGGTGGCCGCAAGCAGGCCAAGGGCTCGAATCAAGGGTGCTCTCAAAAGTAATAATCGGTTCATTGCAACTGCTCCTCCATTCGGGTGATTTTGTTCATCAAAGACTTGTATCGCTCCTCAAGTTTCTGGCGATCAGGGGTTGTAAAGGCTGATATGGTGCCGATCACCGTCAGGGCCAGCCCTCCGCCTCCCAGAGAATAACTCGAGGACTTGTAGAATGCTTCCTCCTCCCTGTAGTTTACGATTGCCTTGGTCTCGGGGTTTTCCTGGTAGTCCTGATAGGTCTCTTCCGACGATATCCAGAAATACACCCCCGCTCCTGTTGCCAGTATGCCCAGGAGAATGGTTATCCACGCTCAGGTTTTATGGGCCTTTATGCGTTTGTTCACGATGTGATCTTGTCTTGAAGAAGATCGCGTTTCTTGTAGCGTTCGGCTCTTTTGCTGGGGCCTTCGTTTCCAATTTCGGCGGCGGCCTGCATATCGGTAAATTCGGGTGTGGTGTCCGTGGTGCTACTTCCGCTGGCGGGATTCAGCCCCGATACGGCACCCCATTCCCGCCTCAGGTTCCTTATAGCTTCCCTTATAGATTGCCAAATAGCTTGCCAAAGCCTGCAACGCTCCAAGCAACAATATTCCAATTGTTTTCTTGTTTTTCATTGGAAAACTCCTTGAAATTCGTTTTGGCTTATTCCCTGGGATGGTGGGTGAATTGTCAATTCATTGCCAGAAACAAGGCTGTCGGTGTACTAAAACTAAATTGTGTGTGATAGAGGCACCCATGAGGAATCCCGTTTTTTCTCTAGGGAATTTGACGAAGATGGGCTGAAATGAGAGTATATGGGCATGCATTGTGTTTTCGTTTCATAGAACACAGGTTGCCCGTCTTGGGATTTTTCCCGGCTCCATCCCCAGTCGAATCACCTCATTCAGGATCGAATGAGGTCATATATCAAACGGGCTCAGGATAATTGATTCACCCAGGAGGGAAGATGTTCCTAAAGCGAATTGAGATATTTGGATTTAAGTCTTTTGCCGATAAGACAATTATCGAATTCAAGGATGGTATAACCGCTATTCTTGGGCCCAACGGCTGTGGAAAGAGTAACATTGTCGATGCTTTTAAGTGGGTTCTTGGGGAACAGTCGACGCGAAACATGCGGGCCGAGCGCATGGAAAATGTTATATTTAGCGGAACGGAAAATCGCAAAGCCTTGGGACTCGCCGAGGTCACACTGGTTATCAGCGATGAGGCGGGTGAGCTAGATTTCAGTCATCCGGAAATCACCGTTAAACGCCGAATGTTTCGTGAAGGAGATAGCGAGTATTTCCTGAATGGGACGGTCGTTCGGCTCAAAGAAATCAGGGAGTTGTTTTTTGATACCGGGGTAGGGAAGTCATCATATTCAATTATGGAACAGGGACGAATCGACCAGGTTCTGTCTAACCGTCCAGAGGAACGTCGTTTCCTATTTGAAGAAGCGGCAGGGATTACAAAATTTATTGTGCGGGGCAATGAAGCCGAACGTAAATTGCAACGCACAAAAGAAAACATAATCCAGGCGGAAAACATACTTAAAGAAGTCGAGCGTAGCTATGGATCGCTTAAAAAACAAACCGAGAAAACCCTGGAATATCGGCGTTTAAGGGACATCATTTTCAAGTTGGACAGGGATTATAAACTTCTTCAATGGCGCTCTTTAGAAGATAAAATAGAAAAAAAACGGAAGAAACTAGGGCTTTCAGAGAAGGAATATAGCAAAGTTGTCGAGAAAATCAACGATGCTGAATCGACTCTTGCCAATGAATTCAATACAGTACGCAAATTAGAATCACGTCTTATCGTCATCCAGAGACAGCAATATGGAATAGACCTTGAAAAAGAAAATCTGACCGTAATAGAAAAAGGATTTTCCGAGAGGCGGGATGAGACATCAGGGTTACTGCAGGTTACCGCCGCGCAGGAAAGCAATGCTGTCGAGTCACTAAGGAAAATCGAAGAGCTGAAAATTAGAAAGAATTCTGAATTGACATCTCATCAGGATAAGCTGAAAGAGCTTGAAACTCACATCGACCGATGCCAGAAATTGGTCAAAGTAGCCCAAGGACAAATTATCGATATTGAAAAAGAAAGCCAGGTCGTGGCCGATGACTTGAACAATGAAGATAAGAAGAGAGACGGCTTGCAGCTTGATTTGAGAACAGCGACAGATAACATAATTCATGAATTAGATGCGCATTTGCGTGAATCGGGATATGATAATAATATACACCGTCAACTTGAGCGGCAGATACAAGGAGATATTGAGGGTTTGCAGGGACGAATTGAAGAATGTGTGAAACTTCTTAGCGATGGCGGGAATTCCAATGAGTTTAAAATAACCATGGAGAGACAGGAGGCTATTTCAGAGAAACTGAATAGCCTCATACCCGATCTGACGAAGCTTCACGGTCTCTTCGACGATTACCGGCAGTCAGGCGGCTTCCTTGATGAATTTCTCGCACCGGAGGGAATAGTCACAAAAAAGCGTGAATTAGACGAAAAAATCAACGTATCGCAGGAACAATCACGCATACACAAGATGCGGATTAAGGAATTGGATGAAGAGAAAAATCATCTGTCAGGCAAAATCCAGGAATCACGTGAACATCTTGAGGGGCATCGGATTGCCCAAGCTCAGACCTTAGCGAAAGCTACGGCGATTGAAGACGCTATAACATCCCTTGATCGGGAATCCTTGTCGGAGGAAAAAAGGCTCAGCGAAATTCGGAAACAACTCATCAACGGAAATGAAAGAATCAAGACCCTCAATACCCAGGCCGAGCAACTTGTTATAAAACGCCAGGAATTCGACAAGAAACAGGTTAAACTCCGCCTGGAAATGGAGGAAATTGAAAATGGAATTACAATTGAGAAGAAGAAGATGGCTGGCTGGGAAGAGTCCCTCAAGTCGCTTTCGGAACAAAAATCTTCGTTGGGTTTTGTTGTAGAGAGAATCCGTATTGAGATTGAACAGATAGCCAAAGAAATTGAACAATTACTTGAGGATTTCAGAGATCGGCATTCCCGCGAACTTGCTGACTTTGTAGAACTTAAAGAAGCCATCAACGACAAGCCCAAAGAGATTCGTGGAGCGCTCTTGAAAGCCAAAGAAACACTGAAATCATTAGGTCAGGTAAACCTCATGGCTCCTGAGGAGTTTAAGCAGGTGGCTGAACGCTATGATTTCCTTTGTGGTCAATTAGAAGACCTTGGAAGTGCCCAGAAAGATCTTGTCAAGGTAACCGATGAAATATGGAGCGAGTCTAAGGCGAGATTTCTTGATACCTATCAGAAAATTCGGGATAATTTTCACAAGATGTTTCGGCGTCTTTTCGGTGGGGGGAAGGCGGAGCTTCGCCTCATTGATCAAGAAAACCCCTTGAGATCAGGAGTGGAGATACTCGCTCAGCCACCCGGCAAAAAATTGGAAAATATCTCATTGCTTTCAGGTGGCGAAAGGGCCTTGTGTGGTGTGGCCATGATGTTTGCTACATTTTTGGCAAAGCCCTCGCCATTTTGTATTCTCGATGAGATCGATGCCGCATTAGACGAAGCCAATATACAGAGATTCACCAGTGTCCTGGCTGATTTTGGGAAGGCAAGCCAGTTCGTTGTAATATCTCACAATAAGAAAACAATCGTTGGAGCGCAAAATCTTCTAGGGGTTTCCATGCAGGAATCGGGTGTTTCAAGTCTACTGTCATTGAGATTAGATGGCCATGAGTAAAAAGTGAATATGAAAAATCCATTCAAAGTATTAACTAAACAGGAGTTTTTCACGTCAATTGGGATAATCGCAATCATCACCTTGTTATCCATTCTAGTCATCATATTATCGATACAGAGACGCAATGTTAAAACTTCAACAAACAGGGCACAAAGCATGGATGCTGATCGCATATATCTTCAAAGAAGTATGGGATTTGGCATCGAGGACTACTACAGGGATAGCCGTGATACAGAACTCCAATCTACCTATCCAATCTATCGGCGGCATAAAACATGGCTTGAAGATGAGATAGATGCATACTGGATAGATCCCGTAGAGACAGGTCTGGTTTCCTTAAGCGAGGACAATGATAATCGCATTCGTGATTCCCTAGAAAGTAATAATCGATAAGGGCATGAAGATCAACGGAGCATCAGCAGTATTATTATTAAGTTCAATTCTTGCGGCTGTATCCTGTGCGAGTGATGCCAACAAGAAATTGGCAGCGACGGCGAATTCTGAAGTGATGCAGACAACTGACAAAACGATGGCTGAGGGTTCTGCTCCTGAAACAGCAGCCCCTTCGTCAGAGGTATCACCCGATTCCCAAGATTCCCGCGATGAAGATGCCTCATCAAGTAAGCACCAGGATGATTCAGGTGCCGAAGATGCGGAGAGCTTGCGGGACGAGAAATACACTCAACAGAATACATCAGAGAGCAAGGGAAATATCCCCAACCAGGCGGACAACCAGGCCGAAGAACAGACACCAGAAGACGAGGAGAACCAGGGAGTCCGAGACGACCAAGATACTCCAAGTAACCAACCCGAAACAGCTGATCAAGGAATACAACCCGAAACGGCGTTGGCAATGGATCAGGAACTCCAAGAAAGCCAAGGCGATGCGGATATCCCCAACGAGGCAGACGACCAGGCCGAAGAACAGACTCCGGGAGACGAGGAGAAACAGGGAGTCCGAGAAAACCAAGATACTCCGAGTAACCAAACCGAAACAGCTGATCAAGGAACGCAACCCGAAACGGCGTTGGCACTGGCACAGAAACTCCAAGAAAGCCAGGGCGATGCGGATATCCCCAACCAGGCGGACAACCAGGCCGAAGAACAGACACCAGAAGACGAGGAGAAACAGGGAGTCCGAGACGACCAAGATACTCCAAGTAACCAACCCGAAACAGCTGATCAAGGAATACAACCCGAAACGGCGTTGGCAATGGATCAGGAACTCCAAGAAAGCCAGGGCGATGCGGATATCCCCAACGAGGCGGACAACCAGGCCGAAGAACCGCCTTCGGGAGACGAGGAGAAACAGGAAGTCCGAGAAAACCAAGATGCTCCGAGTAACCAAACCGAAACAGCTGATCAAGGAATACAACCCGAAACGGCGTTGGCTCTGGCTCAGAACCTCCAAGAAAGCCAGGGCGATGCGGATATCCCCAACGAGGCGGACAACCAGGCCGAAGAACAGACACCAGAAGACGAGGAGAAACAGGGAGTCCGAGACGACCAAGATACTCCGAGTAACCAAACCGAAACAGCTGATCAAGGAATACAACCCGAAACGGCGTTGGCTCTGGCTCAGAACCTCAAAGAAAGCCAGGGCGATGCGGATATCCCCAACGAGGCGGACAACCAGGCCGAAGAACAGACTCCGGGAGACGAGGAGAAACAGGGAGTCCTAGAAAACCAAGATACTCCGAATAACCAAGCCGAAGTAGCTGATCAAGGAATGCCGCCCGATGGTTTTCAGGATCAAAAAGAGAATCATATAGAACCGAGAGATCGAGAAGACTTGGATTCTTTTTCGATCGGTAAAAATCCAAGCAATAAACAGGAAGATAAAGAGAAACTCAGTTTACTTACCGACTCGCTGATTCCGGAAGAGAAATCCAAGAGCGAATTCCTTGATGAGGGGGGAGAGGGGGGGGGGACCGGCTCCCCTCAGCGTCCCCAAACACTCGATGATGCCGGGGCCTCTTCAGGCAAACAGCCTTTGCTCAATGAAGCGGATAAGAATGATGGCCTTAATGTTGTCAAGATTCCCGAAGAAGCGATATATGAGTCCGACAACGCCTCGCCCAAAACAGAACTTGAGCTAGATAGTGAAGGAGGAGAAACCCTGAGCGACTTCAGTGCCGATTTGCAAGGGAAGGGGTGGGTTTTTCGCTCTGACCTTTCAACTTCCGGAGATTGGCGGTTTATCAACCGTGATCAAGTGGGGGAGACTACGAGATTCAATTTCCAGTTTAGTAATCCAGGGATTTGGAACCTCGTTTTCGACCGACGTAGCCTTGCTTCTGGGGGAGTAGAGCGCGTGGTGAAAAGGGTAGATAAAGGGGTTGTCAAGGATGTATCTTCTGAGTCTTTACAGGAGGTCTCTGAAAATTCCATCTTGGAAGATGATAAGAAACAGAGACAGAAAGTCGAAGCCGAACAGCAGACAGAAGCCGGAGATTTGACTCATGAAGCTATGATTCGTGAAGCACTCCAAACAGATTCTATTTCTTTGCTGTTGAAGTGGTTGCCGCCCTACCTGGCCGATAATCCAGATCTAGAGGTATTAGAATCGGTTCTCGATGTCTTGGATAACACAGCTGAATATGATGATGAAGAAATGGCTGTTCTGGAGGAATTATCACAATTTCAGACACATGAAAAAAGTGCTGAATGGAATTATCGTCTAGCCGCTAAACTGGAGCAGCCTGGCGAGAGAAGAGATATTCTCCGCGCTATGGAGTTCTATCAGATGGTTGTAGATTCATGGCCGTATTCAGAATGGCGAGAGTTGGCCGAAAAGAGATTGATATGGCTCAATAGGCATTTTTTTAGGTTGCAGTAGGGCAGCCCTAAAACAACCTATTTAGTTCTAGCACTGTATCTCGGTACCCATGCGGCGTTCGCAGATAGGGAAAATTCCAAAATGCTCATGTACAGAAAGTACTGCTTTAGCTTTTTCCGCCATGCTTGTGAACCAAATCTTCATTCTTCAACAGTCCCCTAGTTGACGAGGTGGTCTTGGATGAGGTATGAGTAATGAAATGCTTGAAAAAATAACTGAAACATTTTCAAACATCGCACGGCGGTTCTCTGGCAATGCGAGAATCAGCGAGAAAAATATCCGCGAGGCTGTTGAAGAGATCAAAATAGCCCTGCTGGAAGCAGATGTTAACCTCCGAGTCGTTAGGCGGCTTGTCAACAGTACAATTGAAGAAGCCCTGGGAGTTGCGGTTTTCAAGTCGCTAAACCCGGGTCAATTATTCGTTAAGCTCATCCATGATAAAATTGTAGCCTTACTTGGGGATGATACGGCAGAGCTACAACTCCGCGGGCCGGATGTCGTATCTGTTATACTCATGGTAGGACTTCAAGGCTCTGGGAAGACGACTACAACTGCGAAATTGGCCAATAAGCTGAAGTCCATGGGGCGTCGAGTCTTGATGGTTGCCGCTGATTTGTCTCGGCCTGCGGCTGTGGATCAGTTATTAATTCTTGGAAGGCAAATCGGGGTAGATGTCTATTGTGAAAAGGCTTCAAAACCTGAAAAGGTTGCGAAGAATGCTTTGAAAAAGGCTAAAAAAGAACAGTATGATGTTTTAATCGTCGATACAGCTGGCCGGATGAATGTGGATACCGAAGTCATGGAAGAAATCGCAGGTATCAAACACTCGGTCGGTTGCGATGAAATACTCCTTGTTGCCGATGCCATGACGGGGCAAAACGCCGTTGAGATTTCAAAGGCTTTCAATGAATATCTAAGTTTGACCGGAATAATCCTCAGCAAGTTTGATTCTGATGCACGAGGCGGGGCGGCACTCTCTTTCAAGAGCGTTGTAGGAAAACCGGTCAAATTCATCGGTGTCGGTGAAAAGATAGAAAACCTGGAAACTTTTCATCCCAAGCGTATTGCGTCGCGAATTCTGGGCATGGGCGATGTGGTGTCATTGGTTGAAAAGGCTCAAGAGACCATTGAGTTCGATGAAGCTGAGAAACTTCAGGAAAAAATACTCAAGGCAAATTTCACCTTGGAGGATTATCTTGAACAGATTTCCAGAATGCGGAAAATGGGTAGCATGAAGTCCATAATGGAGATGATTCCAGGAATGGGGGGGCAGATTGATGAATCGAAGTTGGATGATTCCAAATGGAAACAGGATGAAGCCATAATACGTTCAATGACCTTGGCGGAACGCAGAAATCATTATATAATCGGGCCTCCGCGGAAGAAGCGTATAGCTAAAGGTAGCGGATCGAGTGTTCTAGCCGTGAATAAACTGTTGAAGACTTTTGATAAATCACGGATTATGATGAGAAAATTGTCGAAGAATAAAAAATTGCAACAGAAATTCCTTGGCGGCATGACTGATCCAAGAATATAAATACAAGAGGAGTTGAATGATGAGTGTTAAGATACGGCTAAAAAGGATGGGCTCGAAGAAACGCCCTTTCTATCGCATTGTTGTCACGGATTCTCGAAAACCCCGAGATGGCCGCACCATTGAAGAAATAGGAATCTATCATCCACTTGAAGAAGACGCGAAGCGATTTCGTGTCAAAGAGGATAAGGTGAGGAATTGGCTGGATAAAGGTGCTCGCCCGACACCTACGGTGAAACGGCTTTTGAACCAAGCGAGTATACGTGTCAGGGTGATCGGTTCATGAATTTGATTGAGTATATAGCAAAGGCCTTAGTTGATAATCCTGAACAGGTGGAGGTCTCGAAGATTGATGGCGAGAAGTCGACGATTTGGGAATTGAAAGTCGCTAATGAAGACCTTGGCAAGATTATTGGAAAGAACGGGCGTATTGCCAGGGCAATGCGCATTCTCTTAAACGCCTCAGCAAGGGATGAAAAAAAGCGGTTTGCTCTCGAAATTCTCGAATAAGCCCAAGGCACTCACCCTTCTATCACGAGATGTCTCCGCTTGTCTCAATTGGAATTATACGAACCTCATTTGGCGTGAATGGATGGCTGAAGCTCTTTAGTCATTCAGGTGAATGGTCCCATTTCAAGGAATTGAAATCTGTTATCATAGAAGACAGTCGGCATGAACAGCGCAGAACCTATGATGTTGAGGGCTTCAAAATGCAACACGGCGGAGGGCTACTAAAACTCGTTGGCATAGATAGCCCAGAATCGGCGAAAGTGCTAACAGGGTGTTCGTTGCTTGTTCCTAAGAGATTCGCAGCACAATTAAAAGAAGACGAATGGTATATAGATGATCTTGTGGGCCTCGTTATGGTCGATGAGGAGGGCAGGGAAATAGGAAAAGTTGTGGCGGTCATTGAATCCTCAGATGATTTATTAGAAATTGATCGCTCCGATGGTAGCAGGTTTATGGTGCCTTTCCGCAGGCAGTTCGTTAGTGAGCCCAACTTCGAATCCCAAACCATTGTGCTATTGGCAAATTGGCTAAATGTCAAAGAATGAAATTTACAATTCTGTGCTTATTCCCTGAAACACTGAAGGGGTTTTTTGAGGAATCCATCATGGCCAAGGCTGTAAGGAAAAACCTCCTTCAATATGAGCTTGTCAACATACGTGATTATGCTTATGATAGACATCATGTCTGTGACGATGCTCCTTACGGAGGCGGAGCGGGCATGGTCTTGAAGCCCGAACCTATATCTTTGGCACTTGATGCTATCGGTGTCGAGGGGAAGAGGGTTATCTATCCTTCTCCATCAGGACGGCCTTTTACACAAAAGGTTGCTGATGAGTTAGCGAATGAAGACGAGTTAGTCTTTGTTTGTGGACGCTATGAAGGGATTGACCAGCGGATTATCGATTTATATGTCGATGATGAGTTCAGTATTGGAGATTATGTTATCTCTTCGGGAGAAATTGCTTCACTCGTTATGGTTGATGCGATATTTCGTTTATTGGATGGTGTAATTACACCGGAGTCGCTTGTGGAAGAGAGCTTTGCGCAACCCCTACTGGAATATCCCCATTATACTAGACCTGCGGAATTTAGAGGATTCAGGGTTCCGGATATTCTCCAAAGTGGAAACCACTCCGCTATTGAAGCATGGAGACTCCATAAACGGGTTGAAAAAACCCTGAAGAATCGTCCAGAACTCTTAGATGGAAATGAATTGAAGGAAAAAATACAAAACATCCGTGATTCACTCAAGGATTAAAAAAGGATAAGAAATGGATTTAATCAAGGCCATAGAAAACGAACAGATAAAGGATGGGACTGAGTGCTTTGGAGTTGGTGATACAATCAAAGTTCATTACCGCATCGTTGAAGGAAAGAATGAACGCATACAGGTATATGAAGGATTGGTGATTGCGATCGACAATTCCGGGATCAGCCGCACCGTTACCGTTCGTAAAATCTCATCTGGAGTAGGTGTAGAGCGCATTTTCCCGATTCATTCGCCCCGAGTTGAACGGTTTGAAGTAATACGTCAAGGCAAAGTCCGTCGCGCAAAGCTTTATTATCTGCGCGACAGGGTAGGAAAGAAAGCCACTAAGGTTAGAGAACGCATTAAGAGCAAGCATTAGCATTGAATGACAGGACAATGTGAGTTCATACCAGAAAGGCAAATCAGGAGAAATAGAAGTTGCTAACTACTTTGTCGCAAAAGGGTATGAGATTTTGGAAAGACGATTTAGATCGGAGCCGGGAGAGGTCGATATTATAACCAAGAAGGGTGATGTCGTAGTATTTGTTGAGGTGAAAACATGGGATGCTCTCGGGATGGAGAGTCTAGGGCATTCGATTGATTCATTGAAAAAAAAGCGAATCAAAGAGACGGCATCAATTTACCTGTATCGTCATCCTGAACTTGGCGGTTGTCGTATCCGCTTCGATTTAGTATTCCTGTCACGAAGGATGGGAATTCTGAATCATTGGGATAATGCGTTTTAAGGAGAAGGAACTCCGGTGGTACGCGTCGCCAAACAAACAGACCCGGTGAAGCTTGAGGCGTTGAAAGTCCAAATCAATGACCGACAATACCTTCAGGTTGCTATAGAGAGAATTGCAAGACGGTTGACTGAAGAAATTGTCAATCGGACCGGGGAGAGAAAAAATTATAAACTCTGACACAAGAAATAGGAAAAGAGGCCGTAATAAACGTCCACTAAGTTCTAGGTCTCCTCAACCATCCGGACGACGTATGAAGTTGTCTTGCTGTGTTTGTCAGAAATCAATTCAAGATGTGTTTTCCGCTATGGTACATCCATCCGATGGTATGCCGGTGCATTTCGAGTGCGCAATTCAGGCAGTGGAAGAATTACTGAAACCCAAAGAAGGCGAAAAGGTAATTTATTGTGGGAAAGGTTGCTTTGCCATAATAAGCAGTCAAAATCATAAACAACGAAAATTGAAATTCATCCGGAGTATCGAGTGGGAGAAACACACTGAAATAGTTGAGTGGCGAAAGAAGCTACAAGAAACCATTTCTTAGTGCCCCAAAGATTGTTTTTTGAAATAAATCGCCTCTGAATGCTGTCATTCCTTAGTAGGAAAACAACTTACTAGTGAGGTATTTATGACTTTTTTACACTGCCCCAATCCCGATTGCTCCAATTCTTCCCTCCGTGAACTTTGGGATCTCCGTGAGATCTAAAATACCGTGGGAAATATAAAAAATTTCGCACAGAGGCACAGAGGGCACAGAGGTTTTTTATCTTTGACTGCCCCCTCTCCTTGGCCTTTGTGGACTCCGTGAGATCTGAAAACGGCATGGGAGGATAAAGAGTTTCGCACAGAGGTTTTTATATCTTTGCATGCTCCCCTCTCCTTGGCCTTTGTGATCTCTGCGAGATCTGAAAACGGCATGGGAGGATAAAGAGTTTCGCACGGAGGCACAGAGGGCACAGAGGTTTTTATATCTTTGCCTACTCCCCCCTTTCTCCTTGGCCTTTGTGGACACCGTGAGAGGCAGAGTTTCGAACAGAGGTTTTTCAACGCTTTTTCTGCCCCCCCTCCGTGTCCTCTGTGATCTCCGTGAGATCTAAAACGGCGTGGGAGGTATAAAAAGTTTCGCACAGAGGCACAGAGGGCACAGAGGTTTTTTATATCTTTGCCTACTCCCCCCTTTCTCCTTGGCCTTTGTGGACACCGTGAGAGGCAGAGTTTCGAACAGAGGTTTTTCAACGCTTTTTCTGCCCCCCCTCCGTGTCCTCTGTGATCTCCGTGAGATCTAAAACGGCGTGGGATATATAAAAGTTTCGCACAGAGGCACAGAGGGCACAGAGGTTTTTCAAAGACTTGGCTACTCCTCTCTCCTTGGCCTTTGTGGACACCGTGAGAGGCAGAGTTTCGAACAGAGGTTTTTCAACGCTTTTTCTGCCCCCCCTCCGTGTCCTCTGTGATCTCCGTGAGATCTGAAAACGGCGTGGGAGGTATAAAAAGTTTCGCACAGAGGCACAGAGGGCACAGAGGTTTTTTATATCTTTGCCTACTCCCCCCTTTCTCCTTGGCCTTTGTGGACACCGTGAGAGGCAGAGTTTCGAACAGAGGTTTTTCAACGCTTTTTCTGCCCCCCCTCCGTGTCCTCTGTGATCTCCGTGAGATCTAAAACGGCGTGGGATATATAAAAGTTTCGCACAGAGGCACAGAGGGCACAGAGGTTTTTTATATCTTTGCCTACTCCCCCCTTTCTCCTTGGCCTTTGTGGACACCGTGAGAGGCAGAGTTTCGAACAGAGGTTTTTCAACGCTTTTTCTGCCCCCCCTCCGTGTCCTCTGTGATCTCCGTGAGATCTAAAACGGCGTGGGATATATAAAAGTTTCGCACAGAGGCACAGAGGTTTTTCAAAGACTTGGCTACTCCTCTCTCCTTGGCCTTTGTGGACACCGTGAGAGGCAGAGTTTCGAACAGAGGTTTTTCAACGCTTTTTCTGCCCCCCTCCGTGTCCTCTGTGATCTCCGTGAGATCTGAAAACGGCGTGGGAGGTATAAAAAGTTTCGCACAGAGGCACAGAGGGCACAGAGGTTTTTATATCTTTGCCTGCTCCCCTCTCCTTGGCCTCTGTGATCTCCGTGAGATCTGAAAACGGCGTGGGAGGATAAAGAGTTTCGCACGGAGGCACAGAGGGCACAGAGGTTTTTATATCTTTGCCTACTCCCCCCTTTCTCCTTGGCCTTTGTGGACACCGTGAGAGGCAGAGTTTCGAACAGAGGTTTTTTAACGCTTTTTCTGCCCCCCTCCGTGTCCTCTGTGATCTCCGTGAGATCTGAAAACGGCGTGGGAGGTATAAAAAGTTTCGCACAGAGGCACAGAGGGCACAGAGGTTTTTTATATCTTTGCCTACTCCCCCCTTTCTCCTTGGCCTTTGTGGACACCGTGAGAGGCAGAGTTTCGAACAGAGGTTTTTCAACGCTTTTTCTGCCCCCCCTCCGTGTCCTCTGTGATCTCCGTGAGATCTAAAACGGCATGGGAGGATAAAGAGTTTCGCACGGAGGCACAGAGGGCACAGAGGTTTTTATATCTTTGCCTACTCCCCCCTTTCTCCTTGGCCTTTGTGGACACCGTGAGAGGCAGAGTTTCGAACAGAGGTTTTTCAACGCTTTTTCTGCCCCCCCTCCGTGTCCTCTGTGATCTCCGTGAGATCTAAAACGGCGTGGGATATATAAAAGTTTCGCACAGAGGCACAGAGGGCACAGAGGTTTTTATATCTTTGCCTGCTCCCCTCTCCTTGGCCTTTGTGGACTCCGTGAGATCTGAAAACGGCGTGGGAGGTATAAAAAGTTTCGCACAGAGGCACAGAGGGCACAGAGGTTTTTCAAAGACTTGGCTACTCCTCTCTCCTTGGCCTTTGTGGACACCGTGAGAGGCAGAGTTTCGAACAGAGGTTTTTCAACGCTTTTTCTGCCCCCCTCCGTGTCCTCTGTGATCTCCGTGAGATCTGAAAACGGCGTGGGAGGTATAAAAAGTTTCGCACAGAGGCACAGAGGGCACAGAGGTTTTTTATATCTTTGCCTACTCCCCCCTTTCTCCTTGGCCTTTGTGGACACCGTGAGAGGCAGAGTTTCGAACAGAGGTTTTTCAACGCTTTTTCTGCCCCCCTCCGTGTCCTCTGTGATCTCCGTGAGATCTGAAAACGGCGTGGGAGGTATAAAAAGTTTCGCACGGAGGCACAGAGGGCACAGAGGTTTTTATATCTTTGCCTACTCCCCCCTTTCTCCTTGGCCTTTGTGGACACCGTGAGAGGCAGAGTTTCGAACAGAGGTTTTTCAACGCTTTTTCTGCCCCCCTCCGTGTCCTCTGTGATCTCCGTGAGATCTAAAACGGCGTGGGAGGTATAAAAAGTTTCGCACAGAGGCACAGAGGGCACAGAGGTTTTTTATATCTTTGCCTACTCCCCCCTTTCTCCTTGGCCTTTGTGGACACCGTGAGAGGCAGAGTTTCGAACAGAGGTTTTTCAACGCTTTTTCTGCCCCCCTCCGTGTCCTCTGTGATCTCCGTGAGATCTAAAACGGCGTGGGAGGTATAAAAAGTTTCGCACAGAGGCACAGAGGGCACAGAGGTTTTTTATCTTTGACTACCCCCTCTCCTTGGCCTTTGTGGACTCCGTGAGATCTGAAAACGGCATGGGTTGTATAAAGAATTTCGCACGGAGGCACAGAGGTTTTTCAAAGACTTGTCTGCTCCTCTCTCCGTGGCCTTTGCCTGCGGCAGACAGATAACACACAGATAGGTAAAAGTCTCTGGTTATGATCAAGCGATGATATGAGTATTTTGCTAATGCTACAACTGTGGAAAAGATCAATCCACAAACGAAACAGGCTATTCAGAGGCTCCCTTTGTCTATTTTCAATGACTTCACCTGTTCCATGGTAATAGCACGGTTGATTGATGGGCTGTTTCCATCCATGGTATTCACAATTGTAGGTTGCCGTACCGCAATTAAATCTTTATCAAGTAACAATTCCACAATAGGAGCCTTGATATTCTTGTCGTTAACCGTAGCGACAATGCCAATTGATTCATCATCCAGGAGAACATAGGTGCCGGGAGGGTAGAGGGAGAAAACAGAAAGGAGGGCCTTTACAACTCTTTCATCGTACAACACCCCCATTTCTCTGAGCATCATGATCATAGCGGAATGCCGATCAAATCCATCTCGATTTGATCGGTTAATTAATTTGGCATTGAAGCCATTGGCGACGGCGAGAATTTTGCCTATCTGTGATATTTTTTTCCCTACCGTCCCATGGGGAAATCCTGTGCCATTTTCTTTTTCATTGTGCTGGCCTATGCCAATTAAAATTTCTGGATCAATTATTATTTTTCTTTGCTTGAAGTAATCGTTGAGCACTTTCATCCCAATGGCCGGATGAGATGAAAAAAGTTTTCTTTCCCTATCGGGTAGTCGCGAAGATGAATTATATATTTTTTCGGTAATAAAGGCTGGTATCCTTGTTAACCCAATTTTGTGCAAGAGACCGGCAACTCCTGTATTGACAATGCCAAATTGAGGTAATCTCAATACTTCTGCTATAAGAATAGATATGATAGTAATTTTTGCGGTATTCTCGTAATAATCAGAATTCTTTTCGGCATTTTCGCCGATAAGCCGCATTATATAAGGCTTGTGCTCCTTCGTCATATCAATAGCTTCTTTCGCTTTTTCAGTGATATCCCCAAGATTGAGTTCTTTTTGAGCTCCAAAATTTTCATAGGTATTTTGTATATACTGGGTTAGCTCCATATAGTATTTTCTTGCTAACCGCAACTCTTCGTTTTCTTCTTCATGGAGTTGAGATGTCGATGTATCTTCTGAAATCAACATAGTTGATGAATCCACTTCAAACATCGACCCCTTGGTGGCGATTTCCTTGAATCCCCACCTGAGGAGAGTTTTAATAAGCACTTCCGTGACCGGTATTCCCTTGGGAAGAAGTAGAAATTTTTCGTCAAGCCATGCTGAGTCATCAAAATATGTGTTTGGTCTCAAATCCTGAACACTCTTCTTGTTAACTCTCGACATGATTCCACAGGCCTCCTTCAATCTTAAGGGTCCCTCTAAAAAATCGCCTTTGGAATTTGACGAAGAGATTTTCGTCTGCCTGCCGCTGGCAGGTCGATTCAAGACGACAAAAGCTGAATCTAGCTAGGCTAAATGAGCATTTTGTCCTGTCTGCGTACGGACACGCACAGGCAAGCAACGCAGAAACGGAGAAAAAGATCAAGTCAAAACCTCAATGGGGTTTTTAGAGATTCCCTTAATCATAAACTACAGTGGAAGATCGTTCTATACATTCTATGAAAATATCTCAAGATGGTAAGGATTAAGCTGTGTTTCCCTGCTTGTTACGATTCATGAAAATGGATAGATTCTCCGACAACCACCGATCTTGAAATGGCATCAATTTGTTTCCATATAATGGATTATACGTCATTCTTCAAATCAACTTAATCTCGATTGCAGGTATTTCAAGAAGTTTCTAGTACTTCAGCAGGACAAATAATAATGAATTTCGCACGGAGGGCACAGAATACACAGAGGTTTTTCATTTTCGTCCCTCTGTGTCCTTTGTGATCTCCGTGAGATCGAAAACGGCATGGGATGTATGAAGAGTTTCGCACGGAGGCACAGAGTTCACAGAGGTTTTTAAAGCTTTGACTTCCCCTCTCTCCGTGTCCTTTGTAATCTCCGAGAGATCTGAAAACGGCATGGGTTGTATAATGAGTTTCGCACAGAGGCACGGAGTTCACAGAGGTTTTTAAAGCTTTGACTGCTCCCCTCTTCGTGTTCTTTGTGAACTCCGTGAGATCGAAAACGGCATGGAGAGGCACAAAGAGTTTCGCACGGAGGCACAGAGTACACAGAGGTTTTTAATAGATTTATCTGCTTCTCTCTTTGTGTCCTTTGTGATCTCCGTGAGATTGAAAACGGCATGGGATGTACAAAGAGTTTCGCACGGAGGCACAGAGGGTTTTTAAGATTTGTTGAAAAACAACTCAGCACTGAGCATTCATCATTTGCCGAAGGCAACCCTCCGTGTTCTTTGTGAACTCCGTGAGATCGAAAACGGCATGGAGAGGCACAAAGAGTTTCGCACGGAGGCACAGAGGGTTTTTAAGATTTGTTGAAAAACAACTCAGCACTGAGCATTCATCATTTGCCGAAGGCAACCCTCCGTGTCCTTTGTGAACTCCGCGGGATCTGAAAACGGCATGGAGAGGCACAAAGAGTTTCGCACGGAGGCACGGAGTTCACAGAGGTTTTTAAAGCTTTGACTGCTCCTCTCTCTGTGTCCTTTGTGAACTCCGTGAGATCGAAAACGGCATGGGAGGTACAAAGAATTTCGCACGGAGGACTTCATTTCTTCCGCTACAATCTTTCCAAAATACGCCGTTCAGCTTAAGTTGAAGTGTCTCCCCTTCCTGCTACTGGTGATATTCTCCTTTATGCCCCATGTTAGCTTCTGTTTTTTATTTGCTTGAGAAACAGCATGTTCTATGAGTTTCATGGGTCTTTTCACATACTTCAAAGGAGTCAGTTAATATTGCAATTTACCTCTTTCAATACCGTGATATGGATTTTTTTATAGGAGTCAGTTATAGTTTTTCATGGATACAAAATGATATCGGCTAAGAGACTGTCGGGATTTGGAGTTCTTAGTACCGTTTTTGGTGATTTTTTTCCGAATTCGCATTCTGACACAGCCCCAAGAGAGAGAAAAGGGCAGCAATCGAGCCGTGAGGCGTAAATCCGACAGCCTCTTAGTCATTTGACTGTGACAGGAGCAGAAATCATGCACTATATCGACGAATCCCATATCCTTCTTTTTCTCATTCAGGTTTTCATCCTCATGGGATGTGCGCGGGGCCTTGGCGGATTGTTTCGCAAGTGGAAGCAGCCTGCTCTGACAGCCGAGATTCTCGTGGGTGTCTTGCTGGGGCCAACGTTACTTGGACGGTTCCTGCCTGGTCTACAGGCCTCGTTATTCCCCCCCGATGCAATCCAACAAGCCATGCTAGACACCATTGCATGGCTTGGGGTTCTTCTCCTCCTGCTGGACACCGGGTTGGAGATTGACTTCTCTATCGCATGGCGGCAACGCGGCAGTGCTCTTGTTATAGCTGTCTCTGATGTCATAATTCCTATGATTATCGCCTTTGGCGCAGTGGTCTTCTTGCCCGCACACTACATGGTTAACCCTGACCAACGGATTGTGTTCTCGCTCTTCATGGCGACCATTATGACAATTAGTGCCATGCCTGTGGCTGCGCGCGTGTTGCACGACATGAACCTACTAAAGGCAGACCTTGGGTTTCTCGTGATGTCTGCCCTGACCGTTAACGACATTATTGGCTGGGTTCTGTTCACCATTATCATGGGTGTATTCACAACGGCTACCGCCTCAATCGGCCCCATCGCCCTTATTTTTGTCGTAGTCCTAGGCTTTGTTTTCCTCGCCCTTACGATTGGGCGCCGACTCTCCATCAGGGGTTTTAACGCATTACACCGTATGAACGCCCCCGAACCTGCGACATCACTGACGATAACCGTATTGCTGGGACTCCTATTCGGCGCATTCACACAGATGCTGGGCATCCATGCTCTTTTCGGTTTTTTCATCGCCGGAGTTGTCGTTGGTGAGGCGAAAAGCGTGTCAGAACGCACAAGAGGTATTATCTCACAGATGGTTCATTCCTTGTTTGTCCCTCTATTCTTTGCGAATATCGGACTTAAAATCGATTTTCTCACAGGTTTTGATCCTCTTCTTGTTGCTCTTATGTGTGTGATCGGCATCGCCGGTCGATATTTAGGTGCTTGGGTTGGCGTGCTATTTACAAATGTCCCTCAGATTAATCGCAATCTTATCGCAATTTCGCATACGCCAGGCGGGATGATGGAAATCGTCGTGGCCCTTTTAGCCCTTGAGACCGGTCTCATTACTCTTGTGGTATTTATTGCCATCGTATTCAGTGCCATGTTTTCTTCCGCGGTTGTGGGACCATGGATGTCGATATCTCTGGCCCGTCGGCAGTGGATTGATCCGACACAGTTCCTGTCACGCGAAGCGATCATCCCGGTACTAGCGGGTTCAACCAGCGATGACGCAATCCGCGAGCTTGCGTCCGCTATCGCACTTCAGGTGGATTTGCCCAATGCTTCAGTTCTTTTAGAGAATGCGTTGAACCGTGAACGAGAATTCGGCACCGCAATCGGTGCTGGAATTGCGATTCCACATGCACGCGTGGAAGGTCTGAGGAACCCCGTTATCGCCTTTGGCCGATCCCTGGAAGGTATTCAATGGGACTCCCCCGATGGACAGCCTGTGAGAAGTGTCTTTTTTCTCGCTACCCCGCTAGGCACGGAGGATGTCCATGTTCATGTTCTTTCAGCCATTGCAAAGGCACTGTCATCAGTGGAAAACCATACTCTTATCGAAAAAGCCGAAGATTCCGATGGCCTATTCAGGGTTCTCCAGGAACTGCTGAAACATAAGAAATCCAAATTGAACGCATAAGCTTTCTCGGGTGTTGAATGCCGATTCAGGTTAGTATTAAGATTGGGCAGAATCGGATACCCCTTATCCGGTAGGCTTTTGTCAGAAGAAGAATTGAGGCCTGAATAGATGCTTGATAAATCGTATAGAGACCTGAAGCTCGTCCCGGACAAATGGGAATCCATCATTGCAGTCGTCGGCTTCTGCTTGCTGGCTCTTGCCGTTTTGCTCGATAAATATGCACTTGGGTGGAAGCTTGCTACGACATTGGCTGTGGAATTCATTACTCTGTTTCTTCTGGGCAATCAGTTTCGCCGGAGAATTCTGATAGAAAAGCGGGTCGTCCTGCTACTTTTTGTCGTCGGTTCGTTGGGATTGTATCTGTATCTGCATCGAAAATTCAATCTTGTGGGGAATCCTGATTACATCAGATCGATGTATGTCATATTAAGTCAGATTCCCTCATTTCTCGTGCTGGCCCTCTACTCTGTATCAGATGCTTTTACCCCTCGATTGGAACCGAATTACCTCAGTAATAAAAAGTACTTTGATCGCCTTGCATCGTTCGGTCTTTTGTTGGCTGGCGGGCTGGTCTTTCTCTTCTCGCCTATCACCATCCATGTCTCAGATCCTAGCTCACTTCCATTTTCTCTTTTTCCTCTGTTGCTGTGGCATCTCTTCTATCTGTTGCTGTTCTGCGTCTTTGGCTATGGACTCTATCTACTCTCATCCACCTCGCTTCGGGGACTCCTTGCTCCGGCTTTTGCCGTTATTGCCATAATTGCATGGGGTTATACATACCTGTTGCCGGGAGACTATGGTGTCCTGGATGTTGTGATTTTTTCTCATCCCGGACGGCTTATCGGATTTGATCGGCTCTACGGGACTTCAGAAAAACTGTTGCAGTTAGGGGAAATTTTAGCGATGGGCTTGCTTGCCGTCGGTCTGTTCCTTTTTACCGTTAAGCTTGCCAAGCACGTGTTGCCAGTTCTTGTCATACTGCTTCTGATGACCCTGGGGCAAACAAGTGCGAATATTATTTCTTCTCCAGAGGCATGGTCGGCGGGAAGCGGGAATAAGTCAGCATTTCTACCGGACAATTCCGCTGTGACATTCAGGCTGTCACGAAAGGGTAACGTCCTGCTGATCATGATGGATATGTTCACCGGTGGCTTCATCCCGGAAATATTTGAAGAGCACCCGGAGCTTCGGAGCAGTTATGACGGGTTTGTCTGGTATCCGAATACTATTTCAATGGGGACCTCAACCTTTATCGGGTTGCCTGGTATCCTCGGCGGGGAAGAGTTTGCTCCTGAGAATGTGAATGCGAATCCGGGTATCCCCATGCTGGACCGGCTTTCTGATGCATACGGAGTCTTCTCCAAGGCGTTTAATCATAAGGGCTACGATTCAGTTTATGTCCATCCCGTGTATTTCAATCTGGAAGCAGAGGCGCAAGAACGAAATATCACGGTTGTCCAGCCTGAGTCCTTCGCCGAGTATTGGCTAAACAACGATGAGGAAGCCGAGAACTTGAGTCTACAGCTCAGTGCCGGGAAATATGCATGTCTTTTTTCCGTTGTCGGATTCTTTAAGGCCAGCCCTCATTTTCTAAGACCCTATATTTATACTCAGGGACGCTGGCTGAATTTCAACCGAGGTGATCTGGAAATCAGAAATGCGGTAAATAGCCTCGCATTTCTGACGATGCTCACCGAATTGGGAACTGTGGATAATGGAAAACCGACTTTTAAATATATTGGAAATGAACTCACCCATCTTCCATGGGCTATAGACGAAGCTCTGAGGCTTTCAATGGATGTAGGCGGAGGCAGACGGTATTTTCCCGAGTATGACTTCCTACTGGCAGACAAAGACAGGCCATATCGTTCGGCGGTTCGCACCCTCATGGAACTGGCGGAGTATTTCAATTGGATGCGCCAACAGGGGATCTGGGACGTTACAAAAATTGTAATCGTGTCCGATCACGGTTACTACGGCCCGTCCCCGATGTGGCCGAAAATGCCTGTATTAAGATCCGTTGACGGTACAATCCTCGAAGGTTCTGCCGCATATCATTCACTGCTGATGGTGAAAGACTACGAATCCGAAGGTGAACTGCGCCGTGACAATAGACTGATGAGTACCGCCGACACGGCGAACATTGTACTCTCCGCCCTGGGAGGAGAGGAAAACCTCGCCGCCGATCTCACCAAAAAAGCGGCGGATCCCGAACGGGAGGTTGTCACAACGCTGACTCCGGTACCGCCGGAAGAACATGAAAGAGATGCCTACACAATCGATTACCAGTTCGTCGTTTCCGGAGATCCCGCCGATCCGTCGAACTGGCACCAGGTTATTCCCGAACCTTAAAGAACCCGGTAGCCGCGTTCTTCCTTTTCATTCATGGCTTTAATAATGAAATCCCTGAGCTTGACGAGAAATTTCCTTCTGTCGAATAACTCGGCATGTTTTCTGATAGATTCGCTGTCCCAATTGATTGATTCTAATCGCCGGATTCCTCTTACCAAGGAGTCCACCGTCTGATCTTCGAAAAACACACCGGTTTTACCTGGAATGACCGAATCCAGAGCCCCGCCTTTACCATAGGCAAGAACCGGGCGCCCGCAGGCCTGGGTTTCCACAGGTGTTATGCCAAAATCTTCGAAACCCGGGAACAGAAATGCGCGACACTTTCGATAATAATCCCGAATCTCCTCGTCAGAAATCCTTCCGGTGAATTGGATATTTGGACCGGACATTTTTTTAAGTTCCTTTTTCTGGGGGCCACTGCCGACAACAACGAGTTTCCTGCCCATTTCATTACAGGCCCTGATCGCCAGATCGATCCGTTTATACGGTACGAATCGGGAAAGTATCAGATAGTAGTCATTATGATTTCCCGGATTGTCATCCGGTGTAAAAAAATCTGTTGATACCGGCGGATGGAGAACTGCGGCACTACGGCGATAGGTTTTATAAATTCGGGATGCCACTTCTCTGGAATTCGCTAGAAAACAATCCACCCGCTGTCCTGAAAGAGCATCCCATTGCCGGATTCCGGGCATCTGTCTCCTCATACCCAGCCGCGTCAAAAATCCCGCCTCTGCTAAGTATTCAGGGTAAAGATCCCAGGCATAACGCATCGGCGTATGAACGTAACTTATATGCAGGGTTGAGGCCGAAGTCAAAACTCCCTTGGCACAGGAAGAAGAGCTGGAGAGTACAAGATCGTATCCGCTTAAATCAAACTCTTCGAAGGCTCGAGGCATCAGCGACAGCATTTTCCGGTAAAACTTTGTAGAACCGGGAATCCTCTGCATAAAAGAAGTCCGAACCCGTTTTTTGGGAAATGTGTGTCCGATGGATTTTTCATCATAGACTGTTGTGTAGATCGGTGCTTCAGGAAAGAGTCTGGAAAATTCCTCAAGAACCCGTTCCGCGCCTCCATAGGAGACCAGCCAATCATGAACCAGCGCAACCTTCAGACCGGAAAGACTTTCAATAGGCATTGGGATTTACAAATCCTTTCAAGACGGTCAGAAACAGTATCTTGAAATCCAGCCAGATCGTCCAATTCTGTATGTAATAAAGGTCGAATTCAATACGTTTCTCAAGACTGGTATCCCCCCGCCAGCCGTTCACCTGGGCCCATCCGGTAATGCCGGACTTCATTTTATGGCGTAGCATGTATGCAGGAATCTCATCCTTGAACTTATCGATAAACACCGGACGCTCTGGCCTGGGGCCCACCAGGCTCATATCTCCTTTGAGAACATTCCAAAACTGCGGGATTTCATCCAAGGATGTTTTTCTTAGAAAAGAACCGACCGCTGTCGTTCGATTGTCGTTTTCACTTGTCCATACGGCCCCGGATTCTTTCTCGGCATCGACAGTCATCGAGCGGAATTTCCACATCATAAATTTATGACCATCTTTCGACATTCGTTCCTGTCCGTAAAATACCGGTCCCCTAGAGCTGAATTTAATGGCTAAAGCAATCAGTAGCATCAAGGGTGAAAGCACCACCAGGGCCAACGCCCCCCCTAGGACATCAATCAACCGTTTCGAGATGGTCTCCATCATCGTAAGGTGGTGGTCGTTTATTTTTACCATTGGAAGCCCATGGAAGGATTCGATTGTATAACCGATGAAAGAATGCTCAATTTCCGGTAGAATCCACACTGGAATAACTGTCTTGTTGAAATGAGCAAGCCCCTCACTCTGCCGAGGATATTCTCCCACATTGTAGCCGATAATCAGAGCATCCGGTGCACCCTCTTCGCGTCCGGCGGGGATATGATCCAGTGAGCCTAACTCGGTGATTCCAAGGAGAGTTGATTTCCCCCCGGAATCAAACCATCCGGTGATACGAAGCCCGAGTTCCGGTGTCTCAATTATTTTTTCCGCATATTCAAGAATGGGTTCATTGGAGCCAATTAGTACGATATGCTTGAGATTTTTACCCTTACGTCGGCGATTGAATAATATGGACTTGATTATAAGGCGGCTAGCTAGAGAGAATATAACAACCATAAGGGTGTAAATAATCAGCATAATTCTTGACAATCGTGAGGGATTCAATAAATAGAGAAGGACGATTACCGTTGATATGGACTGAAAATGGGATTTCACTACTGAAAATACTTCCCTGTACCAGGAGAAATATCTCTGGGATGTGTAGAGATTATTATGTGAGAAATAGAAATGGGAGAGGATGCTGACAATCAGGCCCATGGCCAGGATTTCAAAGTCTATGCTTTTTGAGCCTTCGATCATACCATGAAATCGAAGGAAATAGGCTACGGACCAGCACAAAAGGACGATGATGAAATCAAAGATTCTGTAGCCCAGTATTACATTATCATGTCGACGTAACGGCAACTTCATATTCCTATATAGCACAACGATCTGGTGATCGAAATTGCCAAATTCCCGAGAATATCTTCCGAATTAAAGTGTTCAGGGAAGAAGAAATCACCTCCATATCCCTCTCTGAATCGACATCCGTTTGAAATTCCAGTACTGCCCCCGTCATGGAAGTTCTCTGTCCAATCCACCCTGCCCAAGCCGCAACCTTAATGGGGTGTGAAGGCATAGAGTTGTTCAAATTTCCGCCCGAACTCCCCACAGAAACCCCTAAGGAATTTCGTACCGAGTCACCCCACATGATAAGGAAAGTCATATTACCCACTAAATGTAAATGATAGAAGAAGTTATATTCTCTGTCAAATGGATTTTATAAAAATGCCTAAAAATGCAAAAATGGCTGTTTGAGGAATCTATTTGCTGTAAATTTCTACATACACTCTATCGAGGGGAATTATTAAGAATAATTGCGGAATTTTGATCTTCTTAAACTCCTTGCCCCCTTACAACAGGCCGCCAGATTAAAGGTATTGGAATAGAAAGCCGGGGCTGTGTCAGAATGCGATAAAGGAAAGGGATCAGAAAATCCCCCCCCCCTCACCCCCCTCTTCAAGGGAAGCAAGGGGTTGGTGCCCCCCCTGAGGGGGGGGAGGGGGGGGGAATTCCATTCTATTAACCAAATCCATCATTCTGACACAGCCCCTGGATTCTGACACAGCCCCGGCATTTATAGGGGGGGCATGAATGTGCTGGGGGCCCCGCCCAAATACTTATTCTTGAAAGCGAGTGAACACGAGGCACAGGCAACGATTAGAATCTACCCGTGTTTATCCGTATCCATCTGTGGTTAATCATAAAGGTCTTTCACTGGCGAAGGGAGAGAGAGCAGTATCTCACTGCACCGCAGCGGAGCCCGTACGGCGTTCCAGTATCCGGTATTTAATGCTTAGCATGGAAGGAACGACGACGAGGGTTGAAAGTGTGGCGAAAGACAAGCCATAGAGCATGGTCCAGGCAAAGGATTTCCAGTACTCTGCCGATTCGCTACCAATGACCATCTTGAACTCATGGATATCGAAGCTCACTCCTACTGCCATCGGTAGCAAGGCAAGGATGGTGGTTAAGGCGGTGAGAAGAACTGGGCGCAGGCGTGTACTGCCGGCCAACACTAATGCTTCACGCCATGGTGTATTCTGCCGTATCAATTTATGTGTGTAGTCAACGAGGACGATGCAGTTGTTCACGGCCACTCCCGCGAGGGCTATTGAGCCTATCCCCGACATTATGATAACGAAGCTCTGACCGACGAGCTTGCCACCGATGGCGAATCCCCACATTACACCGCCGAGACTCAGAAATACGGCATAGATGATGATGAAGGGATCAATCAGGGAGTTGAACTGTGCGATCAGGACGATGATTATAAGGAATACCGCTACGATAAAGGCCTGTATCAAAAAAGTGGTAGATTCGGCACGATCATCGGTTCCTGCACCGATGCTAATTTCATATCCGGGCGAGAGTGTTTGCTTGAGTTCTTCAACTTTGGCGGCCACTGCCGTGGTTATTTCGCTCCGCTCTTCATTTCCCGGATTGAAGTTTGCCACCACATTCACTGCCCGATTGAGGTTGCGCCGTTTGATGACGCTCAGGCTTGACTGCGGGACGATTTCGGCGATGGCACTCAGGGGAATTCGCCGCCTGTCCATGGAAATCACATTGATGTTACGGAGCATTTGCAGGGAATCCCGGGTGTCATCGCGATATCTCAACACGATGTCGTACTCCTCATCGCCGTAGCGAAAGGCACTGATTTTGGAACCGGTGATTGCTGTCCTGATGGTGCCAGCCACCTGAGCTGTATTTAATCCATAGTAGGCCGCCCGTTGTCTGTCGATATTGACGACAATTTCGGGAAGATTCGCCTCATAATCGTTATCGATGAGTTTGAATGCCTCCTTGTAAGGGATGAGGATGTCTATGAGTTGATCGGCGATACGGCCTATTATTTCATAATCATCCCCGCGCACCTCATAGGATATATCGTCTCCAGCAGGGGGACCGGAGTTGTTTTCCCGCACCTTGACGATGGCTCCGGTGATGAGCCGCTCTAGTGTCTGCTGAAGCTGCTTCACCGATGATGCTCCGGGTATCTTTCTTTCTGCATAGGGCTTAAAGGTGATGATCACCTCCCCGCGGTTGCTTTCCACATTATTTGCGGCACGTCCGGCAATGGCCTCATAGCTCTTCATCGACATATTTATTTCGGGAATAGCCTTCTCCACTTCAGCGATGATAACATCTGTGCGGTCGATGGGCGTTCCTTGGGGAGCCTTGATGTCTATTCGCGCCTGTTCGGGGTCTATATCTGGAAAAAAGATGACTTCAGCCGCAAATATACCATAGGTGACAAATCCCGCTATTACGACGATGGTCACCAAGGCAACTGTTAAGAAGCCATGTGATGTGCAACGGCTGAGAATACGGGTGTACCCTTTCTGAATGCGGGTAAAAACTACACCACTGTTTCCCTCCCGCTTCACCTTCAGAAAACTCGCACAGAAGGTCGGATTAATAGTCAGGGCGACAACGAGTGAAGAGGCAAGAACAACGATGACGGTCTTGGGAAGGTAGCTCATAAATTCGCCCATCATTCCCGGCATGAAGATGATGGGGAAAAAGGCCAGCAGTGTAGTAAGGGTACTCGCCGCAACGGGTGCCGCCACTTCTTGGGTTCCGGCAATGGCGGCCTCGATACGGGTTTTTCCCATGGCCTGGTGGCGGTAGATGTTTTCGACGATGACTATCCCATTGTCCACAAGCATTCCTAGGGCGATGATCAAGCTGAACAGGACGACCATGTTGAGCGTGATCCCCATAAGCTGGAGTATGAAAAATGACAGAAGCATTGAGAAGGGAATGGCCATGGAAACAAATAGGCTGTTGCGAAACCCCAGAAAGAAGAAGGTAACTAAGAGAACAAGGACGAATCCAGAAAACATATTGTTCTCGAGATCGGCAACCATTTCACGGATGTAGCGGCTCTCATCATAGACGACGTATACCTCGGTACCTTTGGGCAATATCGGGGTAAGCTCCTCTATTTTGGCATGGGCGGCATCGGTTAATTCTAAGACATTTTCCCCTATGCGTTTTGTTATGTTCAATGTTATCGCCGATTCTCCGTTCAGACGGGAGATTGTTTTTCGTTTTGCATCCTGAAATTTCACTCGTGCCAGATTTTCAAGTGGCACACTCACTCCACTCCCGCCCTTTATAATGATTTTGCCAAAGTGGTGCACATCGGTGATCTCCCCTGTCACCGCGATAGAGTAATTCTTCTCCGAGTTTTCCAAGACACCGCCGGGAATGGTTACGTGTTCCTGGGTGACTGCATTCCTCACATCATCGATGGACACCTCATAAGACCCCATCTGATAGGGATCTAATTCGATGGCTAGCTCCCGTTCGGGTTTCCCTGCAATGGATACTTCAAGCACCCCATTCAATCGTTTGAGTTCATCGCGGATATCCTCGGCTACGGTGGTGATTACTTCGACACCGTCAGGGTGGGTGAGGACGACGGTAAAGACTGGCCAGTCCGAGATATTCACCTCTCGGACATTGGGTTCATCGGCATCGTCTGGAAGATTTGCCACCGCAATGTCCACCCTGTCTTTGGTTCGGCGCAACGCTTCTTCTACATCTATATCTGTAGTAAATTCTGCCGTTACTACCGAGACGTTCTGACGGCTTTGACTGGTGAGTTCGCTAAGACCGTTCATCCCTTCAAGCTCGGTTTCAATCGGTTCGGTCACCAATGATTCTATGTCTTTTGCTGATACCCCGATGTAGGAGGTCGTCACGATGATATAGGGAATTTTGATGTCTGGAGTGGTTTCCCGCGGCAATGTTGCATAAGAGATTGCCCCTAGAATTATGATGAGAACGGAGAGGGAGAACACCGCCATATGTTTGCTAATGAAGAGTCGGATCATACAAGGTTCCAGCTAATTATGTATTTCAATCAACTCACCATCGGCAAGGCGGTTGAAGCCTTCTACCACCACAAGATCATCGGCGAAGAGACCACTCTCAATAACCGTCCTGGTGGTACTGGCCACGCCTATTCTTACGAATGCTTCATGGGCGATACCATCACGGGCAACAAAAACATAACTTCCGTCAGTGCGGGTAAGAACGGCACGGGATGGGACAGAGATTGTGTTTGGATATTGCCGAAGGGCTAATCGTACTCGCGCCGTTTGTCCCGCCAGAATCACCGCATCGGGGTTGTCAACCACCACCGTTACTTCATAACTCAAGGAACGCTGGGAACGTGCCCGGGCAAACCCTGTTGGAGTGCCGATGAAAACATGGCCAGGGTATGCCGTGAAGACGACTTCGGCATCTTCCAGCTCCCTTACGCCCATTATGTCGGCTTCCGGTACATCGACGGTTATACGAATGCGGCTGAGATCGGCAATATCAAAGGTGGGATCTCCAGAATCGAGAT
Source organism: Spirochaetaceae bacterium (assembly GCA_965226485.1). Taxonomy (GTDB): domain Bacteria; phylum Spirochaetota; class Spirochaetia; order DSM-2461; family DSM-2461; genus UBA2779. The sequence continues at coordinate 286,065 of OZ245363.1, forward strand.
CGTCGTAAGGATCTATATGTCGGCGCACGACGGTGCCGGTGATCGGCGTTATCGCCAAAGCCGAATCCCTCTCGTTCTTTGCGGCAAGCAATGCTGATTGCGCCTTCAGCCAGGCCAAATTCGCCTGGTCCACTTTGAGCTGAAACGAGTTGCCCTCATCCAGAGAACCCTGTTCCCGCTGGAAGGTTTCCAGGGCCAGCCTCTCGTTGAGCACTGCGGTCTCATAGTTTTTATTCACCCTTTCCAGATCAATTTCGGCAAGGGATTGCCCCTCCCTGACCTTATCGCCTTCAGTGGCGAAAACCCGAGTGACCTGGCCTTCCATATCCGCCTTAAGGGACACTTCCAGGATGCCGCGAGCTTCACCGAGGTACTCCCCATATACGATAAAGGTTCCCGAATGAACGGCTTCCGCTCGGACTGATACCCGACGCTCTATGGCGGACTCCTCTGCTTGGGAAGCTGAATCGCCTGTACTGTTGGGGGAACGGGAACACCCGCTGATTACTGCTATGGCAAGACATATTATTATGGACAATGCTAAAAACCTCCGTTTAATTTTTGCCTTGATCTTTACCGCCTGCCAGGGGCTGTGTCAGAATGCGCCTTTGGCCCGCATGCGGCGTTGGCGAAAAAACCTGAAATGCTCATGTACAACATGTACACTCCGCTTTCAGAACTTCTCGCCGCCTTGCCTACAAACCAAATCCATCATTCTGACACAGCCCCGATTGCCACCGTACCTCCAAAGTTAGCGAAAAAACCTGAAATGCTCATGTACAACAGAACACTCCGCTTTCAGAACTTTTCGCCGCCTTGCCTGTGGTAGCCCCCCATCCCCCTCTTCAAGGGAAGCAATGGGTGGCAATCCCACCCCCTTCAAGGTAAGCAATGGGTGCCCCCCTTTGGGGGGGGGGAAGGGGGGGGGGAATTCCATTCCATTAACCAAATCCATCATTCTGACACAGCCCCCTGTCTGCAACAGGCAGGCGAAAAATCTCTTCGGCAATTTTCTAAAGTTGTTTTTTAGAGGGACCCTTATGAATCTAGCCGCTATCACTTCTTTGTCAACCTACAGTGTCATTATCTGGACTGAGCTTAATGAAATTGCCGAAACAATACAAGTCGCCAACGAAACAGAGTGATTCGCTTTTCACATGGAATGCCGCTGAACCAACACAGTGCCCTGGTACTTCAAAGACTTCAAACTTCAGGCCGACGAAATTAAGGCAATCAGCACCGCACACGACATGATCAAAATGCGGGTGGGTAATCAGGGGCTGTGTCAGAATGCAGGGGGGCATTTATAGGCCCTCGACAATCCCGCCGCCGCCTCTCCGCCCCGTCGGGCTCACCCCCCTATAAATGGCTCATCATCATGCCGTTTGAGATAATCAAACTAATCCCCCTGCACCTTGATGTTGAGCGGCTGGGCTTTCGGCGGCTTCTTCAGTACGATTTCCAGCAAACCATTCTTCATCTCGGCCTCAATTACATCCTTGTCGACATCCTCTGGCAAGGTGAATGAGTGCCTCCTGTTCCCCCGTATCCTCTCCCGATTAAGGAACGAAAGCTTCTCCTCACTCGTCTCGGCTTGCTTGGCATCGATAATCAGCAGGTTTTCCTTCACCTTAACCTCGACTTCCGAAGAAGAAAACCCCGGAAGTTCGGCCTCTAATCGATAAGAATCGCCGGTTTCAGCGATGTCAGCTGAAAATCCATGGCCTTCATGGACATCGGAACACCCACGATACTGGTTAATCATGCGATTCATGTCCTCTAATATGCTCGCAGGGTGATTGATTGTAGCAAGATATTTCATCTTGTCCCTCCTTGTGATTTAATCTTACTAACAATAAAGCATATAGCGTGCCAATTTCCGTACCGGCGATCCTATTTCATTACAATATAACAATTTGCCAAACGCCAAAGAAGCAATAGCTAAGAATTGCCCGACGATACCCCTGCTTCCTTCGCCTTCGATATCGTAGCAATGCCCCAAGGTGTGCCTTATTGACCCACTACGCCTCAAATGACACACGCATGTGTCACAACGACCCATCAAAGGTGCGGCTTCTTTATATTCTGTACCCCTACCAACGTCTTCCGGTTGACGACATTGAGGTAGGCTAGGGCCGAGGCCTCAATAATATCGGTTGATGTAGCCTTGCCGTCGATCAATGTTCCGTCGGAATCTACCTGGAGTTTAACCTGTCCCTGGGCATCTTTGCCTTTACCTACGGCCTGGATTATGTATTCGGTGAGACGGCCCGATATTCCGGTGCATTCATCGAAGGACTTGAAAACAGCATCTACGGGTCCATCTCCAATCTGGGCGGCACGGAAACGCTACCGTCTTAACCTGTTCTGAAAAGCTCTTAAATGGTTCCGGGAGCCATTTTGTAATTTCAGGAACAATATCCGTATAGTGGCAGGCAGGTTTGGCTGGGCCAGGAACTTGTCATACATGGCGATATTGTCTATTTCGGCCTTAACACCCGTTTCCAAGGCAGTCTTGATGCTCGTCGGTAAGACAACATGGTCTTTTGATTCATCCTCAGGTACGGCAAATTCATACTCGTTCAGGGCATCTATAACCCAAAGGATATGCCGTTCCTCCGCCAGAATTATGCGGCTAAAGGGTCTTATATTCCCATACTCCTGTATAATCAATTCATACTCCGCCCGGGCCAAATATTCGTCCTGAATGGCGTAGTTCAGCATCTCCTCCACCGTTAACCCAGTGGCGGAATCAAGACTTTTGGCCCCATAGCCTGCTACCTCGGCAAAGCCCGCAGTACCGACAAGACTCAAGAGGACCAAAGAAATACTGACGATTTTCTGCATACTTACTATCATACTGTAACTCCTTGTTGATTTGTGATTACCCCCAATGTACCTATGTTGGATGAATCAATTATGAATACTTCCTGTGTTTTTACTTATGGTTGTTGAAGCAGACAGGTGACGGACACGGCAACAGGCAGGCGAAAAATCTCTTCGTCAATTTTCTAAAGCTGTTTTTAGAGGTTCTCTAGACATTGGGAAACCATCCCATCTACGACCATTGCCATAGTTGCCAGTTTGCAGTCAGGGGTTTTTCTTTGAACGTCCGTATGCGGCAGACGGGTTCCCGCCACACACCCCTCAAAACAGGGGTTAGTCAGATCGTAAGAATTATGCTCTTTCCCTGGTTGATCATGACGCACCCCCGCTTTGGCAGGGGATTTCCCAGTAGTGCCTTCCGTGTATAAGGACTCCTGCTACTTGAAAAACACGATGTAGAGATTCAAGGCAAACAACATGACAAAGCCGATACCAATAATCCATTTCAGAAATGAAAATTGCTCCTTCAAGCCCTGAAATTGATCTTTCAGAACCTGAAATTGATCTTTGGTCACCATCTGTTGCTCCAAGTGGGCAATGTGGTTGAACTGTGATTTTAACATCAAAGGGATAGCATCTTCTGTGCTGAGAGTTCCATGCTCTTCGATGTTGCGCTTTGCTTTGCTGGCGGCGTTGTCGAGAAATTTTGCGAGAATTTCATCTTCTATTATAGAATTTCCGTTTTCATTGTGAGCTATGGGGATAAGCCTCTCTATGTTTCGCATTCAAACTACTGGTATTGTAGGGTGCCTCAAAGAGAAGGGCAAGGGTTACTTGAAAAACACGATGTAGAGATTCAAGGCAAACAACATGACAAAGCCAATACCAATAATCCATTTCAGAAATGACAATTGCTCCTTCAAGCCCTGGAATTGATCTTTTAGAACCTGGAATTGGTCTTGTAGAACCTGAAATTGGTCTTTGGTCACCATCTGTTGTTCCAAGTGGGCAATGTGGTTGAACTGTGATTTTAACATTAAAGGGATAGCATCTTCTGTGCTGAGAGTTCCATGCTCTTCGATGTTGCGCTTTGCTTTGCTGGCGGCGTTGTCGAGAAATTTTGCGAGAATTTCATCTTCTATTATAGAATTTCCGTCTTCATTGTGAGCCATGGAGCCTCTCTATGTTTCGCATTCAAACTACTGGTATTGTAGGGTGCCTCAAAGAGAAGGGCAAGGGTTACTTGAAAAACACGATGTAGAGATTCAAGGCAAACAACATGACAAAGCCGATACCAATAATCCATTTCAGAAATGAAAATTGCTCCTTCAAGCCCTGGAATTGATCTTTTAGAACCTGAAATTGGTCTTTTAGAGCCTGGAATTGCTCCTTCAAGTCCTGAAATTGATCTTTCAGAACCTGAAATTGATCTTTGGTCACCATCTGTTGCTCCAAGTGGGCAATGTGGTTGAACTGTGATTTTAACATTAAAGGGATAGCATCTTCTGTGCTGAGAGTTCCATGCTCTTCGATGTTGCGCTTTGCTTTGCTGGCGGCGTTGTCGAGAAATTTTGCGAGAATTTCATCTTCTAATATAGAATTTCCGTCTTCATTGTGAGCCATGGAGCCTCTCTATGTTTCGCATTCAAACCACTGGTATTGTAGGGTGCCTCAAAGAGAAGGGCAAGGGCTACTTGAAAAACACGATGTAGAGATTCAAGGCGAACAACATGACAAAGCCAATACCAATAATCCATTTCAGAAATGAAAATTGCTCCTTCAATCCCTGGAATTGATCTTTTAGAACCTGGAATTGATCTTTTAGAGCCTGGAATTGGTCTTTTAGAGCCTGGAATTGGTCTTTGGTCACCATCTGTTGCTCCAAGTGGGCAATGTGGTTGAACTGTGATTTCAACATTAACGGGATAGCATCTTCTGTGCTGAGAGTTCCATGCTCTTCGATGTTGCGCTTTGCTTTGCTGGCGGCGTTGTCGAGAAATTTTGCGAGAATTTCATCTTCTATTATAGAATTTCCGTCTTCATTGTGAGCCATGGAGCCTCTCTATGTTTCGCATTCAAACTACTGGTATTGTAGGATGCCTCAAAGAGAAGGGCAAGGGCTACTTGAAAAACACGATGTAGAGATTCAAGGCGAACAACATGACAAAGCCGATACCAATAATCCATTTCAGAAATGACAATTGCTCCTTCAATCCCTGAAATTGGTCTTTTAGAACCTGGAATTGGTCTTTTAGAACCTGGAATTGGTCTTTTAGAACCTGGAATTGGTCTTTTAAAGCTTGGAATTGGTCTTTTAGAGCCTGAAATTGCTCCTTCAAGCCTTGAATCTTGTTCTCTAGGCCCTTGATTTCCTCTTTGGTCACCATCTGTTGCTCCAAGTGGGCAATGTGGTTGAACTGTGATTTCAACATTAACGGGATAGCATCTTCTGTGCTGAGAGTTCCATGCTCTTCGATGTTGCGCTTTGCTTTGCTGGCGGCGTTGTCGAGAAATTTTGCGAGAATTCCATCTTCTATTATAGAATTTCCGTCTTCATTGTGAGCCATGGAGCCTCTCTATGTTTCGCATTCAAACTACTGGTATTGTAGGGTGCCTCAAAGAGAAGGGCAAGGGCTACTTGAAAAATACGATGTAGAGATTCAAGGCGAACAACATGACAAAGCCGATACCAATAATCCATTTCAGAAATGAAAATTGCTCCTTCAATCCCTGGAATTGATCTTGTAAAACCTGGAATTGATCTTTTAGAACCTGGAATTGGTCTTTTAGAACCTGGAATTGGTCTTTTAGAGCTTGGAATTGGTCTTTTAGAGCCTGAAATTGCTCCTTCAAGCCTTGAATCTTGTTCTCTAGGCCCTTGATTTCCTCTTTGGTCACCATCTGTTGCTCCAAGTGGGCAATGTGGTTGAACTGGGATTTTAACATTAAAGGGATAGCATCTTCTGTGCTGAGAGTTCCATGCTCTTCGATGTTGCGCTTTGCTTTGCTAGCGGCGTTGTCGAGAAATTTCGCGAGAATTTCATCTTCTATTATAGAATTGCCGTCTTCATTGTGAGCCATGGGGATAAGCCTCTCTATGTTTCGCATTCAAACCACTGGTATTGTAGGGTGCCTCAAAGAGAAGGGCAAGGGCTACTTGAAAAATACGATGTAGAGATTCAAGGCGAACAACATGACAAAGCCGATACCAATAATCCATTTCAGAAATGAAAATTGCTCCTTCAAGCCCTGGAATTGATCTTTTAAAACTTGAAATTGGTCTTTTAGGACCTGGAATTGGTCTTTCAGAGCCTGAAATTGCTCCTTCAAGCCTTGAAATTTGCTCTCTAGACCCTTGAATTCCTCTTTGGTCACCATCTGTTGCTCCAAGTGGGCAATGTGGTTGAACTGGGATTTCAACATTAAAGGGATTGCATCTTCTGTGCTGAGAGTTCCATGCTCTTCGATGTTGCGCTTTGCTTTGCTGGCGGCGTTGTCGAGAAATTTTGCGAGAATTTCATCTTCTATTATAGAATTGCCGTCTTCATTGTGAGCCATGGAGCCTCTCTATGTTTCGCATTCAAACTACTGGTATTGTAGGGTGCCTCAAAGAGAAGGGCAAGGGTTGCTTGCCCCTGTTGTTTATTCAGGATTACATTGTGAATTACAATATTAACTCAAAAAAAGAAGTTCAACTGCCGTTTTTAGGTTTAAAGCTTTGATTGCCCCCCTCTTCGTGTCCTTTGGGAACTCTGTGAAAGGCAGAATTGCGCACGGAGGCACAGAGGGCACAGAGGTTTTTCAAAGCTTTGACTGCTCCCCCTCGTGGCCTTCGTCACGCTTTATTTGTCGGTTGGCGATACAAAAAGTCGGTTTTTTATATGATTCCTGGCAGGGGATGGTGAACTTGGGCTAACGCCATGCGGGTTTGCTGATAAGGCTACTCCCAAACGACCCCTGCATAGCCAACGAATGAGTCATCCGGCCATACATCCCGGCTTGTCGCGTAGCTAAGCACCCTGCCCTTATGAGCACCTAGAATTTTTGCATAACTCATCGCGGCTACAGCCCCTCCGCTGGAACAGGCGGCTTTTTCAAAGTTAGCCCTGCGCAAGGCCTCCTCTCCATCGAAATCGAGCAAAGCATCCAGCATACGGTGATCCCTCTCGCTTACCCATCGTACGGGATTCCCCAAAGATTCCTGTGGAACAAACCCGTATCGAGGACCATAGTGGGTAAGATCGGTGGACCCTAGGACAGCCAATCGGCGATGTGTATCCTTCGCCGCTTTGGCAAGTTTTTCGCCGAAATCGATGGCTCTGCTATCGGCGGGAACTCGCCACGCCGCCCATTTCGCATCAGGTTTCAAGAAAAGGGCCAAGGCCATGACGACTTCCACCGTATTATCTGCCTCACTTTCCTCAATAAATTTCTCTATGGTAGACTGCTCAAGGCTCTCTACCAGCATATCATCCATGGAATAGGAGCCGGTTGGGGTAATCCATTCATCGTAATTGTACGAAATAAATGGCCCGCCGGGCGGGTTATGCCCTCCGAGAATCACGATAGTATCGATATCAGAAGAAAGTTCATTGACAACTTGGGCGATGATGGATCCGCAGAAAGACCATCCGGCATGAGGAACGACTCCCGCATGAGAAGAGCCCGGGAGAACACCAGTAATCCAATCCCTAACCATACGCTCTAATTCTCTTTTTGAATCCGGATACCATCCATTTGATAAAAATCTTCTTCGGATACTCAACATCCCCTCCCTTCTATGTATATAATAGATTCATGAAAAAAACCTTCGCTATAGTATACACAGTTTCCGTCCTGACTGCATTACTCGGTGTCATCGGTTATCTCGCCTGGGAGGCCTACAAAGTCAGAGCAACCCGTATGTCAGATTTCGCCATTCGAACCAATGAGTACGCAAACCGCCTAAGTGAAACACTCATTGTAGAACGGGATATCGAGAAAGAAATTGAACTCGCAAAGAAGCTACTCAGCGAGGATGCTTTCTTAATCGCAATCCAAGTGATTTCCCTCGATGATGGTCTTCGGTTAAGTACCGTGAAGCCCATCGCCCAGGACTTCAAATCTCAGTCCATAATGGATTCTGATAAATTTGACGGATTACTCCGACTCCAGTACCAAGTAATCTATCAATCGATGAGCGTAAGCGGAATGCCCGGACTACGTGCTTATTTCATCGGCACCAACCTTAGCTTTGGGGAAATACGTCAGTATCTATTGATCATTCTTGTCACGGCAGGCGGACTGTTTATCCTAACTATCGTAATCATCTTCATCAAACCAACCCGTGCTCCTAGGCCTCGTCGTGAAACCACCGATGAGATTATACGCGAAAATGTACCGGAACTACTCATTGACGATGATGACATCGGAGATTTCGATATGAATGTAGCCACACCACCCCAGGTAGACGACTCAGTCGGTATCGGCAAATTCGAATTCCTTGAAAAACTGGAAATGGAACTTGTCGAAGCCGAATCTCTCAATCAAAACCTTTCTTTGCAGTTAATTCGCCTAAATGGAGGAGAAATCGACAAGGTTGAAGAAACATATTACCAAAATTGTCACATATTCATAGTCGATGACGAATGGATAGGTGTAATTGCCCCGGATACAGATTTGGACACAGCGATGAAGAGGGCCAAACAACTCATTATCGATATGCCCAATGGCCGAATCGGAATCACCTCCAGAAACAATCGTTATATCGACTCTACCTCTTTAGTGGATGAAGCCGAGCAGGCACTATTGAAGACAGACTCGACAGACTCGATTGTGGCATTCAAATCAGATCCCGTTAAGTATCAGAAATTCACTGATGAATCATAGTTTGGAATTCTTTTATAGGGGCTGTGTCAGTGCCCGAGGGGGGGCTTTCCTTATCGCGCATTCTGTCACAGCCCCTGCCCTTTACTTTCTCTCAATCATCGCCTTCATTCTTCTCAGCAACTCCTGTGGAGACTCTAAACTGCCTGCCAGTCTATCCAGTCAAGGAGAAATAAAAGAATTTCTGGTCGTTGCCAACACCCGGGATGCCGATCCAGCACTACGCTACGCTGCATTGGAACCGGTGATATCTGTAGCCAGAAAAGTCGATGAACTCGATTGGTTATCATCCCAGCTTGGCATAATCCTGGAAAAGAATCCTCAAGATCCTTACGGGGCTTATTACCTGATGGCCATGGCGAATGGGGCAAGAGAAACTGGTTCCAACGAACTCGCATTGGATTATATGCAGCGCCTGCTGAAAAATTATCCAGATCTCACCATAAAGGGTCGATCTCTCCATCTTCTCGCGTTGAGAGAAATCGCCCTTCATGCAGACGATTCGCGCAGGGCCATAGCCGCAAGAGAAGCAATGCAGAGCCAGTTCCCCGATCAAATTGATATGGGAAGAAATCTATATTATCTGGCTACCGAGTATAAGAAAATAGGGGTATGGGAGAGAATGTTTGATTGTTATGAAGATTTTCTCAATTACCCGGAGACAATTATACCCGGAATTCCAGACGCACATTCCCGTGTAATCGATGCCTTAGGATTTCACACAAGCAATAAAACGTGGACCGTAGCCAATCTCGAAGACTTGGTTAATACGATAAAGTACGCAATCAAGACACAAAATGTGTCTCTATTGGAACGCTATAAATCGGACAATTTCTTTTTCATGAACTGGACTCAGGATACATCAGATGCATTTACGCATACACCAATGAATCTGGGAATTTTCTTAACGAACAGAGTGCGATTTCGTAGCGAATTGGACGATTATTCCAATGCTCGGGAAGCATTTCTGTGGACGGCTGGCTGGACATGGAAGATACCAACTTGGTATCTTTATTTCCGCAAGATAGACTATCCGGTGAATCCGGAAATAAATGGACGATGGGAATGGGCCGGTATATACTTCGGCGAACGGCTCTAATTGCGGCACTGGTTCTTGTGGCATCATCGGCATTAGCCAATGACACTTCGCCCCTTACACCTTTGCGCAATGCCTCGCCAATCAATTCAATTACACAACCGCATTACATAACTCCGAGACGTGGGCATGGAGGATCAAAAGCATGGTCTGAAGAAATAGGCCAGATTCTTGGGGAGCGCAAGGAAATAGAAGACTGGATAGCGAAGTGGTCAACAGAAAAGGGATTACGAAAAATCAAACTGTCCCTAAACAGATTCTTCCCATTCCGCATAGAAATAAACTCCGTTCTACGAAAATCAAGACTTCCATGGGAAATAATATCCATACCCTTTGTGGAGTCTAATTGGCGGATAAATGCCGTTTCACCGTCCAGGGCCGCCGGTCCCTGGCAAATCATCGAAACCACTGCCAGAGGCCGCGGTCTCATCATCGATTCATGGCGGGATGAACGTCGGGATGTATGGCGCTCAACTGAAGCGGCCGCCAAAGAGATACTGTTTTCATATGGAATATTTCAGAACTGGCCCTTAACCATCGCTGCCTATAATGCGGGGCCGACACGATTACGGGCATTAAAAAAGGAAGGGAATTTTCAGACCTTCTGGGCCATGCTTGATAAAAAAGTTATACCAGAGGAAACACAAAACTACGTGCCCCAGATAATCGCCGTTGCATATATCCTGGCTCATGCCGGACGTATGGGATTGCCCATTTCATGGGAAACCCCGACAAAGTGGCTGAAGATACGGCTTGGAAGATCGTTACACCTCAACCAATTGGCCCAATCGACCGGCATTGAGAAGAAACGGATCCTTAATGCCAATCAAGAATTAAACCATCCGGTCACCCCGCCTGCCAGTCAGAACTACATGATAAAGATACCAATCGACACAGATAACGCCAAAGAACTAAAAAATTCAATTCTTGCTCAAAAAGATAGTCCTGAACGATTCTGGCGTTATATCGTGAAACCCGGTGACACTCTCTCAGGGGTCTCGGCCGCCTTCAACATTCCATTAGGTGACTTGCTGAAGTATAATACTCTGGTGGATACCGGATTTCTAAGGGAGGGTGAGCAACTCTACATACCGGGAACAAGGGAAAGGCCGACTGGTGTAGACAGTGACACAATGCCAAACTGGCAGGATAGGTATGAGGTGAGCCCAGGGGATTCTCTTTGGTCCATCGCCAAGAAATACGGAGTTTCACCGGAGCAACTCGCCAGAGTTAATTATAGCCAACTAGGCGGGATTCTTTTTGCGGGAACCATCCTGAAAGTACCACATGCCCGGGTTGAACAATGAACCGCAGTCTTCCTGTTTTCATACTTGTGCTCATATCGATCTTCACCGGTCCTGCGTTTACCCAGACCGAAATCTCTACGACGATGGACTGGAGTGATGGCCGTTTTGAGGTTAACGCACATCGCCCCCTTGCCCCAGGCATGTCTCCGGATGACCATCCACGGGCATTGCGATTAATAGAGAACGAACTATGGCCATTGGTGGAATCGGAAATTGGTCGGCTGTTATGGGATAGAAACGGCACGATAGCCAACCTCTCCATAAACGACCCTGAATTCTTATCTGTGATTAGCGATCTTGCTCTGAGCAGGGAATGGAGCCGATTATCCCTGGATAGAAAATTCATCGACACCCTGTATTCGGGAAATCTGAGGGAGGCCATTCTCAGCCGTTTTTCAATAGACGAACCTGTAGCCCGGGCGGAAATTCCAGCCGGGTGGATTCCGGTACCAGAAGATCCATGGACTGGCATAGTCATTTACGCCCCATCTGAACTACCCGTTCGGGGTGCCAACCGCTTAGCCAACCCAGTTCCCGCCTTTCGGGCCCGTATTCTCGGTAGCGAACTCCGCGTACTATTCGATCCTGTCATCCATGGTGCCCAAGCCCTTAACTACCGAACTCTTGCCCGCAGAAATGAAATCGATTCCATCGTCGGCCGCCGACCATACCGGGCGATGGCCAGAGCATTGTATGGGCAATATCCTTGCGATATAATCCTAAGTGAAGATGATACCCTGCGAATTATGGCATCCCTATCGGGGCGTAGAGCCCTTGCGGAAGGGCGGATTTCTATTCTCCTTGATTCCCAGCCTTAGAGAGGATGCGATGCTCATTGCCATACTCATGATAACCCTCTTATCCGGCTTATCCGGATGCGGGAAACTGGGTACGGCCGTTGTTTTATGGCCGCCTGAAGATAGCATTTGGGAAACTGGAGACCTTGTCACCGTTCATGATGAATCGCTCTTACGGAAGACCTACATCGTCAATCTTCCTAATCAACGCAGGATGAAGGAAGAAATTGATCAATGGAGGCTTCGGCTCTTTCGTGGAGTCAATGAGGCATCAACCTGGGCTGCGAGCATGATGGATTGGCGGAATGTCTATGCGGAATGCCTCTATCAAGGGCTCCCGATGAGGGAAGAGCCTAACAACCTATCCTCCCAAGTGTACAGGTTTCGACAGGGAGATTTGATCAAGATTCTCTCCCAGGAGCCCGGTCCTGTCCAGGTTGGCAACCTCAAGGGGTATTGGTACAAAGTTCTAGCATTTGGCGGCATGGAAGGGTATGTCTTTGATTATTACCTGAACGTGATGAGATTTGACGAAAACGGCCGGGAAATTATAAACACGAAGGAGGCCGAAGATGCGCGACTTAATAGTTTTCTCACCAGCCTCTGGCATCCGAAATACTTCAACGATATGATAGCCAAGGGGAATATAAATCTCAGGTTATTTCGCCCAGAATACGGTTTGTTCATTGACACCGAGGCCCAGAGCATAAGCCTCAATCTGCCAAACAAAACACTCACCGAAGTATGGACAGATATTATTCCTTTAAGCGCAGACCGTTATGACTTCCATGGAAGCAGTTTCCGTGTAACCATCAATAATGAAAACTTCGTCAGCATCCAGTATAATATCAATGGAGTTGAGTATTTCGATGGGTTTGAACGGCTCTCCGTGAATATCTCTGATATAATTAGGAATGAAATTAATCGGCAGAATCTTGTTCTGGCTAAACTCATGGAAAATGGCCCGTCCTATGGAAGCCGAACATATGGAAACCTGGAGATACTTGAAAAAGGCCAATTTGTATGGAGCACCAAGTCATCATTGATATCTCAGGGCTTACTTACAATAAATGCCGGAAATACCGGCTCCATCGTGTTAGGATTATTTCTTTCCGCCGAATTGTCCTCCAGATATGAAGGGGCTATCAGCTTTCGATTTGAGAATGGGGAAACCCTGCCCTTTCTTTATTCCTTTGAAGGAAGAGACCTGCGTCTCCTCTATGTACGAGAAAACGCCATCGAAAAGGAAGTCATACACACCGATCAGTTTCTGAATCCCGTGCATATTTTTTTCAAAAAAATTGATTTGAATAACCTTGAATCCGTCCACAGTATCGCGATTCCTTAAAAGAAATGGGCTTCATTCAACTCGATGATATATCTCTCGCCTTCGGTGCCCGTACCATCCTTTCCTGTGTCCACCTCACCATCTCCACGGGGGAAAGGATAGCCCTGAGCGGTACCAATGGCAGTGGCAAATCCACCCTGATGCAGGTCTGCGCCGGATTACTCCCTTATGATTCTGGTAGAATCATAAAATCACCGCACATAAAAGTAGCTTATCTCCCCCAATCCTCCATCGTCCACAGAGGCAACAGCCTACAAAGTGAAGTTCTTAAGGCACTTAGCGAACTAAGTCTCCTATCAGAAGAAGCCGAAAAAATCACCGAAGAGCTTAAGACCGACAGAAGAAACCAAGAAGCCCTTCTGCGTCGCTACCAAACAATTCAGGACATGCTCGAACTCTCAAACTGGCATAGTCGCCATGCCCAGGTTGACCAGATACTGAGAGGTCTGGGATTCCAGAGAGATGATTTTGAAAAGGATGTCGCATCCTTTTCAGGCGGCTGGCAGATGCGCATCGCCCTAGCAAAAATGCTTCTAACCTCATCGGACTTCCTCCTATTGGATGAACCGACAAACTACCTTGATTTAGAGGCGCGAGAATGGCTACAGAATTTCATCAAAGGCTATCCCGGTGCTGTGATGCTCGTCTCTCATGACAGAGGATTCCTCGACGCGACATGTTCCCAGGTCGCCGAAGTCCTCATGACAAAGGTCTCGCTACATAAGAAAACCTTCAGTGAGTATGAGTCTTACCGCAACAAGGAAATGGCTACCCTTGAGGAACGATGGAAACGCCAGCAAGAAGAAATCGTGCGAATCGAAGGCTTCATTAACCGTTTTCGCTATAAGGATTCTAAGGCATCCCAGGTTCAGTCCAGGATTAAGATGCTGGAAAAGATGGAACGAATCGAGATTCCCCCTGCCCTGAAACGCATCCATCTCAAATTCCCGCCCGCTCCCCACTGCGGGAAGATGGTTATCAAGGGGGAAAATCTAGGCCGGAATTATGCCGACAAGACAGTATTCTCTAATCTCGACCTGGAATTTCCTCGCGGTTCAAAGACGGCGGTGGTCGGCATCAATGGTGCGGGAAAATCAACGCTACTTCGTATCATCGCGGGCCAAGACGATAACTACTCGGGCCAGATCAAAATTGGTCATGACGTGAAAATTGGTTACTTCTCGCAAGACCTTAATGAGTCACTTGTTCCATCCCTCACGGTGTTTGAGGAAGTTGCCCAAGATTCCGGCGAAGGCGAAGGGCGCCTATGTGGACTGCTTGGAGGCTTTCTCTTCTCAGGGGATGACATCCATAAGAGAGTTGAAGTTCTTTCAGGGGGCGAAAAAAATAGGTTGGCCCTACTTAAGATCCTCTTGAAACCGGTCAATCTGCTCATTCTTGACGAGCCGACAAATCATCTCGACATAGCCTCGAAGGATATACTCCTGGAGGCCCTAGAGGATTTCGGAGGCACATTGATCATTGTCTCTCATGACAAGTACTTCCTCGAAAGAATCGCAGACCGGGTGTTGGAACTCAAAGACGGCCAAGGGCGCATGTTTCTAGGCGACTACGCCTATTACCGATGGCGAACCGAGGAGTGTCGAACGGCATCGGGCCACACGAATTCTAAAGAAATTTCCCGACTGAATCAGCCCTTTAGCGATGCGAAACAGTCGCAGCAATTCTATAAGGAAGCAAGATCCCTCCTCGCACGGCTTAAAAAAGAAGAGGAGCGGCTCTCCCGTCGCATTGAGGAATTGGAGGCAGAAGAAGCATCGGTTCGCAGTGAGCTGGAACGCCAAGAGAACTACTCCAACCCCGTCAGGGCACGAGAGCTATCCGAGCGGCTAACGGGCATTCAAGCGGAAATCCAGCAACTTAACACCGAGTGGGAAAAAGCGGCAATGACACTGGAGGCGAGAGAGGCTGAATACGACAAGAGGAGAGGAGCCCCCGTCCCCCGTGTTCAAACCGAGACCACGGCAATGTAGGGGGATCCAGATCGGCTACCCTGGAATTTACGGAAAAGTGTAGGGGAGATTTCCCTAGTATCAGAAACACTTTCTTTGGCGACCTTCGGATGACTCGACTAAAAAAATCAACCAGTTTCATATTTGAGTGTTCCCTCATAAAATTTAAATAACACCGTGCTCTGGTTCGTTATAGTTTAAGCCATGCACCAACGGTTTGACGGCTGACACCGACTATGGGTGCTGTTTCATATCGGGACCTTTAATTAACCGCCGGGTTAATAGTATCAGAGGGGAAATTCCGAGATGCCTTTTTATCGAATCATAGTTCAAACCCAAAAAACCTGATATAATTCCTTTATGCCCTCGTCGCCAAGCCCCAGACCAATCAAAATCACCATGGATCATTTTTTCAAATCCCGCTTCATGAGCGTACTCGGCAGTGACGGCGACTGCACCGTGGAGGCAGAACATCAGCTTCTCAAGCAACCCAAAAGGCTAGACCTCGTTATCGAAGGGAAGAGTTCTTTATTCCGCGATTTCAAGGTGTTAAATTACTTCAAAACCTACAATCTGATAAGCTACAAGTCCTTCCGTGACAACCCACGCCGGGATGACTTCCTTGACCTCATCATCTATTATCCCCTCTATCTGCGGGAAAACCCCCATGCTGATTTCGGCAGCACAACCATCACCATGATATGTTCCGTAACACCAAAAAAGTATCTCGCCCAGCACAGTAGAACCGTCAGAGAAGTAGTCCCCGGTCATTACATAGAGGACCACGGGTCCTTTGAAACACACATTATCAACATCGAAAAAGTGTCCCTGGAAGGTCTTGATGGCGTGCTATTATCCGTATTCTGTCGCAACACCGACCGGATTGTTAAAGCGAACGAAATTCCGGACATGAATATCTCGGAGGTACTTCTTGACAAATTGATTGCCGGATATAAAATGAGAATGAGCTTATTTGAAAACGAGGAGGTAGACGATATGGGAGCAGTAGCCGATGTAACAAAGCTGGTCATGCCATACATTGAACAGGCCCGACAAGAAGGCAGGCAAGAAGGCAGGCAAGAAGGCATGCAGAAAGGCATGCAAAAAGGCATGAACCAAGTCGCCAAAGGATTGAAGCAATCGGGTATCTCCACGGAAATAATCAGCCGGAATACGGGCTTAACCCCAGAAGAGATAGATAAACTCTAGTGCTTTGATAGCGATAAGATGCGCTTCCAGGTAAGCGGAGAAAGGTTCTTAAACCGGAGGTGTGCCTGGCATGGGAGTGTAGTAAATTGAAGCTATACAAGAGCACTAGGCGGCCTTGCATCAAACGCCAAGACCATAATGATCGCACTGACGGTGTCATTCGTCCCCACCCCATTCACCGAACCTACCTGATTGTCAGCTATAGGTGTTTCATCCAATACTTGCCGATTATTTTGTCCAGGTCTGTGCGATTGATTCCTGCCTTTACTACATGCGTTGTCATGTCTTTTTTTCGGGCATCCTGGCCCCGTCAGGCAATCATGCCGTTATGGTAAGTGGCGGTAGAGGACCATGTGCATCCTCACTTGAAGTACTTTTCCAGAAATCCCTTGCATGGCCCTCCCTGCGGTATAATGTATATGTATAGTTCAAGGCAGATTGCGAAGTGACAGCTTTATGCTACATAAGTAGCGAATGCCGAGAAACACAAGCCTTTCCAGTTGTGAAAGAACAAGAATTTATTCTGTAACTGAATCGTAGCGAATGGACCAGGAGGTTTGCGTCAATGAAGTTTTTGAATCAGCCGTCGTTTTGGTCAGGGCTTTTCATCCTTATGGCATCGCTGGGCACTCTCCTAATTCGAGAGGTTTTAAGGCCGAGAAGCTAATCGCGAATCGAACGTCTTAAGATCTACGATTCCGAAATCCTAGTTGCTCACAAGTCCGCATACGAATTTGCATACACCATGCAAATGTTCTGTAAACAACCGGTCAATCAGAAGCATGCCATTTTTATGGTGGGGATGACGTATTTCTACAAGTCGGTGAAACCCAACATGTTGCTATTCTCTCCCGCGATCCGGCAAGTCTTGTCTGCCTTCGACGCACAATTTCAACATCAATGCGTGAACAACCCCAGTCTAAATCAAGACATCCTGTTCGAGGGATTCGAACGTGCAAACCTTCTCCAGAAACCTGTCGAACTTGCAAACCTCGTTGAGAAAATGGTGGACTCAGCGTTGGGCGGACTTCGATAGGCGGCCCCCCGTGACACCAAGAAGATGACAGAACCAAAGGATGAAGCCAAGCGGAGATGGCGGTCGGGCTTCACTTGGAAATCAACAGTGCCAGTGCCATTTTCGCCGACTTATCCTGGTCGCTGAACTTGGCTAAAAGTGTTTTTGATAGCAATACCAAGTTTCTCAATTACCCTGAGTACACTTAAATCCTCTGGCATTGAAACGTATGTAGTATTCAAGGATGAGATTTCTCCTGAGGCTGTGAAGGATTTTGGGATATGGGATAACAGCGTAGTCTGTCTAATCAATACAATGGAGTCAGGGGCACATCGTTACGAAGTGGTAGGGGGCGAGTTTACAAGGAAAAGTGAGGATATTGATACATTTTCGAGGTACAAAAACGAAATCAAAAATCATGCAATTAGCGGTTCAGAGTTTCTGAAAGAGGTTGGTTCGTTATCAGATAACACTGTCGAAATCGTTCAGACTGCTGGATTAATGGAGGCAGAGTCTAAAGTGCATTGTGAAGGAAGTTATTTATCTACCAATTCATGTGATTGGTATCACGTTTCGTGGCAATATTTAAGAATACTAAATATGGTTTCCGCACCATCGTGGCACGGGAGTTTTTATACAAGCCAACTTTCTGAGTTCTATGGTTCCGAGCAAGAAACAAGTGTTTTGATATCTGGTGCGGCAGACTATGGAATTTTCAGACAAATTGCACAGCATGAATCGTCAAAAAAAATTAAAGGAAGTAATGATAGTTGATTTATGTAAAACTCCATTGATAATGTGCTATAAATATAATCAAATGTTTTGTGGTGAAAAAATAAATCTAAATACTCTCAAGCAGGATATTTTAAGTACAAATTTTCGTGAAGGGTCCTTTAATTATATTACTACCGACGCATTTCTAACAAGATTTCATAGACAAAAACGAAAGCAGGTAGTCGAACAATGGCATGCGTTGCTAAAACCTGGCGGAAAAATTGCAACCACAATTAGGATAGAAAACACACCGGGAAAACTAGTTACAACGGATGAAGACATAGATCGCTATATGCAAAAAGCGAAAAATGGGCTTACAAGATCAGGGATACTAAGTGCATACATGAAGGACAAAATATTAAGGAGTGCTGAAATGTATGCAAAGAATATCACAAGTTACCCATTAAATGACGAAGATGAGATACGGGATCTGTTTAATAAGTTTGATGATGTCAAAGTTAAATATAATGATGTTGATGGAGAAATAAATGATTCAACCAGGTATGCGCAAGTAATCGCAAGGAAGCGCATTTAGCATCCAGTTTAACTTGATCGCTCGCTGTCGCTCACGCCGGTTAACTCAATCATTCCAGGATTGCGTCACTGCCTGAGCCCCCCCCTCAAAAAACCCAATTTTAGTTCTTGCCTCAATCTTTTCCAAAAATTCTCTTCGACAGTTTCCTAAAGCTGGTTTTTTAGAGTACCCCTTGAATTTACGGAACAGTGTAGGGGAGATTTCCCTAGTATCAGAAACACTTTCTTTTGCGAACTTCGGATGACTCGACTAAAAAAATCAACCAGTTTCATATTTGAGTATCCCCTCATAAAATTAAAATCACACCGTGCCCTGGTTCGTCAGAGTTTAAGCCACGCACCAACAGTTTGACAGCCGACACCGACTATGGGTGCTATTTCATATCGGAACCTTTGATTAACCGCCGGGTTAATAGTATCAGATGGGAAATTCGGAGATGCCTTTTTTAGCCCTTAATCCTCTTGTGCCTTTGTGTGCATAAAGTTTGAGCCATGCACCAACGGTTTGACGGCTGAGACCGATTATAGGTGCTATTTCATATCGCTTCAGCCCTTTTTTCTTGAGCATAACAGCTTGGCAACGTCACTCATAAAGAGCCTGCGGTGTTATTGTTCGAGCATCTTGTATTTCCATTGCATCATGGAAATTTTATATTAGCTTCTCTGTCTAGTGGTTAACCTCCAGGTTAATAATAGGCTTCTCTCCCACTATCTGCCTACGCATTTCTACTTCCCGAAGGTCCATAGATGCCCCACAATCCTTCGATACCCTACATAATTCCAAGGAACATCCGTGTTATCGGCAACGGGAATTAAGTGAAAACATAGGAGGTGACCTATAAAAGCAATCTTGAATTGTTTATTCTATCTATATGCTTTTTAGAGACAAAACCGCCTTGGTGACCGGCTCGGTGCGTCGAATCGGGAAAGCCATCGCATTGATGCTGGCAGAGCAGGGAGCCAATGTGTTGATTCACGGGCGAAGGCAGAGTGATGAAGCTGACAAGCTGATAAGTCTCATGCGGAAAGCAGGAAGACGGGCCGCATTTGTCCCCTATGATCTGAGGGACAGCGATGGCACCGGTCAGTGGTTTAATCAGCTTAGCGAGAAGTATGGAGGTGTGGACATCTTGGTCAATTCTGCCTGCGAATACAGACAAGATTCCTATGACAATCTCAGCTCCTCCGGCCTGAACGAGGCCATGGCCGTCCAGGTGCTCTCTCCTCTGGCCATGATGCAAGTTATGAAGCAAAGCGGTTGCCCCGGAGTAGTGGTGAATATATTGGACACACGCTACTGTGATAGGGACCGTGCTCACGCCTCATACCATCTGGCTAAGCGTGGGCTGCATACATTGACCCGTGACCTCGCCATGGAGTATGCCCCTCATATAAGGGTGAATGCCGTCGCTCCAGGGATTATCCTGAAACCGATAAACGGCGACGAATCCTGGCTCGATCGCATGGCTACCACCAACCCCTTGGGCACTTATGGAACCCCCCAGGACGTGAGTGATGCAGTTTTCTACCTCATTCGGGCCGCATACGTCACCGGTCAGGTTATCTTCGTCGATGGGGGAAGGCACCTCAAAGGTAATGCCTATGGATCTTGACCGTCTGGATAGAATTCACATCCATGCCCTGCGCTGTCGCTGCGTGCTGGGGCTGTACCCCGAAGAACGGCATCAAGTCCGGGATGTGCTGGTCAATCTCACCCTCTATTACAAGAATTCCGATTCCGGTAAGTCTGACAATATAAACCAGACAATTGACTACGCCGAAGTGGCCGATGAAATACAAGCCCATGTCAAGGGCACTTGCTACAATCTGATCGAATCCCTATCCGAATCAATCGCCGGATTGCTTCTCAAGCGACAGGGCATACTTGCTTGCCGTGTTACGGTGGTCAAAACCGGCGTGCCCAATGGTGCCCATAGTGCCGCCGTGGAAATTATCCGTGAGAGGGTATAACGGCTTCGCCTGCCCGCCCCAGCATGCCACATGCGGCCTCAATTTCCCTCCCTCTGCTACGCCGTATGCGACACTCCCTGCCGGAGGCACGAATAATCTGAAAAAACCTATCGATGGAGACTTGAGAAAGATTTCCAAAATTCCGATTTCCCACCGGATGATGGGGCATAAGATTCACTTTGCCCTGCAAATCTTCCATCCATGCGATGAGTTCTTCGGCATGAGCAGGAGAATCGTTTATCCCTGGCAACAAGACGTATTCAAAGTAAAGCCCATCCTTTCTGACAGCCTGAGGTGACGCAAGGAGAGCCGCCTTGAGTTCATCCAGCGGCCATACACGGTTGATAGGCATGAGACGGTTGCGCAAACCGTCGTTTGCGGCATTGACGCTCACCGACAGGTGCAGGGTTCGCCATGCCTCTTCCGGGAATTGATGCTCCAGCCGTGTCAATGCGTTGATGCCGTCTACATGGCCAGAGGTCGAAACAGAAATACGCCTTTTGGGAATGGCGGTGCCTCTGGAGTCACTGAGGATGCGGACGGCTCGGATTACCTCGTTGAAATTGTCAAAGGGTTCTCCCATTCCCATGAATACGATATTCCGAGGAGGTGTCTTAAGCTTAAAACGTGCCACGGCCCATTGGGCGATGATTTCCGCTGTCTTCAAATCACGCTTAAAGCCCAATCTACCGGTCTCACAGAATACACAGTTTCTTGCGCATCCAATTTGACTGGAAACACAGAGGGTGTATGAGCCGACCATCGGGATAAGAACTGATTCGGTAAGACATCCATCGTCCATGGTTAGAACGAATTTTCTTATATCCCCCTGATTGAGGCATAGCTCCATTGGCGGTAGTGCCACAGTAAAAGTGTCCGCAATTTGTGCGGCTAATTCTCCCGTAGCCCTGAATTCCGGCAATCGATTCAATGCGGTGCCGCCGGTTGTATGGACATGAGAGAACAATTTCTTAGCGTGGTATTCGCTCTTTCCGTAGGCTTTGCGGAAATAATTGCTTAATTCCTTCAGGGTAAACCCGAATGCGAAGATATTCATTCAAATAATCAGGTTATCTCTAAAAACGGCTTTAGTAAATTGGCGAAGAGATCGAGTCAAGAATCTGGTAGGGTTTGTTTGAGAGTGTTCCTCATACTATAATCTTACTCACAATGAGTAATCATACAGTAAAAACCATCCTGACCGGAGAGGCAGATGGGCGTATTGAAACCATCCTTGGATGGATACGAACCAAGAGGGATGCCAAAAATGTTGTTTTCATAGAAATCAACGATGGCTCCTGCCTGAAAAACCTCCAGGCCGTCATTGACAAGAATTCAGGCATCATCGATTCCGCCCTGAACCATCGCCTGCTCACCGGAGCAAGTGTGAAGATTGTAGGCTTTGTCCAGCCCTGCGAAGTTGGAAATCAAAGCCTGGAGATTCAGGTTCAATCGGTGGAACTCATCGGCGATGCACCCACTGATTATCCACTCCAGAAGAAGCGGCACTCCTTTGAGTTTCTAAGGGAGATATCCCATTTAAGAGCGCGTACTAACACCTTTGGTGCCGTAAATCGGATTAGAAACTGCCTGGCTAGGGGCATTCACGATTTTTTTCAGCACAGGGACTTCCTGTGGATACATACCCCCATTATCACCGGGAGTGATACAGAGGGTGCTGGGAATATGTTTCAGGTGACCAACTTGAATATGGAGACCCCCCCAAGGGATGAAGAGGGAAAAATATCTTACAGCGAAGATTTCTTCGGGAAGAAGGCCCATCTCTCCGTCAGCGGTCAATTACAGGCCGAAAATCTGGCCTGTGCCATGGGCAGGGTGTATACCTTCGGCCCCACATTCAGGGCCGAAAATTCAAATACCTCCAGGCATTTATCCGAATTCTGGATGGTTGAGCCGGAAATGGCCTTCTTCGATATTGAGGACAATCGCATCTTGGCGGAAGAACTCATCAAGGCATTGCTTCAACTCGTGCTCAGCGAATGCACAGAGGATATGGATTTCTTTGACCGTTGGATATGCAAGGGCATCATCAAGGAATTAGAAGAAATCATATCCATTCCCTTTGTCCATATAAGCTATGGCGATGCGATAAAAGAGTTGCAAACCGTTAAGGATAATTTCGAATTCAAACCCATCTGGGGTGTGGACCTTCAGGCTGAACACGAACACTGTCTCACCGATAAGATTATCAAGGGGCCCGTAACAATTACCGACTATCCCAAGGATATAAAGGCCTTCTACATGAAGCAGAACGATGATGGCCAAACCGTGCGGGCCATGGATGTCCTTGTTCCCCGGCTGGGTGAAATCATAGGCGGAAGCCAGCGTGAAGATGTATTGGAAAACCTTCTACAGCGAATCAAGGACATGGACATGTCTACGAGAGAGTACCAATGGTATCTGGACCTCCGCCGTTATGGCTCAGTGCCGCACAGCGGATTCGGCCTGGGTTTTGACCGTTTGGTTCAGTATGTCACCGGAATGCAAAACATCCGTGATGTCATTCCTTTTCCCCGCACGCCGAAGCTAATGGATTTCTGACGCTTCCACAGCATCGGGGCTGTGTCAGAATGATGGATTTGGTTTGCAGGCAAGGCGATGCCGCATGCGGGCCAAAGGCGCATTCTGCAACCCCATAGGCGTTCAGGCTTGCCGCAAAGGAATGCCTGTCTACAGGGCAGTGGCAGAACTTGCCTTTGAGGGCTCTGTCGCGGCGTTGGTCAACCCGCTTAAATGCACATGTACATCATATACTGCGCTTCTAAGCGGGTTCTCCGCCTTGCTCTACGAAATCCCAAAAATCTTGTTCTGCTCCAGTCCCTAGAGTTCTAACGCAACCTTAGGAAGGAAGGTGGGGGGCAAAAACCCGGTAAGGGTTTTTGATGTATCCGTTAGTCTGTGCTATACCTTCCCGGCTTTATCTCATCGCCATACTTAACCTTTGCGGCTTGTATATCAGTGATGGCCTGCTCCCATGCCTCATAGATATGAGAGGGTACATGGGAATCCATTTTTTTGAAAAAAGCCTTTGTGCGCTCAAGCTTCATAATCCACTTGGAGCAACGGAAAGTGAAGAGATACTCATAGTCAGTTTGGCTAAAATCCTCGTTAAGCAGTTCTTTGAAGAGTTTCTGCAAGTCTTCATATAGAGGGATAATGCCAGTTGGGGTTTCATGGCCCTGAAATTCGCCATGCACCCGGCCCTCTGCCCAGTGCAACCAAACCTTCTTGGCAAGTTTGCTCGTCATGAATTTGCCTTGGGGATTGAGCATGAAGTAGTTGGTGCTAAAAACCTTGGGCTTGGCCTTCATTCCATCGACGAATTTAAGATTGTTGTCGGTGTATTCCCCCAGGGGATAGGACACAAAATCCATATTGGCCATTGGACTGGCAGACCGGACACCTTCGGCTCCGAGTGTTGCCGCAGTGGATTCGGATTCCAGGGTGGCGGCCTTCAGAAGAATGCCACTTTCATAGGAGGGAGATTCCTCCACCGGAACAGTGGTATCCGAATCCCGTCCACCGTATAACAAACCATCAATCTTCACACCGTATTTGGCATCAAAACCTTCTTTGTCAAAGTTGGAGAGGTAGTCGAGCCGCATTGTATAGCGGCTATTCGGGTGGGCCACTCCCACATCTTTTCCCTTGGAGTCTTTGTCGGCCTTCTTCCAGATGCCATGATGGTTCTTCCCGCTATCAGGCGTGGCTTCCCCCATGCCAAGCCAGTAAGGCAGATTGTCCGGCCCCTGAAGCACGTTGGAAAAGATGAGTTCCTGAGGTTTCTTCAGGTTCTCAAAGATAACAGGATCATCCTCGGCGTTCACATCCTTGATGATGCCGAAGATACCCTGTTCTACATTCACCGCCCTGAATTCGCCATCGATGTTGCGGAAATAGGCAATATCATCGCCGACAACTTCTTCTCCCGGCACCATGGCTGTAGATGTCTTGCCACAGGCCGAAGGATAGGCACCCGCAAAATAGGTTTTACGGCCGATAGCCGGTGGAACAACAGCCATGACGAACATATGCTCACAGAGCCAGCCTTCCTGACCGGATTTATTGATGGCCAGACGCATGGAATGCTTCTTCAAACCGACGGAATTTCCGGCATATTGGGCATTCATCGAGTACACGATATTGTTCTGCAAATCCATATATACACGCCGATTATCCAAGTTGACGGTGCAACCCCGTTCATCAAGCTCACCAGCAGAGTGGATGAATCGGAAAAAATCATCCTTCTCTTCTTCCTTCATGTTTAAGAAGTGATTGTAGGCCGGGCGATAAAGAATGGCTTCCGAGTGTGCTACATACCATGAATCGGTGAACTGTATGCAGGGAATGGTGAAGGGGCTACCAGTAGGCCCCTCGGCAAAGAACTTCACCACGCTGTCTTTGCCACGCATGATGCCCTTGGCAATGGACAAAATCTCCTCATGCCCCTGCCCGTAGGGTAAGGCATTAAGGGATTTCATGCGTTCCATGTTTTCAGGATAGACGATGTACTTGGTATTAGCCTTATCCCTCGCCTGATCTCCATAACCATCCCAGTGGATGGTTTGGCCATCAAGGGAGAGTCTGTGTTCTTCCCCCTTGGCCAGGGCCTGTTCTCTGATATACCGCTCGTCCTCAGGACTGTCATCGGCCACATAAATGGTGGCCGGATCACAATGTGTGGCAAAAGTGCCAATGAAATCGTAAACTTTCTGATTATTAATCGCAACAAGCCGATTATAACACTTGTCAGACATCTTACTCCGCAACAGGGAATCATGCTCGAAATTCATATTTTCTCCTTAATGGTCCCTCTAAAAAGCAACTTCAGGAAATTGACGAAGAGATTTTTCGCCTGCCTGCCACTGGCAGGTCGATTCAAGATAGCAAAAGCTCAAAGCTACGACTGAGCCTGGCCTAGGCATTTTGACCTGTCTGCACCTGCCTGTTGCAGACAGGTGCAGACACGCATAGGCAGGCGGAAAAAATCGAGTCAAGAACTAAACAGGTTTTAAGAGGTGTCCCTTATTCAATGCCTTCAATATATCGCAGGCATTGAATAAGGTGAACCCCCCTCGTTCTGAAATTCCGCTTATTGCACTGGGGGCTACTACGGCGACAATAAAGTGGGTTGATTTTTTATAAATGTATCCGGGGCTCTCTGTCCGAAGTAAAATCCGATGGGGTTGTCTGTAATTGTTGCAACATTAGTAAACCCCCATGCACCATAAAAGTCCTGCTTAAAGCCACCGTTGCTCTCAAAGAAGTTATCATTGCTAGGTTGGAAATTACCATTCAACGTTCCCGCAATGGAAAGATTGGTGGGCACCCCTGCATCATAGTAACCAATGATATAACCATGAGAATTCTCGAACTTACCAACGAGGCCTCCTATAGTGGTGCTAGTGGTGCCACCACTGACCGTTCCAGAAGAGAAGCCGACAGTGTTCCCCTTATCATAGCCCACCAATCCTCCCACAACATCCCCACCAGTGACATCAGCCGTAGAATAACCGACGACTACAATCCCCTCTGAATAGCCGACCAATCCCCCGACGTTGGTAGAGGCCGATGTGGCGGTTATCGTCCCGGAAGAAGAGACATAAAAAAGAGCGTGGGTGGGTACCGTTATTTTCCCTACAATGCCTCCGATGTTTGTCGCATCTGCATCTATAATTACGTTGTCAACATATACACCTTTAATGAATTGTTTCTTTGGTGAGGTTCCAGCTATCACCCCTGCGAGAACTCCTACATTGCTGTATTGGTATTGCTCATTCTTTGCTATAATTTCTGGATTCACAAAGGTTAGATTCTCTATATATGTATTCACCGCATTGCCGTCCATTATTATAGTGTCGAACATGCCGATATTCGTCAGGGTTGTCGACGGGGGCATATTGTCCGCATTGATATAAAAATCTTTTATTACATAATTTTCTACATCGTTGCCCGTCAATTGCCCAATGAATGGTTTATTATCTGTTTTAATTGGCGTGAATCCGTATGTTGGAAAACCATACGTACCAGGCTTTGGGAAGTTAATATGACAGGCGAGGAGGTATTCCCTATTATTATAACTAGCATCCATGCTCTGCAAATCGTGCCAGGAATATACATTCTCAACTCCCGTTGGGAGGGTCTCCTCCCAGACAGGATATTTTTTCCCGGCTTCTGTGATTGTAATTTTTACAGTTGCGGTTTTCTGGGTCAGGCGCTGCAACTTTTCGTAAGCATTGGAGATAATTGTTTGATTCACCAAACTCACTCCATATATCTTCGTAACTCCATCAGAAAGGGTTGTTGGCACAGTCAGCTTCTGGGCCTGAAGAGTTTCACTATACGTATTATTTCCAAGCGTTAACTCTATGACTGCTTTCGCCTTCGGATCCAGGTTCGAATCCAGGTTCTTGATCGAGAAGAGCCATGGATGGGACAGATCTCCCGGCGTGAGAACTTCCTTTGCCGCATCAGCTGTAACTTCGTCTTCCTTATATCCAATTTCCAAGACGCTTACGGTATAATCATGGAAATTTCCATTGATAGACTTTAATCTGAGTGTTACATCATTGCTGTAGTTCTGAGACGTAATAGGATCTCCATTCTCATCAAGATACGTGGTATTAGTACTCTGAGTATTCAGTAATCGTGGCTGTCCAGATAAATTGGAACTCGTACCCCAGGGCACTACGGCGGTGATGGTATTGCCGACTATCAACGCATCTATCACAGCATTATTTTCGGTCGTGAAAGTGAATTCCTCGATTTTCGTGGCAGTGAAATTTTGTATCGAACTGTTGGAACTTGAGGAAGAATTATTTGCTACGACGGCGAAGACGAAGATCATTGCGAAGATATTCTCATCAGCATCTAGTAATTGGGAGATGTTGATCTCCTCGCTCTGTTTTGTTGTCTTCACCTTCTTCACGTCTTCCGAAGCAGTAGCCTTCCAGTAGTACACAGTGTACCCGGTGATAATGTCGGCAATGCCATTATTTGTGCCCTTGTCATTTGGAGCCCCCCAGCTCACCTCAACCCTTTCACCAGTATGATCTAGCTGCTTCACCGTCACACCGGTCGGTGGGCCGGGAGGCGTGTCCTCAATGACTTTCACCGTATAATTATTAATATAAGTATTAAAACTAGCACCATCTGCGGCGGTGACGGTGTAGATAACTGCATTGCTGAAATCATTGGGAGTATCGCCGGAAACTTGGTCCACACCGCCCACCTTAACAGTCGCATCCTTAGAAGCAGTAAATGTGGCAACCAAGGCACTAAGGTCCGTCTCATAGGGCACTATGGCGGTGATGGTCTTGTCTGCTGTTATCGTCGCAACCACGTCCTTAGTTAAATAATCGGTATTTTCGCTCGCAAGGAACTCGAAGGAGCCGATTCCAGCCGCACCCAGGCTTACTGTAACAGGGTGTATTATTCCTTCATTCGGGTTATCTACCTCGTCTGTAAGATAACCAGCCGGAATGGTAAAGGTGATTTCCATATTTTCTTGCAGACTAGCATCGTCAGGGATGGTGATTACTAATCGGGTGGACTCTTCGCCTATGGACACGGCGCTTCTTGGCACGGTTATGTCCCCAAGGGGCTCATCAGTAATGGGGTATTTAAGAGACGCTGTCAAAGTGTCCGCCGTACCACTTAACTTGATCGCTTCATCAAAGCGGATACTGTACTGGGATGCCCCAGGAATAAGATCATCCTGCTCTTCACTAGGCATAGGTCCAGTTTGGTCGATTTCAAAATTTATTTTCCCTAAACCAGGACAGGAGGCGAGCACAAGACCGACAGTCAATAAGCCAAAGACTCTAAGTGCTTTAGAAAACATAATTTAACTCCTTTATTTAATCCTATGGAAGAGATATAGCGTGAAAACACAATGTATTCATTCTGCATTTCGTAAGGAGACAGTTCATTGGCCTTCATCCACATATCTTCGATGCAATCCATTATCAATTTCTATATCGAATTGATATAGGTCAATATACAGTGTTTCTTGTTAAATGTCAATGGAAACACTCAAACTACATAGTGTGCGTATGATCTTCACTAAAATTACACGAAGCCGATACAGAATTATGATTTTCTTTGAAGAGGCGGCTTGAAACGATGAGCCATAACTTTTGAGATCAATATTTGGGCGCATCCCTTCGGGTCGGGCTTTACTCTTCAATGCCTTATTCTGGTAGCCTGTTAACCGGCTCATTGCCAATCGCCGGGGCCACCAGCGGCATTTCCGTTTCAATCCCTTGCGCCATTGACATCGAGTAAACTGCTATTCATGAGAAACCCTATAAATCGCCTGAGAATCTTTGAGGTGCCTATGGAAATTCCACAATTTTCGGGTATGTATCTCTCTCACAGCTTCAATATATAGGCCCATAGACCGATGGCCAAAAACGGCACTTGGCCTAAGGGTCACATCTCCTGTGTTTTCAGTCAACCCCCATCTCCAACTTAAGCATAACAGCCTGGCAAAGTCGCTCATAAAGAGCCAGCAACGTTATTGTTCGAGCATCTTGTATTTCCATAGTATCATTCTATTTTATGGTAGCTTGTTTATCTAGTGGGGAACTGCCGGGTCAATAGTATTATAATTCACCGATTTTTTCGAGGTTTCCTTCAATGTGTATACAAGTGCCTAGAAGATTGTGGGTGATTCAATAAGGATGAATTCGTGGCGGTCCATAACCGGGCAAGGAATGTTAATTGCTGTCAGGAAAAGAATTTAATTCCATTTATCCTATAAAAACGGCAGTTGGCCAATGGGCCTCGACGAAGGCCGTTATGGAACAAAATATATGGGTTGAGCCGGGTTTTGCCTCAATGAGCCGAAATTGAAGCAATGGGGATCGAGGCGGGGGGGTAAAGGTTTAAGCACATAATGGTAAATCGTTTCTTCACCGAGATATATATGTCAGCATGTGTTTGTTCACCCACCACTAAGCTTTTGGGCACTATATTGTGTAGCAAGGGGAAGGCCCCTTATCCTCCCAGAATGGGCACTAGGGCCAGTAAGACTCCCGCAGCCACCGCAGAACCGATAACTCCAGCCACATTGGGCCCCATGGCGTGCATCAGGAGGTAGTTGTTGGGATTTTCTGCCAATCCTATTTTATTGACAACCCGAGCGGCCATGGGTACGGCGGATACTCCAGCCGCACCGATGAGAGGATTGATGGGATGCTTCCTGGAGATTTTGTTCATTAATTTCGCGAGCAGAACGCCTGATGCCGTGCCAATCATGAAGGCCACTAATCCAAGGGAAAGAATCCCGAGGGTGGTAAGATTTAGAAACACATTGGCAGACATTTTGGATCCTACCGAAAGGCCAAGCATGATAGTTACGGCGTTCATTAGGGCATTCTGTGCCGTGTCGGAGAGCCGGTCGGTTACCATGCATTCTTTGAGCAGATTACCGAACATCAGCATACCGATAAGCGGAGTAGCACTGGGGAGGAGTAGGATGCAAATAAAGAGGACGACAATTGGAAACACGATCTTCTCCAACTTCGTGACATGGCGGAGTTGCTCCATCTTGATCATCCGTTCTTCTTTTGTGGTGAGCGCCTTCATGATGGGCGGCTGTATGATTGGTACTAAGGCCATGTAGGAATAGGCCGCCACCGCTATAGGGCCAAGGTAATTCGGTGCAAGCCTGGCTGTTGTGAAGATGGCCGTGGGGCCATCTGCCCCGCCGATGATGCCGATAGAACCTGCCACATGCAGTATGGAATCTGCCAAGACAGTACCACTGCCATCCGTGATGAAACTGAATCCGGGAATCAACTCCAGAAGCACCGTACCAAACAAGGCGAAGAATATGCCGAATTGGGCGGCGGCCCCGAGGAGGAGTGTCTTGGGGTTAGCCAGGAGGGGGCCGAAATCCGTCATGGCACCGACACCCAAGAAGATGAGCAAGGGAAAAAGCCCGGAGGCAATGCCCATGTCGTAGAACTGGCCGATGAAGCCGCCGTAGACATCAACCGTCACATGCCCATCCGCACCGATTGATCTGATTGTGTGGGCGGCGATTTCCGCAAAGGGGATATTGGACAGTATGGCACCAGTGCCAATGGGGAGAAGAAGCAGGGGTTCAAATCCCTTAGCAATGGCCAGCCATATAAGCAATAAGCCAACACCCATCATCACAAGGTTCTGCCAGCCACCTGTCTGCAGGAAGCCGAATATACCAGTAGCTCTCCACAGTTCCATCAGCGAATTGGTAAAATTCATTCTACTCTTCCTTTATCCAATCTCAACCAGCACATCGCCGGCTTTCACTTGGTCACCCTGTTTGACTGCAATTGTTCGCACTGTTCCCCCAGCGGTGGCAGAAATCGGCGTTTCCATCTTCATGGCCTCAAGAACCAATACTTCATCTCCCTCTGCGACGACATCCCCAATGGCTACTGGGATTCGGAGAACCAGGCCGGACATGGGTGCGACAACAGCCGCCGCCAGTGAGACAGGTGCGGTAGCGGCAGGTGCGGCAGGGGTCGATCCGCCTGTAGATGAGGGGGCCGAATCCAGGCCGGGCTTCACGTCGAATGCGTAGGTCTGACCGTTGACGGTGGCCTCGGTTCCTTTAAGCTGCACGCCATAGGCCTGTCCATTCACCGTCACCGTCACTCCTTCGGCAGAAGATGTGCCGGAAGGCGAGGGTGCCGCTGGTACATTCTTTCGGACATTGGATTTTGCCTCACCCTTAAGGAACTGAATTCCCTTCTCAAGACAGGCCGCGGCGATGAAAATATTTTCATCCGAATGATCGGAAATTCCGTTATCGGTGAGCAACTTCTTTGCGGCCGCAATGCCAAGTTTGGGGTTTTCGTCGTTTATATCAGCCACCAAGCGGCTGGTGGGTTCCATTCCCATCTGCTCGGCGGCGATTTGCACCACTTGCGGATCGGGGGGAACCGGTGTTTTTCCGAAATACCCGAGCACCATTTTGCCATAGCCTTCGGCGATTTTTTTCCAGGGACCAAACATCGTGTTATTGAAAGCTTGCTGAAAATAGAACTGGGATACAGGGGTAACGGAGGTACCGAAACCGCCCTTGATGACAACCTCTTCCATATTCTTGATGATTTCCTCATAGCGATCCATCAAGTCGTTGTCGCGGAGCATCTGCGTGTTGGCAGTTAGGGCACCGCCTGGCATGGGAGATTGAGGGATGATAGGCTCCACTTTAGTGGCCTCAGGCGGCGTGAAGTAATCCTTCATGCATTCCTTGAATACTTCCTCTGCCTCATATACTTTGGCGGGATCTATATCCATGACATATTCCGAACCACGCAGGGCATGATACATTGTCATCACATCGGGTTGTGCCGTTCCTCCAGAAGCGGGAGACATGGAAAGGTCTATCTGATTGGCACCCGCATCCAGGGCCGATTTGTATTGAAGAATACTGATACCCGCCGTTTCATGAGAGTGGAATACGATCTTAGTGTCATTGCCAAGGAGTTTTCGAGCCCTCTTGACGGATTCATAAACCACAGCCGGGGTAGTCGTGCCTGAAGCGTCCTTGAAGCACACCGAATCGAAGGGGATCTGGGCATCCAGAATGCTTCTCAGGGTCTTCTCATAAAAATCGGGGTCATGGGCACCAGAAGCTCCCTCGGGGAGGCCCATCAGGGTGACGCAAACCTCGTGTTTGACTCCGGCATCAACGATGGCCTTGCCAGAATCAATGAGATTGTTCACATCATTCAGGGCATCAAAATTCCGTATCGTCGTTATACCGTGTTTCTTGAACAGCTTTGCGTGCAACTGAATTATATCCCGTGACTGAGAACTCAATCCGACCACATTGACACCACGGGACAGAGTTTGGAGGTCTGCATCCGGTCCGGCGGCCTTGCGAAACTGGTCCATCATGCTGAACGCATCTTCATTGCTGTAAAAGTACAGAGACTGGAAGCGCGCTCCGCCGCCGGCCTCGAAATGTGTGATACCCGCATTGGCGGTCGCTTCCACTGCCGGAATGAAGTCCTTGGTGAAAACCCTGGCCCCATAAACGGATTGAAACCCATCCCGAAAGGCTGTTATCATAAAATCGACTTTTTTCTTTGTCATACCAGTCTACCCTCTCCAGTTCTGAGTGTAGGCCGCAGCAATGGCCACGGCAATTTCCGCATCACCCCGCCCGGAAGTTTTGGGCAAGGTTTGATTTGTTTCCGGGAATGCTTTCAGGATATAGCTCGACATGGAACTCATCGATAAAACCATGACAATTAGAAAGGAGAAAACCCCTAGCATCCCGATAACCATGATTATAATGCCATCATCTACCATGGCCATACTGTAGATTACATGAGAGTTTCAGTGCAACCCCCCAAATCGCCAAATGGTTAGAATACTCGGGCGAGTAGCAGGAATGCCCTAAATCCCTGAACTAGTAGTCTGTCGGGCTTACTTCCAGCTGGGGCTGTGTCAGAATGCGCCTTTGGCCCGCATGCGGCGTTGGCGAAAAAACCTGAAATGCTCATGTACAACAGTACACTCCGCTTTCAGAACTTTTCGCCGCCTTGCCTGCAAACCAAATCCATCATTCTGACCCAGCCCCTGCATTCTGACACAGCCCCGACCGGGGGAGGGTAAAAAATCCATTAACCAAATCCATCATTCTGACCCAGCCCCAGGACATTCATGCCCCCTTGTAAATGCCCCCCCTTCGGCCCCCTGGATTCTGACACAACCCCAGGCGCAGACAGGCCAAAATGCGCATTTAGTCCTGCTAAATTCTGCTTCTAGTGCCTTGTATCGGATAGAAATCATCAAAAACGGCCCTAAGAACTCCAAAGTCCGATAGACTTCCTAGCAAACTATGGAGAACAATGAGCCATGAGTACGTTTCCCCACAGTAGCGGTATCCTGCTACATCCCACTATGCTTTCCGGCCCCTATGGGATTGGATCTCTTGGCGAATATGCGCTGAAGTTCATGGATTGGCTTAAGGAAGCCGGACAGGGCTATTGGCAAATATGCCCTCTCGTCCCGACAGGATATGGAGATTCTCCATATCAGGGCTTCAGTGCCTTTGCCGGTAATCCTAATCTTATTGACCTTGATGAACTCGTTCGTCTTGGCATACTGAATGCCGAGGATATGAGCCCTCTGGGTAGCCTGCCAGATACGGCCGTAGACTTTGGAAGGCTCATCCCTCTCAAGTCTTCGATTCTACGCCAGGCTTGGAAACGGTTTTCCTCGGGGGCTGGTTCTAGGGAGTTGCATCAGGAGTTTTCGGACTATTGCAAGAGCATCTCTCATCGAATTGAGGAATACAGCCTATTCATGGCTATCAAGGAGAACCAGGGGGGCAAACCCTGGTATCAGTGGCCGACACCATTAAGGTTCAGGGAAGGGGCGGCCATTGAGAAAATCAAGATAGCCCTGGAAAACGCCTCGGAGTACCACATCTTCCTTCAATTCTTCTTCGATAAACAGTGGATGAGGGTAAAGCGGGAAGCCAATCGCAAGGGCATACGCATCATTGGGGATATCCCCATATTCGTCTCTTATGATTCCTCGGATTGCTGGGCTCATCCGGGAATTTTCAAATTCGACGAAAACAGATTCCCCACCCATGTCGCCGGTGTGCCGCCGGACTATTTCAGTGCCACGGGACAGCTCTGGGGAAATCCTCTCTATAACTGGTCTGCCATGGAACAGGATGGCTTCGAGTGGTGGATATCTCTCTTAGGGAGTAAATTCGAACAATACGATGCCCTCCGTTTAGATCATTTTCGAGGTTTCGTCGCTTACTGGGCCGTGCCCTATGGCGAAGAAACCGCCGTCAACGGTCAATGGGTTTCCGCTCCTGGCAAAAAACTGTTTAAAAGAGTGAATGACTTTCTGGGGAATCCGCCCATCATCGCAGAAGACCTGGGCGTAATCACAGATGATGTGCGGGCATTGATGCGGGAATGTGGCTTTCCTGGAATGAAAGTTTTACAGTTTGCCTTCGACTCTTCCGAAGAAAACAACTATCTGCCTCATAACTATGACCATCATTGCCTCGTTTACACCGGCACCCACGACAATGACACCACAGCCGGGTGGTATGAAACGGCCTCAGAGGGAGACAAGGCCACAATGCGTGCCTATCTCAACCTTCCAGAGGGGCTTAGTAGCCGACAGGCCGCCGAAGCTATTGTGAAAGCGGCTATGTATTCCAAAGCCGATCTGGCGATTACTCCCATACAAGACATTCTCGGCCTTGGAAGTGAGGCGCGGTTCAATACGCCTGGGCAAACCCATGGAAACTGGTCTTGGCGGGTGCCGAAAGATGCGTTTAGCCCGCAATTAGCCGAGGACCTTTGGAAATTGACTCAAGAAACCGGCAGATTAACTCAGTAATTGCTTGAAATATCCTTTAAGAAGGGTATTGGTAAGAAATTTTTTTGCCAAATAGGCCAAGAGGTGTTGCTTCGTCCAGTTATTACCCCGGTCGTTAATCACTATACAAATAATCTAATATAAAATAGAGTTGAATCAATAGAAATAAGGCGGATTTCATAGCTATTGAGATTTAATTTCCTAATACTACTTTTGTACCATTTTTTGAATACATATCGAATTTCAAGCCACTTTTTTTTCGCAAACAGCCATATTTGACATAAATCCCTTTGACAGAAAATACAACTTCTCCTCTCATTGGCGGCAAAGCCATCGTTTTATATCTTCATGTTGACAGATCTATCATATTATTATAGCATTAAACAGTTCGTTCCAGAAACGAAAAAATCAAAAAGGAGGAAGATATGACAAAAAAACTGTTATGTCTCTTGATTGTCGTGTTAATGGCTTCCGGTATGCTTTTCGCCGGAGGATCTCAGGACGGAAAGACAACTCTCAGGATCGATACCTGGGAAAATCCGTCCACAACAGAAGCGCTCGAAGAATTGAACAAAAGATTTATGGAAGAAAATCCAGACGTCTATGTTGAATTGACTACTTCGCCTACTGATCAGTTCCAGCAGTCCAATCCGCTGAGAATCCAGGCTGCGGACGTGGATATCTGGTCCGGTTTCGGTTTCGCCCAGAAAGTTCAGGATTTTCACGGCGAAGGGGTAGAACTCGCTGCTGCTTATCAGAATATCGAAGCGGGAATGGTTGAGCCGCTGACGGCACAGCCTTTCATGAACAACTTCAAGGATGACAGCGTCAGAGAGTTTATGACTTACAACGGCGATGTCTACGGTGTCTGCATGGGAAGCGTTGTTATTTCCGGTATCTTCTGGAACAGAGACCTCTTTGCGGAGAATGGACTGTCTCAGCCCCAGACTTATAACGAACTGGTCAATGCCGCTGAAACTCTGAAAGTTGCCGGTATGACTCCGTTCACAGCTGCGGGTGGACCTGTCTGGCCCATCAATATGGTTAATGTAGGTTTTATCGGAGCCATGTACGCAGATGCCAATGAGCTGGAAAAATCTCTCTGGACGGGCGGACCCGGATTTGAAGATTCCCGCTATGTCGAAGCTCTCAAAAGGTATCAGAACCTGATGCTCAACTACTATGAGCCCGGTTTCCAGACAATCGACTACAACCCCCACGTGGGAAGATTTGCAACGGGAACCATCGGTATGCTCCCCGACGGTGTCTGGATGGCCAATGCAATAGCTGATGCTATCAAAGAAGCCGGAACTGATTTCGATTTCGGATACATGCAGGTTCCCGCAAGCGACGATGCCGCCGCCAACCAGGCTTACTACGGAAAAGGCGACCTCATGTGGTTTGTCCATTCCAAATCGGAGAACAAAGAAGTTGCTATGAAATGGCTTGAGTTCATGTCCAGACCCGATAACTATACATACTTCGTTAACAAAGTCGGCTGGCTACCCACTCAGGACGTAACCGTTGAGAACAGAATCCTCGACGAAGTCAGCAAATTCCCCATGAAGCTCTCCTTCGAGCAGATTCACATATCTCGAGCGGGACAGGGTGAAATGGCCGGTGGTCTCGTTCAGTTCCTCACTCCCATGGGAACAATCGAGTCTGCTGAAGAGTATACTGCCAAAGCTATGGCAGACTGGAACGCTGCCGAGTAATCCTTAAGTTCGTATCGCTGTCCGGCTGCCGACGTGGCCGGATGACTTATTTGGAAATAGTCCGTTCATTCCACTGGACGGACTGTCCTTATTCGGTTGGCCGTAATATCCCGGAGCGCGTTTCGGGGATGAAAACTTTCCGAACGAGAATGCTCCGCACCTCTGGGTCGGAGATTCTTATTTGAGGGTGAAAATGAAAAAGACAGTTGTTTTAAATCCTTTTATGTACGGCAAGAAGCTCGGTGGGCTCGGTCCGTACCTTATTATGGCTCCGGCGTTGCTTCTTTTCACATTCTTTCATCTGCTCCCGTCACTAGCTACAATAGGCTTTTCCTTTACAAATATCACAAGGACTGGTTATCAGCCCGTCGATTTTGTGGGGCTGAGTAATTATTTTGAATTTTTTAATTCGGCACAGTTTCATGAAAAAGGAGTGGCATTAAAGAATTCTTTATTCTTTTCCGTTTCCGTTGTGGTCCTTCAAAACGCTCTGGCTCTTGTATTCGCCGTCATACTCGACAAGGCGTGGAGAGGACGGGCTTTTTTCAGAGGCATTCTATTTCTTCCCGTCATGCTGGGAATCACGGTGAGTGCCCTTCTCTGGAAACTCATGTTCAATCCCTTCGGGGGACCGATCAACGAATTTCTGAAGGCTATAACAGGCAATAGTTACCTTTTCTTCGCCGACCCCAAGATGGCCTTCCCGCTGATCATCTTCCTTCAGATCTGGAGTTATGTCGGATACTCCACCGTCATATACGTGGCTGGATTACAGGCTATTCCGAAAGAACTGTACGAATCGGCCATTGTGGACGGTGCTTCGGGGATCAAGCGCTTCTGGTCGGTAACGATCCCGCTTATCGCTCAGGCGACAACAGTCAATATCCTCCTGGCGATAATCGGTGCTTTGAAAACATTCGATACCATATTCGTCACGACTAACGGGCAATACAATACATACACAATGGCTTTTTACATGTTCAGGCTGGCCTTCATATCGGAAGGCGGAAGCGGAAGAGGCGGCGGGCGTCTCGGCTTCGCCTCGGCCGTGGCTACGCTACTGTTCCTTATGATCTTTCTCGTCGCTTTGATAGCTCAATACTTCCTCAGAAAGAAGGAGGTGGACCTGTGAAAGCAATACAGACGCTGGGAAAAAGGAATATCGGAAACGAACATTTAAAATCAAATATTCTGGTCGGAAGCTTTGTTCTTCTGATCCTTGCGTTCTATGTTTATCCCATCCTTAATCTCATCAATGTCTCTTTCAAAACATCGACGGAATTCATGATGGATCCCATAGGATTGACAAACAGTTTCCATTTGGAAAACTATGCTAAAGTATTTCTCAAAAACAAATTCTTAAGAAATTTCATCAACAGCCTGTATTATCTGCTGGCTGCAAATCTGCTGACTATTTCCGCCACATCTCTGGCGGCCTTTGTAATTTCCAGGAAATATGTCAAATTTGCCGGGTTCTTCTACGTGCTTTTCCTTACGGGGCTGTTTCTTCCCGAACCCCTTATTCCGCAGTTTTATTTGCTTAACAAAATCGGCTTGTACAATAATCCTATAGGATACATTCTTCTCAAAACCAATCCGGGAATAGTCATGCTGATGATGGTGGGGTACTACAGAACCATACCCAAGACCTTTGACGAAGCAGCCGTGCTAGACGGATGCGGCGTTATGAGATATCTCGTTGAATTCATACTGCCGATGAGCAAGCCCGTTTATGCCAGTGCCGCCATTCTCTTCTCCGTAGGAGTATGGAACGATATAATCGGGACGACTGTCTTTCTCACCAGCCCCCGGTATTATCCCGTTATCAGAGCCCTTTTCTCCTTCGTGGGACAGTACGGTACGGACTGGCCTCCTCTGGCCGCGGCGGTTTTCATTGTCACAACGCCATTGATTATACTGTTTTTATTCTTTCAGAAATACATAATAAGTAGTATGGTATCGGGAGGCATCAAAGGTTAGCCGAGTGTGGTTGCAAAGGAACGCCTGAGCAGTCGGCAACATTACAAATAAAGTGCCCGAAGATTGGGGGCAAGGGGGCTCCGACACAGGCCGTTACGGAATAGAATACTTGGAATGAGCCGGGGACTTAGTCAAAATAGGCCGAAATTGAAACAATTGGATTGAGACGGGGCGGAGAAATTATAAACAGATGCTTGTAAATCATTTTTCTATAAGCTATATGTGGCAGCACGTGTTTGTTCTCCACCACTAAGCTTGAGGGCACTATATTAGCCACAAGTGTGGATACCTCAGGACTCTCGGCGGAGCAAGTGGTATTAACTTACAAGCGGCTTTCGAGGTAGAGAGGGCCTTTCGTTCCCTAAAGACGGTCGATTTGAAGGTCAGACCGATTTACCACAGGTTGGAGGATAGGGTGAGAGCCCCTGTTTCTCTGTATGCTGGCTTATTACACGGAGTGGAAGATGCCTAATCGGCTTAACCCCCCTGCTCTTTGATGACGAGAATGATTCGATGGAAGACAGGCATGGGCGAGACTCAAGATGGTCCAGCCGGCAAAAAGATCGTCAAGAACCCTCTTAAAAGCATCCTTAAAATGTACAGCCCAGAAAGATCTGGTTCATAGTTTTCATACGGCACTCGATGACTTGGCGACTATCTGTTGTAACACGATTGAGCCGGTATATCCGGGGGCACTGCCTTTCACGACAGCAGAAGATGCTTGATATTTTAGGAGTTAAACTGCGATGTCCCCAGTATAGTGAAGCCTGGTTTTTTGGTTAATCCCTTATAAAATAATGGATTACTTTGCTTTTTCGGTGAAAAATTCAGTTTAGGATAAATACCCCGTTTCACCCATGTTTTTATTATAGATTCGTAAAAAGTGTGCTTTTATGATACGGAAGGGGCATTTTGCCTGTCTTTGAGCCTAATTGCCCGGTTTCGGCCTTGCATTCGTTGATTACTTTTTTTATCATTTGGTATTACTTTACAGCGATACTACGAAGCCAGAAAACGGGTAATTCCCACGGCGACGGCCTTGTTCAGCTTGACGGCGATTTCAGCGTTGGCAAGGATGGGAGGTTTACGTTGTTCTATCCCCGTCACGACCTGGCAGATCGCCCAACAGTTAAGGTTTTCAGTAAACGATTTGAATGATCAGTGCTGAAATGATAAGATAAAATAATACTGCTTTTTTGAACATCATTTATTAAGATCGATATAGAGGAGGATGCTATCATGAAGACGAAAGTCGTGTTTTTTGAAGTCGATGGTGGTTCCGACAAAGGGGATGATGGACATCGTCGCGACACGATGCCGATGATCAATGCTGTTAAAGCCCAAGGATAGGATGCGGATTTGATCTTTTATTCTGATGAGAACATGGAATAACTACTCAAATCTGTCCCCGCCACTTACGATGCCTATATCAGCCGCATCAATCCCGGCAATATTCCAGGTGGAGAAGCAAAATATTTCGACACGTTGCGCAAACTCAGCGATGAGG
Organism: Spirochaetaceae bacterium; assembly: GCA_965226485.1. Taxonomy (GTDB): domain Bacteria; phylum Spirochaetota; class Spirochaetia; order DSM-2461; family DSM-2461; genus UBA2779. The sequence goes on from OZ245363.1 coordinate 326,361, forward strand.
GTGTGATCGGAATGCCTCATCCCGATGTGATGATCGGCTACGGCGCGAAAGATGCCCTCACGAAACTCACAGGTGCAGACTTGGTCCCTGAAGATACCTACGCTTACTACTCTTTCGAAGCACTTCAGGAACAATTTCCCATCAGTCTTTCACATGGAGAACGCGTGCTCAAACAAAATCGCGGCTCCACTGGCGAGGGTATTTGGCGCGTGGTTGTCGAAGACGAACGTGGTTCGCTTCCGGCAAGCCCTCCCCCTAGACACCAAGATCAAATGCACTGAAGCCGTCGATAACCACGTTGAAAAGCGTGAATTGGGCGAATTCATAGAGTTCTGCAATCAGTACATTGTCGGAGAGAATGGCATGCTCGTCGATATGCCATTTATGCCGCGAATCAAAGAAGGGGAAATCCGTATTTTGCTCGTTGACGATACCCCGATCTTCGTTGTGCATAAAAAGCCGGCCGAAACAGCCGATGCTTTCTCTGCCACACTATTTTCTGGTGCAAAATATCGCTACGATAACCCCGAAGAGTGGCAAGACTTAGTTGATATGTTTCGGGACAATCTGCCAAGCATTATGGATAAACTCGGCGGCTACGACCTGCCCCTGATCTGGACGGCAGACTTCATGCTTGATGATGCTGAAGACGGGGGTGATAAATATGTCCTCGGTGAAATGAATTGCTCCTGTGAGGGTTTCACCAGCCATCTTGATCGTGGCATTCAAGACGTGGTTGCGAACAAGATCATCAGCACTGTAGAAGCACAATAGTCTAGGAGCCTGTCGGTCTTTGAGTCTTCGAGGCTATTTCAGATGATTTTTTCTGATACATGATGGTAAAAGATCAAGCGTAGCTCAGCCTATGTATTTTGACCTGTCTGCAATAGGCAGATAATGCAGTAGGGGAGGGGTGGGCGGGGTGAAAGTCCCACCTAAAGCCATTCAGGGCGTGCCCGCCGTGAGATTCATATCGCATCGGGGGATGCGTTTTTGGGCGTGCCCGGCGTGAGAGGCATCATGCTTCGGGGGATGCGTTTCTGGGCGTGCCCCGGCGTGAGATGCGTCTCGCTTCGGGGCGTGCGTTTCTGGGCGTGCCCGCCGGGGGATGCATCACGCTTCGGGGCATGGGTTTCTGGGCGTGCCCGGCGTGGGATGCATTTCGCTCCGGGGGATGGTTTTCTGGGCGTGCCCGCCGGGGGATGCATCACGCTTCGGGGCATGGGTTTCTGGGCGTGCCCGGCGTGGGATGCCTTTCGCTTCGGGGGATGCGTTTCTGGAGCACCCGGCGTGGGATTCATATCGCATCGGGGGATGGTTTTCTGGGCGTGCCCGGCGTGGGATGCCTTTCGCTTCGGGGGATGCGTTTTTGGGCGTGCCCGGCGTGGGAGGCATCATGCTTCGGGGGATGCGTTTCTGGGCGTGCCCCGGCGTGAGATGCATCACGCTTCGGGGTATGCGTTTCAGGGCATGCCCGGCGTGAGATGCATCACGCTTCGGGTTATGCATTTCTGGGCGCGCCCTCCGGGAGATACATTCCGCTTCGGAGCATGGTTTTCTGGGCGTGCCCGGCGTGAGATGCATCACGCTTCGGGCCATGCGTTTCAGGGCGCACCCGGCGAGGGATGCATTTCACTTCGGGGCATGCATTTCTGGGCGTGCCCGGCGTGGGATTCATTTCGCTTCGGGGGATGCGTTTTTGGGCGTGCCCGGCGTGAGATGCATCATGCTTCGGGGGATGCGTTTCTGGGCGTGCCCGGCGTGGGATGCATTTCTGGGCGCGCCCGGCGGGGGATGCATCGTGCTTCGGGGCATGCGTTTCTGGGCACGCCCGGCGTGAGATGCAACACGCTTCGGGGCATGCGTTTCTGGGCGCGCCCGGCGTGAGATGAATCACGCTTCGGGGCATGCATTTCTGGGCGTGCCCGCCGTGAGATGCCTTTCGATTCGGGGGATGCGTTTCAGGGCGTGCCCGGCGTGAGGTGCATATCGCATCGGGGTATGGTTTTCTGGGCGTGCCCTCCGGGAGATACATTCCGCTTCGGAGCATGGTTTTCTGGGCGTGCCCGGCGTGGGATTCATTTCGCTTCGGGGGGTGCGTTTTTGGGCATGCCCGTCGTGAGATGCATCACGCTTCGGGGCATGCGTTTCTGGGCGTGCCCGCCGTGGGATGCATCACGCTTCGGGGCATGCGTTTCTGGGCGTGCCCGCCGTGAGATGCATTTCGCTTTGGGGCATGGGTTTCTGGGCGTGCCCGGCGTGAGATGCATCATGCTTCGGGGGATGCGTTTCAGGGCACGCCCGCCGGGGGAGCCATTTTACTTTGGGGCATGCGTTTCAGGGTGCGCCCGCTGGGGGAGGCATTTCACTTCGGAGCATGCGTTTCTGGGCGTGCCCGCCGTGAGAACATCTCACTTCGGAGCATGCGTTTCTGGGCGCGCCTGGCGTGAGAGGCATTTCGCATCGGGGCATGCGTTTCTGGGTGCGCCCGGCGTGGGATTCATTTCGCTTCGGGGCATGGGTTTCTGGGTGCGCCCGGCGTGGGATGCCTTTCGCTTCGGGGGATGCGTTTTTGGGCGTGCCCGGCGTGAGATGCGTCTCGCTTCGGGGCGTGCGTTTCTGGGCGTGCCCGCCGGGGGATGCATCACGCTTCGGGGGATGCGTTTCTGGGCGCGCCTGGCGTGAGAGGCATTTCGCTTCGGGGCATGCGTATCAGGGCGCACCCGGCGTGAGGTGCATATCGCATCGGGGGATGGTTTTCTGGGCGTGCCCGGCGTGGGATTCATTTCGCTTCGGGGGATGCGTTTTTGGGCGTGCCCGGCGTGAGAGGCATCATGCTTCGGGGGATGCGTTTCTGGGCGTGCCCCGGCGTGAGATGCATCACGCTTCGGGGTATGCGTTTCAGGGCATGCCCGGCGTGAGATGCATCACGCTTCGGGTTATGCATTTCTGGGCGCGCCCTCCGGGGGAGCCATTTTACTTTGGGGCATGCGTTTCAGGGTGCGCCCGCTGGGGGAGGCATTTCACTTCGGAGCATGCGTTTCTGGGCGTGCCCGGCGAGAGATGCATTTCACTTCGGGGCATGCGTTTCAGGGTGCGCCCGCTGGGGGAGGCATTTCACTTCGGAGCATGCGTTTCTGGGCGTGCCCGGCGAGAGATGCATTTCTGGGCGTGCCCGGCGTGGGATTCATTTCGCTTCGGGGGATGCGTTTTTGGGCGTGCCCGGCGTGAGAGGCATCATGCTTCGGGGGATGCGTTTCTGGGCGTGCCCGGCGTGAGATGCATCACGCTTCGGGGTATGCGTTTCAGGGCATGCCCGGCGTGAGATGCATTTCGCTTCGGGGGATGGGTTTCAGGGCGTGCCCGGCGTGAGATGCATCATGCTTCGGGGGATGCGTTTCAGGGCACGCCCGCCGGGGGAGCCATTTTACTTTGGGGCATGCGTTTCAGGGTGCGCCCGCTGGGGGAGGCATTTCACTTCGGAGCATGCGTTTCTGGGCGTGCCCGCCGTGAGAACATCTCACTTCGGAGCATGCGTTTCTGGGCGCGCCTGGCGTGAGAGGCATTTCGCATCGGGGCATGCGTTTCTGGGTGCGCCCGGCGTGGGATGCCTTTCGCTTCGGGGGATGCGTTTTTGGGCGTGCCCGGCGTGGGATTCATTTCGCATCGGGGGATGGTTTTCAGGGCGTGCCGGGCGTGAGATGCATTTCGCTTCGGGGCATGGGTTTCAGGGCGTGCCCGGCGTGAGGTGCATATCGCATCGGGGTATGGTTTTCTGGGCGTGCCCGGCGAGGGATGCCTTTCGCTTCGGGGGATGCCCGGCGTGAGGTGCATATCGCATCGGGGGATGGTTTTCTGGGCGTGCCCGGCGTGGGATTCATTTCGCTTCGGGGGATGCGTTTTTGGGCGTGCCCGGCGTGAGAGGCATCATGCTTCGGGGCATGCGTTTCAGGGAGTGCCCGCCGTGGGATGCATCACGCTTCGGGGCATGCATTTCTGGGCGTGCCCGGCGTGAGATGCATCACGCTTCGGGTTATGCATTTCTGGGCGTGCCCGGCGTGAGATGCATCACGCTTCGGGTTATGCATTTCTGGGCGCGCCCGGCGGGGGCTGCATCTCGCTTCGGGTCATGCGTTTCAGGGCACGCCCGGCGTGGGATGCCTTTCGTTTCGGGGGATGCATTTCAAGGCGTGCCCGGCGTGAGATGCCTTTCGCTTCGGGGGATGCATTTCAGGGCACACCCGCCGGGTGATGCATTTCAGGGCGTGCCCGGCGTGGGATTCATTTCGCTTCGGGGGATGGGTTTCAGGGCGTGCCCGGCGAGAGATTCATTTCGCTTCGGGGCATGCGTTTCTGGGCGCGCCCCATCGTGAGAGGCATCACGCTTCGGGGTATGCGTTTCTGGGCGTGCCCCGGCGTGAGGTGCATATCGCATCGGGGGATGGTTTTCTGGGCGTGCCCGGTGTAGTTTCTCAAATTATCCTACCCAAACCTTTTCACGATCAGTTAGACAATTTCTCAATTCAAAAATAACATAATTCCGGCCCTCCCTCCGGATTATGTTCTTACAGGATAAGCTCTGTAGCAGCGACTCGAACATGTTCAGCAGAAACAAAATCTTTCCTTTCCATGGCAGCAGCCAACATAGCTGCTTTTGCCAATGAATTAGCCCTTCGTAGGATGCCACCCGATTTCTGATGAATCGCATAAACAGCATTTTCTGCAAATATCGGTTTCTTCAAACCAGCCAAAGCAAGATGATGATTCAAGTATTCTTCCATGACTTCTCTTTTGATTGATTCCAGATGATTCTTTCCCAAAACTCGTGATGCCAAAGGCCTAGCTGCACTCGTCATCAGATGGTCCATCAATCCGTCCTGTCCACAGAGGACAACCGGCATAACCGGTTTGGAATCATATTCAAACTGCAACAGGGTATGCAACTGAGAGAAGACATTGTGTTTAAACAGGTGAGCCTCATCAATGATCATAATGGGTGTCACATTTCTCGATGCGATTTCCTGGATCTTTTCTCTTATCATTTTTATCATGAAGGTTATTTGATATGAGGAGAACTCAATCCCGAAGGAAAGCAGGATTTGCCGGTATAGTTCCATCAGGCTGTATTGTCCTCCAATAAGGGAAATTATTTGATATTCACTGGTTTGAAACTGATGGGCCATGTATCTCAAGGAGGTGGATTTCCCTGCTCCCACATCACCGGTAATCACAGTGAGAGCCTTTTGTTGTACTGCAAAGCTGACTCTCTGTTTCAGGGGGTCCAATGCTGGGAGAGGGTATAAATCCCGAACCGCAACATTCTGGGAAAAGGGATCTTTTTTCAAGCCAAAGAAGTGTCTGAGGTTTTCCATTATTCATCCCCCGCAGCTTTCTCAAAGAGAGACCCTTTTTGCTTTTCAAAGTGAGTTGCTCTTTGAATTTTACTGTTGCTATGCTCGTTAAGAAGGGAAAGATATCCCCTGGGTTCATCATCCAGGAAAACCTCAATGTGATCGTAATTTTCATAACGAAGAGTGACATTCATCCCGATGAGCCCAATGGGAGCCTCAAACATCCTCCCATCTAGTTTGACAGTCCGGTCCTTGTTAACCCTACGAACAGCTTTTTTGCGGAAATACTTCGGCAGGTTCTCCGGGGCAGACCTCAGGAACTCTGCACTTTCCAGGTATCGCCGAATAGGTTCCTGCCCTGTGGTCCCGTGCTTGCGGGTATGGTAGTGGTCCAGGTATTTCTCGAATAGCAGGTTCAGTTCCTCCAAGGTCAGCTCTGCTGGTAACTCTGGAAGAAATTGAGATCGAACAGTTCGGAAAAACCGCTCGATTTTCCCCTTCCCCTGGGGTCTGTAGGGTTTTGCGAAGGATAGATTTATCTCCAAAGACACACAGCCCAACTGTAGGCGATGAGCTTTGAAGCGGATGTTCCTGGAGAGCCGAAGCAAAATAACACCATATCTCTATATGGTATAATAAGATAGTTTTAAATCCCGCCGTTTTTCTGTACTCACTAATATCTTGCTCTCTTTTGTTTTATTCTGTTTGCATAAAATAATATATCTGATATAATGATTCTCACTATGTATATTGATCGTACAAAAAGAACTTACAAGGATAAAATTTACATCCAGACACTCTTACGGGAATCGTATCGTACCAAGGTCGATGGAGTTTCAAAAGTCAAACTCCGTACCGTCGCAAATCTTACACGTTTACCACCTCAAGTAATTGTAGCGATTGAACATGCCCTTAAGGCCAAAAGGTTTTCAGGCAAACATGTCGATCTCAATTCCATCCAACTTGAGCAAGGTCGTTCGGTGGGTTCTGTATACCTGGTTGAACAAATTGCCCGCAGACTGGGAATTCAGCAGGCTCTCGGAAGATCGTTCGATGCTAAACTGGCTCTCTGGCAGATCATTGCTCGGGTTGTCGCTCAAGGTTCCAGACTTTCTGCGGTACGTCTTAGTGAAACTTGCGCTCTTGCTGATGTTCTTAAAATCAAACAGGGCTTTGATGAAAACCGACTCTATGAAAATCTTGCCTGGCTTTCCGATAACCAGACTCAAATTGAACAGAAGCTCTACGCTATTCGAGTCAAAGAAAAAACTATCAAGTCAATTTTTCTTTACGATGTAACCAGTAGTTACCTTGAAGGACAGAAAAACCATTTTGCAAAATATGGATACAATAGAGATAAAAAGAAAGGCAAGAAACAGATTGTCATCGGTCTGCTCTGCGATTCTCATGGTGTCCCTGTCAGCGTGGAAGTCTTCCATGGGAACAGAAGCGATACCACCACTCTTTCAAATCAGATCCATAAGGCGGCGGAAGTCTTTGGTGTTCAAAAGGTCGTTTTTGTCGGAGATAGGGGGATGATCAAATCTGGAGGCATTGAGGAGCTAAAGAAAGCGGGGTTTCACTATATATCATCTCTGACTAGAGGGCAGATCCAAAAGCTCGTTTCTCAGGGTAGCATTCAGTTAGAACTCTTCGATGAAAACATCTGTGAAACACAAGTAGACGGAGAGCGATTGATTTTAAGACGGAATCCCTTGAGGGCAAGAGAAATAAAAGAGAACCGAAAATCAAAATACAGTAGCATAAAAGAATTCATGGTAACAAAAAATACCTACCTTGAAGAATGTACGCGTGCCAAGACAGGTGTCGCAGCAAGAAAAGTGCAGGAAAAAATAGACAAGCTTAAGATCGGTTCATGGCTGAAAGTGACAATCAATCAAAGAAAATTGGAATTGACGATAGATCGTTCCGTCATCGAGGAGCTTGAGACGCTGGACGGATGCTATGTCCTGCGAAGTGATGTTGATATTACGGATGCTGATAGCGAAATCGTTCATGCCCGCTACAAGGACCTGGCCAAGGTGGAACATGCCTTCCGTACCTGCAAAAGCGGTCATCTGGAACTTCGGCCTATATACGTGCGGAAAAAGGAATCCACTCGCGGCCATGTTTTTATTGTTATGCTCTCATATCTGATTAAAAGGGAGCTGGACAAATGCTGGGCAGGCTTTGATGTAACAGTCCAGGAGGGAATAGAGATACTTGGCCGCATAAGCGAACAACACATGATTATTGAAAAAGGGATATCTTTGACAAAAATTCCTGAACCAACCGGGCTGGCCAGGAAATTGCTTGATGCGGCAAATGTGGTTTTGCCGACGACGATAGCCCATAATCGGGAGGTGAATGTACACACTAAGACGAAACTGAAGAATAGGCGTTAAGATCTTTTGATATAAATAGATAGATATGGAGAACGGTGGCGATTCTGCTGGAACATCCGTTGAAGGAGGGCCCATTGTCCACATAAATTTTCCGAGGTAACCCACGCTTTCTCATGGCTGTCCAGAGACAACCCAGATAATTATCCAGGTTTTCGGCCAAGTAAAACTGGCCATGGGTAATCAGCCGAGAATGATCGTCAATGATGGCAAAGAGATAGGTTTTTCGAAGTCGGTCGTCATGGAAAACCTTCGGTCCGTGCATGCAGTCTGATTGCCAGAGGTCGTTGGGCATTTGTACCTCAAACTTTCGCATATCCTTTTTCTTCTGAACCTTATCGACCTTATATTTCTTCAATAGTCTGTAAATAGTCGCCATGGAAATATCCCTCTCTGCTGGCAGGAGATTCCCCTGACGGGCAATTTCCACCAACCGGGGAACCGATAGCTTGGGTTTCTCCTTCCGCAATCGTACCAATGATTCCAGGGATTCATCGTCTAAACTGCGTACTCTGCCACGATCACTCCGATCTCTGGGATAAAGGGCTTCGATCTTCCTGCCTCCTTCTTCATACTTTCTGAGCCAGCTGAGAATTGTAGCCTTACTGATATAGTGACGATTTGAGTAAGGGGCCGTGTCAGAATGCGCCTTTGGCCCGCATGCGGCGTTGGCGAAAAAACCTGAAATGCTCATGTACAACATGTACACTCCGCTTTCAGAACTTTTCGCCGCCTTGCCTGCAAACCAAATCCATCATTCTGCCCCACCCCCAGGTCAGACACTGTCCCATTCCTTGCGCACTTGTTCCCGAAGAATCCGGGCTTTCTCTCCCCAATAATCGCGGACATTACATTCCACCAAGGGGAAGATTACCCCAAATCGAAAGACCCCTACCTTTTCTTTTTTCTCTTGAACCATGTCAGTTCCTCCTAATTAATCTTTAATTTCAAACTAAATCCTCAAGGGGCGGACTGTCACCGCAAAAGGCAGGTAGGGTGGAGCGACTCTGTAGGGTATCTCACGGTAGTGAAGACGGCATGTCACCTGTTTTTGATTTAATGGGAATTCTATAGGCCCCGGCCAATTAGAAACTTGTTTTCGTTGGAACAGAAGTGCTTTCATCCAATACTGCTGGCACTGCCGGGATAGATCTATTCGGAATGTGAGACCCTTGAGCTTTTGTTCTAATGAAGATTGGATTTCTTCCCAGGGATACTGAAAACCTAGTGAATATTTTTCAGGACGTAAGGTATGAACAGTATGGCAGTCGGGACAACGGTACCGTTTCAGCCATAACCCTGCGGTGTAGCCATGGAAATATCTCAGGACAAATCCATGGCCCCAGAGCCGACATCCGCCACAGCAAGGACAGCTATCTGGGTTGATCCAGGGAAATTCCTTTCCAGAGTCTTTAAGTTCTTCTAAATCTATCCGACAAATAAGTATCAAGATTGCTCCTCCCTTTGGGGAGGGGTTGAGATTGGAGTAGGTGTGCATTGGTGTGGGCCCTGCTCCTTTTTTTATGTTCGGAGAGATTGAGAATTAGATTATCTGTTGTGAAAAATTAGTTAACTGAGTGTGAGATATTCATGGGGAGATTGGTTAGGATATTTTGCGAGATTACACCCGGCGTAAGATGCATTCCGCTTCGGGGGATGCGTTTCAGGGCGTGCCCAGCGGAGGATGCATCACGCTTCGGGGCATGCGATTCAGGGCGCGCCCGGCGTGAGATGCATTTCGCTTCGGGGGATAGGTTTCAGGGCGTGCCCGGCGTGAGATGCATTTCGCTTCGGAGCATGCATTTCTGGGCGTGCCCGGCGTGAGATGCATTTTGCTTCGGGGCATGCATTTCAGGGCGTGCCCGGCGTGAGATGCATCTCGCTTCGGAGCATGCGTTTCAGGGAGTGCCTGGCGTGAAATGCATTTCACTTCGGGACATGGGTTTCAGGGCGTGCCCGCCGTGAGATGCATCACGCTTCGGGGCATGCGTTTCTGGGCGCGCCCGCCGGGGGCTGCATCACGCTTCGGGGCATGCATTTCTGGGCGCACCCGGCGTGGGATGCATCACGCTTCGGAGTATGCATTTCTGGGCATGCCCGGCGGGGGATGCATCACGCTTCGGGGTATGCGTTTCTGGGTGTGCCCGCCGGGGGAAGCATTTCATTTCGGGGCATGCGTTTCTGGGCGTGCCCGCCGAGGGATGCATTTTGCTTTGGGGGATGGGTTTCAGGGCGTGCCCGGCGTTGGTTGCATTTCGCTTCGGGGCATGCGTTTCTGGGCGTGCCCGGCGGGGGATGCATCACGCTTCGGGTTATGCATTTCTGGGCGCGCCCGGCGTAAGATGCATTTCGCTTCGGGGCATGCGTTTCAGGGCACGCCCGCCGGGGGAGCCATTTTACTTTGGGGCATGCGTTTCAGGGTGCGCCCGCTGGGGGAGGCATTTCACTTCGGAGCATGCGTTTCTGGGCGTGCCCGGCGAGAGATGCATTTCACTTCGGGGCATTGGTTTCTGGGCGTGCCCGGCGTGGGATTCATTTCGCTTCGGGGGATGCGTTTTTGGGCGTGCCCGGCGTGAGATGCATCATGCTTCGGGGCATGCGTTTCAGGGAGTGCCCGCCGTGGGATGCATCACGCTTCGGGGCATGCATTTCTGGGCGTGCCCGGCGTGAGATGCATCACGCTTCGGGTTATGCATTTCTGGGCGTGCCCGGCGTGAGATGCATCACGCTTCGGGTTATGCATTTCTGGGCGCGCCCGGCGTGAGATGCATCACGCTTCGGGTTATGCATTTCTGGGCGCGCCCGGCGGGGGCTGCATCTCGCTTCGGGTCATGCGTTTCAGGGCACGCCCGGCGTGGGATGCCTTTCGTTTCGGGGGATGCATTTCAAGGCGTGCCCGGCGAGAGATGCCTTTCGCTTCGGGGGATGCATTTCAGGGCACACCCGCCGGGTGATGCATTTCAGGGCGTGCCCGGCGTGGGATTCATTTCGCTTCGGGGGATGGGTTTCAGGGCGTGCCCGGCGAGAGATTCATTTCGCTTCGGGGCATGCGTTTCTGGGCGCGCCCCATCGTGAGAGGCATCACGCTTCGGGGTATGCGTTTCTGGGCGTGCCCCGGCGTGAGGTGCATATCGCATCGGGGGATGGTTTTCTGGGCGTGCCCGGCGTGGGATGCATATCGCATCGGGGGATGGTTTTCAGGGCGTGCCCGGCGTGGGATTCATTTCGCATCGGGGGATGCGTTTTTGGGCGTGCCCGGCGTGAGGTGCATATCGCATCGGGGTATGGTTTTCTGGGCGTGCCCGGCGAAAGATGCATTTCACTTCGGGGGATGGGTTTCTGGGCATGCCCGGCGGGGGAGGCATCTCGCTTCGGGTTATGCGTTTCAGGGCGTGCCCGGCGTGAGATGCGTCACGCTTCGGGGCGTGCGTTTCTGGGCGTGCCCGCCGGGGGATGCATCACGCTTCGGGGGATGCGTTTCTGGGCGCGCCTGGCGTGAGAGGCATTTCGCTTCGGGGGATGGTTTTCTGGGCGTGCCCGGCGTGGGATTCATATCGCATCGGGGGATGGTTTTCTGGGCGTGCCCGGCGTGGGATGCCTTTCGCTTCGGGGGATGCGTTTCTGGGCGTGCCCGCCGTGAGAGGCATTTTGCTTCGGGGGATGGTTTTCTGGGCGTGCCCGGCGTGAGATGCATTTCTGGGCGCGCCCGGCGGGGGATGCATCGTGCTTCGGGGCATGCGTTTCTGGGCACGCCCGGCGTGAGATGCAACACGCTTCGGGGCATGCGTTTCTGGGCGCGCCCGGCGTGAGATGAATCACGCTTCGGGGCATGCATTTCTGGGCGTGCCCGCCGTGAGATGCCTTTCGATTCGGGGGATGCGTTTCAGGGCGTGCCCGGCGTGAGGTGCATATCGCATCGGGGTATGGTTTTCTGGGCGTGCCCTCCGGGAGATACATTCCGCTTCGGAGCATGGTTTTCTGGGCGTGCCCGGCGTGAGATGAATCACGCTTCGGGGCATGCATTTCTGGGCGTGCCCGGCGTGGGATTCATTTCGCTTCGGGGGATGCGTTTTTGGGCGTGCCCGGCGTGAGAGGCATCATGCTTCGGGGGATGCGTTTCTGGGCGTGCCCCGGCGTGAGATGCATCACGCTTCGGGGTATGCGTTTCAGGGTGCGCCCGCTGGGGGAGGCATTTCACTTCGGAGCATGCGTTTCTGGGCGTGCCCGGCGAGAGATGCATTTCTGGGCGCGCCCGGCGGGGGATGCATCGTGCTTCGGGGCATGCGTTTCTGGGCACGCCCGGCGTGAGATGCAACACGCTTCGGGGCATGCGTTTCTGGGCGCGCCCGGCGTGAGATGAATCACGCTTCGGGGCATGCATTTCTGGGCGTGCCCGCCGTGAGATGCCTTTCGATTCGGGGGATGCGTTTCAGGGCGTGCCCGGCGTGAGGTGCATATCGCATCGGGGTATGGTTTTCTGGGCGTGCCCTCCGGGAGATACATTCCGCTTCGGAGCATGGTTTTCTGGGCGTGCCCGCCGGGGGATGCATCACGCTTCGGGGCATGGGTTTCTGGGCGTGCCCGGCGTGGGAGGCATCTCGCTTCGGGTTATGCGTTTCAGGGCGTGCCCGGCGTGAGGTGCATATCGCATCGGGGTATGGTTTTCTGGGCGTGCCCGGCGTGGGATTCATTTCGCTTCGGGGGATGCGTTTTTGGGCGTGCCCGGCGTGAGATGCATCATGCTTCGGGGGATGGGTTTCTGGGCGTGCCCCGGCGTGGGATGCATTTCGCTTTGGGGCATGGGTTTCAGGGCATGCCCGGCGTGAGATGCGTCTCGCTTCGGGTTATGCATTTCTGGGCGCGCCCGGCGTGAGATGCATTTCGCTTCGGGGCATGCGTTTTCTGGGCGTGCCCGGCGTGGGATTCATATCGCATCGGGGGATGCGTTTCTGGGCGTGCCCGGCGAGGGATGCATTTCACTTCGGGGCATGCATTTCTGGGCGTGCCCGGCGTGAGAGGCATCATGCTTCGGGGGATGCGTTTCAGGGCACGCCCGCCGGGGGAGCCATTTTACTTTGGGGCATGCGTTTCAGGGTGCGCCCGCTGGGGGAGGCATTTCACTTCGGAGCATGCGTTTCTGGGCGTGCCCGCCGTGAGAACATCTCACTTCGGAGCATGCGTTTCTGGGCGTGCCCGGCGTGAGAGGCATCATGCTTCGGGGGATGCGTTTCAGGGCACGCCCGCCGGGGGAGCCATTTTACTTTGGGGCATGCGTTTCAGGGTGCGCCCGCTGGGGGAGGCATTTCACTTCGGAGCATGCGTTTCTGGGCGTGCCCGCCGTGAGAACATCTCACTTCGGAGCATGCGTTTCTGGGCGCGCCTGGCGTGAGAGGCATTTCGCATCGGGGCATGCGTTTCAGTGCGCGCCCGGCGTGGGATTCATTTCGCTTCGGGGCATGGGTTTCTGGGTGCGCCCGGCGTGGGATGCCTTTCGCTTCGGGGGATGCGTTTTTGGGCGTGCCCGGCGTGGGATTCATTTCGCATCGGGGGATGGTTTTCAGGGCGTGCCGGGCGTGGGATGCATTTCGCTTCGGGGGATGCGTTTCTGGGCGTGCCCGGCGTGGGATTCATTTCGCTCCGGGGCATGGTTTTCTGGGCGTGCCCGCCGTGAGATTCATTTCGCATCGGGGGATGGTTTTCTGGGCGTGCCCGGCGTGGGATTCATTTCGCTTCGGGCCATGCGTTTCAAGGCACGCCCGGCGTGAGGTGCATATCGCATCGGGGTATGGTTTTCTGGGCGTGCCCGGCGTGGGATTCATTTCACTTCGGGGCATGGGTTTCAGGGCGTGCCCGGCGTGGGATGCATTTCTGGGCGCGCCCGGCGGGGGATGCATCGTGCTTCGGGGCATGCGTTTCTGGGCACGCCCGGCGTGAGATGCAACACGCTTCGGGGCATGCGTTTCTGGGCGCGCCCGGCGTGAGATGAATCACGCTTCGGGGCATGCATTTCTGGGCGTGCCCGCCGTGAGATGCCTTTCGATTCGGGGGATGCGTTTTTTGGCGTGCCCGGCGTGAGGTGCATATCGCATCGGGGGATGCGTTTCTGGGCGTGCCCGGCGTGAGGTGCATATCGCATCGGGGTATGGTTTTCTGGGCGTGCCCGGCGAGAGATGCATTTCACTTCGGGGGATGGGTTTCTGGGCATGCCCGGCGTGGGATTCATATCGCATCGGGGGATGGTTTTCTGGGCGTGCCCGGCGTGGGATGCCTTTCGCTTCGGAGCATGCATTTCTGGGCGTGCCCGGCGTGGGATGCCTTTCGCTTCGGAGCATGCATTTCTGGGCGTGCCCGTGTAGTTTCTCAAATTATCCTACCCAAACCTTTTCACGATCAGTTAGACAATTTCTCAATTCAAAAATAACATAATTCCGGCCCTCCCTCCGGATTATGTTCTTACAGGATAAGCTCTGTAGCAGCGACTCGAACATGTTCAGCAGAAACAAAATCTTTCCTTTCCATGGCAGCAGCCAACATAGCTGCTTTTGCCAATGAATTAGCCCTTCGTAGGATGCCACCCGATTTCTGATGAATCGCATAAACAGCATTTTCTGCAAATATCGGTTTCTTCAAACCAGCCAAAGCAAGATGATGATTCAAGTATTTTTCCATGACTTCTTTTTTGATTGATTCCAGATGATTCTTTCCCAAAACTCGTGATGCCAAAGGCCTAGCTGCACTCGTCATCAGATGGTCCATCAATCCGTCCTGTCCACAGAGGACAACCAGCATAACCGGTTTGGAATCATATTCAAACTGCAACAGGATGTGTAGCTGAGCAAAAACATTGTGTTTAAACAGGTGAGCCTCATCAATGATCATGTGGATTTCCCTGCTCCCACATCACCGGTAATTACAGTGAGAGCCTTTTGTTGTACTGCAAAGCTGACTCTCTGTTTCAGGGGGTCCAATGCTGGGAGAGGGTATAAATCCCGAACCGCAACATTCTGGGAAAAGGGATCTTTTTTCAAGCCAAAGAAGTGTCTGAGGTTTTCCATTATTCATCCCCCGCAGCTTTCTCAAAGAAAGACCCTTTTTGCTTTTCAAAGTGAGTTGCTCTTTGAATTTTACTATTGCTATGCTCGTTAAGATAAGTTCTTCTAAATCTATCCGACAAATAAGTATCAAGATTGTTCCTCCCTTTGGGGAGGGATTGAGATTGGAGTAGGTGTGCATTTGCGTGGGCCCTGCTCCTTTTTTTTATGTTCGGAGAGATTGAGAGTTAGATTATCTGTTGTGAAAAATTAGTTAACTGAGTGTCAGATATTCATGGGGAGATTGGTTAGGATATTTTGCGAGATTACACCCGCCGTGAGATGCATCATGCTTCGGGGGATGCGTTTCAGGGCACGCCCGCCGGGGGAGCCATTTTACTTTGGGGCATGCGTTTCAGGGTGCGCCCGGCGTGGGATGCATTTCGCTTCGGGCCATGCGTTTCAAGGCACGCCCGGCGTGAGGTGCATATCGCATCGGGGTATGGTTTTCTGGGCGTGCCCGGCGTGGGATGCATCGTGCTTCGGGGCATGCGTTTCTGGGCACGCCCGGCGTGAGATGCAACACGCTTCGGGGCATGCGTTTCTGGGCGCGCCCGGCGTGAGATGAATCACGCTTCGGGGCATGCATTTCTGGGCGTGCCCGCCGTGAGATGCCTTTCGATTCGGGGGATGCGTTTCAGGGCGTGCCCGGCGTGAGGTGCATATCGCATCGGGGTATGGTTTTCTGGGCGTGCCCTCCGGGAGATACATTCCGCTTCGGGGCATGCATTTCTGGGCGCACCCGTCGTGAGATGCATCATGCTTCGGGGGATGCGTTTCAGGGCACGCCCGCCGGGGGAGCCATTTTACTTTGGGGCATGCGTTTCAGGGTGCGCCCGCTGGGGGAGGCATTTCACTTCGGAGCATGCGTTTCTGGGCGTGCCCGCCGTGAGAACATCTCACTTCGGAGCATGCGTTTCTGGGCGTGCCCGGCGTGAGATGCATCATGCTTCGGGGGATGCGTTTCAGGGCGTGCCCGGCGTGAGGTGCATATCGCATCGGGGTATGGTTTTCTGGGCGTGCCCTCCGGGAGATACATTCCGCTTCGGGGCATGCATTTCTGGGCGCACCCGTCGTGAGATGCATCATGCTTCGGGGGATGCGTTTCAGGGCACGCCCGCCGGGGGAGCCATTTTACTTTGGGGCATGCGTTTCAGGGTGCGCCCGCTGGGGGAGGCATTTCACTTCGGAGCATGCGTTTCTGGGCGTGCCCGCCGTGAGAACATCTCACTTCGGAGCATGCGTTTCTGGGCGTGCCCGGCGTGAGATGCATCATGCTTCGGGGGATGCGTTTCAGGGCGTGCCCGGCGTGAGGTGCATATCGCATCGGGGTATGGTTTTCTGGGCGTGCCCTCCGGGAGATACATTCCGCTTCGGGGCATGCATTTCTGGGCGCACCCGTCGTGAGATGCATCATGCTTCGGGGGATGCGTTTCAGGGCACGCCCGCCGGGGGAGCCATTTTACTTTGGGGCATGCGTTTCAGGGTGCGCCCGCTGGGGGAGGCATTTCACTTCGGAGCATGCGTTTCTGGGCGTGCCCGCCGTGAGAACATCTCACTTCGGAGCATGCGTTTCTGGGCGTGCCCGGCGTGAGAGGCATCATGCTTCGGGGGATGCGTTTCAGGGCACGCCCGCCGGGGGAGCCATTTTACTTTGGGGCATGCGTTTCTGGGCGTGCCCGCCGTGAGATGCATTTCGCTTCGGGGGATGGTTTTCTGGGCGTGCCCGGCGTGAGATGCATCATGCTTCGGGGGATGCGTTTCAGGGCACGCCCGCCGGGGGAGCCATTTTACTTTGGGGCATGCGTTTCAGGGTGCGCCCGCTGGGGGAGGCATTTCACTTCGGAGCATGCGTTTCTGGGCGTGCCCGCTGGGGGAGGCATTTCACTTCGGAGCATGCGTTTCTGGGCGTGCCCGCCGTGAGAACATCTCACTTCGGAGCATGCGTTTCTGGGCGCGCCTGGCGTGAGAGGCATTTCGCATCGGGGCATGCGTTTCAGTGCGCGCCCGGCGTGGGATGCATTTCGCTCCGGGGGATGGTTTTCTGGGCGTGCCCGGCGAGGGATGCCTTTCGCTTCGGGGGATGCGTTTCTGGAGCACCCGGCGTGGGATTCATATCGCATCGGGGGATGGTTTTCTGGGCGTGCCCGGCGTGGGATGCCTTTCGCATCGGGGGATGCGTTTTTGGGCGTGCCCGGCGTGGGATTCATTTCGCATCGGGGGATGGTTTTCAGGGCGTGCCCTCCGGGAGATACATTCCGCTTCGGAGCATGGTTTTCTGGGCGTGCCCGGCGTGAGATGCATCACGCTTCGGGCCATGCGTTTCAGGGCGCACCCGGCGAGGGATGCATTTCGCTTCGGAGCATGCATTTCTGGGCGTGCCCGGCGTGGGATGCATCACGCTTCGGGGCATGCATTTCTGGGCGCACCCATCGTGAGATGCATCACGCTTCGGGGGATGCGTTTCAGGGCACGCCCGCCGGGGGCTGCATCTCGCTTCGGGTCATGCGTTTCAGGGCACGCCCGGCGTGGGATGCCTTTCGTTTCGGGGGATGCATTTCAAGGCGTGCCCGGCGTGAGATGCCTTTCGCTTCGGGGGATGCATTTCAGGGCACACCCGCCGGGGGAGCCATTTTACTTTGGGGCATGCGTTTCAAGGCACGCCCGGCGTGGGATGCATCACGCTTCGGGGCATACGTTTCACTGTGGTTTTACCGACGACTATAGCTCATAATCGGGAGGTAAAACTTCACATTAAGAAAAAACTGAAGAATAAGCGTTAATGTCTTTTGAAATAAATAGATAGCGGTGAAAAACAGTGCCAATTCTGCTGGAGCATCCGATTCAAAGCCCACCACAGCATCCTACATCTTTGCCAAAGTCACGAGATGCTCTATTGACAGCCAGGTTTCATCATCCATATCTTCTCTTGAGAGGACAGATTCAGTCACTGCATGAGCCACGGGAACACCCGGATCAACCCCTTCAGACCAAGAAGGTCGTTTTTTCATCATCAGTTTTGAGATGCTCTCCAATGCATCATCCTCTGAGATTTCCTCACCCTGCCATTTTTCTATTATCGTTATGATGGATGCCAGCTTGTCCACCTTGCGCCGTGTCTGAGCCAATAGAGACAGACGATGAAGGCTCTTCCCCACCTTGGCCGAGTATTTGCGCCCGCTCATAGAATTCTCGCTGCCAGTTCCGCGAGAGAACTTCGTTCACTCTTCGACAAGGATACATGCCCTGCCAAAGACTCCTCCTTAAACGCCTCCACCAGATACGTGAGTCCATTGGATTCCGCATCCAAATAGGGACTGTCAATCTGATAGGGATCCCCGGTGAGAACAACCTTGGAGCCATTACCGGCACGGCTGACTATAGTTTTCACCTCATGAGGAGTGAGATTCTGAGCCTCATCGATTATAATGTACTGCCGAGGAAGAGAGCGGCCGCGGATATAGGTGATGGCCTCAATTTCCAGTAGCTTACTATGTAAAAGGCTTTCGACACTCTTTATATTCTGCTGCTTGGCTGAATCAATAATTATCTCGATATTATCAAATATGGGCTGCATCCAATGAGACATCTTGACCTGCTTCGCCCCTGGAAGATAGCCAATATCCTTGCCCATGGGAATGATGGGACGACTCACCAAAACCCGAGAATACTTCTTGTCTTCCAAGGTTTTATGGAGAGCCGCGGCCAGTGCTAGCAAAGTTTTACCCGTTCCGGCAATACCGATCAGCGTAACAAGAGGAACACTGTCATCGAGCAGAAGATCAAAGGCTATGCGTTGATTTATATTCAGCGGTTTTACGCCCAGCACCGACTTCTGCCAAGATGGAATGAGATAAACCTCCTCTTTGTCTTGAACCTGCCGTCCTATTTGGGTTTTCCTCTCACTCCCCGATCCATGATGAAATACGACATACTGATTAGGAAACAATGGACGATCTTCCCAAGTCATACGCTCGGAATTCTCGAAATCTTCCAATGCCTTCTCCGTGATGCTGGATTCGACAACACCGCTATAGAGATGCTCCATGCTCACCCTGTCTTTGGCGTAATCAACCGCCTTGATTCCGAGTGCAGAAGCCTTTAATCGCGCATTTATATCTTTGGAGACAAAAAAGACATCCTGCCCGGCCTGCATTTGCGAAAGCGCACAGAGAATAATTTTGTTATCCATCTTGTCTAAAGAAACATCTCCAGGAATTTTCACTCCATGCGAAAACCCTACCTTTAGCATCCCCCCAGAGCCAGTAAGCTTGATCCCCTCTTGGAGGTTCCCCCTGCTAGACAGCTCATTAATCTGCCTGATCGCCTCACGCGCACTACGCCCCCGTGCTGAATCATCCCGCTTCAGGTTGTCCAGTTCCTCAAACACCCAAAGTGGTATGATCACCATAGAATTCCTAAAAGATAGAAAAGCATCCGGCCTATGTATCAAAACATTCGTATCGATGACAAAAGTTTTCCGCAGTTTAGTCATAGTTAAAAGATGGCCGTTTAAACTCAAGCGGTCAACCCCTTAACCAATGAATTGAAAACCGATTTGCCCGATTTACAGGAAAAACAAAGCCTGCATGAGCAAAATGAAATTGCCCAAGATTGAATACACCGAAACATAGAAGGACAAGAAGAATAAACATATGGGCGCAACCCTTCGGGTCGGGCTTTTCTCTGCAATGCCTTCATCTGGCAGCCTGTTAACCGGCTCATTGCCAATCGCCGGGGCTGCCAGCGGCATTTCCGTTTCAATCCCTTGCGCCTGTCATTCGGGAATTTGCTGTGCACAGCCCCCAGTAGCCTGTCAGACATAACTCTTCTGGCAGTTTTTACTACTGAACTGATGTCAGCACGTGGCCAGTGAGCCCCGCCAAATCACCTCCAAGGTTGAATTGTTCAAAGGGCCAGTAAAACAGAAGGTCGATTGGCTACAGTCTCTGAAATACCCAGAACACGCCAGTAGCATGCTCAAGAACGCTCCGCACCGGGTCATTCTAATTTCCGGGAACCTCCATCCCGGCGTGACCTGCATTGTCAGGCAGGTGAAGGCCGGTGGCTGTTTCATCGCCAGCAGGTGTGGGCATCTTCCGTTCCCTCCGCCATTCGGTAATACAAACGAACGGCACGTAATACTTCCTCAAACTGAGAGGAACTCTGTCCTTTGTCTTGCCACTTTTCGGTAAACAGACCAATGTGCAGTTCGTCAAGGTCCATGCCCGTATTTGTGGCAGAAATCCAGATAATAGCGTAGCCATTTCCGGTACTCATCATGACGGTTGGCATCAACAGCCTCACGTCCCAACTGATCGTTGAAATTGTCTAAAAATTTTTTCGGTAACTTGAGCATCTATAATACCATGGTACACACTTGTTCTGAGTACACTATGATATCCATAAAAGGGAAATTTCAAGTTTTTATTGATATTGTGCGTTTCTAATGCTAGTCTAAAATTTGAGTTGGTGTTGCCTGATAGAAGTGATTGTACTCGGCGGTGCCTTAAATGAGATATGAGGAGACGGGGAGACGGAGTGATAAGTTGTTCGCCCGGGAAGGATCGGAAACTATGAAGAACGAAACACACCAGGGCCAGTTGCTCCTGCTACAGCGCAACGAGGTCAGTGAGTACCACACGTATATGTGGTTGGCCGAGCGAATACGGAACGAAGGGAATCGGGCCATTCTCAAGCGCATCGCCAACGAGGAGATGGAGCACTATGAGATTCTCAAGGGGCTCACCGGTTGCGATGCCAAACCGTGGAAGGGAAGGGTGTTCTGGTACCGTTGGCTCTCGCGCCTGTTCGGTCTCTCTTTCGGTCTTCGGTTGATGGAGCGAGGAGAAGGGATTACGGAGGCTCTCTACGGTAGGCTGAAGGAGGAATACCCTGAACTCGCCAAGCCGTTCCTCGACGAACAAAGGCACGAAGCCGATGTCCTTGCCCTTTTCGAGGAGGAAGTCATCGAGTACGCTGGTTCCGTCGTCCTCGGACTAAACGATGCGCTGATGGAGTTGACCGGTGCGCTGGCCGGTCTGACGCTGGCCTTGCCCAACGGCAGGATTATTGCCATGATCGGTTTCATCACCGGGGTTGCCGCGTCCATGTCCATGTCCGCCTCCGAATTCCTGTCCTCCCAGGAGGAATCGGGTCGGCAAGAAGGCAAGAGCCCCCTCAAGTCTGCCGCCTACACTGGTATCGCCTACATCCTGACCGTGCTAGTCTTGATCGCCCCCTACCTGCTGATCGAGAATGTCTTCGTCGCGGCCGCCGTTATGATGTCTCTCAACTTCCTGATCATCCTATCGTACAACTTCTACATCACCACAGCGAAGGGGCTGAGCCTGTGGCGGCGCTTCGGCCAGATGGCGATCATTTCTCTCGGTGTCGCAGGCATCAGCTTCTTGCTCGGCATGTTTGCACGGGTGCTGTTCGGGGTTGAGATCTGACGCTCTCGGAGGAAACAACACAGGGCTGGCGAACACGGCACTGCAGGCGACGGGAGGAGCTGTGCCTGAGTGCCAAGCGTTAGCTTTTAATAAAGGCGAAAAAAATGAAGTTGGAAAATATTGAATGTTTAATAGATGGGGGAGGGGAGATTTCAATTGGTCGCTTTGGGCCTGCTAGATGTGCTGCTACCGCTTGTGACGAAAGCAGTTGTTTAGCAGTGTTACGTAGAAAACCGAATGAAACTTTGATGGAGCTTTTACAAAGGCTGGATAAGGCTATAGATCAAGCCTGGGAAGCAGATGTGTACACGGACGAAATAAATATGTAAATTATTGCCCGCAATTTTGTGCTTCCTATACAGTGGTAAAGGTCACTAATAATGAAAAAATACGATATATTATAATAATAGATGAAAGCCTGCAATAGAGAGGGAAAACACATGAGATACAAAATTTTTATACTATCTATCACATTGTTAATGAGTAATAACCTATTATCAGAAGAGATCGATTATCAAAAGATCTATGACGAACTACCTGAAAATATCAATATTGATATTCAATATTTCAAGTATTCGGTATCTGGTTCGATTAATATCTATGAAAATCCCTCTTCTGATTCATCATTTATCTCTGTTGATACTAATAAAATATATACTATTCAAAGATATGAAGAGACATACTGGTATCTTTGTAGAACCGAAGAAGACGAAAAAGGCTATATTGATTTATCAAGTGTCAATTTTAATGATGAGAAGTATCGTTTTTATGAAGAACGTCTTCTTGATAAATATGATAGATTTCAAAGATTTGGACCACTACTTGTTTATAAATCTGAAGACGATATTATAGTTTTTGAAGACGAAAAATACTGGGAAGATTCACTGACATACACATTGGAGGCAGTGGAAATGAACTATTTTGTAATTGCCGAATCTACATTTGAATCATCAATAATAATGCTAGTCAATTATAATGACATTAAAAATCCCGTATTTGCTTCAAGTATACCAATAATCAATGAGGAAAAATCTATCATATATTCCTGTGGTAGATCATTTTATCCCCCTGATTTATTAATGATCTTCGATTTAAATAATGAATTAAATCTTATGTATTCAGCTTGGGTATCCGTAGACGGTTTACCACGATTCCCATCAATGCCAAGACTTTCGCTAAATGATAATTCAATAAATATTAAGTATGAAGAAAAGGAGAATATCATAGTTCCCCTT
Organism: Spirochaetaceae bacterium; assembly: GCA_965226485.1. GTDB lineage: Bacteria > Spirochaetota > Spirochaetia > DSM-2461 > DSM-2461 > UBA2779. The sequence continues at coordinate 348,895 of OZ245363.1, forward strand.
GATTCTGATGGAATCCCTCAATCTAGCCCACTACTCGATATTAAACCACCAGTGTTTGGAGAAGCAACAGAGAATCAAGTAGAAATAAGAAAAAGGCCAAATCTTGATGCCGAGCAAATTGGTTACCTCCAAGATGGCGATAGGTTCAAAATAATTAATCGAACTAAAAATGAGATGATTATTGGTGATATGAATGATTATTGGTACAAAATTATAACGACTGATGGATTATATGGCTGGTCATACGGATTTTTTATTCAGACTAAGAAATAATAATTCGGTAGAAGTATGATTGAAAACCAAAACAACATAACAAGCTTTTGAACCCAGTCTCGCCTACTGTCATGATTTTTGCATTCGCAAAAGACACGCCAGCTTCACGGCTCGCTGGTTAAAAGATTGTTATTGTTTAAGGAAGAATATGAGTAGCTCCATACACACAGTTGATGCCTGTGGGCATATATTGCTTGAAACAATGCGTGACTATTTTGGAGTAACACCGGAAGTAATGTTTCGCAAAATACAAGGTATGGTCAATACAACTGTCGACGGTCTTAAAGACAAAGGCATAAAGTATTAAGACCTTAACCTGCATTTCTCACCAGTATAAAAATGCATGCGAATCCCCGTAGGATTTCAGCTCCCAAGCAAGAATTTATTACCGAAAAGCTATTACCCAGTTATTTTCAATATATTTTGTATAAATTGACCCGATTCTTCCCGAAATTTCTCATTTTTTAAACCCTCAGAGCATAGCTTCCCTTCGGGGGGCAATGAGAATATTCTATTTATTTGATTTGATACACTTAGATTGCCTGGGCCGTTCTTATCCAGATGTCCCACCAGGGGAAATTTTCCGGTAGACTGATCCAAACTCTACGAACAGAGATTTTTACCGCAGCGGAGATTTTAAGCATCCGTAATCTGATTGTCGATGGCATGCTTCGGGTCTCATCTCCACTGATCTTCTGAATAGTTTTTCGAAGATGGACAAAGAAAATATAGGCGATTGTCGAGAACCATAATCGGAGCTGATTTGAACTCATCCACCAGGTGGAAGTTCGGTCGGAAAAAAGATACAACTGCTGTTCTTTAATTCGATTTCCCATGTCTCCACGGGCATAGTACATACCTTCATACAGTGATTTCTCATCTCCGTTTTTGACGAAATATTTGTCACAATAAAACGGGGATTATTTCTTCCAGGTAACTATTCCGCTTTGGCAATCACGTCCCGATGCCGACTTCAGCTTTCGCGGGTTCTCCAAAATCGATTATTTTTAGCCATTCCAACGATATATTCGATTCCCAAGCTCTCACATTTAGTCAGAATGCTGTCCCGGCAGAACCCTTGAGTCACCACGGAAGATGATGCGGACATCAGGGAAGCGGGTTCTTATTGCTTTGACAAGTTTTTTCAGAATTTCTTCCGTACTGGCACAGGCATCTACACTGGCTGGTCGAAGCCTTGTGAGCAGTGGAAAATCATCACAAAACACATAAAGGGGCAAGTAGCAGTGATGATCATAATACCCATGAAAAAATCGTCCCTGCTGTTCACCGTAAAGGGGAATGTCAGTGGCATCAAAATCCAGAATCAGAGACTTCGGAGGCTTTTCGAAACTACCGGAGAAACAGTGTCCAGAGCAGTGCCTGCTTCCGTTTATCGGTAAAACATCTTGAAAGTTTTTCAATGATTCGGTGCTCCTGCTCGATCTGCTGAAGCAAAAGGATTCCGGCATCGGAACTGTTGGTCTTTCCGTCATTCCTGACAATGATTTCCCTGGTTTTTACTGTTTCCAGACCTTGCAATTCCAACTGACCGGGTGTAAATTCTGTATTTGCAGTGTAGGCTTCTTTTTAGTTTTTATTTTTTTCATGATAATACTTTATCATAAGAAGCCTACTTTGTATCAAGGTACTTGTGAGAAATACGGGTTAGTGGTGCCCTTTATAAGCATTTTACATCGAAGCCGTGGAGTTAGGGAAGGAAACCGACCAGACGAGTTGAGTCCGACAGGCTCCTAGGCGAATAGGAAAACAATGAGTGCAAATATCGGAATGGTTGCAACCGTATCGAAAGAGAGTATGCCCGCGACCAGTTCCCGTTCATCATCCTCGGCCGCCAGGGCTACAACAAAGGGCGGCGGCAAGATGAACATCGTCAAGAAAGCCATGGTCTTCAGGTGTTCCCACTGCGTAAAAATGCGGGTCAGACACAGGGCCAGGCCGAATAAGGCCGCCTTCCTCACGGCGATAAAAATCATGGCCTTGAGAAGAATTCTTCTCTCGAAGCTAAGTTCATAGCCGATTGACAAGGCTATAATCGGCACGGTTAGATTGCCGAGTGTCTCAAGAAATCCACTGGCCGGGGCAAGAATTGGAGGCGGAAGGCTTACCCATTTATCTAACATGCCTGAAACCAGTCCGCCGAGAATAGCCCACACTACGGGGCTTTTTACTATCCTACTCAAGGCCGCCGTAACTGGTGCCGTAGCTTCCTGGGCTTGCTCCCTGGCCCTACCAAGCAAAATGGGCATGAGAATGAGGAAGACGAATAAAACCTGACCGAGATCCACGGAGGCAAAGACAGGGAGGGCCTCGTTCCCAAAAACGGATAGGAACAGGGCGTAACCCAGCATTCCGGCCTCGAATCCACCCAGCATGTAGGCCCGAATGTCGTTGCGCCGAAGCATGTATCGAGTGAGCGAACCAAGGATAAGAAGCAGAACGCAACAAATGCCGAAGATCATCACGGCAATGAGTATCTCTTCTCTTCCGAATTCCATGCTACTAAATGCCCGAAACAGCAGAGCGGGCAGAGTAATATTCACGACGAGTTTCTTCATTCCGGATGCCGTGGCGGCCTTGATGAAGCAGGTTCTCTTCAGTATGTAACCAAGCAGGAAGAGGAGAAAGAGGGGAATGACCTTTCCAAAAATCGTCAACGGGTTTATCTAAACCGCTGTCAGAACGCTTACGGCCGCCGCAATATTGCCGGCAATCATTCTAAAAGAATTCGAGAAGGCATTTTCGGCCTCGCTCAACAGGAGGGGCCTGCCGGATTCGCCGGATTTCGTGACGGAGGCATCGAGAGGTAGCCGTCCGAGGAATTCCACTTCCAATTCCCTGGACACGGTCTCGCCACCACCCGAACCGAACACGGGCCCTGTCATGTTCTCTACTACACCCAGGATTGGCACATTGAGCTTACGGAAGGCATCGATGCCTCGGCGGGTGTCGCTGAGCGATACGCCTTGGGGGGTTGTTACGACCACTGCTCCGGTGATGGGAAGTTGCTGAGCCAAACTCATCTGGGCATCGCCGGTGCCCGGTGGTAAATCTACAATGAGGTAGTCCAACTCCCCCCAACTCACCTGGGAAACAAGCTGGTTAAGCGCACTGTGTATCATGGGTCCACGCCACACAAGGGCCTTGTCCTGGGGTATGAGAAAGCCCATGCTCATCAATTTCAGTCCATGTTTCTCAACAGGCAGAATCATTTGCTCTTCCTGGCGAGGTGGCTCGGTCACCCCCAGCATGAACGGAATGTTGGGTCCGTAGATATCCGCATCCAATAGACCGATGTTGGCACCGGAGACGGCCAGCGATATGGCGAGATTCACCGCCACGGTGGACTTGCCCACACCGCCCTTTCCCGCTCCGACGGCAATGACATTCTTAAACGGGAAGGATTTCGTTTCGGCGAGTCGTGAATCACGGCGAACCCTGGCACCAAAGGTTATATTGATTGCTCCGATGCCGGGGATATCTCGTCGAAGGGCATCCAGGCAGTCCTGGCGTATTCTGTCCTTCAGGGGACAGGCAGGGGTGGTGAGCACCACGGTAAACGAAATATCAGAATCTGAGATTGACACATCTTCAATGAAACCCAGGGATACCAGATCTCTGTGTAACTCGGGATCGTTGACAGTTCCCAAGGAGTGCAAGATCTGTTCTTCTGTAATAGTGTTTGACATATTGGACCTCGTAGACTCGTAAGCCAGCGGCTCACAGTTTTTCTGGGATTTCGCCACTAATAATGGGCAACGCTGCATGGCAATTTCCAGGGATGCCTGTGCTTTGGCATTTACAGGCTCTCCTAGGGTAATGCTTTTTGGGGAAGTCGGCAAGCTTTGCTTGCACAGGTGACATTGACTGTGAATTGTCAAGATAACTGCCCGCTTTTTCTCATGAAACTCATAGCCTCTACCGTCTCAAGCTACCCAGTGCATTCCTGTGACCTCATTGGCTGATTTTTCTCCCGGTATCCGCCGTGGGTAGTTATTCATCCAGTCCTGTATTTCCCTGATTTCCTTCTTGCTACAGCACCCTGATATCGGATACTCCAGCAGAATTACCACTGTTTTTCATAGCTATCTATTTGTGTCCAAAATGCTAACGCCTATTCTTCCGTTTTTTCCTGGGGTGTACCTTTCCGAGTATTCGCTATGGTCGTCGGAAAACCACATTTGTCGCCTCAAGCAATTTCCTGGCCTGCCCGACCGGTTTAGGAATCTTTGTCAGAGATATCCCGTTTTCAATAATCATGCGTTGTTTGCTGATGCGACCAGATATTTCAATTCCCTGTTGAGAAACATAGGTCGCCTCACAGAAAAATATCCTCGTGCGGCTCGCCTTTACCATATTGAAGTCGAACCTGGAGAGAAAGATAAGCGCACTTGCAAGATTAAAACAGCATCCATCAAATGGACCAAAAAAGAAAAGAAAGAAACAGAGGCACAAAAGAAGCAGGGAACCTACCTCTTGAGAACCAATCGAAAAGATTGGACAGACAAGAAGATATGGGAAACCTATATTATGCTTGGTCGCATCGAGAAATCATTTAGAGATATGAAATCCCATCTTGGTTTCAGGCCAAATTTCCATCAATCTAAGGACCGGGTTGAATCCCATATGTTTATATCCGTTCTGGCCTATCACCTGATGCATTCCATAGAGCGGAAACTTCGATTAAATGGGGACAATCGGAACTGGGATAGCATTAAATCGATTCTAAAAACGCATTGCAGAGTGACCTTGGAGTATATCGTAAGCGAAAACGGAGAACTGCTAAAGAATTCCATGAGAACGAACTCACGCCCGGAGAAGTCGCATCTGGATATTTATAGAAAACTTTAGTCTATCGGGGAAGGACCTTGACCGACAATTAATGAAATACAAAATCAGTGGTGATAATCGAAAAAGTTAACTGTCGGTGGAGAAATGAAATAAGGTTGTTGTATGGTGAACTTGGGTTAAGTTAGCTGTCTGCCTACTAAGGTATGACTTGCGCTCAGAGGCGGTTTATTTCAAAAAATAAGCTTTGAGGCATTGTATAAAAATAAAAAGAACCAAGATTAACATTCCAGTATTGAGACTTTTATCTCTTGTTCACCTTTTCTACAGGTGGACAACTTATTGTCCAATTCACCCTGGAGCTTGCTAAAAGAATCAATATAGGGCATTGTTATCTATCTCAGTGAGGCTGACTGATAGGAGCCTTTGGCTCATATCGGCGTTACTTTGGTATATTTGCTCAGGGAACGGCCACTGCGTTTCAGTTCTCTTGGTCGCCTTCCTGAACGAGCAAAACCTTTTCCACAGCCTCGATTTCAGGAGGGTCGTACAATGCCAATTTGGGAACATTACCATATCGCCAAGTCTGCTGATGAAGCATTGCAGGTACTTGGTGAGGCGAAGGGCAAGGCACAGATAATAGCCGGCGGTACCGACCTGCTTATCGATATGCAGCAGGGGCGGCATGAAGAAGTGCCGGTATTGGTCGATGTCAACGAAATCCCTGATATGAATGTCATTGAAATTCGGGATGGGGAACTGTTCATCGGCGCATCCGTCACACATAACACAATCGCTCAATCCCGCCTCATTCAGGAACATGCCGCAGCCTTGACGACGGCCTGTGGAATGATAGGCGGTCCACAGGTGAGAAATACGGCTACGATAGGGGGCAATGTGGCCCATGCACTACCGGCCGCCGATGGTGCCATTGCACTCATGTCACTCAATGCCAAGGCACAGATAGTCTCGGCGGAAGGAAGCAGGCTTGTTCCGATAGCAGATCTCTACAAAGGTCCGGGAAAGAACACACTGGATCGTGAGCTTCTATTCGGGTTTTCCTTACCCTTAAAACAGAATGGACATGCCTCGGCCTTTAATCGTGTTATGAGGCCACAAGGGGTGGCTATTGCTGTCTTGAATCTCGCCGTCTGGCTAGATCGTCAGGATGAAAGCATTGGCGAAGTTCGCATTGTTGTGGGGCCCGCCGGGCCTATTCCCCGCCGCATGACCGCCGCCGAGGTGATACTTCGCGGCAAGACAGGGGACAGCAAAGCGATCAAAGCCGCACATGAGGCGATTCTTAATGAAGCGATGCTCAGAACGAGTCGGCATAGGGCCACCAAGGAATACAGGAAAGACTTAGTCGCTGTTCTTTTAGATAAGACGATCAAAGAAGCGTGGGCTTCGGCAGGAGAGTGCATATGAATTTCAAGGTCAATGGCAAAATGTATACGATGGACCCCATGCCGGGCGAGATGCTCTCTACTTTGCTTCGGGAACGGCTACGGCTGACAGGTACGAAGATAGGCTGTAATGAGGCGGAATGTGGGGCCTGCACTGTGATCATCGATGGGGATCCCATTGTCTCATGCACCTACCCATCGGCGAGAGTTGACAGCAAGGAAGTATTAACCATTGAGGGGCTCGCAGGACATTATGCAAAGAAGAGCGGGAAGGAATTAAAGGAAGGCGCATTGCATCCGCTACAGGAGGCATTCATCGCTTATGGTGCGGTACAATGCGGCATCTGCATCCCGGGGCAGATAATGACGGCTCATGCCCTGATCGAGAAGAATCCCAGGCCGCAGCAAGCGGAACTTCGTTCCATGCTCAAGGACACCCTATGCCGGTGCGCTGGCTATCCGACGATTGAGAGGGCCATACTCGCGGCCGCCGAGTCAATGGCCGATGGCCTACCCATCAAGCCGCCGGATTGTAAATCCTCGAATCGGCCATTGGCCAGTGTCGGGTCGATTAAGCCGCGTCCCGATGCTGTAGCCAAGGTGAATGGATCCGCTGCATACACCGACGATCTTGTGTTTGAGGGCATGCTTCATGCACGAGTTAAGCGTTGCGGCATACCTCATGGCTTTCTCATATCATTGGATGTCGATGCCGCACGTGCCCTTCCTGGAGTCGTGGCAGTCTTAACGGCCAAAGATATTCCTGGGCATCAGAACCATGGATTGGTCATTGATGATTGGCCAACCATGGTAGGGATAGGCGAGCGGGTGAGGTATGTGGCCGATGCGGTGGCCATTGTTGCTGCCGACACACGGGAGATAGCCAGCAAGGCCATCGATCTGATTAAGGCGGAATATACCGAGTTGGAAGTCGTAGATAATCCAGTCCGCGCAAAGGAAGAGGGAGTTCCGCGATTGCACGAAAATGGCAATATGCTGAAGCATATCAAGGTGCGTAAAGGTGATGTCGAGAAGGGATTTTCATCCTCCGATATCGTCATGGAGCACACCTTTCATACTCCCACCACCGAGCATGCCTTCATTGAGACGGAATGTAGCATTGCTGTCCCATTGAATAATGGCCGCATGGAGATTTATGTGGGTTCCCAGATACCCTATGACGACAGGAGGCAGGTTGCCGTTGCATTGGGACTAGAGCCGACGATGATAAGGGTTGTTGGGCAGCTAATGGGCGGTGGTTTTGGTGGAAAAGAAGATATTGCCGGGCAAATCCATGCCGCCCTTCTCGCCCAGAAAACAGGGAAACCGGTAAAACTTCTTTTTGACCGCAACGAAAGCCTCATGGTCCACCCCAAGCGGCATGCCACCCAGATCACCGTGAAGATCGGTGCCATGCGGGATGGCCAGATTCGTGCAGCGAGAACCGAACTTTATGGCGATACGGGTGCATATGCGTCTTTGGGTGCGAAGGTGATGGAAAGGGCAACGACACATTCTTCAGGGCCATATGAAATTGACAATGTCAAGGCGGATTGCTATGCGATGTATACGAATAATCCACCGGCTGGTGCCTTCCGTGGATTTGGTGCCCTTCAAGGACAGTTCGCCATCGAAAACATGATGGACAGACTGGCCGAACGCCTGAATATGGATCCGATTGAACTACGCCGCAAAAATGCATTGCAGGTGGGTAGCCGTACCAATACAGGGCAGAAACTACGTGATAGCGTTGGTCTGCTTAGGTGTATTGATACGGTGGAAACCGAGTTGAGACGCTTAGCCGGTGAGGATCCGTTCAAGGCGAAGTCCCTACCCGGGGCCCCTCATCTGCTGAGGGCCTGGGGTTTTGCCGCCTCATACAAGAATACCGGCCTAGGCGGCGGCGCACCCGACAAGGCCGGGGCCGAAGTTGAATTGTTGCCGGACGGTAAATTCCAGGTGCGCACAGCATCAGCCGAGCTTGGGCAGGGTCTTGTGACGGTTCTCCAGTTAATTGTGGCGGAAGAGCTGAAGGTTGATCCAAACCTTGTTGATGTCCTGGTAATGGATACCGATCTTACACCCGATGGCGGGCCTACAACGGCCTCCCGTCAAAGCTATGTAACAGGGAATGCGGCGTTGTATGCCGCAAAGAATCTCAGAGAAACGATTATTAAAGCCCTGTGTGCGCATTTCGGTTGTGATGAGGGAGCCGTGGTCTTCAAAGATAACTGCTTCGTATGTGGCGATAAAAGAGTATCCATGAATCAGTTGGCCCAGATTATGCAGGCCAGCGGGCATGATACAATGGTCTTCTATGAGTATTCGGCACCGGCAACTCAGCCGCTCGGAAAGGGAGGCGATATGCATTTCGCCTTCTCATTTGCAGCACAGGCGGTGGAGGTGGAAGTAGATTCCAGAACTGGAAAGGTAAAGGTTCTTCGTGTGATCGTGGCCAATGATGTGGGGAAGGCCCTTAATCCACTCGGGTTACAGGGGCAGATAGAAGGTGGTGTCGTCATGGGAATCGGCCATGCGCTAACTGAGGATTTCATCGTTGAGGGGGGATATCCCTTCACGGATCATCTGTCCCGCTACCGCATTCCGAATATAACTCAGGTGCCGGAAATTATTTCAATTGTCGTAGAAGACCCCACTCATGAAGGTCCCTATGGAGCCAAGGGTGTCGGCGAAATCGTCAGTATTCCCACCATTCCGGCTATTGCGAATGCCGTTTACAATGCCGTTGGGACAAGAATTGATACTTTGCCCATAGATCAGGAACTCATCAGACAAAGGAAATCTACTGGCTAGCCTTCCACCTTAGATGAGAGTTATGAGTTGCTGGTTGCTGGTTGCTGGTTGCTGGTTGCTGGTTGCTGGTTGCTGGTTGCTGGTTGCGTGTCGGCTGGTTGCTGGTAGACCCGAAGGAGTGCGCCGAAGTAGGTGCTTGAACTAATACGAGTGCACTGAAACTTGGTGGCGGGAAAAATGAGGTAGCCGAGTAACATATTGCTCGGCGAAAAAACGATTTACTAGGATGTGATTGTGCTTTTCCCGCTCCGTCTCAATCCCCATTTTTCTAATTTCGGTTCCATTAGACTGAAAACTGGCACCCATCAGCAAAATTTATCCCATACTGATCTCGGATGCGGATCTGTGTGATAGACAATATAATTATTTTCCTGACAGTATTTTATAGAGATTTATGCGTCCATAGGCTATCATGAATTTCTACTGACGAAGGCACCCCCAATCTTCGAGGCACTATGAGAGGCATAAAAAACCTCTTCCAGTAGTTGCGAATCAAGTTTCAGAAAGACGCAGTATGGGAAGAGGTTCTTATGGGAAAGACTATTCAGTATAGAATAAAGAGTCCTCCGTTTCTATATCAAAAATCTGCATCTTATCGACATTTGGTGTGAAATTAACCTCGTCACCAACTCTGAATTCGTTTTCGGGAAGTGCCCGGGCGATATATTGGTTTTCTTTTGTCTCTATATAGAGGTGAGTCTCGTTTCCAAGAGGTTCGATAACCGATACAGTGGCCCTCAGATTGTTCTCTGTTGGTTTCGTGGTGAATTCCAGGTCTTCCGAGCGAACCCCTAAGAGGATTTTCCGACCGATATAGGGCCGTAGTTTCTCTTCTCGAGATGCGGGAATAACCACATTCATGCCTTCTTCCTTGGCGACGATTTTTCCATTTTCTTCAAATACCTCCGCAACACCGATATTCATTGGCGGAGTACCCATGAAGCCGGCGACGAATCGGTTGATGGGGTCGTTATATAACTTCAACGGGCTTCCAATCTGTTGGATAAGACCACTTTTCATAACGACGATCTTGTCACCCATGGTCATGGCCTCTACCTGGTCGTGAGTGACGTATACCATGGTGGCTTGTAGCCGGGTGTGGAGCGAAGAAATCTCGGCTCTCATCTGCACACGCAGTTTTGCATCCAGGTTGGAAAGTGGTTCGTCGAACAGGAAAACCTTTGGTTTTCGAACGATGGCTCGCCCGACGGCTACGCGTTGCCGCTGTCCACCGGATAATGCCTTGGGCTTACGGTCGAGAAGTTCTTCAATATCGAGTATTTGCGCCGCTTCCTTAACCCGTGCATTGATTTCATCCTTTGGAAATTTGCGGATCCGCAAGCCGAATGCCATGTTCTCGTAAACCGTCATGTGGGGGTAAAGCGCATAGTTTTGGAAAACCATGGCGATATCCCTATCCTTTGGGGCTTCCTCATTCATGAGTTTGCCGTCGATGAGTAATTCCCCCGTAGATATATCCTCCAACCCGGCAATCATTCGTAATGTCGTCGATTTCCCACAACCTGATGGCCCTACGAGGACCACAAATTCCTGGTCTTTGATTTCGATGTTAACCTTGTCAACTGCTTTGACGCCACCATCGTAAATCTTGGTAATGTCTTTTAATAGGACTTCAGCCATTTGGCGATGCCTCCTAATCTTGGATTTATTTTATGATTTATAGCATATAGGGTTTGCAGGAAGCTGTCAAGGTCCCGCATTGCCTCATAATTAATCTAATCGAAGGCCTGTGGTTGCCTCATAACAAAAAACGACTCAAGCGATCCTCGTAATGAGAGATGTCGGATTATGATGTTATCAATGAATGACTCCTCTGAAAAATCCACATATCAATATTCCTGAGGAGGAGGAACTTGGGATATAAACCGCAGATGAACGCAGATTAACGCAGATTGCGATACCAGGGATGAAACCGCAGATGAACGCGGATTGCATTACAAGGGATGAAACCGCGGATGAACGCAGATGAACGCAGATTGGATTATAAGGGAAGGAACCGCGGATGAACGCAGATGAACGCAGATTGCGTATAAATTCTATTTGCGTTAATTTGCGTTTATCGAGTGAGCGGAGCGAACGGGCGGTTACAAGGGATGAAACCGCAGATGAACGCGGATTGCATTACAAGGGATGAAACCGCGGATGAACGCGGATGAACGCAGATTGGATTATAAGGGAAGGAACCGCGGATGAACGCAGATGAACGCAGATTGCGTATAAATTCTATTTGCGTTAATTTGCGTTTATCGAGTGAGCGGAGCGAACGGGCGGTTACAAGGGATGAAACCGCAGATGAACGCGGATTTCATTACAAGGGATGAAACCGCGGATGAACGCGGATGAACGCAGATTGGATTATAAGGGAAGGAACCGCGGATGAACGCGGATTGCATTACAAGGGATGAAACCGCGGATGAACGCGGATGAACGCAGATTGGATTATAAGGGAAGGAACCGCGGATGAACGCAGATGAACGCAGATTGGATTATAAGGGAAGGAACCGCGGATGAACGCAGATGAACGCAGATTGCGTATAAATTCTATTTGCGTTAATTTGCGTTTATCGAGTGAGCGGAGCGAACGGGCGGTTACAAGGGATGAAACCGCAGATGAACGCGGATTTCATTACAAGGGATGAAACCGCGGATGAACGCAGATGAACGCAGATTGGATTATAAGGGAAGGAACCGCGGATGAACGCAGATGAACGCAGATTGCGTATAAATTCTATTTGCGTTTATCGAGTGAGCGGAGCGAACGGGCGGTTACAAGGGATGAAACCGCAGATGAAAGCGGATTTCATTACAAGGGATGAAACCGCGGATGAACGCGGATGAACGCAGATTGGATTATAAGGGAAGGAACCGCGGATGAACGCAGATGAACGCAGATTGCGTATAAATTCTATTTGCGTTAATTTGCGTTTATCGAGTGAGCGGAGCGAACGGGCGGTTACAAGGGATGAAACCGCAGATGAACGCGGATTGCATTACAAGGGATGAAACCGCGGATGAACGCAGATGAACGCAGATTGGATTATAAGGGAAGGAACCGCGGATGAACGCAGATGAACGCAGATTGCGTATAAATTCTATTTGCGTTAATTTGCGTTTATCGAGTGAGCGGAGCGAACGGGCGGTTACAAGGGATGAAACCGCAGATGAACGCGGATTTCATTACAAGGGATGAAACCGCGGATGAACGCGGATGAACGCAGATTGGATTATAAGGGAAGGAACCGCGGATGAACGCAGATGAACGCAGATTGCGTATAAATTCTATTTGCGTTAATTTGCGTTTATCGAGTGAGCGGAGCGAACGGGCGGTTACAAGGGAGGGAACGGCAGATTTGCGTTCAGAGGCGGTTTATTTCAAAAAACAGGCTTCGGGCATTAAATATGGGTGTGAGCAAATTTGAGTAATGGCATAGGATGAAAACATTATCTATAATGGGGTGTGAGTTCAATAATTGATCATATAATGCTCTTCATCTATATAATCACCGTTGGTTTCACATCCGCTGCGGTTGCTTTGAGTCTTCTATATTGGTTGAGGAAGCGAAATTCTGGCCGATTCAATACCTTTATTTTCTTCGTCTATCTCACTTTCTTGCTTCTTATAGGCGGCATAGGCTTCTACTGGGAAGAACTTCTATCCGGCGGGAGGGGGGTGAGACTTGGAATGGGGTTAGCGGAATTTGCCGGTTACGCAATTCTCCTTTATTACCTGCCCGCAACGGTTAATCATATCTCCGGACAGCCATGGACGGCTTTGCGTCTGGTGGCCGCAATCAGTGCTGGTATGGTGTATTTCATTCTTGGGGCGGTCTATCTGCTCACAGGCTTTCTCGTTTCAATAGCCGTGGCGGCCGCTCTCGTTTTCATTCTTTCATTGGCGGTGATTCTCGTTGGCATCGTTCACGGCATTCCTTTGATCAAGCGGGGTTCCACCCGAACCATGGTTCTCCTCGTGACTCTGCTCACTATTACCTTCTTGCCTCTCGTGATGATTGGATGGTTGTTGGATGGTAGTGGCCAGAGCTGGGAAATCAGTGGTTCCCTTCGATTCCTCTTCCTTACCCTCTATTACTTCTTGATGGCACTCTCTGGTATCGTGTTTTACCTGAAGGAGATGACCGATGATGAGCAGAATCAATCTCATGGGAATATCCGAGGCAAGGTAGATATTTCATTATCTCCTCGGGAGAGCTACATCGCCAATTCAATAACAAAGGGTCGTACCTATAGGGAAATTGCCGAGGAGTTAAGCCTCAGCACCAATACCGTGCGCAACCATGTGGCAAATGTATACAAGAAGCTCTCCGTGCGGTCCAAGATAGAATTGATGGGCGTGATGAAGAAGGATCAATCATCCCTTGTGTAGAAACTGAGAATGGATTGACCATAAGCACGGACATCGTATTGTCTGAGTGCTTGTAAACTCAGGGGAAGGACATCCTGTGAGGGGTGATGCATTATAAGAGTGCCGCCCGGGGCAGGCTGATCGGCTCTTTCTGAAAGTTCTAATAGCTTTGGTTTATCCTTCATTGCGAAGGGTGGATCAATGTACACCAAGTCAAAACGTCTTAATCCAGGACGAAGAATGCGTTCCACCGGACGTATGAGCAATACAATCTGCCCATTTTCAAGCTCAGCACTGGCGATTGACATGTTCTTTAACAGAGTCGCCCGCTTTTTTGAATCTTTCTCAACCAGCATGGCCATGTTTACGCCTCGGCTGAATGCTTCCAGGGCTATGATGCCGGAACCGGAGAAGAGATCGAGCAATGAACAGCCGCTGATGTCGCCGAGGATGGAAAACATAGACTCTCTCATCCTATCCATCGCAGGGCGAATCTCTCCCGGTGGGCAAACGACTATCCTGCCTCGGTATCGGCCACCAGTGATTCTCACAGGGTGCTTAGCAGGTCTTCATTGAAGGGGGGAACGGATGTGAAAACATCCCTAATATTTCTATTCTCCTCCCTCATCAATAGAGGATCGGCGGCCATCACCCGCTGGGCCTTATCTCTGGCTTCAAGAAGCAAGGACAAATCCCGTACAGGGTCGGCAATGGTGAGCTTCAGAAATCCGGACTGTTTCACGCCAGCCATATCACCGGGTCCGCGGAATTTCATATCCTCTTCGGCAAGCTTAAAACCGTCATTTGTATTTTTCATCGTCATCAGCCGGTTCTTTCCCTCGTCGGTGAGGGGTTCCCCGTATACGAGGAAGCAGTAGGACTGCTTTGTGCCCCTTCCCACACGGCCACGAAGCTGATGAAGGGCCGACAATCCGAACCGTTCCGCATGTTCTACCACCATGCATGTGGCCTCGGGAATATCCACGCCCACTTCAACGACACTCGTAGCCGTGAGGAAGTCCAGTCGGCCTTCTCTAAATTCCATCATTATATGGCGTTTCTCCGCCTCTTCGATGCGGGAATGAATGAGTGCCCCCTTGAAATCTGGGAAGACGTGGCTGCTCAGATAGTCAAACATGTTTTCGGCATCTTTAAGGTTGCTTTTCTCCGATTCCTCGATGAGCGGGTAGACAAAGTATGCCCTGTTGCCAGCCTTCAACTCCTGCCTGACAAACCTGTAGACTTTTGCTTCATTGCCCATGCGCGCGAGATGGGTTTCGATAAGAAGCCGCCCCTTCGGCATGGTGGCAATGCTCGATACATCCATGTCTCCAAATGCGGTCAGGGCAATGGTACGGGGTATGGGTGTCGCCGAGAGTGCGAGGATGTCGGGAGATTCTCCTTTGTCCGCCAGAGCCCGACGCTGATCGACCCCGAAGCGGTGTTGTTCATCAATTACAATCATTGCAAGGTCTTTGAATTTGATGTCGGAACTAAATAAGGCGTGAGTGCCGATTATGAGATCTATCTCTCCGGTGCTCAGGGCCTCAATAAGAGGTTTTCGGGATTTGGCTGCCACTTCCCCACTGAGGAAAGCTATACGGATGCCTATGGGTTCCAGTAATCGTGCGGCATTGTCTGCATGCTGCCTGGATAGCAACTCGGTTGGTGCCATAAAGGCCGCCTGTCGGCCCGAACCGATAACCCCCAGACATGCGATGAAGGCGACCAGGGTCTTTCCTGATCCCACCTCTCCCTGGATAAGCCGTAACATTGTTTCCGGGCGATTGACATCGCTTTTTATGTCCTTGAGGGCTTGGTCCTGATCGGGAGTGAGCCGAAACGGCAGGGTGTCGATGAGCTTGCGGGCCAGGGTGTCGTCCCATCGACGGGCAACAGGCGAGATTTTTCTTAGCTTAAGTTTTCGCTTTGCGACGGCAATCTGTAGATGAAAGAATTCTTCGAATATGAGGGCCTTTCGAATCTTGTAGGCTGTCTTCAGGGTGGGGGGAAAGTGGACATGTTCGAGACATTTCGCCTTATCGGGGATGCGGCGTTCACGGAGGATATCCTTCGGCAGTTCATTGCGGAGATTGAACGCATACCGGGCCAAAGCCGACTTTAACGCCTTTCTAAGTAATGTTTGGGTGAGTTTTCCCCCCAATGCGTAGACTGGTAGGATGAGTCCGAAATCATGAGAGGGTAATTCTGTTTCGGCGGCCTCAAAGACAAACGCACTCGATTGAATCTCTCCATATTTCCCACGGGCAAAGGGGCCTGCAACTCGAATCCTCATGCCGACTGGTAGTTTTTTAGCAAGGAAATTCCTTCCAAAGCAAAGCATTGAGGCGGTAGCAGATCCATCGTTAATTATAACCTTGAGTGCCATGCCGTTTTTCCAATGGAAGTTCTCATGACCGATGACTTCGGCCTCTGTTACGGCAGGCTTTTCGGCAGAGGATTGGGCTAGGGAAACATTCGTTATTCTATCTTCATAGCGAAGCGGATAATGACGAATCAGTTGGGCGACGTTGAAAATTCCAAGACGGCTCAGGCTCTGGGCACTCGTGGGCCCTATGTTTGCTACATCTGTCACCGGAAAAGTCAGCTCGCTTAAAAACACCGCTGGAACTAAAGTCGAAGGATAAGGGGGTAGAGGAATCGGTCCAATAGATTGTCGAAGAGAAATCGTGTGCCCAATAGACTCACGGCACATATAGCCAGGGCTATGGGATAGGCCACACTGCGGCTTGTGAATAAACCGAGAATTTTCTTTACCCAAGGAAAAAGGAATCGGTCCAATCGATCAATCAATTCTGATCTCCCCTTAACCGCATATAAGGTGATTAGGCGAATGAGCATCAGAATGCCGATTAAGGTAGCCAGGAATGCCACCAGCCCCCATATCAATTGTATGGAAAGGATAATTAGCTCTCCGACACTGGGCAGTTCGCCGGAGGAGAGACGTTGTGTCACGTAGAGGAGCAAGCTCAATAATGCCAGGCCCAGTACTGGCGAGAAATCGAATACCCCAAACCTCAGCCACGGGATCCCCATGAACCGGTTCATATAGGGATCGGTGAACCGGCTGATTAGAGTCTTAATTTTGTTTGAACCTGGTGATACATTGGGAATCCAACTTAGAAATACCCGCAATAGGATGAGCAGGAAATATATCATGAGAAGTCCGCTCAAAATCTTCATTGTCAGTTGAAAAAAATCCATTAAAATCACTCCTTCCATGCCGTGGCGACAACTTCGTTATCCCGAATCTTATCTAAGATGCTGTCATCGACGGATAGATTTAACTGCTTCGATGCCCGAATTATTGCCCATTGTCCGTTTTCTTGGACATGGATGAATAGTTGTCCGGCTCCGGGGGTGTCCTGTATGGTGGTTCGTAAATCGATCAACGCCTCTTCGCCCAATTCCATGTCGGCCAATTCGATATGAATTTCCGGTATTCGCGACTCCTTGACTTCCTCAGGAAGCGAGATTGATTTTACTCTTAATTCAAAAGTCTCGTCCCGTTTTGAGACATACCCTTTGACACAGACGATGCTGTCGTCTATCAGCAACTCGCCGTATTCCTTGAACACGTTGCTGAAGAGTGTGAGTTTAATTGTGTCATGGAAATCCTCAATATCGGCGACAGCCATTTTTTCAGATTTCTTAGTGAGAAAACTGCGGACATTCTTGAGTATGCCGAGCATTGTATAGAGCCTTCCATCGGATGCGTTTTCTATCTTGCGTAGATCCAAATTGGAGATTTTATTCCAGAGTTCCCGGTATGAATCGAGAGGATGACCTGAGACATAAACCCCGAGATGCTCTCTCTCTACTTCGAGAATTTTTCTGTTAGACCATCCCTCGGCGGGCTCCCAATCAATAACGGTCGATACTTCATCGTCGGCACTGTCAAAAAGCAAGGCCTGGCCCAATTCTTCTTCTTTCTTTTTTTTCTGTACGGCTTCGATGAGCTTGTCGAGATTGAAGAGGAGGGTAGCACGATTATGCGACTCAATTGAGTCGAGCGCACCAGCCTGGATACACGATTCTAGGGCCTTTCGATTTACGGTCTTGTTGTTAATCTTGTAAAGAAAATCGAAAATATCGTGGAAATTTCCTTTCTGTTTTCGAGCCCTCTCTATTTCCTCGGCGGCAGCTCTGCCTATCCCCTTGATGCCGAGCAGTCCATAGAAAATCTTGCCATCGGACACGGAGAAGTGCACTCCCGAATTATTTACATCGGGAGGCCGTATTTCTAAGCCATCGGATTTGGTGATTTCTAGGTATTCTTTCAGTTTTTCGGAGTCGTTGATTTCGTTTGTAAGGGTCGCTGCCCAGAATTCTGCTGGAAATCTCGCCTTGCAGTAGGCTGTCCTATAAGATATGACAGAGTAAGCGGCCGCATGGGACTTATTGAAACCGTATTTTGCGAAGGGTTTCAGCATGTCAAAAATACTTTTAGCCAGCTTAGTCGTATATCCTCTTGCCTCAGCACCCTGGATGAACTCAGGCTCCAGTTTCGCCATGACTTTCAATTTCTTCTTGCCCATGGCCGAGCGTAGTATGTCGGCTTTTCCCAGGCTGAATCCGGCGATTATCTGAGCAATCTTCATTACCTGTTCCTGGTAGATAATCACTCCATAGGTTGGTTTCAGCACATCCTCAATATCCGGATGAGGATAAGTGATCTTGCGACGGCCATGCCTTCCTTTTATATATTCATCCATATAGTCCATCGGACCGGGGCGGTAGAGTGCGTTTAGGGCGATCATGTCTTCCAGGCATGTCGGCTTGGACTTGCGAAGAATATCCTGCATCCCGCTACTTTCAAACTGAAAGACGGCCTCACTTTGTCCCTCTCCAAGCATCTTGAAGGTTGCCTCATCATCTTCGGGGATTTCTTCTAAATTGAAGCCGGGCACAACCTGACGTATCAATTCCTCACAGTTTTTCAGGAGAGTAAGGGTCTTTAGACCAAGGAAATCCATCTTCACTAGGCCGCAGGATTCGATTATGTCCATTGTGTAGGCCGTGATTATGTCACCGGATTTCTGATCTTTGATTAAGGGAACATAGTTTGTAAGGACAGATTGTCCGATCACCTGGCCGCAGGCATGGGTGGAAACATGCCTGTTCATGCCTTCTAGGATGGATGCAACCTTGAACATCTTTTCATACACCCCACCACGATCATAATACTCCTGGAGCTTTGGCTCCAGTTTCAGCGCATAATCGACGGTGATTTTCTTCTGCTCCTCTTCCTCGGGAGGGGGGCTCTTTGATTTATAATTTTTACTTTTTGACTTAGGCTGGGGCGCATCGGGAACAAGCTTGGTGATGGCATTGGATTCGTCGAAAGGGATGTCCAGTACCCTGGCGACATCTTTAAGTACGGCCTTGGTCTTCAATGTTCCAAAGGTGCAGATGCCGGCGACATTCTCCTTGCCATATTTATCATGGACATAGTCAATGACTTCTCCACGCCGTTCAAAGCAAAAATCAATGTCGAAATCCGGCATACTCACTCGTTCAGGGTTTAGAAATCTTTCGAACAAGAGGTTGTATTTGAGAGGATCTATATCGGTGATTCCTAAGGCGTAGGCCACTATACTCCCCGCGCCGGATCCCCGTCCCGGGCCTACAGGAATATCCTGCCGCTTGGCCCAGTCGATAAAATCCCACACAATAAGAAAATATCCTTCGTAACCCATGCCTGCAAGCACTTCGAGTTCATACACTGCCCTGGTTTTTATAGCCTGCCACTCTGCCGAATTTTCTCCCTTGGCAAATTCTTCGGTATATCTTTCTTTCAGACCCTTGTCCGTGAGGTGGCGAAGATATTGGATGGAGTTGCTAAAACCACTGGGTATTTCGTAGTGGGGAAGCTGTGGTTCAGATCGGGGAATGTGTAAATCACACCGCTCGGCAAGTTTAACTGTATTTTCAAGTGCATCGGGGAAGTCAGGAAACAGGGATTGCATCTCTTCTTCGGATTTGAAGAAGAACTCGGGATTCTCCGTTTTAAGCCGTTTGGTGTCGGATTGTTTTTTTCCCGTAGAGATGCAGATCAATATATCGTGGGCGTTGGCATGATCTTTGGCGATGAAGTGGACATCATTTGTCGCAATGATAGGTATTCCTGTTTCTTCGTTGATGCGGCGCATGCCCTGTCGGACGATTTCTTCTTCCTCCATGCCATGATTCATCACTTCAAGCCAGAAATTGCCTTCCCCAAAGAGTTCATTGTAATAAATGGCCCGGGACTTTGCCCCCTTCATGTCACCAGAGAGGATGGCCGATGGGATTTCTCCACCCAGGCAGGCCGTCGAGGCCATCAGTCCACCGTGATACTTCTCAAGGAGTTCATCATCAATGCGCGGGCGGTAGTAAAAACCCTCCAGATAGCCCTTGGAGGTGAGAATCATGAGATTCTTATAGCCCTCTTCGTTCTTCGCATAGAGTACGAAATGATAGCTTCGAGGCCCCTCGGTTGGTTTAGCGAACCGGCTTGTCGGTGCGACATAGACTTCTGAGCCGATGATGGGATTGATTCCTTCCTTGTGGCAGGCCTCCTCAAAATGAAGCGCGCCGAACAGATTGCCATGGTCGGTGAGACCGACATGCTTCATGCCGAATTCCTTGGCCTTGGCGACATAATCCTTTATACGACAGGCTCCGTCGAGTAACGAATAATCCGAATGGTTGTGTAGGTGAACAAAGCCGCTCATCACGCCCTCCCGCATCTATGATATGTCATACTAATGCCCGCGTAAAGAATCTTTCGCTAAGATTCAGCGCAACCTTCCTCTGAAAAGAATGATTGTCCCAGGACTCGGTTGCCTTGCTCACCGCAATCCTGAGTAATTGCAATTCCCGCTTCGAAAGGGGCAATGATCGTCCGGTCATGTCCGCTTCAAGTTCGGTATCACGGAGAATGCCTGATGAAGAAGTGTATAAGGCCATGTGGAATTCGGTGATTGTGTTTTTATCGACTCTTGCGACCGCACTGAAGATGAGCGGGCTATTTGCATTGCCTAGAGGATATATCTTCTCATAATGACTCATATCCCAGTGCTTGGTTGGGATGCTTGCCCGTGTAATAAGGACATTGCGCCCAGGAGTCTCAAGATATTCATTGAGTTCGGTTAATGACACCTTTCGGCTTTCTATGATAGGAACGATCTTGCCGCGACGCTCTTTGTGGTAGCGGATGTCAAACTTAGAGTCAAGAATGTGCAGTAATGGCCGAATATCCCCAAAGCTATTCTGCTGGGCCAAATGTCCCCCCACTGTGGCCTGGTTGCGTAGCGGCTGTGTCCCGATGCCGGAAATAGCCTTGGGCAGAACGGGAGGCAAGGACAACGAGCCCACGGTTATAAGTTTTTCCAGAGTGGTCATCGTGCCGATTTCCAAGGTTTGATCAGTCCGGTAAACCCGGCTAAGCTCTTCAATGCGCGAGATGGCAATCAGAACCGGCAGAGACATGGGCGGGTGAAGCCTTGACTCAGCCATGAAAGCTGTCCCCCCGGCCCAATAATGCGCCTGTGGCTCCCTATAGGCCATCCCTAATGCCTCGTTGATGCTGAGGGGAAAAAGAATACGTGGAATGGAGAAACTGTCGGACATCATAGTTTGCCAGCTCTTTGTCTTGCGGCGCATCGCATAGAATCAATGACTCTCGACATGGAAGTGCAGTCACATCTTACGGATTCGGTAGCGTCGACAAGTTGATCCATTGAGGGATGCAGGGTTTTTCTTAGAAGGGCTTCGCAAATCAAAGCCCGGGAAGGTGCGCATAAATGACATGGATGCGCATTGGCTTGCTCGAATCCCTGAACTATGTCAACAAATCCTTCCTGTCGGGAAATCCCTTCCATCGTCCAAACATCTCGTCTGTGAAGGTCGAATGTCGGTAGAAGGCAGGATAGAATCGGATTGCCATCGACAAGAATCAGACAGGTTCCGCAATCAATGGATTGGCATGGCGTATTAAGCGAACGACAATCGAACTCCTCTATTAAGACACCGATACTACCGACATGCGGTATTAAATCTCTACTGACTAAGTGGCCATTGAGGTGGAAGGTAATCTTCATAAGTAGGGTATCCCTAGGTGAATCTGTTCAGGTGTCACCGGCAAACTGGATATACTGTGCCCAGAAGCCTGTCGTATTGCTTTGATGAAGGCCGAAGGGATGAGTAGCCAGGGTAAGGTAGACAGATCGGTTGGTCGTCGTTTGGATGTATCATTGAAGAACTGTATGTCGATTTGCGGAAATAGTGTGGAATTAGGCTGGTTGTAACACCACTGCAACGCCGATTCAACAGAGCACTCGACTGTAGCGAGGGCATGATGGGGCTTCAGAATTTGACCAGCATCCAGTTGAAGCCAAATTCTCACCGATTCCACTGTCAATGCTAAGGAGGATAATACAACTTCGACGGCTCCGGCACCCCAGGAATACTTCTCGAAGGGACTCCCGGCCAGTGCCTTTGCATCCCAGTTTGTTTTTCTACTTGGCTTATAGGATCGGTGAATTGTAATAGGCAAGGTTTCGCGAAAACGACGCTTCAATAGATCATTGAAAGCCAGTTCGAGGAGATGAGCATATATGGATACATGATTGCCAAATATGGCGGGACCCTCCATAGGGATGCCGTTATGGTTGTATTTTTCGAATCTAATACGATTTACGGCTATGCCGAGAGACTTTTCTGCCAGTCCTGTCCATATTTCCATCATTATTTGGCTCACCTTGGCGGGTAGGCTGATAGTGAGTATTCCGTTTCTATCCAAGGTGATAGAAAGGCTAACGGCATTGAGATCCTTCGCAATGAATCCATTCCCGAACCAGGCACAAGCAATGCCTATGCCACGAAAGAAATCAGGTGATCGATTGAGTTTCTCTCGGTTAAGGCGAATTTGATCATAGGATGAAGACTTTCTTTCATAATCCGACTGTTTTAGAAGTTTTTCGAGCAACGTAGGGATTGAATATCTTTTGGGCTGAACAATTCCGGGACCGATAATTTGAGTCGATACAGATGTGGAATGCCTCTTCCATTCTGACGGAGTAAGCAAATGAGTATCGGCGATTCGGGAAGCCAGCAATTCTCCCGCCATATAGCCCAGCTCAAAACCCGCTGCAGCACCAAGAGTGGAGGGAGAAATTGGATGTCGGAGGGTTCGGCCTTTGATGGAGTAGTTCGGGCAGGAGTATACACTGAAGAGGCCCAGGATGAGGCGGGTTGTCTGTTCATCCTCGAATGGAAGGAATGCTCCGGTGTTAATGGTTATGTCTCCATTGAGGGCGATTATCTGTCCCTGCGCATTGATGGCTCCCTTGAGATGAAGCTCTGCTCCGGAGAGGCTTGGTCCGATTCCGATTTCTGATGGCGGAATGCAGACAGAGTGATCGGCCTTTTGGGAGAGCAGTGCCGCTATAATTGAAGCGTGAACGGGATACCACAGGCCTTTTTGTCTGCTCTGTCCGCCTCCAGTATCGCATGAATGCACTTCAACAGATTCTATCGGGACATGGAGGATTCTCGCGATAGTCCTACAGATCATGCTCGGCCAGATTGTCTCGACATGCAACTGGAAGAAGTTTTTTTTCTTTAGGCATGACACTCCGGCATATTTCCGCTTTCCTTCTTGAAGAGGGATGACTATGTTTTCTTCAATGACTTGAAAGGCATTTTGAAACATCTCGGAAGAATTTCCCTTCTCCCGTTGAAATTCATTGCCCACGAAAGGTTCGGCCGCCGATTCGTGAATCTCCAGTTTTACCTGAGATAGCCAGTCGTCGATGGCATCAGGAGATTCCCCTGTAACAGCGAGAATTGGTTGACCTCGCCACCGCAAATCCTTGTTCGAGAAGATTGGCAGGGAGCATCCACCGATATTTGGCTCAGCCTGTGTCGCTATGTCCTCCTGCTGGATCAGCGTCATGCCGTCAGTTAAGGGTGGGAGTTCCATGTTGGCTATATGCCCCCTGCATATCGGCGAATGCAGTATCCTGCCGATACGTATCCCGTCTTCGGCCACTTCGTGTGGCCGTTTCACCCTGCCAGCGAGCCTATCCGCTCTCTCCTCACCCATGAAGTTCCTGCCTTATAATGCTGATGATACGATCCTGATCTTTCCTTTTTAGGCCTGGCCAAAGGGGGATGGATAGAATTCTGTCGGCTAAAGATTCGGCCATAGGGAAGTCATTGGAACTGAGATTAAGAGTTTTCTTCCAGTAGCTCATACGGTGAAGAGGGATGAAGTGAACAGATGTTCCAATTCCCTCATTGTACAAACGCTGATTCAGTCTGTCTCGTAATTCCATAGACTCCAGTTTGAGTATGTACAGATGCCAGGCATGGCCCATGTTGTTTTCAGGGAGGCAGAGTCCTGGAAGGTCCGCTAAGCCCTGAGAATAACGCCGGGCTTGCTCTGTGCGCATGGCGAGAAGCTTGTCTGCCTTGGCTAACTGGATGCGGCCTATGGCCGCCGCTAAGTCTGGTAAATTGTATTTGAAGCCCAGCTTAATCACATCATATTCCCAGGATCGGGCTTCCGCCTGTGTGCTGTATCGATTCCAAATAGCACGGTTTATGCCGTGTAGCCGTGTTACCCTGATGCGTTCATGAATCTCGGGGTTTCTGCCAACAATCATTCCCCCTTCGCCGGTGGTGATTGTTTTTGTTGCGTAGAAAGAGAACACGCCAATATCACCAAGGGTGCCTGCCATGCCCTCAGAGCCGCGTGAAGGGAATGCATGGGCTGCGTCTTCGATAATGATTACCGAATTGGGCAGGGCGTTTCTTATATCTTCAAGGCGGCAGGGATTACCCGCTAGATGAACCAGGATCACGGCCTTTATGTTTTTTCTTTCTTTGTAGAGACCCTCCGGGGATATATTGCCGCTATTCGGCAACGAATCAATGAATACCGGCTCGGCCCCTAGATATCGAATGCTCGCCGCCGTAGCACTGAAAGTCATCGTGGGAACGGCAACTCTGTCTCCTGCGCCTATACCCAGTGCCTCCAGGGCGAGGTGTAGGCCGGCGGTCGCCGAGTTAACCGCAAGAGCCCATGAATCTGCGCCGTCTCTTCCAAGAAATGCGGCAAATTCTTTCTCAAAGGCAAGGGCCTCCGGGCCTGTCGTCAGCCAATCGCTATGAATCACCCGCTTGATGGCACACAGCTCTTTTCTTCCTAGATGTGGCTTGAAGAACGGAATGGGAAGACTAGTATTCGGGCTCATTTCCGGGGATCTCTACGGTGGGAAAATAGTGATGAATAAGACGGCGAAGCGCATGTCTGTTCCTGAATACTTCGGTCTTGCCTACTTGATAATTGACTATGGGGTTAAGTTCATTGAGCATTTCCTCGATCTGTCCATTGTCGTTCTTAGGAAGATTGACCCTGATTATGCGAGGGTTCTCGGTGGCCGTTGGATGCTCATTTTTTGACCAAAGGGCCTCGGATTTTTTTTCCCCTGATCTCATTCCGATGAAGGTAATGGGTATCATCTCCTCGTCATACCCATAGAAGCGTATCATCTGTTTCGCAAAATCGACTATACGGACCGGTTCCCCCATGTCCAGAAGATACAAACCTCCGTCTGCCGCCAGCCCCGCAGTGATGAGAACCAGGCTCACGGCCTCGGGGATGGTCATGAACCATCGGCTTGCATCCGGGTGAGTCACGGTGATCGGCCCACCTGCGGCTATCTGCTCCTTGAACAGGGGAAGAATGCTTCCCCTAGAGCCCAATACATTCCCAAAGCGGACAACTGTGAATTCATGACCCATATCCCGCTGTGAGAGGACGATCATCTCCGCCATTCGTTTACTGGCACCATAAACGCTTGACGGTTCCACGGCCTTGTCGGTGGAAATCAAAACGAGACGCTCAGTTCTCGCATGGGCGGCGGCTTCGACAAGGTTTTTTGTGCCTATAACATTGTTTTTGACGGCCTCGATAGGGTTGAGTTCCATCATGGGGACATGTTTGTGTGCAGCGCAGTGAAAAATTATATCGGCCTTGAGTCGGCCTATAAGAAAATTGACATAGTTTTTGTCCTGGAGTTCCCCAATTATGGGGACGATGGAAGCCTTCTCTTCCACCCCCGCATCCTGGAGGCGCTTAATTTCCCGCTGTATTTCCCAGATGCTATTTTCGCCATGGCCGAGTAGGTATAGCCGTTCAGCCCCGCCATATAGAAGTTGTCGGGACAGTTCGCTCCCTATGCTTCCGCCTGCCCCGGTTACGAGGACACGCTTACCCCGAGCATAGGAAAGGTTTTCCTTCAGGTCAATGAGTACTGGTTCCCTTCCCAGGAGGTCTTGCGGATCCATTTCTCGGGCCTGCATCAAGTGCGGATCGGCGGTAATCATCTGACTGACGGAGGGGAGTATTCGAATACGTTCGAAATCCGCACTTCTTAAGACTTCATACACCTTATTGAGGCGCGCCCTTGATACTGTGGGAAGAGCGATGAGTGCTTCTGCGGAATGACCAATGTCGAGAATCCTCGCACAGGAATCAATCGGCCCGAAGACAGGGATGCCGTCTACCATTGTGCCAATTTTTTCTCTGTCATCGTCTAGGAATGCCACAACATGGCCATTGAAATCATTCGCTTCGATTTCACAAGCAATAAAACGACCGAATTTTCCGGCACCGACAATGTAAATACGCTTGCCCTTGACCATGTTTGTCAATGTAACACCGAAATCAGGTGTGGGGAAGTGTGGCTATCTCGCTTATTTTCTTTCAGAATATTCCGAAACTAGAGTTATGAGACGACTACGAAGAAATCTGTTTTGCATATTCTTGATGATAAGCGGGAGCATCCATGTCTGGTCGGATACATTTTTTCTTTCGATATGGATCAACAATCCTCAGGGCGAGGTTGGAAAAGAGAAGTGGAGCAATATCTTGGGCATTGAATCCGGAATCATGGATTCATTATTCGAGAACGGTCATATCTTCTTTAATGAGTACGACTTCATGGATCAGGAGAGGCCCTATCTGTCTTCCGAACACATTCAATCGCTGACTTCGGAAACTGGGGCCGATTATCTGTTGAGATTGATCCCCGATGAGGAGGGGGTTACCTGGAAGCTGTACAGTGGTGATGGTGCTAATATTAACGAAAACTATGAAAAACTCTCCCGACTTGTAGATCACAGAAACGATGAGGCGAAATGGCCCGCACTGGGGCAGATTGTCGGGGTCAACTTGATGGAGTCCCTTAATTAATAACGGGAGATTCGGGAAATGAAAAGAAGTATCTTTGTCATCATTAGTTTCACGGTGGGATGTATAATCGGAGCCCAATCGATTTGGACTGGTAATGCCACCGTAGGGGACAGTTCGGATTTTCCGGGAAATTCTGTTGTAGCCCGTGCGAAATCAAGCACTTTTCCGACGGGAACACTCTTGAGTGTCAATAATCCCAAAACCGGAAAATCTATCGAGGTTAAAGTCATTGAACGCCTTGGGACCCCAGGAGTGCTTATACTGGTTGAACAATCGGCGGGAAGTGCTATCGGCTTGCCCAGCGATCACGTTTTCCCCGTCCGAGTTTCTCCTGTTTCTCTCGACCAGACCCGAATAAATATGCCTATGGCATTTCTTGATGACGCAAGAAGTGCCGATCCTGATATCAATCCTCTGGCGACTCTTGGGGATGATTCGGCGATTCTGTCGGAAGAAATAAAACCTGAAACCGAAGAAGCCGTCGTACTCGACATAGAAGAAGAAGTAGTAGTAGAAGAAGCGAAAGAGTATGTAGTGCCCGAGACCTTGGTGTTGGGAGACACGGGAGAGCCGGAAGATGAGCTGGAAATCGAGCCTGTCGTTGAAACATTCGATGAGGCGGCAGGTGAAGACCGAGAGGAAGACTTATCAGATTTGTACATTGTCGGAGTGGACGCAGAGCCAGAGCCCGATGTAAAAGGCGATGAGCATATAATTGAACCCGAACCTGAGGTTGTCATTGAACCGGAGCCTGAGGTTGTCATTGAACCGGAGCCTGAGGTTGTCATTGAACCAGAACCTGAGGTTGTCATTGAAGAGGATTTGGAACAGCCACCAGTGGAAAGCCCCCGAAATAGCGGCTTCAGTCAAGAACTCGCCGGGGAACTTGCCGAAGTGCCGGTGAATGACAATGCCAAGGCAATTGAAGGAGAATACAGGGAATTTGAACTTCCGGAGGCTTTGATTTCCGACGATGCTACCGAAGTGGCTACTCCGGTATCGCCCTATGAGGATGCCATTGAAATTGAAGAGGATACTCGGTTTGTCTATGGGCTAGAAGAAGATAAGACAGAATTGGATACCACGCAAGAGGATAGGGCTTCTGCCGAATCTTTGCCTATTGAGGATGTCGTCATTGAGGAGGAACCGCATCTCGTTGATGATAAACCACCGATCCAGGATGACGATTCATTGATGGTCTTCCCTCCCATGCTTGATGATCGACTGGCGGAGACAGATGAAAATTCTTATCTTGTAGACGACTTGCCGATGGAAACCACGGTCATGGCACCAATAGTCGATGAGAATCCGCCGTCTGCAGAAGTATTCACGCCCACCGAAGACGATGATCCCACCATGCTTGATGATCGACTGGCGGAGACAGATGCACATCCTTATCTTGTAGACGATTTGCCGACGGAAACCACGGTCATGGCACCAATAGTCGATGACAATCCGCCGTCTGCAGAAGTATTCACGCCCATTAAAGACGATGATCCCGACGATGATCCCATTGTGGCCGATGCCAGCGGGGATGAGTTCGCTGAGACCGATGCCAAAGAGGAAGAGGCAATCCCTGAGGAGCATGGAATTTATTTCTTGACAGCGGCAGACTTGATGCCGCCCGAACATGAGGATGCCGCCATACCGGAGGATGCTGACATAGAGGATTCAATTGATGTCGGCGAAGACAAGGTGCCAGAAAACATGGTGCTGATTGAAGACTCCGCCATAACGGATGAAGAGAGTCTCTATTCAGAAGAGACGAGCATTTTGAACGAGGATGAATTTCTATCGACCGATGAGACGGTGGTGAAGAAAGATATAGATTCCGTAGAAGATGAAATTATATCAGGGCCAAAGTGGATACAGGAGTTGTCGCTGACACCGGTAAGTCTTGGAATTGGAAACCATTATGTACAGATCGGGACATATAGGAATGTCGATATTCTCAAGGCCCGCATAAGCGAGTTGAAAACAACATCTCCGTGGTACCCGCTAAGCTATGAGTTTCGTGAAGATAAAGGGGTGTATCGATTATTGATAGGGCCGTTGCGTTCGGCCGAAAAAGGTGTTGTTCTCCGAACGATCCGTTCAACATTGACCTCCGATGCGATTCACTACACCCCATGACAGATGGAACATGAAACGCTGTTGAGGATGGCTCAAGCCCTCCGGCAAGCTGGGTGGGGAGTCATTCCTCCCGAACAATATATAATCGATATGGATGAGAATTTTCTCGGGATTTGGGAAGAAATCCGTCCTTATACGATGATTTCGATTGAACGCGCATGGGCTTTTGCCCAGGCTGTTTCTTATGTATGCCGTTCCAACATCGCCGGAGATATAGCGGAATGCGGGGTTTGGAAGGGAGGGGCCTGCCTTCTCGCTTCCCATGTCCTCGATCAAGAAGGCGATGAGCAGAGGCAGATATGGCTCTATGATACATTTGAAGGGATGCCCTCCCCGGGTGCTGATGATCGTATTGCAGCAAGCGGACAGGCCATGACGGAAAGGAATCCAAAGGGATGGTGGAGCGTCGATATCGGTGAGGTTAAGAGCCTCCTGTCCTCTTCGGTGCCGGATAAAAATCGATTCAAATTCGTTAAGGGACTTGTCGAAAAAACCCTTGCCAAGGAAACGCCCAATCAACTCTCCGTGCTAAGACTGGATACGGATTGGTATGAATCGACGGCGATGGAATTGGAAGTTCTTTATCCAAGGCTTAGCCGTGGCGGTGTGCTCATCATTGATGACTATGGTCATTTCACGGGGGTGAGAAAGGCGGTCGATGAGTACTTTCAGCGACAGGAAATAGTTCCATTACTACACCGCAGTGACTATACCGGCAGGGTAATTATAAAGCCAGACTCCTCTGTGTGAATCTGTGTCCATCCGAGGAGCCCTTAATTAACCACGAAAAGCACGAAAGGCAAGAAAAGAAGGAAATCAAAACTTCTTTGTTGTGTGTGTTTTCCGTTGTTGCAAATAGAGAGGTTTAAGCAGGATCAAGCGTAGCTGGGTTGGCCTGTCTGCAACAGGTAGGCATCGACGGAATCACCATGAAGACTGCAAAGCCAACCTTGAGCAGGAAATCCAGAAATTATTTGAATGCGGCTTACAGGAGGAGCCGTGTACGGATCCATACGCGATTCTGTGAGGGGACAGCCCCCCCGGAGGGGGGCCGAACGCAACCCAAGTTCACCATGTAACAACATTATCTCCTTCCTCTGCCGACAGTTAACTTTTTTGATTATCACCACTGATTTTGTATTTCATTAATTGTCGGTCAAGGTCCTTCCCCGATAGACTAAAGTTTTCTATAAATATCCAGATGCGACTTCTCCGGGCGTGAGTTCGTTCTCATGGAATTTTTTAGCAGTTCTCCGTTTTCGCTTACGATATACTCCAATGTCATTCTGCAATGCGTTTTTTGAATCGATTTAATGCTATCCCAGTTTCGATTATCCCCATTTAGCCGGAGTTTCCGCTCTATGGAATGCATCAGGTGATAGGCCAGAACGGATATAAACATATGAGATTCAACCCGTTCCTTGGATTGATGAAAATTCGGTCTGAAACCAAGATAGGATTTCATATCTCTCAATGATTTCTCGATGCGATCAAGCATAATATAGGTTTCCTATAGCTTCTTGTCTGTCCAATCTTTTCGATTGGTTCTCAAGAGGTAGGTTCCCTGTTTCTCTTGTGCCTCTGTATCTTTCCTGGTCCATTTGTTGGATGCTGTTTTAATCTTGCAAGTGCGCTTATCTTTCTCTCCAGGTTTGACTTCAATATATGACCGACATATTCAGGCCCAAGTGAACGAACATTTAAGGCATCCATGCTATCCACATCAACAGACTGGAAATTGCGTTTTTTCTCACGGGTTGATTTTTCTGCTGACATGTGGATTTTTCAGGGGAGTCATATATTCTATTCTGGATATTGTCGCATTTTCCAGCCTCTCGATTACAGAGGTAGGCATCGGATGTTCAGAGAGCCCTGATCATCCACATAAAGGCTAGAGGAAGCCAGATACGAAATAGGTTAGGGGCTGTTTTTAAGTGCATCTGTTAAGTCTATACTAAGATACTGTTGAAACCAGGAAATCAGGCGGGATTCATACTCTTCTCTGTGATCAATTAAGCTGTCGGCGTGTTTGGATTTGGGGAAGAGTTCTAGGCTTGTCGGTGCTATGGTCTTCCGAGCTTCATACATTCTGATCGATGAGGCAGGCGGGATATATGTATCTCCTTCACCATGCAAGAGAAGGAGGGGGATGGGGGTTTTCATTATATCCAAATCGGGTCTTATATCTCCAACTTCGTAGTCGGCCTGGGAGTGGACGAACCACTTCACCAGATTCAGGGTGATGTCGCGGAGCCATTGGGGTATGGGAATCTCCTCGGCGCGGAGGCGAAGCACCTCATCTAGGTTGCCGAAGGGACTGTCGGCGATAACAAAAGAAATCCTGTCATCCTGGAAGGCATACTGCATTGCGATGGCCGAGCCCATGCTTTCGCCGAAGAGTCCCAGCAATTGGGTTTCAGAAAATCGCTGGAACGCCGCATCCACGACCACCCCTAAGTCCGTGGTCTCCATCGCTCCGAATGTCGTCGTGTCACCGCCGGAATCCCCATGCATTCTATGGTCAAAGGCGATGATGTTCCATCCTGAGCGGTGGAATATGGGCACATATTTCATCATGCTCCAGCGGTTCATGGTGAAGCCATGACAGAAGAGAACAGTGTTGGCGGTATGGCCTGGAATATAGAAACCGGCGATTTCATATCCCCAAGGTGACAAAACTCGAAATTCTTCCTTAGGAAGGTTCGCAAATTCCTTATCAAACTCACCACTCTCCAGTCCTAGACTTATACCCTCTGCTAAGGTCAGTGTTTTAGGTCTGTACAGTTCCCGTGATTTGCTCCATGCCAGAATCAGGATGGAAATGGCAATGAGTATTGCCAATCCAGACAAGCCAACTCCCAACCCCACCAAAAACTTTATCCATTTACTCATTGTGATTTCTTGAGACTCCTCTGTGTTTTAATCCAATGCCGACGGTATGATCTACTCATCTTCCCCGATCCCATCATTATCGACAATGGCTGTAAACTTTTAATATGATCGAGGATTATCTTCAATGCCACGGTGAGGGGAACGGCAAGAAACATTCCCGTAATGCCCAGTATCCAGCCCCATAATACGAGGGATACTATGATAACGAGCGGACTTAGGTCTAATTGGTCGCCTTGTATCAATGGATCCAGTATATTGCCCATCAATATTTGTATGGTCGGCATAACAATCCAGACGGCAATTATTTTATTCCATTCAGGATAAAACTGGGCCAGGCCTAGGAGCATTGTTGCCGCCATTATAAAAGTGCTTCCCAGATTTGGAATGAAATTCAAGAGGAAGGCCATCAGTCCCCAAAGGGCGGCCATGTCCTGTCCGATAATCCGTAGCGATAGCCATACCAAGGTTCCGGTGACTGCGCTGATGATGGTTTTAACCCTCAGGTAATGGGCCACCTGCTGGGTGATGTCGGCAAGGGCATTGCCGAATTTATTGTTGAAATGTTTAGGGAATGCACGGTGCAGTTTTCTCCATGTGCGGGGTGTTTCCACAAGCATGAAAATAAGCAAGAATAGAACTAGACCAAGGTGTGTTCCAAAATTTACAAAGCTACCCGAAATTTGCATGATGCGGTTTATTAAGTTTCGTGTCCAACCAAATTGAGGGAAATACTCATGAGGAACATTGAAACGTAGCCATAAAACGTTGATAATCGCAATGAAACGCTTTTGGTATTCTCCAAAAACTTGAGTAAATGTATGCAAACTGGAGTAGAATACTCTACCGACTGTGTATAGTAGGACAAAGAAAGCCCCCAGCACTAATGCAATTCCGATGAGGCGGGGGATCTTGATTTTTTCCATCAGATTCACCAATGGGGTGAGTAGCAATGCGAAAAGGGTTGCAATGATCAGTGGGATGAATAAAATCTGCATGAAATGGATGATTGCACCGATTGTGCAGATGGTGAGAATGACCAAGCAAATTGCCTGAGTCTTACGAGGTTCCATGATTCTATTATATACATATTTAGGAATTGATGCATTAACCCTCTGCTGTTATGGAGCAATATTTGAAAACATCAGATAGCTCGTATTTCCATAGTTCATCTGCCTGTTTCGGGGCCCTCCCGGAAGATAGTGGAGCAGAAATAGCCTTCGTTGGACGGTCTAATTCGGGGAAATCCACCGTACTCAACACACTCATGAATAGGAAATCGCTGGCAAAAACCTCTTCAGAACCTGGAAAAACGCGTCTTGTCAATCTCTTTGCTCTCAACAAAAAGGGAGACAGGAGGTTAGCGGACCTTCCCGGTTATGGGTATGCCAAGGTTGGCTGGCAGGAAAAGAAACGATGGAATAAGGAACTCTCTCTCTACCTACAGAGGCGAATCAGCCTTAAGGGTGTGGTCATTGTAATGGATTCAAGACACCCGATGACCGATCTTGATAGGATGATGATATCTTTATTCCTGGGTGGGGCAATGCCATTTCATGTTCTCTTAAATAAATCAGACAAATTATCCAAGAACCAGCGCAAAGCCATGATTGGCAAGGTTGAAAAAGAATTGAAGGCCCTATCGCCGGATATCGGCCTTAGTAGTTTCTCCTCATTAAACAGAGAAGGCATAGGCGAGCTTTGGAAGGTATTGAATCGATGGCTGGTGAAGGGGGAGAAGGGTGAAGGGTGTCTTTACAATTCACCATTCTACAGTTAATACAGCAATTCATCTTTGACATGAATTGTGTAAGGGGGGTAATATTGAGGATACCCTTGGATAAGGGACTATATTAGTTTTGAGGTGCCCTAAAAGCTAAATGAAGTTCTTTAGAGATGACCTCATGGCTAAATTTTTTTAGGAGGTGCATCTATGAATGCAATCTGGTTGGCACTTTTTGGTATTGGTGCCTATATTGTCGGGGCTATCTTGTACTCGCGCTTTATAAGCGTGAAAATCTATCGTTACAGTTCTAGTTTTGTAACCCCTGCACATGAAATGAAGGATGGAGTGGATTATGTGCCCACTAATCCCTATGTTCTATGGGGACACCACTTTACCTCGGTGGCAGGAGCTGCTCCAATTATTGGCCCAGCTATAGCCGTCATCTGGGGATGGTTGCCAGCCCTCCTATGGATAGTGCTGGGCACCATATTCTTTGCGGGTGTCCACGATATGGGGGCTATCTGGATAAGTGTTCGGCACAAGGCAAAATCAATCAGCACTATTTCCGAAAAACTCTTGGGTCGTTCCGCTAGTATGCTGTTTACACTTATCGTGTTCCTTGTCCTGCTTATGGTCAACAGTGTTTTCGCCGTGGCCATTTCCAACAGCTTTGTGGCAACACCCACCAGTATTGTGCCTTCCTGGGGAGCTATCCTGGTGGCGGTAATAGTGGGGCAGTTGATATACCGACTGAAATGGAGCCTCCCTGTTGTTTCTATTGTGGCGGTTCTTGCCCTGTATGCTCTTATCTTTCTGGGTACCAGTTTACCATTCAGTCTGCCGGAGACATTCATGGGGCTGGGGGCCGGGGCATGGTGGATAATAATACTGTTTGGGTATGCGGCTATTGCCTCATCATTACCGGTCTGGGCCCTGTTGCAGCCACGTGATTACATAAACGGAATTCAGTTATTCATCGGACTGGGTATCCTGTATCTGGCCATTATTATAGGGGGACCCGCAATTGTGGCACCCGCTATTAACAGTAGCGTACCTGCTGGTAGTCCTCCGTTGATTCCCCTGCTTTTCGTTACCATAGCCTGCGGTGCGATTTCGGGATTTCATGGTCTTGTCGGGTCAGGCACGACTTCAAAGCAGATAAACAAGGAAACGGATATTCGTCTGGTGGGATATGGCGGGTCTCTTGGTGAAGGGCTCTTATCTTTGGCGGCATTGCTGGCCGTTTCTGCCGGATTTGCTTCCCAGGATGCCTGGCGTGAAGCCTATTCGGCTTTCGGCAGCGGCGGCCTGATTGGATTCGTTCAGGCTGGTGCAACAGTAGTAAGCAGTGGGCTGGGCATAAGCCCCGCATTCGCAGTAAACCTGCTGGCCGTTATGGGCATACTTTTTGCTGGTACCACCATGGATACCGGAGTGCGGTTGCAACGTTACATAATCCAGGAATGGGGAAAACGGTTCAATCTGCCTTTTTTGAACAAGAATATCAATGCCACCCTTATTGCGGTCGGCATCTGTGTTCTACTGGCGTTTGGTGCTGGTGGGGCCTCGGGCAAGGGCGGTATGCTTATCTGGCCGCTGTTCGGGGCTTCTAATCAGTTGCTGGCTGCACTTACCCTTTTGACAGTTTCCATCTATCTTACCCGGAACAAGGTGAAAACTCTCTACACAATGGTACCCATGGTGTTCCTGTTCATCATGACTTCCATAGCACTCGTCATTCAGATTGGCAGTTTTTGGAGTCAGCAAAAATACCTGCTTCTGGTAATGGCACTCATTATTTTTGGGGCGGGAATCTGGATAGTCATCGTGTCCGTATCGGCATTCCGCAACAGCCGTAATGCTCCTGCGACCGCATGATTAGGAAATACTGAAAGTCCATGATCTGGATGCAGAAGATTTCAAGATTCCTGTCAGAATACTACATGGCTCCCTTTCGGGGGAGTCTGCTCCAGGAAAAACGGGATGAAGAATATCTGATTCAGCTCTACTGTTTTATGGAGCTTCTGGGCGTGGAGAATCCCTTAACCTGTTACACCTGGGAGCTTCAGGCTCTTATGCTGGAAGATTTTCATAACTGGCACAAAGCTGTGGGAATGGAAAAATCACCGTTTTCCCATATAAGTTGTTGCTGAAGATCAAGGCGATGTCTTTCCAGCAGGTTGCCGACCATCTGAGTAATTCAAAAAATATATTCTGTTGCGGAAAGGGGGGGGTTGGAAAGACGACGACAGCCGCTTCCCTTGCCGTAGGATACGCACAACAGAATCGCCGTTGCATTGTCATATCCACCGATCCGGCCCATTCGCTGGCGGATATATTCAACCAGTCAATTGGTCCCAAGCCTAAGCTACTAGCTCCAAACTTGTATGGCATGGAAATTGACGAAGAACTTGTGGCCAGGGAATACATGACCAAAGTTAAACAAAACCTGTTGCAATTTCTGCCGCCAAAGCTTTTTCACCGCATGGAAAGGCAGATGTCGCTTGCCCTGAATGCTCCGGGCACCATTGAAGCTGCCTTAAGTGAACGCGTGGCCCAACTTCTGGATTCATCGGAATGGGATGTTATGATTTTCGACACCGCACCGACGGGCCATACATTGAGGCTTCTTGCTATGCCGGAAATATTCACTGGCTGGGTGGAGGGTTTAATGTCGGCCCGTTTACGTGCCCGGAAACTGGGTGAAGTAGCACAAAGTATGGGCGTGTCAACCCAGGTGCAGGTCCCGGACAATGAACAGCGGGATGCCATGGTAAGCGAAATGCTACAAAGGCGGCACAATCTGCTACACCGCATGAAAGATATACTCAGTGACCCCAAATCGAGTGCCTTTTGCATTGTATTGGCCCCTGAATCTCTCCCCATCCGTGAAAGCCTCCGGGCACTGGAACACTTAAAGGAATTGAACATAAAAGCGAGCCTACTGGTGGTTAACCGAATAATGCCCAACTGGGGGCCGAACACCGGTGAAGGCAGTTCAGAACCGGATAACAAATTTCTGGCCCGCCGCCGTCAGGTGGAGGCGGGATACCTGGAAGAGATCAGGAAGAAATTTGATTCGCGCATACCGCGCCTATTCCTGCCGCTACACGAAAGCGATATACGGGGGGTGGATATGCTACGGGGTTTTTTTGAAATCAGCTCTTAAGCGAATTAATTAGTTACTTCTTCCACTGTGAAATCTGGTTAGGATGTACTTCATATTGACGGGCCAATTCCTTGATAGTCATATCTTCTTTCAGAGCCTCCAGGGCGACTTTTGCGTTTAATGTTTTGGCGTGCCGCTTCCTCATCGGTGTCGTATAATCCACCTGTCCATTTTGCAGGAGGTTATATACCTTTTACGCCGGGCACGCCCAGAAACACATGCCCCGAAGCGTGATGCATCCCACGCCGGGCACGCCCAGAAACACATGCCCCGAAGCGAGATGCATCCCACGCCGGGCACGCCCAGAAACACATGCCCCGAAGCGTGATGCATCTCCCGGCGGGTGCGCCCTGAAATGCATCCCCCGAAGCGAAATGCATCCCACGCCGGGCACGCCCAGAAACACATGCCCCGAAGCGTGATGCATCTCCCGGCGGGTGCGTCCAGAAACGCATCCCCCGAAGCATGATGCATCCCACGCCGGGCACGCCCAGAAACACATGCCCCGAAGCATGATGCATCTCACGCCAGGCGCGCCCTGAAATGCATGGGCCGAAGCGAGATGCATCCCACGCCGGGCACGCCCAGAAATGCATGGGCCGAAGCGAGATGCATCCCACGCCGGGCACGCCCAGAAACACATACCCCGAAGCGTGATGCATCCCACGCCGGGCGCGCCCAGAAACGCATGCCTCGAAGCGTGATGCATCCCACGCCGGGCACGCCCAGAAATGCATGGGCCGAAGCGAGATGCATCCCACGCCGGGCACGCCCAGAAACACATGCCCCGAAGCGTGATGCATCCCACGCCGGGCACGCCCAGAAACACATGCCCCGAAGCATGATGCATCTCACGCCGGGCACGCCCAGAAACACATGCCCCGAAGCGTGATGCATCTTACGCCGGGCACGCCCTGAAATGCATGCCCCGAAGCGTGATGCATCTTACGCCAGGCGCGCCCAGAAACACATGCCCCGAAGCGTGATGCATCCCACGCCGGGCACGCCCAGAAATGCATGGGCCGAAGCGAGATGCATCCCACGCCGGGCACGCCCAGAAACACATGCCCCGAAGCGAGATGCATCTCCCGGCGGGTGCGCCCTGAAATGCATGCCCCGAAGCGTGATGCATCCCCCGGCGGGTGCGTCCAGAAACGCATCCCCCGAAGCATGATGCATCCCACGCCGGGCACGCCCAGAAACACATGCCCCGAAGCGAGATGCATCCCACGCCGGGCACGCCCAGAAACACATGCCCCGAAGCATGATGAATCTCACACCGGGCACGCCCAGAAATGCATCCCCCGAAGCGTGATGCATCCCACGCCAGGCGCGCCCTGAAATGCATGGGCCGAAGCGAGATGCATCCCACGCCGGGCACGCCCAGAAATGCATGGGCCGAAGCGAGATGCATCCCACGCCGGGCACGCCTAGAAACACATGCCCCGAAGCGAGATGCATCCCACGCCGGGCACGCCCAGAAACACATGCCCCGAAGCGAGATGCATCCCCCGGCGGGCGTGCCCTGAAATATAGTGCTCCCATAGATCGATACAGCTCTGAAATTAGATTGATGCTGTATAATAGGCATCAGAAGGCATACATCAGATGCGTAAGAAGTGGAGTGTTTCAGAGAAAGCAAGAATTGCACTCATGGCTTTGCGGGAAGGACAATCGATCAGCGAGATTGCTCAGGCAACAGGGGCACATCCGAACATGATTTCAAAGTGGAAAAGGGAGTTCATTGAAAATGCTGATTCTGCTTTTCGTAATGGAAAGTCAGAACGAGAAAAAGAATTAGAGAAGGAACAAGATGAACTGTACAAGCAGCTTGGAAAACTTCATGCGGCCAATGACTTTCTAAAAAAAAACTTGAAGAAACAGGGATTCCTTCAAAATCCATGATTAATCCTGATTTAAAGAACTTGAGTATCACTGAGCAGTGCCTGCTTCTCGGGGAAAGCCGTAGCTGGTTTTATTACAAGGAGCAAAGAGATCCAATTCGGGAATATCAAGACAACCTTGAGAAGAGGAAGATCAAGAAGCTATGGAAGCAGTACATCTTTTACGGCTACAGGCAGATCTCCAACCATCTGGATAAAAATATGGTTTGCGAGACCTCTCCAAAAAGGGTTTACAGGCTTATGAGGGAGATGGGGATAAAAGCTGTTGCTCCTAAGCGATGCCTTTCCAAGCCGGGTAAGAAGCATAAGAAATATCCTTATTTGCTTCGTAACCTGAATATAACGCACCCGAATCATGTATGGGCTTCGGACATCACCTATGTGAATCTTCCCGGTGGAATCGTATATGTGGTTGCTATAATCGATCTTCATAGCAGGAAGATACTATCCTGGAATGTCAGTAACACAATGGATACATCACTTGTCAGGCAATGATGAGATATGGTTTGCCTGAGATTTTCAATACGGAACAGGGAAGTCAATTCACCAGTAACGAGTTCACTTCCCTCTTGGAAGGAGAAATGGTTCGAATCAGTATGGATGGGAAAGGCCGTGCCTTAGAGGGGCTGTATCAGAATGCGCCTTTGGCCCGCCTGCAGACCAACGCCATTATTCTGCCCCAGCCCCAGCACATTCATACCCCCCTGGATTCTGACACAGCCCCTACAGAAGCTGAAGTTTATACAGATCGTAGTAGGCACCGCGACGGGCAAGAAGCTCTTCGTGGTTTCCTGTCTCAATTAACCTACCACGACCTAAAACCAGGATTTGGTCCGCACGGCATATTGTTGACAATCTATGTGCGATAATCATCGTCGTACGGTTTTGTGAGAGGCTCTCCATGCCTTCCTGGAGGAGGGCTTCGGTTTCGGTGTCGATATTTGCCGTAGCCTCATCCAGGATAATCACATTGGGGTTGTGGGCAATTATGCGGGCAAATGCTATCAGTTGCCGTTGCCCGGCGGATAGGTTAATTGCCCCTTCGGATATCTGAGTGTCATAGCCCATGGGCAAGCGGTGAATGAAAGTATCGGCCTTGGACAGTTCGCCGACCCTTTCAATTTCCTTACGGCTGAGACCCAACCCAAGGTCAATATTTTCTGCAATGCTTCCCCTGAAGAGAAAAACATCCTGTTGAATGGGCTGAATTATCCTACGCAGGGAACTCAGGGGAATACTTCGAATGTCTTGATTATCAAGGAGTATTTGTCCCTCTTGAGGATCCCAAAGACGGGTGAGGAGATTGGCGACGGTACTTTTACCAGCACCAGTTGTCCCGACAATGGCCGTGGTAGAGCCAGCGGGAATTGTGAAATTTAGGCCTTTTAACACCGGCTCACCATGAACATAGGAAAAATGAACATTGTCGAATGTGATTTGATCGGATTTAGGTTTCGATTCAATCTGATGTTCAGGAATCCGTTCCGATTTGTCCAGCAATGCGAAGATGCGTTCCC
Source organism: Spirochaetaceae bacterium (assembly GCA_965226485.1). GTDB lineage: Bacteria > Spirochaetota > Spirochaetia > DSM-2461 > DSM-2461 > UBA2779. Next base: position 389,183 of record OZ245363.1, read on the forward strand.
CTCCGGCCATGGCAGATTGTAGTATGTTGAACTTCTCCGCAATATCCTTCACCGGCTGGAAGAATTTTTGTATCAACTCGACAAAGGCAATGAGTACGCCGAGTGATACCAGACCGGTCTCATGGAGATTTGTGGAATACCAGATTACCAGCGCCACCAATGCTGAGGCGAATAACTCGATTAGCGGCCTGAAGATTGCCATTATGCGGATTTGAGTCATCTCTGTTTCCAACAAGGCCGTTCCCTTCTCATCGAATTTATGGATACTCGATTCTTCAGCAGCGAAGAGCTGAATGGTGTTTATGCCGCTGAGCCGTTCAGATAGGAAGGCGTTCACCGCACTCACTCTGGCCCTTACACGGCGGAAGGCTTCCCTCATTCTGGTTCGGAAGATGACGATAAGCATGAATGTAGGAATTAATGCCGTCATTGAGATCAGTGCCAGACGTACATCAAGGGCAAACATTACAAAAATAACCCCGGCCATGATTGAAAAATCCTTGAGGAAGGAAATCGTGATATTGGTAAAAAATTCGGCGATGGTTTCAACATCATTGGCCGTTCGAGAAACGAGGCTTCCTACTGGTGTTCCCCCGAGGTATCCGAGTGATTGATGGATGATATGAGAGAACAGGGAGTTGCGGATGTCGGCCATAACCTTCTGCCCTGTCCATGAGGCTGTGTATACCTGTATGAAGGTGAATACCAGAATTATAATCAGTAGACCAAGATACTGGAAAGATCTTTGCTTCAGGCCAAGACGGTCAGTATATCGGATTTTCCACCGGTCTTCCGCACCCAATCTCGCCCTATCCTTAATCCGTATAGCATGCCAATCCTTGGAACTGACAAACAGGTTCGAATAATTGTTGACCACCTGGGTTGCAGATTCTGTGACTGCCTGGAAAACATACCAATCTTCCTCATCCAGCGAGTTGGCCTGGCGCAAGGCATCTTTCTCTTTGGCATTCAATGCTTTCAGTTCCTCAGCCGGTAGGAAGAGATGCTTCCCTATTGTTCGACCGGCTTGAAGAAATTCATCGGTTAATTGCGAATTGAGGATACCTGGTTGAATGACGGCTAAGTCAATACGGTATTCCCGGTGGAGAAGATGATCATCCACTGTTCTGCGAATGACGATGGGGGTGAGAAGTTCCGCCGCAGTAGATATGATTAGGGCTACGATAGTAAGAAATACGGCGGTGTTATAGGGTTTTGTGAGATTGAAGAGCCTCCTGGTAACCTCAGGGGAGTAACTGCGAATGATTTCATCGGCATGTGTCACAAAAGATTCTCCGCACTGTTTTCCAGTCTTTGCAGATCGGCAATATCCCTGTAAAGGCCCTCTGTAGCCATGAGCTTCTCATGTGTTCCATCCGAAGTTATCCTGCCGTCTTCAAGGGTTATACAACGATCACAGCGGGAGAGAGCCGATACCCGATGGGCAATCATCACTGTCGTTCTGCCCGCACATAGCTCGAAGAGTCCGTTGAGAATACGTTCCTCGGTATCCGCATCAACGGCGGAGAGTGCATTATCGAGAATGAAGATGTGCGGTCTGGCAATGATGGCACGAGCGATAGCAATGCGTTGTTTTTGACCTCCTGACAGGGTTACCCCCTTTTCCCCCACCACCGTATTCAGTCCATCGGGGAAACAGGCGAGATCAGCCTCTAACCCGGCGACACGGACGGCTGCATATATCTCTTCCTCCGTGGCATCCGGTCTAGTGAATACTATGTTGGAGCGGATAGTTTCCGAGAAGAGGAATACATCTTGGGGGACTATGCCCAATGCACGCCTCAACGCCGAACGGGTAAAAGTGCGTATGTCCTGCCCGCCGATACAGATACTGTTCTCTGCTGGGTCTACAATGCGGCTGATAAGCTTTATTAGAGTCGTTTTACCGCTTCCGGTACGTCCGAGTATGCCCAGGGTGCTCCCTTCCGGTATGGAGAAATTGACATCGGTGAGGACAGCAGCCCCCGTGTCATAGGCATAACTCACTGAATTGAATTCCAGATCGCCGCTAGGGGGTGTATTTATCGCATTCGGGAGGTCGACTATATCGGGCTCTTCGCCCAATATCTGATTGAGGCGCCTCATTGATGCGGCACCGCGCTGCATCAAGTTCACCACCCATCCCGCACCCATTGCCGGCCATATCAGCATACCGAGATAGGCAAGCATGGCGATGAAATCCCCTGGGCTGGTTTGGTCTCGTATGACAGCCTGGCCCCCGAAATAGAGTAAGAAAAGTACCCCTAGGCCGGCCAAAAAACTCATGGCGGGAAACAGCATCCCCCAGAATTGGATCAGGTTCATGTTGGCCCTTGCATATTCTGTATTGATCCCGGCGAAGGTCTCTTCGACTCCTTTCTCCATTACGAAGGATTTTATGACCCTGATACCCGAGAGGCTTTCCTGCAGATACTCACTGATTCGGGAAAATCGCTCCTGGACTTTGAGAAAGAGCGGGCCCACCATGCGCCCAAGAAGCAATGCCAGACAGGTGAGCAAGGGCAGAGGAATGACAATAATGAGGCCCAACGTGCCGTATTGAATGAATAGGGTGGACAAAATAACCAGTGTCATGAAAACACCATCAACGAAGGCGATGGCTCCCATGCCTACGGACATGCGGACGGCTTGCAAGTCGTTGGTGATTCTGGCCATGAGATCCCCGGTTCGGTTATTGGCAAAGAATGTGGCGGAGAGGGTGAGAAGTTTGACATACATACGATGGCGTATGTCGTATTCCACTCGGCGGGCACTGCCTATGATGAAATTGCGCCAACCATATCGTCCTAGGGCGACAAAGAGGGCCAGAACAACAACCTTCATCATCAGGCGGCCTATGTCGCCAGCCGTTGAGTTCCCGTCAGAAATGAGGTCCACGGCTCGACCAATGAAGTGGGGTATGAGTATCTGCCCCGCATCGGTCAATAGAAGAAACACTAAGCCCCCGAGATAGGCCCAACGATAACGGCGAAGATGCGGTATTAGAGTTCTATATTCCCGAAAGAATGCCTGCTTTGGTTTAGGCATCAAAGAATGTGTTTCAAAAATTTCAGGGTCCGATCTTCTTTCGGTTTGTCGAAAAATTCCTCTGAGCTACCTATTTCGACGATTTCCCCCTCGTCCATGAATACAACCCGGTCCGCAGCAGCTTTGGCGAAACCCATTTCGTGGGAAACCACCATCATCGTCATACCCTCTTTCGCCAGAGCCAGCATGACATCGAGGACTTCTTTGATCATTTCAGGATCAAGGGCACTGGTAGGTTCGTCGAATAGCATAACCTTTGGTTCCATTGCCAAAGCCCTGGCAATAGCAACCCGTTGCTTCTGACCACCTGACAGCTGGCCGGGGTAGGCGATTTCTCTATCGGCTAAACCAACTCGTATCAGGAGTTTCCGTGCCCTGGCCTCGGCCTGCCTTCGGCCAATCTTCTTTACTTTCATCGGAGCCAGGCAGAGGTTTTCGAGTACTGTGAGGTGGGGAAAGAGGTTGAAACTCTGAAAAACCATGCCGGTTTCTTCGCGCACCTTGCGGATATCTGCGTTTGGTCCAACCAATGGATCGCCATCAACGAATATCTGTCCTTTCGTGAGCGTTTCTAAGCGATTGACGCTACGCAAGAGAGTACTCTTTCCTGACCCTGAGGGTCCGATGATTAAGACGACTTCCCTCTCAGCCACCTTGAGACTCACACCCTTCAGTGCCTTGACGACACCAAAATCCTTTTCTACATTCCTTATGTCTACCATGGGTCTTTCACTGCTCATGACGCTTCAACCTGTCTTCCATCAGTGCCACCAGCTTGGAAAGGATGAGGGTGCACACGAGGTATACCAATGCTACCAGCGCATAGGTCTCTAGTGAAAGGAATGTGCGGGCAACATGTTCCCGTCCCCGCCGGAGAATGTCCCGTAAGGCGATGACTGATACCAGGGAGGAATCCTTGAGCATGGCAATGAATTCATTGCCAATGGCAGGGATGACAATCTTCATCGTCTGGGGAAGGATTATGTAAAGCATGGCCTGGGAGCGGGAGAGCCCCAGTGCCAGCGCGGCTTCCATCTGGCCCTTGGGGATGGCCTCAATGCCGGCTCGGAATATCTCGCCCATGTAGGCACCGTAGCATATGGATAGGGCGATAATAGCGGCAGGAATGCCATCTAGACGGAAAAACTTGCCGAGGGCGAAGTAGATAAAGATGAGCTGAACTAGCAATGGTATGCCTCGTATAAGCTCTACATACACGCCAGCTATGAGCCTAATAAAACTTAATCTGGTGATTTGCCCTATGCCAGTGAAGAAACCAAGGACTACTGAGCCAAGTATTGCACCGAGGGTTACCTCAAAGGTAAGGGGTGCACCCTTGAGGACGACTTTGAATATCTGACTATAGGGTTCTTTCACGATGAGCACCAATACTATTAAGCCAATAATAGCTATAGCAAGAGTAACCCGCCATGAATCGATTATGCGGCGCTCTCCCTTTGTTGGCAGGAGTGCGCCGTCAGTAACTTCAAGGTGCGTTATATCGTGAGGATCTAGCGAAGCCACTTCTTAACTAGTTGGGCTTGAGTGCCATCGTTGAACACCTTTTCAAGACCGGTATTGAGAAGATTAAGCAGTTCGGAGTTTCCCTTCTTCACGGCAATACCGTACTCCTCTTCCGTGAATGGTTCGCCCAGAATTTTCAATTTTCCTTTGAAATTCTCGTTGGCAACGACATAGTCGACGGCGGTTACCGAATCACAGACGACAGCATTAAGATTTCCGTTTATAAGATCTTCCACGGCTAAGCCAATATCATCATAGGCTCTGCGGTCTATGCTCGAAATATCTTCAACGGCGAAATCACCAGTCGTACCCTGTTGAACACCGACTTTTTTGCCATCGAAGTCAGTGAGGAGATCTCCGCCCGAGTAATCAACGGGAACGACAAGAATTTGCCCGGCATTAATATAAGGATCGGAGAAATCCATGGTCATCTTCCGTTCCTCGGTTATGGTGACCGAGCTAATAATAGCATCGTATGCCCCATTGGCGAGTCCTGCGAATATCCCTTCCCAGCCAGTGTTTTGGACTTCGTACTTAAAATCCGCAGCCTTGGCAATGGCTTCCAATAAATCCATGTCGAACCCGACAATATCGCCACTGTCGTCGACATATTCCATAGGCGGCCATGTGGCATCCGATGCGAATACATACACGGTCTCACCCTCTTCTTCCTTCCCTCCGTTGGCACTGACTGCCATGATGGCGGCGAGAAAGATGACCAACAATACAATGATTTTTCTTTGCATAATACACTCCTTTTTGCACTCTACATTTCAGGTATATACGAAGAGGGAACTGCTAGTCGCTCACCCTTCGTTTGAATCAACCTGTAAACTTGGTCCAAGGTTATCATGCAAGACAATGAATAGCAAGGGCCTATGTAGCAACCTTTGTTCGGGGTTTCCTTCCCAGGTGCCCCAAACTTTGTGTTTACCTCTAAACCCTAATGTAAAACGGACTATAGCGATTAACTTTCAACCCGTGATTGCGCCACTGACTGAACCAGGTCTTGCGTTCTTCTTTACCCAGCACTATCTTCCTCAGGAATGGGCACTTCATCCAATACTTATCGATTATTTTGTCCAGGTCTGTGCACGCTATTCCTGCCTTTTCCACATGCGTTGTCATGTCTGTTTCCGGGCATCCTGGACCCGCCGGGCAATCATGCAATTGCGGTAGTGACGGTAGAGAATCATGTGCATCATCATTGTAAAATAGCTTGAGCCCAGGTTAAGACACGAAAGGGTTATTCTGTTTACACGGCTCCTTTTCCAAACATTCCTGATAAACCGCTTCCAGAAACCCGTAGCCCATCTCACGATAGACATCGAATCGCACTCCCTGAAGAATCTTTTCTTTTGTGCTTTTCGTGTTTTTCGTGGTTAAATCATTCAATCTTCTTAACTACGAAAAGCACGAAAGATACGAAATCTTAGAGAGCCATTCGTGTGAGGGTGTGTCAAAATTGGAGCAATCGGGATTGGGGCAGTGTGGAAAAGTCATAACATCCCTCCTAGTAAGTTGTTTTCCTACGAAGGTATGACTTGCGTTTAGAGGCGATTCATTTCAAAAAAACAGGCTTTTGGGCACTAAGAAAAGAATCTTCAGCGTAGATGCAAGAATAGAAAGCTGAAACAGACCTGAAGAATTAAGCAATTCCTCAAGATTAATCTTCCGAGTTCTGATGACTCCTTTGAGTTTTTACGAGACGCTCAAAATCATGGATATTCGTGACTGTAATTTTAGATTGTGTAACACTGATTTTATTCTTCTCCTGAAAATGATTAATAATCTCTCGGCAACGTGTCGGCGTTATTCCGGCCCAATGGGCAATATCAGCAACTGTGTTATTGAATTCCCGTGCAAAAGCATCGGATAGGGATTCCCCATGTGATTGTTCACTAAGCATAACGAAAACATCGGCAACCTTTGCAAAATCATCCTCTAGGGTAAGTATCGCAAAACGACGCTTCTGGTCGTTGATACGCTTGGCAATCAGATGAAGGAGCTTGAGGGCCAATTGAGGGTTGCTAGACATCAATACAACGAAATTATCGCGGTTGAACTCGAGAATTCTGCAATCTTCAAGTGCGATAATTGATGCACTTCGCGGAGCGTTTTCCAATAGAGCCATCTCACCAAAAAATTCACCTGGATGGAGTACGTCAATGGTCTTTTCTATATTCCCTATGATCTTGACAATTTTCACCTTACCCGAATTGATTAGATAAAACGAATCCCCCGGTTCAAATTCACAGAAAACAATTTCCCCTGCTCTATAATCCTTGGCAAAACGTTCGAATAAAGAAAGATTAAGCCCCATTATTGATTATTCCCAAATCCCCTTGCTTTAACCATCATTTGGCGGTACAAGTTGCTTTCCTTGGGAAGCACTTGGCAAGCTTTGCGGTAGAAGCCCTGAGCCTTGGTTTCTTGATCTAGTGCCCCATAGCTAAGGCCGATGTAGCTTACAGCTTCACCAAGATGACTGTGTTGTGGATACTGGCGCAGGATTGTCGAGAGATGTTTAATGGCTTCATCGTAGCGCTCCAAGTAATACAAACAGCAACCGACTCTAAATTTGATGTATGGTATACGCTCCTGATCCCGCCCACTTTCCAGTAGTGCCATGTATCCCTTCATGGCATCCTTATGCTGTCTGAGATTATACTGAGTTTCAACATCCTTGAAGGATAGCCCAGAGTAGGATGCGTATTTCTTAGAGGTAAGCTCCTGGCTGTTGGCAGACTGTTCCAAGGCCGATTTGGCCTCATCGGCCTTTAACTTAGCTTGGGGAGCATAAGTGCCGGTCGGCCAATACTTGAGATATTGGCAAAACGCATGAGCGGCCTGAGCATACTGAGAGTCATTTATATAGTATTCGCCAACAGCAAACAATCCGGCTTCTTGGCTAATGTTAACATTGTCATGAGAGAGATGGCTTTGAACCTGCTTATGTATGCGCCTAAGCTGATTGGAAAAAACCTGGAGCATCTTCATCATTAATCTGTTGTTACTCGATATCAATGCCTCGAATTCCGCAACGGGGAATTGGACAACCTGACTGTCGCTAGTGGCCATCGCTGTTTCACTATAGGAACTTCCCGCGAGTGTAGCCTGCACCCCAAAGAACTCTCCTGTTTTGATGGGTTCTCTGACTTCCGAACCCGTTAGAATATCCTGGTAAGTTAATTCAACTTTTCCCTGTTTCAATATGAATATACCTGAGGCTTTGTCTGCAATGAAATAAATGATCGCACCTGCTTGATAAGCTACAGATTTCGGCAAAAGTCGTTCTCCTCTCAATTTTCTGTATGAATTATATATGGCTAAGTTGCCACTGTCAACATAGAAACTGGAACTTCGGGACATCAGCAGAAATAAATAATCGAGTGCATGTCTTCAAAAACTCTGGGTTCATCGGGGCGAGTTCCATGAAATTTTCTCAATCTATTTCTAAGGCGGCTGTCGGACTTTGGAAATTCGAGCCGATTTCTGATGGGTCCGATGGGGGGGGGCAGTCGGCCTTCCCGTCGGGCTCATCCCCCCGAGGGGCTGTGTCAGAATGATGGATTTGGTTTGCAGGCAAGGTGGGATGCCTGTGCGTGTACGCACCTGTCTGCAACAGGAAGGTCTGTCTGCCGAAGTGAGTGTTCAAGCGATAGCGAAGAAGAGTTGCCACGAATGGCGGCGCAAGCAATCGAAGGCGATTGAAGAGAACGACTAAAAATCGCCAGTTGGACAGTAAATCCGATAGGCTCCTATGGACTGTCTTTCGCGTAAAGATTCGCTTCCAGGTAAGGGGGAATGGCTCTTAAATCGGGACATGCTATTTGTATGAGGGGGTTTAAGGTTCTTTGCCCAACGCCGCATGGGGCGAAGATCAAAGCGAGACACAGCACTATCAGCCCTGCATGAAACCAGATGCATGGTTTATAGATTCACGATTAAAGTAGCACTGTAATCTTTCCGATATTTTTTACAGCCGTCTCATGAGGCTTAATGCTATCTTTTTTGTTGTCCGTTCTTGCCTTTGTTTGCATGGAGTTTGAGCCATGCGCCAACGGTTCGACGGCGGACACCGACTATGGGGGCTATTTCATATTGGGACCTTCTTTCTTGATCATGACAGCTTTGCAACTCACCCTTATAAAGAGCCTGTGGGGTTAGTGTTAGAGCATCTTGTATTTCCATTGATAGCTGATTGTCCTATCTATGCGAGATAAGGGTATACTACCACATATGGTTGATCTGCACACACATTCCAGTGAAAGCGATGGGGAGTTGACTCCCTCTGAATTGATAGACCATGCCGTTGCGATTGGATTGAAGGCTATTGCCTTAACCGATCATGATACGGTGTCGGGAATAGGGCAGGCCGCGACTCGGGCAAAGCAAAAGGGCATACGGTTTATCTCCGGAGTGGAGTTTGATGTGGATTTCGAACCAGGAGAATTCCATTTGCTAGGCATTGGTCTAAGTCTAGATAAACTCAATCTAATGGATAGCTTTTGCATGAGCATAAGGAGGCATCGAGCCGAGAGAAATCGGAAAATGATCCGCATTATGCAAGATGCGGGGCTGGATATTTCAATGGACAGGTTGGCATCTATCGCCGGAGGTGATGTCATTGGGAGACCGCATTTTGCTCAATGGTTGCTTGGTGCCGGATTGGTCAATGATCTCTCCCAAGCGTTTGAAAAATGGCTGGGCACTGATTGTCCCTTCCATGTCAAAAAGATTCTTCCAACCCCTAAGGAAACTATTGAAGCGGTTCACAAATCAGGAGGTAAGGCCGTCCTCGCCCATCCCCAAACTTTGAGGATTTCATGGAGACGTTTCGAGCAGTATCTCATCGAGTGGAAATCACTGGGTCTTGATGGAATTGAGGTTTTCCATTCGGAGGCATCCCGCGACAGTGTGAGGCTGTTGACAGAACTTACCCTTAAGCACAAACTTATTGCAACCGGAGGCTCTGATTTCCACGGGGTCCACCGGCCAGATAGAGTCTTGGGTTATGGTCCATTTGATATGAGATTGAGCAATAGTCTGCTCGCACCATTTGCTGATGAGTAGTAGAGTCCTAGCAAAAATATTTCTAGTTTTTCTCGCCGGAAACCTGAGTGCTGATTATCCTCTTATTAAGTATACTAACAAATCTCAGGATCCAATTTACTCGCAACAGCAACAGGATGTAAAATCCTGGTATTCAGGGGAACGTGATGCGCTGTCTCTAATCCTCTTCCAATATGTACCGCATTTATCTGAAGACCTTTTTTCGATTGCGGCGGCATTCAATTTGCCCTACGAAACATTGGCCACTCTCAACGGTTGGGATTCTCCCATACTCTTTGATTCGGCCGATCGGGTCATTGTACCAAATCTACCGGGACTGTTTCTTCAGGAAAGTCCAACCAGCCGCAGGGAAGAATCCATGGCCGAAACAAGGAAAAATCAAGAGGGCATTCACCTTGTCGTATCTCATGGAGAAGAACATACGAGATCTCTCATCTTCCATCCAGGGGACAAATTTACTGCAAAGGAACGTGTTCAGTTTCTTAGCACCATTTTTTCATCCCCGATAAATGGAGGTGTATTGACATCAAAATTTGGTTACAGATCAAGTCCGTTCACCGGGCAAACCAGATATCATCCCGGCATCGATATCAGGGCGGAGATTGGCACACCCGTATATGCTGCGCGTGATGGTCAAGTTCTAGAGGTGGGGGTGCTGAATTTATATGGAAACTATATTATAATTAAACACAGAGGAGACTATCAAACAATGTATGGCCATCTCAAAGAAGCAATGGTCAATGAAGGCCAGGTAGTAAAAGCAGGAGAACTCGTGGCATTGTCGGGTAATTCAGGAAAATCAACTGGTCCACATCTTCACTTTGAGATACGGCGTAATAAACGACCTATTGATCCGTTGCGTATTACAGCATTGAAAAATAAATAATAAATGACAGGCAAGATATGAAATGGAAAGTTAAAATTGTATTTGCCCTTGTAATCATTGGAGTTGCCCAATACCTCCAAGCCGAGAGCATTCATGGCCCCGTTATGGGATTTGTCGATGATGAGAGTGGCCCTTTGCCGTTCCGTCTTGAAGAAATAGTCGTCATAAAGTCCCAAGATTACCCTGACTACCAGGAAGGTATTGAACTGCAAATTGAATTGTCGGAGGGATTGCAGCATTATTCGCATAGCTTTGCGGTGATGGTCTACAAAAATATCACACCGGTTCCTGATACTGGCATGCAGAGCTATCATGGAACACGAATCTTCATGCACTTGATTTCAAACACTTCTTCAATGTATTTGCGGATTCCATTTATAAAAAACCACACGATTAGCGGTGATGCCCTGACCCATATTCTCCCATCGGCAGTAGCGCAAGAAGAATTCCCCCTTCTCGTTACCATCCTTCCCGTTGCGAAAGGTGTCCCTGAAATAGTCTATGTGCAAGAATTCACCATTCGCTTATCGGATATTTGGAAGGATGTAGGTTCGGTGGCAATATCGGTAAGCAATCCTTCCGGTGCATCTGATGAAATAATTGCGGCAACAGTTGATGGCAAGGCTGTCGCATTGGATGAAGTGCTAGTTCTAAGTACAGGTGTTCACAAAGTCATGGTAAACAGCACCCATGCCCCCGCCATCGAGCAGGCAATAGCCATTGAGCGGGGTAAGCATATTAGCTTACCTGTTACGCTTGATTACAGCCCTCCGACGATAACCATCAGCACATTAGAGGGGACGCGTGTCATCCTTGACGATGAAGAACTTGAGATAGAAAGAGGGATTACGACATTGGAAATCGAACCGGGAGAGCACAAAATTACTGGTGTGCTTGGAGAGCATGAAACCTCCAAAAACTTCTCCATACAACAGGGAGGCCGGGTCAGCATAGAACTCATCTTCGATATCAAGATTACCGAGCATGGAATTGGGAATCCGTATGGAGTGGGGGTCCGATGATTGATGGCCCCCCCGTTCCCCCCTATCTCCAATAAAATACGATTTTCCTTGGAATTACACAAAGTCAATGCTTCCTGTTGCCAGCACGGGATTTATCCAATTCACCTCCCTTTGGGTAGTGCTGATGTTTATGCCGTATCTTTTCAGCTTCATGGACACAGCTTTCTTGTCCATGAAGGCGTATGGTGAGCTGTCAAGTGAGATGTCCACTTTTCCCCTACGATTATAAAAAGTTTTTTGAGATCCCCTTAAGTTCATGGAAGAATATGACGAGACTTGAATGTTGGTGTTTCGGGATAGCACCCCTCCCAGTTCGCTATTCAGGAAACCGACCCCTTTCAAAGGGTGGTCGGCCTTCGGGCCGACCGTTTTTTATTCCAAGCACGAAGTATTCACCACATTGTCAAAGAAGATACACTATTTCAACACCTTTCTTAGAGCATCTGACCTTAAGATGTATGCAATCGGGGATAGGGCAATGGGGAGGATTTATTCAAAATCCGACAGATTCCTAGAAATCCTACTAAAGAAGCCTTAAAGAATTGTCGGGTAGCTTGAAAAAAGCTAACCTATCTGTATGCCGTCCTATCTACGCAAGCCCGATTGGCTGAAAATCAATCTTAACACAACTCATAACACATCTGCCGTCCGCGACAACCTAAGAAACAAGGGATTGCATACGGTATGCGAAGAGGCCCGTTGCCCCAATCTCCATGAATGTTGGAGCCAGCATCGAACGGCAACATTCCTAATTCTCGGGAACATTTGTACCCGCGCTTGCCGCTTCTGTGCCGTTAAGGCAGGTACTCCGAGTCCGGTGGATAACTCAGAACCAGAAAGAGTCGCGAAATCTGTGGAGAGCCTTAGCATTGCCCACGCAGTGATTACAATGGTAACACGGGACGATCTTCCCGATGGCGGAGCCGGGCATCTTGCCGCTACAGGCCGAGCAATTCGTACCCGCCTGCCGGGGACAACGGTGGAATACCTCTCCTCGGACTTGAAGGGCAATCCGAAGGCCATTGCCATACTCGTCGAATCCCAGCCGGAAATACTCGGCCACAATGTAGAAACAGTTCGGCGGCTCACTCCCATCGTGCGGTCTCGAAGCGACTATGACAGAACATTGAATTTCCTGAGAGTAGCGCATAGCATGGATAAGCAACTCATAACTAAAAGTAGCTTAATGTTGGGACTAGGCGAGGAAATCGACGAGGTTTTGCAGACCCTAAACGATATCTATGAGACAGGTTGCCGTCTTGTCAACATAGGGCAGTACCTACAGCCGACGAAAAAGAGTTTTCCCGTAAAGAAATACTGGCATCCCGATGAATTTGATGCCTTGAGAGAGAAGGCCATGGCGATGGGATTCACCCAGGTGCTGGCTGGTCCCTTTGTCCGTTCCAGCTATCATGCGGGAAACCTGTCTCAGTCCGTGTTGAGTAAACGGGTAATTGATGCCTAAGCGCATTCCTGCATGGCTATTCTCCCTTTCCCTCGTTTTGATAGTGATGGGTATCTATATTCTACGATCGCATCAACGGACGACGGACATCGAAGATAATCAATTCCTGCTGGATACGGTGGTCTCCATCAAACTCTATCAAAGCAGAGATGAGGCATTGCTACAGTCCGCATTTGACTACATCGCAGAAATGGAAGGAGAGCTAAGCCGTTATCAGCCCCATAGTGAGATATCCAGGATTAACAATTCTCAAACACAATCCTGGGTGAAAGTATCCGAGAACACATTTCAAGTACTCGAAACAGCTCTCGTCTATGCAGAGTTCTCCAAGGGGGAATTCGATCCTACTATAGGACCCTTGGTTGATATATGGGGAATCGGCGGAGAAAGCCCTCAAATTCCCAGCAATATCGAGATTGCCCGGATTCTCCCCCTCATTGATTATAAGACTGTTAATCTCAATTCCGAGCGCAAAGCTGTCATGCTCATGCGGGAAGGAGTGCGGCTAGACATCGGTGGAATTGCAAAAGGCTGGATAGCCGATGAAATAGCAAACTACCTCCACGAAAATGGGGCGAGGCATATCCTGATAAACCTCGGCGGCAATATTCGTATAATGGGAGGAAAGCCAGACGGGAAACCGTTTCGAATAGGAATGCAAGACCCCTTCGGCGAGCGGGGTAGCTATTTAGGAGTATTCTCCCTATCAGAGGGATCCGTTGTCTCCTCGGGCGTATATGAACGCTTCTTTGAGGCAGATGGCATACGTTACCATCACATATTGGATACAGAAACCGGTTATCCTGTAGATAAGGGCCTTGCTGCCGTCACCATTATCAGCCCCTATTCCGTAGACGGCGATGCACTTTCAACGACGCTTCTCGCCATGGGATTGGAAAGGGGGATTGAACTGGTCAAGAGAATTGATCATATAGAGGCTGTGTTTATCACCACAGAGGGAGATATTTTCATCACGTCCGATGCCGCTAGGATTTTTGAGCCCACGCATGAAGAATTATCGATGCAAATCTATTGATGACTCCCCTGAAAAATCCACATATCAGATGGGGGTTGACTGAAAACATAGGAGTATTCCTGAGGAGGAGGACGAAGACTTCGATTTTGAAGAGACTATGCGGGAAATACACACCGAACTAAAAAGCCTGAACAACGAAGCGGTGGTTCTGGCAGGGAAAATCCAGAAAAACTTTTATAGTGCCCCAAAGCCTGTTTTTTGAAGTAAATCGCCTCTAAACGCAAGTCATACCTTAGTAGGGAAACAACTTACTAAGGAGGTACGTTATGACTTTTCCACACTGTCCCAATCCCGATTGCTCCAATTTCGAGGCTCCCGCCGGGGAAAATTGGTATATTCGCTATGGTTTTCATCCAACATCGGCCTTCGGCCAAGTTCAGCGTTACCGCTGTAAGAATTGCCGCAGAACTTTTTCTGATCAGACCTTTTCAATTGATTACTATGCCAAAAAAGTTGTCGATTATTCAAAGATCTTCGAGCATCTTGTCACCGCTTCAGGGCTGGGCGATATAGGCCGTGCTATTAACGTCAGAATAGAGACCGTTCAGAACCGATTCGAACGGCTGGCAAGATGCTGCCAGGCCATTCATTCCGAACTTCTCCCTGATTTACCTCTGCAAGAAGATATGGCCGCCGATGGGCTGGAATCTTTCTCCGAGTCCCAGTACTTTCCCCATCACATAAACATCTTCGCCGGCTCCGAATCCGAGTTCATTTACAGCATGGGGTTTTCCAATCTTAGGCGCAAGGGAAGAATGACCAATGCACAGAAAAAGCGGAGAATGGTACTGGAATCCATAGAAAAGGCCGATCCGAAGGCCATTGAGAAATCGTTTATAAATATAGCTAGTGAACTTATCCAACTACTTAAAGATAAGAAGATTACCGGAAAGACCTTGACGACAGACCTACACAAATCGTATACACGGGCCTTCGCTAAGATCAAGGACTTCAAAAAATACTTTCTCCATGAATGCATATCCTCTCATGAGTTCAGGAATAAAAACAATCCGCTATTCCCTGTGAATTACATAGACCGTCAGGTACGCAAAGATAACTGCAATCATGTGCGAGAGACGGTGCAGTTTTCCCGGTGTCCCAGTGCGATGATGATGCGCATGACCCTCTACCGCCACTACCATAACTGCATGATTGCCCGACGGGTCCAGGATGCCCGAAAGAAAGACATGACAACGCATGTAGAAGAGGCAGGAATAGCGCGCACAGACCTTGAAAAAATAATCGGCAAGTATTGGATGAAGCGTCCATTCCTAAGGAAAATCAAGCTGGGTACAGAAGAACGCAAGACCTGGTTCAGCCAGTGGCGCAATCCTGGGGTAAAGGTTAATCGCTATAGTCCCTTGTACATCCGAATTTAGAGGTGAACACAAAGTTCGGGGCACTATAAAAAACTTTGAGGATCTGGGAATATAAACCGCAGAGGACGGAGAGTTCCGCAGGGAGAAACAAATATGGAACTAAATAAAACCACTGAACGAATTATTGGCTGTGCAATACGCTAAAACTCTGCGTTCTCAGCGACCTCTGCGGTTAAAAACAGGGAAGTTAGGGCGGGATTTTTCTCTGTACGTGTTCTTCGTTAGTGCGGAATATGACATCCTCCCTGAGGAGTATTATACCAATTTCAATGTCAGGAGGGGAATTCAGAGGCACCTTTTTCAGGGGGGCATTGATGCTAGACTACTCAGAATTGAATACCGGAGTAAAGAGTCAAAGAGAGCGGATTGTAGTGTCTGCCTGAGTCTGTAAAGCCCCACCATTCAAAACGCATGCCGATGTGGAAAAACTCAAATCTCCATGTTCCATCCACCCTGTAGTATACGGTCTCCAGCAATTCCTCACCGATTGAGCTATAGACGCGAATTCCACCGCCAAACACGAGATTCTCCAGGCTTTTCACCTTGAGAAGATGGTAAAAAACTGGATCGGAAACCCATAGTCCCAAATAAAGCATGCCTGAATATCCTACCTGCTGAGTGCTCAGTGTTTTAAGAGAGTGGAGAGAGCCGCCGAAATCAAGTCCAAGCTCAAGGTGCGACTGTTCCTCCTCTATAAGAAACCCCCGCAGATTGATCCCTAAGTCCAAGGAGTTGAATAGGATAGTTGGCTCACTGAGATCACTGGGACTCCATGAATATCCTGAGCTACGGAAATTTACCCCGAAACTACGGCCAAGGAATGGAAACCAATAGCGAACTTTTACCCCAAGGGATGAATAAACGAAGGATTCCAACGACGACCATGTACTCACCAATTTGTCAGCGGTACTATCATAGCTAGCCAGATTGAAACTCAATTCTCCTCTGAACTGATCTCTATATTGACTTATATCGTCTTGTCTAATGGATTCTTCCCGCTCGATAACGAACTTCGGCGTATTATCATCGATGATTTCATCTTTCGAATTCTGTGTTTCATTCTCTATCATACTAGGCTGACCTTTGTTCCAGGCGTTCTGAGCCTTATCCAGGGCCATCAGATCGATTATAGAAGCTCTGTAGGTCTCGATACGCGGTTCAGCAGAATCGATGGTCTTTGCATCATCCAAGGCTTGCAAAGCCTTTTCCCACTCGCCTTTAGCGGAGAGGTTCAAAGAGAGAACGAGCAGACGATCCAGTTCAGGATTTTCTGTGTTTTCAATTGATTCTTGTGCATAGACTCCGATCAAAAGCATGCTCAAGAATGTGAAACAGAGAATCCGTGGGGATAACAAGTTCCTCAAGGTTCATCCCTGCCAAGCAATCTATTCCACAGTGTCGAACAGGGGAAAGTAGGGAAAATCTCGGCCCATGTGCCGACTCTTGTCGCCTTTTTCAATTCCTGCTGAAGCATCTTTAGAAAAGTCTTCCGAGCAATACTCACGGCACCAAAGGATTCAAGATGCCGCGTTTTCTGTTGGCAATCGATCAATCCGAAATTGGCATCAATGAGAGCTCCCACGAGGGCAGTGAAGGCAATTTTTGACGCATCCCGCTCTACGAAAAACATAGACTCCCCAAAGAAACAACCTCCGAGAGAAACACCGTATAAACCGCCGACAAGTCTTCCCTCCTTCCATGCCTCCACAGAATGCGCATAGCCGAGATAGTGGAGTGTACAGTATGCCTCCGCCATATCTCCGATGATCCAGGTTCCGTCCTGGCCTACCCGGTCCATTTTTTTACAGCCCTGAATTACCCGGCTAAAGGCACGATCCACGGTAAGTTCTAAATCTCTCTTCTGAATTCGGCGCCTTAAACTCCTTGAAACATGTAAATCGGCTGGAAATAACACGAATCGCGGATCCAAGCTCCACCACAGTATGGGGTCACCCTGCGAAAACCATGGAAATATACCTTTTCGATAAGCCGCCAGGAGGGTGTTGGGGAAGAGATCGCCTCCTACCACGATGAGATCCCCTTCAATCTCACTTGGACAGGGGAAGACTATACGGTTATACATTCTTAGACTGTGCGGATGTGTATATTATTGTTCTCGACATCGGCTATGGCCTCCCCACCGGATACAAGTGACCCAAACAGCACTTCGTCCACGAAGAAACCTTTGATCTTGTCCTCAATGAGTCGTGCAATATTGCGAGCCCCAAATTCGGGAGAATGTCCATTTTTGGCAATCCAGCGAATGGCCTCATCGGTAACATGCAAAGACACCCCCTTGGGCTTCAACATCGCCTTAAACAAATTGAGTTCATTGCGGACGATTTCTTCCACAACTTCGAGCCCTAACTGCCCGAATTTGACAACCTTGTCCAGACGGTTGCGGAATTCAGGGGCAAAGACATGCTGAACCGAAGCATCTAGCGCATCAAAACTCACCTCGCCCACACCGAATCCTAACTTCGTCCTGCCGATTTCCCGCGCACCCGCGTTGGAGGTCATTATAATAATCACATTCCGAAAATCCGCCTTCCTGCCCATGTTATCGGTCAATGTTGCGTAATCCATCATCTGCAACAGTACATTGAAAATTTCAGGATGGGCTTTTTCAATCTCATCAAGGAGCAAGACAGCATGAGGAGTCTTGCGTATGGAGTCCGTCAATATGCCCCCATCGTCATATCCGACATAGCCTGGTGGTGAGCCGATAAGTCTGCTGACGGTATGCTTCTCCTGGTATTCACTCATGTCAAACCTGTGCAGGGAGATTCCCAGCTCATCGGCAAGGTTTCTCGCTAACTCCGTCTTTCCCACCCCGGTGGGGCCTACGAAGAGGAAGGAAGCCACCGGTTTATCCGGCTTACGAAAGCCGGCACGGGAGCGCTTGATAGCCTCAGCAACGACTTCAATCGCTTCGTCCTGTCCAAAAATCTTGGTTCTGAGTGTTTCCGCGAGATGACGAAGTCTATCCGTTTCGCCGGCACTGATGGATTTCTCTGGAATTCGGGCAATTCTTGCCAATACCTTCTCTATGACCTTTGTGTCAACCAAGGGGATGGCGGGTTGCACAGTGGCAACATCACCTTTCGACTCGATCAATTGATCTTCATCCGTCGGCTCAATGAATCTCTCCGCAATCGGTATGTCTTTTTGGATTTTCTGTGCCGTCCGTGAGTTCTGTGTTGAGCTTGTGTCGGTTGAATCGGAACGGAATAGGGCTTCCATCTGAAGACGCTTCCATGCGCCTGCCTCATCTATGAGATCAATCGCCTTATCGGGTAGATGTTTCTCGTTTAGAAACTGATCCGATAGATCGACGGCTGCTCTCAATGCGTCATCTTCATAGGACACCCCATGATGGGTCTCATAAACCCCACGAAGGCCTAGAAGTATGCTATATGTTTCTTCCCGCGTGGTTTCTGGTACTTCTACGCGCTGGAAACGGCGGGCTAGGGCATGGTCCTTCTCAAAAAATTTCTTAAATTCGTTATGCGTCGTTGAACCAATGCACCGCAACTTTCCCGTCATCAGGGCGGGTTTAAGCAGGTTGGACGCATCCATGCTACCACCGGAAGTGGCCCCGGCACCGATCACCGTGTGTATCTCATCGATGAAGAGTATGATGTTCCCTCGCTTATCGATTTCCTGGAGGACTTTTTTGACTCGCTCTTCAAAATCACCTCGGTAGCGGGTTCCCGCGAGCAGAGATCCCATGTCCAACGACCATATTCTGAATTTCTGAAGGAAGCGGGGGACATCCCCGTCAATGATGCGACGGGCCAGCCCCTCTGTAATCGCAGTCTTCCCCACTCCTGGCTCCCCGACATGGACAGGATTATTCTTCAACCGGCGGCTCAATACCTGTATTGTTCTCTCCATTATATCTTCACGGCCTATGAGCTGCTCCAATTCGCCCGATTCGGCCTTGGCTGTAAGATCGATGGCATACGACTTCAGTGCACTGGACACCTGTTTGTTAGAGTTCTCTTTTTGGTAAGATTCCTCAAGATCGGCCTCATTATAGCTTTCATTCTCATCCTGTTCAAAACTTGAATGAGACACCACTTCCAGCAGTCTCATGCGTCTTATTCCCGCTTGCTTCATATAATAAGATGCATGGATGTCTTCAAGATCGTAAATTGCGACCAGGAGGTCGTCCGAGGTTATTTCCCCCTTCTCGGCGAAAGTTGAATGCCCAATCACACGGGCTATCGTAGACTGCACACCCTGGGTGTAAACCGGCTCGACATTTTGAACTTTCGTTAAATGCTTGTCAAAATAACCCTCAATGGACTTTCTGATGACATCGGGGTCTGCTTCACACTCTCGAATAACAAAGCGCGGCCGATCAAATCTTAGAGAAACATAAAGCAGGTGCTCTGGGGTAATTAATTCGTGTTCATTTTTTTTGGCCTCTTCATAGGCTTCATTGATGATCGACTGGACTTCGGATGTTAGATTCATTGTTTCAGGCCTCCTCTAAACTGACCCGGAGCGGAAATTCGCGATCCTTTGCAATTCTTTCAACTTGTAACGCTTTTGTCGAGCCGATGTCATAGGGATAGACACCCACGACACCACTGCCCCGATTATGAATTTCAAGCATTATTCTCGTCGCTTCGACCGGAGGCTTGTGAAAGATGGACACCAGAACTTCCACGACGAAGTCTCGCGGCGTGTAGTCGTCATTATGAAAAATAACCCGCCACATGGCCGGTTCCTTTATATCCTCATGGACATCCTCTAATAGATCACCATCGTTTTGAAAATCGGTCTTGTTGGAACCTTTCTCAGAACCGGCAGGATTCATTCTCCAAGAAGCCTGGCGGACTTTGGAGTTCTTAGGGCCGTTTTTGATGATTCTTTTTCGATTCAAGGAGGCAGAAGCGGAGCGTAGCTGGGTTACGTGAGCATTTTGGCAACTCAGTAGCGGAAAAAAAGGGAAGAAATCAGCCAGAACGTAGAAGTCCGACAGGCTTCTAGCAAGGTGATAGAGATGTTCAGAATTTTTATTGTCCTTGAAGACTGCCAGTTCTTCCGCCAGCGATGCATTGAAAGTCAGTTTTGAATTAGAATCGTCTGTCATACAATGTTGAATTTACGAATTTCGGAGGTTGAAATCAATGCTTTCCTTGCCTGATTGCACTTATTGTAGCGGGGTAAAGGTTCCCGATTCGGCACGCCCGCTCTTGCTATAGTAGATTACTTCAACGGAGACAGGTAGATAGTCCCGCCCGAAACCGCCCGAATGCGGACTTTCCCAGCTTATCGTGTACCGACCAGTTCTTTTCTGTCTTAATCTATCTATAGCGATGCCACTCCCTTTCGGCTGAAAAAGGAAGAAAGAATGGCCTTGTGTTTCTTCGGCTATATAATCAAGCTCTCGGCTCACGATATCCGGATCCGCATAAAAAGGATAGAAGACAATGCCGTTATTGGCCATCAACCGCGCTGTCTCCACCAAACCGAAAGTGTCAAAGGCGGTGTCCGCCGGAGGGGTATGAACGAATGCGATTATGGCCTTGTGGATCCGATCCGCCGCAATACGATTTGCCGCCAGTCTCAATGCTTCGTCCCATTGAATTTGCTTGGGCCCGGCTTTTGCGATAATGGTACGAAAGAAATCTTTGATGCCCTCCTCCTTTTGAATCTCATAGAGAAGAGGTTTTTCTGATGCCTCGACAAAGGCAAGCTTGTCGCCTGTTACGAGAGCTTTGTTCATATCCTCAATACCGCGCAGGAGTTTTCGCGATTCCGTGGCATCGCCGAAAGAATCTACCACAGCCACAATCGAAACTGAGGAATCCTTAAAAGATTGCCAATCGATTTGAGGTTGGCCTATCGGAATTTCACCATCTAAGACCCTGAAATTAGTCTCATTAAGACCGGTAAGGGGAATTCCTCGTCTATCCTTTACCGTAAGATCGACAAAAATATTCGGAAAGGCATCGGCTCTTACCCTTTCCAAGTTTATTTCCAATCCATTATACAGACTAGAGAGGGGAACAAGCAGGTGAACCCGATTGTCATCAAAATCACATACCACAAGATTTCCGTTTTCATCGGGAAATACCGAAGTTATCCGGTGTATACCATCTCCTAGGGAGGCCTTTAAGGACAGTTCTCCTGAATCCAGTTCGACCTGCATTATATTTGCACCATCGGCAATCAAGAGGAAGTTTTCGTATAGGGAAAGCCCCTCCGGTTTATCCAGTCCCTCGGTCAGCAAAGGTCCACGATAATTGCCGGATGAATCAAAGACATCGACCCGAGCCCTCAATGAATCGGCGACATAGACCATATCATCCAGGCAGGCAATACCAGAAGGTCCTTGGACCCCCGTCAAATTTAAGATATGCGTACCGTCTATGCTCCATTTGGCAACACGCCGATTGCCCCAGTCACTGACATAGAAAAACTGCCTATCGGGGGAGAGTGCCATGAACTGTGGTCCGAGGAATTGATTCATTCCTTTTCCGGTATCACCCCAGGTCTCCACCCTGTAACCCCTTGCTACACCCTTTAAGTTGATAATGGCTAATCGATTCGCCTGAAACTCGCTAACTAGAAGCCTGTCATCGTCGAGAGGCAACACATCAAAGGGGCGAATAAATCCTTCAATCCCACCTTCATAGTGCTCAACAAAAGCTCCATTTGCATCAATCTGAACGAGTTCTCCTCCAGAATAAGAGGTAACTATCAATGCACCTGAGTTGTCCCGCAGACTGCGTGCCGCAACCGGTTGTTTAAAATCCTGCACTAGGCCCCCTCCCCCCTGGAAGGTCTCCATTGAAATCCACTCATCGTTCGCCTGTGAGTCGGATTCTCCTCCTGCGATGCGGCGGCGAAGCCAATCGGCTCGATCCTTAAGGGACAAAGAAGCTTCATTCTTTTCAATAAGCTCATCCCAAATTGAAAGTGCGGATGATTCCTCCCCAGACTTCCAATAGGCCCAGCCCAACCATTCTTTGATTTTCGGGTCAGTTGGATTCAAGGAATTAGCCCGCTCCATTGCCAATAACGACTTGCCTGGTAAGCCGTCATTGTAGGCGACAACTCCCCATCGCCACTCTATCAGGGCCTGCATAGATTCGAAGCTGATTTCCTGCGGCCATAGTGGATCAGTCAAGAAAAGAAAGAGGGCACCTATAAAAAACAGCTTTAGGAAATTGACAAAGAGATTTTTCGCCTGCCTATGCCTGTCTGTTGCAGACAGGTGCAAAACGCAAAGGCGGGCGGAAAAGATCGAGACATGAACTAAATGGGGTGTATTAGAGGTCCCCATTAGGGATACCTTGCTCATATAATCGGACCCTTCTAAGATGTTCTGCAATTACTTTGTCATGGGGACAAGCAGTTAAGGCCTCTGCAAGATACTCCTTTGCTTCAGAGATATCACCGGCATGGAATAGTGCCCACCCCAAGGAATCCTTATATGCCCAACTCTTCGGGTTCTCTTCCACCGCCCGTCTGCATAGACTGACAGCAGTTTTTGAATCCTTTCCGGTATCCGCCAATATATATCCAAGCCCGTTAATTGCATTCGCATTTTGCATATCTATGCCAACCGCCTTTGTATAGCTCTCTATAGCAGAATCCTCATCCCCTCGGCACCACTGACAGTATCCGAGAATCGACCATGCCTGAGGAGATAGAACACCATCGTCAAGAATAGCCTGAAGATACTCAATCGCTACATCTACATCATTTTTGCAAGCCAGTAACCATGCAAGAATCATGCGTACCTGATAAATCCTGACCCACTTATCCTCTTGTTTGAGCACCTGCTTGAACAGCCTGATTGCCTCCATGTTTTCCTGTAATCTGACATAACACAGGCCCATGAAGTAGGCCAGGTCTGTATCTTCAGCTGGATCAATTTCTTTTCCTATAAATGCGGCCAATGCTTCTGAATAATGCCCCTCCCTGTATAACAAAAGGCCGTCATCCCGGACACACATTTTTCCACTCCTTCAATACCTCATATCATACACAAGATTTCATAAAGGTACCTGAAAAACACAGCTTTAGGAAATTGACAAAAAAATTTTCGCCTTGTCTGCCGCTGGCAGGTCAATACAAGGCGGCAAAGCGTAGGCTTAGTATGAGCATTTTGCCCTGTCTGCGTCTGCCTGTTGCAGACAGGTACACCGCGTAGGTAGGCGGAAAAGATCGAGTCAAAACTAAATGGGAGATTGTTAGAAATATCCATAAGAATGGTCATCAATTAACCCTGTTGCGATGCACGATGGCTCCGTTTCCTGTCGTCATGGGGAAAACACTCGCCTTGAATCCGAATATCCGGTCATATTCCTCTAGGCATTTTTCGTAATGGTATTGCTTGCCATTACTCAAGAGGGTAATCATACTTCCACCATAACCAAAGCCTATCATGCGAGATCCGTATACACCTTCGGTTTCACTTCCTCTTTTTGCAAGCCAATCGAGTTCAGGGGATGATACCTCCAAATTATCTCGCAGGCTTCGATGAGAACTGGACAATACACGTCCGGCAATATCGTACATGCCATCACCAAGAGCAGTACGAAATTCCTGTATCCGCTCGTTTTCTGCGATGAGGTGTATACATATCCTCCGAGATCGTTCACTGAGACCTTTCACCGAGCCGACAAGATCATCGCGAGTCAGATTTCGAAACAAACCTTTGGTTTGAGATACGCCTACAGCCTCCATACACTCGCTACAGGCTACATCGATCCTGGTCTTCTCTTCATCCTTGATAGTTTCAGGAACCTGTGAGTCTGTTACAACTATGGAAACCGATGAAAAGGGAAAGGGAAGATACTCAATCTCTCGGGAAAAGACATCGATGAGACATAGATGGCCTTCCTTCGCATGACAAGTCACCATGAGAGAACTAATGGCTTCCGGCATCTTCATTGATGGGCTCGCTATCAACATAGCCACTTCGATAATCTGCTCATGAGTCATATCCAGTTTGAACAGTTCTTTAAGGGCATAGGTAGTAGCTATCGTTAAAGCTGTTAATGAGTCTAAGCCAATATCCATAGGAATCTCACTGGAAATGGTTACGCTTACTCCACTGAGTTTATGACCTCTATATACAAACTCTTTGAATACCCTTTTGATACAACTCGCCCAGCGGTCTTCTTTCCTGTCCCTCAGGCTATTGATAGAGAATCTCTTCTTTTCTTTCAAATTGACCGAATAGAAACAAAGAAGGTTATCCTGGCGTTGTGACATGGACACATAGCACCGCCTATCAATCGCAAGGGATAATACATACCCTAGACAGGATTCGCCATGCTCACCGAGCAATTCAATATTGCCGGGAGCACTGCAAATCACTGTAGGTTCTGTAGCGTATTCTTGCCTGTGCTGAGTGGCAATCTGCTCAATCAAAGAATCCATCACCTTAAAAATTTGATTTCCTACCTCTAAAAACCCATTTAATACTAGACTCAACCATTTTCCGCGGGGCTGTGTCAGAATGCGCCTTTGGCCCGCATGCGGCCTTGCCTGCAAACCAAATCCATCATTCTGACCCACCTCCTGGATTCTGACACAGCCTCACAGTCGAAAAATCTCTTCGTCAAATTCCACAAGCTATTTTTTAGAGGCACACTCAAGAAGTGAAACATCTGGAATTGGGACTATCAATCCGTCACACTTATTATTGTTAGTGTTTGAAAATTCACCCTCTAAAGGCTCATAGGGTTTTCCGAAGGGGATTAGGCACTCCTTCAATCATCAGGTGGACTGACACCCGTTGGTATATTTTGTTGCAAAAAGCACAAAATATAGCATAAGGCTTCTATGCTAATCCGTCTTTAATTCCATATCTCTTGTTAAACCGTTCCACTCGACCAGTCATATCGACTAATTTCTGTTTCCCGGTAAAAAAAGGATGACAACTTGAACATATCTCAATTTGTATATCGCCTACAGTGGAATATGTTTCAAAAGAATTGCCACATGCGCAACTTACATTTGCCGGTTTATAATCTGGATGTATTCCGCTCTTCACTCTCATCACTCCCATAGTTTAGATTACATACATGGAACTACATATCTCTTGTGCCTGAGGTATTCATTCCCTTTAGGAATGCTTCATTATTCTTGGTCTTACGCATTTTGTCAACTATCATCTCGGTGGATTCAAGATCATCCATAGGACTCATGACTTTTCTCAGCACCCACATCTTATTGAGTTCTTCCACAGTAAGAAGCAGGTCTTCCTTACGGGTACTGGATTTCTTGACGTTAAACGCCGGATACACACGTTTGTCAGCTAAACGTCGATCCAGAGACAACTCCATGTTTCCAGTCCCCTTAAACTCTTCGAAAATTACTTCATCCATCCGGCTTCCTGTTTCGATGAGTGCCGTCGCAACAATAGTGAGACTACCTCCATTCTCAATATTTCGTGCTGCGCCGAAGAATCGCTTTGGTTTGTGCAAGGCATTGGAATCGACTCCCCCTGAAAGAATCTTTCCACTGGTAGGCACGGTCTGATTGTAGGCTCTCGCCAATCTTGTGATGGAGTCGAGAAGAATCACGACATCTTTTTTGTGCTCCACCAGCCTCCTCGCTTTTTCGAGGACCATTTCCGCTACCTGAACATGTCTTGTCGCCTGTTCATCAAAGGTAGAAGCAATTACTTCGCCTTTGACACTACGCCGCATATCGGTTACTTCCTCCGGTCTCTCGTCTATAAGCAATACGATGAGATAAACCTCTGGATGGTTTTCGATAATTGCATTGGCAATTTTCTGAAGAATAATTGTTTTTCCTGATTTTGGCGGTGAGACGACAAGCCCTCTCTGCCCCTTGCCGATGGGACAGAAAAGATTGATTATCCGAGTCGAGGGATCTCCCACAGCCATTTCCATGTTCAATCGTTCCGTTGGATACAAGGGGGTGAGATTCTCGAATGAAACACGGATTTGCGCCATTTCAGGATCATCGGAATTGACATTCACCACTCTAAGCATCGCAAAGAATCTTTCGCCTGGCTTGGGTGATCGAATCTGCCCATACACCGTATCACCTGTTTTAAGATTAAAAAGCCGTATTTGACTGGGAGATACATATATATCATCGGGACCCGGCAAATAAGAATTCTGCGGAGATCTCAAAAACCCATATCCATCGGGTAGAATTTCCAATGATCCATAGGCATAAATAACACCATCGTTATTTATATGAGCTTTTAGTAGCTGAAATATGATTTCTTGTTTCTTCAGGGGTATCATATTTTCTTTTTTTAAGCCCATATCTTCAGCTAGTTTTCTCAACTCCGTCATGGGCATGATTGAAAGATCATTAATGAGCAATTTAGGAGCCTCAGGATCATGTTGCGGTTTTTTTATACTTCGGCCACCGTTTCCTTTCTTGGCATTCTTTCGGCCTTGGGGTGATCTCCCCTCTATAGCTGAATCATTTCCGCTCCCATTCTTGCCGCCATTTTCATCCAAAATCTCACTTTTCCGGGTATCATCCTGCCGGAGGTCCTGTGTCAATGTGGGTGTCGGTGAATCTACACCTTCCTCTTCTACTCTCGATGTTTCGGAATTCGGTTCTACCGATTGATTCGCAGCGAAGCACCCCTGCTTATGAATCGAAGAAATCGCAGACATATCAGCCTGTTGAGCCTCTGATGAATCACCATTAGCTTTTACTATGATAGCCTTCTTCTTTTTCTTTACGGGATCCTTGCTTTCCTGTTCTTCCTTAGTATCATCGAAATCAAATTCGCTCTGCTGTGGTCGGCTTCTAAGCACTAGTCAATCCTTTTATTGATATTCTTAACATTTAATAAACTGTTCCAGCTTGATCTTCATCTTTGCTTTTACATCCTCAAAATACTACCTAATTTAAATCAAACGAGGAGCCTGCCGGACTTGCGTCCAACTGGCGGGTTTTTCCTTTTCCCCCTCGGCTGGAGCATGCGTCCTGCATATCCTGTCGAGTCGCCTTGCAGGGCTGTGTCAGAATGCGCCTTTGGCTCGCATGCGGCGATGGCTAAAAAACCTGAAATGCTCATGTACAACGCGTACACTCCGCTTTCAGAACTTTTCGCCTGTCTGCGTCTGCCTGTCGCAGACACGGACAGGCAGGCCGCCTTACCTGCAAACCAAATCCATCATTCTGACCCAGCCCCAGCACATTCATGCCCCCCTATAAATGCCTCCCCCCTGTCAGGGGGGGGACAGGGGGGAGGGCCGTCGGGCCCCTGGATTCTGACACAGCCCCTCTTCTTCGGGAGCTGTTGAATAACGCGTTTTTGCCCCACATACGGCTACTCATGTAGCTTAAGCTTTTAGTGCCCTGTATCAGGAAAAACTCATCAGAAATCGTCT
This sequence comes from Spirochaetaceae bacterium, assembly GCA_965226485.1. Taxonomy (GTDB): domain Bacteria; phylum Spirochaetota; class Spirochaetia; order DSM-2461; family DSM-2461; genus UBA2779. Next base: position 416,981 of record OZ245363.1, read on the forward strand.
TGAAGTCTCAAAGCCCGACAGCTCCCTAAGATATCTCCACATAGGATCAAGAAAAAGCTCTTTACCGGACCTGTAATTTCAAGAGATTCCAAAGTCTTATTCATATAATTCTTTCATAGACACGAACTCATTGTATCTGGGTGCTCACACAGCTAGTGGCATATTGATTTCCGGTCCCTGATCAGGACTGAACGGAATAATTCGAATAAAAAATGTACGCATCATACTCTACATATCAGTATATACCGACTAATATAGCAATTGAATCGCTATCAGTCAAGGGCACTGTCAAAAAACATCTTTAGAAAACAGACGAAAAAATTCTTCGTCTGCTTGTGCTACGTCCTGCACCTGCTTGCGACAGACAGGTCGATACGAGGCAACTTAAGCCGTGGCCTTGAGTATTTTGATCTGACTGCGCCTACCTGTTGCAGACAGGTGCACCGCACAGAGGTGTCGAGCAAGATCGAGTTTAGAATTAAATGGGCCTTTTTTGAGGCACCCCTGAGAATTCGGATAAGGAAATCCTTATACACGCGCAACCGTTTTCTTCAGCCGATCCAGTGGCATAGAAAAAATATCGATCTCGAATGAATCAGCTAGCATCTCGCACTGCCCTTGAATACATGTGTCATCTTCCATAATCAAACAAGGACACCGGACATTGCCGATTATTTTGCCTCCTCTAAGAAGCTCCAAGCGTTTCTCTACGTGAACATCCCCCTGGATAGAACCTCTGACAACTAGCGTTCCTGACTTGATATTTGCAACAACTACGGCAGAGGACTCCACCATAAGGAAACCTGGTGTTTCAATACTTCCGTTAAATCGTCCATCAATCTTCAATGAATCATTGTAACAGAGTTTGCCTGCAAATTTAGTTTCATGCCCGAGGACTGTTTTAAATTTGTATGATTTGCGATCCAAATTCTTCCCCTGATTACTTGGTTGTCATCTCAAAGACTCCATCCCAGTTCTCCGGCGGTGGGTTCTTTATATAGAGTTTGCAACGAGCACAAAAAATCCGGGATGGTCCATCAGTTGGATCAACATTGAGAGCCTGCATAAATTTCTTAAGAGCTTCAACAAAATCATGATTCTTATAACAATCCCGCCCCTCCGAAAAAAGTTGTATCGCTCGGCGCTTTGTATCACTAATCATGCTCTATGTATTTCTTCATTATGCAAAGACTTGAAATGCTCACGGAAGCGATCTTCTAGCTCATTCAAGGTTAATTCAGCCTCCCGCACACGGCCTTCGGATTCTTGAAGAGTTTTCATTTCCCTCTCTAAACTATCCGCAATGGTCAATATCTGTTGGGCTTCATCAAGTACCTGATTTTTAAAGGTTTCAATAGTCTGTGTGTCCGATGGCATCAAAGACTTCGCGGATTCAATCAGTCTAATTGCGGGTGATTTCAAATGTGCGGTGCAATGCGCTAAGGATTCATTCAAAGCATTCACCTGCATTAAACGCTTTTCTCGAAGAACGACCTGCTTAGACAACTCGTGATGCCGAAGCACCGTTTTGATTCGGGCCAAAACTTCTAAGAAATTGAATGGCTTTGTTATATAATCGTCTATCCCCAGGTCAAAACCTTCAATTTTGTCCTTAACGGCATCCATTGCGGAAAACATAATAATAGGAATATTCCGATACTTTTCATAGGCTTCATCCCGCTTAAGCATCTTGGTCAATTCCCAACCTGTCAGCCTAGGCATGATATTATCGAGAATTATCAAGTCCGGGGAGTGTTCTTTTATTAACTCAAGTCCCTCTTCCCCACTCGTAGTTTGCAGTATATGAAATCCCAATCGCGAAAGCATTACTTCAAAAAAATCAAGATTTGTTTGTTCATCATCAATGATGAGTATCGTTTTTTTCTCCATAGCTTAAACACCCTCCCGTAACAGAATACTGAGAGACAATCTGGTAGTATTAGGAATGATAATACCGAAGGGCATTTCTACGTACCGCTTCTGATGTTCCATGATAATTCTTTAAGTTCTCTTCCTGGTCGAAAAACGGCTACGCCATGTGTTGGGACTGGAACTATTTCTCCTGTTTTTGGATTCCTGGCTCTTTCGCGTCCTTTTTTCGTTCGTATTCTAAATGTCCCAAATCCTCTCAACTCAACGACACGATCTTCGGAAAGCGCATGCTTCACTTCTTCACAAAAAGCATCAATAACATTGTGTATATCTCTATGCTGGAGTCCGTATTTATCAGAGATATTTTCAATGATTTCAGCCTTGGTCATTTTTAACTGGGCATGGTTTTTGGCCATCAGAATCCCCCTATATCTTATTCTTTATTCAATCCAGTGCCACCAGCTTCTTGTGCATTCGCGATTTCTTCCGCGAAGAAGTGTTGCACTTATACACTCCTTTACCTGAAGCGGTATCAATCAATTTCACAAAATCATGATACTTGGATTCGGCAACTACCTTATCATTCTTAGCCACGGCTTCTTCAAATGCCTTGACATTCGTCCTCACACGGCTACGAATAGATCGATTATGAATCCGCCTTTTGAGATTTTGCCTGTGCCTTTTGGCCGCATCATTTGTATTGGGCAATGTCTACTCCATATTGTAAATTCTTAATTAGAATATCAGTAGCTCCTGAGCCTGTCAAGGTCATGGAGTCTACCATGCGAAAAATCCATTAAAAAAAATCACGGGGCCGACGTTCTTCCCGCTTGCATTTCTCACAGGAAGCTGAATGCTTCATTCGGCCATTAATGAATACCGATCGCATCTTAATCTCGCCTCCGCAAGAACAGGAAAATTTCTGAGTTCCCGAAAGACCACGCGCATTCTTACTTGATAGTGCCATCAATTTCCTCCTTGGCTATTTTGAGTGATACTAGCAAATCTTTCAGGCAAATGTCAACAAACCGCATTGCCTCACAACAAAAAACTACTCGAACGATCCTCGTAATAGAGATGTCGAGTTATGATGTTATCTATGAATGGCAGAAGGGAATTGACTCTAGGGGAGGCCACGCGTTACCACTAAACTTGAGGGTACTAAAAAACATATTGATTCGGTTCAACTGGCCATTGAGATTGTAGCCCTTCAAAAGGAGTTAATTAGAAACGCAGATAAGCTGAGTTCCCCTTATCCGGCAAGAGGGCAAAGGAAGCCAGAATGAGAAGGAAAATCCCGGATAGATTTTAATTATGAGGCAACTACTTCTGATCGAGTATATTTTTATTGACCAACGGGCAAGTGCCCAACAATTGCCTTTTACGGGATTCCATCATTTTCAGGCAATAGTTGCCATTGCCCTCTTTTTTGAACGAAACGAGATGCAGGAATGGTTATTTGCCGAGAATCCGAATCCACTAAGACAACGATACTGCTACAAATATTTACATCCGATACGACATAATTCATTCCTTCATAGCTAATAGCACAGCCCCGGGCGGGAAGTTGTTTTTTCCCTGCGACATAATGGTCATTCTCATAGGCTAAACAGCAAAACAAGCGACCACAAGCACCCGATATTTTGAGGGAGTTAAGAGATAGATTCTGAGTCTTGGCCATTGTTATAGAAACAGGGGAGAGCCTGTCTGTCATCCCGTGACAGCAATAAGGACGACCACAAACGCCCATCCCTCCTATCATGCGGGCACTGTCCCGAATGCCTATCTGTCTTAACTCGATGCGGGGCTCAAAGTAGCCCGAGAGATCCTGTACCAGTTCTCGAAAATCAATGCGTCCCTCCGCTGTGAAGAAAAAAACCAATCTGTTTCCATCAAGAACAAAGTGAGCTTCAACAAGTTGCATCGCCAAACCAAACTTGGATATCCTCTCCCGGCATCTGGTATACGCAATTTTCTCTTGTTTCGCTAGATGTTCTCTCGTATCAAAATCCACATCCGTCGCGATTCTCATAATTCTCCGAACCTGATCGGCTTGAATACCATCATAAACACCGACAGGCCCCAGAATGCGGGCTATATCTGCACCAAATTGAGTAGAAGCGACGACAAAATCACCACGGGAAATTACCATGCCATTTGGCGGTGAACAGTATTCAAATTCATTGTAGGAAGGAATTCGCATACGCCAAAGATTTTCGGGAACGATCTTGAATTCAGATCTCGGCTTGCTGAAATGGCGCTTTGTCTTGCGTTGTGCGTGTTTTGTTGAACGCATAAGCATCCTTTACATCGACAGATCGACGAGAATTCCGTTGATTTCATCCACTCTCTGTAGTATATCAAGTTGGTCGACTTGATTCTTCAGAACATGAGTTGCAAGGCTCTCCAGTTTTTCATCAACTACTTGAATCACCAAGTATTTTTTTTGCATCATGGTCCGTGGATTCCTTGTTCCAATCTTTTCAGTAGCTTCATAACAGTTGTCAATTATATAGCGAAGAAAGCACTTGACAGCATGCCTATATTCCTTTAGAGGACCGAATAAGGCATCCTTCTTGAGTGACTCGCCTTTTTCATGTACCTCATCAAGAAGAACTTCAAAAGTTTCGGTTCCATCCAAAGCCGGAAGATTCTGAACGATAGCTCCCGTAGCCTGAGAAGTCTCCTTCACCGTTTCATTAAAAGCATTCAAAAATCCGCTGGCACTTCCTTTCCCCGCCTTGGTGCTTTTGCGGGGTTTTTTCCTATTCGATGCCTTTAGATTCTGTCCAATTTGACTAAGATTTTCGATCTCCATATTTGCGATTCTAACTCATGGAAGATTCGCCGATGGTTGAGTGGATATATCTTCCCAGTCGATGGAAAACAATTGTCTATCGTTTATTGGTTTAGCCGCTAAGACGCTTTTGACTTCAGAGACGATACAATGGCCGTGGAACAGCACTCCTTCTTCAATTATTATGCGTGGAGTGCGAATGCTCCCTATAACGATGCAGGTCGACAGCAAGACAACCTTGGACTGAACCCTGAGATCACCTCTAACGATTCCTCCAATTACGACCGTATCCGCATCTATCTGGCACTTCACTCTTCCATCCTTTCCAATAAGAACTCTGCCATCGGTGTTAATGCTTCCTTCGAAATCACCATCAATTCGCAACAAACCCTTGATACGGATATCACCCCGAAAATACGTATTTTCACCAATAATGGAATTGATAATCATCGAATTCTTCGTCACTTCATTCATACAGCAGATATGATGCCTTATTTGTACCGTTTCAGGTTCGACGTAAAACTGCCTAAACCGGTATCCGAATTTGTCATATTGAGGAACTTGAATGGATCGACCAACTGCGTTCCTATCATGACTTCATAATGAAGATGAGGCCCTGTTGACATACCGGAATTCCCCATAGTTCCTATTACCTCACCCTGAGTGATCCGTTGGCCAACTTCTACCAACTGGCGTTGAAGGTGCGCATATCTTGTCTTGAACCCATATTTGTGCTGAATGTCGATATAGTATCCAAAGCCGTTTTCATCGAAATCCTTCTTGACGACTTTTCCATTAGCGGTAGCCATGATGGGCACACCATAACCAAAGGCCAAATCAAGCCCTCGATGGAGGTACCAATAATGTCCAAAGGGATGTATTGAAGGCCCGAAAACCTGTGTTACCCAGCCCTTGACATCCTGCAGCGGCCAGATTGTAGGTATATCGGATAGAAGCTCTTTCTGATTAGACAGAATCAAGCCTATATCCTCCAGCCCATCCACCGAGTCATCAAGAGAGACTCGCAGAGACGAGAGTTCGTTCACTTCCGCAATGCTGTTGCCACTAGCCTGATCCACTGTAAACAACGAGGCAAGGTCTCCTCCTCCGGCAGAAGACGGATTAACCACAGAGGCCTCAATTCCCAGGATATCCATTGTTTTGCTCAAAGCTGACCGAAACCTTCCCGCCGACACAACCAATTGCCCCACCTCTTCACGGATGATATCCAAACTGGCTTCGGTAACCGCAAGGTCGCGGGAGCGCGTGGCAATGATAGCCTCTTTCCCTGAAGAATCCAGTGAAAACCAAAAAAACCCTCCCAATACTCCCAAGAACAGAACGACCATGAATAGAATCATGAATAGGCTGATATCACAATGTATGGTCTTCTTCTCCGAATGGGGAACAAGCATTATAGTAAATTTCTGGCAACCAAAGTGCCAAAGAGCACTTAGCAGACCTCTGTGTTTTGAGCTTATCCGTCGTGGAGTACTCATTTTGTTAAATCTCATCCCGAGTGCACAATCTCCTTATAAACTATGTCAACCACGAACATTAATTCAGTCTATCTCATCTTCATCTACTAATCAAGTTCTACACCATATTATTCAACATTGACGAAATTTACATCTTGATATACCATAGGATTCAGTTATTCTCGGTAAGAAATCCCTTGAAAGCAGGTTGACTCATGCGATATTTCGACACACACGCCCATATTGGCTTAATAGACGAAGACCCTATTGAGCAACTCATCATCTCCCAAGAAGCAAAACAGGCAGGTGTTCAGAAAATTGTGAGCATTGCCAATAATTTACAGGACTTCTTCAGAGTCTATCACAATTTAATAACGGCTTCCAATGTTATCTTTAGTATCGGTGTTTCACCCTCTGAAGTTCAGCATCCAGGGGCCGATTGGCAACAGAAGATCATTGATAGTGTCAAAATGGGAAAAATTATTGCTATAGGGGAAACCGGATTGGATTATTATCGTAAATTCGGAAATAAGAGTGCCCAGATAGAACTATTCATTGCCCAGCTTGAATTGGCTGAAAGTTGCAATTTGCCCGTCATCATACACAATAGGAAGGCAGGACAGGACATCAAGGAAATTCTCAAATCGAAAATGCCATCTAAAGGCGGGGTCCTTCACTGCTACTCTGAGGACTCGGATTTTGCTACCGAGATGCTTAATCGCCATGACAACATTTTCTTTTCATTTGCCGGCAATCTCACGTATAGAAATGCTCATGATCTCCATGAAACAATCCGCCATCTTCCACTTGAGCGCATCGTCATTGAAAGCGAAAGCCCTTTTATGGTCCCGGCGGCATATAGAGGAAAACGGAATAAACCTGTATACCTACCTTCAATTGCCTCCTTTGTCGCAGAACTCAAGGGAGAAGACGAAGAAGACACTGTCGAAACACTTTGGAACAATGCCTGTACCCTCTTCGATCTTGATCCTGAAGGGGCCCTCTAAAAAACAGCTCAAAACAGGAATACTCAGAATAGCCGATACCAGCTTTCGCGATTTTCGCACATTTCGCAGTTTAACCAAGAAGCATTATAATGAACAAGATTTATAGGGCCCCGAAGATTGGGGGTAGGGGGGGCCTCTCAGATAACCCCGTTTGAAGGCTGAAGCTATCCTCCCTATTTGGCTGAGTAATACTGTTCGACAAGATTTGATAAGTCATTCTCGTGTATCTTGACGATTTCAAATTCTTGTTCGACGCTTTCAATGGAATCGGAGGCATGGACGGCATTTACCATGATATTGCTACCGAAATCCCGTCTTATAGTTCCCCCTGGGGCATTACTTGGGTCGGTAGGCCCAAGTACTTTGCGGATTTCATTGATGCAGTTCTTTCCCTCATAGACGAGTATCAGAGATTTAACACTTCCCGGCTTATTTCTTTCCTCCTCCGATACATCATCCGGTCGGCGACCGGACATGAATTCAACGATACTACCTAACTGATGTCGGCAGAAAGAGCGGCCAAACGAATTGGATATAGCCTTGCGGGATGTTTCATCGATTTTCATTAAAAATTTTTCTTCCAACAAGGCTATCGCCTCTTCTGAAACAATGGGGGAAACCTTCGTTTCCAGGGTCTTCATGACACCGCCGTAGAAATCAGTAGCATTTGATGTGGACATCTGATAAACTTTCATCCCTACAATTCGCAATCCCGTACGGCTTAACATATCGATGATGGAACCTGGCCGAGTGGAACGAACCCTCCAATTGTCCGGCTTGATTATAACCAGTGTTTGCTGTATGGTTTCAGGATTAGCATAGGCAACATTGTGCACCACATTGTCCTGATTCTTCATGAAAGTAGTAAATATTTTCAAGTTCTCCTCTGCCGATTCTCTAGACCGAGGGGTTAATACCGCCGGCTCAAAATATATTATATCGCCATTGCGCGATCTGACGAGGTCGGCATAGGTATCACGTATCGTTTCACCGGTTAACGATTCGATACCTCGGTTTTCCGGAAAAATGGCACCAACATGATCCATGAGCTGGCTAACCGCATTTTCTCCCTTGAACAGAAACAGGGCAACCCGATGTGGCTGCCCGTCACTGGGACTCATGTTTTTCATGACATAGGTGCTAAGCAGTTTCGCTCCACGAGGCAGGTCTGCTTTTGTATGCCTCGCGAGAGATTCGGCATAGGCATCTATGGTTTTCTGATCCGGAGTGAAAATCTGTGCGGCAACCAACTCCAGGTCGACTCGTGAAAACAGGCGAGAGAGGATACCGCCGGTGCGAGATTTAGCGAGAGTGTAGGGGGTTGTCATCACATAGGATAATTCTTCAGCCATTGTGTTTTCTCCTTTTGCACAAGTGCATAAACACGAACACTTCCAAATGAGCAGAAGCAAAGCGTTAAAGCAACTCAGATACTACAACAGTCTACGCTGCTTGTCCGCAGATTATGCAGATTTTTTCGCACTATATGTTCAAATCTCATAAGAATCAATCTTTTGTGTCTTTTGCTGGCCTAAGTTCAACACTCAAGGAAGATGCTTGAAAATTCCTTTTGTCTACAGATTTTCGAGTAGCAATAGCGTTGACAGCAATGAAGTACTCCGTGCCTCTGTGCGAAACTCTTTGTACCGCCCATGCCGTTTTCAATCTCACGGAGATCACAGAGGACACGGAGGGGGGGGCAGAAAAAGCGTTGAAAAACCTCTGTTCGAAATTATGCCTCTCACGGAGTCCACAAAGGCCAAGGAGAAGGGGCAGGCAAAGCTCTAAAAACCTCTGAGCCCTCTGTGCCTCTGTGCGAAACTCTTTGTACCTCCCATGCCGTTTTGGATCTCACGGAGATCACAGAGGACACGGAGGGGGGCAGAAAAAGCGTTGAAAAACCTCTGTTCGCCACTATGCCTCTCACGGAGTCCTCAAAGGACACAGAGAGAGAAGCAGACAAATCCTTGAAAAACCTCTGTGTCCTCTGTGCCTCTGTGCGAAACACTTTGTACCTCCCCTGCCGTTTTCAGATCTCACGGAGATCACAGAGGACACAAAGGGGGAGCAGAAAAAGCGTTGAAAAACCTCTGTTCGAAACTATGCCTCTCACGGAGTCCACAAAGGCCAAGGAGAGGGGGCAGGCAAAGATTAAAAACCTCAGTGCCCTCTGTGCCTCTGTGCGAAACTCTTTGTACCTCCCATGCCGTTTTGGATCTCACGGAGATCACAGAGGACACGGAGGGGGAGCAGAAAAAGCGTTGAAAAACCTCTGTTCGAAACTATGCCTCTCCCGGAGTCCACAAAGGCCAAGGAGAGGGGGCAGGCAAAGCTTTAAAAAACCTCTGTGCCTCTGTGCGAAACACTTTGTACCTCCCATGCCGTTTTGGATCTCACGGAGATCCAAAGGCCACGGAGAGGGGGGCAGAAAAAGCGTTGAAAAACCTCTGTTCGAAACTATGCCTCTCACGGAGTCCTCAAAGGCCAAGGAGAGGGGAGTAGCCAAAGCTTAAAAAGCCTCAGTGCCCTCTGTGCCTCTGTGCGAAACACTTTGTACCTCCCATGCCGTTTTCAGATCTCACGGAGATCACAGAGGAAACGGAGGGGGCAGAAAAAGCGTTGAAAAACCTCTGTGCACTCTGTGCCTCCGTGCAAAACTCATGGTCCCTCCCACGGCGTTTTCAGATCTCACGGAGATCACAAAGGACACGGAGAGGGGAGCAGAAAAAGCGTTGAAAAACCTCTGTGTACTCCATGCCTCCGTGCGAAACTCCCTGTCCCTCCCATGCCGTTTTCAGATCTCACGGAGATCACAAAGAACACGGAGAGGGGAGCAGTCAAAGCTTCAAAAAACCTCTGTGCACTCTGTGCCTCCGTGCGAAACTCCCTGTACCTCCTATGCCGTTTTCAGATTTCACGGAGATCACAAAGGACACGAAGAGAATAAAATGGAAAACCTCAGTGTCCTCTGTGCCTCCGTGCGAAACTCATTGTCCCTCCCACGGCGTTTTCAGATCTCACGGAGATCACAGAGGACACGGAGGGGGGAGCAGTCAAAGCGTTGAAAAACCTCTGTGTACTCCATGCCTCCGTGCGAAACTCCCTGTCCCTCCCATGCCGTTTTCAGATCTCACGGAGATCACAAAGAACACGGAGAGGGAAGCAGTCAAAGCTTCAAAAAACCTCTGTGCACTCTGTGCCTCCGTGCGAAACTCCCTGTACCTCCTATGCCGTTTTCAGATTTCACGGAGATCACAAAGGACACGAAGAGAATAAAATGGAAAACCTCAGTGTCCTCTGTGCCTCCGTGCGAAACTCATTGTCCCTCCCACGGCGTTTTCAGATCTCACGGAGATCACAGAGGACACGGAGGGGGGAGCAGTCAAAGCGTTGAAAAACCTCTGTGTACTCCATGCCTCCGTGCGAAACTCCCTGTCCCTCCCATTCCGTTTTCAGATCTCGCGGAGATCACAAAGAACACGGAGAGGGAAGCAGTCAAAGCTTCAAAAAACCTCTGTGCACTCTGTGCCTCCGTGCGAAACTCCCTGTACCTCCTATGCCGTTTTCAGATTTCACGGAGATCACAAAGGACACGGAGAGAATAAAATGGAAAACCTCAGTGTCCTCTGTGCCTCCGTGCGAAACTCATTGTCCCTCCCACGGCGTTTTCAGATCTCACGGAGATCACAGAGGACACGGAGGGGGGAGCAGTCAAAGCGTTGAAAAACCTCTGTGTACTCCATGCCTCCGTGCGAAACTCCCTGTCCCTCCCATGCCGTTTTCAGATCTCACGGAGATCACAAAGAACACGGAGAGGGGAGCAGTCAAAGCTTCAAAAAACCTCTGTGCACTCTGTGCCTCCGTGCGAAACTCCCTGTACCTCCTATGCCGTTTTCAGATTTCACGGAGATCACAAAGGACACGGAGAGAATAAAATGGAAAACCTCAGTGTCCTCTGTGCCTCCGTGCGAAACTCATTGTCCCTCCCACGGCGTTTTCAGATCTCACGGAGATCACAGAGGACACGGAGGGGGGAGCAGTCAAAGCGTTGAAAAACCTCTGTGTACTCCATGCCTCCGTGCGAAACTCCCTGTCCCTCCCATGCCGTTTTCAGATCTCACGGAGTCCACAAAAGCCACGGAGAGAGGAGCAGTCAAATCTTAAAAAACCTCTGTGCCCTCTGTGCCTCCGTGCGAAACTCTTATACAACCCATACCGTTTTAGATCTCACGGAGTTCACAAAGGACACGGAGAGAGGAGCAGTCAAAGCTTCAAAAAACCTCTGTGCACTCTGTGCCTCCGTGCGAAACTCAGAACTCAGAACTCTTTTATAGTGCCCCGAAGTTTAAGGGAGTAGGGGGGCCGACTTGACATGATTTCACCCAACCAAGCATTCTTTGGCATAAAACCATCTGCTGTACTTGTGAGTTGTTCCCTCAGGTTCTTTGTCAGCCTGTTGCAGAGATTGATGCAATCTGATTGAATTGCCCAGAGCATTTTTCCAACGCTATGGTGGCTAAAAAGCGAGATGGATTTTTTGGAGGTACCTTTAACTAAATGGATAAGAACAGAGTCGCTCAATTAACCCGGGAACTTCTGCGGGAAATAGGAGAGAACCCTGACCGTGAAGGATTGCGATGCACTCCGGATCGGGTGGCGGCAACATGGGAGTTTCTCACTTCCGGATATCGGAGTAATTTGAACAGTCTTGTTAACGGTGCCATCTTTGAATCTGAAGCCAATAACATGATCATATGCAGGGACATTGAGGTTTATAGCCTGTGTGAGCACCACTTACTCCCATTCTTCGGCACCTGCACCATCGGTTATATCGCCAAGCATCATGTCATGGGACTGAGTAAATTGGCCCGTATCACCGATCATTTCTCGCGTCGGTTACAGCTCCAGGAACGCCTTACCGCTCAGATAGCCAAGGCCGTGATGGAACATCTGGACGCAATAGGCGTGGGAGTTGTTATCAATGCCAGCCATATGTGTATGACGATGAGGGGGGTGGAGAAGCAAAGTTCAACGATGACGACGAGTTCTGTGCTAGGGTCCTTTCAATCTGATTCCAGTTCCCGCAACGAATTTCTTACACTGGCAAGAGGTGATAAGAGTTAGTCCCTCCGTCCCCCCTTATTTCGTTTTTTGACCTGATCTTTTTCTCGCTTTTGCCGCCTTTAATCGAGGGGCTGTGACAGAATGTGCCTTTGGCCCGCATGCGGCGTTGGCCTGCCTGTTGCAGACAGGTGCGTACACGCCTTGCTTCGGGGCATGCATTTCTGGGCGCACCCGGAGTGAGATACATTTCGCTTCGGGGCATGCATTTCTGGGCGCTCCCGGCGTGAGATACATTTCGCTTCGGGGGATGGTTTTCTGGGCGTGCCCGGCGTGGGATGCATTTCGCATCGGGGGATGGGTTTCAGGGTGCGCCCGGCGTGGGAAGCATTTCGCTTCGGGGTATGCATTTCAGGGTGCACCCGCCGTGAGATGCCTTTCGCTTCGGGGTATGCGTTTCAGGGCGTGCCCGCCGTGGGATTCATTTCTCTTCGGGGGATGGGTTTTAGGGCGTGCCCGGCGAGGGAGGCATCACGCTTCGGGGCATGGGTTTCAGGGTGCGCCCGGCGTGGGAAGCATCACGCTTCGGGGGATGGGTTTCAGGGCGTGCCCGCCGAGAGATGCATTTCGCTTCGAGGCATGCGTTTCTGGGCGCGCCCGGCGTGAGATACATTTCGCTTCGGGGCATGCGTTTCAGGGTGCGCCCGGCGTGGGAAGCATTTCGCTTCGGGGTATGCGTTTCAGGGCGTGCCCGGCGTGGGATGCAACACGCTTCGGGGCATGGGTTTCAGGGTGCGCCCGGCGTGGGAAGCATCACGCTTCGGGGCATGCATTTCTGGGCGTGCCCGGCGGGGGGTGCATCTCGCTTCGAGGGATGGGTATCAGGGCGTGCCCGGCGTGGGATGCATCTCGCTTCGGGGGATGGGTATCAGGGCGTGCCCGGCGAGGGAGGCATCACGCTTCGGGGCATGCATTTCAGGGTGCGCCCGGCGGGGGGTGCATCTCGCTTCGAGGGATGGGTATCAGGGCGTGCCCGGCGTGGGATGCATCTCGCTTCGGAGTATGCGTTTCTGGGCGTGCCCGGCGGGAAATATATTCCGCTTCGGGGCATGCGTTTCTGGGCGTGCCCGCCGTGAGATGAAACACGCTTCGGAGCATGCGTTTCAGGGCGTGCCCGGCATGAGATGCCTTTCGCTTCGGGGTATGCGTTTCAGGGCGTGCCCGCCGTGGGATTCATTTCTCTTCGGGGGATGGGTTTTAGGGCGTGCCCGGCGAGGGAGGCATCACGCTTCGGGGCATGGGTTTCAGGGTGTGCCCGGCGTGAGAGTCATTTCGCTATGTCGATATGCGCAAGGGATTGTAGCGGAAATGCCGCTGGTAGCCCCGGCGATCGGCAGTGAGCCGGTTAACAGGCTGCCAGATGAAGGCATTGCAGTGAAAAGCCCGTCCCGAAGGGTGCGCCCAGATGTTAATTTCAGATTTATTGAGTGCTTATTCTATGCCCCAACTTTGTCCAGGCATCTCCCAAGGGCGTGCCAGGCCAAGGTTGCACATTTCACTCGTAAGGGGAATTGAACGACTCCTCCCAGAACGGTGAGATCTCCCCATTCATCGAGGCATTTGACTGATTTCTCACCCCTAAGCACCTTTAGAAATACATTGATGAATTCCCGTGCTTCTTCGGCGGTCTTCCCCGGCAAACGTTCGGTCATAAGGGATGCGGATGCCGTACTTATGGCACAGCCGTGCCCATCGTGTTTCGCCTCCTGAATGCGTCCATCTTCTCTCATGATAACTTCAATTTTAATGCTGTCGCCGCAGGATGGATTCTCATGTAACTCATCATCGTTGAGGTGAGAAAGATCTGCTTTGTTGCGTGGAAATTTGTAATGATCGAGAATGATTTCCATATAAAGATCATCCAGATTGCCTATACCCTGGTGATTCATGATTCAAAAAACTCCTGTACCTGTTGGATAGCATCGACTAATCGGTCAATATCATCGGTTGTGTTATATGGAGCAAGGGAGGCCCGGGCGGTCGAAGGAATACCCATTAATCGCATGGCAGGCTGTGCACAGTGATGACCGGAGCGTATGGCTATCTGTTTCGTATCTAGAAACTGGGCCACATCATGGCTATGTATTCCCTTTATATTGAAGGAGAACACTCCCCGCCGTCGATCGGGGCGGTTGGGGCCATAAAGGGTCACGCCTTTTAGTCCGCTTAAGCGCTCATAGGTGTATCGTTCCAGCGTGCTTGCCCTTGTCTCTAGGCGAGCCATCCCTGTTTCATTCATCCATTTAAGGGCTGCCGCTAAGCCAACTGCCGCGGCAACATCGGGGGTTCCGGCCTCGAATTTATAAGGTAATTCGTTCCAAGTGGTTTTCTCTGGTCTTACAACGCTGATCATCTCACCGCCTGTTTGCCAAGGTGGCATGCGTTCTAGCCAGGATTCTCTCCCCCAAACCACACCGGAGCCCATGGGGCCATATACTTTGTGCCCACTGAAGGCCAGGAAATCGGCCCCAGTCGCCAAGGCATCCAATGGAAGATGGGGCATGGACTGCGCCGCGTCGAGAACCAGGGGAATGCCTCGCTCCTGGCACCACTTGGAAATCGCCCGGATGGGATTGATGGTGCCGAAGGCATTGGAGACATGGGCCACCGCCGCAATTTTAATTCTTTCCCCGCGGCCATCCCTATCTATTTCCTCCAGAAATTCGAGATTAAGGGTGCCATCAGGGAGGGCGGGTATGAGCAGGAGTTCGGCTCCTTTTCGCAGGGCGGCCTGTTGCCACGGCACAAAATTTGCGTGATGCTCAAGGGTGCTCGCCATTATTATATCACCGCTTTCAACCAATAGCTCCGAGAGTGACCAGGCCAGCAGATTTAGACCTTCGGTGCTTCCTCGCACGAAGATCACCTCGCGGGGAGAAGAGGCATGGATATATTGTTCAATTGTCCTCCGCGCATCCTCGAATGCATGGGTTGCCCGTTCGGCCAGGCTGTAGAGCGAACGGTGAACATTGGCGTTATTGTTGCGGTAGTAATCATCCATGGCGAGTAAGACGGTCTCAGGTTTCTGGCTACTCGCCGCATTGTCCAAATACACTAGATCGGGATAGTTCATCAGGAGGGGGAACTGCTTTTTTATGCTATCATCTATGGGACTCCGTGAGTCCTGGGCTGATTTCATCAGTATCTCCATTAAGTAGTCTTACAAATAGTCTGGAAATTCTATCCAGAGGTCCCCGCCACGCTGTTCCACAATGAATGCCGGAACATCCTCTATGGCAGGCAGACCACGCACCTTCCCTGTTCGGCAATCGAAGGACGACCCGTGTTTCTCGCAGTATACCCTGTCATCCCAAACCTCCCCTTCGGAGAGTCTTGAAAACTCATGTGAACAGGTATCTTCCAAGGCACCCCATCCATCCGTCAGTCTAAAAAGAACCAAGTCATACCCCTCTACTTCCACGGCCACAACAGGCCGATCCGGGGGGAGGTTGTCGAAGTTCGCCGTTGTAGAGGCTTTTACCCACCGACCCATGTGCTACTCTTTCTCCAGTGCGTAATCGATATCTTGGTCAAGAAGTGTTGCGACTGATTCCGGTAGTCCGTTCAGTGTTTCAGCGAAGAACGCACGGGTGAGTAACAAGGCGGCTTCTTCACGACTATAGCCGCGGCTTTGGAGATAAAACAACTGCCCTTCATCCAGCTTCCCGGTGGTCGATCCATGACTGCATTTCACGTCATCTGTCAGTATATCCAATTGCGGCATGGAGTCCGCCCTAGCCCCATCCCCAAGAAGGAGGTTCTTATTAGTAAGATAGGCATCGGTTTTCTTCGCATCGGGTTTAACCTGTATAAGTCCCTGAAACACAGACCTGCCACCACTCTTGATGGCACCTTTGTAGAGAGCAGATGAAGTGCTGTGAGGATGGCAATGATCCTGATCCGTGCCTATGTCAATATGTTGCCCTTCTTTGGCAACGAATAAACCCCTGAGTAGGGCATCGGCTCCTTCTCCTTCCAGCATGACTCGGGTATGTGCTTTGATCAGCCCTCCTCCGAGATGAGATTCGGTGAAAGATATTTTCCCTTGATCTTTGACATGCAAGTTTCCTGAGAAGAATAACACTGCATCATCACCGAGATTCTGCCTCAAGATGACTTGCGCCCTGCTGTTGGCATCTGCCGAACAAGTCAGATTGGCGTTTATCATCGGCTTGAGACGGTTTTCCGATGTCGAGCCACCTTCCATTCCCCATACGATGTTCAATGTAGAACCAATGTCGGCCTCAACATGGAGATGGGGGGCAGAAAACAAAAAATCCTCATTGTTGTCACCAAAAATGTGTTCTTCGATTAAAATCGGAGCTTCGATACAGGCATTTTCGGGTGCCTTTATGATGAGAACACCAAGAATATCCCGCCAATGCCAGGCCGTAATCCTGTTCGGGGTTTTTTCCAATTCCTCCTGCCCGATGGCTAAGATGCCGGGAGATAAATTGTCAGGTGAAATCCAGGTGATCACCAACCCCGCCGATTTTGCTTCCTCCGATATTGCAATAGCCACGGGTCGATGGGCCTGTATGACAACCCGTGCGGCAAAATTTTCCGGCAACAGGAGGGAGGCGTAGTCCTCAGCAGGCTCTAATTGACGTCCGAGGGAATGGGCCGCTACCTCATCGAGCAACCCCTTGGGCAATAGATGGCTGAGATCGGTTCGCCGCCAGGCCTCTTCCTGAACGCTGGGCCAGTTGAGCCTGGCGAAAAGGTCCGCCGCCTGAGACGAGATGGCTCTAGTTTGATTCATTAACCAACACTCCCTTCCATTTCCAGTTCAATGAGCCGGTTGAGTTCCACTGCGTACTCCATGGGTAATTGCTTCACTAGAGGATCGAGGAATCCGTTGACAATCATCATCGATGCCTCTGCCTCGTCAAGCCCGCGGGCCATGAGGTAGAAAACCTGTTCCTCGCTGATGCGACTCACTCGGGCCTCATGTTCGATGGAGCTATCCTCTGATTCTATTTCCATGTAAGGAAATGTTTTACTCTTTGAATCCTCATCAAGAATCAAGGCATCGCACACAACATGACTCTTGATACCGTGTAGGCCGGAGGCCACCTTGATCAGCCCTCTGTATGTGGATGTGCCGCCATCTTTGCTGATGGATTTCGAGGTGACAACACTGGATGTGTTTGACGCATTGTGTATTATTTTCCCACCGGTATCCTGTTCCTGATTTCTGCCGCCGAAGGCGATGGAGAGCACCTCTCCGTGGGCCCTTTCTCCCATGAGATACACGGCAGGGTACTTCATCGTACGCTTGGAGCCGATGTTACCGTCCACCCATTCCACGGTGGCACCCTCCATGGCCATCGCTCGTTTGGTTACGAGATTGTATATATCTCCTGACCAGTTCTGAATTGTCGAGTAGCGCACCCTGGCCCCCTTTTCGGCCACGATTTCCACCACGGCACTGTGAAGGGAGTCGGTTGTATAAACCGGTGCTGTACAGCCTTCGATGTAGTGAACAAAGCTGTTTTCGTCGGCGATTATGAGGGTTCGTTCAAACTGACCAAAATTCTCCGCATTAATGCGGAAATATGCCTGGAGGGGAATATCCACCTTAACATTGGGGGGAATGTAGATGAAGCTTCCTCCTGACCAAACGGCGGTATTCAGTGCGGCGAATTTGTTGTCGTTAAAGGGGATAATTGTGCCGAAATACTTGCGAACTATTTCTGGATGATTGCTTACCGCCTGCTCAGGACTCAAGAATAGAACGCCTTGCTTCTCCAGTTCCTCTTTAATGGAGTGATACACAACTTCCGAATCGTATTGGGCTCCCACCCCGGCGAGAAAATTCTTCTCGGCTTCAGGAAGGCCAAGTTTGTCATAAGTCGCAAGGATGTCCTCTGGCAAATCCTTCCAGGACTTCACTATATCGTTTGATGGTTTGGCATAATAGTAAATGTTGTCGAAATCAATGTCCGCTATGTCTGCGCCCCAGAGTGGAATGGGTTTGCGGTTGAAGGCCCTAAGACCTCTTAATCGATGTTCCAGCATCCATTCGGGTTCGCCTTTTTGGGAACTGATGGTACGAACGATCTCTTCATTCAGACCCTTTGACGGCTTGAACACAGACTTATCAGGGAAAGCGAATCCGTATTTATAGTCTTCCAGACCCGAGATAGGGGGATTTGTTCCGCTCATGCGTCGACATCCTCGGCTGGAACCAGGGTTTCTTTCACCCAGTCATATCCCCTCTTCTCTAACTCGCCGATAATTTCCGGACCACCCGAGAGGACGATGCGTCCATCCAGCATAACATGAACGCCTTCTGGCTCAATGTAGTCTAAAATGCGCTGATAGTGGGTAATCATTAGGCATCCGAATTGGGAACTGCGTAGCGTATTTACCCCTTTGGCCACTACCTGTAGGGCATCTATATCAAGGCCCGAGTCGGTTTCATCCATAATGGCGAATTGGGGTTTGAGCATCAGCATCTGAAGAACTTCCATGCGCTTCTTCTCCCCTCCGGAGAAGCCATCATTCAGATAGCGATTGATGAACTGATGATCCATTCCCATGAAATCCATGGCCGAACGCAATTCCTTTATGTAGGAACTGACATCGAAACGGCCTTCCTCCCCACGACGCAACTCCACTGCCCGTTTGAGGAACTTCCCCACCGTAATACCCGGCACCTCAACAGGATACTGAAAAGCTAGGAAGAGTCCTGCTCTCGCCCGTTCAAACGCTTCCAGCTCGGATAGCTCTATATCACCTATGGAAAAGCTTCCTTCATTGATTACAAACTGGGGGTTCCCCGCTAAAACATTGGCCAGAGTACTTTTCCCTGAGCCGTTAGGCCCCATCAGGGCATGAACCTGTCCGCTGGGAATTTCCAGATTTATACCTTTCAATATCGGTTTATCCGGTAAGCCGGCTTTTAAATTCGAAATTTTCAAATTCATTTAACATCTCCTTGACAAAAGGTCTCACTAATAACCCCGTTTATTTTTCAACAAAACAAGTCAGTGAAAATTCCTTGTCGGGGTAACAATTTTATCGGGGAGCCCAACGGGGGGGATTTCCTTATCCCTCTCATTTATATCGGATAGCTATATCGGATAGCCCATCAACAAACGGGCGTTCTCACTCATCATTTCATGGCTCCAGGGGGGATTCCATACGATGTTGGTTCTCACATCCGTAACATCGGTCTGTTTTTTTATTTGAGCCACGATATCAGCGGCGATACTGTCTCCCAATGGGCACCCAGGATAGGTGAGAGTGAAGTCAACCTCGGCAATATTCCCTTCTACCACATGAGTTCGATATACAAGACCCAGATCCACGATGTTCATATTCAGTTCAGGATCGATAACATCATATAAAGCGTCTTTGATATCTTGATCACTGGCCATTGCTATTCCTCCTTCGAATCTATCTTCAACTCGGCCCACGCAAACTCGCTGAGGGAAATGCTCTCCACAAAGGACACCCACTTGTCTTGTAGCATCTGGATCAGCGGCTTGATTGTGCAACCGCAGTTATTCTGGGCACAAGATGCCGCATCGTTCAGACAATCGGCGATGTATTCATCGCCTCTCACTGCCTTCATTACGCTACCAAGTCGTATTTCATCCGCGGATTTTGCTAGCCAATATCCCCCGTTTGCGCCTTTTGCAGAGAGAAGGAGTCCTCCTGTCTTTAGTTTTTGTAACACACGAGCTAAGAGTTTGAAGGGAATCTCAAATTCTTCCGACAACTGTCGAGCGGTCATAAGCTGCCCCGGCGGTGTCCGGGCTATCTCCACCAGGGAAATGAGTGCGTATTCTAAATCTTTGTTGATTCGAAGTATCTCCCACCTCCTAATACTACTAATATGATAGTAATACTATGGCTATTAGTCAATCTCTTATTGCCAGAAATTGTTGTCTTGAGACAGTTTTCGATGATTTCTACCTGATATAAGGGGTCTGCCTGCCGGACTTTTGGGTTCTTAGGGCCGTTTTTGAAGGTTTTTCCGAATCCCTCAAGGGGTTATATGCTGGACAGTCATCCTTCTCCGAGTTAAACTTATATGCATCTAATGGGCAATTCAAAAAATCACTTAGTGCTTGACTTGATCTTTTCTACTTTAGGACTGTGTCAGAATCCAGGGGGGGCTGGCTCACCGGGGCTGTGTCAGAATGATGGATTTGGTCTGCAGGCAAGGCGAGAAATCGCTTCGTCAATTTCCTGATGATGGTTTTTAGATGCTCCTTAATAAGAAATTTTGAGGTGGAAGATGAAAAAGGAAATAAACGGAATACCATTGGAGGAACTAGTGTCCACCGATAAGAATATGTATGAGCTTACAAATGCAGCCATTCAGCGAACTAGACAAATCACCCTCGCTCAAGAGGATGGACCTGAGAAAACGAGAGATAAGACTGTGTCACAAGCCATCAAAGAAATCGTGACAGGAGAGGTTCAATATAGTATCAGGCAGGAATGATCGCTTTGAGGTTGTACTTTTCTTCGGCCCTACTGGGGTGGGAAAGACCGCACTTTTAGAAAGACTCTTTGCTGGAATTGCCGAGGTTATCAGTGCCGATGCTCTGCAAATATACCGAGGTATGGATATCGGCACGGCAAAGCCGAGCCCTGAGACACTCGCCCTCATCCCCCATCATCTCATTGATATCCGGGGGGTCGATGAGTCTTTCAGTGTCGGGGAATTCTGTCATATCGCCGATTATCACATGATGGACATATGTGCACGTGGACTGTTGCCAGTGATTTCTGGGGGAACGGCCTATTATATAAAGACCTGGCTACTGGGCGGTCCGGGTACTCCACCATCCGACCCTCTCATACGGAGAAAGATAGAAAAGCAGTGGACGGGACGAGATGATGCCGAACTACACAAGGCACTCCAGAACGTTGACCCCGAGGGTGCCGGGAAAATAGCTATTGGCGACCGTTATCGCGCAATCCGGGCCTTGGAGGTCTTTGAGCAATGTGGCAAACCCTTATCGAGTTTCGCCGTGCCCAATAGGCCCAGGACGGATGTTGAAGTTTTGTCAATAGGATTGAGGCGCTCTCGAGACGATTTGGCTATGCGTATAGAGAGGCGCGTCGATCTTATGATAGAATCCGGTTTGCAAAAAGAGGTGGAGCGACTACGGGAATGCTATGCGGGACCATCAAACCCGGGGATGAAAGGCATAGGATATAAGGAATGGCTGGGAACGCCGGAGAACCCTCTCCCAACGGTTCGTGAAGTTCGGGAACTCATCATCAGGAATACCAAACGCTACGCCAAGCGACAGTTGACTTTCTTTGCCTCTCTGCCCAATATTCATTGGATCGACATACATGATGAAGAACAGGCATTTGATGAGATAATGGAAATTGCCTCAGGGTTTGGAAATATGAGAAAGTTCCCTTGACCAAGATGTCACTGACGGACATAATCCTTGAGATGAGGGGAGAACTTCATTATTGCTCCTCTCCAGAAATCATGGATGCACCCGCATTTTTGGGGTAAGCACCCCAGAAATGGAGAAAAAGCCGTTTAGTTCGGCGTTTTCGACTCTAAAAAACCCAGGAAAAGGGTTTTAGAGGTGCTATTAATTAATTAGAGATGCCTTAAAGAATAGGAGAGCCTACTGTGCCCTGTGGACGCAAAAGAAAGCGAAAGAAAATTACTACCCATAAACGAAAGAAAAAGCTTAGAAAGAATAGACATAAGAATAAATAATCGCATATGTTATTCGAAGATTTTAATTTCGATGAGTCGATTCAAAAAGGCATAAAAGATGCCGGATTCATTCACGCTACGCCTGTTCAGGAGCAATGCTTCAAGTTGCTCATAGATGAGCATCGGGATGTGTATGCCCAATCTCAAACCGGAACGGGCAAAACGGCGGCATTCCTTCTCGGAATTTTTCAACTCATCGTTTCAGACGAGAAATACAAGAAAGCTCAAGCCCTAATAGTTGTTCCGACTCGAGAGCTGGCTGTTCAGATTGAAAATGAAGGTATTCTGCTGGGTAAATACCTCGACTTGAAAATAGGATCGGTATTCGGCGGGGTTGGCTATGGAAGCCAGGAGAAGATGCTGGAGGAAGGTGTAGATATTCTCATTGGCACTCCAGGCCGCCTTATTGATTTCAGCAGGAAGCGCAAGATCAATTTTAAAGATTTTGATTTCATGGTTGTGGATGAGGCCGACCGCCTCTTCGACATGGGATTCATGCCGGATCTAAAAAGAATTTTTAACGGAATGAAATCCTGTGATGAGCGCCATACACTGTTGTTCAGCGCGACGCTGAATGCCAGAGTTGGAAATTTGGCTTGGGAATATATGAATAACCCAGGGGAAGTCATCATTGAACCGGAGAAGCTTACGGTGGATACGGTTACTCAAGAACTCTACCATGTCGGCAAGGTTGAGAAGATGCACCTTCTTCTGGGGTTGCTGAAGAGGGACGATCCTGATAATGCCGTGATATTCACGAATACACGGCATAGCGCGTGGGAAGTCGCCAAACGCTTGGAAATGAATGGTTATAAGGTAAAGGCCCTCATGGGCGATCTTCCCCAGGCAAAACGTCTGAAAATTGTCAATGATGTAAAAAAAGGTAAACACAAATATCTTGTCGCCACCGATGTGGCCGCCCGTGGGTTGCACATCGAGGAATTGGAAATGGTGATCAATTATGATGTGCCTCTTGATGCGGAAGGATATATCCATCGCATAGGGCGAACGGCTAGGGCAGGGAAGGAAGGCAAAACCATCATGATGGCTTGTGAGGAATATGTATATGGCCTAGGGCCCATTGAGAAGCTCCTAGGGTACAAATTGCCTGTGTGCTGGGTCGATGAATCTTTGCTACTTAAGGATAAGAGTGATGGAATGCGGTTTTCCTCAGCGGAACGGCATCGGGAAAACAAACCGGAATATATGAAAAACGGCAATAAACCGCCTAGACGGCATGGTGCGGTAGCCCCTCGGTCGATGCTCAATCAACGTAGCAAACGAGTGCAATCCGAGGTGTCTTCTGTTGTTGGGGGAAAACTTGATGAAATTTCTCCTAGCACTTCCAAGCTCCCCAAAAGAACTAGCACTCCCAAGAGCCCCAAAAGAAGTCAATCTCCGGTGAATTTCAAGCGGATCGAGGAGCCGGGAACGAGGAAGCGGATTGACCGGGGGCGCAAAACAGCGAATTCCAATACCGAGGGGCGATACATTTCCTCTGTATTGAGCATCGAAGAGCGATTGGAGATTTATAGGAAGAAGTATGGTGAAAAATTTCAATTAAGCGGAGTGATTTCCAAAGATAACAAGAAAGATACACCGACTTCATTCGATTCCGGGAATGAAAATTCAGAACCTAAGAAGAAAAAAGGAATACTCAAGCGGATTTTGGGTGGATGATCATGATGGCGGTCTGCCTGCCTGTTACGCCCTTGTCTCTTCGATGGGAATAGAAATCATCACTCGTGCAGGCTGTACAGAACCCTCCGCGACTAATCTGTTTCGAGGGGATACCGATCTTCCGTAGGCTCCTGAAATTAACTTCTTCGATATCCAATCGCCATAATCCATTCTCCTTATCACGGGTTAAGAATGTGTCTCCATCAATGAATCTCCCCAGAAACTGATGGGCTACATCATCGCCTACCGTATAACAGCAGGGGCCAATTCCCGGGCCGACGGCCGCAATAAGATTGTCTGGACGGCTACCGCCTGTCTTCATCTGCTCGACAAGAAGCATTGGAATTCCGGCGAGGGTTCCTCGCCAACCGGCATGGGCGACTCCGGCAATATGCCGTATCGGGTCATAAATCATGATGGGGTGGCAGTCTGCTAGGAACACCCCGGAAACATATCCGGGACGGTCAATAACAACAGCATCACAGGCCCTATAGGGAGGTTTCTCATCACTAGACAGGCTAACGATTCTCGTTCCATGAACCTGTTCGCACATGGCCCATGGGGCATCGGGGAATCCAAGGATGTCTGAAATCATGTCTCTATCGTGTTGCCGAATACTCCCGCCGTGTTTGGTGGTGAGCACGGCACTTAGACTGTGTCGCCATGGTTCGAAAATTTTCCAGCGGTAAATGATAATTCCACCCGATTGCTCTTTATGCATTTCTTCCATGCTATATACTGATACTGGAGGTGCGTATGGCACAAGTAAGAGCAGCTATTTTTTTAGCCGATGGTTTCGAGGAAGTTGAGGCCATCACCCCGATTGATTATCTTCGCCGGGCCGATATAGAGGTAACTATCGTGGGAGTTGGATCGTCGGTGCCTACCGGATCGAAGGGAGTCAGGATTAACGCCGATGTGGAGATAGCTGAATTAAGCGGTGAATTGAATGCGGTGATTCTTCCCGGGGGTATGCCGGGAGCAACGAATCTTGCTTCTTCTGCTCCCATCGAAAAGCTGTGTGTGGAGATGTTGAAGAAAGGTAAGTTAGTGGCGGCCATCTGTGCGGCTCCAGCTGTGGCTTTGAATCGGTTTGGGCTTCTAGATCAGCGGAAGTTTACCTGTTATCCGGGTTATGAGAAGCAGGTGATCGCCGGAAGATTTATTCCCGAACGTGTGGTTGTCGATGGCAATCTCATTACGAGTCGAGGGCCGGGAACCGCTGGCGAGTTCGCCATCGAGTTAATTCGTTATCTTACCAACGATCAGATTGCGAAAAACATTGCCCAAGCGACTCTGCTGGAAGGCTAGGAGTCTGTAAAATTTCCAAGGGAGGGGCAACTATGCGCAAAATCTCTATTGTTCGGTTGAGGAAGGAGAACGCTGTAAGGTTATGTTATCTCGCATAGTGTGCTTCGTATTTGTCTTCGGTGATGGCTACCTAATTCTATCTCCTGGAAAATGCTACGATATTCAGGAAAATTCAAGTTGAATCATAAAGATGACCTTCTGAAACTAACCTATAAACATGGCTTTTTTTGCTACAATAAAGGCATCGGCAGAATAATTGCATATAACCCTGAATGCTTTGTGAGGCACTCTTCAGTCATAAAATTTATTCGACCACCTGAGTTCGATGTTGAGATCCCCGGCACTCGAAGGACCGTCTTGCCAGTCCCGAGGGATATCCAAGGCGGTGCAATTCATTTCAATCTTCCCCCGGGAATACTGCAGTGATGCACCAATATGGATATCAGCCAGCAGGGTCGTTTCATGGTGAAGTTTAACCGAAGAATCAAGGCTCCATGCCCGATTGATTCTCTGCTCCCATTTGAGCCTGATGGACCATGTTTCGATGAAATCCCATGATGCATCCAAATCGAAATATACACGATTCCAATTCCACCGTAACTCACCCGTAATTCGCCTTGCTACGGGTGTGCGGGTGAGGCCATCCCATTCAAATCGACCACGTGTCTCGAAATTATCAAACCGCCATCCCAGGCCCATCATTCCTGTTTCCTTCTCTCCAGGAAGGATTCGGTGATAGGTCCATATTGGAAGATGAGCTTTCCACATAATAATCGGCCCCCTGTTCGGACTATGCTGCCCATCTAGGGCTATTCCCGCCGGAACATCGGGTAGTTCGCCCTCGGCGTTTCTAAAGAATTCTGTTGCCCATGTCCCCCGCATCCTCAATTTCCAGGCCCTAGCCGATAGCCCCATGGAACCAGCGAGAAACAGTCCTGGCTTGAAACTGGCACCGCCCGAAAGAATGCTTGTCAACGCGCCATTCCAGGGTCCGAATTCTAATCGGTTTCTCAATGCGTATGTGGTGAAGGCCCCTCCGGGATGGGAGGGGTTCTTTGGGAACCAAGCATCTTCCTCCACCTCTTGGGCCAATAGCCCGAAGGACCAGAGTAACTCCATTTGCCAAAGATCCCTGTCCACCAATGATGCCCACATCAATCCGGTTTCCAGTCCGGGACGCCTCTCCCATCCCACTCCCACCCTCCCATCCCAGGGCGAGAGGACAATGCCCACGCGGGATGCCGAAAATGATCGTAAATCGGCTCGGTAGACCGTTCGTTCGGTAGCCCTGGACAAGGCGGAGCATTCAGGGTTTCTCACTTCTGCCGCCAGCCCGGCATCACTTAAATGCCCCAGGGTGAGTATGGGGGAATTAATGCCCAGCATTCCGAGAGTTTCGATGTCAGGATTCCATCGCCCTGAGGCCCCAAACGACCAAGGACCGACAGAGACGATTCCATATCCCTGCCATCTGCCGCCGCCGTCATACCCCAGGGCGGTGTCCATGCGCACCTTGGTTTCGGCACCGAGGACAGCAGAAGAGAGCAAAGCCGATAGGCATATCGTTATACCCCATATTTTTTTCCTCATACCCCTTAAGACATGAACAAACCCGCTTAGAATTGAAAGTATTACGATAATGTGCTAGAAATGCATAAAAGACGAAATGGATTCTTTAGATGTGTCCCATAGATTATCGTCAGGAGGTATCAGTGCTTATCCTTACCCTTAATTGTGGAAGCTCTTCGGCAAAGTATCAGGTATACGATTGGAACAATAAAGAAGTCCTCGGTGTTGGAATGATTGACCGCATTGGTCAGCGGGAATCTAACATCCAGCACAAATCATTCGGCAAAGATGAGTATGCTCAGGCAAGGCCCTGCCCGGATCATGAGATGGCGATTGAATGGATAATGCAAACCCTCATCACTCCCGCATACGGGTGTATGACAGACATCAAGCACATCAGGGCCGTTGGACACCGCATGGTTCATGGCGGAGAAATCTTTACAAAATCCGTCCTGATCAATGATGAAGTTCTGGCCGACTTGGAAAAATGTTCTCCTCTGGCACCCCTGCATAATCCGGCGAACATAACCGGAATCAGGGCTGCGCAGGCTATACTGCCCGATATCCCGCATTGTGCGGTTCTTGACACAGCCTGGCATCAAACAATGCCTGAGAAAAGTTATCTGTATGCCCTTCCCTATGAGTGGTACAAGAAGCACAAGGTCCGCCGATATGGATTTCATGGCACCAGCTATGTTTACACCGCAAAACGTGCCGCCGTTCTTCTGGGGAAGAAGCCCGCCGAGACAAACCTCATAATCGCCCATATCGGCAACGGTGCCTCCATATGCGCCGTTAAGAATGGACAGAGCCTTGATACATCAATGGGCATGACCCCGCTCGAAGGACTGGTAATGGGCACGAGGTCAGGGGATATTGATCCGGCCATCGTGACCCACATGATGAGTACGACTGGCATGAGCCCTGTGGAAATGGATGCAGAACTCAATAAGAAGAGCGGCATTCTGGGAGTAACAGAGAAATATATCGACCGACGTGATGTGCACGCCCAAGCCGAGGCCGGAGATTCCCGTTGTAAAACGGCCCTGGAAATGGAGTGCTACCGCATAAAGAAATACATAGGGGCCTACTATGCCGCCCTAAGCCGCCTTGATGCCGTCATTTTCACCGCCGGTGTAGGAGAGAAGAATCCCACCTATAGATGGAGAATCCTCCATGGACTATCGCGGATGGGAATAACGGTTGACAAGGAGAAAAATGCACTCTCATGCACCCGAAATGCCGAAACTTGCATATCGGCCGACGATTCACCGGTGAAGATTTTCGTGATTCCCACCGATGAGGAACTGGTAATGACCGAAGACACCCAGGCCCTGATGAACGGCACCTATGATGTCCATACAAACTTCCACTATTCGTTCCAAGCTCCCGGCTACCGCAATGGGGCCAGAGATGCAGCACTCCAACAGGAACTGACGGAAAACCCGAAGCTGAAAGACATTCTTGCCGATGTCCCCGGTGTCTAGGGGGCTGTCGGACTTTGGGCTGAGAATGAAATCGGGTGCCCCCGAAGATTGGGGGCAGGGGGGCCTTTTTATCGGGTAATAAAAGACTCCCCTGAAAAAAGACATCTCCAAATTCTCCATCTGGCACTAAAACCGGTATAATACTCCCTTAGGGAAGATGTCTTGTTCCGCACTAACGAAGAAAACATGCAGAGAAAAAATCCCGCCCTAACTTCTCGGGTTTTAACCGCAGAGGTTGCTGAGAACGCAGAGTTTTTCTGATAGTTGTTCGCCAGTTTTTTTATTCTGTTTTTATCGTATTGCACAGCCAATAATGCGTTCAGTGATTGTATTTAGCCTGTTTGTTTCTCTCTGCGTAAATCTGCGTTCATCAGCGTTCATCTGCGGTTTCATCCCTGTTCATCTGCGGTTTCATCCCTTATAATGCAATCAGCGTTCATCAGCGTTCATCTGCGGTTTCATCCCTTAAGTCCAATCTGCGTAAATCTGCGTTCATCAGCGGTTTCATCCCCGTTTACCTGTTTTCCGATCCCTCCATAACCTCTCCGTCTCCTAGGCCATGCCCATTTGAATGGAGCATAAGTTATGCAATGAGTGAGCGCATATAAGGGTAAACAGGCACTTCCGTTTTATTATAATCAAGGTGTAAATCATCCCAATGATACAGGCATAGATGACCATCTGCCAGCCCTGCCAGAGATGCATGAATCCGAATAGAAGCACTGAAAACCCCATGGACAAACTCCCAGGCAAGCCGATTTCGACGAGTTTTTTTATCAGCCAGGCTCGGAAGTAGAATTCTTCAATAACAGCCAGGAGAATAGCCAGAATAGTAAGAATCCCCGTCTTCTCGGCGGAATATGAGAAATCACCTTTGGACAGCCACGAGAAAAACCATCCGAGTGTAAGAGTGAGCAAGGTCAGGATGGGGATTGTTGCAAGGTCGATGAATTGAGGTTGTCGCCATGTTTTATCTATGCGGATGGTCTGCCAGGATAGGATAATGAGCACGGGAAGTAAGAATAGTATCTTGAGCGAATATGCCGGAAGCCACGACAATGCTGTTAATAGGAATGGAACTACTAAGATAAGCAGAAATGACAATCCTGTAGGGACTGCTGAGTTCTCATTGGACATAAGATGATTATTATAAGGAATAGAAAACCTTTGAAATAGTGAAATTTCCGTGAGGGTTGTGGTTATCTTTCAATTTGATATTGAGTATATAGGGCAAATTGCGGTACAATATCTCAAGGATACAATGATTATGAGACTGTTGTTCAAAAATGCCCTATTGGTCATTCTTTCATTATTTCTGTTTTCTTGTGCGGGAAAACCAACCGAGGCACCGCTTGAGAGGATTGTCGAGGAAGTGCCTGAGCCGGAGGGAGTGATCCAAGTCTGGAAAACCGCCGTTGAAACGGTACTGTTTGCAGATGGTGCCGTAGACAAGGTGACGTATTATAAATATGACACACTCGGGAATATTCAAAGTGCAGTAGAGAAAAATTTCAAAGATGAGCTGATTAGCCAGATCGTATACGAATGGGATGATGGAAACTTGCACCGTATGACCAAGTCTGATCAAAATGGAGTCGTCTTTGAGTCCAACTACATCGTTGAAGACGGGAATATTCTGCAGAAAACTCGATTAGACAAAGAGGGGAATCCCCAGTTAAGGATTGAGTATCAATATGATAATGATCGCTTGATGGAATCGAGCATATACGATAGCAAGGGTGTCCATCAGCTAAAATCGGTGTATGCCTACGAAGACGGCCTACTGACTTCTGTGGAAGATTTTCTTCCCTCCGGCATCCCTGATGCCCTGTTTGAGCGAGTAATCCAGCAGGGCAAAGTCATGAGTGAGCGCACTATTCTGCCGGACGGCACTGTTGAAAAAGAAAAAACAATCGAATACTCAGGAGATATAGTCGTTTCAGAAACATATTTTTCAAGATCAAAACAGATCAAATCCGTTCAATACGAGTATGATGACTATGGGAATATCATCAAGGAAACCTGGGTGAACCGTTCTGGGAAAGCCTATGAAATCGTTGAAAAAGACTGGATCAGTATTGATGTGGAGAGGTAGACATGAGGTTATTCAAAATATTCATGATAATGGCGACTTTGAGCATTGTATCGATACAGTATGCTACAGCAAGCCAATATGGTGAGGCCCTTTCTCGAATATATCAGCGGTTAAACAATTTGGAGCAGAAGTATAGTATTATGCAGGAGTTGATCGACTTTGACGATAATGCGCTTGAGCCATTTTTTCTGACGGCGATTGATGATCTTGTATATGGTGAGTTCTCTCATTTTCGTACCACCAACACGAACGACTATGATTTATGGGTCGCACTATCCCTGTTGGCAGTGAAGGAACTTGGTGAATTGAAATCCCCAGAAGGCTCCGGTACTGTATGGGATCTGGCCCGCACAGCCAGGTCTTCCCTTCTCAAGGCGGAGTGTCTCATTTCACTTGGTAAAATGAATGCCGTTGAATACACCGCGGACATAGCCATGCTTCTCCATGAACTGAATTTGAACTACCGTCCTGATAAGGAAAATGCGGAAATTGAGGCATACGGTGCCACAGTTGCGTTGCGCCGACTCAGGAATGAGAAAGGTTTTGAATCTCTCTTCTATGCATCCATCGGTTGGTATAGGGACAGGGTGACGAGTCTTGCCGATGAATTGATTATCAATTCTTATGAGACCCCGATCACCTATCTCTCCAACATCATCAAGAATGCGGATGATTATCAGGTAAAGAACCATGCACTTGATGCCTTAATCCGTGTCAATGATGCCGATGCTGAAGAAAAAGTCAAAGCCTTGGTTGCGACATTACAGATTGGGCTCAGGGCAAAAGCCTCTTCCGTTGAATCGAATCGGCAGTTGACTCAATTGAGATTGACGGCTATTCGGGGCTATTCCGACCTAGAAACCCCTCACCCCGAAATGCCGGACTTATTGTTTACTTCCATTACCAGAGGCGATATTGATGAAAAACTGCTTGCGATCCAGGTTCTTGGAATTGATGGAAGTGATGAGGCCGCCACCAGGCTTGATCGCCTGGTTTCAGAGTATGTTGACAGACAGAATGCAGGTGTCAGCCTGAGTCACAATGAAATGTCATTATTGCGGCAGTGCATCTTCGCCATTGGTGAGTCTGGTTCCGAGATTGGCTTAGCCGCTCTTCAGAGCATAAGATTCAGTGACTTCACGCCTATGGTAAAGCAACTTGCAGTAGAGGCTAGCAAAAAAATTCAAAACAAATGAAGTAACTTGAGTGTCATCATGGTCTCTCATTGTATGAGATGCCGTATGTGGCCCTCTATGCCGATCATAGCGACCGGATGCGCCGTTTATCAGGTGCTGGGTGTATTTGATAACAAACTCGTTGTTTTCCTCATTATGCTAATGGGGGGAATCCTCTTACTGTTATCAACCTTTTTTGGTATGAACCAAATCCTTATAGGCCGTAACTCGCAGAACAGTTTGTGGGAAATTGCCACAGGGCTGGCCCTATTCCTATTTGGATTTCTCACGGCAGGCTGTGTCCAGGGCTACCTTGGAATTCAGAAATCAAGAACTTCTTTTGGAATTCGAATGGAGGACATCCGTGAAATAGAGTTCTTCCTATTGGAAGACCCGAGTCCATTAAGGAAGGGATCCTGGAGGGCTAATGCCCATTTAATTAAAACGCAGTCAGAAGTTCTCACCTCAGAGGCCAGGGGACGCATCATGGTAATAGGAAATACCCCGTGGCTCGAACTGGGATTAGGCCGGATTGTGAATGCATCCGGAGGCTTCTCCTCGGGCGATGATTCTGAGGTGGTTTGGTATGCGGATTCCTCTCTTCCTGGAGAATGGAAGATGGAAATCATGAGGACAAGACACAGAATTCTTCGATATATGAGAAAAAAACTCATGCAGTGTTCCTACGATACCTATACCTTTCTTCATGCTCTTATCCTCGGTACACGCATTGATTCTGGGTCCAGGATTATAAGAAATTTCCGTGAAGCTGGATGTATGCACCTTCTCGCACTCTCCGGATTTCATATAGGACTCATTGTTATCGCGGCCCAGTGTCTGTCAAAGGGGCCATTAGGGATTCGGGGATCGATAATTATGTCCCTGATACTGGTTTTATTCTATCTGCTCCTTGTCGGGTATAGACCTTCTTTGATGCGAGCTGTTTTTATGTATGGTCTATGGACTGTTGATCGATGCAGAGGCTATAAAACATCTCCCATAAACTATCTTTGTACGGCCTTCGTTTTTCAATCAGTACTTTTTCCATACAGTATTCACTCTCTTTCATTTATTCTGAGCTATGCGGCACTCGCCGGTATCCTGACTGGCGGTTTGAGCCTGTCTAGGATTATTAGCCGGTATCTTCCATCGAAAATCGCAGGCATAATCGGGATCAGCCTCGGAGCCCAGTTTGCTACGATGCCCATCGTCATGCGGGTATTTGGAGTCTGGAGACCCGTGTCCATATTGTCTGCCGCCATACTGACTCCATTCGTGGCCCTCGCGATGGCCTTAGGAGGCATAGCTATGATAATCCCTACCGGAGAAGTTGCTTTGTTTATTGCGGCTTTTCTAGATTCCCTAGTAGGATGGATGACCGAGATCGCCGCTGTGTTTGCCCGGATGCCGACTCTGCAAATAGGTTTGGTTCTCCCTTGGCTACTTATGGCGGCAGGTCCTATACTTCCGTTATTATATAGGGGTGAGGCACATGTTATTAAACCACAACTCCCCAGCCTCAATCCGAAAGTTCTTACAATCAAGAGAAATCTCGCCAAGGAAACGTTGGGGGCAGAACTTCCTGATTAACCAAGGTGTGCGTGAGAAAATCGTCGATTCCCTCGGCATATATCCAGGTTCAAGGGTTTGGGAGATCGGTCCCGGGCTTGGGGGCATGAGTGAGTTGGTTCTTCATCAGACTTCGGATCTCACTGGTTTTGAGATAGACCCGGCTTACTGCCAGTGGTTGAGGGAAACCTATGGCATGAAGGGAATGAAGCTCGTCGAAGGGGATGTTATACGAACCTGGCAGGAGCATTGGAACCTTGGACGACCGGACAAGATAATTGGAAATTTGCCCTTCAATGCCGCATCCGCAATCATTTTTGCCTTCATCGAAGCGAGATGCCTGGCGAAACGTCTGGTCCTGGTCGTTCAGGATGAGATGGGCCATCGGATAACCTCTCCACCAAGCTGTAAGTCCTACTCCTCATTTTCAGTACTCTGTCAGACAAACTGTCGCATAATCGATGGAGGGCGGCTTTCTCCCGGTTCCTTTTATCCCTCACCCCGAGTAAATTCACGTATCATCATCATGGAACCGGCAGAACTGCATGGTGAAATTAATTGTCCCGATACATTGAGCCGCATTGTGCGCACACTCTTTCACGCAAGGCGCAAGACTCTTGCGAACAATCTCAAGATGGCAGAGACCCATAAGAATTTCCCTCGGACGGACCTCGTCAAGATGGCCATCTTGGAAACAGGAATCGGACTTGATCGAAGACCAGAAACTCTGTCGCCTGATATGTGGATTAATATAGCGAACAAAGTGGTCTCCTATTGAGTCTCGGGCAGTAAGTGATTTGCCTCATGCCGTACTGATGGAAGAACCGGAAATCCATGCACCCGAATTGGGTCGATCATGCTACACACGGCAAATCACCAAATGACAGGCTCAAGGGGAGTGTAGCGGGTCAGAATGCGCCTTTGGCCCGCATGCGGCGTTGGCAAAAAAAACTGAAATGCTCATGTACAACATGTACACTCCGCTTTCAGAACTTTCCGCCGCCTTGCCTGCAAACCAAATCCATCATTCTGACCCACCCCCAGCACATTCATGTCCCCCCTATAAATGGGGGCTGTATCAGAATGCGCCTTTGGCCCGCATGCGGCGTTGGCGAAAAAACCTGAAATGCTCATGTGCAACATGTACACTCCGCTTTCAGAACTTTCCGCCGCCTTGCCTGCAAACCAAATCCATCATTCTGACCCACCCCCAGCACATTCATGTCCCCCCTATAAATGGGGGCTGTATCAGAATGCGCCTTTGGCCCGCATGCGGCGTTGGCGAAAAAACCTGAAATGCTCATGTACAACATGTACACTCCGCTTTCAGAACTTTCCGCCGCCTTGCCTGCAAACCAAATCCATCATTCTGACCCACCCCCAGCACATTCATGTCCCCCCTATAAATGGGGGCTGTATCAGAATGCGCCTTTGGCCCGCATGCGGCGTTGGCGAAAAAACCTGAAATGCTCATGTGCAACATGTACACTCCGCTTTCAGAACTTTCCGCCGCCTTGCCTGCAAACCAAATCCATCATTCTGCCCCACCCCCAGCACATTCATGTCCCCCCTATAAATGGGGGCTGTATCAGAATGCGCCTTTGGCCCGCATGCGGCGTTGGCGAAAAAACCTGAAATGCTCATGTGCAACATGTACACTCCGCTTTCAGAACTTTCCGCCGCCTTGCCTGCAAACCAAATCCATCATTCTGCCCCACCCCCAGCACATTCATGTCCCCCCTATAAATGGGGGCTGTATCAGAATGCGCCTTTGGCCCGCATGCGGCGTTGGCGAAAAAACCTGAAATGCTCATGTACAACATGTACACTCCGCTTTCAGAACTTTCCGCCGCCTTGCCTGCAAACCAAATCCATCATTCTGACCTACCCCCAGCACATTCATGTCCCCCCTATAAATGGGGGCTGTATCAGAATGCGCCTTTGGCCCGCATGCGGCGTTGGCGAAAAAACCTGAAATGCTCATGTGCAACATGTACACTCCGCTTTCAGAACTTTCCGCCGCCTTGCCTGCAAACCAAATCCATCATTCTGACCCACCCCCAGCACATTCATGTCCCCCCTATAAATGGGGGCTGTATCAGAATGCGCCTTTGGCCCGCATGCGGCGTTGGCGAAAAAACCTGAAATGCTCATGTACAACATGTACACTTCGTTTTCAGAACTTTCCGCCGCCTTGCCTGCAAACCAAATCCATCATTCTGACCCACCCCCAGCACATTCATGTCCCCCCTATAAATGGGGGCTGTATCAGAATGCGCCTTTGGCCCGCATGCGGCGTTGGCGAAAAAACCTGAAATGCTCATGTACAACATGTACACTCCGTTTTCAGAACTTTCCGCCGCCTTGCCTGCAAACCAAATCCATCATTCTGACCCACCCCCAGCACATTCATGTCCCCCCTATAAATGGGGGCTGTATCAGAATGCGCCTTTGGCCCGCATGCGGCGTTGGCGAAAAAACCTGAAATGCTCATGTACGACATGTACACTCCGCTTTCAGGACTTTTCGCCGCCTTGCCTGCAAACCAAATCCATCATTCTGACCCACCCCCAGCACATTCATGTCCCCCCTATAAATGGGGGCTGTATCAGAATGCGCCTTTGGCCCGCATGCGGCGTTGGCGAAAAAACCTGAAATGCTCATGTGCAACATGTACACTCCGCTTTCAGAACTTTCCGCCGCCTTGCCTGCAAACCAAATCCATCATTCTGACCCACCCCCAGCACATTCATGTCCCCCCTATAAATGGGGGCTGTATCAGAATGCGCCTTTGGCCCGCATGCGGCGTTGGCGAAAAAACCTGAAATGCTCATGTACGACATGTACACTCCGCTTTCAGGACTTTTCGCCGCCTTGCCTGCAAACCAAATCCATCATTCTGACCCACCCCCAGCACATTCATGTCCCCCCTATAAATGGGGGCTGTGTCAGAATGCGCCTTTGGCTCGCATGCGGCGTTGGCGAAAAAACCTGAAATGCTCATGTTCAACATGTACACTCCGCTTTCAGAACTTTCCGCCTGTCTACATGCGTACACGCACAGGCAGGCCCCTTGCCTGAGGTAGCCCCTTGCCCCCCCTGACAGGGGGGGGCGGGGGGAGGAGGAGGAGAGCCCAACGAGGGGGGGGCCGTCGGGCTCCCTGGATTCTGACACAGCCCCGGTGCGCCCAGATATTGATTTCTGAAAGTTGCGGAACACTATTATGATTCTAAGCATCTTCAACTGCATTGTCGCATAGATCCAGCTTATGCTAGAGTGAGTACTCATGGACATATTTCTTGTTACAGTTGCTCCGCTTTGGTATTTGTTGATAGTATCCTTTTATAAAATTCCATCTCGTGGGTGGATGGGCTTGCTGATTCCATGGTTTAAGGGTGTCTTAATCGGAATGCCGACCTTGCTGGTCACTCTGGGGTTGCTCACAGGGGTGCCGTTCGGCATGGATTTTGTTCAACTGTTTAGTTGGGCATGGCTCCGTATAACAGGATGGCCCATGCTACCTGGTATATTGGCGGTGATATTGGTAAATGTCATCGTGCCATCTTCCCACTCACGGATCAGGAGCATATCTGGTGTGTTTAGTGGAATTGCAACGGTTTATATGATTTGGACTTCTTTGATCCTTGATCCTGGATTTGAGGATTATCACAGTTTTTTAACGCCGTTTATCTGGATATCTGTTATGGGAATTTCATCTCTTCTCGTTGATCAGGGAGCAAGGATTAATCATTGGATAAGGTATGTCGTACTGACAGGAGTTCTTCTTTTGCCATCGTTGTTCACATTCATTCCTGTTTTGTACTTTAGTGGGGAGAGATTCATGGCTTGGGTATTAGCCGTTGTATTCGCGATAGGCTCATCGTCACTGGTGTTTTTGTATGCTAAGGGCATACGTAACTAGAAGAATGCAAAGAATTGGGGTCCTTTACCTTATTGCGATTTTCTTTTTTGCTTCATGTTCACAACGGACGGCCCTTATCATATCGGATCCTTATGTCGATACTGTAGGTAATTGGGGAGGACGTAGTAGTTTATTTATATTTCGTGCATGGTTGAAGGGTATTCGAATTAGCCATGAAATCATAAGCGATAATCGTACACTGACAGGTATAATCGAAGAATTGACATCCATTCCTGATATTGTTGTCCTTTCACGCTGGAATGCATCAGTTGCGCTGGCACCAGTGCTGAGTGATAGCCACATTATTATAACAGGTGTGAGACCCTTTTTTGAAGAGCGGGAAAATGTGTCTAACATAATCATGGATAAGACGACTGTTCTTGCGGATATTGGCCGAATTGCGGGAAATATCGCTTTTGACCAAGCTAAGCCTGCCCTCGTTCTTCATAAGGGAGGTCTTGATGAGTTGTTGTCAGCTTACGAGGTTGCCACGGAGGGCCTTTATCCTATTGTAGAAGTTGAGATATCAGAAACCAGCGACTCGCTTCCTGATGATTTTATTCGTAAGGTGCCAGATGCATCAGTCTTCCTTTTATTGGCGGGAGCAGTGAATATACTGGCATTTCAGGCGACGCAGGACTTTCCGCAACCAGTTATTAGCGAATTTGCCTTTGCAAATGGACGGTGGAGTAAGCGAATTATTGCAAGTATAGAGGATGACCATAGAAGATTAAGGAGTCTTCTTTTGTCCGTAATGGATAGTAATAATAGAAAATTGGCGATATACTACCCTGGAAAGTTGGAAATGTGAGAAAACCGTTTGACGCTATTCGTCTTTTGCCTCTATCATGTACATTCTTGACAGTTGCTTTTTTATGAGATAATAAGGAGATAAGAATGAAGCATTTTAATCTATTCATGGCTTTGGTCATTCTTCTGGTATTGGGCTCAGGCCTACTTGGTGCTGACGAGGTTACCGTGAGATTGGAATCCAGAATAATCGAAACTTGGGATGGCCCCGATTCCGGTTATTTTCCCGATACAGGGCAGCCCATTTCCTGGCAGTTGCGTGGGAGCAAATTTTCTGCGCCAGGCAAACCGAAACTTGCCTATGCTATGAATGAATGGCCGGTGGACTTGTTTGGTGTTCGCCCGGAGAATCCCGAGAATCTCGGAGTATTTGGTATAAACGGTGCATTTATACGCCAAGGTTATAACCAAATTGAGCTTATTCCCGGCGTGGGTTCAGGAGAGGATTTCATCCCTAAAACCATCGCATTACCCGGGCGTGTGCATACGCTGGATTTCTGGGCTTGGGGGTCAAACTATGACTTTTATATTGAGTTCTTTTTTAGGGATTATCAAGGAATTGCACATAGACTTTTTCCCTTCAGGAATGAAAATCTAAGTGAACCAGGAAGTTTGAAATTTGTTGGGTGGAAGAATATGTTTATAACAATGCCGAACTACATCAAGCAGGTATCTAATTACATACAGGTTGATACGACTTTGAGCTTGACGAAAATCGTTATCACGACCCATCCAGAAGAGATCGTCTCAGATTTTTATATCTATCTTGATCATTTAAAAATACTTACAGACATCCATGATACACGATACGATGGGTTTGGATTGACCGATACGCAGCGGATTAGTGAGATCTGGGAAACAGGAGAGTGAGATGAAAAAACACATCATAACAGCATTGATTTTTGCTATGGCAGGGGTTGGTTTGATGGCGCAGAACGAGATAAGCCCAGAGCAGACAGGTGTTTTAACGGCGCAACAGAAGCTTAAGGAAATCTCCGTAAACAAGATGGAAGACTCAGGGTTCTGGTATGGTGTTATGCCCGCTGATCATGGGTTGATATCTCTGCAGAGCTTTTCAGGTGGTTCTGTCAATAAGGAATTTATTGAGGATGAACAACAGTTTGGGTTGGGTGAACCGGATGAAAATGTCCTTGGCGGCAAAATTGAATTTTACCACCGTGGAGCTATTACATTTTCATTAAAGCCCGTTCGACCTCTTGCCGTTGAAGGGATTACAAAAACCGTCTCTGTTTGGGTCGCCGGAAGAAATACTCAGCATAGGTTAGAGCTTGTCGTCGCCGATTTTTTCGGCAATGTGGCAGTCATACCGATGGGAAAACTCAATTTCTCAGGATGGAAAAAACTGACAGTTACAATTCCGCCTCATATCAAACAACGAGATTATCACTACAATGATCGAATGGGTATCACTATCAATGGATTCAATGTGAATTGTAATATTGATGAAACCTATGGACGGTACTATATCTATTTTGATGATATTAGGGCTGTAACCGACCTTTTCGCCGAAGAGAGTCGTGATGTCGATGACATGATGGATGCGTGGTAGCCCCAGATTGCAAGTGTGGTGGGTGTCCCATAATATGTCAGAGCAAGCATAGTTATGAATACTAATACCATAGAAGAGAACCTTGCACAAATTGGTACTTTTGAGAGTCTATCGGAGGAAGATAGAATTGCTATTGCAGGCATCTGTCAGCCTCTAGTAATGCAGAAAAATGATGTTTTAGCACGGGAAGATCTTGATGCCGATAGACTGTTTGCGCTACTCGATGGCAAGGTTGGAATTTGGGTTGAGCATGGAACCGTCACCGCTGATTTGATTGCAATTACAGAAGCTCCAAGCCTCGTCGGAGAGATGAGTGTCGCCGATGAACTTCCTCGTAGCGCAACCATTGTCGCTCTCACCGATATTTCTGGATATTCTATTGAAGCTGATGCTTTCCGCCAATTGCTACGAGAGAGGGGGGCGGTTGCTTTGGCTTTGATGAAGGGATTGTCCCGCATCGTTCGCAGTAGCAATGATAGTTTCATTAGTGAATTGCGCGAACGCAATAAGGAACTTACCACGGCTAATAGTTATTTGAAGAAGGCTCAGAAACAGCTTCTAATCAAGGAACGCTTATCTAGTTTGGGAAAGGTCGCATCAATGATCATGCATGATTTGCGAAATCCTTTATCGGTTATAAAGGCCTATGCCGATATGTTGGAACTCCAACTAGAGGGGGAGGGGAGAAGTGATTCAAATGAACTTAAGCGTTGCACTTCCCAGATTCGCCGTGAAACTATAAGACTCACCGGACTAACCAATGAATGGCTGGACTATTCACAGGGTGAAATACACCTAGATTACACCCCAACTAAAACCAAGACTCTTTTTAAGCAGCTTAGCGAGAGCATCGGGGCTACATCCAAAGCAAAGAACGTGTCTGTTACCTGGAATAATGAGTTTCCAGATGTCGTCTTTCTTGATAATGACCGAATGCTGAGGGTGCTTATCAATCTTTATGATAATGCTTTGAAGGCATGCTCAAAACTTGGCAATATAACTATCTCTGCATTGAGGG
Source organism: Spirochaetaceae bacterium (assembly GCA_965226485.1). Lineage (GTDB taxonomy): Bacteria > Spirochaetota > Spirochaetia > DSM-2461 > DSM-2461 > UBA2779. Next base: position 457,172 of record OZ245363.1, read on the forward strand.
TAGATGATGGCCTGGCCTTAGTTGTCCAGGATGATGGGATTGGAATGGACAAGGAAACCACAGAGCATGTCTTTGATCCATTTTACTCAAGGTCCACTTATGGGGGCACTGGCTGGGGAATGCATATTGTAAAAACCATCGTCGAGGCTCATAAAGGAACAGTGCGAATCAAGAGCGAGCCAAATCAGGGAACTGAAGTCACCATACTCCTTCCTCTTCACATATAACCCCCCCCTCTACACACTGCGGATACCTCCAGCAAAACATTCGGGGTTCTATGTAAATTGGAGAAGACCCATTTCAAAACTGCATCAATACCCACGTCCTTCCGTTCCATATGAAACGCATGGCGAAATCACTAGAAATGCAACAGTTGTGTTTTGGCGGGATTCAAATAGGTCTGACGAGACGTGTTTAGCTATGCCCTTTTAGTTCCTCCCCACTGCATTGAGGCTTTCAAATGCTTCAATAACACGATTGACAAAGGATTGTTGTCCCTTTCTAAGCCATACTCTCGGATCGTAGAATTTTTTGTTTGGTGAATCCTGCCCCGTAGGATTACCTAATTGGCCTTGAAGATAAGCTTCATTTTCTTTGTAGTGATCCAATACCCCTTTCCAAGTGGCCCATTGGGTATCCGTATCAATGTTCATCTTCACGACTCCATAACCGATAGCCTCACGGATTTCTGACTGGGAGGAGCCTGAGCCTCCGTGAAAAACATAAGTGATGGGCTTGCTATTACTCAATTTATGCTTATCTGCAATGTATTTCTGTCCTTTGTCAAGAATTGATGGGGTAAGCTTGACATTTCCGGGTTTGTAGACTCCATGTACATTACCAAAGGCCGCCGCAATCGTGAAATTAGGGCTGATTTTTTTCAATTCCACATAGGCATAATCGATTTCTTCCGGCTTGGAGTAAAGGTCTTCAATATCACGGTCACTGTTGTCTACTCCGTCTTCTTCCCCGCCAGTAATACCTAATTCCATTTCCAAGAACATTCCCAAGGCACTGACACGCCTGAGATATTCACCAGTCACTCGGACATTGTCTTCGATGGGCTCTTCTGAGAGATCGACCATGTGGGAGCTGTAGAGTGGTTTTTCATAGGTCTGGAAATACTTTTCACCAGTATCCAAGAGGTTGTCGAGCCAAGGCAAAATTTTCTTTGCACAATGATCGGTATGGAGAACCACGGGGATTCCGTAGGCTTCTGCTATTTGGTGCACATGGAGTGCGGCACATGTGGCTCCGATGACATCACTACGGCCGGTGGTAGGCTTAAGGCCCTTGCCCGCAAAAAACGCTGCTCCGCCATTTGAGAACTGAATGATGACCGGCGAATTCACCTTCACGGCAGCCTCAAGAACACCATTGATGGATTCGGTGTTTATACAATTAACAGCCGGAAGGGCAAAGCCTTCACTCTTGCATATTTCATAGAGTGTTTTCAGGTCGTCGCCATAGACTACTCCCGGCTTAATGTAATCAAGAACTTTCTGACTCATTGTTTTCTCCTTGAAGGAATACTAGTGATTAATGCATGTTGACACAAGACTATAATACAGTTTAACCTGATAAATCATTAGTCGCCGGCGTGGTGGAATAGGTAGACACAGCAGACTTAAAATCTGCCGGCACTCATGCCGTGCCGGTTCAAGTCCGGCCGCCGGCACTTGATTCCTTTTGAAAAAAGTCATGTTGCATGCTATACTTGTAACCATAGAGTCTGGAATGCAATACTTGGATTTATTTCTAACTATTCTCATTTTACTCACTGTTTCCTGTAGAAGTGTGTCTACTCTCGATGAGGAAGATTCGCCGAGGGCCGCTATGGAATCGGCACCATAATTAGAGTATGATGTCTCGCTTCTCAGATAGGGCCGTGATGAGACCGTCCTGAATTTGATTCAGAGCGGAGAATTAGATATGACTTGGACCGATGCAAGTGGGGGATGGGTGTTGCATCATGCCGTCTGGGAGGGCCGAAGAGGAAGTAGTCCGGGCCCCGATAGATGCTGGAGCCCCAATCAATGTCGAAAGAAAGGATGGTTTTACCCCTTTGCATTGGGCGGCGTACCAGGGTTATCTTGAAATAGCGAATATGCTATTGGATGCGGGGGCTCAGGTTAATGCCCTAGCTAGCGGAACAACTCCTCTTTACTGGGCTTTCGCATGGAAGAGGGATGATGTCGCTATCGCTCTGATTGAGAGAAGGGCGCGGCCCCCATGGTGTCTGGCGACAAGCTTCCCAGCCCTCTTGAATGGTACATATCCAAGATAAACGACCGCATTGACGATTTGTATGGCATATACGGTCCTACCGTGCTCGTCTCTGAACAGGAAGAGACCGATATGGTTGCCTCAGGAAATTCAAGTCAACCACCATTTCTGGAGACAAGGGTCATTTTTTCGAAATTAGAGGAAGATGAAAACAGGTGGTTGATGACGCTTGAATTGAATAACGTGGTAGCGGTCCAGCTTATGGATTAATAGCCTCAGTGGGAGTCCATAGATGGCAATTCGATTTCCAGAAGATGTATTTTGGAAGACTACCACCAGGGAAATCGATCACTCGCTCCTTGGAGTTTTATAGTACTAGTTCAGTCAATTCAGGACAGGCGTTTCCTTTTTCAGTTTCTTTTCAGGAGAAAAACAATAGTGCTTTTCCGACAATAGAGGGTGTGTTCAGAGGCCAGGATTCTGAATTAGTATTTAGCTATTAGTTGTCTGATTCAGTTATACTGGATGGGGACTTAAGAGAGGGTGTGCATTTCCAAGGAAAATGAGTATATCCGAGGTGCGCCTGGCATGACCAAAATCCAGTGGGTGAAAGTCCCACCTAAACCCTGAAAGGAGGGAATTAGTAGACAAAGACAAGGGTGTCCGAAGAAAGACCGCCAGGGGGTGGGGCAGAATGATGGATTTGGTTTGCAGGCAAGGCCGCATGCGGGCCAAAGGGCATTCTGACACAGCCCCCTGTCATTGATAGAGATTGTCAGTCCCAATTTAGGAATCTGAAGGAAGTCTGAGTCAAAATATCCGTTTGAACATTGAGTGAACCTTTGTACAGGCCGCCAAAGGAGGATGAGATGCCCTCTGACATCGAAGTCCCATATCCTTTCCGTAATCCTTGGTGGTAAAGAAGGCAAGCGGAAATGGAGATTGTGTCTTACCCAGGGAGAGCCGCTGGTAGCGGAAACTTAAGGAACTACGCCATAAGATTTCCTAAGCCGTGCAGGGATGTAAGGTTATGCTTTTCAGAATTGAATTCGGAGGCAGTCAGATTAACCCATAGTAATCGTAAAGGTCTTAGCCGATGAAGAAGCAGTGATGTTTGCATGAGGATAAAACTAATGACCAAGTGGCAAGGAAGCCGGAGGTGCTGGATATTTATAGAAAACTTTAGTCTATCGGGGAAGGACCTTGACCGACAATTAATGAAATACAAAATCAATGGTGATAATCGAAAAAGTTAACTGTCGGTAGAGGAATGAGATAAGGTTATTGTATGGTGAACTTGGGGCAAGGGAAATTTCCCGCTTGACAATTCACCCTCTTGTCATACAATATGGATGTGACTATATTTAGGAGAAATAATAGGAGGTCCATGATTATGAACAAAGCGTTAAAGAAGTATGTAGGCTGGCTTATGCCCCTGCTGATTGTATCGGTTTTAATTGCCTGCCCCACGGGAGATACTGTTGTTCCCGATGCGCCGACCAATGTAGAGACCGCACCAGGAAACACAAAAGTAACTGTATCCTGGACGGCACCGTCCGGCACGGGCGGAGCTGACATAACCGATTACACGGTATACTGGGGCACTGAAGCCGCCGTAACAACCGACACCACAACCAAAAAATCAACGGGTAACGGAAGCGTTACTTCATTGACAATTACGGGACTTACCAACGGTACCATGTATTACTTCATTGTAACGGCGACAAACTCTGCCGGAGAAAGCATCGGGAGTATCGAGGAGGCAACAGTGGTGGGATATGCCTTGGCAGAAGGTGGCACCTTCAAGATGGGGAGCCCTGACGGCGAGGGAGATGCAGATGAAACTCAGCACGATGTAACGGTGAGTACGTTTTATATAAGCAAGTATGAAACAACGCATGCAGAGTACATAGAGTTTCTCAACTCGGCAGAGGTGGAGGCCGATGGAAGTAAGGACGGGATCGAGTTGATTGGTATGGGGAACAACCCCATTGCGGTAGAGAATAATGGAGGGGAATTTAGATTCAAGGAAGATGTTACTATATTCCCAACCAGTGACACCCCGGTAGCCAATGTAACCTGGTACGGAGCGGTGGAGTATGCGAATTGGCTAAGCAATCAGGCTGGTCTGACCCCTGTATACACGATAACCGGTACAAGCGTAACGCCAAGCTGGGATGCGAATGGCTACCGCCTGCCGACGGAGGCCGAATGGGAGTATGCGGCAAGGGGAGGCGATCAATCGATGGGTTACAAGTACGCCGGAAGTGATAATGTGGACCAAGTGGGCTGGTATTCCAGTAACAGCGGTTTTAATACCCACCCGGTGGGGCAGAAGAAGGACAACGAGCTGAAGCTGTACGACATGAGTGGGAATGTCTGGGAGTGGTGCTGGGACTGGTATGGAGTTTATTCAAGCGTCAACCAGCCCGATCCTGCGGGACCCTCCACGGGCTTGGACCGGGTTCTTCGGGGGGGTAGCTGGAACAACGATGCCAGTAGCCAGCGGTCGGCTAACCGCAGCAAGAACAGCCCCGGCGGTAGCTACAGTAGCGCTGGGTTCCGGCTGGCCCGGCCTGCAGTTTTGTAAAGCATCCCTCCAGGGCCGGAGGCCTCAGGGAGTTTCAGCGGCACCTGCCCCGGAAGTGCGCCTGGCATGACCAAAATCCAGTGGGTGAAAGTCCCACCTAAACCCTGAAAGGAGGGAATTAGTAGACAAAGACAAGGGTGTCCGAAGAAAGACCGCCAGCATATCAATGAGATGCCTGTCATTGATAGAGGGTACCTCTAAAAACCCCCATTTAGTTCTTGACTCGATCTTTTCCGCCGCTACGGCGTTGTCAAAATGCTCACGTAGCCAAGCTACGCTCCGCTTTTGCCGCCTTGTATCAACGAAAAATCTCTTCGTCAATTTCCTAAAGTTGTTTTTTAGAGGTACCCTAGAGATTGTCAGTCCCAATGAGGAATCTGAAGGAAGTCTAAGTCAAAATATCCGTTTGAACATTGAGTGAACCTTTGTACAGGCCGCCAAAGGAGGATGAGATGCCCTCTGACATCGAAGTCCCATATCCTTTCCGTAATCCTTGGTGGTAAAGAAGGCAAGCGGAAATGGAGATTGTATCTTACCCAGGGAGACCCGCTGGTAGCGGAAACTGTGGAACTACGCCATAAGATTTCCTAAGCCGTGCAGGGATGTAAGGTTATGCTTTTCAGAATTGAATTCGGGGGCAGTCAGATGAACCCATAGTAATCGTAAAGGTCTTAGCCGATGAAGAAGCAGTGATGTTTGCATGAGGATAGAACTAATGACCAAGTGGCAAGGAAGCCGGAGGTGAAGGGGGGAACATGTAAGCGTTCTTTGGAAACAATGAGCAACACAGCAAGTGAGTTTAGCCTGAAAGGAACATTGAGCTACCAGTACGTACACTCTGGAATATAGCAAGATGCGCTAAAACAAACATTTGTGAACAAAGGAGGAAAGTTGGAACAACAGGAGCTATTCAAAGTGGACAGCACAGAGCTAGTTGAGACACTGTGCAGACCTAGGACACTGGGGCAAGGCTTTAGGATGGTGAGTAAGAATGGGGGCACGGCAGGCATCGACGGAACCACCATAAAAGACTACAAAGCCAACCTTGAGCAGTAAATCCAGAAATTCTTTGAATATGACTTACATGAGGAGCCGTGTACGGACCCGTACGCCGGTTCTGTGAGAGGACGGCACCCAGGTAGTACTGGGTGCCTCCTACTCGATTCCTGATTGCTGTTTGAGCTTCACAATGCCCTCTTTGATCTTCTCCAAGGCGGTCGCATGACCGGCTTGGGAGGAGACCAAAGCATGAGAGAAGAGCTTCACAAGCACGAAATTGTGAGAGTAGTCGATCCAGCCATTCGTGATGCTGTCGAAGTACTTCAACCCGTTCTTGGTGTGGGTCCAAAGGCCACGCTACAGAGCATTGGCCGCCGCGTTTCCGTACCGCACTTCGCAGATGTACTCATCTGCTGAGCTGTAGAATAGGTATACTGGGTGCTTCCTCCCTCGTTTCCCTTCCTCCCTCCTGATGCTGTGGGTTTCTTTCACAGCTCGATTGTAGTCGAACACGAGGACATTGCACCGTTGATTCTTCTCGTCGTATATCAGCGGGAGGACATTTATATTCCGGAACTCCGCAAACGCCGGTTCGCTCAGGACCCGTTGAGCATTGGGCTACCCGGAGATATCGCCTCCCTCCTGTTCCAGTCTGGGAAACATCCGGAAGGACTTGTCCGTGGAGAGTTGAAGCGGGCCGTCTCCGTAGGCCTTGAGGCTGACGGGGAACTCTGCCTTTGTAATCTCATTGATGATCTTGATGTCTTCTTCCTGTGACTTTGCTCGGTAGAGATCCTTTCCGATGTGAACGGATCGGAAATCATACATTTACTGGTTGATGAACTCTGCAATGGCGATTTCGGCCAGATCGCCGTGTGTCTTGTTGCCGATCAGACGCATTGTAAAGATGTTGCTGAGCGTTGTGTAATCAAGTCGGGGTGCTTGCTTACAACGAGCTTCAGCCGGGTGGTGAAATCCACGTAAGGGTCTTGGTTTGTCATTTCGTTCCTCATCGGTATCATTTCTCTGGTTCAACTGCATCTTATAGGCACTACCCCTTATCCTGGGTAGATGATGCATCCCGATGCAAAGGTGCGTTTTTGGGCTTCGGTATCTGTGATTATGCAGGCATGATGGCTATCATATGGATCAATGGGAACGGGTCTGCATCCGTCATGATTGATCTTCGGCGGATGGTTTACTGCTCCTTAGATGCTGTAGGCGTTGTTTTTTCTCCTGATTCTTCTCATCTGCCTCCATCTTGTCGTGCCAGGTGTCGATTCTCTGCTTGAGATCCATCGCTTCGTGTTGATTTCCCAGGGCATGCGCAAGACGGCGTATCGCCGAGAGATATTGAATGGCAATTCGAAAGTCGTCTCTTCTTCCAGTGGAAATCTCATATTTTATACGATAGTTGTCTGCCGACTCTTGCAGGAGCCTCAAGACGAGGTTGAAATACTCACTGCGTTCCTTATATTTCTCTGCTCGTGGATCCAAGTCTTCGACGAGCACCCTGAGATTCAAGGTGTTCTTCGCCACAGTCGCCAGACGTCCCTCCAACTCAACCAGGGACCATTTCCATCGAGTGTTTTCACCAAGACTATCCCTGACTATAGCTATTGAAAAACCTGTTTTTCTAACCAATTGATAGCGGTCAAATTCAGGGAAGGAAGACGCTGAGTCAAGAGCTTCCTTGTATTCGCTAAATGGAGCATCGATAAGATTCGTGAATACCTGTTCCAGATGTATCAGGGCTTTGTAGCATGTTTTTCGAGCGTTGTTGAGCGAGGTTTCATTCTTTATGCCAAGCATTGCTAATGAAGAATAATTCATTGCGATGTAGAGAGAGATTACCGTAAGATTATCCGCTACAAGATCAAGGATTTTATACGGATCTTTCCGATTTTCTTCGGCGAACAAAGCCTCAATGCGAGACTCTTTATTACTGATCTTGCTAATAGAATCCCTATAAGGGATAATGGATTCTAGATATCGTCTTCTTGATTCATTACTAATTTTTGCCACTACAAAGTACCCATGGCCGATATATCGGAGCAATGCCCCTGAGCGTTCAGTAATCTAAGAGCATGATCAAATGATGTCGAGTCTTCTTTGTCTCCCGCTAACATGCGTGCGATTTCCCGAACACGTGCTACTCCTTCAATCGGTCTAATTTTTGTCACCGTACGATCATTACTTGTCTCTTTTCTCACTTGAAAATGATTATTCGCGAAAACAGCAATAGAAGCAAGGTGTGTGATGCAAAATACCTGCTTACTTTTTGATAACTCATATAAATGCTCACCCACCGACCGCGCGACCTTTCCGCCTATACCAGCATCAACTTCATCAAAAATCATCGTCAAAACGGGATCCGATTCAATAAGAACCGTTTTGAGTGCTAGCATTACACGGGACAGCTCTCCTCCGGAGGCCACAGTGCTTAGGGGCCGAAGCGGCTCACCCCGATTTGCCGAGAGGCGGAACTCAATGTCATCAATGCCGTAGGGCCCCATCACTGATCGCCCTTGATCTCCGTGTTTGTTACTCAATGAAACATTGAAATGCGCATCAATCATGCCCAGTGCCTCAAGATGCTCCTCTACTCTTTGTTGTAGTAGCAATGCGGCCGATTGCCTTGTATGACTCAAAGTCTTTGCTTTGGAGATTAAATCTCTCTGAAGCCTTTCCTTCGCTACTGAAAGCTCGTGGACTTCTTCGTCCCGATGATCAAGCGTATTGAGTCTGCCCTCTACCTGTTTGGCATAGGCGAGTATTTCAGGGACTGAGGCAGCCGTGTACTTTTTTTCAAGTGCTTTGATTTTTGCTAAACGCTCATCAATTTGCTCCAACTCGGTAGAATCGAATTCGGCTCCTTCCCGTCGTATGCGGATTTCATTGACGATATCTTCGATTTCATAGAATACGGTGTCGAGTCTTTTCTTCAGATCCCCAAGAGTGGAATCGATTCTAAGGGCCTTGTTTATTTCATCCGATGTTTTTCGTAGCAAAGCAACGGCACCGTTACGGGATTCGGCACTTGTATTAAAGGCTCTTTCGAGATTAGCAGTCAACTCCTCGTGTCGAGAAAGAACTTTCTGTCTTTTTTCAAGAACTTCTTCTTCGCCATGCTTGAGTTCCGCCGATTCGATTTCTTCTAACGCATGGCGTAGAAAACTGGCTTCTTGTAGTAGCTGCTCCCTGTTAAGGCTTAATTCTTCAATGCGTTTGTCTAGTTTAGTTAACTCAGTGAATTTCTCTGTAAACTCACGCACACTGTCTTCCTGTCCGGCAAATCGGTCTAAGAGCCTTCGGTGAGTCGATATTTGGGATAATGATTGATGTTCGTGCTGTCCGTGCAGGTCTACTTGGAATGATGCCAACTCCGCCAATGCGACACGGGTGACGGGAACGGCCTGAATACTGGAAGTTCCCCGCCCATTGACCCGCAATGTGCGTCGTATCAAGAGGCGGTCGTCTTCGGGATAGATGCCGTATTTATCACACCACTGTTGCAATGCATCTGACTCGGGTGTATGGAAAACGGCCATCACTTCGGCCTCTTCTACTCCCTGACGCACACCCTCACTCTTGCCCTTTCCTCCAAGAATGAGAGAAAGGGCATCGATGAGAATTGACTTTCCCGCACCGGTTTCTCCCGTGAGGACATTGAACCCTGGGCAGAAATTAACTGAAACATCATCGATGAGGGCATAGTTTCTAACTCGTAGTTCCTCAAGCATGTGGCCCCCCTGACCAACCTAGTTTGGTTCGGATCACTTCATAAAAATTCCGGTGAGGGGATTTGATTATCTTCATCCCGCCTTGCCGTCCTTTTATTTTCACTATGTCTTCTTCCTCCAATGGGTATGATTCCTGTCCGTCAACGGTGAGTAGGAGTTGTGCTCTTTGCCCTGGGTCCACTGAAATCACAACCTCATCACTATCTGGCATTACCATGGGGCGCCAAGCCAAGGAGAACGGGCAAATAGGGGTAAGCACCAGTGCCGACATGGGCGGCACCATAATCGGACCACCGGCAGCCATGGAATAGGCCGTTGAACCTGTAGGGGTTGATAGAATCATGCCGTCACCCAGGAAACGACCGGCCGGGAATCCCCCTACCTGAATGGATAGACGGATGATTTTGCTTATTCCAGAGGTGGATACGACGGCATCGTTAATGCCGATAAACCGTTCGGCTATCTCACCCTTATGCCATACCGATATATCAATTACCATGCGGTCATCGACTCTCAGTCTTCCCGCTAACCACATTTCCAGGGTTTCTTCCCACTCTTCCTGTTGCACTTCGGTAATAAAACCGAAGGTGCCTAAGTGAATAGGTAGAATTGGAATGGGGTTCACTGAAACCATTCTGGCACAGGTTAGAAAGGTTCCATCACCGCCTAGGGAAACGGCAAATCGGGCTTCTGGGAGGGCCTCTCCCTTCTGATAAGAACCTGCGTCAAAACCACAAGTCTCGATATTTCGTTTAGCCATCCAATCTTGCATTTCATCGAATAAAATGCATGCCGACTCAATTGAGCGGTTGTAAACGATGAAAGCCTTGTCTTTCTTCATAGGGTTAATCCACCTGTTTCAGGGCAATGTCGCCAGGATATTCATGATGAGTTGAACATTTTTTTTGCCCAATGTTGGATATAGCGGAAATAAAAGCGTACTGAGTGCCAAGGACTGAGCTTTGGGGCAGGTCTCTCCAGCTTCGGGATATTCCTCTAAAAGACTATTTGAAAATGCAAGCAAAGTCTCCACTCCCTTCTTTCTTGAATATGAGCGAATATCGTTTGCTCCGCTGTCTGCGACAACGGGGAAAGAATATGCGACGGTTCTGTATTCTTCGCGACGGGGGAGGGAGAGGGTTCGGTGCCGTCCTTTCTGCAATGATTGCTCATAGGATTCAAGCACAGTTTCACGAATCTCCAGGGCCTGCGGATACTCCCGATACTGAATGATCCCCAATGATGCATTGATGTCAGAAAGAAAGGCATCACGCCCCAGAGCCTCCGTCTTTGAATGGAGTTTCTTGAGATCCGCTTTGTCCTTTGCGAGAATGATTGTACCGCCGCCGGTGGTCGCAATGCCCTCTGGTTCCATGGGCAGGAGGATGAATTGCGCTCCACTTCCCAGAGGGCCGTTGGCCTCCCTTGCGCCTAGTGCCTCTCCGATATCGACGACGATGGGGAGATCTATATCATAGAATGCTTCCATATCGGGAACACGGCCTAAGGGGGCATGAATAAAAAAAGCCTGAACATCCTTTATATTCACCTTATGCACCGATTCCGGCTCCAAACAGGCATCTTCCTCCTTAACATCTGCAAATACCGGGATTAACCCTTGTGATTTCAATGCCTTCCCATAAGCATTGGGTGCCAGGGGCGAGATCAATACACGGTTTCCCTCAGTGAGGCCGAGGCTTTCCATTGTAATTTCTATGGCTCTCGTATACTCACGCAGGACGAGGCCTCCTTGAAACCTGTGCTCCCCCGCCACTGTATTGACCAATTCCTCCGCCAGGGTTGCCGATCCAATCACGTCGGTAATGAGGCATGAGAGAACTGCGTGCATGTCACGTCTCTTTATAGATGGTTTAAAAACAGGAATTGACATTGAGGCGCAATCTCCAAATATGAGTTGTTTAGTATGACCATGAAATCATAACATAAATCTCTAAAATCGATACAGTATTCTTAGAAATGATGGATGAATTGGCAGAAATGGGAAAGCCCTTCCCAGAAGGGACTTGCCATCAATGGCTATTCATGACATATTATCATGGCTGTAAACAAAACAGTCAGAGTCCAGTCTGTATGCGTTGCGTTTAGATTGAAAGAGACTCGAAACTCCAGGTGTGAATCTGAGAATAAGGGAAGGGCTACGGTGGTAGATTAATACATACTGTAGTTCGTAAAAAATGAGGAGGGTGCGTGGCTGTTGTAACCATGAAAAACCTATTAGAGTCCGGTGTGCATTTTGGGCATCAGACTCGACGTTGGGATCCTAGAATGAAGAAATTCATCTTCACACAAAGAAACGGGATCCATATTATTGATCTACAGAAAACCATTGTTGCAATCAAAGACTCGTATGATTTGGTTCGACAAGCGGTTATGAACGGCAAATCGGTTCTGTTTGTCGGTACCAAGAAACAGGCCCAGGCTTCAATAAAACAAGAAGCAGAAAGATGCGATATGTTCTATGTGAATAATCGCTGGCTGGGAGGAATGTTAACCAATTTCAGTACGATTAAGAAATCACTTCTGAGGCTCAAGAAGCTTGAGAAGATGGAAATTGATGGAACATTCGATCAACTCACTAAGAAGGAAGTCTCCCGGCTTCTTAAGGAAAAAGGCCGATTAGAGAAAAACCTTGGCGGTATTAAGAACATGAATGATCTTCCAGGGGTCATGTTCGTCATCGACACCCATACTGAGGCCATTGCGGTAGCAGAGGCGCAACGTATGGGTATTCCCATTGTGGCCGTGGTCGATACAAATTGCAATCCTGAAGGCATTGACTATCCCATTCCTGGAAATGACGATGCAATCAGGGCTATCAGCCTTTTCACCCAAGTGGTGGCCGATGCCGTTATCGAAGCCGACAATGAGCAGGGCCTGAAAGTTATCGAAACGCTTCAAGATGATACCGAGGAGTCAGCCTTTGGTGAATTGAGTGCAGACAATGTCATGAAGGAAGAGTTCGATGACAGCACCCGTAAGGAGATGTCTGACGAGCAGTTTCACGGGATGGACAGAGATGCTGTGACTTATAAATTGGCCGAGGCCAAGCCCGAAGTCGAGCCCAAGCCCGAGGCCGAAGCCGAGGCTAAGCCCAAAACCGAAGCCAAGGCCGAGCCAGAAGCCGAGCCCAAGGCCGAAGCCGAGGCTAAATCCGAAGCCGAGGCTAAGCCCAAAACCGAAGCCAAGGCCGAGTCAGAAGCCGAGCCCAAGGCCGAAGCCGAGGCTAAACCCGAAGCCAAGCCCAAGCCCAAAGCCGAAGCCAAGCCCAAAACCGAAGCCAATGCCGAGCCAGAAGCCGAGCCCAAGGCCGAAGCCGAGGCTAAACCCGAAGCCAAGCCCAAGCCCAAAGCCGAAGCCAAGCCCAAGGCCGAAGCCAAGCCTAAAACAGAGGCCAAGGCCGAGGCCAAGGCCAAAACCGAAGCCAAGGCCAAAACCGAGGCCAAGCCCAAAACCGAGGCCAAGCCCAAAACCGAGGCCAAGCCCAAAACCGAGGCCAAGCCCAAAACCGAAGCCAAGCCCAAAGCCGAAACCAAGCCCAAAGCCGAAACAAAGTCCAAAGCCGAAACAAAGTCCAAAGCCGAAGCCAAGCCTAAAGCAGAAGCCAAGGCCAAAACAGAGCCCAAAACCGAAGCCAAGCCCAAAATCGAAGCCAAGCCCAAAACCGAAGCCAAGCCCAAAATCGAAGCCAAGCCCAAAACCGAAGCCAAGCCCAAAACCGAGGCCAAGCCCAAAACCGAGGCCAAGCCCAAAACCGAGACCAAGCCCAAAACCGAGACCAAGCCCAAAACCGAGACCAAGCCCAAAACCGAGACCAAGCCCAAAACCGAGACCAAGCCCAAAACCGAGACCAAGCCCAAAACCGAGACCAAGCCCAAGGCAAAGACCAAGAAAGAAGACACAGAGAGCAAGTTGCCTGAAGGTGCCAAGTCGGCCAAATCAGGCAAAGTTGCCAGGGAGAATGGAGATGAAACAGTAGTGGTAACACCCAAAGACGTGAAAAAACTCCGGGATAAGACCGGGGCCGGTATGCTGGATTGCAAGAATGCTTTGATTGAGGCCGAAGGTGTTTTTGAGAAAGCGGAGAAGATACTGAAGGAACAAGGACTAGCGAGCGCCGAGAAACGCGTAGGCCGGGCGACCAATAATGGGTCGGTTTTCACATTCATCGACAATGGCAAAGCTGCCATGGTCGAGTTGACATGTGAGACTGACTTTGTGGCGAAGAACGAAGTGTTTCGGACTGCGGGAGAAAAGATAGCCGCCACCATAGCTACTTCAGGCTCTGCGAGCAAGAGCGAAGAAGTGGAAACCATGGTGAAGGAAGCCATTGCCGTTCTCAAGGAGAATATGACTCTAGGCCGAGTCGTCTATTGGGGATATGCCGAAAACGAGATCGTTGTTAACTATTCACATAATGGGGGTGTCATCGGAGTCATGGTGAAAATCGTCGGTGAAAATGTGGCAGCAGTGGAGAAGGATGAAGTCAAAACACTTGCATTTGACTTGGCTCTGCACGTGGCAGCCTATAAGCCGGCCTATCTGCAGAGAGACTCTGTCGATCCTAAATACATAAAAGAACAGGAAGACATCTTCACGACTCAGGCCAATAGCTTAGGGGACAAGCCTGAAGATGTGATCAAAGGCATAGTTCAGGGGAAATTGAACAAGCATCTTGCTCAGATTTGCTTTGTGGATCAGGACTTTGTTAAGGAGAATAAGAAATCTGTCAAGCAGGTGATAGATGAAGTCTCTTCAAAAGTTGGCGGACGGCTAACACTGTCTGATTACGCCTATATAGCGATTGGCCAGGAAGACTAGGAGTCTATTGCGGGTTGAACCGGTTTTCAATGCGGTTATATTGAGGGTGGGGACATGTAGGGGCTGGCCCTGTGTGCCAGCCCGGTTACCTGCGGTCTTTGAAGTTCTTAAGGGCCGTTTTGATGGTTTTTTTCGATTCAAGGCGGCTACGTGAGCATTTTGACCTGATTGCGCCTGACTGTGGGGCTGTGTCAGAATCCAGGGGGTGGGTCAGAATGATGGATTTGGTTTGCAGGCAAGGCGGCGAAAAGTTCTGAAAGCGGAGTGTCCATGTTGTACATGAGCATTTCAGGTTTTTTCGCCAACGCCGCATGCGGGCCAAAGGCGCATTCTGACACACCCCCAGACAGGTACTGGAGGCCCCGATCCGAAGGGTGATAGTTTGAGTAATTTAGAATAATGACGCACTGGAATATAAGGAGAAAAGCATGGATGGATTCAAGGAAGAAGCCGAAGAGCGGATGAAAAGAAGCATTAACGCATTAATGGATGATTTTGGTCGTCTACGCACGGGGCGTGCATCGGCGGCGTTGTTTGACAATGTCCGAGTCGATTACTATGAGACACCGACACCATTGAATCAACTGGCCAGTATTGCCACTTCCGAAGCCAGGCTCATTGTCATCCAACCCTTCGACAAGAGTTCAATTGGGAATATTGAGAAGGCGATACAATCATCGGATTTGGGGCTCAATCCAAGTAATGACGGCAAGGTCATCCGTATAAGCATTCCTCCTCTGAACGAAGAAAGGCGTAAAGAACTCGTCAAACAGGCTAAGAATCTCGCCGAAAACACCCGTGTCGCCATCCGGAATATCCGCCGCGACTCGAATGAGCAGATTAAGAAGGGTGATTTTGCAGAGGATGAACAGAAAAAAGCAACTGGAGTGATTCAAACGCTTACGGATACCTACATAGAAAAGATAGGGAGCTGCCTGAAGACTAAAGAGTCTGAAATCATGGAGGTTTGATTAATTGAATAATCTCGCACTTCCCTCCCATGTCGGTATCATCATGGATGGAAATGGGCGTTGGGCGAAAGAGCGTGGTTTTTCCCGCACCAGCGGTCACCGAGAGGGGCTTGAAGCCGCAAAACGCATCGTAGTTCACGCCTCGAATACAGGCTTCAAGGTATTATCCCTCTATGTGTTTTCGACTGAGAATTGGCGGCGGGCCGAACAGGAAGTCGAATTTCTGATGAATCTCATCAAGACACACCTGCGCCAGCAGTATGACTTTTACAGGGAAAATGGGTTAAGGATAATCCATTCGGGGAACCTGGAGAGATTGCCCTTGTCGGTCCGCAGAGAAATTCGACTCGCCGAGGAGAAAACGGCTCAATTCGATGGTATGCAGATCAACCTCCTCATTAATTATGGCGGTCGAGATGAGATTGTTAGGGCTGCAAGACGGTTTGCCAAAGATGAGGGGTGTTCGGACAGTGTTACTGAAGCCCAATTTGCTCAATACCTTGATCATCCGGAAATACCGGATTTGGATCTGGTAATACGTACTGGCGGAGAGTTGCGCTTGAGCAATTTCCTCCTGTGGCAGGCGGCTTATGCGGAAATGTATTTTTCCGATGTCTACTGGCCGGATTGGACCTCGGAGCATCTTGATGCGGCTCTTGTCTATTACCAATCCCGTCGGCGGCGCTTTGGCAAGATTGCTTATGAGTAATGTCCTGAAAAGAGTCATCCTCTTCATAATTGCCATACCAGGTTTGTCGGCATTACTCTTATTTGTGACGCATTTCCATTTTCTCGGAGTGTGCATTGTTCTCACCTTTGTCGGCATCAAGAGCGGTATGGAAATGAGGCTCATGCTGAAAAGGATGTTATTGCCGGTTTGGACGGTGATACTCCCCGGTTTGTCTCCTCTTCTCGCCTGGTCTATCTCCGCTGGGTTTTTGCCTCCTGAAAGTGCCGTTATTGCCCTAACCCTGGGGTGTATGTGGGCGTTTGGCGGCATAATCCTTATCACCGAGGAAGAGTTTCCTTTTGGCATTCAGCGAATTGGGTCGAGATTAATTATGTTGCTTTATCCGGGGTTTTTCCTGTGGTGGATACAGCGGATGACGGATCTTGATCAGGCCCGGTATGTTCTACTAATCTTCATGCTAATCATTTTTCTAAATGATTCCACTGCCTGGTTGTTCGGACTTCTCTTCGGACGGCATCGCAACCTGTTTGCCGTCAGCCCCAATAAGAGTCTGGAAGGATTCATTGCAGGAATAGCCGCAACCCTAATAGTGCTTCTTACATCATCCTTTTTATTACCCGGCATCCTTGACCTCCCTACATGGCAACTCATCTTGTTCGGTATTCTCTTAGGGGTGACCACTGGCATGGGAGATCTGGTTGAATCGGCTATTAAACGGGCAACCAGCACGAAGGACTCTGGTCGGATGATGCTTGGGCGTGGAGGAATGCTGGATTCCGTGGATTCTTTATTGTTTACCGCACCTGTGTATTACATTCTTTTCAAGATCGGAGGGTAGACTATGGTTGATCCTGTGCTACGTATTTTTCTAGGAATCCTAGGCCTGTCTATCGTCGTTCTCGTCCATGAGGCGGGGCATTATATCGTGGCCCGATTGACTAAGATACGGGTGAAAACTTTCTCTATAGGATTCGGGAAAAGACTCGTGGGCTTTCAGCGTGGCGATACAGAATATCGGCTTTCCCTGATTCCACTCGGCGGTTACTGCCATTTCTATGGAGAAGAGACCTTCAGGCGGTCATTAGAAGAAGGATGGAATGAAACAGCCTTCAAAGAAGGAGATTTCTACGGCAGTTCTCCTTTTGTGCGCATTCTTGTATCGATTGCCGGTCCGTTGGCGAACATAATGTTTGCCGTCTTCATTTTCATGGTCATTTCCTGGATAGGGTACCAGGAGCAGTATACCGAACCTAGAATCATACTTGCGTCTGATTATTCCCCGGACCAGACGGTATGGCCTGCCGATGTGGCCGGCCTGGACACTGGCGATTTAATTGTTGCGGTGAACGGCCAGGAGATTGATAGGTTTCAAGAATTGAGCCGGAAACTTGTATTTGAACCGGGAGAGAAAATTTTCCTAACCGTACGGCGAAATAACAAAGAGTTTATTACCAGCGTCATCCCCGAACTCGACAAGGAAACGGGCAGGGCGTTAATTGGTGTGCAGAATTGGGTTGATCCAATAATATCCGAAGTAAGACCCAGAACTATGGCCGATGAAATGGGGCTTCAAGCCGGTGATAGGATTACGGGCATGGCGGATAAAGAGATTCGCCATACTGTTGATTTCTACACGGTATTACAGGAAGCCGACGGCAAAGAAATCAGTGTCGATTTCATTCGTGCTGGCAATCCCCTCACAGTGAGCATGGTTGTGACACCGCATAGCGATTTGGGCATTTCATTTGCCATGAAGAGTGGCCGATCAGAGAAGCTCGGCCTGTTTTCATCCCTGATTCATGGGAGCCAGGAAGCATGGAACCTCATCGTATCGACAATGAAAGGAATTCGAATGATGTTCATGGGAATCCGGCTCCAGAATGCCGTATCCGGTCCATTGCGGCTTATTTCCATAACAGGAACGACGGTGGCCAGAGGCTTTGAAATCGGCCTAGGGCCGGGCTTTTTAGTCACTTTTGAACTCATCGCTCTCATCTCGGTGTCATTGGCTATTTTGAACCTCCTGCCCATACCCGTGTTGGACGGAGGTCAGATTCTACTCTTTCTCCTTGAGTGGGTGCGACGGCATCCGCTGAAACCGCGCTCTATCCACAGGTATCAGTTCGTCGGTGCAATTATTGTATTAATTATAGCGGTTGCGGCCACTACGGGCGATCTGATGTTTTTCCGGGAACAGTAAGGAGATCCGATATGGGAAGAACAGTTTTTCTCATCGTTTATCTTATCTGGGTAGTATTCACTGCATCCGCAGAATACCGGCTTGTTTTCCAATCGGGGCATGACGGTGAACCTATAGATATACAGTGGCATAGAAGAACTCAAACGTTGATTTCCGCCGGAGAAGATGGTCGTTTCATCGTTTATGACCCGAGAATGAAGACGGTAACGCACCGTTTCAAGGTGACAGATGGGCTGATCGACCAGTTTCAAAGCGATCCAAGCGGAGACAGGGTGGCCTTTCTCACTATGAATGCGGCGGGTGCGTACAACTTGTCGGTTTGGGATTGGGGTGACGAGAAAAAATTGTATGATCTAGATTTGGATTCGGCACCATTGTTTTTCACCTGGTCGGCTCGGGGGAAGTATCTTGCCGTGGGCAGAATCTCCTCTCCCAGTCTTCTTCTCATTAGCGGGAAGCAGGGACAGATACTCCCCTACATTGATGATTTGCCTTACTTATTTGATTTTGGATATATAGGTTCTACCGAGAAAACTATGATGACCTATACCTCAACAGGTGATATTCGGTATTGGAGCATACTTAATTCATCGTTGAGACTATCGGTAAAGACTCTGCCCAATCTTGTTGATTTAGCCGTTCTGCAAATCGGTGATAAATCCACCCTGTTTGCCAGAAAAGGGAAAATGTTTTATCTAATTCATCGCCAATCCGGGAAGATCCTGGATCAGATGGAATTTCTAGGGAACATTGTCGATATTTCGGTTGATGCCGCCAATGGAGTATTGGATATACTTAAGGCTTCTTCACAAGGAGCCCTCCTCCATCAATACACTCTCAGGAGTGGAATGTTTAAGATGATTAACGAGCAGGATGAACCGCACTCCTTGGCTCACTTATCCCGTCCTCTATTCGTAACAAGAGGCGATGGGCAGGCATTTGCCGCCGTTGCATCTGGAAGCTTAGCAAGTATTTCCGATGGGGGAACATCTATCGTCGCCGACAATAACACGTGGCAACCACAGGCAGTAACCTTCAATGAAGACAATTTATACATCGGTGGGAACAATCAGATATGGTGGTTCAATTCGCCATTTTTTTCGCCGGACTCCAACATCCGTCTTGATGACCTCTCCAATCATACAAGTCAATTGATTACCATTGGTGCTTCAAATGGGAAAATGGGACTCGACAGACTTCCCGATGGGAGAATTGTCAGTTGGGTCAGCGATGGTGCGGGGTCAAAAAAAAGCATGCGTATATCGGATTTTCACAGTATTGATTCGGGTCAATTTATTGACGGTGTCGGCCCCATCGATAAACTCAAAACTATCGATGACTCTCGCATCATGACAATAGATCAAAATGGTATGATTGGTATTATCAACTATCAAACAGGGAAGACCCTCTTAGAATACTCAGCCCTAGGGGTTCTTGATGCCGTATATTCGCCAACGGGCAATTTCATTCTTATGGGCAAGTCTTCAAAATATCAAAGTCCCTTGGAACTCATCGATGTCAGTACTCAGGAGTCCATGCCAATTCCCGATACGCGTTTCATGGTCTATCATATAAGCATAGGCAAGGAAATCATTTATACCATCGGTGTCAAGAAACGCCCACGAGAGGGGACATTGACATCGCTCATCGCACATCGCATTGAAAACCCCAAGCAAGGTCGTATTCTCAAGGAATTCCAAGGTGAAGATATCAGGGCAAAAGTAATTCCACGGAAACAAGGGAAAGGTGTGTATACAAATCTTGGGGGCGATCTTATAAGGTTACTTGGCTCTCGAAAAACTACCTATGAGTGGCCATTCACCATCCGTGATTTTGATGAATATGGCGGCGTACTCTATGGAATTGACGCAGAAGATTCACTCGTATTCTGGGATGCCGCCGATGGTACAGAGGCACTGTTAAGGGTCTCGTTCTTCAAAGATGGCTCCTGGATAGCATACAAGCCGAATGGTAAAATGGTCTGGGCATCCAGCACGGCACAAGATAATTTTATCCTATTCAGAAACGACAGGATTGTAGATCCACGACGAATTGGAATTCTTCAGATTATTACGCCCAAGGATTATATTCCTAAAAAAAATTGATTTACAATTGTAACAATCTCTAAGTACTGTGCCATAACCAAATCTGGGTGCAATCCCCCCAGGGGCCCCTGATCTACGGGAGTGGGTGAAAGACATCAGTCTTGTGCGTTATTGATTCGGTAGAAGAACTGAGTTTGCACTCATTCACTATATTTGTGGAGGTGCCCCCTGACCACGATACCATATGTAAATTCAGACGAGAGAATGAAAATATAATCGAAGAGTCTTCTGTCAAGGTATTGAGGATGTACGGATAAAATTGAAGAAGATTTATCCGCATTATTTGTTCTACTGAAGTACTAGTATGAGGAAATATTCCTGATCAACTTGTCGAATTCCGTCTTGAATTTCGCGGGTGAGGTGAGATTGATATTTCTATCATCCCGCAGATGCTGTACATATCCCTTCGCATCGATGTCCAAATAGCCTGTCTGCAACAGGGGATTAAGGCTAGAGTCCAGCACCATAATAGTCGGATATCCTCTGATACCAAAAAACTGCTGTAGAGCCTGATTCTGACGAACGACTCTTTTCGATTGATCAATACTGTTAGGAAAATCGAGAAAAACTTGTACCAAATTTTCATTGGCCCACTCGACATACTCGGGATCCGTAAAAATGTTTGACTCTAGTTTCTGGCACCAAACGCACCAATCTGAGCCAGTGAAATTCAGCAGAAGCATCTTGTCTTCCTGCTGGGCGCGCTCTGCTCCCACAATTATGTCGTCCGTCCATCCTTTGGGTGGGTACTCGGCGAATACAAGAGTTGTGCCATATATTAAAACGATTACTAATGCATAGATTCTCTTCATGACTACACCTCCTAAAAGTGTGATTATCAATATACTGCAGGAACACCTAACAGTAAAGCAAGAATGGCATTCCCCACGAGAAGTTTTTTCGCATCCAAGTCGTAAAGGCATCTCTAGTGCTCTGCATAGATTCAATCCGTACATTCATGCGGCGTTGGATCTTTAAGAGCCCTTTGAAAAAAAAACAAAATGGGAGGTACGAAGGGTTTCGCACGGAGGCACAGAGGGCACGGAGGGTTTTCGAGGCTTTGTTTGCTTCTCTTTGTGTCCTTTGTGATCTCCGTGAGAGGCAGAGTTTCGCACGGAGGCACGGAGGGCACAGAGGGATTTCAAGGATTTGGTTGCTTCTCTCTGTGTCCTTTGTGAACTTTGTGAGATTGAAAACGGTATGGGAGGTGCAAAGGGTTTCGCACGGAGGGCACGGAGGGATTTCAAGGATTTGTTTGCTCCTCTCTGTGTCCTTTGTGAACTTTGTGAGATTGAAAACGGCATGGGAGGTGCAAAGGGTTTCGCACGGAGGCACAGAGGGATTTCAAGGATTTGTTTGCTCCTCTCTGTGTCCGTTGTGAACTTTGTGAGATTGAAAACGGCATGGGAGGGACAAAGGGTTTCGCACGGAGGCACGGAGGGCACAGATGGATTTCAAGGATTTGGTTGCTTCTTTCTGTGTCCGTTGTGAACTTTGTGAGATTGAAAACGGCATGGGAGGGACAAAGGGTTTCGCACGGAGGCACGGAGGGCACGGAGGGATTTCAAGGATTTGGTTGCTTCTCTTTGTATCCTTTGTGAACTTTGTGAGATTGAAAACGGCATGGGAGGTACAAAGGGTTTCTCACGGAGACACGGAGGGCACGGAGGGATTTCAAGGATTTGTTTGCTTCTTTCGGTGTCCTTTGTGAGCTTTGTGAGATTGAAAACGGCATGGGTTGTACAAAGAATTTCGCACGGAGGCACAGAGTACACAGAGGTTTTTCAAGGCTTTGTTTGCTCCTCTCTGTGTCCTTTGTGAGCTTTGTGAGATTGAAAACGGTATGGGAGGTACAAAGGGTTTCTCACGGAGACACGGAGGGCACGGAGGGTTTTCAAGGATTTGTTTGCTCCTCTCTGTGTCCTTTGTGAACTTTGTGAGATTGAAAACGGTATGGGAGGTGCAAAGGGTTTCGCACGGAGACACGGAGGGCACGGAGGGATTTCAAGGATTTGTTTGCTCCTCTCTGTGTCCTTTGTGAGCTTTGTGAGATTGAAAACGGCATGGGTTGTACAAAGAATTTCGCACGGAGGCACAGAGTACACAGAGGTTTTTCAAGGATTTGTTTGCTCCTCTCTGTGTCCTTTGTGAGCTTTGTGAGATTGAAAACGGCATGGGAGGTGCAAAGGGTTTCGCACGGAGGCACAGAGGGATTTCAAGGATTTGGCTGCTTCTCTCTGTGTCCGTTGTGAACTTTGTGAGATTGAAAACGGTATGGGAGGGACAAAGGGTTGCGCACGGAGGCACGGAGGGCACAGATGGATTTCAAGGATTTGGTTGCTTCTCTCTGTGTCCGTTGTAAACTTTGTGAGACTGAAAACGGCATGGGAGGGACAAAGGGTTTCGCACGGAGGCACAGAGGGCACAGAGGGTTTTTAAGGCTTTGTTTGCTTCTCTCTGTGTCCGTTGTGAACTCTGTGAGATTGAAAACGGCATGGGAGGTGCAAAGGGTTTCGCACGGAGGCACGGAGGGCACGGAGGGATTTCAAGGATTTGTTTGCTCCTCTCTGTGTCCTTTGTGAACTTTGTGAGATTGAAAACGGTATGGGAGGTGCAAAGGGTTGCGCACGGAGGCACAGAGGGATTTCAAGGATTTGGCTGCTTCTCTCTGTGTCCGTTGTGAACTTTGTGAGATTGAAAACGGTATGGGAGGGACAAAGGGTTTCGCACGGAGGCACGGAGGGCACAGAGGGATTTCAAGGATTTGGTTGCTTCTTTCGGTGTCCTTTGTGAGCTTTGTGAGATTGAAAACGGCATGGGAGGTGCAAAGGGTTTCGCATGGAGGTACGGAGTTCAGAGTTCAGAGTTTCGCACGGAGACACGGAGGGCACGGAGGGATTTCAAGGCTTTGTTTGCTTCTCTTTGTGTCCTTTGTGAACTCTGTGAGACTGAAAACGGCATGGGAGGGACAAAGGGTTTCGCACGGAGGCACGGAGGGTTTTCGAGGATTTGTTTGCTTCTCTCTGTGTCCGTTGTGAACTCTGTGAGATTGAAAACGGCATGGGAGGTGCAAAGGGTTTCGCACGGAGACACGGAGGGCACGGAGGGATTTCAAGGATTTGGTTGCTTCTTTCGGTGTCCTTTGTGAGCTTTGTGAGATTGAAAACGGCATGGGTTGTACAAAGAATTTCGCATGGAGACACAGAGTACACAGAGGTTTTTCAAGGATTTGTTTGCTTCTCTTTGTGTCCTTTGTGAACTTTGTGAGATTGAAAACGGCATGGGAGGTGCAAAGGGTTTCGCACGGAGGCACGGAGGGCACAGATGGATTTCAAGGATTTGGTTGCTTCTCTCTGTGTCCGTTGTAAACTTTGTGAGATTGAAAACGGCATGGGAGGGACAAAGGGTTTCGCACGGAGGCACGGAGGGCACAGAGGGATTTCAAGGATTTGGTTACTTCTCTCTGTGTCCGTTGTGAACTTTGTGAGATTGAAAACGGCATGGGAGGGACAAAGGGTTTCGCACGGAGGCACGGAGGGTTTTCGAGGCTTTGTTTGCTTCTCTCTGTGTCCTTTGTGAACTTTGTGAGATTGAAAACGGCATGGGTTGTACAAAGAATTTCGCATGGAGGTACGGAGTTCAGAGTTCAGAGTTTCGCACGGAGGCACAGAGGGGTTTCAAGGATTTGGCTGCTTCTCTCTGTGTCCTTTGTGAGCTTTGTGAGATTGAAAACGGCATGGGTTGTACAAAGAATTTCGCATGGAGACACAGAGTACACAGAGGTTTTTCAAGGATTTGTTTGCTTCTCTTTGTGTCCTTTGTGATCTCCGTGAGAGGCAGAGTTTCGCACGGAGGCACGGAGGGCACAGAGGGATTTCAAGGATTTGGTTGCTTCTCTCTGTGTCCGTTGTGAACTCTGTGAGATTGAAAACGGCATGGGAGGTGCAAAGGGTTTCGCACGGAGGCACGGAGGGTTTTCGAGGATTTGTTTGCTTCTCTCTGTGTCCGTTGTGAACTCTGTGAGATTGAAAACGGCATGGGAGGTGCAAAGGGTTTCGCACGGAGACACGGAGGGCACGGAGGGATTTCAAGGATTTGGTTGCTTCTTTCGGTGTCCTTTGTGAGCTTTGTGAGATTGAAAACGGCATGGGTTGTACAAAGAATTTCGCATGGAGACACAGAGTACACAGAGGTTTTTCAAGGATTTGTTTGCTTCTCTTTGTGTCCTTTGTGAACTTTGTGAGATTGAAAACGGCATGGGAGGTGCAAAGGGTTTCGCACGGAGGCACGGAGGGCACAGATGGATTTCAAGGATTTGTTTGCTTCTCTCTGTGTCCGTTGTAAACTTTGTGAGATTGAAAACGGCATGGGAGGGACAAAGGGTTTCGCACGGAGGCACAGAGGGCACAGAGGGTTTTTAAGGCTTTGTTTGCTTCTCTCTGTGTCCGTTGTGAACTTTGTGAGATTGAAAACGGCATGGGAGGTGCAAAGGGTTTCGCACGGAGGCACGGAGGGCACAGATGGATTTCAAGGATTTGGCTGCTTCTCTCTGTGTCCGTTGTGAACTTTGTGAGATTGAAAACGGTATGGGAGGGACAAAGGGTTGCGCACGGAGGCACGGAGGGCACAGATGGATTTCAAGGATTTGGTTGCTTCTCTCTGTGTCCGTTGTAAACTTTGTGAGACTGAAAACGGCATGGGAGGGACAAAGGGTTTCGCACGGAGGCACAGAGGGCACAGAGGGTTTTTAAGGCTTTGTTTGCTTCTCTCTGTGTCCGTTGTGAACTCTGTGAGATTGAAAACGGCATGGGAGGGACAAAGGGTTTCGCACGGAGGCACGGAGGGCACAGAGGGATTTCAAGGATTTGGTTACTTCTCTCTGTGTCCTTTGTGAGCTTTGTGAGATTGAAAACGGCATGGGAGGTACAAAGGGTTTCTCTCGGAGACACGGAGGGCACAGAGGCTTTTCAAAACTTTGTCTGCTCCTTCTCTTTGTGTCCTTTGTGAACTCTGTGAGATTGAAAACGGCATGGGAGGGACAAAGGGTTTCGCACGGAGGCACGGAGGGCACAGATGGATTTCAAGGCTTTGGTTGCTTCTCTCTGTGTCCGTTGTAAACTTTGTGAGATTGAAAACGGTATGGGAGGTGCAAAGGGTTTCGCACGGAGGCACAGAGGGATTTCAAGGATTTGGCTGCTTCTCTCTGTGTCCGTTGTGAACTTTGTGAGATTGAAAACGGTATGGGAGGTACAAAGGGTTTCTCTCGGAGACACGGAGGGCACAGAGGCTTTTCAAAACTTTGTCTGCTCCTTCTCTTTGTGTCCTTTGTGAACTCTGTGAGATTGAAAACGGCATGGGAGGGACAAAGGGTTTCGCACGGAGGCACGGAGGGCACAGATGGATTTCAAGGCTTTGGTTGCTTCTCTCTGTGTCCGTTGTAAACTTTGTGAGATTGAAAACGGTATGGGAGGTGCAAAGGGTTTCGCACGGAGGCACAGAGGGATTTCAAGGATTTGGCTGCTTCTCTCTGTGTCCGTTGTGAACTTTGTGAGATTGAAAACGGTATGGGAGGGACAAAGGGTTGCGCACGGAGGCACGGAGTATGCAGAGGGATTTTCAAAGATTTGTTTGCTCCTCTCTGTGTCCATTTGAATTCCCGATTTCATGAGCGGCGATTTCATGCGTGGCATCATTGGATCTTGAAAACAAAGACTCAATGAATTAGCATTAACGAAGCTTTTGGAAAACAATATGAGACGGCCAAATTCCAGCCCTGCCTGTTTTTAAAGCATGAATTACATGGTTTCGGATGGGTATCTTAAGGGCAATTCTGCCGACTTGTATTGACCTTCTGAAGGCAGACGAAAAAACTCTTCGTCAATTTCCAAAAGCTGTTTTTTGGAGGTCTCCTTATGAAGTATAGCGGTTGCATTCTATTTCTTTTCTCTGTCACCACTGCCCTTCATTGTTTAGATCTGCCCATCATACTCGAGTCCGTTGTGGTAGAAGTTGAGGGTGTGGTCTCGCCTGAATGGGTAAAGAAAAAACTCAACCTACGGCGTGGTATGGAAATTGATACGAAGGTGATCGAAGAGGCCCTGGAGTCATTGGAGGAGGCCGGACGGTATTCATCTTTGAAGTACAGGCTCGAACCCGGCTCCAAAAACAGGCAGAACCTCATTGTCTCCATTGTCGTGGATTCGGGCTACAAGCCTGAATTTGGAAAGAAGATTTACATAGATCGAATAGAGATAAACGGCAACTGGAAAACCAAACCGAAGATTATTCTCGGAGAATTTCTATTCAAAGAGGGCACTTGGGTGGATCGCGAGATGATTGAGGAATCGGTCCAGCGAGTCTATAACCGAGATTATTTCTTTGAGATCGATTGGGGCATCTATGATGAAAATGATAAAACAGTACTTGAATTGCGTGTTCGTGAGAAATGGACTCTCTTCCCAGTTGTCTATTTCAAGGGGGATAGTGCAAGCAAGAGATTGACGATGATGCTAGGAGCCTTGGATGGCAACTTCCTGGGGCAGGGATTCTTCCTCATGGCTAACTATTTTGGTACGTTTATCGAAGGCGAGTCGCCGGAGCATGATGTCCAACTGCGTTATGCTCATCGGCGTATTGGGGCACTCCCCCTTGAATTGAAGGTTTTCACCGGCACCTTGACAAAACTTTCCTATATCACCAAGGACGGTTTACGTGTCAATGCCTTCTCGCAGAACGGATTCTACATAGAGAGTGAGTTAGCCTACGAATGGAAAAATAAATGGAAAACATCGCTGATTCTCAATTTCACACATGATCAGTTTGAAAATGACAGTGCTCTCAAAATGGGATATTCCGGATTTCAAATGACCCAGGATGCGATGGGTTTTGGATTACGGATCGGCCGAGACGGGGTTGACCTGAGAGACCAACGTCGCCAGGGACTACTAGGCGAAGCCTCCGCAATTCTGTGGACCCCAGTGGGAGATTCCCCCTACTGGCATCTCCAGACAGAGTTTCAATACCATCATGTCTTTCTCAAAGATTGGGTATCTCTGTCAACACAGCTCAAGGCGGAGTACTCCACTGCAGCCTATCCTATGTTTCATGTTAATCAAGAGGAGTACCTCAGGGGAGGCGGTAGCCAGGAGTATTACAATCCTCTCGTAGTAGGAGCAAACTTCGAGATTAGCGTATCGCCAATTCGCAAGCGATGGCTTTTCCTGGAAATCGCATTTTTTTGTGACCTGGCATGGAGCGGGGATGGGGTATCCGACAGCTTCCAAACCGGACCAAAATACCGAATTGGCCCCGGATTACGTATATCATTTCCTCCCGTAAGCCGTTTGAATCTCACACTGGATTTCCCATTTACCGAGGATGAGTCATCTCACTTTTATTTTGATATGTTCCGATTCTTTTAAGGCGGTTATGATTTATATAGTGCCTCGAAGATTGTGGGTGGGGGGGCCCCGACAAAGGCTGTTACGGAATAGAATACATGGGATGAGCCGGGGGTTTTAGTCAAAATAAGCCGAAAATGGAGCAATGGAGATTGAAACGGGGCGGAGAAATTATACGCACCTGCTTGTAAATCGTTTTTCTATCGAGAGATATATGGATGCAGGTCTACCAACAAGCTTGAGGGCACTATATATGATTTAAGTATGATTTAGGCTAAATTGTGGCAAATTGACAAAAAGCATTGGGCTATTCCACAATTCAGTCGAAAATATCCCGTATGAAGTTGATGCGATACCTAGTTCTTCTTATTTCTATAGCCATCCTTATCTCTTACTCATTTATCGTTTAGAAACCGGATTTCCTCTCGGTGTCTCGATGGCGGTGTTCCGCAAATTCAAAGATCAATATCTGTGTGCGCCCCTCGGGTCGGGATTTCCGATCCACGGCCTTACTCTGTAACCTTTTAATCGGTTCATTGCCCCTCGCTGGGGTGAGTGGCGGTATTTGCATGTGAGGATTTATTAAGGTTCTTTTTCAACGCCGTATAGCCCCAAAGATTGAAACAAGATCTAGCAGTAGTCCTTCATACCCTTATGTGCTAGCGTGAACATAGGGATTGCAAGCCATGGATATAACAACCTTCATCGAGAATTTCAAATCTGATCGCAGTCCTGGCGGAGAGGAAGATGCCCAGTTCTATGTTCCAATCTATGAGAATGAATTGAGCCGCCTTCGGAGAAACTTTCTCTATGACAATTCCAGGAATAAATGCGTGGGAATAAAAGGTCAGACGGGAACGGGCAAGAGTACGGCTCTGAGCAAATTCCCTGATGATGAGTTGCGGAAAAAATATGAAATCCTTCATTTAAACCTTGAAGAGTATCTGGAGTTGGGAGATGTTCATATCGAAGACGTGTTGCTGATGATAGGTTTCATGCTGGCAGAGAAAAGCGAAGACCTTAAGTCTACCTATATAGATAAGCTTGGAAAACTCAAAAAGATTCAGGACGGCATTCGCACAGAGGAAAACCAGGAGGTAACGGCAAATGGCCTGAATAGTGGAGTAGGAGGCGGATTGTCTATCGGGGTCAAATTCCTGGAATTCCTGAAACTCGGAGGCGATTTCTTTATGGACTACAAGCACCAGGAAGAGCACCGCAAGATCGTGCGGGAGTTTGTCCGCCCGCGCAAGAAGCAACTCTTTGAAATGCTCAATGGCATGATTACCCAATACTTGAAAGCAAAAAATCTGAACAAGCAACTGTTGCTTATACTGGATGGTCTGGAGAAGTGCCGGAATCCAAAGAGCATCCAGCGACTGTTTCAGTCCGAAGACAATACATATCTTTTCGATCTGGAATGCCCCAAGATTATAACATTGCCAATTTCGGCCTCTACCTACCCGGAAGTGACCGCCAAGCTTCCACCCATTACCCATTTCATCCTCCTCACCCAGGACAGTGCGGAAAAAAATGTCGACCAGGAAGAGAGGGTGAAGGCGCACAAAAAGCAATTGAAGAAACTCTGTCTCCGGCGGTGCAACGATGAAGATGTTGTGGACGACGATGCACTGGAACTGGCCATCCAAAAATCCGGCGGAGTCATCAGGCAGTTTCTGACTATATTGAGGGAGGCTGCCTACAGTGCCAATAGCGATAAATTCAGGCTGACCAAGAACGACGTGGAGGATGGTCTGAAGCATATAAAACTGACGATGGACGGTAGCATCATAAGCGGGGAGATAATTGAGCAACTGGAAGCCGTCCGAACTGAAAAACATCCGGGCAACGGCGAGAATGATGTCTTTGTCCGCCTCTTGCAGACCAACCTGGTCCTGGGCTATGGGAACGGAACGGTCTGGTACGATGTCAATCCCATAATAGAAGAGACAGTGGAAACTTATGCCCGCAGGAAGAACAGGCTCAACGGATAAAGTCCCGGACTTACTGAACGGCAGCGACCGACGGTATTTCAAACAGCTCCGTAAGGTGTTCCAGCACCGGGATAATAAACGCTTCCTGATGCTTGTAGCCGTTGACTCCAGTCGTCTGCATGACCGCATGAAGCGGCATCTTATGAAACTGAATCCCAATCTTGCCAGGTCATTTGAGCCGGAGGACTCCTTTGATATCCGAAGCGTTGCCGTTCAATATAAAGACTGCACACCGGAGCCGGGTCACTATCTTGTCATCGATCTCTACGATGTCCCAACGGATCGGCATGAATCCATTGCGGAAAATCTTCTCTACTATCGCGATTATTTGCCGATGCATCAACTTCGCATTGTCTTTCTTTTGTCCCACAAGCTTTTGCAGGCCATCATGGCAATCGGCTGGGATTTCCCTTCGTTTTCGTCCTATACACATTTCTTTAACGATTTCCTGGCCGAGACCCAGGGCCAGCGCAAAAAAATCGACGACACGCATCCCGAATGGCGCAAATACAGGGACATGCGAAAAGAGCTGACACAATACGAGAAAAACCCAAAGCAAACACGCGAAGTCCAGTTGCGATTGCTATTTGAAGCCGCAAATCAAGCCTACCGTATAGGGAATGGCCGGGAAGCGGAGACCCTGTATCGTCGTGTCCTGGATTTACTTGGAAACCAATGGCCTGATAACAGAGCAGCGACCCTGGGCAACATTGGAATCATCCTGCAAGAGCGCGGCGAATGGGACGAGGCGATGGAACACCACAGGGAGGCCCTTGCCATTCACAGGGAGCTGGGCAACCGACGAGACATGGCCGATCAACTGGGCAACATGGGAATCATCCTGCAAGAGCGCTGCGAAATAGACGAGGCGATGAAACACCACAAGGAGGCCCTTGCCATTCACAGGGAGCTGGGCAACCGACGAGGCATGGCCTTTCAACTGGGCAACATGGGACTCATCCTGCAAGAGCGCGGTGAATTGGACGAGGCGATGGAACACCACAGGGAGGCCCTTGCCATTCACAGGGAGCTGGGCAACTGGCGAGGCATGGCCGTTCAACTGGGCAATATGGGACTCGTCCTGAAAGAGTGCGGCGAATTGGACGAGGCCATGGAACACCACAGGGAGGCCCTTGCCATTCACAGGGAGCTGGGCAACCGACGAGGCATGGCCATTCAACTGGGCAACATGGGAATCATCCTGCAAGAGCGCGGCGAAATGGACGAAGCGATGAAACACTACAGGGAGGCCCTTGCCATTGATAGGGAGCTGGGCAACCGACGAGGCATGGCCACTCACCTGGGCTACATGGGAAGCGTCCTGCAAGAGTGCGGTGAATGGGACGAGGCGATGAAACACCACAAGGAGGCCCTTGCCATTCACAGGGAGCTGGGCAACCGACGAGACCTGGCCGATCAACTGGGCAACATTGGAATCATCCTGCAAGAGCGCGGTGAATGGGACGAGGCGATGGACCACCACAGGGAGGCCCTTGCCATTCACAGGGAGCTGGGCAACCGACAAGGCATGGCCGCTCACCTGGGCAACATGGGACTCGTCCTGCAAGAGCGCGGCGAATTGGACGAGGCGATGGAACACCACAGGGAGGCCCTTGCCATTGACAGGGAACTGGGCAACCGGCTGGGCATCGCCCAAGACCTGGGCAACATGGGAATCATCCTGAAAGAGCGCGGTGAATTGGACGAGGCGATGGAACACTACAGGGAGGCCCTTGCTATACTCAGGGAGCTGGGCAACCGACTGGGCATCGCCCAAGACCTGGGCAACATGGGAGTCGTCCTGAAAGAGCGCGGCGAATTGGACGAGGCGATGGAACATCACAGGAAGGCCCTTGCCATTGACAGGGAGCTGGGCAACCGACGAGGCATGGCCGATCAACTGGGCAACATGGGACTCGTCCTGAAAGAGCGCGGCGAATTGGACGAGGCGATGGAACACCACAGGGAGGCCCTTGCCATTGACAGGGAACTGGGCCACCGGCTGGGCATCGCCCAAGACCTGGGCAACATGGGAATCATCCTGAAAGAGCGCGGTGAATTGGACGAGGCGATGGAACACCACAGGGAGGCCCTTTCGCTTTACAAAGAAATGGGAATCGAGAAAAAGATAAAACAGCAACAGAAGAATCTGGATACAATTCTTTCACAACAGACCGATGGGGCAGACCCTTGATGCCTGTCCCAAAGCCCAGGTTACTATCTGCGAGACTGAAAGTGCCTTTTCGATGCAGTAAAAAACTCAAGGGTAGCTCCAGAAAACAGCTTTGGGAAATTGCCGTGAGAGATTTTTCGCCTGTCTGCCGCTGGCAGGTCGATACAAGGCGGCAAAGGCTCAAGCCAGCTTTGATGTGTGCTTAAGCATTTTGACCTGTCTGCGTGCGGACACGCACAGGCAGGCAACGCCGTAGCGGCGGAAAAGATCGAGTCAAGAACTAAACGGGGGTAGAGGTGCCCTTTATCTTGCCACCCTCGGTTTGATAAAAGACGATTTCGGATGTGCCGGATGGTCGGGTCATTTGGTTTCCCCTTCCACAATCTTTATCTCTTCGTCCGTGAGGCCGTAGAGTTGATAGACCAACTGGTCGATTTGTCCTTCATATTTCTTGACCTGGGCCTGCTTGGTGGGGTTTTGGAGATAATCTTCAGTATGAGTAATTTCAAGGATTTGATTCACTCTTTCAATAATGTGATCTTCATAAGATTTCCAGTTATTATGAATGGGTAGTAAATCTGCATATCCAGGCATAAAATGCATAGTCCTTATTGCCTGGTTGTAAATAAAATAATAGTAATAAAAGGAGATGAAATTCGAATTAAGCAAGCCAAGCAGGAACTCATTTTTCATTTCCGATTTTTCTGCAAAACACATCACCGTGTTAAGACAAAATCGTTCATCAGAATCTATTGTTGCGGATATCTTTATATGCGGAAAAGGATTCTTTATGTGAGCTACAATATCCTGTACTACTACCTTATTCTTGTTACTTCGAATCAAATCTTTATTTGACAAATATTTCTGCTCAAGACACCATTTCTTATCACCAATATCCTTGATGAAGTATCTTTGAATCTCCTTCCCTGTTAAAACCTTGATGCCCGAACCCTTTTTGTTTACGTTGGGAGTCATCCCACCTTTACCGTACCAGAAATCCATCAGCTTTGAGACCGGACAACTCTGATGCTGTATTTTTTCAAGAATTTTAAAATATTTTTTACTAACACCAAAATAAAAAGTTGTTGCATTCAGTACGTCTTTGGATGTTCGTATTTCCTGAACATTATTTGTTTGGAGATAACCGGTTTTGAGAAATTTATTTTTCGGTTTTCTTCTCAAAACCATATATATCATCATTTCATAAAGAACATTTTCAAATGCTTTTCCTGTGTCAATTAAATTGACAAGTTCATACTCATTTAAAAACATCTCTCTTATTTCTTGCCAACTTGTCACATAAGATAGTCCTTTCGGCACGATAAACGTATTTACGCCTACTGATTTAGTAAGATATTTCACAGTTTTTTTAATAAAGAATTCTGCTAGATCACTTGTTTTACCGTATATTCCTTTATCCTGCATTCTCTTTTTAAATGCTTTTGGTATAGCTGCATATCGCCCATACGGTGGATTGGCAATCACCACATCAAACCCACCCTTCGCATGAAACACTTCTGAGAAATAAACCTCAAAATCAAACTCCGTGTGCCCATTCGTAATCTGGCTGATCAGGCCGTCAATCTGCTCCTTGTATTCTTGCTTTTTCGAGGGATTTGCTTCGCTGAAAAGCAACGGCTTCAATTTTTCCAGCTCATTAAAAAGCTGATGGTTAAACAGGTCTTTCTCCACGCCCAGCAAAGAATTCCCGCACACAACCTTGTAATCCAGATTCGGCAGGGGCTTGATGTTTTTGATGTCCTCCTCGTCCACCACCAGCGAAAGCCAGAGCCGCAGTTTGGCAATCTCCACCGCACCGGGATCGATGTCAACACCGTAGAGGGAATGCTCGATACAGCGGCGTTTGAATTCATAGTCGCTACGTTCCTGATTATTTAAGAACACGGACAGCACATTCCTTGCCCGCACAATCTCGTTCATCATGCCCACGGGAAAGGCCCCGGAACCCAGTGCCGGGTCGCACACGGTGATGTCCGCCAGCCACTTGTCTATGACGGCGGCGTTTTCCCGGATACCGTCGGACAGAAGTGCGGTGTATTCTGTGGATTCCTGGAAGCCGTTTTTAATCCTTTCCTTTTTGATAAGCGCGGTTGCCTCATGTTCGGCGATCATCTCCCCGACTTCGATCAGGTCTTCCATGTCCTGCCTTTGAATGACATCTGAAAGTTTAGCTTCCTCCACACGGGTAAAAAGATGATTGATCAGGCTCTGTTTGCACATGTAATGCACGATTTCCCGCGGGGTGTAATAGACACCGAATTTTTTGTTGAACTTGTTTTCCTCGCCTTTTTTGCCGCTCTTCAGTGCTTTGGTGAATTCATCAAAATTGTCGGGCCGGATGGCGTTGAACTTTTCATACGCCTTGCCCAAAAGTTCCGGGTCGATGGCCACTTCCTTTTCCAGGGGTTCGTCCTCGCACACGGTGAAATTGTAGCTGTCAAACACATTCAGAATGCCGTCGCCTTCATCACCCTCTTTTGTTTTGCGGGAATTGGAAAACAGGTCATCGGGCAGGTGGATGTCGGTATGCACCCAATCATAATCGCCGATGGGGTCAAACAACCCGCCGTTCAGGAATGGAATTTTGCAGTTGAACGGGCTGTAATAATCATCATTATGACTGCGGTCGATGCGCAGGGCTTCATAAAACAGCGGTTCCAGAATGTCGTTGAAAAAATTCTGGTAATCCCCGTATTGTTTGTCAAAGAGTGAGCGCAAAAAGTGCTTTGATCCGGTTCCCCAGTCGGCATCTCGGCCCACGCCGAACCAGCCCTTTTTCTGAAGGAAATAAAGAAACACGATCTGGCCCAGCAGTTTTTTGGCAAAATTGACCGTGTCCACGCCCTTGGCATCAAAGTCGTCTTTGATCATCTGATCTTTTTTTACCACCTCGTCCAGTGCCTCTTTGGTGCGCAGGAACAGTTCCCGGTATTTCCGGAAAAACTCTTTGGTGACGGTCTCAATGTCAAAGGCATTTTCAAGTTCTGCCAGGGTGGGTGTTTGCTCATCGTCGACCAGGATGTTCACCAACCGGCTCTGGGCGGTATGGCTTTTTTCATTTTGGCCCACCAGAAAGGACCAGCGCCGAGCTGGGGTGAACTTTTCCTTGACCTTTATTTTTCCGGTCTTGCTCTTTTCAAAGGTGTAATCCATTCTGACCAGAGAAAACCGCCAGTCCGCCTGATTCGGCGACACATAGGCCACCAGGGCGGCATCTTTCATTTTGCCGCCACGGCTACCGTTTAAGTACCAGGCGACAAAATTGCGTTGCATGGTGCGGGCACGTTCCAGGGATGTCTCTTTTTGCAGGGTGATGATGAGAATATCAAGGCTGTTCTCAGCATTATGAAATTTGCCGATGCGCTCCAGTGTTTTGATATACTGCTTGTAGGTGTCCGGGATGTAATTGCCCTGATAGGTAAATGGAGCGTCTTCAATGTGGTTTAAAAGATTGCTGACAAACTTGCAGAACCGGCCTTTGTCAAAGGTATTTTCAAAGGTTTCCCGGATGATTTTCCGTGCTTGCTGTTTATCCATATTTATTCACCTGCCAGATACAATGAGAGTATGACTTCGCGCTTGCCGAATATGGCCGGGTTTTGTTCCGCATAATGGCTCTGTAGCAGCCGTTCCGGAATGTGTGTCTGCAAAACCGCCAGCACCTTGAAGGGATTAACGAGTTTCTCGCCCAGGGTGTCCAGTGCTTTTAGGGTGTTCTTGGCGGTCTGTTTGGGCAGGCCGCCCTCTTCAAGCTGGGTCAAAACCTTTTTCAGGTAGAGTTCCTGATCATCGGTGAACTTCTGTGTGTTTTTAAGAGTTGCTTTTATAATCCGCAGGATATTGGCGGAGCTGTCCCGGCCCTTTCCTTTTTGGGGCTCCGCCATTTTCTCGGTGGTGGCGATGATAAAGGCTTCTTTGTTTTTGTCCAGCAGGTCATATATATGTGCGGGCAGTTTTTTCTGTTTTTCATCCGGCTTGCTCTCAAGAAAGTCGGCAACGGTCATGAAGTCCAGTTCGGCGACTGCATTTTTGGCCTGCGACATAAAGAACTTTTGTAGCTTGCCCCGACGGAAGTATGTAATCAGTGCGTTCTGGTGGGATTTGCCTTTTTTGGCGGTGCGTGCTTTTTTGGGCAGATGCTTGATTTTATCAAAGAGGACCGGATCATTTTCCCTGATTTCCCGTATGGTGTGCAGGTATTTCAATTCGCTTTCTTCTGCTTCGCCGTCTCCTTCCAGTGTTTTCCTTGAAATCAGGCGGTCGAAAAGCTCATGGGAGCCGATGGGTTCGCCCTCGGTTAACAGTTCAGCGTCCCCGCCGAGCAGTGTCAGAAAGGCATTGATTTTTCCTTCAGCAGCTTCTCTTAACTTGATCTGGTCATTGGACTGTAGCGTGGGGAAAAAATTGAACGTGTAGATGACATCAAAAGGTGTATCCACCCTGTTGATGCGGCCCACCCGCTGCATCAACCGGGTGGGATTCCAGGGGATATCGTAATTGATTACCACGTTGGCACGGTGCAGGTTCACGCCTTCGGAGAGCACTTCGGTGGATATCAGGAAGCGGTGATCGTCTTTTTTATGGCGTGACCGGGCATCAAAGTTTTCAATAACTCTATCACGAACGGATTCTTCTGAATCGCCGGTAAACAACAGCACTTTGCCGGGGTATTGCTGATCGATGTTCCTGTACAGGTAATTGGCGGTCTCCTTTGACTCGGTAAAGATAATCAGGTGCTTATCCCTTAAAATGCGGTTTCGGGACAACTCATCCTTGAAGCGCAGCAGTTTGGGATCCCGCTGCACCTGTTGCCAGAGACGTTTCACCTCTTTTAAGATTTCAAGGTCATGTTCCAGGTCTTTTTTCAAATCGTCCCTGAAATCCTTACTGTCGTATTTTTCCGCCTTGCCTTCATCGATCAGCCGTTGGATCGATTCATCATCGTCGTTTTCCAGCAGTTCAAATATTTTGCTGGTATGTTTTGCACTGACGTATACGGAACCATTATCCAGTTCCTTGATAAACATTGCATAGGAATCTAAAAACCGGCCCACCGAATTGCGGAACGCACAAAAACTGCTTTCAAGCCGCTTGACCAGCAAGATTTTCATAAACCGCCCCATATTCCGCTGGGACTGTGCCTCAAGCTGTCCAATCTTGCCTTCATAATACAGCATGGGCATGTAACGAGCATATCTGAACTTGTTGGCGATAAGGTCAATGGTTTTATTGAATATCTCGTCTTCCTTAGCATTCAGTTCATAAAAAAGCGGCACGGGTTTTTCGACCTGCGGAAATTTCAGCCCCTGCTCTTCAATATCCTTTCTAAAGTATTTTTCAATTTCAGTTCGGGTGCGGCGCACCATCAGGTATTTCAAAACCTTGTCCCGGATTTCCCGTGCGTTCTCTTTAACAATTTTGATATATTCGGCGTAATCATTTTTCCTGTCCAGTTGTTTGAGTTTCTTGGCGAGTTCGCCAAAAAATGATTCCAGGTCAGGCAGGTTAGGAATGGTGCTTTTCTTTGCTTTCTGGAATAATTTCAGGAGGCTGAGGATGTCCTGAGGCGTATTATTATAGGGTGTCGCCGTTACCAAGATGATTCGTTTACCCCGGCATATTTCCGCCAGCTTTTCATAGGTGATTGTCGTTTCCGTGCGGAAACGGTGCGCTTCGTCAATGATGATATTGGCATATTTTTCCGTTCCCCTGCTTAAAAGATCGTCCAGTTTTCCAAGTGATTCAAAATCAGCAGAAACTCTGAAATCTAAAAACACATTGGGCCAGGATCCCGGATTGGATTTTTCCAGAAGAACGGGCGGTGCGATAACAAGGGTTTTGCCGTCCAGCTGACCGGCAAGCATGGCGGATATATAAGTTTTTCCAAGCCCGACAACATCTGAGACAAACACGCCGCCGTATTCCAATAGAATTTTCTTGGCATTCAAAACCGCCTGTTCCTGATATTCCAGTTTTTTGAACTCCTGAGGCAGATATTTGGCGAACACCTCGTCTGTCTGGCTGAGTTCATCCTCAAAGTATTCATAGAGGAATTTCAGGTAGAGATTGTAGGGCGATATGTTTTGTGCCAGCCAGGTTTTTTCCTGAATCGTCTGAACATATTTTTCACTGACATCAACAGCGTTTTCCCATAATTCGTTGAATTTTTTCAGGGCAAAATTGTAATCTTCGGGCCGCTGCAGTTCCACATTGAACTCCAGATTATCCACTAGGCCGGACTGGGTGAAATTGCTCGAACCGGTGATAACGCGACCGGTATCGCGATCATCTTCCTTAAAGGTCATGATATATAATTTGGCGTGTATATTCTGTGAAGGGTAAGCCCTGATTTTCAGTTTTCCCACCGTTATCCACTCTATAAAGGTGTGAACACCGTCCTCGACATTTCTGTTGTCTTCAGAATCGGTCATTTCTTTTTCTACAAGATTCTCAATCTCCTGTTTGGCTTCGGCATGGGAAAAATAGCATACCTGCCGGGATTGTTTGTCGGCCCCTTCCATCATATCAAAGGTCTGTCTATTTGTGCCGATACCGATCAGGATTCGTATTTCGCCCGTTTTCTCAAGGGCGGGATAGACAGCGTAAAAACCGCTGGAATAAAAGTAACCGACGAGACAATTAAAGGAAGAGCTATCCCTGACCAAAGTTTTGAACCGATTTTTGAGGCTTTGATTCTCTTCGTTTGTTATGAATGATAGATTATTGTTCATGCTTTCCATGTGCCTTTTATCTGGATGGTATAACGCTTGAACCAGGGGAAAATGGGGATTGGAGCAAAGCGAATGATGGGCAGGTGGAGTGCCTTGTTAGGCTTTTCCCAATCCTCGAATACGCAGGATTCTTCATCATCAAGAATTGCCGTATCCCCTCTGGAAATCTCAATCATGCCAAAAACCTTCGGCATTCCAAAATCCAAGTTTACCATATCCTGCACATTCTTCGGAATACCTACTTCGGTGAAAGGACGGCCTTTCCGCTCTTTTACTCTAAAGGGAGGGGAATTCCTCGCCCTTCTGGGGCGTGTTCTTTCATTAGGCTACAATGAATCGAAGAAATTCCTGGAATGTCGGCAAGCAGAATTATAACGACAATCAAAAGGGCACCTCTAAAAGGTGAATTGCGTATTAACAGTCCACTTTGAAGGAGGTATAGAAAGACCCATGAAACTCATGGGATGACCAGCTTATTTTGGAACAATTGTACAGGAAAAGGGACCGAAAAAAGATGACAATCAAACAGTTAGCCACGGTACTGGGCAGGCATGAAAAGAGCATAAGAAGAGAACTTGAGCGGGGATCTGTCACGCTGTAGAACAGTGATTTGTCTAAATACAAGACATATAGTGCAGATATTTGCGGGAGCAAACCAGAAGAGGGCTTGATGCAAAGGGAGCAGGCTTGAAACTTGGAGCTGATTATCCATTATATCAGGGAAACAAGAAAACTATTGAAGAAGAAATACAGCCCTGATGCCATCAGCATGTATTACGAGAAGCACGGATGGCCGACAGATACGGGAATCAGTATGACAACTCTCTACAGATACATCTATGCGGGACTTTTGGGAGAATCCGATGAATATGCTTGCTTTCGAGGCAGCAGGAAGTACCGGAGAGGCTTCTAAGGGTCATAGGAGGTATAACAGGGCAAGATCAGCATTGAAAAGCATTTCCATTAGACCGGAAAGTATTGAGAGCCGGAAGGATTTTGGAAACTGGGAAATAAGACAGTATTGCAGAAGGCAAAGGCCGGAACAAACACACCCTCCTGGCACTTGCAGAACGTAAAATGAGGTTTGTTATTATCAGAAAGTTGCCGGATGGTTAATCGGTCGGCCTGACAAGAGAGCTAGACAGACTGGAAAGAAAGCTGGGTGGCAGGCTTTTCAAGGAAGTGTTCAAGACGATCACCTGCGACAACGGGAGTGAGTTCATGGATTGTGAGGGCATGGAACCTTCCTGTCTGACCAAAAGCAGCGGAATGACCATTTACTATGCCCATCCTTACTCTTCATGGGAACCGGGGAGCAACGAAAACAGGCAATGGCATCATATGGCGGTTCATTCCCAAAGGCAGCGACATGCTGCTATAGCAAAACGAAAATCGAGGAACTCCAGGACCGGATAAACAACTATCCACGGCGGATTCTGGGCGGAAAATCGACCCAAGAGGCGTTAGTGGCTCATTTGGCAACTTGCTAAGCAGGAGGGCATGAGTATATGAAAAAAACTGGGGGAAGTGGACAGTTAACTTGACAATTCACAGGTTTTTAGGATTTCCTGTCACGATACATTCATAATCGTACTTAAAGAAATTTTTTCTTCGTTATGATTTACGCTGAAAAAATAAAATTTCCCGCGTTTTTCGCCCATCCTGCCTTTGGTACGCTTGCGCTCTTTAGATTGATATAATAGGATTGGAATTGGGTTCCATTTATTCGGTTTAATCCCGAAACGGAGTTCAAGAATTGCCATATAATACCGAAATATGGCCTCCGTACATTGCATTTTGTACATGATCTCCTCATTCTTAAAATGTCCTGATTTCAGTTCCACAAAAACTGGTTGTAGCTCGCCATTATTTTTCTCGTAGAGAAGAATGGAGTCGCAGACTTTCTGGATATTGTAGCCATTGTGTTTTAAAAATCGGGTAAAGGGAGCATCTCCGTCATCAATAATAATTTGAATGGGATTCGCTATTCCTACAATAGTAGCTTTTTTGAGTTTGGATTTCGACTTATCAGTACCTGAATCTTTTATGGTTCCGTTATCTCTTAAGTAGTTTTTGGGGATTATTTTTTTAAAATCGTCGGCGTTAAGCTCGGGACACCCATTTTTAGTCATTGGAAGATTCTCTTAGGATAGCGTCTTCAAGACGATTTATACTGTATATTTCGTCGTATATGGAGGGAATAACAATACCGTCTTCCGGATCAATATCCCTGGGCACAGGAACAAAGCCCCCTTTTGCTGATTTGCCTTCTTCCATTTCGTACGCACGGATGGTTTTCTCGACAATGATTTCACTTGCGGCATAGCTGCGTCTTTCCATGATATCTTGGATTTTTTCATTGTCCTTATGGTGTCCCATCAGGTAGAGGATACTCAGCTCATTGAGGATGTAGTCGCTATGTGTGCTTATAATTATCTTGATACCGCTGTTGACAGCCATAGCCAAAATCCTTGCCAGCCGACGCTGGTTTTCTGGATGGAGAAAGGATTCAGGCTCGTCGATAATAAGCAAATCGCCGGGATTGACCATAGAGCAAAGACAATAATAAATCGCCGCTATGCAACGTTGTGAAGCGGAAAGCAGATGGAAAGGCAATGGCTCCCTATGGGAACCCACCCATCTGGCAGGATGAAAAACTACAGCATCGTTGAGAAGCTGAAATTTCCCGCCCATAATCTCGGAAAAATGCTCCTCTATTTTGCTATTTTCATTGAGCCGACCCCTGAAAGGTAGTCCCTGATTCAAAGCTATTCGCCGAGTAAGATGTATGAAATTATAATAAACAGGTTCTATAATCTGCAAATCAGGTTGAGGGGCTTTCATGTAATCCCTTAAATAATGGTGATAACCCAATGCCGCCGTACGTTCTGTTGTAAGAATATAATGCTTATCGGGAAACCTGGATTTCAATGCGTTTACACAAGCCCTATCCAATATCTCTTCTGTGGTCTTATCCATCATGATGTTTTTATTTTTCACGGAAAAATCATTAATCATCTTATGCATCCATGCCTGACTGAACCAATCAGCACTGCTTGC
Organism: Spirochaetaceae bacterium; assembly: GCA_965226485.1. Classification (GTDB taxonomy): domain Bacteria; phylum Spirochaetota; class Spirochaetia; order DSM-2461; family DSM-2461; genus UBA2779. Next base: position 498,915 of record OZ245363.1, read on the forward strand.
AATGGTATTTAAATGCATTTGCATTTGAGCCGCATTATTGATTAAATCTAACCTTTTAAGTAATTGTATTCCGTCTTCATCTTTTTTTATATTTACCTTCAGATTGTCTAACAATGAATTGGCTTTAAATGACAATTCTGCTGTAATTGTTCCGTTTTCGTATTGATGAACAGCATTTCCAAACAATCCTTTCAATGAACCAGTAATTTTTTTGTGGGGAAACTCTATATTCACTTTGTCAATATTTCTATTGCTAATTTTTTGCCTAGCTTCGGTTAATGAATCTTTCAATACATACAGCTTTTTCACTTTCAGAGATTCAATAAATGCACGTTGGGCATACCATATAGCGCAGGAGATATGGCTTTTTCCCGTGCTGTTCCTGCCGGCAATTACAGTAAGATCGCCTGTCTCAATTTCGGCATGCTCAATAGGGCCAAAGTCATTTATTGTAAATTTCACTGGAAAATACTTCCTTTAACATAATCCTATTCCTCCAATTGCTAGTCTGTCAATTCCAAAAAACTTCGGTCTGCTGGTTTTAGCAGGTTCCTTGTAGCGGTTACAAATTAGGAGTCTGGCAGATCTTGGACACTGAAAGCGGGGTTTGATGATTTTTTTCCGATTCAAGGCACCAAAAGTTTCCGGTTAGCTTAGGGGTACCTCTAAAAAACAGCGTGCGCTATGAAGCTCGTAAGGAGGGAAAGTAGTGAAATAAATACAGAAACTTCTTTTACAACCCGGTAGGTATAGGTAAATGAAATCCTACCTGTCAAAGTACTGGCAATACAGGCAGAAGCGAGTCTTGCGTGTTATATCGCGAAGGTATCAGGTGAAGCGCAGATAAGCGATCATGAAAGCCGTGTTATTGAGCCTCGAAAAACAGTGATTGCAGGAAGTTTTCGTTGCGCCGTTAAGCGGGGAGGGCACCTCCTATTGAGTACTGCCTCAGATAGTGAGATGCCGCCGGGGTCAGTGAGAGCAGGGCGAACATGAAAGAGGGTTGTGCGGGAACATAGGAGATCTTGAAGAATCCTTTCCGCCGTTACGGCGTTGCCAAAATGCTCAGACTAGCCAGGCTACGCTCCGTTTTTGTCGATACAAGGGGGCATCACCTCACCGAGGCTATAAATTCATTATCAGGGTTCCCCATTTAGCTCTTTATGTATATTCTTCTTTCGATGCCTGTGGCATATCTGATTTCAGCTCGGGCTGCGTTACCCAGGAGTTAAGATATCGCATGAGTTTTGCTAAACCGACCACTCTTGGAGTGCTGGCTTGTCCGGGAGGAGAAGTATTTGCAGAGGAGATCGTTGCCCATCTCAAGACTATCTATCAGAGACGTTTCGAGCAAAAGGCACGGTTTGTCGCTAAACTCTACGGCATGAGTCGGGAAGAAGTCGTCCGTGAACTCAATAAGACCGACGATTTGATGAGCCATCGTGTATCCGATGTCGGGGGTGCTGATGTCTATCGAAGCCCTTCATTCAAAATTCCCTGTAAGTTTACAAGGTTTGCCAATGGTGAACTCAAAACGACCATTAGAAGTAGCGTACGAGGGCTGGATATCTACATCGTTCAAGATGTATCCAATAGTCAACCGATTCCTTTAGGCGATGATATGGTTCCTATGTCGGTGAATGATCACCTGATGGCCTTGATGACGGCAATTGATACGGTTACTCATGCCGGGGCCCGCAGGGTTACCTTGGTTGTCCCGACCTATCCCTACGGGCGACAGCATAAAAAGGATGGCAGGGAAGGGCTCACCGCATCCATGCTCGGGCGTATTTATGAAAACATGGGGGTGGCCCGTATAATCACGCTAGACATTCATTCGCGGGAAATTGATCACAGTTTTAGGGCACTCAGCGTCGAGAATCTCCATGCTTCCTATCAGATATTGCGTACAGTGCGAGGGGTTCTCGATTTGGTCAATGAAGATCTGGTGGTCGTCGCACCCGACACGGGTGCGATAGGGCGCAACAGGTTTTATGCCAGCAGTCTCCGTAAGCCACTGGCTCTATTATATAAGGAGCGGGATTATTCCAGGATTTCTCGAAATGCCCAGGAGACAAATATCTCCAAGGCGAGATTGCTCGGAAGCGTCGAAGGGAAGACGGTATTCATGGCAGATGACATTCTGGGTACGGGCGGAACTATTCTTAATGCGATTCGGATTATCAGGGATATGGGTGCAAGGAAAATCATCTGTGCGGTTTCGTTGCCCCTTTTCTCCGGTGAGGCTATAGAGCATTTCCAAAAAGCCTACGAGGAAAGAGCTTTCGACTACATAATCGGCACTAACGCAGTGACTCTCCCACAAAGCATTTTGAATAAACAATGGTATAAGACGGCCAAGGTATCCAATCTTTTTGCGCGCACAATAAGCCGTGTCCATCATAACCGTTCAGTATCTCCATTGCTGGATAATAGCGTGATGATACAGCGTATGCTGGATAAGCAGCCTAGAAACGAAATTCCTGATCTCTTTCCCGGTACCTTATGATCCTGGCCGTTGATCTTGGAACCTGCTCCCTCAAAGCTGGGCTTCTATCTTTTGATGGTGACCTAAAACACCGCGTCCATATTCCTTATTCCAATTCGCCAGTATTGAGGTCTGCGGGTTTTGATCCCTTACAGTGGGAGATGGCTTTCCGTGAAGCGTTAAAGAGGCTACCGGCACATCAGATTGCAGCGGTCGCTATTAGCGGCAATGGGCCATCTCTGGTTGCCTGTGACGGACAGGGGGAGCCCCTCACTTCGGCACTGCTCTGGTTGCATAATGACGGGAAGGGAATTGAAGGAACCGAGTCTTTCTATCTTCCCAAGGCGGCTTCGCTTAAGACTTATGACGGCGGTAAAGTGCTGAAGAAGGCTCGTTGGCTTCTCGCTCCCCCTGAATGGCTTCAGTTCCGGCTCACCGGCAAGCCGATGATGACCATCCCCCATGAGTCTTTCCGGCCCTATATTTGGACACCCTCTCAGATTGATGCCTATGACCTCGATGAAAGACTCTTCCCCGAGATTGTCACGATGGGAACAATCAATGGAAAAGTCAGTAGAGAAACCGGGGCATTGACCGGTCTGCCCGCAGATGTGCCGGTCGTCTCTGTGGGCACAGACTACATGGCGGCATTGCTGGGCTCGGGGACGGTGGCACCAGGCATGGTATGCGATCGGGCTGGAACGAGCGAAGGTATAAATTACTGCACGAAGATTCCTTCGGGAGACCCCCGAATAAGAGATCTCCCGCATCTGGTAGAAGGATTATGGAATGCTGCCATGATATTGGCTTCTACCGGGACAGCCTTCGAATGGTATCGTCGCCTGACGGGACAGGAGAATAGACCTTATGAAGCCACCCTGTCTGAAATTGATAAATTAATGCCCGGTGGGCGGGGCCCCTTGTTTTTTCCAGGTCAGTCGGCGGATGTGTTCTGGCTCTTTGAGAGTGGGAGCTTTCACCGCCTTGAGCCCGGCCATGGACCGGCGCAGATAGGGAGAGCCGTGATGGAGTCCATCGGTTATGGGGTGAGGCGGGGCATTGAGATTCTTGAGTCCGCCGGGATGAAGGTGGAAGAGATGAGGGTTACAGGAGGTCAGGCCAGGGGAGATGTGTGGAATCAAATGAAAGCGGATATTACTGGTTGTCGGCTGATTATACCAGAAATCGAGGATGCCGAATTGGCCGGATGTGCCGCTTGTGCCCTATCGGCCCTGAGACTTGTGGATAGTCCACTTGAAGGGGTAGGCTTATTCGTGCGCACACGGAAGATCGTGGAACCTCGCCGAGAATTTCATGAATGTTATGATGCTGCCTATGCCCGATACTGGGAAGTATCGGCAACTATGGGGTATTCGGCATGATTCTTGCATATCTTTTTGAAAATTTACTTGACACAATTTTTTCTCATGAATACTATAGGGTCCGTTTGTTGCCTCTGTAGCTCAGTCGGTAGAGCACAGCCATGGTAAGGCTGGGGTCATCGGTTCAAGTCCGATCGGAGGCTTGTCTCCGTCTCGCCTTTCTGTGTGGCGGTGGAATCATGTGAAAGTCGGAGAGATAATGATATGGCAAAAGCAAAGAAAAGCGCGGTAGAGAAGGTTGCTCTCAAATGCTCTGAATGCAACAGAAGGAATTATACGACGTTCAAAAATCGGAGAAATATCCAGGGGAAGATGGAATTCAAAAAATTCTGCAAGTGGGATAGGAAAGTAACACTTCACAAAGAAACGAAGATCAAGTAGCTAGGCCGCAGTTGTTATTCAATGTTGCTCATTGCCATTTGGTATGTCTAGGCCAGTAGCTCCAATGGTAGAGCGCCGGTCTCCAAAACCGGAAGTTGTAGGTTCGAGTCCTGCCTGGCCTGAAATATCTTTACGAGGTATGATATGAAGAGAATAAAAATGTTTATTATGGAGAGCTATGGAGAACTCAGGAAAGTAGTATGGCCTAGCCGTGAGACCGTGCGGGCTTCGGTGAAAGTCGTCATAGTTTCCACAATAGTGTTTGCGCTCTTCTTTGGGCTTGTGGATTTCCTCTTATCACAGGGCCTTGTTGTCCTCTTTAGTATTCTCTAATTCAAGGGGTCGCAAGGGATTGATTATGGCAAAAAACTGGTATGTTCTCCATACTTTCACCGGGCATGAAAACAAGGTGGAGAAGTTTATCCGCCTGATGATGGAAGACGGTAGCCTGGGCAACGTTGTCACCGATGTGAAAGTGCCGGCTGAAGAAGTTTCAGAGCTTCGTGGTGGAAAAAAGCGCACTGTAAGCCGAAAATTCTTACCAGGGTATATCCTGGTGGAGATGGATCTCCCTGATCGGGGATGGAAGGAGCCATGTAGTGCCATCCGTAGGATTCAAAGTGTGACCGGGTTTGTCGGCACGGGGAAAACCATCAAACCGCAGCCGATTTCTGTCGAAGAAGCGAAGAGGATATTGCAGAAATCCGGTGCAATCAAACCCGAACGGCGGGTGCATGCCAGGCAGGATTTTGATATTGGAGAGGAAGTTCAAATCATTGAGGGGCCGTTCGAGTCCTTTAAGGGAACTATAGGGTTTGTTAATCAGGAGAAAGGCAAGCTTCGTGTTATGGTGGGTATCTTCGGGCGTTCTACCCCTGTCGAGGTGAGTTTCTCCCAGGTAGTGCGAACTTAGGAAATAATGATTAGGCATAGATGATATAAGGGGCTATGTCAGAATGATGGATTTGGTTTGCAGGCAAGGCGGCGAAAAGTCCTGAAAGCGGAGTGTACATGTCGTACATGAGCATTTCAGGTTTTTTCGCCAACGCCGCATGCGGGGCCCGACGGGGGGGTGGCCCCCCCTCCCCCCATCGGGCTCACCCCTCCGCCCCCCCTGTCAGGGGGGGTAGGGGGGGCATGAGTGTGCTGGGGCTGGGTCAGAATCCAGGGGTGGGGCAGAATGATGGATTTGGTTTGCAGGCAAGGCGGCGAAAAGTTCTGAAAGCGGAGTGTACATGTTGTACATGAGCATTTCAGGTTTTTTCGCCAACGCCGCATGCGGGCCAAAGGCGCATTCTGACACAGCCCCTGAATGGGAGTCGTGATTGATTTCACGATGCTTGTACCACGTTTGGAGGTCTTTATAATGGCGAAAAAAAAGGTAACAGCGGTAATAAAATTGCAGGTGCCCGCGGGGAAGGCGACTCCCGCACCCCCGGTTGGGCCGGCTTTGGGGCCTCACGGAGTGAGTGCCCCTCAGTTTGTACAGCAGTTCAACGATAGGTCAAAGGGATACGAACCAGGACTGACCATTCCCGTGGTTATTTCTGTATTTGCCGACCGGAGTTTCACATTTGAGATGAAAACTCCACCGGCGGCGGTTTTGATCAAGAAGGCCATCGGCCTAGAAAAGGGTTCTGCCGAGCCTAATAAGGTTAAGGTTTCGAGTATTTCTATTGATCAGCTTAAGAAAATTGCAGGAACGAAGATGCAGGACTTGAACGCTAATGATATGGATGCGGCTACTAAGATAATCGCCGGAACAGCCCGTAGTATGGGTGTCGAGGTGGAAGGTTTATCATGAAACGGGGGAAGAAGTACTTAGAGGCTCTAAAGAAGATTGATGTGGAAAAGTCTTATGAGATTGAAGAGGCTGTTTCATTGGTTAAGGGGATGTCGTTCGCTAAGTTTGATGAGACAGTCGAAGTTGCTGCTAGACTGAATATCAAGAAAAGTCATTCGGTTAGAGAGATCCTTGTCTTGCCGTATCAATTTGCAGCGGAAAAGCGAGTCCTGGTGTTCGCAAAGGGAGAAAAGGCCAAAGAGGCTGAGGATTCCGGTGCAACCTATGTCGGCGGTGAAGACTATGTGGAGAAGATTAAGAGCGGGTGGCTGGATTTTGATGTCTGTGTTGCGACTCCTGATATGATGAGGGAGGTCGGTAAACTGGGGCCAATTCTAGGGAGACGGGGCATGATGCCGAATCCGAAGACTCGAACTGTGACTATGGACGTGAAGGGAGCCGTGGCGGAGTTAAAGCAGGGACGGATCGAATTTCGTGCCGATAAGGGTGGAGTCGTTCATCTTGCAATAGGGAAGGTGTCCATGGATGCTTCTCATCTCAAGGCGAATATACATACTTTCATCGAGGAACTGAAGAAGAAGCGGCCATCCGATGTGAAGGGCGACTTCATTAGATCGCTGAGCCTGGCCTCCACCATGGGCCCGGGAGTGAAATTGCAAATAGGAATAGGTGGGTGATATGGAAGAAGCAAAGGTTCAACAATATAAGATTGATGCAGTTGCCACTTTGAAGGAAGGGTTTGAAAAAAACCAGGGGCTTTTGTTTGCCGACTATCGAGGGCTTGCTGTGGCTCAGATTTCTGAGTTGCGTGCCGCACTTCGCGATGTTGGGGCAGAGTTCCATGTCGTGAAGAATAATTATGCGAAAATCGCCTTTTCTCGGTTGAATCACGGGGATGTTGCTCCCTATTTAGTCGGCCCGACTGCCATCGCTTATTGCGGTGATGATGCCGGAGCAGTTGCGAAGATCTTGCTTCGGCTGTCAAAGGAGATGCCGGCAAAGATCAAAGGCGGATTGGTGAGCGGGGATGTCTATGATGCTAAGAGTATTGAGGCGTTGAGTAAACTCCCATCCAAGTTAGAATTAGTGCAGATACTCATGGGGACTATGAATGCACCGCTGAACAATGTTGCCTATGCGCTGAGCGGAATAACGACAAAGTTGGTTCGTGCCCTAGGCGCGGTTAGGGATAAGAAAGAGCAAGAGAGTTGAAAAAAACATGGTATGATTTAATAAATATCAGGTAGAGTTACCTAGGTATTGCCGTGTGATAAATAAATAAATAATATGGCTGTCAGTCTTCAAAGCTACATTGGTTGTCTGCTGTCGCCGTTAAGATTCAAGGAGAAGATAATATGACTACCGAAGAAATTTTGGATGCCATTGCCGGTATGACCGTTCTTGAGGTTTCTGAATTGGTAAAGGCTATGGAGGAGAAATTTGGAGTAAGTGCCGCCGCACCCGTCGCCATCGCAGCCGGGCCTGTTGCCGCCGCTGCAGAGGAAGAGAGTGTCGAGGAACAGACGGAATTCAACGTTGTTCTTGTGGGTTTTGGCGAAGGCAAGAAAATTGGCGTTATCAAGGAAGTGCGTGCTCTCACCGGGTTGGGTCTCAAAGAGGCCAAGGAACTTGTTGAAGCCGGAAACGGCATGGTCAAGGAAAGTGTGTCTAAAGATGAGGCAACTACCGTGAAGGATAAACTTGAAGCGGCCGGAGCTACTGTTGAGGTTAAGTAACACCCCTGTTATTGCAACTTGTACATTATCGGTGTCTCATTCAAAACTAGGAGTAGCTTAGTGGGCTTGCGTCGCGTGGCTCGGTTTCTGCCTTTTTTCCTGCTACGGCGTTGGGGTTGTGTCAGAATCCAAGGGCTGTGTCAGGATCCAGGGGGTGAGTCAGAATGCTCAGGCTAGCTTAAGCTAGCCTGAGCATTTGCCGCCTTGAATCGGAAGTAAACATCAAAAACGGCTTGAGGACTCCGAAGTCCGACAGGCTCCTAGGCGATTGTGCTTCAAATAAGATGACGGAAGATTCCGAAAACCACAGTGTGTTCATTGCCTCTGCGGGATTAGGGTCTTCTTTTCTTTGTTTCTAAGGGGCAAGATGCAAGTCTTGAAAGAGACGCTTGAAAATTTGTTTCTCATTGATTTGCAGGGGGCTCAGAAGGGTACCTGCAGTTTCGTTTATAGGGAGAAATCAGCATGTTCGAAAAAGCTAAGGATGAAGATCGGGCATTTATAGGTAAAGGATACGATGAAGTAATCGGGCTTCCGAATCTTGTCGATGTTCAGTTGCAGTCTTATGAGAATTTCTTGCAAAGGAAAGCACTCGTCGGCGGGGAGCCACTTCGTCGCCAGGGACTGGAGGATGTTTTCCAAAGCATGTTTCCGATAGAGAGTTCCAATGGTGAGTTGCTGTTGGATTACGACCACTACAAGCTGGATTTTGATTCCGTTTTGCTGACGGAGTCCGAGTGTAAGAAGAAGGGTTTAACCTACACTGTTTCTATCAAGGCTAGAGTGAATCTGGTGTTCCAGTCTACGGGAGAAATCCGTCAAAAGGATATCTACATGGGAGATATCCCCCTGATGACCGATAGGGGTACTTTTATAATTAATGGTGCCGAAAGAGTCGTGGTGAGTCAGATTCATCGTTCGCCAGGAGTCATATTTTCCGAAGAGAAGGGGGTCTTCAGTTCGCGAATAATTCCGTACCGGGGATCGTGGCTTGAATTTGAGATTGATAGTAAAAAAGAACTGATTTATACCAAGATAGATCGCAAGAAAAGAATTCTTGGCACTGTGTTTCTGCGGGCGTTGGGTTTTGATTCTCGAGAGAAAATCATCAAGCTTTTTTATGAGAAAAAGAAGGTGAAGCTTTCTACGAAACGAGAAAGAAATGAAAAGCTGGTTGGGGCCGTTCTTGCCGAGGCCGTCTGGATCAATCAGGGCGATGGCGAGAAGAAGAAATTGCATCGGGCCGCAGACAGGTTGCATCTCCATGAGTTGGAAGAATTGGTCCAGTCCGGTGTGAAGACCGTGCAGATAATTGATTCTGAGCATGAAAACTCTTTGCACTCCGACATGGTGATTGACTGTTTTGAACGAGAGGAAACCCGGTTTGATTCTGATGATCCCAATCAAGATGAGCTTTCTAAAGAGGATGCCCTGTCGATTGTTTACAGTGTGCTCATGCCGGGTGATCCCATCACCATTGAAGCGGCCGAACGGGACCTCCATTCGATGTTTTTTTCCTCCCGGCGTTATGGGCTGGGCCAGGTAGGGCGCTATAAGCTCAATAAGAAGCTAGATAGGGATGGGGATATCGAAGATTTGGTACTCAATGCCGATGATATTGTTCTCACGATGAAATATCTTATAAATGTTTTTATCGGCGAGAAGCAGGTGGATGATATTGATCATCTTGGCAATAGGCGGGTGAGGTCAGTCGGGGAATTGCTGGAGAATACGCTCAAAACCGCATTTAGCCGGATGGAGCGCATTGCTAAGGAAAGGATGAGTCTGAAAGAAACCGAAACTCTTAAGCCGCAGGATTTGATTTCTATCAAACCCATCGTCGCGGCAATCAAGGAATTTTACGGAACCAGCCAATTGTCCCAGTTCATGGACCAGGTAAATCCACTTGCTGAACTCACTCATAAACGGCGGCTTAATGCTCTTGGACCAGGTGGTCTTTCCCGTGACCGGGCTGGGTTTGAGGTGAGAGATGTCCATTACAGCCATTACGGACGTATGTGTCCCATCGAGACACCTGAGGGGCCAAACATCGGGCTCATCGTTTCTTTGGCGAATTATACACGCATCAACGAATATGGCTTTTTGGAAACTCCCTATCGTAAGGTTGTAGACGGTAAGGCCTCCCGGGAAGTCGAGTATTTGTCGGCCATTGATGAGGATAAGTATTATATAGCTCAGGCCAGCGCAGTAATTGATGATGGAGGTGTCTTTCAAAGCAAGATGGTCGCAGTCCGGCGAAATGGAGACTATACAGTCAAGGACCCCTCTGAAATCAAATATATGGATGTCTCTCCGCGTCAGATAATTTCTGCGGCCGCTTCGTTAATTCCCTTTCTTGAACATGACGATGCCAACAGGGCATTGATGGGTTGCAATATGCAGAGGCAGGCCGTGCCATTGCTCTTCCCAGAGGCCCCCATCGTGGGGACCGGGATGGAAAACAAGGTGGCTTATGATTCAGGGGTTATGGTTAAGGCTATCAATCCAGGAACCGTTACATATGTCTCTTCTTCACAAATAAGGGTGCAACCTCCTGATGGAGGAATCGATGTCTATAATCTGGCAAAGTATCAACGGACAAATCAGGATACTTGTTTCAATCATCGACCGACAGCGAGATTAGGAGATGAGGTTCAGGAGGGAGATATTTTGGCCGATGGGCCCTCTACTTATAATGGAGAACTTGCCCTAGGGAGAAACCTGTTAGTGGGATTCGTTCCTTGGAATGGCTATAACTTTGAGGATGCAATTCTAATATCCGAAAAGGTGGTGAAAAAAGATTTTTACACATCCATTCATATTAAGGAATTCACCATTGAGGTAAGAGAGACTAAGATCGGTCCTGAGAAGCTTACTCGAGATGTCCCCAATATGGCGGAAGAATCCCTAGAACAGTTGGATGAGGAAGGTGTCGTCTACATCGGAGCTTCGGTGAAGGCCGGTTCCATATTAGTAGGGAAGGTAACACCTAAGAGTGAAACTGAAACCACGCCGGAATTTAGATTGCTCAATTCCATCTTTGGGGAGAAGGCCAAGGAAGTAAGAGATGCTTCCCTGCGGTTGCCTCATGGAGTTGGAGGGACGGTTGTCGATGTTCAACGGCTTAAGCGTAGCGAGGGTAACGATCTTAACCCTGGTGTCGATGAGGTGGTCAAGGTTCTTGTTGTTACCAAGAACAAACTCAAAGAAGGCGACAAGATGGCAGGGCGTCATGGCAACAAAGGTGTTGTAGCCAAAGTGCTTCCTGAAGAGGATATGCCCTATACCGAAGATGGAACCCCGTTGGACATTTGCCTCAATCCTCTTGGTGTGCCCTCACGGATGAATGTCGGGCAAATCATGGAAACGATGCTAGGGATGGCCGGGGCTCATCTAGGAAAGATGTATGAGACACCGGTGTTTCAATCGGCATCGACCGACGAGATAGCCAAGGAGTTGAGGGATGCAGGTTTGCAAGAGGCCTCAAAGTCCGTCCTTTACGATGGTCGGACAGGTGAGCCGTTCCTCAACCCGGTGTTTGTCGGCTATATGTACTACCTGAAGCTTCATCATCTGGTCGATGATAAGATGCATGCCCGGTCCACTGGGCCTTATTCCCTCGTCACTCAGCAGCCGTTAGGAGGGAAGGCGCAACTCGGCGGCCAGCGAATGGGCGAAATGGAGGTTTGGGCTCTTGAGGCCTATGGTGCGGCCAATACACTACAAGAACTCATGACGATTAAGTCCGACGATATGGCGGGGAGAGCGAAGATTTACGAGAGCATCGTAAAAGGGTTGCCGGCTTCAACAGTCGGTATCCCCGAGTCATTCAATGTCCTGGTGCAGGAACTCAGGGGCTTGGCCTTGGATGTTCAGATATTCGATTCAAAAGGTAAACAGTTGCCGTTTACAGAAAGAGATGAAGAGTTGCTTAACCGCCAGGGCGGGCATTTCCTAGGAGGGATTGATGAAGGAAGTTCAGGATTTTGATAGTTTACTGATTAGATTGGCCTCGCCGGAGCAGATTCGAACGTGGTCCTACGGAGAGGTGAAGAAGCCTGAAACAATTAACTACCGCACGCTACGCCCGGAAAAGGAAGGTCTTTTCTGTGAGCGGATATTTGGCACGACCAAGGAATGGGAATGCTATTGTGGCAAATTTAAATCTATCCGTTACAGGGGAGTTGTATGTGACCGTTGCGGCGTAGAAGTGACCCACTTCAAGGTGCGCCGCGAAAGAATGGGGCACATCGAACTGGCCTCTCCGGTTTCTCATATTTGGTATTACTCAACACTTCCTTCGCGGATGGGGTTGCTCTTGGATTTCTCCATTGCCGCATTGCGAAGCATCCTATACTACGAGAAATATGTTGTCATTGAGCCGGGTAACACCGAATTGGAATTAAAGCAGCTTCTTACTGAAGAGGAATTGTATGAAGCCAGAGAGCGATATGGAGTAAGTTTTACCGCCGCCATGGGTGCCGAAGCCGTGCGCACATTGCTTGAAAATCTGGACATAGATGCCTTGAGTGCCGAGTTGCGGGCAGTCATGGTGGAGAAGGGTGCCAAGGTCGATAAGCGTCTTTTGAAACGTATTGAAATAGTGGAAAATTTCCGGGACTCCGGGAATAAGGCCGAGTGGATGATACTTGATGTTATTCCAGTGATTCCCCCAGAACTCCGCCCCATGGTGCAACTCGATGGAGGCCGCTTTGCTACATCGGATTTGAACGACCTTTACCGCCGCGTTATAAATCGAAACAACAGACTGAAACGCCTCAAGGCATTGAATGCCCCCGATATAATTATTCGTAATGAGAAGCGCATGCTACAGGAATCTGTCGATGCCCTATTCGATAATACTAGGAAGAAAAAGGTTGTTAAGGGTGCCTCAAACCGACCGCTGAAATCTCTCTCGGACTTGCTTAAAGGGAAGCAGGGGCGGTTCAGGCAGAACCTGTTAGGGAAACGTGTCGACTATTCCGGTCGTTCGGTCATCGTTGTCGGCCCCAATTTGAAACTCCATCAATGTGGGCTTCCTACGAAGATGGCACTAGAGCTTTATAAGCCGTTCATAATGAAAAAACTGGTCGATAAAGATGTGGTCTATAACATCAAGAAGGCCAAAACCCTTGTCGAACAGGAGACACCGGAAGTTTGGGCTATTCTAGATGAGGTGGTGAGAGATCATCCTGTTCTTCTAAATCGCGCTCCCACCCTTCATCGCCTGGGTATTCAGGCATTCGAGCCAATTCTTGTGGAAGGCAAGGCCATACAGCTCCATCCCTTAGTTTGCCATGCATTCAATGCCGATTTCGATGGCGATCAGATGGCTGTGCATATTCCTCTTACCCAGGCCGCTCAGATCGAGTGTTGGACATTGATGTTGGCGGATACAAACTTGCTTAACCCGGCTAATGGTCAGCCTGTGGTATTTCCTTCCCAGGATATGGTATTGGGTCTTTATGCGCTTACCAAGGACAGGGTTGGTGCCAAGGGGGAGGGGCGGTATTATAGCTCCGCTAGTGAAGCAATGATGGCATGCGATAATGGATACGCCTCCTGGAATGCCCGCGTTCATGTAAGAATGGGCGATGAATTTATAAAAACCACACCGGGACGTGTTCTGTTCAACGATAGACTGCCTGAAGGCGTGGCCTTCGTCAATGAAACCCTGAGTGATAAGAGTATTCGGAAGCTTGTGATGCGTTCTTTTAAGGAATATGGGAATTTCATCACGGTGCAGCTTCTCGATGCGCTGAAAGATATCGGCTTTGAGAGTGCGACCAAGATGGGAACCACCATCGGCATGGATGATATTCTGATCCCAGGTGAGAAGAAGGAGTTTGTTGAGGTCGCCAATGGTGAAATCGACAAGATCCAAACCCAGTATAGAGATGGCCACATCACATCGGAAGAACGCTACAACCGTGTCGTGGAAGTGTGGGGTAAGACAAATGAGGATTTGGCCAATGTCATGATGGAGAACCTGAGCAAAGACCAGGAAGGGTTCAATAACGTCTATATGATGGCCGACTCAGGCGCACGGGGTAGCCGCAATCAGATTCGCCAACTTGCCGGCATGCGGGGGCTGATGGCGAAGCCCTCCGGGGATATCATCGAATTGCCCATACGATCAAACTTTAAGGAGGGGCTTTCGGTAATCGAATTTTTCATATCCACCAATGGCGCACGTAAGGGACTGGCGGATACGGCTTTGAAAACAGCTGATGCTGGCTATCTCACTCGACGGCTCGTAGACATTGCTCAGGATGTCGTAGTGAATGTGAACGATTGCGGTACCATTAACGGTATTGATGTTATTGCGCTGAAGGATGGCGAAGAAATCGTCGAATCACTTTCGGATCGTATCACTGGTTGCTTCACATTGGAACAAGTTAAACACCCGATTACTGGTGAAATTCTTGTGGATGTGAATCAAGAAGTTACCGATGAGCTTGCAGCGGAGATTGAGGATCTCGGTATTGAGAGCGTTCGGGTGAGGACGGTTCTCACCTGCGAGGCCCAGTATGGGGTTTGTATGAAGTGTTACGGGCGCAATCTCTCGACGCATCGTCCCGTGGACATAGGCGAATCGGTAGGAATTATCGCCGCTCAATCAATTGGCCAACCGGGGACTCAGCTTACCATGCGAACCTTTCATGTCGGAGGAACGGCAAGCACTATTGCCGAGGAAAATCGCATAGCGAAACGCTATTCTCTCTTGGTGCGCTCTATACACGGAACATCAGTGCCTTTGTCTGGTGGACGGCGACTCTTCACCCGCAGAGGATATTTGATTGTGGCACGGATGTTGGAGAGGATAGATCTTCAAAAGGGAGACAAGATTGTTGCCGCCGAAGGAGACAAAGTTGTCAAAGGTGAGAGCATCCTTGTTCGTGACGGGCAAAGCCTTCTTGCTGAGAAGAACGCATTTGTAGTTATTCGTGAGGATTATGTGCTGTTGGTTGCGCAGGATGAGAAGGTGGATGTTCGTAATGGGTCTACTATTCTCGTGCAAGAAGGGGCCGTCGTTGGAAAAGATGAGTCGCTGGCGGTTTTTGATCCCTTTAGTGAGCCCATTATCGCTGAAGTGAGCGGGTTTGTAAAATTTGAAGACATCATCCCGGGTACGACATTGCGTGAAGAGATCAATGAAGATACGGGCAATATCGAAAAAAAGATTACCGAATCGTCGGTGGAATCGCTTCAGCCACGGATTTCAATTGTGAACGACGAGGGGGAGTCTCTTCAGGATTATCATTTACCGGAGAATTCCTACTTAAATACTGAAGATGGAGTCGCCGTTGAGGCAGGGGTCACTCTGGCCAAGATGCTAAAAGAATCCCAAAAGACACAAGATATTACCGGAGGGCTTCCGAGAGTAGGTGAACTCTTCGAAGCGAGGCATCCCAAGGATGCGGCGATTCTGGCGAAAATCAGTGGAACCGTTGAGTTTGAGGGAATCAGTAAGGGTAAGAGAATTATTGATGTCATTGATTCATATGGGAACACCATCAAGCATGCTGTTCCTATGGGCCGTCTTTTGCTGGTGCGTAATGGCGATTTGATAGCCGCTGCCGACCCTTTGTGTGAAGGACCAAGGGATCCTCATGATATACTGGATATTTTAGGCGAGAATGCGTTGCAACGATTTCTCGTAGACGAGGTGCAAGAGGTTTACCGAATGCAGGGGGTCAATATCAATGATAAACACATTGGTGTAATCATCAGACAGATGATGCGCAAAGTAGAGATAATCAACGTTGGGGATACGAACTTCGTCTTCGGACAACAGGTGGATAAGTATCAGTTTCGTATCCGGAACGAGAAGGTCGAACGAGAAGGCGGACAGGCTGCGATAGCTAGGCCGCTCCTGTTGGGTATTACTCGTGCGTCATT
Source organism: Spirochaetaceae bacterium (assembly GCA_965226485.1). Lineage (GTDB taxonomy): Bacteria > Spirochaetota > Spirochaetia > DSM-2461 > DSM-2461 > UBA2779. Next base: position 514,608 of record OZ245363.1, read on the forward strand.
GAACATTGATAGTTGGATTTCAGCAGCCAGTTTCCAGGAGACGACAAGGGTGCTTACTAATGCGGCCATCGCCGGAGAAGTTGATTCGCTTAAAGGAGTGAAGGAAAACGTTGTAATTGGACACATAATTCCGGCAGGAACAGGAATGAGGCAATATCGTGAGCTGAAACTCTTCACAAAGGATACTGAAGATCTTGATGCGCATGTGGCCAGTTTGTTAAAACAGCGGCGCCTTGAGGCCGAGATGGCTTCAACTGCCCAAGTCGATGAAGAGGGGCATGACGAAAGCATCGTTAGCCCGGATGAGGAAGTTTGACAGTTTTTCTAATTTTCTATTGACTTCGATTTGGCTGATTGCTAAAATGCTGTTTCGTCCAAAAGAAGTTGGCGATAGACTTTAGTGCTGGGTTTCGCGTAGAAATTAGTGCTTTCAGGCGAGGCGGAAACAGTACTAGCAAAGGCGTTAGGTTGCGTTTTAGCTATAATGGATGGAGAGATTCTAATGCTCCATTAGGGTTTTGGCCCTCGCCGATAACGTCGGATAGTGCAAGAAGAAGAAAGGCTTATAGGAGTTTGTATTTATATGCCGACAATTAATCAGCTTGTGAGAAAAGGGCGTAGGACCATCGGTAAGAAAACTAATTCACCTGCATTGCAGTCCTGTCCGCAGAAGAGAGGTGTTTGTATCCGCGTGACGACTAGTACGCCCAAGAAGCCGAATTCCGCGCTTCGCAAGATTGCACGTGTTCGCCTTACCAATGGGATTGAAGTAACCGCGTATATCCCCGGTGTCGGCCATTCGTTGCAGGAGCATTCGGTAGTGCTGATTCGAGGAGGACGGGTTAAGGATCTCCCCGGAGTGAGATACCACATCGTTAGGGGGTATAAGGATACGACCGGTGTTGTGGATCGAAAGCAGGGACGGTCGAAATATGGAACCAAGAAACCTAGAATATAAGGAATAACTGTATGCCCAGACGAAGAGAAACACCGATTCGGCCAGTCGATCCTGATCCTCGCTATGGAAATAAGACAGTGGCGAAATTCGTTAATCGCATGATGCTAAAGGGAAAAAAATCGACGAGTTATGGAAGCGTCTATCAAGCCATGGATATCATAGCGAAGAAATCCGGAAAAGACGCTCTTGAAGTTTTTCTCAGGGCTGTGGACAATGTAAAGCCGTCAGTTGAAGTGAAATCCCGCCGTGTCGGTGGTTCAACTTATCAGGTGCCGATTGAGGTGCGTGAAGCTCGCAAGGAAGCCTTGGCTATGCGTTGGATTATAGCCGCCGCCCGGAAGCGAAACGGGAGAAACATGAGCGAGAGATTGAGTGCGGAGCTTCTTGATGCGTTTAACTTCGCAGGTGTTGCTTTTAAGAAAAAGGAAGATACGCATAGAATGGCTGAAGCGAATAAGGCGTTCAGTAATTATAAGTGGTAGATGTTGCTTGACAGTTTATATATAGCATGATACATAAAGATATTCGATAATGCTCAGATGGTGAGATGACCCATTTGGGCCGTGAATAGGGAACCTGAGTTCGCAAAGGTTGAAGCCTCTCGAAATACCCGGCTTCCGAGTAGAAGCTGGGTATTTTTTGAATAAGGATGGTCTTCTCAGGCAGCACGGCAATGGGCGAACCATCATTTTTGAGTCCAGGGTGGATGTGTTAGTGTGCGATGATGAGGCTTATTTCTTATCTCGGACGGTTTCTCGGGGGCTGTATCAGAATCCAGAGGGCGGGTCAGGATGATGGATTTGGTTTGTAGGCAGGCCAAGCCACATGCGGGCCAAAGGCGCATTTTGACACAGCCCCGTAAATGCACGCATCAATGTTTCGTTCGTGGGATGTTTCGTTCGTGGGATCAAGATGTTGGTGGTGATGGTCTGTTGTAGGCCGTGTCGTCGCTAGGGGGATCGTCTGTCATAGGCGAGGGATCGCCTAGATAAGGGTTGGAGTGCTGTCCTGGAGCCGTGATGCTTGAGAGCATGTGCACTCGGATTCATTCGCATTCTGTCGTATGTGAGCTGAAGGCTCCAGGTAGAGCCAACTAGATAAGGCAACTGTTTTAAAAGCTACCGGTAAGTTTTCCGAGTAGCTGCAGGAGGATTGTTATGGCAAAGGAAAAATTCGCAAGAACAAAACCGCATATCAATGTGGGTACGATCGGGCATGTCGATCATGGAAAAACTACTCTGACAGCCGCTATCACTATGTATAGTGCCTTGAAGAATGGTGGCAAGATTATGTCTTATGAGGATATCGATAATGCTCCAGAGGAGAGAGCACGCGGTATCACTATCAATACCCGACATGTCGAATATGAGACAGAGGCAAGACACTATGCACACGTTGATTGTCCGGGTCATGCCGACTATATCAAAAACATGATTACAGGTGCCGCACAGATGGATGGAGCGGTGCTGTTGGTCGCCGCAGATTCCGGGCCCGAGCCTCAGACAAGGGAGCATATCTTGCTCGCAAGGCAGGTTGGTGTTCCTAAGTTGATCGTTTATATGAATAAGATGGATCTCGCCGATCCTGAGCTTGTCGATTTGGTGGAGATGGAGATCCAGGAGCTTCTGACGGAGTATGGTTTTCCAGGGGAAGAAACACCCATCATCAAGGGGAGTGCCTTCGAGGCCATGTCCAGCATTGATGACCCTGAGAAGTCGAAGTCCATTCAGGAATTGCTTGATGCCATGGATGAATATTTCCCTATCCCGAAACGGGCGGTAGAGAAGCCCTTTCTTATGCCGATTGAGGACGTATTCTCCATCTCTGGCCGAGGGACAGTGGTTACAGGGCGTGTAGAAGGCGGTATTGTTCATGTCGGCGATGAGGTGGAAATAGTAGGCGTAAGAGAGACTCAGAAGACTATTTGTACAGGTGTCGAGATGTTTAATAAACTGCTGGATGAGGGGCAGGCCGGCGACAATATTGGCGCATTGCTACGCGGCATAGATAAAAAGGCTGTAGAGCGAGGGCAGGTGTTGTCCAAGCCCGGTAGTATTCATCCTCATAACAAATTTAAGGCGACTATCTATGCCTTGACAAAGGATGAGGGTGGGCGGCATAATCCATTCTTCTCCGGCTATCGTCCGCAGTTCTATTTTAGAACCACGGACATTACGGGGTCCCTTACCCTGCCGGAAGACAAGCAGATGGTTATGCCTGGAGATAATACAGAAATCGAGGTTGAGTTGATTCATCCCATTGCGATGGACCCCGGTCTTAGGTTTGCGATTCGCGAAGGTGGCCGGACGGTTGCTTCCGGGCAGGTCACTGAGGTGCTTGAATAGATTGTCCGACATGCCCCATGTCGTTCATGGGGTGTTGAGCTGGTAGAGGAGTGCGTGGAGCAATGGGAAAAATAAGAGTCCGACTCAGGGGCTTCGATGTCGAGTTGATTGAACAGAGTGCGCGGGCCATCGTCGATGCTGTGCAGAAGCAGGGCACCAAGGTTTCGGGTCCAGTTCCACTACCTACGAGGATTAACAAATATACAGTTCTCAAGTCGCCTTTTGTGAATAAAAAATCGAGAGAACAGTTTGAGATGCGTACGCATAAGAGGCTGATTGATATCCTGGAACCTTCTTCGGCCGTCATGGAGGCCCTTATGAAGTTGGAACTACCCGCCGGTGTGGATGTCGAGATTAAGCAGTAGTAGCTGAGGGCGGAGTAGAGTAATGATTGGATTGATTGGAAAGAAAATCGGAATGACTCAAATCTTTGATGATACAGGAGTCTTGATTCCTGTCACTGTGATTGAAGTCAGTCCTAATGTTGTTATTGAACGACGAAGTGTGGAAAAGAATGGCTATAATGCCCTGGTGCTCGGGTCCGTAGAGCAGAAAAAGCTTTCCAAGGTGACAAAGCCAGTAGTTGGACAGTTTGGAGATGGCATTACCCCAAGAAAATATGTCATGGAATTTCGTGATTTTGACATAGGATGCAAGGTAGGGGATTCGCTGGGCGTTGAGATTTTCGATGAACTTCGCTTCGTGGATGTCGTTGGAACTTCAAAGGGGAAGGGTTTTCAGGGTGTCATGAAGCGATATAATTTCAGTGGAGGACGTGCGACGCACGGCTCTAAGTTTCACAGGGCAAATGGTTCTACAGGCATGGCTGCCTGGCCCTCCAAGGTAATTCGCGGCACAAAGATGCCGGGGCGCATGGGGGGTGTGCGCAATACAGTGCAAAATCTTCGGGTCGTAAAGGTTGATGTAGAAAAGGGGGTTCTCCTTGTCAAGGGTGCTACGCCTGGTTCTCGGGGTAGTGTTGTGGCCATTCATCAGTCCAAGAAGCGAAAATAGGAGAGGCGAAGAATGGACAAGAAGGTCTACTCGAAAGAGGGGGTGCAGCTTCGTGATCTTGTGCTCAATGATGCAGTCTTCGCCGCCAAGGTGAGTGAGGGGGCGATTTGGCATGCGATTCGTAACGAATTGGCTAATATGCGCCAGGGGACGGCAAAAACCAAGACTCGTCGAGAGGTGAGCGGGTCGACTGCTAAGCCTTGGCGGCAGAAAGGTACAGGCCGGGCGAGAGCTGGGCGACGACGAAGCCCGCTTTGGCGGACAGGTGGGGTAATCTTTGGCCCACGGCCTAGGGACTATTCCTATAGTTTGCCCAAAAAAATTAAACGGTTAGCGATGAGAAGCATCCTGAGTCTCAAAGCTGCCGAGGGTGAAGCCTTTAGGATTGTCGAGAATTTTACTATCGAATCAGGGAAGACACGGGATCTCGCCGCAGTCTTGAAGAATTTTCCCCATGAAGGACGCACGGTCGTGATTATCGAGGGCGATGACAAGTTGACAAAGAGAGCAGGCAAGAACATCAAAGATTTGCGGCTTCTTGCTTATAATCGTCTTAGGGCACACGATCTGTATTATGGAAATAATATCCTCATTTTTGAGGGTGCGGCCATCAAGCTGGGCGAGTTCTATGGGGGGATGTCATGACTGCGGGAGAAATCATCATAGAGCCAGTTCTCACCGAGAAAACAAATCTTTTGCGTGAAGGCGATACGAAAACCTATGTGTTCAAAGTCGCTCGGAAGGCGAATAAAATCATGGTAATGCGTGCCATTGAGCAGTTGTTCAAGGTCCGCCCGACTTCATGTCGTATTATCAACGTGCATGGGAAGATTCGTAGCAACAAGGCTATTTCAAGAAAAAGTTTTCGTAGGGGTGTAGGTCGCACGTCGGCCTGGAAGAAGGCTATGGTGACTCTAGGGAAAGATCAACGTATTGATGCCTTTGATGGCGCATAAGTAAGTGAGTAGATAGCATGGGGATAAAGACCTATAAGCCAACAACGCCGTCGCAGCGGTTTCGCCAGAGCTTGGATAATTCTTCACTGGCCAAGAAACGGCCTGAGAAGTCTCTGTCAGAGGGTAAATCGACTAATGCCGGGCGTGGGGCAGGGGGGCGAATCAGCGTACGCCGTCGTGGAGGCGGCCACAGGCGTTTATATCGGAAAATTGATTTCAAGCGCGACAAACAGGGTGTGCCGGGCAAGGTTGCCTTTGTCGAATATGATCCGAACCGCAGTGCAAATATCGCCTTGATTCATTATGCCGACGGAGTTAAGAGCTATATTGTGTGTCCGAAGGGATTGGATGTTGGTGCAACCATTATAAGTGGGCCGCAGTCCCCGATCGAGATAGGGAATTGTTTGCCTCTGGATCTTATACCTGTTGGAAGGATGGTTCATGCCATAGAACTCACCAAGGGCAGGGGTGCACAGCTTGCGCGATCTGCCGGTTGTAGTGCGCAGATTCAGGCAAAGGACGGTGGCTATGTCACTCTCAAGCTCCCCTCGGGGGAGACGCGTATGGTGCATAAAACCTGTATTGCTACCATCGGCGAGGTTGGTAATGAAGACTATATGAATGTGAAAATTGGAAAGGCAGGCCGAAATCGCCAACTTGGCAAACGTCCCAAGGTTCGAGGTGTGGTTATGAATCCAGTTGATCATCCTCACGGTGGAGGGGAAGGTAGGACTTCTGGGGGGCGTCATCCAGTAACCCCGTGGGGCCAGCCGGCCAAGGGTGGAAAAACACGGAAGAAGCACAAGTCGTCTGATAAGTTCATCGTGAAGCGGAGAAAGTAGGAGGGAATATGTCTCGGTCTGTCAAAAAGGGACCATTTGTGGCCAAGAGTCTCTATAAAAAGGTATTAGACTGGAAGAAAAATAATTCCAAGGGAATGCTGAAAACTTGGTCTAGGACCTCTACCATTATCCCGGAAATGGTGGGGGTGACAATTTCGGTTTACAATGGTAAAACCTTTGTGCCAGTCTATGTGACTGAGAATCTCGTGGGACATAAGCTAGGCGAGTTTTCCCCTACACGGGTGTTCAGGGGTCATGCTGGGTCGGATAAAAAAGGCAAGAGGCGGTAATAATGAAATCAAAAAAAGGCTTCCGAGCGATTGCGCGAAATCTTCCCATGTCTCCTACGAAAATTCGCCCTATCGCCGATCAGGTCAGAAGAAAACATGTGGTGGATGCCATCGCCATTCTTGAATCTCTGCCTCAGAAGGGTGCTAAGTTTTTGGTTAAGGTTATAGAATCGGCTATGGCAAATGCTATGTATCAGGATAAGAACCTTGACGAAGAGACGGTTTATATCAAGGAACTCCTGGTTGATGGGGGGGCGAGTCGGAAGACTATTTGGCCCCGAAGCCATGGCCGGATGGATAGGCAAATCAAGCGTTCAAGTCATATATCTGTCGTGATCGATCAGGAGGGCACAGCTAATGGGACAGAAAGTTAACCCCTACGGTTTTCGTTTGGGTATTAACAAGGATTGGAAGTCCCGATGGTATGTCGGGCCTAAGGACTACGCAAAGACACTCCACGAGGATCTTCAGCTTAGAAAAGCCATAATGGAGAGTCCTGAGGCCAAGGGTGCTGATATCTCCAATATTGAAATCGTTAGGCAACCTGTGCGGGTTACCCTGACCATAGAGACGGCTCGGCCTGGTGTTATCATAGGATCCAAGGGTGCCAGTATTGCAAAATTGACAGGGCGGTTGCAGAAAATCACCGACAAGAAGGTGAATGTTAGGATAAAAGAAATAAAGAAACCTGATGTCAACGCGCATGTTATCGGGCAGAACATTGCAAGGCAGCTTAAAAACCGCATGGCATTTCGTCGTACTCTGAAGATGGCCGTGCAGAATGCCATGCGTGGCGGGGTTCAGGGAATTAAGGTGAAGATATCCGGTCGATTGGGTGGGGCTGATATGAGCCGTGTTTTAGAGGTGAAAGATGGGCGAATACCGCTACATACTCTACGCGCTGATATCGATTATAGTTGTACGGATTCTGTTACCACATTCGGTGTTATCGGAGTAAAGGTATGGGTGTTCAACGGAGAAATCCTGGGTAACGAGAAGAAGGAAGATGCCGGTCAGTTCGTAAGTACCCGTAGAGAAGGGAGAGGGAGGTACGGTGATGCTCAGTCCTAAGCGTGTTAAGCATCGCAAAACCCAGCGTGGACGGGCTATTCCTGATGCTAAAAGAGCCCAGAGGGGTAATGCTATTAGCTTCGGGGAATATGGCATGGTCTCACTGGAGAATAAGCAGATTACAGCTCGGCAAATAGAAGCCGCTCGTGTTGCGATGACAAGGCATATTAAGCGAGGTGGTAAGGTTTGGATTAGGGTGTTCCCCCAAATTCCGTTTACAAAGAAGCCGGCTGAAACTCGTATGGGGAAGGGTAAAGGGTCTCCAGAGTATTGGGTTGCCGCCGTTAAGCCGGGAACGGTAATGTTTGAAATTTCAGGGATTGATCGTACGTTGGCCATGAATGCCATGGAGTTGGCCGCCAGTAAGTTGCCGATTCACACTAAGTTCGTAATGCGACATCAGGCGGGGTAATAAGATGAAACAAACATACAATGATCTTACACGGGAAGAACTCACGAGCAAACGCGATGAGCTTACGGGTAGGGCAAAGAATTTAAGATTTGATTCGGTGATGGGGCATGTCGAGAACCCGATGGAGAAGCGTGTTCTCCGTAGGCAAATTGCTAGGCTCAATACTATGATTCATGAGTACAAAATTGGACTCCGGAAGGCTTGATGCGCATGGAGACTAAACAGATTAGGAAGAAAGTATTCATGGGAACTGTGGTGAGTGATAGGATGAATAAGACAATTACGGTGCTCGTATCTAGGCGGCAACTTCACCCCTTGTATAAGAAGTACATCACAAGTTCAAAGAAGTATAAGGCTCATGACGAGTCCAATAGTGCTCATGTCGGGGATGCTGTCAGTATAATTGAGAGTCGGCCAATGAGCAAGGAGAAGCGATGGCGACTCCTTGAGATTATTGAGCGGGCGAAGTAGAGGTGAAAAGTGATTCAAATGCAGTCATACATGAACGTCGCCGACAATTCAGGCGCAAGACGTGTTCAGACAATTAAGATTCTTGGAGGGAGCCATCGACGTTATGCGGGAGTCGGTGACATAGTTGTGGTGACTGTTAAGAATGCGTTACCTAACGCTCCCATCAAAAAGGGTGAGGTCAAACGGGCGGTAATCATCCGCACGCACAAGGAATATCGCAGGGAAGATGGAACCTATATTCGTTTTGATGACAACGCCTGTGTTATTGTCGATGCGACGAACAACCCTGTTGGTAAGCGTGTTTTTGGTCCGGTAGCCCGTGAATTGAGGGATTGTAATCATATGAAGATTGTATCCCTAGCACCAGAGGTGCTGTGAAAGAGTGGGTAGTATGAAAACTAAACTGAAACGGGGTGATCAGGTTCAGATTGTCACCGGCAAGTATAGAGGAAAGAGAGGTCGCATCCTTCAGATTCACAGGGTAACAAACCGAGTGATTGTTGAGGGAATGAATATGGTTAAAAAGACTCAACGGCCCAAGAACCAGAAGGACAAAGGGGGAATCGTTGAAATTGAGGCTCCTATTGCTGCCTCAAATGTTCAGTTGCTCTGTAAGAAATGCGGCATTACTCGGATCGGATGGAAAACTGATGAAAACCAGAAAATCCGTGTTTGTCGAAAATGTAAAGAGGCAATCTAATGGCTGAAAAGAAAAAGAAATCGAGTCCCAAGGTAGCCGGTAAATACACAGCTAGACTGAAGTTGCGTTATCAGGACGAGATCGCCTCTGGACTGCATAGGGAATTCGGCTTTAAGAGTTCAATGCAGATACCTCGATTAGAAAAAATAATTGTTTCAGCCGGTGTCGGCGAGGCGGTTGCCAATAAAAAATTTCTGGATTCTGTTGTTGAGGAGTTGAAGCAAATCACGGGGCAAAAGGCATTGCGCACTAAGGCGCGAAAGTCCATAGCTAATTTCAATATTCGTGCCGGCATGGATATTGGTGCAAAGGTTACTCTCCGGGGGAACCGCATGTATGAGTTTTTGGACAGGTTCCTCAATATCGCTCTCCCTCGAGTGAAGGACTTCCGAGGACTAAACCCCAGGGCCTTTGACGGGCGGGGGAATTACAGTGTGGGTATTGATGAGCAGATAATCTTTCCGGAGATAGATTTCGATAAGATTGAACAGATAAGGGGTCTTAATGTGGCCATAGTAACGACTGCCCCGAATGATGAGCAGGCGTATAGTTTATTGAAGGGGTTTGGCATGCCTTTTAGGAAGGAGTAGGCGATGGCGAAGAAGTCAATGATTATAAAGGCACAGCGCAAGCCAAAATTTATGGCCAGGACGGTGTCTAGGTGTAGGATATGTGGGCGTCCTCGTGGTTATCTCAGGAAATTTGAAATGTGCCGGATATGCTTTCGCAAACTTGCAAATGAAGGCATGATTCCCGGAGTGACAAAATCGAGTTGGTAATAGAGGGAGAGAAACAATGAGTATGACCGATCCTGTTGCCGATATGCTCACGAGGATTCGGAATAGTGTGGCGGCAAAACATGAAAAAGTTGATATACGTACTTCAAAACTCAAGCTTGAGATCATCAAGATACTTAAGAATGAAGGCTATGTAAAAAACTACAAGAAGGTGATTCAGGATGATGCCGAGTTTGTGCGCATCTATTTGAAGTATGATGATGATGAAAATTCAATCATTCATGGGCTCAAAATGATATCGAGTCCGGGAAGAAGAGTGTATTCAGGGTATAGAACTATGCCGAGGGTGTTCAATGGATTCGGTACGGTTGTCGTTTCCGCATCAACAGGTGTCATCACAGGGAAGAAGGCCGTGACAAACAAGGTTGGCGGCGAGATTATTTGTACGGTTTGGTAGGGATAGCTGTATGTCGCGAATAGGATTGAAACCGGTAAGTGTCCCAGAGGGAGTGGCCGTCACCATAGAGGAAAACACAGTCAAAGTAAAAGGAAACAAGGGTGAACTGACCCAGACTTTTGTGCCTCTGGTTGATTTCACTGCTGAGGCCGGGCAAATAGTTGTAGGTCGTAAAAATGAATCTAGGCAGGCTAGGGCCATGCATGGTCTTTGCCGCTCTTTGCTGAATAATATGGTGATAGGTGTGAGCCAAGGATTCCGGAAGAGCTTGGTTATTAACGGGGTAGGCTTCCGTGCTGAAGTAAGGGACAAGATGCTCGTTCTTAATCTTGGATACTCTAATCCGGTTGAGTATGTGATTCCCGATGGGATCCACATCACCATTGAAGACAATAATAAGGTTGCCGTGAACGGTATCATGAAGGATTTGGTAGGTCAGACGGCTGCTGAAATTCGAAGCCTTCGCCCTCCGGAGCCCTATAAGGGCAAGGGTGTCCGTTATGAGAATGAAAATGTTCGCCGCAAAGTCGGCAAGACTGGAGCGAAGTAATGGATAGGTTAAGCGGAAAGCGACAGAGGCGTGATCAGAGAAAGCGGCATGTTCGGAAGAGGATTGTTGGAACCGCCACTCGACCGCGGTTGAGTGTTTACAAGAGTCATTGCAATATCAGCGTTCAGGCCATTGATGATACGGCGGGTAAGACAATGGTGTCTGCAAGCACCTTGGAGAAAGATATGTCGAAGACCAAGAAGTCGGTTGAAAGCGGCAAGACCGTGGGGAAATTGGTAGGCGAACGGCTTAAAACCATTCAAGTTAAGAGAGTAGTTTTTGATAGAAACGGCTACAAATATCACGGAATAGTGAGAGCCGTTGCCGACGGTGCCCGGGAAGCGGGATTGGAATTCTAGGAGGGGCCATGGCAATGAGGGATAGAAATGAAGATAAGGAATTTACAGAGAAACTTATCAGGTTGAATCGGGTTTCCAAAGCAGTTAAAGGCGGTAGAAAAATGTCGTTTAGTGCTTTGATGGTCGTCGGAGATGGAAAAGGCCGCGTAGGTTATGGGTTTGGAAAGGCTATTGATGTCACCGAAGCCATTCGCAAGAGTTCCGAAAAAGCGAAGCGGAATATGAAAGTTATTTCCATGAAAAAAACTACCCTTCCGCATGAGGTGATCGGAGAATACAAGAGTGCTGCGGTCCTCTTGAAGCCGGCCGCGCCGGGGACCGGTATCATCGCTGGTGGACCTGTGAGAGCAATCATGGAGGCCGCCGGAATCAGTGATGTCCTTGCAAAGAGTTTAGGCTCAAAAAATACAATGAACATCGTTAAGGGAGTGTTTAACGGGCTGGATAACCTGAGAGATGCTCGTAGCTATGCGAGCAAGCGAGGCAAAAGCATCAAAGGAATGTGGGGCTAATCATGGCGAAGAATGAGGCATCGAGTATTCGGGTCACCTTGGTTCGAAGTCCGATTGGCAGGAAGCCCAATCAGCGGGCGACGGTCAAGGCCTTAGGGCTGAAAAGTCTGCACTCCACTGTCGAGAAAACTCCTAATGAAGCGGTATGGGGAATGGTCAATACCATCTCCCACTTGGTAAAGGTGGAGGAGTTGTAGTCAATGAGTGTGAAACCATTAAAGGCTCCGTTGGGTGCGACGAAGAAGAAGCGCATTGTTGGCAGGGGCCGGTCATCTGGTGCTGGTAAGACTTCCGGCAGGGGGCATAAGGGACAGAACGCTCGCTCCGGTGGAGGTGTTCGCCTCGGGTTCGAGGGGGGGCAGATGCCCCTGTATCGACGGGTTGCGTCCAGGGGGTTTTCCAACCATCCATTCAAGAATGAATATGTTGTTGTCAATCTTTCTTCACTCGAGAAATGTTACTCCGATGGTGATACTGTTTCATTAGATAGCTTGGTAGAGAAAGGTTTAGTGAAGAAGAGCGAGGCTTGGGTGAAAATTCTTGGTGAAGGAGAGCTGACCAAGAAACTCGAGATTAGAATCCCGAAGGTTTCCGCACAAGCGAAGAAGCTTATTGAGCAAGTCGGTGGTACGGTTCATTCCGCCGATTCTGAAGAAGGGAAGTAATGGCGAACAATCCACTAGCCGACATCTTCAGGATACAGTCCCTTAGAAATCGGATTTTATTTACCTTAGGTATCCTTATCGTTCATCGCATAGGTTCTGTCATACCTATTCCGGGGATAGATATGGGGGAACTAAGTCAATTCTTTGCGGGAAGGGGCAGTAATACTCAGGGACTTGTTGACTTCTTGGATTTCTTCTCTGGAGGGGCATTCAAAAATTTCTCCATATTCATGTTGGGTGTTATGCCCTACATTACCACCAGTATTATAATGCAGGTGTTGATGTTGGTATTCCCCACCCTTAAACGCATCAGTGAGGAAGATGGTGGGCGCAAGAAAATTCAGCGTTATACCCGGTACGCCGCCGTTGTCGTCTGTCTTTTCCAAGGTGTAGCTCTGCTACAAATGCCGCTGAACTATGGTGTTGTCGTCGAGGATATGTCCCGATGGCAGTTCTTAGGGATTGCCATGTTGACGACAACGGCAGGCACTATATTTCTTATGTGGCTTGGCGAGCAGATTAACATAAAGGGAATAGGAAACGGTATCTCCCTACTCATCTTCACAGGTATCGTTGCACGCATGCCTAATGCAATAGCGATAATGGTGCGGGAGATTCGTACTCAGAATTTGAATCCTGTATTTGTAATACTCACCTTCGTGCTCTATGTATCTGTTGTGGTATTTGTTGTCTATGAACAGCAAGGATTACGCAAAATACCAGTAAACTATGCAAGTCGCATCGTCGGTCGTAAGCAGTACAGAGGCCAAAGTTCCTATATTCCTTTCAAGATAAACCCATCGGGGGTCATACCGGTCATATTTGCTTCTTCTATCCTTACCATTCCAGTGCAACTGGCCCAGGGATTGGCATCGGGCAGGAGTGCTTTTTGGACACGGATTGCAATAGTCATGGATCCCTATGGATGGTTCTATTTGGTGCTGTACACCTTGCTTATCGTGTTTTTTGCCTATTTTTACACACAGGTGTCACTGAACCCGATTGAAATTTCCAGACAGATTCGTGAAAATGGCGGATCGATACCCGGTATACGTAGCGAGAATATGGAGGCATATCTAACACGCATCCTTAATCGCATCGTCTTGCCAGGTTCGTTATTCCTGGCTATGATCGCATTGATTCCCTCGCTATTAATCATAGCTATTCCCGGATTCCCGAGAGAGATGGCCTATATTATGGGGGGAACTTCGTTGTTAATCATGGTGGGGGTTGATCTTGACACCATGAGTCAGATTGAGGGGCATCTAAAGATGCACCATCATGAGGGATTGACTAAGGGCGGCAAGCTCCGCTCGCGGAATTTGTAAAAGGACGGAAAGAACTGTATGAAGGTAAGAGCGAGTGTCAAGCCGATTTGCGATAAATGCAAGGTTATCCGCCGCAGGAGGGTTGTTCGTATCATCTGTGATAATCCAAAGCATAAGCAACGTCAGAAGTAGGAGTGTTCGATGATTCGTATTGCGGGTATTGATCTACCCAACAAAAACACGGATATAGCATTGACCTATATCTTTGGGATCGGTCGTACTTCGGCCCGACAGGTATGTGAGAAGACAGGAATAAACCCCCAGTCCAAGCTAAACGATCTTGATATTAATGAAGTGAATAGTCTCCGAAAGGCTATTGAGAATGACTACAAGGTGGAAGGGCAACTGCGCTCTGAGGTTGCACTGAATATCAAACGGCTGATGGATATTGGCTGTTACCGCGGACTAAGACATAGAAAAGGCCTTCCTGTCCGCGGACAGCGGACTAAAACCAATGCACGCACACGAAAGGGAAGGGCAAAGACAGTTGCTAAGAAGAAGTAGTAGAGTGGGAGTCAAGCATGGCTAAGAAGAAAAAAGATAAAAAAACAGTAATTGAGGGCAATGTCTATATCCAGGCCACATTCAATAATACCATAGTGACGGTCACCGACTTGAAAGGCGATACTCTTTCTTGGTGCAGTTCTGGCTCTCTAGGTTTCAAGGGGGGCAAGAAATCCACCCCCTATGCCGCCCAGGTAACGACCGAGACAGCTATGAACAGGGCCCAGGATTATGGCATTCAGGCAGTCAATGTTTTTGTTAAGGGACCGGGGATGGGGCGTGATTCGGCAATACGTTCGTTCGCCGGATTGGGCTTGAAGGTGAGATCCATCAAGGATATCACACCGATTCCTCATAATGGTTGTCGGCCAAGAAAAAGTCGGCGAGTCTAGGATTACCGTTCGTAAAATAGAATGCACGGAAATCAAGGCATGGGCTTAGACGGTCGTTTTGCCTATTTGTTTTTCTCGGCGACATCAAAAGCGAATATGTGTACAAGGAGCACAGATGGCTAGGAAGAATCTTCTCAAGGGGTTCAAGAAACCCAAGGGTATCACTTTTGAACAGAGCACCTCAGAGGTGCATTACGGGAAGTTTGTTGTTTACCCCTTTGAACGTGGTTATGGCACCACATTGGGAAATACATTGCGGCGAATCCTCCTTTCTTCAATTCAGGGATATGCCATAACAGCGGTCCGTATTACTACCTATGATGAGAATGGGAATGGCCATGTTGTCTCAAATGAATTCGAACCCATTCCTCATGTTGTTGAGGATACTCCTGTGATCATAAGTAATTTGAAATCACTAGATTTGAAACTTGCTGATGATGTTGAGGAGCAGGTCATACATATCGATTGGAAAGGAAAGGGCACATTGACAGGCTCTGATCTTGAGAAAGATGGTGTTATTGTGGCTAGCAAAGAAGTTCCGATTTGCTCAGTAATGGAGGAGGGTAATCTGGAATTTGAGATCCAGGTGCACCTCGGGCGAGGATATGTTCCAGCTGAACTCAATGAGAAATACATTGAGCATATTGGGACGATTCCAATAGATTCTATATTTAGTCCTATCACAAAGGTGAAGTATTCAGTCGTCAATACTCGGGTTGGCCATCGTTCAGATTATGACAAGTTGAATCTTGAAGTTTGGACAGATGGAACAATTGCACCTGAAGATGCCGTGGCCGAAGCGGCCATGATAGCCAAAGACTACCTCTCTGTATTCATCAATTTTGATGAGAGTGATATGGTTAGCGATGAGGAATTGGATGAGCAAGAAGACCGGATACTTGCAGTGCTTGAAACCTCAGTCGAAGAATTAGAGCTTTCGGTACGGTCCAGTAATTGCTTAAAGAACACAAATATCAAGACGATAGGGGATCTTACTCGCCGGAGTGAGGAGGACATAGCCAAAACCAGGAATTTTGGGAAAAAATCACTTCAGGAAATTAAGGAGAAACTCAAAGAATGGAATTTGAGTCTTGGGATGAGCGACTACAGTGTGATTAAGGATTCCATAAGGTTAAGTAAAAAAATGGATGGTGGCGGTGATGAGGACAATGAGCGAGACGCATCTATGCTAACTTCCCGAGAGGTTTAAAATTCAATGCATAATAGAAAAGGATTTAACCGGCTTGAACGCAAGGCCGGGCACCGAAAGGCCTTATACAGAAACATGATTACCTCGCTTCTGAAGAATGAGAGGATCAAAACTACTCAAACAAAGGCCAAGGCCATTCGTCGGGCGGCGGAGAAACTTGTTACCCGAGCCAAGATCGATTCCGTTCATAATCGACGTATTGTCGCTAAAACCATCAGTGATAAGTCGTCTCTCAATAAACTGTTTACAGAAATAGGCCCTCGCTTTGCAAGCAGACCTGGGGGCTACACGAGAATATTCAAACTCGGTTACCGTAGCGGCGATGCGGCTGAGATGGTTCTCTTGGAATTTCTCAAAGAAGAGGAACCACAGTCGAACAAGCAACCTTCGATAGGCAAAAAATCAGACAGTACTTCCACCAAGCAACAGCATTCATCGGAGAAGTCGGAGAGCCAAAGTAGCACGAGTAATGGACTGGATGTCGCCGATGGTGATGGACACTCCACCTCCACCAATGAAACAGTTAAATCGGAGCAGGTCCAAGATTCCGATTTAGAGGCAACTGACTAGTACTTCAGCAGGACAAATAATGCGGATAAAACCTCTTTGCTCTTATCCGTGCATCTTCGGTTGTGAACTGCCAGTCTACACCCTTCTGCATTTCATTGCGAACAGCTATTCCATGCGACTGTTTCCTTGTTCAAACTGTTCATATCCGGTATACGTCGGGCAAGACATTGTCGCGTCAAAACGCTTAACTCTATCTCTGCAATATTCAGCCAGCTTCCGTGTTTCGGTATCAGAGGACTTCTAACAGCTCAAGATTCTTTAATACTTTTTCGGGGATTCTTCTTCGGGAGGAAAAACTTTGTGCAGGCCCCCTTTGTATGCGTTCCGTCAAAGATTTAAAGGCCTCCGTGCGAAACTCTTTGTACAACCACGCCGTTTTAGATCTCACGGAGATCACAGAGGACACGGAGGGAGGATCAGACAAATCGTTGAAAAACCTCTGTGTACTCAGTGCCTCCGTGCGCAATTCTGCCTCTCACGGAGTTCCCAAAGGACACGAAGAGGAGAGCAGACAAAGCTTCAAAACCTCTGTGTCTCCGCGCCTCCGTGCGAAACTCTTTGTATAACCCACGCCGTTTTAGATCTCACGGAGATCACAGAGGACACGGAGGGAGGATCAGACAAATCGTTGAAAAACCTCTGTGTACTCAGTGCCTCCGTGCGCAATTCTGCCTCTCACGGAGTTCCCAAAGGACACGAAGAGGAGAGCAGACAAAGCTTTAAAACCTCTGTGTCTCCGCGCCTCCGTGCGAAACTCTTTGTACAACCACGCCGTTTTAGATCTCACGGAGATCCCAAAGGACACGGAGGGAGGATCAGACAAATCGTTGAAAAACCTCTGTGTACTCAGTGCCTCCGTGCGAAACTCTGCCTCTCATGGAGTTCCCAAAGGACACGAAGAGGAGAGCAGACAAAGCTTTAAAACCTCTGTGTCTCCGCGCCTCCGTGCGAAACTCTGCCTCTCACGGAGATCCCAAAGGACACGGAGGGAGGATCAGACAAATCGTTGAAAAACCTCTGTGTACTCAGTGCCTCTGTGCGAAACTCTTTGTACAACCACGCCGTTTTAGATCTCACGGAGATCACAGAGTACACGGAGGGAGGATCAGACAAAGCACTGAAAAACCTCTGTGTACTCAGTGCCTCCGTGTGCAATTCTGCCTCTCACGGAGTTCCCAAAGGACACGAAGAGGAGAGCAGACAAAGCTTTAAAACCTCTGTGTCTCCGCGCCTCCGTGCGAAACTCTTTGTATAACCCACGCCGTTTTAGATCTCACGGAGATCACAGGGGGGGGATCAGACAAAGCACTGAAAAACCTCTGGGACCTCCGTGCCTCCGTGCGAAACTCTTTGTACAACCACGCCGTTTTAGATCTCACGGAGTTCCCAAAGGACACGGAGGGAGGATCAGACAAATCGTTGAAAAACCTCTGTGTACTCAGTGCCTCCGTGTGCAATTCTGCCTCTCACGGAGTTCCCAAAGGACACGAAGAGGAGAGCAGACAAAGCTTTAAAACCTCTGTGTCTCCGCGCCTCCGTGCGAAACTCTGCCTCTCACGGAGTTCCCAAAGGACACGGAGGGAGGATCAGACAATTCGTTGAAAAACTTCTGTGGACTCAGTGCCTCCGTGCGCAATTCTGCCTCTCACGGAGACCACAGAGGACACGGAGGGAGGATCAGACAATTCGTTGAAAAACTTCTGTGGACTCAGTGCCTCCGTGCGCAATTCTGCCTCTCACGGAGACCACAGAGGACACGGAGGGAGGATCAGACAATTCGTTGAAAAACTTCTGTGGACTCAGTGCCTCCGTGCGCAATTCTGCCTCTCACGGAGACCACAGAGGACACGGAGGGAGGATCAGACAATTCGTTGAAAAACTTCTGTGGACTCAGTGCCTCCGTGCGCAATTCTGCCTCTCACGGAGACCACAGAGGACACGGAGGGAGGATCAGACAAAGCACTGAAAAACCTCTGTGTACTCAGTGCCTCCGTGCGAAACTCTGACCTCTGACCTCCCCATGCCGTTCTCAGATCTCACGGAGTTCTCAACGGACACGGGGAGGGAAGAATAGGCGGGGAAGGGTTTTCTTTGGAGGCTAATTCAAAGATGAGTCGAAGTTGTCTTCCACTTCCTTGGCTATTCGTTTTATTACGGGAAAGTCTTTTATGCGGCTGTTTTCAAGACTGCGCCGTAAATCGGCATATTCTTCTTCTCTGTCTAAAATTTGATCAAACAAGAGGGGGGCTTCGGGTCTTTCCTTATTGTGTATGCGAGCAATGATTGTCGGAGTGAATTCCAGCCAGCTATGAACGGCAACGGCCAAGGGGAATACGGCATCAGCATCGTCTGAGACCTCGTTTCTTGATTTAAGTAGTTTCTCACCGAATTCCAGCAGGGTTTCCCGTAATGCCTGGCTATCATTGTTCTCCTCGTAAGCCAGCCTAATTTGGTAAAGTCCCTGAAGCACCGGCAGGGAAAATCGGTCCAGAAACAGCAGAACACTCGATAAATTATCTTGCTCATAGCTGTCAAGGATATATGTGTCGTAGGAGCTGAGCATATAGCCCTGGGGGAGAAGCCACTTCTGGATGAGTTCAGCATGGGCAGCATAATTTCCTATCTTTATTAGAAGGCGATCCATGAGGTCAAGGCGGGCGGCCCCCCAAGCCGGTGGGTCGAGGAAGAAAGTCGCCGCATCCTGGAAGGCTGTGGCAATTACGCCGTACACCGTAGCCGGGGATTCAGACCAATAGCCTAGTAAGTCATGTGAGATGATGACATACGTCACTTCCTTGTCCGGAGACGCACTGAACCACGCCCCTTGCAACAGTCCCTTGGAATCGGGATTAATGGAGAATCGTAGATGCCCATTTTGAATTGCCTGGGCTACGACTGACCAGGCGATGGTAATGACACTCTCTTCATCCCCATCGGGTTCTTCAGCAATGAGGTTCTGATACCCCTCTAATACTTCGACAAGAAGGGCATTGTAGTCGACCTCTTGACCATGCGTAAAACCCGTTGCAAAAGAAATGAATAGAACCGTCAAACATATCCGAATACCTGCTGAATGCTGACGCATATAACCCCCTCGTACTGTATCTTGTTTCAATCTTCGCACCCATGCAGGCGCAGACAGGGAAAAGCCCCCAAATCCTCGCATGCAAATGGCATGCTCCAGGTTAAGAACCTTTTTCCGGCTTGTCTAGAAGCGAATCTTATCACGATATACAGTACTAGAGTTCAAAATATTCTGGAAATCCACTTAAGGATACCTTAAAAAGCATCATTAGGACTGCCTAGAAGCGAATCTTTACGTGAGATAGAAGCATTACCAATGATTGTAGCTTATTAATCTATTCGAAGGGAGGCGGGATTTGAATGGCTTCGTCTCCGGTGAATGCCCTACGGCAAGCAGAAGCACGACTCTCAT
The DNA here is from genome assembly GCA_965226485.1 of Spirochaetaceae bacterium. Classification (GTDB taxonomy): domain Bacteria; phylum Spirochaetota; class Spirochaetia; order DSM-2461; family DSM-2461; genus UBA2779. Next base: position 534,387 of record OZ245363.1, read on the forward strand.
TGAGTATGGTGTTGTGAGCAGGGACTTGACAGCGTTCTCATCATAGGAACTTATTATGGCAGTGGCTAGCCTCTCATGTGTTGCCTGGAGGTCCATATAGGACACGGCAAATGCAATATCTAATGGATAACTGGGCTGACCGTTAGGCATTGTGTATTGAATATTTGTTGTGCATGCGGCGATGATACAACCAGAATTTAAGATGCGGGCATCACCGAAACAGGCATTGCTCAGCACTTGTTTGGTTTCCGGTTTTTTTATTGCTATGAACCGCCAGGTTTGTCGGTTCTTTGCCGATGGAGCCAGTCTTCCCGCCTCAAGAATTCTGTCAAGTGCATCGGAATCAATGGGACGGCCATCGAAGCTTTTAGCGGTAAATCGCTCTCTTATCTCTACAAGAATATCCATGGTCATTACAATACCATATAATTATTGTTACAGGAAGCTTGATGATTATGTGGGCAATATCAGACAATGCCGTCCCGGGTTAAACTAATGATTCAAAAACTGGTCATGCTGTTATTCTTCATGTGCTCTGCCGCAGGGTATGCCGAAACAGGCAACCTGACCGGCTTCTACAATGAACTTTTGAGCTATGGTTCAAGGAATGAGGGGACAACGGAGGAACTGATGGCATTCGATGCTGTCGCCAGTCGGCTGGATGCCCTTGATATTCATTATGAACGGCATCGTCTGGACACCCAACGACGTGGACATTCATATTCTGAAATAATTGAGGCCACCATTCCAGGAGCATCGGATGATCGGTATATATTGGCTTCCCCCATGGAGCAGGGAGCCTTTTCCACGGCGTTGCTTCTCGAAGTTGCCGAAAACCTCATCATTTCATCGCCGAGGCATTCGGTTACCCTGTTTTTTCTCGGAGGCGAACGGGGTAACACCGCATTCCACCCCTATGGTAGTCGCTATGCCATTGAGTCCATCCAACCGGATTCGGAGGCCTTCGCCATATATATCGTTGCCGAAACAATGCCGGAGACCTGGGAAGTAAAAATAGGGGGTAATGGTGTTGTTGCCCCTTATTGGTTTACCAAGGCTCTCATAAATTCCGTTGTTTCCGGCTCAGTTCCCCATCGGTTTGAGAGCGCAGATATTCATGTCGCCAACCTCGGGCTTCAAGGTGACACAGGGAGCTACTCCCAGTGGTGGGAGGAAGGTTTGCCAACCATTGCCTTCCAGGGTAGAGGCAGTGGCGGCGAAGACGATGCGGCAATTTCTATCAACCGCTTCATACGAGTTCTTCTGGACATTGATCGCCTCGTAACAAGGACTGATAGAGAGCAGGAGAGCATATACATTTATGCCCATCCGTTTGAGAGGATGAAACCCCTATTCATCCGGGAACTCCCGTTCGTCATAATTTTTTTAGGAATTATTTCAATTCTCGTTGTATCAATACTCCTCCATTATAGGTCTGTCTATTTGAACTTTAAGAGAGTGTCAAAATATTGGTGGAACTGGCCGCTCCAGTTTTTTCTCGTTTTCCTTTATTTTGTTCTGGGGACATTGCTCATTGAAGAGATATTGCGATTGAAAGATTTTCCATCCCTGTGGATATATTCGCCTGGAACGTTTCTTTTTTTCAAGTTCATCTTCATCGGGGTTTTTTCGATGAATTTCATCATGTTTTTTCATGGCCTTCCCTTGCCGAGGACACCACATTTCTATTCCTATGCGGCAGTCATGACTTCATACCTGCTTACTTTGGCAGTCATACCGCTTGATATAACATTGGCATCCTCTTCTCTCTGGGCTTCCTGTGCCCTGTCGCTTTTCACCATAATAAAAAATTTCAAGCTAAAGGTATTTTTTCTTTTCCTCGCGGCAATTCCTTACATCTTAATTCTTGCCGTCGTGCTTATAAGACCCTATCTGCCTATCGTTAATTTCCTACTTATGGATCGAATAACCGGCAACCTGTTCAATACCCTCGCTTTACTGCCGCTTCTTCTCGCCTTGGCATGTCTCCATTTTTGGCATTCCCATTATGAAAAAAGATCTCATAATCACGTCTTCTATGCTCTGACACTCATCATGAACGCAACCGCCATCATCACACTGGCGTGGCTATCAAGACTCTCGCCGTTCGGCGAAGAACGTCCTCAGCCTGTCGAGATAAGGGACAAGATTGACCTGGTCAATCTTGAAAGATGGCTGGAATTTGATAGCCTCGGACCCATTGGCACAGCAGAATTCACCATTGACGGCAGTCTGTATTCATTTGAAGACTTGAGTCGGCAAGCGAGAGTCCGCACCCTCATGATCCAATCACCGCTAGAAGTATCTTTCGAGAGTCAGGATTTTCTTGACAACCGTACAATCAAGATTGAAATGAGCGGAAAAGTACGGCCTCAGCGTATAAGTTTGACAATTCACGCCGATTCCCCTTTCACCCTGCACTCGGCTTCTCAACCATTTGAAATGGCATCATCGGGGCAGGAAGCGGATATCTTCGTGGGGGACAATCCACCGTTCCCATTCAATTTGCAACTGACTGTCAGTAGCGAAACACCTGTCTTTCTCAAGGTGACGGCAACCTGGAGAAACCTAGAAGACGTGACTATAATGAATCGCAGGAATATTCTGCCGTCTGTGACCAGAACGGTGTATGCTGAATATGCTCTTTGAGGATTCTCCAGAAGATGGGAGCAGCTGTTTCTAATTCAAGGTCACCATATTCTCCCAAAAATCATATAGAAACCTGACTTTTTGTATCATCAACCGATACGAAAACTGTGTGAAGCCACGAGAAGGTGAAATTTTGCCAAAGCCGCCGATGTCGTGATTGTTGTTTTCCATCGCCTTCGTCGATGACTGGTGTTATACGTCACTTTTTTATCTTTGAGCGTGTGCTGTGGAGGGGGTAGGGGCTTCATCAATCGTTCATGCGTTGTTTATACTGGGATTGTGATAAAAGAATTCATCGACAAATGGGTCATTCGTATTCTTGAGACCTTGGAGCGTATGGCCAGGGAAGAGGGCATAGATAGTTCGGGGTTTGCCGATGTTCTCGTTCCGGGAAAGCCTCCTCGAAGCGAGATGGGGGATGTGTCTTTCCCCATGTTTCCCTATGCCAAAGATTTTAGGATGGCTCCTGCGGCATTGGCCAAGCAGGTATTTGAGCATCTTGGAGATGTCGATGACGGAGTCACTGTGGTTGGCCCTTACGTGAATATCCGGATTGATCGCATCGCATGCATCGATAATGTGCTTAACCAGGTGAAAACTGGTGGAGATACCTGGGGGGGAGAGGGGGGAGACCTATCTGGCCGGAGGGTCATGATAGAGTTTTCAAGTCCCAATACAAATAAACCGCTTCACCTTGGGCATCTGCGAAACGATGTGCTCGGGGTCAGTTGTGCCAGAATTTTGGCTTTTAAGGGAGCCGAGGTGCGGAAAGTGAACCTGCTGAATGATAGAGGAATCCACATCTGCAAATCTATGTTGGCCTACCAGAAATTCGGCAATGGGGAAACGCCGGAAGACCGTGCCGTCAAGAGTGATCACTTTGTAGGGGATTACTATGTTCGTTATACTCAATGGGCCTCAGAAGATGAGAATGCCGAAAAGGAGGCCCAAAAAATGCTCCAGGCATGGGAAGCCGGCGAACCGAATGTGCGTAAGCTGTGGAGTAGAATGAATAAATGGGTTCTTGACGGAATCAACATTACCTATAGGAGAACAGGTGTCAGTTTCGACCAACTATACCGGGAAAGCGAGACCTACATACTTGGAAAGGAAGTTGTAGAAGAGGGGTTAAGCAAGGGAGTGTTTTTCAGGCATGAAGATGATTCGGTGCGGTTGGATATGAGGGAAATCGGCCTGGAAACCAAGGTGTTATTGCGTTCGGATGGCACTTCAGTTTATATCACCCAGGATTTGGGTACGGCGGTGAGTCGGCATGAAGAATGGCCATTCGATCAATTAATCTACGTTGTGGGAAGTGAACAGGAGTATCACTTTAAGGTGTTGTTTTTTTTGCTCCGAAAGATGGGCTATCCCTGGGCCTCTCAGCTTCGCCATCTCTCCTACGGCATGGTGAACCTTCCTGATGGCAAGATGAAATCGCGTGAAGGCACTGTGGTCGATGCCGATGTGCTTCTTGACGGCCTCGCTGATCTCGCCTTGAAGGAAATCCAATTGAAAGGACGGGAGAGCCATCTGGAAGATGTCGAGGCCACTGCCGAGAAAATCGCCATCGCCGCACTTCATTACTTCCTTCTACAAGTTAGCCCAGCCAAGGACATGATGTTCAATCCAAAGGACTCGCTTTCCTTTACAGGAAATACTGGCCCATACCTTCTGTATGTCGCGGCGCGTGTGGCCGGACTGATCGCAAAATCCACAAAGGAGATTGATTCGCAGGAGGTTAAGCCTTCCTTGCTTACTCGAAATGACGAGTGGGAACTTGTACGGCGTATCGGGGAATTTCCCGATTTAATAACCCGTGCTGCTCATAATCTGGATCCCTCCCTAATAGCGGTCGGCTTATATGAGATTGCCAGAGACTTCAGCCGGTATTACCATGAGGTGCCCATCGTCAGGGCTGAGGATAAGGAACTGTCTGCCGCACGATTGGCCTTGGCGAAGACCGTCCTCACCACGCTGAAAAACGGCCTTTGGCTTCTTAACATTCCCTATGTTGATGCGATGTAAAAGACGGCACTATGGCAAATGCGGCAAAGGGTGAACGAACCTTAACCGCATGGGAGGGTGAGTGTTCCGGTTTTTACCGACTATATGCCCCATGGACAAAATTTTGTTCATTTGGGGTAGGTCGTGGCTTAATGACTTGACCTCTCCAGTGCTGTTTAGTAATATACTTATAAAAGGAATCAAAGTGATGTATGCTCTCGTCGAGATAAATGGCAAGCAATACAAGGCCGAAGAGGGTGGTGTTCTCAAAGTAGATCTGCTCAAAGATGAAGCCGGGTCAATATGCGAATTTGATAAGGTCCTATTTCTTTCAAAAGATGAGGACAAGAAGATTGGAAACCCCTATGTCGATGGTGCCAAGGTATCGGCGACGGTAGGCTTATCGTTAAAGGGTAAGAAAATTCAGGTGATTAAGTTTAAACGGCGCAAAGGATACCATAGAACCCAGGGGCATCGGCAACGATATACAATGCTCAAGGTGAACGAAATCAGCGTTTAGGTAGATTCGACTTGGTGGAAATTGCCATCATCTTGGATGGTGATGGCGTTATAAGTCGGCTTCACCTCAAGGGACATGCGCCCGGAGGCTTAAGAGGAGAAAACTTGGCCTGTGCGGCAGTAAGCCTGATAACCCGATCAGTATCACGTTTGGTGGCATCCCAGCCGGGATGGATGGTCGATGGGGATGCGGCGAAACCGGGAAGTCTTTCCTTGGTGATTAAGCGGCGTCCCGAAGATACGACAAAGTGGCTGAAAGGTGTCACGGACACCTTTCTAAGAGCCCTGATCGACATCGACGAGGAGTTCCCTACGGCGTTGTCGGTGAGCATAGAGGAGACGAACAATGGCGCATAAAAAAGGTGGCGGTTCTTCTAAGAACGGTCGAGACTCTAATGCCCAAAGAATGGGGGTTAAGCGGTTCGGAGGTGAATCGGTTAAGGCGGGTGCTATCCTGGTCAGACAGCGTGGCACAAAAATCCATCCTGGAATGAATGTGGGTTGTGGGAAGGATTACACGCTATTTGCCAAACTTTCAGGTACCGTGTTGTATTATTTTGGAAAAGGAAAGAAACGGGTTTCTATCGTCTCTGAGAATTAGTGTTTAATGCCTTCTTTCGTCGATGAGATACAAGTCACGGTGTTCTCCGGGGATGGAGGGGCTGGAAGTACTTCGTTCCGTCGTGAAAAATATATTCCACGAGGCGGCCCCGATGGCGGTGATGGTGGAATGGGCGGGGCTGTCATCTTCGAAACACGGTTCAATCTCTTCACACTCTCCCATCTTAGTGGTAAGAACATCTTCAAAGCCGAGCGAGGCGAAAATGGCCGTGGGCGGCGAATGCATGGCAAGAATGGAGAAGATATTCTCATTCCTGTCCCTCCTGGAACGCGAATTAGCGACGGCGACAGCGGTGAGTTGCTCCATGATTTCAAGCACAAGACTGAAGGAGATCGGTGGATTTGCCTCTGCGGCGGCAAGGGAGGGCTTGGTAACTGGCATTTCAAGAGTTCCCGCAATCAGAGTCCTCAATACGCTCAAAAAGGCATGCCGGGTTCTTCGCGTTTCCTGACTTTGGAACTATCACTCATCGCCAATATTGGGCTTATCGGCCTGCCGGGTGCGGGGAAATCCTCGCTGATCAATGCGATTACCGCCGCTAAATCCAAGATTGGTGCCTATCCCTTTACCACTAAGGTGCCCCAACTTGGCGTGCTTATTCACAGGAACAAGGAAGTTATAATAGCCGATTTGCCCGGACTCATTTTGGGAGCTTCTCAAGGGCTGGGGCTGGGGCATCAGTTTCTTCGCCACATAGCCAGGACCGAATCACTAGCCATACTGACTGACTTGGGTGAAGACGACCCCGCAGCGGCAGTTCACATTCTTGAAAACGAGTTGCGAACTTATGATGAGGCGATGAGCCTGAAGCGGCGTATAATCATTGGTACGAAAACGGATTTAGACTCCGATGGGCACCAGCTTGAAAAACTGAAAGCTTCATTTTCCGATGATGAGGTATATGGTCTCTCCGTCTATTCTGGGGATGGGCTCGATGATTTTCTGGATTCGTTGATACGATGAGAACGGCTGTTTTTGGAGGAACATTCAATCCGGTTCACCTCGGACACTTGGCTCTAGCAGAGGAAGCCATGAATATCGGCTATCAGAGAATCATATTTATTCCTGCGAAATTGTCTTTCCATGGAGCCAAGGATGGCTACGTTGCGGCGATGGACCGGAGGGAGATGCTCAGCCTTGCCTTGGCTTCAATACCATGGGCCGTCATTTGGGATGGCGAGTTAACCCGGACCGGGCCGTCATACAGCATTGATTCAATCGATGAACTTAGAAAAAATGGAATGATAACAGAAAAACCAGGGTTCATTATAGGGGATGATCTGATGGAGGATTTTCCATCATGGAAAGAAGCGAACCGCTTGGCCGAATCAACGACGCTTATAATCGGACGGCGGAATGAAAGGAAGAATATCCCGTTTCGGTATCCCTACATCGCGCTAAAAAACCCCATACTGCCATATTCCTCGACTCAGGTGAGAGCGTGCATAGCCAAGAAAAGTTCTCTGGAAACGATATTGCCCCAGCCTGTCATTACCTATATTCAAGATAAAAAACTCTATGGCTATCAGTGAGAATTATGTCGCCAACCAGCCTCAGAATTCTCTTTGGTATGTGGCTTTCATCATCATACTCGCCGCGGCACTAGCCGTTTGGGCAGGGATAAGCCTCAAGGTTGATATCTTCACGGATGCACTCAAGCAGAATGATACGGTAGCCTTGCTCATTGTCATCGACGATGGGGACAAGCCCCTGATCACCGAAATTTTGCTACTCAATCAACACAATCACCGGGGAGCTTTGATTGCATTACCAAAGGAAACGGGCATGCTTCTTTCGGCTATCGATAAAGTGGATAGATTGGAAGCCCTATACGATGTGAACGACAACACCGCCTATGCCATGGCCGTGGGTGAATTACTCGATTATCCAATAGATTTCACGATTCGTTTTCATCTTGATGATTTCGAGCGGTTTGTCGATCACCTAGGAGGATTGGATATCTTGATATCCAAGGCTATTGATGATTCTCTTGAAGGGCGGCGTTACCTGTTTCCGCCTGGCGGCGTGAGGCTTGATGGCGCAAAAATGCGTTCATATGTTGAGTATCGACCGCCCGATGAGCACTTGGACGAACGCTCAGAGCGCGAACACCGTATAGTCCAAGCCCTGCTCCAGGGAATTGGTGAGAACATACATCAACTCCTTGATGAATCGGTATTTCCACATGTTGAGAAATTGATAGGAGTCGATTTCGACCAAAGAGCACTTAAATCCTGTTTAACAGTCGTTTCGGAGATACCTATTGACAGGCTTGTTTTTCAGGATGTTCGCGGCAACCGCAGAATCTTGGATAGTCAATATGTTCTATTTCCCTATTATGATGGAAAACTCTTCAAGGAGACCATTCGTCGTGTGTTGGAGACTCTCAGCAGGGATGATGATTTCGGGGAAGGCCTATTTACAATCCGGGTAGAGATTCAAAATGGTACGACCACCAATGGTTTGGCATCACGGACAGCACAGTTTTTTGAGAGTTATGGGTTCAGCGTCGTTTCAACTACCAATGCCGATAGAAATGATTATGAACGTACCATTGTTATTGACAGGAGGGGAAACCCAGAGGCCACCAGGAGGGTAGCGGAGTTGATAAGATGTGAGCAAATTCACTCCAGAATTGATGAGTACAGAGATGAAACAATAGATGTCACGGTCATTCTTGGGAAGGATTTTGGGGGGAGATATGTTAAGAAATAACCTCAAAGATATCTACGACACTCTCTATCAGAAATTAGAAGGAATTAGCAGGCGATCTTGTCGTACTGGACTCCCTTCAAAACTGTTAAGAAACATGGAGCGTGCCGGTCTTATCAAAGACACAAGATTTTCCCTCTAATAATACCCATTCCTATTCATCAAGAGACTTCGGCGGCAGGAGAAGTACGCCGCATTATTGTCCTTAGACGGGGTTGCCGTTATCTTGCAAATCCTTGAAAACCCTCTGTGCCCTCTGAGCCTCTGGCGAAACACTTTGTACCTCCCATACCGTTTTGGATCTCACGGAGACCACAGAGGACACGGAGGGGGGGCAGAAAAAGCGTTGAAAAACCTCTGTTCGAAACTATGCCTCTCACGGAGTTCACAAAGGCCAAGGAGAGGGGAGTAGGCAAAGCTTTAAAAACCTCTGTGCCCTCTGAGCCTCTGTGCGAAACACTTTGTACCTCCCATACCGTTTTGGATCTCACGGAGACCACAGAGGACACGGAGGGGGAGCAGAAAAAGCGTTGAAAAACCTCCGTGCGAAATTCTGCCTCTCACGGAGTCCTCAAAGGCCAAGGAGAGGGGAGTAGCCAAAGCTTTAAAAACCTCTGTGCCCTCTGAGCCTCTGTGCGAAACACTTTGTACCTCCCATCCCGTTTTAGATCTCACAGAGATCACAAAGGACACGAAGAAAGGAGTAGCCAAAGCTTTAAAAACCTCTGTGCCCTCTGTGTTTCCGTGCGAAACTTTTATACATTTCATGCCGTTTTAGATCTCACGGAGATCACAGAGTACACGGAGGGGGAGCAGAAAAAGCGTTGAAAAACCTCCGTGCGAAATTCTGCCTCTCACGGAGTCCACAAAGGCCAAGGAGAGGGGAGTAGCCAAAGCTTTAAAAACCTCTGTGCCTCTGAGCCTCTGTGCGAAATACTTTGTACCTCCCATACCGTTTTGGATCTCACGGAGACCACAGAGGACACGGAGGGGGAGCAGAAAAAGCGTTGAAAAACCTCTGTGCACAATTCTGCCTCTCACGGAGATCACAAAGGTCACGGAGAGAGGCGCAGGCAAAGCTTTGAAAACCCTCTGTGCCCTCTGTGCCTCCGTGCGAAACACTGCACTCTGCAATCTGTGCCTCTCATGGAGATCACAAAGGACACCGAGAGAAGCAAACAAATCCTTGAAACCCCTCCGTGCCCTCCGAGCCTCCGTGCGAAACTCTACAATCTGTGCCCCTCCCGGAGATCCCAAAGGACACCGAGAGAAGCAAACAAATCCTTGAAAACCCTCTGTGCCCTCCGTGCCTCCGTGCGAAACTCTACAATCTGTGCCTCTCCCGGAGATAACAAAGGACACCGAGAGAAGCAAACAAATCCTTGAAAACCCTCTGTGCCCTCCGTGCCTCCGTGCGAAACTCTACAATCTGTGCCTCTCCCGGAGATCCCAAAGGACACCGAGAGAAGCAAACAAATCCTTGAAACCCCTCCGTGCCCTCCGTGCCTCCGTGCGAAACTCTACAATCTGTGCCTCTCCCGGAGATCACAAAGGACACCGAGAGAAGCAAACAAATCCTTGAAACCCCTCCGTGCCCTCCGAGCCTCCGTGCGAAACTCTACAATCTGTGCCCCTCCCGGAGATCCCAAAGGACACCGAGAGAAGCAAACAAATCCTTGAAACCCCTCTGTGCCCTCCGTGCCTCCGTGCGAAAATCTGAACCCTGAACCCTGAACCCTGCATATCGCGAATGAAATTTTGAAATTTTCTTCTTAAACCCGCATTTAGTTCTTGATCATTCCACATATAGTGTTGTAATATCTTGATACATATATATATCACTACATGTAGGGTTTTTGGAGAATTGTGATTCGTGAAGTGCCCCCTCTGCGGCAAGACTGACGACAAGGTTATAGAATCGAGACAGAATCAGAGTGCCACGATGATTCGTCGTCGTCGTGAATGCATTGAATGTGGTTATCGGTTTACTTCTTATGAACACATTGAGGAAATCCCCATCATGGTAATTAAGAGATCTGGTCATCGGGAGAGATTTGATCTCAAGAAAACTGAGTATGGTGTTAAGCGGGCATTGGAGAAACGCCCAATTCCCCATAAAGCCATTGAGGAAATGCTTCACGCCATTGAAGATGAAGCGGCGATGGTGAGCCGGTTCTCCAATGAGATTCGGAGTAAAACCATCGGGAACCTCGTGCTGAAGAGACTGTTTAACCTGGATAAGATTGCCTATGTGAGATTCGCATTGGTATACAGAGATTTTGAAGACATTGATGAATTTATTGGGGTTGTCGGGCACCCTGAGGATAACGGCAAGGAAGCCAATGAGGCGATGGGGAACGACGACAATCGGCTGTTTTGAGGTGTTTGTAGGTGAATGAGAACCTAAACTGCGTACTGGGAGGTCTTATTCACCATTGCATAAAGGGCACCTCTAAAAAACCCCTTTAGTTTTGCCTCGTTCTTTTTCGCCTGTCTGTGCGTTGCACGGGGCTGTGTTAGAATGCGCCTTTGGCCCGCATGCGGCGTTGGCCTGCCTGCAAACCAAATTCATCATTCTGACCCACCCCCGGGATTCTGACACAGCCCCGGGGCCGGGGGGGGATGCCTGAAAAAATTCCAAATTGGGACTGAAAAAAATTCCAAATTGCAAAGGGGGCACGCCCAGAAACGCATGCCCCGAAGCGTGAGGCATGTGGCCCCCCTCTTCAAGGGAAGCAATGGGTGGCAAGCCCCCCTAGGGGGGGAAAGGGGGGCTGAAAAAATTCCAAATTCCAATATTTGAAATTGAGGAGGAGATGATCATGACCATCAATTTTTTTCGTTGGTCTGAGCTTGATAAGAAGACCCAGGACAGGCTTTTCTCTCGGGCCGAACCCGATATTCGGGACGTTTCACCTGCGGTGACAGCTATCGTCGAAGATGTCAGGACTCGTGGAGACCTTGCCCTAATCGAATTAAGCCAACGCTTCGACAATGCTCCTGCCGGAATGAAGTTACGAGTTCCCGATTCTCATTTCGACGAAGCCGAAGCTGTCCTGTCCGACGAGGTGAAGTCGGCCTTAGCCTATTCAATAGAAAATGTTCGTCGCTGTCACCAGGATCAATGCCCAAGCGGCATCCATTGGAAGGATATCCGGCCCGGCATCATGGCGGGAGAGCGTAGCACCCCCATCGATTCAGTGGGATTCTACGTGCCTCGGGCCAGAGGGAGTTTCCCCTCCATGCTATATATGATGGCTGTTCCGGCACAAATTGCCGGGGTGCGGCGAATCGCCATGGCCAGTCCCCCTGACAGCAAGGGACGTGTCGATGCCGCTTGCCTATACACGGCACGGCTTTGCGGCGTGCAGGAAGTCTATGCGGTGGGAGGTGCCCAGGCGTGGGCCGCCTTTGCCTACGGCACAGAATCGATCCGAAAGGTGGATAAATGTATCGGGCCCGGCAGTAAATACGTGGCGGCCGCGAAAAAAATACTCAGTGATGCCATTGATTGCGGACTGCCCGCAGGTCCGTCTGAGTCAATTATCCTTGCCGACTCGACTCCAAATCCCGAAGATATTGCCCGCAATCTCCTCGTAGAGGCCGAGCATGGGTCGGATTCGGCGGCTCTTTTGATCACCGATTCACACGAACTGGCCGCTGAGGTGAAGCCATTGCTCAGCCAATTCGGGGATGCTTTACCGGAACCCCGCCGTGGTTTCGTGGCAGATGTTTTTTCAGGATATGGTGGAATCATCGTCGTTGATTCGATGAGCGAGGGAATAGACCTTGTAAACCAATTCGCTACCGAGCATCTTCAGATACGTTGTGCAGACCCCTTCGCCATCTTGGGGAAGATACGCAATGCCGGTGAAATCATCCTTGGCGACAACTGTCCGTTCTCGGCGGCAAATTACTCGGTGGGTGCCAATGCGGTACTCCCGACAGGAGGCTGGGCCAGAACATGGTCTGGGGTGTCGGTGTCCGATTTCAAGAAGCGTTCGAGCGTTATATATCTCAGCAAGGAGGGCCTGGACGGCCTTAGTCATCAGGCCAGTGCATTGGCCGAATATGAGGAATTCCCAGCACATCGTGATGCCTTGTTGAACCATTCATGACAACGCTGGATGAGGCGTTCACCCTCTTTGAAAGCCGTACAAATCTTGAAGCCAGCATGACAAATGGGCGGCTTGTAAAGAGGGAATACCGACTCAATCGGATGATGGCCCTATGTGAGGTATTCGGGAATCCTCAGCAGGAGTATGAGATAATTCACGTTGCCGGATCCAAGGGCAAGGGTTCCACGGCGGCCTATATCGCCGCCTTGATGCGTATGGCCGGGCACCGTGTCGGGGTCTACACCTCCCCTCATCTCTCAGATTACCGGGAGCGATTTCGTCTGGAGGGTGAGGAATTCCCCGAAGAGGAGGCCCTCCACTGTGTCAATTCACTGATGGCTAGACTCAACCAGGTGGACTCAGACCTGGTGGGGGGAAGCCCTGCAACCACCTTTGAACTGCTCACCCTGCTGGCCTTCTTGTTGTTCAAGAAAATCGGCTGCGATACCGTGGTATTGGAATGCGGCCTCGGCGGAAGGCTGGATGCCACTAATGTTATCGCCGCTCCCAGGGCCATCGCTATCACGCCCATCGAGTTAGAGCATGCCGACGTATTGGGTCCACGGATCATCGATATTGCCACAGAGAAGGCGGGCATATTCAAAACCGGATCAGTGGCCTGGACGGCGAATCAGCCGTCTGAGGTGTTGACAGTGCTACGGCAAAAGGCCGCCGAGAAAAGCATTCCACTTCACGAATTGGGAGCCCTGCTATCGGCAGTCAAGATGAGGCAGCCCGAAGAATTCGGCTGGGAATTGGCATGGCACGACGGAGGGCATGAGATGCTTGAACTGAGCATGGGGGGGGTAGGTCAGGCCGAAAATGCCGCTTTGGCCCTGGCACTGGTCCGGTCACTCGAACCGGCACTTCCCCGTGATTCCCTAACGAAGTTGAAAGATGTCAGACTTCCGGGGTGTTTTCAGGTGCTATGCCGCAGGCCGCCGATAGTCCTGGATGGTGCCCATACGCCTAAATCGATTGAAAATTTGCTCAAGGCGTTTTATTCCCTGATTAAGAATTCCGCAAGTGCTCCCTTGTTGCTATTCGGTTGCTTTGAGGGAAAAGACCATGCCACTATGGCGAAGATACTCTGTGGCGACGCTCAGCGGCCATTCAGGGCCGTTATTATCAGCAAGCCCGGTGATTTCAGGTCCAGCGATCTTCCTGCGGTGGCTAAGTCTTTCAGTGAATTCTGTTCGGATGTCATCGTCCTTCCTGCTCCCGCAGAGGCATGGCGGTATGCCTTGGAGTATGCAGGAGAGGAGAGGGGAATACTCGTCACCGGATCGTTCTACATTGCCGGGGAGATAGCGAAAATCGCCTCGAAGTCTCAACGTCCGACAGCCCCCCGGTGAGAAGAAAAAAAGAAAAGGCAAAGATTATGGTTTTCCACCAAGGCTCAGTTCGTCACGGTCTCCATGCCCGTAGTTGTGGGGGGAATCCAGATGATAGCGTAGCCATTTCCAGTACTCATCATGACGGTTGGCATCAACAGACTCACGTCCCAGCCAATCGTTGAACTTGTCTGAAAGTGGTTTCTGTAGCAATAATACAATGGTTCCCAATTATCCTGAGTATATGATGACCAGAAGAAGAATTTAAGTTTTTATTGAAATTGTGCGTTTCTACATGCTAATTTAAGATTTGATTCGGGGTTGCCTGATAGGAAAGATTGCACTTGGGGGCTCCTCAAACGAGGTATAAAGAAACGAAGTAATGACTTGTTGGCCAGTGAATAATTTGTGTTTGCAGAATATAATCATAATGATAAGGTTGAATAGTGATGACTTTAAAAATACCTGAAAATCTTGAAGAAATGATAGGAGCCGCAGTATCCCATTACTGGGACACAAGACTTTCACAAAAAGACAAACAAAAGAAAAGTGAAAAAATCGATTATGGCCTTCGCGGAGCTGTCACTGGCGGTGCCCAAATGGATGGTTTTATAGAACTTTTTGCACGACTTGTTATTTCTACGGGTTTAGATGCGCATTTCATTCAGAGAAAAGGTGCACTTGAGCTGCCAGGATATTTCCGACCAACAAAGGAATGGGATCTTCTCGTTGTAAAGGATGGAAAACTTATTGCCGCAATTGAAGCCAAATCACAAGTAGGCCCTTCATTTGGTAATAACTTCAATAATCGGACTGAAGAGGCAATGGGCAGTGCTCTTGATTTATGGACTGCATATAGAGAGGGCGCATTTCATACAAGCCCACAACCTTTTTTGGGATATTTCTTTATGCTTGAAGACTGTCAAGCATCAACACGACCAGTTCGTGTCAGAGAACCTCATTTTCATGTATTCCCAGAATTTAAAGGTGCTTCGTATATGAAGCGATATGAGATTTTCTGTAGAAAACTTGTATTAGAAAGGCACTATACAGCGTCGGCTTTCATAACGTCAAATCGTACTGATGGTCCAGAAGGGATATCTTCAACTCCTTCTGAAGAATTATCTGTCAAAAATTTTGCACACGCAATAATAGCACACGTTGGAGGATTTATTTCATAGTGCAAAATACAACAATTCATAGATTAATCAATGGTGATGCAAGAGACCTTTCGTTTTTACCAGATGAATCAGTTCATCTTGTTCTTACTTCGCCGCCTTACTGGAATTTAAAAAAATATAATGACAATCCAAATCAATTAGGCCACATCGAGGATTATGAATGCTTTTTGAAGGAAATTAAAAGGGTATGGGAACATGTATTTCGGATTTTAGTTCCAGGCGGTAGGCTTGTTTGTGTGGTTGGGGATGTTTGTGTTTCAAGGCGAGAATTTGGAAGGCACCTTGTTTTTCCTCTTCATTCAGACATTTGTGTACTTTGTAGGAAAATCGGATTTGACAACCTAAACCCCATAATTTGGCATAAAATAGCGAATGCATCATATGAGGTAACCAATGGTTCAAAGTTTCTTGGTAAACCCTATGAACCGAATGCAATAATAAAAAATGATATTGAATTTATTCTTATGCAAAGAAAACCAGGAGGGTATAGGAAACCAACGGAGGAACAACGTGAAAAAAGCATGATCAACAAAGCAGATTTTAATCGTTGGTTCCAGCAAATTTGGAACTTGCCAGGCACATCTCTTAAAAATCATCCAGCACCGTATCCATTGGAATTAGCAAATAGATTAATAAGGATGTTTTCTTTCGTTGAAGATACAGTCCTTGACCCTTTCTGTGGCTCTGGAACAAGCATGGTTGCTGCATTAAAATGTGGGCGTAACAGTGTTGGCATTGAAATAGACTCTGATTATTGCCGCATGGCCGCACGTTACCTTAAGGCTGAAAGCCAGGATTTGTTTGATAAGTCTGAATTAAAATTCGAAGAATTGATTCAAGCGGAAAAGCAACTCTGCGTCAGAGAAGAGCAGGAACTTTACCGAGTACGCCCGGCAAAGAAAAAGCTTGAAGAAATCGGCCAACCAAGCGTTGCACCGGACGGCGATTTTGCTACGCTCCATTGTTGCCGGTGAGCTTGGTCGTTAGGTGAAAAAAAGGGAGAAAAGAAAATGAACAGAAAAGAATCTATTCTTTTAGAACTTAAAATGTTTCGGGATTTTTTTGACAAAATACTAAGGTGTAGAAATGAAAACAAAAGAGGGGTGACTAACGTCTTCAATGCAGACTTTAGCATGGTTTTTCCTCATGTCTGGAGGCAGAGTCCTTCAGGTGTCCCTGAATATAAACAATACGGAAAGAATCTTATAGATCTTATTAGTAAGCATCCAGGTGTTCATCCGGGTTTTGAATTGTACTTCACACTCCCTTCTTTTTTAGAATTACTTGATTCCTTTCATCATCATGCTAGAAATGCAGATGACTTGCTTCGGAGGTCAAAGTTATACGATGAATACCAGACGTATATTTCTGGGAGCGGAGTAATTGACTCTCCTTCAATTACTCGAAGCATTGCTGAAAAGAACCTAGATAAAATAAAACATGCTGTAAATAAAAAGCATATTAAGGATGCGCTAGAAAGAGCGAAACAATTGATTGGGGTAAATGGCAGTATTTATGGTATAAATGATATTTTGAACGCTGACTTACACTACAAAAAGCAGCATGTAAAAACATTTAACACATTGTTAGATAAAATGCTGAAAAATAGATCATTTGATGATAGTCGCGACGAGATGGATAAGGAATTCCATTACAAAGTTGATGTTTCTAATATTATTACTACTATTATATTTAACGAGTTAAAAGGTTTTGACTCGCATTTTGTTACTCAACAAAAAATGATTACCAGGTACTGTCCCGACTGGGGTGTCAACGCTACAGTCCCTTTTCTTTGGTTTTCCTCCTATCTTTTATGTCACCGTGATCCAGATACCAATGGCCAACATGATTTCTACTTGAAAGTAATAAATAGAAAAATAAAAGAGTCTATAGAAATTATAGAAAAATATGGAGAAGATTCAATCCCAAAAAATTTCAGAAATGATGTTGATTTGCTACATCTGAATTATTTGGTTCCATTGCATGAAAACAATCCAAGGGTTGCAAGAGTAAATGAGGTTGATTCAAAAAATGATGGAGTAGCTACATTTGAGTCATATATTGATTTTAAGAAAAAAATTGAGGAAGCACGCGAACACACTGGAGAAGCTGTGAAAGAATTGGTAGCAGAGTCTTCATTTTTAATGGAATCTGATGTAATGGACATATTTAACTTCAAAGAAGATCCTGTTGTTCAAGAGATTAGAAAAGATTTTGGAGTATAAATATGGAAGAGATAACCATAGATAGTTGGGATGTCTTTAATCACCTTATTCATGATCTGGATGGAGATTGGATATTTAGGGGGCAAAGCAATAGTAGTTGGCCTTTAGAGACTTCATTCAGTAGATTTGTAAGCGAGATAAGAAAACTTGATGGCATTAGCATTAGCCCTGTAAAACTCTATGAATGTGAGCTTGATATAATAAATGAATTCAAAAGAGTTTCCCCTTTATTTCTAAACGATAGTGTTACAAGCGATGTGTTAGAAAACCTATGTGTAATGCAGCACTATGGAACACCAACAAGACTTCTTGATTTTACGTGCTCACCTTATATCGCATTATTTTTTGCCATTAGCGAAGGTGTAAGCGAAGCGGCAGTGTTTTTTCTTAAGCCTAGTACATTGATCGAGCTTAATGGTAGTGATAGCATTGAACAATCAGAAATTGAAAATATATTTGGAGAAAATGAAAAAAGCCAAATAATATTGTACTCGCCCGCTTGGACATCAGAAAGACTCCATTCGCAGCAAGGATTATTCCTTTTACCGGCGAGACTCGATAAGACATTTTCGCAAATATTGTCAGGATACTTGCTAGATAAATATAGTTTATTGAAAGTCATAATACCAAAAGCATTAAGGCTTGATGGTGTTCGAATGTTATTAGATATGAATATTTCATCTGGATCATTATTCCCCGGACTTGAAGGATTTTGTTCTTCATTAAAAAACCTTTTAATTCACGGGGCAAATACAACTGCAAGGCATAGGCTTGAATCACTTACCGGAATCTTCCGGCAGACTCCGCTAACGCTACGCCGCTGAAGCGAAGCATTCGCTTCCCAAGAAAGTCTTGCCGTACTGGAAGTAAGCTACACGAGAAGCAATGATGAGAGCAGAAGTGGGCTTCAAAGAAAAATTTCAAATTTTTTTATTGACATTGTGTGCTTCTATGCTATATAAGAAGCTATCATCCGAATCTTAATGAAAAAAATGAGGTAACACTATGGCAGATATACCTATTAAACTGGAAGATCAATTTACAGGCACGGTAGACGGCTTCGATCTCCCTGATGACTACACACTTGACGATCTGTTGGTGGACATCAAAGCTGATGAAAGCTTAGGCCCGACAGAAAAAGAATGGAGTGATTTTGAAAAAAAAGGTGGAATTTCCATCAATGGCAACGTGCTACGTGTGGACAATCCTAAGCTAACGTCAGCCCGGTTAGCGACTCATGGGCTGGTTTCGGGTTGCCGAATTGAAATTTTAAAAGACTGTAATGTAGCGAGTAAAAGCTAATGCCTCTGCCAGAAATACGATGGCGAAAAGTTGTGGACAACATGCTCGACGACTTACGAACTGAAGAATTGAGAGATTGGGTAAAAGTTGAAGCGATGGATATTAAGCAGGGTTTTCCACCCTTTCAGACTCATCCTGATGGATGGAAGTTTGAAGGATACGCACTTATTGATTTACGTCTATATATTCCTGCAATTATGGATGAAAATGGACGTATTAGCGAAAACCATGAAGTCCGCGTGCTTATTCCTCGAGGTTATCCTGAAGACGCAATTAAATGGGGGATATTTTTTGATAGCGAACCCCCGTTTCACCCCAATATAGCTAAACTTGATGAAAATGGTCTTTCGATTGTATCAGGTAGGCCTTATGGCAGTTCCGATCCTCCCGTTGTATCGGGGACAATTTGTATTGGTATGGCTGGGGCTGATACACGTCCGATAGATTTGCTACGGATACTACGCAAAATGCTTCTCATGGAAGATAAAAGAATGTTTATTGACAAGAGCGAGGGGGGGCTTCAAGACTCGCCTTGGGACAAGGGTATACTTGACATTTGTTTTGAAAAATATGACGCATTTCGGAGTGCCATTGAACAACGGCTTGCTTCTCAACAATTATCTCAGCCAACAAGGACAAATACAGGTGGTGGTCTTCGCAGGAGGACGGGTAAGAGGAGCATAAGACCTGCCGAAACATCAGCATTTGAACATCGGAGTGGCCTTAGGCGGAGAAAATAACTATGGAAGAAACTGAATGGAATGAAGAAACCCCCGCATCCTCTGCGGAAGAACGCTCCGGTTTGAAAAGGAAACCTAAAGTGTCGCCCAGTTCTACTGGCGAAGAAGCCAGTGAATTTACAGGAGAAGGCTATTCTCCTCCAAGCCTATATTTGATCGACGCAGAAAGTCGGGTGTGGGCGGAGGAGCTGATGCTTCCACCCGACATAAACCTCCGTTCGGTACGTGAGTTAGCCCGCGTCGGGATAAAAATTATGTGCGGTAAAGAAACGAGACCCAAAGAACTGCGTGTATTTGTACAAGTAGACCTCGATAAATCTTTAGGTAGTCTTAGCTCCGATGCGGAAATTTTGGTTATTCACCAAGCAGCACTTGATGACATCAAAAAGAAGGCATCCAGCGGAGGCAAGTAAGCATAATGCGTTATCAAGTTATTCCATCCGACAGAGATATCGCTGAACCTTATCGTAAAGGTGATTTTGTGCCTGGTGAAATTCCGAACTTAAGAGGTGGGGCAGTTAAGCATGATTACAACGACAAATGGACTGATCTTAGACTAAAAGATATCCCCCATTCTCCAGAGACTCTACTTGCACCTAGTAATTTTCTGAAATGGTTACATCCAGCACCAGTTTCTGCGGAAAGCCCTTGTGACCGAGAACACCTGAAAATTTGCCCTATAGAAGTTTTGTTCATTCAAGATGTACTTGAAGAGATGATAGCACTAGCTGTAAAGGTCTGTGCTGATGGACAGCGTGAAGTTATGGGTTGGCTAGGAGGAAGAATAAATATGGATAAGCATGGAAGAAGGTTTACGCTGATTACTAAACAACTCACAGATAAACGCTTAATCGGGGAGCCTGATAGTGTAAATGCAAGTGTTGAGATCATTGGGCGATTGCGGCACGAAATTAGAGAGTCAGGAAATGACGTATGTGGATTTTGGCATAGCCATCCGGGATACCGGCCTTTTCTGAGTGATCAGCGGACATGGACTAACGGACGCGATGTTCAATCAACGCACGATCACTGTCGAAACTGGTGGGATACCAGCGTTGTTGTAGATCCGTATTGTGGAGACTTTCAAAGTGGTTTCTCCGATCAAGCAATGGTGGCGTGTTATAAAATTTCTCACGAAGATGAGTCAATCATGGGATTCCACTCAGTGTCTTTTGGTGTTATTCCAACTGAGCAGGCAAAAAACCAGGATCGGCTTCTCCATGACGACGATGAAATCTCAGATGCTCGGGATATAAGAGATATGAAATTGAATGATTCCCCCAAAAAAATGTCAAAGAGTGAAATGAAATAAATCATTTTGGAAATAAATTGCTATCTAAAAAAATACTTCAGGTATCAAAATGACTAAATCGATCAATATCCGTCTGTCTACCAACGCTATAGCTGCAATCACCGAGAGAAACCAGCGGGCTTATCGGCACTGTTCTTTGCAGTGCGTTACTTGCGGCTCTTTCGGCAGGTTTGACGAACTCCCTCACTCTTGCTCTGTCTGTAACGCCAGCGATGAATTCATACTTCTTCCCGATCCCGGCGCATGGTGGAATCAAAATCGAATTGAATCTGGCAAGGTGCTTATCATCGGCTGTGGAGCAGTAGGTAACGAAGTCGCCAAAAACCTGGTACTAGCAGGAGTAAAGTCATTAACCTTGATGGATTTTGATGTGATTGAAACTTCCAACCGCTCACGGTGTGTTCTATTTAATGAGCATACCTTGCCGAAAGGTGAAATTCGTTACAAAGTTGATGCGATGCGAGACGGCCTACTAGCTATCGATCCTCACATCGAAATCGAGACCATCAATCGCGGTGTTTGTGATCCCCGTTCGGAGCGCCTTCGCAAACCTTTTATCCGAGACGGACTCTATTTAAGTGATGCGGATTTCCTCGAAATTGGCCGAAAACATGATGTCTGTGTAGTGGCTACCGATGGTTTAAGCACTGTTGCCTATATCAATCGCTGGCTCTATCCTTTCGCTCCTTTAGTGCGACCCGCAATGAGCGAAAATGGTCAAGTATGTGAAATCGCAACAACAATTCCACGCGCAAGCGGTTGTTTGCTATGTCATGAAGTTGGTGGCTTAGCAATGGAATTAGATGAAGCTGGTTACGCTGACTGGCGGCGATTATTCGAGATAACCGGCGAAGCGTGCGCCATTGCTGCAGAAGGACTCGGTGCTATTGCATTTGCTCATACCACCGCTTTAGTAGGTGCTTTGGGTGCTACGCAGGTTTTACTGCTTCTCAAGGGATTTGATAGTTTTCGTTCATCCGGCTTACATGATTGGCCTCATCCGATTCCAGCTCCCCTGTGGGGGGAGCGCCTTCGTGTTTCGCCAGCCCGTCCCGAACACTTAAAGGTCACTTTTCCTCGTTTTGACACAGCCCTAAATGGAGAGCCTCTTTGTCCGCAATGTAAAACACTATGGTATGGGGAGGGGGCTTTGCTGTACGACGAAGCATTTGAAGACGACCCAAAATTGTTGCGTAGGTTTTTGCAACCGGATGCAAAACCTAAGGCTAAAGCTCGTATTGGTAGGTGTTCATGATACAACAGGATTATAAACAATCATCTCCTTATACTGACATTATCGCTAAAGAAGACAAGGGAATACGGTTTCGTCTAAAAAAACCAGCCACCACAAAAAGAAGTGCTAGCTTGTGCAAAAGCAAAATATCTAGCAACATCAAAGGACTGAAGCGACGCACAACTCCCGTCAAACGCATTGATGATTATAATGGCAGTGCTCTTCTCGATCATGTGTATAACGTCATTGTTCCATCCTATATCGCTCATGAATTACAACGCTTGGATAAGCAGCAAAATAGCGAAAAAAATGTACAAGTTTCAGAATATGGCCGTGATGCCGCACCAGAAGAGTTGCAAAATACTGACATTATCGCTAAAGAAGACAAGGAAATACGGCTTCGTCTAAGAAAACCAGCCACCACAAAAAGAAGTGCTAGCTTGTGCAAAAGCAAAATATCTAGCAACATCAAAGGACTGAAGCGATGCACAACTCCCGTCAAACGCATTGATGATTATAATGGCAGTGCTCTTCTCGATCATGTGTATAACGTCATTGTTCCATCCTATATCGCTCATGAATTACAACGCTTGGATAAGCAGCAAAATAGCGAAAAAAATGTACAAGTTTCAGAATATGGCCGTGATGCCGCACCAGAAGAGCTGCAAAAACATTGGAATACTCCTCCTTCTCTACGAATAAAATTATTTAGATTTTTTAAGATTGGATGTTGGACCACAAAAAAATTTAAAAGTCCTTTCTTGAAAAGCCGACATTGGGATATAAGACGTGCTCAGCCATTAAGAATAAATGGATCGATTTTACCTCGGCTACAGACAAATAAATTTGAATCGAAAACACCTATAAAAGAATCCCGGATTGGTTTTCAGAGTGTTTATCCATCAGACATGGGATATGTTCTGCTCACGGCCTATTCAGTAGCTAAGTCCAGTTGGCATAAGTCCAATTATCAGACGTTCAAACAAGTATTACCCAAAGATACTAAACATACATCACCTGCAATACATGAGCAGTTTGCTTCCAATAAAGAATATAGCAAGTGCTTGATAGTATTTAACACGGCTATAGTTAGGCATTACAGTGCCTTGTGTTTTTATAACACAACAAAAATGGAGCGGCCTGGGTTGAAGCATTGGAGAGAAACTAAAGGCAAGCCGGTTATGCCTATGGTTGTGCCTTTAGTTAATCTGGGTGGCTCATCTTGGTTTCATAAGCTAATACACAGTTTTCCAAAATTATCGCAACTGAATCTTAGCGCGGCACCAGTGACTATATACCACACTACATCCTTGCTTGATACCAGAGTTGTAAATCAAGCACCTGCCATCGTTATTGAACACGCTCCTGCCTCTCCATTTGAGATTACCCGAATTGCCCGCATAGAGAAAAAAAGGAAGTTATCTAGACATCCTTCTAAAAAATAAAAGATTCAGAGTATATTTTATGAAATGTAACATTCAAATTCGTTTTGAAGATGGTCGTGAAACATTGGTACGCGGTGTACCAGATCACTTGACACTTCGTGCATTTGTCTTAGGTTACTACAAACAGAAGGGTATTCGCATTTCGCTTGAAAATGCAGTTTGCATAGAACCTGAGCAGCCGTTGTCGAATTTACCTACCATACAACAGGGACAAGAACTTGCATATTTTCTTGATCTAAGCCAGTCAAAACGGAAGGAGCCTACAGACGAAAAGACGATTGATTCAGCCAGATCGACAGACACAAAAGATAAGCTACTTTCTGGTGGGCAGGGTTTACGTCGAAGAAGATCGAATTGCTCCAAGCCCTCACCTTCAACTGTTCCCAAACCGCTGAAACTATTACCGAAAAGCAAGCCAATTTTTGTGCCAGAACGCTCAATTACTCCTTATCGCGCAAGCTTTTATTGCTCTAAAACCAAAGAACCTTTTGATCTTTTAATAAACGCATTGACACCACCAAATGAAGCAACCTTGCACTCTCCACCAAGTAGTGAGGTAGAAATTGTTTTTTTAATTGACACCAGTGGAAGTATGAATGATGAGATTGAAGGTGTAAAAAGCAGTTGCCTGAAATTCGCTGATCATATTGGAAAAAGTGGAGCTAAATTGAAAGTAGGTTTGGTCGGTTTTGATATTGGAGGGCATTGTAAATCTGGAAAAACAAATTATGCCGTAAAAAACCTTGGAGAATACACCATTGGAATATGGTCATTAACAAATCCTAACTCTTTTAAAGATAACGTTAAAACTCTTCAACTCAGTTTGTTTGGAGGGGCTGGGTGCTACGTTGCGGAGAGTGGAACGCTACCAGTTTTTAACGAATGCTGTAGTGTCTTTAGTAGACAGTCTGGTATCAGTAGAACTCTCGTATTGATCTCTGACGAAATGGGGTCTAATTCCGCAACTGATAAGATTATTTCTCAATTGAAGAGCAAAAATATAACTGCACATGTACTCGGCTGTACTGAAGAAGACTATTGTTTGCAGTATGTACCAGGGCCTCATCAAGAAATCGCTCGATGCACTGGCGGGTCATTTTGGCCAATCCGAGGAACAAAAGGTGTACATGATTTTACAAATCTTCTCAGCGAGGTTGCAGAAACTATCGCACGCGGTTTAAGACAGCGTGTAACAACCGTCCGAAAAGGAAGCGAACAAGCTGGCCCTGGCCCGGTATCGCGTGCTACCGTGTTGAGAGAAATTCCTAGAGCATCAGCATCTCAAGAGAGTGGGCTTGCTGTTGGAAATGAAAAAACACTGGCAAAAGGAGAGGGGTTTGATATACTCGAAAACTTCAGATGTCCGCGATGTGGTGATAACCAACGTGAGCAGTGCCCACATTGTGGTGTAGATACTTGCGCTACGTCAGGGCGCATGACAGGAATAGCAACCTGTCCAGCCTGCGGCGGCCAATACGAACCCCAAGAAAGTGACGCTGTTCATGCCAAAGCAAGCCGAAATGTTGCGCGTAAAAAATAATTATGAGACGAACAAAAGTTATTTGCCCAGACTGTGGCGGTACTGACCATAACGCAAGTTGCCCTCACCTCAGGTTAAGAAAGCCTGCGACTTGGCGAGATCCCTGGGCAGTATTCGATTTTTTACAACAGCACACAGTGCAGTTGAATAATGATCAAATTATAAAACGACTACAATTATTTCCAGATATTCGGCAATTTTACACAATAGATTCCGTATCAGAAGAGCTTGGCGGTGGTTCTGTATGTTTTGCCATCTTAATGCGAGAGGCTCGTATTAAGTCAAAACTTCTTAAAGGTTTAAATGAAACAGAACGGAGAGATAAAGTTAGAGAGGAAATTGATAAAAAGATTTCAAGCAAAAAATATCGTGCAGATGATGGGACAGAATTTAAGATTGAAGATATCATTGTTTGTTCCGAGCAAGGCCAGTCAAAAAAAGGATTGTTACATAGACCTTATCCAGGTAGCAACCCACTTGTATGGATCTGCGAAAAATGTAATTACGATGGATGCTCCGGGACATATATTTTTGCCTGGGAGTTTAGTGATAACGAAACAAAAAGCGAAATTGGAGGATTCCGACGTAGGTAAAGAATGGTTCTGTTGCATTCCTAATGAATCCACACGTCGGACTCATGCAATTAACGTAAGATAAGAAGGTTTAAGCAATGCCTACGATTTCAATGTTCTACGGAATTATTATCCGCATGTATTTTGCACCAGGCGAACATTCACCGCCGCATTTTCATGCGTATTACGCGGAATATACCGCAACAGTCAACATCAAGACTTGTGAAATAACTGATGGAAAACTACCCAAAAAGCAGAGACAACTTGTATTAGCTTGGGCTGAATTGCATCAAGAAGAACTTATAGCGGACTGGAATTTGGTTATGAACGGTGAAGAGCCTTTCAAAATTCAACCTCTTCAATAAGATAGGTTAAGCCTATGTATCCCAAAGTTAAATCAGTCAAACCAAATGATAACTACATTCTTACTATTGTTTTTAGTAGTAATGAAGTTGGCACTTTGGACATGAAACCTTACTTAGATTTTGGTGTTTTCAAGCGAATTAAAGATTACATTAATTTTAAAAGTGTTCGTGTTGCATTTGATACTATTGAATGGCCGTCTGCTGGTGTTGATCTTGATCCTGAGTTTGTCTACAAAAAATGCAAAAAAGCACCCGACGAATCGCTCCAGCCCGATGCCCTGCCGCCGGATGATTTTGAGACCGTTTGAAGTTTCGTAGCGGCGGCAGGGTGCGGCGTGAACTCAAACATCCGTTCCAAGAAAAGTCTTGCAACACTGGAAGTAAGTTACACAAGAAGCAATGATGAGCAACACCCAGTAGCGAGAAAAATCACCAAAAACGGCCTTAAGAACTCTCAAAGTCCGGCAGACTCCTCGCACGATTTACCAGCCGCCACTTGCGCCGCCACCGCCGAAACCGCCGCCACCGCCGGAGAATCCCCCGCCGGAGAAGCCTCCACCGGAGAAGCCTCCACCGGAGAACCCACCGCCCCCATGCCGTCTGCCACTCCCCAGCATCATGCCCATGAAGAGTGCGGAAGCGGGGGAAATCCCGCGTCGGCGATAGCGTCTGTAGCCTCCTATTCTGGAGAGAAAAAAGATCAGGATGAAGAAGATGGCGAACAAGGAAGCAGGAAAGCCGCCTTCATTGGATGTCGCTTTGCTCAGTTCCTTTTGGGGAATAGTTTCTTTGCCGGTGATCGTTCCGCTAATGGCTTGGAGTCCCTTGGCGATGCCGATGACAAAATTGCCCCTCTTGAATTCGGGCACGATTATATTACGGATTATATAGCCGCTCACAGCATCGGTGAGAACGGCTTCCTGCCCATAGCCCACCTCGATGCGAATCTTCTTCTCTTTCAGTGCCACCAGTAGGAGGACACCATCATCCCTGTCAGCCTGACCCAATGCCCATTTCTCGGCCACTCTAATGGAGAAAGATTCAAGAGAGTCCCCTTCGAGTGAAGGAATGGTGAGCAAGGCGATTTGGGCTCCGCTTGACTCCTCTACGGCGGCAAGATAATTCTCTATCTGAGAAATTTCCGTAGAAGATAACAGCTTTGCGTTGTCGTTGACGTAGCCGGACAAGGGTGGCACTTCAAGGGATGCAATCTGAAATATACTGACCAGTAAAACGATCAAACATAAGAGGCCACGAAGGGTAAAGGGTTTTTTCATCGTCAGGACCCCTTTTCCAATTCAGTCGGGCCATCGGCGATCTCGTTGACATCATCCGGTCTTGGGGGGACATGTTCGGCGAGTATTCCGCCTATGCTTCTAACGGCGTTTTCAATGGCATCGGCGGTTTTCCCTTCTTTTATGCCTCTCACCAGGACGGCGACAATGTCTTCCCATGAATTGGCCGCAACCATCTTGTTTATTCCCCTATCGGCAATGAGTTCGACTCGACGCTCCAAGATAGAAATAAGCAGGAGAACGCCTGTTCTATCCAAGGTATCGTATACGGCACTCTCGGTGAAGTGACGCAGGGCACGGCGGCGCACTGCCTCGGCCATAAGACGCTTGCCTGCGAGGAGTCTATCTAGGGCCGGAATCTGAGCCAGCGCATAGGCTGATGATCCAACCAGCAAGGCTCCCGCTAACATCGATAGAGGAAGGATGAGGGAAGAATCAATCCAGAGCAAGGAATCAAGAAATTGAATTAATTTATCTGAAAATATAACCATTATAACAGAAGCGATGAATCCAGAGGCAATAGCGAACACGAGTTCTCTTGCTGCATAATCATCGCTCTCGGGTATGATGGCCACAACAATTTCCCCGGCCGTGGACTTCTCGGCTTCTTCAATGGCCCGGGCGATACGCTTGTTACCTTCGGCGGTAAGCAGGCCCATCAGAAACTCACCTGCGGAGCCGTCTCGGCACCCTCTGTCGCTTCGAAATAGGACTTGGCTTCGAATCCAGCCATGCGCGCCATAAGCACCTGCGGGAATCGTCTAATGAGTGTGTTATAGGCGCGTACAACTTCGTTGAAACGCATTCGTTCAACGGTGATGCGGTTCTCTGTACCCTCCAGCTGATCCTGCAGGGCGAGGAAATTCTGGTTTGCCTTGAGATCAGGATAGTTCTCGGTGACAACAAGCAGGCGTTGAAGGGCCGCACCCAAACCGCTTTGAGCCTGTTGAAAACGGGCAAAGGCCTCGGGGTTATTGAGAAGGTTTTCATCGATGTTCATCACCCCTCCCGCCCGGCTACGGGCCTCGGTGAGAGCGGTTAAGGTTTCCTGCTCATGGGCAGCATAGCCCTTCACCGTCTCCACAAGGTTTGGAATGAGATCCATACGCCGCTGGTAGACATTCTCCACCTGTGCCCAGGCCGAACTCACCCCTTCCTCCAAGGCTACCATCTTATTGTAACCGCAACCGGTCGATACAAACGCTATGAAGATTAATGAAACATAGATTGGATATGATGATTTCACAGTTCCTCCCTTTTCCCAAAGATACCCAATACGCCTGCTAAGGTCCAGTTATTAGCGGATTAAGAATTAAATTTGCTGTTCTCCAATCAAATTTCCCGATGAGAAGCGCAAGGGATTGTAGCGGAAATGCCGCTGGCGGCCCCGGCGATCGGCAGTGAGCCGGTTAACAGGCCGCCAGAGTAAGGCATTGGAGTGAAAAGCCCGGCCCGAAGGGTGCGCCCAGATGTTTATTTTGAAAATCTCTGAAAATTTCTGCATAATACATTGCGGTAGGATAGAGCTTCGGCGAGTGATACAATGCTCGGAAGGAGGAATTTAACCATGGAATACAACATTGAGAAGTTGATAACGGAGGAATCCATCCATGCGAGAGTAACCGAGTTGGCTGCTGAAATCATGCTGGAATATAGAGGGAAGGAGGACATTGTTTTGTTGGGACTGCTTCGGGGCTCTATTGTCTTCTTGGCTGATTTGGCGCGAGCTATAGATATGGAAGTGAAGATGGATTTCATGACGGTGAGTAGCTATGGCAATCAGACGGTTTCTTCCCATGATGTGCGCATTGAGGCGGATTTGGTTGATGACATACGAGGTTTGAATGTCATAATTGTTGAGGACATTATCGATACTGGCTACACCTTGGCTACGGTGAGGGAAATGCTTCTCCTCAGGCAGCCGGCATCTCTACGCATCTGCACCCTGCTGGACAAGCCTGAGAGGCGGGAGACTGAAGTCAAGGTGGATTATGTTGGATTCAGCATTCCCGATGTCTTTGTTATTGGTTACGGGATCGATTATGCTCAGAAGCACCGCAATCTGCCCTATATCGGCAAGGTTGTTCCGATTGATTCATGAATGGGGCTGTGTCAGAATGCGCCTTTGGCCCGCATGCGGCGTTGGCGAAAAAACCTGAAATGCTCATGTACAACATGTACACTCCGCTTTCAGAACTTTGCGCCGCCTTGCCTGCGGACCAAATCCATCATTCTGACCCACCCCCCGGGGGCTGTGTCAGAATGCGCCTTTGGCCCGCATGCGGCGTTGGCGAAAAAACCTGAAATGCTCATGTACAACATGTACACTCCGCTTTCAGAACTTTGCGCCGCCTTGCCTGCGGACCAAATCCATCATTCTGACCCACCCCCTGCATTCTGACCCACCCCCTGCATTCTGACACAGCCCCTGCATTCTGACACAGCCCCAAAAGATGGGGGGAAGATATTACACGTCAACATTGATTTCTTAACCGCAAGTTCGCCAGAAGCCCCCCTTATCTATTCTATTTTTAATTTATTGCCAGAAATGAGGCTGTCAGTGTGCGAGTGCAGAGCCGTATTTAGGACATCATATAGCCACAGGATAGCCACAGTACTTCCATTCCTTTTTGTTGACCCACCCTCATGTCTCTTAGCAAAATGTGATCATTATGAAAGGATATGTGAAATGAATAAAAAAGGCATTATCTTAGTTAAGGTCATCATCATAGTTTTGGTGGTGTTTGCCATCGGCTGTTTCGTTGCAATGGGTATAATGGAGTCCTGGGACACTCAAAAAACTACCTTTGAAAACTATGAGGCATTGGTTGATTCGGGGTATTTACAGAAGGGGTGGATACCCGAATACCTTCCCAAGGACATCACAAACATCGTGGAAGTTCATAACATCGATTCAAACGAAGTATGGATTGAAAGTGATTTTACGGGGAAATTCCCCATTGATCCGAAAATGTGGTCAGTTCTCGCCACCCAGGATATGAAAAACCGCATTGTGAAGCGGTGGAGACTTCAGTCTGAATCTCTGGATTTCTACACTCACAGCAGTAGTGATGGCGTTATAGCGATCGATTCTCAAAGAGGAAAACTATATTTTCATAGTCCTGGGAAATAGGAATCAACTGCTAAAAACCTGGTACATAGCATATTCAACGAGAACTTGTTTTTTATAATTTGGGCGTTACCCCGCCCCACCTAACGGTGTGCCGGGGTCGGGCTTTGCGGGGGTTCCGCCTTGTCCAAATACCGCCTCCGTCTGTATTTGGACAAGGCCGCCTACGGCGCCCCTCCAATCCCTAACGCGCTGGCGCAAGTCGGAACCAGGCATAATAAACCTAACATGCTTGTTTTCGGAGGGATAAAATCGTAGTAGGCCCGCACCACACAGGAGGGGATCCGGGGTGGAGTTTCTTCGTTCCAGATTCAATTTATCGAAGGGGTGCAATTTGTATCGGGACAACCCATGACCAGAGGAATTACGATTTCTGTAAATGGGGCTTCTCCCGCATTCGCCAATTCGGTCTGTATCAACAGTGATCCGAAGCATGTCGATATTGGTTTCCCTACTGTTAACGGAGGTGATAAGGTCGTCCTTGTCATCAAACAGGGTTTCTTTCAAGAGGTTGCCGGAAACAAAAACAGTGAGTTGACAATGCCGACAATCACGGTCGGCGGCCTCACCCTTCAAGTCCTAGTGGGGCCCTCCCAAATAAAAAGCACCCCAACAGGGGTGCTTTTTATTTGGGCCCACTAGGACTTGCCCATTAACCCCCGACATCGTGTCGGTGATTGATGGGCCGCTGGTTCGGCTTTCCGGCGGCATCCCTGCCGCCTCATCCTCCCTCCGGTCGGCGGCCTCACCCTTCAAGTCCTAGTGGGTCCAAATAAAAAGCACCCCAACAGGGGTGCTTTTTATTTGGACCCACTAGGACTTGCCCATTAACCCCCGACATCGTGTCGGTGTTTAATGGGCCGCTGGTTCGGCCTTCCGGCGGCATCCCTGCCGCCTCATCCTCCCTCCGGTCGGCGGCCTCACCCTTCAAGTCCTAGTGGGGCCCTCCCAAATAAAAAGCACCCCAACAGGGGTGCTTTTTATTTGGGCCCACTAGGACTTGCCCATTAACCCCCGACATCGTGTCGGTGTTTAATGGGCCGCTGGTTCGGCCTTCCGGCGGCATCCCTGCCGCCTCATCCTCCCTCCGGTCGGCGGCCTCACCCTTCAAGTCCTAGTGGGGCCCTCCCAAATAAAAAGCACCCCAACAGGGGTGCTTTTTATTTGGGCCCACTAGGACTTGCCCATTAACCCCCGACATCGTGTCGGTGTTTAATGGGCCGCTGGTTCGGCCTTCCGGCGGCATCCCTGCCGCCTCATCCTCCCTCCGGTCGGCGGCCTCACCCTTCAAGTCCTAGTGGGGCCCTCCCAAATAAAAAGCACCCCAACAGGGGTGCTTTTTATCTGGGCCCACTAGGACTTGCCCATCAATCACCGACATCGTGTCGGTGATTGATGGGCCGCTGGTTCGGCCTTCCGGCGGCATCCCTGCCGCCTCATCCTCCCTCCGGTCGGCGGCCTCACCCTTCAAGTCCTAGTGGGGCCCTCCCAAATAAAAAGCACCCCAACAGGGGTGCTTTTTATTTGGGCCCACTAGGACTTGCCCATCAATCACCGACATCGTGTCGGTGATTGATGGGCCGCTGGTTCGGCCTTCCGGCGGCATCCCTGCCGCCTCATCCTCCCTCCGGTCGGCGGCCTCACCCTTCAAGTCCTAGTGGGGCCCTCCCAAATAAAAAGCACCCCAACAGGGGTGCTTTTTATTTGGGCCCACCAGGACTTGCCCATCAATCACCGACATCGTGTCGGTGATTGATGGGCCGCTGGTTCGGCCTTCCGGCGGCATCCCTGCCGCCTCATCCTCCCTCCGGTCGGCGGCCTCACCCTTCAAGTCCTAGTGGGGCCCTCCCAAATAAAAAGCACCCCAACAGGGGTGCTTTTTATTTGGGCCCACTAGGACTTGCCCATCAATCACCGACATCGTGTCGGTGATTGATGGGCCGCTGGTTCGGCCTTCCGGCGGCATCCCTGCCGCCTCATCCTCCCTCCGGTCGGCGGCCTCACCCTTCAAGTCCTAGTGGGGCCCTCCCAAATAAAAAGCACCCCAACAGGGGTGCTTTTTATTTGGGCCCACTAGGACTTGCCCATTAACCCCCGACATCGTGTCGGTGATTGATGGGCCGCTGGTTCGGCTTTCCGGCGGCATCCCTGCCGCCTCATCCTCCCTCCGGTCGGCGGCCTCACCCTTCAAGTCCTAGTGGGGCCCTCCCAAATAAAAAGCACCCCAACAGGGGTGCTTTTTATTTGGACCCACTAGGACTTGCCCATTAACCCCCGACATCGTGTCGGTGTTTAATGGGCCGCTGGTTCGGCCTTCCGGCGGCATCCCTGCCGCCTCATCCTCCCTCCGGTCGGCGGCCTCACCCTTCAAGTCCTAGTGGGGCCCTCCCAAATAAAAAGCACCCCAACAGGGGTGCTTTTTATTTGGGCCCACTAGGACTTGAACCTAGGACCAACGGATTATGAGTCCGTTGCTCTAACCAACTGAGCTATAGGCCCTGATCGTTTAATAATATCGAAAGATAGAGGGTGTCGTCAATCATTATTGGCATATGCTATCATAGAATTTTAGGAGGACTGGAGAAATGAGAATTACGCAATTTGCCGAGAGGATGACGAAGAAAACAGGAATTGGCGAATTGATGGAAGACATGGGGGGCGCTATGCAGCATAAGAACTCCATGCGCATGTTAGGAGGTGGAAATCCTGCTCACATCCCTGAAGTGAACGCAATATGGCGTAGACGGACTGAGGAAATTCTTGCAAATGGTGCTGAACTGGAAGAAACCTTGGTCAATTACGACACGCCACAGGGGAAGCGGTCTTTCCTGGAGTCACTCGCTACGCTCTTAAATAAACAGTATGGCTGGAAGTTGAGTACCAGGAATATCGCCATAACCAATGGTAGCCAGTCGGCATTTTTTGTGCTACTGAACATACTTGCAGGGAAGAGCATCGATGGTGGTTTACTTCGGGTTCAATTCCCCCTCTGCCCCGAGTATATCGGCTATGCCGATCAATTGCTTGAACCAGGCGCGCTCATAACACATCGGGCAAAGATTGAAATGATTGGCGAAAATTTTTTCAAATATCATGTGGATTTCGAGAGCCTAAACATCAGTGATGATGTATCGGCTCTTTGCGTGTCAAGGCCGACTAATCCAACCGGAAATGTCCTCACCGATGATGAAATCATACATCTAATTCAAATTTCCGCCGATAGGGATATTCCTCTCATTATCGATAATGCCTATGGTGCCCCATTTCCGAATATCCTATTCAAACCGGTCCAGGTCTTTTGGGATGACCATGTAATCCTAGAAATGAGTTTGTCTAAACTTGGACTACCCGCCGTTCGTACCGGCATCATGATAGCAAATGAGGAAATCATATCGGCATTGTCGGCCTGTAATGCTGTGGTGAGCCTTTCCAATGGATCATTCGGACAGGTGTTGATAAAACCGCTCATTGAGTCGGGCGACATCCTCACCATCTCTGAAAACATAATCAGGCCCTTTTATCAGCAAAGATCTCGACTCGCCATCGAGGCCTTAATCGAAGCCTTTAATGATGACTTTCCTTACCGCATCCACGAACCGGAAGGCTCAATTTTCATTTGGCTATGGTTTCCCGATCTCTCCATCAGCTCTAAAGACCTGTACGAGAAGCTTAAAAAACGAAATGTTCTCGTGGTTAGTGGTCACTATTTCTTTTATGGCTTGGAAGACCCCTGGAAGCATTCGGATGAATGCCTCCGGCTATCCTATGCACAAGACTTTCAGCAGTTCAGGGAAGCCGCCGAGATTATCGCCGACGAGGTGCGGAGAACAATGGGTTGAACTCAAGATCCTCCTTTTCATCTAAAATGGGTTTAATCGCTCCCTGAAGGTAAACTTTTTCAAGGCCTTCCTCAAGTTCGCCTTGATGCAGTTTGCTGACTGCTTCAATCTGGTCTTTGAGTGCAGTGCGGATACTATTTGGGAGGATTGTTGTCCTATCTTTGCCGCCACGAACGAGTATTTTGTCATGGCAAAGATCGATGTCTTGGAGACCTAGTCTTATGCACTCCATAAGACTACCTCCACTACCATAAAGGATTCCTGCCATATGACTATATGTGTGCCCGTCATTATCCGTAGCAGTTGCACAATCTCCTCCTGAGTCATCACAGTTGGCGGTCTTTGCTACCGTTTGGACCGCACGGGGGCGATCTCAGCATCCAGCGGTCCATGCAAAACCTCGTGGTACAGAAAAACAATCGCATTGAGTGCCTGGCTCCGGGGAGAAGTTGCAACATGATCTTCCGAAACCAAGTTGGATAAAAACGTTCAACACTTTGAACGCCAAGCTCTTTTGGGTGAGTTTTTCCATGAAAGCGTATGTAATAGCGTATGTAATGCAACATCCATTGGCAATATGATCGCTCTGTGCGGTATGCGTAATGGTGGTAACGCAGCACTTCACGCACTTGCTCCATCAGCCTCAGAGATGGATTGGGTTTGAATTTCGGCCTGAATTTTGGTTTATCTTCCATGTTATTCTCTTAATATAATCATAAGCGGAAATTATCATGAAAAATTTGCAGATTGCTTGGCTTTTTCAGATTTATGTGGGTTAATATGAAAATCAGTGGAAAATATTCCGTCGATATGGATTAATATGATGGAGATTTTTCTACTTATTGCACTGTTATGCTCAAAAGGAAACCACCATGACCGACATACCAAAAGTAATGAAAGGCATCCAGCTAACGGGACACGGTGGCATGGATAAACTGGTGTTCCGTAGCGATATTCCTGTACCTACTCCTGGCCCACGCGATGTACTGATAAAGGTGAGTGCCGCCGGCGTTAATAACACCGATCTCAATACTCGACTTGGGTGGTATTCGAAATCAAAGGGAGACAGCAACGACGCAGGCTGGGCAGGAAATGCCATTCAATTTCCCCGAATCCAAGGTGCTGATGTTTGTGGCGAAATCGTGGCCGTCGGAGAACAAGTGGCTGCCGGTCGTCTCAATGAAAGAGTGCTTGTTGAACCATGCCTTCTGGAGGTAGGCGGCAAGGTCCTGGATCAACCATGGTACTTCGGCTCCGAATGCGACGGTGGTTTCTCTGAATACACTGTTGTCGCAGCCAGGCATTCTCATAAAATCAACAGCAAGCTCAGCGACGTTGAACTTGCATCTTTCCCGTGCTCCTATTCCACAGCTGAAAACCTTCTGACCCGGGCTAACGTCAGCGGCAATGATGTTGTGTTGGTGACTGGAGCGTCAGGTGGAGTAGGTTCTGCGGTCATTCAACTTGCCAAGGCAAGGGGGGCGCAAGTTATAGGTATTACCGCGTCATACAAAATGGACAAAATTTTGAGTCTTGGCGCTGATCGCACGCTTGCGAGAAATGCCAGTCCTGTACAAGAGCTAGGCAAAAGCAGTGTTGATGTTGTAATTGATTTGGTGGCAGGCAAACTGTGGACGGATTTATTGGATGTCCTTAAGCCCTTTGGGCGGTATGCCGTTGCCGGTGCTATTGCAGGTCCACTCGTGGAACTGGATGTCAGAACTCTTTACCTGAAAGATCTGAGTTTTTTTGGCTGTACGGTTCTTGACGAAGCGGTTTTTTCTAACCTGGTCAAACGAATAGAGACAGGAAAAGTCTCTCCTTTGGTCGCAAATACGTTTTCCCTCCCCGAGATTCCCGAGGCCCAAAAACAATTCGAACTAAAAAAACATATTGGAAAGATAGTGATCGATATATCAAGTAAAGGATAAATTTGATTCAAAGCATAGCAATGGGCTGCAAGGGGACTCGGCTCCCCTGATCCCAGGCGTTATACATAAAACTATAATTGATGATTTTTTTGAGTAGAGGAAGCAATACTGGTAAAAGAAAAATATAACAATTGTTCTTATCCCTCCAACTTGGCGGTGTAAGAAGAATAACTATACACAGTCGTTGTGTTCAATGCCCGGCTAAGATCTTTATAGTCCTCGGCCATCCGTGGCCTCGGTTAATGGAGTAAAAATGGAAAGAAAAAATGTAAATGCAATACTTGTTAATGAATTTAAAACTTTTCTTAAAGAAAAAGGTCTTTATGAAGATTTCACTTCTGGCAAGGTTTTATGTTCAAAATGTAGCTCGTCAATAACAAGTGAAAATATCGCTATGATTTATTATCATGATGATGAATATAGGTTTCGTTGTGACAATACTGATTGTCTAGAGAAAATAAATTAGAGGTTAATAATGGTCATAGTAATTCCTTCGATTATGGGCTTAATAATTGCAGTTCTTTTATTTGCGATTCTATCTATTATTAAGAATCCAGAAAAAGTTGATAAGTGGAGTTATCTGTTTAATAAACTAAAGCTATTTAAAGATGAAAAAACTGAGAAAAGAATAATATCTCGAAATATTGATTACAAAATCACAAGCGTATCAAAGAGAATCAATGCGCAAGCTCAGGGTATTTTACCTTTTGGAGTACGAATTAAATGGAGGAATTCAGATGAAGTGGAATCCTATGTAGAGAATGGTGAAGTCATCGTCGTACTTAAAAAAGAGGATAATTGCGATAAGAATATCGTAGACACCTGTCTTGCATTTGTCCCAAAAGCACTTCTACCGAAATCACGGAATTGTATTGAGCCGAATATTTTAAAATCTATTGATAATTAATTGAGCCGAATATTTTAAAATCTATTGATAATTATATGATAAAGACTATTTTGAATGAGGGAACATATGATTCAGCCTTCAATTATTTTATGAAAAATGTTTTTAGTCCATTCCTTGAATCCGATCCAAAGGTAAAGGAAAAAATCAAAATTCTAGATCACTTAAATAAAGTTGGTTTTTTTACTAGACTTTTACTTGAGGAATATCGAAGGTTGGGTGAAAAATTATATGGAACTTCTGAAGAACAAGATTTTTTTGATGAAAGTCAAAAATTCTTAAAGTTTTTAGATCAACTTGCAAACAGAAACCCAGGAGAAAACTCTCCATTAATATTTGATGGAGATAGAATAAAAATATCCTTAATTTTCGTAGCTAAGTATACTACCTATGAAAACATAGGACCACCCGCCTATTTGAAAAGAATCGATAAAAATATAAAAATTGGTACCCAACGCATTTTTATACTTTCCTACGCTCAGTTTGATGATAAATCAATTGAGGATAATGAAGGTTTCGTAATAGATGTTCAGAGAAAAAAGGAATTTAAATATCTTAATGATTTAGAAAAAGAATGCTCTAGTAGAAAGGATATAAGACTATTGAAAAAACAAGAATATAATCCAAAAGATGTCACAGGGCGAGTT
Source organism: Spirochaetaceae bacterium (assembly GCA_965226485.1). Classification (GTDB taxonomy): domain Bacteria; phylum Spirochaetota; class Spirochaetia; order DSM-2461; family DSM-2461; genus UBA2779. Next base: position 572,010 of record OZ245363.1, read on the forward strand.
CGCTCGGCAAAATACCTTCTATATGAAGTAATGCGATAGTAAGTGGCTCCCAAGAGTACCTCCTTGTACTTTGGGTAGCCTACAACCAAGCCAGCCGGGCACTAAACATAGCATCGAATATATGCGGCGGCCTCGCCTTGGCCTTCGGCAAATTAGCCCTTTGAACTCTTTCGAAAAAAGTATGTTATACTTTTCCAGAAAGAGGTGCGCCTGGCATGGCCAATATCCAGTGGGTGAAAGTCCCACCTAAACCCTGAAAGGAGGGAATTAGTAGACAAAGACAAGGGTGTCCGAAGAAAGACCGCCAGGGGGTGGGGCAGAATGATGGATTTGGTTTGCAGGCAAGGCCGCATGCGGGCCAAAGGGCATTCTGACACAGCCCCCTATCATTGATAGAGATTGTCAGTCCCAATTTAGGAATCTGAAGGAAGTCTGAGTCAAAATATCCGTTTGAACATTAAGTGAACCTTTGTACAGGCCGCCAAAGGAGGATGAGATGCCCTCTGACATCGAAGTCCCATATCCTTTCCGTAATCCTTGGTGGTATAAAGAAGGCAAGCGGAAATGGAGATTGTATCTTACCCAGGGAGAACCGCTGGTAGCGGAAACTTAAGGAACTACGCCATAAGATTTCCTAAGCCGTGCAGGGATGTAAGGTTATGCTTTTCAGAATTGAATTCGGAAGCAGTCAGATTAACCCATAGTAATCGTAAAGGTCTTAGCCGATGAAGAAGCAGTGATGTTTGCATGAGGATAAAACTAATGACCAAGTGGCAAGGAAGCCGGAGGTGCTGGATATTTATAGAAAACTTTAGTCTATCGGGGAAGGACCTTGACCGACAATTAATGAAATACAAAATCAATGGTGATAATCGAAAAAGTTAACTGTCGGTAGAGGAATGAGATAAGGTTATTGTATGGTGAACTTGGGGCAAGAAAAATTTCCCGCTTGCAATTCACCCTCTTGTCATACAATATGGATGTGACTATATTTAGGAGAAATAATAGGAGGTTCATGATTATGAACAAAGCGTTAAAGAAGTATGTAGGCTGGCTTATGCCCCTGCTGATTGTATCGGTTTTAATTGCCTGCCCCACGGGAGATACTGTTGTTCCCGATGCGCCGACCAATGTAGAGACCGCACCAGGAAACACGGAAGTAACTGTGTCCTGGACGGCACCGTCCGGCACGGGCGGAGCTGACATAACCGATTACACGGTATACTGGGGCACTGAAGCCGCCGTAACAACCGACACCACAACCAAAAAATCAACGGGTAACGGAAGCGTTACTTCATTGACAATTACGGGACTTACCAACGGTACCATGTATTACTTTATTGTAACGGCGACAAACTCTGCCGGAGAAAGTGTCGCAACAACGGCGGTTTCAGCGACACCGACTCCTTTTGTTCCCGATGCGCCGACCGATGTAGAGACCGCACCAGGAAACACAGAAGTAACTGTATCCTGGACGGCACCGTCCGACACGGGCGGAGCTGACATAACCGATTACACGGTATACTGGGGCACTGAAGCCGCCGTAACAACCGACACCACAACCAAAAAATCAACGGGTAACGGAAGCGTTACTTCATTGACAATTACGGGACTTACCAACGGTACCATGTATTACTTCATTGTAACGGCGACAAACTCTATCGGAGAAAGTGTCGCATCTACGGAGGTTTCAGCGACACCGACTCCTTTTGTTCCCGATGCGCCGACCGATGTAGAGACCGCACCAGGAAACACGGAAGTAACTGTATCCTGGACGGCACCGTCCGGCACGGGCGGAGTTGTCATAACCGATTACACGGTATACTGGGGCACTGAAGCCGCCGTAACAACCGACACCACAACCAAAAAATCAACGGGTAACGGAAGCGTTACTTCATTGACAATTACGGGACTTACCAACGGTACCATGTATTACTTCATTGTAACGGCGACAAACTCTATCGGAGAAAGTGTCGCATCTACGGCGGTTTCAGCGACACCGGCTACTGTTGCTCCCGATGCGCCGACCGATGTAGCGACCGCACCAGGAAACACAGAAGTAACTGTATCCTGGACGGCACCGTCCGACACGGGCGGAGCTGATATAACCGATTACACGGTATACTGGGACACTGTAGCCGCCGTAACAACCGACACCACAACCAAAAAATCAACGGGTAACGGAAGCGTTACTTCATTGACAATTACGGGACTTACCAACGGTCTTTCATATTATTTCATCGTAACGGCGACAAACTCTATCGGAGAAAGTGTCGCATCTACGGCGGTTTCAGCGACACCGGCTACTGTTCCCGAAGTGCCGACCGATGTAGAGACCGCACCAGGAAACACAGAAGTAACTGTGTCCTGGACGGCACCGTCCGACACGGGCGGAGCTGACATAACCGATTACACGGTATACTGGGGCACTGAAGCCACCGTAACAGTAGCACCGGACACGAACAAAAAATCAACTGGAACCGCAGATACTTCATTGACAATTACGGGACTTACCAACGGTACCATGTATTACTTCATTGTAACGGCGACAAACTCTGCCGGAGAAAGTGTCGCAACAACGGCGGTTTCAGCTACACCGGCTACTGTTGCTCCCGATGCGCCGACCGATGTAGCGACCTCACCAGGAAACACAGAAGTAACTGTATCCTGGACGGCACCATCCGACACGGGCGGAGCTGACATAACCGATTACACGGTATACTGGGACACTGAAGCCGCCGTAACAACCGACACCACAACCAAAAAATCAACGGGTAACGGAAGCGTTACTTCATTGACAATTACGGGACTTACCAACGGTCTTTCATATTATTTCATCGTAACGGCGACAAACTCTATCGGAGAAAGTGTCGCAACAACGGCGGTTTCAGCTACACCGGCTACTGTTCCCGAAGCGCCGACTGCTGTAGCGGCTGTATCAGGGCCAGGGGCCGGAGAAGTAACTGTAACCTGGACGGCCCCGTCCGACACGGGCGGAGCTGATATAACCGATTACACGGTATACTGGGACACTAAAGCCATCGTAACAGTAGCACCGGACACGAACAAAAAATCAACTGGAAACGCAGATACTTCATTGTTAGTTGATGGACTTATCAACGGTCTCTCATATTACTTCATCGTAACGGCGACAAATTCTGCCGGAGAAAGCCTCGGGAGTAGCGACGAGGCAACAGTGGAACGGCTGGGATATGCCTTGGCAGAAGGTGGCACCTTCAAGATGGGGAGCCCTGACGACGATAAAGTTGCACATGAAGATGAAAAACCTCAGCACGATGTAACGGTGAGTCCGTTTTATATAAGCAAGTATGAAACAACGCATGCAGAGTACATAGAGTTTCTCAACTCGGCAGAGGTGGCGGCCGATGGAAGTAAGGACGGGGTACGGTTGATTAATATGTATGACGACACCATTGCGGTAGAGAATATTGGAGGGAAATTTAGATTCAAGGAAGATGTTACTATATTCCCAACCAGTGACACCCCGGTAGCCCATGTAACCTGGTACGGAGCGGTGGAGTATGCGAATTGGCTAAGCAATCAGGCTGGTCTGACCCCTGTATACACGATAAACGGTACAAGCGTAACGCCAAGCTGGGATGCGAATGGCTACCGCCTGCCAACGGAGGCCGAATGGGAGTATGCGGCAAGGGGAGGTGCCTCATCCGAGGGATACACCTACGCGGGGAGCAACAACGCTGATGATGTGGGCTGGCATGAGGATAACAATGAAGGCAGTACCCACCCGGTGGGGCAGAAGAAGGACAACGAACTGGGGCTGTACGACATGAGCGGGAACGTGTTGGAGTGGTGCTGGGACTGGCATGGAGTTTATTCAAGCGTCAACCAGCCCGATCCTGCGGGACCCTCCACGGGGGCTCGCCGGGTTCTTCGGGGGGGTAGCTGGCGCTACGGCATCGGGGGCCTGCGGCCGGCGTACCGCGGCGACACCCTCCCCGGCTTTAGCTCCGACTACTACGGGTTCCGGCTGGCCCGGCCTGCTGTTTTGTAAAGCATCCCTCCAGGGCCGGAGGCCTCAGGGAGTTTCAGCGACACCTGCCCCGGGGGTGCCGTTGGAGACGGCCGATGGGGGCAGGGGCAGATGAAACGGGACAGAGAGAGGCAAGGCCAAGGCGGGCCGCTATCCTTGGGGATGGAAGGGGAAAAAAGAAAGGAAGCTACCAGATGGCTTGGTGGAGGCCGACAGGCATCCGACCCGCCGTAAGGCGAAATGCCCCATGCCGGAGGCAAATGGGGGCAATACGGGCCGCCTGTGGCGGCCCGTTGTCCTGGGGACAGGAGGTGAACAAAGAATGGATGTTTCCTGATGGTCTGGGGGAAGCCGACAGGCATCCCATCCCTCCGTAAGGCGGGCGGATTTTTTTTGAAATTCCGGCTTGTAGGGGCTGGTACAATGCCTCAGGCACGACTGGCCCAGGTTATGGAGGTGCGCCTGGCATGGCCAATATCCAGTGGGTGAAAGTCCCACCTAAACCCTGAAAGGAGGGAATTAGTAGACAAAGACAAGGGTGTCCGAAGAAAGACCGACAGGGGGTGGGGCAGAATGATGGATTTGGTTTGCAGGCAAGGCCGCATGCGGGCCAAAGGGTATTCTGACACAGCCCCCTATCATTGATAGAGATTGTCAGTCCCAATGAGGAATCTGAAGGAAGTCTAAGTCAAAATATCCGTTTGAACATTGAGTGAACCTTTGTACAGGCCGCCAAAGGAGGATGAGATGCCCTCTGACATCGAAGTCCCATATCCTTTCCGTAATCCTTGGTGGTATAAAGAAGGCAAGCGGAAATGGAGATTGTATCTTACCCAGGGAGAACCGCTGGTAGCGGAAACTTAAGGAACTACGCCATAAGATTTCCTAAGCCGTGCAGGGATGTAAGGTTATGCTTTTCAGAATTGAATTCGGAAGCAGTCAGATTAACCCATAGTAATCGTAAAGGTCTTAGCCGATGAAGAAGCAGTGCTGTTTGCATGAGGATAAAACTAATGACCAAGTGGCAAGGAAGCCGGAGGTGAAGGGGAGAACATGCAAGCGTTCTTTGGGAACAATGAGCAACACAGCAAGTGAGTTTAGCCTGAAAGGAACATTGAGCTACCAGTACGTACACTCTGGAATCTCCTATGTTTTCAGTCAACCCCTATTTCCAATAAAATACAGTTTTCCCTGGAATTACACCAGGTTTATGCCTCCTGCTACCAGCACGGGGCTTTTCGCATTCACCTCCCTTTGGGGAGAGCTGAAGCCGTATCTTTTCAGCTTCATGGACACACTTGCTTGTCCATGAAGGTATATGATTCCTTGTTCTTGACAAGCACATACATCAGCTCGATCATCCTGCGGGCCACAGCCACTATAGCCTTACCCCAAGTTCACCAAAATCCCCCTTGAAAGTCCGTTGAAAATCTTTTTTCATCCGTTTCAATAGTGTGAAACATAGAAATATTGCATCCAGAGGCCAAAACGCACCCCGCATTCGCCAAGGTGGTGACTATCTAATCTCGATCAAGCTTGTCGCCTTCCTTGCTTCTTTGTATATTATATTCTATTTATATACGCCGTGTTAGAGTTCCTAGAGGGGCCGAAAATCTCAAAACACTTACTACAATTTGGTCGAAAGTGTTCGCACACCAAAGGGCTCTCATCAGCGTCTTGTCCTCTCCCTTCTGGATATTTATAGAAAACTTTAGTTTATCGGGGAAGGTCCTTGACCGACAATTAATGAAATACAAAATCAGTGGTGATAATCGAAAAAGTTAAATGTCGTTAGAGGAAGGAGATAAGGTTGTTTTATGGTGAACTTGGGTTACGGAATAGAATACATTGGATGAGCCGGGTTTTTAGTCAAAATAAGCCGGAATTGGAGCAATGGAGATTGAGACGGGGAGGGAAAGGTGTAAGCAGATGTTTGTAAATCGTTTTGCACCGAAACATCCATGTCAGCACGTATTTTTGCCCAACACTAAGCTTGAGGGCACTATATAAGGCATTGAGAAAGGATTCCCGAAAACACGAATAGTAATGAGTGCCGAAGGCAGAGCAGAGGCAATCGCTTCAAATCAGTCTTTTTACATATTTTATTGTCCACTGCCTAGCCATTTCGACGGCCTGGGCTCCTACGTTGTTCTTTTTTTGGAAGGTAGCCGCCACTGGCAGGAGGGTAGCCCAGGCTTGGCGGCAGGTCGGTTCAAGGCCGTTAAGGTAATCATGGGGCGGTCCATTTAAGGGCGGGAGCATTCTCAGCTTGTTATAATAATCGGCCAAGAAGTCTTTCCAGCCTGTTTTTATTGGCCCAGCGGAGAGTAGGGGGATATATTTGGCTTGAGGGGTGTCTTTTCGGGGTGAAGAGACCGGCACACCGCGCCCTGGTTCCTGAATGAAATCATAGTCCATCGTCTTAATGGCTTCTTCTAGGGATTCTCTATAATGATCCATTGATTTTGTCCGCCAGCACCAACTGTGGGCGTTCCATTCACGTCGGGGTTCATAATTGATGATGAATTGCCAGAAAAGGGTTTCAGCGCAAGACAGTCTGGTTGATTGGGACTGAAAATAAGGGAAGAGGTATGTCCCTGCCGCATAGGGCCGCCCATTTGGAAACGAGAAATCGCCACCGAACAGCCTCACTTCCTGTGCACCGGAGATCCCCGCAAAGGCGGCCGCCGCATAAGTGACATTCCCCCCTGTAATATTGATTATTGGAAAGGTTCGATAGAGTTGATTGAGATAGAGGGAAAATGGATGGCCGCTGGAATAGAATAGAATCCTGTCTGTGAGCCGAGTAAGTACTGGGGGGGATGCGAGGTCGAGGATGAGTGCCGTTTCTTTCGGGAGTTTCTGAAAGAAATGGTGATAACTGACTATTTGGCAATCGATGGAGAGCACGATATCTGGTGCTATTTTTCTTGACAAGAGAAGAGGCAAGGAGGTGTCGGTGGCCAGTAATACAGCACCATCTCCTTTCAGCTTGCGTACCGTATCTAACTGATCCTGAAGGGATGGGCCTGCTGCCGTGATTAATAGTTTCTTCGTTGGAGGGAGCCTGTAATTTATCTGCTCGCTTCTTTTCAAATTCGTTACCGTGTTGACAAACCATCTGCGCCCGAACATCGTTTGAGCCAGGTAATCTCGCCCCAGTGACTCCGGCAATTCGCGGAGAATCGAGGCCTGTTCGGCGAACCACTTGGTCTTGGAATCCCATCTGGAACGTAGATTTATGGAGGCAAGATTTCCATATAAAACAGGAAGATAGTGGTCCAATATGAACTTTTTCAAGGTTTCGGGAGTCGTATCGACAAGGAGTGAAACCCTGGGGTCGGCGAATAAGCTGGTCATATCAATCATCTCAAGGATGCCTCTAACGAGGCATATATCCGCTTCAACGATGATTAACCCCGTCATACTCGCCTTCTCAAGCAAGGGCATGAGATGGTAGGCACCCCCAAGTCCGAAGGCGATAAGATATCCATCCGGGGCATCTTCGGACAGCCTTCTCCCTTCGGCTTTGGGATCGAAACGGGAGTGCAGGGGGAAAGGCCGACCATTGCGGATAATGACGGGAACTGGCAACTTGCTACGCGACATTGTGAATTGCAACTCGAATTTCCCGGAAGCTAGGATGATCCTTGATACGAGGTTAGTATGCCGCATGCCCAGGGCGATAAGATTTCGATTGAATATGCTGTTATCGCTCATAGAACCGAAGCAAGCCCTGAAGAATTTCTTTTGCCCCGGATTGATGCTTGCGCCAATCCTGGGACGTGCCGCCACGGATTTTGTCGAGTATGCTACCCGGATCAAGGGTGTAGAGTAACTCAAAGTCTGCACCCATTGCGGATTCTGGTTCGGTAGCGAGGCGGCACCACTTCTTCAATAAATATAATACTTTTTTCTTTCTGTCTTGTTGACTAATGGGTACAGGGTAGATGGCATGATTTTCATAGCTTCTCTCCTTATGCTGTTCGAAGATGGACTCATCAGTTTCCTGAATGCCTTCAAACTGTTTAGGATATGGATGTTGTCCCTGAGTTCTCAACCTATATACGGGTGCGTCAAAGCAGGTGGAATTGAACCAGTCGGCGTAAGTTGTCAGGCTGAAACCCATTCGAAATGGTCCATGACGCTTAGGTGCAGCCTTGGCGGCAGTTTTCCACAGAGTTGTAATTGTCGGATTTGTCCTGCAAGCCAAGTCGGCGAACCAAGCATCGAAACCGTGGGGCCGTACATGACTGCGGAGATCGAACCAGCAAAGATCCAACCCCGCCAATACGAGAGGCCCTTCGCAAATACGATGCCAGGTTTCCACCGCTGATATAACGACTGAGCCAGTTTGAGGAACTTCGATAGTCGGCCAACCGTCACCGCTCAGTAGGGATTTTTCGCCTATGGAATTCTGGGCCAGGAGAATTGGGTTACCAGATTGGCCTGGAAGGGGGCAGGCCGACAAGGGCATAACGACCGGTATTCCTTGCGGAAAATATCGGCCATGTATCCGAGCCCAATGGCCAGGGTCAGTAGAAAACACAATATCCGGTGTAAGCCCGGCTCTTTTGAGAGCCGGCAGGGAAGAAGGGAGAGCCCACAGATGACATCGGCTTCTATGATGCTTAAGTGCTTGTAAATGCAGTTCTAATGAAGGCCCTGATGCCGCAATCACCGTGATCCCTTTCATTTGTGTCGGAGCAGCTATGCTGTCGAATTCCAGGTAGTTGCGGAGTGTGTTCCGTAGCCATGATCTTCCAAAAGCCGCCGTCGTTGTGATATTGCCCGCATACCGTCTGATAACAGAGGCGAATTTAGTTAATACATTTCGCACCATATCTGGGGCTGCCTGTATTGATGCCGGCCATTCGATAAGACGAACTGTGGGGAGATCTAACTCATTGATCGTTTTGAAAAAAAACTTCTCGATATCCTGTGCTGGGGACCAGCGTAGTACTGTCCTTGTATGACTTATTCGGTTGTCGTATAGGACTGGGATTAGATGACATGCAACTATTCGGAGGTCCGGCCGTTTGGATGATAGATAATCGTCAAGGTAGCCAAGCCCGGCACCTACGATCACAACTACCCCGTTTTTGCGAAAGGAATTTAATTGTGGTTCCAGAAATTTCTCGGCTTCTCGTCTCGGATTGTAAGCCGAATGTATCCAATACTTGCCGGTTGTCGCGGATAAATTTCCATTCTTAGCCGGTGTGACAATGACTTTGGGCATGCCGGAACTGATCAGTATTCAGTCCCAAAGATGCAATGATTAGCTATATCAGGGGCACCTCTAAAAAACAGCTTTGGGAAATTTCCGAAGAGATTCTTTGCCGTGTGCACCTGTTTGCGTCTGTCTGCCACTGGCAGTCGAGACGCACCGGCAGGCAGACAGGTTGGAAGGCGGCAAAAGCGGAGCGTAGCTTGGCTACGTACAACGCACAGGCAGGCGAAAAAGATCGAGGCAAGAATTAAATGGGGGGGGGGAGATGTGCCCTCAGGGGTGTATCGAACCGATGGTACCATCATTTGGAAGCATCAGACTCCTGTAGCAACTTTGAGAAAATTTCGAAATACTCGCTACGCACAAATTCCTTATACTTCGCATTTGGCAGGAATTCAAGAAGACTGTCCATGTAATTCAGCGTTTCTTGGATGTTTTTCTGCGCCATGGTTTCTGGGAACGGTGCCGATTCAGACTCAACAGGGGCAACCGTATTGAATTCTTCCTCATCTTCAATGATTGGAAGGTCAATATTTTTGCTATCTTCCAATGCATTCTTTATATCGGGGAGATCTTCTGTTTGTTCGTTCAGAGCTAGCAAAGATTCAGAAGACGGGCTATCGAATCCCTTGAAATTGAGTTCAATGGATATTTCGCTATTAACATCTTCCTCGGTGGAAGTAGGGGAATTGGTATTGTCTTTCGACGAATTATCGTTCATCTCCAAAGAAGTATCGGTATTATCACCCTGCTTGGAGGCAACCACTGATTCGGGTTCAATGCTATCTGCATCACTTTCTTCCGAAGGTGAAGTAAATTGTATGATGCTGTCGAGTTCAATGTTGCCGACATCCTTGAAAACTGCATCATCAGATGAATCATCAATTATAATTTCGTCTGAAATATCCCTGTGCGCCACTTCCTCGTGATGCGAATAGTCTTGACCCTGATTGCCTCCGTTGAAATCTGTATCAAATTCGATGGTCTCCAAATCGAATTCCGACTGGGACATTGGGCTGGAAACGGCGGACTCCTCTTCAATTTCCACAGTTTCGATCTCGATTTCATCGGCAGTCTGGTCTATGGAAACCTCATCACCCAGACGCACCTCATCGATGCTTTCTGAGCTGGTGTCAATGAATACCTCATCTTCCAATTCAACGGTTTCAATATCGCCATTGCCGACATCTGGTACTTCTTCCGATACTCCTTCGATTTCTCCTGTTAAACCTTCGGCCTCAAGTATTGTATCAAATTCATCACTAGTGAGGCCAATTGTTTCATCATCTTCATTTTCATCAAAAAATCCATTTGTGTGTTCTTTGTCTTTGGGTGGAGTTTGTGCCTCATGCGAGATTCTGCTTTCGAGAATACTTTTTAATTGAGATATATCTCCTCGAAGAAGTTTTAACTCTTTTTCTATTTCATGGATTACACCGGGCGATACGGCATCTTTTTCAATCTCATTACCTGCCTCATTTAAGGCATGAAGTTCCGCTACATCGGCAGTAGTGTCGAAATTTTCAAAAACCTCGAGGTCTACTAATTCATCTTGGTCGTCAGGAGTATCAAGTTCCGCTACATCGGCAGTAGTGTCGAAATTTTCAAAAATCTCAAGGTCTACTAATTCATCCTGGTCGTCAGGAGTATCGAGTTCCGCTACATCGGCAGTAGTGTCGAAATTTTCAAAAACCTCGAGGTCTACTAATTCATCCTGGTCGTCAGGAGTATCGAGTTCCGCTACATCGGCAGTAGTGTCGAAATTTTCAAAATCCTCAAGGTCTATTAATTCATCCTGTTCATCCTGGTCGTCAGGAGTATCGAGTTCCGCTACATCGGCAGTAGAGTCAAAATTTTCAAAATCCTCAAGGTCTATTAATTCATCCTGGTCGTCAGGAGTATCAAGTTCCGCTACATCGGCAGTAGAGTCAAAATTTTCAAAATCCTCAAGGTCTATTAATTCATCCTGGTCGTCAGGAGTATCGAGTTCCGTTGAATCGGCAGAAGTATCAAATTTCTCAAAATCTTTGAGGTCAACTAATTCATTCTGGTCGTCAGGAGTATCGAGTTCCGTTGCATCGGCAGTAGGGTCAAATTTCTCAAAATTCTCGAAGTCAACTAATTCATTCTGGTCGTCAGGAGTATCGAGTTCCGTTGCATCGGCAGTAGGGTGAAAATCGTCAAAATTCTCGAAGTCAACTAATTCATTCTGGTCGTCAGGAGTATCGAGTTCCGTTGCATCGGCAGTAGTATCAAATTTCTCAAAATCTTTGAGGTCAACTAATTCATTCTGGTCGTCAGGAGTATCGAGTTCTGTTGAATCGGCAGAAGTATCAAATTTCTCAAAATCTTTGAGGTCAACTAATTCATTCTGGTCGTCAGGAGTATCGAGTTCCGTTGCATCGGCAGTAGGGGCAAAATCGTCAAAATTCTCGATGTCAACTAATTCATCCTGATCGTCAGGAGTATCGAGTTCCATTGCATCGGCAGTAGTATCAAAACCCTCTTCGGGCAGAGCCTCAAAATCGAAATCGCTGATCTCGCTCTGGGATTCTTCGTTAATGGTTTCTGATGGAAAGGAGGCTACGGTGTTTTCCAGGTTTTCGGCACTATCCATGAGTTCAGTATCGACGAAGGAATCCTGGAGGTTTTCTGAACCACTGACATGGACAGTGTTATTCTCGGTTGAATCAGACATCTCAACGGACTTGATCTTCACCCAGACACCATATCGATCAAGATTTTTTTCGTTTATTGATTTATTCTCTGTACCCATAAATGCTCCAAGGATATTGGGAAATTTCGAAAAACATTCTAATTCCCATTATCGACCAGATCCATGAGAATAGAAGAGTGAATCCTGGGGGTGTGGATTTTTCCATGGAATTCATTGTACATAAATGACAATTTCTGTAAAGGACTAAGTGAAAGAAACCGTCAATCAGAGTATGAAACGGGTTCTCATTCCCTTGACGTTTTATTTGATTTTCTTCACATATTCACTTTTCATGTTGTTCTTTGGGGATGCTGGTGTTTACGCCTATGCTCGAATTAATGATAGAATTCAGATGCTTTCGGAAAACTTGAAAATATTGAATATAAAAAAACTTGAATTGACTCGAACAATAGAATCTTTACGTTCCGATCCTGTCGCTATGAAAATCGAAGCGAGGAGCATGGGTTTGTATGAACCGGATCAGAATGTCCTGTATTTTCATGATTTCGAGCATGGTAAGCATCTCCTCGATACCGGACATGTGCGCGTCATCGAACCAATAAGTAAGCCCAATAGGGGGATGTTTCGTGTATGGAGTCTAACGATAGGATTACTGTTTCTCTTGTTTGGATTCGTATCATACAAGGTGAAAAATGCGACTCGTCCGCGACAAGAATAGTTATAGCACTCTTGTTGATACACTGACTCATGGGGGCGTGGTCATCATGGCTTGTGATACGATTTACGGCATTGTGGGACGGGTGCCTGATACCGAAGAACGGATTCGCCGTATCAAGGGCAGGGATGGGAATCAGCCTTTCCTGATGTTGCTATCCGAAGCTACGGAAGTTTTCCAGTTGGGTGTCACAGCGACGCAGTCTCCCCTCCTTTTGTTGTGGCCGGGGCCATTTACGTTTATTTTTCCAACTGTCACAGGTGCGACGGTCGCCTGTCGGGTTCCTGAGGATGCCAGATTGCGATCTCTTATCCGTGAAGTGGGCAGGCCGCTCTACTCGACGAGTGTCAATCGAGCAGGACGGCCACACCTGAATGATCCTCTAAGCATCCATGCCGAATTTGAAGGTGAAGCAGACCTATTAGAAGATTCAGGTATACTGGGCAATCGATTACCATCGACTCTGGTTGACCTAACATGTAGTCCGCCTCAAATACTCAGGCAGGGATCGGGGATTGTTCCTAATGGGTTACTTACATAGTGCCCTATATGGGGCTGTGTCAGAATCTAGGGGCTTTGTCAGAATGATGGATTTGGCCTGTAGGCAAGGCGGCGAAAAGTTCTGAAAGCGGAGTGTACATGTTGTACATGAGCATTTCAGGGTTTTTCGCCAACGCCGCATGCGGGCCAAAGGCGCATTCTGACACAGCCCCTTATATAATGCCCCTGCGTTCTCTGTATTTAGGAATATTAATCATCGGCGGTCTTTCATATTCCGGTATATCATGCTCAATCGATTCATACTCGGCCTGTCTTGCCTGAAATTGCCTGAGTACTGTTTGAAACTCTCCCTCCCATTGCAGAGTGCCTTCTTTCTTCAACCTTTTAAGGAATGATTGGAGTATTCCAAAGGACATTTTCCCTAAGTCCCTGGTTTCTTGATTCCTATGCACGCGCTTGTCTAAATCGGTTTGGGCAAATGCCTCCATGCCGTAAGCTTTGTACACGTCGATAAGATGGCTGGTTTCCACCCCGTAGCCTACCGGGAATGGAATGCTTTCCAAAACCGTGCGCCTTACGGCGTATTCTCCCGACAAGGGCTGAATGATGGCGGTGAGTTCGGGAAAGAAGAGACTGAATAGAGGACGAGTAAGAATTTCTGTTACGCGTCCGCCGCCTGAGGGCCGCACACTTTCTGAAAAGGCCAGAGGTCTGTCGTAAAATGCCTTGACATAACTTACCTCGGGGCGACGAATCAGGGGGCCAATCAACCCGTAGACAAAAAGAGGGTGTATATTTTTGATATCCGCATCAATATAAACGATTATATCGCCTTTGAGCTGATAGATGGCTTTCCAGAGGTTTTCACCCTTGCCCCGCTTGAATCCCTCTTCGGGAAGTATGTCTGAGGACAGATATGTATCGACGTTGAAACTTGACGCAATTTCGAGGGTGCGGTCCTCGCTACCGGAGTCTATCACGGCAATCTCATCCAATAGAGGGTAGCGATTCATCAACTCGGATTTGAAAATTACAACTTCTTTCCCAATAGTGCGTTCCTCGTTGAGAGTTGGAATGCAGAGGGAAATACTCAGATTGGCCTTTTCTTTCTGTGCGACGAGATCCTTGAGATCCGAGAAAGAAGAATGGTGATATGTGTTCTGATTAATCCAGTTATTAAGATTCATTGACACACCCCATGTCTATGGCTTTGAGTAGGGCGACCAATTGGGCCAACCCCTTACTGATGGGTTCGATGGCAACCGATTCACTTATCTCACCAGCGTTCTCTCCATTTGTTAAGCCGATTGTAATTGCGGGGATGCCATGGTCTATGAGGGCAGACACCTCTGAGGTACTCGGTGTGATGCGTGGTTTAATGCCGAGACTCGTGAGTATCTCGCGTGCAGTTGTGTTTAGAGGGTAGGAGAATTCTGTTCCCCCAGGTTTGCGCCTGGAGATTACTTGAAATTCCACCAGTGCGCCGGTTTTCGCTGTCATTTCCTCGGCTAAATCATTGATTCGCGAGGCGAGGGTTGAGACGATTTCCTCGGATTCACTGCGTATCTCAAAACGGAGTTTGGCTTTGGTTGGCAGGGTGTTATAGGATGTGCCCGCCTCAAACTGACCGAGGAGAATGGTTGTATTGGGTTTTATTGGAAGTGGGATTTCCAGTATCCGACTGATTATGTCATTCATGTCAACTATTGCGCCAACGGAGTTGAACTTCGTCCAGTCATACTGCTCAGGAATGCTGTAGGACAGGCTTCCACGGAGCATGCCGATGGAGGTGAAACTCAGGCGACCGATTTTCACACCTTCTACACAGACGGCTGATGTAAAGTGACGCGAATAGTTATTCAGGACGAAGCTTATGCCTTCCAGGTCACCTGGCCCGATGCTCCGGGAATTGCCGAGGACAATCAGATTTGCGCCGAGTTTGATATCCAACTGGTCCAGAATTATCGGAAGGGTTCCAAGAACGGCAAGTCCAAGGCTATTGTCGCCGATACCGGGACCGATGATTTGCTTCGGCTCAAGGGAGACGACATGGTCTACCTTTTCACTGAACAGCGTATCGAGATGTGCGGTAACGAGGATGTCTCTATCGCCGATTAACCCAGGGATGATGCCCATGACGTTATCCTTTTCGTCAACCGCTGCGTTGAGCATTTCAAGCTCACTGAACCGATCAGCGAGGAAATGCGCCCTGTTTTTCTCTTTAAAAGTTGGCGCAGGGATCTCGTTAATCATCACCGCAGTGGAGAGAATGGTCTCCCTGATGCTTTCTAGTCGGGCTACGTAGTCTAGCAGAACTTCCTTCGAGAAATTCATACCATTTCAAAAGCCGATTTAATATCTGCAAGGATGTCCGCACTGTCTTCGATTCCTATAGACAGGCGAATGAGATCGACACGAACTCCCGCTTCCTCCAAATCTTTGTTGCTGAGTTGGGAATGAGTGGTAGAGGCCGGATGGATGGCCAGACTCTTGGCATCACCGACATTGGCCACATGGCTGAACAGTTTAAGTGACTCAATGAAACGCGCTCCTGCCTCGCGACCGCCTTTGATGCCGAATACCACCATCCCGCCGTAACCCTTTTTTAGATATTGTGAGGAGATATTATAATTATCGTTATTCTTTGCAATTCCTGGATAATTCACCCAGACTACGGAGGGGTGACTACTCAGAAATTCGGCGACTTCCATTGCGTTCTGGGAATGCCGTTCCATGCGCAGGGCAAGGGTTTCCAGGCCCTGGAGGAATATCCACTCGTTGTCAGGGCTTAGGCAGGCACCGAGATTTCTCATCTGCACCAGGCGCATTCTCAGGATGAAGGCCAGCGGCGAGAGTTCGCCAAGATCATGGGCGTATCGTAGGCCGTGATAACTGCTATCCGGTTTGTTGAAGGTGGAGAATTTCGGATCGGTCCAGTCGAATCGCCCGGCATCTACGACCATGCCGCCAACCGCCGTCCCATGCCCTCCAATCCACTTTGTTAATGAATGAATGACGACATCGGCACCATGCTCAATGGGATTGATGAGATAGGGGGTGGTGAAGGTTGAATCGACAATCACCGGCACATGGACTTCCTCGGCCACCTTTTTGATGGCATTGAAATCGGGAACCTTGAGAGATGGATTGCCTATGGTCTCGTAGTAGAACCCCCGGGTTTTGTCGCTTACGGCCTTTCTCCATGCTTGGATGTCATGGGGCTTGACGAATTTCACCTTGATACCGAATTGAGGCAGTATCTCCTTGAACTGGGTATATGTGCCGCCGTAAAGTTCAGAAGATGACACGATTTCGTCACCAGCCCTGGCTACATTGATGATGCTATTGAATATGGCCGATGTGCCTGAGGCATGGGCAAGGCCCCCAGTTCCTCCTTCCAAGGCGGCCATTCTTTCCTCAAGGATATCCTGAGTAGGATTTTGGATTCGGGTATAAATATGACCTAACTCCTTGAGTGCGAAAAGATTAGCCGCATGTGCGGAATCATTGAAGTTATAGGCTACAGTTCGGAGGAGCGGTACAGCGCGTGCCGAATTTTCCTTCCCCCATCCACCATGAATCGCTTTTGTCGTAAATTCCACTAGTTTTCCTCCGGGTATAACCATGTACTGAGATATCTTTCGCCTGTGTCACAGGCTATAGTAACAATATTTTTTCCCTGAAACCTATCTTGTCGGGCCAGTTTCATTGCGGCGGCAACATTGCCGCCGGCTGAGATACCTAAAAAGACACCTTCTTCCTTCGCCAAACGCCGACTGATGGTGCCGGCTTCCCCGGCATCAATGGTGATGATTTGATCTATGAGGCCTGTGTCCATCACCTTTGGGATGAACCCGGCACCTATGCCTTGTATTTTATGTCCCTGGGGGGCCTGTCCTGAGAGTACTGCGGATTGAACAGGTTCGACAGCCACGGCATGTAGATTGGGGATCTTGCCCTTCAAGAAGCGTGTAACCCCGGTAAAGGTGCCGCCAGTTCCAACTCCCGCAACGAATGCCGCCACCTCGGTGCCGAGATCCGTGTAAATTTCCGGCCCTGTCGTCGCTTCATGATAGTCAGGATTCGCCTGATTCTCAAACTGTTGGAGAACAATGGCCCCTTGAGTGGATTCTGCTATCTCTTTGGCTTTCTCTATCGCACCCTTCATACCTTCCTGAGTCGGTGTGAGATGTAGCTTTGCGCCGAGGGCACTGAGAATTCGCCGCCGTTCTATACTCATGGATTCTGGCATGGTGAGGGCGAGTTTGTAGCCGCGTTGGGCGCAGATGAATGCGAGGGCGATACCGGTGTTCCCGCTGGTCGGCTCGACGATGAGGGAATTCGAATTCAGGAGTCCTTTCTTCTCAGCATCCTCTATCATGGCAAGTCCCAGCCTATCCTTCACGCTACTCATGGGGTTTAAGGATTCCATTTTCAGATGGACAGCGGCCCCAACTTCTTCTGATATATGCTTTAACCGTAGCATCGGCGTGTTGCCGATCAGTTCGGTTATATTGTCAAAAATCACCGTAGATTCCTCCTCTTATATATATTCCAAGAACTTCTAATAAGTGTTTTCACATCACTGTGGACGGCTTTCCAGCCTAATATTTTTCGTGCCACTTGCGAAGATGCGATAAGTATAGCAGGATCGCCCATTCTACGTGATCCTATTTCATAATTTATTTTGATTCCAGTAACCTGCGTGGCTTTCTGAACCATTTCAGCGACACTGATTCCGGTTTCACTCCCAAGATTCAATTTTATACTGGGCCGAGGATTAAGAAAGTAATTCATGGCCAGTACATGGGCATTGGCTAGATCACTGACATGGACGTAATCGCGAATACATGTTCCGTCACGGGTGGCATAATCATTTCCATAGATAAGGAATTTTTTACGGGTGCCGACTGCTGCTTCCATCAAAATAGGAATTATGTTTTGGGGATCTTTTTCTGGTTCGACCACCCTTCCTTCAATATCGTATCCTGCAGCATTGAAATAGCGTAAAGAAGCGAATTTCAAACCTTTGAGCCTGTCGTACCAGTCCAGTAGCCGTTCGATTTCAAGCTTCGTGAATCCGTAAAAGCTCTCAGGCGATTTTGGATGATCTTCATCGATTGGTAATCGAATCGGTTCGCCGAATATCGCCGCAGAAGAGGAAAATACGAGATGTGGAATATCCGCCTCCATCATGGCGTTGACAAGGTTGATCGTACCGACAATGTTGTTCACCGCATACTGACAGGGTTTTTCCATCGACTCACCGGCTGCCTTGAGAGCCGCCAGATGGACAACCCCATCCCATCCTATGGCCATGACTTTCGTCAGAAAGGAATTGTCCAGGATAGTTCCTTCAAACACATCGACCGATTTCGGAACATTTACATGGTTTCCTGTAGAGAAATTATCTAGGATGGCCACTTCGTTATCATTGTCCAGAAACGCATGAACGACATGACTACCAATGTACCCGGCTCCGCCGACGATTAGAATCTTCATAAACTCAATGTTAACACACAAGGAAGTTCTTGTATTCAATCCGATGCTCTGGCAGTATTGATGATATGGCAGAAAAGATAGATTACGATTTCCGAATTCAAAAACTCGGGACTTGCAACATTAGGTCTCCCAGACCCTATTCGACGGCTAAGGTTGACTCCACTATGCATTACTCCAGTGACGATCACTATATTCTTCGCTCAAACACCTTAGTGGCCTCTAACCTAGGAAAAGAATATGATGCGGCTTGGATGCTAGAAGAGGCAGGTCCGAGGGAGAAAATATACTTTTCACCGAGTCATGTGAATACCGCCATTGTTACCTGCGGCGGTCTGTGTCCGGGATTGAACGATGTTATAAGAGCCATCACCCGTACGCTATGGTATTTTTATGGTGTTAAGCGCATCAATGGTATTCGCTACGGCTATAGGGGGTTTAGGCCGGAATTTAATTTTGTTCCGATGATTCTTGATCCGGACATTGTTGACGATATTCACAACCTGGGCGGAACCGTCCTGGGGTCATCCCGGGGGTATGGTGAGGTTGAGCCCATCGTGGATGCCTTGGAGCGGATGAACATTAACATCCTCTTCACTATAGGCGGGGATGGAACTCAGCGAGGAAGCCTGGAGATTGCCAAGGAAATAGAAAAACGAGGGTTGAAGATAGCCTGTGTCGGCATACCAAAAACAATTGATAACGATATTATGTTTGTCCAAAAATCCTTTGGTTTTGATACGGCGGTATCAAAGGCTGTCGAGGCTGTCAGTGCAGCTCATATTGAGGCAAAAAATGCACCGGACGGGGTAGGGATAGTGAAGGTGATGGGAAGGGATTCTGGGTTCATCGCAGCCCATACCACTCTGTCTACCAGTGATGTCAATTTCTGCCTTATCCCAGAGGTTTCCTTTTCCCTAACTGGGGAGAATGGTCTGTTCCATAGTCTGGAAAGGCGCCTGGAAAGGCGTCATCATGCGGTCATTCTGGTTGCCGAGGGAGCCGGGCAGAATTTGTTAAATGACAGCAAGAAGAACCAAGATGCGTCGGGGAACAGGTCTTATGGAGATATTGGGCAGTATCTGAAGACAGAAATCAGCGGGTTCTTAAAAAGCCGCAAAGGCGAGGCTAATGTCAAGTACATCGACCCCAGCTACATAATCCGTGCTGCACCGGCTAATCCAGCGGATTCCTACTATTGTGCGCGTTTAGGCGCAAATGCCGTCCATGCCGCGATGAGCGGTAGAACAGCTTGTATCATCGGGCAATGGAATAACGCCCTGGTCCATGTGCCCATTGCCATGGCAACCATTCAAAGGAAGCAGGTTGATCGTACGGGTGCCTTGTGGCGTGATGTGTTAGAATCCACCCATCAGCCGACTTGTATGATAGATTGATTAGATCTCGATTTGAGGGCCTCTCAAAGAAGGTGAATGGTTCAATGAAATGTCCACCTGTGGAAAAGGTGAACAGGGGTGAGAAGTCCCATGGGACACGAAAATAATACCACGTTGTGGGCGTAAAGACGGAAAAAACGAACTAAAGGACAAATATGTCAGAAAAAGACCCTGATGTTTTATCATTGGATGAGATAGAGCGAATTGAAAAACTGACTCTGCGGTGGATATTTCAAGCTGTCCTTGATTTTGGAATGGAGGCTCACGAAATATTTCTTAAATCACCAGATAGTGTTAAAGATATTGCGGAAGATATTACAAGAGAACTGCTTGATAGGCTTTCGGGATTCAATGTTCAACAAAGAGTGTATGGCACAGTAGATTACAAGAAAGCAAGGTACGTGATACTTCCTGATGAAACTGTCAGACAAGCCTTGTTCATTGATTCAAAAGCTGAGAAAGAGAATCGCTCCGCTACAATTCAAATGTCTCAGACATCATTGTGGGTAAAGCAAAGACGGGCAGGTGCTGAGGTAACTGAAAAAGGATTTCTTCCAGAAATATCCGAATATGGAGGAAAGAATTATTGAACAACAACCTGCCTTATACATTTTAAGTACGATGATGACAACAACGCTACTCATCATTTGCGTACAGTCACTATAGCGGCAATCCCTAATGGAAAGTTACAGGATAGATATAATCCAAGTGCAGATGATGGAATTTGGCTAGCTGGCAGAAATGCTCCAACATTGGGCGAAGACTTCAGGGTAAGGGTTAGTTTTAGCAGGATAAAAGACAAAGCAAGTTGGCGTATCCAAACATTGACCTATGAGCAAGATAGAAAGGAGTGTATTGGCACATGGCAATCATAAATATGTTTAATCCGCTGACTCCGAACGAAATTTACCATGGAGACTCCAGAAACCTATTAAATAGAATCGAGAAAGATTCAATTGCGTTAAGTGTATGGTCTCCACCTTATTTCGTTGGAAAAGAATATGAAAAAGAGTTGTCATTTGATGGTTGGAAAAACCTATTAAGAGATGTTATTGCTTTGCACTTTTCAATTATCAAGCCTGGTGGATTTTTGGCGATCAATATTGCTGATATTTTATGCTTTAAAGATGAACGTATGCCAAAAATTATGGCCGAAAACATCTCCCGAAGAAAAATTTCGCTTTCCAAAGAAGATATATTGGCAATCAGGAAAAAACATCCTGATTGGAACAGATACAAACTCGCAGAATACTTTGGATGTAGTGAACAAACTATAGATAGAAGGCTTAACGGAAATAATATCAGAGGTGGAAAATACCAATCTCAAACCAGAGTTTTCTTAGTTGGAGGATTAATAGAGGAGGCAGCTTTATCCGCTGGATTCTACTTGTATGATCGTAGGATATGGGTAAAAGATGCAGCATGGGAAAATTCACGGTGGTACACTATATCCTATCGTTCTGTAGACGAATCTGAATATCTTTACATTTTCTGGAAACCGGGAATTACTAAGGTTGACCGTTCAAGATTAACAAAGGAAGAATGGGTAAATTGGGGTTCAAGAGGCGTATGGGAAATACCATCTGTTCGTAGCAATGCAGATCACGACTCTAAGTTCCCTGTTGAACTTCCAAGAAGAGCGATAAAGCTTTTTACTGAACCGGGTGAAATTGTTCTTGATTGTTTTATGGGGAGTGGAACAACTGCGGTGGCAGCCATTAGTGAAGGAAGACAATATATTGGAATTGAGAAAGAGGAAAAATCAGTAGCTATCGCAAAAAAGGCCACAGATTCAATCAATACATATATGAAGGAACCTGTGCAAATGGATTTAATGATCAGGGAGATAGAAGCATCATACAGCACAGAATAACTGCCCAACCAAGTGCTACACCGGACGGCAATTCCGATGCGCTCCATTGCCGCCGACGAGCTTGGTCGATCAAGGCAAGGGGAGAAATATTTTGACTAGGATGATTAAATAGTACTGGGAAGGACGTACAAAAACAGAAAAAAGCCGACTCACGAGGAGCTGGCCTGCTTCCTTGAATGTCGCACAAAAACGGGCCAGAGGGAGACCCAAAGGGGAAAGTAGAGCATCAGCGCAAAGACTCTGTACCGCTATATACAGGAGGTTTGATCCCGGGGGGGAGCCCGGCGGATTCTGACCCAGCCCCTCCAAGCCAGAATCCACCACCAATCATCAATCATCAATCATCAATCATCAATCATCAATTATCAATTATCAATTATCAATTATCCAGAGGCTGGACAGTTTCATTGGAGTATTGTAGTATGGATCAGGATATCATCAAATTCCAGGCGAATAAGCCGAAAACAAATTTCAAGGAGTTTTACAATGAAAAACAAGAAAACAATGGGAATGTTGTTGCTTGGATCGTTGCTGGTTTTTGCAAGCTGTAAGGAACCTGAGGCGGGAATTGATGCCCCAAGTGGATTAACTCCTACCAGCGGAAGTATCACCACGAACACCAATCCCGAATTTGGCTGGACCGCCGTGGACGGAGCGGCGAAGTATGAGATCCAAATAGCGGACAGTGAGGCGGACCTGGAGAGCAATCCCACGGTTGACGACAAGAATGTGACCGACACCAGTTACACGCCAACGGCGGCCCTGATAAACCAGGAGACGCATTATTGGCGCGTACGTGCGGTGGACAGCGGTGGACAGGCCGGAGCCTGGAGCGAGGTTTTTTCTTTACAGGTGGAATGGGGTGCCGTATCGGGCCTGACTCCAGCTGATGGAAGCACCATCACGAGCACCAAGCCCACCTTTAGCTGGACCGCCGTGGACGGAGCGGCGAAGTATGAGATCCAAATAGCGGACAGTGAGGCGAACCTGGAGAGCAGTCGAACGGTAGACGCAGAGGTGATTGGCACCACCAGTTATACGCCGACGACGGCCCTGACAAACCAGCATACGCATCATTGGCGCATCCGTGCGGTGGACAGCGGTGGAGAGGCTGGAGCCTGGCTTATGTCTACTTTGCTGGTGGAATGGGGTGCCGTATCGGGCCTGGAGCCCGTCAACGGAAGTAGCACCCCGAACACCAAGCCCACCTTTAGCTGGACCGCCGTGGACGGAGCGGATAAGTATGAGATCCAAATAGCGGACAGTGAGGCGAACCTGGGGAGCGGTACAGTGGCAGAAGTAACCAACGGCGGCACCAGTTACACGCCGACGACGGCCCTGACAAACCAGCAGACGCATCATTGGCGCGTACGTGCGGTGGACATCGATGGACAGGCCGGAGCTTGGAGCGGGGCTTCGTCTTTGCAAGTGGAATGGGGAGGCATATCGAACCTGGCTCCAGCTGATGGAAGCACCATCACGAGCACCAAGCCCACCTTTAGTTGGGATGCCGTGGCTGGAGCGGATAAGTATGAGATACAGATAGCAGACAGTGAGGCGAACCTGGGGAGCGGTACAGTGGCAGAAGTAACCAACGGCGGCACCAGTTACACGCCGACGACAGCCCTGACAAACCAGCAGACGCATCATTGGCGCGTACGTGCGGTGGACATCGATGGACAGGCCGGAGCTTGGAGCGGGGCTTCGTCTTTGCAAGTGGAATGGGGAGGCATATCGAACCTGGCTCCAGCTGATGGAAGCACCATCACGAGCACCAAGCCCACCTTTAGTTGGGATGCCGTGGCTGGAGCGGATAAGTATGAGATACAGATAGCAGACAGTGAGGCGAACCTGGGGAGCGGTACAGTGGCAGAAGTAACCAACGGCGGCACCAGTTACACGCCGACGACGGCCCTGACAAACCAGCAGACGCATCATTGGCGCGTACGAGCGGTGGACGGCGATGGACAGGCCGGAGCTTGGAGCGGGGCTTCGTCTTTGCAAGTGGAATGGGGAGGCATATCGAACCTGGCTCCAGCTGATGGAAGCACCATCACGAGCACCAAGCCCACCTTTAGTTGGGATGCCGTGGCTGGAGCGGATAAGTATGAGATACAGATAGCAGACAGTGAGGCGAACCTGGGGAGCGGTACAGTGGCAGAAGTAACCAACGGCGGCACCAGTTACACGCCGACGACGGCCCTGACTAACTTGGAGGAGAATTTTTGGCGCATCCGTGCGGTGGACAGCGGTGGAGAGGCTGGAGCCTGGCTTATGTCTACTTTGCTGGTGGAATGGGGTGCCGTATCGGGCCTGGAGCCCGTCAACGGAAGTAGCACCCCGAACACCAAGCCCACCTTTAGCTGGACCGCCGTGGACGGAGCGGATAAGTATGAGATCCAAATAGCGGACAGTGAGGCGGACCTGGATAGCAATCCCACGGTTGACGACAAGAATGTGAACGGCACCAGTTATACGCCGACATTGGACCTGACGATAGAGCAGAAGCATTATTGGCGCGTACGTGCGGTGGACATCGATGGACAGGCCGGAGCTTGGAGCGGGGCTTCGTCTTTGCAGGTGGAATGGGGAGGCATATCGAACCTGGCTCCAGCTGATGGAAGCACCATCACGAGCACCAAGCCCACCTTTAGTTGGGATGCCGTGGCTGGAGCGGATAAGTATGAGATACAGATAGCAGACAGTGAGGCGAACCTGGGGAGCGGTACAGTGGCAGAAGTAACCAACGGCGGCACCAGTTACACGCCGACGACGGCCCTGACAAACCAGCAGACGCATCATTGGCGCGTACGTGCGGTGGACGGCGATGGACAGGCCGGAGCCTGGAGCGGCTCGTCTTCATTGCGGGTGGAATGGGGCGGCACCGTATCGGGCCTGACTCCAGCTGATGGAAGCAGTACCACGGACACCACGCCCGAATTTAGCTGGAGTGCCGTGACTGGATCGGATAAGTATGAGATACAGATAGCAGAAAGTGAGGAGGCCCTGGCGGGCAGTACACCGGCAGAAGTAACTGGCGGCGACACTAGTTACACGCCGACGGCGGCCCTGACAAACCAGCATACGCATCATTGGCGCGTGCGTGCGGTGGACATTGATGGACAGGCCGGAGCCTGGAGCGGCTCGTCTTCATTGCGGGTGGAAATTGGTGCCGTATCGGGCCTGGAGCCCGTCAACGGAAGTAGCACCACGGACACCACGCCAGAATTTAGCTGGAGTGCCGTGACTGGAGCGGATAAGTATGAGATCCAAATAGCGGACAGTGCGGCGAACCTGGCGGGCAGTTCCGCGGTAAATGTGTCCGGCACCAGTTACACGCCGACGACGGCCCTGGCGGACTTGCAGTGGCATCATTGGCGCGTACGTGCGATGGACGGCGATGGGCAATTCGGGAATTGGAGTAATATTCATTCATTTGGAATTGGTAGTTTCGTAGGCGGCCCCGGCCCCGCCGGAGGCATAGTGTTTTACGACAAGGGCAGTTATTCCAACGGCTGGCGATACCTGGAGGCGGCACCCAGCGATCAGGGATCGTATGAATGGGGAGCATATGGAGCTATCACTGGAGGTACACAAACCGGCATAGGGAGTGGCAAGACCAATACGGATAATATAGTGGCGATGCTGGGGACTAATGAGGGTACCGCCTATGCGTCAAAGATATGCGCCGAACTTGATCTGGGCGGTAAAGATGACTGGTTTCTGCCATCAAAGGATGAATTGAATGCGTTGTACGAACAGAGAGTAGCTGTTGGTGATTTTTCGTCCGGCTACTACTACTGGTCGTCGTCGGACTGGTCGTCGTCGGAGAACGTTTACGATTATGCATGGGCACAGAACTTTGGCAATGGCAGTCAGTTCGCCTTCTACAGGGACAACGGATACAGGGTTCGTGCTGTGAGGGCTTTTTAACTATTTAACTATTTAACTATTTAACTATTTTTTTTCAAGGAGGCGCGTTACGCAAGCGGGGGCTGGGTAATCCGATAGGCATGAAGGTTGCCGACAGGCACTTCCAACTCGCCGTAGGCGCGAAATTTTATAGAAAAATGGCATTATATTACCACTTGCCCGTTTACCGGGATACATATAATATGATACTGATGTTATTCGAAGTGACAAAGAACTTCCCAAGAGAAAACAAATATACGCTTGGTCAGGATATAAAGCGCGATGGTTTAACATTGGTCCGAAGCATATACCGAGCCAACAAAGACCGGGATAAAACAGAGCATTTGGAACAATTCCTGGACAATTTTGAAATTCTTAAGCTGGAGTTGCGGCTGTGTGCCGATTTGAACATTCTACCCCTGAAAAAGAAGTCGCGGCTGGCCCAGGTTATGGAGGGCATCGGAAAACAGGTAATCGGCTGGCGTAACGCCAGCCAGTCCAAGCCGGAATCCACAGGGCCAAGTCTCGGCGGCTCGATCAAGGTTTAGTAAAAAGCGGAGAAGAGGCAATCCGGTGCAGGTAAGCACAATTGGAAGAAGAAGCTTAAACGTGCATTCATGTCATGTCTTTGCAAAAGCTGTTGGTGGTATTTCGTCTGACAACGCTCATTGTTAAAATTGCTGCACCAGAGCACAAAACACGCACAGCAGTCTTTTTGTGTGATGTGCGTGAATAATTACGAAAAAACAAGCGCAAGGGATTGAAACGGAAATGCCGCTGGTGGCCCCGGCGATTGGCAATGAGCCGGTTAACAGGCCACCAGATTAAGGCATTGGAGAGAAAAGCCCGACCCGAAGGGTTGCGCCCAGATAATGGTTTTTGAAAATACTCCATTTCACCCAAATCATCCCATAGTCACTTATTCACTCTTGACGAAATCCAAGAAATAACTCAAAATGCCGAGACTTCATGCCTCAAAAAAGGAGAGATTAATTATGAAGAAGGCATTATTGTTCATAGTCGTAGCATTGCTGATAAGCGGTTACCTGTTTGCGAATGGGGAGAAAGAGGCTTCAGTGGATTCACAATCCGCTAAGCTCAAGGCGGGATTTATCTACATCGGCCCTGCCGGGGACTTCGGATGGACCTACGCTCACGACCAGGGTCGGCTATTCGCCGAAGAGAAACTCCCCTGGCTGGAGACAGTGGTTGTCGAGAGTGTTCCCGAAGGCGATGCCGTACGTTTCATTGACCGTCTGGTTCAGGAACAAAAGGTGGATGTGGTGTTCACTACGAGCTTCGGTTATATGGAAGATACTATTAAAGCCGCCCAGAAATACCCCGAGGTTAAGTTCTTTCATTGCTCAGGATTTAAGCGCACACCCAATCTCGGAACATACATGGCCGATATGTATCAGATTTATTACTTGAACGGCTTGATGGCCGGTTCCATCACGGAATCGAATAAGATCGGCTATATTGCCGCATTCCCCATACCCGAACTCTTTCGGCATATGAATGCCTTCGCCCTAGGAATCAAGGAGGTCAATCCTGAGGCAACCGTCAGCGTTAAATGGATATACGCCTGGTATGGCCCGGACAAGGCCCGTGAGGCCGCTCAGTCTCTCGTGGCCGAAGGAGTCGATGTCCTCGGTTTCACCGAAGACACCCCCACTGTCATCGAGGTGGCCCAGGAATATCAGGACAAGGGCCAGAATATCTATGCCCTGTCCCACTACAGCCCAATGCAGTCATACGGTCCCGATGCCGCCATTACCGGACAGCTCACTGATTGGGGTCCGTTATATGTCCGTATGCTCCAGGATACATTGGACGGCAAGAACTCAGACATGACCGATTACGACCTTTTGTGGCTGATGGAGGACGACAATGTCGTGGAACTGGGCGCAACCTGGGATGAGATGATCAATGCGGCCTATGTGGATACATTTAAACAGATCACAACCGATAGCCCTGAATTCGGCTCCATCAGCATCTATGACCTGATAATGAAACGCCATGAACAGATGTCCATGGGCAGGGATACCTTCGATCCATTTGTCGGCCCAATCTTCGATCAGGCAAGGAACAAAATGGTTGCTGATGGAGAATTGGCGACCATAGGTCATTTGTTTGCCGAGATGAGCTATCAGGTGGACAACTTCATCTCCCCCCTCCCTCAATAGAGAAAGGGTGTAGTTAATTGACCAGGATTGAATCCCTTGAGATGAAGGGAATTAGTAAATCCTTTCTCAATGTCAAGGCCAACCAGGATGTTAATCTGCGCATAGACTCTGGCGAGATTCTCGGACTTCTCGGGGAGAACGGTGCCGGTAAGACGACGTTGATGAACATCCTCTATGGTCTTTATCTCCCTGATGAGGGAGAGATCCTGATCAATAACTCACCAATTCGGCTGAGGAATCCTAAGGATTCAATGCGTGCCGGTATTGGAATGATCCACCAGCATTTTATGCTGGTGGACAAACACTCGGTTTTGGAGAATATAGCTCTGGGGTATGATGATGCCCCATTTTTCTTTCCTCACCGGGCCATGCGTTCTCGAATTAAACAATTATCAACTCAATATGGCTTGGAGATTAATCCCGACAAGCCAATTTGGGATCTTTCGGCAGGAGAGCAGCAGCGGGTTGAAATTATCAAGGCACTTTCCCGCGATGCTGATCTCCTCATCATGGATGAACCAACTTCCGTGCTCACCCCCCAGGAGGCCGATGAACTCTTCGCTACTTTGCGGAAAATGACATCGAAAGGGCATTCGGTCATATTGATCACACATAAGCTGGAAGAGATACTTAGCATCTGTAGCCGGGTGATGGTTCTGCGCAAGGGCCGTGTAACAGGGGAAGCGAACATTGCGGAAGTAGACAAGGGTAAACTCACCCAAATGATGATAGGCCGACAGATTGCCGCCGCCTACCCAAAGGGCGATGTGCAACGGGGCAGGGTGGTCCTCGAAACCCATAACCTTGAAGTGGACTCGGACAGGGGGCTTCCCGCAGTAAAAGACCTGTCCATGAAGGTACACTCGGCGGAGATATTCGGTATCGCCGGTGTTTCAGGGAACGGACAGCAGGAATTGGTGGAAACGATCACCGGACTACGTAAATCCAGGCAAGGAGTGGTGGAAATAAATGGCCGTTCTCTGCACCATTCCGATGCTCGGAGTGCTCATCTGCTGGGAATCTCCCATGTCCCCGAAGAGCGCATCAAATACGGCATTGTTCCCAACCTTTTACTGTATGAGAATTCCGTGCTCAAGCAACACTTGGACAAGCCGTTCAGCAATTGGTTGCAGATGGACTATGGGGTTATCAAGAATCATGCGAGAGAATTGGTGGAGAGTTTTCAGGTGGACACACCATCAATCAATGTAAGGATAAAGAATCTCTCCGGTGGGAATATCCAGAAACTTATCCTGGGAAGGGAGATTTCAAGTGTTCCTGAGCTACTTATCGCCGCCCATCCCACCTATGGTCTTGATGTGGGAGCCACCGAATATGTACGTAAGCAGATTATCGCCCTGAGAGATAAGGGTGGCGCGGTGTTGCTGGTATCCGAGGATTTGGATGAGTTGTTCATGGTTTGTGATCGCATCGCCGTTATGTGTAATGGCCGATTCATGGGTGAGTTAACCCCGGATACCTGGACATTGGAGAAAATCGGATTGATGATGGCTGGCTATGCGGATTGAATTGTTTCCAAGAGAGCGTATCGGGCCTGGACAGAATATCCTTATCCTGGCCGGATCGCTACTCGCTGGCCTCCTCGCGGTGAGTCTTGTATTCGCCTTAAACGGGGTCAACCCGATAATTGCCATCGTCTCGATATTCAAGGGGTCTTTCGGTAGTTGGTACGGCATAAAAGAAACGATAACAAAGGCCATCCCTCTCGTCCTCATCGGAAGCGGACTGGCACTGGCCTACAAGGCAAAATTCTGGAACATCGGTGCCGAGAGTCAACTCCTTGCGGGCGCAATTTTTGCAACCTGGGTGGGCCTGAACTGGGGACCCCATCTACCGGCTGTTGTGATGGTTCCTCTGATGTTCATGGCGGCTTTCATTGGCGGCGCACTCTGGGGCATGGTACCGGCTATTCTCAAGATACGCTTCGGTATCAACGAGGTAATCTCCACGCTGATGCTCAACTACATTGCGGCCGAATTTGTCAAATTCCTCGTGGTGGGTCCGTGGAAGGGGGCCACCAAGGGCGGTTATCCCTATACCGACGACCTTCCCGCATCCACGATTTTGAGACACCTAGGCCACAGCCGTATATCGCCGGTGCTACTCATTGCCACTATTGCCGGAGCCCTGATACTGGGATGGCTGGTCTATAAAAGCCGATTCGGTTATGAAATACGTGTTATCGGGGAAAACACCCATGCCGCACATTATTCGGGCATAAACTTCTTCAAGGTTTCCCTGATGCTCATGGCTATTTCCGGCGGCATGGCCGGACTGGCCGGAGCGGGCGAGCTGATGTCCATCCATCACTATTTGAGTTATCCCGAATCCCTAAGTGCCGGATATGGATTCACCGCCATCATTGTTGCCTGGCTGGCCCGTCTCCACCCCTCCTATACAATCATCTCCGGCCTGTTCTTTGCTGGTATAATCGTCGGTGGAGATGCGATTCAGGTATCTATGGGTATGCCTGTCGCGACGGTGAGTGTGTTCAATAGCATAATATTGATATTCCTTATAATGGCGGATTTCTTCGTCAATCATAGGATGCGCATACGGATAGGGAGGCTTCGTCTTGCCTGATCTCATCATATTCGTCCTGACTCGGACAATTGCCGCCGGTACGCCCCTACTCTTAGCAACCTTGGGAGAAATAATCACAGAAAGGTCTGGCATAATAAACCTCGGCATGGAGGGATTGATGGCGGCGGGTGCCGTTACCGGATTCATCGTTACCTTCAGCACTGGCAATCCATGGTTAGGCCTGCTTGCGGCGATTCTTGTCGGTATGTTACTCTCCGCTATTCACGGCTTCATATGCATCGGCCTGCGCTCCAATCAGGTGGTGAGTGGTTTGGCCCTCACGATGCTCGGCCTTGGCATCAGCGGCCTTTGGGGGAAGCCCTATATCGGACGGCCCCTTCCCCTCCGCATGCCTTATCTCGACATTCCTGTCCTTTCAGAAATCCCCATCCTGGGGCCAGTCCTATTCAGTCACAACTTGTATGTCTACTTGTCGGTGATCATCACAATCATCGCGTGGTTCCTTCTTAAAAGCACCCGTATGGGGATAACCCTCAGATCGGTGGGAGAAAACCCCCGGGCCTCCGAGTCTCAAGGCATCGCCGTTAACCGGGTGAAGTATCTCGCCGTCATTGTCGGCGGTGGACTGGCTGGTATGGCGGGTGCCTATTTATCGACCGCCTATAGCGGCTCATGGAATGAAGGTATGGTTGCCGGTAGAGGCTGGATTGTCATCGCACTCACCATATTCGCCCTATGGCAGCCCGGAGGCGCTTTTATAGGGGCCTATCTCTTCGGCGGTATCTTTGTACTCCAATACATGCTTCAGCCGCTGGGCATTTCCCCGAATATTCTTTCTATGCTACCCTACATCTCCACTCTGCTGGTGCTGTTTGCCTTCGGATTTTCTAAATCCGGCAAGCGTCGTATGAATGCTCCCGCTACCCTAGGCGAGCCCTATGTGCGGGGAGAACGCTAATGGGTGAACTTCGTCAAACCAAGAAATCCTGTTCCTAAAAGTGAAACGCATGCCCCGGCGGGTGCGCCCTGAAATGCATGCCCCGAAGCGAGATGCATCTCACGCCGGGCGCGCCCAGAAATGCATGCCCCGAAGCGAAATGCATCCCACGCCGGGTGCGCCCTGAAATGCATGCCCCGAAGCGAAATGCATCTCACGCCGGGCACGCCCAGAAATGCATTCCCCGAAGCGAAATGCCTCCCCCGAAGCGAAATGCCTCCCCCGGCGGGCACGCCCAGAAACGCATGCCCCGAAGCGTGATGCCTCCCACGCCGGGCATGCCCAGAAACGCATGTCCCGAAGCGAAATGCATCCCACGCCGGGTGCGCCCTGAAATGCATGCCCCGAAGCGAGATGCATCTCACGCCGGGCGCGCCCAGAAACACATACCCCGAAGCGAAAGGCCTCCCCCAGCGGGCGCGCCCAGAAATGCATGCCCCGAAGAGTAATGCCTCCCCCGGCGGGCACGTCCAGAAACGCATGCCCCGAAGCGTGATGCATCTCACGCCGGGTGTAGTTTCTCAAATTATCCTACCCAAACCTTTTCACGATCAGTTAGACAATTTCTTAATTCAAAAATAACATAATCCAGCCCTCCCTCCGGATTATGTTCTTACAGGATAAGCTCAGTAGCAGCGACTCGAACATTTTCAGCAGAAACAAAATCTTTCCTTTCCATGGCAGCAACAAGCATAGCTGCTTTTGCCAACGAATTAGCCCTTCGTAGGATGCCACCCGATTTCTGATGAATCGCATAAACAGCATTTTCTGCAAATATCGGTTTTTCTAAACCAGCCAAAGCAAGATGATGATTCAAGTATTCCTCCATGACTTCTCTTTTGATTGATTCCAGATGATTCTTTCCCAAAACCCGTGATGCCAAGGGCCTAGCTACACTGGTCATCAGATGATCCATCAATCCGTCCTGTCCACATAGGATAACTGGCATAACCGGTTTGGAATCATAGGCAAACTGCAACAGGGTATGCATCTGAGCAAAAACATTGTGTTTAAACAGGTGAGCCTCATCAATGATCATGTGGATTTCCCTGCTCCCACATCACCGGTAATCACAGTGAGAGCCTTTTGTTGTACTGCAAAGCTAACTCTCTGTTTCAGGGGGTCCAATGCTGGCAGAGGGTATAAATCCCGAACCGCAACATTCTGGGAAAAGGGATCTTTTTTCAAGCCAAAGAAGTGTCTGAGGTTTTCCATTATTCATCCCCCGCAGCTTTTTCAAAGAGAGACCCTTTTTGCTTTTCAAAGTGAGTTGCTCTTTGAATTTTACTATTGCTATGCTCGTTGAGAAGGGAGAGATATCCCCTGGGTTCATCATCCAGGAAAACCTCAATGTGATCGTAATTTTCATAACGAAGAGTGACATTCATCCCGATCAGCCCAATGGGAGCTTCAAAAACCCTACCTTAGCCCCCGGCCAATTAGAGACTTGTTTTCGTTGGAACAGAAGTGCTTTCATCCAATACTGCTGGCACTGCCGGGATAGCTCTATTCGGAACGTGAGACCCTTGAGCTTTTGTTCTAATGAAGATTGGATTTCTTTCCAGGGATACTGAAAACCTAGTGAATATTTTTCAGGACGTAAGGTATGAACAGTATGGCAGTCGGGACAACGGTACCGTTTCAGCCATAACCCTGCGGTGTAGCCATGGAAATATCTCAGGACAAATCCATGGCCCCAGAGCCGACATCCGCCACAGCAAGGACAGCTATCTGGGTTGATCCAGGGAAATTCCTTTCCAGAGTCTTTAAGTTCTTCTAAATCTATCCGACAAATAAGTATCAAGATTGTTCCTCCCTTTGGGGAGGGATTGAGATTGGAGTAGGTGTGCATTTGCGTGGGCCCTGCTCCTTTTTTTATGTTCGGAGAGATTGAGAATTAGATTATCTGTTGTGAAAAATTAGTTAACTGAGTGTGAGATATTCATGGGGAGATTGGTTAGGATATTTTGCGAGATTACACCGGCGGGAGATGCATTTCGCTTCGGGGTATGCGTTTCTGGGCGCGCCCGCCGGAAGAGGCATCTCGCTTCGGGTTATGCGTTTCAGGGCGTGCCCGCTGGGGGAGGCATCTCGCTTCGGGGCATGGGTTTCCGGGCGTGCCCGGCGTGGGATTCATTTCGCTTCGGGGCATGGTTTTCTGGGCGTGCCCGGCGTGGGATGCATTTCACTTCGGGGTATGCGTTTCTGGGCGTGCCCGGCGTGGGATGCATTTCACTTCGGGGTATGCGTTTCTGGGCGCGCCTGGCGTGGGAGGCATCACGCTTCGGGGGATGCATTTCAGGGCGTGCCCGGCGTAGGATGCATTACGCTTCGGGGGATGTATTTCAGGGCGTGCCCGGCGTGAGATGAATCTCGCTTCGGGGCATGTGTTTCAGGGCGTGCCCGCCGGGGGCTACATCTCGCTTCGGGTTATGCGTTTCTGGGCGCGTCCGGCGGGAGATGCATTTCGCTTCGGGGTATGCGTTTCTGGGCGCGCCCGCCGGAAGAGGCATCTCGCTTCGGGTTATGCGTTTCTGGGCGTGCCCGGCGTGAGATGCGTCTCGCTTCGGGGTATGCGTTTCAGGGCGTGCCCGCCGGGGAAGGCATCACGCTTCGGGGCATGCGTTTCTGGGCGTGCCCGCTGGGGGAGGCATCTCGCTTCGGGCCATGCGTTTCTGGGCGTGCCCGGCGGGGGCTGCATCACGCTTCGGGGCATGGTTTTCAGGGCGTGCCCGCCGTGAGATGTATCACGCTTCGAAGCATGCGTTTCAGGGCGTGCCCGGCGTGAGATGCGTCTCGCTTCGGGGCATGGGTGTCCGGGCGTGCCCGGCGGGGGATGCATTTCGCTTCGGGGGATGCATTTCAGGGCGCGCCCGGCGTGGGATGTATCTCGCTTCGGGGTATGCGTTTCTAGGCGCGCCTGGCGTGGGATGCATTTCGCTTCGGGGCATGCGTTTCTGGGCGCGCCTGGCGTGGGAGGCATCACGCTTCGGGGGATGCATTTCAGGGCGTGCCCGGCGAGGGATGTATCACGCATCGGGGGATGCATTTCAGGGCGTGCCCGGCGTGGGATGTATCACGCATCGGGGGATGCATTTCAGGGCGTGCCCGGCGTGGGATGTATCTCGCTTCGGGGCATGCATTTCAGGGCGTGCCCGGCGTAAGATGTATCACGCTTCGGAGCATGCGTTTCTGGGCGTGCCCGGCGTGAGATGCGTCTCGCTTCGGGGCATGGGTGTCCGGGCGTGCCCGGCGGGGGATGCATCTCGCATCGGGGGATGCATTTCAGGGCGCGCCCGGCGTGGGATGTATCTCGCTTCGGGGTATGCGTTTCTAGGCGCGCCTGGCGTGGGATGCATTTCGCTTCGGGGCATGCGTTTCTGGGCGTGCCCGCTGGGGGAGGCATCTCGCTTCGGGCCATGCGTTTCTGGGCGTGCCCGGCGGGGGCTGCATCACGCTTCGGGGCATGGTTTTCAGGGCGTGCCCGCCGTGAGATGTATCACGCTTCGAAGCATGCGTTTCAGGGCGTGCCCGGCGTGAGATGCGTCTCGCTTCGGGGCATGGGTGTCCGGGCGTGCCCGGCGTGGGATGCATTTCGCTTCGGGGGATGCATTTCAGGGCGCGCCCGGCGTGGGATGTATCTCGCTTCGGGGTATGCGTTTCTAGGCGCGCCTGGCGTGGGATGCATTTCAGGGCGCGCCCGGCGTGGGATGTATCTCGCTTCGGGGTATGCGTTTCTAGGCGCGCCTGGCGTGGGATGCATTTCGCTTCGGGGCATGCGTTTCTGGGCGTGCCCGCTGGGGGAGGCATCTCGCTTCGGGCCATGCGTTTCTGGGCGTGCCCGGCGGGGGCTGCATCACGCTTCGGGGCATGGTTTTCAGGGCGTGCCCGCCGTGAGATGTATCACGCTTCGAAGCATGCGTTTCAGGGCGTGCCCGGCGTGAGATGCGTCTCGCTTCGGGGCATGGGTGTCCGGGCGTGCCCGGCGGGGGATGCATTTCGCTTCGGGGGATGCATTTCAGGGCGCGCCCGGCGTGGGATGTATCTCGCTTCGGGGTATGCGTTTCTAGGCGCGCCTGGCGTGGGATGCATTTCGCTTCGGGGCATGCGTTTCTGGGCGCGCCTGGCGTGGGAGGCATCACGCTTCGGGGGATGCATTTCAGGGCGTGCCCGGCGTGAGATGCATTTCGCTTCGGGGCATGCGTTTCTGGGCGTGCCCGGCGTGGGAGGCATTTCGCTTCGGGGCATGCGTTTCAGGGCATGCCCGGCGGGAGATGCATCAGCATAAACCGGAACACTTGCTCCCCGCTTAAAAAAGAAGTTCAACTGCCGTTTTTAGTATAATGCCTCTAAGCATCCAGCAGATTACACAAAAAAGACACTTCACTGAGGGGAGCCTTGAGGCCTGTTTTCAGTGACTCATTTTCGGATATAGATTTATAGTGCCCTCAAGCTTAGTGGCGAAATCGCAAGCACGTACTGGTACATCTATAGTCAAGCAAAGAAACATCTTGCAAGCATGAGTGGTCTACGCTTCGCCCGCCCCTGCTCAATCCCGATTGCTCCAATTTCGGCTTATTTTGACTAAAACCCCCGCTAATCCCATATATTCTATTCCATAACGCCCTCTGTAGCGGCCCAATGAAATTAACTCCATAATTCCTTACACAATAATGCGTTAACCAACTTTGGCCCGCCTTTAATTCAACCTACTTGAACCACCCTCAATCTTCGGGGCACTATAGAAAGGATAGGGAGGGTGTATGACCAAAATCAACTTCACGGAAAAATCGAACTTCATTTGGGGAGTGGCCGATCTACTCAGAGGTCCATACCGACCGAATCAGTATAAAGACGTAATGTTACCTCTTGTCGTATTACGACGCTTGGATTGTGTACTGGACCCTACCAAACAAAAGGTTCTTGAACAGTATGATCGGATAAAAGAACTCGGTTCCGGGGTTATCAATGCCAAACTCAAACAAATAACAAAGGTTCCTTTCTATAACATTTCTCAATTTGATTTTGAAAAACTCAAGGGAGACCCGGACGGGATTTCCAGTAACCTTGTAAATTACATGAAAGGTTTTAGTCCCGATGCAAGGTCTATTTTAGAATCATTTAAGTTTGAAGACCAGATTCCCAAACTGGAAAAGGCCAATAGATTGTTCCTCGTTGTGTCCAAGTTCTCCGAAATCGATCTTCATCCTGAGACTGTTTCCAATGTTGAAATGGGATATATATTTGAAGACCTTATCAGACGCTTCAACGAGGCCAGTAACGAAGAGGCCGGGGATCACTTTACTCCAAGAGAAGTGATTAGGTTGATGGTCGATATTCTATTTAATCCCGATAATGAAACATTAACGTCCAAAGGTATTGTAAAAACACTCTACGACCCTGCCATGGGTACAGGTGGTATGTTATCGGTTTCCGAAGAATATTTAGAAGAACTTAATCCCAATGCCAGCCTTGAGGTGTTCGGTCAGGACTACAACGATCAGTCCTATGCCATCTCTGGTTCGGATATGTTGATTAAGGGTCAGACCATCGAACACATAGTTCTAGGAAATAGTTTTACGGAAGACGGATTCCCCACAAAGAAGTTTGATTACATGTTGGCTAATCCTCCCTTTGGTGTTGAATGGAAACCTGAGTCGGACTTCATCAAAAAAGAACATGATGAATTAGGTTACGGGGGACGATTCGGGGCGGGTCTTCCCAGAATAAATGACGGTTCGTTTCTGTTCCTCCAACACATGATTTCCAAGATGGTGAAACCCGAAGATGGGGGAACCCGTCTGGCAATCGTCTTTAATGGTTCACCATTGTTTACCGGATCGGCAGGTTCAGGGGAATCAGAAATACGGAGATGGATTATTGAAAATGATTGGTTGGAGACCATCATTGCCTTACCGGATCAACTCTTCTACAACACGGGAATCTCAACTTATGTGTGGATTGTTACAAACAGAAAGAGTTCCCAGAGAAAGGGAAAGGTTCAGTTAATCGATGGCTCTTCCTACTTCTCAAAGATGCGAAAGAGTCTTGGAAATAAGCGGAATGAAATTAGTGATACCCACCGGGAAAAATTAGTCAGACTATATGCTGAGTTCAAGGAGTCGGCACACTGTAAGATCTTCGATAACAGTGACTTTGGGTACAACCGGATTACCGTAGAACGTCCGTTGAAACTCAACTTTGAAGTAAATAAAGAACGATTGGAGAGAGTCAAAGAATCCAAACCGTTTATGTCATTGGCCGAGAGTAAGAAACGGAAAGATCAATCAATTATTGATAAAGAGATCGAAGAGGGGACAAAGGAACAGGAGAAAATTCTTTCAGCTCTTTCGCAAATAACAGGGAAGTATACCAACCAGGATTCCTTTATAAAGGACTTTGATTCTGTCTTTAAGAACAGTGGAATTACACTTTCCACCCCTTTGAAGAAGTCGATAATCTCAGCCCTATCAGAACGAGATGAAAATGCCGAGATAGTGACAAACAAGAAAGGTCTTCCCGAACCGGATTCTAAATTGAGAGATAATGAAAATGTCCCCTTGAAAGAAAATATAGATGACTACATGAAACGGGAAGTACTCCCTTATGTACCCGATGCCTGGGTAGATGAAAGTAAGACCAAGATAGGGTATGAGATTTCATTTAACCGGTATTTTTATGTTTATAAACCTCCGAGAGGGATTGATGAGATTCAGAAGGAATTGACTCTGATTGAAAATGAGATTCAGGGCTTATTGGAGACGAAATAATGATAAGTTCCGTTAAGGCTCAGAAGTCTAGATTAAAATATCTTCTTTCCTATAATGATGAAGTTCTCACGGAATCAACACCAGATGATTTGGAAATCAAGTATGTGGAAATTGGAGATGTTAAATTCGACCAAGGAATAACGAATCATACAGAATACACTTTTGAAAAATCACCTTCACGAGCCAGACGAATAGTTCGAGATGGAGATGTTATTCTTTCTACTGTCCGAACATATCTGAAGGCCGTTGCAGGGATCTCAAAACCACCTGAAAATCTTATTGTTTCTACTGGTTTTGTTGTTCTGAGACCTAACAATCTGGTTTTTCATCCACGGTTTGCCTCTTACTTCTTTCAAACTGAGTATCTATTAAGAGAGGTTGTCTCTAAATCTGTTGGTGTCAGTTACCCGGCTGTTCGACCAGAAGATATTGTAAATATGGGAGTAGATATCCCACCCCTCGAAACCCAAAAAAAAATTGCCGACTTCCTCGATAAAGAAACAACCCGAATCGATACCCTCATCTCCAAGAAACAAAAACAGATTGAACTCCTACAGGAAAAACGACAGGCGATCATCACTCAGTCAGTAACCAAGGGATTAAATCCTTATGTAAAAATGAAAAATTCCGGTGTGGAGTGGATCGGGGAGATTCCTGAACATTGGGATTCTATAAAACTGAAATATATATCAACTAAAGTTAATAGTGGAAAAACTCCGAGAGGAGGTTCTGAATCTTATCGGGATGATGGAATAATGTTAATACGAAGTCAGAATGTCTATTTTGATGGTCTGAGATTGAATGATGTAGTTTTTATTGACGATGATACAGATAAAGAGATGAGACATTCAAGAGTTAGACCTAAGGATGTTCTGTTAAATATCACAGGGGCAAGTATTGGACGATCATATTACGTCCCCGAAGATTTTCCTTCTTCCAATGTAAACCAACATGTATGTATCATACGTCCTGATCATCATAAAATCATGACAGAATACCTGTGGTTATGTATGGCAAGTTCTGTAATTCAGAGAGTAATTTTCTCGAATGAAAAAGGGACATCCCGAGAGGGTATTACATTTGAACAAATAAGGATTTTCGATATTCCTCTTCCAAAAGATTTAGAAGAACAGTCTCTGATTGTTGAGAATATACTAAATGAAATTGACAGGAATGACAGGACTGTGTTAACAATCCAATCTTCAATCGCCCTCCTAAAAGAATACCGTTCCTCCCTAATAACCCATGCCGTATCAGGTCAAATCGATATAAGTAAATACGAGGTTTCAAAGTGAGTAATTACAATGAGGCCACCTTTGAACCGGTCATAGAAATGTATCTATCTAACAATCTCACAGAACTCACAAAAGACACAGAGAGAAGCAAACAAAGCCTCGAAAACCCTCCGTGCCCTCCGTGCCTCCGTGCGAAACCCTTCCTACATCCCCTCTCACAGAACTCACAAAGAACACAGAGAGAAGCAAACAAAGCCTCAAAAACCCTCCGTGCCCTCCGTGCCTCCGTGCGAAACTCTTATACATCCCATGCCGTATCAGGTCAAATCGATATAAGTAAATACGAGGTTTCAAAATGAATAATTACGATGAGGCCACCTTTGAGTCGGCCATAGAAATGTATCTATCTAACAACACAGAGAGAAGCAAACAAAGCCTCAAAAACCCTCCGTGCCCTCCGTGCTTCCGTGCGAAACTCTTATACATCCCATGCCGTATCAGGTCAAATCGATATAAGTAAATACGAGGTTTCAAAATGAATAATTACGATGAGGCCACCTTTGAGTCGGCCATAGAAATGTATCTATCTAACAACACAGAGAGAAGCAAACAAAGCCTCAAAAACCCTCCGTGCCCTCCGTGCCTCCGTGCGAAACCCTTCCTACATCCCCTCTCACAAAACTCACAAAGAACCCAGAGAAAGAGGAGGTAAGTACATGAAAGAATCTCAAAACATGGTATTAGATCTTAAGTATTCTATCTGCGTTAATTTGCGTTTATCGAGTGAGCGGAGCGAACGGGCGGTTACAAGGGATGAAACCGCAGATGAACGCAGATGAACGCAGATTGCGTATAGAGTCCTACCTGAAACTTGGTCTTCTTATTAATTTTGGGAGATATAATCAAAATGTGGAATGCCTCTCGCCTTCCAGAAGACTGGACCCTTGAAAAGCTGATCGGAAATCATACTTCCCAACCCTATAATCCCGATATCGCCTCTGCTTTCTTTCGAACCGGAAGAACTGAATCTTGGGGACGGGGTATTGAAAATATCTTTCATACTTGCCGAGAGGCGGGCTTACCCGATCCGGTATACGATTTGGAAATAAATGGCTTGTTGATGACGTTCCCATTTTCCTATGAGTATCTAAGAGTTGCCACCGAGTCAGGAGTCTCTTACGGAATTACCCCAAAAACCAAAGATAATATCGGGACGATTTCGGAAAGAATTCGGAATGATTTCGGAAAGGATGTCGCAAATACTTTTGTCTTGGTCAGGGACCATCCTGATTTAACCGCTGAGCAGATAAGCAAACAAATTGGGAAATCTACCCGATCAATTGAAAACTACATAAAAAAGTTGAAGGATGCCGGGATAATCAAAAGAAGAGGTGCCAGATTAGGTGGCTATTGGGAGATTGTAGACGATGAGTAACTACCATGAGGTCACCTTTGAACCAGCCATAGAAATGTATCTATCTAACAATCTCACAAAACTCACAAAGGACACAGAGAGAAGCAAACAAAGCCTCAAAAACCCTCCGTGCCCTCCGTGCCTCCGTGCGAAACCCTGCAATCTGGGCCTCTCACAGAACCCACAAAGGACACAGAGAGAAGCAAACAAAGCCTCAAAAACCCTCCGTGCCCTCCGTGCCTCCGTGCGAAACTCTGCAATCTGGGCCTCTCACAGAACCCACAAAGGACACAGAGAGAAGCAAACAAAGCCTCAAAAACCCTCCGTGCCCTCCGTGCCTCCGTGCGAAACCCTGAACCCTGAACCCTGAACCCTGAACATCCCAAGCAATCAGGAACGAAGTGTCATTACGACAAGACCGAGGTAGTTTCATATTTATTGTTTTGCAGTCTTATGCCGAAACATTTATTATATGAGTAATATATTACTCATAAGGGCCGTATTTATGCTATAATGAGTAATATATTACTCATAAGGAGGCTTTATGGATTACAATATGATGAGCGATGAGGATATTATTCGTGATCTTGCTGAACAGGTTGATAAAATCCGCATCGAGCATCACATTAAAGAAACGGATATCGAGGAGGCTACGGGTATCAGCCGGAAAACCTTCTATAACTTTAAACAGGGGTCGACGGGAACAAGTCTGAAAACCCTCATTCGGTTCCTGCGGGCCATGGGGGAGCTTGAACGGCTCAAGTTGATGTTTCAGGAATCAGAATCCTACAGTCCCAGGGCTAAAAACGGGGTCGAATTGCCAAAGCGCGTTCGGGGTAAACAGAAGCCGGATGGTGATTTTAAGTGGGGGGATGAAGGGTGAGTGACATTGTTGACGTTCAACTCTGGGGCACGAAGGTCGGTTCTCTGGGATATGCTTCGGAACAAACCCGCATTGCTACGTTCGAATATGAACCGGGGTTTATGGATTCCGGTATTCAGATCGCTCCTGTTCATCTGCGCTATCCGCCGAGCCGTTTTTCTTTCGACGGTATTGGCTTCAAATCATTCCAGGGGGTTCCCGGCTTTATCGCGGATTCTCTGCCTGACAAATTCGGCAACCAATTGATCGACATATATATGACCGAGAAGAATATACCGGCATCTGAGGTTAGCACATTGGACAGGCTGAAATATGTAGCGGCACGCGGAATGGGTGCCCTGGAATATAAGCCGGGTGAATCCCTTCCGCTACGGCATTCGGCACTGGATTTACATCACCTTTCGGAATTGGCTGAGCGTCTTCAACAACGTCAATCAAAGCTGCATAAAACCCTGCTTTCAACTGATGACCGGGCGGCGGCACTGACCATGATTCGAATCGGTTCCAGTGCGGGGGGGGCCCGTTCAAAAGCACTGGTTGCGAAATCAAGCACGGGGAAACTCTTGGACGGCACGGTAAACCATGGGCCGAATTACACATACTGGCTTCTGAAATTCGATTCAAGTTCCAATAGGGATAAGGATGACACAGACCCCAAGGGCATGCCTGTCCTTGAATACATTTACAGCCTGATTGCGCGTAAGGCCGGTATTGATATGCCCAGGACTGAACTGATTACCGACTCCAAAGACCGGCATTTCCTGATTGAGCGGTTTGATCGCATAATCAGAAACAATAAACTGGATAAGTTACACTATGCTTCCTGGGCGGGATTAGCCCATGCGGACCGTGATGAAATTAACTCGTATGAGCAATTGATATTGCTTATACGGCAGTTAAAGATAGGGCATGGTGCTGAAGTGGAAATCTTCAGGCGGGCCGTTTTCAATGT
This sequence comes from Spirochaetaceae bacterium, assembly GCA_965226485.1. Lineage (GTDB taxonomy): Bacteria > Spirochaetota > Spirochaetia > DSM-2461 > DSM-2461 > UBA2779. The sequence goes on from OZ245363.1 coordinate 614,828, forward strand.
TATTGGAAGAAACCAGGATGATCATACCAAGAATACCGGTTTCCTCATGGATAGGGCCGGAACTTGGAGACTTTCTCCAGCATTTGATCTGACCTATTCATACGATCCAGCAGGGAGATTCACCCGAAACCATCAGTGCTGGTTGAACCGGAAAAATAACGATTTCCTGTACGAAGATTTGTTACAATTCGGTCGTTACTGCAATCTCAGCGAAAAGAAAAGCCAGAAAATAATCACCCAGGTAGGCGAAGCTTTTTCCAATTTCTCACAATTGGCAACCGAATATGAATTATCAAAAAAATTACGAAAAACAGTAGAAACAAATCTAAGATTGGGACTGATTCCTAAGTAAAAGAGTATAGCCGTTCGGTAATTCGCAAAATTTCTAAAGCCTCTAGCTGGTGCTTTTATATGTTGAATTACGCTGTTGATTCCTTCGGTGAATGCGTTAGTTATCCTTATCGATAATATAGTACAAGAAATTAAACTCCGAGAATTAAATCAGGGAGACGAAAGATGGAAAAAAATCGAAGAACTTACAGCAAAGAGTTCAAGAGAAGAGCCGTAAACCTGTATTTGAAAGGGGACAATTCATTATACTGGGCACCAGGCTCCAAACCATCCCTTTTTGGACTTGACTTTTATAGGTAGCAATGTACAGTATAGTGCAACAGTACCCGTCACGCCTCTGATTTAAGCGGACCAGGGCGGGTCTTCTTTTTTATAAACAATGCCCAGAACGGGGGATCCTGTGAAATATTTTTCTCCTCCAACGACAATAAAGTAGCAATTAGAACTACTGAAGCAAAGAGGCATGACAATTGACGATTCGGCTAATGCAGAATCATTTCTTAACCAGGTAAGTTATTACAGATTTGTCGGCTATGCCCTGCATTTCGAGAAATTCAGAGATAGAACTATTAAAAAAGAAACAGGGGTTCGTTAATGACTCATTGCGGTGAGATCAGCTTTGAATCGGCCATAGAGGTGTATCTATCAGAACACGATAAATACATAAAACGGGATTATAAACAGTTTGATCGAAAACTGTGTGTCGATACAGAAATCTTCTGTGATTTCGTGAAAGAATCCCAACCAAAGGAATGGAAATACCTTGCACAGATCCTCAAGGAGAAAACATCTCAATATCTGATAAATGATCTCACACGGGCATTGGATTCTGATCAGGAAGGTTGTCTCAACGTACTTCGTCATGGATTCAAATGTTACGGAAAAACGATTAAAGGGGCCTACTTCAAACCCGTTACTGGAATGAACCCGGATACCCAAAGATTGTATGAGAGTAATAAACTCACCATTGTCCGACAAGTCCGGTATTCAGAATCCCATGACAACAGCATTGATGTGGTTCTCACTGTAAATGGAATCCCAGTTGTCACAATAGAATTGAAAAACCAGATGACAGGTCAGAACACCACCCATGCCATACGTCAATACATAACAGACCGTGACCCTCAAGATAAGATCTTCCAATTCAAGAAACGATCCCTTGTCAACTTTGCAGTGGATACAGATGAAGTGTTCATGACCACCAAATTGGACAAGAAGGAGACCCTCTTTCTTCCCTTCAATAAGGGTAACAATAACGGGAAAGGAAATCCTGAAAATCCAAATGGATATAAAACGTCCTATCTGTGGGAAGAGGTTTTACAGAGTGATTCATTAATGGAGATCATTTCCCGATTCCTCCACTTACAAGTTGAAGAAAAGAAAAAGGGAAATAAGAAGGTCAAAACAGAGACAATGATCTTCCCCAGGTATCATCAACTCGATGTTGTAAGGAAATTGATTTCCACTTCCCGAGAAGAAGGACCGGGAAACAACTATATGATTCAACATTCGGCAGGATCGGGGAAGTCTAACAGCATCGCATGGACGGCCCATCGACTCGCCTCTCTTCATACCCAAAACGATGAAAAGGTTTTCAGTTCGGTAATTGTTGTTACTGATAGACGAGTACTCGATCAACAGTTACAGAATACGATCTATCAGTTTGAACACAAAGACGGTGTTGTGAAGAAGATTGATCAGCATTCAACTCAGTTGGCCGATTCCTTAACATCTGGAATTCCAATCATCATCACGACTCTTCAAAAGTTCCCCTTTATAATTCAGAAAGTTGGGGATCTTAAAAATAGAACCTATGCCGTGATAGTCGATGAGGCCCATTCCTCAATGGGAGGTCAAACGGCCTCAGAGATGAAGGGCGTTCTTGGTGAACAGGTTGAAGAAGAGACCTACGAGTATGAGAGTTCAGAGGAGGAAATCCTCCGAGAGATCAATAAACGTGGTCCACAGAAAAACATTTCCTTCTTTGCCTTTACTGCCACCCCTAAATATAAAACTCTGGAAGTGTTCGGAAGGGAAGGTGTAGACGGGAAACCAGAACCGTTCCATCTGTATAGCATGAGACAGGCCATCGAGGAAGGATTTATTCTCGATGTTCTGGAAAACTACACAACCTACAAAACCTATTACAAACTGATTAAGAGTATCGAAGATGACCCAAGAGTCGATAAAAAGAAGGCCCGTCTTGCCTTGGCTCGGTTTATGAGTTTACACCCCCACAACATTTCACAGAAAGTCGAAGTTATTGTGGAACACTTCCGAACCCATACAAAACATAAACTGGAAAAAAAGGCCAAGGCGATGGTAGTAACCCGAAGTCGTCTTCATGCCATTCGTTACAAACAATCTATCGACAAGTATCTTAAAGAGAAGAACTACAACGATATTAGAACCCTTGTGGCATTCTCCGGGATTGTTGAGGATGACGGAGTTTCCTACACCGAAGTTGGAATGAACGGCGGCATCAAAGAAAAGGAACTTCCCGAGAAGTTCGGAACAGATGATTTTTCTTTCCTCATCGTGGCGAATAAATATCAAACAGGTTTCGATCAACCTCTCCTTCATAGTATGTATGTGGATAGAAGCCTTGGAGGAGTACAGGCCATACAAACCCTTTCCCGTTTGAATCGAACAACAAAAGGGAAGGAAGATACTTTTGTTCTGGACTTTGTAAATGAACCAGAAGAAATACAGAAGGCCTTTCAACCGTATTATGAAAAGACAATTGTCGGGGAACGATCAGAATATGGAAAACTGTACGAACTTCAAAATAAACTCAAGGGATTTAATGTGTACTTTGAGGAAGAAGTCAATGAGTTCTGTAGATTCTTTTTTTCCTCTAAGAAGAGACTGAATTCGAAAGACCATTCCCAGATGAACAGTATTCTCGATAAGGGTGTAACGAGATTTACGGAATTGGATGATACCAAGAAAGAAGACTTCCGATCTACACTGATTTCATTCCGAAATCTATATTCCTTTCTCTCTCAGATAATTCCATTTTCCGATACGGATCTGGAAAAACTATATACCTATTTGAAGTTCCTCTATAACAAACTCCCTCGAAGAGATAAAAGTCAATCTCTCAATCTCGACGATGATGTTGAGTTGAAATATTACCGTTTACAGAAGATCTCCGAAGGTTCCATTTCTCTTATAGCCGGAGAAGAGACTCCTGTGTTTGGTCCCATCGATGCCGGGGGAGGTCAGAAAGAACCTGATCTGGAAGAACTCTCAACAATCATTGATTTGGTAAATGAGAGATTCAAAACAAACTTCACAAAGGCCGATGAATTGTTCTTTGACTCCGTCCGTGAAGATGCCATGAACGATGTAGGAGTCCGAGATGCCGCCAAGGTGAATACCCTTGATGGATTCAGTTATGTGTTCAATAAAAAGATTGAAGACCTGTTTGTGGACAGGATGGGACAAAATGAGGTTCTTACTTCGAAGTTTCTAAACGATGGGGATTTCAAGAAGGTTGTTTCTGATTATCTGATGAAACAGGTTTATGAGAAGATCCGGGACGAGGTTGGAGTTTAAGATATGCACAATAATGTCTGTAAATTGATAAAGAGAGGGGCTTGAAAAAGTCACCTATTAAGTCCCAAGAGTTCGGAAATGGCCGTGGTAGCGGTGTACCACATCTCGGGGTGGCTCATCTTTCTGTCCGATCTTCCCCCATCACTTCCCTACTGGCGTGATATCGGACGGTCATTCGTCAGCCGAGTGTGCGGCGCAATGGAGCTAATCAATCCAAAAACACTTTTTGAACTTGTCTAAAAGTGTTTTCGGTAACTATAATACAATGATTCTCAATTATCCTGAGTACGCTATGATATTTATAAAGGAAAGTTTGAGTTTTTTATTGATGGTTAGCGTTTTTAATGTTAGTCTAAGATTTGAGTTGGTGGTGCCTGATAGGAAAGATTGTATTTGGTGGTGTCTCAGGTGAGATATGGAGAAATGGACTTGTAACTTGTTAGGAGATAGAAAAATGGAAATAGACAAAGAGTATATTTTTCAAAGGCATATCCTTAAAAACAGAATCAATCTCTTTCTTGGAGCTGGGTTTTCTTTTGATGCATATAACATGGACAAGAAAAGACTGCCGCTTGGTGAAGAACTGAAAGAACTTATGATTGAAGAGTTTGAGCTTGAGCAATACAAATCCTTCAGTCTTTCTCAGCTTTCCAATATTATAAAGAGTACTCATCGGGGCGATTTTCATAGATTCTTACATCGACTGTACAAAGTCTATGATTTTGATGAAGCATACAACTATTTAGATGAAATCAAGATTAAAAATATTTTTACATTAAATATAGACAATTTAATAGAGCTGATTTTTGAACAGTACGGCAAAAAAAATATTCTATATGACGTTTCAATTTCTGGAGTAATTGATAATGAAGGAATTGATTTCTATAAATTACATGGTTCAGTGACCTATCCTAACGAGCATGATTTGCTTTTTACATCTGAAGAATTAAGCATATTTTTTGCTAAAGAAAGATCAAAATTCCATGTGATAGCTCTGAAAATTGCTTCAAATCCGACTCTCTTTTGGGGCACAAAGATGGAGGACGCTAATGTTTTATCTTTGCTTTCCAAGGAAACTATTAAAAATATAGAACCAAAGGAGAAATGGATTGTAATAAACCCTGAAAAAGAAGGAGATATTGCAGCAGAGTATTTTCGCTCAATGAATTTTAATGTCATCAGAGCGAATACTCTTGAATTGCTATCGTATTTTAATGATAAGTCAGCGACTTATATCGAAGATAAAACAGAATATGGAAAAAACAATCAAAAAATAGACCGATTGTTAAACCTGCACTTTTCGTCAAATTATATAAATAAAATTTTAACTGTAAATCATCCAGTTAGACCGATTAAATCGTTCTTTTCAGGAGACGATCCAGTTTGGAGCGATATCATTGAAAATAAGATAATTAAAATTTCCGCCTATAATGATTGCCTTGCAAAAATATTTAAAAATGATATTGTTTTTATTACAGGTGGTATAGGGTCAGGGAAAAGTACATTGCTAATGCAGCTGTCTGTAGACAGTCAAGTTGATGGGCTAAAAGTTTATTTCAATGGTCTTGCAAAACCTAAAGCAGTTAAAATTAATGAGATGCTATACGATCAACCTGGAAGTAAAATTATATTTATAGATAATATCAGTAATAATATAGAATCATTTTTATATTTAAGAGAGACCGGTAGATATAAGATCATTTGTGCTGATAGAGATTTAAATTACGACAAGGTTAAGCATTTAATTTCATTTCGAAATGAAGAAATTATTGATATAACTGAATTGTCAGCAGAAGATGTTCAAGCTGTCTGCGATCTTGCACACAATACGACATTTTCTATGACCAATAGGAAAATGTCTCTTTTTGAGATTGCTTACTATGTCTGGCAAGGGAAAAAACTAACTTCAAAAATTGAAGACTTGATTTTTCAGCTTTCCAGTAATGAAGAAAACAAAGAACTTCTAGAATTTTTTGCTCTGATGACATATGTAAGATGCTGTAATATATCTGCATCTATGGATATGTTGCTGTTATATTATTCCGATGATGAAGATGATGAAGTTGATTATAAAACAATATATAGATATGTAAATAGATTGCAATCAATGATTGATGATGAAGAACACTTTACTATCGGAAACGAGCAGGATTTTTTTACATTAAGGAGCCACTTATTTGCTGAATTATCAATGCCTAACATTCCACCGAAAATTTTAGCTAAAGTTTTGAAGAAGTTCTCAAACAATGTCCATAAAGATTGTATTGTAAGATATGATATTTTTAAAAGAAAGGGTTATGATGCTGACATAGCTAAATTGGCCTTTTATGATCTTGAAGAAGGGAAGGAGTATTACGAGAATATTATATCAATGGATAAATCGGAATACAGATATCAGCAGTACGCGTTATATTTATTTAGAAAGAATAGCTTAAAAGATGCGTGGGATCAGATCGAAACAGCACATTCTATTAATCCAAAAAATTTAGCTATAAAAAATACACATGCCTTCATTTTATTTCAGACAAATATATATATACAAGAAGATGTTGATACAGTGAAGGAGACTCTTGATTATACCTTTGATGTTATTGCTAACTGCATTAGCAAGGATATGAGAAAAACTTTTCATGTGATAACTTTTGCTGAGAATGCGGTCAGTTACTTCAGACGTTTTTTTGATACTAGTTACAGAAAAGAGTCTGATAAATATATAGATGATGCTAATACATATATTTGTGATGAATTGAATAAAAGTGAATTTATTTCAAGGAATAGCAGACGAAAACTAGAAAAGCTAAAAAAAGAAATTAAAACTATCATGGCAGAGCCGAAATAATATAACCAGGTGCTGCCCCCGACCCGCCGACAGAGGCGGAATTCAGATTAAATTTCAAGATCCCGGCCCGTTGCGGGCATCACGGCGATGCGGGGGCGGGCGGGTAAGCTTATATTCGGCTGCAAGATGAGAAGAGGTATGCGAGTTCGTTTCTACTGGCCCGAGTGCACGAATCGAGGAAGGTCTACCGACGCGCCTGCCGTTGATGCCTTCTGGGTCGAAGCCACACAGCAAGAGGCGCAGGCTTCCGTCTTTCCCACGCTCACTCCGCATCAGGTTGAGGAATCCAGGCGTATGGCCAAGCAGTTTAGCCATGTTGCGAATGCGTTGGGAGACCCGGCTCGCGCCTTTTGCTATCTGATTGTGCCTGATCTCAGTTCGGTCGATCCACGTCCTCCGCACTATCCTGTTCACCAGTTGTGGAACGCATACTCACCTTTCAAGCCCATCTCAGAGACCACAATCGCCGATCTCAGCGACTTGCGCAGTATCACTGTGCCTGGAGACACGACAACTTCAGACGGGAGACATACAGAATGAATACCGTATTCAGCCACATTATCCAGAAACGATTCTCACAGGTGAACGAGGATGTAGCGACCGATGCACTCGCCTACATTCTCGAATCCAGCGAATCAGCGTGCAACGGTATGATGAAGCTTCTTCGGGGCATTGTCCCGGAACTCCCGGAGTTGCGCTTCAAAACCCAGCAGACAGAGGGAACGATCCGCCCCGACATGTGGGGGTTTGCCGGCAATCAACCACATGTATTCGTGGAGAACAAGTTTTGGGCCGGACTGACCGACAACCAACCAGTTTCATATCTCAAACAACTTGCCGCCTATGAACAACCGACAGTGCTTCTTGTCATCGCGCCTGCGGCGCGTGAGCAGACGCTCTGGCGAGAGCTGAACCATCGGCTGTCAGCAGATGGAATCTCCGCCACGCAGCGCACGGCCGCCGCCGCCGTGCCGTGCTCCGTAGATACGCAAACGGGATCAGTTCTCGCACTCACTTCGTGGGTTAACGTCTTGTCCGTACTGGAGCATGAGTGCGCAGACGATCCGAGCGCACGGGGCGACCTTGTTCAACTCAGGGCACTCTGCGACTCCGCAGACGCAGACGCTTTCGCGCCCGTTTCTCGTGCTGAGATTTCAGACCAACGTACCCCCGCATTCGTTGTGCAACTCTCGTCAATTGTCCAAGCCGTTGCTGATCTTGCCGTGACAGAGAAGGCCCTTTTCGTTGGCGGACTCCGTCCCCAGGCTTCATGGGAAAGAATCGGACGCTATGCACGCGTTTCTGGCGAACCCCCTCAGGGTGCCGGTGCGTGGCTTGGAATTCACTTCGGCCTCTGGAAGACGCACGGCACCACACCCCTCTGGTTGATTTTTGACGACGGCAAGTTCGGACGTGGGCAGGAGGTTCGCCCACTCATCGAGCCTTGGGCTACGCAGAGGGGAATACTGACCGCAACCAGCGGTCAAGGTATTGCCATCGCTTTGGAGATTCCAGAGAGAGAAGAAAAGGACGGAGTTGTCCGTTCTCTGGTTGATGATTTGAAGGCGTTGGCGGCAGTACTTGACGTACTCCCGCCAGTGGCGGCACAAGACGAGGTTCAGGAGGAAAGCGATGAGACTTCCACCTGAACTGAAGGCATTCGTGGATGAGCCCAGTTGGACGTTCGCTAAGACCTACGCGAAGACTTGGCCGCACGAGTACATCGTGCGTGACCGAGTGGACGAGGAACTCTTCCTCTCACTCGTCCTGCACATACTTGAATATGGATACGATGGCAGGTTCTACCACAAACCGATCACCTACTTCGACGAAGACGGTCGGGTCTACTGGACAATGGGTGCCCCCATCGAGGATACAACCATTGTGAACAGGTGCACGAAGGAGCAGTCCTACGAATACCGCTTGGAGCAAGGGACACTGCCAGAGCAGAAGACCAAGAGAGCCGAACCAGGAATTGACGCGTACCCAGAGCCGCACGGACGCGGCTACACTGGCACCAGTCAACCTGATCATTATATTGACCTATAAGATATTGACCTCTAAGAAATCGTGCACTATTATTCAATCATGAAATATCAATGCAATTTCATGACAACAAACAAAAAAGGAGAATATTTAAATGGCAAATCTCCAAGTTAAAGATATCGACGATTCTTTATATAATTCATTAAAACAACGTGCTACTCTAGAAAGAAGATCCGTCAGCCAGGAAGTAGTGCTGATAATTGAAAAATATTTATCCTCACCTGATCAGTTTGACAAAAATCCTACAAAAGATTTTCTGCAATTATGCGGATGTTGGATTGATGAAAAATCAGCTGATGAAATTATAAATGACATCCAAACATCAAGAAAAAATTCATCGCGATTTGAGAATGAAAATGAATTATTTGATTGATTCCGACATAATAATATACAGCTTGAAAAATCATCGGATTGTAATAAACAATTTTGAAGAGAAGACAAATTCCTCTAAATCAATATCTGCAACTTCATATGACGAATTAATTTACGGTGCAAGTAAATAAAATCATCGTGAAAAAACCCTGGCGAATGTAAATCGGATTGCTGAAATATTCCCATTGCTTCCGATCACACCTGCAATTATAATACATTTGGCGAATTAAAAGCCTATTTATCCAAATCTGGGAAAATAATTACAGATATGGATTTACTGATTGCCTCAACCGCAATTACACATGAGCCTCTTTCAAAACTAACAATTAACTGCATTTTCAGACTGAAAAGATTTTCCAGCTTATTTCTCAGGTTAATGGATAATAAGCCATACATCTGATATGATGGAGTTATATCAAACTATCATTAAGAGAGAGGGCTTATTATCCATGAAGAGTATAACAGAAATCCTTGGTGATTCCCAGATGCTTTTGGGTATTTCTTACGATATTCAGGAAGTATTTGAAGATTATCTGACTAAGATGCATCGCTCCTTCCTTGCGCTGTTAAGACTGATCGAAGATTTCATCCCGCCCATCAACGAAAATCGCGCCGTTACGGGAAGAAAACCTTACGCCATGATGCCTTTCATCAGAGCTTTTCTAGCCAAATCGTTTTTCAAACTTGAATCCAAATAAACAAAAGCTGTGCTTGGGGCAAGAAGAAAAACAGTAAGGGCAAAACCCTTTATTGGCCGGGATACAAGCTTCATCTTGATGTAACGGATATGGGTATTCCGGTTACAGCTTTCGTAACTGGTGCTAATGTTCATGACTCCCAGGTTGCTATTCCCATGGAGAAAAGGACGGAGCGCACAGTCACTCATTTGTATTCACTCATGGATGCGGCCTATGATGCATCGGAAATAAGAAATTACATTAAAAATAAAGGTCGGATTGCCCTTATCGATTTTAATAAAAGACGAAACCCTGATCTTAGAATTATGAGTCCCTCTGAAAAGGAAAAGTACAAGATCAGATCCACAGTGGAAAGAACGAATTCCCACCTAAAGGATTGGTTTATACTGGATAAGATATATGTTAAAGGATACAAGAAAGTAAACTGTGTTCTTATGACGGCAGTACTCTGCTTGAGTGCAGTGAAGATTCTACAGTATTTTCACTTGCCCGAACCAGAAATAGCGGCATAGCCTATCAAAGAAATAATTATAGATTCAAAATACCGAATAAAAAGGGGAGCTTGTGGTAGAGATTGGGCTACCTGAAAAAGTACAATCATTATGTAACACCATGTTACAGTGTGTTACACCCTTGACGTGATTGACTGCTTTGGAATACACTAAGGTCAATGGTTTTTAGATCTATTGGTGGAGGGGTATGTCCATACAAATTCAAGGTGAAACATATATAAAAGCTACTGATCTGGCACTTGAAATAGGAACAACACGCCAATCTTTATGGCGCTGGCGAAAAAATGGTGTCATTCCAACCGGACAAAAGTACAGAAATCAACAGGTTGTTTTTTCAGTCGCAGAGGCTAATCAGATTCGAGAGTATGCTAATCGTATAACTCTCGCTAATATAGCATCTCCGAAGAAGAAAAACAATAAACTTACAGCAATAAGCTTATTCTGTGGTTGTGGCGGTATGGATTTAGGCTTCCACAAAGCCGGTTTTGATATACTTTGGGCAAATGACTTCAACATTGATTGCTGTGAAACCTACAGAAAATACTTTAGTAGAGAAACTGGTAAAGATGTATTATATCCGGGGGATATTTCAAAAGTCCCTATACCAGCTAAGAGCCAAATCGGAAATTTAACCGTATTGCTTGGAGGCTTCCCCTGTCAAGCTTACTCCAATGCAGGACAGCGCAAGGGAATTGATGACCATAGGGGACTACTTTATGAGCACTGTTTAAATTATATTGATGCTTATAATCCTCAGTTTACCATTTTTGAAAATGTCCGTGGACTATTAACCATCAAGGGGCGGGAAAAATACCTCATTGAAGAAATATGCGATGACCTTCTTGAAAGAGGTTATGAAGTTCACCTGAAACTGTTGAAAGCATCTGATTACCTAGTCCCCCAAAATCGCTTAAGGGTCTTTATCATTGGAGTTCGTATAGATAATCAAATGCCAGTTTACCGATTCCCAACACCTGTCACTGGTATTGATCTATCTTTGGGGTCATTATTGAACATTCCAGTAGGCACACCCAACCAGCAAGATATTACCACTTTGAATCCACAAGCCTATGAAATTGGAGCAATGGTTCCAGAAGGAGGCTCGTGGAAAGATATACCTTATGAAAAACTTCCACCACGATTACAGAGAATCAGGGATGATATACGTCGCTATAGGTGGCCTAATTTTTATCGAAAATTCTCTCGAGACGAAATAGCAGGAACCATAACAGCAGCATTTAAACCTGAAAATGCAGGAGTATGGCATCCTACAGAAAACAGAACCTTTTCAGCTAGAGAAATTGCACGGATCCAGTCTTTTCCCGATGACTTTGAATTTTTCGGAAAATCTATCAAATCAATTTATCAAATGATTGGCAATGCCGTTCCCCCACTTCTTGCAAAGGCTATAGCAGAATCAATAAAGCAATCGATCAAAGGAGAAATAAACAGCTCACAGGTTGCTGACTACCATGATGTGCGATGCAAAGGAAAACCAATAAATCCTAAAACATCTGAATTAATTTACTCGTCCCCAAAATTTAATGCGAAGAAAAAAGTTCAAAACGATAGAAAAGGTGCCTGATGTATATTAAATCAAAAATCATAGGTAATGCTTTTAAACAGCTTCGGGAATCAGAATCATCATTAGGGAAGAAAGGACTTGAGAGAACGACAAGTCTATTTAGATTCTTAGCTTACGATATGCTCTGTAAAGAACGTGGCGAGAACATTCTGCTCTTTGACCCAGATTCAGCCTTAGGGCGAGACAATAGAGAAAAACTCATTGATTACTATTCTGAGATTGCTCTTATTGAAATAAAAGAAGATAGAAAAGAATGGTTGATTGATAATCTTGGTTCTTGCAACACTGACGGCAAGCGGAGTTGCCGAGGTAAAGTTGCCAATGATTTTCTTACAACACACCTGAAAAAAGCTAGTGAAGCGGGAAAGATATTACCGTATCCCAGAAGGCCGAAAACACTTATGACACTTGGTCATAAAATTTCTGGGAAAGCCTGGGGAATTAAAAAACATTTTGATTGGAGTGCGAATATTAACTTATTTATTGAAGATCGCCGATCATTGCATCCATGGACTGACCTTTTAATAGTTCTTATGAGGAAATATGATCTGCCTCCATCGACATCATTTTATGATTCGATATTCTACTATCTTGAAAAAAAGTTCACATTGGATTTAACCCGTTTTTTCAAGCAGAGGATTCAATTTGATAAGAAAGGTTATATCGAAACAGAAATCGGTACAGAATGGTCAACAAAAAAGTACATCAATGAACTATGCAAAGAAGTATATTGCCGTCCCCGCAATCCTGATAAAGATGAAATAATAAAGGATTTGACAGAAGAAAATCGATTATTAAAAAAGAGAATACGAGAGCTTGAAGAATTTGCAACTGAGAAAGGAGAAGACTGAATATGTCTATACCAGATTATTTTGAAAAGAAGCCTATGCCACAGGAGATGGATCGTCCATTTGGGGGGAAACGTCTGCATGCCTGGTATGGCTTTATAGATATAGAAAAAGTTGAAGGCTGGGTAGATAACCCAAGAATCAACCTCCAGGCCAAGAAGATGAAAGAAATGACTGGTGATCGCCCACTTACACAGGATGAAGTTTTTGAGATTATGAAAAATGATTCCAAAGTCAGAATCAAAGCATTAAGAGATGATATTTTAAAAAATGGTGTCAAAGAGCCTCTCATTCTTTCAAAGAAACTTCGGCTACTGGATGGGAATCGTCGTTTTTTTGCTGTCAAACTTCTACTAGAAGGAATGTCTCAAACAGACCCAAATAGAAGTGACTATTCAAAATTGCCAGTTTACGTTTTGAGTGGATCCACCTCAAATGAAGATGAGGCAATGGTTCTTGTAGAAGAAAATTTTAGTCCTTCCCATAAGCAGGAATGGCCTGATTATGTAAAAGCAACTTTTATAAAGAAAGACTGGGATGCTGGCTTAGCTACCGATGATATTGCTGTAAAGTATAATTGGCCTAAACGTAAAGTATCTGAAACATTGAATATTATTAAAATCCAGGATGACTTTATCAGTTATGCAGAAGGTGAAGTCGATATGGAGGATGAATTTGGCGGTGGGCTTGGTTTATCAGAAAATGATGCTGAAAGAATGGTTTCAGATAATTTTCAATTTTTCAATGAAGCTCAGAAGTCTTTTCGCAATCAACTAGAGTCAGACATTGATTTCAAGATAAATTTTTTCAAATGGATAGCCTCCAAAAAATTTGCCAGCTTCCCTGAAGTGCGAGCTGCCTACGAAGCTTGGACAGACCCAGAGGCCCGTTCTGTGTTGATGTCTGATGAACCGACTGCGGCTAAAGAGGCCAAAGCTATTCTTGATTACAAAAAACGAGTCATCAAAGGAAAAAATGAAGCAAAACTGAGAGTAGAAGATTTCATAAAATTTCTCGATGGAATGACTACTGCTGAAATTAGCGGTATCCCGGAAGCCACACTTGAGAAGTTGAAAAATTCTATGGAACTTGTTATCAAGATGGTTGAAGCTTCAAAAAAGTGAGTCTGGCGTTTATATGTTGAAAATATCAGAAAAGGATGATAAAATTATCATCGAAGGTAAAGGAACTGAATTCTTAAGAATTAAAAATAAACTTATCGAACTTCTTTCAGACAGTCAAATCACACACTATAAAAAAGGAACATTATCCTTCCCTAAAAATCTTTACTATTTGGCAGAAGAACTACTTGAAGATCAGTATAATACATTTTCTGATGAATTTAATAAACAGAAAAAACAGAATATTATTGCTCACACTGACCATTATACGGCAAAACAAACAATAGAGTCGATTATCGAACAAGGGATAGCTAAAACAGGCAATACATTCTGGGATGAAATACTAGATCCTCAACAAGCTACGGCTGTTTCTGCCATGATAGTCGAAGGCTTGCTTGGGCTTTGTCTTTTTGATGAACAGGGCTCAGGAAAAACAATAATGAGCCTGGCTGCTTTTGACATACTCAACCAAAAAGATCGAGTTAAACAAATGATTATCATTGGACCAAAAAGCATGACAGAGGAATGGAAGAATGCTTTCAATGATTTTATTCCTGGCAAGTATAGTATCCGTATAATGGAAGGCGGTATCACAGAGAGAGCCAATACAATTCAAACTAACCCTGATGTTTTGATAATGAATTATGAATCTGTAAAACCTCACTTGGCAATGCTGAAAGCTTATGCCAGTAAAGCTGAAACACTCTACATTGTTGATGAATCATTTTATGTAAAAAACAAACAAACCCAGCGCACATCAGCAATCACTGAATTACGCCAGAAATGCGTTCTTGCCTACTGCCTTTGCGGGACACCCGCTCCGAATAGCCCATTCGATATTATCAGCCAATTTGATGTAGCAGATGGAGGCTTTACATTCTCAGGTGTAGAAATACCCAAAGATAAGGAAAGGGCTGTCGAGATTATTACCAATCAAATAGAAGAAAAAGGTATCTTTATAAGAAGACTTAAAACAGAGTTATTACCTGATCTCCCAGAAAAGTTGTTTAAAATTATTAAAGTCCCCCTATCTGGTCGTCAGGCATTCTTATATGAAAAAACCAGAAACGAATTGGTTCTCTACTTGAAACACCTTGACAATACCCAATTTAAAAAGCAATTGGGCACATACTTTCAGAAAAGAGCAGCCTTGCTACAAATCTGTATAGACCCGCAACTAATCGACCCACTTTATTCTGAGACTCCTGCTAAATACACAGCATTTGATGATCTTGCTAAGAAATTAATTAGTGAAGAAGGTAAAAAAATAGTTGTATGGTCATATTATCGTAGAACACTTGATAAATTAGAAGGTCGTGTCAAACAGTATTCACCAGTAAGAATAGATGGATCTGTAACATTAGCTTCACTTCGCCGGAAAGCTGTTAAAGCCTTTCAAAATGATCAAAATACAAAACTTTTCCTTGCCAATCCTGCTGCCGCAGGAGCAGGAATCACATTACACTCAGCATCTGATTCCATATATCTATCTTATTCAAATCAAGCTGTTCATTTCCTTCAGTCATTAGACCGAATACACCGTAGAGGACAGACCGCAGAGGAAGTCAACTACTACCTGTTTGTAGCTGAAAAAACGATTGAAGAAAATGAAATAATCAGACTACGTCATAAAGAGTTAAAGCAGCAAGACTTATTAAAGGATGATGTATCTTGGCCGTCATCTATTGATGATGCAATCGACGAGTTAGGTGGATAGCCATGCAAAATTTTGTTTATCATACTGATTTTTCAGTCCTTGAAAATAATAAATATACTTACCATTTACTTTTGCCAAATATCAAAGGAATCAAAGACATTTCGATGAATCCTTTACGAGTCTGGATTATCTGCTGGAAAAATAATAAAAACTTCGTACAAGCATGCTTGCATATTGAAAAAATCGAAGCACCTGAACATGAGGCAGAACGATTTATTCTTACAGCCTCGATTGATAGATCATATTATTATTTTGGCAGCCTGGAACAAGATTTGTCAAAGTATAATTCAAACTGTATTTTCTCTAGAAAACAAGAACTCGAAATGTTTTCATTTATTGATACCAAAATTGCTGAACGATTAGAAATAATTATCCATAACAACGTTACATTTAATTTTAACCCTGATAGAAATGCTATTTCCAGGTTAAATGAAGAAATCATCGCAGAGGATATAAATGTCCTTAATCTTTACCGAATCACTAAAAGAATTTTTCCAGTAATACTACTTAATCGAAACCCAAGAAGAAAAGAATGGGATGAATATCAGAATCTTGTTTATGACTTTTTGGAATCAAAAGGCTCTCAAGATATGGAATCAATCAAGTTACAGATTGACTCCATAGACTCATTATTATTGAAAATATCCGAAAAAAACATTGTAGTTGATCTCAACTTGCAGCTTCTAGATACCAGTACAATTTCAGGCAGAAAATATAATGAACCAGAATTATTGAAAAACCCAGAATTAACTGTAATGGAATCCATAGAAAAAGCAGAAAAACGGCATCAGGAAATACTGAAAGATGTAGCTTCTTTCCTCCAGGAAAATAATCAAACAGTTTATGAGACAAACAGCATAGATCTTCTTAGCATCAAAAATGGATCCTATAGTATATTTGAAATAAAAAGTTCAAATAATGAAAATTATTCTCATCAATGTGAGAAAGCATTAGCGCAAATTTTAAGATATGATTATGCTCTGTATAAAGAAGGGATAAAGGTTATTGGAAGATACCTAATTATTGAGAAATCTATACAAAAGAATATTACTAAATTCATGCAGGGACTCTATGAATACTGTGGTTTAGGATTCTTAATCTACGATTCAGCAAAAGGTTGGCCTGAGCGTGTTGAAGGACTTCTTCAAATAGTTCAAAGTCCGTGAATGATAAAAAGAACCAAATACCCAGCGACTATAATAAAATGGGCCCTTTTTGTCGAGGGTAATCATATTCCCCACCCAGGGTAATTTAAATTCCCACCCCCTTCCGGTAGTCAAACCGTAGAACCAATTTTATAATAAATCAAGAACCTTTTTCCTTTGTCCCCTCAGCGACTTGCGCAGTATCGCTGTGCCTGGAGACACGGAGACACGATAACTTCAGACGGGAGACATACAGAATGAATACCGTATTCAGCCACATTATCCAGAAACGATTCTCACAGGTGAACGAGGATGTAGCGACCGACGCACTCGCCTACATTCTCGAATCCAGCGAATCCGCGTGCAACGGTATGATGAAGCTTCTTCGGGGCATTGTCCCGGAACTCCCGGAGTTGCGCTTCAAAACCCAGCAGCCCGAGGGAACGATCCGCCCCGACATGTGGGGGTTTGCCGGCAATCAACCGCATGTATTCGTGGAGAACAAGTTCTGGGCCGGGCTGACCGACAACCAACCGGTTTCATATCTCAAACAACTTGCCGCCTATGAACAACCGACAGTGCTTCTTGTCATCGCGCCTGCGGCGCGTGAGCAGACACTCTGGCGAGAGCTGAACCATCGGCTGTCAGCAGATGGAATCTCCGCCACGCAGCGCACGGCCGCCGCCGCCGTGCCGTGCTCCGTAGATACGCAAACGGGATCAGTTCTTGCGCTCACTTCGTGGGTTAACGTCTTGTCGGTACTGGAGCATGAGTGCGCAGACGACCCGAGCGCACGGGGCGACCTTGTTCAACTCAGGGCACTCTGCGACTCCGCAGACACAGACGCTTTCGCGCCCGTTTCTCGTGCTGAGATTTCAGACCAACGTACCCCCGCATTCGTTGTGCAGCTCTCGTCGATTGTCCAAGCCGTTGCTGATCTTGCCGTGACAGAGAAGGCCCTTTTCGTTGGCGGCTGTGCCAGAACCCCGGGGGTGGGTCAGAATGATGGATTTGGTCTGCAGGCAAGGCGGCGAAAAGTTCTGAAAGCGGAGTGTACATGTTGTACATGAGCATTTCAGGTTTTTTCGCCAACGCCGCATGCGGGCCTAAGGCGCATTCTGACACAGCCCCAGGCTTCGTGGGAGAGAATCGGACGCTATGCACGCGTTTCCGGTGCTTCCCCTCGGGGTGCCGGTGCGTGGCTTGGAATTCACTTCGGCCTCTGGAAGACGCACGGCACCACACCCCTCTGGTTGATTTTTGACGACGGCAAGTTCGGACGTGGGCAGGAGGTTCGCCCACTCATCGAGCCTTGGGCTAAGCAGAGGGGAATACTGACCACAACCAGCGGTCAAGGTATTGCCATCGCTTTGGAGATTCCAGAGAGAGAAGAAAAGGACGGAGTTGTCCGTTCTCTGGTTGATGATTTGAAGGCGTTGGCGGCAGTGCTTGACGCACTCCCTCCGGTGGCGGCGCAAGACGAGGTTCAGGAGGAACGCGATGAGACTTCCGCCTGAACTGAAGGCATTCGTGGATGAGCCCAGTTGGACGTTCGCGAAGACCTACGCGAAGACTTGGCCGCACGAGTACATCGTGCGTGAGCGAGTGGACGAGGAACTCTTCCTCTCGCTCGTCCGGCACATCCGTGAACATGGATACGATGGCAGGTTCTACCACAAACCGATCACCTACTTTGACGAAGACGGTCGGGTCTACTGGACGATGGGTGCCCCCATCGAGGACACAACCATTGTGAACAGGTGCACGAAGGAGCAGTCCTACGAATACCGCTTGGAGCACGGGACACTGCCAGAGCAGAAGACCAAGAGAGCCGAACCAGGAATTGACGCGTACCCAGACAGCCGCACGGACGCGGCTACACTGGTCCGGTCAACCTGATCGTCATATTGACCTACAAGAAATTGCACACTATTATTCAATCATAAAGTATTAATGCAATTTCATGACAACAAACAAAAAAGGAGAATATTTAAATGGCAAATCTCCAAGTTAAAGATATCGACGATTCTTTATATAATTCATTAAAACAACGCGCTGCTTTAGAAAGAAGATCCGTCAGCCAGGAAGTAGTGCTGATAATTGAAAAATATTTATCCTCACCTGATCAGTTTGACAAAAATCCTACAAAAGATTTTTTGCAATTATGCGGATGTTGGATTGATGAAAAATCAGCTGATGAAATTATAGATGACATCCAAACATCAAGAAAAAATTCATTGCGATTCGAGAATGAAAATGAATTATTTGATTGATTCCGACATAATAATATACAGCTTGAAAAATCATTGGATTGTAATAAACAATTTGGCTCTTCGAACTATCCTATGGATGCGAGTCCAGTTATCCGCAGTAAAAGAGTATGCCCGTTCGGGAATTCGCAAGATTTCTAAAGCCTCTCACTGGTGCTTTTATAAGTTGAATTGGCTGTTGATTCCTTCGGCGAATGCGTTAGTTATCCTGTTTTTTGGCATAGGTTAGGCTGATATTGATTTACAATGCCTCAATTTCGTCTAAAGACAGGCCTGTATTCTTACTGATTATTTCAAGTCCAATGCCTGATTGTTTGAGTTTCCTGGCGATTTCCCTGATCCCTTCTTGTTTGCCCTTCCTGACACCTTCACTGATCCCCTCTTGTCTGCCTTCTAGTTTGCCTTCTTGCCTGCCCTCTTGTCTGCCTTCTTCAAACAACTTAGCCTTGAATTCTTCTACCTTCGTCGCAAACATCGGTTTCTTCTCCTTTGGGTTGAATACCCTGTCGGCTGCCTGCAGGATTTCATGGTCGCCCAAAGGTTTAAGACAATCATTGAGCCACAACCTGAATTCCATGAAGACTTCATTGTCTTCATTTTTAACAATTTCAAACAACGCGTCAATAGTGGCGGTTATATCCTCCACCCTGCTGTTTTCAAAATAGAACACCGCTGAAACGGCGTTTTTCATATTGTATAGCGTTTCTGCAGGTATTTCATTGACCAAAATGGGGAAATACTCGAAATGCGGGATGTATTTGGAGGGGATGGACTGCTCCACCATGGTCTGAAAACTTGGCGGGGCTGTCCACCTTGCGTTACCGGTGTAGAGGAGGATGGGTAGCACGGGGGGCAATCTGTGTTTTTGTTGGGAGCCCCTATCCAGATTTTCATAAAATTCGGCTATGTAGCGTAGGAAACGGAGCGGCATAGTTTTGTCTACAGTGGACTGAAATTCAGTCATTAAGAAAATAAACATGGGCCTATCTTTGTAATTCACGCTGTAAATCAGGTCGGATTCCTTTTCCTTGAACCGTTTTGTCACCATCTTCCTATCCAGCCGCTTGAGGGTGGAGAAATCAAGGTTGGCAATGAAGTCTTCATGGACGAAGGATTCCAATAGCTTTTGGATGAAATAGTGGTGGGTGAAGAGCCGCTTATAGCGTTTATCATGTTCCGAAGCGGGCATGGGGGGGATTGTATTATGAATGGGCGAGATTTGCAACGAAGTCACAGGTGAACCGACCATTCATGCGGGTATTTCCATCTTATTCCACAAGGTGGTTCGAAGAGTCAAAAATTTTGAGGACAAGACAAATTCCCCTAAATTAATATCTGTAATTTCATACGGCGAATTAATTTACGGTGCAAATAAATCAAATCATCGTGAAAAGAACCTGGCGAATGTAAATCGGATTGCTGAAATATTCCCATTGCTTCCGATCACACCTGCAATTATGAATACATTTGGCGAATTAAAAGCTTATTTATCCAAATCTGGAAAAATAATTACAGATATGGATTTACTGATTGCCTCAACCGCAATTACACATAATTTGATTTTAGTAACGAATAACGAAAAGCATTTTCAACGAATTGAGGAATTAGAAATAGAAAATTGGGCAATATAACAACCGCATCGAGTCGGACTCGGAGGGGATACGCGTCAGCATGGACGGCAAAGGCCGATGAATTGTTCTTCGACTCCGTCAGGGAAGATGCCATGAACGATGTAGGAGTCAGAGATGCCGCCAAGGTGAATACCCTTGATGGATTCAGTTATGTGTTCAACCTTGTCCAAGACAACGTATTCGTGTGGAGCTTTGTTGGCATAGGTTTTTGCAGAAATCCAGTCAAATTCATTAGAAAATTTCTCAATTGACTTTCTGCCTAAGTTTTATATAAAGAAGCAGAAATTCCAAAATGGTCGCTTAATTTCAATCCATTGTCAATGTGATTGATTCCAAATATGTTTTGCCCTTCCATATCATTGGAGCAGTAAATATGGTCAATAGTTTGCTTATTAATTCCATCTATATATCCTTCTGTAATGAGGTTATAAGATTCAAATGTTTTAAGCAATTCATTATAGGCCTCAGAAGGCGAATACTTTCTGGGTATTTCTTGATTAAAATCTCCAATTATGATGGTGTCACTTCTAAAAACATCATGCTCTAATACTTTTTGCAACCCTCTTAAATAATTCAAGTGTTCTTCCCATGATTTCTTGTTTTTATACCCAGTAGAAACATGTGCATTTTTCCAAGGAATACAAACACCTAAAACGTTTAATTTCCCGATTGAAGTTTGAGTTGTTCCTGATACGATACGACCACTCGGAAGATTGTAATTATCCATAACAGATACATTTTCCCACTTGTTTTTACTCCATAACGCTACTTTATGCTTACCTGTTGAATTTCTATATCCATAATCAGAATGAGCGAAAATCGAATATCCTTTTTCTCCTAGGAAATCCCTATATGTTTCTGTCAGACAAAGTATATCAGGTGTATGTTCATTGATTTTCTGTTTAATAATTCCACCTTTTTTAGTATTTGGCTTAGCCCATTCAATATTCCAATTTACAATTGATAATTGTTTCATTTGGGTTACATAAAACCTTCAATCTCATCAATATCTGCCTTGCAAGCCTTGATTAGTCTTTCTAAAAAAGAAGAAATATAATGCTGTTTTGTCATTTGATAATACATACAGCACGCTAAGGCAGCAAAGCGAGGCTGAACCAGGGAACATACGTGATGAGCAGTACCGCTACCAGCAACACCAGCAGGAATGGAAATACTTGTTTGTACACCTTCGTTACGGGCACATTAAACGTATAGCTCGCCAGGAAGAGGTTCATCCCCACAGGCGGAGTGAGATAGCCGAGTTGGAGGTTCGCCAAAAAGATAATTCCGAGTTGTACAGGGTGAACTTGATAAAGCTCCCCAAGTGGGATGATGAGTGGAGCGACGACGAGAATGGCCGAATACATGTCCATCAATGTGCCTGTAATCAGGAGGGCCAGATTGAGCAAAATGAGAAACACAAATTTGGAGGAGATGTGGTCACGAAAGAAGGCGGTTAGCATGGTCGGAACCTGTGCGTCCACGATGTAGTAACTCAAGCCCTTGGCAGCGGCGAGAATTACCAATACGCCGCCGATGACAGGAATTCCCCGGCGAAGTACCCGCATAACCAGGGTGCGGGAGAATTCTCCTGTAACAGCAATGAGAACCATGGCATAGACAGCGGCCAATGCGGCAGTTTCCACAACATTTGTAAGACCACTGAAGTAGGCACCGAGGAGGACGACGGGCAACAACATATCTCCGGCGGCATTTTTCAAAGCTACGAAGAACTCTTTCATACTAAATGCGTCGTGTCCCGTTTTATTCTTCAAGGCCCGTCTTATCCCCATCCCCGAGAGAGCTAACACGAGGAGTAGTCCCGGTAAAAGTCCTCCTCGGAACAGATCCAGGATGCTTATCTGGGCCGCCACACCATACAAGATAATTGGCAAAGCGGGGGGAAAAAGCAAACCAACGCTACCCGATGCGGTAATAAGTCCCCGTGAGAAATCCTTACCGTACTGCTTGCTATCAATGAGAACCTTGGACAGAAGACCCCCGAGGGCCAGTACCGTTACACCAGAGGCTCCGGTGAATGTTGTGAAATAGGCACAGGCTACAACCGTTACCACTGCAAGACCGCCGGGCAATCGTCCCAATGATGCCCTGAAGAATCGCACTAGGCGTTTGCCGGACGAACTCTCGGAAAGCAGAAAGCCGGCGATCGTGAAAAGGGGAATGGCCGGGATCATGTTACCGGAGAGAAGGTTGTATACCTCGTTAGGCAAGGACTCAAGTGCCCCCCCATTACCTGCGAACAGTAGAAGGGCTGTGCCTCCAAGCATCAGATATATCGGAAGACCCCGTAGCCCAAGAAATACCAACAATGCAATCAGAGGCCAGCGAAGCCAAGTGAATACGGTGTACCAATTGAAGACGGAATCATAGAACTGGAAAGGAAGGTCTTTGAAGATCATACCCAGGATGTTCACCATTGATGGCCAGGAGAAAAACAGCCCAAGAACAAGACCGAGAAACAACCAGGGTGATGGGTGTTTGCCGGGCCGCCAAAGCACGTATAGGGCCATGACCAAATACCCAATGGGTAAGATGACGAGAATCAGCCTGATCGGAAAAACACCTATGCTGACTCCTGGGGCAAAACCCAGTATAAGGAATGATGTTGAAGCTACGGCGAATGCCGCATTCACCGATGAGGCGCAGATATCCCGAGCATTCAGGATTATACGGCTGAGGAGGGTTTTCTTGGCATCACTGGGGGATAGCGATAGGTGTATTCCCTCCCGTGAGGCAAGCATGCCGCCCACCCAGGCCACCCATATCACGGTGTGGCTGAGAAAACCTGACGACCATACTAACCCCGAACCGCTAAGGCGGCGCAGTACCACCTCGGCTACAGGGACAAGGGCGAGAACCAAGAGGAAAATGCCTCCCAGAATATCTGGGCCCAAGGAGACTCCATAAGCCCAGTTTCGAGATTTATTCACCCTCATTCTCTCTTAATTCATTCAATTGATCCATGAGGTCATTATAAGCATTTAAGGGAATTGACTTTCCCTCTCCTACTATCAAAGAATGTCCGGCCATCATCTTCCTATCCCAAAGTTCTATTTGCTTCTTGTCGATGGGAACACGAATCAATCCGTTTTCTTCCATTATTCGCAGGGCTTTCTTGTTGAGATCAAGAGAATCAGCTTGGAATTGCTTAGCCATCTCGGCAACAGACTTCTTCATAGGCTCGCGATATTCCACTGGAATCCTGGACCATGTTCTTTCCGACATAACTATGCCGCCCACAACCGGAGCGAGGCGGTACTCTGTCATGTAGGGAGCAAGCGCAAACCATTGGAAGGCGGCCGCAGCCGATGGTGGCGCATACAGTGAATTAGCATAACCGCTTTGGAGTGCTACCATTATCTCCGTCAGTGAGACCGTGGCGACATTGAAGCCTAGCGATTTGAAAGCCGCGGCTATCTCGGTTTCGGTATTATCTACGGCAAGAACCTGTTTCTGCAAAACTTCCGGCACAACCAGCGGTATATCGCCGAACAGGTAGGCCCATCCTGCCTTCGTCCAGGCCATCAATTCGAAGCCTTCTTCTCTAAACTCCGCATCGAATCGGCCAATCCAATTGTTCATCACGTAGTCGAGTTCCCTGTCGTTCTTAATAAGCCCGGGCAGGGTGACGACAAAGGTTTCGGGAACCATGAATTTCATTCCAAACGCCGAGAACACCCCAGCATCCAGTTGCCCAATGCGCATCTTGCGCACCATATCGCCTTCGCTACCCGCAATGGTTCCTGGATATATCCGCAACCTTATCTTTCCATCGCTGATGGTTCTCCATTCATCGCCCATCTCGAGTAAGCCGTTATGCCATTCGGTGTTTTCCGGAATGGGGCTTGCCAGCTTGATCGTGATAGACCAAAGAACCGAAGGAATTCCCGCCATGAGCAGAAAGCCTAATAAAATCGATATAAATCTATTTTTCATTTTCAACTTCTAAAAGCACTGTTTTTTCGCATTAGTTTCTCATTTCATTGAGACCATTGATGAAATCTCTGTAGACTTCTTCGTCTATCCATTGGCCAATGAGCAGGGCGTGTCCATCTGTAAAGACCTTGACCCAGTCCTGAATTTCCTGCTCCGATAAGTTTATAATTTTAAGGCCGTGTTCTTTCATTACATTCATTGCCTCTTTGTTCAGCCGTTCGGATTCGACGTGGAAATCATGGGCTGCGTTTTTGATTACCGCCTTCAATTCCGTTCGATACTCCTGTGGAATTCGCCGCCAGGTGCGTTCGCTGATGACGATTCCTCCTATAACCGGCGCAAGATTATAGTTCAGCATGAAGGGAACTTGGGAAAACCATTGATAGGCCGCCGCCGCAAGCGGTGGGCCGTAAGTTGCTGAAGCCATGCCGCTTTGCAGGGCGACGATAACCTCGTTAATCGCCATGGGAACAACATTGAATTTCAGGGCCTTGAAATTCGCCGCCAACTCCGAATCGGTGTTGCTTATGGAGAGCTTTTCTTTCTGCATAAGCTGGGGCGTGCGTGCCGGATTGGCCGCGAAGAAATTCGCCCAGCCCGTCTTTGACCAGGCCAAAACATGGAACCCCTGGCTTATGAAGTCCTCATCGAATCGGGGGGCGAATTCATTTATGGCGAAGTCTAATTCATCTTCGGACTCAAGAATCCCAGGGAGGGTCATTACAAATGAATTGGGTGCGATTTTCTTCATTCCGAATATTGTGAATACGGCGGCATCTAGCTGACCAATGCGCATTTTCCTGATCATGTCATCCTCATTACCGGCTACACCTCCGGGATAAATGCGCATGCGCACCTTGCCGTCGGAAAGGGTTCTCCATTCAGCGGCTATCCGCTTAAGGGTATCATCCCAAGCCGTCCCTTCAGGGAAGGGGCTACCGAGTTTAACAGTGAACCCCGAAATTGAGGCGATTGACATTAAGAGAAGCAGCACCAAGAAACCGAGTCTGTTTAACACATTTCCCCCCTTAGTTTAGATATCAAGAAAAAAGTTTTCGATGTTTTCCAGCAACCATTGTGCCCTCTCCTGGTAGAGAATAGTTATCAGCCGGGTGTCGGGGTTCGCATCAGGTTCTATGGACAGGGCCTTCTCTAGGTAGTCTTTGAACCCCTCGGCATCTTGTTCTTTCACCGAGACGGCGGTGGCCATAGTTATATGCGGCAATGGGTCTTGATTCTTCGATAGTGAAAGGGCCCTGTAGTAGTGGTAAAAGGCCCGTTTGTGGACATCTTCGCTCACCCCGACATCCCTGTAATACTGATCCATATAGGCTGCGGTGTTCGGACTGCGTTCTCTCATCGTGAAAATGAGGGCCGGTGGCAGCGAAAGCTGTATTTGTATCATCACACTGTGTATCCCGGGGTTGGTCTCTTCCAACTCCATCGCTCGGTATAACAGCACCAGGGCCTTGTCCAAGGATGTGGCCAAGTCCAAGTCTAGCGGATCCGTGCTAGCCATGCCAAGCCATGCTAGTCCGGCCCAATATGCCGATGACGCATCTTCTTTCTCAAGCCGCTTCACAGCTTCATCGTAATCACCAGATTCTAGTGCATGAAGGAAGCCTTCATGCCTAAGTTCTAGCGATTGAAGAAGATAGTCCCGGCCTCGGCGGTAGAGTTTCTTCGCCCTCAGGCGGGCGGCAACACCCTCCCGCCAAAGTTCATCACTGAGCATATCTGCTGGCATCTGAACGAAGGCTCCTGAATACATGACGAAATTACGGCCTGCCGCGGCTGTGAGACCTGCGTTGGCCGGATCATAGGAGAGGAGGATCTCGTAGAGTTTCAATGCCAGCGGCAGGGAATCTGCGATAAGTTTAGGGTCATCATCGGAGGTGAAGGCTGCGGCTCCATCGGGTGATGATAGCATGTCTGCCAAGGAACGGATTGCCGATTTCTTGATCGAGGCACAGGAAGCAAATAATACACATACAAGAAAAAACGAAACGTATTTTAATCTCATGATGGCATTATTGATGATTTCTGGGATTGGTACAAGTTCCGGGCGATCAGTCTATGTGCCGTGGGCATTCCAAGCTGGTTCAATGTCTCCTCGCTGGCCCATCGTCCTTCCAAAGTCGGATTCGGCGTATTTCCATGAACCGCTTTACCGGAAAGTGATGTTTTCGCCATATTCTCCATCTCGGCATTGATTTTAGGTTCGTCGGCTAAGCGATATACACCGGGGCGCAACTCGTCTTTGTACTTTGTGTATGTATGAATATGTATGTCCAATCGATGGCATAACCGCCATTTGTTTGGACTGATTAGCTCTGAAAGAGCTGGAAAACCCCAGAGTCCCGCGGCAATGCCTGGACCTCGTTTTTTCACCCATACATCATATCCCTTCATGATGAGGGCTAAATCGGTTGTTTTCTTTATAACTTTCATGCGTCTTGACACCGGAATATCATCCTGCTCACCCTTGGTGTAGGATAAGCACCGTCTTAATAGCGGGCAATCGCCGCAGTCGGGTTTCCTGGGCAGGCATTTTTGCTGACCGAATTGCATCAGGGCGGCGTTGAATTTTCCCATATCTCCATTTGGTATGTTTTCAGTCGCCGCCGTCTTGAATTCCCGTTCAAGACTTTGCTTCCAAGTCTTCGATGCCTTCACACGCTGAATGACACGGCGGCCATTGGCTTCGAGGGTAAGCACCTGCCCTCCATAGGCAAAAGATACAACCGCCGATGCAATGTAGTCTCCCACGCCGGGCAACTTGCGCAGTGTGCGGGTGTCGCTGGGCAGTTTGCTACCGTATTGCTGGCAAACCTCTCGGGCGGCGGAGTGCATATTCTTCGCCCTGGCATAGTAGCCAAGACCTTCCCATGCCTTAAGAACATCATCCTGGGAGGCCTCGGCGAGACTCTCTATGTTCGGGAATTGGTCTATCCAGCTTTGAAACCTTCGAAGCACCACCGGAACAGTCGTCTGCTGGAGCATCACCTCCGAAACCCATACGGCATAGGGATCCGGTGTCGATTCGGCGACAACTGACCAGGGGTACGTTCTGCCATGAACGTCAAACCAATCGATTAGCCGCATTATATCTTCAGCCTTGGGGAATACGCTGTCCACTTCTTCTATCATCTAAAGAACTTCCACACCGTATCCTCAGGCGGTGGTGCCGTGAGTATCAACATCTCCTGGCGAACCGGATGGGGCAATTCCAGTCGCCTAGCATGCAAAGCGATTCCGCCACTGGGATTCGAGCGCTTTGCACCATATTTGAGATCGCCTTTTATCGGACAGCCAATTGCCGATAACTGTACCCTTATTTGATGATGCCGCCCGGTGATCAGGGACAACTCCACCAGCCAGTAACGTTCTGATTTTCCGATAAGCTGGTAACTCAGCTCGGCCTGTCTGGCCCCTGCAACAGAGGCATCAACACATCGGGAGATATTTTTCCTGCCGTCTTTGATTAACCAGTCAACCAGCGTTCCCTGCGGCGGCTTAGGCGGCGATTCCACCACCGCCCAATAGGTCTTAGAAACCAATCCGTTTCGGAAGGCGGCGGCTAATCGGGAGAGAGCTTTGGATGTCTTGGCGAGAAGCAGAACTCCTCCGGCCGGGCGATCAAGGCGGTGAGGAAGGCCGAGAAATACTTTGCCTGGCTTCGCATCCCGTTCTTTGATGAACGACTTCACCAAATCCAATATGCTTGCGTTTCCCGTCCTGTCCCCTTGAGCCAACAGCCCCGGAGCCTTGTTCACGGCGATTACATGATTGTCTTCATAAAGAATTTGAGGAATCAAACGGTCATCCTAAATTGACAGCCTCTCATGCTTGCCGCCGTACATCTCATCCCGTAGCTGGGTGACATCCTTGTTTTCCAAGTACTCCTCGAAGGTCATGTTGCGGTCGATGATGCCGCTGGGTGTGAACTCAATTATACGGTTGGCAATTGTGTTTATGAATTGATGATCGTGGCTGGCGAAGACGATCACTCCCGGAAAGTCTATCAGTCCATTATTCAAGCTGGTAATAGCCTCCAGGTCTAAATGTCCGGTGGGATCATCAAGAACCAGGACATTGGCTCCGCTGAGCATTATTTTCGACAGCAAGCAACGCACCTTTTCTCCACCGGAAAGCACTCTGACTTTTTTCAAAGATTCATCCTGTGTGAAAAGCATTCTGCCAAGAAATCCTCTGATATAGGCTTCCTCCTGTTCCGTTGAAAACTGTCGCAGCCAGTCGGTCATGTTCAAATCATTTTCGAAGTAGCTATGGTTGTTCTTGGGGAAGTATTCCACCTTGGTGGTGGCCCCCCATTTATAGCTTCCTGTGTCCGCTTCGCTTTCTCCGGCGACGATATCCATGAAGGCAGTTTTCGCCAAATTGTTTGGCCCCACAAAGCCGATCTTATCTTCTCTCTGTATGGACATATGCCAATTTTCAAAAAGAACTTCGCCATCCAAGATCTTCGTTAAACCCTCGGTCTCAAGAACCATCTTTCCCAACTTTCGTTCCGGGCTGAATCCGCAGAATGGGAACCGCCTAGAGCTATGCGGGATGTCGTCCAAATTGAGTTTCTCCAGTTCCTTGACTCGGCTGGTCGCCTGCCTGCTCTTGGCGGCGTTGGCGGCGAAGCGTTGGATGAATGCCTTGAGTTCTAAAGCACGGGCTTCGGCTTTTTTCTGCTGTTCCTTCTGTTGCCGAGCGATGAGCTGGCTACTCTGTTGCCAAAAAGAATAATTCCCTACATAAAGGCTGATCTTACCGAAGTCAATATCGGCGATGTGAGTGCAAACCTTGTTAAGGAAGTGCCGGTCATGGCTTACCACGATAACGGTATTGTTGAATTTGAGAAGAAAATCTTCCAGCCAGCGGATTGATTCTATGTCTAAATGATTGGTTGGCTCATCAAGGAGAAGGATATCTGGATTGCCGAATAATGCCTGGGCTATAAGGACTCTCACTTTTGTGCCTTCATCCACATCGGCCATGAGTTCGCCATGTAGGGCATCCTCTATTCCAAGTCCTGTCAGGAGGGTGGCCGCTTCGCTTTCCGCCTCATAGCCTCCCATCTCGGCAAATTCCCCTTCCAGCACGGCGACCCTCATCCCCTCTTCATCGGTCATGTCGGCCTTGGCATAGACTCTCTCTCTTTCTGTCATCACTTCATAGAGCTTCGAGTATCCCCGAATCACGGCGTGCAGTACGGTGTACTCATCGAATGCGTCTCTCTTCTGAGCCAATACCGCCATACGCAAACCGGAGGGAATGTGGATTTGCCCCGAATCATATTCCTGGTCTCCCGAGAGGATTTTGAGGAATGTCGATTTTCCTGACCCATTGGCCCCAATTAGTCCGTAGCAGTTTCCAGGATTGAACTTTATATTGACATCTTTGAACAGTAGTCGCTTGCCGAACGACAGGCTGACATCCGATACGCTGAGCATTGTTATGAACTCCTTATTTCCACCATGTTAACACTCCATAGGACTGGAGTCATCCTGGGAAACAATCGGACTTTGAGCCTCCGAGTCGATTTCTGATGATTTTTTTCCGATTCAAGGCGGTAAAAGCTCAAACTTGGCTTGGCACATGGGCATTTCGGCTCAGTAATGCCGCCCTACCCCCCCCAGTCTTCGGGGCACTATATATGAGTTAGGTTGCAAATACTTGAAGAAGAACATGCGCTAGAAGGCTTGTTAAAAACCGAGGTTAGAGAGTACGCTAACAGGGTAAGATGGTGGCTATGGTTAACAACGGCATAACAATGGAAATGCACCGGACAATTATTCCGTGCGTCAATTTGGGAATTTCTGCGCAATTTTATCCCACACCGGCCCGCTCCATAATTGCCAGTGATTTCGGGCGTTAGTCTTCTAAAATCACCGTTAGGAATTTTATGAACGTAGAAGTAATAACCCAGGAACAAATCGACTCAAGAAGTTACTGGATTGACGAAATCAGTAGGATAAGTGGTGATTTTGGCGTGAATGCAGAGAAGGTCGAGGTTGAAATAAACAAGGAAATCCAAGACAAGGGTATTGATGCGCTGCTAGGTCATTTGAGGCTATGTGGAGCTATCCCTGAAAACTATGGGCATGATACAAGCGAAGAAAAACTTTATTCAAAATATACTGATGTTGTAATACACGAAGCCTATAAAACAATTGGATTCAATAGTCTGGTATTGAAAGAACGGGCTGATGCCGCTGATGTTGAGTGTGTCAATAATGAATACAGTTTTGTGGCTGATGCAAAAGCATTTAGGTTAAGTCGCACAGCTAAAAATCAAAAAGATTTTAAAGTACAAGCAATGGATGGCTGGAAGCATGGCAAGCCATACGCAATGGTAGTGTGTCCAGCGTACCAGTTGCCTATTCGTGCAAGTCAGATATATCAACAAGCAGGGGCGAAGGCGGTATGTATTGGAACATATACACACCTTGCAGTATTTTCTCGGTAGGCATTAGCAAGTAGCACTGACAATGCAATGGAATTAGTGCATGAAGTATTTAGAACCGTTGATTCAATGAACCCATCGAAGGATGCCAATCTTTATTGGCAGGCAGTTAATCGAAAAATTCTTGATTTTGATGACAAGATAGTAGCCATTTGGAAGGAGGAAAAGCAAGCCTCTGTAGAATCAATCCAAATATCAAGAAATGAAGCCCTCGGGTTTTTAGCTTCAGAGCGTGATCGGATAATGAGGCTTACTAAAGAGCAAGCAATTAAAGAAGTCCTGAAGGCAAGCAAGCTCGATAACAGAATTAGGACTATACGCTCTGTTGTTGATAACGATCTTCTTGGTCTTGGATGAATTGATTGCGATGAGTGAATATATTGACAAAATAACTTTAGGTGATTGCTTGGAGCACTTGCCGAAACTCGAAGAAAACAGCATTGATTTGTTCTTATCAGATATTCCCTATGGTATCAATCTGGATGACTGGGATGTACTGCATAGCAATACCAATTCTGCATTGCTCGGAAAATCTCCAGCACAAGAGGGTAAGTCAGGATTTAAACGTCGCGGCAAGCCTATTAATGGTTGGGCGCAATCCGACAGAAATATTGGGTTAGAATATCAAGAGTGGTGCAAATCTTGGGCAATCAAGGTCTACCCGAAAATGAAGAATGGTTCATTTTTGTTTGTGTTTGGTGCAAGAAGAACGATTCATCGAGTTATCAATGCGTTTGAGGATAGCGGTTTTTTGTTAAAAGATACGCTGGCATGGAAGAAGCCCTCTGCACATCATAGAGCGCAAAGAGTAAGTATTGTTCTTGAGCGCAGAGGTTTGGTAGAAGAGGCCGAAAAGTGGGAGGGCTGGAGACTAGGTAATCTTGCACCAATCTGGGAGCCAATTGCTTGGTTTATGAAGCCTTACACAATTGGTGGAACAATCACTGACAATATACTTGAGAATGAAGTTGGAGCCATGAATATAGGTGATTGTCATCTTAACGGCACTAGCCCAACTAATATGCTTGAATTTGGTTTTGGAAAAAATGAAAACAGAATCCATGAAGCACAAAAACCGTTGGCACTTATAGAGTATTTAATAAAATTAACAACAAGAGAAAATCAACTTGTTCTTGACCCATTTATGGGAAGTGGGACAACTGCTGTTGCTGCTAAACACTTAAATCGAAGGTTTATTTGTTTTGAGGAAGATCCTGAATATTACTCCAAGTCTATAGAAAGACTGGAAGATATAAATGTAAATAGTTCAGGAGAATATCTGCCTTTATTACAAGGGTGGTTGCTATAAAAATGGCTAACAAGGCACTGCACCGGACAATTATTCCGTGCATCAATTTGGGAATTTCCGCACAATTTTGTTCCAAATCGTCCCGCTCCATAATTGCCAGTGATTTCGGGCGTTAGGAAAAAATCCGATGAGTCAGATGCATGCATTTGTTGGACGCTGGCGTATTAAATGGATGGAAACGTGGGCCATGGATTACGTCGATCTAGAAGAGCCAGGTTACTTCTTATTTGCAGAAGACAATATGGGTGAATTCGTTTTTGGGGCAGTTCACGGCCGGATCGACACGCGTGCATCTTCAAGAACACCTCGCATTGAATATTCGTGGCAGGGCAAAAATGACAGTGATGAGACATGTGGTAGAGGGTGGTTCGAATTCCCAACACCAGCCAAGGGCGAAGGAAGGCTCTTCTTTCATTACGGCGATGAATCAGGCATCATCATTGAACGAGAAACATAACAACCTGAATTCCCTGAAAATGTAACTATGTCGGCAGGGCAATGCCGAAGAGTTCCATTATCCGCCGCTGAACTGGTGCCGTCTCAGTGAACACCGAACCGTAGCGTCCGGAGTATTTGATTTTGACCAAAGTCTCCATTTCCTCCATAACCTTTGCGACAGTGAACAATTTGAGTTTTGGATCGTCCTGAATGGTGGCTCGAATGGAACTGCCGTATATGAGTGCCAGAAACTGCAGGAACAACCGACTGTCCATGTTCCGGGAGCTGTGAACTCTGAGCCACTTCATATCAAGGTGATTTTTAAGATCGTCAAAACAGTTTTCAACGACATCCTTAATTACGGTATATCGACAAGGCTTCGGCGGGACTTTTAATCGTGTTTGACAGAATGCAGAAGAAACCACTGTACTTCCTGCGAAATTTTTCTATTTCTTCATCATTGAAATCCACCTGCAGTCCCCGTTTGGGCGTTTTCCTGATGATCAGATAACATTGAAGATTTTTATTGATGTCTTCAATCGCCCCACCTGCAAGCAGTTTCTCCCTGCAGGCGATCAGCCTTCGGACCAGTCGGTCGAAATCGCTGGCCGCTCTTTCGGCATTATAAAAAATATGTAGTCGGTAGCGATGATTTTTTTCTCCCCATCGGTAAAGTTCAGTTGTCGCATACAGGGCTTCATTCTCTCCGACCATTATGTAATTTCTCGGCGATGCGATGCGACCGCAGTGCGCATTCAGGATATTCTCAACCCATTTTCTTCCGGGGGGAAGAGAAATGGTGAACTTGTGACGATGCATTAAAAGTTCATCTATATTGGTTTTGCTGTAGAATCCACGGTCCAACACGAAGTGCAGTTTCTTCGCTCCGAGATGCCTGAAAGATTTGGTCGTCGTCTTCAATGTGGGGCTGTGTCAGAATCCAGGGGGTGGGTCAGAATGATGGATTTGGTCTGCAGGCAAGGCGGCGAAAAGTTCTGAAAGCGGAGTGTACATATTGTACATGAGCATTTCAGGTTTTTTCGCCAACGCCGCATGCGGGCCAAAGGCGCATTCTGACACAGCCCCCCCCCGGCAGGCGACGGTAATAAGCTGGCAGGCGATGTGACTGTCCGAAAAGCATTGCCAGGTTGGTCTGCTCAAGGGATTCGCCGTCGCGGTTGTAACCGTAATGGGTATACTCGTTGTGCCGTGCATAGGACGAGACCGATGTAATGTCATAGCAAAGCCAGTCATTCTCCCTGACATGATCAAGCCAGAGAGAGAGAGAGAGAGAGAGAGAGAGAGAGAAAATGCTGACGGGAATCCTCCGATAGTCTTGATAGCAGTTCGCTTATGCGCTGACTGGTGATGGTCTCTTCAAATGGATGCAGGTTTGAGACACTCCATGATTCAGTGCGGTGGAGTGCATTCCCTTTGTGAATTATGTAATACACCAGACTGAGAATAAGCTTATGGTCCTCGGGAAAACATTGTTTCAACAAGGCATCAATTCCGTGTTTTTGGTCAGCTCGCCAAGAAGCAGACAGGGTCCGGCCACCCGTGATGTCACGGTCACCCCGGGGGCGGAAACAGCCCGTTGGGCAATATTGTTCTTTCTCTTAGAAGGAACGATCTCCCCGGTGGTCGGATCAACTCTGCCCAGGCACACCTGTTTGTTTCTGGGAGCTTTTTTCTCCTTGTCCCAATAGCTCTTTACCGAATAGGCGTAGAGGGCCCCGGATTTCTTGTTGTGATGATAAGCGATGCTTGATATTCATCCCTCCATAGTTATGTTCTAGCACTATTGCAACTATGAAACAATTCGTGTCAAGACTGATTTCTAAAATAATTATATTTTTAGAAATGAATTAAGAAAAACCCATTGAGGCATAGTTACAACTTTAGGGAATTGAGGTCTCGAAACAGGAGAGATAATGAATGTTTATGACTGTGGGCCATCTGAACCCTTCGCTATGCGTCACATTGTTCATGATTCTCGGCGGGGAGAATACTACATAACGGCCATGGGAGCTAGCCGTGTCTACAGACTTTCCGACAGTGGCCAATGGCGCGGGTACTGGCAGGTGGGGAGCAAGCCAAACACCTGTGACATATCTCCGGATGGCCGATGGCTTGCCGTATCCTGCCGGGACCCAATAATCCAAACACGGGATATCTCACTAGGGGCTACGAATTCGGTAAGGTGTTCTTCATTGATTTAAAGACGGGACAGGCGGCCACTTGGATATGGGGACATGACCAGCCCACCGGATTGGCCATCAATCCCAAGGGTAAGTACTTGGCTTTCACCAATTTTCTTTCTCACAGCGTAGAACTCTACCAGTTCAAGGAAGTCTATCGGACTTTGGACACTGAAAACAGTTTTTGAGGGGCCCCCCGGCCCCCCTGTTTGAGCAAGCTCATACTATTCCCGGAATGATCGCCTTGCGTTTCGGCGGATAATCTGAAAATTTCTGCCTATACCACTGGTGACAGGCAATACCTCGGGGAAAGATGTTTGCAAAGGTGAAAATGGCAAATGACAACCCCGCTAAAGACCAGGTTAAGAGGGCCCAGCCAAACCACTGTATTATCTCTCCTAAATAATTGGGACAGGAAATCCAGCGAAAAAGTCCCCCTCTCGGAATTATGTATTCTCCAGGCCCAGGCTTCTGGGCTTGAATTCGCCGGTCGGCATCCACGTGAATAGCGAACCCTGCTACAAATAATATGATTCCGACAACGAACTGAGTCTGGCTAAACCATGCCGAATCAACAGGACGAAGACGGAAGAGATGGTAGCCATTGATGAATCCATTGATGATATTAAAAAACACCGCCGAAAGTAACATGGTTATGGGAAAGGTTTTCCGACCCCTATCCATGTTAATAGGGAATACAAGGGTTCTATACACATAGTGGAATTCCCAGATAAGGAGAAACACCCACGATGAGGCAATTTTGCTACGGAAATACCATGCACTTAGGGCGATGGTGAGTAACGCCGGGAGTTCCATTATTATCCATGCAAGACGAGAATCGATCCTTAATCCCCATCCTTCTCGGGAGAATTTCCCATAGGGAGCATTCACGAAGAAGAGGAAGATAAACACGATGAAGGCAAACGAGAACTGAAATATCAATGCAATCTCATACATTATAAACATACACGTCCCTTAACACTGCCTCTTTCGATAACTTGTCACGGCCTTTGTAGAATGCTAACTGATGGAAACAATCAAAGCTAGGAGTCTGTCGGACAGTCTCTCAGTGTAGTAACGAAAACTATTTTGGGCACAGCAAATTTCCCTCACTGTCATCGATTATACCATTTCTCCTGAAATTGATTTTCAGAAGAAATGCTGGAATATAGCTGTGGCTGGGTCAGAATCCAGGGGGCCTTACGGGGGGGCGGCCCCCCGTAGGACTCACCCCCCGTCCCCCCCCTGACAGGGGGGGGCACTTATAGGAGGGCAAGGCGGTGAAAAGTTCTGAAAGCGGAGTATCCATGTTGTACATGAGCGTTTCAAGGTTTTTTTGCCAACTTCGGAGGTCGGTGGCAATCCCCCCCCTGAGGGGGGGCCGGGGGGGGGGATTTCCTTATCCGGGCCAAAGATGCATTCTGACACAACTCCGCAGACCCCACAATGAGCACTCCCCAACGGCAAAAATCGCATCAGAAACTCAAAATCTGCTTCCAGCGATGCCCATTAACAGCTTTTTTTCTGATTCCTGAGTTTTTTCTTTGACAAGATGATTGCTTCACTATACACTAGAGGTAATGGGAAATATATCATTGTTTACAATTAGTGTTTTCTGTATTCTGATGGCGTGTACCACGGCAAAACAACCGCCTGTGCCTGTAGAGGAAACGCCCC
This sequence comes from Spirochaetaceae bacterium, assembly GCA_965226485.1. Classification (GTDB taxonomy): domain Bacteria; phylum Spirochaetota; class Spirochaetia; order DSM-2461; family DSM-2461; genus UBA2779. Next base: position 651,584 of record OZ245363.1, read on the forward strand.
CACTAACAGAAGCAACCAACCCGGAGCCAGTGGTGCCAGATGCCCCGTCAGAAGAGGCTCAACCTAAAGAAGAGAAACAAGTTGAGGCCGAAGAGTCTTATGATGTATCAGAAGAGCTTTATGTACAGACATTCAATGAAATTGAAGAGTTGATTGCTGAACTAAACAGGGTAATAGCAAAGAAACAATATAAAATATGGAGCACCTTCCTTTCCGATAAATACCTTTCACACTATAGCTCTGCTGAAACCATAAACAGAATCAATCAATACGATCAACTCAAAAACAACAACATACGGCTAGAATCATTAAAGGATTATTTTCTTTGGGTTGTTGTTCCAAGCCGTAACCAAGTTATACTGAATGAAATTGTTTTCTTCGAGAAGGATAGGGTTGTTGCCTATACTTCCCTTGAGGGGCAAAGGGTTAAACTATATGAATTTGAAAAATTTGATGGTGTATGGAAGGTAACTCTTTGATAAGAGGCCTCTGCCATCAATATGATTCAGTTATTTAAATTTTAATTAGAGACAAGGGAGTTCCAATATGAGAAATATCACTTTTTTCCTCATTGTGCTGGCTGTTATAAGTGGGTTTCCTCTATCAGCGCAAGAATCAGAGCAAACGATTGAGCAGTTGTATCTTCAAAATGCTATTAAGACTCAGATAATAAAGACTGAGGCTACGTCATTAGACCGCGAAATCAAAATGGTAGCTCTTGAAAGTATAGAGGAAATGATTAACGCAAATGAGGCTAATCCAGAAATTGCAGAAATTCTTCGTGAATTATCTGGTGAAGGGGTGACATCGATAATAAGAGAAGAGGGGGTTGTTATTAATGATTTCCCGGAAATTCGACGCGAATCTGCTAGGTTGCTTGGAGAACTAGGCACTCAGGAAGCGGCTGACAGTCTCCAAACAATACTCCTCACAGATACCGAGCCTATGGTGTTGAGCGAAGCTATCATATCTATATCTAAGATCGACGTTCAAGACACGGTTATGCGAGATCGAGCACTTGCAGAAATCATTTATCGTCAGTCGGCCGTCAACAAAGATAACAATTTTGCCATTGCATACCTTGAAGCTGTCGAGAACATAATTGTTCGAGAAGGAAAAATAGGGAATATTGCGATTATTGAGGAAGTGGCAAAGCTGGCTGACGCTCGGCAAGGGTATATTAATCAAGTAAGACAAAGGGCCTTCAAACTCCTGAGAGATCTCAAAAAATTCTGAAATCCATGATTTCGCCTAATACAAAAGGATAAAGTGTACCTCTAAAAAACAGCATGAGGAAATTGACGAAGAGATTTTCCCCTGCCTGGGGCTGTGTCAGAATCCAGGGGGTGGGTCAGAATGATGGATTTGGTTTGCAGACAAGGCGGCAGATGGGTCGATACAAGGGAGGCAAAAGCGGAGGGGGCTGGGCTAGCCTGAGAAATTGATCTCCACACTCTCGTGGAATGCTTGTGTGGGTTGTTTTTAGACACGCACCTCTTCATTTATAATATAATTGTCATGGAGAATCGAGGCTGGACATAGAAGATAGTTGACCTGAACGCACTCGGAGGATGTGGGGTTATCCCGACAATCTAAGAGTCTCACAGATTGGATGATAGACAAACTGTGGGCGAAGGTTGTACTTCTGAAGTCCCAAGGAATGACTCAGCTCTCAAATCTCTGAAATCCGATACAGCGGAGATTCCATTTGAGACTTTTTAGGGACAGAAAGGCTGATTTTGAACTGTTGCTGGAAAAGAAGAACCAGCATCGAAGTTGAAATCTGGACACCAGGATTGTAAATTTTATGAAAGCTAAAACACAATGGAGAAAAAACCATGCCCAATCAGCGTGATGTCGCCATATTGGCCGGTGTGTCATCCGCTTCCGTATCTCGATTCCTTAAAAACCCCTGTCTGGTATCCCCTGACACCGCCAAGAATATCAGGGAAGCCATTGAGTCATCAGGATATAGGCTAGACTACTTTGCCCGAAGCCTGAAAACCGGGCGTAGTCATCATGTAGGTATCCTGCTTCCGGGAATCGGCCCTTTCTATTGGGAGGTTCTGCAGGTAATACAAGACCAACTGACTCGCGCTGGTTACTTCAATACAACCTTCTATACCCGTGACATAGACTCGTCCATACACAGCTCACGGGACATGCTCAAGAAATTCCTGAGCAACAACATGATTGAAGGAGTTATCTTCTTTCCACTCGATACGCCGGAGGACATTGAAATTATGAGGGAACTACGGCGATTCCATGAGCACATTGTCGTAGTGGATCGAGGTATGGATGATAAGACCCTCAATCAGATATTCATCGACAACAAAGAGGCCGGTCGAAACGCTGCCCAGGCATTCCTAGACGAGGGGCATAGCAAGCTACTCTACCTTCATGGCAAGGAGAATTCCTACGCAGCACAGATGCGCCGCCAGGGTTTTGTCGAGCGGCTCCAGGAAGTGGGCATATCCTTGGAAGAGAATCGCATAATCCACGGAGACTATACGGCTACAACGGCTTATACGCTTGCCAAGGAAGGGTTTTCCAGGCTACCGGATTTCACTGGGGTTTTCGCCGTTAGTGATGCCTCTGCCATCGGCTTCCTGTGCGCGGCACGGGAGTGCGGCCTGGATTGTCCGAAAGACTTCTCATTGATCGGGTTTGACAACAACAAGGAATTCACCCCCTATACAAAACCATCTCTCACCACATTCCAGCAGCCACTGGGCACGATGGGCATACTCGCAGCCAAGCGGCTCATCTCCCAAATCGACGGCCATGGAGATACCGGAATGATAATGCTACAGGCGCACTTCATCCGGCGAGAATCCCTCGCGGCGGCTTCGGACACCTGACGGCACCGGCTTTCATACTGACTAATTCGACTCCCATTTTACCGACATAGACAACGGCAATGCAGATTTATTGAAGCTTGGAGCAAGCCAACCCTTGAAGTGTGGGCCCTTCCCACCCCCATCTTGAAGGTATGTTCGTACGGTTCTGGGGGCCAGTATGATCTGACCTCTTGATATAAAGACGAACTGCTTCGCTGGTCCATAAGGCAATATCAAACTTTACGGGGTTTTATCCGTTATTTCTTTTTTATTTCTCTGATTTGGACTTTGGATAAATAGGCCCCGCTTCCCGGTGATCGACCATTTTGTTTAGCTCTTACTCCCTTCTTGCCTTTGTTTGCATAGAGTTTGAGCCATGTGCCAACGGTTTGACGGCTGACACCGGCTATGAGGGCTATTTCATACTGGGAGCTTTTTTCTTGAACACGACAGTATAGAAATTGAAGTGGACATTTAACTTGGCAACTTACCACTTCTGGCCAAGATTGTACCCCTATCGTAAATGAGGCTATCCCCCGAAAGGAAATATCTGTGTTCTGTGGGCAGATAGCTTCAATGGGGCCATCCCCTGAAAGGGATGGAAAGTAAGGGCATATTGCAATGCACCCCCAGCTAACGAGGCTTCAATAGTGCCATCCCCTGAATGTATGAAAACTGTGACGCAGGGTTGGTGTCATTACCCAAAAGAAAATAGAAACTACACAGAAAAGCATAGTCAGAACGGACTTTTTAATCAAGGATACCTTAAAACGGCTTTAGGAACTTGCCGAAGAGATTTTTTACCGTGTCCCCTCAGGGGTAAATGCCTTAGATCGTTGTGAGATATGATTTTTTGTTTTCTTTAAGGATTTTGGCGGACTTGTGGGAAACTCTCGGGACTCCTAGAATTAGAAATAGTCCCTAGGGGAATCGAACCCCTATTTGAAGAATGAGAATCTCCTGTCCTAACCGTTAGACGAAGGGACCAATCTTCCCGGGGAGGACTCGAACCCCCAAAGGCAGAACCAGAATCTGCAGTGTTACCAATTACACTACCGGGAATCGATATTATGTCTTCAAAATAATCGGAACCATGCATCATGTCAACTCTGATTCGCCCTTAGAAACATTCCGAAACCACGAACTTGGTCGCCTTGTCACCCGCCCGATCCCGGGGCTGTGTCAGAATTCGCCTTTGGCCCGCATGCGGCGTTGGCGAAAAAACCTGAAATGCTCATGTACACTCCGCTTTCAGAACTTTTCGCCGCCTTGCCTGCAAACCAAATCCATCATTCTGACCCAGTCCCTGGATTCTGACACAGCCCCGGGCTCTCCCCACCCTCATCCCCCTCTTCAAGGGTCGCAAGGGGTGGCAATCCCCCCCTGAGGGGGGGGACGGGGGGGGATTTCTTTATCCCTTTCCTTATCGCGCATTCTGACACAGCCCCAGGGAAGAGTGGCTATGGCATTTTCTCATCATGGTATTGTATAAGGGTGAAAATTTCTACTCCCGGCAGTTTTTCCTGGTAGTTTAGGAAGGGCAGTCCAATTATGCCGAAGACCTTATCCACCTTAGCTCCACCCTGCTCAAGCAGGATTTTGGATGCCCGGAGAGTTCCTCCAGTGGCGATCAGGTCATCTATCAGCAATACATTCTTGCCTTCAGGAACATCGGATTTGTGAATTTCCACGGCAGCATCCCCGTATTCCAGCTTATAACCCTGATGATAGACATCACCAGGAAGCTTTCCTGCCTTCCTCACGAGTATCAGAGGAATCCCCAGTTGATTGGCCAATGGCGCGGCAAAGATAAAGCCCCGCGATTCGATCCCGGCAACCGCTTCAATGCCACTTCCCTCGTAGAGCTGAACCATCCGGTTAATGCAGTAACGGAAGGCATCAGGGGTCGTCAATATACTGGTAATATCGAAAAAAAGTATTCCCTCTTTGGGGTAATCATGTATTTTACGAATAACCCTGTCGAGATCAGCATCATTATTCATGGGAACTCCGCAAACTCCAAACACAACTAATATAATGACTCAAAGCTGATTACACAATGTAAAAATGCCGATAATTTCATTGATTATGGCGAATAAGCACAGAATTCTTGTTATCTTACTCTTGTTTACCGTACCGGTCTGCTGGATTTCGGCTATGAAGATTCAATACGCCGAGCAGTTTTATAAGCTCTACCACCAGAGCCTGTACCGCTACCCCGAAGACAGTGCGGAGAATATCTGGTATCTCTCCATGGCATTGCGCTCCCCCTTTGCGAATCCGCTCAATGCGCTGGCACACATAGAAAATGAAACCGAATGGGAGAAATATCGTCAGCTCTTCACCATGCATGCCTACCTCAGAGTCACCGATGAATACCTGGCGATGGCGGCAAAATACGATAAATTCAACGCTTATTTCTACAATTACCCTTGGAAGAGTGCCAATCTCGACAGCCTCAGAACCGCCGAGAAGTACTACGAAATGGCCATGGAAACCTGGTTTTTGGCAGAACAGCACGGCTACGCCGCAAGGGATAGGCAATATCGATGGCTCCACCTTGAAGAGATCCAACAATGGGAAGATGAGGCCTACCGCATTGAAACAAAAGACCTTGACTACGAAGATATCATCCAGGCCCACCTAAAGCGTTTGTCCCGAGTTAGAAAGGAATTCGAACGCATGACCCCGGACACTTATTGAACCCTATCATTAAAGGACAGTAGCCATTTTTGTCAACGCAGTAGCGGCCTGTCTGCACCTGGGGGCTGTGTCAGAATGCGCCTTGGCCCGCATGCGGCGTTGGCCTGCCTGTGCGTTGTACGCACCTGTCTGCAACAGGTAGGCGCAGACAGGCGAAAAAACCTGAAATGCTCATGTATAACATGCACACTCCGCTTTCAGAACTTCTCGCCGCCTCGCCTGTGGTAGCTCCCCCTGTCAGGGGGGACGGGGGGGCCGAAGGGGGAGCCAGCCCCCCCTCGGGGCCCCTGCATTCTGACACAGCCCCTGCAACGCACAGGCTGGCGTAAAAGATCAAGGCAAGAACTAAATGGGGTGTGCTAGAGGTGCCCAATTGTGATTTACGCTTCGAGGAGAGCGGAAATCAAGCAGATACAAGGTGTTATAGCATTTTATTTCTAAAATACTGGACTTACTCATAAGAAATGTTGCAACATACTGATAGGTATAGGGGACAAGAACTCGGAGGGGATCAACACACCGCTGAGGGGATGGACAGGCGTAGTCTGCATAGAAAATTTCTCTTACCGCTATTGGAGAGGTGCGAGAGCGGCCGAATCGGGCTCCCTGCTAAGGAGTTGTGCGGGTGACCGCACCGTGGGTTCGAATCCCACCCTCTCCGTCTATGTGCCCTTAGCTCAGTTGGATAGAGCGTTAGGTTGCGGACCTAAAGGCCAGAGGTTCAAGTCCTCTAGGGCATAACTGGAGAGATGCGAGAGCGGTTGAATCGGACGGACTCGAAATCCGTTGTACCGTTTACGGTACCCAGGGTTCGAATCCCTGTCTCTCCGAAACTCAGTAGTAACCTCTTTAGCCTAGGAGTCTGCCGCACTTACGTCCAACTGGCGGTTTTGCTCCTTCTCTTCAGTCGCCTACCTCCCTGCATGCTCCTTGCGAGTCGCCTTCATTCGATTCCGGGGCTGTGTCAGAATGCGCCTTTGGCCCGTATAAGGAAAGGGAGAAGGAAATCCCCCCCTCAGGGGTCAGGGGGGACTGAAAAAATTCCAAATTCAAGGGGTGGTAATCCTCCCCCCTGAGGGGGGAAAGTCCAGTCCAAATGGCGAAAAAACCTGAAATGCTCATGTACACTCCGCTTTCAGAACTTTTCGCCTGTCTGCGCCTACCTGTTGCAGACAGGTGCGTACACGCACAGGCATGCCGCCTTGCCTTCAGACCAAATCCATTGCTACCCGGCAAAATCCTCTACACTGGCGATCAGGCCATGCAACTGAGATTTATCCAGTGCGAAAATCAGCATATCGTCCATATAGCGTAAATAGGCTTTAACGCCCAGGCGGTCCTGGAGCTGGTGATCAAGTTCGCCCAGATAAAGATTGGCGAAATCCTGACTGGCCAGGATGCCCCGGACGACGCACCCGGCAATGGGTGGTCGATAATCCGAGCCAGCAGATTCAGCACCGCCTCATCCTTGATAGCCGCCGTAGCAATCGTTTGAGAATGGTATGATCCACGTTGTCGAAATAACGCCGAATATCGCACTTTAAGAAATATATAGTGCCTCGAAGATTGTGGGTGATTAAATAGGTTGAATTCGATGCAGATTATTATCAGTCAAAAACCATATTAAATACTGCCAGAAAAAAATTTAATCAGCTAGTTCCCATTAGGCCTTAACAAAAGCTGTCGTGGAATAGAATAAGCCGTTTTTTAGTTTTAATGAGCCGAAATAGAAACAAAGGGATTGAGACGGGGCAGAACAAGGTATGAACAGATACTTGTAAATCGTTTTTTTATCGAGAGATATGCGGAGGCAGGTCTACCACTAAGCTTGAGGGCACTATATATTTAATAGACGAGAATAAAAGGATGGTTGGACTTATTTCAGAACTAACAGATCATGTTTCTGATAAGGCAGGGGAAGCCTCTGAGATATTTCACGTAAATGCGGGGGTCTCTGGCTTTTTCCATCTCATTAGGCACGAACTGTGTTGGAATTGATACAAAGGGCTTTGTTAATGAATCTCTGCCTTGTGTTAATCTGCGGGGTCTTGTCTTGTACAACTTCCAAGAAATTGGTCATGGACACCCCTAGCACTATCGAGAAATCGGCAACCTACGTGTTGAATGGCGAACAGTTGCGCATAACAGAGGATGATTATCCGAGTATTCAAATTCTACTAAATGATGAAAACCGCCGGAGGCATCTCGCCGGTATTATTCTTGCGGGGCAGACAAAAGATTCCTTTTTCTACCCATATTTATTCGACTCTGTCTTGCATAAGGATCAAGAAATCGCTGATAAGGCGATTTCTGTGATTCTCGACGATGTCCAGGGATTCCGGGAATATCTCATTATCGCTCTTGGCAATGTAGCTCCCCAATTAAGAAGTAAGATTCTTTCTGTCCTTGGAAGAATTGGTGAAAAAGATATCGTTCCCCTACTTATTAACTACTTCAAGGATCCCTCTGATGCCGTCCGCAATCAAGCATCTCTCGCTGTTTATTCAATTGCTGATAGAAACGACCCATTCCTCCATGAAGCCCTTTCGGATCAGGATCCCTTAATCGTATCTACTGCGTATCGAACATTGAGCCGGTATGACAATCCCCGCGATACTCCTCTATTCATCGATTCCTTCACGGATCCGGCTCCTATGATACGAAAGGAGGCACAGCTCTCTGCTCTGAGGCTTGGGGAAGCGGGATTGCCGTATCTTCATTTGGTAGCCACGGACACAATGAGATCTTTGGATTCCCGCATTGCCACTTTGAATGTGATGCAAGGACTACGCTCTCCTGAAAGCATTGAAACACTCTTTACCCTCCTCGAAGAAGACAATGAGAAGATACGCACAAAGGTTGCAAGCCTTCTGGACACTTATAATGCCGAAGCAATTCCCGTTCTTATCAAGATCTATGAGTCAGCCAGTACCATCAATCGGGTTAACTGCATTCAACTCATGGGGAAAATAGGGGCATCTGTAGCACTACCTATACTGACGAAAGCCTTGGCTGACAATTCTACTGAGGTTGCAATAGCCGCAAGCGAAGCCTTGTTGTCGTTCGGTTCCGAAGCCTGGCCGACACTGAGGATGGAAGTTGACACCGGCACAGCGAATTCTCAGATTCTAGCCGTAGAAGTATTGCGCAATAGCGGAGACCCTTGGCTGATTTGGCGAGAGGCCAAACAAATAAATCAGGAGGGAATGTATCTCCTGATCACAAAATCCAAGAATGCCGAAATCGTTGAATATCTCGAAACTGTCAATCCTGAAGTCGTTCTAGAAGACAACATCCTATCCCTTAAGGAAGTATGGAATATAGCCAACGAACTCACCACAATAGCAAAGGAGCGATCGAATGAGTATTTTTTAATCTGGCGGCAATGGGAAATCTATTCGACGACCGCCGATGCTCGCCTGAAACAGTCAATTGAAATCCACCACAAGTATTTTGCCACAAAAGATTCTCAATTCCTCAATGACTCAAAGAGACTTCGAGAAGAAAGCAATATTCTCAAATCCAGAGCCGCCGCTCAAAAGGAACTTCTTGCCTCTTTTCCAAAATCAACACAAGCAGAAGGGCAGAGTATTCTGGATAACTATAAAAGTCTTCGGGCGAGGTTAGTTCAAATCTGGGATTACACAATACCCGAAATGAAACCAGTGGCTCTTGCTATTTATTCCGATAACGGGGTGAATCCCCTGATTCTAGAGAGGGAAGCTCGAATTCTGGAATAGATGAAGGAGCCAACAATTTTTATACGGAAGTGACGGGGATCGAACCCGCGATCTCCGGCTTGACAGGCCGGCGCGATAACCGTCTTCGCTACACCTCCAAGATATGAGCAAGATATTAGAGACTCATGAGTTAGTCAAGCTATTTTATATATAGTCTTTGAAAAATCCGCAACTCTGGCACGGCATTAGCAGATTTCTGGAGGTTCACTGTAGTTTTGCACATAGCAAATTGGAAAATGCCAGGCGCAAGGGATTGAAACGGAAATGCCGCTGGCTACCCCGGCGATTGGCAATGAGCCGGTTAACAGGTAGCCAGAAGAAGGCATTGGAGAGAAAAGCCCGGGGGCTGTGTCAGAATGCGCCTTTGGCCCACATGCGGCGTTGCCTGCAAACCAAATCCATCATTCTGACACAGCCCCTGTGCCCAAATATTGATCCGTGAAGGCGGCGGAACACGAGGTGTATCCCAACACATGAAATTCATCTGTATTTATCTGTGGTTAATCCAAACGTCTTGCCTTGACGAAGAGGGATTTGGAGTTATTTCGTCAGGTCAATCAATAAGGAATCCTTGCTATGCCATTTAGGATGCCCTTTCACCCTGAGGTCGAGCTGAATTCTCCAAGGGAATATTTTCCGCATCTCCTTCAGTGATGCGAGGCGGATGTTTTTGATTTGGTTTCCTTTCTGTCCTACCAGCATTCCTATTTGGGACTGATTCTCCACCATGATGAAAGCGCGAATCCACATCGTCTTCGTCGAAGATTGAGTAAATTCCATGTCAGCGATTTCGACATAGAGTGAGTGGGGAAGTTCCTGTCTGCATCTTGAGATGGCCTGCTCCCTGATTATCTCCGCAATGCGGAATTCGGTATCCTGATCTGTAATGATGTCGGCTGGATACAGAATATCCCCTTCCGGACAGAGGTCGATAATAGCTGCTGTTAATACGTCGAGATGAGCCGCCTTCAATGCCGAGATATTTATAATTGCAACGGGATCAATGTTAATGCGTATCAGGCCGCAGATTTCAGACAAGTACTTCGGGGATGCATCAATCTTGTTCACTGCGGCGATAATGGGAGCTTTGGCTCTGCTAAGAATTTTCATGATGGAGAATTCTTCTTGACCGGGCATGCGTGTACCATCGATGACGTAGAGGATGATGTCGGCTTCATCAAGAGTCCGATGGACAACTCTCCGCAGATAGCTATTGAATTTCTTCTCCGATTGGTGATAGCCCGGGGTGTCGAGAAAAACAACCTGACCTTCGGGGACATTTATAATTCCCCGAATGGCGTTTCTCGTGGTTTGGGGGGAAGGAGATGTTATGGCAACTTTTTCACCGCACAGTGCATTTAGCAATGTGGACTTCCCTGTCGATGGACGACCGACTATGGCGGCAAAACCACTCTTCATATTGTTGGCACCTATTCCCCCTCCAGATTATTGCCTTGAGCTCCCTTCTTCCTGTAGCAGGCAGGCAGAAAAGCTTTTCGATAGTTTTCTAAAGCTGTTTTTCAGAGGTTCCATTATATTATTGCTCACTTGTTCTTGTCTCATACCCTGATGAGCACTATATTACAACACATACCATAAAATTGAGGTGCAACATGACTAGACTGGATGATGATAAGAAAAATGATGTTAATAGCCGAGAAGGATCCGATGGACTACAACTCAAACTGCTGAAAACCCGCACAATCCTCCTTTGCGGTGAAATCAATAAAGATATGGCCGAACGAATAGTCAAACAAATGCTGTTGCTGGAAGCAGAAAGTGATGAAGCCATCAGGATGTTTATTGATTCTCCTGGCGGTGATGCCGATGCCGGATATGCCATTTACGATATGTTGCGGTTCATCAAACCCGATGTTTTTACAATAGGTATGGGAACTGTCGCCAGTGCCGCCGCCTTGGTTCATCTTGCGGCGGGGAAGAATAACAGACTGAGTCTTCCCAACGCCCATTTCCTTATTCATCAGCCTCTTTCCGGCATCAGGGGTGTGGCGACCGAGATAGAGATTCATGCCCGCGAAATTGAGAAGCTTCAGGACAGAATCAATAGGCTCATAGCCGAAGAAACCGGTCAGATATTGAGCAAAGTAGCCAAGGACACAGATAGGGACTATTGGCTGAATGCCGAGGAGTCCCTACAATACGGACTTATATCGCGGATTATTAAAAGTCGGGAAGACCTCGACCAATAGAAAGCCGGATATATAACCAGCCATAACACACAGACAAGGAAAAAAAAGAATGGCAATCACGGAAGCCGGACATCTTATCAACAAGGCTCGGCAAGAGATAGGCAGGAGGGTGGTCGGGCAGGATGTGCTTGTCAACGGACTGTTGATGGGGATTATCGCCGGAGGGCATGTGCTTGTTGAGGGTGTGCCGGGGTTGGCAAAAACCTTGGCCGTGAAGGCGTTGGCCGATGTGTCGTCGGCAGTGTTCAAACGCATACAGTTTACACCCGATCTTTTGCCCGCCGATCTGACCGGAACGATGATCTACAGGCAACAGACCGGAGAGTTTTTTCCACGAAAAGGGCCGGTTTTTGCCAATGTCATATTGGCCGATGAGATTAATCGTGCGCCGGCCAAGGTGCAATCCGCTCTTCTGGAAGCCATGGCCGAACGGCAGGTTACCATTGGTGATCAAACATATTCTCTGCCGGAACCATTTTTTGTAATGGCAACCCAGAATCCCATCGAACAGGAGGGAACCTACCATCTCCCCGAGGCACAGTTGGATCGATTTCTTATCAAGGTGAATGTGAGCTATCCAAGCCCGACAGAAGAGCTTGCCGTGCTTGAACGCATGGTGGACGATCCCGAGATACCGGTGAACAAGGTTTTCGACACAGAAAGTGTGCGGAAGCTAAAAGAAGCAGCCGAACTTGTCAAAGCTGAGGAAGGAATACGCCGATACATAATTTCGCTGGTCATAGCCAGTAGGATAAACGACCAGCGACAAATTCCCGTCTCCCGGTACATTGAATATGGGGCCTCGCCCCGTGCCACTCTGGCAATCTATCGATGTGCGAGGGTGCAGGCCCTGTATGAAGGAAGAGGCTTTGTCTTGCCGGAAGATGTCAAAGCCGTTGCCCCCATGGTTCTGAGGCACAGAATCGTGTTGTCCTATGAGGCCGAGGCAGAGCAGATGGATTCGGATACCGTCATCAAAGAACTCCTGAAAGCCGTTCCTGTTCCGTGATAAATGATGGATCTTTCCTCACGCGTCCGTAGGCTCTATGTCCGATCACGTAAACTCGTCGATAGTTTCTTCGTCGGCAACTATCATTCTGTATTCAAAGGTGTCGGAATAGAGTTTGATGAGGTAAGAGAATATGCCTATGGAGACGATGTTCGCTTCATTGATTGGAATGTTTCCTCACGCATGGCTATGCCGTATACGAAGACGTTCAAGGAAGAAAGAGAACTCATCCTGTTCATGGTAGTTGATGTTTCGGCATCGCTTATGCTTGGTAGCGGAGCGGATGATAAGAGGGAAATTGCAGGTGTTTTATTTGCTCTGCTTTCCTTTGCGGCTGAAGCCAATAACGACAATGTCGGTAGCCTCCTCTTCGCTGACAGGGTTGAAAAACTGATCACGCCGGGGAAGGGACGAAAACATATCCTAAGGCAAATCAGTGAAGTATTGGGATATAAGGCAAAGGGCAGGGGTTCCAACTTGGCGAATGCCCTACGCACCACGGCGAAGACCTTGAAGAGGCGGAGTATAATCGTTGTTCTCTCAGACTTCCGCACAACCGGATATCAAAATGAGCTTAATATCCTATCTCGTAAACATGATGTCATCGCTATTCGACTCACAGACCCTCTGGACAAGAGTTTTCCGCAGATAGGGCTGTCGGAATTGAAAGACCCTGAAACCGATGAGAGCATCGCCGCCTGGAGATGGTCTGCCTCAATGAACAAGGACTATGCAGATTATTGGCATGAGCACCGGGATACTTGGCTACATGGCTGCCGTAGCTCCGGGGTTGACACCTTAGAGGTGAGTACAAACGAGGATCCTTCCGTTTGCTTGCAGGCTTTTTTTCGCCGGAGGAGAGGTGTTTGAGGTATTCATTTCTTTTTTCCGCTTTTTTCTTTTCTATATGCGTGTTGGATGGCCAGGAAACATTGGTGGACATGAAGTTTCTCCCACCGGCTTTCTACATTGGAGATCCTGTCGAATTACAGCTTGAATACAGTCTCGAAGCACCCGTCAAGTTGGCAGTGCCAAAGATTCTACCGAAGGTTGAATGGGTCGATATACGAGATATAAGAATTGTGCCATCTGACGATATGGTACGCATCAGCATCGAATTCACTTCCTTTGCCGCCGGAAACAAAACTTTGCCAACGATTGATCTTGGGGCCATAGTTCTTCAAGATATAAGAATTTCAACACTTTCCTTGCTAGGGGAATCCCATGATGGGGTAAGGCGATTAAGGGGGCAATTATTATTGCCGGGCACTCGGATAGGTGTGACAATTGTCCTAACATTGATCGCCATGTCACCATTTCTCCTTCACTCCCTCTACAGACTCTTATCCAGGCTCATTACTTCCTTGAAAAAGATGTTTCATGTTCACAGGCCCGCTCGCCGCTTTCGACGACTGCTTAGAAAGCTTAACGAGAAATTAGGGATTGATTCGGCTTCTGACTGGTATTTGCAACTCTCCAGAGGGATTCGAAACTATTTAAGCGAACGAACGGGATGTGATTGCCGAAGTGCGACGACATCTGAGATCTCGGCCATCATAGGTTCTTCGGTAGGACAGGACATCAAAGATAAGCTACTACAAGTTCTCAAAGTCGGCGATATGGTGAAATTTGCTGGCCAGAATGCCGATATGTCCAGCCTTAAGCAGACCCTTGCCGTGGTTGAATCAGTCATTTCTGAATGGGAGAAAACACTTGCTCGGTTTTAGCAATCCGGGATGGTTTGCACTTTTCCTCATGGCCCCAGTCTTGTTCTGGGCCAGATACCTGTGGAGGCAGAGGGGCGGTCGTCTTGTATTCCCATTTCTAGTCTGGGGGGGCGAGGAATTCCAGCCGCGGGATATTTGGCTGAAGGCATTCATCTCTTCTTCGAGAATTTTGTCATGGCTAGGCCTGTCTATGCTGATCATCGCCCTGGCTGGCCCGGAGATTGTCGAGCAGGAGGAATTGCATCTTTCGAGAGGCATAGACATCATGATCGTCTTGGATCAATCGCTAAGCATGGGTGTTCAGGACTATCCACCAGTTAATAGATTTGATCTGGCCAGGCAGGTTATTCACCGGTTTGTGCAAGACCGGAAGGGTGATTCAATCGGATTGGTGAGCTTCGGTTCTCAGGCCGTGCTTCGTTGTCCGCCTACAGACGACTATGACTGGCTTCTTCAGAGGTTGGAGGAATTACGGATCAGAGAACTTGGGGATGATACGGCGATTGGCATGGGACTCGCTGTCGCCACTCTCCATCTGACCGATTCCATGGCGGCGGGAAAAGTCATTCTATTACTGACTGATGGCGACGACAACGCCGGGGAAGTACGGCTGGAAACCGCTATGCAACTTGCTACCGATCATGGAATTCGTGTGTATCTCATCAAGGTTGGAAAACAGGGCGAATTCCCGATCCATCTCACCGATCCTGAAACAGGTGTAACGACATCAGGAACCGTTATCACTCATTTTGACGAAGGAAGGTCCCGCACCCTTACCGAGTCCTACGGAGGAAGATTCTGGGAGGCTACGAGCCCTGGTACATTGGAAGCCGTGTTTCGAACGGTGAACTCCCTGGAAAAGGTGGAACGGCAGGTGAGTGTGCAGATACGTAGCCGCCCCTTGCACCGGCTTGCCGTCATTATCGGTGTACTTATACTTATGTTCGTGTATGTCGTCCGCCGTCTACTCATGGAGGAGATTCCATGACCTGGGGTTATGTCGAGAGCCTGTGGGGATTTGTTCCGGCTGTATGTATAATTGTGTTCACGGGTATTCTCAGACGGCGTACGTGGCGAAGGCTGAAAAATTTGGGACGAGATATCCCCGAATGGCGTGTCCGCATAGCCTTTAGGGATTTTTGCTTGGCGATGTTCATGGTTTTTGCAGTGCTGACAATCGCCGATCCACGCAGGGTCGGACAGTCGAAAATCAGTCATTCTTCTGGCTTGGATGTTGCGGTTGCCATTGATGTTTCACGGAGTATGCTGGTGGAGGATATTAGCCCGAATCGGATAAGACGAAGTATCGCAGCATTGGGAATGATTATACAGAAACTAAAAAATACCCGGTTTTCGCTTACTGTATTCAAGGGGGATGCGCAGACCCTGGTGCCGATGACTCAGGACGAGGCAATACTCGATTTATGGATTGATCGGCTTGGAACGGGGCTATTGACTTCGCCTGGAACAAACCTTGAATCCGCCCTAAAGGCGGCATCCTCATCGTTTCCTGATGTGGTGAGCAGAAACAGGGTGCTTCTTCTTATTACCGATGGGGAATCGCTGACGGGAGATATTAATCGGGTCACAAGGGAACTCCTCCAAGATGGCATTCCTGTCCACGCCATCATCTCCGGAACAGTAAATGGCGGTCCCATACCCCTCGGAGATGGAAAGTTGATAACCAGCGACTCAGATCAACCGGTGATTAGCCGTGCAAATTTCAATAGAGTCAAGCATCTGGCCGAGGACACCGGAGGTTCGGTTTATGATTTAAGCCAAACAGGTGCTGTAGGCAAGCTCATAGAACGCATCAAGTCGGATCAGGATTTCTCCGAAGCCAGTAACATCGACTTCACCGACAACTACCGATACCGTATGTATCTTCTGCCTGCGATAGTCATGCTACTATTCTATTTCATGGGAAGGGTAATTCCATGGCGAAGACGATGAAAACTTCTTTTGTCTGCATTCTCGCCGTCATGATTCTGGGGTCTTGCAGGGAATTCCCTCAGGCTACGGCAGTCCTGTCTGGAAATTTTGCGAACAACCTCGGCCAGTACCAGAAGGCCATTCTACGCTATCTGGGAGCCGAAGAAGAGATGACCGCTGGCCTGGATATAGTTTATTACAACCTTGGGAATGTCTATTATTCTCTTGGAGAGTCGGAGGCGGCATTGCATACATGGTCTCTTGCCGAGAAGGAAACGGACGATGTTGAGGTTTTGTTCAGAATCGCCTTCAACAGGGGGCTCGTCTATTTCAATTGGGGACACTATGAGGAGGCGAGCCAATCTTTCAAGTGGGCCTTGAGGTACAATCCTGCTGATATCGATTCTAAGATCAATCTTGAGGATTCACTCTCCCATGTAAGGTCGGAGATCCCTAAGCCTGCCGAGAAACGTGAAATATCAACGCCGACTGTCAGTGACAACCTGTTACTCGAATACATAAAGCGGAAGGAGGCGGATGTATGGACTTCTCCGGAAGCCGAATCTCCGAATGCACAGGACTGGTAGCGAGGCTATCTCAAATGACTCTTCATCCCTTTATTCGACGTTGGAGGGAGATCCTGAAACTCTTGTGTGCAAAGAATTTACTCCGGTTTCAGAATTTTTGGCCCCGTAGAGAAAAACCTGTCACTTCAAGGCAGCCTCGCATCGTTTTGATTCTGGCATTATTCTTATGCCCCATTGCAATTGAGGCGATGGATGATGTCACCCTGAAATTGTCTCCCTCTAAGGCCGCAAGGGGTCAGCAAGTCACGATTACTATCCGCACAAGATTACCATGGGATAATGATGTCCAGATCAGCCATCCGGCCTTAAATGGCGCAATAACCTGGTGGGCATACCCCTATGCAAGACCATGGGGGATGAAAAATGAAGACGGTACTGTTGAAAGGAAGGTCGAAGTGAGGGCCGCTGTGCGGGTGGATGGGCCGGGCTTTCATTCAATTGATCCCTTCCATATCAAGGTTAAGGGCCTAAAGGCTTCTACGGACATTGCGAGGATCATCGGTGTTGAGCAGGATGAGCGCGGCTTTCCATATCCGGTATCTGTTCAATGGAGATCTCCGCCAAAGGCAGTTTGGCAGGGACAAACTATTCCACTTATTCTTGAGGCACGAAATCTTCCCTATTTAACCCTTGCCAGTTCCGCTTCCTTGACTCAGGTGCCAGCCGGACTGCTGGAAGAGTCCCCAGGCTATGGGCGAGTGATTACACGCCCTTATGAAACAGATACCCTATACGATGTGCCAATGGCCTCTTGGCTCTGGACCCTGGGAGAGCCGGGGCAATTTAAATTCCCCGGTGCCCGGGTGGTTGTGAGCGGTTTGACGCGTGTGGCCCAGGGGTTTTCCCTTGTGGTTAAGCCCTTGCCCGCCCCTGTTAGACAAACAGGGGCCGTAGGACGGTTTCGTCTCGATGTGGATTGGGAGAGGAGGCCATACAAGGTGAACGATATTCTGTCCTTGCACGTGAAGATTGAAGGAGAGGGAAATCTCGGTGTCCTACGCGGTCCTTTGCCGGAAATAGCTGGGGCGGAACAGGTGAATAGCAACTCCTTATCCTCCTATCTCCCGGATTCTTTGGGGTATAAGGGATGGAGAGAAGAAAGATTTGATTACAGGATCAATGAGACTGGGGCATTGAAGATCAGAATACCTAAATGGCCCTGGTTTGATCCGCAGGATACGGGACATGTATACAGTATCGCAGAACAAACTTACACAATACAAGTGGAGGAAGCCCTAGATGAGGAGGTGTTATCTCCCGCTGACATGTTACTTGGGGCCGATTTGTTCCATTACCGCTCCCTCGTCTTCCATGGCAAGAACCCCCTCCTGTACCTATTGGTGCTACCGGGCATTCTCTTATTGATGACTCTCTATGTACTCAGACGTTTCAGGTTGCGTCATTTGTCCGTCGTCCTTGTTCTCCCTTTATTGTTATCGTCAATTAATACTGAGATTTCCGATGCAGAAATGGCGGCGAATGCCAAAAAATCTGCTCAGGCGGGAGACTGGCGTGAAGCCGATGCAATCTATGCCGATCTCTCAAAGAGATATGGAGAGCTTCCCGGCCTAATGCATGACCGGGCCATAACTGCAATGGAAAATGATTCCCCCGACATCGCTATAACACTGATTCGCAGGAGTCTGTTTTTAAGACCCGGGAACAAACTGTTTAGCCAAACACATAAATACATAGAAAATCGATTGGGCTTGATTGATAAGAAAGGGGTTTCCTTGTCGTGGTCGCCGGCTTGGGTTTTTGGCTTATGGCTTATCGGTGCTAACGGTATATTTCTCGTACTGGCGGGATTTTTTTACTGGCGAGATACGAGGCGATATATTGGTCTTGTGGTTATGATAATGGTTTTTGTGGTTTTTTCTGCCGCCTTGGTGGCGACCCACATTCTCTGGAATAACAAGATAGCTATTGTCAGTACTCGTTCTCAAGTGTTGCGGATAATTCCCGGCCCCATTGCTTCGGATTGGATTCAGCTACCGCCCGGTGTCGCCGTAGAGGTGATGGCCGTCAGTCACGGTGATTGCCTTGTACGTACTGGTTACGGCTTAGAGGGTTGGTTGCCGTTGGAATCCCTTTATTTTGTGGTAGAGGTATCGGATGGACTTTGAACAAATCTTGAAGAAATGGGAAAGTCAAGGCAATGAAAGTGATACATCACGGAAAAAAAGAATGGCACGAGAGGAAGACTGGCTCGAATCCTATTCTCCTAGAGAAGAGCATTTAGCCGAGAAGAAACAAGACTCCAGCCGTCCGGCGAGTGAAGGCCGATCAATCTGGCACCGGCGGCCTCATCAGGATGTACTTGACCTTCACGGTCTCACCCGTGAGGAATCCATGAAAGCACTGGATTCTTTCGTCCAATCCATGCACCGGCGAGGTTTCCGGAAGGGGTTGATCATCCATGGAAAGGGATTGCATTCATCCGATGGAGCCGTCCTTGCACCGGTAGTCCGTGATTATCTTGAGTCCTCTTCAGAAATCGGGGAATTTAGAAAAGCAAACAGAAAAGATGGTGGCTCAGGGGCCACGTGGTTTATCTTGCGTCATCGATCACGATGAATAATGCGTCCTCGGGTAAGATCGTAGGGCGATAGCTCAACACGAACACGGTCACCCGGAACGATACGGATATAATGCTTGCGCATTTTTCCAGAGAGATAGGCGAGTATCAAATGCCCCGCTTTGATTTCAACTCTGAACATTGTATTTGGCAGAGATTCCTTGACAATTCCCTCTACCTCAATAGCCTCTTCCTTCAATAAGGCCCTCCTCTTCCTTCTTTCGAAGATATGATATTTTTATTACGAAATCCCGTCAAGCCTATATGGGGAGCGGCCTGCATGGTGCGGTAAGTTATCGGCCCCCCTAGCCCCCCTGGGCATCCATAAATTCACTCCCGTTGTCACAGGTGATGGTCTCAAAAGTCTCTCGGGATGCTTTATATAGTGCCTAGAAGCTTAGTGGTGTGCAACAACTACGTGCTGACATAGATGTTCCGGTGAAAAAACGAATTACAAGTGAGTGCTCATACTTGTTCCAGACCGACTCAATCTAATTGTTTCAATTTTGGCTCATTTAGGCAAAAAACCCTGCTAATCCCATATAATTCTACTCAGAACACCCTTTGTCGAGGTCCAATGGGATCGACTGCATAATTCTTTTCCTGACAATGCATAATGCCCTCTCAAGCGGTTATGGAGTGCCACGAATTGAGCTACCCACAATCTTCGAGGCACTTGATATGTTTTGACCCCATTTTCCGCCCCGATTTGTCCAGCTCTGCCACTGCCCGAGACTGCACGCTGATCAGGGATGAGTGAGATGCGCTGATCGCGTGTGGCTCGCTCTGTGAATACAAAGAGGGCTTTCTTGCCCTTGCCGCTTACGACACAGTCTATTTCCCAATGGCCTCTACCAGTACGTAATCATGTCAATTTTTAGCCGGGGGCCTCTGGCATTGTCCTCCGTCTTCCTTTGTGCCAGCTCTGCGCTATAAGTTTTAGCAAGTCGTCAAATCAGGGCACAGATGGCCCCCCTTCCTCCCTCTGGCTCTCCCTCTGGAGCGTTTTTGTAGCTCATTCAAGGAGGCAGGCAAACTCCTCAAGAGACAGCTTTTTTCTGTTTTTGTACGTTCTTTACAGCACTATTCGATCATCCCGTCCCTCTTGCCTTGAATGTGGTATTATCTTCGTGTCCATGGGACTTCTTACCTCCTGGAACTGTGTCAGAATCCATGACTGGATGAATCACTACCCAAGAAAAATCCTGGAAGGGAAATCCCCATTAGAAGCCCTTGTCGACGAGTTCGGGGCTGGAATACAAATCCCAAAGCTATTGGAGGTAAAAGCTTGAAAAAACCGGACAAACTACTTTACAGGTAACCCCCTGCCTTATGATGCGATAATTGAACTTGACAAATAATGGTCAATCAGGCATATTAGCCCAGTTTTTCACAATGGAGTTCGCATGCAGTATGAATTTAAGAATCAGATTCGCCAGAAACTCAATAAAATGAAGAAAGATGTCTGGGGTACTCTGATTGCAGAGAACAACGATTTTCGAGTTGCCATGGAGGATGAGGGTGTTAAGGACCTTGCCGACATCGCATCGAATGATATTGACGCAAGAATGCTGGAAACGGTTAGCATGAAGGATCAGAATCGTTTGTTGTGCATTGAAGCGGCCTTGGCCCGCTTAGAGAATGGGCGTTTCGGAATATGTTCGAATTGTGGAGCAAAGCTTAGTCAAGCTCGCCTGGAAGCCCTCCCTTATGCTTTGCTCTGTATCGATTGCCAATCTCACTCAGAAAAAAGCAGAGCCTAAACCAATTCTCCAGAAAGATCAAGCTGGGTGCAGAATAACGCAAGACCTGGTTCAGCCTGTGGCGTAATCCTGGGGTAAAGGTTAATTACTATAGCCCGTTGTGCATTCGGGGATAGAGGTAAACATGAAGTTCGGTGAACTATTTATCCTAAAAACGGCAGTTGAACTTCTTTTTTAAGCGGGGAGCATGTGTTCCGGGGCCTTAACTACTCAGTTTTTCAGAAAAAACCGGAACGCTATGCTTAAAATCAGCCAGTAGATATCATATTCTTTTAACTGCTCCGCATGCTCTTTTATCCATTGAAATAAACGACTGATTTTATCCATACCTCGTTTGATTTTATTGCAATGTGCATTTGTCATCCCTATTCTAAGCAGTTTTCTCCTACCATGATAAAGTAGTCTGACACTACCTCGTAAAAACAATGCTCTGGATCTTCTGGCCTCTTTATGCTGATGCCTCCCTCACCGGGCGCGCCCTGAAACGCATACCCCGAAGCGTGATGCATCTTACGCCGGGCGCGCCCTGAAACGCATCCCCCGAAGCGAAATGCATCCCACACCGGGCGCGCCTTGAAACGCATCCCCCGAAGCGAAAAGCATCCCACTCCGGGCGCGCCCTGAAACGCATCCCCCGAAGCGAAATGCATCCCACACCGGGCGCACCCTGAAACGCATCCCCCGAAGCAAAATGCATCTCACGCCGGGCACGCCCAGAAACCCATGCCCCGAAGCGTGTTGCATCTCACGCCGGGCACGCCCAGAAACCCATGCCCCGAAGCGTGTTGCCTCCCCCAGCGGGCGCGCCCAGAAGCCCATGCCCCGAAGCGTGTTGCATCTCACGGCGGGCACGCCCAGAAACTCATGCCCCGAAGCGTGATGCTTCCCCCAGCGGGCGCACCCAGTAATGCATGCCCCGAAGCGTGATGCGTCCCCCGCCGGGCACGCCTTGAAACGCATGTCCCGAAGCGAAATGCCTCCCACGCCAGGCGCACCCTGAAACGCATCCCCCGAAGCGTGATGCATCTTACGCCAGGCGCGCCCAGAAACGCATACCCCGAAGCGAGATACATCCCACGCCGGGCACGCCCTGAAATGCATCCCCCGAAGCGTGTTGCCTCCCCCAGCGGGCGCGCCCAGAAGCCCATGCCCCGAAGCGAGACGCATCTCACGCCGGGCACGCCCTGAAATGCATCCCCCGGCGGGCACGCCCAGAAACGCATGTCCCGAAGCGAGATGCATCTTACGCCAGGCGCGCCCAGAAACGCATGTCCCGAAGCGTGTTGCCTCCCCCAGCGGGCGCGCCCAGAAGCCCATGCCCCGAAGCGTGTTGCATCTCACGGCGGGCACGCCCAGAAACTCATGCCCCGAAGCGTGATGCTTCCTCCAGCGGGCACGCCCAGAAACGCATGTCCCGAAGCGAGATGCATCTTACGCCGGGCACGCCCTGAAATGCATCCCCCGGCGGGCACGCCCAGAAACGCATGCCCCGAAGCGTGATGCATCTCACGCCGGGCACGCCCAGAAACGCATGCCCCGAAGCGAGATGCCTCCCCCGGCGGGCACTCCCAGAAACGCATGCCCCGAAGTGAAATGCATTCCACACCGGGCACGCCCAGAAATGCATCCCCCGGCGGGTGCGCCCAGAAAACCATGCCCCGAAGCGTGATACATCTTACGCCGGGCACGCCTTGAAACGCATACCCCGATGCGAAATGCATCCCACGCCGGGGCACGCCCAGAAACGCATGCCCCGAAATAAAATGCATCTCACGCCGGGCACGCCCAGAAACGCATGCCCCGAAGCGAAAGGCCTCCTACGCCGGGCACGCCCAGAAATGCATGCCCCGAAGCGAGACGCATCTCATGCCGGGCACGCCCAGAAATGCATCCCCCGAAGCGAAATGCCTCCCACGCCAGGCGCGCCCAGAAACGCATACCCCGAAGCGAAATGCATCTCACGCCGGGGCACGCCCAGAAACGCATACCCCGAAGCGAGATACATCCCCCGCCGGGCATGCCCTGAAAACCATCCCCCGAAGCGAGACGCATCTCACGCCGGGCACGCCCAGAAACGCATCCCCCGAAGCGAAATGCATCTCTCGCTGGGAGCACCCTGAAACGCATGCCCCGAAGCGCGATGCAGCCCCCGCCGGGCACGCCCTGAAATGCATCCCCCGAAGCGAAATGCCTCCCACGCCAGGCGCACCCTGAAACGCATCCCCCGAAGCGTGATGCATCTTACGCCAGGCGCGCCCAGAAACGCATACCCCGAAGCGAGATACATCCCACGCCGGGCACGCCCTGAAACGCATACCCCGAAGCGAGATGCATCTTACGCCAGGCGCGCCCAGAAACGCATGTCCCGAAGCGAGATGCATCTGTAATCTCGCAAAATATCCTAACCAATCTCCCCATGAATATCTCACACTCAGTTAACTAATTTTTCACAACAGATAATCTAATTCTCAATCTCTCCGAACATAAAAAAAAGGAGCAGGGCCCACACCAATGCACACCTACTCCAATCTCAACCCCTCCCCAAAGGGAGGAACAATCTTGATACTTATTTGTCGGATAGATTTAGAAGAACTTAAAGACTCTGGAAAGGAATTTCCCTGGATCAACCCAGATAGCTGTCCTTGCTGTGGCGGATGTCGGCTCTGGGGCCATGGATTTGTCCTGAGATATTTCCATGGCTACACCGCAGGGTTATGGCTGAAACGGTACCGTTGTCCCTACTGCCATACTGTTCATACCTTACGTCCTGAAAAATATTCACTAGGTTTTCAGTATCCCTGGAAAGAAATCCAATCTTCATTAGAACAAAAGCTCAAGGGTCTCACGTTCCGAATAGAGCTATCCCGGCAGTGCCAGCAGTATTGGATGAAAGCACTTCTGTTCCAACGAAAACAAGTCTCTAATTGGCCGGGGCTATGGGAGGGTTTTTGAAGCTCCCATTGGGCTGATCGGGATGAATGTCACTCTTCGTTATGAAAATTACGATCACATTGAGGTTTTCCTGGATGATGAACCCAGGGGATATCTTTCCCTTCTTAACGAGCATAGCAACAGTAAAATTCACAGAGCAACTCACTTTGGAAAACAAAAAGGGTCTCTCTTTGAGAAAGCTGCGGGGGATGAATAATGGAAAACCTCAGACACTTCTTTGGCTTGAAAAAAGATCCCTTTTCCCAGAATGTTGCGGTTCGGGATTTATACCCTCTCCCAGCATTGGACCCCCTGAAACAGAGAGTCAGCTTTGCAGTACAACAAAAGGCTCTCACTGTGATTACCGGTGATGTGGGAGCAGGGAAATCCACATGATCATTGATGAGGCTCACCTGTTTAAACACAATGTTTTTGCTCAGCTACACACCCTGTTGCAGTTTGACTATGATTCCAAACCGGTTATGCCAAGTTTAGTCGCCCCCCGTGCGGGGGCGTGGATTGTTGCAGTTTGAATATGATTCCAAACCGGTTATGCCAGTTATCCTATGTGGATAGGACGGATTGATGGACCATCTGATGACCAGTGCAGCTAGGCCTTTGGCATCACGGGTTTTAGGAAAGAATCATCTGGAATCAATTAAAAGAGAAGTCATGGAGAAATACTTGAATCATCATCTTGCTTTGGCTGGTTTAGAAAAACCGATATTTGCAGAAAATGCTGTTTATGCGATTCATCAGAAATCGGGTGGCATCCTACGAAGGGCTAATTCATTGGCAAAAGTAGCTATGCTTGCTACCGCCATGGAAAGGGAAGAGTCTGTTTCTGCTGAACATGTTCGAGTCGCTGCTACAGAGCTTACCCTGTAATAACATAATCCGGAGGGAGGGCCGGATTATGTTCTTTTTGAATTGAGAAATTGTCTAACTGATCGTGAAAGGGTTTGGGTGGAATAATTTGAGAAACTACACCGGGCGCACCCAGAAACCCATGCCCCGAAGCGTAATGCATCTCACGCCGGGCGTGCCCTGAAACGCATGCCCCGAAGCGTGATACCTTCCCCGGCGGGCACGCCCTGAAATGCATGCCCCGAAGCGTAATGCATCTCACGCCGGGCGTGCCCTGAAACGCATGCCCCGAAGCGAAAGGCATCTCACGGCGTGCCCTGAAACGCATGACCCGAAGCGAAAGGCCTCCCCCGGCGGGCACGCCCTGAAACACATCCCCCGATGCGAAATGCTTCCCACGCCGGGCGCACCCTGAAACCCATGCCCCGAAGCGAAATGCATCTCACGCCGGGCACGCCCAGAAACGCATACCCCGAAGCGAAAGGCATCTCACGCCGGGCGCGCCCAGAAACGCATCCCCCGAAGCGAAATGCTTCCCACGCCGGGCACGCCCTGAAACACATGCCCCGAAGCGTGTTGCATCTCACGCCGGGCACGCCCTGAAACACATGCCCCGAAGCGAAATGCATCCCACGGCGGGCGCACCCTGAAACCCATGCCCCGAAGCGAAATGAATCCCACGCCGGGCACGCCCAGAAACGCATGCTCCGAAGCGTGATGCATCTCACGGCGGGCACGCCCAGAAACTCATGCCCCGAAGCGTGATGCTTCCTCCAGCGGGCACGCCCAGAAACGCATGTCCCGAAGCGAGATGCATCTTACGCCGGGCACGCCCTGAAATGCATCCCCCGGCGGGCACGCCCAGAAACCCATGCCCCGAAGCGTGATGCATCTTACGCCGGGCGCGCCCTGAAATGCATCCCCCGAAGCGTGATGCATCTCACGGCGGGCACGCCCAGAAACGCATGCCCCGAAGCGTGATGCTTCCCCCAGCGGGCACGCCCAGAAACGCATGTCCCGAAGCGAGATGCATCTTACGCCGGGCACGCCCTGAAATGCATCCCCCGGCGGGCACGCCCAGAAACCCATGCCCCGAAGCGAGATGCATCTTACGCCGGGCGCGCCCTGAAATGCATCCCCCGAAGCGAGATGCAGCCCCCGCCGGGCATGCCCGGACACCCATGCCCCGAAGCGAGACGCATCTCACGCCGGGCACGCCCTGAAACGCATAACCCGAAGCGAGATGCCTCTTCCGGCGGGCACGCCCAGAAATGCATGCCCCGAAGCGAGACGCATCTCACGCCGGGCACGCCCTGAAATGCATCCCCCGAAGCGAAATGAATCCCACGCCGGGCACGCCCTGAAATGCATCCCCCGCCGGGCACGCCCAGAAACGCATGCCCCGAAGCGAAATGCATCTTACGCCAGGCGCGCCCAGAAACGCATGCTCCGAAGTGAAATGCATCCCACGCCGGGCACGCCCAGAAACGCATGCTCCGAAGCGAAATGAATCCCACGCCGGGCACGCCCAGAAACGCATGCCCCGAAGCGTGATGCATCTCCCGCCGGGCACGCCCAGAAACGCATGCCCCGAAGCGAGACGCATCCCACGCCGGGCACGCCCAGAAATGCATGCCCTGAAGCGAAATGCCTCCTACGCCGGGCGCACCCAGAAACGCATACCCCGAAGCGTGATGCATCCCACGCCGGGCATGCCCAGAAATGCATACTCCGAAGCGTGATGCATCCCACGCCGGGCATGCCCAGAAATGCATGACCCGAAGCGAAATGCATCTCACGCCGGGCACGCCCTGAAACGCATAACCCGAAGCGAGATGCAGCCCCCGCCGGGCACGCCCGGACACCCATGACCCGAAGCGAGACGCATCTCACGCCGGGCACGCCCTGAAATGCATCCCCCGGCGGGCACGCCCAGAAACGCATGTCCCGAAGCGAGATGCATCTTACGCCAGGCGCGCCCAGAAACGCATACCCCGAAGTGAAATGCATCCCACGCCGGGCACGCCCAGAAAACCATGCCCCGAAGCAAAATGCATCTCTCGCTGGGAGCGCCCGGAAACGCATGCCCCGAAGCGAGATACATCCCACGCCGGGCACGCTCTGAAACGCATACCCCGAAGCGTGATGCCTTCCCCGCCGGGCACGCCCTGAAATGCATCCCCCGAAGCGAGATGCAGCCCCCGCCAGGCACGCCCAGAAACGCATGCCCCGAAGCGTGATGCATTTCACGCCGGGCGCGCCCAGAAATGCACGCCCCGAAGCGAAATGCATCTCACGCCGGGCACGCCCTGAAATGCATCCCCCGAAGCGAGATGCATCTTACGCCAGGCGCGCCCAGAAACGCATACCCCGAAGTGAAATGCATCCCACGCCGGGCACGCCCAGAAAACCATGCCCCGAAGCGAAATGAATCCCACGCCGGGCACGCCCTGAAATGCATCCCCCGAAGCGAAATGCCTCCCACGCCAGGCACGCCCAGAAACGCATGCCTCCCACGCCAGGCGCGCCTAGAAACGCATACCCCGAAGCGAGATACATCCCACGCCGGGCACGCTCTGAAACGCATACCCCGAAGCGTGATGCCTTCCCCGGCGGGCGTGCCCAGAAACGCATACCCCGAAGCGAGATACATCCCACGCCGGGCACGCCCAGAAATGCATCCCCCGAAGCGAGATACATCCCACGCCGGGCATGCCCTGAAACGCATAACCCGAAGCGTGATAATTGATAATGACCATCCGCATTGAAAAACAATTCAACCCGCAACACGTAGGGGTGGGGCTTTGTCCCCACCCTCAACATGTCCCCACCCTCAATATAACCGCATCGGAAAACAGGTAACCGGGCTGGCACAAGGCCAGCCCCTACATGTTTCCACCCTTTTTGAAAGGCTAAAGGTGAATGAAAGAGGGCAATAGGTCATTCTTCATTGTGATACTTGACTTCAAAGAATTTTGAAGATAAGATTTCATCTTGACAGTATAGAATTATTATTTTTTGGCCGCTTATTACGGTAATCATTGCTTTTCGGTTAATCTACTTGTATGGGATGGCAAAAATCGTCTTAGGAGAAAGAATGGATAGAGTTGGAATAGAGTTCCTCAATATTTATGGATGTAGCATGTTTGTTTCACAACAGAAATTGGCATATGCACGGAACAAAGACCCTCAAAAGGTCATTGGAGACTACCTGATTGAAACCAGGGCTCTCAATCCCATCTGGGAAGACTGTGTCACCATGGGAGCCAATGCCGCCAGACCATTAATGGAATATGTGGACCCAGAAAGCATAGGGATGCTCATTGTCGGCACCGAGAGTGCTGTAGATTTCGGCAAGCCTGTATCTACGAATATAATCGGTGCCTTGGAGCTGAATCAGAACATTCGCAATTACGAAGTTAAACATGCTTGTTACAGTGGCCTTGCTGCCCTCGATACGGCGGTTAATTGGGTGGCATCGGGGCTAAGCCGTGGACGCAAGGCATTGGTAATTTCAACGGATTTCTCTCGTGAACATCTCAATGCCAAAGAGGAGTTTGTTCTTGGAGGTGTCGCTGCCGCTATGATAATAAGTGACCAACCTGAAATAGTTGAATTTGAACCATTCCGCAAAGGCACCTGGTCTGCAAATATCTATGATACATGGAGACCGAGTGCCCTTACAGAAGTCGGCAATAATGAAGTCAGTCTCTATTCCTATTTAGATGCCTTGGAAGGGGCTTGGAGCCACTATGTTAAACAGGCTGAGACAGAGGTTGACTTCGACAAGGACCACCGATGGATATGCTACCACACGCCATTTCCCGGAATGGCCTTTCAGGCTCACCGAACCTTGTGCAACCTTAATGGCCCCAGGAAGAAGTCCGAGGTGCAGGATGATTTTACAAGGAGAGTTAGCCATGCGCTTCGTTATTCACGGCGGGTAGGCTCTACTTATGGATCGAGCAATTTTGTCGGTACAGCTAGCTTGTTTTCTGGTGATGAGCCGCCTAAAGAGGGTGACCGAATTGGCTATTATGCCTATGGCTCTGGTGCGATCGGAGAGTTCTGGAGTGGCCGAGCACTTGCTGACGGACAGAAGCGCTTAGGGGCCATGAATATTGATGCACAGCTGGATCGTCGGCGAGAAGCTGATGTCAATGAGTATGAAGAAGTTGATGTTAAGCGGAAGGAAAGCATGGAGCAGGAAAACTATGTTCCCGACTTGAACTTTCCGAAAGGTTTGTGGGATTCCCATTATCAGGGCAAGAAACTCCTTTCCCTCATGAAAATCGACGAGTACGTTCGGTCTTACGAGTGGAGTTGATTCATTGACGGTTTCGACAGCAGTGGATTCGGGGGCTGGCATCATCACGATGCTCAATGCCGATGAAGGGAATCGGATTAATCATGAGCTGATTCAGGGACTCCTGCATGCTTTTGACTCTCATATAAATAATGAAGAAGTCCGATTTATCCTGTTGCGGTCAAATGGCTCCGTTTTCTGCATGGGCATGGATTTTACATCCTTTACTGACAGAGAGTCCGGTGGAGATGAATCCGATTTACACTCTGGGGTCTATGCCTATTCACAGCTCCTGGACAAAATGCATCGATGTCCGAAGACAGTTGTTGGTCTTGTTGAAGGTTCTGCTAAGGCTGGGGGTGTGGGGTTGGTTGCCGCTTGTGATGTCGTTCTCGCCTCTGAGACGGCCGAGTTTGAACTCAGTGAGCTTTATTGGGGACTTGTTCCCGCGAATGTTATGCCTTATGTGTTATCCATGCGCATGCCTGTGAAACGGGCGGCTTATTTGGTGCAGACAGCGGCATGTATAAATGCACAAACGGCATTGAATTGGGGGTTGGTTGATGAAATACACCCCATAGATGAAATTGAGAAGGCTTTGAACAAGGTGGGGCGCCGCTTGATGCGATTATCACCGGGTGCTACAGCAAGGCATAAATCCTTCATAGAGGCCCTGAGGTTTTCTTCTATGGAGGAACAGCGGGATTTGGCTGTAAGAGAATTAGTCGATGCCGCATCGAGTCCCGAAGTGCATGAATCGATAAGGAACTTTGCCGAAGGGGAATTGCCGACATGGTTTGATAGTTTTCGGCCTACCGGGAGCCTATCTCTCCAAGGAGCTTGTAAATGAGCGGTGTAATAAATCTCACCATGGATCCTAGCGGTGTCGCTTGGTTCAAAATGAATGACATAGCGGGGAAAAATGTCTTTTCAGAAACATTCATAGCCGATTTCGTGAGAACAATGGACGAACTGGAGGCACTGAGATCGCCCCCGAGAGTCATGGTTCTCTGTGGATTGCATGACGTATTCTGTGCAGGTGCGGATAAGAAGACCTTGATGGCACTCACAGATGGGGAGATCCTCGTGAAAGACCTTGTGATGTCCGAGAGGCTATTGAGTGCAGAATTCCCCATCATCGCAGCAATGGAAGGACACGCTTTGGGTGGGGGGTTGGCACTTGCCTGTTGTTCAGATATCGTTATTGCGGCAAGGGAAAGCCGATACGGGGCGGTGTTCATGTCGATGGGGTTCACGCCCGGTATGGGCATAACCACCCTGTTGCCTGAACTCGTCGGTCCGTTTGCGGCTAATGAGATGATGTTTACCGCTAAGAGGTTCAAGGGGGTGGAACTGGAGCGCATGAACACAAATATTAATCGCTTCGTTGCGAAAATTCGAGTTATGGGTGTCGCTAGAGATATTGCTAAACAAATAGCCGAGAAGAATCCTGCCTCCGTACAGCTTTTGAAGTATTCCCTCGTGACAAGGAAGAAGAATCTGCTTAACGAGGCGAGAAAACAGGAAGATTTGATGCATCGCATCAGTTTCGGTTATCCTGAAACAAGAAAGATAATTGATGAATTTTATGCAAACTAGGAATGGCTTATGATCCCTATTGACTTGAGTAACAAAGTTGCACTCATAACGGGCGGCACAGGGGGAATAGGCTTGGCGGCAGGGCTGGAACTTGGAGCAGCAGGCGCAAGGTCTATACTCACCTATCGTTGGGGCTCTACCCCAGAGGAAGAAATCAGACGCCTGTTTCAGGAAAAGGGTGCCCCGGATCCCATGATTATTGAAGCGGATGTGTCCCGAGAGGAAGATACCCCAGCCGTTATGGAAAAAATTTCCGAAGAGCATGACGGTGTTGATATCTTTGTCTCCAATGTGGGATTTGCCCTCAAGGCCGAAACATTGGATGATTATCGTAAAAGATCCCTCTATAAATCCTTCGACTACAGCACATGGCCCATGATTGATTATGTTCGGCAAGCCAAGAAATGCTTTGGGAGGTATCCCCAAACCGTGATAGGGGTTTCCTCAAATGGGCCGGATAATTATTATCAGGGATATGATTATGTAGCGGCCTCCAAGGCCCTGCTGGAATTTTTCACACGATATCTGGCCGTGCATTTATATGATGAAGGCTGTCGCGTTAATACCATACGGTTTGGGACAGTCCGCACTCCTTCATTCAATGCCATTTTCGGAGATGAGTATTTTGATTGGATGAAGAAGAATAAAGGTGTTGGAGAAAGCTCTATCCTAACTCCCCCTGATTGCGGTAAAGTTATATTGGCCATGTGCAGTGGTCTTATGACGGCGATTAATGGGCAGATAATCAATGCTGACCTTGGGCTGCCGTTTCGGGACAACACATTGATGGATTACATGGCTAAACGTACAATAGGAGTGAATAAATGACCAAATCAGAAGTGATTGAGATTATTAAGAGGATTATCGAGGAAAACCTCGACAATGTCAGCATGGATGAAATAGATCCACAGAAATCGATGAAAGACTATGGGGCAAACAGCCTTGATATGATCGAAGTGGTTTCCTGCTCGATGCGCGAATTGAGCATAAAGGTTCCTAGGGCCGAACTTGCGGAGATCCAGAGCATTGATGCGCTTGCCGATAAGTTTCTTCAATACATCGATAAGTAATTTATGCCTGACGACAATGCTTTAGATTTCAGTCTCGCCGACTTCTTTTTTAACGATAGTTCCGATGTTCTATCTCCACCAACGGATTTCGAGACTTGGATGAGTCACCCTGCGGTCAAGCAAGGTTTCAGTTTTTTTGAACAGGAGCTATTGGAAGCACCCAGGGTGTCTACACGAGTGCGGAGCAATCTTGATGGCAACGAACGGAGAATCATCAATCTTACGTCGTATAATTACCTAGGACTTTCTACACACCCCGAGGTTATTCAAGCGGCGAAGGAAGCCCTTGACAAATATGGTCTGGGCTCATCTGGGGCACCCCTACTATCGGGCACCCTGGATATACACGTGAAGCTCGCTCGGGAAATCGCCCAATTCAAGCAGAAGGAAGACTGTCTCCTTTTTTCCAGTGGACTGGGGGCCAATGTCGGCACGATACAAGGCTTATTGCGAAAGGGTGATTATCTTGTGATGGATGAGAAATGTCACAAGAGCCTTATCGATGGCGGTACGTTGTCGGGAGCTAAAATGCTTTTCTTTGCCCATAATGATTTAGACAATCTTCAGATGCTCATGGAAAAAACCAAGGGGAAGCGCACCCTGGTTGTCGTTGAGGGTGTGTACTCAATGGATGGTGATCTACCGAAGCTCCCAGAAATCCTCGATATCTGTGATCAATACGGAGCCGGATCCTATATTGATGAAGCACATTCAACTCTTATGTTTGGTGAAAATGGCCGTGGGGTAGCCGAGCACTTCGGGGTTGAAGACCGCATCGGGGCTTCCTTTGGAACATTGAGTAAGGCATTCGGAGGGGTAGGTGGTTTCATCTGTGGGAAAGCCCCCATGATTCGTTACCTCAAAGGCTATGCCTCACCATGGAATTTCTCCTGTGCCCCTTCGCCCGCCGTGACGGGAGGACTGCTTAAATCGTTGGAGATTGCCACACGGGATTCCACTCTCAGGGATAAATTGTGGGAGAATGTTGAGTATCTCAAGAATGGCCTGAATCAGCTTGGCCTGAATCTAGGTGATAGCCAGTCTCAGGTTATCCCCATTATTATAGGTTCTGATGGGGCGAAACTCATGAGGTATGCCGAAGCAATACAGAAACGCGGCCTTTTCTTGCAACCTGTGGATTTCCCAGCGGTGCCCGCTCACGCTAGGCGCTTCCGTATCTCTGTCTCCTCTCAGCTTAGTCAGGCCGAGATGGATGAGACTCTCAACATACTCGAAGATGTCCTCGTGAAAAATGTCAATTGAAGATAAGCATAAATTGCTCAAGGCTCATCGCCGGATACCCCTTTGCCAGCCAGCCTCCCTGCCTAAATCTCTTGATTACGGACGTGATGAAATACGGCGAATAATTCCTCATCGAGAGCCCTTTCTGTTTGTCGATTCTCTTAAAGCTTTGGATCTACAAAAGAATATAATTGTCGGAGAGTACTATCTCTCACCGGACATTCCCCTATTCAAGGGACACTTCCCTGATTTTCCGATCTATCCGGGTTGCCTGCAAGTCGAGGCCATCGGACAACTGGGATTATGTCTCGTGCACTTCGTCTCCAACGAAGTCAACTCTATCAGCGAGCATTCTGCTCCACCGAATATCAGGGCCACCTCCATTCTCGGTGCCTATTTCCGCTCAGAGGTTAGGCCTCAAGACACGATGACTCTTATGGCCAAGGTGGTGGAATATGATGCGTATTTTGGCACTCTCCTTGGTCAGACATTAGTAGGCGGGCAAGTCGCTACAGTCGCATTAATGGAAGTCACCTTCTTGGACTAGTCCCCGACAGGTGAATCAAGATCGCCGCAGGGCGGCTGGCCCAGGTTATGGAGGGATCGGAAAACAGGTAAACAGGCTGGCACAAGGCCTCATTCGCGGCTGGCCCAGGTTATGGAGGGCATCGGAAAACAGGTAATCGGCTGGCGTAACGCCAGCCCCTACATGGAATCAACCAATAACCAATAACCAATAACCAATAATTCAAGGGCTGGACTGTTTCATAGGAGCCTTATAATATGGATCCTAGCTAACGCCAATTTCCCGGAGAATAAGCCGAAAGCGAATTTCAAGGAGTTCTCCAATGAAAACCAAGGAAACAATTGAAATGATGTTGCTTGGGGTGTTGCTGGCTTTGTCAAGCTGTTCGAAACCTGCTGGAGTTGATGCCGTATCGGGCCTGAATCCAACTGACGGAAGCAGCACCACAGACACCACACCCGAATTTACCGACATGCAGGCCGCCGACGAAATTGAAAACGAAGACCCCGGTAAAAGAGCCGAACTCGCCGAACTCTACAAAAAACGCGATCTTCTTCAAAACCAGATCGACATCGTGAACAAACGCATAAAGGCCCATAAAACCTGGGCGTGGATAACCATTCCCCTGGGCATACTGACAACAGGAGCGGGGGTGTATTTCTTGGCATCGTCGGAAGAGGCTTATAAGAACTACCAGGACACCTCCGATACCATGGCAATCTCGGAATACAAGGGGCAGGGAGCACTCTACGAGCCCTTGGGCTATTCCCTGGGAGGCGGAGGGCTGGCCCTGACAGTTATCGGCACCATATCAGCCCTTACAACCCCTGATCACCAGAAACTTAAGGAGAGATACAAGTCTTTGATAAACAAAATCACCCGAATGGAGGGGCAGTTGCAATGAACCGATTATTCTTTTTGAGAGAACCCTTGAGCCGAGCCCTTGGCCTGCTTGCGGCCACCCTTATGCTCAATGCCTGTGAACGTGTATGGGACAACCCCGCCGACCCCGAAGCCCCCAGCTATCAGGGCTACCCAAGCGTAAAAACCGCCAATGAAATTGAAGCGGTTACCCCTGATGGCACGGAAATGATCTACCAGAGTTTTCTCGTCAATGAAGTTCTGGAGGCCCAGGCCTATAGGCTGGAGATTGCCACCGACAAACAATTTTCCAATGTCATTTACATGAAGAACACCTTTACCAGCAACTTCCTGGGAGCCAAGGCCAGCCTGAACAGAGGCCCAACCTACTACTGGAGGGGAGCGGCAAAGAAGCATGACGCATGGGGGAAATGGACCGAAGGAAGGGGGTTTAAGCTGGGGGGCAGCATAACTTCCATGAAACCCGCCAGCGGAATCAGCACCACAGACATCACGCCCGAATTTAGCTGGACCGCCGTGGCTGGAGCAACAAGGTATGAGATACAAATAGCAGACAGTGCGGCGGACCTGGAGATCAATCCCACGGTTGACGACAAGAATGTGTCTGGAACGAGTTACACGCCGACAGCCCTGACTAACAAGCAGACGCATCATTGGCGTGTACGAGCGGTGGACGGCGATGGACAGGCCGGGGCCTGGAGCGGGACGCAAACATTGAATATAAACTTTGATACCGTATCGGGCCTGAATCCAGCTAACGGAAGTAGCACCACAGACATCACGCCCGAATTTAGCTGGACCGCCGTGACTGGAGCGGCGAAGTATGAGATACAAATAGCAGACAGTGCGACGAACCTGGCGGGCAATCCCACGGTTGACGACAAGAATGTGCCCGGCACCAGTTACACGCCGACAACAGCCCTGACGAACCAGCACCTACATCATTGGCGTGTACGAGCGGTGGACGGCGATGGACAGCCCGGGGCCTGGAGCGGTACACAAACATTGAATATAAACTTTGATACCGTATCGGGCCTGAATCCCGCTAACGGAAGCAGCACCACAGATACCACGCCCGAATTTAGCTGGACCACCGTGGCTGGAGCGGATAAGTATCAGATACAAATAGCAGACAGTGCGGCGAACCTGGCGGGCAGTTCCACGGTAAATGTGCCCGGCACCAGATACACGCCGACAACAGCCCTGACAAACCTGCTGACGCATCATTGGCGTGTACGAGCGGTGGACGGCGAGGGACAATTCGGAGCCTGGAGCGGGCCATTTTCATTTTCCATTTTTGCTCCAATCAACTATGAATTCCGACTGGCATTTGTGGGCCAGCCCTATTCCCTGTCGTTGGCTAATGCGTTGCCATCGGTGACGTACAGTGTGAGTCCAGCACTGCCTGACGGATTGAATTTGGACACCTCGACCGGCAGAATTTACGGGACTCCAACGACACGGCAGTTCGTGAAAGACTACTCCATAACGGTTACACCGACATCTGGGGGAAGATCCGCTACTGCAACCGTGTCGCTTTTTGTCAAGGAAACGGCTAAGAACAAAGATGATCTTTGGAGGATGATCGACGAGGAGATTGAGGCACAGGGAAACACGGCTGACTTGAACCTTATTGATACCAGTAAAATTACGGATATGAGCCACCTGTTTAATAGCTGGACAGCTGTCTCTGTTAGCAATGCCGATTATTCAGCATTCAACGGGGACATATCCGGCTGGAATGTCTCCGGCGTGACTGACATGAGTTGGATGTTCTATAGTGCCGATGCATTCAACG
Organism: Spirochaetaceae bacterium; assembly: GCA_965226485.1. Lineage (GTDB taxonomy): Bacteria > Spirochaetota > Spirochaetia > DSM-2461 > DSM-2461 > UBA2779. The sequence continues at coordinate 687,894 of OZ245363.1, forward strand.
GAGACATCTCGAAATGGGATGTATCCAGCGTGAAGAACATGAGTTATATGTTCAGTGTTGCCGATGCATTCAACGGGAACATAGCTAGCTGGGATGTTTCCAACGTGAAGAACATGCGGCGGATGTTCAGTGATGCCGATGCATTCAATGGGGACATATCTAGCTGGAATGTCTCCAACGTGACTGACATGAGCTGGATGTTTGAGGGTGCCGATGCATTCAATGGGGACATATCTAGCTGGAATGTCTCCAACGTGACTGACATGAGCAGTATGTTCTGGGATGCCGCTGCATTCAACGGAGACATAGCTAGCTGGAATGTCTCCAACGTGACTGACATGAGTCAGATGTTCAGTGATGCCGATGCATTCAATGGGGACATATCTAGCTGGAATGTCTCCAACGTGACTGATATGAGTGGGATGTTCACTGGTGCCGATGCGTTCAACGGGAACATAGCTAGCTGGAATGTCTCCGGCGTGACTAACATGAGCTATATGTTTTATGAGGCTATGGCATTTAACGGGGACATATCTAGCTGGAATGTCTCCGGCGTGAAGGACATGAACCGGATGTTTTTTAATGCCGATGCGTTCAACGGGGACATAGCTAGCTGGAATGTTTCCGGCGTGACTGACATGAGTTGGATGTTCTATTCGGCTCGTGCATTCAACCGCAATTTGGAGCCATGGGGAGTTCACCTTTCCGGTCGTAAAGTTTCTATGGTTGATATGTTTAATCGTTCGGGGGTGGGGAATAATCTGCCTTCCTGGTATAAGTAGTATTGAATGGCTCGTACAAATACCGTCAAGAAAATTCCCAAAGATAGAGAAGATCTCAAAAGGCTGGTTGCAGAGGAAATTAAGGAGCAGGGAAACGAAGCTGATTTGAATCATATTGATACCATTAGAGTTACTGATATGAGTGAGTTGTTTCATGGTGCTAGTAAGTTCAATTGTGACATATCGGAATGGGATGTTTCTAACGTAACTAATATGGGCTGGATGTTTTGTGGGGTCACATCTTTTAACGGCGATATATCAATGTGGGATGTTTCTAGTGTAGAAGACATGAGGTATATGTTTTCTTATGCTCATGCATTCAATGGCGACATATCAGGTTGGAATGTTTCCAAAGTAACTAATATGAGTCGGATGTTTGCTGGAGCGGAGGCATTTAATGGGGATATATCAAAATGGAATGTTTCTAGCGTAAAGGACATGAATTGGATGTTCAATTGTGCTAAGGCATTTAATGGGAATATATCCGGTTGGGACGTATCCAACGTAGGTGGTATGGTCCATATGTTTGAGGGTGCTGAGGCATTCAACGGGGATTTGGAATCATGGGGAGTACGACCTTTAGGCATCAGTATTTTTATGGATACTATGATAGATGGTATGTTTATTAATTCCGGGCTGTCGGAAAGCCCGCCTTCTTGGTATGATGAGTATTGAATGGCTCGTACAAATACCGTCAAGAAAATTCCCAAAGATAGAGAAGATCTCAAAAGGCTTGTTGCAGAGGAAATTAAGGAGCAGGGAAACGAAGCTGATTTAAACCACATCGATACAAGTAAAATCACAGATATGCGACACATGTTTAGTTGGGCTTTTGCATTCAACGGTGATATATCGAAATGGGACGTATCAAACGTGAAGTACATGAGGGCGATGTTTCGTGAGGCCCGTGAATTTAAGGAGACATATCCGGGTGGGATGTATCTAATGTGATAGATATGAGTGGGATGTTTGCTCAGGCTTATGTATTTAATGGGAACTCAACTTTCGCACACTTTCAAAGCCGTTTTAAATACCGAAAAACTCAAGGCGGCCATAAATTCATCAATGGCTTGATCAACAATATCTTTTTTCAGCATCAATTTCCCGCATAGAAAATCGCTAAGCAATGCCAGCAGAAGCTTGATGGCTTCAAGAAAAGTTCGATGGCGGACTTCATCGCCGTACTGGTAAAACAGGTCGCCCATGGTTTTTTCATCCGTTTCTTCTCGGAGTGCCAGGGCCAGCATACAGTACCGAATCAGCACAATCGCCGTATGAGCTGTGATCATATCATAGGAACGCCCCTGAAATTCTTTGGCCAGTTTCAGATAGCTCTTGCAGATTTTGAAGCACACTTCGATATCCCATCTGTAACCGTAAATCCGAACCGCTTCGGTGCCGTCAATCTTCAAATCAGTGGAGAGCAGGGCCAACCAGTTATTATCCCGCCTGTCTCTGATAAAAATAATATTGAGCTCTCTGCCTCCGGTGCTTTTCACTTTGACCGTGTAAGGCTCATTCTTTTTGATATTTTTTTTGACATGAGCATGCAATGATTTCAGATTATACTTCTTGCCCTTGAATTCATAATACACTTTGGGCATCCGTTTGAGCATGCAGATGCAATTCATCTTCAAATTGCAGATTTTCTCAATAAGTGATGGAAAGCTAAACCAACTGTCCATAAGGACATAGCCGAAGGACAGTTTCATCTGTCTGGCTTTGCTTAGAATCTGAATCAGGGTGTCAGTTTTTTTCATTTTTGCCTTAATTCGACGTTCTTCTCCCATACTTCCTGATTGGGTCTGACCTATATCGCAAAGACAGTTTTTTTCTTTCGATGAGGAGTGCAATCTGAACATGAGCGGTACAAAGCTGAAACCATCGCTCCAGCCGACCATGAGCTGACAGAATCCTTTCTTGTATTTCCCATCTGTATGATCATGAACACGAGAGAGCCCCTGAACCTTTTTGCTACGGGAACGATCAAAAAACGTGTCATCAACAATCAGAACTTTGACTCTTTTACGGGTCAGTTTGGAAAGCAGGCGGATCAGCTGTCCTGAAATGAAATACAGTCATCCTTCCCAATTGTAATTTTCGCTGTTCAGAAATCGATAGACAACATCCTTGCAGTATTCTGATTCACCCATCCGGCCAAGACGATACCAGTTCCTGCCGCTCCATATCATCTGGATCAGATATTTGATCAGAGCGACTGGCCGTTCCCCATGGATTTTGCGAAACTTCAGACTGGACAGTTGCTGTCCAATTCCCAGCCGATTGAAAAAAATATCGGTTCTGGTGCTTATCTTATTTGCCTGTTCTGTTTCCTGTGTTAAACTGTTCATCGGGTGCCTCCTGGTAATTTCTTGTACAAGATGACATTACCATATACGGAGGCATCCGACTACCAGCTCAGATTATGTGCGAAAGTTGAGCATATAATATGATACTGATGTTATTCGAAGTGACAAAGAACTTCCCAAGAGAATACAAATATACGCTTGGTCAGGATATAAAGCGCGATGGTTTAACATTGGTCCGAAGCATATACCGAGCCAACAAAGACCGGGATAAAACAGAGCATTTGGAACAATTCCTGGACAATTTTGAAATTCTTAAGCTGGAGTTGCGGCTGTGTGCCGATTTGAACATTCTACCCCTGAAAAAGCAGTCGCGGCTGGCCCAGGTTATGGAGGGCATCGGAAAACAGGTAATCGGCTGGCGTAACGCCAGCCCCTACATGTCCCCACCCTCAATATAAATGTATTGAAAACCGGTTCAACCCGCAACGGATAATTGGGGCGTGAAGGACATGAGCCGGATGTTCTCTGGTGCCCGTGCGTTCAACGTGGACATATCCGGCTGGGATGTCTCCGGCGTGACTAACATGAGTTGGATGTTCAATGGGGCTCGTGCATTCAACCGCAATTTGGAGCCATGGGGAGCCCATTTTGCTGGTCGTGGCATCAATATGGATGGCATATTTGATTCTTCAGGCTTGGCGAATAATCCGCCTTCCTGGTATTAGGTTGATTTAAGCCATTATGCAGTTTTAGATGCGGGGATTATGGGCAGATATTCGGCATCGGAAAACAAGTAAACGGGCAGGCACATGGGCCAGCCCCTACAGGAATCCACCATCAATCATCCTCTGTGGTTAAAAACAGGGAGGTTAGGGCGGGATTTTTTCTCTGTATGTGTTCTTCGTTAGTGCGGAACATGACATCCTCCCTGGGGGGCATTATACCAATTTCAATGTCAGGTGGGGAATTCGGAGGTACCTTTTTTCAGGGGACTCATATATGCATTGATAGTAGAATGATCTCAGGTGACCGTCTGTTGAACGGGGCTGTGTCAGAATGCGCCTTTGCCCCGCATGCGGCGTTGGCGAAAAAACCTGAAATACTCATGTACAACATGTACACTCCGCTTTCAGAACTTCTCGCCGCCTTGCCTGCAAACCAAATCCATCATTCTGACACAGCCCCGGACTGAAAAAATTCTAAATTCAAGGGGTTGCAATCCCCCCCTGAGGGGGGGGGGAAATCCATTATCCATCATTCTGACCCACCCCCTGGATTCTGACACAGCCCCACAATGTCCATTCAGTTTCTGTTTTAGCTTGGTGTTCCGGAAACGAAGGCTTTCATGTCTGTTCGCACTGCACGAGTCTTCCTGCTTTGCCTGCCTTAAACTTGACGAGCCATTTCCCTTTGCGGCTCTTGCCTGTAATTGCCAAGCGGTAAGTTGCCAAGTGGAATGTCCACTTGGCAACTCTCCGTAGATTCTAGTGGCCTGCCTGTGCCGTAGTCCCGTCGGCAGGATCAAGGCTACTCATTCAGGGCTTTGTGCTACTTCTGGAGGAGTTACCTCAATAATGTTTTCGTTGCTAGCACTTACCGTTACCGTTGGCTGGGGGAAGGGAAAGTCCTTCAGTTTGGGCCATGTTTTATTTGCCCCATTCGCTGTGTCAAAAATAGCGGTGAAGGCAGTGATATTAAAGATAGTGTTGCTATTATTAAGGTCGGTGTAAGTACCAGTAGTATCATTAAAAACAATGTTCTTGGTGGCACTTATGCCAACAGCAGTAGAACCCCCTTCACTGGTAGCTTGTTTTGTGCTTTGTATGTCCCAGTAGCCGTTGACGGGGTTGCTACCGTTGCTCCCCACGAGCCCGCCAACACTGTTGCTATCTGTCCCACTGACGACAGCTCCCGTGGCATAGCCTCTGACAGTGCCTATACTGTTATATCCCACGAGTCCGCCAAGATTATTAGTTCCACTGACAGCTCCCGTGGCATAGCCGCTGACGGTGCCGTTGTTAAATCCCACGAGCCCGCCAACAATATTAGCAGTTCCACTGACAACTCCCGTGGTATAGCCAGTGACGGGGCCGCTACTGGCTCCCACGAGCCCGCCAACATACTTATCTCCAGTGACAGCTCCTGTGGCATAGCCGCTGACAGTGCCGCCAGCAGTACTCTGTCCCACGAGCCCGCCAGTATATTCCTTTCCACTGACAGCTCCCATGGCATGGCCGCTGACGGTACCTGTATCGTTAAATCCCACGAGCCCGCCAACATAGTTACCTGTACCAGTGACAGCTCCCGTGGTAAAGCCGTTGACGGTGGCATTGTTACTCTCTCCCACGAGCCCGCCAACTTTGCTACCTTTACCAGTGACAGCTCCCGTGGTAAAGCCGTTGACGGTGGCATTGTTACTCTCTCCCACGAGTCCGCCAACTTTGTTTCCAGTACCTTCTACAGGCACCAGGCTATATCCCATGAGGCTACCACTCCTCTGGAGGCCCACTAAGCCGCCTAGAAGGGCACCAGTAGAAGCACCGTCCTCTATAGCGGTAGAGCTGGTAGCCACAATTTCCGCACCAGGAACCATGGGAACAACTGCTATATTGCCCAGGCTAGCGTTCTCTTTCGCAACACCGGCTAATGCCCCAACTCCCGCTAGTCCCGTGATGCTTGTTACCCCAATGCCTAAGTTCTCTATGGTTGCGCCACTCACCGAGGCAAACAAACCCTGATAGGTTTCGGAACTGGTTATTGTGAGGTTATAGATTGCATAACCATTGCCATGCAATTTACCCGTGAAGGGGGAGGCACTGGAGGCAATGGGTGTCCATGCCGTATTATTCAAATCAATGTGATTAGTCAGATAGTATTCCCCGCCCGGGGCTATGGCTTTCAGTTCATCAACGGTACTGACGGCTGTGGCTGTGTCAGGGGTGGCTTGGGTGTATTCTTCCAACAAGAATGTGTCCAGGAATGTCCCCGTTGTAGAGCCTACGTAGTCAGTGTTATCTGCGGCAGCCGTTATCTGATACGCTGTTACCTTATCCAAACTGGACATGGTGCCGCTGATGGTGCCGTCATGCAATGTAAATTCGGCGGGAAGCGGCGGCGACGTGCTGACGACGTAGCTCACTCCAGCAGGGGCCGCAACTTTAGTCGTTCCTTTTCTCCACCAGACAGGATTTACGTTTATGTTGCCGTCAGCACTATTATGCACCGCTATGGGGTAGCTAAAGCTATAATTGCTTAGGTTTCCCTTAACCTTCACGGTAACGGTAGCGATTTGCTTGGTAGTATCCGCATAGTTGGAAGTTGCACCTGCTGTGGCCGTCACCGTATAGGTGCCGCTATTGTCCGGTATTGCGTCAGCAGTGATGGTAATCTGGCCGGTGGTTGGGGCAATTACCACTGTAGTCCCACTACCGTTAGTTCTAGGTCCGTTTATGGTGGAGTCAGTAATGCTGTAGGCTATATACGTTGGAGTGAGGTGAGTTGTATCATCCCATGCGGGCTCAACGCCAGTGTCATTGGCAGTACCCTCAGTTGTCGTTACTTCTGCATATGTAAGTCCTACTGTGTTAAGCTCTGGCTTAGCAATTGACACGGTAACAATATACTCTTTCGTCGTTATACCGTCCTCGGCGGTGATGCGAATGCTTGCTACTCCATTGTTGTTGATGCTAACTGTAGCGTCTTGCGTCAAACCGCTCGCTCCTGTTGAAAGAGTGACCGATTCCACGGTTGCGGAGTTTGGAATGGAAGTACCTGCTGGGAGCACGACTTTAGCTGACGTGCCTGCTCCAAAGTTGATAGAATAATTATTACCACCTATCTCCAGGGTAAGTTCGGTAATTGTCGCCTTGCTACTAGCAATTAACACGGTAACGGTAGCAGTTTGCGTGCTATTATGCGCGTAGTTGGAAGTTTCACCTGCTGTGGCCGTCACCGTATAGGCACCGCTATTGCCCGCTACTGCGGCATCAGTGATGGTAATCTGGCCGGTGGTTGGGGCAATTACCACTGTAGTCCCACTGCCGTCAGATCCGGGGACGTTTTGGGCGGTAATGCTATAGGTTATATTCGTTGGAGCATCCCCTGCCCATGTGGGAGTGCCAGTGGTAGCAGTACCCTCAGTTGTCTTTACTTCTGCATAGGTAAGTGTTAATGTGTTAAGATCTGACTTAGTACCCTGAACTACTGTAACTTTGCGCTCGATCTCAAGATTTGGGTTATCCGCCTCATCCGTGAGATAACCTTCCGGAATGGTAATGGTAATGGTGATTGTCTCCCCTACTTTGAGACTGGATGAGCTAGTAAAAGATATGTCTAGCTTGGTGGGATCAGATGAGTCCACAGTGGCTGAGGAGACTGAAAAGTTAGGCCCTCCACCGGTTGTGGTTGCGCTAATCTCCTCATTACCCGTGGCTACTTTTTTAATCGCTTCATCAAAGCGAATACTGTAATGACTTGCTCCCAGAAGCATGTCCTCTTGATCGTTCAAAAGCACAGGACCGTCTAGGTCGAACGCTACCTGTATAGCTAAACCAGAGCAGGAGGCGAACACAATCCCAAGAGTCAATAAAACGAAAACTCGAAGTACTTTGAATAGCATATTACAACTCCTTCAGTTAATTAGGGGATTACCCTAGTTTCAATTCTCAATGTAAGTCAGGGGCTTCTGGAGATTCCTTCTCTCAGGGGCACCACATATAAAACTAGTTTCAGTTCAAGTATATCAAATACAATTTATTTTATTCTTTGCTAAGTATAAATAAGTATCAAGGAAAACACCCAAACTACATTGTATACACATAAACTCCCTACAATCCATACAGTGGTAGTGCTGAATTGGGCCGAATGACATGCATACGGACCAAGGCTGAACGAAGGGAAAAAGGACAAAAAAAGATAGAATTAAGCCACATGAGACAACTGCAAAAAATGTCGGAAAAAGCACAGAGCTACTTCAATTGTGAAGCAATAAAATGTGCATCTGATTTCATGCCGGGTTGATAGGGCTGTATCACGCATAAAGATTCGCTTCTAGGCAAGGCGGAAAAGGTTCTTAAACCGATCATCCAAAATTGAATGTGAGGATTTGAGGCTCTATTTCCCCGTCTGCACGGGGCTGTGTCAGAATGCGCCTTTGGCCCGCATGCGGCGTTGGCGAAAAAACCTGAAATGCTCATGTACAACATGTACACTCCGCTTTCAGAACTTCTCGCCGCCTTGCCTGCAAACCAAATCCATCATTCTGACACAGCCCCGGACTGAAAAAATTCTAAATTCAAGGGGTTGCAATCCCCCCCTGAGGGGGGGGCAAAGGGGGGGGGAAATCCATTATCCATCATTCTGGCCCACCCCCTGGATTCTGACACAGTCCCAGAGACCTTTCCTTATGGAATTTTCCTTATCCCTTTCCCTTTTAGGATAGCTCGGTAAAAAATAGTTGCTCTTCACTTGATTTATGATTATCTTCACATTATGGTGCCTCCCCCTCCATCGGTTTTTAGAGGTGCCCATTAGAAATACCCATTAAGAATGGAAGTAGAGATGAGTGAAAATGGATAGAGTTTCAGAGGGACGGCGGTTCTTTGCCATCCAGATCGCACGGTATTTAGCTTCACGACCACAGCATCGCTTCTCAGGGCAGTGTGAGTATGATGCCGTGAAATGTATTATTTCTGATACTTGGGTTGAACTCTGCTGTTCTGGAGGGTTAGAGGGATTAAGTCAACAAGGAAGGGAAGCCCTGTATTTCAATACAATCATTGTTTTTCCTGGATATGTCGCGGATGGTTTTAATAGTTGTGTACCTGTTGACTTTGGTTCAGGAACTAGAATTCGTGTTCCTATGACCCGAGATCTCGAGTCTTTGTCGCAACAATGGGTCAATATGACTCATTATCTGTAATGTCAAGTGTATTAGGGCAGGAATGACGCACTGTATTGATGTTCCTGTATTCAATTAATCGCATATCTCTTTTATAGATAACAGCTTAGAGGGTGATCCTTGTTTGTTGGCATGATATTTGCTATGAGTAGACAATACAGGAGTGCTCATGAAATTGAACGACGACGACATTCTTTCTTTATACTTCAAAGAGATAAACAAAATATCCTTGCTTACTCGCGAGCAGGAAGATGAAATAGCCCGTAAGGCCGTTAATGGAGACAAAGAGGCACAGGAGAAGCTGGTTGAAGCCAACTTGCGATTTGTTGTAAACACGGCAAAGAAATTCCAGAATCAGGGATTGCCCATGGAAGATCTTATAAGTGAGGGAAATATCGGATTGATGAATGCACTCGACCGGTATGACCCCGATAAAGGCTATCATTTTATATCTTATGCCGTGTGGTGGATACGGCAGGCCATACTCAAGGCTATTTATGAGAAGTCCCATATGATTAGATTGCCACTCAATCGGGCCAATGAACTTGTGCAGATAGAAAATACCAAGAGAGTATATTTGATTGAAAAAGGCAAGGAGCCGACCACGGAAGAACTCGCTACCATGACTAACATTAGCGAGACCGATGTCAAAGATCTTCTGTCCATCAGTCGTGACTTGCTCTCCCTGGAGAGTCCAATGTATGACAGGGGAGATTCCTCAACTGTTGGTGATTTCATTGAGGATGAAACTCATGCGGCTCCCGATGAGCAGATTATACAGCATTCACTGGAGGAAGAAATAGAAGGAGTTCTAAAAACCCTGACTCAAAAAGAGGCTGACATCCTGCGCTATCGATTTGGACTTGGTTATAGTCGCCCATTCTCACTAAAGGAAATCGGTGAGAAGTATGGACTCACTAAGGAAAGAATTCGACAGATTGAAAAGAAGGCCATTGCCCGCCTTAGGCATCCTACCCGGGCTCATCTCCTCAAGATATATTTTGTAGCATAGAATTTGTTCTAGGTGCCTGTCGGACTTCCGTCCAATTGGCGGTTTTTAGCCCTTTCTCTTCAGGCACCTTCATTTGCTTGCGGGGCCATCTATGTCGGCTTTTCATTGCTATCGATTGAGTGCTCACTTCGGGGGGAGGGGCAGAATGATGGATTTGGTTAATGGATTTCCCCCATTTGGACTGGACTTCCCCCCCTGAGGGGGGCTGGGGGGGGGATTTCCTTCTCCCTTCCCTTATGCGCATTCTGACACAGCCCCGGTTAACAGCTCCGCGTCTGAGCTTAACAGCGATGGCAATGTTCGGCGTGATGGCGTGGGGAACTTCATCCAATAGAAACAAATACTCATTGCGCGAACCAGAATTCTAGTCTATATTCAGACTAGAATTGCGAGCCGAAATTGGAGGTGCGCGACATGAAAGATCTACAGATTTCAGAAGACATTCTCCCGGTCGGAGAATTTAAAACCCATGCTTCCCGGGTGATTCGAAGGCTACAGGCGACGAAACGCCCATTTGTCATCACTCAAAATGGAAAGCCCGCTGCGGTGCTTCTCACTCCTGAGGAAGTCGACCGCCTCAATGCGCACGCACAGTTTCTCGAAGCTGTCGATGAAGGATTATCAGACTCTGCCGCTGGGCGGCTTATTGACGATGCAGCATTGACCCGTGAACTCGATGAAGCCCTCGGAACCTTGGAGCAATGAAGCTTCTCTGGACTGAAAGGGCAAGACGAGACCTGCTGGACATCGGTCGGTTTATAGCAAGGGACAACCCCCGCGCCGCCCGTGCCTGGGTCGAACGACTGAGGGAACGCGCTCACAAAGTCGCAGAAACACCCTTGGCAGGGAGAGTTGTCCCCGAACGTGCCGATAAGGAAGTGTGTGAAGTATTCGTACGCAATTACCGAATCGTGTATCGCGTATTCGATAATGCTATCCATGTACTGACGGGTTTTGAGGGCCACCGCCAGTTGCCCCAGAGTGATTCTAGCCGCAACGAGTAAGGGCCTTTTGTTTCCTCTTGCATTGACGAACAAGCTACACCTTGTGTTGCATTCGGAGCTGCCCCCATTTCCCCCCACTTGATGTTGCCGTTGGATCCGAAGCATGAGCGGACGGGTCGAAACCATCAGCTTCAAGAGCAAGCACCGAAAGCAAGAAGAGCGGAAGCATCGCCGTGAGAAAACCCTGGCCCAGCAACATCTCATCCGAGCCGCCCGCCTCCTGGCCCTGGCCCACCACATCCAGAACCGCATCGAAAACGGCGACTTCAAAGACTACGCCGAGGTCACCCGCCGCCACCAACTCACCCGCACCCGGCTCACCCAGATCATGAATCTCCTGACTTTTCGCCTGTCTGTGCCTGCCTGTTGCAGACAGGTGCAGACAGGCACAGGCAGGCCGCCTTGCCTGCAAACCAAAGTCATCATTCTGACCCACCTTTGGATTCTGACACAGCTCCTTTCCACAAACACGGCGGACGGGACGATTCCAACATTGGGGGATATTGTCGGTGCATTCAAATCGATAACCACCGATCATTACATTAACGGCGTTAAGCAAAACGGATGGCCCCCATTCCCCTGTAAATTGAGGCAACGCAATTATCATGAACATATCACCAACAACCCCGCCAATTGGGAACACGACAAAAAAACAAATGCGGTAAATCTTGCGGCAGCGATAAAGAATAATTTTGAGGAGTGGGGGGGGGTGAGAGCTTGGGAAGAGCAACCTCTGGGGAAACCGTGCTCACTATGAGGAGGGTTTAGGCTACTATTTTGTCAGCTACAAGGATGGACTGATACACTACGAAAATGCCAGACAGGTCGTTCAGTCCGATTTTGCTGAAACGCATAGGCGCACTGACCTGCGACCGGGAGACCTAGGTCTTACAAATAGTGGAACAATTGGAAGACTATCAATCGCACCTGATGACCCCAAAACGTCAAGGACAACATTTCAGAAGAGCGTGGCTGTACTGAAACCCATTCACGATAGAATTGACTCGCAATTTCTCTACTATACTCTGATGTCAGAACGAACTAGGCTGATAAATGTGGCTGGTGGTGCAGTGTGAAAGAACCTTCTGCTGGGTGAGATGCGCCGCTTCGTTATCAGAGTTCCAGAACTTGGTGTTAAACAGGAGTTTGCGTCATACATTTCGACCTACGACGACCTATCGAAAACAACCGATGGCGAATCCAGCTCTTGGAGCAGACGGCTTTGTTGCTTTGCAAAGAGTGGTTTGTTCATTTTCGCTTTCCCAGCCATGAGCATGTGAAGATTAAGGATGGTGTGCCGGAGGGGTGGCGGCAAGAAAATAGCTGAAGTTTGTGAGACAACCGGAGGGGGACTCCCTCAACAAAAATATCGGAATACTGGAATGGAGACATCACCTGGGTTGTTCCATCGAACATCACTAATAACAATAGCCTTATATTGCTAGACTTAGAGAGCAAGATACAGAAAAAGGGCTACGAGAATCTTCGGCAAAATTAGTTCCGGCTGAAACAATCCTTATGCCAAGTCAAGCATTAGTAGGTTTCTTTGCTCTGATGGATCAGGAAGTATGTACAAACCAGGGTTTCATCAACATTGCTCCTCTCGATACCGAAGCTCGAATGTCCCTGCTATTTGACCTACTCAGTCGGGTCAATGAAATCCGAAGTAATGCAAAGGGGACGACTTGTCCTGAAATCAGCAAAGACCGATTTAGGCAAATGGACATAGTTATTCCTACCAAGACACTTTTGAGCGAATTTGGTACAATTGAATACAACATCATTTGTCAAGTCCGTTGTTTAATGAAATTTAATAGGAATCTTACCAAAGCCCGAGACCTAATCCTCCCACGCCTCATGAACGGTGAGGTGGCAGTATGAGGTATTATATAGTTAGGAGGAGGCAGTTATGGCTACTGCTGAACAGATAAAATCTCTCATTCGCTCACATTTGAACGATCAGCCAGAGCAGTTCTTCATTATTGCCCTGCAAGTTGCCGCCCATGAAGCGAAGCAGACCGCTTGCAGAAGGGAAGGATGCCTGCCATGGCTAAAATAGAAGGATTTCGAATAAAGAATTTTCGAGCACTGAAAGATGTCTCGCTTGGTCGCCTATGGAATGTTCAAAAGACTGAACCCATTACGCCCATGACAGCAGTTATCGGCAAGAACGGTGTTGGAAAAAGCACCCTGTTTGACGCGTTCGGATTTCTTGCGGATTGTTTGAAAAACGGCGTTGAAGAAGCATGTGATGCCCGAGGACGAGGTGGATTCGAAAAGATATTGTCCCAAGGCCAAAGTGGCTCCATAGAGTTCGAGGTATATTACAAAGAAAATGGCAACGCTCGACCTATCACCTATGAGTTGTCAATTGATATCGATTCTTCGAAAAGGCCCTATGTTCGCAAAGAGCGCCTGAGGCAACGTAGAAAAGGACAGAAGCATGGTCGACCATTTTCGTTTTTGGTTTTAAATAGCGGAAAAGGTATTGCCTGGAAAGGCGAGCAAGATGGTCGTCAGATTGATGAAACCAACGATGATTTTGACCTTCTGGGTCTGATAGAAACCATCAAATCTGGAAAGTCTCAAGAAGAATCCAGAAAAACCGAGGTGGTAGAATTAGAAGACTATCGAAAGCTCGGCATTGCAACTTTGGGTTCACTCAAACAGCACCCGCGTATCTCAGCATTTCGAAGGTTCATTGAGGGTTGGTATCTCAGCTATTTTACCCCTGATGCTGCACGTAGCCTTCCACTTGCCGGTCCGCAAAAACATCTTAACGTTCACGGAGACAATCTGGGCAATGTTGTTCAATTCATGGAGCGCGAACATCCAAAGCGTTTCCAATCGATATTGAAACGCATCGCAGAGAAAATTCCCGGTGTAGGAAAAATAGACACAGAAAAAACGAACGATGGACGGCTGCTACTCCGTTTCAATGACAAAGGGTTTCAAGATCCCTTCTATTCGCAACAGATGTCTGATGGCACATTAAAAGTATTTGCCTATCTCTTGTTATTGGAGGACCCGATACCGCCGCCGTTTCTGTGTATCGAAGAACCGGAAAACGGCTTATATCATAAACTGCTTGAGTCCTTGGCAACAGAGTTTCGTGAGCACTCTACAGGGCGAAAAGGCGGTTCACAAGTATTCATCACTACTCATCAACCCTATTTCGTTGATTCGCTTAAGCCCAAAGAAGTATGGGTTTTAGAAAAAGCTGATGACGGTTTTTCAACCATTCGTCGGGCCAGCGATGATGAAATAGTCAAAAATATGGTGGCAGAGGGATTGCCTTTGGGTGGTCTTTGGTACAGCGATTATCTGGATGCGAGGTAGTCTTTATGCATTTTGAAATCCTCGTTGAAGATCAATCAGGCAAAAAAGCTCTCGATATTCTTGTTCCGAAAATTATTGGCAACGAGCATACTTTCAGGGTCATCGCATATAAAGGAATCGGTCGAATTCCAAAAAACATCGGTGCAAGTGGCGATGCCAGCAAGCGCATCCTGCTTAACCAGCTCCCAAAGCTTCTTCGTGGGTACGGTAACACTTTCGCCAATTATTCAGCCGAGTATCCAGCATCCGTCATTCTTGTTTGCGACCTCGATGACAAATGTCTGAAAGCCTTCCACGAAGAACTGCTCGGGATTTTGAATCAATGCAATCCCAAGCCGGAAACTCGTTTTTGTATTGCCATCGAGGAAGGTGAGGCGTGGTTTCTGGGTGACATTTCAGCCATCAAGACTGCATATCCAAAGGCAAGAGACTTCTTCCTGAATGAATACGAAAACGATTCTATTTGTGGTACATGGGAAAAACTTGCAGATGCAGTATATCCTGGCGGCTCATCCAAGCTTTCCAGCAAAGGTTGGCAATCGGTAGGCAAAGAAAAGTCAGAATGGGCTGAGAAAATCACTCCCAATATGAATGTGGAGGAAAATGAATCTCCCAGCTTCAACTATTTTCGTTCTAAACTGCTGGCACTGACTGGTGCCGATATTAAAATGGGGGACGAGCTTTGAACGATTACACTGAAAGACACCCTCCTCCAGCAAACCACCGCTTGAGTATCTGGAACAGCAACTGGGTTGGGAATCCGTTTATGCCTATAATAATAATGAAGACTTCGGACCAGAGAAGCATGCGACCGAGATCTGCCTACAAGTACTCAAGGCAGCCATCGCCGATTTGTCAGGAGGCCGGAAATGAGCAAGCGTATTAGGCGTGTAGGCTCCATCAAGGGCGAACTGCTCAAGAAATCCAGGGAAGCGGCCCTGGCAGCCGTACAGATCTTCAACAACCCGAACATTAGCTTTAATTCGGAATCCTATGTGGTGTTGATGATCATCGCCTGGACCTATCTGCTTCATGCCTATTTCCGCGACCAGAAAATCAAATACCGCTACTGCCAGCAAAACGGCAAGCGTCGTGAATTCGACAATACGAAGCATGGAGCCTACAAATATTGGGAGCTTGAACGCGGCTTGAACGAAGTTAAGTCACCAATCGACAAGGATACAGCCAACAACCTGCGGCTTCTTATCGGGCTGTGCCACGAAATTGAACACCAGATGACGATCCAGATTGACGACAATACAACAGGAGGGAATGCGTAAATGGCTACTGCTGAACAGATAAAATCTCTCATTCGCTCTCATTTGAACGATCAGCCAGAGCAGTTCTTCACCATTTCACTGCAAGTTGCCGCCCATGAAGCGAAACAGGGGCATCAGAGCCTGGCCCACGAGATACGAACGCTGGTCGATAAAGCGAAAGCTCGGCCCGGGCGAGTGATTCCCTTTACGCCGAATCTGAACTATCTGGTGTTGACTTCGGAATCCAGGGAACGCCTTGGGGGGCTTGTGCAATCCGATGAGATGCGCGGGCGAATTGAGCGCATTCTGCGCGAGTACCAGCAGAAGGCAAAACTCGAAAAACATGGTTTATCCCATCGGCGGAAGATTCTGCTCGCCGGATCGCCGGGAACGGGTAAGACTCTGACAGCCGGTGTTCTGGCTGGTGAGTTGGGCCTGCCGCTCTTCACCATTATGATGGACAAGATCGTCACCAAGTTTATGGGCGAGACGAGCGCAAAGTTGCGCCAGATTTTTGATGTGATTCAGGATCGCAGGGGAGTCTATCTGTTTGACGAGTTTGATGCCATCGGCGGCGAGCGTAGCCGTGAAAACGACGTGGGCGAGATGCGCCGGGTGCTCAATGCGTTTCTTCAGTTCATTGAGCGGGACAGTTCGGACAGCCTAATCGTGGCGGCGACAAACAACCCCCGCATTCTGGACCAGGCACTTTTCCGGCGTTTCGATGACGTGCTGCATTACCACCTGCCGGAAAAGGCCGAGATCGAACGGTTGATAGAGAACCGTCTGGGAGCGTTCCGCTCGAATAAAATGCATCTTGAAACCTCGGCCAAAATTGCTGAATCACTTAGTCATGCCGAGATCGCCCAGGCCTGTGACGATGCAATTAAGGAGACGATTCTCGCTGACCGTAAAACCGTGACCGCTACGCTACTCAAGAAAATGCTTCAGGAGAGACGATCCGCCTATAAGTCATCTACGAGGGAGTAAGAACGCATGGCTACAGAGCTTTCTCATATCTTTCTACGCGAGAAACAGAAAACCGAGGAGTTTACGACTCCCCGTAGAGGTTCACAAAAGGATATCCCCGAGCGTAATCGTCAATCGCATAGCACCAAACTGCAGAATCAGTGGGCCGCCATCTGGACCAGGGCAAGAGAGCAACAAAAATCCCGAACGGCTGTATCGATGCCGATCAGGGATGGCATTTATGTCGAGTTCGAAGGAGTGCCGGGATACGATCTGGAAACCAAGAGACTTGAAGACAGGAGTGCCGGGATACGCCTTCGCAACGTCCATACCGTCCGCTCCGAGAGCGATCCTGCAAAGGAGATCACCCGGGCAACCGTTTTCATTCCATCGGGTAAGCAAGATCGGTTCCTCAAGAAAATCAGAAAATACGCTGAAGAAGACACTAGAAAGGGCAAGCCGAAGAATGCGAATTTAGTCCAAAGCGTGGAGGATATGCGGCTCGCTGTGCTGGAATCCTTCTGGCACGATGAACTGAGTCTGTTACCACAGGGGACTGACTGTGGTATGGTGCGAAACCTGGCTACAGGGCACGGATGACGATGTCGAGCAGCGTTTTCGAGAGACCGCTGCCGCATTGAATATAGAAGTGCAGACGCGATCACTTCGTTTTCCTGAAAGAACGGTGCTACTCAGCAAGACGACCCGAGATCAACTTGTCAACCTGATTGAATCCAGTCCCGACATCGCCGAATTCAGACGCGCCAAGGAGACTGCCCGGTTCTTTCTCGAATTGGAGAATCGGGATCAAGCGGAATGGGTGCAGAATCTACGTTCCCGTTTGCGGGTAAATTCCGATGCCACAGTAGCCGTGTGCGTCCTTGATACCGGAGTTAACAACGGGCATGTGCTGCTCCAGCCCGTCCTTGCCGATGACGATTGTCATGCGGTGGAACCCGACTGGGGTGTTAACGATCACCAAGGCCACGGTACGTTGATGTGCGGTGTCGCTGCCTTCGGCGACCTGACGGATGCCTTGCAGCACAGTCATCCACTTCGGGTCGAGCATTGCCTGGAGTCAGCGAAAATACTTCCTCCCCGAGGGACCAACGACCCCGACCTTTACGGCGACATCACCATCCAGGGTATGTATCGAGCCACAATCCAGGCACCAAATCGGAAACGTATCGGCTGCATGGCGGTAACGTCAGAAGACGGGCATGACCGAGGTCGGCCTTCCTCGTGGTCTGCGGCCATTGACAAACTGACCTCCGGTTATGACGACGACGGTAGACGCCTTTTTGTTATATCAGCCGGCAACAATCTGGAGAACAACGAGTGGGCCGACTATCCACAAAGCAATTTGAATTATTCAGTCCATGATCCCGGCCAATCCTGGAATGCCCTCACCGTGGGTGCTTATACGGAAAAGGCCATTCTTTCGGACCTAGACCTTCAGGACCACATGCCGCTGGCCCAACCGGGTGAATTGTCTCCTTTCAGTTCCACCTCTCACACTTGGGACGGAAAATGGCCTGTTAAACCGGACATCGTGCTTGAGGGCGGAAATGTTGCCCGTGCTCCCGATGGTTTCATCAGCGAACATGATGATCTTTCACTGCTGTCAACAGGACATCAACCAACACAGAGACAGTTAGGCGCAATCAATGCGACCAGTGCCGCTACCGCTCAAGCGGCCTGGATTGCGGCTCAGATACAGGCACGATATCCTGAGGCGTGGCCGGAAACGATTCGAGGATTGATGATACATTCAGCCGATTGGCCGATTGGCATGAAACGACAATTTCTGAATACGAATGGCCGGGGGGGATATTCTAAGTCCGATTATGGACGATTGTTGCGCATCGGTGGCTATGGGGTTCCTAACCTTGCTAAAGCGTTGGCCTGTGCATCGAACTCCCTGACGCTTATTTCGGAAGCGGAAATTCAGCCCTACACCAAGAAAGAAGGCCGCTCCGATTGTTCGACCAAGGATATGCATCTGCATCGGCTTCCCTGGCCGCGAGAGGCTTTGCTTGCACTGGGAGAAACACCCGTGGACTTGCGCGTTACCCTGTCTTATTTTATCGAGCCAGGACCGGGCGAAGTCGGTTGGAAGGACAGATATCGTTACGCCTCCTATGGTTTGCGCTTTGACCTGAATAGCCAAGGAGAGAGAGAAGAAGATTTCATGAAGCGCCTGAACAAGGCAGCTCGTGATGAAGGAGAAGGAAAGCCCGATACGGATAGTGGTAGCGAACGGTGGCGCATTGGATCAAACAGCCGGAACACGGGTTCTGTTCATTCCGACATTTGGAATGGTACGGCTGCCGATATCGCGTCATGTAATCTGATCGGAGTATATCCGGTAGTTGGTTGGTGGCGTGAGCGGGCGTGGCTTGGCCGATGGGACCGGAGTGCCAGATATTCCCTGGTTGTTTCGCTCCATACGCCTGACGAAAACATCGACATCTATACGCCGGTCGCCGTTCAACTGGGCATTCCAGTGGAGGTGACAGTGTGACACCGATTTCATCTTACACTGAAAGACACCCTCCTCCAGCAAACCACCGCTTGAGTATCTGGAACAGTAACTGGGATGGGGATCCGTTTGTGCCTACAATAATGAAGACTTTGGACCAGACTTCCTGTTGGGCAGAAACTCGGACCGGGAGGTAGTTTTAAGGAGTGTCCTCCGTGCGAAACTCTTCATACCTCCCACGTTGTTTTCAGATCTCACGGAGATCACAACGGACACGGAGAGAAGAGTAGCCAAATCATTGAAAAACCTCTGTGCACAATTCTGCCTCTCTCGGAGATCGCAGAGGACACGGAGAGGGGAGTAGCCAAAGCTTCAAAGAACCTCTGTGCCCTCTGTGCCTCTGTGCGAAACTTTTTATACTTCCCACGCCGTTTTGGATCTCACGGAGATCACAGAGGACACGGAGGGGGGGCAGAAAAAGCGGTGAAAAACCTCTGCGCGAAATTCTGCCTCTCCCGGAGTTTACAAAAATCAAGGAAAGGGGGCAGGCAAAGATTTAAAAACCTCTGAGCCCTCTGTGCCTCTGTGCGAAACTTTTTATACCTCCCACGCCGTTTTGGATCTCACGGAGATCACAGAGGACACGGAGGGGGGGCAGAAAAAGCGTTGAAAAACCTCTGTTCGAAACTCTGCCTCTCACGGAGTCCACAAAGGCCAAGGAGAGGTAGGCAAAGATTTAAAAACCTCTGTGCCCTCTGTGCCTCTGTGCGAAACTTTTTATACCTCCCACGGCGTTTTGGATCTCACGGAGATCACAGAGGACACGGAGGGGGGGCAGAAAAAGCGTTGAAAAACCTCTGTTCGAAACTCTGCCTCTCTCGGAGATCGCAAAGGACATGGAGGGGGAGTAGCCAAAGCTTCAAAAATCTCTGTGCCCTCTGTGCCTCTGAGCAAAACTCATTGTCCCTCCCACGGCGTTTTCAGATCTCACGGAGATCACAAAGGACAAGGAGAGAAGACCAGGCAAGTCATTGAAAACCCTCTGTGAACTCTGTGCCTCCGTGCGAAACTCTTCATACCTCCCATGTCGTTTTCAGATCTCGTGGAGATCACAAAGGACACGGAGAGGGAGCAGGCCAAGCTTTAAAAACCCTCTGTGCCCTCTGTGCCTCTGTGCGAAACTTTTTATCTTTCCCACGGCGTTTTGGATCTCACGGAGATCACAGAGGACACGGAGGGGGGGCAGAAAAAGCGTTGAAAAACCTCTGTTCGAAACTCTGCCTCTCACGGAGTCCACAAAGGCCAAGGAGAGGTAGGCAAAGATTTAAAAACCTCTGTGCCCTCTGTGCCTCTGTGCGAAACTTTTTATACTTCCCACGCCGTTTTGGATCTCACGGAGATCACAGAGGACACGGAGGGGGGGGCAGAAAAAGCGTTGAAAAACCTCTGCGCGAAATTCTGCCTCTCCCGGAGTTTGCAAAAATCAAGGAAAGGGGGCGGCAAAGATTTAAAAACCTCTGAGCCCTCTGTGCCTCTGTGCGAAACTTTTTATACCTCCCATACCGTTTTGGATCTCACGGAGATCACAGAGGACACGGAGGGGGGGCAGAAAAAGCGTTGAAAAACCTCTGTTCGAAACTCTGCCTCTCACGGAGATCACAAAGGACACGAAGAGGAGATCAGACAAATCTTTAAAAACCTCTGTGCCTCCGTGCGAAACTCTTTGTACCTCCCATGCCGTTTTCAGATCTCACGGAGATCACAAAGGACAAGGAGAGAAGACCAGGCAAATCATTGAAAACCCTCTGTGAACTCTGTGCCTCCGTGCGAAACTCTTCATACCTCCCATGTCGTTTTCAGATCTCGTGGAGATCACAAAGGACACGGAGAGGGAGCAGGCCAAGCTTTAAAAACCCTCTGTGCCCTCTGTGCCTCTGTGCGAAACTTTTTATCCCTCCCACGGCGTTTTGGATCTCACGGAGATCACAGAGGACACGGAGGGGGGGCAGAAAAAGCGTTGAAAAACCTCTGTTCGAAACTCTGCCTCTCACGGAGTCCACAAAGGCCAAGGAGAGGTAGGCAAAGATTTAAAAACCTCTGTGCCCTCTGTGCCTCTGTGCGAAACTTTTTATCCCTCCCACGGCGTTTTGGATCTCACGGAGATCACAGAGGACACGGAGGGGGGGCAGAAAAAGCGTTGAAAAACCTCTGTTCGAAACTCTGCCTCTCACGGAGTCCACAAAGGCCAAGGAGAGGTAGGCAAAGATTTAAAAACCTCTGTGCCCTCTGTGCCTCTGTGCGAAACTTTTTATACTTCCCACGCCGTTTTGGATCTCACGGAGATCACAGAGGACACGGAGGGGGGGCAGAAAAAGCGTTGAAAAACCTCTGTTCGAAACTCTGCCTCTCACGGAGTCCACAAAGGCCAAGGAGAGGTAGGCAAAGATTTAAAAACCTCTGTGCCCTCTGTGCCTCTGTGCGAAACTTTTTATACTTCCCACGCCGTTTTGGATCTCACGGAGATCACAGAGGACACGGAGGGGGGGGCAGAAAAAGCGTTGAAAAACCTCTGCGCGAAATTCTGCCTCTCCCGGAGTTTGCAAAAATCAAGGAAAGGGGGCGGCAAAGATTTAAAAACCTCTGAGCCTTCTGTGCCTCTGTGCGAAACTTTTTATACCTCCCATACCGTTTTGGATCTCACGGAGATCACAGAGGACACGGAGGGGGGGCAGAAAAAGCGTTGAAAAACCTCTGTTCGAAACTCTGCCTCTCACGGAGATCACAAAGGACACGAAGAGGAGATCAGACAAATCTTTAAAAACCTCTGTGCCTCCGTGCGAAACTCTTTGTACCTCCCATGCCGTTTTCAGATCTCACGGAGATCACAAAGGACAAGGAGAGAAGACCAGGCAAATCATTGAAAACCCTCTGTGAACTCTGTGCCTCCGTGCGAAACTCTTCATACCTCCCATGTCGTTTTCAGATCTCGTGGAGATCACAAAGGACACGGAGAGGGAGCAGGCCAAGCTTTAAAAACCCTCTGTGCCCTCTGTGCGAAACTTTTTATCCCTCCCACGGCGTTTTGGATCTCACGGAGATCACAGAGGACACGGAGGGGGGGCAGAAAAAGCGTTGAAAAACCTCTGTTCGAAACTCTGCCTCTCTCGGAGATCGCAAAGGACATGGAGGGGGAGTAGCCAAAGCTTCAAAAATCTCTGTGCCCTCTGTGCCTCTGTGCGAAACTTTTTATCCCTCCCACGGCGTTTTGGATCTCACGGAGATCACAGAGGACACGGAGGGGGGGCAGAAAAAGCGTTGAAAAACCTCTGTTCGAAACTCTGCCTCTCACGGAGTCCACAAAGGCCAAGGAGAGGTAGGCAAAGATTTAAAAACCTCTGTGCCCTCTGTGCCTCTGTGCGAAACTTTTTATACTTCCCACGGCGTTTTGGATCTCACGGAGATCACAGAGGACACGGAGGGGGGAGCGGTTAAAGCGTTGAAAAACCTCTGTGCACTCCGTGCCTCCGTGCGAAACTCAGAACTCAGAACTCAGAATTCAGAACCCTGAACCCTGAACCCTGAACCCTGAACCCTGAACCCTGAACCCTGAACCTTGAACCCTGAACCTTGAACCCTGAACCCTGAACCCTGAACCCTGAACCCTGAACCTCCCATGCCGTTTTCAGATCTCACGGAGTTCACAAAGGACACGGAGGAAAGAATAGGAGAAGACGAGTTTTCTTTCGGGCAGGCTAGGAAATTTCTTGAGGCGGCAAATGTGGTTTCACCGACGAGCATAGCCCATAGTCGGGAGGTGAATGTACACACTAAGTCAAAACTAAAAAATAGGCGTTAAAATCTTTTTATATAAATAGATAGCTATAAAAACGGTGGCAATTCTGCTGGGATATTTGATGGAGAGAATGGCACCCGTGCCGATGCCGCTCGAAAACTGGGCCTCCCCCGCACTCGGGTCTCCCAGTTGCTGGGCCTCTTCATGCTGGCTCCAGACATTCAAGGAGTTCAATTCCCTTCATAGAACGGGTGGATGGGGAGGAGAGCGGGTGTATGGGGATGACCCCGCCAGTGATAGAGCATGAGGGGTATGGTCAGCATGTCGGAATGGAAATTGTGTCTGGTTTTTGAAAATCTCTTGAATACTAATTGGCTCTTGGATATGTTAGAGTTTGTTGAACTTCAGTGTAACTGTTTGCCCGCTATATCCGCTTAGAGAAGATGACGATGAGTGAAGAAGTCCTCACGATTAAGGACATTGTTGCTGTTTTGAAGCTTGCCGAAAAACCGTGTATTTCATGGATCAAAACGGTGAGATTCAGGGTTTCAAGATCCGAGGGCGGTGGCGAATTCGAAAGCTAGATTTCGAAAAATGGATGAATGAGCAGGCTGTGATCACAAAAGCGGCTCGAAAAGGAAGTTAAAGGAAAATAAGGGGAGAATCAGTTTTTGAAACATTGTCACCGGATTTGACTATCGTTGGATCCATTCTTCCAGTGGACACGATGGCTTTGACAAGAATTGCATGTGATACAGAGGAGTCAATGAAAATGGCTATGGCATCCTGCGGAGATTCATTCCCA
The DNA here is from genome assembly GCA_965226485.1 of Spirochaetaceae bacterium. Taxonomy (GTDB): domain Bacteria; phylum Spirochaetota; class Spirochaetia; order DSM-2461; family DSM-2461; genus UBA2779. Next base: position 711,547 of record OZ245363.1, read on the forward strand.
AAGGTTGCGATATAGGGTGCTACAGCAAGAAGAAAATCAGGGAAATACAGGACTGGATGAATAACTACCCTAAAGGCGGATACTGGGTGGAAAATCACCCAGTGAGGTCACAGGAATACATAAGGTAGCTTGAGGCGGTAGAGACTATGAATTTCATGAGAAAAAGTGGGCAGTTATTTTGACAATTCACCTTTCAGCTAGGGCAATTAGTAGGGTAGCCTGGTTCAGCCAAAAAAAAATGGAGCCTCAGCTTGGAAGGAATCGCGTTGCAGACGATCTGTGGGTTCCGCAGGGCAAGCAGGTAAGGGTTGGCAAGTTCTCAATACCAGGTGGGTTGATATATGTAGGTCGCGGACTTCCAGCAATTACGAGATACGACAGAATCGAGCCGGCACTCATCGATCCGAAATTGAAGGTTGCATCCCAGAATCCTGATAAACAGGGAAAACAGATGACTTACTGGTCATCATATAGCGATATATCACCCACTTCTCGCTTGGCCTACCTTGAGTGGCTTGCCAATGGCAGATCTGCTCGCGGAATTAATATTGAGTACGTGTTTCTTTTCTTCTATGGGCTGGAGCGCCGATTGTTTTTCGAAGCACTCTTATCTTCGTCCGCCAAAGCAGATGCATCTACGATCATCTCTGAGGTAAGACGTCTTCTTTCTATTTATAAAGGGAACAACTTTTTTAGAAGCTATGCATCAAACTTCATCAGGGTCGCTCAGATCCTTTTCGATGATAGACGTGCATATGAGTACTCTCCATCATACGGAAACAGAGGGAGTGAATATCCAACTGATGTCCGTCTTGCTCTTTCTCATTTGGTCGCAGATGGAAAGCCAATTCCTTCTCACTGGGCTCTGGCTTGGTATCTCGGTTCCCCTTACACCCGTTTGAGAACTCCAGCGAGACGGTGTCAGAATGAATTCAGACAATTGTTTCAAATTCAATACAATAAAAAATTTGGGGATGGGCTTGTACTGAAGCCGAACAATGCCCGATTGAAACTGTATTATCATCCTGCCAGTGCTTCATTTGCTGGTTATGGCAATAGTCCAGTGGAGGAGCTTCCTGATGTAACTCGACGGAAGCGTCCACTGAGTCAGCTAGTTGAAATCGCGGAGAATTGTCACAATGAGTTGGCTCCCTATAGTCGCTGGCTAGCGAGAAATTCAGATAAACCCAGAGTCCTAGCAGGGATTTCTCTGCTTCCCGAAGACCTTCAAAAAGAGCCACCCAGGGAGGAATTGACATCGGTTTTTACAATCTTTGAAAAATATCTCGAAGGCTGCATATTCCCGATTGTCGAAGGCTCTGAGATTGTTTCGTTATGGTCGAACACCAAGTCCGGCTGCATGACAAAAAAGGAATCTACTGCTTTTGTACAGCTTATTGAAAAAGGTGGTTTTGGCATTGAGCCCGATGTGCGTTTTGGCGGCACTTCGATTTCCAACTCCACCAAAGTAATTCTGTTCAATCTTTCTGAAAAATACCCGACGACACCCTCTTCTGAATACAAAGTGGCGGTCGTGCTTCTCCGTTTAGCTGTAGCTGTCGTAGCCGCAGATGGTTCTGTTGATGAAAGTGAGGAGAACTATCTCCATAACTACCTCGAAACCTCTCTTAATTTAAGTTGCGGTGAACGAATCCGTTTAACCGCATTTTGGCGTTGGCTTGTGGTCTCAAAACCGGGACTGGCGGGCCTGAAGAAGCGATTGGAACTGCTTGATTCAACATCGAAGCAGGTTCTCGCCCATTTTGCTGTTGGGGTGGCAGGTGCCGATGGAATTATCAATCCTGCAGAAGTTAAGGCAGTACGTTCGATTTACAAGCTATTAGGGATGGATCCTGAAAAAGTGTATGGAGATATTCATGCGATGACCGCTGACGCACCGCCTCCTGCAACTGACCCTGTAACGGTGAGGCCAGCGAAACAAGGTCCTGCGGGGTTTGCTGTCCCATCACCCAAGAAAGTAATTGACGCTCAAGAAGCTGGTGACGCTCAAGAAGCTGAATTTGAACTCGACAAGGGCAAGATTGCCGCAAAGATGGCGGAAACGGTTGCCGTATCCAGCCTGCTTTCTGAAATTTTCATGGAAGAGGAATCTTCGATTTCAGAAGACATTGCCAAGCCGATTTCTCCAGAGACCTCAAGCAGTTCCACAGAGACTTCAAGCTCTATTGCCGATCTTGACAAGGCTCATTCTGCGCTATTGAGCACACTCTTTGAGAAGAAATCTTGGACGCGGACGGAATTTGAGCAACTCGCTACGAAGCAGGGGCTTTTGCCAGATGGTGCACTCGATACGATCAACGAAGCTGCCTTTAATATTTGTGATGAACCGGTTCTCGAAGGGGATGACCCAGTTGAAGTCAACCAGGAACTCATGGAGGAGATGTCCGTATGAATGCCAATAAGAAAATCCGGCCACGCGTTCGTGATGCAATCATACAGTCCCTAAGGGCGGGTGTCGTACCTAGAATCGGTCAGCAGCATATTCAAGTCGGCCGGGTAAACGAAGTGGAAGCACTACTCGGCGATATAGAACGGATAGCCGACGGCGGATCGGCCATTCGATTTATTATAGGTGAGTACGGATCTGGTAAGACGTTTTTTCTAAATCTTATTCGTTCGATTGCAATGGAAAAACGCCTGGTAGCGGCCCATGCTGATCTCAATGGGGATCGGCGTATTCACGCGACGGGGGGCCAGGCGCGGTCTTTGTATCAAGAGTTAATGCACAATCTGTCTACCCGAGCGAAACCCGATGGCGGCGCAATCTCTTCTGTCGTAGAAAAATTTGTCTCTACAGCTTTGAAAGAGGCCCAAAGCCAAGGTGTCAATCCTGAAAAGGTCATTCACGAAAAGCTAACCCAACTTACTGAGATGGTCGGAGGATATGACTTTGCTGAGGTCATTGCGTCATATTGGCGAGGGCATGACACAGGCAATGAAGTTCTCAAGACAAACGCGTTACGTTGGCTTCGTGCCGAGTTTTCTACAAAGACCGATGCCCGATCTGCCCTTGGTGTCCGAACAATTATTGGCGATGCAAATTTCTACGACCATTTGAAGTTGTTTGCGCGTTTTACCAACTTAGCTGGCTACAGCGGGTTTATTGTGTGCCTCGACGAGATGGTCAATTTGTACAAGCTTGCAAGTGGTCGGGCCCGCAACTCTAACTATGAGCAGATACTACGTATTCTAAACGATTGTCTTCAGGGCACCGCGTATAACCTTGGATTTCTTCTGGGCGGCACACCTGCGTTCTTGCTGGATACCCGCAAGGGTCTCTATAGTTATTCGGCGTTGCAGACTCGTCTCGCAGAGAACACTTTTGCTGTGAACGGACTCGTTGACTACTCAGGTCCAGTTCTCAATCTTACAAATTTGTCGCCCGAGGATTTATTTGTCCTTCTCGGAAAGATAAGGCATGTATACTCTGCCGGTGATGCAAATTCCTATCTGGTACCCGACGAATCACTCACGGCGTTTATGGAGCATTGTTCAAAAAGAATCGGTGATGCCTATTTCCGAACACCGCGTAACTCAATTACTGCATTTGTAAATTTACTTGCGGTGCTCGAACAGAATCCTGGCGTAAAATTGAGTGATTTAATCGGCCAAGTACAAATTCCGCAAGACTCAAATCCTGACCTCGAAACCCTCGAAAATGATGACAGCCCTAATGATGACAGCCCCGAAGAAGATGATGAACTCTCCACCTTCAAACTCTGAGACAGGTGCCTCATCTTCCTTTTCTCGACTTCATCCTGGAGTTCAAAAATGGATATGGGATAAAGGCTGGACGGCTCTGCACCCGATTCAGGAAGAGGCGGCCAAGCCAATTCTTGGAGGCGAAAAAGATGTCATAATCGCCGCTGCAACGGCAGGCGGGAAAACTGAAGCAGCGTTTCTGCCTATACTATCTAAAATCGCGGAAAACCCTACAGGAAGCATCCGATGCCTTTGTGTCAGTCCCCTTAAAGCACTTATTAATGATCAGTTTAACCGACTAGAGCAACTGTCTGAATATTCTGAAGTCTCGGTTCATCGATGGCATGGGGATGTTCCTTCATCGAAGAAGCAAAAACTTCTGAAGAAACCATCTGGGATTCTAATTATAACGCCCGAGTCACTCGAGGCTCTTTTTGTTCGTCGTGGGCCGCGAATACCGACACTTTTTGCTGGATTGAATTTTATCGTTATCGATGAACTGCACGCTTTCATTGGAAGAGAACGGGGACGGCAACTGCAGTCGTTGTTGCATCGTGTCGAATTAACGATACGCCGAACGATTCCGCGGATAGGATTGTCAGCGACGCTTGGCGATATGAATATGGCATCGGAATTTCTTCGACCGGCCCGAGGTGAAGAGGTTGTGCGGATCGTTTCGGAAAACGAGGGACAGGAGATCAAGATTCAGCTTCGGGGATACCTAAGAACTCCGCCCCGTCTTTCTAGAAAAGAAGTTCAAGTTGCATATGCCGAGGGGCGTGAAATTCAACCCGAGGATGTATTTACGGGAGACATATTGGATATCACCGAGCACCTTTTCAGGAAGCTGCGCGGTACGGACAACCTGATCTTCGCTAATAGTCGACAAACAGTCGAAGAGCTTTCAGACTGCCTAAGGCGTAAATCGCTGAAAATGCGAATTCCAAACGAATTCCTACCCCATCATGGTTCTCTCTCGAAAGAGTTACGAGAGGATGCGGAATCGCTCGTAAAAGGCAAGGAGAAACCTGGCAATATTGTCTGTACAACCACCCTGGAGCTAGGCATCGATATTGGCGATGTGGCCAGCATCGCTCAGATTGGCACTCCTCATTCGGTATCCTCGATGCGCCAACGGTTAGGACGCTCCGGTCGTCGGGACGGCAAAGCCGCAGTGATGCGGATATATGTTATTGAGAACGAGATAACTCCCGAAACGCCTCTTCAAGACGCTCTTCGCGCTGAGCTGGTCCAATCAATCGCCATGGTGAATCTTCTCCTCGGGAAATGGAATGAATCGCCGACTGCCGAAATGCTCCATCTATCTACCTTGGTCCAGCAAGTTCTTTCCCTTACGGCTCAATACGGTGGTGTTTCCGCAAAAGATGCATGGCGAATCCTTTGCCAGTCTGGTCCGTTCAAAGGGGTAGATTCTTCGATGTTTGCGACTCTTCTAAGAGAGCTTGGACGGCGGGATCTCATCACTCAAACGCATGACGGCGAAATCGTTATCGGGCATACGGGAGAAAAAATCGTCGATCATTTTGACTTTTACTCATCCTTCATGACTCCAGAGGAATTTAGGTTGGTTACGGCTGGAAGGGTGCTGGGCTCCTTGCCAATAGTTGAGCCGGTCACCGAAGGGATGTCCCTCATCTTTGGCGGTTGCCGTTGGAAGATCCTCAATATTGACTTCAACAGAAAAATCATCGATCTCCAGCCGGCAGCCGGTGGCATTCCTCCAAAGTTCAGCAGTGGAGGCGGCTTGATAGATGACAAAATCAGAGAAGAGATGTTCCTTCTCTACTGTTCAAAACAAATGCCGGTATATCTAAACGCGGGTGCTCAAAGCCTGCTAGCAGAGGGGCGCGATAACTTTGAACGCTCAGGGCTGGCCAGACAATCTTTATTACAGGTTGGCAAGGATGTTCTTATATTTCCGTGGAAGGGGGATCGCATTCTCGGAACATTGAAACTTCAGCTTACGTTGTGCGGATTCGATGTCTCGAACGAGGGAATTGCACTATTGGTACTTAAGACGAGTACAAATAGTGTTCGTTCTCACCTAAGAATTCTTGCCGAATCGGGCCCGGCGGATCCAATGAACTTAGTGAAAGCGGTTAAGAACAAGGAAACAGAAAAATATGATCACTATCTGCCTGCAGAGCTTCTGTGCAGAGACTATGCGTCCAGAATGATCGATACCGTGGGTTCTTGGAAGACAGCATCAGCACTCACCCAGAACCGTTTTCTTTCAGAACTCAAAGACTTTGATGGTGCCAAAGATTTTGATGGTTATTGAGACGAAATTTTCAAACCTTTTGAAGCGATTAATCATTAGAAAATCAGAGGTGTGAATTTCGATTTTTAGGAGACGTAATGTTCAAGTTTGTACACGCAGCCGATATTCATTTGGATAGCCCGTTGCGCGGATTGTCGCGATACGAATCCGCTCCCGCCGAATCCATTCGCGATGCCTGCAGGCGTGCGTTTGAAAACCTTGTGGAGCTCGCCATAGAGGAAGAAGTGGCCTTTGTTCTGTTGGCCGGTGATTTGTATGACGGCGATTGGAAAGACTACAGCACGGGCATATTTCTAAGCAAACAGATGGGGCGGTTGGGGCAGCACAATATCCAAGTATTCTCGGTATCCGGAAACCACGATGCGGCAAATCGAATGACAAAGTCCTTGGATAGCCCCTCGAACATGAAAATATTCTCTTCAAGGAAGGTTGAAACGGTCAAATTGGATGATCTCGGTGTGGCGATTCATGGGCGTAGCTTCCCCACCCAACATGTGGATGAAAATTTGGCTGCGGGATTTTGCAACGCCGAAAAGGGCCTTTTCAATATCGGGCTATTGCATACAAGCCTCGACGGCCGTGAAGGCCATGCCAATTATGCGCCATGCTCATTGGATGACCTTCGTTCCAAGGAATACCAGTACTGGGCTTTGGGACACATACACAAACAGGAAATCGTCGAAGAGGAGCCGCACGTTATCTTTTCCGGTTGCATCCAGGGCCGCCATATTCGCGAAGCTGGCGCAAAGGGTTGTGTGCTTGTTTCTGTTGACGATTGTGCCGTTTCCGATATCGACAGGATATCCCTGGATGTCTTGCGCTGGTCCCTGTGCGACATTGACCTAAGCGACGCTGATGAAATGAGCGATGTTTTGGAACGTGTCCGAAAAGGCATCGAACAAGAAAGAACGTCGGCTGAAGATAGACCTCTCGCCATGCGGATACGGTTGAAGGGTGCTACCAAGATAGCGGATGAACTCGCTGCCTATCCTGACAGGCTTGAACAGCAAATCAAGGCCCTTGGTGCCGAAACCGCCGGAGATTATCTGTGGATTGAGCGAATAGAAAACTCAACCACCGGAAAGCTCGATTTAGAATCTACGTTGGCCGACGACAACGTAATGGGGAAATTTCTAAAAGAGATTCTGAATATCACCAATGGCACTGACGATGTTGACGGATTGAAAGACAAAATTGCGGAACTCAGGCAGAAGGCACCGTCCGAGGCGTTTGGCGATGATTCAATTTTGAACCTGAATGACGAGCAAACCATCCATCGAATTGTTGAAGAAGCAAAGAATATGTTGATCGGCAGGTTGCTGACGGTGGGAGGTGCGAAATGAGAATAGACCGTCTTGACCTGCTTGCTTACGGCCCATTTACAGATAAAACGTTAGAGCTTGCTGGTGGTGAATTCGGACTACATCTTATCTACGGTGACAACGAAGCGGGTAAAAGCACCTCGCTTAGAGCCCTTATTGCCTGGCTATTCGGTATCCCGGCCAGGACAAACGACAGCTTCCTGCATTCGAATTCGCAACTTCGAATCGGGGGGAAGTTGCGACTTTTCGATGGAACAACCATCGAATTTTCAAGGAAAAAGGGGAACAAGGATACATTGCTGAAGTACGGTACCAACGAACCCATCGATGATAGTTCTCTGATACCGTTTGTTCCCGCAAGTATTGACGAAAACCTATTTACAAAGCTTTGGGGAATCGATCACGAAAGATTGATCGCAGGAGGTCGCGAATTGCTGGAACAGTCTGGCGATCTTGGTCAGGCTCTTTTTAGTGCCGCCGTTGGGACCGCAAATCTACGAGAAGTATTGGCTGCGATTCAAAACAGTGCGGACGAGATTTTTAAATCGCGAGGGTCCAAGGCTGTTTTGAACCAGGCAATCACCAACTACAAGGATGCCCAGAAAAGAATAAAAGAAGCGACCTTGCCTGTATCTGACTGGAAGAAATTGCAAACAGACCTATCAGATGCGATGGCGGCCATTGAACATATCGATGAAGACATCAAAGCAAAAGGCAGGGTTAAAAGTCGGCTGGAGAGGGTAAATCGTGTAAAAGAAGCCCTGGCTGAGCGTCGGAGTGTCTTGGAGAAAATTGAGGCCCTTGGTCAAGTAGATCTGCTACCTGAAGATTTTGAGGAAAAGAGAAAATCCGCCACAAACAATCTTCAATCTGCCAGTGAAACCAAGGTGCGTCTGGAGGCAAAGCTGTGCGGCTTACAAGCGGAATCGGAATCATTAAACGTCCGAAACGATCTTCTTCAAAACGAGGAAGCCATCTTGTCTCTTCACAAGGAACTTGGAGCCGTCGAAAAAACGCTCAAGGACCGGCCTCAACAGGATGGCAAACGGCGTTTGCTACGCAACGAGGCCAAAACACTGCTTAAAACTGTTCGGCCGGATGTTGATTTGGATCAAGCCGACGATTTACGACCTCTTCTCAATAACAGAAAATGGATTTCAGGATTGGCCCAAAAGCACAGCTTGTTTCTCCATAATAAGGAACAGGCCGAATCATCCATTAAGGATATCGAAGACGAACGAAAATCTCTGCAAAGCGAATTGGGCAACAACTCAGAATCCGACATCGACTTGAAAGAGCTTAAAGCGGCGATTGCAGCCGCCCGAAAGGCAGGTAATGTCGAGGAGCGTGCAGCCGAAGCACAAAAACAAGCCGCTGACGAAAATGAGGCTTGCCAAAATGAGCTGGCCAGGCTGGGAAGGTACACTGGCTCAGTCGATTCCGTATTGAAGCTGTCCCTGCCAGTATCTGAAACATTGGACCAGTTCGAAAAAGAAAATGACGAATTGTCAGAAGAACTCAAAGATGCCACTCGAAAAAAGAAGGAAGTTGACCAGGAGAAGGGGCAGGCAGAGCAAGAGTTGAAGGTGCTTCTGTTTCAAAGTGATTTACCGACCCTTGCCGATCTGGAATCCTCGCGAGATGTTAGAAATACTGGATGGCAGCTGATCAAACGCAAGTATATCGAACAGACCGAGGTTATTGAAAACGAGCTTTCCGAATACGTCCACGATGACGATTTGCCATCCACTTACGAAAAGAAGGTAGCGTCTGCTGACCACGTATCTGATCGCCTCCGTAAAGAAGCTGATCAGGTCGTTAAACGGGCAGAGCTGGAATCAAAGATAGGAGCGTTGCAATCGAAAATTGGTGACCTGTTGGGGACCCTGAACGATGTAGAAGCAAGACAAAAAGATTTCCAGGCAAGGTGGTCCGCTATTTGGGAACCGCTGGAAATAGAGGCTGGAACCCCGAGGGAAATGAAGCAGTGGCTTTTAAGAGTGGAGAACCTTATCGAAAAGGTTCAAACCGCAAAACGCTACTCGGCAAATCAAAAAAGTCTCGCCGAAGAGTGCGAACAGCTGAAACAGACCGTTACAAGTCAAATCTCAAAATTCGACGCATCAGCAGATACGCAGAGCCTTGAATCACTTATATCGTTGTGCGAGCAACGAGTAGAGGCTGAAGAAGCGATTCGCGAAAAGCGTCGCCAGAATGAACATTCGCTCAAAGAATCCGAAATTCGTCTAAAGAGAAAACAGGATGAATTGAAATCAGTTGACACCGATCTTTCAAGCTGGAAAAAAGAATGGATTGAGGCCATAGAGGGTCTAGGTCTGAAGGAAGATGTTCATCCTGAGCATGCCACCGAGACGTTCGATAACCTGCTGTCTTTCTTTGATAAATATGACAAATCAGAGGATTTGCGTAAACGCATTGATGGAATGGATAAGGTTAAGGAGAAATTCGACGGAAAAGTATTTGAGTTTGCCGACGGCATAGGGGTCAAACGAGAAGGGCTAGAAGCATCTGCGATAGCTACTCAATTGAACAGCGACCTGAACTCGGCACGTGAAGCTCGAGCGAGCCTCACCAAGATAGAATCCCAACTCAAAGAAATCAAACAGGAAATCGAGAACGCTGATATAACAGACCAGAATTCAAAGAAACAGCTCGCCGCGTTGAGGACTCAGGCCAAGGTAGAAACTGATGAGGAACTGGTTGAGGCCGGTGAGAAATCGAAAAACAAACGGAACCTACAAAAGAAATTGGATATGCTCGAAGAAGAGCTTAACAGAACCGGTGATGGTCTGAGCATTGAAGAACTTGAAAAAGAGTCAGAAGAATCGGAGACGGATGAAATAGAGGGTGAGCTTGAAAAAGTTGCCGGGGAGCTAGAGGACCTGAATGTCGAACGGGACAAATTGAGAGACCAGCGGCAGACGCTGCAATATGAAATCGATGCAAAGGATGGCAACGCCTCGGCTGCCAATGCATCGGAAGAGGCCGAGGCACACCTCGCCAGCATTGCTTCGAATGCCGAGCAATATCTTCGTTTGCAGGCCGCCGCCCTCATTCTCGAACAGCAAATTGAAAACTACCGAAAGACAAATCAGGCCCCGGTTCTGGCCAGAGCAGGTGAATTATTCTCCAAACTGACCTTGGGGTCCTATGCGGGACTTCGGGACGAATTGGATGACAAGGGGAATCCAATTTTACTGGGAGTACGCCCCGACGACAAAGAGGTTACCGTCGAAGGCATGAGCGATGGCTCACGAGACCAGCTTTACCTTGCCCTACGCCTGGCCACGCTTGAACAGCACCTAAGCAAGGGGGAGCCCATGCCGTTTGTCGTAGACGATATTCTCATCGGCTTTGACGATAACCGTACTCGCGTCTGCTTAGAGGTACTTGCGGAGTTTGCATCAAGTACCCAAGTGCTCCTTTTCACCCATCATAGGCGCGTTCTAGCACTGGCTGAAGGAATCGACTCAAGGGCTGGAATTTTCCTTCATGAGCTTTCTTGAGAGTAAAGGAAAGCACCCCCCCCATCCCCCCCCTCAAGGGGGGGGTGCCACATGCCTCACGCTTCGGGGCATGCGTTTCTGGGCGTGCTCCCTTTCCCCCCCCTGAGGGGGGGGATGGGGGGGGGGGGTGCCAACTCATTGCTACCCTTGAACCCCTGTTGCCTGAGCAATCTCGCTGATCGTTTTTTCTTCCCGCAAAGCCATGAGTGCAATTCTTGCTTTCTCTGAATCACTCCATTTCTTACGCATCTGATGTATGCCTTCTGATGCCTATTATACAGCATCAATCTAATTTTAGAGCTGGATCGATCTATGGGAGCACTATATCCCAGTGCCCTTCTTTTCTGCCACCAACTCGACGCAAAGAGCCTAGAGCTTGAAGATTCTTTAGATGCTTCTCAATAGCTCTAGTTGATATGTTCAATTCGGCTGACATTTCTGCAATGGTTAAATAAGAATTCTCACGCAATAGCTCAATGATCTTTTCCGAACTTTTTTCCGAACTTTTTTCCGAACTTTTTTCCGAACTTTTTTCATTTTCCTTTTGAGACTCCAGATATCCCTCTTCATACTCAAAACAGAGCTCCAGGAAATTCTCGCTGAGATGAAAAACATCCTTTGAGTAAGCATGAAGGATTTTACCCATACCCGAACCCAGTTGTTCCACCAGTTCCAGATCCCTATAGACCCGCATCAGTTCACGGTTTCGTATCATGGAACGCCCGGCAAAAAAGTCTTCTTGAGATAAGCCCTGAACCAATCCACCATAGGAAACAATGGCCAATCGGTCTGAGTATATTTCTACCACAGGCGACATCTCACGCGTATAGTCATTATGAACCATGGCATTGATAAATGCTTCACGAAGTGCCGTTTTGTCAACCATGTTCTTTTGCAGTCTTCTGGGTGCTCCAGTCACTTTGGCGAATGTTCTGTTTTCTACTTCCAGTTTGTCCAGCACCCGCTCGGTTGCCTTGATAAGAGAACAGTAGCCATACTCCTCGTTTTCGATTAAATCAAGCTTGTCCGTCCCTGCAAATTTAGCAACTTTGATAGAAATGCTATTTTGATCGGCCAGCAGGTAAGCCACATAATTCAGTTCGTCATTAGACGTATAGAGATCAAGGTTTTCCAGAAAAGAATCATTTACGGTAAAACCTTTTTCGTCATAATAGATTTTTAGCTGATTAAAACTGAGCTTTTTTCGTGGCGAAGGAATATTGCGCAATGAGTCGCGGGTACGGGTGGCATAAAGCCGGTCAATCATCTCGGTGGTGAGTTGCTGGGTTCCGGTTCCCACACGAATATGTGCCCCCGCCGGAGACATGCCGTATTTTTTCAGGTAATAGGGTTTTTCCAGCCCCCGGGTGACAATGACTTTTATCACCGGCTTACCCTCAATCTCCTGTGTTATCACATCGAAAAAGCCCAGCGTCGTTGGCAGAATATTGTGTTTGATTCGGTCAATGATGGCCAGTTGCAATTTGTCTGGATTGGAAACGCCTACGATAGTTCCATCATCTTCCACCCCGATGTAGATATCTCCGCCTTTGGGGGAGTTGAGGAAAGCTATTACATCTTTTTCCAACGTGTCGGCCTGCCTGCCCGATTTATCGCGGAAGGTCAGCTCACGCTTGAATTCGGTGCATTCGTCTTCGTAGGGGTGGAAGGTTGTCATGGTTTGGCCTCCAGTTTCTCCATATCGGCTTCAATTTCTTCCACTGTCGGCAAGCTTCCTTTAAGGTTATCAGGTAGCACCTCAGTCAGGGTAAACTCACTCACACCCATGGGCTTGTTTATGTCTCGAAGAGCAAACTCTGTCTCGATTTTGTTTTTATCGCGACAGAGCAGGATCCCGATAGTTGGATTATCGCCGTCAGTTTTGAGCAGGCTGTCCACCGTCGAAAGGTAGAAGTTCAGTTTTCCTGCATATTCCGGTATAAATCTGGTGTTTTTTAGCTCAATTACAACATAGCACTTCAGCTTGATGTGATAAAAAAGCAGATCCAGGTAATAATCCGTTTCGCCAACTTCCAGGTGATACTGTCTTCCGACAAAGGCAAAGCCCTTTCCAAGCTCCAGTAGAAATTTTGTAATATGCTCAACCAGTTGCCTTTCAATGTCTCGTTCATTGTATGGCCGGGTCATGGTCAGGAAATCAAAGGTGTAAGGATCCTTGATGGTCTGTTGAGCAAGGTCAGATTGCGGTTCCGGTAAAGTGTTCTTGAAATTACTGATGGCTGAGCCCTGTCTGGCAAACAAGTCGGACTTAATCTGCAATGCCAAGACATCCCGACTCCAACCGTTTTCGATAGTTTGTTGAATGTAAAACCGTGCTTCTTTGTGATCCGAAACCTTATCCAGCAGAATCTTGATATGACTCCAGGGTAATTGTCCCCCAGCCTGATGGACAATTGCAGGTATCATTTGTGCCCCGCCTCGGGACACTATTTGGCTTTCATCCTCTGCTTGGAGGCTAGTTTTCAATTGTGCCCTGATCGGGGGCACAATTTCCGCTTCTTTGGAAAATGCGTTAAAAAGCTCATAAAACTTCTTGGTGTAGTAGGGATTGCGACGCGAAAACCCTTGCATTTCAGGGAACTCAGAGCGTAGATCCTTCGCCAGCTGATCGATTACCTTGGCTCCCCAGTTTGTTTCCGCCAGCTTGCGGGAAATATCTCCACCCAGCTCCCAATAAAACAGAATCAGTTCACGACTCGCCGCCAATGCCGCCCGAATTTGAGTCGAACGGATCTTTGCCTTCAGCTCTTTGAGCCATAACCCGTAGTCATCACCTTTGCCGAGTGCTGAGTTGTTTTTCAATTCATCACTCATAATTCATACCTCAGCATTCTATGGCGTTCGTTTTCGTAAGGGGGGGCATGACAAACTTATCCCTTTTTCTTTTTAGATAGTTCAAAATGGAACCCTAAAATTGCATCCTCTGGCTTCTGGTCTTTCAGCGTTAGCCGCACAAATTCACCAATAATAAATCTTTCGTCAAAGTCATCGCTGGGGATCATGTCCGAATTCAATGCGCAGATGTATTGAAATTTATTCTCCAGTGCTTTTCGATTCGCATGCATAAGTGCCAGTGCTCTTTGCCGAGAATCAACACCATCAAAAATGCTGCTGTCATGAAATAGAAAGTCTATACCGCTTCGCTGGTTCATTAATTCAACAAGCATCAGGTCGTAGCAAAATATTTTCATCTTACCAATACCCTCGCTGCTACTTTTATGAATCTCAACATCGAGCTTATAGCCATTGTCAGTTGTGTTGATAATCAGATTGCCGGGCTCATCGTACAAAGCCTGAGAGTTCTCGTTGAACAACACGACCGCTTTTTCCCACTCGGTTCGGTCTTGCTCATAATCACGCTGTAACTTTGTCTCTAATTCGATCTTTGAAGCCTTAATTTCCTTTTTATGTTGAGCCATTTCTCGGATATTGGAAATCTTGTTCCTTATGACTTCAAGCTGCCCCTTTTTCTCAACCACACGTTCTTGAAGAACAGAAAACTCTTCCAGAGCCCCATGGGTTTCTAAGAGCTGAAGAAGTTCCGCCCGCTTCCCAGATGTCGCCTCGATATTCTCTTCATTTGAAGATAAGGCATTTTTCAACTGAACTATTTCAGTTTCGAGGAAGTGCTTGCGGTTCTGGACAATTGCTTTGTGAAATCCTTTGGCCTCTTCAAGTGATCTTTTTATGTTGTCGGCGAAGTATATACCGACTTCTGAAAAAAGCTTCTCAACTGAGCTAGTATCGGGCGTTTTTTCTTCCGCCACCGTTTTTTCATATCTTTCCTGCTTGCGTCTTAACAATAGAGCCTTATTGGTGAGATCATGCATTTCCCCGGTTAATCGATCTGCCTGCTCCTGCAATTCTTTATACTGGGGATGGACATTGAAAGATTTAATGGCATCAGATTCCTGCTTAAGCTCTCGTTCGATACGAACCCGCTCCGCTTCCAACTCTCCTTGAGAGGCCACAATGCCCGCCTTGATAGCCGAACTTAAAGCCTGTGTAGCACTTTCTTTTTCCCTGATCTCTTGTGCTTCTGAAGCGTGCAACCAACTCAAACCCAGCAGGTATGCATTATTGACTTGCAGGTCGTATGTTTGTTGACTCCTGAAATGCTTAAACGGGTCTGTATAGGCATCCGCCCCTCGGCGTGTAAAGTATGAGACTAAGCTTCTGAAAGAAGGTGTGTACTTTGCTGTAGATTCTTCCCTGATCTTGAAGAGGCAATTGCCTAACAGGTTTTTCCAATCATCATTTTTATAAAAGAGAATGCCTTGCCAATCCTCTTCAGGAGCTATCGGAAGTCCGGGAATGTCAGTATCGACTTCGATGATTTTAGCGTTCGCAATTGTTCGCTTGGCAGAAAAAATCTTTCCGCAAAGATCCAGACTGATATAGAAAGCCCAGTCCTGTAAGTCATCTTTGGGTAAGCTGAGTCGATGCAGGTCAGCACCAAGGCAAAAATGAATAATATTCAGTAGCGTTGTTTTACCAGCACCGTTGCGAGTGTCTTTATTACCGGATTCCAGAGTGCGCTCAGCCAGAATCACGTTCAATCCTGCAGAAAATTCTACAGGTTTAAACCGTTTGTCGTTCGCCCAGATTTTATGAATCATCCCTGAACCCTCACAATTTCATTATTATGCAAATCAACAAGGCCCAGCAGGTACAACAAATCCAAAGCGAGAATGAACCGCTCAAAATTGCCAATGGCATCGATCTTTTTCGCCGACTCCCATAGTGCAGATAAATTGCCGGACTTTTCGACAAGCGGAAGTAGCGTCGCGCTTACTCCAATTAACGCCTCATCTTCACGAAGGTATTTTGATGGCATAATCATTTTTCAAACACCTCACATAAGTGAAAGAGGTGACTTAATATGGCCAGACTGGCAGCCTGTTGCTTGAATTCTTTTTGACCTGCTTGTGCAAACTCGATCATTGACATAAAAAGCTCATCCCCTGACAAAGTTTCCTTTAGTTCGAGATATTTTGTTTTGAACCCACTTTTAAGCCTTTCAGGGAAGTCTTCATCAACATTTGTGGCCATGTTTGCCAGAAAGCGTTCTACCTCATGACTCTTGCTCAATCCCATTGCAATATCAGCGCGAACAGTATACGACAGTCCATTTTTATTGATTTTCTCTTCCGGAGGGATTACCTCGAAGCCATCACCATTTGAAGAATGCTTTCCAGATGCCAATGCTTTTGCTGCAATCTCCAATTCTGCAAAGGAGACTTCGGACAGACCTTGATCAAGTTGTTCAGCAACCCATGATTCGTGTTCTTTTTTTAAAGAGAACAGAAGCTTTGCGGAATAATCGGCTTCCTGCTTATCTATCTTCGTATGGCAGGTAGGGCATAGATAAATCAGATTATCGTAGTGATTTCTCTGTTCATCCGTCATATCTGGTCGGTAACGAGCGGAAGCAGGCTTTGTTTTTGTCCCCGGGCTTTCACCATAAATATGAGCTGCCTCACCAATAACGGCAGGATTGGATTTCACGCCATCCGAAGTCAGAGCTTTACGACAATCCTTAAACGCACAAGTATTCCCGCTCTTCATGGCAAGATAAATTTTAGTTGGATAGCTGGCACTCATCACCCAACCTCCCATTCATGACCTGAGACAGAGCCGGACAATGCGGTGTCCAATTCCGCGTCAGAATAAGAGAAGCCGCATCCGGTTACCGGTGCGGTTCCTAATTGGGAATTGATGGTTCCGGCGGTAATGGTCATACAGTTGCCTCCGCTTTGGTCATTTTGGAGAGAAAAACAGATAACAATTCTCTTGATTTTCCAATATTCTTATTGTTGCTGTCAATATTTCTCTGAAGAGGCTCAATTAACTCCATTGATTTCTGAAGTAAGCCCTTTTGTCAAGACATTTTTCAAAAAGTTTAGGGCTATCTCCTTCAAGCCACGTTCTCTTCTTTTCCCATACGGGAAAAGGATTCGTACCTCGGTGTATTGTAGTTATGCGATTGGTGAAATCGCTGACTGTTGTAGAACTCAAAATATCTCTTTACTCCCTCCTTTAACTCTTTCATTGTCTCATGACTCTTTAGATAAATATCCTCATACTTCCTCCTCCATAAATGCTCCACGTACACCTTGTCCAACGCACGACCTTTGCCGTCCATGCTGACGAGTATCCCTTTCGATTCCAACACCCCGACGAATGACTCAACCGGTAAATTGACTCCCTTGATCCGTGTTGAAGATCGCAGGGATTCCGTAGGTATCCAAGGCTTCCCGTAATGCCTGAACGCAAAACTCACTATCCATCGTGTTTGATAGATGCCACGCCAGCACTTTGCGGCTGTAAAGATCAAGAATAGCCACAAGATAAACGCAACCCCCAGGCAAACGGATGTAGGTTATATCCGATGCCCATACCTGATTGGGGTGCATTATTGCTTTCCTTATTTGGAATTTTTTCAGTCCAATTTGGAATTTATTCAGTCCCCCCCCTTTGCCCCCCCTCTCAGGGGGGGGGGCAACCGCTTGCTTCCCTTGAAGAGGGGGGGAGGGGGGCTATCTTACTGCAGGCAAGGCGGCCTGCCTGTGCGTGTACGCACGCAGACAGGCGCAGACAGTCGAAAAGTTCTGAAAGCGGGGTGGCAATCCCCCCCCCCTCTGAGGGGGGGGCTGGGGGGTGCGTGCCTACGCAAACCTTTTAGAGGAGGTGGCAATCCCCCCCCCCCCTGAGGGGGGGGGGCTTATCCCTTTCCTTATGGGAATTTCCTTTAACTCCGCGTGACGGTGAACTCCAAAGACGAGCCCCCAACCCATCCATTTTGAAAGGCCAACATACCCTACCATGCTGAACGAATCGAGGTTGCTCCCTACGGGGGTTGAAGTGTTCAATTTCCGTCAAAATCTGCGCGTACATTGAAGCTTCGGGCATCTTCCCCTCGCTGACCAGCCACCCCAACTCAAGAGCCTTGTCGGGAATAGCCCGGTAATGCATAAGCCGCTTATTACCGAACTTCTTGGGGACTTTTTCAGCCGAGTTGGTAAAAGAATCGGTCTTTCCATGGCTTTTGTCGGTTGTTTCAGTTGTTGTTTTCGTTTGTGCTTCCACATCCGATTCATCAACTGCTTCAGATGTCCTAAGACGGATGTTTGAGGTGCATGGAGAATGAAAGGGGATGTGTCGCCGTTCTTTTTGATATCGGCGTGAAGCCTGTCACTGACTGTCGTAGCAAGGGTTTTGCCGGAGATTTTCCAGAGGTCTTTCGATAGAATGCGCTTAGTAATCTCCTTGGTGTGGAGCGGTTCACCTGCTTATTGAAGGACCGTAATCAAAGCATCCCGAACGCTCATTCTCTCCACTCCTCAGCGGCCAGCAATAGCTCGTTCAACTCGGCTCTGGCCTCGCGCCACGATGGGTAGCAATCGGTCAGGATCGAAACAAACCGGTCGCTGTGTGTCGGCTCGATGAGATGGACTATCTCATGCACAACGACGTACTCGACCAGATCCTTGGGCTTTTTGACCAACTCTGTGTTCAATCTGATGTGCCCAGCATTGTGGTTGCAGCTTCCCCACTTGGTCTTCATGCGCTGAAGGAAATAGGCCACGACGTGAACACCTAATTTCGGCTCCCATTTGGCAATCAACGGAGGAATGAACTCATGCAACAGCGACTTGTGCCATTCATGGATGATACTTGCTCTTTTGGCGTGGTTACTCCCCGGGCGAACGCTCAGGGTGATGCGCTTGTGATCAAGTGCGACGCAGGGCTTTGAATCCTGCTCTATTACCGTCATCAAGTATCGACGGCCCCACAGGTAGTGGCTTTCTCTCTCCACGAAATCACGCGGTGTTTCCCGTGCCTGTTTCCGTAGCTTCTCCTGCTGCTCGCGAATCCAGCTTATCTTTGAAATAACATAGGCACGAGCGACCTCTTGACGCGTCTCTTTTGGGGCGGACATGGTGACCCGTCCGTTGGGCGGGTGGACTGAAAGATGCACATTCTTGATCTCTTTTCGCGTCACCGTGATCGATATGTCGCCAAGTTTGATTACTTCGCTCATGCGTAGCCCGATTGATTTTTGATGATCTCAAACAGTGCCATTGTCGCCTTGCGGTCACGATTCATCAAGGGGAACAGGGCGTTAAGCACTTGCTTTTCTCGCATCTCGTCTCCCTTCCATCCTGCCGGGGCCCTCTCGCGCATTGTGCGGTCGATGTCCAATGCGAGCGTGGCCTTCTCGTCTTCGTCGGATGGACATTGGAACGTGTCTGCGGGAATGCTCGCGAGGTTGTTGAACAGCCGGATTGCTTCTGGATGGCCGTTCAACACCGTGGGGTGCGTTCCTTGCGTTACCTTGCCCGCCATGCGGAGCACAAGTGCCTCGGCATTCTGCAGGAAGTCTTCATACGACTCGGTAATGTTGCGCTGCATCACGATGAGGTCATCCAGAAGCTTCGACATTTTCTCATAGAATTTTGGGTCGGTGAGCTGATCGCGGATGATCGTCTTGCGGACGTTGTTGATGATGCCCTCTGCCACCGCGTTCTTCGAGAGTTTGCCATTCTCGTTGAGTTTCTTGGCAATGGCATCATGGATGCCCGTCTCGATGATCAACTCCACCAAGGAATAATCGTTCATCGGCCCTAGCGGATTGGCCCGGTCAGCCTGGATGTAGGTATTGATGAGGTGGCGCATGTCCGCTTCGTACGGCTTGATGTCCAGTTCCTCACCGGAGTGCTTCTTGATGGCGGCCCGAGTATCGCTGAAAAATTCAACTTCGTTGTTGAGTGCCGCGATCTCGTCATTGGTGTAGCCAGCGTCCGAAAGGTCCTGCGAAATGGCAGCAAAGGCCCTTACGAAGGTAGCGACAGTTTTGTAGAACGAGATACGCAGAACCTCGGTCTCGCTGAGGGCGTTCGGATCGCTGGCATCGCCACAGAAGTAGTGGAGATACTGCTCCATCTCCCTGGGCTGAGCCACGGGCTCACATAGATACTTCAATGCCTCGCGCACGGCATTGAGCCTCTTCTTGCCCTCTTCGAGCCAGTTCTTCACGACCACATTGCCATCGCCACCGTCGGCATCGATATCCAGCTCGTCGGAACTGTAGACGGCGATGGCATCCTGCACATCGCAGAACAACTCCTTGAAATCCACGATGTGCCCGTAGTCCTTGTCGTCCCCATCGAGCCGGTTCGTCCGACAGATCGCCTGAAACAGGTTGTGGTCGTGCAGTTCGTTATCGAGGTAGATATACGTGCAGGACGGGGCATCGAAGCCGGTCAGGAGCTTGCTGACCACGATCAGCAACTTGCAGTTAGCTGGTTCCTCAATGAACCGGCGTTTCATCTCATCCTCGTACTGCTTGGTCGTCTGGCCCTCGGATAGCACATGCTGCGTGTATGTATTGAACTTGTACCGTTCGTCGCTGTTGGCGGGCTCACGCGAGATGGCATTATGGTTCGGTTCATACGAGGTGATGATCCCGCAATACTGACCGAACGGCGTGATCTGGAATATCTGGAAGTAGTGGCACGCATCGTATATTGATGCCGCGACCAGGATGGCCGTGCCACGATCATTATTGAGACGCGGCTTGAGGCTGAAGTCTTCGATGATGTTGGCGATGATGCGCTGTTTGCGTTCACCCGCGCTCATCAACTTCCCTTGCGTTGCCCATTTCTTGCGCAACACCGCCTTCTGAAAATTGTTCAGGTTCTTTGTTTTCTGGTTGAACCAGGCATCGATGGCCTGTTGCGAGGTCAGTCTCTGGGGGACATCACGCGCCTCGTACTTGAGGTCAAGCACCACCTTGTCTGCCACGGCCTCGTGGAACTTGTATGTGTGGATGTACGTGCCGAAGACTTCGCGTGTGGTCTTTTTGTCCTTGCGGAGAAGCGGCGTGCCGGTGAAGCCGATGAAGATGGCATCCTCCATCCATCGCCTCATCTGCCGGTTCATGCCGCCGCCTTGGGTGCGGTGGCACTCATCCACGAACACGTAGAAGCGCCCGTGAATCGGCGGCGGATCGCCCTTGAGGTCGGCCGTGTCGAATTTGTGGACCAGCGCGCACAGCAAGCGAGGCGTGGTTGCGCCCAGTTTCTCAACGAACTGCGACCGTGAGGTAATGCGCGGCGAGGGGCCGTCTTCACCGATTACGACGGCGTTACGCATGATGCCCACGATCTGCTTATCCAGTTCGTCACGGTCGGTAACCACCAGGATGCGAGCGTCGGGATCGTATTCCATCAGCCACTTGGCCAGTAGCACCATCAGAATGCTCTTGCCGCTGCCCTGAGTGTGCCAGATAACGCCACCCTCGCGTTTGCCGATTCGTTCTTGCGCGGCCTTGAGGCCGAAGTACTGGTGAGGCCGAGGCACCTTTTTTTGGCCCGCGTCGAAAATTATGAAGTTCCGCATCAGATCGAGCAGACGATCCTTACGGCACATCTGCGCCAGCGGCCTGTCCAGGAGCGTTCCCTGCTCCATCGCCGTGCCGCCGTCTTCATCCTTCCACTGGACAAAGAACTTCTCCGGCGTGCCGGTGGTTCCATAGCGCAGTCCCTGAGAGTCGCTGCCCGCGAAGACCAATTGCACGGCGGGAAAGAAGGGCTTGTTGAATATCTCCTCCTGATTCGTGATGAGTTGGCGCACTCCGTCGGCCACCTCCACCGAACTGCGCTTGAGTTCGATCACAGCGACAGCAATCCCGTTGACGTAGAGCACCAGGTCCGGCCTGCGCTCGTAGCCCCCCTTGAGGGTCACTTCTTCGGCCAGGGCGAAGTCGTTCTTTTCCGGGTGCTCCCAGTCGATCAGATGCACATCCTCGTGCGGCCGCCCGGCGGCGATCTGCACCTTCACCGGATAGCGCAGCAGGTTGTAGGTGCGCAGGTTGGCCTGATACAGCGTGATGCTGGTGGTATCGGCGGCGGTTTCCAGCTTCTGCAACGCGGCCGAGATATGCGCACCCGTGTATCCTCGCTCGCTGAGGTTCATCCGCAGTAGCTCCGCCTCGATGGGGCGGTTGTTCTCACGCTGTTGCCAGTCGCCGAGATAGCGATACCCGAGCCAGTCGGGGCGTGTCTTGTCGGTGAACATGGCTACCACGCGGTTCTGGGTCAGTCTTTCGGGTCGGGCTCTTTCAGGCATGGGAACCTCCGGCAATTTCAGACCCCAGAAGGGCCTCGCTCTGTTTGATGGCTTCGGCGATCTTCGCGTCGGAGAACGCGGCGCGATCCAGCTTCGCCTTCCACTCCGGGTTGCTGGCGATCACGTCCTTCACGGCAGCGACATCCACGGTCTTTCCGGATGCCCGTAGCTCGACCGCCGCCATGTCCACGGTGGTCAGCCGCTCCAGGTCGTCGTTTGTCTTGTAGCGGAACTTCTCCAGCCACTGGATGACTTCCGTGCCGTACCACTTCTCGAAGTAGCCTTCGGCCTGGGCGATGTTGTCGGCGGCAATGAATCCGCTGTATCCCTTCGGGCTTTTGTGCTGCTTGATGTAGCCGTTCTTCTTGGCGATCTTTTCCGAGCCACCGTACTTTGTCTGCGGGTTGTAGGGGCCGGCCGCCTTCTTGAGGTAACCCTCGGCCTTCTTCTCCACGCGACGGTGTAGCAGGTAGGACAGCTTGGTGTACCGCATGCGGCCGAGAGGGTAGTCCTCTTTACCAAAGTGCTTGACCAGCGTGGCGATCACGACCGCTTCGTTGAACGCCCAGTTGTGTTTCTTGGTGTCGCTCGATGAAGCATCGGCCTGCTCCTCCGACACCTGTGGCTCAACCAGCCGCGTCTTGCCTGTCAGCAATTCCTGCATCATCGCTTGCTTGAGATCGGCGGTTTTGGTGCGACGTTTCTCGAGGGCCTCGATCTCGGCATCCATGTCATGGAATACGGCCGCGATGGCGATTTGCTCATCAATACTGGGCAGGCGCATCTCAACGCCCGCAATGTGCGACCGGTTTGTTGCGTAGACCTTCGTGCCCGCTGCGAGCCGCCGGAGCTGACTGGCGAACACAGGGCAAAATTGAAGATAGGCCTTGAATCCATCCGCCAGGACATCGTTATCGAACCGAGCGGCGATGGTGTGGAGTCCCGCCACCAGTTCGGTGCTTCCCACGCCGCAGATTTCCACGGACTTGCTTACGCCCATCAGGTCTTCCGATGCATCGGCGAACACCAAATCACCATCACGAAGCCGATCAAGACCCTTCGCTTTCTCCTCGGGCAAGCTCGGCAGAGAGGAGGGTTCAAGCACGGCGAGTGTGCAGGCATGGATGTCGCCGTAGTGCAGATACTTCACTGGTCCATCTGGCCGGAGTTCAGCACGAGAATTCGTTCCATGACTCAAGAACGTGACGTGGTCACCGAGTCGCCTAAGCGTCCATTCGTCCTTGAAGCCTTCGAGTCGAGTCTCGCCGGTGAGGAGTTGCTGCATAGCGGCCTGCTTGAGGTCGCGCTTCTTTGCGATCAGCCGGTCAAGCCCCTCCAGCAACGCATCCACGTCACTCAATGCCGTGGCAATGGATTCTTGTTCGATACGGCTCGGGAGCCATATGCGAAACGATTTCAAAAGCTTGGTATCAAGAACACCCGCCGTGTTCCCAGCAGAGCTAACTAACCTTAACAGCTTGTCCTGTCTTCCGAGGATAGAGTATGTGAGGAATTTCGGGGAAATGGATGCATTCGGTACAATAGCTTTCACGTCTTGGTTGAAGCAAACAGGTCTACGTACAATTCCAGCAAGAATCTCTTTATGTAGTGCACTCCCTCGCACTAGCAATAGAGTTGAATCGATGGGTGCCATTTTACTACCTGAAATCACAGCTTCAGGTGTTACACCTTGATCAGACTCAGCGACTTCCGTCGTCCGTAGAGTTAATGCGCTGATCCAAGGAATTTCGCCCTGCCAATATCTCTTCACGGATCGACTGGGGGTTCCCCCTGACAGCCAGTCAGTAACATCTCCAAGTTCAACATAATTCTGCTCTTTCACCAGTCTGCCCCCATTCTCGCCAGGTGTTCGTCGAGACGGGCGAAGGGATCAGCCACATGACTGGGCAGTTGCGATAACGGCGTTTCGTAATATTCGGCGAGTTGTGTTCTCGATCGGTTCATTCCAAATCATCCCCACTTTTTCCGTCACCCAGCCGCTGTATAACGTCACCGGTGAGGGTTTGCATCTGGCGAATTGCTATCTCGTTAAGGCGGGTAAGTCGTTCTCTCTGTGGCAGTCCCATGTGGATGAACTCGGCATTCATGCCTTCGATATTTGCGAGAATAAGTAACTGCTCCACCGTTGCATAGTCGCGCATGTTCCCCTCCGCTTCGGGATTTGCGTCACGCCATTGCTTTGCGGTCACGCCGAAGAGAGCCACATTAAGAAGATCCGCTTCATTCGCATACATAAAAGTAGCCTGTGCCGGAGTGACCTGCGGTGGAATCAGGCGGTTGCGAATAGCATCCGTATGAATGCGGTAGTTGAGCTTGGACAGCGTTCTGTTGAGATTCCAGGACAGGGACGCACGGCGTGCTTCATCTTCCTTGAGTCGGCGGAATTCCCTGATGAGGTAGAGCTTGAACTGCGGGCTGAGCCACGAACCGAACTCAAACGCTATATCCTGATGGGCGTAGGTTCCGCCATAACGTCCTGCTGTCGCCACAATGCCTTGTGCATTGGTCAGTTCGCTCCATTTCTTGACGGAGAGGAAGAAAGCATTGCTGCCGGCAGTATTTCTAATCCCCTCGAATTCGAGGGAATTAAAATCAGGGTTGTGGATGGACTCCCACACTCCCAAAAAGAGGACGGTATCTTTGTTCCTGAGCCACTGCTCGATAAGCGCATTACCGCCCTCGAACTTACGCACCATGTCAGTAAGAGAGATATAATCACCGAGATCCTTAGACACAATGGAGATGGTAGCCCCCTGGACTTCAATGGTGGCTTTATTCGTTCGCTTTTTCTTGCTCATGATACAAAACCCATCTTCTTCAAGTGTTCGTCTACCTTCAGGCTCAATCTCTCAACGTCTCTAGCAAGTTGAGGCAAGGGTGTCTCGTAACGCCCCGCAAGCTGGTAGATGCGGCTGGTAAGGGTCTGCGAGACGCGGTCAAGTTCGCCTTGCACAGCGGCTGCCAGAGCAGGCATCCACTTGTCGTCGACTACCAGCGTCTTGATCTCTTCGATGCTGAGCGTGGGATACTTGTCATAGGCGAGCTTGTCGAGGGCCGCATCGGCCTCCTTGACATTGCTCTTGAGGTCGCTCTGCTCGTCGAGCAGTTCCAGGTAGCGCACGGTCGCCTGCAGGTCCGCGAGTTTCTCGGGCAGCGGGTCGGCCTTCAGACGCTTGCTATACCGTGTCTCGACTTCAGCCAGCAGTTCGGCGGCCTTCTTCGTCTTGGCCTTCTGCTGCTTGTCGGCATAGAGGTACTTTTTGAGCGTCTTCTGCTCGATCTTGTCGCCCGTCGATGCCAGGCGGTCCTTGATGGCCTTGAGTGTCAGGTTGCCCTTGCTGGTCTTCAAGACCGAAATGTGGTGATGGTCGGTGAGTCTGAGAAGTTCGGCCGCGTGCTCTTTGGCCCCGTTGATTAGGGCACTGTACTTGTCGTGTGCGGCCTTGTTGTCCTCGTTCCACACGGCATCAAGTGCCTGGTTATACGCTTTCTGGGCATCGCCCTTGGTTGACACATCCTTCAGTGCGCCCTCGTCGTCGCCGTGCTCCTCGGCCAGTTCGGCGAGACTGGTGCAGGCGATGTCGAGTTCGGACTGGAGGGCATCTAGCTCGGCCTGTTCCTTAGCGAAGTAACGGGCGACGATGTAAGGCTTGGGAATCAGATCGCAGGCCCAGCCCTTGTCTTTCATCTCGCCTTTCTTCTTGCCGTTCTTGACCTCCTCTAGCACGCGGTGGGTTCCCGCCACCCAGCCGTCGGCGGCAATGAGGTAACAATCGTCCTGCATCGTCGCGGCCCAGTAGTCCATCAGGTGCTGAAACATGTCATAGTAATCCAACAGCGGCGTGGCCTTGAATGCGGCGAGCAGGGCTTCCGCAATGGTCTCGATCAGTTCCTTGGGCTGGCCTTCCTGATCAAACCCCTTGAGTCGCTTCACGGTTTCGGATCGCCACTCGTCGAAGATGGCTGTGACGGCGGCTTTGAATGCGTCAAATTCTTTATAGTCGCTGATCGTGGGCTTGATTTTCTGGGTCTCGACACGCAACTCGGAATAGCCTTTGTGTCCGTTTTGCTTGAACAGGGCTTGCCTGAGCGACGGCATGACCGTCCAGTAATTGCTGAGTCCTTGACTCGGAGGCATCGCCTCCTCATCCCCATCGATATCGCGATTAGGAATGCCGCCGTTCAGGTGAGCGTGGATGTCCTGAATGTCTTCGGGTTCTGTACTGTCGATGTAACGCGGCAGGTTCAGGTTGTAATCGTTCTTCGGGTCGGCGGCCTCCTCGACTGGCACCATGCGGGCGTAGCGCGGCGTATTGATCTGCTTGTTGAAGGTATCGACGATCCGGTGGATGTCTTGTTCGCGGAGGCGGTTCTTCGCGCCGTCCTTCATGAAGCCCTTGGACGCGTCGATCATGAAGATGCCCTTGCGGGCGTTGGCATTCTCCTTGTCGAGCACAAGGATGCAAGCCGGGATGCCGGTGCCGTAGAACAGGTTGGCGGGTAGCCCGATGATGCCCTTGAGAAATCCGGAGCGGACGAGCTTCTTACGGATGACCCATTCGGCATTGCCTCGGAACAGCACGCCATGCGGAAGAATGCAGGCGGCTTTGCCGTTGCTCTTCATCGAGCGGATTATGTGCAGCAGGTAGGCGTAGTCGCCCTGTTTGCCGGGCGGTGAGCCCCAGGCGAAGCGCTGATAAGGGTCGGTACTGGGCGTGATGCCGTTGCTCCAGGTCTTATCGGAGAATGGCGGATTGGCCACCACGTAGTCGTAGGTGCGGAGCTGTTCGCCGTCCTTGAACTTGGGGCTGGCGAGGGTGTTGCCTTGCAGGACCTTGGCCGTCGGGAAGTCGTGCAGGATCATGTTCATGCGGGCGAGACCTGCCGTTGTCTGGTCCTTTTCCTGCCCTTCGAGCGTGATTGGCTTGCCCGCCTGGGCGGCGACCTTGAGCAACAGCGATCCTGATCCGCAGGTCGGGTCGTAGGCCGTGGTCGATGCGACAGCGGTCTTGGGCGAGATGCCGATGACCTGAGCGATGACACGGCTGACCTCCGACGGCGTGTAGAACTGGCCCTTGCTCTTGCCGCTCTCGGTGGCGAAGTGCCGCATCAGGTATTCGTAGGCATCGCCGAGAATGTCGTCGTGGTCCGCACGATTTTTCGAGAAGTCCAACTCCGGCTTCTGGAAAATGCTGATCAGGTTCGTCAGGCGATCCACCATTGCCTTGCCTTCGCCGAGCTTGTTCGGGTCGTTGAAGTCGGGAAAATCGCTGCGGGCTAGACGGGAGTTGCTGTCGATCAGTGGCTGGATGATCTGCGTATTGATCTTGTCACCGATGTCGCTCTTTCCCTTGAGCTTGACCATGTCGGTGAATCTCGCTCCCTTGGGGATGGTCACCGGTGGAGCGAAGTCGTCGGAGTTGCCATACTTGTCGGAGATGTACTTGATGAACAGCATGAACAGGACATAGTCCTTATACTGACTGGCATCCATGCCGCCGCGCAGTTCGTCACAGCTGGACCAGAGCGAGCTATAAAGTTGAGATTTCTTCAGTGCCATTCTTTGGTTCCTTAATCACCATCAGGGCTGTGTCAGAATGCAGGCTCACCCCCCCGTCCCCCCTCTTCAAGGGTAGCAAGGGGGTGGAAATGGGGTTGTGTCAGAATGATGGATTTGGTTCGCAGGCAAGGCGGCGAAAAGTTCTGAAAGGAGTGTACTGTTGTACATAAGCATTTCAGGTTTTTTCGCCAATGCCGCATGCGGGCCAAAGGCGCATTCTGACACAGCCCCTTATTCACTTCTCCACCTGCACGAACCAAGTCATCGATATCAGACAGTTTGAAACAAAAGAGACATCCAGCCTGATGCACGGGAAGTCCCTTGTTGTTTATCCAGCGATAAGTGGAAGATTCGTGACTTCAATGGGTTGCTCTGACCAGATTCCGCGTGGAGCGGACCTCCGCTCCAGGTTCTTTGTGGAAC
The DNA here is from genome assembly GCA_965226485.1 of Spirochaetaceae bacterium. Classification (GTDB taxonomy): domain Bacteria; phylum Spirochaetota; class Spirochaetia; order DSM-2461; family DSM-2461; genus UBA2779. The sequence goes on from OZ245363.1 coordinate 739,579, forward strand.
AAACATACGCCCACGCCGAGATAGTCTGCCCTGAGATATAATCTTGCATAATTATTTCAATTAATCCAGTAGGTTTCAGAACTCAAGGGCCATCGCCTCATAACATTTGGCGAGTTTACGTCTTTGTGCGTCTTTCGGCATCAATTTTTTGACGCTTCTTTGTGTAGGCCTTGGCGGCCTGAAACAGCTGGCCCACGGTTCTGCCCGTGGTCGTCGAGTCGCCGTTCCCTGCCTGTGCTTTGAGGAAGCGTTGCAGTAGCTCTGCGATCAGGGCATGGTCGCCATCGACCATGAAGTTTGTGATGAGGTCGTCCTTTTCCTTGGCTGGAAGCCGGTTGACCCAGCGGCGCACCTCGTTTCGGTCGAAGCCGTCGTCACTGATCGGCGGGCTGGCTTCGGCGGCCACGTGCAGGAGGTCACCGTCGATGCGTAGGAACTCGGCCAAACTCTCCAGGGAGGCACTGAGCTGTCCGAGTCCGGGTGGAACCGGGGGTTCGATGTCATCATCGTCGAGTTCGCCGGATTGAACCTGTAGAAGCCAGCCGAGATAGAGTGCGCGCAGGTCACCGCGTGTAAGCTCGGATCGAACCGAGATGAGCGACGAGAGATATTCATCGCCCTCGACCCATTCATCGTCTTCTTCGTCCTGGGAAACGAACGAGACAACAACCTTGCCCGCCTTCTTGCGGACAAAGGCACTGTCGCCATGGCAATATGCCTTCGCTGTCTCAGGGGCGAGGAGGCGGGAAGGCAGACGGAGCTTCAAGACATGCGTGCCCCAGTTGGCGAGATAGAGGAACGCATCGAAGTACTTCGTCATCCATGCGTCCTCATCGCCCTTGAAGTCGCCCCAGGCGTAATCGACGACAAAGCTCGTCGGCGTGATGCGCGCCCGCGATGAGTAGGATCGCAGGTCGCTCATTTCCTTGGCACTGAGCGGTCGGTCGACCGCTTGGAATTCGTAGTATTGGTACTCGCTCATCTCTTCATTCCTCTGCTTCGCTGTCTTCCCATGCCGCCTTGTCACGCACATCGTCGAGAAGGAAGCGTACGCCCTGGTTGTCCATCGGGTTGAGCCAAAGCATCCGTTCAAAGATGCGCTCTGCCTCCTCGAATCGTTCGAGTCGCCACAGGCACAGCCCAAACCCCTGCATGCAACGCAGGAAGGGCCGGTTGTCGATATGACCCCAGGGCAAGAGACCGTCGAAGTCGGGTCCGAGGGAGAACTCGCCGATGCGCACGCCGACCTCGTAGTGGTGTATGGCCTCCTTGGCCCAGCTGTCGAAGACGAAGTTGCCGAGATAGGCGTGAGCATCGAGGCAACGCAGATCCGCCTGGCAAAGCCCCATCAGTATCTGCCTGGCGGCAACGATATCGCCACTATCTTTCAGGTTGTTGGACTCGTAGAACGGATCGGAATCGAAAGCATCCGGGTCTCGGCCCGGCACGACCTGTTCCATCTCGAACGACTTTCTCGGACCATGGGCGATGATCGGCTTGGCCCACTCCTCGATCGGCTCGTCGTCCTCGCCCCAGTAGTGATCCTTAGGTGTCCAGGTTCCCTGCTCGTTGAGCTTCAACGGAACCAGTCCCAGGGCATCGATGTCGATGCGCGAAGACTCAATCTCGCCGGAAAGATACGGGTGCCCTGCGTAGGTCCACTGCTTGCCCGGGTTTACCACGGCGATCTCGCCCGGCACGATGTCCCACAGCCGATTCACACGCAACGTGATAACGCGGTCGCTACCCACGAGGCGGCACCTGGCGGCCTTCTCCTTCATGGACAGGACGATCAGCTCGATCGGGCCACTCAGATCGAGGTCTGCGGCTGCTACCTTGTGCTGGCGTTTCTTGCTAGAGGGAGGGGCGGCTTGCTCAGGCCAGGGATCGAGCCCCGACCACTTGCGGTAGGCGGCGACGAGATGGCCGCCTTTGGATTGTTCCGCTAGCGTGATCTCGGATGCAGATACCATGTGTTCCGAGCCGTCTTCCTTTCTGCATCGTGCCACAAGCCCGCGTCGCTGGTTTCCGTCGCTGTCAAATCCAATCACGGAGACTGGCTCACCGATGACGAACGCATCGCAGGGTAGCTCTATACCGTCCTCGAACGCACAGTGAAAGGCACAGAGTTGCTCGTCGTCTCCATAGGCATCTGTGGTGATCTCTTCGATCAGGCTGTCCAGATACTCCGCTGTCGTTTCATCGCTTCTTTTCTTCATCAGGCTCTCCTCTTCATCGGGTTCTCTGCTCTTTCGTGTTCCACCGTGCCTTGGCGAGATCGAGGAACGAGGGCTCGGTGCTCGGTCCTGTACCCGCAACCAGCCGTTCAAACCCCGGCATGAAGCGACTCTTGCGGTGGTGGGCGGCACGAATCTGGCACACGGTCTTGCTCCATTCATCTTGCTGCCCGGCCCTCTCGAAGCAGTGCTTGGCATTTTCGAGGTTGGAGAGCGCGGTGTCGTAGCATTTGCTCTTCTTGGTGTTGACGATGCGCAGCCCCTGGGCCCGCCAAAGCCGCGCTGCCAGATCGGGGTGGGACCTCTCGAGCTTCTTGGCCACAGGTTCGGTGGCGTAGAGGCCCAAGTCCGCCAGATCATCGTCCTTTGCCTGACGGACGATGTCGGCAAGGCGATCCAGCTCCTTGGTCTTGCGGAACAGCTCCATAATGGAACGGATGTCGCCTTCCATTGCTGCCTCGATGGCTTTGTCGTGCCACTGCTTCCGTTGGCTCTTTGGCACATACTTCATGAGGTCGTCGTAGGTGTAGGTGCTCGGGTGCCTGCGATAATCGTCCCAGGCAGCGTCGAGTGCCTCGTCACCTCGGCCGAGCTTGGTCAGGAGGTCGCGCTTGAGTTCGGCGAGATCGTGGCTGGACATCGATCTATGCGGGTCTTCTTTGTTGACCTCGAAGCCGCGTTCCACCCAGGTGAGGGCCTCTTCAGGTTTGCGTTTGGAGACGAGTAGCGTGGCGATGGCATGGCAGTCCTTCGCCGTGAGGCCGGTCTCCTCGGCGAGCGTCACGTAGGCCGCAACATCCTTCTGGGCCGCATAGAGCGTGCGTAGGACCTCGCCCCAGTGGCGGCGGAGGTAGTCGGAACGCTTCCAAAGCTTTTCATCATCTTTGGCAGTTCTCTTCTTCCCTGCCGCCTCGAACCGCTCCCGGACAAGGCTCACGAAGGCCGCGAGGTTGGCCTTGTTGAAGACCTTCGCCGCATCCATTTCGAGTCGGTAGCAGAAGCCGTAGTCGTCCTGGTCTATCCAGGTCAGCAGTTGAATGGCTGTTTCGTTGGGATCGGCCTTGTTTGCCTGGCGTGCCTTGATCCACCCACAATAGATCTCCCCGACGAACTGGCCGAAGCTGCCGCTGGAGTCGTCGAGTTCCTCGATCTTCAGGTAGCACGCCGCGAGGAAGGTCTCGTACAGGGCGGTGGCGCGTGTCGGGTCGCTACTGATCAGCTTGGCAATTTTGGCGGCAACCCCGTCGAGCTTGCTCACGAATGAGAATGAAGCACCATACGGAATGATGACCCCCGGATTGAGCACCAGTTCGATTTCGTGTTCGATGGGATCGCCCTGGGTGTGTCGTTTTCGGGGCATCAATCTTGCTCCTCCTGGCGGGTGCCGTCGCGATTCGTAGTACCGTCGTCCCCCATTTCCTGATAGAGGAGCTTGGCCACGAAGTTTTGGATCGTGGTGGCAGATCGGCACAGCGGATCCGCTGACGGTGGTGCAGACCTTCTTTGGCCCGAGTGTGAATCTTCCTCTCGGTACCTTGCTCTGGCATCTTCTCCTCAATGCATGGGGATGTCTACGGTTAATGTATAATGCAATCGCCTCCGGCGCGTCAACCCTGAGGGCACCGTGCTTCCGAGTCTGATACAGCCCCGAAAGGGTTACCTTCGAGGCTTTCTGCAAACCAATCTGTCGGTTCGCAGCGGATTTTTTTGGCTCCCCAGAACCCACCTCAATCAACTGCGCTCTTACCCCAACTTCGCCAAAATTCACCTTAAGGCAGCCATTATCCGTACTTTTCAACGATGCCCTGGCTGCTAACTTGTTGTAGGATAATTATTTGAATTTCCAACATCCGTCATTTTCACAATGTAGTGATACACAGAATTTATTACCTCTTGCCGGATTGTCCGACATTTGTTACATTATAGGTGTGTTTATTCGACAAATAAGAAAAACAAGAAGCTTCGAGTGAATTCCCAATTGGAGAGTTCTCATTTAGAGATTTATACTAATCTAAAGCTCTCAGGTAACCCCCTCAATCGGAGGCTATTGAGTCATAAGATCTGTAGTGTGAAAAAAAAAGAATAAATGCTGTCATAGGGGGAATTTAGACTTAATAATGGCGAAGTTGGGTTACGAAGAACACAAGGTCCGCAACTCGTCTCAGGCTGGGCAACTGTAGATTCTGATTTGTGTTGCGGGATGCTATCGGTCGGGGCATTGTCGTGCCTGCCGATTCCCGACCGGGTTGCAATGGCGGGGTTGGGGCACCAAAACGGGATGAAGCTCTGTTCTCGGCTCGTCTGGTTTGCAGCCGCGCATCACCAACTCGCAGAGTCCTTGGGTCAGGATTTGAATCACCTCTTCTCACGGAGTCAAAGGTTCGGGTATGGATACTTGGAGCATCATTCACTTCCTCGGCCCGGGGAAAATGGCGGGCCACGGTGACCACACCAGCGTTCTCTGGAGAGGAAGACAAGTTGGTTTTGAAACGAGACCGCTATTTACCGCCGCGCTTCTTTTCGATGTCCCTGACTATTTGGGCGAAACGGTCAACCAGTTTTCTGGGGATATGCAGCGGATTGCTGATGTAAATTTTCTCGGCGGTTTGGATGGTATCTTCGGCTCGCATCTCGTTTCCTCGGACCAGGGCTGTCATGATCTCCAGTCCCCACAGGATGCCGATGCCTTCTTCGGTGCAGGCTTTGCGAAGCGGCTTGTCGTTGGTCACACAGACGAAACCCGAATCGGAGGCTACCAGCAAACATAGGTAATCGCGGAAGGATAGCTGACCACGTTTGGTGGCAGCGAGTGTCAACTGATTCAACTCGGGCTCAATGACTCTGAGATCAAGCCGTTCACAGTCGACGACATCGAGACCATCTACTTCATCGAGGATTGTCGTTAGAATGTGAACCTCACCAACGTGCTTGTTCACCAGGCCAAGGACCGAGAAATCTGACTTCTGATAGTCGATGAGCACATTGGCATCCATGAGTAGGCCCTTGGGCTTCTTTGCCATCGAACCCCTCAGCCGACCCATGACGCGGTCAGGTCGCGCATGTCCTGGAGGGATATGCCCAGGATCTCGGCACCACGGCCGAGGCTGATTTTCTCCTGCTCGATTGCCTTTCGCACGAGCCTGGACAGGTGGTCCTGGATGAAGTCCACCGGGGACAAGCTGTCGGGCTCGCCAGCGGATCGGTCCTCGGGGAAGCTCGCTCGGAAAGCATCCTCGGCAAGAGCGTTTGGCTCGTCATCGCGAAGCAGGGTTCGACCGTACCGTCGTTTGTAGTCCATCTGGAAACGAGCCCAGATATTTCCGGGATCGGTGTAACTGGCAGCGAGGCGATGTAGGATGGTCCTATAGCTCACTCGAAAAATGCGCTTCACCTTCAGCACACGGTCGACGAAGGCCAGCCCGTAGGTCTCATCCCACTCCTTACGAAACGAGGCGTTGGGCATGAGGAATGCTGCAGCGAAGGCGTTGGCCTCCTCCTCGTGCTTCTTCTCCTCGTCGGTGTGGCTCACGTCGTAATCCGAGAGGTGGAGGATCAGGTGACCGAGTTCGTGTGCGGAGGTGAAGATCCACCGTTCGACCGAGATGCGCTCCCAGGTGTTGACGACCACGGCCGGGCCGCCGTCAGAAGCGGCCACCGAGAGACCGAAGAAGTCGTGGGATGCGATATTTTGTTTGCCGACCTTGATGCCGCTTGATTCGAGCAAGCCACAGATGTCGCGGATCGGCTCCTCGGCATCGAGACCAAACGCCTTGCGTGCAAGAGCGGCGGCGGCACTCCCCCGGTTCTTGCGAACCTTGAGCCGTTTGTGGATGTCGTGGAGCTTGTACTCCACGCGGTCATTGAGGATCTCCTCGACATCGCTGAAGTCGGCGATCCAACGGCCCACGTCGACGAGAACTTGCTCGCGGCTGCGCATCTTCTTGTTCGATCGGAATCGAACGGCCCGAAGCTCCTGCACGGGCTCGACGAGTCGCTGGATGGGCACCTCAAGCACGGTAGCGATGGACTGCAGGTTGCTGACCCTCGGCTCGGATTTGCCAGTCTCGATGTTTCGATATGCTGCTCTGGTAAGCCCCGACTTCTCGGCCAAGTGCTCCTGAGAGAAGTCCTTCGCCTTGCGGAGTCGTCGGAGGTTCAGAGCGATGGTGTTCTCTGCCATGCTTCACCTCTTGTTATAAGATGTAGCCAAATCAACGCTTTGTGTCAAGATGAATAGTTTAGAATTCTAAAAATCGATTTTCGGATATTTGTCCCAGGGCGAGGTGCTTGTCTTCAGAAAGCTGTAATCATTGATGTCTTGAACTCTGCGCCAGCCACGGTAAACATGGAGGCGGTGATCTCAGGTCTTGAAGTGGAGATGGTTCTGAACGGGGGCGAAAGCCGCAAAGTCTTTGAAGTCTTTGCAAAAAAGACGAAAGCCCCGAAGGTGTTACCTCCAGGGCTTTCTCTCAACCAACTGGAGCGTCGGTTCGCATAGGATTTTTGACTCCCCCGGACAGACTCGAACTGCCGACCTAGTGGTTAACAGCCACCCGCTCTACCAACTGAGCTACAGGGGATCAACAAGGACAAAAGAAAACTACTCAATTTTTCAATTCCTGTCAATTCTTTTTTAGTGCCCTCAATCTTAGTGGTAGAGAACAAGCACATGCATCCATATAAGTCTCGATAAAAAACGATTTACAAGCATGTGCTTATGATTTCTCCGCCCCATCTCAATCCCGAGTGCTTCCATTTCGGCTCATTAAGGCTAAAACCAGCTAATCCCATATGTGACTCCCCTGAAAAAAGGTAGCTCTGAATTCCCCACCTGGCATTGGAAATTGGCATAATACTCCCCAGAGAGGATGTCATGTTCCGCACTAACGAAGAACATAATGCAAGGAAAATTGTTTTCCGCCATCAGCCAGTTACCCAAAACAGGGAAAGCACGGCTCGAATCATCCTGGGCACACTCGTTCTAACAGCATTTTTTCAATCGGATCGATGAAGAAATGTTTGCACCCCTGTAATCGGAGAAAAAATCCCCCTAGCTTCCCGGTGAACATCCTTAGTTGGGCTTAAAGCGATCAAATCCGGCCTCGAATGGAGCGATGAACACCTCTACGACCGTTTCATATTTGATATGCAGGTCCGTTATGCACTATAGTCTGTATGATCTCGATGAGGGATATTTTGAACTGCCACACGCTACAACTTCGCCAAGGCACTCGTGGAGCATGAGAAAAAGAGAGGCGAGAACCTGATTGCAATGTGTTTTGAGAAGATCACAGACGCACAGCTTGAGAAGTTGCAATTCAAAACCGGTCTACAGCGGATGGCCTCCACTTGAGGTGCAGAGCAACATCTGCTCCCTGAAACCAGCTCAAAGGTCCCTTCTAAAATGAAAAAAACGATGGAGCCAGTCCCAGAAGGAAGTATTTGGTCAAAAGCCAAGGCCCCCGGAGCACAGGAAGCGCAGTGTACAGGCAGTACATGAGCATTGCGAGCACCGCCGAACGCAGGATTACGGGCAAAGACGAGTTCTGGGACAGGCTCGACGTTTTAACAAAATGGGCCTAAGCTCTTCTACTTCGTATTTGAAGGGAACAGCCCCGCGTAGCCGTCTTGTCTCAATACCTCAAAAGCCGCTACCCCAACGGCTACCGCAAGGTTCAGCGATCTTGCCCGAGGCTGTATGGGTATTCGCAAACAGTGTTCAGGATGTGCGTTGAGAATGGACACTGGCAAACCGGCCGTTTCCTTACCGAATACAAGAAATGTCTGGTGTTCAAAGCTTACCGTATCGTGGCCGAGTCTGGCCTTAGTCGTGAAATACCACATTGCCGCATCGGGATAGGTCTTGCGGAAGCTCGGCCAATCACTATGAATTTCGACTTCGAGATCCTTCCAGTAATCCAGACCGGCACGCCGGAGGTGCCTGTCGTCTATTTGAAATCCCAAGGGCTGTATTAGGTGGAGTTTGGCTCCAACGGCCATGCAGGTGCGGCCTATGCTACCCGTGTTCTGGGGTATTTCCGGCTCATGCAAAACAATATGCAGTTCCATGCGAAGTTAACCCTTAAACCCGTCCTGGAAGTTTTGAACCTTGGAGATCGAAAGAACCGCCGGGATAGACCTTATGCTCTTGGTTATTCTCTTTAAGTCTTCGGCATTCTCCATCTCAACGGTGAAAAAACCAACGAGATTGCCCCGTTCAGTTTCCTCCAGACTGCCGGAGATAATATGACCATTGTACTTTCGGATTGAATTCTCAATTTCACTATAGAGATTATAGGTATTACTGGCGTGAATACTCAGTCTTTGAACGCGCTTATGAGTCGTCGTCTCCCATTCCACGTGTATACGACGGTCTTCAAATCCAGCAATTCCCCCCAAGTTGGGGCAGGATGACTTATGCACGATGATGCCGCGTCCTCGTGAGATATAGCCAGTAATGCGATCCCCTGGAGTCGGAGAGCAGCAACGGCTTATTTTGATCAAGGTGTTACGCCCATTTTCTACGCTAATGCCAAACTTGCTTGTGTCAATAACACGGGTTTCGACTTGCTTCTCGCTGGATGGAGTGTTTGGCGGGGGGCGCAGGTTCTTTTTTGCGACTATTTCCCTGTCGATTATAACATTCGTATCATTGTGATTCAGCCAGGTGCGTATTTTGCTTCGCGATCTGGCACTGCGCACATGCTTTAGCCAATTGACATGAGGATGCGCCCTCGTGGAGGTGAGTATCTGAATAGTTTGCGTATTCCTCAGCGGGCGAGTGAGCGGGATAATGCTGTCATCGGCTTTCGCTCCCCTGCAGTGATTGCCGATTTCCGTATGTATGTGATAGGCAAAGTCTATCGCCGTCGAACCTTCAGGGAGTTCAATTGGCTCACCCTTTGGCGTATAGACGATGATGGAATCTCTAAGAACATCACCCTTTATCATGTCCAGAAACGACCCAGCGTCATCATCGTATCCCTTATTGCGTAGGTCTTGAAGCTGTTTAACGACTCCGATTTCCGAAGGGAGTATCTGGTCTGGACGCTTCCGCGCCTTATATGCCCAATGCGCAGCGATGCCATATTCGGCGGTTTCATGCATTTCTCGGTTGCGGATCTGAGTCTCCATTATGTGGGAATTCTTGGTGATCACCGCTGTATGAATGCTCTGATAACCATTGCTCTTTGGATGGGCAATATAGTCCTTGAAATGCCCTTCAATTGGAGGCCAAAGGCTGTGGACAATCCCGAGCATCACATAGCATGTATGAGTCGTCTCACAGATTATCCGCATACCCGAGAAGTCCACTATCTCGTTGAATGCCTTGTTTCTGTCTTTCATTTTTTTGTAGATTGAGTAAAAACTTTTCACGCGCACGTCAACCTGCACCTTGATTCTGGCCTTGGATGCCGCATGAATAATTTTTTCCTTCATCTGAATAAGCTCCTGTTGCCTTGCGTCCTTGTTAATGGCAATACCGCTTTGAATTTGGGCATAATAACCCGGTTTTAAGTACTTGAAACTGTAGTCTTCGAGTTCGCTCTTGTGAGAACTCATGCCAAGCTTGGAGGCCATTGGGGCGTATATTTCTAGGCATTCGCGGGCAATACGTTGCCGACGCCGTTCATCCTTTATGTGATGAAGCGTTCTCATGTTGTGGCACTTGTCGGCAAGTTTGATGAAAATAATCCTCAAATCATCAACCATAGCCCAAATCATCTTGCGCAGACTCGCAGCCTTCCTATGTCCCTTGCCGATTGTAATATCATCAATCTTCGTTACTCCATCGACAAGGGTATAGACTTCTTCGCCGAAATACTCTGTAAACTCCTCACGACGGATTGCGGTGTCTTCGAGTACATCGTGAAGCAATGCCCCCAAAATAGTGGTGGGCTCCATCTTGAGTTCAATGAGTATCTCGGCCACCTTGATGGGATGAATTATATATGGTTCTCCAGAATCCCTTTTTTGCCCCTCGTGAAGTTGTCTGGACCAGTGAAGTGCCCCAAGTATTTGACGTCGATTTGCCCTGGAGTAGATACTCAATCGCCCGGTGAATTGTCGGATAACGGCCTCTAAGCTTTCATTTGTAAGGATTAAATTGTCTCCATCGGAGGTCATGGCCGCTTCCTCCCACAGATAACCCTATCTCTTCCCCCGAGATCCTGGCGGATGGCAATATCGCTGAAATTATTTCCCGGTTTCGATAATAATTGCCTAATCGCGGGCATTTGCGCCGGGGCTGCTTCTATAACTAGGATACCGTTCATACGAAGGCGTTCGGCGGCCTGATGTATGAGCCTCCTAATTAGAATAAGACCGTCCTCTCCGCCACCGTCGAGTGCGATATCGGGTTCTTTCCAACCTAGTCGGAGCCCCTGGTCCACCTCTTTCCTCGTCAAATAGGGTGGGTTGGCCACGATGACATCATAGGGCCCCTCAATGCCAATGCCATCAAGAAGATTCGCTTGAGTGAAGCATATTCTTCCATCGCATAGCTCTCGACTGTTTCTGCCGCAGTATTCACCGGCGATTTCGGAGATATCCGAGGCAGATATGCGCCAGTTAGGCCGCTCCACGGCCAGAGCTACCGCCAGGGTGCCCGGACCGCAGCAACAGTCATGCAATCGTCCCTCCGATGACGGCGGCATAAAGTCAAGGGCCGTTTCCACCAAAGTCTCCGAGTCAGGACGAGGACAAAAAATACCGGGACCGACATAAAAGTTAAGGCCCCAGAATTCCTTGAGACCGGTAATCCAGGCCACTGGCTCACCCTCCCGGCGGCGATTGATCATCTGTCTATAGCTGAGATGTTCCGATTCTTTCATTTCCTCTTTCAATTCCATATACAGTCTTGCCCTGTCTTTGTTGCAGGCCTGGGCCAACAACAAGGATGCGTCCAGTTCGGGGGTGTCAGTTACATGGGGTGGAAGCATTTTCCGTCCCTCGGCTAGGGCTTCATACCTGATCATCAAGAGCAGTTTCGACGGCGCAGACCATCAGTGCCTCTATAAGGTCATCAATTTCTCCCTGCATCGTCTGTTCGAGCTTGTAAAGGGTGAGATTAATGCGATGGTCGGTGACACGGTTTTGGGGGAAGTTATAGGTGCGAATGCGTTCCGATCTGTCGCCGCTCCCCACCTGATTCTTGCGGTTGGCAGCACGTTCGGCTTGCTTCTTGGCTTCTTCCGCATCATATAACCGGCTTCGAAGCACACGCATGGCCTTTGCCCTGTTCTTGATCTGGCTCTTCTCATCCTGGCAGATAACCACCAGACCCGTAGGCCGATGGGTAATGCGTACAGCCGAGTCGGTGGTGTTCACACTCTGTCCCCCGGGGCCGCTTGAACGGTATACATCAATTTTTAGGTCATTTTCTTTGATTTCGATGTCAATTTCTTCGGCCTCGGGCAACACGGCAACCGTTACCGCCGAGGTGTGGATGCGCCCCTGAGACTCGGTTGTTGGTACCCGCTGCACCCGGTGTACACCGGATTCATAGCGAAGCTGACCGTAAACGCCCTTGCCGCTTACCGAAAAGATGACCTCTTTGAAGCCGCCTGCCTCGGTTTCATTGGCCTGTAGGAGTTCCACCTTCCATCTGCGTTTATCGGCATAGCGACTGTACATCCGGTAGAGGTCGGTAACAAAGATACTGGCCTCATCGCCTCCGGTACCGGCACGAATTTCGATGATTATATTCTTCCCGTCGAGGGGATCTTGAGGCACCAATCTCTGTTTCAACTGTGTGATGATCTTCTCCAGTATTTTTTCCAAGGAAGCGATTTCTGCTTCGGCCAATTCCCTTAGCTCCGCTTCACTCTCGGTTTCCGCCATCCTCCGGGCATCGTCGAGTGCGGATTTCTTAGCTAAGAAATCCGCATAGAGAGCCATGGTTTCTTGAAGATGGCTCAATTCCTGCATTGTTTCCTTGTAATGGACTGGGTTTTTGTGGAAGTTTGGAGCGGAGACGATGCTCTGTAATTCCTCATGTCGAGACTGGAGATCATTGAGTCGATTTTCAAGTAAGGTGCTGTCTGTCATAAATGATACCTTAGCCGAATTTCTTTTTAGATTGAAGTACTAAGAGAGAGCTAAGGAGCGCGAGATATACTCAAAAGTTGTGGATGGATTAAAAAAGAACAACTCTTCCTGTAAGATATTTATAGTGCCCTCAAGCTTAGTGGTAGAGAACAAACACGTGCATCCATATATCTCTCGATAAAAAAATGATTTAAAATCATGTGCTCCCGAATTCCTCCACCCCGTCTCAATCCCGAGTGCCTCCATTTCGGCTCAGTAAGGCTAAAAAACGGCTCACCCCATGCATTCTATTCCGTAACGGCTTTGTCGAGGGCCCCCCTGCCTCCAATCTTCGGGGCACTATACAAATCTTTGAAAAACATCTGAGCCCTCTGTGCCTCCATGCGAAACTCTTTGTACCTCCCTGCCGTTTTCAGATCTCGCGGAGATCACAAAGGACAGGGAGGGGAGGTTTTGAAACATGGTCAGTGTTAGAAAGCGTCATACGGGAAGGAGCGAGAAAGATGCTTCAACAGGCATTAGAAAACGAAGTAGAAGAATGTTTGGCCAAGCATGCACAATTCGACGAGAAAGGTCATTGTCTTGTAGTGTGCAACGAGGTCTCTTTGGAGTTCCTTGTGGATAGAATTGATACGGTAGTTGTTTTTCGCCAGATTGAACTAGAATTGGAGCAAGACTGGGTAGAGAAAATTTTAGAGAATTCTTGTAATTCGTTTTTTCAGAAAACTATACACCCTCGCGAGTGGTTATGTCCCTATTACTAAACTTCTCTGCACTCTATGCCTTTAGAAGCCTACAGTTTCTTGACTACCTGGGGGAGCTGTGCCTGTCTGCCTGGGTGCTGACTGATTCCTTCGCATACCGACAGTGCGAGTGAAGCCGAAAAAAGCCCCGCAGGCGGCCCCGATTATGTGAGAAACCTGAGATATATCGTCATGCAGGAATATGGCTAAAAATTCCTTGAATAAGTAGAGGCACACAACGAGTATCGCTGTTATCGGGAATTCTCCGGCCTTAATATTAGCGAAACTCACCATGAGTACCATCATGAATGCGACACCGCTGGAACCCATGAGTGCCGCATCAAATAAAAATGCATTCACCAATCCATTTGCTACAGCCGTGATGGCAATCATCCAGGACAGTGGTTTTGATCCAAATTTTTCCTCGAGAATAGGGCCAAGGAGCAGTATAAAGGTGAGATTGGAAAGTAGATGATCCCATCCCATGTGGCCGAAGACATGGGTGAGCATTCTGATATAAGCCGGTATGCTGTCTATCTGGAAAGTTGTTGCACCCTCAGCAGTGAAGAGTGCCTCTATCGTTCCAGGCATGATGTACTGGTCGATAAGTAAAACGGCCACCGCAATCAAAGTAAAGGTGAGGGTAGTAGGGGCATTGTATTTCAGCCTCATATATTACATATATCGGTTGGATTATCCTCATCTGTTACTGTATCCTTGTCTCAATTACAGGGCACTACCATCAATCTCCAGTTCTATAGGGCAATGATCGCTACCTAGAACATTCGGTTTGATGATCGACGAGAGAACGATATCTCGCGAGGTATCGTTGACACAGAAGTAATCCAGTCTCCATCCGATATTTCTAGCCCTTGCACCGCTACGATACGACCACCAAGTGTAGTGATGCGGGTTCTTTTCAAATATTCGGAATGTATCAGTCCATCCGCCGCCGATGAAGGAGTCCATCCATGCGCGTTCTTCCGGAAGATAGCCGGGATTCTTCTCATTTTCCTTGGGCCTGGCAAGATCAATGGCTTTGTGTGAAACATTGAAATCCCCCATTACGACAACCGTCATTCCTTGAGCCACCAATGCGTCCCCACAAGCCTTCACGGCCTCATTGAAGCGGAGTTTATAATCCAGGCGTTTGCCCTCAGGCTGTGAGTTAGGGAAGTAACCGTTGAGCAAAACCAAATTGCCGAAATGAATAAGCTGCATTCGGCCTTCGGCATCAAACTCCTCCCTTCCCAGTATCTCAACCTTATCAGGTGTCTTTTTCGACCAAAATGCCGTGCCGCTATAGCCCTTCTTCTCGGCACTATGCCACCATGAATTATATCCTGACGGTGACAATAACATCTTAGGAACCTGATCCGAATTCGCCTTAATCTCTTGAATACAAAAAACATCGGCATTCGCCGCTTCAAAGTAGTCAAGGAAACCTTTGCCGCTTGCGGCTCGAATACCATTGACATTCCAAGATACTATTTTCATCCTTACCATTATCAATGAATAATGAACAAAGATCAATAACCTCAAACCCTGCCGAAGCTGTTTTGAAATGAGTCCGGCATGAGCAGGCGATACCAGCGAAAACGGCCCGTTCCGGCACTGAAGTACCCCGCCAATCTTCCCATTGTTCACCGCCGCAGTGAAATCATTAATGCGATACAACGCCATCAAATTGTCATCGTTTCCGGTGAAACCGGCAGTGGGAAAACAACCCAACTGCCCAAGATATGCCTAGAGGCCGGGCGTGGGCTGAAAGGCCTCATAGGCTGTACCCAGCCGCGCCGTATCGCTGCCCTTACAATTGCCGCAAGGATAGCCGAGGAAATGGGAGACGAGAGTGCCGTCGGATGCAGAATCCGGTTTCACGACTCAAGCAACCCTGAGAATTTTATTCGAGTTATGACCGATGGCATTCTCTTAGCGGAGATTCAAAAATCACCGAACCTATCGGCCTATGACACAATTATAATTGACGAGGCCCATGAAAGATCCCTCAACATTGATGTTCTTCTGGGCATGATGAAACGATTGGCCGCCCGCCGTGAAACCCTTAAACTCATCATCACCTCTGCTACGCTTGATACACAGGAATTTTCAAAACATTTTAACGATGCTCCCATCATCGAGGTGAGTGGGAGGGTTTTTCCGGTGGATATTCGCTACATGCCGCCGGAAGACAGTTCGGTGAGCTTGGCCGAAAATGCGGCATTTTGCGTGAAGAAGATAATGGAGGAGAGTCGAAGAGGGGATATCCTCGTCTTCCAGCCGACCGAGCAGGACATAAGGGAAACGATAGAACTGGTATCAAGAGAATTCTCCGGCTACTTAAATATCTTGCCTCTGTATGCCAGGCTTCCCGCCTCCCAGCAGCAGAAGGCCTTCGAATTGGGCGGTCGGCGAAAACTCGTCGTCGCAACCAACGTCGCCGAAACTTCCCTGACTATTCCAGGCATTCGCTATGTGGTGGATACGGGCCTGGCCCGCATCAGCCGATACAACCCGGGAACTGGCACCCATGGGCTACCCATCGGTCTTATTTCCCGCGCCAGCGCAGATCAGCGGGCCGGGCGTTGTGGAAGAGTTGCCGACGGTATATGCATCCGTCTCTATTCTGAAGAGAACTATCGAACAAGACCCGAGTACACCCCGCCCGAAATTAAACGGACAAATCTGGCCGAAGTAGTGCTAAGGCTTCTTTCTCTCGGTATCGAAGACATAGAAAAATTCCCCTTTGTTGCTCCTCCACTCTCCGCCGGAATCAGGGATGGGCTTCGGACACTGAGGGAAATTGGCGCACTCGACACGGTGAAACACAGGCGGCTGACATCGAGCGGGCGTCTGATGAGCCGTCTGCCGATTGACCCCCGCTTAGCCAAGATGCTTATCCAGGCAGATAAAGAAACTTGCCTGGGTGATGTTCTCCCCATCGTAGCGGCCTTGAGCATTCATGATCCTAGAGAAATCCCCCCGGAAAAGAAGTCCCAGGCCCTATCTGCACATGCGGTGTTTCGCGATGAGAATTCAGATTTCATCAGTTGGCTCAACATCTGGGACGCATTGCACTCTAGAAAGGGTAAGGAATCATATACCGGAAGAATAAAGAAGTTTTGCAAGGAGAATTTCCTCTCATTCCGACGGATGCGGGAGTGGATGGACGTACACCGTCAGTTAGCCCTGGTCATGGAGGAAAACGGATACCGGATTAGGCGCATGAAAACCACGGAGTGGATAGATAGGCACGGGCATTTCACCCCGAGATACCTTGCCATCCATCGGTCTCTCCTATCCGGTCTGCTCTCTCATATCGCTCGCTGCGAAGAGGAAGGGGTCTATCTTGCTACCCGCAACCGAAAAGCCTTTATTCATCCAGGGTCGGCACTGAAGAAATCCTCGGTGCCATGGATAGTTGCCGCAGAATTGGTCAATACTTCCCGTCTATTTGCACGCTTGGTTGCGGCTATAGACCCTCAGTGGTTAGAAGATCTGGCGGCCCATCTAGTGAAGAAGAGTTGGAATAATCCGCATTGGAGCCAGAAAACCGGTGCGGTGATGGCAGAGGAACAGACGCGCCTGTTCGGATTCCTCATCGCTGAAGGCAAAATGGTGCCCTATGGGCCAATAAATCCATTGGAAGCACGGGAGATATTCATAAAGAGCTACTTGGTGGAATCCGCTTCTTCCCATACACGGGATTATTCGTTTCTAAAGAATAATCAGAATCTTCTTGAGCGACTGCAGGGCATGGAGGCCAAACTTCGACGCAAAGACCTTCTCGTCGGAGAGGAAGAACTACGAAATTTCTATATTAACAGAATACCTGAAACAGTGCTGGATACCGCATCTCTGAATAGGGCTTTGAAGACAGAGAAGGGCCTAGATAAAGCCTTGCAGATGAGCGAAGACGACTTACTACAAGGTATGGATGTTGGTAGTGACCTTGAGTTCTTTCCCGATAAGGCGAGCATTTCCGGTGAATCCTGGAGCCTTTCCTATATTTTCGATCCCGACTCCCATCGGGATGGGGTCACCTTGAAAATACCAGCCGGGCATCTGGATGAGATAAGAGAAGGGGATGCAGATTGGGTGGTTCCTGGATTGCTAAAGGAAAAAGTCGAAGCATTGATACGGGGCTTGCCAAAGAAATACCGCCGCCTTCTCATTCCAATTGCGGAAACAGTAGACGGAGCACTAAGAGGAATGAATCAAGAGGGAAACCTGGCCTATGCCCTCTCGGCCTGGCTGTATAGTGAACGTAGAATCGATATACCGCCGGGAGAATGGGATATGGAAGGACTTCCCACCCATCTCAAAGTACGATTAAGCCTGCTCGACGATGCCGGAAGGGAAACCGCCACAGGTTACAATCCAGCAAGGCTAGAACCAGTGAATCATGGGGGCAGGGCTTCAGGGCAGATTTCTGGCGGCCGTCTTGTTCCAGATGGACCAGCCTCACTGTACAAGAAGAACCATGAAAAAAGTGATTTGACTTCTTGGCCTGGAAATATCCCTGAGACGGTGGAAATAGGCAAAGGTGCCATACTGTGGTCGGCACTGAATGACGATGGTGACTCGGTATCCTTAAGGTTCTTTGACCTGAAAAGCCAGGCCCTAGCGGCGCACAGACAAGGTCAACAAAGACTGGCGATGCTCCACTGGGCAAGAGAGATAGGGAATTTTCGTAAGCAGCTACAACTGACCGGCCAGGTAAGGGTAACGGCCAGTCAGTTAGGCGGCGTGGATGCGATTGAAGAGGCTGTTTGGAATCGGGTGACAGCCGACGTTTTTGTGCCCAGGGTTATAAGAAACGAAGAAGAATGGGCAGAGATGCTTGCATCTGGCGGACGGCGAATCTATCCAGTGGCCCAAAGTTATTTTGAACAGATTGAGACAATCTTCAGTACTTACGGTGAGGTAATATCCTGGCTCCGGGAGCTTGTCGGCAAGGGACACAGGGTGGCCTTTTTAGAAGCGTGTATAACAGACACCCAGACAATGGTGGGCCGGGATTTCATTCTAAGAGAGCCGATGCGAGTGTGGGAGGCCCTGCCCCGTTGGCTCTGTGCACTGAAAGTAAGGGCCAGACGGGGAGTGGAAAACCCTGCACGAGAGCAGCGATTTCAGCAGATCTGGATGCCCCTTAGCCATCGATTGCAACAGATAATTGACAACCTGTCAGTAATGGCCAGTGACGAGAAATGTGCCGCACTTAGAGAGGCTGTCTTTATGATGGAGGAGTTACGTCTTTCCCTCACTGTGGGTGGAGAGATCCGAACCACGATTAAAATCTCAGAAAGCAAGATGAAGAAAGCCTTGGACGAGCTAGACCGGATGCTTTAGTATGAAATCATTCTCAATGTAAATATTGGAGGAGCCGTGAAATACCGTACTCGCAATTGGTTTAGCAATATATTTCACACGATGGATATCATACGTCGTGTGGTTCTTGGTTTAGTTTTTTGGCTTCTTGTCATTCTGCTCATCACGATATTGATCGAAAGTAGATCGCCTCGAGTCAAGAAAAACAGTGTATTGGTGATTTCGCCGGAGGGGATATTGGTCGATGATTCTATTTCCTTGCCAACCTTTCAAGGCATTCTAGTCGGACAACCTCCTTCGGAAACACACCTAGGTAGCCTTATAAGGGCCATCGAATTAGGCCAGGACGATCCAAAAATTGTTGGCATCTGGCTCCAACTCGACGGCCTTTCACGGGCCGGAGCGGCATCGGCAGGGGAGTTGTCAGACGCATTAAAGGAATTCTCTGAATCGGGTAAGCCCATAATCTCAAGCGCAGACACCTACAATACATCACGCTATAGGATTGCCTCTGCGGCTGATTACATCATTGTAGACCGTTTGGGAGAGGTTTTCATCTCAGGTTATGGTTCCTGGCGCATCTATATGGCCGAAGGCCTCGATAAATTTGGTGGTGATGTGAACCTCTTCCGGTCAGGTGAATCAAAAAGTGCGGCCGAAGGGTTCCTCCTAAACGGCATGTCCGATATTGCCAGACAAAACGAGGAACAGCTACTAGGCGATCTCTGGTCTGAATGGATTGATTCCGTATCTGGAAATCGGGGAGTAGATCCCATAGAACTGGCAGAGTGGATTAAGAGTTATGATTTGAAATTAATGGGCACAGGTGGCAATGCGCCTGAGTCTGCGAGGTCTTTTTCTTTGGTTGACGGGATTGAGGTAGGCGGGGTAGTTCAAAACAGGTTATACGACCTCTTCGGTGAGAATTATCATACCGTCGATGCGGAAGATTATGTCTTAAGACAGGACAGAATTCGATTGAAATATGATACAATCGCCGTCGTGCCTATAGGGGGCACATTGGTCTATGGGAAGGGAGACTTTGGGCAATCGGGCAGTGACAGCATAATTGATGCCATTGAAAGAGCAAGAGAAATTCCAAACACAGTAGCCATCGTACTCCGCATCGATAGTCCTGGTGGAGATGTCAGGGCCGCAGAAGCCATAAGACGTAGTGTTCAAGAAACCAAGGAGGATTGGAACCTTCCAGTTGTGGCCTCTCTCGGTGATATGGCGGCATCCGGTGGATACTGGATAGCTCTGGAATCCGAACTCATCGTAACGCGGCCGGATTCCATTACCGGCTCCATAGGCGTATTCATGCTTTCGTTAAGCTTTCAAAAGGGATTAGCGGATATCTTGGGTATTCACATAGATGGAATTGGAACGACACCTTGGTCGGGGATGGGGCATCTCGGCCGCTATCTTGATGATCGAGCGGCCTCCATATATGAGTCGGGTGTCATGGATATAGACACAATGTTCAAATCCCTCGTCGCCGAAAGACGCGGCTTGGGTAAAAAGGCCGTGGCAAATCTATCAGGAGGCATTCCTTGGTCGGGTCGGCGGGCCTTGGAGCTTGGCTTGGTTGACCACCTAGGCGGCCTTCGGGAGGCCTGTCTCCATGCAGCCGAACTGTCCGGTTCCATTCGATGGCAAACCGTTCATGTCACAAAGTTTCAAGAACTCCGAAAGAAGTTACTCAGCCAAATTCTTTGGGGAATCAGATAAGCATGAATATTCCAGACAAACTGACTTTCTTCAGAATTCTTGCTACGCCACTCATCTTCTTTACTTGGTATTCAGCCATTTATCTTGGAATTTCCCCTAAGGTAGGAACAGTCATAATGGGGATTCTTTTTTTCTTAAGTGAGGTATCCGATGTCATGGATGGTCATATTGCCCGTAGATACAATCTTGTGAGTGACTTCGGAAAGATAGCTGATCCCTTCTCCGATGTTTTTCTAAGATTGACCTATTTCCTATGCTTTGTTGCATCAAATTTGATGCCGGTATGGACGTTGGCAATCATCATATGGCGGGAGTTGGGAATTATTCTGATCAGAATGATCCTAATTCAGAGAAAAAAAGCACTTGCCGCGAATTTCTTCGGCAAATTCAAATCCACATTGTACTTCATCTGCGGTGTCGGCGGATTGTTCACCTTATTCATGAGGATCTGGAGACCCGAATTGGAATGGCTGCTCAAGATGGAGTGGGGATTGAAGTGGCTATTTATCATGGCGGCCATAACGGCTACGATATCCTTCGTAAACTACTTTTGTGCTTTCCTCCGGTTAGTGCATATAGAATAAGGGCTGTCTGACAAGTTTCTAATTAAAAATCATGGAATCCCTGTGAAGGGTCTCCCGCCTTGCCCCAAAACACCTTGTGGCTATCTCAAATTTGCCCCACATGTAGCCTTGCCTGCAAACCAAATCCATCATTCTGACCCAGCCCCTGGATTCTGACACAGCTCCGGACGGGGAGGGTGAGCCCGACGGGGGGGGGGGGGGGGGGGGCGGGCCCCTGCATTCTGACATAGCCCCACCTGTCTGCAACAGGCAGGCCTGTCTGCGTGCAACGCACAGGTAGGCGCAGACGGGAAAAATGCTCATGTACAGATCATACACTACACCTCTTCCGCTTTTTGGCCTTGACTGTGGACAAAATACTTAATTCTTCAACGGAACCATTAACAAGATTGAGGCAACGAGTGAAATTGTCGTATGTGTTTATCCTGTAAAGGATTAAGAAGTCCCAGAAGTAATTAGTTCAGGAAATGGCCGATTTCTTCAACGATGGCAAGGAGGGAGGGCAATAAAAAATCGTCAGATATTTCATTTTTAACTTGACAATTATCTGAGAACGGCTTATCTTCACGGAACATCATCAATCGGCATCGAATGATTTCTGCGGTTGTGGTGTGGATACAAGCGATGTGTAATTGTTGCTTGTATGCTCTTTATGCAATGCCGTGGTTGTCCATGAATTGGGTGCACGCGGCAAAATTAGGGAAGGGAAGAAAGAGACCAAGCGTAAATTTAAACCGGGATATGGTGCGATGAGCACCATTACTCGTCTAACTTATTGATGTAAACAAGCGTCTATTGACGTTTGACATATCATGGAGAGTTTGATCCTGGCTCAGAACGAACGCTGGCGGCGCGTTTTAAGCATGCAAGTTGAACGGGATTCATGTGCTTGCACATGATGAGAGTGGCGAACGGGTGAGTAACGCGTAGATGATCTGCCCTTTGGTTGGGGATAGCTCATGGAAGCATGGGGTAATACCGAATATACTGTCGTGCCATGGCACGAAGAGGAAAGAGGCTTCGGCCTCGCCGGAGGATGAGTCTGCGTCTGATTAGCTAGTTGGTGCGGTAATGGCGTACCAAGGCGACGATCAGTAGTCGGCCTGAGAGGGTGACCGGCCACATTGGGACTGAGACACGGCCCAGACTCCTACGGGAGGCAGCAGCTAAGAATCTTCCGCAATGGGCGAAAGCCTGACGGAGCGACGCCGCGTGGGTGAAGAATGCCGAGAGGTTGTAAAACCCTTTTCTCATAGAAGAATAAGGACCAGAGGTAATGCTGGTTTGATGACGTTATATGAGGAATAAGCGCCGGCCAATTACGTGCCAGCAGCCGCGGTAACACGTAAGGCGCAAGCGTTGTTCGGAATTATTGGGCGTAAAGGGCTCGTAGGCGGCCTGCCAAGTCTTTCGTGAAATACCAGGGCTCAACTCTGGAAGCGCGAGGGAAACTGGCAAGCTTGAATCTTGGAGGGGGTGCTGGAATTCCTAGTGTAGGGGTGAAATCTGTTGATATTAGGAAGAACACCGGAGGCGAAGGCGAGCACCTGGCCAAAGATTGACGCTGATGAGCGAAAGCGTAGGTAGCGAACAGGATTAGATACCCTGGTAGTCTACGCCGTAAACGATGTGCACTTGATGGTGGAATCATACGGTTTCACTGTCGTAGCTAACGCGTTAAGTGCACCGCCTGGGGAGTACGCCGGCAACGGTTAAACTCAAAGGAATTGACGGGGGCCCGCACAAGCGGTGGAGCATGTGGTTTAATTCGATGATACGCGAGGAATCTTACCAGGGCTTGACATATAAGTGACGCTCATAGAAATATGGGTTTCCCTTCGGGGACGCTTATACAGGTGTTGCATGGCTGTCGTCAGCTCGTGCCGTGAGGTGTTGGGTTAAGTCCCGCAACGAGCGCAACCCTTGTCATCTGTTGCCAGCATTAAGTTGGGGACTCAGGTGAGACTGCCGGTGCTAAACCGGAGGAAGGTGAGGACGACGTCAAGTCATCATGGCCCTTATGTCCTGGGCTACACACGTGCTACAATGGTCGGTACAATGTGATGCGAAGCCGTGAGGTGGAGCTAACCGCAAAAAGTCGGCCTTAAGTTCGGATCGGAGTCTGAAACTCGACTCCGTGAAGGTGGAATCGCTAGTAATCGCGCATCAGAATGGCGCGGTGAATACGTTCCCGGGCCTTGTACACACCGCCCGTCACACCACCCGAGTTGGGGGTGCCCGAAGTCATTAGTCTAACCAGCAATGGAAGGCGGTGCCGAAGGTACGCTTGGTAAGGGGGGTGAAGTCGTAACAAGGTAGCCGTACTGGAAAGTGCGGCTGGATCACCTCCTTTCAATGTGAAAGGTAAAAAATGCCAAAAGTGTGTGGATTTGGTTCGTAGCAATGTAGAGGCACTCAAGATATGGAATGTGTATTTGCATAGATAAATACTTGAGTTGTCTTGATCAGCACTGCATACGAACTAGGAAAAACTTTTGGAATCAAAGTCGTTGGACTGTGTACAGCCAACGCAAATCAAATTATGCGAGACTCTTTCTTCTCTTCCTATCTCCATTAGGAAAGGTGCTGTTTTAACCTGGGGCAAGAGCACAGGTAATTGTGTGGTTTTCCAAAAATCTGGGGGCATAGCTCAGATGGTTAGAGCGCCGGCTTTGCAAGCCGGAGGTCCGGGGTTCGAGTCTCCGTGCCTCCATGACTTTGAAAGTGCAGGAGGCATCAAGGTGAGGATAAGAGCATGGAGAAGAGCGAGAGGATGGGGGTTGTCGAGAAGAGTAAATATTAAAGCTGGCAGGGGAATCCTTTTTGTTTTATTGCTTGTTCTAGTATCCGGGATTGCTTATACAGAAGAAGGGGTAGAAGAAAGGGATAATATATTTGCATATACCTTGGGAATGGGGTCAGGGGTTGTTTACGAACGGGCTCTAGGTGCTGATTTTAGTTTAAGATTTGAAGCACAGGCAACCAATCTTTTTTCAGACAGTGGAAAGACAGGCACGTTTTTTGGCATTGCTGGAAGGCTTTATTTAGATAAAGATAAAAAAGGGAGTCTGAGGGGTTTTTATGTAGCCATGCCATTAGGTCTTCAAGCGCATAATACGACCGGAGCCGGGGCAGTCTATGGACTGGGAAGTGGTGCTGGATTCGGATACCAATGGATGTTTTGGGATAACAGAGTTATATTGAATTTGAATATGTATGCCTCGATGACCTATTATTTTTCGGATGTAGGGAGCCTGCCTGGAGGGTCTTTAGCTATAGGGGATCGGTTCGTTATTTATCCAATAGCCTATGCAGGGCTTGGGTTTGCATTCTGAATGGGGGATGTGCTCAAAGAGGGTAGTCCCTAAAAATTTCTGCTGAGGTTTTTAGAAATAGCCCATAGTTGAAAAAGAAAATGCAGGATATATTTCTGTAAATAAATAATCAGGTGCTTTCAGTGCTTTTAAAAGCATGCTGGAAGCATACTATATGTAACCAACATTGCTTGGAATGCAGGTTGATTACATATAGTATTGGAAGAGTTATTAAAGTCGGCATGCTGAAGATATGCTGACCGTTCTTTGAAAAGTAATTAGCGAAGGGTTAAAGAATAATATGGTCAAGCAAATAAGGGTCCATGGTGGATGCCTTGGAGCTGTCCGGCGATGAAGGGCGTGGTAAGCTGCGAAAAGCCTCGGTGAGGAGCAAACATCTTTTGATCCGGGGATTCCCGAATGGGGTAACCCATGCGTTTTGAATAACGCATATCATGCAGTCAATACATAGCTGTATGAGGCAATACCCGGGGAACTGAACCATCTAAGTACCCGGAGGAAAAGAAATCAAATCGAGATTCCCTTAGTAGCGGCGAGCGGACGGGGAATAGCCCAAACCGCTGGTGTTTCGGCATCAGGGGGGTTGTAGGGCGTGGGGACATGGAATGTCTAAGATTAGCAGAACGACACAGGAATGGTCGGCCAGAGAGGGTGATAGCCCCGTAAGCGAAAGTCTGATGACTCCTACCCGCGATCCTGAGTACGGCGGGACACGAGAAATCCTGTCGGAATCTGGGTGGACCACCATCCAAGGCTAAATACGAGACAGCTACCGATAGCGAACGAGTACCGTGAGGGAAGTGGTGAAAAGCACCCCGGGAGGGGAGTGAAATAGAACCTGAAACCGTGGACTTACAAGTGGTCGGAGATAGATAATTGCCTTTGGGTGTTTATCTATTGACGGCGTGCCTTTTGTAGAATGAACCTGCGAGTTGCCATGTCATGCGAGGTTAAGGCATTGTAGTGCCGGAGCCGGAGGGAAACCGAGTCTTAAATGGGCGTTTCAGTATGGTGTGGCAGACCCGAAGCCGAGTGATCTACCCATGGCCAGGCTGAAGCTCCGGTAATGCGGAGTGGAGGGCCGAACACTAGTCCGTTGAAAAGGGCAGTGATGAGCTGTGGGTAGGAGTGAAAGGCTAAACAAACTCGGAGATAGCTGGTTCTCCCCGAAATGGCTTTAGGGTCAGCGTCATATGTTCAATGCCGGAGGTAGAGCACTGATTAGGCTAGGGCCTGTCACAGGGTACCAAACTTAGTCAAACTCCGAATGCCGGTATTCAAAGTATGGCAGTGAGACTACGGGTGATAAGATTCGTGGTCGAAAGGGAAACAGCCCAGACCGTCAGCTAAGGTCCCTAAACTATGCTAAGTGGAAAAGGTGGTATGATTGCTTAGACAGCCAGGAGGTTGGCTTAGAAGCAGCCATTCCTTGAAAGAGTGCGTAATAGCTCACTGGTCGAGTAATCATGCGCCGACAATGTAACGGGGCTAAGCATAGTACCGAAGCTACGGCTCATTGACTTTTGTCGATGGGGGTAGGGGAGCATTCCGTAAGCCTGTGAAGATGGCCTGTGAAGGCCTATTGGAGGTATCGGAAGAGAGAATGCAGGTATGAGTAACGAAAAGGGAGGTGAGATCCCTCCCCGCCGAAAGCCGAAGGTTTCCTGGGTAAAGTCTGTCTTCCCAGGGTTAGTCGGCCCCTAAGACGAGATCGAAAGATGTAGTCGATGGGAAACGGGTTAATATTCCCGTACATCTGGTAATTTCGATGGAGTGACGCATAGGGGGAAACCCTGCCGGGCGTTGGTTGTCCCGGTTCAAGCGAGCAAGGCGTTGATTCTGAGTGGAAAATCCATCAGGAGAGCTGAGCCGTTAAGAGGAGCGAACCTACGGGGGAGCGAAGAGGGTTAACTCGTCGTGCCAGGAAATAGCTTCTAAGGTTAGGTTATCAGGTACCGTACCGCAAACCGACACAGGTAGGCGAGCAGAGTATGCTAAGGCGCACGGAAGAACTCACGTTAAGGAACTCGGCAAATTACATACGTAACTTCGGGAGAAGTATGGCCTACCCAGGGATGGGAGGTTGCAGAGTCCAGGCCCGAGCGACTGTTTACCAAAAACACAGGTCACTGCGAACCAGTAATGGGATGTATAGTGACTGACACCTGCCCGGTGCTGGAAGGTTAAGAGGAGTTGTTAGGAGTAATCTGAAGCAGTGAATTGAAGCCCCAGTAAACGGCGGCCGTAACTATAACGGTCCTAAGGTAGCGAAATTCCTTGTCGGGTAAGTTCCGACCCGCACGAATGGTGTAACGATTTGGGCACTGTCTCAACGTGAGATCCGGTGAAATTAAAGTCTCGGTGAAGATGCCGAGTACTCGTGGTTAGACGGAAAGACCCCGTGAACCTTTACTGCATCCTGATATTGATATGTGGATTACGATGTGTAGGATAGGTGGGAGACTATGAAACTTGGTCGTCAGACTAGGCGGAGTCATTGGTGAAATACCACCCTTTGTGATTTACGTATCTAACACATGCCCTAAGCGGGTAGGTGGACATTGTCAGGTGGGCAGTTTGACTGGGGCGGTCGCCTCCTAAAGCGTAACGGAGGCGCGCGAAGGTTCTCTTTTTACGGTTGGAAATCGTGAATAAAGTGTAAAGGCATAAGAGAGCTTGACTGCGAGAGGGACACTTCGAGCAGGTACGAAAGTAGGTCTTAGTGATCTGGCGGTTCCGAGTGGAAGGGCCGTCACTTAACGGACAAAAGGTACTCCGGGGATAACAGGCTGATCCTGCCCAAGAGTTCACATCGACGGCAGGGTTTGGCACCTCGATGTCGGCTCATCGCATCCTGGGGCTGGAGCAGGTCCCAAGGGTATGGCTGTTCGCCATTTAAAGCGGTACGTGAGCTGGGTTCAGAACGTCGCGAGACAGTTCGGTCCCTATCTGCCACGAGCGTTGGATGTTTGAGAGGATCTGTTTTTAGTACGAGAGGACCGAAATGGACGAACCTCTGGTGTACCAGTTATCCTGCCAAGGGTAAGTGCTGGGTAGCTACGTTCGGACGGGATAACCGCTGAAAGCATCTAAGTGGGAAACCCCCCTCAAGATGAGACATCCCTTCCCTTTTTGGGAACTTAAGGAATCTGGGAGAATACCAGGTTGATAGGTCGGCTGTGGAAGTGTGGTAACATATGTAGCAGACCGATACTAATTATCCGTGAGGCTTGACCATATTATTCTTTAACCCTTTTATGATTATATCTATGAAAGAAATTGTATATTTATCCTGGTGACTATAGCGGTGGGGGTACACCCGTTCCCATCCCGAACACGGTCGTTAAGTCCGCCAGCGCCGATGGTACTGCACTTGATGTGGGAGAGTAGGTCGTTGCCAGGGTTTTTTTAATATGCGAACTGAGGAATTGCTAAAGTGTTTTTGATCTTCTTTTCTGATCTTAAGGTATGGTAGACAAATATATAAGATGTAGTAGTTGTGGCAAAGATATTGGAAAGAAAAAAATCACTTTTGTTCTTAGTGTTCGGGGTGATATGGGCTACAAATCTGTTTTCCCAAGAGTATATTGATATTGTAAAATCAAATGATGG
Organism: Spirochaetaceae bacterium; assembly: GCA_965226485.1. GTDB lineage: Bacteria > Spirochaetota > Spirochaetia > DSM-2461 > DSM-2461 > UBA2779. Next base: position 767,202 of record OZ245363.1, read on the forward strand.
ATCAATATTCCGCGGTGTTATTGTTGAAAATATTCTCAATGAATCGATTAAAATTGAATTATCTGACGGTTCAATAATAAATATAGAATATGAAAATATCTTTAGTATAGGGAAAGAAAAGACTACAGATAAATCCGTTTCCGAAAACGTTAATAAAAAACCAAAATCAAATAGAAGACCAACATCATGGCTTTTTGGCTATAGGGGGCGGTATTCAATCGATGGATCTTTTAGTAATAATCTTTTTACCACTAAAATGGCACTTGCACGGGGTTATTATCAGGTAGAATTCGGAGTCATTTTGGGAACCGTTAGCTATTCTTATAAGCCTTATGATCATGATTATCCCCTTTGGTATGATGGCCTTACTACTGGCATCAGCATTGCAAATGGACTCTATATACCGCTAAAACAGTGGGGGGCAGTGATTATTAATTTTGTTGGTGTCACAGTGCAGAAGTCAGATACCACTAATATATCTATCTTTTCAAATATTGGATTGCGGTTTTATGCATTACAATCCAGGGCTCTTACTTTTGAAATATTAGCGGGTGCGATAGGCAATGCATTTTCTAATGGTACTGAAATTGAAGCAGATGTGACTATCAGCATTGGCTATTCATGGCACTCCGGTGAAGTGTCAAGATAACTGTCCGCTTTTCTCATGAAACTACTCCTAGCCTCTATCGTCTTGCTAGCCTGTCGAGGGTAATCATATTCCCCACCCAGGGTAATTTAAATTCCCACCCCCTTCCGGTAGTCAAATCGTAGAACCGATTTTATAATAAGTCAAGAGCCTTTTCCCTCTGTCCCCTCACCGGCGCCCAGTATAATGAATTGTCCGCCTAAAAAAGGCGGGGGAAAGAAAGTCCCAAGGACATCTGCTATAGTTGATTTAGCAAAAACTAACGACAGCGAGGAATCCATGGGACGATCAAAACTTAACATAGAAACAAGGTGTAAGCATACACATTTTACTTGGGAGGAACGCTTGTTATTACAATATCATCACACTGGTACAAACCGTTACGAAAAGATCACAAGTCCGACACTTCTTGGAACTCTGTTGAGTAAAAGTGAAAGGACTATTCGTCGAGAACTCAAGCGAGGAATGGTAGAACATATAGCCAGTGATCTCAGCAAAATCACGGTATACAACGCGGAGTATGCACAGAACGATGCCAACTCAAAGAACAGTGCGAAAGGCCCCCCTATAAAACTTGGTCAAGACTGGGCTCTGGTGAATGCAGTTTCCAGGCTTATTAAAGAGGAGAAGTATAGCCCTTACGCAGTAATCGAGCATTTTAAGAGAACGAGGTGGCCTGGCGATACCAGGATCTGTGAAAAGACCATGTATAACTACATCGCTGCGGGAGATATATCAGATGTCACACAGAAGGATCTGCTTTATGGTGGAAAGCGGTTTAAGCCCAAAGGGAAGCCCAAGAAGCACTCTAGAGCCATGAACGCAACCAGAAGCATAGATAAACGTCCACAAGAGGCTAATGAGAGAAAAGTTGTGGGGCACTGGGAAATGGACACAGTCTACAGTGGAAAAGATAGTTCATCTTCATGTCTTTTGACGCTAACGGAGCGCAAAACAAGAACAGAAATTACAAGAAAGATTCCCGATAGAACAGCGGCTTCTGTAACGGCTGAGATTGATAAAATAGAACGGCAGATGGGTGGTGTTCTTTTTAGGAAAATGTTTCTCACTATTACACCAGATAATGGTGTAGAATTTTCAGATGTAAATGGTCTTGAGAAATCAGTATTGAGCAAAGGCCCCAGAACCCGGGTGTTCTTTGCTCATCCCTACAGTTCTTTTGAACGGGGTACCAATGAAAACCATAATGGAATTATCAGACGATTTATCCCGAAGGGAAATGATATCGGCTTGGAAAAAAAGAGTCGTATCAGAAGAATCCAGGACTGGATGAATCACTACCCAAGAAAAATTCTGGACGGGAAATCCCCATTAGAAGCCCTTGCCGACGAGCTCGGGGCTGGAATACAAATCCCAAAGCTACTGGAGGTAAAAGATTGAAAAAAACCGGACAAACTACTTTACAGGGAACCCTCTGTCCCCTCACCGAATACTCCATGCATCCTGTAAGACTTAGCTTCCTCGACAATGATCTTAATAGCACCGGAAACCAGTCTATCCAGCACCGCCCCGCCGATGACCGGATCGGGAAAGACGCCGTACCAGTCTTGCGGCGGACGGTTGGATGTGATGATGGTCGAGCCACTTCCCAAACGTTCGTCTGCCAGCGCATAAAGCAACTCGGATTCTTTCGAGTCATAACGTCGAAAACCAAAATCATCGAGAACCAGCAAGTCCATTGTCTTGACCTGCTTCCATAATCGGGCCACTCTCCTCGGGTAGGAGTCGTCTGTCAGACACTCTAAAAGTTTCTGGGTTTTGACGAATAGGGCATCTCCTCCCCGGCGGCACACCTCATGACCGATGGCCTGTGCTATGTGGGTCTTACCAATTCCGGGAGGGCCGCACAGAACCAGACTTCTATGGTCCCGGATAAAGCGGCAAGTCGCCAGATCCCGGATGGTCTGCTGCGGAATGGTTTCCATATTGAACCGGTAGTTAAAGTTCTCAAAAGTCATTCTGGGACTCAAGCTTCCGACTTTCAGACGTTTGCTCAGGATGTTGGAATCGCGATTTACAACCTCATCTTGAATCAGCAGAATCAAAAAATCCAGATAACCGAGTCCGCCATCTTCAGCTTCCCGGAGCCGTAGATCGAGGTTCTCCAGTATCCCCGGCATTCTCAACCGACGAAGATTGGCCTCAAGTGTTTGCATTTCTTTCACAGTTTTCTCCTTCTTGTTAATTGCTCATGTATTCTCGAATATCTCTGACCATGGCTTCACCCGCCGTTGAGCGAGGGACTTCAAATACCAGGTGTTTCTGTTTCTTTTCATCTTCCAGCATGATCTTCAAGTGCTTCGGTTGGCGCACCTTGAAGGTCGCCGCCTTGCTACACACATCTTGCAGCAACGGCAGGTCCTTGTACTGCTCGAAGAGTGTGATCATTCCCTTGGCGATACGGGCGTTTATAAATGCATGAGACCGCAGGATCTGTTCCACAAGTTGTTTCGATCCGGATCCGTAGGCCGCTGCCCGTCCGATCAGAAACTGCGGGTAATCGCCTTTGATCATCGCACGTTGATCCGGCGGGAAATCACCGTCGGTACAGTACACTTTCCTGGATGTAGTAACGTATTGCCTGATAAAGAGATAATTCTCATCATAGATCTTCACCAGACTGCCAGCCCGTCGGCAGTGCACGATCTTTCTGCGATAGGACAAGGGCATGGAAAAGCGCTTTTTCTCAAAACTGACAAACTGATCCATATGGACGTTTGCAGATTTCCAGACCGGGATCTCAAAGCGAATAGGATTTATAGGTTTTAGCTTAGGCTTCTCTTCATCGATAAAAGCCTCATAAGGCGGGATGCCAGTGGTCCCATGCTTTTTCTGTCCGTACTCATTCAGACACCACTTCTTTGCCTCTTCATTGAGCTCTTTGAGAGTTGCGGAGGGATGAAGCTCTTTCAATCGTCGAAAAAGCTCTCGGGCTTCAGGAATCATCCTTTCGACCTTGGCCTTCCCTTTGGCGTGTGCCTTGATACAGGGATTGATAAAAGTACCGTGATGCTCCGCCCATTCCGCATATGCCTTGTTGATCTGAGGATCGTATATGTCGGCTCTAATCACACCGGACTTGAGGTTGTCAATGGTCAGGTATTCGGTGACTCCGCCAAAAAAACGAACCATATTGTCATTGCTCCCGACAAAGGATTCCTGGTTCTGAAAATAGGTAAACTCTATGAATGGTAGCCTGGAGGAGGAAAGCTTGGCTGCGAAGGCATTGATGACACGGTTTTTACCTGTTCCCGGCTCTTCATGCAAACCGACTCGACCATAATCTATCTGTGTCTCCTCTCCCGGCGGCAACTCCAGTCGCGGGAACTGCTTTTTCCCGGGAACCGTCAAATGATGTTTGCGGGAGAAGACTTTGAAGCTCTCGTAACTGCCCCCCAGACCATACTTTTGCTTGATGACGATGAACGCACTCTTCAGCTTCATAGGCTCCTGTTCCCTTGTGGTGAGCCGGATGATCTCATCTTTGTGCTGATGGAATTCATCGTGTATCGGGCTGCTTCGTTCGTTGTTCGGAAGCAGTTCAAAGAGCTTTTCCGCCAAGATCTCTTCCGATGGATCAGGTGATTTAAGCAGTCCGGAGGATTTCATGGCATCTCGATAATGCCTGATTGTTTTTCGGTCATAACCTTCGGATTCGCTGATAGTCTTTATGCTTTGATCCGACCGTAGTCTTCTGTAAATGCATTTTAAATCGATAATATTCATCCTTCTGTATCCCATATGTACTCCTGCGTTTTGTTGCAGGAGTATTGTAAATGATCTACGGAAGGGAGTGGGGAATTGTGATTACCCTAGAGGCCGATTTATGGGGAATCTTGATTACCCTCAGCTGTATCGTATGGGGAATCTTAATTACCCTGGCTGGCTTATCCATGGGGAATTGTGATTACCCCGGACACTAGCCCATTGTGTTTCTATGGTCTTATTGACTGATTTTCCACCCGTATCCGCCGTGGGTAGCTATCCTCTCAGTTCTATGATTCCCTGATTTTCTTATTGCTGTAGCACCCTATATCGCAACCTTTGGGAATAAATTTTTACAGGAGGCCATTTCCATTGCTTCCCCGTTCCCATTAAGAGTATGATTGGGCATCGTTTAAAGTCGTTTCTTGCCCGTATCCAAACAGGAGCATTCCATCTTGTCGCTGCCCATGAATTCGCTATCGTCATCGCATGTGATTGACTTGCCTAACTCCCGGAACCGCTTACTGCCAAGTGTTTTCTTTAACTTGTCCAACTCCTTTACAATGCTACCGGATGTTCAAAACATGCCTGATCTACTTGGAATTCGTGTTGAATGCTTACGCCTATAGTGGGTATAATCCTGCTATCACTGGAGGCTTAGATGGGTAAGCGTGCATCCGTTTTTCTTGTACTGATGCTTTTTATAGTTATAGTGCTTTTTGCCAAGGACGCTGATCCCCCTTCTGTTGCCACAGGAATGACCATGAACGGTCTTTCTGGATTGATTGTTGTACCTGACGCGCAAATTGGGCATGGCGGTAGTCTCCTTGGGCTCAATTTTGGCTATTCCCTGATTCTTGCCGGGGGACCGACGTTCGACCATCTTCCAAAGTTTTCACTGACTGCAGCCAAGAAGTTTGAACTTGCTGGATTGCTTCATGTTGGTGAAAATGGCTTGAAAAATGGCGTGGTTAGCACGAAGTTTCAAGTGCTTGAAAAAGAAGGAACTTTCTTGGCCCTTGGAGGTGATATAGAATTACCAAATTCCAATATGGCGCAGGGTGGGAACGCAAAAATCTACCTAGCGGTTACCTTCAAAAGTCACATTTTCAATTTGCCAGCGGCGAGCACCGTGGCATTCGGTTGGAACCTTTTACATAAGGGAGATTTCAGCAGTCAACTCATCTATGGAATGGGATTATCGATAGGTTTATTGCCTAATGCTCGACATAACTTCCTGATGTGGATAGCCGATTACTCGAATTTCTCCTATGCGATTCATGGGGCCCTAGTCGATGCCATCGACAGGGGGGCATTGAACACAGGATTTCGGTTCAATCCAACAAAAGACAGCGGTTTCAATCTGATCATCGACATCATGGCAACGGATTTACTGGATACAAGCCGGGGAGTATCCTTTTCAATTTCAGGGGGCTTCGCGTTGAAAAAAAAAGCGAATAAATCAGGTGCAGATGCCGAAAAAATGGTGTCCACGCCATGAATGATAATATAATTCTCAAGGCAGAGGATTTAGATGGATACCTCACGGATTCGGACAGAGATAGTATATCTCAAATGCACAAATACTATGAGGAGGCCATAGCTGCTTTCAAGGTATTGAATGCCGGTGTATCCAAGCCCACCCTGATTTCATCAGAAACAGACAAAATCATTGGATTCTATGAAAGAATGGGCAAATTTATGCAGAAAATTTGTTCACAGGAACCCACTCTCCATGTATATAGCTTTCAAACTCCGACAAATCAGCATGGCGAGGTTTCCAGGCTCATAGCGAAACTCAGAGATATTGGGACAGGCCGAGACGAGTTTGTATACTATATTCAGCGGGCATATGAGCTCTTGTTCAACCTCGCTTGGGGAGGGGGTGAAGAGCGCAAAAAAAACTATCTGGTTGTAAAAACACCGGTGATGCAGCCTGTTCAGAACTATGCTGTCCATAAGATACCTGATGTCGATGAGAACACAAGCGATACGGTGATGTGTGTGATGCTCCGAGGTGCCCTCCTGCCGTCTATGATTATGAGCAAGGAGATACAAGAGTATAGTTCGGTCGGCTATGTTTCCCCATTTGCCCTGTTTCGAATAAGAAGGGACGATACGAAAAGTATAAATGACATGGAATACATCCTGGACCTGAATCTGTCCTATTTTGATCTTGCATCATTACAGGGGAAAAATCTTATTTTTGCCGATCCCATGAACGCTACAGGGGGAAGCTTGGTGACGATTATCAAATATTTACTTTCAAAGGGAATAAAACCCAAATCAGTGAAGGTCTTCAACGTGATCGCCTCTCTTCAGGGGGCACTCCAAATTATTCGATCTGTCGAAAATATTGATGTCTACACACTGTGGATGGATCCTGTTCTTAGTGATTCTGCCTACATAATTCCCGGCCTTGGGGATGCCGGGGATAGAATCAACGGCGAAGATACCGACCACCAGAGAAATCTGATTCAACTCATAGCCCATTACGGCAACGGACTTACCTCTCTCTATCGAGACCAAGTAAGGGAGATTGAACGAATGGTTCTTGGAGGATGAGGCCCTTACGACTGGGAGCCATCTGTGTAGCCGTTTTTAGCCTATTGACCTTGTTGATTGGGTGCACAACTTGGACTCGAACCGAACAGTCTGCCATTGAGGCATACAATGAAGGCAATGTCTTCAGAGAACGGAAGGAACTCGACAATGCGGCAGAAGCTTACCGGATCGCCTTAACCTTCCAGCCTGGAATGGCCGCCGCATCATTCAACCTGGCCTTAACCCTGGCCGACATGGGGAAGGGAAATGAGGCATCTGAAATACTTCTCGCGCTGAAGAAAAAAAATCAGACAAACCTTCGTCTCATAAGGGCACTAGGCTGGGTGTCTCGACACGAGGGCGATCTCATCGCTTCACTGGCATACTATCTTGAAGCCCTGACGGTATTTGAAGGAGATATATTATCCCTTGAAAATCTGGTCGAAACCTATGGGCAACTTAGGCAGTACGAGAATGCGATAGTGTATCAGAAGAAGCTCATTGGCTTCGATGATTCGGCTGAGAATCGCATAAAGCTCGCTGATTTGTATTCTCTGAACAATTCACCCCAGGAGGCTCTGCACGAATACAAATGGGTATTTGCCAGTACCGATCCGAAGCCTGATTCTCTGCTAGAAGTCGGCAAGATCGCCGAGGACATAGAACTCTTTGATGAGGCGGCCAGGTATTATCGGCAGGCGGCACAAATCAATTCCCCAGAGAGCAAGTCTGCTTGGTTCAGACTTGCCCGATTGCTTCTGCTACATTTCATCGATTTCGAACTTGGAATTGAAGCCTTTAAGCAGGCATTGGATAAAGGCTTTCAAGACGACGAGGAATTTTACAAATTGCTACAAGATATTGAACCGGAACTCATACCCACAATTCAGGAATTGATTAATACTCAGGAGGATGTGAATGATTCCGGGCAAGAAAGTGATTCCGGGCAAGAAAGTGATTCCGGGCAAGAAAGTGATTCCGGGCAAGAAAGTGATTCCGGGCAAGAAAGTGATTCCGGGCAAGAAAGTGATTCCGGGCAAGAAAGTGGTTTCGGGCAAGAAAGTGATTCCGGGCAAGAAAGTGATTCCGAGTAGCAGATAGAAAAGACCGTGACCCGTGAAAATTTCAGATTAAGAGCAGGCTGTTGGACTTTACCGCTTTTTTAGCAAAAAGAGTTAAGCACATTTTTCTTGCCTTAACATCTCGAATTCCACTGGGGTGTGCCAATCTAGTGAGGAGTGCTTCCGTGGCCTATTATAGTATACTTCCAGATAATTCGTTAATGACAGCTCTGCATCGCCATAATCCGCATACAAGCACAGGTCTATTTCCTTAAGTCTTCACAGTAGAGAAAAAGATTCAGCCAAGCATTGTCCGGGAAGGTTTTGTGCTCTTCCATAGAGTCGAGAAATGATCCATTCTTTTCGATATCATCAATCCAGGTAAGCAGGGTTTTTATGCCCTCTTCTAGTCCAGGGAAATCGAGATTTATTTTTTTCTAATTGAATTAGTCCTCAAGAAATCGGCAACAAAAATTGATGAAAGAGCATCAAAATTATCGATATCCCAAAAAAATGGGTGACCAGAAAACCTCTCTGAAATGATAAACAAGGCGGTTAGATTAAAGTCCTCGTTTTCTTCAAGTGTTTTTTCGAAACAGTAAAGAATAGATTCTAAGTCCACTCTTAGCTCTTCCATGGCAGCTTATATACATTGCTTTTTTCAAATAAATGGGCCAGAAAATAGCAACTACTTCCTCTGAACTTATATTTTTGGTTCCATATTCAATTAGACATGGTTTAGTTTGAGATAATTTCCGGGAATTACCGTTGTGGGCCTAAGATGCTTAAGTTTAGCGTATTCTAGACTCAAATTTCCCCAGTAAGGGGATTCCATCAGACCCAAAATGAAATTTGAATCTCTGTGACTTTCAAGAAAATGGCCTTGGCCTTTATTTTTCCTAAGTCACAAGATTTCTTAATAATTTCAATGGGAATTCTGGCTTTCAAATATGTAAAATCGGTGAATTTCTTAATTCCTCAAGCCTTTTTTTTAATCTATTCTTACTAAATAAATCCTTGAAAATATCAATGTATTCAATAATTTTTTTGGTATTAATTGCTAACTCCTCATTCTATAGATGGAAAAGTGATAGAAAAAGTTATATTTTCTGTCAAATAAATTAATGTCGATAATGACTGTTTATGAAAAAATGGGCACAAACTACCGTATCCATACCATATAAGGTGTAAAACCAGCATAGAAAACCGATAAATATGCATTGAACATGAAAATCATTCATTTTCTGTGATTTCACCGATTCTCTGTATATGCGCCCTTGGTCTATATTGATTGCTAGACTTGATTGCGAGTCAGTAGCTCGGCACTTCGATGCAGAGTTTTTTCAAGCCGTTCGAATAAGTCGTCAGCTTCCCTGCGAGTAATGACGATTGGCGGGGCGAGAAGGAAGTGGTCGCCAAGCGTGCCATCAAGGGTTCCACCACCGGGATAAAGAACGATGCCTTCCTCCAGGCCAATCTCCGTTACTAGGTTACTGACTTTCCGGCTGGATTCAAATGGCATTTTCGAGACCTTATCTTTGACGAGTTCTATACCAATCATCAGCCCCAGACCCCTAATGTCGCCGACTATGGGGTGTTCATATAAGGAATTCAGCTTTGAAAGCAGGTAGTCCCCCTGAACGGCGGCATTGCTAACCCAGTTCTCCCGTTTGATGATTTCCAATACTTTGCCTGCTATGCCGCAGGAGAGGGGATTGCCGGCATAGGTATGGCCATGAATGAACTCGCCGGATCCCTTCAGCATGATGGTTTCAAAGACCTTGTCCGACGCAACGGTGGCTCCTATTGGGGTGTAGCCGCAGGACATTCCCTTTGCCATAGTCATGATGTCTATCTGAATGTCGAAGTGATCGGAGCCGAAATTCCTTCCTGTACGGCCGAATCCGGACATGACTTCATCGACGATAAGCAATATATCATATTTTGTGCAGATATCTCTCACCATGTCGAAATATATCTTTGTCGGGTAAATCCCCGGTGCGGCGGCCCCGACAATGGGCTCGGAAATGAATGCAGCGACATTTTCCGGACCTTGCCTGAGTAGTTCCTCTTCCAATGATTGGGCGGCTTTTATGCTAGTTTCTTCCAGCGTCGCGCAACCCCAAGTGTTGCGATAGTGATAGAACTGGGGTATTTTTGGAAATTGTATCAGCATTGGAGAGAATGGGCGCTGTCGTCGAAGTACGCCAGTCAAGGAGAGCGAGCCCAGTGTGCTTCCATGGTAGGCGTTCCATTTGGAAATGACCTTCCATTTCGTCGAATTCAATCCATCGCGTTCAACGAAATACTGGCGCGCCATCTTCAATGCGGTTTCAACGGCCTCCGACCCACCTGAAACGAAATAAACATGATTGAGATTGGAGGGAGTCCAGTCCGCTATTGTCGTAGCACAGTTCTCAATGGAGTCAACGGTCCAGCGTGTGAGGTGAGTGAAGGCAATGCGTTCTATTTGGTCTTTGGCAAAAGCAGCAACTTCCTCGTTTCCATGGCCTATATTGGCGACAGAGGCTCCTGCGCAGGCATCAATATAGGATTTTCCAGTGTCGTCGTAAAGATAAATACCGTTCCCGTGAGTAATCTTCGGATAGTGCCAGTGTTGATTGCGGTAGAAAACACAGTTGCTTGGAGCAGAGGGCATAGTCTATTTGCCCCCGAGTTCCATCTTTTCACCCGTGTAGGGACTGAAGATGTACTCAGGGTTGAATCTGTTGCCACTCGAATCAACCTTGAATTGTCCGCTACTGTTTCCAAACTCCATCTTTTCTCCGGTGTATGGGCTATATATATAATCAGGGGTGAACTTATGTCCTAATGAATCCACCTTATAACTACCGGTGTTGGTGCCAAATTCCACCGATACGATGGATTTGCTCCAAATGCGGTTACCGACGAGTTCATTATTGATAGGATCATATTTTTTATACACGACGTAGTTCCCATCCCGCTGAAATAAGCTGTCAGGATTGGCGATGATCATGAATTCCGGGCCGGAGGAACTCGTGTCGGTCGATTCAGCGTTATTAGGGGCCGCATCAGTTTTCTCCCCTTTTGCCTGGCTCTGCAGTATGACTTTGCCTTCAATCCACCACTCTTCCTCATTGTCCCATTTAATGACTTCTAATCGTTTAATGTCATTAATGACGAGATTGCTCTTAATCCGTTCTCCATCATCCATGATAACGGTGACATTCCATTTTTTACCGAAATTCGCGGCAATTTCGTCAGTCTGGATGATTTTAGAATCGGACGTATATATTGTCGCCTTTCCTTTTTCTTCCAAGCCGAAGATGTTCAATGCTAGCGCAACAATGAATGACGTGAGAAAAAACACTCTTTTCATAAAATGTCTCCTATCTATAATCAATTCTTATAAGAATAATCAATTAAGTGGCTGTTTGTCAAGGGGCCTGATCGATTTGTTGAAAATCAGTAAAATGCTTCCATGGAACTTTGGGTAAGCACTAAAAAACAGCTTTGTGAAATACTGAGTGCAACCCGGCGAACAAAATGAGAAACATTCGAAAACAGTTTGAGAATGCTTGTTTCCATCGCTTCCTACAGGGTGACCAGCAGTCTTTCAATATCTTTTCTTGTCGGCTTCGAATCGAACTTCCTTCCCAGTTCTATCGCCTTCCGTACCTTGTCCAGCTCCCCGTTGGTGATCAGTTCGCTGGCAGCTTGCCTGAATTCTTCCATCAAGTTGAAAAATCCGCTCATGGCGGCCTTTGATTTTTCATGTTTTTTAATGATTAGATTATTCGTCCTATTATCGAAATCGCCCTTCAACGCGCTCTCATACTTTTCCCTGTAGCGATTATTTGCAGCGGAGTGCCCCTGTACCCGTAGACGAATCGTTCTGTTTCCTAATGTTTGGAATCGCATACCCCATCAGTTCAGATTTTGCCGTTCCCTGAGTGTAGGGCATCCATTTGGCACCTTTCTTTATAAATGACTTCCCCTAAAGAAGGGACTCAACTTCTCCCGGCACGACATATACGGGGGATAATGAGCCCCAAAAATAAGACGGTAAATGATGGAGGTTTTAGGTGTTCTCCAAGAAATCTATGATATAAGGAACGGAGGAACAGATGGAAAGAAGAAATTACGACAAAAACTTCAAGGGTGAATGGTCAAGATGACTGTCCGCTTTTTCTCATGAGATCCATAGCCTCTACTGTCTCAAACTACCCCAGTGTATTCCTGTAACCTCTATTGGCTGATTTTCCACTCAGTATCCGCCTGAGGGTAGTTATTCATTCAGTCCTGTATTTCCCTGATTTTCTTCTTGCTGTAGCACCCTATATCGCAACCTTTGGGAATAAATCTCCGCAGGATGCCATTGCCATTTTCATTGCTTCCCCTCTCCCATAAAGAATATGGATGAACATAGTATGAAGTCGTTTTCTTGCCCGTAACAAGAAAGGAATGTTCCATATTGTCGCTGTCCATGAATTTGCTACCGTTATCGCATGTGATTGACTTGAATATCTCCCGAAACCGCTTACTGCCAATTCTGCCTACTATGCCTTCTATGGCCTGTAGAGCCTTTTTTGCGTCTCCGTTTGCCTTGAACAAGATACCTTTCGGTATCCCCCAGCAGTCCTTGATAGATATATCTCTCATAGATATATCTGTAGAGGGTTTTCGTGCTTCTGCAGTGTGACGATTCCCCGTGTGAGTTCTCTTCTTGAGGGTTTTTCATGCCTTCCCAATTCAACTGCTAACGACTTGATTATCAGCTTCTCTTTGCCCTTTTTCCGGTATAATCTCTCCAAAATAAGCCGTTCATCTTAAATTGAAGTGTTTCCCCTTCCTGCTACTGGTGATATTCTCCTCATGACCCATGTTCACTCCTGTTTTTTATTTGCTTGGAAAACAGCATATTCTATGAGTTTCATGGGGCTTTTTACACATCCTTCAAAGGGGACAGTTAATGCTACAATTCATCCGCCTTAAACTTTTTGAAAAAATGTCATGACAAAAGGGCCCACTTCACGCTATATACAGAGAATCAGTAAAATTGCGGAAAATGAGTGATTTTCATGTCAAATTCGATAATTCTTGGTTTTCTATGCCGGTTTTACATCTTATATGGAATGCATATGGTAGTTTGCGACCATTTTTTTCATAGACAGTCATTATCGACATAAAATTCCTTGACAGAAAATATAGCTTTTCCTATATTGATAATAAGTGAGATGAAAGCAATCATGCAATCAGCGAAGATAAATAATTGCGCAATCATAAAAATGCATAGAAATATTTGTTTAATCATAGAAACAATAGCCATTTTTTTTATTAATGGCTTACTGGCTAACTATATTTTCAATTCCGTCGAATCGCTGACTTATCGCTGGTTGATTTATGCACCGTTATTGCTGTTTCAAGGATTTTGGTTATACAGAGTTTATATCATTGGACACGAAACAGCTCACAAAAAACTATTTCCCAAAAGTCTTCGAAAAAACGATTTCATGGGTTCTTTAGTCCTGTTGCCGTTACTTGTTCCCATCAATATTTATCGAAAGATACATTATTTTCATCATGGTTTTAATCGTAAAGATAAACACACTTCGAACTTAGATACCTTTGTCGTCAAGGGAAGATTCAAATCAGCTAAAACGGTTTTCTTTTATACAATTTGGTATTTAAGCGTGTTTTGTGGTGGATTCTTTCTACATTCTTTGGTATCTGTTTTCTTGTTTTTATTTATACCGCCGCAGTTAGCCATAAAGATTTCACCAGCATTCAAAGGGTGGAAATGGAAAGACCAATTTAAAGCAATATTTTTATTTTCTTTCGGCGTTGCGATTCATTATGGGACTTACCACTTTTTCGGCACACGAGTTTATTTATTGTTTTTAGGTTATCCGATGTTATCATTTGCTTGGGTAATGTCTTTTTTAGTATATATTTTTCATTATGATACCACAACAGGCGAGCAAGTTCGCTATAATGTTCGGTCGATACGTCGAGTTCCTGTATTTTCATGGATTTTGATGAATTTCAACGAACACGCCACACATCATCAGTGTCCATATATCCCCTGGTATGACTTGCCTAAAAAACGTAGAGATTTGCCACAAGAATTTGCTGAAAAAAATGAAACGACTTCCAGTTTTATTCGCTTGATTCTGAACCAGTTAAAAGGGCCAAATATTGTTTATGAAGATTGAATTTAGTGATTAGGTAAATTGTATAATGAAAATCAGAAAAGCGACTACGAATGACGTTGAGGATTTTATTAATGTTAAAAATCAACTGCCGTTCAAATATACCGATGGTCGGACTTCATCTGGCGGATTCCTTTTGGGAACAGACAAAGAAACCTATTTAAAATATATTATAAATGATTACTGTTTAGTTGCTGAAAACAAAAGTGGAATCGTTGGTTTTGGAATTATGCTACGAGATGAATCCGTAAGAAAATCTGACGTTTGGACAAAACGGCATCAAGCTACTTGGGAGATTGATATTGCGGAATATGAATCTAAGAAAATTTGTTATTTTGAGCAATTAGCTTTTCTAAAAGGGCATAGCCGAACAGTGATGAGTTTAGCCTATAATTTGACCTGTTGGGCATTTGAAGAAGGACATTCATATTTTTTTACTACGGCTGTAAAATATCCGGTTACAAACTTAGCCGCCGTCCCATATATTTTAAAAGCCTCTGGCAAAAAAATTGGAAATATTGATGAAATTTATCCAGTAATTGGACAAATCAATTCAGATATATATATGATTGGAGCGACCAATTTTTATGCAACGGCAAAGGCTTCGAAATTGCGTCCGTTTTTGGATAAACATTATATTCGGTTTAGCTAGTAGAGGTTGTTTTAGCTACTGTTTTCTAACTCTAAATAGTAGCTAGAACAACCATTGCTGGAGATTTTAGTTGATGAAAGAAAAAATATCACCGTTTTTAAAAAGTATTATTACAAGCAAAGCGATTCAGGCCCAATACATTAAATCTTCTTGCGAAACAGACGAAAACTACAATGACCCACTGATGGAAGAAAAGCACGAAGTCGTCAAAGGTTTAGTGCATAAATACCATAATAGAGCATTAATAAAGGTGAGTTTCTGTGCAGCACATTGTCGATTCTGTACCCGTATTCGCCAAATTGGAACGAAGAATGGTCACTTAGCATCAGACGATATTGACAATATTGCTTTGTATCTAAAGGAAAATCCACAAATTGATGATGTAATTTTATCTGGAGGCGATCCGCTTTATACTCCTCACACTACGAGGCAAATTTTGGAAAAAATTAAAGAAATTAACTCCGTGAAAGTACTTCGAATTGGGACAAGATTACCGTCTCATTCTCCAGAATCCTTTCAATCTAAATCGATTATAGAATTATTGAGCATGATTGATGAAATAGGAAAGGAGAAGCCTTTTTATATTTTGCTGCATATCGAACATCCTGATGAATTGACAACTGAAACAGAAGCAGTCATTCAGCAGTTGCGACAACTTAAAGTGACGTTGCTTTCTCAAACGGTTTTTCTAAAAAATATTAATGATGATTTTGATACATTATATCGAATGTTTAAGCGAATTTATTATTTAGGCGTGCAACCTTACTATTTACTTCATTGCGATAATGTGAAAGGATTAGAGCGATTTATTGGCGATAAGGCCAAAGAGAAGGAAGTCGCAAGAAAATTACGATCCGATTTAAGCGGCATTGCCTGTCCACTTTTGGTAGAAGACATTGAGAATGGTTACGGGAAAATTCCTTTAGTTTTCTAAAAAGTAGGTCGCTTGTAAAAGGGTAGTAAGCCTGTTTCTAAAAAGCAATCTGATCAATGAAGACTTTGCGAAAAACCTTCTTTCATGGCGTAGTTCAGGGTTTTCTATAGATAACTCAACTTTCGCACACTTTCAAAGCCGTTTTAAATACCGAGAAACTCAAGGCGGCCATAAATTCATCAATGGCTTGATCAATAATATCTTTTTTCAGCACCAATTTCCCACATAGAAAATCGCTAAGCAATGCCAGCAGAAGCTTGATGGCTTCAAGAAAAGTTCGATGGCGGACTTCATCGCCATACTGGTAAAACAGGTCGCCCATGGTTTTTTCATCCGTTTCTTCTCGGAGTGCCAGGGCCAGCATACAGTACCGAATCAGCACAATCGCCGTATGAGCTGTGATCATATCATAGGAACGCCCCTGAAATTCTTTGGCCAGTTTCAGATAGCTCTTGCAGATTTTGAAGCACACTTCGATATCCCATCTGTAACCGTAAATCCGAACCGCTTCGGTGCCGTCAATCTTCAAATCAGTGGAGAGCAGGGCCAACCAGTTATTATCCCGCCTGTCTCTGATAAAAATAATATTGAGATCTCTGCCTCCGGTGCTTTTCACTTTAACCGTGTAAGGTTCATTCTTTTTGATATTTTTTTTGACATGAGCATGCAATGATTTCAGATTATACTTCTTGCCCTCGAATTCATAATACACTTTGGGCATCCGCTTGAGCATGCAGATGCAATCCATCTTCAAATTGCAGATTTTCTCAATAAGTGATGGAAAGCTAAACCAACTGTCCATAAGGACATAGCCGAAGGACAGTTTCATCTGTCTGGCTTTGCTTAGAATCTGAATCAGGGTGTCAGTTTTTTTCATTTTTGCCTTAATTCGACGTTCTTCTCCCATACTTCCTGATTGGGTCTGACCTATATCGCAAAGACAGTTTTTTTCTTTCGATGAGGAGTGCAATCTGAACATGAGCGGTACAAAGCTGAAACCATCGCTCCAGCCGACCATGAGCTGACAGAATCCTTTCTTGTATTTCCCATCTGTATGATCATGAACACGAGAGAGCCCCTGAACCTTTTTGCTACGGGAACGATCAAAAAACGTGTCATCAGCAATCAGAACTTTGACTCTTTTACGGGTCAGTTTCGAAAGCAGGCGGATCAGCTGTCCTGAAATGAAATACAGTAATCCTTCCCAATTGTAATTTTCACTGTTCAGAAATCGATAGACAACATCCTTGCAGTATTCTGATTCACCCATCCGGCCAAGACGATACCAGTTCCTGCCGCTCCATACCATCTGGATCAGATATTTGATCAGAGCGACTGGCCGTTCCCCATGGATTTTGCGAAACTTCAGACTGGACAGTTGCTGTCCAATTCCCAGCCGATTGAAAAAAATATCGGTTCTGGTGCTTATCTTATTTGCCTGTTCTGTTTCCTGTGTTAAACTGTTCATCGGATGCCTCCTGGTAATTTGTTGTACAAGATGATATTACCATATATGGAGGCATCCGGCTACTAGCTCAGATTATGTGCGAAAGTTGAGTAGATAACTTGGCACAGATTTTGACGAACAAAACAGGGCTGAATTTTTTAGGATATATATTAAGAACACCAATCAGATTGAAAAATCTGCATTATGAGTCTTTCAAGGGTAGAGTGTTATTCCATTCCCATTACAATCAGTACTTCGGTGAAAATATCCATATGTCTGGCGGATACGGCTTTCTTGCAGAACTGACACAGCATATTTCTTCAAATGGATTTCGATATATAGAAGATATGGATTATACTCTTCGCTCACAATGAGGAAAATGGACAGAGAATCCTGAAGTAGTCTGCTCCCAGTGGCTGGAATGCAAATCATTTAAAGTCATTGTCAGATGAAGATATTCCAGACGACGAAGCTGATTGCGATTTTTTAAGCATAGCCTACATGAAAGCCTGGGCGAGGATGCTGGCAAAAATCCATGAATTAAACCCGTTTACGTGACCCAAATGCGGTTCAGATATGAAAGTTCTTGCAGTTATTCAGGATACTTGTGAAATTAAGAAAATCTTGAGACATTTGAGAAAGATGTGTCGAACTCCTTCTGGTGAGGACTGGAACTATAATTGGATAATTCTTTTCTTTTTTTCCTTTCTCCCAGGGGCACGCTACTACATACAGAGAATCAGTGAAATTGAAGAAGATAAATGATTCTCATGACAAATTAGATATTTTTCGGTTTTCTATGCCGGGTTTACACCTTAATGGTATGTATGTGGTAGATTACGCCCATTTTTTCATAAACAGTCATTATTGATATAAACTCTCTTGTCAGAAAATATGTTTTTTCATTATTATTGTGAAAATAATTATTGTCATCTTAGGAATAGTGGTTTTATTTATTATGTGTAGATTATTCGTCCTAGATATCTTTTACCGAAATACTAAAAAAGCATATCAACAAGATGCAGGTATAT
The DNA here is from genome assembly GCA_965226485.1 of Spirochaetaceae bacterium. Lineage (GTDB taxonomy): Bacteria > Spirochaetota > Spirochaetia > DSM-2461 > DSM-2461 > UBA2779. The sequence continues at coordinate 785,437 of OZ245363.1, forward strand.
TAAGTTTAGAACATTTAGAATTTCGGACAAGGCTAGTAGCATAATATTGCGATAAAACAGGATATTATACATTTTAGCAATCTCTAGAGAAAAATATAGTATTGGCTTAGTTGGAATTGCCTTAAGAATTAGCAGGAGTATTTTGATAAGAATTTATATATGTAGGTTTGAGTAATGATATTAATGATTTTTTTCAAGTGTTTTTAAAAAAGATTTTGTGTCAGGAATCGGGAATAATTAGAGCGGGAATAATTAGAGATAGATAATGACGAAGAGTATAATATTCAGATAGCGCAGTGGGCGGCTCATTATACAGCCAGAACCTACAATTATCAGATTGACGGAGTGCTAGGAGCGTATTCCATTAGCCACCTCTACGGCTTCAAGCGTCAGTCGTCGAATTTTGTCAAACTGCCCCTCTGCGACGAGGGGTGTTTTCACCATCCAGCTACCTCCACAGGCAACAACGGTCCGAAGAGCCATATACCGGGCAACATTGGCGGCATCAATGCCTCCAGTAGGTATGAATCTTACATCGCCGTAGGGGCCAGCCAAAGCCTTAAGCATGGCAATCCCTCCTGAGACTTCAGCGGGAAAAAATTTCAACACCCGAAGTCCGCGCTCTAGTCCCATTTCAACTTGTGTCGGAGAATTGACCCCCGGAAAAACACAATGACCACGATCAAGGCAATAGTCAACGATACGCGGATTGAAACCTGGCGAGACGATGAAATCAGCTCCAGCCGTGATGGCCTTATCCACCTGCTCTACGGTGAGAACCGTTCCGGCCCCGATAAGAATTTCAGGAAGCTCGTTTGAGATTACTTTGATTGACTCAAAGGCGGCCTCGGTGCGGAAGGTAATCTCGCACACCGGCAAACCGCCATCAATAAGTGCCTTTCCCAGTGGAAGGGCACTCTTGGGATCATCAATCGTAACAACTGGAATGATTCTTAATGTGGCAAGCCGCTGTTCGATTTGATCAGTCAACATATTACTTCGAGTAGAATTCAACCACCATCTGCTCATTGATATCGGTGGTGATGTCAGTCCGATATGGGAGACGTTCCACCTTGCCTTTGAGTGAATCGTCATCTAGTGACAACCAGACAGGCATAACCTGGTTGGAATGTGACAGGCATTCACGGATGATTTTCTTGCTTCCTTCCTTCTCTAGTACTTCGATTGTGTCGCTCTCTCCAGTCTGTATTGATGGGATATTGGAACGCTTCCCATTCAATCGGATATGGCCATGACTTATGAATTGACGGGCCTGAGACCGAGAAGTTGCCATGCCAAGACGGTACACAACATTGTCCAAACGCCGTTCCAAAAGAATCATCATATTGTCGCCAGTAAGGCCCTTAAGCCGTTTAGCCTTAAGGAATGTCCTAAAGAATTGCCGTTCACTTAATCCGTAGGAGAAGCGCAGTTTTTGCTTCTCCAATAGTTGACGTCCGTAGTCGCTAACCTTGCCACGGCTTCTTGCTCCCCTTTCCTTTCCAGGACCTTGAGGTTTCTTTTTGAGCAATTTATCATACTTCGGATTTCCGTAAATATTGACACCGAGACGGCGGACGATTTTTCCACGAGCCTTCGTGTTTCTCGCCATTGCTCCCTCCTATTTGAATGAATTCATCACCCTATGGGTGCGTCTCGTTATGCTATCGATGGGGAAGGCTTTAGTCAACAAGGCATGGAAAGGAAAATTTTTTAGGTGAAATTCCTTACGATATTACACCAGAAGCACAACGTGATTCGACAGTATAGGCAACATTGACCACATGAATACGTATATTGACCATACGAATACGTATAAGGAGGATTACATGTCGGATAATGAACGAAACAACGAAGAAGATTCCCAGACGAGGGAGTCCAGTCAATGCTGCAAAGGAAAGCAGCATCACGAATCCAACGGCCAACATTGCTGCAAGCCTGAACATTGCTGCGAGACGGGTGGATGGTGGGAAGATCGTAGCATAGCCGAGAAAATCTTGATAGGAATAGGTCTTGGCATACTCGGGCTGATTTTCCTGGCACTCGTGGGTCTCGTCACCATGAAATTATGGAATGCCCTAATGCCTGAGATCTTCGGAATAAAAACTATCAGCTATTGGCAGACCTGGGGTTTGCTCCTTTTATCTTGTATCTTACTCAAGAATTGGGGCGGTTCAGGCGAAGGACGTCGACAAGAACGGAAACGCAAGAAGGAGTTACGGCGGCATATGAATGATAAATGCCATGAAGAAAATGAGGCCATAGACTCGGAAGGCTAAAAGGGGCTGTGTCAGAATGCGCCTTTGGCCCGCATGCGGCGGTGGCGAAAAAACCTGAAATGCTCATGTACAACATGTACACTCCGCTTTCTGAACTTTTCGCCGCCTTGCCTGCAAACCAAATCCATCATTCTGACCCACCCCCTGGTTTCTGACACAGCCCCTAAAAGGGGATCTTGAAAACAATGGGCATCGGCGGTCCGTTCATGACGATTCGGTGCGGACCGTCCCTGCCCTTAAGCATTGCACTCTGGAAAATCAAGCAGTATTGATGACTCCTTTGAAAAAAGGTGCCTCCGAATTCCCCATTTGATTGGCGTAGCATTCATCAGAAAACAAAACTTTTTCGTGCTTTTCGCGTTTTTCGCGGTTTGTATCTCTTCTCCTCTGTTCCTCTGTAAAACCGCATTTGGCCCCCCCCCCTGGATCGTTTATGTGCTACATCCAGGGAGGCAGATCAACTCCTCGCTATTCGGCTTTTCTGTTTTCGTACGTCCTTTCCAGCACTATTCGATCACCCAAGTAAAAATATTTCCCTCTTGCCTTGAATGTAACCCCTGCCTTGAATGTAGTATTATCTTTATATCCCATAAGATTTTGCTCCCCTCGACATCCCAAGAATATTTTACTTGACAACATGCTACAGTATGCTATATGTTACAAGTAATATCATACTAAGTAATAGTATTATGGCAAAAGCAATGTTATACTAAATAGACTGGTGTAACAGCAGTTGAAATTCAGTTCATTTCGAAGGAGAAAAAATGATGAACAAGAGAATTTGTAAAAGGTTGTTTCTTATCGGCATGGCACTAAGCCTTGTATTGGCAGGATGTGTCGACCCAGACGGAGAAGTTGCAAAAAGCAAAGAGGCGGAAATTACCGAGCTTACCCTGACCATAGGGGGTGTGGCTAAGACCATCACCTTTGGAAAGGATGGTGCGGCTAGTTTCGAACTCCCAGTAGATGCTTCCATACCAAGCACCGCAACCGTGAAATCGGTCACTCTTTCAGCTGGAGCGAGCGGTTTGGTCAAGGATCAGAAACTAACCCTTACTGAGGGTTCCGTAACCGTAACCATCACCGCCGAGGACGGTACGACGAAGAAGGAATATATCGTTACCGTGACAATAGGTGATAAGCGAAATCTTGGCACAATCGCATTGTCATATCCGGTATCGACAATAAAGGCATTTGAGAATTTCCCCAATGCCATTGGCATTGAACCCGCATGGGATACAGGAAATACAGGGGGCCCCACTCCATCGGGTATAACCTACAGCATTGATGCCTCCGCCACAAACGCACCCACCACTGACGGTACTGAAGGCACCCCAGTAGTGGCAATTGACGAAAGCACCGGTAAGATTACAATCACTGCTGACGCAGTAGCGGGCAATAGCGGTGCCTATACGGTGACGGCCACGGCAGGTGAATCTTCCAACTACTTGAAAGATAGCACGCAAACCTTTGACGTTACCGTGGAAATTACTGCGACGAAAGCGAGTCTTGACACAACATCATTTACATATACCGGGGTGGAGACGACTGCGGGTACTGCCAATGACATTGGCGTTGCGCCCGTATGGGATGCAAATTCCGTCCCTCCATCAGGGATAGCCTACAGCCTTACTGCCTCCACCGCCAACGGGCCCACAACTGACGGTAGTGGAGATACCGTGGTAATTGACACGGGCACCGGTAAAATTACCATCACTGATGGTGCAGAAGCAGACAATAGCGGTGAATATACGGTGACGGCCACGGCAGGTACAACTTCCAGCTATTTGGAGAGTTCCACGCAAACCGCTATCGTTACCGTGACAATTGCTAAGCGAAATCTTAACACAGCAACATTTTCATATACAGTGAAGAAGGCTCTGGGTGCCCCTTACGATGGCTTTTTTAAGCCCGTATGGACTCTAGCAACAGGGGCCCCCACTCCAGAGGGGATAACCTACAGCATTACTGCCGCCACTGGCGCAAGCGAACCCAACACTGACGGCACTGCTGGAGGCATCCCAGTAGTGGACATTGACCCAAATACCGGGGAGATTACCATCACTGCTGCTGCCGTAGAGGCCAATAGCGGTGACTATACGGTGAAGGCCACGGCAGGTTTAACTTCCAACTATGCGAATACTACCACACAAACCGCTACCGTTACCGTGAATGTTAGTGTTTATAACCTAGGCGGCGATGGCCCCGCCGGAGGCAAAGTATTTTACGACAAGGGCAGTTATTCGGATGGCTGGCGATACCTGGAGGCGGCACCCAGCGATCAGGGAGTTTTTGTATGGGGAGGAAATGGAGATATCATTGGAGGTACACAAGCCGACATAGGGAGTGGCAAGGCCAATACGGCTAATATAGTGGCGACGCTGGTGGATAATGGGGGTACCAACTATGCGGCAAAGATATGCAACGAACTTGACGAGGGCGGTTTTACTGACTGGTTTCTCCCATCGAAGGATGAATTGAACAAGTTGTACGAACGGAAAGTAGCTGAAGATGGTAGTACTTTTTCTAGTAGTTTTTCGTCCGACTACTACTGGTCGTCGACGGTCGACAATACCTCCATCTGGTACATTGACGCATGGAGGCAGGACTTCGGCAATGGCTATCAGTACGGCAACGGCAGGGACATCGGCGACAGGGTTCGTGCTGTGAGGGCTTTTTAACTATTTAGCAATTTAACTATTTTTCAAGAAGGAGCGTTAAGGCGGCGGGAAAAGGGGAATCTTGCAAAAAGCAAGATGGTTGCCGACAGGCACTCCCAACCCGCCTTAGGCGCAAAGAATTTTTAAAGGATAGGAGTTGCGGCTGTGTGCCGATTTGAGCATTCTACCCCTGAAAAAGCAGGCGCAACTGGCCCAGGTTATGGAAATGCCCCCCCCCCTGAGGGGGGGGGGATTTTCCTTATTCCTTATTCGCATTCTACACAGCCCCTTGCAAAAAGGATTGAAAAAATCCTCATAGCACCATGAGTAGGGTGATGACATTCCCGGATACCCCGTATATGGCGTGCAGGGAGGGGGCTGTCCCTTTTTTCGGGGAAGTCATTGATAAATTCAGTAAAAAATCGAATTTCTGTATCCCCCCGGAAAATCGGGCCGGGATTTTTTTCTCTGAGTGCAGGGGGGTGAACAACTCTTCATCGAGCATAGCGAGAAAATGATGGTAGAACGAGTGTGCCCAGGATGATTTGAGCCTTGCTCTCCCAGTTCTGGACAACTGGTTGATGGCAGAAAACACTTCTCCTTTGGAGGAGTCATTTATGCCTTGTGTTGGCAATGCGCAAACCCATCTTGAAATTCCTCCCTGTTCTTCTTTATTATAAGATATCTTAGTTTAGAGAGGTCTCTAATGGGTAAAAGCATTCTTCGAGTCGGCGGTGATAGCTATGAATACTTTGATATAAACACTTTCGCCCAGTCGGAAGGACTGGACATCCTGCGCCTTCCTGTTTCGCTTAAGATTCTCCTCGAAAATCTGATACGCAACTTAGAATCTCCGGCGGTGGATGTAGCAGATGCCAGGGCTTTAGCATCCTGGAAGCCCAATGCCGTCTCTCCTCGGGATATCGCCTATCATCCCGCCCGTGTGGTGATGCAGGATTTTACCGGTGTCCCGGCCGTTGTCGATTTGGCGGCGATGCGTAACGCCCTGTCCGAGGTCGGAGGAGATGTTAAGAAGATAAATCCACGGGTGCCGATTGATCTGGTGATAGATCACTCGGTAATGGTGGATTATTCCGGTACGGCCGATGCCTTTGATCTCAATACGAAATTGGAATTTGAACGCAACCGGGAACGCTATCGATTCCTTAAATGGGGACAGGGAGCCTTCGACAATTTTAGGGTTGTCCCCCCGGGAACCGGCATAATCCATCAGGTAAATCTTGAATATTTGGCGAGAGTCGTGTGGTCTTCGGACGATGGTGGCGTGAAGCAGGCATATCCCGATACCGTGGTTGGCACCGACAGTCATACAACAATGATTAATGGCCTGGGGGTTCTCGGATGGGGTGTCGGCGGCATAGAGGCCGAGGCCGCCATGCTTGGCCAACCGGTTACACTGCTCATTCCGGAGGTAGTGGGATTCCGTCTTGAAGGAAGCCTGGCAGCAGGATGTACTGCTACTGATCTCGTGCTCACCATCGTGAATATGCTCCGAAAGAAGGGTGTCGTCGGCAAATTCGTCGAGTTCTTCGGAGCTGGTTTGAGTGCCTTGTCTCTTGCCGATCGTGCGACGATCAGCAACATGGCACCAGAATACGGAGCCACTTGCGGCCTGTTTCCAATTGATAGAGTGCTAATTGACTATCTGGAACTCACCGGTCGGGACAAGAATCAAATCGCCTTGGTGGAGGCCTATGCACGTGCCCAAGGGCTCTGGCGCAACGATGATATCCCTGCTTATTACAGTGACACCCTCTCGTTAGACATGGGAGACGTTATCCCGTCCATGGCGGGGCCAAGACGTCCTCAAGACCTCGTCGCCTTGAATCATGTACCTGAGAATTTTCGCCAATCTCTTAAATCGATCTATGGCGTGAACCAGGGGGATTCTCTAGCCTCCTCGCCAGTCGTCGGTATGGAACATGAATTAGCCCATGGGGATGTGGTGATCGCCTCCATAACAAGCTGTACAAACACCTCTAATCCCGCCGTTCTGATAGCGGCCGGTCTCGTAGCAAAAAAGGCACTGGAAAGAGGTCTGTTATCAAAACCCTGGGTGAAGACATCTTTCGCACCGGGCAGTCAGGTTGTGACAGCATATCTCAATGATTCGGGACTGACAGATGCCTTAGATGCACAGGGTTTTCAACTCATCGGCTACGGCTGTGCTACCTGCATAGGCAATTCCGGCCCCTTGTTGCCTGCCGTCAAAGATGCCATCGATACCGGCCAACTTGTTACTGCCAACGTGCTTTCGGGAAACCGCAATTTCGAGGGGCGTGTCAGCCCTGATTCGAAGGCCAGTTACCTGGCTTCTCCTCCTCTCGTGGTAGCCTATGCCCTAGCCGGAAGTATCTTGGTCGATATCCAAAAAGATTCGTTGGGAAAGGATTCCGAAGGGAGCCCCGTGTATCTTAAGGATATATGGCCCACTCAGGAAGAAATCAAGAAGGTCATGGAAACTCATCTCAAACCCGAGATGTACAGGGATATCTATGCCGATGTGTTCACGGGGCCGACGCAGTGGCGTGAGCTAAAGGCGCCCGAAGGCGATCTGTACGATTGGCAACCCGACAGCACCTACATACGCAAGCCTCCATTCTTCGAGAATTTCAAAGACAACAAAGTAGTCGATAACATCCGTGGTGCCCGGTGTCTTGCCATCCTGCCGGATTCCACCACGACTGATCATATCTCTCCTGCGGGGAGCATTCCTCCCGATGGTCCGGCTGGACTGTATCTGAATTCCCTTGGGGTCAAACAGGCCGAGTTCAATTCATTTGGTAGTCGGCGAGGCAATCATGAGGTGATGATGCGTGGTACCTTCGCTAACATCAGGATCAAGAATTCCATGATTAATGGCATTGAAGGTGGCTATACAAGAGGTCCTGATGGTGATATCGTGAGTATATATGAGGCTTCTCAAGCATGGATGGACAAAGGCGTTCCCTTGGTGATATTGGCCGGTAAGGAATATGGCACCGGTTCATCCCGGGATTGGGCAGGGAAGGGCCCCATGCTTCTGGGTGTGAAGGTGGTGATAGCCGAGAGCTACGAACGAATCCATCGTTCCAACCTCATCGGCATGGGTATCCTTCCCCTCGAATTTACAGAGCAAGGCTCAGTGGCTTTCTACGGTCTCGACGGCTCTGAAACCTTCGCTATTTCCGGCCTGTCGGATTTACAGCCTCATGCCAAATTGGATGTTCAGGTAAGCAAATCCGGGATGTCAGGGAAGGAAATTCCGGTTTTATGCCGCATCGACACGGCCGTGGAGATGGAGTATTGGAGAAGCGGAGGAATTCTAAACTATGTTCTCAGGAAACTATGATGTGCCTATGAGGAGGTCCCATGAAAATTGAGTACGATGTCGTTATCGTCGGTGCCGGTGGAGCCGGCTTGTATGCGGCACTGGAGGCATCCGCCTCGGGGAAAACGGCGGTCTTGACCAAGCTCTATCCCCAGCGAAGTCACACCGGTGCCGCTCAAGGGGGTATAAGTGCGGCTCTTGGCAATGTTGAAGAGGATAACACAGAATGGCATGCCTACGATACCGTCAAGGGCGGCGATTATCTGGTGGATCAGAACGCCGCCGTCATCCTCGCCGAAGAGGCCATCCGAGCGGTATACGATTTGGAAAACAGGGGTCTACCATTCAGCCGCACACCGGAGGGAAAGATAGATCAACGCCGCTTTGGGGGGCATACCCGGGATTTCGGTGTGGCCCCGGTAAGGCGCTCTTGCTACTCGGCGGACCGCACCGGACACATGATACTGCAAACTCTCTATCAACAATGTATCAAGAACGATGTCACATTTCACGACGAGTGGCAGGTGCTGGATGTCGTCATGGACGGCGACCGTATCACCGGCCTCATCGTCTTTGAATTCTCCACTGGCGAGTTGCATCTGATATGTGCCAAGGCCGTACTCTTTGCGACCGGAGGCTTTGGCCGTTTATTCAAGGTCACCTCGAATGCGATTGCTAACACAGGTGACGGGCCGGCAGTACTCTCCAGGGCGGGAATTCCTCTCATGGATATGGAATTCTACCAGTTCCACCCAACCGGCATTCGCAAGATGGGTATACTCATCACCGAGGGTGTGCGCGGAGAGGGGGGAATTCTCTACAACCGTCACGGCGAGCGTTTCATGGAGAAGTACGCCCCCACCTTGTTGGATCTGGCCCCCCGGGACATGGTCAGCAGGGCTATGATGACTGAAATAGCCAAAGGGAATGGCATGGAAGGAACGGGCAAGATTGATGATTGGCTTCTTCTGGATGCCAGCCACCTCGGGCGAAAGACAGTTGAGGCGAAAATTCCCGATATTGCCGATTTCTGCCGCACATATCTTGGAATAGACCCGGCACAGGAACCCATGCCAGTCCAGCCAACGGCCCACTATGCCATGGGGGGAATCCCCACCGATGTAGATGGACGGGTTACCGATGGCAGGACGGTATGGGAAGGGTTATTTGCCGCCGGTGAATGCGCCTGTGTTTCGGTGCACGGTGCCAACCGCCTAGGAACCAACAGCCTCGTCGAACTCATCGTCTTTGGCAGGCGCTCGGGGCAGTCAATTGCCAAGTACATGAAATCGGCACCCCCGTCTGGGTCCACCGAGGCCGCCGCGGATAGTATTGCCCAGTGGAAGAAGAAGATAGCCGGATTGAAGGAGGGCGGAAAACCGACTGGGGACACCTTTGATGCCATGAAAACAACCATGATGGCGAATGTTGGCGTTTACCGAAACGGAGAGGATATGCGAAAGGCTGTGGACGATATCAGCCAACTAAGAGCCTCGTTCGGCGAGATAGGCATTCAAGATCAGGATAATAATTTTAACGCCGAACTTCTTTCAATTTTAGAGCTGGAGAATCTCCTTGATTTATCCCTGCATACGGCATCGGCGGCCCTGGCACGCACCGAGAGCCGCGGTGCTCATTCCCGAAAGGATTATCCAGATCGGGATGATGAGAATTGGCTTAAGCATAGCTTGAGTAGGATTGAAGGAGACAAAGTCTTCATGGATTCCAAGCGGGTCGATTTGAGCCGCTGGGAACCGAAGCCCCGGGTATATTAGAGTGGATACCTCTAAAAACATTTATTTGGTTCTTGACTCGATTTCCCGCTTGCCACACGCACAGTCCGTCACTGCGTTGCCTGTCTGTGCATGTTTGCAACAGGAAGGCGAAGGAAGGGGGAATCTCTTCGTCACTTACTGGGGTTAGGGCAGAATCCAGGGGGTGGGTCAGAATAATGGATAATGGATTCCCCCATTGGGACTGGACTTTCCCCCCCCATGAGGGGGGGCCGGGAGAGGGGATTTCCTTATTCGCATTCTGACACAGCCCCGAGGTATTCTAGTCTTGATAAGCAAGAGTGCTTTGGCTCTCCGGGGAATGTTTCAACAACGATAAGTGAGCCGAAGCATGATGAAATGAAACTTTTGAGATGGTGATACGGGAATTCTTCTCTAAGCCTTTTCCCGCATTGCTGTTCAATTATAAATTTGGCGTGAGCCTAGAGGGGGAATATGAAACTAGTATTAGACATAACCCGATTTGATCCCGAAACCGATACCGAAGCGAGACAGGAACGTTTCCATGTCGAGGTGGAGCCAACTGATCGTGTGCTGGATGCCCTGATGCATATCTTCAGATATCAAGACGGAACACTGGCGTTTAGGAAATCATGTGCCCACGGGGTGTGCGGATCGGATGCCATGAGAATCAACGGAAAGGAAAGATTGGCCTGCAAGACTCTGATTCGGGATGTTGCACATGAAGATGGAGATGTCATTAGCCTGGCCCCATTGAGGCATTTTCCTGTCCAGAAGGATCTCATGGTGGATCAGACGGAATTCCTGGCGAAATTCCGCGATGTCAAACCATTTCTCCTTTCCAAAGATGAGCCACCGCCACGCGGCGAGTTTTTTCAATCTGCCGAAGACAGGGAATTGATTGATGATGCCACGAAGTGCATTAACTGTGGTGCCTGTTATTCTGCCTGCCCCAAACTCGATGAAAATCCTAACTTTTTGGGACCGGCAGCCTTGGTGGCGGCAGCCCGATTTGTCTTCGATAGTCGGGACAAGGGCTTGGATGAGAGGCTGGATATTGTCGATCAGCCTCATGCTATTTGGGCCTGCGACAATCATTTCGAATGCACTCGAGTCTGTCCACGGGGCATAAAGGTGACGAAGCTCATTAACCAAACAAAGAAAACGGTGAAGAAATACAGGGGAGAATCGCATTGAAGATACATGAATACCAGGCCCGTGACCTCTTTAGAAAATACGGGATTCCGGTGAATGATTACAAATTGGTAAACAGCCCACTTCAGGCCCGCCAGGCGGCCCAGGACTGGAAGCAGACGGTGGTGAAGGCCCAAGTTTTGGCAGGTGGGCGAGGCAAGGCAGGCGGGGTGAAACTGGCCGATTCGGCCGATGAGGTAGAACAGAAAGCCGCAGGCATTTTCGGTTTGAATATCAAAGGCTATGCCGTGGATAGAATCCTCGTCTGTGATTCTGCACCCATTGCCCAAGAATACTATCTCGGCATGGTTCTTGACCGCTCTAATCAGGGTATTACCCTGATGCTCACCGATCAAGGGGGGGTGGATATTGAGGAACTGGCGGTCACTGACCCCAGTGCCATCCACAAGATTACCCTCTATCCTCAGAAACCTATTGACGATAAGCAGTTGGACACTTTTCTGGCCCAGGTGGTTTCGAAAGATTCACAGCGGGCACAGGTGCTCCAGGCCACCAAGTCTCTTTACACACTGTTCAAGGAAACCGATGCATCGTTGGCAGAGATTAATCCCTATGCCCTCACCCCAAGTGGACAGATGCTGGCACTCGACGGCAAAATCAACTTCGATGAAAACGCTCTCTATCGGCATCCCGATATCGCCGCACTTCGAAATCCCGAGGAGTGCAGTGAGGATGAGAGGGAGGCTCAGGAGAAGAATCTCAGCTTCGTAAGCATGGACGGAGACATAGGGTGCATCGTCAACGGTGCCGGACTGGCCATGGCCACCATGGACCTGATTAAGTATTTCAAGGGTGAACCGGCGAATTTCCTTGATGTTGGAGGCAGTTCGAACCCACAGAAGGTGGCTGATGCACTGGATATAATCTTGAGAAATCCAAAGGTAAAGGCGGTGCTGATCAATATCTTCGGAGGCATAACCCGCTGTGACGATATAGCTGATGGCATTTTGATAGCCCGAAGACAATTGAGTATCAAGGTGCCACTGGTGATACGGCTTGTCGGAACCAATCAGAGTGAGGGAAGACTTATCCTTGAGAAGGCCGGTTTAACGGCCGGTGATGATCTCGACGATGCCGTCAAGGAAGTTGTGCGAATGGCAAGGGAGAAGAAATGAGCATACTGTTGGATGAAAACACTAGGGTAATTGTGCAAGGCCTAACCGGGCGGGATGGTTCCTTCCACGCCAAGCGAATGAAGGCCGACGGCACCAAGGTGGTAGCTGGTGTCACTCCTGGGAAAGGCGGGGCCGATGTCGATGGCATTCCTGTATTCGACAAAGTGCTTGATGCCAAGAATGCCACGGATGCCAACGCCTGTGTCATCTTCGTTCCGGCGAGGTTTGCCGCCGATGCCGTCAGAGAGGCCTCAGATGCCGCAATGCCCCTCATCGTCTGCATAACCGAAGGCGTTCCTGTCCTTGATATGATAGAGCTGTACCATCTCGTAAGGGAACGCGGACAGGTGCTTATTGGACCGAATTGCCCAGGACTCATCAGTCCGGGGAAGTCGAAAATCGGTATTATGCCGGCCTCCATACACAAACCAGGCCAAATTGGGGTGATTAGCCGTTCAGGCACTCTCACCTATGAGGTTGTTCACGCCCTCACCGGTGCAGGGATGGGCCAATCCACCTGTGTCGGGATTGGTGGAGATCCCATCATTGGCACTGGCTACCTGGATCTCCTGGATATGTTTGAAAAAGACCCTGGTACAGAAGCCGTTGTATTAATTGGAGAAATTGGAGGGAATGCGGAGGAGTGCGCCGCCGAATACATAGCCGCCAACATGAAGACACCCGTAGTGGCATTCATTTCCGGGCGTTCCGCCCCGGAGGGAAAACGCATGGGGCATGCGGGAGCCATTATCTCCGGAGGGCAGGGAACGGCTGAGGCAAAGGTTGCCGCCTTAACGAAGGCTGGAATTCCAGTGGCGGACACTCCAAGCCAGATACCGGAATTGATCTCGTAGAAATCTGTCGAGCATTCCCTGATTGAGATACTGGATATGTATACATCATTGAAACAAAAAGTTAAAAAATGGAGTCAAGGAGTTAAAAATGGAACAAGTAGCTTATTCACAAGGTCTTGAAGGAGTCATTGCGGGTGAAAGCAAAATCTGCAAGGTTAATGGCGAACAGGGGAAGCTCTATTACTATGGTTATAGCATAAACGATTTGGCAAACAAAGCCTCCTTTGAGGAGGTGACTTATTTGTTGCTTTATGGAGAATTACCGAAGAAAAAGCAATTGACAGAGTTCTCCGCTTTGATGCGTGCAGGCAGGGAAATAAAACCGCCGATTGTGCAGATGATCAGGGATTTCCCCCGGGATTCTCATCCCATGGAGCTTTTGCAATCCGTCATTAGTTTTCTTTCCGGGTATGTGGACCATAAGATAGAGCATTCTCCGACTTGTAATTGCAGGCAAACACTTCACCAGATCGCCCAGTTGCCAGTCGTGGTGGCCGCCTTTCATCGCTTTAGGAATGGACTGGAATACGTTCCCCCCAGGGACGATCTCTCTCATGGAGCCAACTTTTTATGGCAGCTCAAGGGAGAGGAGCCGGATGCGGAAGAAGGCGACATCATGGACAAGTGCCTCACCCTTCATGCCGAACACTCGTTTAATGCGTCAACGTTTACTGCGCGGGTAGTTGCTTCCACTCTATCAACCTGTTACTGTGCCGTCTCTGCCGCCATTGGTAGCCTGTTTGGTAGCCTTCATGGTGGGGCCAATGAGAGGGTGATGGCCATGGTAAACGACATCGGCAGCGTAGACAATGTCAGGCCCTGGATCGAAAAAGCCCTGTCCGAGAAGCGCAAAGTCATGGGCATGGGGCACCGTGTTTACAAGGCCAAGGACCCCCGAGCAATTCTTATCGAGGGTTATCTGGAGACTCTGACGAAGAAGTACAATGATTCCAGGAATCGAGACATCCTAAAATCGGTTGAGAAAATTTTCCGTGAGAAAATGGAAGAGAAAGGCAAACCCATCTATCCCAATGTCGATTTCTTCTCGGGAGCGGTCTACAACATGCTAGGGATTCCTGAAAACCTCTTCACGCCAATTTTCGCCATTGCGAGGGTATCAGGCTGGATTGCACACATTCTTGAGCAGCGTGAGAAAAACAGACTCTACCGGCCCAAGGCCCTGTTCGTCGGCGAGGTAGACAGACCTTGGATTGAAATAGCGGATAGGGATTAGAACTGCGTACTCAACAGAATCTGTGGGGCTGTGTCAGAATGCGTCTTTGGCCCGCATGCGGCGTTGGCGAAAAAACCTGAAATGCTCATGTACAACATGTACACTCCGCTTTCAGAACTTTTCGCCGCCTTGCCTGCAAACCAAATCCATCATTCTGACCCAGCCCCAGCACCTTCATACCCCCCTATAAATCCCCCCCCCCCTCAGGGGGGGGATTGCCACCCATTGTTTCTCTTGAAGAGGGGGGGGCTGACGGGGGGGCTCCCCTGTAAATGCCCCCCCTGAGCGGGGGGGCGGGGGGGCCTTATTCGCATTCTTACCCAGCCCCATGTTCATGATTGAGACCAATTTGAATGATTTTGGTTGAGAATAAGGGGTGTATGCGTCCGCACCATCTTTGCGATCTTCGTCATAGGTTCAATCTTTGAGTACATAACCTGCTTGGTTCATCGGTCAATGAACTTGTGGCCCATGCAGGAGAAACCTAATTCCACAACCCTTTGAAATCTTCTTTAAGCAGACAGGCCTCATGCTTTTGATATTGTAGCTCAAAAAGTCCTTCTTTCTTGTAGGATTTTTAGGGCCCCCGGCCCCCCTTTCAGTCTTCGGGGCATTATAAATCTCTTTGATTCTCTTGTTGCCAACTGGTACAACTCACTTCCCTAGTTTGCGTTAGGTAGATTATGATTGCTTAAATGAACTGCGGTATAATCGGACTTCCAAATGTTGGTAAATCAACCATATTCTCGGCCCTTACGGCTACCCCAGCCAAAGCGGAGAATTATCCGTTTTGTACAATCAATCCTAATATCGGCATAGTCGAAGTCTCCGATCCCCGATTGGATCGCATTCACGAAATCGTCGAGGCGGAAAATCGAATTCCGGCAACGATTGAATTCGTCGATATTGCCGGGTTGGTGAAGGGAGCGTCAAAGGGCGAGGGGCTTGGAAATCAATTTCTTTCGAGTATTAGAACCGTGGGGATCATTGCCCATGTTGTTCGCTGTTTTGAAGACAATGATGTCATCCATGTCAATGCCGAGATGGATGCCGCTACCGACATCGAAATCATCAATACGGAACTTGCTCTAGCCGACCTGCAATCGGTCGAGAAACGGTTAGAGAAGAATTCTCGGCAGTTAAAATCCTCTATTTCCAGTATCAGGAAAGAAGCTCAAGCCGTTCAAAGTCTTCTTAGCAGGGCAATTACGCATCTTGATGTGGGAAAGCCTCTACGGACCATGGAGACCGATGAGGAAGACTTAATCAGATTAAACGAGTTATTTCTCATCACGCTGAAGACACAGATATATGTTTGCAATGTGAGAGAGAATGAAATCTCAACCGAGACTCCCCATACCGCTGCCGTCCGAAAAATTGCCGAAAAAGAGGGTGCCGAAGTCATTGTATTAGCAGGAAAACTGGAAGCCGACATCGCCACATTGGATGATCCGCAGGAGCGATCATTGTTCATTGCCGACTCTGGGATTTCTGAGTCTGGTTTGTCGCAGTTGGCAAGGAGTGCCTATGCGGCTATGGGCTTGGAAACCTTTTTCACTGTCGGAGGTAAGGAAAACAGGGCTTGGACCTTCAGCAAAGGTGCAGGCGTTGCGCAGTGTGCAGGCATCATTCATTCAGATTTCGAACGCGGATTTATCAAAGCCGAAGTTTATAATTGTAATGATCTTTTCGAACTCGGTAGCGAGGCCGCTGTAAAATCTGCTGGCAGACTTAGAATCGAAGGAAGAGATTATCAGGTTCAAGATGGCGATGTTATCCACTTCAAATTCAATGTATAAACCGACAACGAGTCATATCTAAGGCTACTTCAACTCATTTGCTAACTCTAAACGGAAGTTTTCACAATACCCATCCAGAATTCAAGAACTCAAAGCAACGCTAGCGGCATTCCATAGGGATGACTGTTGAAAAATCAAGTAAATTGATAGCCTTTCTACATGGTGGTGCCCGACTACCCCATGAGGATTCTTGGGGCATGGGTGTTGCTCAGGTAGTGGCGGCATAGGAAATAAAAAGTGTATGAGTTTTGTAGGGGAAGGTGGGCATTCCACTTGACAATTTTCCCCAATAAAAAATCAAATTTTTTATTGACATTGTGAGTTTCTGCGCTATACCATTGAATAATCGATCCGGTGTTGCCTGATAGAAAAGATTGTACTTGGTGGCATCTCAAAGGAGATATAAAGAAACGGGCTAATAACTTGTTAGCATGATTAAGAGTAGGTGGGACTATGGACGCATCGGTTATTGAGAATCCCGTCTTCGTAGGCACGGTCACGTTCTTTCTTGGCATTTGCGGTGCTGTGATCGCTCAACGAATCCTGAACAAGCAGGCTTTACTTACCTATTTTGTGAAGCACTTGAAGGTGTGTCAAACTACGGAAGATGCAGTATTTGGATCGGTTGAAGTGAAATGGAATGGAAGCGATGTTCCCAACCTATATCTCTCAACCGTCGAACTCACTAATCAAAGTGTCCAGGATTTTGAGGACCTTGAAGTTACTGCATTCACAGATAATACGACCCTGCTTACCGAGCGTACCGAAATCCTTGGGACGACGCGCTATATAGAGTGGACGGCTAGCTTCCTGGGAGAGCTACAAGTTGGGACTGAGGGGAAATTGTCAGATGAGCAGTTTCAACTGATGTTACGAAAGCGTGAATATCATGTACCAGTACTCAATCGAGATCAGACAGTTCGAATTACGTTCCTTCACTCAGCAGTAAGCGATGGTGATCCGAGTATATGCCTAGATATTGTGCATAAGGGTGTGAAGGTTAAGTATCGAGTGCCGCAGGCGCAAATCCTTGGCGTTGATCAGCCCAAAGCTGCAGCTGTGGGGGCACTCATTGGGACAACCGCTACGGTGACTATGATCCTGCTCGCAAACACTACATGGCTGATAGCTCTCATTGCATTCGTGCTTGGTCTAGCTGCTCAGTTGCCTGGAGTCGCAGCAATTCGGTTATGGCGGTGGCTACGTGGTTTGTTTGTCAGTTAAGAATGATGCTAACAAGAGCTTGCCTCTGTCAAAACCGCTAGGCACGCACCTGGCGGAGCCAGATCCGCGCCAACCGACTTTTTAGGTGAAGCCAACGTTATGTTTTGTAGCTTGCAAGATGTTCTGAAAATGATCGGATTAGAGCAACGTTGGAGGAAACTTATGAAAGCGATTGTATACACAAAATACGGGTCTCCGGATGTTCTCCAGCTCAAAGAAGCGGAAAGACCTACGATCAAAGACAATGAAGTCCTGATAAGAATCTATGCGACCGCAGTAACATCAGCGGACGTGAGACTTCGAAGTTCTACATTCGGTCCCTTGTTCTGGCTCCCCGCACGAATAGCTGTGGGTATCACGGGACCAAGAAGAACAATACCAGGGGGTGAGTTCTCAGGGGAAATTGAAGCAGTAGGCCAAGATGTAATGCGATTTAAGGAAGGTGACCACGTTTTTGGATCTAGCGGTTTTGGTCGTGGTGCTAATGCCGAGTACATATGTCTACCTGAAGAAGGGGTGCTGGCAATTAAACCAGTCAATGTGACCTATGAGGAAGCCGTCGCTGTTCCTTTTGGTGGATTTAGCGCATTGTTCTTCCTTAGAGATAAGGGAAAGATACAGAGCGGACAGAAAGTTCTTATCATTGGTGCTTCTGGGGCGGTAGGTACTGCTTCGATACAGGTTGCCAAATACATTGGGGCGGAAGTTACCGGAGTATGCAGTACCACGAATTTGGAATTGGTGAAGTCGTTGGGAGCCGATAAGGTTATCGATTACACTCAGGAAGATTTGACCAAGAGTGGTGAGACCTATGACATCATTTTTGACACCGTAGGCAAGAGTTCGTTTTCACATTGCAAAGACTCACTAAAGAAAGAAGGGGTCTATCTTTCAACTCTTCCTACGTTGCCACTCCTTTTTCAAATGTTGTGGACTTCAAAGTTAGGCAGTAAGAAAGCAATATATGGAATAGCACCCGAAAGAACTGAGGATCTAATTCTCCTGAAAGAGCTTATTGAGGCGGGGAAGATAAAACCGGTCATAGATAGACTCTATCCGTTGGAACAAATTGCCGAGGCTCATAGCTATGTTGAAAAAGGGCACAAAAAGGGGAATGTAGTCATAACTTTGGAAAATAATAACAAAACCTAACAAAACGCTGTACCGGACCGCTATTCCGCTACGCTTCATAGCGGCAGGTGATCTTGGGCACTAACCCCTTTACACTCTCAGCGGCATTCTGCTATGATGATGTCGCTTAAAGGTGGTAACATGTCAAGAAAGTGTACAATGTGCGGAAAGGGCACCATATCGGGGAATAGTGTTCCGAGAAAGGGTTTGCCTAAGAAAAAAGGCGGAGCTGGTCAGCATATCGGAGTGAAGTCTAAAAGATTGTTCAAACCCAACTTGGTAAAGATAAAAGCCCTGGTGGCAGGAAAGCCGAAATCAATGAAAATCTGCACCCGATGCCTCAAGACGGGGAAATTTATCAAGGCATAAGAGCCTGTTCTAGGGAGCGTAGGAAAAACCCCACATCGCTCACAATCCCTATGGCTTGGCTACTGCCTCGATCCGACAGCTTAGTGACAACCGCAGGATTTATATCGACACAAACGGTTTTAACCCAACTCGGTGTCATATTGCCTGTACCGATGGAGTGGAGCATGGAGGAGAGCATGATTATCATATCTGCCCCGGCTATGATTTCAGCATACTTGCCTTGAGCCTTAATCATGTCCATCTCTGTCTCGGGTAATGGTCCATCATCCCGGATGGACCCGGCTAGGCAGTAAGGAATCCGAGAAGTGATTATCTCATACATGATGCCGCTTAACAGCTTGCCCGCCTTCATCATCCCCTGTATGGAACCATGAGTGTAGACGGTATTGATGGCCTCCATGTGGTTTTTGTGCCCTCCCTTTGTTGGAAGACCACTGACGGTGTCCACTCCGAGTGAGGTGCCGTAGAGCTGAAATTCCAGATCATGAACGGCGATTGCATTGCCGCCGAGAAACCCGTCAATCCAGCCATCCCTTACCAATGATGCCAGTGCCTCAGCCCCTCCTGTATGCACCACGACAGGTCCAGCGACGGTTATAATTCTCCCCTTGGAGTCACGAACATCCTTCATCAGCTGGGCAACTTTTTCCGCCGACCGGGTGGCATTCCTCTCGGAGGATATATTGTTAGACATGAAGGCAAATACATCGTTATCAGCATGAGCTGGAGGATACACCCTAACCGATTCAGTGCCGGTAAGAACACGGTCGCCTACAACAAGGTCCCGTAGTTTGACGCACTCCGGCCCATCTTCTCTCCATACTATGGCCGCATCCATGCGCTGATTTCTCACCTGGTGCCATTTCCCATCGAAAAAGACCTCTGAACGGTGGTTGGTCGTTGAATAGAAATTTTCCGGTGCAGCCTTGTCTATGGACACAGGCACCCATTGGGCCTCGCTTCCCTCATCGCTTCTCATGCCAAGGGCATCGAGTTTCGTTGCGATGGAATCCAGCCTTTCCTCATTGTCGGCCTTTAACAGAATCCGAAGCATCGATTTCTGCTCAGAGAATTTCCCTATATCAAACTTGTCGATTTTGTAGTCGCCACCTTCAGAGAGAATGAGATCGAGGATCTGGGTGAGCAAACCCTTGTCGATGAAATGATCCTGGTGAATCATCATTTTATTAGCCATAGCTTAACTTATAGAAATTGACTTAACTTGTCGATGTAAAGTCGGATAAATTCTTCAAGTTGCCGCCGTTTGTACTGCATTATCCACCGAGGATGAGGGAGGGCCTCAATCCGGTCGAAGAAATTATGCCGGTTATTCATCCGCTGTAAATACTTGAAATTCGCTCCTTGCCCCATGCTGAAGGCCACCCTCCTATCTCCTCCAGCTGAAATTTGGTCTTTCATCGCAGCGACCATCCACTCATCCAAGGCGGCAAGATCTCCTTTTAATTCATAGTAATTGATATTCTTACCGGACTGAGTGAACCCCACTGGGCTGAGTGCCGTCATGTAATAATGCTTAAAAAATAGCCTTGGGCCGCCGAAAGCGGAGATCATCCTATAGACAAAATCACTGGAAAGCTCAGACCGCCCGGCAATGCTATGAGCTATGCCGCAATCCGCACCAAGCCGAATAGGATCGGTGAAACAGATGCCGGTGACACCCGCCCCGAAGCGGCCGGGATTGATGCCGATAAGAAAAATCCGCCTGCCATCGCCGTCTAGGAATTTCTTGTAGAAACGATGCATGACACGCCTTACTTCCGGCCTGCTGTATGGCCAGAGGATTTCGACATCTTTCAATGCAAGGGGAGGGGCTTGAAGCAAATCAAAGAATTCGATAATATTTTCACCAAAACTCATCCTGCTTACATTATATCGAATGTTGCTTATCGGCAATGAGTATGGGGGAGACCGATGGACGCTCTTATAATTATTGATGTTCAAAATGACTTCTGCACTAACGGCAGATTGGAGGTTCCCGATGGCGAAAAAGTGGTGCCTGTTATTAACGCATTGTCCGATCGCTTCTCTCTCACCGTGGCGACTCAGGATTGGCATCCGAAGGGACATATTTCCTTTGCGTCCACCCACAAAATGAATCCCGGTGAGACGATAAAGCTTTCCTCAAACGATCAAATGCTCTGGCCCGACCACTGTGTTCAGGGAAGTGAAGGTGCCAATTTTCACCCGAATCTTAATCGTCAAAACGTGAATATGATTCTTCGCAAGGGATGTTCACCTCATCTCGACTCCTATTCCGCCTTCAAGGAGAACGACCACCGCACAACGACGGGACTGACGGCCTATCTCAGAGGCATGGGGGTCAGCCGGGTGTACCTCTGTGGGCTGGCTACCGATTACTGTGTGTATTTCAGTGCTCTCGATGCTGTTGAGGCGGGTTTTGACACCGTGGTGCTCATCGATGCCGTGCGGGCTGTGGATATTCCAACCGGCAACTTGGACAAGGCATTGACGGACATGAGGCAGAAAGGAATCCAACTCGTGCAGTCTGAAAAAATCGATGTATAAGACCCCGTTACTCACCGATTTCTATGAACTCACCATGACTCAGGGGTATTTCTTGAAAAACATGAATTCCCAGGTAGTCTTTGAAATGTTTTTCCGGCGGCAACCCTTTAACAGCGGATTTTCGGTATTCGCAGGCCTGGGAGAAATCCTCGAACGTCTGGTAAACCTCAGATTCGAGAAGGACGAGCTTGATTTCCTCCGCAGTCAGGGGATTTTCCGTGAAGAGTTCCTTGATTTTCTCGGTGAGTATCAATTCTCCGGCGATCTCTACGCCATAGAAGAGGGGGCATTGGTTTTCCCCGGCGAGCCCATCATCCGCGTTCAGACAACCATGGTGGAAGCCCAGCTCATCGAGAGTCTTCTTCTGAACCTTATAAATTTTCAAACCCTCATCGCCACGAAGGCTGCTCGGATATATAACGCCTCGGGCGGGGGAAGGGTGCTGGAATTCGGCCTACGCAGGGCACAGGGGGTGGACGGAGCACTGTCCGCCTCACGGGCGGCTTATATCGGTGGCTGTGCGGCCACGTCCAACACCCTGTCGGGTAAACGATACGGCATCCCTATATCCGGCACCATGGCCCACTCGTGGGTAATGGCCTTTGACAGCGAATTAGAGGCATTCAATGCATATGCTGAAATATATCCTGAGAACAGTGTCTTTCTTATCGACACGTATAACACACTGGGGAGCGGTATCAAGAATGCCATCACCGTAGGTAAAAAACTCAAGGCAAAGGGGTATAACTTCGGCGTGCGCCTCGATTCGGGAGACCTCCAGTACTTGAGTATCAGGGTCCGTGAAGAATTGGATCAGGCCGGTCTGAAAGAAGCCTTTATTTGCGCCTCCAATGATTTGACCGAAGAGATTATATGTCAATTAAGAGCGAATAGGAGTCCTATTGATGTTTGGGGAATAGGCACTCAATTGGTAACCGGCGGCCCTGATGCCTCGCTCACCGGTGTTTACAAACTCTCCGCTCGATGGGTTGGAGATTTGATTAAACCGGTCATAAAGCTTTCCAACAATCCCGAGAAAATCACAAATCCTGGAATCAAGCAGGTCTACCGTTTTTATGATGCAAATGAAACGCCCCTAGGTGATTTGATCTGTCTGCATGACGAGGTCCTCCAGGCTGGCAAGCCGATTCGATTCAATCATCCTATGTACAGACCCAGCCATTTCATCCTGAGCGATTATCACCATTTCGAGCCACTCCTTTCGAAGAAGATCAGCAATGGGGTGCCCTGTACCACCCCGCTCCCGTTACCCGAAATCAGAGACCGTGCAATTGCTAGGATAAACAGATTGGATACATCCCACACACGATTAATCAATCCACATATATACAAGGTTTCGCTTTCAGATGCCTTGCACAAACTCAAGTTTGGTCTCATTGATGAGCTGGCAGAGCAGTAATCCATATAATGACGAGAAGGGTTTCAAGCTCTTCCTTCTATAAGCAGCAACTCAGGTTTTCTTGGGAAGAATAGGACATGCGTGGGGGCATTGTAGAGGTCCGTACCGACCGAACCAGTATAAAGACGTTATGTTACCCCTTGGGGCTGTGTCAGAATGCGAATAAGGAAAGCCCCCATAAGGGGAATGGTCCCCCCCCCGTCCCCCCCTCAGGGGGGGCACCGTACCTCCAAAGTTGGCGAAAAAACCTGAAATGCTCATGTACACTCTGCTTTCAGAACTTTTCGCCTGTCTGCGCCTGCTTGCAGTAGGTAGCTAGCCCCCCCATCCCCCCTCTTCAAAGGAAGCAAGGGGTGGAGATCCCCCCCTGAGGGGGGGCTGAATAAATTCCAAATCGGGGCTGAAAAAAATCCAAATTCCAAATTCTGACACAGCCCCGCAGACAGGGAGAAAGAACATTAAATCCTCACATACAAATAGTATACTCCGGTTTAAAAACCTTTCTCCGCCTTACCTGGAAGTGCATCTTATCGCTATACAAAGCATTAGAGTTTATCTATCTCTTCTGGGGTTAAGCCCGTATTCTGGCTGATTATTTCCGTGGAGATACCCGATTGCTTCAATCCTTTGGCGACTTGGCTCATGCCTTTCTGCATGCCTTCTTGCCTGCCTTCTTGCCTGCCTTCTTGTCTGCCTTCTTGTCTGCCTTCTTGTCTGCCTTCTTGCCTGCCTTCTTGCATGCCTTCTTGCCTGCCTTCTTGCCGGGCCTGTTCAATGTATGGCATGACCAGCTTTGTTACATCGGCTACTGCTCCCATATCGTCTACCTCCTCGTTTTCAAATAAGCTCATTCTCATTTTATATCCGGCAATCAATTTGTCAAGAAGTACTTCCGAGATATTCATGCCCGGAATTTTGTTCGCTTTAACAATCCGGTCGGGGTCGCGACAGAATGCAGATAGCAGTACGCCATCAGGACCTTCCAGGGATACTTTCTCGATGTTGATAATATGCGTTTTATAG
The DNA here is from genome assembly GCA_965226485.1 of Spirochaetaceae bacterium. Taxonomy (GTDB): domain Bacteria; phylum Spirochaetota; class Spirochaetia; order DSM-2461; family DSM-2461; genus UBA2779. The sequence continues at coordinate 809,392 of OZ245363.1, forward strand.
GACCCGTGGTCCTCTGTGTAATGACCGGGGACTACTTCTCTGACGGTTCTACTGTGCTGGGCGAGATACTTTTTGGGTGTTACGGAACATATCATGGTGATGGTTGTGCTGTCGAAATCGGCATGGGGGTTTTCCAGCAGATAGAGGGGATAATAGATGATGAGGTCAAGGAAGTCCTTCTGGCGAGGGTTGTCCCGGAAGGACTTGTAGCTTATCAGATTGTAGGTTTTGAAGTAATTTAACACCTTGAAATCGCGGAATAAAGAACTCTTCCCTTCGATAACGAGGTCTAGCCTTTTGGGTTGCTTGAGAAGCTGATGTTCTGCCTCCACGGTGCAGTCGCCGACACTGCCGAGTACGCTCATGAAGCGGGATTTAAAGAAATGATCCATGGTGATTTTGATTGGTCTGGGGCTTGGCGATGGTGGTGACGATGGCACAAAGGAATTATATCAGGGTTTTTTGGTTTGAACTATGATTCAATAAAAAAAGGCCTCTCCGAATTTCCCCTCTGATACTATTAACCCGGCGGTTAATCAAAAGTCCCGATATGAAATAGCACCCATAGTCGGTATCAGCCGTCAAATCGTTGGGGCGTGGCTTAAGCTCTAACGAACCAGGGCACGGTGCGATTTAAATTCTATGAGGGGACACTCAAATATGAAACTGGGTGATTTTTTTAGACGAATCATCCGAAGTTCGCCAGAGAAAGTGCTTCTGATACTAGGGAAATCTCCCCTACTGTTCCGTGAATTCAAGGGTAGCTCTAAAAAACCAGCTTTAGGAAATTGACGAAGAGATTTTTTGCTGTTCCTGCACCTGTCTATCGGTAGGCAGGCCTGGGGCTGTTTCAGAATCCAGGGGGGGCTTGGCGGTATCGGAGTTTAGGCTTCGCCTTGCTGAGGGGGGGCTTTAACCCGGTAGATTTATCCTCGATAATACTGATATGTGGATTTTTTAGGGGAGTCTTCTATAGTTAGGCAAAGAAACATCTTACAAGCATGAATGGCCTATGCTTTGCCCGCCCTTGCTCAATCCCGATTGCTTCAATTTCGGCCAAAACCCCCGCTAATCCCACATATTCTATTCCATAATGCCCTTTGTAGCGGCCCAATGGAACCAACTGCATAATTCCTTACGCAATAATGTGTTAACCGACCTTGGCCCGCCTTTAATTCAACCTACTTGAACCACCCTCAATCTTCGGGGCACTATAGAAAGGATAGGGAGGGTGTATGACCAAAATCAACTTCACGGAAAAATCGAACTTCATTTGGGGAGTGGCCGATCTCCTTAGGGGTCCATACCGACCGAACCAGTATAAAGACGTAATGTTACCTCTTGTCGTATTACGACGCTTGGATTGTGTACTGGACCCTACCAAACAAAAGGTTCTTGAACAGTATGATCGGATAAAAGAACTCGGTTCCGGGGTTATCGATGCCAAACTCAAGCAAATAACGAAGGTTCCTTTCTATAACACTTCTCAATTTGATTTTGAAAAACTCAAGGGAGACACGGACGGGATTAACAGCAACCTTGTAAATTACATGAAAGGTTTTAGTCCCGAGGCAAGTTCCATTATCGAATCATTCAAGTTTGAAGACCAGATTCCCAAACTGGAAAAGGCCAATAGATTGTTCCTCGTTGTGTCCAAGTTCTCCGAAATCGATCTTCATCCTGAGACTGTTTCCAATGTTGAAATGGGATATATATTTGAAGACCTTATCAGACGCTTCAACGAGGCCAGTAACGAAGAGGCCGGGGATCACTTTACTCCAAGAGAAGTGATTAGGTTGATGGTCGATATTCTGTTTAATCCCGATAATGAAACATTAACGTCCAAAGGTATTGTAAAAACACTCTACGACCCTGCCATGGGTACAGGTGGTATGTTATCGGTTTCCGAAGAATATTTAGAAGAACTTAATCCCAATGCCAGCCTTGAGGTGTTCGGTCAGGACTACAACGATCAGTCCTATGCCATCTCTGGTTCGGATATGTTGATTAAGGGTCAGACCATCGAACACATAGTTCTAGGAAATAGTTTTACGGAAGACGGATTCCCCACAAAGAAGTTTGATTACATGTTGGCTAATCCTCCCTTTGGTGTGGAATGGAAACCTGAGTCGGACTTCATCAAAAAACAACATGATGAATTAGGTTACGGGGGACGATTCGGGGCGGGTCTTCCCAGAATAAATGACGGTTCGTTTCTGTTCCTCCAACACATGATTTCCAAGATGGTGAAACCCGAAGATGGTGGAACCCGTCTGGCAATCGTCTTTAATGGTTCACCATTGTTTACCGGATCGGCAGGTTCAGGGGAATCAGAAATACGGAGATGGATTATTGAAAATGATTGGTTGGAGACCATCATTGCCTTACCGGATCAACTCTTCTACAACACGGGAATCTCAACCTATGTGTGGATTGTTACGAACAGAAAGAGTTCCCAGAGAAAGGGAAAGGTTCAGTTAATCGATGGATCTTCCTACTTCTCAAAGATGAGAAAAAGTCTTGGAAATAAACGGAATGAAATTAGTGATACCCACCGGGAAAAATTAGTCAGACTATATGCCGAGTTCAAGGAGTCGGCACACTGTAAGATCTTCGATAACAGTGACTTTGGGTACAACCGGATTACCGTAGAACGTCCGTTGAAACTCAACTTTGAAGTAAATAAAGAACGATTGGAGAGAGTCAAAGAATCCAAACCGTTTATGTCATTGGCCGAGAGTAAGAAACGGAAAGATCAATCAATTATTGATAAAGAGATCAAAGAAGGGACAAAGGAACAGGAGAAAATTTTTTCAACTCTTTCGCAAATAACAGGGAAGTATAGCAACCAGAATTCCTTTATAAAGGACTTTGATTCTGTATTCAAGAACAGTGGAATTACACTTTCCACCCCTTTGAAGAAGTCGATAATCTCAGCCCTATCTGAACGAGATGAAAATGCCGAGATAGTGACAAATAAGAAAGGTCTTCCCGAACCGGATTCTGAATTGAGAGATAATGAAAATGTCCCCCTGAAAGAAAATATAGATGACTACATGAAACGGGAAGTTCTCCCTTATGTACCCGATGCCTGGGTAGATGAAAGTAAGACCAAGGTAGGGTATGAGATTTCATTTAACCGGTATTTTTATGTTTATAAACCTCCGAGAGGGATTGATGAGATTCAAAGTGACTTGTCAAAAATAGAAGATGAAATCTCACTTCTCCTTAAGGATGGTTCTAAATGAATCCATTCATCAAAGTTAAATATGTAAGTAATTGTCTTGATGGAAAACGAATTCCTTTGAGTTCTGAGGAACGAGGGAAAATCCAGGGAGAAATCCCATACTGGGGAGCCAATGGGGTTGTTGATTATGTAGATGACTACTTATTTGATGAAGAATTAGTTTTACTTGGAGAAGATGGGGCTCCCTTTTTTGATAAGAGAAAACAAGTCTCATTTTGTGTAAATCAAAAAGTATGGATCAATAATCATATACATGTATTACGAACTAAAAATTATCATTCAAAGTTTCTAATGTATTCTTTGAATAGTGTTGATTATAGACCGTTTATAGATGGAACAACGAGGGATAAACTAACTCAAGATAAGATGAAAGTTTTATTAGTTCCATATCCCCCCCTCGAAACCCAAAAACAAATTGCCGACTTCCTCGATAAAGAAACAACCCGAATCGATACCCTCATCTCCAAGAAACAAAAACAGATTGAACTCCTACAGGAAAAACGGCAGGCGATTATCATTCAGTCAGTAACCAATGGATTGAATCCTTATGTGAAAATGAAAAATTCCGGTGTGGAGTGGATTGGTGAGATTCCTGAGCATTGGGATGTTCTTCGAATGAGATTTCTGATGGAGATCAATCCTCCAAAATCAAAATGTAAGATTCTTGATCATTCAAAAGAGATTTCATTTGTCCCGATGGAACTTGTAGGTGATAGAGGAGAGATCGATACAACAAATAGAAAATCCATTGAAGAAGTCTACAATGGATATACATTTTTTGAAGATGGTGATGTTGTTTTTGCCAAAATTACTCCATGTTTTGAAAATGGTAAAGGTGCCGTTGCAAGAAACCTTGTGAACAAAACGGGTTTTGGAACAACTGAACTTCATGTACTTCGCCCTTATCAAGATATATTGAATAATGATTATTTGTACTTAATCATTCACTCATATATCTTTAGAAAAATAGGAGAATCCACAATGTATGGGGCTGGAGGTCAAAAACGTGTTCCCGAGAATTACATCAAAAATTTTCCTCTTCCATTACCTCCTATACACGAACAAAGAGATATTTTGAAAAATGCCAATGACGAGGTATCTCGAATTGATGATCTTGAAAATAAGATCAACCGTTCCATCCACCTCCTAAAAGAATACCGTTCCTCCCTAATAACCCATGCCGTATCAGGTCAAATCGATATAAGTAAATACGAGGTTTCAAAGTGAGTAATTACAATGAGGCCACCTTTGAACCGGTCATAGAAATGTATCTATCTAACAATCTCACAGAACTCACAAAAGACACAGAGAGAAGCAAACAAAGCCTCGAAAACCCTCCGTGCCCTCCGTGCCTCCGTGCGAAACCCTTCATAAATCCCCTCCCGCAAAGCACACAAAGGACACAGAGCGAAGCAAACAAAGCCTTGAAACCCCTCCGTGCCTCCGTGCGAAACCCTTATACATCCCCTCTCACAAAACTCACAAAGAACACAGAGAGAAGCAAACAAAGCCTCAAAACCCCTCCGTGCCCTCCGTGCCTCCGTGCGAAACCCTTATACATCCCCTCTCACAAAACTCACAAAGAACACAGAGAGAAGCAAACAAAGCCTCAAAAGCCCTCCGTGCCCTCCGTGCCTCCGTGCGAAACCCTTCATAAATCCCCTCTCACAAAGCACACAAAGGACACAGAGAGATCCAAACAAAGCCTCGAAAACCCTCCGTGCCTCCGTGCGAAACCCTTCATACATCCCCTCTCACAAAGCACGCAAAGGACACAGAGAGAAGCAAACAAAGCCTCGAAAACCCTCCGTGCCTCCGTGCGAAACCCTTCATAAATCCCCTCCCGCAAAGCACACAAAGGACACAGAGAGAAGCAAACAAAGCCTCGAAACCCCTCCGTGCCCTCCGTGCCTCCGTGCGAAACCCTTCATACAACCCATCCCACAAAACTCACAAAGGACATAGAGAGAAGCAAACAAAGCCTCGAAAACCCTCCGTGCCTCCGTGCGAAACCCTTCATAAATCCCCTCCCGCAAAGCACACAAAGGACACAGAGCGAAGCAAACAAAGCCTCGAAAACCCTCCGTGCCTCCGTGCGAAACCCTTCATAAATCCCCTCCCGCAAAGCACACAAAGGACACAGAGAGAAGCAAACAAAGCCTCGAAACCCCTCCGTGCCCTCCGTGCCTCCGTGCGAAACCCTTCATACAACCCATCCCACAAAACTCACAAAGGACATAGAGAGAAGCAAACAAAGCCTCGAAAACCCTCCGTGCCTCCGTGCGAAACCCTTCATAAATCCCCTCCCGCAAAGCACACAAAGGACACAGAGCGAAGCAAACAAAGCCTTGAAACCTCTCCGTGCCCTCCGTGCCTCCGTGCGAAACCCTTCATAAATCCCCTCTCACAAAACTCACAAAGGACACAGAGAGAAGCAAACAAAGCCTTGAAACCCCTCCGTGCCTCCGTGCGAAACCCTTCATACAACCCATCTCTCAAAGCTCACAAAGAACACAGAGAGAAGCAAACAAAGCCTTGAAACCCCTCCGTGCCTCCGTGCGAAACCCTCATACATCCCCTCTCACAAAACTCACAAAGGACACAGAGCGAAGCAAACAAAGTCTTGAAAACCACCCCTCCGTGCCTCCGTGCGAAACCCTTCATAAATCCCCTCTCACAAAACTCACAAAGGACACAGAGAGAAGCAAACAAAGCCTTGAAACCCCTCCGTGCCCTCCGTGCCTCCGTGCGAAACCCTTCATACAACCCATCTCTCAAAGCTCACAAAGGACACAGAGCGAAGCAAACAAAGTCTTGAAAACCCCTCCGTGTTCTCCGTGCCTCCGTGCGAAACCCTTCATAAATCCCCTCTCACAAAGCACACAAAGGACACAGAGCGAAGCAAACAAAGCCTTGAAACCCCTCCGTGCCCTCCGTGCCTCCGTGCGAAACCCTCATACATCCCCTCTCACAAAGCACGCAAAGGACACAGAGAGGAGCAAACAAAGCCTTGAAACCCCTCCGTGCCCTCCGTGCCTCCGTGCGAAACCCTCATACATCCCCTCTCACAAAACTCACAAAGGACACAGAGCGAAGCAAACAAAGTCTTGAAAACCACCCCTCCGTGCCTCCGTGCGAAACCCTTCATAAATCCCCTCTCACAAAACTCACAAAGGACACAGAGAGAAGCAAACAAAGCCTTGAAACCCCCTCCGTGCCCTCCGTGCGAAACCCTTATACATTCCCTCTCACAAAACTCACAAAGAACACAGAGAGAAGCAAACAAAGCCTCAAAAGCCCTCCGTGCCCTCCGTGCCTCCGTGCGAAACCCTTCATAAATCCCCTCTCACAAAGCACACAAAGGACACAGAGAGATCCAAACAAAGCCTCGAAAACCCTCCGTGCCTCCGTGCGAAACCCTTCATACATCCCCTCTCACAAAGCACGCAAAGGACACAGAGAGAAGCAAACAAAGCCTCGAAACCCCTCCGTGCCTCCGTGCGAAACCCTTATACATCCCCTCCCGCAAAGCACACAAAGGACACAGAGCGAAGCAAACAAAGCCTTGAAACCCCTCCGTGCCCTCCGTGCCTCCGTGCGAAACCCTTATACATCCCTCTCACAAAACTCACAAAGAACACAGAGAGAAGCAAACAAAGCCTCAAAAGCCCTCCGTGCCCTCCGTGCCTCCGTGCGAAACCCTTCATACAGCCCATCTCTCAAAGCTCACAAAGGACATAGAGAGAACCAAACAAAGCCTCGAAAAACCTCCGTGCCCTCCGTGCCTCCGTGCGAAACCCTTATACATCCCCTCCCGCAAAGCACACAAAGGACACAGAGAGAAGCAAGCAAAGCCTCAAAAACCCTCCGTGTCCTCCGTGCCTCCGTGCGAAACCCTTCATACAACCCATCTCTCAAAGCTCACAAAGGACACAGAGAGAACCAAACAAAGCCTCGAAAAACCTCCGTGTCCTCCGTGCCTCCGTGCGAAACTCTGAACTCTGAACTCTGAACTCTGAACTCTGTGCAAAACCCTTCATCCATCCCACACGCGATTAATCAATCCACATATATACAAGGTTTCGCTTTCAGATGCCTTGCACAAACTCAAGTTTGGCCTCATTGATGCGCTGACAGAGCAGTAATCCATATAATGACGAGAAGGGTTTCAAGCTCTTCCTTCTATAAGTAGCAACTCAGGTTTTCTTGGGAAAAACAGGATATGCATGGGGGCATCAGATACTATAATTGATTTATATGCCAATAGGCTAAAACGAGATCTAATATACACGGGGGCGAAATTTGGCAGGATTTCTCTGTAAATCATTGTTTTGAAGCAATTAGCGATGGCAGGTGCATGGTTATTGTGAAAACTCCAGGCAAAGGAGGCCCGCCAAGGAACATCCTTTGAAAGCCCTCACTCTTCTGAAGGCAGGAGTTCCAGTATCAATTCAACCTCTCCCTGGCTGAGTTTCGCCGTTCTGGCGATTTCCTCTGTTTTCCATCCCTGTCGCGCCAGTTTCACGACAATTTCACGGGTGTCCATATCAGGAGAACCTTGTTTTCTTTGTTTAATTCGGGTGGAAAGGGAATTATAAAGATTGAGATGATGGCGTATCTCTTCGTTGATTTTCTGTAAACGAGTCTCGGATTGAGCAAGCCATTCCCTTACCTTTCCCATCTTCCCCATCCGATCATCCAAACCCTCTATCGTTGTTTCTAGTGAGTCAACCTGGTTAATAACGGTGCCTATCTTCTCAGTATTAACCAATAGACGATTTTGAAGTTCTTCTGCCGTCTCTATTCCTTCTTTTAACGGCGTAAGTTGCTCCCCTAACTCTTTTACCTGTTCCTCAACTTTTATCATCTGCTGGAAACTCTTATCGATGCCTTCGGTTGTCGTATCTATCACTACGGCCTTATTGGACAAGCGATCATATTGCTTCTCGAGATCTTCATGAAGATTTTCAAGTTTCTTCAATCGGGCTTGGAGTTCCTGAAGCGAATCATTTGTGTCATTCATTCTATCCAGTTTTAGGTCAACAGCCTCGGACAGGCTATTTATGCGAAAAATTTTCGCATCAAGACTGTCCACTTTCTGTTGTTCCTCAAGGAAGCTGGCAATCTTTTCATGGGCCTTTTCATAGAGTGTCATGACTCGCTCATATTGGCTATTGACTCCCTGCATCTCTTCTTTGATTGTACCGACAGTTTCCAGTCGTCGATCAAGGCCCTCGATATCTGTTTTAATATTGTTCTTCAATTCTTCAGCCTTCTCGAACACCTTCATCCCTTCGATTAACTCATTCTGACGGCCCTCAATTTCAGCCAGCTCCCCCATAAGCCTATTGTGCTCGGAATCCATGTAAGTCATTATTTCTTTTCGATGGGCATCGGCCCGATTGCGAGAGTCTTGTACCGATTGACGAAGCTCCTTCACCTTGCGTTCGACTTCTTCACGTGTCTCCCGAGAATTCTGCTTAAACTCCATAAGAAGGGCCTCGCTTTGATCCTTTAGCCGATCCTCTGTCTCTTTGCTGCTCTCTATAAGCTCATTTCCAAGTTGGTCGATAGTTTCTCCAATTTCTTCCATATTTCGTTTCATCATGCTCCGCTCTTCCGTCGATTCAGAGATCAATTGATTTGTCTGATCAGTATACTCGTCTCGTAGTTCAGACATCTTCGTGGCACAATCAAATTTCATGGATTCAATTCTGTCTGCCGAGTCACGTTCGACCTCAGTCATCTGGGAGCCAAGCTGCTCAATCCATTTTGTCATCTTCCTCTGGATAGAATGGAACTCTCCTATGAGTGTTTTTCTATTCTCATCAATCTGCTGAGCGAAGCCCGAGAGTTTCTGCGAGATTGTATTACTAGCTTTGGCAAATTTCTTTTCAGTTTCATCGTCGAAACCATCAAAGGCCTTATTGAATTCGACAAGCGCGGCATCCTTTTCTACTGTAATCTGGGAGGAAAGATCGTGACGGAATGATGCGATTTCCTCTTCAGAGTTATGCATACGTTGGCTAAGAGTATTCTTAAAACCGTCGATTTGATCCTGGACACTATCAAATTGACTGAGCACTTGTGCCTGAAATTGTGAATACTTCTGCTTAAGCTCTGTGGAATAGCGTCTCTCAACAATATCACGTTCATTTGAAGCCTTTAGCCCAATCTCATTGATTTTCAACTCTGTGTTTTTTTCCCAGTCATTCAAGGCAAACTGCATCTGATCACTTCTATTCTTGAGGTTTGCAAAGAATTCATCCTCAACGCCCCGAATCTTCACGGACATATTCTCGTAGGCATTCTCCTTGATCTGTTCAAGTCCGTGTTCGAGGTCTTTCATCTCCTGCCGGATATGGGTGATATCTATATCCAATGAATCCTTATCGCGATTCCATCGTTCCTGCATTTCGAGTTGAAACTTTTGAAAGTCATTCTTTACATCATCCATCAGTTTCTGCTGAGATGCACGCAAACTCTGATCGAGCGTATCCATTTCTGTTATGACACCCTCAATTTTCTCGAAACGCCTATCGGCCTCCTTCCTATACGCATTTTGACGAACTTCAATTGCTTCAGCAATTTCATTCTCTCGACTGTCTACAAAGGTCATGACTCTTCCCTTGAGTTCTACCATGCTATTATTGAGATTTTCGATATGGGATTGATGAAGCCCTTCCTGTTTCTTTAAGTCTGTCTTGAGTCTCTCGGACATGGATTGGACATTCTCATCACATTGAGCCAGAGTATTTTCAATCCGATCCACATTGGTTTGCATGCGACTGTCGAGTTCTGTCACCTCGGTTGTGATTCTCGCCGAGGAAGAATGTAGATGCGCCTTGATTTGTCCATCGAGTTCTTGACTGCTTTGAAGCACCCGCTTCTGCATCTCCCCCAAATCGCTAGTTATACTAGCCATCACACTTTGCGTATGCTCGCCCAACTCAGCCTTGAGCCTCTCGGACATGGATTGGACATTCTCATCACATTGGGCCAGGGTATTTTCAATCCGATCCACATTGGTTTGCATGCGACTGTCAAGTTCTGTCACCTCGGTTGTGATTTTCGCCGAGGAAGAATGTAGATGCTCCTTGATTTGTCCATCGAGTTCTTGACTGCTTTGAAGCACCCGCTTCTTCATCTCACTCAAATCGCTAGTTATACTAGCCATCACACTTTGTGTCTGCTCACCCCACTCATCCATTTCATGCCGGGTATCCAGCAGTTCATTCTGCATACTAGAGACAGAAGCTGATACCTCATCTTTGAGTGTGTTAACCTTGCCCAGCCAATCATCCTCAAGACTCGTGGCTCTGGATTCAAGCTTCTCATTGAGTGCTAAAAACACATCGCTTTCCAGCCGCTTACCTTCATCGGCAACCTTCTCAAGGCGCTGCCGAAACTTCTCCTCAATCAGCTCAAGCTCATCACAAAACCTCGAAAGATTATCCCTCACCACCTCATCCTGCTTGGCGTTAAGATTTTCCATCGTGTCCTTATATAGTGCCACTTGTCTATCGGTTTCACCGATGCTGGATTGGATACTGCTGAGATCTGTACTGAACTCCTCATGAACGCTTCTTCGAAGTTCTTCAAATAGGGTCTTATCTCGCTCCTCAAATTCAGAAATCTTACTGCGCACTTCACGAAGACGGGACCCCACCTTATCAATATATTGTGATTCCTCTTTCAACCGTTTCAGGTTTTCATCGACCCTGCTTGCAAAATCATCAAGCCCTTTAAGAGCGGAATCTTGATCCTTTATTCGAGTCATCTGATCTTCAAGCCCCTCGGTTAACTTGATTATTTCAGTGCGGACATTCTCAGCCTGGGCAAGAACCTGCCTATTAGTTTTCTCCTTGTCATCAATATTTCGAATCAAGTCATTGAGATACGCAGATCTTGTCGATATGAAGTCCGCAATCATCTTCTTCTGCTGATCGGCCGCCTTTTTCACCTGTTCAAGAGACCTGTTTGTTTTGTCAAAACGCCGGAAAGCAAGTAGGACAATACCTACCAATAAAAGGACTATTATATTCCCGCTATCAAAGCTAAATATCATGTCTCCACCTCGGCGAGCAAGCTATTAACTAACTTTCGATAATTAGGATAAACGGTGACATTTGTGGGAGGCTTACTCCATTGCCTCCCGATAAGTGCCCCTCTCATTCCTGAATTCTTAGCTCCCTGCACATCGTAGTCAAGCTTATTTCCAATGTATATGATATGTCTCGGATCGATATCAAGCTTTTCCGCCATCAAAGTAAATGGTTGTGAGTGAGGTTTTAGCCGCTTAGACTCAGGAAACCCCAAACTGACATCAAAAATACCTGTGAGTCCTAAGTACTCAAGCTTTCGCCCCACCGGAAAATCCGACAATACAGCCAGTTTCAAGCCTGCTTCTTTTAGGCGCAATAATGCTTCACATACTCCTGAATATGTCCTGACATTCCGAAAGTAGTATTCCCATCCCTTGTAAATAATTCTGTCTCGGATGTCTCTCGCCGAATCGAGGTCCGTCTGTAGTATTTGCGCATAGATCTCCAACTCCCAATCTTCAGTATCCTTTTTTGTAGTCCGCATAATATGCCGAGTTCGATAGAATGAATGAACAACGTAAAAATGTGTAAGTATGAACCATATTGATCGGAGTTTGATACGGTAATCAGGATAAAGCGTACCATCAATGTCAAAACCAACAGCTTTCAAGGCCATATGCAACATTAACCGGTCTAGGGGGGGGGCGACAAGTTAAATATGAGTTTATCTAAAGAACCATTTAATCTTTTTATGGTGTCTTGAAGAATATAGCGGCTCAATAGGTTGCAGGAGTGGCGATCCACAGCTGTTCAAAAACCTGTTATTCTCTGGCGGAAAAAGAACTGCATGGTTGATTCCAGTGGGTCGCTACAGCTGTTTTTTTGAGATGCCCTATGAGAGTTTGCCAGTTTCTTAGCCCAAATGAGCCTAAATTAAAGCAGAGGGGATTGCGTCTGGGGATAATATGTATAAAAACATACTTGCAAATCGTTTTTCCACCAAACTATATGTGCCATCATGTGGTTGTTTTCAAAGCACTAAACTTTGGGCATGACTTATATCTTTGACAAATCATACAAAGAGTCTCTTGGAAGCAATTCTCCAATACTGGAGATGATGTACCCATCTGCACCGTCGTCGTAGAAAACAGGTGTATGAGGTGGGCAGAATTCGCTGAGCACCTGGCGACAGGCACCGCAAGGAGACAGGGGAGATTCAGTATCTAATCCGACAATGGCAACTGCCATAATGCCCTGTTTGCCCATGCCTATCATCGTATTGATCGCCGAACGTTCCGCACAGCTCGTGAGCCCAAAAGATCGGTTTTCCACATTGACACCCGTCACAATTTCTCCGTTTTCCAGTCTTAGTGCCGCACCAACACGAAACCTCGAATATGGCGCATAGGCATTCAATGCCGCATTTCTTGCACTCTGCATCAGTTCCTTGGCATCCATACGCTTCCTCTTATTCTTTATAGTATGCCATAATCCTAAAATTGACCAGATGAAGAAAATCACCTTCCTACTCTTATTCATCTTTACCCTCACCGGATTAATTGCCCAGCAATGGCCCAACGCCCCAGACAGAATTCTTGAATTCTTTGGAGAACCTTTATCTGGACACTTCAGGCGTGGACTGGAATTCGATTCATTGGAGCGGAGGGTAGTTTCCTGGGATGACGGCGAGGTCATTTGGGCCGGACCATTGCCGTTTGATTCAAACGTATCCAGTGAGCAGTTGATTGCTATCGAGCACGAGAATGGGTTTCGCACCTTCTACCAAGGAGTACAAGGTCGGCCAAATCTTGAGAGAACCGTCATCCAGGGGGATTGGCTGGGCTATGCGAATTATGTGCGCTGGGCGTTTCATATTGTTGACACCCGGCTTTCACGCATCATCAATCCGTTTTATCTTCTTCCAGCATGGGAGGGGGAGGGCGATGAGGGCATTTCAAAGGCATTCTTAACGCAGTCCAGTAGGCGTGTGGAACTCATCAATGACCTTCCCCTTATAGCCGGTAAGTGGTCCATGGCTATTGAAGGACGAATTCCAATGGGAATATCGCTCTACTGGGCGGGTGAAAATCTGTTTTCCATGCGGTTTGAATCTTTATCAGAAGAAGATGGTATTGTCATCATGGAAACCCCAACACCGGTCACATACAATCAAGTCTATGATGAAAAAGGGAGGTTGCTACTGAGTGACATAACATTCACCCCCGGAGTGGGGACGCTGGAGCTGAGAACGGGCAATGCGAGGAATAAGATCAGGGCTTGGGATCTTACCATCCAGGCCGAGTAGAGATCCCTTATGAAAACCTATTCCAAGGTCCCTTCCATTTATGAGACACAGGAAACAGTCCATTGCCCTCTATGCGGGAGGAGTCAATTTTCCGAACGGTGGAAAGCACTAGGTGCCCGGTTTGTTACCTGCTCCTGCGGACTGGTATTGCAGAATCCGCGTCCAATATCTAGTGACTTAGCTGCCAGATACGATGAGGAGTATTTCCAGTACGAGATAGTAAATGAGGAAAATTTCTTCCATCTCATGCTACTGGGATTAAAAGATGCGTCCTTTTTTCAGACAATAGTTCCATCTCTGCCGCCTATCAATAGAATCCTGGACATCGGTTGCGCCACAGGCCGACTACTGAGTCATTTCAATTCCTTGGGATGGGAAACCGCCGGTGTCGAACTCTGCGCCGAGTCCGCCGCATACGGCAATGAAAAATACGGTGTGGGGATACTGACAGGAGACTTGTATGATATTGGTTTCCCTGACGGCCATTTCTCAGTCGTGCATGCCTCTCACCTCATTGAACATGTTGATAACCCGGCAGCCTTCACACGGGAGATTTTCCGGATAATCGATAGTGGCGGCGTATTTATCTGTATTACTCCGGCGATCGACGGTTTTCAGGCGCGGCTCTTTGGCAGCAAATGGCGCTCTGCAATACCAGACCATGTCACTTTGTTTAGCAAAAAGACTCTCAAATGCCTATTGCTCAATGCCGGTTTCACGGTTGAAGCCATCAGAACTTGGGGCGGTCTTGCGGCGGGGACGGCCCCCCCGTGGTTGAAAACCCTCATCGATCAGTGGGTGAAGGTTCTCGGTTGGGGAGATGTCATGCTGATGGTCGCACGAAAATAGCCGCATCGATTTCATCTTATGCAGGCTAATCTGAAGTTTTCACTAGATTGATATATGAGTCCTGTGAAAAATCCACATATCAGACCAAGCCGATATCATTTCCCTTCGGGATAAATCGTCTGATAATTCCATTATCCGGTGTAATAGTGAGAAACATTTTCCTAAAAAGAACACCACCCATCTGTCGTTCTATTTTATCAATCTCAGCCCTTACAGAAGCCGCTGTTCTATCGGGAATCTTTCTTGTAATTTCTGTTCTTGTTTTGCGCTCCGTTAGCGTCAAAAGACATGAAGATGAACAATCTTTTCCACTGTGGACTGTGTCCATTTCCCAGTGCCCCACAACTTTTCTCTCATTAGCCTCTTGAGGACGTTTATCTATGCTTCTGGTCGCATTCATGGCTCTAGAGTGCTTCTTGGGCTTCCCTTTGGGCTTAAAACGCTTTCCACCATAAAGCAGATTTTTCTGTGTGACATCTGATATATCTCCCGCAGCGATGTAGTTATACAATGTCTTTTCACAGAGCCTGGTATCGCCAGGCCACCTCGTTCTCTCAAAATGCTCGATTACTGCGTAAGGGCTATACTTCTCCTCTTTAATAAGCCTGGAAACCGCATTCACCAGAGCCCAGTCTTGACCAAGTTTTATAGGGGAGCCTTTCGCACTGTTCTTTGAGTTGGCATCGTTCTGTGCATACTCCGCGTTGTATACCGTGATTTTGCTGAGATCACAGGCTGTATGTTCTACCATCCCTCTTTTGAGTTTTCTTCAAATAGTCCTTTCGCTTTTACTCAACAGAGTTCCAAGAAGTGTCGGACTTGTGATCTTTTCGTAACGGTTTGTACCAGTGTGATGATATTGTAATAATAAGCGTTCCTCCCAAGTAAAATGTGTATGCTTACACCTTGTTTCTATGTTAAGTTTTGATCGTCCCATGGATTCCTCGCTGTAGTTAGTTTTTGCTAAATCAGCTATAGCAGATGTCCTTGGGACTTTCTTTCCCCCGCCTTTTTTAGGCGGACAATTCATTATACTGGGTGCCATCTACATCATGGGTGCAAAAACATGTTGACAGTTCATTTGCTTTCATTTTTTCTCCTCAATCTAATTGATACGATTCTTTGATGAAGCTTTCGACATTTTTATCTTTGATGTCTTGTTCTTGATAGATCTTTATGTGCCTCATCTGCTTTCCTTTGCCTTCAAGAATTTTGTTTGGGTCGGAGAGTTGTGAGCCTTTGTCAAAGATGACTGATACATATTTTTTGTATGACATAATTCCGACAAAGGCCCTTTCACCTTTGAAAAAGCATAGTGCATTCCACTTTATGCCCTCTTTTGAGGCGTTGGATAGGCCGGATGCAAGGTCTATCAGTTTTGATACGAGAAGGCTCTTGTCGCTCTCAAGGCTCAAGATGAACTCATTTATCTTGTCATTCATGTGATTCCCTATTTGAGGGGCTAACCCGTATTTCTCACCAGTACTTTGATACAAGGCAGACTTCTTATGTTAAAGTATTATCATGAAAAAATAAAAACCAAAAAGAAGCCTACTCTGCAAATACAGAGTTTACACCCGGTCAGTTGGAATTGAAAGGTCTGGAAACAGTAAAAACCAGGAAAATCATTGTCAGGAATGACGGAAAGACCAACAGTTCCGATGTCGGACTCCTTTTGCTTCAGCAGGTCGAGCGGAAGCACCGAATCATTGAAAAACTTTCAACCCAAGTTCACCATACAACAACCTTATCTCCTTCCTCTACCGACAGTTAACTTTTTCGATTATCACCACTGATTTTGTATTTCATTAATTGTCGGTCAAGGTCCTTCCCCGATAAACTAAAGTTTTCTATAAATATCCAGATGCGACTTCTCCGGGCGTGAGTTCGTTCTCATGGAATTTTTTAGCAGTTCTCCGTTTTCGCTTACGATATACTCCAAGGTCACTCTGCAATGCGTTTTTAGAATCGATTTAATGCTATCCCAGTTTCGATTGTCCCCATTTAATCGAAGTTTCCGCTCTATGGAATGCATCAGGTGATAGGCCAGAACTGATATAAACATAAGGGATTCAATCCGGTCCTTGGATTGATGGAAATTCGGTCTGAAACCAAGATGGGATTTCATATCTCTAAATGATTTCTCGATGCGACCAAGCATAATATAGGTTTCCCATATCTTCTTGTCTGTCCAATCTTTTCGATTGGTTCTTAGAGAGGTAGGTTCCCTGCTTCTTTTGTACCTCTGTTTCTTTTCAAAGAGCTCTGACCGACCGACAAGCATATCTTCGATTCTCTTGGCCAATAGCTTGTGCAAAGAGGGGGCAAGGTCCAGTTTGCCAAGGGAGAGGACAAGTTGCTGACGAGAACCATTTTGGGAGTGAACACTTTCGCCCAGATTGTAGTAAACGTTTTAGATTTCCGAGAACTTCCGGGAACTATTACACGGCGTATATACATAGAGTACAATATACAAAGAAGCAAGGAAGAGGGCAGGCTCGATCACAGCTAGGTGGTCACCACACAAGAGGGTATGGGATGCCATTTGGCCTCTGGGTGCAATATCCATGTTTCACGCTATTGAAAAGGATGGAAAAAAATTCAATGGACTTGCAGGGGTATTTTGGTGAACTTGGGCTAAGGGCCGACCTGAACAAATTCTTGTCCTTTTAACGCACCGTTTTTCAACCGCAAAAACACGAAAAACGCAAAAGTTGATATTGGCTGATGATTTCTGTTTCTGGTTGGCGAGCTATGAACCTGCCTAATCAGGCCCGGATATTCAAAGCAAAGTATGACTTCCAGGAGAGGCTATCCCGCACGACTGGGCCACCCCCAGTCCGCAAGACGGACCGGGGGGCATTCTAATTACAAGGTGCGATTTATTCTCACTCTAAGTCAATCACGCCATCACCATCGGTGTCGCTTACCGTTGGCTGGGGGAAGACAAATGTAAAATCAATGTCATTAAATTTGTAAGTTGATTTCAGCTTGGGCCATGTGGCACTTGCCCCATTAGCGGTGTCAAAAATAGCTATGAAGTCGGCATCATTAAAGATTATTGTGTCGCTGTTTCCACTGTCGGTGTAACCACCAGTAGCAAAAACAATGTTCCTGGTGGCACTGATGCCAACGCCGCCTGCACTGGTGCCTTTTTCTGAGCTTTCAATGTCCCAGTAGCCGCTGACACTGCCTTTGTAGTAGTTTCCCACGAGCCCGCCATCTTCAGCAGTACCCTTGACACTTCCCGTGGCATAGCCGATGACGGTGCTGTTATCATTGTATCCGATGAGCCCACCAACCTTGCTATCGCCTTCTACACTTCCCGTGGCATAGCCGAAGGCACTGCCACCGCTCGAAATCCCTCCCACGAGTCCGCCAACCCGCTGAACACCCGTGACATTTCCCGTGGCATAGCCGCTGACGGTGCCTATAACACAGTCTCCCACGAGCCCGCCAATATTATAACCATTACCAGCAGTACCAGTACCAGTGACAGTACCCGTGGCATAGCCGCTGACGATGCCGTTGGCATTGCGTCCCACGAGCCCGCCAGCCCCTTGAGCTCCACTGACATTTCCCGTGGCATAGCCGCTGACGGCGGCCAAATTGGTTCCCACGAGTCCGCCAACGCTATCAGCATTACTAGTGACCTGTAGCCCCAGGTTATAGCCCTTCAGTTCGCCTGATTTCATGTAGCCCACCATGCCACCCAGATGGGCAGCATCAGCGCGATCTATCTCCACCGTGCCGGTAGACTGTATTTTCGCATCAGTAGCCGTGGGCGCAACGGCTATGTTGTCAAGAAGGGTGACTGCGGACTGACCGGCTAAGCCGGCTAAGGCACCAACCGCCGCATTGCCCGTGATATCTTTCACCCCAATGCCCAGGTTTTCTATGCTCGCTCCATCTCCTATGGCGGCAAACAAACCCTGGTAGTTACCGCCATCGGTGTCAGCGGATAATCCTTCTATGCGGAGATTGTAGATGGCATATCCATTGCCACGCAGGGTTCCGGTGAAGGGGGCATCCTCGGTAAAAAGGGGCTCCCATGTCTCTTCAGCCAGATCGATATGATCAGTCAGATAGTATTCCCCGGCTGCGTCCATGGTTTTCAGGGCATCAAGGCTACCGATGGCGGTGCCTGTGGCAACCTGAGTATATGTTTCTAACAAGAATTTGTCCAGGAAGATCGCCGTTATACTGGTTGCTTCCGTAGCCGTTATTGTATACACGGTTGCTTTTTCCGTGACGGGCATGGTGCCGGTGATAGTGCCGGTATCAGCATTCAATTCCAAACCATTGGGCAACATAGGCTCAACGGCATAGCTCACTCCAGGGACAGTGCTCACCATCGCTCCGTCTTTCCAGAATACAGGACTTGCGGTCATGGTGTTGTCCGCATTGAATGCAATGGGGTAGCTTAAACTATAAGCACTTAGTGGCTCAATCGTAACGGTAACGGTATACTCTACCTTCGTCATACCGTCCTCGGCGGTGATGGTGATTTTTGCCACGTTATTGACAATGTCAACCTTACTGCCTTGCGCCAAACCGCTCGCTCCAGGTGAAAGGGTGACTGATTTCACGGTTGCGGAATCTGGTATGGTAGTGGAGACTAGGAGTTCAACTTCGGCGGTCGTGCCACTTCTAAAGTCTATCACACGATCCTCGCCACTTATGGTCAGGGACAGTGAGGTAATTTTCGCTTCGCTACTTTTACTTCCACCACTGCCATCGTCACATCCTGCCAATACAAAGACAAGAATTATGCCAAGAAGGAATAATCCTTTACCAGTTCTTTTATTTTTCATCTTTTCTCCTAAAAAAATATTGTCTAATCGCTAGACAAAAGAAGTATAGTGCCTGACTGTCCATATAACAACGAAAATAAAGAAAAAACTGCCAACTCCCCCCTACCGGCAGACAAATCCTGCATGTTCCGTATGGAAGGGAAAGTCTTCTTACCATTTTTGCCATCTCCCTCTACGGAGGGGGTGCCCATCGGGGCGGGGTGGTTCTTCCCTCATGCCAATTTCCCGCTCGGCGCAAGGCCATGGCTTTTTCTTTGAACACCATACCCCCATGATGTGTCGTTTTTCAACCGCAAAAACACGAAAAACGCAAAAGTTGATATTGGCTGATGATTTCTGTTTCTGGTTGGCGAGCTATGAACCTGCCTAATCAGGCCCGGATATTCAAAGCAAAGTATGACTTCCAGGAGAGGCTATCCCGCACGACTGGGCCACCCCCAGTCCGCAAGACGGACCGGGGGGCATTCTAATTACAAGGTGCGATTTATTCTCACTCTAAGTCAATCACGCCATCACCGTCGGTGTCGCTTACCGTTGGCTGGGGGAAGACAAATGTAAAATCAATGTCATTAAATTTGTAAGTTGATTTCAGCTTGGGCCATGTGGCACTTGCCCCATTAGCGGTGTTGAAAATATCAGTGAAGGCAGTGATGTCAAAGATAGTGCGGCCACTGTCGGTATAAGTTTTAGCATCAGAGTCAAAAACAATGTCCCTGGTGGCTCTGATGGCAACGCCTCCTGCACTGGTGTCTTTTCCTGTGCTTTCAATGTCCCAGTAGCCGCTGACTCTGCCTTCACCGCCATTGTAGGAGAGTCCCACGAGCCCGCCATCTTCAGTAGTACCCTTGACACTTCCCGTGGCATAGCCGATGACGGTGCTGTTATCATTGTATCCGATGAGCCCACCAACCTTGCTATCGCCTTCTACACTTCCCGTGGCATAGCCGAAGGCACTGCCACCGCTCGAAATCCCTCCCACGAGTCCGCCAACCTGCTGAACACCCGTGACATTTCCCGTGGCATAGCCGCTGACGGTGCCTATAACACAGTCTCCCACGAGCCCGCCAATATAATAACCATTACCAGCAGTACCAGTGACAGTACCCGTGGCATAGCCGCTGACGATGCCGATGGCATTGCGTCCCACGAGCCCGCCAGCCCTTTCAGCTCCACTGACATTTCCCGTGGCATAGCCGCTGACGGCGGCCAAATTGGTTCCCACGAGTCCGCCAACGCTATCAGCATTACTAGTGACCTGCAGCCCCAGGTTATAGCCCTTCAGTTCGCCTGATTTCATGTAGCCCACCATGCCACCCAGATGGGCAGCATCAGCGCTATCTATCTTCACCGTGCCGGTAGACTGTATTTTCGCATCAGTAGCCGTGGGCGCAACGGCTATGTTGTCAAGAAGGGTGACTGCGGACTGACCGGCTAAGCCGGCTAAGGCACCAACCGCCGCATTGCCCGTGATATCTTTCACCCCAATGCCCAGGTTTTCTATGCTCGCTCCATCTCCTATGGCGGCAAACAAACCCTGGTAGTTACCGCCATCGGTGTCAGCGGATAATCCTTCTATGCGGAGATTGTAGATGGCATATCCATTGCCACGCAGGGTTCCGGTGAAGGGGGCATCCTCGGTAAAAAGGGGCTCCCATGTCTCTTCAGCCAGATCGATATGATCAGTCAGATAGTATTCCCCGGCTGCGTCCATGGTTTTCAGGGCATCAAGGCTACCGATGGCGGTGCCTGTGGCAACCTGAGTATATGTTTCTAACAAGAATTTGTCCAGGAAGATCGCCGTTATACTGGTTGCTTCCGTAGCCGTTATTGTATACACGGTTGCTTTTTCCGTGACGGGCATGGTGCCGGTGATAGTGCCGGTATCAGCATTCAATTCCAAACCATTGGGCAACATAGGCTCAACGGCATAGCTCACTCCAGGGACAGTGCTCACCATCGCTCCGTCTTTCCAGAATACAGGACTTGCGGTCATGGTGTTGTCCGCATTGAATGCAATGGGGTAGCTTAAACTATAAGCACTTAGTGGCTCAATCGTAACGGTAACGGTATACTCTACCTTCGTCATACCGTCCTCGGCGGTGATGGTGATTTTTGCCACGTTATTGACAATGTCAACCTTACTGCCTTGCGCCAAACCGCTCGCTCCAGGTGAAAGGGTGACTGATTTCACGGTTGCGGAATCTGGTATGGTAGTGGAGACTAGGAGTTCAACTTCGGCGGTCGTGCCACTTCTAAGGTCTATCACATGATCCTCGCCACTTATGGTCAGGGTCAGTGAGGTAATTTTCGCTTCGCTACTTTTACTTCCACCACTGCCATCGTCTGCACTATTGCTATCGATACATCCTGCCAATACAAAGACAAGAATTATGCCAAGAAGGAATAATCCTTTACCAGTTCTTTTATTTTTCATCTTTCCTCCTAAAAAAATATTGTCTAATCGCTAGACAAAAGAAGTATAGTGCCTGACTGTCCATATAACAACGAAAAATAAAGAAAAAACCTGAATTCGTATAATAAGTGCATAATCTCTGAATATAGCCAGGCATGGACCCTGAATAAAACAAGACACAGGGTTACAATGCGAAGAGGCTTCAAATGAGCTATAAACACCTGAGTCTTGAAGAAAGGCATTATGTCGAAGTTTCACTGCAAAACGGAAAGGCGTTATCCAGGATAGACGAAAAGATTGGGCGACAACAATGTACTATTTCAAGAGAAATTGCTCGCAATATTAGGGTAGCGTGGTTATCGTCATAACCAGGCTAATAGAATGGCATGAAAGAGGCCTGAAACAAAACCAGAAGCCATTAAATCTACCACTGAGATCATTGGCATCATCGAAGGCTATATTCGCCAGGAATGGAGTCCTGAACAAATAGTCGGAAGACTTAAGCGGAAATTATTATCAAGCTACATCACGAGATGATCTATCAGCATATCCTGTCCGATAAGCACTCGGGTGGGGATTCATATACACGCCTCCGTCATCAGAATAAGGCCTATAGAAAGAGCCATGGATCAGCAAATCTACGCAATCGCAAGCGGTATACCTAAATAGAACGGATATTGATGATAGACCAGAGGTAGTTAATACGCATGAGTGAGTAGGTGACAGGGTAGCCGATACCATGATTGGGAAAAATCATAGGGCACCTCAAAAACCCTCACCAGGTTCTCGATTCGATCTTTTCCGCCTACCTGTGCGTTGCACGCAGACAGGCCGCCTTGTCTCGGCGAAAAAGGACTTCGTCAAATTTCTAAAGCTGTTTTTTAGAGCAACCCTTTATTTCTCAAGAAATTTGTAGTAATGTCAATTCTATAATTCGAAGTATAATATTTAATAAGGAGTCCATCACCAATGAGTCGATTTCATTTATTGGGACGATGTCCCCAACTGACCACGCAGAGGAAGCCCGCTAACGCATTGACACCGACTGGGCATAGCTATTTAGCAAGAATAGCCATCCTCATGACCATTTTGCTGGCCATCTTTTCCTGTGATAATGCCGGTGATGTTCCAGGTGATGGTAGCGGATTGAGTCCAACTGACGGAATCATCACCACGGACACCACGCCCACCTTTAGCTGGAACGCCGTGGACGGAGCGGCGAAGTAGCAGATATAGATAGCGGGCAGTGAGTCGGCCCTGGAGGAGAGTCCCCCGGTTGACGAAGAGGAGAGCGGCACCAGTTACACGCCAGCATCGGCCCTGGCCTATAGCACATACTACTGTCGTGTACGGGCGATAGATAGAAGTGTCCAGTACGGAAAATGGAGTGATATAGTAATAGTAGTAGTAGTAGTAGTAGTAGTAGTACCGGAGCACTTCGTCTTTGTCGGAGGAGATAACTTTCAGATGGGTTTCCCCGCGGTGTATGCCGATGAGGTACCGGTGCATACGGTGGAGGTTGCTTCGTTCTATATGAGCAAGTACGAGGTAACGCAGGAAGAATGGCAGAAAGTCATGGAAAATAATCCGTCATATTTCAAGGGGCCAAACCTCCCCGTGGAGAATGTGAGTTGGTACGATGCGGTGGCCTACTGCGACAAGCGAAGCGAACAGGAATGCCTTAGCCCCGTGTACACGATAAGCGGTACAGGCGTAGAGACAAGCGTAGAGGCAGACTGGACTGCCGTTGGCTATCGCCTACCGACGGAGTCCGAATGGGAGTATGAGGCAAGGGGAGGCAATAAATCGAGTGGTTATAGCTACGCCGGAGGCGACAATGAGAGGCCAAAGTGGGCTGGTATTGGAAAAACAGCGGTGACACGCTACTGGACGGGGAGTGGGACGAGGAAAAAGCGGATAATGGACGAACCCACCCGGTGGGGGGAAAGACCCCGAATGAACTGGGGCTCTACGACATGATCGGAAACGTCTGGGAGTGGTGCTGGGACTGGTATGGAATTTATTCGTCGGGGAGCCAGAGTGACCCTGAGGGACCATCTGGCGGGGACGGCCGCGTGATACGCGGTAGCTGGCACGGCAAAGCTGACGACTTGCGTTCTGTCCGTCACAACGACAGCAGTCCTGGCGATATCTACAGCAATTTGGGCTTTCGCCTCGTGTTGAGGGCACCTTAAATTTTGATTTTTTACCTTTTGAGAAATACCAATAGAGAATTGAGAGTTATGGGCATTGGGTGGAGTGGATTAGAAGGTTGGCGACAGGCAAGTTCGCCGAAGGCGGAAAAATTGCCCCCATGACGTAAGGAAAATGGGAGGCAATCGGGGTGCCATACGGCGACCCGATTGCTTAGTGGCCGGAAGGGGCAAAAAGAATGGCTGTGGGCTGATGGCCTGTGAGGAAACCGACAGGCGTGCCGACCCGCCTTGGTGGGCGAAAATATTTTTAGGAATCACTGTATTGCCGCAGCTCGGCGGGGCGGGGAAAATTCCGATAGAGATAACCTAATCGATGTTGCAGTATAAGATAATTACATTACCCATACGATCTCCCGAAGAGTGTTTTTGATCAATTATTTAGCTGGCATCGACAGATGTAAGATAACTCTAAAAACCCCCACCAGGTTCTCTACTCGAACTTTTCCGCCTGTCTGCAACAGGCAGGCGTAGGCAGGTCAGAATGCTTAAAGCTAGCTTGAGCTTCTGCGTTGCCCCCTGTTGTGTTGCACGCAGACAGGCCGCCTCGTCTCGGCGAAAAATAACTTCGTCAGATTTCTAAAGCTGTTTTTTAGAGGAATCCCATAAAGGTGTCTTTGTCACGCTGGATGAACAGCAAATCAAAGCTACGCCTGGCATTGCCCGTGAACAGCAAAAAGGCACGTTATGTAACGGATGTGATGCTTAAGTTTGTTTGATCCGGTTAAGCACGTTGCAAGCACGATCACATTCGATAATGGAAAAGAGTTTGCGTACCATGAAGAGGTGGAAAAAGAATTGAGTGTGAGACGTATTTCGCCAAACCCTATCACTCATGGGAACGTGGTCAGAATGAAAATGCCAATGGCTTCTTGAGGAAGGACTTCCCGAAGTCAATAGAACTTATTGACGTGACAACAAGGCAGGTTTTAGATGCTGTACACAAATTGAATAGCAGACCCGGGAAATGCCTGGAATTCAAAACTCCGTATGAAGTTTTTGAGGAACTAACGAGTATTAAGAAAGAAACATTGACCGGGTATGCACTTATGACTTGAAGTCAGGTGGCACTGAAAAATCAAACCAGAAACTAAATGGAAGTTTTTTAAAATACCCCGTATACTCATCCTGTGATCGCTTATTCACCACGGGGACTACTGGCTACGGATCTCGACGAGACGCTTGCAGTGAATGGCAGTATAGCTAACTCTGCCTTGGATGCGGCCAGACGGATTAAAGAGTCAGGCATACCCATCCTGGTGGTTACCGGGAGGAATTACAGGTCGTTGCTCCACGTTCATAGGCTATGGGAGGTTGCCGATTCTGTTATCTTCTCCTCTGGAGCAGGACTTTGGGTGAACAAGGACGATCTTCCCCAGGAATGTGCCAGGATGGGTGCCTCTGATGTGCTTAGAATCCAGCGGATCCTTGATCAGGCTGGTGAGGATTACTGTATTCTAGACCCCATCCCCGACACCCATTGTTTTCGCTACAGACGGCACCGGCCCGCCGCAGACAACCCTGATTTCGATAGACGGATGACCCTCTACCGGCAATGGGCCAGACGAGATAGCCATGAACCCGGTGATGCTACCCAGGTATTAATGATACGGCCCGCTAACCAGGAGATACAACCCTCATTGCTCAATCGCCTCTCGGCATGGTCGGTGTTTCGTAGCACTTCTCCGTTGGATCATCGTTCGACTTGGCTTGAGATATTCCCGACCGGTCTGAACAAGGGCACGGCCCTTGAGAATTATTGTCAAAGGAAGGCCATCCCAAGGCAGAGGGTTCTCGCCCTGGGGAACGACCACAATGATGAATCGATGCTGGCCTGGGTAGGGCATGGATGTATCGTGGCAGGAGCACCAGAGGCACTCACCCATCGCTATAAGGTGTTACCGCCAGCGAACCGAGGCGGCTTCATCGCCGCGGCCGAGGAGGCGTTAAAGCTGTTTGCTAATACATGACCTGGGTGATAAGAAGATCTGCATAACCCATGGACTCCAGCAAGGTAACCAATTCAACGACATCTGCTTCTGGAACTTCGTCCACAGATAGGCTGGTGATGCCGCTATCGTTTAGCTCAGCATTCGGCCTCAACCCCACATCCTCAAGACGTTTTCGGTGTTGCCTGGCATTCTCCAAGTCTCTCCAGGCACCGATTCGCACCTTGAAGCGCATTTCCGGGAGATCCCCGTCCACCGCCTCGATATACACCGGAGCTGTCCCATCGCGAATCATATCCAATTTCTTAGCGGCGGCATAGGTTAAATCGATTATACGATCATCGGCGAAGGGGCCTCGGTCGTTTACCCTTACTTGAACCACTGCATCATTCTTAAGATTCTTCACATTAAGGACAGTGCCAAAAGGCAGTGTTTTATGAGCACAGGTATAGCCATAGGTATCATAAATCTCACCGTTAGCGGTCAAACGGCCATGAAAAATTCCGCCGTACCAGGATGCAATACCGGTTTGGTTCCATGAATACGCCGGAAGACAAACAACAACAGCCAGGAAAGGAATGAGACGAAAATTCATATTATAGATTATCGGCCTACACACTCACGTATTGAATCACGATCCCTTTTGTAACTTCTTAACTTCTTCTCTGTAAATTAACAATGCTGCCATCATTCTCGGAAATCCGGCGGAACTGGCCGTGAGCAGAATGGCGTGCTCAATCTCCTCATCGGTGCAACCAGCTCTCAGGGCCTTTTCAATGTGGCTACGCAGGGCATAATCGAATTGACTGGCCACCGCAACGCCTATCTTTAACAAAGCACAGGTCTTGCCATCCAATGGGCCATCTTCCTCAAGAGCCTTTCCAAAAGCATGATGAGCTTTGTGTATCTTGGGGTATTTGCTGACGAAATACTTCCAGTTTTCCTTTCTTTTATCCATTGGATTTCATCATGTGGGAGAGTATCGGTTTCCGGGCGGCCTGCACCTCGTTAACCCGTCTCACCGCCGTGCTCATGGGCATTGAATGAAGGGTCTCGGAATTTTCATAGGACAGTGCGACAATTCTCTTCATTACAGCGATGAAGTTGTCCAGAGTATCCTTCGCTTCCGTCTCGGTGGGTTCAATCATCAGGCATTCGGGAACGATGAGGGGGAAGTACACCGTGGGGGGATGTATGCCATGTTCGACAAGAGCCTTGGCCACATCCGTAGCCGTTACACCGGTTTTATCTTTCAAGGACTTGGCAGAGACGACGAATTCATGCTTGCAAGGCCCAGGATAGGGGGCATCGAGAAAGCGGCTTAGGGCTGAATGGAGGTAATTAGCATTTAACACCGCCATTTCCGACACCCTTTGCAGGCCATCACTGCCCATTGACAGCAGATAGGTATAGGCACGAACGAGGACACCCGTATTGCCGTACCAGCCGGATACCTTGCCGATTGTTTGGGGCCTGTCCCAATCGCGCACCCAGTATTGGTTCTTTTTCACCAGCACCGGGACAGGAAGGAAAGGAAGCAGATTCTTCTTGACAAGGACGGGTCCGGCACCGGGGCCACCGCCGCCATGAGGGGTGGAGAAGGTCTTGTGGAGATTTATATGTATCACATCGAAACCCATATCACCAGGTCTTACCTTGCCCATCACCGCATTGAGATTGGCACCGTCATAGTAGAGCAGGCCTCCTGCACAATGTATTCTATCGGCCACTTCCCCAATTCGGGTTTCAAACAGTCCCAAGGTGCTGGGATTGGTGAGCATGATTCCGGCTAACCTGTCATCAAGGTAAGGCTCCAACACGTTTGGATCGAGCAATCCGTCTGCCCCGGAAGGGATGGTGATAACCTCAAAGCCTGCCAAATGGGCACTGGCAGGATTAGTGCCATGAGAACTATCTGGCACGAGAAGTCTGGTGCGCCGTTCCTCTCCCCTGGTCCGAAATGCGGCCCGAAAAATTTTCATGCCAACGAATTCCCCATGAGCACCCGCCAATGGCTGGAGTGTCCCGCCGTCCATACCGGTAATCTTGCACAGTCCATCGAGGAGATTTCCGAAAAGCTCTAGAATTCCTTGAGCGTCGTCGTCTCGCTGCATTGGATGAAGTTTGAAGAAGCCCGGTTGGGCGGCGGTAATCTCATTCAGTTTGGGATTGTACTTCATCGTGCAGGAGCCTAGGGGATAGAATCCCAGATCGACGGCGAAATTCTGTCGAGAGAGATTTGTATAATGCCTCACAACTTCAATCTCGCTCTTCGAGGGCAGACTGGCCGAAGCCTTCCGCCTGAAGGAAATCGGAATTTCAGCCGAGGCCATCCCGTCTCTTGCAGGGAACCGGTAGCCCGGTGCATCTGGCCGGGAGGATTCAAACAGTGTTTTTTCTAAATGTTCAATGCTCATCTCAATGCCTCTTTCGCATATTCTGTGTATCTGACCAATTCCTCACTGCTGCGCTTTTCTGTAACTGCCACGGCAAGCAGGTTCTCAGGAAAGGATTTATCGAGATCCGACAGCCAAACACCTGAGACAAAATCATTCTTCTCGAAGACGGCATCCCATCGGCGGCGCTCAACTGGAATCTCAAGAGTGAACTCGTTGAAATAAGGTCCGCCGCTATATTCGCACAGGCCTGCCTCATCACACAGATTGCGGCGGAGAGTTTCGGCAGCATCGATATTCAACCTTGAAACCTCGGCGAAGCCTTTCGCTCCCAAAAGGGCGAGATAAACAGTGTTGGCCACGGCGGCGAGGGATTGGTTGGAACAAATATTGCTTGTGGCCCTTTCCCGTTTGATGTGCTGTTCCCGGGCCTGAAGGGTGAGCACGAAACATCGTTTGCCGTCAGCATCGACCGATTCTCCGACGATGCGTCCGGGCATTCGGCGCATCAGGGCTTTTTCGCACGCTATATAACCCGCCGATGGCCCACCGAAGTATGGAGGCAGTCCAAGACTCTGTGTGTCGCCCACGGCGATGTCGGCACCCCAGTCTTTTTGCGAGGCCAGATACCCCAGGGAGAGCGGATGGGCCGATATGATAAGCCGACCACCGGCTTCATGAACAGCATCCGCCCAGCCAGTGAGATCTTCCAATGCACCGTAGATGTTCGGTGTCTGGACGAGTACGCCAGCGAGATCCTCACCGTGTTTCTTGATCATGCGTTCAAGAGTGGACAATTCTACGCGTCCATCGCTCTCGGCCATTATTTGAATATCCACGTCAAGGTCACCAAAAAAACTATTCAAAACCATGCGGGTGTAGGGGTGCACCGTCCCCGCTATGAGAAGTAGACGCGAATTGCGTCGGCTGTTCAGAGCCATGACACAAGCCTCTGCCGCTGCGGTGAAGCCATCATACAGGGAAGCATTGCTTACTGGCAGTCCGGTGATCTCGGCAATACACGACTGGAATTCGAACAAAGCCTGGAGAATGCCCTGGGACAATTCCGGCTGGTAGGGAGTATAGGCGGTAACGAACTCGGCACGACCAGCTAGATAGTTCACCGCCGCTGGGATTATGTGATCGTACTGCCCTGCGCCGGCAAACAGCGTTCGCACCTTGTTTGCCTGAGCCAATGAATTGAGGCACTGCTGCACCTCATACTCCGCCTTGGATTTCTGCAAATCCAGGGGTTTTCGTAATCTCAAATCTACGGGAATGTCAGTAAACAGATCATCAATTGAGTTGACCCCGATGCTGTCAAGCATCCGGTTGATTTCTTCATCGGATTGTGGCAAATAGCTAAACATGTTTCCTCTTCAATGTAGTTTCCTAGTCCTTTTATAGTGCCCTCAAGCCTAGTGGTAGAGAACAACCATAATATCTCTCAATAAAAAAACGATTTACAAGTATCTGTTTATACCTTGTCCCGTCTCAATTCCTTTGTTTCCATTTCGGCTCAGTAAGGCTAAAAAATAGCTTATTCTATTCCGCAACGGCTCTTGTCGAAGCCTAATGGGACCAACTGGTTAAGTTTTTTTCTGACAGTACGTAATATGGTTTTTAACTGATAATAATCGGTCTCTATTTCCGCCTGTTTAACCACCCACAATCTTCGATGCACTATATAATCCTTTAATCCATAGAGTTAATGAATGACTGGTAGACATCCGCATCCATGTATCCATCGAGTTCGGAAGGATCGGTCATTTGTATCACATAGATAAAGGTGTCGTATGGATCCTCATTCAACTTTTCGGGGTGCCCTTCGAGAGTGTCGTTTATATCAATGATCGTCCCGGATACGGGGGCATATACGCCTTCGGCCACCTTCACCGACTCGATATTCACGACTTCGTCACCCTTTGACACCTTGATTCCGACTTCAGGAACCTCGACATACACGATGTCACCTAAAGCCTCCTGGGCATAGTCACTGATTCCAATGGTCGCTTGATCCTTTTCTACATGAATCCATTCATGAGTCTCTGTGTAGATCAATCCTTCTTTTACTTCCATAACACCCTCCTTAATTAGCGTTTGTCCGACGGGTTTTTATCTGTATACGGTGAGGCTGTCGGACTTCTCCCTTCTGGCCGATTTTCACCCTTTCCATAAGCGGATGAGAAAACTCATCTCATCCGTTTATAGAAAGGCTTCTTCACGATACGGGCCTTCTTCCTCTTTCCACGAATATCCACTTCTACAACATCATCTATCTTGAGCCCAGAGTTTTCGAGAATGGCCAAGGCAATAAAAGCCCCACGCTCCGGTGATTTTCCGCCGCTGGTAATGCGGCCGACAGGGATTTCTGATTGAGAACTGTCACCGGATGCGGCATAGACATCGTAGCCTTCCCTCGCTACTCCAGCATCAATCATTTCCAGGCCAAACACTCGCCGCGGTATGCCATTCATTTTCTGGGACTGCAACACGGTCTTTCCGATGAATTCATCTTTATCCAACTTAACAAATGGCGCAAGACCGGCTTCTAACGGACTGATGGAATCGGTCAACTCATGCCCATAGAGAGGAAGAGCCGCCTCTAAGCGCAACAAATCTCTGGCACCGAGGCCGCACGGTACGGCAGAGGCGGCTTCCAACACCTTCCAGAGATCTGGGGCATCCGCCGCCCGGACGTACAACTCGAAACCATCTTCTCCTGTGTACCCGGTTCTAGAGATCAATACTGGAATGCTGTTGATATGGCAATCCATTTTATGATGGTAATAAACAAGCTCGTCGGGATCGAAAGTCATTTTCAATTTGCGTAAGATGTACGGGCTGTCTGGTCCCTGAAGGGCTAATAAGGCCCATTCATTCGATGCGTTGCTCACCTCAACTTCCCAATGGACGGATTCCAGGACGGAAAGAATCCACTGATAATCTTTGTCAATGTTTGCCGCATTGACGACAAGAAGGTATCTCGACGGCTCCAAAACATAGACCACGAGATCGTCCACGGTACTGCCGTTCTGTCTGCACATCGGCGTGTAGAGACAGCGGCCTGGCTCGACTTGGGCCACCCTGTTGGTCAACAGATAATCGAGGAATTTCCCCGCATCCCTTCCCTGAACGAACAGCTCTCCCATGTGAGATACATCAAATAGCCCGGCCTGCTTGCGGACGGCATTATGCTCGGCGAGGATGCCTCCGGCGAACTGGATAGGCATCTCCCAGCCACTGAAATCCTCAAGTCTAGTTCCCGCCCTATCGGCGTAGACGGCATGAAGTGGCGTGACTTTCATAGTTGAACTCCCTCAAAGTAGATTCTATTTCCGGTTTATTCTTCCTCTGTTGTGACGGAAACTGAACAGACTCAGGTCTTTCACGTCTGTGGTTCAAAAATTTTCCATCGTAGGCTACACACCTGCCTAATTATTGCACGGGTTGGCCCACCATGGGTAGATACCAACACGGAACAGGGCTTAAAAATTCCCCAAAGGCGACATCTCCAGGGAGTTGACTCTCCAGTCTCCAGAAAGTTCCAGCCACTTTTAGACGGAAGACACATTTCCCCTCTTTATACTCAAAGCCTGATGAGGTTTTTCCTTATTTTAGTAAATCATCGTCCTCTGTTCTACTAATATCCGCATTCAGGCAATGAAAAAATTGCGATTAAAAAAGTTTTCCATGAAGATTGATTGGATGTTTTTCCAAGTTGTTTTTCTTCCCTTCGAGAAAAAGATGCTTGGGGAATTTCTAGCAGGGCTCGGGCTCTGCGTCAGAAAGATGTTTATAGAGCATCGAAGATTGAGGGTGGTGGGGAGACTCGACCAAGAATTTTCCACCTAGAAGATATGGGACTAGCGGGTTTTTAGCCTAAATGAGCCGAAATTGAAACAATTGGATTGAGGCGGGGCGGAAAAGGTGCGTGCGTATACTTGCAATTCGTTTTCTCACCGGAAGATCCATGACAGCTCGTATTTGTTGCCCCCCACTAAGCTTCTAGACACTATAAAAGATATTTAAACATTGAGTGCTTATGTTGTCAATTTGTTGCTAGACCTGGCCTATGCCACAAGGATACAAGATTAATCAGCAACGAAGAAATTTGGCCATCCTCAGAGTTTCTGTCCAATCCCGCAGATATCGCTACAAGTTTCCCGGAGGATGAGCGGGAACCGGGAACAGGGAGGACAGGAATGGGGAATTAGTGCTGGAAGAAGAGTAGCCCCCCGGCGGGGGTGTCCTGAAACCCATGTCCCGAAGCGTGATGCTTTCCTCGGCGGGCGTGCCCT
The DNA here is from genome assembly GCA_965226485.1 of Spirochaetaceae bacterium. Taxonomy (GTDB): domain Bacteria; phylum Spirochaetota; class Spirochaetia; order DSM-2461; family DSM-2461; genus UBA2779. The sequence continues at coordinate 841,924 of OZ245363.1, forward strand.
GAAACCCATGTCCCGAAGTGGGATTCATCTCACGCCGGGCACGCCCAGAAACGCATGCTCCGAAGCGTGATGCTTCCCACGCCGGGCACGCCCTGAAACGCATGCTCCGAAGCGAAATGCATCTCCCGGCGGGCACGCCCAGAAACGCATCCCCCGAAGCGAGACGCATCTCACGCCGGGCACGCCCTGAAACGCATGACCCGAAGCGAAATGCCTCCCACACCGGGCACGCCCAGAAACGCATGCCCCGAAGCGAGATGCCTCCCACACCGGGCACGCCCAGAAACGCATGCCCCGAAGCGAAATGCCTCCCACGCCGGGCACGCCCAGAAAACCATCCCCCGATGCGAAATGCATCCCACGCCGGGCACGCCCTGAAACGCATGCTCCGAAGCGAGATGCCTCCCACGCCGGGCACGCCCAGAAACGCATGCCCCGAAGCGAAATGCCTCCCCCGGCGGGCACGCCCAGAAACGCATGCCCCGAAGCGAAATGCATCTCACGGCGGGCACGCCCTGAAACGCATGCCCCGAAGTGAAATGAATCCCACGCCGGGCACGCCCTGAAACCAATGCCCCGAAGTGAAATGCATCTCCCGCCGGGCGCGCCCTGAAATGCATCACCCGGCGGGTGTGCCCTGAAATGCATGTCTCGAAGCGTAATGCACCTCACGGCGGGCGTGCCCAGAAACGCATGACCCGAAGCGTGATACCTTCCCCGGCGGGCGCGCCCTGAAATGCATGCCCCGAAGCGTAATGCATCTCACGCCGGGCGCGCCCTGAAACGCATGCCCCGAAGCGTGATACCTTCCCCGGCGGGCACGCCCTGAAACGCATGACCCGAAGCGTAATGCATCTCACGCCGGGCACGCCCAGAAACGCATGCCCCGAAGCGAGATGCCTCCCACACCGGGCACGCCCAGAAACGCATGCCCCGAAGCGAAATGCCTCCCACGCCGGGCACGCCCAGAAACGCATGCCCCGATGCGAAATGCATCCCACGCCGGGCACGCCCAGAAAACCATCCCCCGATGCGAAATGCATCCCACGCCGGGCACGCCCTGAAACGCATGCTCCGAAGCGAGATGCCTCCCACGCCGGGCACGCCCAGAAACGCATGCCCCGAAGCGAAATGCCTCCCCCGGCGGGCACGCCCTGAAATGCATGCCCCGAAGCGTAATGCATCTCACGCCGGGTGTAATCTCGCAAAATATCCTAACCAATCTCCCCATGAATATCTCACACTCAGTTAACTAATTTTTCACAACAGATAATCTAACTCGCAATCTCTCCGAACATAAAAAAAGGAGCAGGGCCCACACCAATGCACACCTACTCCAATCTCAACCCCTCCCCAAAGGGAGGAACAATCTTGATACTTATTTGTCGGATAGATTTAGAAGAACTTAAAGACTCTGGAAAGGAATTTCCCTGGATCAACCCAGATAGCTGTCCTTGCTGTGGCGGATGTCGGCTCTGGGGCCATGGATTTGTCCTGAGATATTTCCATGGCTACACCGCAGGGTTATGGTTGAAACGGTACCGTTGTCCCGACTGCCAAACTGTTCATACCTCACGTCCTGAAAAATATTCACCGGGTTTTCAGTATCCCTGGAAAGAAATCCAATCTTCATTAGAACAAAAGCTCAAGGGTCTCACATTCCGAATAGAGCTATCCCGGCAGTGCCAGCAGTATTGGATGAAAGCACTTCTGTTCCAACAAAAACGAGTCTCTAATTGGCCGGGGCTATGGTAGGGTTTTTGAAGCTCCCATTGGGCTGATCGGGATGAATGGCACTCTTCGTTATGAAAATTACGATCACATTGAGGTTTTCCTGGATAATGAACCCAGGGGATATCTTTCCCTTCTCAACGAGCATAGCAATAGTAAAATTCAAAGAGCAACTCACTTTGAAAAGCAAAAAGGGTCTCTCTTTGAGAAGGCTGCGGGGGATGAATAATGGAAAACCTCAGACACTTCTTTGGCTTGAAAAAAGATCCCTTTTCCCAGAATGTTGCGGTTCGGGATTTATACCCTCTGCCAGCATTGGACCCCCTGAAACAGAGAGTTAGCTTTGCAGTACAACAAAAGGCTCTCACTGTGATTACCGGTGATGTGGGAGTAGGAAAATCCACATGATCATTGATGAGGCTCACCTGTTTAAACACAATGTTTTTGCTCAGCTACACACCCTGTTGCAGTTTGACTATGATTCCAAACCGGTTATGCCAAGTTTAGTCGCCCCCCGTGCGGGGGCGTGGATTGTTGCAGTTTGAATATGATTCCAAACCGGTTATGCCAGTTATCCTATGTGGATAGGACGGATTGATGGACCATCTGATGACCAGTGCAGCTAGGCCTTTGGCATCACGGGTTTTAGGAAAGAATCATCTGGAATCAATTAAAAGAGAAGTCATGGAGAAATACTTGAATCATCATCTTGCTTTGGCTGGTTTAGAAAAACCGATATTTGCAGAAAATGCTGTTTATGCGATTCATCAGAAATCGGGTGGCATCCTACGAAGGGCTAATTCATTGGCAAAAGTAGCTATGCTTGCTACCGCCATGGAAAGGGAAGAGTCTGTTTCTGCTGAACATGTTCGAGTCGCTACTACAGAGCTTACCCTGTAATAACATAATCCGGATGGAGGGCCGGATTATGTTCTTTTTGAATTGAGAAATTGTCTAACTGATCGTGAAAGGGTTTGGGTGGAATAATTTGAGAAACTACATCTCCCGGCGGGCACGCCCAGAAACGCATACCCCGAAGCGTGATGCATCTCACGGCGGGCACGCCCTGATACCCATCCCTCGAAGCGAAATGCATCCCCCGGCGGGTGCGCCCAGAAAACCATGCCCCGAAGCGTGATGCATCTTACGCCGGGCACGCCCAGAAACACATGCCCCGAAGCGTGATGCATCCCACGCCAGGCACGTCTTGAAACGCATGCTCCGAAGCGTGATGCATCTCCCGGCGGGCACGCCCAGAAACGCATACCCCGAAGCGTGATGCATCTCACGGCGGGCACGCCCAGAAACGCATCCCCCGAAGCATGATGCATCTCACGCCGGGCACGCCCAGAAACGCATGCCCCGAAGCGAGATACATCCCCCGGCGGGTGCGCCCAGAAACGCACCCCCCGAAGCGAAATGCCTCCCACGCCAGGCGCGCCCAGAACCGCATACCCCGAAGCGAAATGCATCTCACGCCGGGGCACGCCCAGAAACGCATACCCCGAAGCGAGATACATCCCCCGCCGGGCATGCCCTGAAAACCATCCCCCGAAGCGAAATGCCTCTCCCGCCGGGCACGCCCTGATACCCCTCCCCCGAAGCGAAAGGCCTCCTACGCCGGGCACGCCCTGAAATGCATCCCCCGAAGCATGATGCATCTCACGCCGGGCACGCCCAGAAACGCATGCCCCGAAGCGAGATACATCCCCCGGCGGGTGCGCCCAGAAAACCATGCCCCGAAGCGTGATGCATCTTACGCCGGGCACGCCCAGAAATGCATAACCCGAAGCGTGATGCATCTCACGCCGGGCACGCCCTGATACCCATCCCCCGAAGCGAGATACATCCCCCGCCGGGCATGCCCTGAAAACCATGCCCCGAAGCGGAATGCCTCTTACGGCGGGCACGCCCAGAAATGCATGCCCCGAAGCGGAATACATCCACCGGCGGGCATGCCCAGAAACGCATGCCCCGAAGCGAAATGCATCCCCCGCCGGGCACGCCCAGAAACGCATGGCCCGAAGCGAGATACATCCCCCGCCGGGCATGCCCTGAAAACCATCCCCCGAAGCGAAATGCCTCTCCCGCCGGGCACGCCCTGATACCCCTCCCCCGAAGCGAAAGGCCTCCTACGCCGGGCACGCCCTGAAATGCATCCCCCGAAGCGTGATGCATCTCACGCCGGGCGCGCCCAGAAACGCATACCCCGAAGCGAGATACATCCCCCGCCGGGCATGCCCTGAAAACCATCCCCCGAAGCGAAATGCCTCTCCCGCCGGGCACGCCCAGAAACGCATCCCCCGAAGCATGATGCATCTCACGCCGGGCACGCCCAGAAACGCATGCCCCGAAGCGAAATGCATCCCACGCCGAGCACGCCCTGAAACGCATCCCCCGAAGCAAAATGCATCTCACGCCGGGCACGCCCAGAAACGCATACCCCGAAGCGAGATACATCCCCCGCCGGGCATGCCCTGAAAACCATCCCCCGAAGCGAAATGCCTCTCCCGCCGGGCACGCCCTGATACCCATCCCCCGAAGCGAGATACATCCCCCGCCGGGCATGCCCAGAAACGCATCCCCCGAAGCGTGATTCTAAAAACGGCAGTTGAACCTTTTTTTTAAGCCCGGAACATTATGCTTAAAATCAGCCAGTAGATACCATTTCATATAGTACTTTACCGCTAAATGTTCTCAAAAAATCGTTCATTTTACGTTCACCCAATGGGTGTGAGTCGTATTTTCAGTAGTATCATTTTTTTTAAATATTTCGGTATAAGATTTTATTTGTAGGGTTGCAAAGGCTTCTGCTGGTCAACTGCCGTTTTTAGGATTATGACATCAATTGTTTTTCTTTCGGTCAAACCTTTTTTCCTTAGTTTGTGATAATTTTGCGTAGCCTTGATTGCATTGGTATAACCACCAATATTACGAAATTAAAGCGTATTCATGAACTCTCTGGCTTTCTTAAAATCTCTATCAAGTCTAAATCCTTGTATAGTGCCCTCAAGCTTAGTGGTAGACCTGCATTTATATATCTCTCGATAAAAAAACGATTTGCAATTATCTATTTATGCCTTGTTCTGCCCCGTCTTAATCTTTTTGTTTCCATTTCGGATCAGTAAGTCTAAAAAAATGATAATCTCATATATTCTGTTTCGTAACATCTTTTGCCGAGGCCTAATAGGAATGTCTGATTAACTCTTTTTCTTACAGTATTTAATGATATTTTCAGATGATAATAATAAGCCTTTAGTTCAACTTGTTTAACCACCCACAATCTTCGAGGCACTATGGAATCCTTGGAATACTTCAGCCATGATTAAATCACCAATTAATATAGGCTCTCGGTTTAGCAAATCATTCAATAGATCAGCTTGCCTGGTATTTGACCCATTGAAATACGCAATCCAAACTGAGGAATCGACGAGGATCATTTGTTCAACCTCATGCCATCCATGTCGCCTTCCCATTTCAGTTTTCCACGTAACAACTTTATTTTTTCCTGTTTTTTCAGTTTTATGGGCAGTCTCAAACCTTCTTCAACAACGGATCTTTTTGTTGTGTGCTCAGTTAAATTCAGAGCTTCGTTCATCAGTTCATCGTTTATTACAATGCTTGTTCTCATATCGCCTCCTGTGCGTATTGTTTAGCAATTATACACATCAAATGGAGAATTGTTAATCATAGAATTAAATCACTGTCCAACAAAAGGCTGACGACCGACCATCCCCGCCCAAAAGCGGCGGTCATGGCGGGGCTGTGTCAGAATGCGTTTTTGGCCCGGCCTTTGGCCCATATAAGGAAAGGGATAAGGAAATTCCCCCCCGGCCCCCCCTCAGGGGGGGGAATTAAAAGAAATCTCTTTCCGGGGCAAATCGCCACTGTAAGAATCGGTGGTACATGCACAGGCAGACCGCCTTGCCTGCAAATCAAATTCATCATTCTGACCCAACCCCTGGATTCTGATACAGCCCCACAGGTTTTGTATTTCTTCTGGCCTTGATCTGAACGATCAGTTTTTCAGTTAAAACTTCATTTTCCGTAGACAAAGCTCTTGAAGCGATATCGGTTGTTGAATAAGGTCTTAATAGGCATCTGAAATCCTTTCTCTTTGTTTTGGCTTAGAGAGTTACAGTGTATTTCTGATGCTTTATCTATTGATTTGTGGTGGGAATCTCTACTATGCTATCCACAGATTCTGGCGACGAGCCAAAATTATGAAATTAGGAGAATAGGTAATGCAAAAGTATGTTTGTGAAGTATGCGGTTATATCTATGACCCAGCTGAAGGCGATGCAGACAATGGCATCCCGCCCGGAACTGAATTCGCGGATCTGCCCGAAGACTGGGTGTGCCCTCTCTGTGGTAGCGAGAAGGCTGATTTCGTTGTAGAAGAGTGATTAATCATGCCGTTTCCTAAAGCGAAACGGCATCTACTAAAAAGCATTTCAAAAAATCAATTTAGTTCTTGACTCGATTTTTCTACCTACCTGTGCATGTCCGCACTTAAGATATGTAGAAAGGCCTTAAGAGCTACGCTGAAGCTTTTCCCGCCTTGTATGGTCTGTCTGCAACAGGCAGACAAACAATTCCTTGGTCAATTCCATGAAGTTATTCCGGGACCTTTGTAAACTCCGTGAGATCTAAAACGGCATAGGATGCATAAAGAGTTTCGCACGGAGACACAGAGTACGCAGAGGTTTTTTCAAAGATTTGTCTGCTCTCCCTCCGTGTTCTTTGTGAACTCCGTGAGATCTAAAACGGTATGGGATGTATAAGAAGTTTCGCACAGAGGCACAGAGTGCACAGAGGTTTTTTCAAAGATTTGTTGAAGAACAACTCAGCACTGAGCATTCATCATTTACCGAAGGCAACCTTCCGTGTCCTTTGTGGTTTATTTTCCCAGTTCCTCAGAGTTTTTCTGGATTTTTAAAGGGAGTCATTATAATTCGTTGGCTTTTCAAAAATTTGTTGAAGAATAACTCAGTACTAAGTATTCATAATTTGCCGAAGGTCTCCCTACGTATTGACAGTATCCATGCCGCACTGAGCCTGTTGAGCTATGCACGCATTCATGAGAACAAGGGCCGTCATAGCCTCGACAACAGGAACAATACGGGGACAGATAATGGGATCATGGCGGCCTTCTGTCCGAATTTCTACCGTTTCGCCTTTGATGTTACGGGTCGTCTGTGGGTAACTAATTGAACTCGTCGGTTTTACAGCGGCCCGAAACACCAGATCTTGGCCCGTGCTGATTCCGCCGACAACACCACCGGCATTGTTAGTGAGGAACCCGGTTTCATTCATCTGGTCATTGTGTTCATTCCCCAACATACCGGCTGCCGCAAATCCGGCACCGATTTCAAATCCCCGTATTGCGCCGATAGAAAGGATGGCCTTTCCAAGTTCGGCCTCCAGCTTATCGAACACAGGGTTGCCCAATCCCGGTAGCATACCTGTTACTCGGCATTCTATTATGCCTCCGGCACTATTACCCTCCTTCATTAATTGACTTACGATAGCGGCCATCTCTTCGGACGCTTCCTTATCGCAGGCCCTGAAGGGGTTCTGTTCTATTACCGAAGCATCAAAGCTCTTGCAAACGACACCTGCAGCCGCCTGCGTCCAGGCAAGAATTTCAAACCCTTTACCCTTGAGCCACTTCCTTGCAATAGCACCAGCGGCAACCCGCGCCGAGGTCTCCCGTCCGGAGGCCCTACCGCTCCCCCGCCAATCTCTTATGCCATATTTCTTCAGATAAGTATAATCTGCGTGTCCTGGGCGAAATTTGTCAACAATGTCCCCATAGTCTTCGGACCGGGTATTGTTGTTTTGAAGCATCATAGCCAAGGGAGTGCCCGTGGTACGTCCCTCAAATACACCAGACAGAATAGAAACTCTATCGGCCTCCTTACGGGGTGTAGAAAACTCTGATTGACCAGGCCGTCTTCTGTTCAGCTGCACTTGTATATCAGATTCGGAAATCTCAAATCCTGGTGGAAGTCCATCCATAATCACCCCAACGGCATTTCCATGAGATTCACCGAAGGTGCTAATCGTCAAAAATCGCCCGAAACTACTTCCCTGCATAATAATTCTCCACTTCAACCAACAGTCGTTGAGCATTGACTCTAAGTGGCACATCATATGTATCGACGCAGATATCCGCATACTCCTCATAGAGTTTGTGTCGCCTTTTATAAATAATGCTAAAATCTTTCCTTGGCTGCTTCTCCGAGAGGAAGGGAGGTTTCCCCTTCCTCATAATTCGTTGGTAAAGCATTTCGGCATCAGCACGTATATATACCTTTAATCCATATTCACTGATCAAATTCATGGCATTGCTGTTCTCGATAGTACCGCCGCCCAGCGAGAGAATTATGGTTTGACTCTTCAAGGTCGGCATAATCCAATCAATGAAATTCCGCATCGCCTGCTCTTCAAGTACGACAAATTCATCCGGCCCAACAGCCTTCCAAATCTCACGGACAGAACCCCACCTTTCCCCCGTTGATTCCAGCATCAGACTGTCTAAGTCAAAGAAATGACAACCAAGTCGCTGAGAGAGAGTTCTTCCCAAAGATGTTTTTCCGCAATGTTTCAGTCCGCCAAGGATGATGATCCGCATGTAACCTATCATAAGGCGTTCACAAATAACTAGGAAGACCTAGGAGTCTGCCTATAATGATGCGGCTGTTCTGTCCATTTGTGGAGGGAATATGCCACCTGCCGTTGTCGAGGTTCAATGTGACTACGACATAATTCTCTTCCTGACAATGTATAACAGATTTTCAAACGGCTTTGGAGCATTCTTAATTCAACCTATTGATCCACCTCCAATCTTTGGGGCATTATGTACAGATTAAGGAGTACATACATGACTATTTCTGTTGGGGATAAATTCCCTCAATTCAATCTCAAAGCCGTTGATGGTAAGAAGTTCAGTGCTATCACGATTGACAATGTTTTCGTGGATATCGATGAAAGCATCTACAAAAGCCAGAATAAATGGTTGACGATTTTCTTTTACCCAAAGGATTTTACATTTGTATGTCCGACGGAGATTGCCGCTTTTGGCGCACTCAATGAAGAATTTGCTGATCGGGATACGGTACTTCTAACCGCATCTACGGACTCGGAATTCACTCACTGGGCATGGAGAAAGCATCAAGAAGAGTTGCGAGACCTTCCAATTCCGATGCTGTCGGATGTGAAACGCGAATTGTCAGAGGCGTTAGGCATTCTGGATAAAAATGCAGGTGTCGCACAACGGGCAACTTTCATCATCGACCCGAGCGGCATTGTACGCTTCAGCATGGTTACTGATCTCAATGTAGGGCGCAACCCGAAAGAGGTGCTACGCATCCTTGACGCACTACAAACCGATGAATTGTGCCCATGCAACTGGAGCAAGGGTGATAAGACAATTGATTTACACGAAGCAACGGGCACTTAAGTTAAATTAGAAGACGGGCATGGCGAAGATGTCATGCCCGCAAACAATTGAAGGAAAACCAATGTCTATACAAACCTTACGAGATCAACTTCCGGAGTATGCCAAAGATATAAAATTGAATCTTGGCCGACTCGTCAGCGGCGAAGAGGTGGACGGCCTTACGCCGAACCAGGCATACGGCATTGCCTTAGCTTCTGCCTATGGCACCAAGAATGCGGATGTGATTGCCGCCGTGTCGGCACAAGTGGCCGATACCTTGTCGGATGCAGAGATAAATGCGGCCAAGGCAGCCGCCACAATCATGGGGATGAACAATGTTTATTATCGCTTTGTGCATCTTTCAAGTGACAAGGAATATGCGAAGATGCCTGCGGGACTTCGAATGAACGTGATTGCCAAATCTGGAATTGAAAAGGTTGATTTTGAACTGTATTCCCTGGCCGTTTCTGCCATTAATGGTTGTGGGATGTGTATCAACGCGCATGTGCATGAGATTGTAAAAGGCGGCATTTCCAAGCAGGGTGTTCAATCTGCCATTCGTATTGCGTCCGTGCTGAATGCGACCGCACAGGCATTCTTTATAGAAAAGTCATAACTTCCATATCGCCATCATAAAAATCAGCCCGAAGTATTCCGGGGAAACGGAGGGAAGATTTTTCTCAAATACAGGCGGCAAGCATATCGACAGGCACGGGTAGCGTCGGGGCTTCGTGACAACCTCGGAAAGAATATACAGTGCCTCGAAGATTGTGGGCGGCTCAAGTCTGTTAAATTCGTGACACTCCACAACCGCTTGACGGGCCTTATTCTTTGTCAGGAAAAGAATTAATCAGTGTTCACATTGGGCCACGGCCAAGAATGTTCTGGAATAGAATATATGGGACTAGCGGGTTCTTAGCCTAAATGAGCCGAAATTGAAACAATTGGATGGAGACGGGGCGGAGAATGTCTGAGCGCATACTTATAACTCGTTTTTTCACCGGAACATCCATGTCAGCTTGTATTTGTTGCCCACCACCAAGCTTGAGGGCACTATAAAAATAATACAACCAGCACACAGGCTTAAACCCCGTGTGCTGGTTGCTTCATAGACACTGGCTAATTTCTAAGGTGCAGTACTGCTACTCCAACTCAAAGGCACCGATGTCGGGCTCCTTGAGACGAGGGTAGCCTCGGGCATCCGTGGCGGTGTGGTCTATCACATCGGCGGGAGGCGAGCCTACGGTGTTTGTGGTGCCTACCGTCAAATCAGCCAAATCGCTATACCAGACAGAGCGATTCTCGCTGTAGTACCAGTCCGTCCTGTCGGTGGTGCTCATAACATAGAGACCCTTGTCGATGGTCAGACTGTCTGGTGCAAGCGCATGTGTCTGGACATAACCGCTGACGTTGAGGTCCAGGCTACTGCTGAGAGGGGCGGCACTGGCATCGACTGTTACTGTTTCCTCCGCCGTGATGTTGATGGTGTCTCCACCGTTGTTAGGATAATCAGTTCGACAATGCCACCAGCTCCGGCAGTGTCCACACCATGTTGCACAATGCAGTTATAGAGGGCCATATTCTCGGCACCCATGGATGAATCATTATGCGTAAAGATCTGATGATTTATCGTCTCCGTACTGCTGTTTCCCTTGTTGTCCCAGAACAGCGAATTAATGACCGTAGGGCCATCACCTCCGTTGTTATCGTTATACATTCCACCCCCGTTTAGTGTTGCGGTATTGCCAAAAAATGTCACATTGATCAGGGTGGGGGAGGAAGAAACGTTATACATTCCGCCACCGCTGACATCATCGTTCTTTCCATTTGCCGTATTTTTCGAGAATGTCACATTAATCAGGGTTGGAGAGGTATGATGAGATAAAATAAAAACACACAATAAATAAACTAGAAGGTGAGCTGGAGAATTCTAATGCCATCACCAGACGATTTATTCCCAAAGCATAGCATGGATAAGGCAATGCGCTTGCTTGACTACGGCCAATAGGCGGTATATAGTGGGATTCGAGCTTCCGGGGTGGTCCGTTGGGCCTGAGAATACACTCGTAAATCTGATCCGGGTAATACTGGCGTAGAAACGATGCTCTTCATACCTGGAACCAACCTTTTTCATCGGGGAGTTCCTATGAAAAAAAATCCTTATTGTCTATCGTATCTCTTCATCCTCATATCTTTCTCCACGGTTTCCTTATTTGCTGGTGGGGGCAAGGAGGCTCCTGCGTCCTTGGTTTTGGATGTCTACTGCTACGACTCATTCAGCTCGGAATGGGGTCCAGGGCCGAGTATAATCGAAGCCTTCACCGAGCAGACTGGTATCAGCATTAATCTGCACGCTCCAGGCGATGCCGTGACGGTGCTTCAGCGGCTTATCTTTGAGAAGGCCGAACCCTGGGCAGATGTGGTTATCGGCCTCGATAACAGCCTGTTGGATACGGCCCTGGACGAGGGAATACTTGAGCCCTATGCGTCTCCCGGTCTTCAAAACGTCCCCGCACACCTTGTCTTTGATGGTAGTCATCACCTCTTGCCTTATGACTATGGGCATTATGCGATCAATTACGATACCCTGTTAATGGAGAACCCGCCGGAATCTCTTGAGGATCTCACTGCCGCAAGGTACAAAGATCAATTAATTCTTGCCGACCCTAGGACCTCAACCCCCGGTTTGGGTTTCTTGCTATGGACCGTTGCCGTGTACGCTGATGAGTGGCAGGCCTACTGGAAGCGGTTAAGGCCCTCCATTCTCACCATTGCCGATGGCTGGAGCCAGGCTTATGCCCTCTACACCTCCCAGGAGGCAGCAATGGTACTCAGCTATGGGACAAGCCCCGTGTATCATGTCGAACATGAGGGTTCCGACCGTTATGCCGCATTGGAATTTACCGACGGGCACCTCATTCAAATTGAGGGCATGGGCATCATCAATGGCACGGAGAATCGAAGTGCCGCTGAATTATTTATTGACTTTATGCTCGAAAAGGAGGCGCAGGGTATGTTGGCCATAAGCAACATAATGCTTCCTGTTAGGAAGGATGTATCGCTTCCACCCTCATTCGATTCGGCACTTCGTCCGGCACAGATTCTAGCTTCTCCCGATGGTTTGGAAGACACGAACCACCTCATCGACAGATGGGTAGAGGTGTTCACTCATTGATTAGGTCAGAGAATGACCGGAATACCTGGCTACTCATTATTCCGTTTTTGTTCATGGCCCTGGCCTTCGGCCTGCCGCTTTCTCTTGTCATATTTAATTCAATTACCGCCGAGGGGATGAGAGCCGATATATTCAGTTCTCCCTATTATAGAGGAATACTCCTCTTCACCCTGAAACAGGCGGGCCTCAGCACGGGGTTTTCGGTTCTTTTTGGCCTGCCCGGGGCCTTCTTGATCGGACGATGCAATTTTGCTGGGCGGCGCATACTGAAATCTCTTGTAACGGTGCCGTTTGTCTTGCCTCCCATACTGGCCGTCCTCGGGTTTGTCTTGGTCTTCGGCAATAGCGGTTTCATTAATTCTATGCGCCGATTCGTCCTTGGGGAGTCTTTCGCCCCCTGGAAAATCCTCTATTCTCTAACGGGCATCGTCATGGCCCATGTTTTTTACAATTTCCCCCTCACTATTAGAATTGTGGGTGATGCCTGGACGGCCCTACCGCTATCTGAAAGTCGGGCTGCTGCATCCCTTGGGGCGGGGCGAGTCATTACATTTTTCCTCGTGGACTTACCGCATCTCTTGCCATCCATCCTCACGGCCGCAGTCCTGACATTTCTGTATTGCTTTATGAGTTTTTCAATTGTGCTGGTATTGGGAGGGGGGCCTGAGCTATCTACCATAGAGGTGGAGATTTACAGGCAGATCAAATATCAGATGAATTTCGCCCGAGGTAGCACGCTTGCCGCAGTAGAATCTCTTATCTGCTTTTTTCTGTTACTCATCTATATGCGAAGCAATTCACGTTTCAGCTTAATTCTCAATGATGACCCACGAAGCCAGACTCGTAGAGCAACTATACAATTCCGCGGGATTCATTACTTTGCGGCAATGTTCTATTTATTGCCGGCATTGCTCTTCATAATCGGCCCGCTGATTGCCGTTGTTGTCCGTAGTATGTTCTTTCATGCGACGAGGGTATCTCCGGCTGTGTTTTCGTTGATACATTGGCAGCGCCTGTTCAGCGGAGAAAATAACGTGACACTCAATGCCCTTCAACGCACAATCATGCTGGCCTTTGGGGTTTCCCTGTGTTCCACACTGATGGCCTCCTTCCTCGCCTGGTATGCGGTTAATGTTTCCCGGTGGAGGAATTTAATTGAGATAATCACGTCCATTCCCTTGGGAATCAGTTCCATTATTCTCGGGCTGGGGTGGCTTATCCTTCTGAGGAGAGTGCCGGGAGGCGAAGCCCCGCGTATAATTGTTCTTGGGGCGGCTCATTGTCTCATAAGCATTCCAATCTGTTTCCGTATAATTGTCGGGCGTTTCAAACTGCTCTCACCTCGCATGCCGTTGGCTGCACGCGTGGCCGGAGCCAATGCCCTACAGACCCTTATCCACGTCGAGCTGCCTTCATCTCGTGCTGCTCTTGTGACGGCGGGGGTATTTGCCTTTGCCCTGTCCGCCGGAGAACTCAATACAACCATGGTTCTGGCACCGGGAGACTTCACTACCTTGCCGATGGCCATATACCGCCTCATCGGAACCTATGATTTCGGTGCCGCCTGTGCCCTAGGCACCGTGTTGATCTTCATCTGCGCCGCGGCCTTTTTCCTCCTGGACAGCATGGAGGGCCGCTGAAATGCATCCAATCATCTTTGAGAAAACAAAATTCAATCGGGATGATTTTCATCTCGATGTGAATCTTGAGCTTCCGGGCGGTAAACTCTCAGTCATACTCGGCCCCAGCGGTAGCGGGAAGACCACCTTGCTCGATATATGTGCGGGGTTTCTTAAAGTGGATTCAGGCCGTGTTTTATTTGGGGGTGAAAACATAATCCGCCTTCCGCCACAGAGGCGGAATATTGGTTTCGTATTTCAAGACTATGCCCTATTTGGGCATCTCACGGTGATGGACAATGTGGCCTTTGGGCCGCGTATGAGGGGATTTAGCCGTGCTGAGGCCCGGCGCATCGCGAGGGAGAAGCTCGCCATGGTGGGCCTTGAGGAACCGGCTGAACGTCGGCCCGACTCCCTCTCTGGCGGTGAGAAGCAGCGGGTTTCTCTCGCCCGGGCCCTGGCCACCGATCCGGGCATTCTTCTTCTCGACGAACCGTTTAGCTCCTTGGATGCCGCCTTGAGACTCAAGCTACGACGCGAAGTACGCCGCATAATCGATGCATCCGGGAGTACCGCATTGCTGGTGACTCACGACCAGGAAGAAGCCCTCGCCTTGGCCGACTATCTTGCCATTATGAACAATGGCTCCATCGTTCGGCATGGTTTACCCATCGATCTATGGGCGGATCCCAAGAATCACTTCACAGCGGCCTTTCTAGGACAGAAATCCTGGCTACGCATACAGGCTTTCACCCCTGACGGGCAAAGCGCCATAACCTCTGCCGGTCTGGTGAGGCTACCCGGCGAAGCCAGAGGAGTGAGACTTCCGGCTGTCCTTATGATCCGGCCTCAACACCTCAAAGTAAGCCCCCACGGCCCGCTACGGGGGAAGCTCGTCAGCAAAGAATTCTCAGCGGCGGGCTGGCGCCTGGAATTAATGCCGGAGAACCCAGGGGTAAACCAGGTAGACGCTGATCAACTTACAGCCATTTGGCCAGATGTCAACCCGCCTCGCATAGGCACGGTGATTAACTTTGATGTAAATCCTGATGGCGTGAGAGTAATTGATAATTGATAATTGACAATTGATAATTGACAATTGGTGGTTGCTGGTTGGTGGTTGCTGGTTGGTGGTTGCTGGTTGGTGATTGGTGGTTGGTGGTTGCTGGTTGCTGGTTGCTGGTTGCTGGTTGCTGGTTGCTGGTTGGTGGTTGGTGGATGATGGTGGATGGTGGATGGTGGATTCCTGTAGGGGCGACCTATGTGCCAGCCCGTTTACCTGTTTTCCGATCCCTCCATAACCTGGGCCAGTCGCCCTGCGGCGATCTTGATTCGCCTGTCGGTGCCTGTGCGTTGAATACGGGCCAAAGGCGCATCCTGACACAGCCCGTTTACCTGTTTTCCGATGCTATTGAAAACCCCAATCCTACTAAGACACCCAGCGACAGATTAGCGAAGATCAAGGCAGAATAGAGTACCAGGCCCTACGCACCAGTGCTGAATATCTGCCCATAATCCCCGCATCTAAAACGGCATAATGGCTTAAATCAACCTAGTACCAAGAAGGTGGGCTATTCGCTAATTCTGAATAATCAAACATACCACCCATAGAAACTTCACGGCCAAAAAGATAGCCTCCCCAAGGCTCCAAATTTCTACTGAATCTACTCGCACCTAAAAACATAGAAAACAGGCCCTTCACGTTAAAGAGCTTCCAATTAGATATGTCCCCGTTGAATATATATGCTCCAACAAACATACGGCTCATATCCTTCACGTTGGAGACATTCCATTTAGAGAGGTCTCCGTTAAATGACTCACCTCCAGCAGACATCCCACTCATATTAATTACAGCAGACACATCCCACTTAAAAATATTCCCATTAAATACATAAGCCTGAGCAAACATCCCACTCATATCTATCACATTAGATACATCCCACCCGGATATGTCTCCATTAAATTCACGGGCCTCACGAAACATCCAACTCATGTACTTCACGTTTGATACGTCCCATTTCGATATATCACCGTTGAATGCAAAAGCCCAACTAAACATGTGTCGCATATCTGTGATTTTACTTGTATCGATGTGGTTTAAATCAGCTTCGTTTCCCTGCTCCTTAATTTCCTCTGCAACCAGCCTTTTGAGATCTTCTCTATCTTTGGGAATTTTCTTGACGGTATTTGTACGAGCCATTCAATACTCATCATACCAAGAAGGAGGGCTTTCCGACAGCCCAGAATTAATAAACATACCATCTATCATAGTATCCATAAAAATACTGATGCCTAAAGGTCGTACTCCCCATGATTCCAAATCCCCTTTGAATGCCTCAGCACCCTCAAACATACGGACCATACCACCTACGTTGGATACGTCCCGGATATATTCCCATTAAATGCCTTAGCACGATTGAACATCCAATTCATGTCCTTTACGCTGGAAACATTCCATTTAGAGAGGTCTCCATTAAATGCCTCCGCTCCAGCAAACATACTCGTCATCCTAGTTACTTTGGATACATCCCAACCTGAAATGTCGCCATTGAATGCATGAGCATAAGAAAACATATACCTCATGTCTTCTACACTAGAAACATCCCACATTGATATATCGCCGTTAAAAGATGTGACCCCACAAAACATCCAGCCCATATTAGTTACGTTAGAAACATCCCATTCCGATATGTCACAATTGAACTTACTAGCACCATGAAACAACTCACTCATATCCGTAACTCTAATGGTATCAATATGATTCAAATCAGCTTCGTTTCCCTGCTCCTTAATTTCCTCTGCAACCAGCCTTTTGAGATCTTCTCTATCTTTGGGAATTTTCTTGACGGTATTTGTACGAGCCATTCAATACTACTTATACCAGGAAGGCGTATTCTCCAAGCCTGAACCCTCAAACATCTTATACATAGAAACTTCACGACCGGAAAGGTGAACTCCCCATGGCTCCAAATTGCGGTTGAATGCATGGGCCTCATTGAACATCCACCTCATGTCAGTCACGCCGGAGACATCCCAGCCGGATATGTCCCCGTTGAATGCATTGGCCCAACTGAACATAGATCTCATGTCAGTCACGTTGGAGACATTCCAGCTAGCTATGTCTCCGTTGAATGCATCGGCACCCTCAAACATCCAGCTCATGTCAGTCACGTTGGAGACATTCCAGCTAGCTATGTCCCCGTTGAATGCATCGGCACCACTGAACATCCGGTACATGTTCTTCACGCCGGAGACATTCCAGCTAGATATGTCCCTGTTGAACGCATCGGCATTATAGAACATCCGGTACATGTTCTTCACGCCGGAGACATTCCAGCTAGATATGTCACCGTTGAAGGCATAGGCACCCTCAAACATCCGACTCATGTCAGTCACGTTGGAGACATTCCAGCTAGCTATGTCTCCGTTGAATGCATCGGCTTCCCTGAACATCTCGCTCATGTCCTTTACGCCGGAGACATCCCAGCCGGCTATGTCCCCGTTGAACGCATCGGCCCACCTGAACATATCACTCATGTCCTTCACGTTGGATACATTCCATTTCGAGATGTCTCCGTTGAACGCATCGGCATCATCGAACATCCTACTCATATCAGTCACGCTGGAGACATCCCATTCGGAAATGTTCCCGTTGAATGCAGTGGCAGCATAGAACATAGTACTCATGTTAGTCACGCTGGATACATCCCATTTCGAGATGTCTCCGTTGAATGCTTCGGCTTTAAAGAACATATAACTCATGTTCTTCACGTTGGAAACATCCCATTTTGATATGTCCCCATTGAATGCATCGGCCCAATAGAACATCCCACTCATGTGCTTCACGTTGGAAACATCCCATTTTGATATGTCCCCGTTGAATGCATAGGCCTTCTGGAACATCCTACTCATGTCAGTCACGCCGGAGACATCCCAGTTGGATATGTCTCCGTTGAATGCATCGGCACAACAGAACATATAACTCATGTCCTTCACGTTGGAAACATCCCATTTTGATATGTCTCCGTTGAATGCATCAGCACTGAACATATTGATCATGTTAGTCACGCTGGATACATCCCAATTGGATATATCCCCGTTAAATGCACTGGCACAAGAGAACATAGTACTCATGTTAGTCACACTGGATACATCCCATTTCGAGATGTCTCCGTTGAATGCATCGGCCCAATAGAACATAAAACTCATGTCCTTCACGTTGGAAACATCCCAACCTGAAATATCCCCGTTGAACCTACGAGCAATAGAAAACATCCTACTCATATCAGTCACGCTGGAGACATCCCAGCCGGATATGTCCCCGTTAAATGCTGAATAATCGGCATGACTATCAGATAAAGATGTATCACTGTTAAACAGGTGGCTCATATCCGTAATTTTACTGGTATCAATAAGGTTCAAGTCAGCCGTGTTTCCCTGTGCCTCAATCTCCTCGTCGATCATCCTCCAAAGATCATCTTTGTTCTTAGCCGTTTCCTTGACAAAAAGCGACACGGTTGCAGTAGCGGATCTTCCCCCAGATGTCGGTGTAACCGTTATGGAGTAGTCTTTCACGAACTGCCGTGTCGTTGGAGTCCCGTAAATTCTGCCGGTCGAGGTGTCCAAATTCAATCCGTCAGGCAGTGCTGGACTCACACTGTACGTCACCGATGGCAACGCATTAGCCAACGACAGGGAATAGGGCTGGCCCACAAATGCCAGTCGGAATTCATAGTTGATTGGAGCAAAAATGGAAAATGAAAATGGCCCGCTCCAGGCTCCGAATTGTCCCTCGCCGTCCACCGCACGCACACGCCAATGATACGTCAGCAGGTTTGTCAGAGCTGTTGTCGGCGTGTAACTGGTGCCGTCATTCACATCTACCGATTGACTGCCCGCCAGGTTCGCCTCACTGTCCGCTATTTGTATCTCATACTTCGCCGCTCCAGCCACGGCGGTCCATCTAAATTCGGGCGTGATGTCCGTGGTGCTACTTCCGTCAGTTGGACTCAGGCCCGATACGGCACCCCATTCCACCCGCAATGAAGACGCTCCACTCCAGGCTCCGAATTGTCCCTCGCTGTCCACCGCACGCACACGCCAATGATACGTCAGCAGGTTTGTCAGAGCTGTTGTCGGCGTGTAACTGGTGCCGTCATTCACATCTACCGATTGACTGCCCGCCAGGTTCGCCTCACTGTCCGCTATTTGTATCTCATACTTCGCCGCTCCAGCCACGGCGGTCCATCTAAATTCGGGCGTGATGTCCGTGGTGCTACTTCCGTCAGTTGGACTCAGGCCCGATACGGCACCCCATTCCACCCGCAATGAAGACGCTCCACTCCAGGCTCCGAATTGTCCCTCGCCGTCCACCGCACGCACACGCCAATGATACGTCAGCAGGTTTGTCAGAGCTGTTGTCGACGTGTAACTGGTGTCGCTCACCGCAACAGCGGGACTACCTTCCAGGGCCGATTCACTGTCTGCTATTTGTATCTCATACCTTGTTGCTCCAGCCACGGCGGTCCATCTAAATTCGGGTGTGGTGTCCGTGGTGCTACTTCCGTCAGTTGGATCAAGGCCCGATACGGTGCCCCATTCCACCCGCAATGAAGACGCTCCACTCCAGGCTCCGAATTGTCCATCGCCGTCCACCGCTCGTACACGCCAATGATGCGTCAGCAGGTTTGTCAGGGCCATCGTCGGTGTGTAACTGGTGCCGGGCACATTTACCGTGGAACTGCCCGCCAGGTTCGCCGCATTGTCTGCTACCTGTATCTGATACTTATCCGCTCCAGTCACGGCGGTCCAACTAAAGGTGGGTGTGGTGTCCGTGGTACTGCTTCCATCAGTTGGATTCAGGCCCGATACGGTATCAAAGTTTATATTCAATGTTTGCGAGCCACTCCAGGCTCCGAATTGTCCATCGCCATCCACCGCTCGTACACGCCAATAATGCCTCTGCTTGTTAGCCAGGGCTGTCGGCGTATACCTCGTTCCAGACACATTCTTGTCGTCAACCGTGGGATTGAAATCCATGTCCCCCTCACTGTCTGCTATTTGGATCTCATACCTTGTTGCTCCAATCACGGCGGTCCAGCCAAATTCGGGCGTGGTGTCCGTGGTGCTGCTTCCGTCAGTTGGATCAAGGCCCGATACGGTGCCCCATTCCACCCGCAACGAAGATGACCCACTCCAGGCTCCGGCCTGGTCATTGCCGTCTACCGCACGCACACGCCAATGATGCGTCAGCAGGTTTGTCAGGGCTGTTGTCGGCGTGTAACTCGTTCCAGACACATTCTTGTCGTCAACCGTGGGATTGAAATCCATGTCCCCCTCACTGTCTGCTATCTGTATCTGGTACTTCACCGCTCCGTCCACGGCGGTCCAGCTAAATTCGGGCGTGGTGTCCGTGGTGCTGATTCCGCTGGCGGGTTTCATGGGAGTTATACTGCTTACCAGCTTAAACCCCCTTCCTTCGGTCCATTTCCCCCATGCGTCATGCTTCTTTGCCGCTCCCCTCCAGTAGTAGGTTGGGCCTCTGTTCAGGCTGGCCTTGGCTCCCAGGAAGTTGCTGGTAAGGGTGTCATCCCTATAAATGACTTTGGAAAATTGTTTGTCGGTGGCAATCTCCAGCCTATATGCCTGGGCCTCCAGAACTTCATTGACGAGAAAACTCTGGTAGATCATTTCCGTGCCATCAGGGGTAACCGCTTCAATTTCATCGGCGGTTTTTACGCTTGGGTAGCCCTGATAGCTGGGGGCCTCGGGGTCGGCGGGGTTGTCCCATACACGTTCACAGGCATTGAGCATAAGGGTGGCCGCAAGCAGGCCAAGGGCTCGGCTCAAGGGTGCTCTCAAAAAGAATAATCGGTTCATTGCAACTGCTCCTCCATTCGGGTGATTTTGTTTATCAAAGACTTGTATCTCTCCTTAAGTTTCTGGTGATCAGGGGTTGTAAGGGCTGATATGGTGCCGATAACTGTCAGGGCCAGCCCTCCGCCTCCCAGGGAATAGCCCAAGGGCTCGTAGAGTGCTCCCTGCCCCTTGTATTCCGAGATTGTCCTGGTCTCGGAGGTGTCCTGGTAGTTCTTATAAGCCTCTTCCGACGATGCCAAGAAATACACCCCCGCTCCTGTTGTCAGTATGCCCAGGGGAATGGTTATCCACGCCCAGGTTTTATGGGCCTTTATGCGTTTGTTCACGATGTCGATCTGGTTTTGAAGAAGATCGCGTTTCTTGTAGAGTTCGGCGAGTTCGGCTCTTTTGCCGGGGTCTTCGTTTTCAATTTCGTCGGCGGCCTGCATGTCGGTAAATTCGGGTGTGGTGTCCGTGGTGCTACTTCCGTCAGTTGGATTCAGGCCCGATACGATATCAAAGTTTACAGTCAGTGTTTGCGTCCCGCTCCAGGCCCCGGCCTGTTCCTCGCCGTCCACCGCCCGTATGCGCCAATAATGCGTCTGCAGGTTAGTCAGGGCCATCGTCGGCGTGTAACTGGTGCCGTTCACATTCTTATCGTCAACCGGGGGACTGCCCTCCAGGTCTGCCGCACTGCCTGCTATCTGTATCTGGTACTTCACCGCTCCAGCCACGGCGGTCCATCTAAATTCGGGTGTGGTGTCCGTGGTGCGGCTTCCGTCAGTTGGACTCAGACCCGATACGGCACCCCAATCCACCCGCAAAGAAGAGCTACTCCAGGCCCCGGCCTGTTCCTCGCCGTCCACCGCACGTACACGCCAATAATGTAGTTGCTGATTCGTCAGGGCCATCGTCGGCGTGTAACTGGTGCCGTTCACATTCTTATCGTCAACCGGGGGACTGCCCTCCAGGTCTGCCGCACTGCCTGCTATCTGTATCTGGTACTTCACCGCTCCAGCCACGGCGGTCCATCTAAATTCGGGTGTGGTGTCCGTGGTGCGGCTTCCGTCAGTTGGACTCAGGCCCGATACGGCACCCCAATCCACCCGCAAAGAAGACCTACTCCAGGCCCCGGCCTGTTCCTCGCCGTCCACCGCACGTACACGCCAATAATGCGTCTGCAGGTTAGTCAGGGCCATCGTCGGCGTGTAACTGGTGCCGTTCACATTCTTATCGTCAACCGGGGGACTGCCCTCCAGGTCTGCCGCACTGCCTGCTATCTGTATCTGGTACTTCACCGCTCCGTCCACGGCGGTCCATCTAAATTCGGGTGTGGTGTCCGTGGTGCGGCTTCCGTCAGTTGGACTCAGGCCCGATACGGCACCCCATTCCACCCGCAAAGAAGACCCGCTCCAGGCCCCGGCCTGTTCCTCGCCGTCCACCGCACGTACACGCCAATAATGTAGTTGCTGATTCGTCAGGGCCATCGTCGGCGTGTAAGTGGTGCCGTTCACATTCTTATCGTCAACCGGGGGACTGCCCTCCAGGTCTGCCGCACTGCCTGCTATCTGTATCTGGTACTTCACCGCTCCGTCCACGGCGGTCCATCTAAATTCGGGTGTGGTGTCCGTGGTGTGGCTTCCGTCAGTTGGACTCAGATCCGATACGGCACCCCATTCCACCCGCAAAGAAGACCCGATCCAGGCCCCGGCCTGTTCCTCGCCGTCCACCGCACGTACACGCCAATAATGTAGTTGCTGATTCGTCAGTGCCATCGTCGGCGTGTAACTGGTGCCGTTCACATTCTTATCGTCAACCGGGGGACTGCCCGCCAGGTCCGCCTCACTGCCTGCTATCTGTATCTGGTACTTCACCGCTCCGTCCACGGCGGTCCATCTAAATTCGGGTGTGGTGTCCGTGGTGCGGCTTCCGTCAGTTGGACTCAGGCCCGATACGGCACCCCATTCCACCCGCAATGAAGACCCGCTCCAGGCCCCGGCCTGTTCCTCGCCGTCCACCGCACGTACACGCCAATAATGTAGTTGCTGATTCGTCAGGGCCGTCGTCGGCGTGTAACTGGTGCCGTTCACATTCTTATCGTCAACCGGGGGACTGCCCGCCAGGTCCGCCTCACTGCCTGCTATCTGTATCTGGTACTTCACCGCTCCGTCCACGGCGGTCCATCTAAATTCGGGTGTGGTGTCCGTGGTGTGGCTTCCGTCAGTTGGACTCAGGCCCGATACGGCACCAACTCCAGCCGATTTCGCACAGCTTGCCAAAGCCAGCAACGCTCCAAGCAACAGCATGCTCATTGTCTTCTTGTTTTTCATTATAAGAGTCCTCAAAATTCGTTTTCGGCTTATTCGCCGGGAAATTAGCGATAGCTAGGATCCATATTATAATGCTTCCATGTAACTATCCAGCCCCTAAATAATTGATAATAACCGCGTTAAAAAACCTCTGTGTACTCCGTGCCTCTGAGCGAAATTCTGCATCTCTTGGAGATCACAAAGGCCACAGAGAGGCGCAGACAAAACTTTGAAAAACCTCTGTGAACTCTGAGCCTCTGTGCGAAATTTTTTATATCCCATGCCGTTTTCAGCTCTCACGGAGATCACGGAGAGAGGAGCGGTCAAAGCGTTGAAACCCTCCGTGCCTTCTGTGCCTCTGAGCGAAATTCTGCCTCTCACGGAGATCACAAAGGTCACGGAGGGATGCCTTCGGCAAATGATGATGCTCAGTGCTGAGTTGTTTTTCAACACAACCCGAAAAACCGGTGAATTATAATGATTCCCCTTAAAAATCCAGAAAAACTTCGAGGAACTGGGAATATAAACCGCAGAGGGCGCAGAGATACGCAGAGAGAAACAAACATAAAGCTAAATAAAGTCACTGAACGAATTATAGGCTGGCCATAGTATTCTATCTGCGTTAATTTGCGTTTATCGAGTGAGTGGAGCGAACGGGCGGTTACAAGGGAAGGAACCGCAGATGAACCCAGATGAACGCAGATTTACGCAGAGAGAAACAAACAGGGCAAAATACAATCACTAAACGAATTACGGCTGTGTTATACGATAAAAGCTAAAAACGGAATAAAAAAACCGGCAACCAACTACCAAAAAACCCCTGCGTCCTCTGCGGTTAAAAAAACCAGCAACCAAAAACCAGCAACCAAAAACCAGCAACCAAAAACCAAAAACCAGCAACCAGCAACCAACAACCAGCAACCAGCAACCAGCAACCAGCAACCAGCAACCAACAACCAGCAACCAACAACCAACAACCAACAACCAGCAACCAGCAACCAGCAACCAGCAACCAGCAACCAGCAACCAACAACCAACAACCAGCAACCAACAACCAGCAACCAGCAACCAGCAACCAGCAACCAGCAACCAGCAACCAGCAACCAGCAACCAGCAACCAGCAACCAGAAACCAGCAACCAGCAACCAGCAACCAGCAACCAGCAACCAGCAACCAGCAACTAGCAACTAGCAACTAGCAACTAGCAACTAGCAACTAGCAACTAGCAACAACCAGCAACCAGCAACCAGCAACCATCAACATAAACCCCAAAGGACACAGAGAGGGACGTAGCCAAAGCATTAAAAAAAACCTCCGTGCCCTCCGTGCCTCCGTGAGAAATCTTTCATATCCCATACCGTTTCAGCTCTCACAGAGATCCCAAAGGACACAGAGATGGACGTAGCCAAAGCATTAAAAAACCTCCGTGCCCTCCGTGCCTCCGTGAGAAATCTTTTATATCCCATACCGTTTCAGCTCTCACAGAGATCCCAAAGGACACAGAGATGGACGTAGCCAAAGCATTAAAAAACCTCCGTGCCCTCCGTGCCTCCGTGAGAAATCTTTTATATCCCATACCGTTTCAGCTCTCACAGAGATCCCAAAAAACACAGAGAGGGACGTAGCCAAAGCATTAAAAAACCTCCGTGCCCTCCGTGCCTCCGTGAGAAATCTTTTATATCCCATACCGTTTCAGCTCTCACAGAGATCCCAAAAAACACAGAGAGGGACGTAGCCAAAGCATTAAAAAACCTCCGTGCCCTCCGTGCCTCCGTGAGAAATCTTTTATATCCCATACCGTTTCAGCTCTCACAGAGATCCCAAAGGACACAGAGATGGACGTAGCCAAAGCATTAAAAAAAACCTCCGTGCCCTCCGTGCCTCCGTGAGAAATCTTTTATATCCCATACCGTTTCAGCTCTCACAGAGATCCCAAAGGACACAGAGATGGACGTAGCCAAAGCATTAAAAAACCTCCGTGCCCTCCGTGCCTCCGTGAGAAATCTTTTATATCCCATACCGTTTCAGCTCTCACAGAGATCCCAAAGGACACAGAGATGGACGTAGCCAAAGCATTAAAAAAAACCTCCGTGCCCTCCGTGCCTCCGTGCGAAACCCTAAACCCTGAACCCTGAACCCTGAACCCTAAACCCAGAACCCAGATGCTTGTAAATCGTTTTTTGGTCAATCTATATTTATAGATTCACGTGCCTGTTCTCTAACACTAAGCTTTGAGGCACTATATAATTGATAATTGACTGTACACAGCAAGCAGGAAGTAGAATGAGTGATTTCATCAGACAGATAATACAGGACGATCTGGATTCAGGGCGGGTTAAGACGGTTGTTACAAGGTTTCCACCAGAACCCAATGGATATCTTCATATCGGACACGCAAAGGCATTTTTGTTGAATTTTGACATTGCCGAGGAATTCTCAGGGATTTGCCGCCTACGTTATGACGATACCAATCCAGAACGAGAGAGCGAAGAATATGTCAAGGGGATAGAAGAGGATTTACGATGGATGGGATGCCGATGGGAGGGGGATCCCCGTCATGCCTCTTCTTACTTCGATCAGTTTTATAAATGGGCATTGGAACTCGTTGAGGCAGGCAAGGCCTATGTCGATCATCAGAGTCCTGAGGAAATTGTCGAAAACCGCGGCACTCCCACCAAACCAGGAAAAAATTCCCCTTATCGTGATCGGGCTATCGCGGAGAATTTAAAGCTTCTAGGAATGATGAAAGACGGCTTTTTTGACGAGGGAACATGTGTGCTCAGGGCAAAAATCTCCATGACCCATGTGAATATCCTGATGCGCGATCCCACCATCTACCGTATTCGCAAGGAGCCTCATCATGAAACAGGGAATAAATGGTGTATCTACCCAATGTATGATTTTGCACATGGGTACGAGGATGCCATCGAAGGGGTGACTCATTCACTATGCTCGCTGGAATTCGTCAATCACAGGCCCCTGTATGATTGGTTCCTCGATAATACATCTATTCCATTCAGGCCTAGGCAATATGAATTCGCAAGGCTCAATCTTGGCTACACAATCATGAGTAAGCGATATCTGAAGAGCCTTGTTGATGAGACTCATGTTAGGGGTTGGAATGACCCCAGGATGCCCACCTTATGTGGAATGAGGCGTCGGGGGTTTCCGGCGACAAGCATACGCCGCTTCATCAAAGAAATTGGAGTGAGCCGGGTAAATAGTCTTGTGGACATCGAATTTCTGAACTTCCATGTGCGGGAGGAACTCAATGCCCGTGCCCAACGGCGAATGGCCGTTCTGAATCCTATAAAGCTCACAATTGTCAATTGGCCAAAGGATAGGATCGAAGTCTTCGAGGCCGAAAACAATCCCGGTGATGCGAATGACGGGGTTAGGGAAATCAGTTTTTCAGGTGCACTCTGGGTGGAGCGGGAGGATTATATGGATAATCCTCCCCGTAAATGGTTCAGGATGGCTTTGGGCCAAGAAGTGAGGCTCAAGTACGCATACATAATCACAATTACGCAGGTTCTCCGCGATCAAAATGGAAATCCAACTGAAATTCTCTGTACCTACGATCCGGCTACTCGGGGAGGGAGTACTCCTGATGGCAGGAAAGTGCGGGGGACGCTTCATTGGCTTTCTCGGCACGATGCCGTAGATGCCGAAATTCGGCTTTATGAGCATCTATTTACACTGGAAGATATGAGCGAGGTAGAAGAGGGCCGGGAGTTTCAGGATTATCTCCGGGCGGATTCAGAAGTTCTGCTTAGCTCTGCAAAGGTAGAACCACTGCTTGCGGATGCCGAGAGGGAGGCCCGATTCCAGTTCATCCGCAACGGCTATTTTGTCGCCGACATGATTGATCACATTCCGGGGAAGAGGCCGGTTTTCAACCGCAGTGTGGGGCTGAGGGATAGCTGGGCTAAGATCATTAAGAAGGGATGATCACTCACGGCTCCATGGCCAGCGTATGCACCTGTCATGGGCTCCAAATAGGGATATATCCGCCTCTCCTGAAATCACCATGGTTGTGATTTCGGCGGCTTGGAGTTCCTGAGAGGCTTTACGTAAGGTGGCACCGGTATTGCACACATCGTCAACCAACAAAACGCGCAGGCCATTTGTTTCCTGGAGGGGTCCATTAATGAGTTGGGGTGTAGCCGAGATGGGTGAGTGGGCCTCATCTCTGAATCTGATTCGCATGCTGGTGAATGGGATGTTCAGCCATCTGGATGCCAGATAGGCCGGAAGAACGCCACCCCGTTCTATGCCCAACACTATATCAAACTGATCGGGTAAATTCTCCTTAATTGCATTCATTATGTCATCTAGTTTGATAATCAGATCCACTATTTCGGCTTACCTTTGAACAGCCGCCATAATTTGGCGGCCGTTCTATCGATGAATCGGCCCAGTCCACCCTCATATTCCTTCGAGACTTTTTGCATCAGTTCAGGGATGGGAAGGGACTGCGGACATTTTTTCAAGCACTGGCCACAGGCGGTACATCGCGATGCCAGACCACTTGTCTTCGAGAATATACCGCCCACCATGGCAAGGTAGAACACTCGCTGGGCGAGGCCGGGTCTCACCGTTTTCCATTCGTTATACCAATCAAACACATCAGGGATTGATACGCCAAAGGGGCAGGGCATGCAGTATCGACAGGATGTGCAACCGATGATCTTGGCTTCTGAATAGGCGGTCTGGACCCTGGCTATTCCCTCAAGTTCATTCACACTTAGCATACCTGGATATGCCTCGTCTGCCAGTGCCATCGTTTCTCTTATATGTGCGACGTTCGAGAACCCCGAAAGAACGATGCTCACTTCCGGCTTGTTCCACAACCAGGCCAGCGACCAGGCCGCCGGGGACCGCTCGGGCATCTTTCTCCATTCGGACAGGGCGGCACCGGGTATTCTCGACGCGAGGTTTCCGCCGCGAAGGGGTTCCATGATGACGATACCAAGACCCTTGGATGCGGCATATTCCAAACCCGCTGTGCCAGCCTGTCGGCGTTCGTCGAGAATGTTGTACTGAATCTGGCAGAAATCCCAGTTATAGGCATCGACAACGCCTGCGAAATCCTCAGGTAGCCCATGCCAGGAAAAACCAGCATTGAGTATCTTGCCTTCCCGCTTCGCTACATCTAAGAATTCAATGACACCCCGCCGGACGAGTTCGCTCCAGCTTCCACCAGTAATGCTGTGGATCAAGTAATAGTCAATGCGATCAGTGCGCAGACGTCCGAGCTGGTTTACGAGCATATTTATCATGTCTTGACGGTTGCGTATCTGCCAGTGGGGGAGTTTCGTCGCGATGGATACCTTATCGCGGAGTTGGTGTTCTTCCAAAAACCGGCCCAGAAATGGCTCTGATTGACCCGCCATATAGGGATAAGCCGTATCAAAATAGTTAATGCCGCCCGCTATGCTCTCCAGGAGCATCCTCGTCGAACGCCGTTTGTCGATAATTCCTGCACGAGTCGGGAGACGCATCACACCGAAACCAAGGATTGAGAGCGGTTCGTTATTTCCGGGTATCGTGCGGTACTTCATGTTCTCACAGTTTCATATTTAGGGTTACTTCCCAAAAATAATTCAAGACCTTGATTTGATTTCTTCCGCAGGGCTGGGTCAGAACGATGGATTTGGTTTGCAGGCAAGGCGGCCTGCCTGTGCGTGTACGCACCTGTCTGCAACAGGCAGACGCAGACAGGCGGAAAGTTCTGATAGCAAAGTTTCAGGGGAGACCTGCATTTATAAACAGTTTCCAATAATAATCTAAGGCGTCGAGCGGACTCGAACCGCTGAATCATGGATTTGCAATCCACTCCCTTAGCCACTTGGGTACGACGCCAATTCAGACATAGTATAAGCAATTTTTCGCCCAGCGTCTACCTTTGATGTATGTATTGATGAAATAGACAGCCTCTGTGGCCCTCAACTGATGTGACAGGGTAGGGCCTGTGATTCTTATGTAGTGCCCTGAAGGTTGGGGGCTGTGTCAGAATGCGCCTTTGGCCCGCATGCGGCGTTGGCGAAAAAACCTGAAATGCTCATGTACAACATGTACACTCCGCTTTCAAAACTTTTCGCCGCCTTGCCTGCAGACCAAATCCATCATCCTGACCCACCCCCTGGATTCTGACACAGACCCCTCGACAAAGGCGATATAGGTTAGAAGCCATGGGATTAGCGGGTTTTTTAGACTTAATGAGCCGAAATGGAACCAATGGGAATGAGACGGGGCGGAGGAATTATAAGCATATTCTTGTAAAGCATTTCTTTATCGAGAGATATAAGGATGCACGTGTTTTTTCTCTGCCACTAAGCTTGAGGGCACTATATGATTCTTATCAGGCATCGAATAAACTCAAATCCCCATGGATTTTGCGGAACTTCAGACCGGACAGTTGCTGTCCAATTTCCAGCCGATTGAAAAAATATCGGTTCTGGTGCTTGTCTTATTTCTCTGTTCTGTTTCCTGCGTTAAGCTATTCATCGGGTGCCTCCTGGTAATTCTTGTACAAGATGATATTACCATATACGGAGGCATCCGACTGCCAGCTCAGATTATGAACGAAAGTTGAGATTCCTGATTGACAGAAACGTGTAGAGGTGGTACTCTTTTCAGATGAAGTTACAAGATGCCCTGATAATACCATATACAGAAGGTATTAAGGGCTTCTGTTTCTGTGCCAAGCTAGGCTAATGAAAGGAGGTTTTCCTAAAATGAAGACAGTTTATCGCTTAACAATTGCACTAATAGCCATCGTGACCAGTTTTGCAATCACGGCATGCAATGCCGATCCAGACCCATTATGGAAGATTAGCAACATTGACTGGACGATTGGCAATTGGGCCTCAGTCAATTCGAATGATGGGTCGGCATATTTGATCATGTCGATTTACTTTGATAATTCCGGGCCTATGTCCAGCGACATAGAATCGTTTCGCATTTCACCCCCAAACGGTGGATACTGGTTATTCGATAAGCAAGATGAAATAGATGCCAGTTTTATGACTACAGATGACGGCAAAAAATATATAGAAACGTCACGGATGTATTCTGACGATCTTTCCAATGGGAGTGTATTGCCTATTGGCACCTACATCGTCAATGTGAAGTTCAAGGATGGCAGCTCTGACGAGTATTCTCAACTGGTGTCTGCACCGGGATCAACCACTACCAACGGGAAGGAATTTGTCTATACCGAGAACTACTATCTCTATTATGATCCACCGGATACCCACGTTGCACTTCCCTCAAGGGCGACTATTGTATCCGCTGTTTATACAGAAGCTTCATCCGAAATAACAATCGAATTTACTGTTCAAGACGATATTATCTACAATGGTCTCGTTATCTTTTACGATTCTGCCGACCCCGACCCCGAATACATTGCCGTTTCATCATTGTTCAGAGATTCAAAAACGAAAGAAATCAATACAGTGCTAAATGGAGGCAATAGCTTCCACATTGACAACAATAAAAACACGGTTGTGCTTACGGAAGACAATATTAAATTTGAAGACGGAAAAGCCATGAATGACATTGCTCAACTAAGGCTATCACTCCGCGATGGGAAGCAGTATGCTAGCCTAGATTATGCAGGCTATGACACCTATTCGGTAACAGCATACTATTCGCTAACTAAGAAATAATTATGCCAAATGAATGATAGGAAAAGTTATAATTTTTGGCAACTAGTTCATCTAGGATGTACCCTTTTGTAGCCAGAACAGTCGCTTGACAGCCCCTGTTTTCCGCAGAAGGGCGGTTCCCTGACTAATCTCGTATTTTTTCTTTTGTTTACACTGCTCCAATTTTTTTGCCGCCTTGCCTGCAAACCAAATTCATCATTCTGACACAGCCCCGGCATTTACAGGGGGGCATGAAGGTGCTGGGGGTGAGTCAGAATGGACATCCACTCCCAATCCCACCCTGACACCCTACGAGTTTTCTGGTATATTGACGGGATGAACTTCTCCAGGGTTAACAATCCAAATCTGGATAGACTTCTTAAGGGAGGCTGGGAAGAGCTGAACCTCGAAAAATGGGCGAGAATCTACGTAGAGCTTCATACCTATGTAATGGAGCAGGCTCCCTTGCATACAAGAAATAGGGATTAAATAATGGCATTAAGTTGGAATGAAATTAAAGACAGAGCCTTGAAATTCACCAAGGAATGGGAAGGCGAAACCAGAGAACGAGCTGAGAAAGATTCGTTTTGGAATGACTTTTTTGATGTATTTGGAATTTCGAGGAGACGACTTGCCACATTTGAAGAACCAGTAAAAAAACTGAACAACAAACAAGGCTTTATTGACCTTTTTTGGAAAGGTACACTGCTTGTAGAGCACAAATCGAAGGGAAAAAATCTTGACGCAGCTTTTGAACAGGCTACCGACTACTTTCATGGAATCAAAGAGCATGAATTACCAAAGTATGTTTTGGTTTCTGACTTTGAAAATTTCAAACTGTACGACCTTGACATCAAGAAAGAATACGAATTTGGAATAAAAGAATTTTACGAAAACATTAAACTCTTTGGGTTTATCGCAGGCTATCAAAAGCGAACTTTCAAGGATGAAGACCCAGTAAACATCAAAGCAGCAGAGTTAATGGGAAAACTTCATGACCAATTAAAAGAAAGTGGGTATGAAGGGCATCCATTAGAAGTTTTCTTGGTTCGGTTGCTTTTTTGCCTGTTTGCAGACGACACGGGAATTTTTGAAAAAGACACTTTCAAAGAGTTTATCGAAGTTAAAACCAACGAAGACGGCAGTGACCTTGGAGCGTGGTTAGCCCAATATTTTCAAGTCCTCAATACACCAACTGAAAACAGACTTAAAAACCTTGATGAGCACTTGGTGGCGTTTCCTTATGTAAACGGAAAACTCTTTGAAGAAGCTTTACCCATTGCCGCATTCAATTCAAGAATGCGTGAAATTCTTTTGGAGTGCAGTTCCCTTGATTGGGGTAAAATATCACCTGCAATTTTTGGAAGCATGTTCCAAAGTGTAATGAATCCAGAAGAACGCAGGAATCTTGGAGCGCATTACACCTCTGAGAAGAATATTCTCAAACTTATTAAACCGCTCTTCCTTGATGAACTTCACGCAGAATTTCAAAAAGTAAAAAGCAATAAAAACAGACTCAAAGAATTTCATCAAAAACTCGCTAGCCTAAAATTTCTTGACCCTGCGTGTGGGTGCGGAAACTTCTTAATTATTACCTATCGTGAATTGCGAATTTTAGAATTAGAAGTCCTCAAAGAGTTGCATGGTGGTCAACAAGTTCTTGGAATTGACCAAATAATTCTTATAGATGTTGATCAGTTCTATGGAATCGAATATGACGAATTTCCTGCGCGTATTGCAGAAGTTGCTTTATGGTTAATGGACCACCAAATGAACCTGCGTATTTCGGAATCATTTGGAATGTACTACGCTCGTTTGCCATTAAAAAAATCAGCAACTATTGTGCATGGTAACGCTCTAAGAATTGATTGGACAGACATAGTTCCAAGAACTGAGTTGTCATATATTCTTGGTAATCCGCCTTTTGTTGGTTCTAAATTTCTAAAGAAACAGCAAAGGGAAGAGATGGCAGAGATTTTTGCCAAAGTTGATAATGGAAAGATTTTAGACTACGTTGCTGCATGGTATTATTTATCCGAGAAGTTTATTAATGGAACAAATATAAAAGTGGCATTTGTTTCAACTAACTCAATAACTCAGGGGGAACAAGTTGGTGTGTTATGGGGTTCAATGCTCAATAAATTCAAAGCTAAAATACACTTTGCACACAGTACCTTTAGATGGAGTAATGAAGCAAAAGGAAAAGCGGCAGTTTACTGTGTAATTATTGGGTTTGCAAACTTTGACATTAAGTCAAAAAAGCTTTACAGCTATTCAGATGTAAATGGTGAAGCAACCGAAATATCATGCAGAAATATAAATCCTTACTTAGTTGATGCAGATGATACTGTTGTAGTAAAACAAAGTAAACCAATTTGTAATGTTCCAAAAATGTCTTTTGGCAATATGCCTCTTGATGGAGGCAATCTTATTGTTAGCGATAAAAAATTGAATGATTTCATCGGGAAAGAACCCAGTGCAAAAAAGTTTATCCTACCCTTGATCAGTGCAAAAGAGTTTTTAAACAGAAAAAACAGATGGTGTATTTGGTTAGAAGGTATTACGCCAAATGAATTAAAATCAATGCCTCTTGTAATGGAGAGAGTACAAGCCGTAAAGGAATTTCGTTTAGCCAGTAGGGCTCCCTCAACACAAAAACACGCAACGACACCTGCGCTTTTCAGAGACCGAAATAGACCTAATTCATTTATTGTAGTACCTCGCGTATCCTCTGAGAATCGAAAATACATACCAATGGGATTTTTTGGTTTTGAAAGTATTGTTAGCGATACCTGCATGTCCATTCCAAATGGAACTTTATTCAACTTTGGTGTTCTCATGTCCGAAATGCACATGGCCTGGGTGAAATATACTTGCGGAAGATTAAAGGGTGATTTCAGATATTCAAAAGACATTGTTTACAACAACTACCCTTGGCCAAAAGAACCAAGCGAGAAAAACAAAAAAGCAGTTGAAACAAAGGCTCAGAAAGTTTTAGATGTACGGGCAGAGTTCCCTGAAAGCAGTCTTGCAGATTTGTATGGCCCCTTGACAATGCCGCCTAAATTGGTGAAAGCACATCAAGAATTGGACAAGGCAGTTGATTTGTGCTACAGACCACAGGCGTTTACAAATGAAAGGGCTCGAATTGAATTTTTGTTTGACCTGTACAATGAATACACAATGCCATTAAAGGAAAAGAAAACGGAAAAGAAAAATAAAAAGAAGACTATGCCTGATACATAAAGTTAAAAATTGAAGTTTTACAAAACGCGGGGTGACTCTGCATTATGCAAGAAAAACATACGGGAGACTATAATGTCTTTTTACATAAATGCTGATAAAATTAGTTTGAATATTTTACAGAAGAGAATTGAAAAAACAGATTTAGTCCCAAGCCGCACCACCTTATTAGATAATCTAGAAATAAATTTTGATAAACTTAAAAAAGCAAATATTTCAAATCTTTCAGATCTACGAAGAGAAGTGAAAACATCAAAAAAAGTTGAATTATTATCAAAATCTTCGGGAGTTGACCATGATTATTTGACGTTGCTAAGAAGAGAAATTGAGGGATATTTCCCAAAACCTCAAAAACTTCAATCTTTTGGTATATTGGATGCGAAAATCATCCACCAACTAGAAGCCGATAACTTAAAGAATTCTATTTTGCTATATGAAGCAATTAACACGCCCGAAAAGAGGTCTGATTTAGCTAAATCCCATCAAATTGATATCCAGTTAATAGAATCAATGTATTCTCTAGTTAATTTAACCAGAATAAGATGGGTAAGTCCATTGGCCGCCAGAATGCTGATTTCAGCAGAATATGATAGTCCTAAAAAGATTGCCAATGCAAATTATAATGATCTACATGCTTCTTTAGACAAAACAAATAAAGAAAATAAATTTTTCAAAGGCACTATAGGTATGCGTGATATAAAAAGGCTTATAAACGCCGCTACCTATATTGATTAAAGAATAATATAGTGCCCCTATCTTATGACCCACCTCGCGGCACAGGATGCCGTCAATCATCTTTGCTATAAATATGCTCTTTCAGGGTAACAATGCCAAATATTTGCCGATATAGCTCTCTATCATCCATTTTCTAATAATGCTCTATTTCCAACTTATTCTACAAGGTGGTCCAAAGGGCCTTAAATTTAATCGTTTAGAAAATAACTAAACTAACTGAGTGCTTTAGTCTTTTGTAAATGCATTTTAAATCGATAATATTCATCCTTCTGTATCCCATATGTACTCCTGCGTTTTGTTGCAGGAGTATTGTAAATGATCTACGGAAGGGAGTGGGGAATTGTGATTACCCTAGAGGCCGATTTATGGGGAATCTAAATTACCCTAAATAGGGAATAGGTGGGGAATCTTGAAAGCCCTCAGCTTTATCGTGTGGGGAATCTTAATTACCCTGGCTGGCTTATCCATGGGGAATTGTGATTACCCCGGACAATATCGAGCCAATGAGCCATATCAGTCAATAGCTAAAAAAGACCTTAGGGTTTGCTTTACCTCTCGTTAGCCGAATATGTTCTACACACGCACATATCTGCTACGATCTCCCTTTGAAATATAATGCTTTACGCTCATCAGTGGCATAGCCGCCTTTTACTATGCTGTCTGGTGAGGCGATTTGTTATGTGGTTGCCTCTAACGTAGTCAATACAGCCCTTAGCTTTACCGCCACGAACGGTAATATCTTCTTTGCCAACATAAAGACTTCCGTGCTTCCCACAGCCGGAAAGTCATCTACTCTATTGAAATTCTTTTCGGCATTCTGAATAGCTGTTTCAATATAAAGAGGGTGCTTGCGAGAATCAAAACCTTCGGGAAACAGCTCACCAACCACTTCTTTCCAATCACTGCACTTTTCGCTATCTTTTAAAATGGGTTTTTCTAATGACCGACAATGATGATAATGCAGCCACACCTCAAAACAAGGGTTACTTTGAGCTACAAACCAGCCTCTTTTTCGTTTGCAAAATTCCCAAACTTCACATATTTGAGGTTGACGAGATTCGTTCTTGTCTTTATCCGTATCAAAAACAATCCAAACTTCATCGTTTTCGAGAAACTCGTATTTTGGTTTAGGATTATCCTCGCTTCTCACGATGCATTTCTTTGCAATACTTAGCAAGCCAGAAGGAGAATTATTTTCGTGAGGATTTAATTTATACACTTCAACATTAATTCTGGAATCCATTTCCTTAAAGTAATTGAAGTAGCCACATTCTCGCTTTGCACCTTCGCAAAAAATATAAAGACTTTTTGCATCTCTACTAGGCTTTTCTCTTTTGAAACGACGATTAGTTACTATCATACTCGTGCCAATTTAGATCCTTTAAATTTGCTAAAAAAGGGATTGATCCATACCGACCATTTAAATACCCCTTACGTATATCGATTGTTTTATGCTCCTTAAAATCATTTAATGAATATAAATCCGTAGACCCATTTTTATCTTTTTCGGCAAACCATATTTCATCTTGTCTAAATATTTCTTGATCAAGCAGGTTTGATTCATGTGTCGTAAACATCAATTGTCCCTTTGTCTCTGAGTCTAAAGAGAATTTTTCTACTAATTCCTTTATGAGTAACGGATGAATACTTCTTTCAATTTCATCAATGAAAAATACTATATTTTCCGTAAGCATTCCCCTGAAGGCAGGAATAAAATCTAAAAGACGAATAGTACCATCAGACTCTTCTTCCAAGTCAAATGAAGCGGATTGATCATTTTTGCCTGTGTGCCCAATTTTTAATTGCTTAACCCATATTTTGTCATTTTCCTTTACTACATCTATTCCACCACCATCGTTACTTCGAATCCCCATAATTTTGTCGGGAGATTCCTCCATATCTTTTGATATTTTTTCGATCAATACTTTATTGTCTTCACCAAAAAACTTGTTGATTTCTTTTTTTTCGGTAGTTAACGAAGTGATTCCAATATCAAACGAACACATAATATCTTCAGCATATTTTTTTAACCCACTATCCCGTTCTATATTATGTGCCAATGCGCGGGGTCGCGATTCTGGAGTCATAATTTGAACGGTTTCGTCAAACCACTTGAACGCCTTTTTTACATTTTCAAAGAATTTGTTATCTCTATTCGACAGCAACTTCAAAATAGGTTTATTCGGTTTCACAAATTCTTCAAGTAAAATTGATTTAAGTAGCTGACATTTTTCGTCTTTCTCAAAATCGTCTGAAAATGTAATATTGGTAATCTCATCTGTATCTGTTCTACGCTCAAATATAAGAGTATCTTCTTTAGAACCTAAACCAGACAAGTACAATTCCTCAGTTATTACGAGATTTTCAAATAATTCAATCGCATAATAGAAACATGTATCTTCCTGTATAAATTCAACTGCCAAAATTTGTTTACTATTGTGTTTAGAATGAAACTTGAATTGTGAATCCTGTAATCCAAAAGGAATTTTTTCCTTCGTAACCAATTCTTGAAACAATGCTAATGATTTTACAAGATTAGACTTGCCTGCTCCATTTGCCCCATAAATAGATGAAATTTTCAATAAGTTAAGTCCATTCATGTTGTAAATGTGGCTATCCAGAGTTTTTAGACGATTGTTCGCTATGGTGTTGAATTCTTTCCGTTCTCCAAATGAAAACAAATTTTCAACTACTAATCTAACTAGCATAATGCATCCTTTTGCGTGATGGTTTCACGTAAATATGCCATTTTTTGCCTGATGAGTCAAGTCTTTTAACCAATAATTGATGTATTTGCGTGTTATTTTCACGAAATCAGCATTTTTAATGGCTTTTTGGGCTATCCTATGGATACAAGTCCTGGCTTCCGCAGTAAAGGAGTATGGCCGTTCGGTAATCCGCAAATTTCTAAGGCCTCTAGCGATGCCCTTATATGTTGAATTACGCTGTTGATTCCTTCCATGCCGCTTCTGATCTCACGGAGATCACAAAGGACACAAAGAGAGGAGCAGCCAAAGATTAAAAAACCTCCGTGCCCTCTGTGCCTCCGTGCGAGACTCTTATACATCCCATGCCGTTTTAGATCTCACGGAGACCACAGAGGACACGGAGGGGGAGCAGAAAAAGCGTTGAAAAACTTCTGTGCTCAATTCTGCCTCTCACGGAGATCACAAAGGACACGGAGAGAGGAGTACCCAAAGCTTTAAAAACCTTTGTGCCCTCTGTGTCTCCGTGCGAAACTCTTCATACATCCCATGCCGTTTTAGATCTCACGGAGATCACAGAGGACACGGAGGGGGAGCAGAAAAAGCGTTGAAAAACCTCTGTGCTCAATTCTGCCTCTCACAAAGATCACAAAGGACACGGAGAGAGGAGCCACCAAAGCTTTAAAAACCTCTGTGCCTCCGTGCGAAATTCTTTATACACCCCATACCGATTTAGCTCTCACGGAGATCACAAAGGACACGAAGAGGGGAGCAGACAAAGCTGTAAAAACCCTCTGTGCCCTCTGTGCCTCCGTGAGAAATTTTTTATATCCCATGCCGTTTCAGCTCTCACGGAGATCACAAAGGACACGAAGAGGGGAGCGTCCAAAGCATTAAAAAACCTCCGTGCCCTCCGTGCCCTCCGTGCCCTCCGTGAGAAATTTTTTATATTCCATGCCGTTTTCAGCTCTCACGGAGATCACAAAGGACACGAAGAGGGGAGCAGACAAAGCTGTAAAAACCCTCTGTGCCCTCTGTGCCTCCGTGAGAAATTTTTTATATCCCATGCCGTTTCAGCTCTCACGGAGACCACAAAGGACACGAAAAGGGGATCGGTCAAAGCATTAAAAAACCTCCGTGCCCTCCGTGCCTCCGTGAGAAATTTTTTATATCCCATGCCGTTTTCAGCTCTCACGGAGAACACAAAGGACACGAAGAGAGGAGTAGCCAAAGCTTTAAAAACCTCCGTGCCCTCTGTGCCTCCGTGCGAAACTTTTCATACCTCCCACGCCGCTTTAGATCTCACGGAGAACACAGAGGACACGGAGGGGGGAGCAGAAAAAGCGTTGAAAAACCTCTGTGCTCAATTCTGCCTCTCACGGAGATCACAAAGGACACAAAGAGGGAAGCAGCCAAAGCTTTAAACCCTCTGTGCCCTCTGTGCCTCCGTGAGAAATTTTTTATATCCCACGCCGTTTTCAGCTTTCACGGAGATCACAAAGGACACGGAGAGAGGCGTAGCCAAAGCTTTAAAAACCTCTGTGCCCTCTGTGCCTCCGTGCGAAACTTTTATACCTCCCATACCGTTTTCGATCTCACGGAGATCACAGAGGACGAAGAAGAGAACGTGGCTTGAAAGAGGTACGCCTTTAAACTTGTTGAAAAAATGTCTTGTCAAAAGGTCCCACTTCAAGCCTCGAAGGTGTTGGGGTGGGGGCAAAAGAAGTAATTGGCTACCTCCGAGGTGCCGGAGATAGCCTGGGATGCCCTAGTGGATTGATGGTTTTTAATTACGGGCTAGGTAA
Source organism: Spirochaetaceae bacterium (assembly GCA_965226485.1). Lineage (GTDB taxonomy): Bacteria > Spirochaetota > Spirochaetia > DSM-2461 > DSM-2461 > UBA2779. The sequence goes on from OZ245363.1 coordinate 881,200, forward strand.
TTACCTAATCCAGTTTCACCGGAGTGACACTTTCTATTGTAAAATTATAGTCTCTGTCATTGATTTTGAATTTCAAGGTATCCCCCGTGCATTTCCCTAAAAAAGATGTCCCAAAGGGCGAAAGGTAGGAAATCGTCTTACGCGAAGGATCAGATTCCCAAGGACCTAGAATTGTATATGTTTCCTTCTTTGAGTCATTCAGATTTCTTAATGCGATCATTGTACCAAAGCCAACTTTTCCCTCTTCCCTATCATCCTCTGTGAATACTCGGGCACGTTCGAGTTCGTCCTTAAGTTTTCCCGCTTGAATCTGCAATGATTCTTGCTTTTCTTTTCCGGCTTTGTATTCGGCATTCTCACTCAGATCTCCCAGTTCGATTGCCGCACCGATTTCCTTTGAATTTTTGGGAATCTCTACTTCGATTATGTTATTCAGTTCTTGTCGCTTTGAAGCCAGACTACTTTTTGATGTGAAAAAATATCGATTAGTAGAGACGCTTGTCGGCTCAGTCTCTTGTTGATCCCCATAGAGACGAATTTTGGGGAACTGCTTGTGAATCAAGGTCTTGAGATCCCGCTTGATAACAGGGGCAATACCTTTGATTTCCTCAAGAAGGGCGAAGATTCGGGCAATGGAGAGTTTATCGCCGTTTAATATGAAATCTTTAAGCTTTTCTTCTTTGAATAGAAAGTTTTGAATCTGCCGATTAAGTCTACGATTGCGACTTAGGTCTCGCTTGCTCTCGATTTCAGAGGAAGTTAGTTCAAGTAGAAGTATTATATTGATAAATATTTTCTCACTCTTCAAAGCCAAGTCACTCGGCCAGGTGCTCTCATATATATGCCGGGCGATCCAAATCAATCCTTCTCGATATTCCCGATAATGCTCAACCATTTCTTCGAGTTTAGTAAGCACTTCTCCTAGGTATCCCGCATGGAGCAATTCGTCAAGCATGGTTCTCGACAACTGAGTCGGAAAGAGCGATATATATACTGTATGCCAATCTTCGATTTCATTTTTAACAGCGGCAAGAAACAACTTTCTCAAATCACCATCTTCTATTTGAGAAAACAGCTCCACAGGGTTTTCAATATCCTGCCATAGATCATTAAAATTCCATTCCAACCCAGGATTAAGAAAGGGGTAGGTAGGCGACAGTTTCTGTACGAAAAGAAAGCTCGCGACTACCTGAGGGGTAACGCTCCCAGTTTTGAGAATTGAAGTAAAATAAGCGAACATTTCGCCAAAGAAATCCGAATCAGCTCCGCAGTATTCAAGGAAGTCTCTAACATATTGTACTTTCTTGAAGAAGTTTGTCTCGGCCTTGAATTGATTGAATGTTTTTTCCTCATAACTCATGGGTCTTTCACGAACAACGAACAAATCAAGTTCATCGGGGACATTACCGAAAATCGAATCAGTTTTAAGAATTTTCCTCGCCTCAAGGCTCCATGTTGTCCATTCATTACTGGTTAATATGGTCGGTACAAGCTCGTCCTTTATTTTTTTCACATCCGCAACATTTCCGAAACTCCGAATGATTGTCTTGAGTGCCCATGGGATATCTTGCTTAATCTTGGCTTTGAGTTTTTCCTTTGAATGCTTGCTTTTCAGCACCCAGATATGATCCTTGCTTAGACTCTGCAAGGCCCCCACAGCCATTTTGAGGGACATGCTATGGTCACGTTTTTTGGTGAAATCAATCACGATTGTATTATCTTTAATCTTCTTGATAATCCCAACACCCCAGTTTTTATGAAATACAAAACTGCTTGAATCAAAGGAAATATGCTTTTCAAAATCGGCTATGGCCTCTAAAACATTCCGCCAGTTTTGATTTAAATTAGAGAGCTTTATACATTCGTCTACTTGACTATGATCGGCATATCGTGATTTGTAGCATTCAATGATTTCCTTTCGACCCCAATTATTTCGGCCATCATAGTTCAATATTCGCTTCAGTATCTCAATAGCAGTAGCCCAGTCCTCCCGTGCTTTGACGGAGGGGTACAATTCTTCCAGCAAGATAACTGCTTTTCCATGAGGCATGGATTTGGCGACCTTTCTCTCGATGAGGAAGAAGAATTCATAGTCATCTATTCCGTGATCAACGAGTTTTTTCCAGATATCCCGAATTTGATTGAACTGGTTCTTATTGGCATAGCGTTGTAGGGCTTTCCTATAGTAGAGAATAGCCTCGTCTAAATTGCCTTCTTCTTCCTTCTTTCCCGCTAGACTCTTAACGATATCTGTTTCTTCGAAATCAACTTTTATAAGCCGTTGCCATATCTCGTACCTTTCATTGGGCCTATTGAGATACTCAAGGGTATCAGCGAGGGTTCTTAGAGCATCTTTGTTTTCGCCAAAATCCAGTATGCGGCGGCAAATATATTCCACGGCAATCCATTTATGATTCTCCGAAAAAATACTGATAAGATTCAGAAGATATGTGTCGTCTATCTGATGCTTATTCAATGAAACTATGCCTGATATATATAATGCAATAATGCTATTCTTGGCATGTTCGAGATGTGTTTCACACAGGGCCAAGACTTCTTCCTGCAAATCATCTGACAGAATTTTTTGGAGGAGGTCATCTAGTTCTTGAAAACTACTAACGGCAAAATCATTGAGTGTTGCTCGCGTCCATTTCTCCTTATTAAGCATTTCTGCAATAGTATTGATAGTTTTTTCTGGCATATTATCTCCCGATTTATTCTCTACGTTTTATTTGATGTATTTACTATGAAAAACTGGCGCACAAAGTATGAAGCCCATCAAGTTCTCTTCAGTAAATGATTAATTGGATCCGATTAATTGACAGTGATCATACATGCCATCATAGCAAATGTTCACTTTCAAAGGCCAATTCCAATTGTTGTCGTCAGGGGCTGTGTCAGAATGCGCCTTTGGCCCGCATGCGGCGTTGCCTGCCTGCAAACCAAACCCATCATTCTGACACAGCCCCAGCACCTTCATCCCCCCTATAAATCCCCCCCTGACAGGGGGGCGGGGTGGGTGAGCCCGACGGGGGGCCAGCCCACCGTTGGGCTCACTGGATTCTTACGCAACGTCTAAGGGCATATATCATCTCTCCACCTAGGGGATTCCTCATTGCTTCTATACGATACTCCAAAACTGACTGGTGATGCTGATAGATAGACAACTTTAGCCCTAATCTTTCTTATATTACCATGCTTTCGGGCCTGTGTTTTTTCCTATGCCCAACATGGCAGCATAGAAATTTGCAACTCCACATTCTCGAAATCAATGGATCGGGCTGTGGCTAGAAAAAAATCAGCCTGGAAGAAATCACCTCGCTCACAAGCTTTGCTTGTCAAAGTTCCAATCTCAGATGATTTCTTGTTCCCCTCCAGTATAGTTCACTAAGTATTCTTAATATAGCCGATACCCAAGGTTGCAGTCAACTGATGGACTTGGATGTATGTCCATTGAATTCTATAATTCAGTCCATGGCAAATCCTGGAAGACTTATAGCCCCTTCGATCCTAGCCGCCGATTTCTCAAATATCAGTGACGAAATCTCCATTGCCGCCGAATCTGGTGCTGATTGGATACACCTCGATATTATGGATGGCTCATTCGTGCCTCCTATTAGTTTTGGGACGCAGATGGTTGCCACAGTACGTCAATTGACCAACCTCCCCCTTGATGCTCATCTGATGATTGTCAATCCCCGATCACACGTGAAGTCATTTATCGACGTGGGGGTTGATCGATTGACATTCCACATAGAATCCGAAATCCATGCTCATCGCCTGGTCTCTATTATTCGGGATGCCGGGGTAGTGCCCGGCATATCCTTAAACCCGGCTACCCCCATCTCTTCAATTATTGAATTATTAGAATTTGTCGACCAAGTTCTGGTCATGTCGGTCAATCCAGGATATAGCGGACAGAATTTGATTCCATCCACCTTGAACAAGGTTAGAACTCTCGTGGAACTCCGAAATAAAGGTGCAGGCCAGTATGTGATTGTTGTTGACGGGGGATTCTGTGAATCAACGGCCTCTGATGTATGGGGCGCAGGAGCTGATGTTGCTGTGATGGGATCGGCTTTTTTTGATAAAGCCAACCCCAAAGCCTCCATGCACATATGCAGGAATGTGAATTGGATTTCTAAGGAATAGAATGTTACATTCCGATAACCATTGTGTAGGGGAATACTGTGAGGTGCGCTATCCGCATTGCTACATTTCTATTTATCGCCTCTGTTACTGTTAATGGGCAACTTCTGGCCAATGAAGTTCTCCTCAAAGCAGGGATAGCTGAACTCGAGAGCGGAAGTTTTGACCAGGCTTCTGAAACTTTTCAGTCTATCTTGAATGACATAGACCTGGCAGAACTTCACGCAGATGCCCATTATTGGCTTGTCAAGACAGAAATACTGCTGGAGAAATATGATTCGGCAATGAATCATGTCGAGAAATTCTTTGCCTTTTTCCCTCATGACAAACGGGTCATTGAAATGAAGTATCAATATGCTCGTTTGTTTTTCCTCCAAGGATATCCTGAAAAAGCACTCATCGCCCTTGGCCGTTTTATCGTCAATTACCCTACTTCACTACTCGTGCCATCGGCCCGTTATTGGATAGGCGAGTCATTAATAGTGCTTGGCCGTCTAGAAGAGGCGGAGGCGGTCTTCAATGACCTGATTGAAACTCATCCCCGGAGCGTTAAGCGTGAAGCAGCCCGCTATAGAATCAATGAAATAGCTTTTCACTACCGTGAACGAACTCTGCTGGAATTACTTCGCTGGAGTCATGAAAGATATCTCGAATATGCGGAGGATCTCCAGCGGCAAAGAGTCGAATACTACGAAGCCGTCAAAGGACTCAACACGTCCAATTCCAGTTCCAACGACAGGCAAGTTGAAGAAAAATTGATATACATGGAACGCCTGTTGAAGGCCAGGGGCAAACTATTGGATATGAAAGTGTTTTATATCAACGAATTAATGGAACTTCAAAATGACTACTAAGATGGCTTTTGTGAATTGCTTGCTGTTGATTGCATGTCTCGGGACTCTCTCTGCTCAAGATTCTAACAAAGATGCCACATTTGAATTATCTCAAGATAAGAAATCGACATCGTTTTTTCAAATTCAAGCCGTTACAGGTGAGGATAGAATCCCTATATGGGATAACCATCCCCAAGAGACATCTTCAAGATGGTCAATCTCCATAAATGGAAAATTTTTCAACCTGAGGGCTAACAAATGGGAATCAAATACTAAGATAGGTGCGTCCAGATGTTCTATAACTTATCCTGACAGCGACTTCGACATTGAGCAGGTGCTGGAATTCTCAGAGGATAGAAAAAAAGGCTCTCTTAAGCTGGTATTTACAAATCGCTTCGACTCGAAAATCCAGATACAGCCTACATTGGTTCTCGATACATATTTGGGGGAAAATACAGACAAACCGTTTCTCCTCCCTGATGGTTCTGTTTTTACCACTATAACAGAATTTAATGGCATCCTGGTTCCTGAATGGATAGCAACAGCACAGGCAAATGATGGCATAGGGGTAACCTTTGGTTTTGATGCAGGTTCAATGCCTGAAAAAGTAATTATGGCGAATTACTTTGAACTAATTTCTAATCCCATGGATTTCGTTGCCAAAAAGAATAGAACTTTTACTACAATTCATCGTGAACAAGAATCTGATAGTGCCTTGTTAATAGGATTTAAGGAAGTTCATCTCAATGCTAACGAACGCGCTGATTTCGTGCTAAAATTTCAACTTGGAGTCGGAGATATCTTTACTTCTATGAACACAACTTCTAGGAATACAGAGAGTGAGAGCATACAATTACAGGATAATATAGGAGTGGCCAACCCGCAATCTATATTGGATAGATTGCGGTCGATTGATTCTATACTTGAATCCATTGAATCCATTGATGATAGGTTGGAACAGGCAATGATCAATGAAGAAGAAATCACATCTATTGAAACCATGATAGAAGAAGAAGAGAATCTTCGAAGACAGTATGGGAAATCAGATTAAAGAACTACGCCGGGCAGGACAGTGGTTGTCTCACGGAAAATATAGCAAAGTTATACGGTTTCTTGAACCGAAAGTACCACTATTCCTTGAGGATCCAGACTATTATTCTATTCTTGGCCGGGCCTATCTTGAAAGTGGGATGCTGAAAAATGCCGAAACCTACTTAGTTCGAGGTTTACAAACTGCGCCAGCTCATTTGGATATTAGACTGAGCCTCGCTGCCTGTCACATAAAAAAAAAAGACTCTGCTTCAGCCGTGAGAATATGGCTTGAAATTCTGGATGATTATCCCAACAACAGGTTTGCTGCCAGGGGTTTGAGAGCTGTCCAAAAAATCACCGATGTCAATAAACAGACGGCCTTTTTTGAGAAATCATGGACAGGGCGGTATCTGCCTAACATCAAGGCAAAATGGCCGATTGGAGTATTCGCAATACTTATCGTGTCGCTTCTGCTCCTGGTGTTCGCATATATAAATAGGGAGATGTTTATCTTCCCTGTCCTGAGGAAATTTTCTGTGGAACAAAGACCAGGTTCTGAATACTTTCTACCCAGGAATCAGGCGGAAATTGGCAGTAAATCAGGGGACTTGCATCAGATAGATGAGACCGAAATAGTATCTCAGTTGAAAAAGGCTTTGAGGCACTTTGAAAGCTATGAAGACAATCGAGCCCGGTTTGAATTAAATAAAATACGCAATGCGAATATTTCTGAGAAGACAAGGACACGAGTGGATAATATCTTGAAATTTCTTACTTCTCCAACTATTGAGTCGCTGGAGACAGCTTATACAATCAATGAAGTCAGTAATAATCCTCGGTATTATGAGGGTTGCTGGATCCTATGGCGAGGAGTCACCGCCAATGTGGACTTCCTGAAGACATCAGCCATCAGTTTTGATTTTCTTGTTGGATATGAAGACGGCGAAGTTCTGGAAGGGCGAGTTCCAGTCATCGTTCCCTTTCTGGCTGTAATGGAACCGCTTCCCCTTGAACTCCTCGCGAGAGTGGAACTTGTCGATGATTCATTTCGTCTTGTAGCCAAAACACTCTATTTTCTTAGAGATACCCCTAAGAAACAGCTTTAGGGCACCTTTGAAGAACCCATTTAGTTCTGTGACTCGATCTTTACCGACTACTTGTGCGTTGTACCTGACGGCGACAGGCAGGCACACAGTGAAAAATCTCTTTGACAGATTCCAGAAGCTATTTTTGAGATGTCTTTCATTTACGACTTTTATAGTGCCCCAAAGCTTAGTGGGAGATAACAAACACGTGCGTCCACATATGGCTCGATAAAAACGATTTACAAGCATCTGTTTATATCTTGTTCTGCCCCGTCTTAATCCCGAGTGCTTCCATTTCGGCTCAGTAAGGCCGAAAAACGGCCCCCCAGCCTGCCCCCCCTGCCCCCCATCTTCGGGGAACTATATACGACTTCCCCGAATTCTCATCACAATTCTTGACATCTCGGTTTTCGTCTGCTTCCATTGATTCATTGATTGGCATTCTACCCTCGACATAATCCTTGAGCAATTTATAATGAAGTCATGAAACAGGAATCGGTCCTGACCCATATAGTACAAATTGCGACTTCCCTCGTGTCCGAAATTGAGATTGATAAGCTGATCCCTATTCTTTTGGGGCAATCGGCTGATTTTACCCATTCCGATCTTGCATGTGCCTACCTTTCAAAGAATCACTGGAATTCATCAGATTCCATGGTACAAGCCTGTGTATACGGAATGGTCGAAGTGCCTCAGTTCCTTCTCGATGACTCTGAGTTCATCGAATTTCTTGCCGAATGCAATAAGCCTGTGGTTTCGCTAACACGAGAGCATGGATTTTTTGAGAGCATCCTTCTCAATGAAGAAATGAGAAGTGGCATAGCCATGCCCCTCAAGGCTGGTTCAAGCCTTCTGGGGGTATTGTTTTTCAATAGCCGCAACGAAAATCACTACAGGTATCATTGCCTTCTCTATTTTGACGCATTGATTAAGCTCATTACCGTCTATTTTCAAAACCATTCGTTGAAGTTCCAAGGAAGTTATGAATGAATGGCATGATTTTGGGCATTCATTCGCTTATTGTTTCAATACCTTTGTCCATAAAAATTTCCGGAGTTGTGCTACTTCTTTTAGCGATGCTCATTCCGATAGCCTATCGGATTATACTGATTCAGTTGTCGCTTCGGAAATTCGCACAAGAAGAGAAGGATGAATCCCTCCGCGGCCGACTTCTGGCCCACTCGGGCATAGTCAATCATCTTATTAAACGCGAAGGCATGGAGATAGTTCTCCATTTTGGTTTGAATGAGGCCTTGCTGCGAAGAATGCTTAGGCTCAATAGCATAGAGGATGCCAATCGACTCCTTGACTTACCGGACAACCAAGGGATTACCTGGGTTTTCTTGGCATCCCTGAAGAGCGACCGCATATCCCATTTCTTCAAAACCTGGCTCATGGATCATGCCGACTCTTCATCAATACGCTCTCTCGCTCTTTCGGCAAGCGATAAAAATTTTGATAGCAGGAAGGCAAGAATTATATTGGATAAGGTTATTGAGTTAGTGAGAAATCTTTCTGGAGATATGGAGTGGACTGTGCGCTATTTTGCACTTCGGGTGATCATCGAGGATACGGACAAGCGTTCTATGTGCATCGTCAAGAATTCTCTACATGACTCTTATCCCATCATACGGCGTACGGCAATCAAGGGAGTCTGCCTAGAGAAGGAAGACATCGCCAATCAGCTCATATCAATCGCCTTGAATGATCCTGTCTCTGAAGTGCGGCAATGTGCCAGAGATCGTATCGAATCCACATCCCCGCATCTCTGGAACATTGATCATAACGAACTTACCGTTACTCAGTCCCTCCATATCCTGGAACAGATGAAAACCCACTCCAAGGTGGATGAGAATCTTGCCATTATCGCGCTGAAGAAGGACTCGGTCGAGCTAAGGCTGACATCGGCGCGGTTTCTTGAGAAAACGGGCACACTCCTGAAGCTGTTCAAGGAGGCAAATCTCGGCGATATGGACGATTGGAACAGGCGGGTTGCCATGCTTTCAACATCCGTGTCTGTCGGCGTTACTGGCTTTCTTTCTCATCTCCAATCGACTCGTTCCATAGATACGCTGCTTCTCGGCGTGAGGCTTCTCCAGCAAGGCGGTACTCCCGAACTCATCATACCTCTAGCAAAAAAAGCCTTTGATCTTTGGGAGGCCATGCCGCCCTATGGAAAAATTCTTTATCAAGACACGATGACCCTTGCTTGTACAAGGGGGGGCGAGAAAGCATGGTTATTGGTAAGGGATGAGTTAAAGAAACGGCGTGCCCACAATGAATTGCTTAGCTTCATCCTTCCCCGTCTACCCCAGGGGGAGACCCACGTTTTCAGTGATGTTCTGTTGAAATTTCTCGTCGATCCTCAATTTGTCGCTGATGATGCCTATCTTGAGATCATGGCTAAGCTCCCTTATTGGATGTTCATCAATCCCGTACTTGATATTCTTGAGGCGGATAGAACTCAGCATCATTATTTGGTTCGTTTGCGCTCATTACGCATACTCGGTGCTTGGCAATTGGAACAGACACTCCAATCCATGATTGAAAACCTGTCGCTTCTTCCGCCCGAACTCTATGACTGCTTTCGTAATTACTTCGAAAAAATGGATGACAAAGTACTCAATGACAGGGCTCTCTTTATCCTTAAGTCACCTGATTCAGGATTAAAGGCGGCATTGGTATCCTGCTTGCCAACGGGTAACGTCGAGGCGTTGGGCGAAGAGCTAAGGGAAGGTTTAGACGATGCTGATCATGCGGTTCGTATCGCCTGTATATTGGCACTGTCAAGAACCAAGACCCTACTCACTACAGACAATATCGTTAGGCTCTTGCATGATCCCGTTGAAGATGCCAGGCGTAAGACGGCAGAAATAGCGGGGAAGAAATCAGCAAAAGATGTCTTGAATCTCCTCGAGAAGATGCTCTTTGATACCGATGAATCACAGGTTGTTCGAGTGGCTGTGCTGGAGGGATTAGCCTTGAGTCACTTGCTTTCCTCGGTCGATATATTGGTGCGCTTCTTGAGCCTGGGACATGATTTGAGAGACGAATTGCTGAGGGCTTTGGCCTGCAAGAATGACATGAAGATGATCCGAAGGCTGGTTGAACATTTCAAGAATTCCGATGCGGTACTCAAAGAAAAACTGGCCGATGTCTTTGTGCTAATGGGTGAAAAAATTGAGAAAACTTTCGCTGAAATGCTTAAAGGGGCAGGGCTGTCGATGAAGCCGTTCCTTGTCGACATCCTCACCAGGACAGGTTTCGTCGAGAACCTTATCAATCGGCTTGGTAAAAAAGATGTGCAGGCACGGCGTGAGGCGGCAGAATTGCTTAGCATAATCGCAACTTTGCCTGCATATCGTGGTATAGTCCATGCGGTTAGGGATCCCGATACAGAAGTGAGGATACTCGCCGTGAGGGCACTGGAAACCTTGGTAAACGAGAATAACGAGACAATACTGGAGGCCTTGTTGTCTGATCCAGACAAGAGAGTCCGCCGATACACTTGCTGGGCTACGGAACGAATAAAGGCAAAGAAAATGACCTGGTAAGCCGACATCTTTAGAGGGGCCCTTATTATTGTCAGTGCTTGGTAGCCCATTCTAACCCTTGGATAGTGCCCCGGAAATTGGGGGTGGTTCAATAGACTGAGATGGGCCCATTAGGCCTCGACAAAAGCCGTTGCGGAATAGAATACATGGGTGAGCCGGTTTTTAGCCTTAATGAGCCGAAATAGAAGCAATGGGCTTGAGATGGGGCGGAGAAATCATAGACAGATGCTTGTAAATCATTTTTCTATCGAGTCTTATGTGGATGCACGTGTTTGTTTTTTACCACTAAGCTTGAGGGCACTATATAACTCTTGCAGTTCAGGGAGGATAGGAGTGCGTTACTACTCCCCGTGAGCCGAATACAACGGATGTCGAAATTAAAAAAGCGCAAGGGATTGAAACGGAAATGCCGCTGGCAGCCCCGGCGATTGGCAATGAGCCGGTTAACAGGCTGCCAGGAGAAGGCATTGGAGAGAAAAGCCCGACCCGAAGGGTTGCGCCCAAATAATGGTATTATACTGATGGCACAAGAGGAGTCTGTCGGACTTTGCCTGTAGGAAAATGCCTCATTGTTGTGTATGATTACTCGAATTCTAAAGGGGAAGAATATGACTGATGAAGAAATTAGGCTCAAGGCGAAAGCCTATCTTGAGGTGGAGAGCAACTTGGATTTCAAGGCCGAAGTTGAGGGACTCCTGGAAAGAGAAGACATGGCAGAACTCGGTGATAGATTCTGGCGGGAATTAGATTTCGGGACCGGCGGTCTGCGTGGTGTTATAGGCGGGGGGGCAAACAGAATCAACACCTACACGATATGCAGGGCGACACAGGGCTTGGCGAATTACATAATGTCCTATGTGCCGAAAGAAGAGCGTGGGGTAGTGATTTCCTTTGACTGCCGCAATTACTCGGATGTATTTGCAAAACAGGCCGCATGTGTGTTTGCCGCCAATGGCATCAAGGCGTGGCTGTTCACCTCTCTGCGGCCTACTCCTGTCCTTTCTTTCGCTGTCCGCCGACTAGGTGCCTGTGCCGGTATAATGATTACGGCCAGCCATAATCCGGCAAAATACAATGGATACAAGGTGTTCTGGTCTGATGGTGCACAGGTTGTTCCTCCTCACGATAAAGGAATCATCGCCGAGGTGCGCAAGGTGAATGGTCTTGTAGCGGCGATGGACATGAAGAAGGCCGAAGAGGAAGGGCTCGTCATCTCTATAGATAGAGAAATTGACGATGCCTACCGAGAGATGGTGGTCGCTCAGTCTTTGAATCCCGACATGATGAGAAGAAGCGGGAAGAGGGTGAGCATTGTCTACACCCCCCTTCACGGTGCGGGGACTCTTCCAGTGGAAAGTGTTCTGCGTGAACTGGGTATGAATGTCATGACGGTATCAAAGCAGAGGGAGCCGGACGGGAATTTTCCCACCGTCGATTTTCCAAATCCTGAGATAGCATCGGCGTTGGAGATGGCTCTGAAACTGGCAGAGGAGAAGAAAGCCGATCTTGTCATGGCTACTGACCCGGATGCAGACCGCCTAGGTATCGCGGTTCCCGATGGTGAGAAATGGTGTCTACTAAGCGGCAATCGCCTAGGAGCATTGCTGACAGACTATATCTTCCGAATTCAGAAGGAAAGGGGAACCATGCCGGCTAACCCGGCCTTCGTCAATACAATCGTTACTTCGGAGTTGCAGAATGTCATTGCCGAGTACTATGGGGCAAAGAGCTTCCGTGTCCTCACGGGCTTCAAGTACATTGGTGAGAAGATACGGCAATTCGAAGCTGATAGCCTCTACACCTATGTGTTTGGCGGCGAGGAGAGTTACGGTTATCTCGTGGGAAGTGCCGTCAGGGACAAGGATGCGGTATCTGCCGTGGCCATGACGGCAGAAATGGTTCTGTGGAACTTAGAGCGCGGCAAGACCCTGATGCAGCACCTAGAAGAACTATGGGGCCGTTTCGGTTACTACGATGAAGAGTTGTATAGCCGGGATTTCGAGGGGCAGGAAGGTCAGCAGATTATGAATGGGTTGATGGAATCGCTGAGAATGAATCCGCTTAAAACCATCGCTGCCACACCTGTTGTCGAGATGAGGGACTTTGCTCATGGTACAACCTGGAATGCCGATAAGGATGAAACCTTTAAGAATATAACTCTTCCCTCCTCCAATGTGCTGCAATTCATCCTGTCGGATGGCTGTATGGTTACGGTTAGACCCTCGGGAACAGAACCCAAGATTAAATTTTATACATCCTGTCATTCGGCGGACGGGCATAATCTCTCGGCGGCACGCGATGAATTGCGAAAAAAGAGCCAAGCCATAGAGGAGTGGATAAACTCCCTGATTGCAACGGCGAACGAACTTTGAATCTAAAGGCTTGAATCCCTATGATTAGAATTTTCACAGACGGCGGCTGTACCGGGAATCCTGGACCAGGCGGTTGGGCCGCCGTCATATTGAGAGGGGCCTCGACACCGTTGGAAATTTCAGGAGGAGAGGAGCATACAACCAATAACAGGATGGAACTCACTGCCGTGATTCGCTCCCTTGGAGAAATAGGACGGACAGGTGAGGCAATAGAGTTGTTCACAGATTCGGAATATGTTCAGAAGGGCATCACGGAATGGATTCCTCAGTGGGAGAAGCGCGGATGGAGAACCGCCAACAAGAAGCCCGTCAAGAACCGTGATCTCTGGATCAAGCTAAGAGAATTTGACAATGCGCTCTCCATAACATGGACATGGGTGCGGGGTCATGCCGGGAATAAATGGAATGAACGATGTGACTTCCTGGTTCTGAAGGAGAGGCAGAATCTCGCTTGGAGTATTTCACAGGGATAGAAATTCCGCAAAATCTTCAGTTTGGGTGCCGTTTGTTCGGAATTTGATAATTCTGCCGCTTGAGATGAGTCTTGCATAATGAGGCACCCATGAATATCTATGCATATGCGGCATCCGGTTATGCTGGGCAACTCGTATCGGTGGAGGTGGACATCAGACGGGGCATCCCCGGATTGGACATCGTTGGGTTACCAGATAGTGCCGTGCGTGAATCCAGAGACAGGGTGCGCATCGCCATCCATCGGAGCGGTTTCGTCTTCCCTCTCGACCGCATCCTCGTCAATCTTTCTCCTGCCGATTTGAGGAAGGAAGGCTCATCCTACGATCTCCCCATTGCCGTGAGCATTCTCGCAAAATCGGGCCAACTGCCCCTGGAAGGGGATGAGCACATTCTCTGCATCGGCGAATTGCAGCTAGACGGCTCGGTGCGTCCGGTCTTCGGCGTATTGCCGGCGGTTGCCTCGGCATTTGCCCACGGTATCAAGCGATTCATCGTCCCCTCGGATAACCTCAGGGAGGCGGCAACCCTGGCTCCAAGCCGTTCTCTGGGCATCGCCAACCTGACTCAACTGCATGAGGTGTTGAGCCGATCGCAGAGCGGAAATGATGCCGCAATAGAAGACGAGGAGGGGGCACTCGATTCGGCCCCTTCTGAAGACATCTCCGGCTTACGGGGGCAGCCCATCTTGAAAAGGGTATTGGAACTCTGTGCGGCAGGAGGTCATCATCTCATCGTATTCGGCCCGCCGGGTAGCGGTAAGACGATGGCCGTCCGAACTCTGCCTGGCCTACTCCCCCACCTTGAGCCCGCCAGATCCATCGAAGTGACCCGTATCTGGTCGCAGTCGGGATGTCTGGGTGAGAGGCAGGGATTGATACGTCGCCCGCCTTTTAGGGAACCGCATCATTCTTCCACCTGCGAGGGCATCATAGGCGGAGCTGCGGGGAAACCGGGGGAGGCATCTCTGGCTCACGGCGGCATACTCTTTCTTGATGAGGCACTGGAGTTTGGGCATAGGGTGCTCCAATCGCTGAGGGAGCCAATGGAATCTAGCCGGGTGGAATTGGCCAGGGCGGGGCGGCAATGGTGGTTTCCTGCGGATTTCCAGCTTGTGATGGCCATGAATCCCTGTCCGTGCGGCAACCTTGGGAAGGAAGAAGTATCCTGCCTGTGCTCCATGCCGGAAATCAGCCGTTATTGGCGCCGCATAGGTGGGGCACTCATGGACAGGGTGGATGTTAGGGTTCCTGTCTCTCCCATTGACCCTGTAGACCTGCTCATGCCGGCAGGTGAAGATTCTTTGACGGTGAGAGAGAGGGTGAAAGAGGCCCGAATGATTCAGGCCCGACGCTTCAAGAATTTTGACTGGAGTATCAACGCCGACATACCACCCGCCGAGATTAGCAAAATCATCTTACTCGACAAACCATCAACGATGTTTTTTACCGAATCGGTGAGGAAGCTGGGTCTGTCTTCTCGGGCTGCCCATGGCGTTTTGAAGGTGGCCCGTACGTTGGCCGACATCTCTTGTCGCGACGAAATAATTCCTGATGATATTCTAGAGGCCGTTCAACACCGGCGGCTTGGTGAACGCGACCTGTATTGGACCACCATTTAGGCTGAAGCATGTGGGGGCTTGTCAGAATGCACATAAGGGAAGGGATAAGACTCCCCAGGGAGGATGTTGTGTTCCGCATTAACGAAGAACACGTGCAGAGAAAAAATCCCGACCTAACTTCCTCATCCGCAGATTACTCAAGATGGACGCAGAGCTTTAGCGTATTGCACTGACAGTAGTGTGCTCTAAGACTTTTTTTTCTCTCTGCGTAACTCTGCGTCCTCTGCGGTTTATATTCCCAGTTCCTCGAAGTTTTTCTGGATTTTTAAAAGAAATCATTATAATTCACCGGTTTTTCGGGGTGTGTTAAAAAACAACTCAGCACTGAGCATCATCATTTGCCGAAGGCATCCCTCCGTGTTCTTTGTGATCTCCGTGAGAGCTAAATCGCCATGGGATATATAAAAAGTTTCGCACAGAGGCACAGAGTTCACAGAGATTTTTCAACGCTTTGACCGCTCCCCTCTCCGTGTCCTTTGTGGTTTATGTTGCTGGTTGCTGGTTTTTAACCGCAGAGGGCGCAGAGGACGCAGAGTTTTTTTTTGTAGTTGGTTGCCGGGTTTTTCATTCCGTTTTTAGCTTTTATCGTATAACACAGCCAGTAATGCTTTTAGTGATTATATTTAGCCCTGTTTGTTTCTCTCTGCGTAAATCTGCGTTCATCTGCGGTTTCATCCCCGTTTATCTGCGGTTCCTTCCCTTGTAACCGCCCGTTCGCTCCACTCACTCGATAAACGCAAATTAACGCAGATAGAATACCACAGCCCATTAACAACTCTCCTAATCTCTACCCTCGGTGTACAAAAATTAAGGTTTTTCTGTGCTTTAAGTTCAACTACAACGCAATCTGCGTTCATCCGCGTTCATCTGCGGTTTCATCCATTATAACGCCATCTGCGTCCATCTGCGTTCATCTGCGGTTCCTTCCCTTGTAATGCAATCTGCGTTCCTCTGCGGTTTATATTCCCAGTTTCTTCGCCTCAGGAATACTCCTATGTGGATTTCTCAGGGGAGTCATCTATACCTCCGATCATTTATAGCTAATCAAAAAGTAATTAATTTATCACCAAGTAAATGCTTCAAATTCCATTTCATCGTTGTATCCAGTCCCCGTTCAAGGCAGATAAATATCTTGTCTTTGAAGCCTTCAAGTTCTTTCAGTGTGTCTTTCAGTATTTCCATATCCATACAAATTAAACACTCCTTGAAGTCATCCTTGATTCTGTAAACAGAATTTTTAGAAAACCCTTCCTCTTTTTCTTTTGAGTAGTTCAGCATGAATCCGTTTTTCAAAAGCACTTCATCAAATATGGTGTTTTGATCAATCAGAGCCAGAAACATGGCTTCCTTTTCATCTATGTATTTGTCCAGCAGGGCAAGGTTTTCTTCTTCCGTCTTCGTTGGGTCAGGAGCGAATTCAATGCGGGGAAAGTTTGATTTTTCGAGTTTGTAAACCTTGAAACCTGTTTTAAAGGGCTTTATATCGCCGTCAAACAGTAAAGGTTGTTTTTCGGCTTCTTCTTTTTCTATATTCCGAATTACACGCTTGTTTCGCTCGATTGTGATGTCGGAAATTTTTTTGTAGCCGTTTTTAAATGCTTCTTCTGCTTCATTAATTTTTTCTGGTAATTGTACAAGGATAAATCTTCGATTCTGATTATCCTCATTACTCATATATATAGATGAGTGCGCAGTAGTGCCACTGCCGGCAAAAAAATCCAAAATGAAATCACCCTTTTTCACATTAGCAATTTGTATTAAGCCTCTTATAAGTTCCTTTGGTTTTGGATTGCTGAAAATATTTTTAATGCCACCAAATAATCCCGTCATCTCATCATTTGCACCTTGATTGTGCCCAAACTCATCGTGCGACCACCAATTTGTAGCACATTGCCCTTCTTCTTCTCGCTCAAATTTAAAATATTTTTTTCTAGGCAAACCCTCGCCATTTTTAGGAAAAACAATTCTGTTGTCAGCAAGCAATGATTTATAAGTATTTTCATCACCCATCCATTCTTCATTATATTCTTGTCCATTATTAGGATTCAAAATTGTGTATCGGCTACCAGATTGGTCAGAGCCTACCTTCCATGGTTTTGAAGCCCAATCACCTCTTGGGTCATTGTCTGGATTAAAAAAATTGCCAGTAATATCAACCTTTCCTACACCAGATTTTTTATATTCTTCTTTATCTTTTGAATATGAAAGTATGTGCTCCGTAACCAAGCCAATCATTTTTGTTTTGTCATTTGGTTGATTATGCCTGCGTCTCCAATGAATATGACCTTCAAAGTTTTTTTCTCCGAATATTTCGTCACACATATCCCGTAAATGATGAACTTCTTCATCTCCAATTGAGATAAAAATAACACCATCGTCTTTTAATAATTGCCGTGCTAAAAGCAGGCGAGGATAAAGCATGTTCATCCAGTTAGAGTGAAATCTGCCAGAAGTTTCAGAATTAGTGTCTATTTTAATCCCATCGCCATTAGTTACCCCGATATGTTTCCAATATGTTTCTAAATCTTCATTCCATTTGTCTAAGTAAACAAAATCCATATCTTTATTATACGGGGGGTCAATATAGATGCACTTTACTTTTTCACGATAAGCGGATAACAGGCACTTCAATGTCTCAAGATTTTCCCCTTCGATAATCATATTTCCGTTTGCATATTCGGGGTTAATGCTCCGTTCTTCATCGTAGACCAGTGTCGCCTTACTCGGTGTGAACGCATTCCTTTTAGCTTCGCTTTTGCCGAACCATTTAAATTCAAAACGCTCTGTTTCTTTTACTAATTCCGGGTCAATAATCTTTTTCAATTCATCAGGATTTAGCTTGCCCTCTACCGTGAATAAATCCGGGAAGAGTTTTTTTAATGTATCCAGCCGCTCTTCATTCAAATCCGGCGTTTGCATCATTTTTTTATTCAATTTAGACATTTGCACTTTCCTCTGATTTATTTTTAAAAGTTTTAAATTCTTTTATCGGTGCCATGAAATTGACTTTTGATTCAATACCCAACGCTTCAAAGTGCTTTACAGCGCACTTGATTTTATAAATTTCGCTTTCTGTCATAGCCTTCCGGTCGTCAATATTGTTTGTGCCTTTTGTTTCAATAACAAAATAATATTCGCTTTCCTGTGTGTCCCGTATCTTTTTTTTCTTGAGAACAAGCCCAAAATCGGGATTGTATTCTCCGGCAGGCGTTTTAATAACGTAAAAAGAGGGTAGTTTAAGAAAGCAAACTACCTCGGTATCAGTATCCGCATCTCTTGCAAATCGTTGTTCATGCTCGCTATCCCAAACAATATGGTCGTATATCCCCCGGTTTCCGGTTGCTTCAATTTTGTCGGTATTTTTAATAATCAGTTTTTCAAACTGCTGTAAATTAAACGCCTCCCCTGTAAGGTGATAGTCAAGTGCCCGAAGCATTTCATCAAGTTCAATGTTGCGGATTTTCTGAACAGCTTCCTGCAAAAATCGAGGGGGATTCTTGATAACTTCTTTCCGGTTTTGGATGCCCTGGACAATTTTGAAAACAGTCGGATAGGCAAGCGAGGTGTTTTCACTTATTTCTTCTACAAGGTCAATAGGCGAAAAAGTAATGGAGGCTTTTTTGCTCTCCGTTCTGTAATCCTGCGTATCAATGCCGTCTTCCGAAATACCCTGTATTCTTCCAAGTGATATCTGAATTTGATGTTCGGGTATTTTAATATCATTGAGAGCAGAAATTGAGTTGTTAATAACCCGCTTTTCATCAAAAGAGACAAGATACTCTGTTTTTTGTGATAGCCGTTTCCAGAATTCACGAAAAGAAGGACTGTTAAAATGACTTTCGTTTCTTTTAATGCGCTTTTCGGTTGTTTTGTTTCCTCTATGGTTATTTCTGGTTTCTGCCCCTGCCTTGCTGGTTCCGTATATTTCTTCAATTTCTGATTGATACTGAGAGACAAATGTTTCGTAAGTCTCATTGGGAATAACTGTTAAGAGGTTTACTTCTTGTCCTTCAGGGGTTTGGGCATTATCATAAATTCTTTGTCCGCTTTGATTTACGCAGATTCGGAGTCCCCGCCCGATTTCCTGTCGTTTTTTAATTTCACTGTAACTTTGATTCAGTGTGGCAATATTAAAAACATTCGGATTGTCCCATCCGACACCGAGTGCGGAATGAGAAAAAATAAACTCAACCGGATTGTCCATATTGAGTAGTGCCTCTTTGTCTTTTAATATTAAGTCAAAAAGTTCTTTATTGCTGGACATTGACCGTTCATTGTCTGTAAAATCACCTTTTCGAGTTTGAGCAAAGTAATATCCCTGGCAATTAGAAATTTGTTCTTTGGATGCTTCTTTCCCATAAAATTCTTCATGGACTTTCTTGTACTGTGTGATAAAAGCCTTTTTGATAACACCATCAGGATGAATATAATTATCAACACGGTCAATAAACGTAAGTGAAAGGCACTTGATATTTCTCTTTTTCAGCTCTTCTTTCTTGCGGAAATGGCTGTCAATCAGCCAGTATAGCTGCTCATTAAAGATGGAGGAATGATCTTTTGCCTGCTCTCCTTCATAAATTGTGGTGCCATTCTTGAATTTCACAAATCCTTTTCCTCTTATCGGCCTGGCGATTTGCTCAATTATATAGTCTTTATAAATGATATTTCCCGTTGTTTCAAAAAGCTTGGAATTTTTCTCAAGTTTTTTAGTGTTTTTGAATTTAAATCCGGAGGCGGTTTGATGCCATGCTTTCAAAATGGCCTTTGGTTCGCCTTTTCCTAAATCAATTCTAGCAAGTTCAATTTTCATTGAGGCTTCATCATTTTTTTCTGAAACCGTAAGTACTTCTATTTTTTTAACCAAGCCCTGCTTGTAGCTGTCATGCGGAGTAAGTCTATAAATAAGGTTCTTTAAGACTTTATGTGTTGCGGAATAACGAATTTTAAACAGCGGATTGATTGTTTTTAATCTTTTAATTGAATTTTCTGTATCCATTCCTTCCTGTGGTTCATCCATTATAATTATGGGATTTGTCCGGGAAATTGCCTCGATGTAAGCCATGTTTGAAAAAAGGTCTTCTCTCTGGGCCTGGTTCAATATTCGGTCATCAGAATTAAACGACTGTAAAGTCATTACCATTATTTGCGGATGCTGTTCCTCAACAAAGTTTGTTACTTTGGAAAGGCGTTTACTATCATATTCAAAATATCCGGGCTTTATACTGTAAATATCTTCAAGCTGGCTCTCGAATGCTTTAAGAGTTGCAAGTACCCCTTCTTTTATCGCGACCGATGGAACAAGTATGATGAATTTTGTAAACCCATAGTGTTTGTAAAGTTCAAAAACCGTTTTGATGTAGACAAGTGTTTTTCCCGTACCGGTTTCCATTTCTACACAAAGGTCATTCGTTTTTTCAATATTAGCCGTTTCTTCATCAATGCCGTTTTCACGCAATACATCTTTTAAATTATTGTTAATCTCATCTTCTGTAATTGACAATACGTTAGCACGAATACCTTCATGACAGGCATTGTCAAAAGTATTTCGTTCCTGTCCCTTGAATACGGAAACAACGGCTTTGATGGCGTGTTGCTGATAGTCTAGTTGTTCAAGTTTTAATTCCATTTCTGCCTTTTCCTGAAGCTGTTTCTTCGAGGTGCCCGGAAACTATCAAACTCCTAGGTTTGCAAATCCCCGTTCCAGATCGGCAATAATATCCACGGGATCTTCAATGCCAATGGACAGACGAATTGTATTCGCTTTGATAGCGGCCAGGGCCCTGCCCGCTTCTCCCTGTTGTTGATGGGTGGAGATGGCGTTGAGGGTGGCCACCGTTTTTACACGACCCAGATCAGTGGCCCGCCAGATCATATCTAAGCCATCGTAGAATTTCCTGGTATTGACAGAATCACTCTCGGACGCCTCCTTGATATCAAAGGACATCATGTAGCCGTACAGATTGCAATCTGAATCAACCAGCCGCATATACTTCTGGGCCAAACCGTGGGAAGGATAGCTGCTAAGCCCCGGATAGGATACGCTGTCCACCATCGGATGAGATTCGAGATATTCTGCTACGATTTGTGCACTCTTGCTCATCTGGCTGATACGCATTCTTAATGACCGTAGATCGTTTAGTGTCATGATGGCTGCCATGGGATGGATAGAGGGGCCGTTGTCCCGGTAAGGCCATAGTTTAGCCCATCCCGCAAAGTCGGCCTTCATCTCATTGGAACCAACTTTGCTTACTAAATTGTGTCTGGCAACTATCAATCCGGCGATGGATGTGCCGCTGGCGGAGATTACTTTAGAGGCTGATTGGATAACAATATCTGCCCCAAAAACAAGTGGACGGGTGAGTGCTGGAGATGCACAGGTCGAATCGACGATGAGGGGGGCATTCGCCGCATGAGCTACATCGGCGACCTTTTCAATATCGAAGATGGAAACCGAGGGGTTGGATGGAAATTCTCCGTAGACAAATCGTGTCCCCTTATCAATTTTGGAGGCCCAGTCATCAATTGATACTGGATCCGTTACCCAGCGGACAGCCACTCCCTGTTCCTTGAATCGGCGTACCGAGAACTGCTGGAATGTTCCCCCATACACTTTCGCTGCGGCCACAATATTGGGCGGTGGCAGATTTTCATCTCTAATAAGGAATGGGTCGGTGGCTGTTTTTACAGCACTCATACCGCTTGAGGTCCCTAGGCCGGAGGCCGTAAGACCAGAACCATAGGCCTCCAGGAGGGCAATTGTTTCTTCCAGGAAAAAATTCGACGGGTTGGCAATGCGGGAATAGCACCAGGTTGGCATCTGATAGGACAGGCTGGCCTCCATCTCACCACTATCGTGGTATGCCTGAGCGGGGGACATGTAAACAGGCTCCATGATGGATCCATTGTTGAAATCCATGGCCTGATGCACATCGTAAAGCCCATGGGTTGCAATTGTATCAAATTTCCATTTCTTAGCTCGTTCGAGCCGCCGCTTTCGGTCGGCAGTTAGCTCCCGCCCCTTCTCAATCCAGTACTGGCAGTCCGGCATATATGACTCCTTCTTTTTTCCGCATAAAAGAGAATCTTTTAGATATCTCTCCAAAATAACGCAATGGACCCAACTCGTCAATAATCCATGGGAGTGTCGGCGGTGTGGATTCTTCTAAAAAATCTCTCCATTGTTTTTTTAGCGACAGCCTTTATAACCTCTTATTTCTCCGTTATCGGGGGTGAACAGGTTTGATTACTACAGATATACACGGTTGCTTTCCTGTTTAATGGCTGGCAAGATTCTATATACGAAACCGTTTTTGCCAACCTGTCTTTTTCATCGAGAGAAAAGGTTATTAAGGTGTCATAGGAAGTTGTCAGGGGACTGATTGTGGCGATCATTTCTCTGAAATTCATCTCTCCCACGCCGCCATGGGTTGAGAAAACTAAAGCGAGATACATCACTAGAATTCAATGGGTGTGTTAAAAAAAACAAAAACATGCATTATAATAGAATGCCAATGAATTCAGATAGCAACGGAACGAACAGAACAACAATTCATCTGACTGGTGTCCTGCGGCAAGTATTTGGATTCACAGATTTCAAGCCTTTTCAGGAAGCCATTATTGAGCAAGCCCTGGCCGGACGGGATGTATTTGCGGCCCTGCCTACCGGTGGCGGTAAAAGCCTCTGCTACCAATTACCTTCCATGTTGAGCGAGGGGCTGTCCGTTGTAATAAGTCCGCTTATCGCCCTGATGAAAGACCAGGTGGATGCCGCCAGGGCGGTTGGGGTGGCGGCAGGTTGCCTGCACAGCGGAATGGATATGGACGAACGCCGGGGTGTCTACCATGCCCTGTCCGATGGTAATCTGAAACTGCTGTACATTTCGCCGGAACGTCTGGGGGTGGAGGGAACTTTCAGCAATCTGGCCGAATGGGGATGCTGTGCCGTAGCCGTGGACGAAGCCCACTGTATTTCTGAATGGGGTCATGAATTCCGGCCCGATTACCGGCAGCTTATCCGTGTGCGGGAGACTTTCCCCGACATTCCAATGATGGCCCTGACAGCCACAGCTACCCGCCGGGTACAGGATGATATTATCCGCCAGTTGGGACTGAATGATCCCTATATTGTCCGTGCCGGGTTCAACAGACCAGAACTGTTTTATCGGGTGGAGCCTAAGCACAACGTGTTGGCCCGCATAACCGAATTTATAAAGGTCCGTTCCGGTTTTTCAGGGATTGTCTACAGGGCAACCAGGGCCGATGTGGAGAAAACAATAGAATATCTGGGCAAAAAGGAAATTAATGCCGCCCCCTACCATGCTGGTCTGCCGGATAAAGTCCGTCGCCAGAACCAGGAAGATTTCAAGACTGATAAAACACTGGTTATTGTCGCGACTCTGGCCTTTGGTATGGGAATAGACAAACCGGACATCCGCTATGTGGTTCACGGGGATCTCCCGAAAAATCTGGAAGCTTTCTATCAGGAAACAGGTCGCGCAGGCCGAGATGGTGACGATGCGGAAACTCTGCTGCTCTGGAATGCTGGAGATCTGGCCAAAACCCGGTGGCACATAAACCGGATGGAGGATTCCGCCGAACAGGAGCGGGCAGTCGCATCATTGAACAAGATGCGCCGCTTTGCCGATTCCTTCGCTTGCCGCCGCAAAATGCTCCTGGAACATTTTGATGAACATCTCCCTGGCAACTGCGGTCGTTGCGATGTTTGTGTTGGCGAGGTGGAAAGTGTGGATGCCACAACGGATGCCCGAAAATTCCTTTCCGCAGTTATGCGGACTCATCAACGCTACGGTATCCATTATGCGGTGGACATAGTGCGGGGCAATCTAACCGACAAAATTCAGGAAAGGGGACACCAGACACTGCCCACTTTCGGGGTTGGTGAGGACAAGCCCAAAAATTACTGGCTGGCCCTGGCGGGTGACCTGGAAGCCTCAGGATATGTTTACCGTGATGAAGAACGCTTCAAGGCCATTGTTCTCACCGATGAAGGCCAGGAATTGCTCCGCGGGAACCGGGAATTCCGCTCCGTCAGGCGCTCTGTTTCGAAGACTGAAACAAAATACACGGGGAGCCTCCGCTACAGCGAACCTTCATTGGGCGGCGATGAGAAACAGGAGCTGACCGACGAGGAAAAACGTCTCTTTGAGGTGTTGCGGAGTTTGCGTCTGGAGAAAGCCAGTGAAATCGGGAAACCGCCGTACATTGTGTTTTCAGACCGTACACTGCGGGCCATGGCTGTCCGCCGCCCCGCTACTGGTCAGGAATTTCTGGAATGCCATGGTGTCGGAGAAACAAAACTGAGTAAGTGGGGGGAAAGTTTTCTTCAGGCGATTCGCGAGTTTGAGGCTCCTTATCCAGACTAATTTTTTGTCTAAATCGAAAAATGGCAGTTGGCCATTTTTTAAGCCCGGGACGCTATGCTTAAAATCAGCTGGTAGAAACCATTTATATGGTACTTTGCCGCTAAATATTCTCAAAAAAACCGTTTATTTTACGGTTTACCCAATGGGTGAGTCGTATTTTCAGTAGTATCATTTTTTAACATATTTCAATAATTGATAATTGATGCATCCCCCGCCGGGCACGCCCAGAAAACCATGCCCCGAAGCGTGATGCATCCCACGCCGGGCATGCCCAGAAACCCATCCCCCGAAGCGAAATGCACCCCCCGGCGGGCACGCCCAGAAATGCATGCCCCGAAGCGTGATGCCTTCCCCGCCGGGCATGCCCTGAAACGCATGCCTCGAAGCGAAATGCTTCCCACGCCGGGCACGCCCAGAAATGCATGCCCCGAAGCAAAATGAATCTCTCGCCGGGCACGCCCAGAAACCCATCCCCCGAAGCGAAATGCATCTCACGCCGGGCATGCCCTGAAACACATACCCCGAAGCGTGATGCATCTCACGGCGGGCATGCCCAGAAACCCATCCCCCGAAGCGAAATGCACCTCACGCCGGGCACGCCCAGAAACCCATCCCCCGAAGCGAAATGCATCTCACGCCGGGCATGCCCTGAAACACATACCCCGAAGCGTGATGCATCTCACGGCGGGCATGCCCAGAAACCCATCCCCCGAAGCGAAATGCACCTCACGCCGGGCACGCCCAGAAACCCATGCCCCGAAGCGAAATGCATTTCACGCCGGGCACGCCCAGAAACGCATGCCCCGATGCGTGATGCATCCCCCGCCGGGCACGCCCTGAAACACATGCCCGGAAGCGAAATGCATCCCACACCGGGCACGCCCTGAAACGCATCCCCCGAAGCGAAATGCATCCCCCGCCGGGCATGCCCTGAAACACATACCCCGAAGCGTGATGCATCCCACGGCGGGCACGCCCAGAAACGCATGGCCCGAAGCGTGATGCGTCTCACGGCGGGCAAGCCCTGAAACGTATCCCCCGAAGCGAAATGCATCCCACGCCGGGCACGCCCTGAAACCCATACCCCGAAGCGAAATGCATCCCACGGCGGGCACGCCCTGAAACCCATCCCCCGAAGCGAAATGCATCCCACGGCGGGCACGCCCTGAAACCCATCCCCCGAAGCGAAATGCCTTCCACTGCAGGCATGCCCAGAAACGCATACCCCGAAGCGAAATGCACCTCACGGCGGGCACGCCCAGAAACGCATCCCCCGAAGCGAAATGCATCCCACACCGGGCGCGCCCTGAAACGCATCCCCCGAAGCGAAATGCATCCCCCGAAGCGAAATGCATCCCCCGCCGGGCACGCCCAGAAACGCATGCCCCGAAGCGAAATGCAACCAACGCCGGGCACGCCCTGAAACCCATCCCCCAAAGCAAAATGCATCCCTCGGCGGGCACGCCCAGAAACGCATGCCCCGAAATGAAATGCTTCCCCCGGCGGGCACACCCAGAAACGCATACCCCGAAGCGTGATGCATCCCCCGCCGGGCATGCCCAGAAATGCATACTCCGAAGCGTGATGCATCCCACGCCGGGTGCGCCCAGAAATGCATGCCCCGAAGCGTGATGCAGCCCCCGGCGGGCGCGCCCAGAAACGCATGCCCCGAAGCGTGATGCATCTCACGGCGGGCACGCCCTGAAACCCATGTCCCGAAGTGAAATGCATTTCACGCCAGGCACTCCCTGAAACGCATGCTCCGAAGCGAGATGCATCTCACGCCGGGCACGCCCTGAAATGCATGCCCCGAAGCAAAATGCATCTCACGCCGGGCACGCCCAGAAATGCATGCTCCGAAGCGAAATGCATCTCACGCCGGGCACGCCCAGAAATGCATGCCCCGAAGCGTGATGCATCCTCCGCCGGGCAGGGTGTAATCTCGCAAAATATCCTAACCAATCTCCCCATGAATATCTCACACTCAGTTAACTAATTTTTCACAACAGATAATCTAATTCTCAATCTCTCCGAACATAAAAAAAGGAGCAGGGCCCACGCAAATGCACACCTACTCCAATCTCAATCCCTCCCCAAAGGGAGGAACAATCTTGATACTTATTTGTCGGATAGATTTAGAAGAACTTAAAGACTCTGGAAAGGAATTTCCCTGGATCAACCCAGATAGCTGTCCTTGCTGTGGCGGATGTCGGCTCTGGGGCCATGGATTTGTCCTGAGATATTTCCATGGCTACACCGCAGGGTTATGGCTGAAACGGTACCGTTGTCCCGACTGCCATACTGTTCATACCTTACGTCCTGAAAAATATTCACTAGGTTTTCAGTATCCCTGGAAAGAAATCCAATCTTCATTAGAACAAAAGCTCAAGGGTCTCACGTTCCGAATAGAGCTATCCCGGCAGTGCCAGCAGTATTGGATGAAAGCACTTCTGTTCCAACGAAAACAAGTCTCTAATTGGCCGGGGCCTATAGAATTCCCATTAAATCAAAAACAGGTGACATGCCGTCTTCACTACCGTGAGATACCCTACAGAGTCGCTCCACCCTACCTGCCTTTTGCGGTGACAGTCCGCCCCTTGAGGATTTAGTTTGAAATTAAAGATTAATTAGGAGGAACTGACATGGTTCAAGAGAAAAAAGAAAAGGTAGCGGTCTTTCGATTTGGGGTAATCTTCCCCTTGGTGGAATGTAATGTCCGCGATTATTGGGGAGAGAAAGCCCGGATTCTTCGGGAACAAGTGAGCAAGGAATGGGGCTGTGTCTGACCAGGGGGTGGGTCAGAATGATGGATCGTCACTATATCAGTAAGGCTACAATTCTCAGCTGGCTCAGAAAGTATGAAGAAGGAGGCAGGAAGATCGAAGCCCTTTATCCCAGAGATCGGAGTGATCGTGGCAGAGTACGCAGTTTAGACGATGAATCCCTGGAATCATTGGTACGATTGCGGAAGGAGAAACCCAAGCTATCGGTTCCCCGGTTGGTGGAAATTGCCCGTCAGGGGAATCTCCTGCCAGCAGAGAGGGATATTTCCATGGCGACTATTTACAGACTATTGAAGAAATATAAGGTCGATAAGGTTCAGAAGAAAAAGGATATGCGAAAGTTCGAGGTACAAATGCCCAACGACCTCTGGCAATCAGACTGCATGCACGGACCGAAGGTTTTCCATGACGACCGACTTCGAAAAACCTATCTCTTTGCCATCATTGACGATCATTCTCGGCTGATTACCCATGGCCAGTTTTACTTGGCCGAAAACCTGGATAATTATCTGGGTTGTCTCTGGACAGCCATGAGAAAGCGTGGGTTACCTCGGAAAATTTATGTGGACAATGGGCCCTCCTTCAAAGCTCATCGCCTACAGTTGGGCTGTGTGTCTTTGGAGATAAATCTATCCTTCGCAAAACCCTACAGACCCCAGGGGAAGGGGAAAATCGAGCGGTTTTTCCGAACTGTTCGATCTCAATTTCTTCCAGAGTTACCAGCAGAGCTGACCTTGGAGGAACTGAACCTGCTATTCGAGAAATACCTGGACCACTACCATAACCGCAAGCACGGGACCACAGGGCAGGAACCTATTCGGCGATACCTGGAAAGTGCAGAGTTCCTGAGGTCTGCCCCGGAGAACCTGCCGAAGTATTTCCGCAAAAAAGCTGTTCGTAGGGTTAACAAGGACCGGACTGTCAAACTAGATGGGAGGATGTTTGAGGCTCCCATTGGGCTCATCGGGATGAATGTCACTCTTCGTTATGAAAATTACGATCACATTGAGGTTTTCCTGGATGATGAACCCAGGGGATATCTTTCCCTTCTTAACGAGCATAGCAACAGTAAAATTCAAAGAGCAACTCACTTTGAAAAGCAAAAAGGGTCTCTCTTTGAGAAAGCTGCAGGGGATGAATAATGGAAAACCTCAGACACTTCTTTGGCTTGAAAAAAGATCCCTTTTCCCAGAATGTTGCGGTTCGGGATTTATACCCTCTGCCAGCATTGGACCCACTGAAACAGAGAGTCAGCTTTGCAGTACAACAAAAGGCTCTCACTGTGATTACCGGTGATGTGGGAGCAGGGAAATCCACCTCCTTGAGATACATGGCCCATCAGTTTCAAACCAGTGAATATCAAATAATTTCCCTTATTGGAGGACAATACAGCCTGATGGAACTATACCGGCAAATCCTGCTTTCCTTCGGGATTGAGTTCTCCTCATATCAAATAACCTTCATGATAAAAATGATAAGAGAAAAGATCCAGGAAATCGCATCGAGAAATGTGACACCCATTATGATCATTGATGAGGCTCACCTGTTTAAACACAATGTCTTCTCTCAGTTACATACCCTGTTGCAGTTTGAATATGATTCCAAACCGGTTATGCCGGTTGTCCTCTGTGGACAGGACGGATTGATGGACCATCTGATGACGAGTGCAGCTAGGCCTTTGGCATCACGAGTTTTGGGAAAGAATCATCTGGAATCAATCAAAAGAGAAGTCATGGAAGAATACTTGAATCATCATCTTGCTTTGGCTGGTTTGAAGAAACCGATATTTGCGGAAAATGCTGTTTATGCGATTCATCAGAAATCGGGTGGCATCCTACGAAGGGCTAATTCTTTGGCAAAAGCAGCTATGCTTGCTGCTGCCATGGAAAGGAAAGATTTTGTTTCTGCTGAAAATGTTCGAGTCGCTGCTACTGAGCTTATCCTGTAAGAACATAATCCGGAGGGAGGGCTGGATTATGTTATTTTTGAATTAAGAAATTGTCTAACTGGTCGTGAAAAGGTTTGGGTAGGATAATTTGAGAAACTACAACGCCGGGCACGCTCAGAAATGCATGCCCCGAAGCAAAATGCATCTCCCGCCGGGTGCACCCAAAAACGCATGCCCCGAAGCGTGATGCATCCTCCGCCGGGCACGCCCAGAAATGCATGCCCCGAAGCGAAAGGCATCCCACGCCGGGCACGCCCAGAAACGCATGCTTCGAAGCGGAATGCATCCCCCGGCGGGCACGCCCAGAAACGCATACCCCGAAGCGCAATGTATCTCACGCCGGGTGCGCCCTGAAATGCATACCCCGAAGCGAAAGGCATCCCACGCCGGGTGCGGCCCTGAAATGCATACCCCGAAGCAAAATGCATCCCAAGCCGGGCATGCCCTGAAATGCATGCCCCGAAGCGTGATGCATCTCACGGCGGGCACGCCCTGAAACACATGCTCCGAAGCGTGATGCATCTCACGGCGGGCACGCCCAGTAATGCATGCCCCGAAGCGTGATGCATCTCACGCCGGGCGCGCCCTGAAATGCATGCCCCGAAGCGTGATGCATCTCACGGCGGGCACGCCCTGAAACACATGCTCCGAAGCGTGATGCATCTCACGCCGGGCGCGCCCAGTAATGCATGCCCCGAAGCGTGATGCCTCCCCCGCCGGGCACGCCCAGAAACGCATGCTTCGAAGCGGAATGCATCTCCCGCCGGGTGCACCCAAAAACGCATGCCCCGAAGCGTGATGCATCCTCCGCCGGGCACGCCCAGAAATGCATGCCCCAAAGCGAAATGCCTCCCCCGCCGGGCATGCCCTGAAATGCATGCCCCGAAGCGAAATGCATCTCACGCCGGGCACGCCCTGAAACCCATGCCCCGAAGCGTGATGCATCTCACGGCGGGCACGCCCAGAAACACATGCTCTGAAGCGTGATGCATCTCACGGCGGGCACGCCCTGAAAACCATCCCCCGAAGCAAAATGCCTCTCACGCCGGGCACGCCCAGAAACACATGCTCCGAAGCGAAAGGCATCCCACGCCGGGCACGCCCAGAAATGGACTTTGCCGCTAAATGTTCTCAAAAAAACCGTTCATTTTACGGTTTACCCAACGGGAGAGTCGTGTTTTCACTAGTATCATTTTTTAACATATTTCAATATAAGATTTTATCCGCAGGGTTACAAAGTCTTCTGCTGGTCAACTGCCGTTGTTAGGATAAATCGATTTGCAGGTGAACAGAAATGCAAACCCGTCTGGTCGTGCTTCTGGAGACGGGGCGGGACAACTGCGTGTCTTCTGTGGTGTTGTATCTCATTCTCGCGAGGGCCATCGATTTGGAGATTCATGGTGTGGTGTCAGCCGTGCATTCTTCTTGTAGGCTACCACATTGGATCGACTGCGTAATTCTTTTTCTGACAGTACGAAATAGGTTTTCAACTGATTGTGGGGCACCCCTGCCCCTGCCCCCCATCTTCGGGGCACTATATACTGCGTTTGAAGCAAAGGTTTGTGTGACCGTTGACATAGTGATAGGGTTTGAGCTACATATAGATTACTTGGTGGATGTAGTTCAGCGGTAGAGCACCAGATTGTGGTTCTGGTTGTCGCGGGTTCAAATCCCGTCATCCACCCTAGGAGGCTGTCGGACTTACGCCTCACGGCTCGATTTTTGCCCGTTTTTTCCGCTACGGTATTGCCAAAATGTTCACGTAGCCCAGTTGCGCTTGAGCTTTTGCTACCTTGAATCGGGAACAATCATCAAAAACGGCTCAAAGAACGCCGAAGTCCGACAGTCTTTTAGAGCGTCCTTAGCTCAGTTGGATAGAGTACCGGGCTTCGAACCCGTAGGTCGCAGGTTCGAGTCCTGCAGGACGCGCAAGATTATATTTTGGGCCGTTAGCTCAGCTGGTAGAGCAGCAGACTCTTAATCTGCGGGTCAAAGGTTCGATCCCTTTACGGCTCAAGAAGTGAATTGGGTGGCAGAGCCGCCCTTTTCTTTGTCTATAGAAATGCGAGAGTGGTGGAAATGGTAGACACGCCGGTCTTAGGAACCGGTGCTTCGGCATAAGGGTTCAAGTCCCTTCTCTCGCAATTTCATCGATGAAGAGCTTCTTTCAAACGGAGCAGAATTCCAAGGTGCTATGAGCAGGAATGATGATGAAGCTGATGGGGGTGGGACAGAATGATGGATTTCCCCCCCCCTTTGGGGGCTGGGTCAGAATGATGGATTTGGTCTGCAGGCAAGGCGGCGAAAAGTTCTGAAAGCGGAGTGTACATGTTGTACATGAGCATTTCAGGTTTTTTCGCCAACGCCGCATGCGGGCCAAAGGCGCATTCTGACACAGCCCCGATTGCCATCCATTGCTTCCCTTGAAGAGGGGGCTACCACAGACAAGGGGTAATTATGATTGAAGACAAGACAGTAGAAAGTATAGAGAACTCGGCGGTTAGGATGACCATCAAGGTTTCTGGGGAAACCACACGGCAAACCTACGATGAACTTCTTACGAAGTATCAGAAGCAGGCACAGATCCCAGGATTTCGTAAGGGAAAGGTTCCCCGGAACCTCTTCACCCGAAAATTTGGTGAAGGCATAGCTCAGGAGGCGACAAGCAAGATAATAGAAGAGGCATTGACTGAGGCATTGAAAGATATTGATAAACAACCTTGTTCCCAGCCTCTTTTACAAGAATTCCACAATATAGACCCCGGTCAAGCCTTTGAATTTATCATCACCTACGATGTTTTTCCGGAGGTTTCATTAGGAGACTACCGGGGATTGGAGGTGGAGAAGAGCCAGGTGAACATTTCGGAGGAGGATGAAAACAAGCAGTTAGAGTTTCTCCGTGAGCAAAATGCCGTTGCAATCGATAAACCGGATGGAATAATCACAGATGGTACGGTGATCACCATGGACTATGTGGAAATTGGGGAAGATGGAGTAGAGCTGGAGAACACAAAGAGGGAAGATTTTGTGTTCTCCTTGGGCAAGGATACGCATCCCTATGCTATCGAACATGATTTGGAAGGCATGAAAGTCGGTGAGGAGAAGGATCTTCACGAAGTCTCAGTGGATGATCTAAACGAATACCAAACTAGGCTTCGAATCAGAATCAAGGCAGTGAAAGAGCGCCAACTACCGGATTTGGATGATGAATTGGCCCAGGATATCTCTGAGGATCTTCATTCTCTGGACGACCTACGCTCAAAGGTAAGGAGCCAACTCAAAGAGTATGCCGATGAGGTCATACGGAAGCGAATGCTTAAAGCCATCAACGAAAAACTCATTGCCAATGCCACCATAGAGCTTCCTGAGTCCTGGGTGAATGCGGAGATTGAAAAAACTTGGGAGAATTTCGTTTACAGCTCTGGTGGGGAAGAAGAAATGCTTGCAGAATTAGAGAGGGAAGGTATGAGCAAGCAGGATTTTCTGGAAAAATCTCGTGATGATGCGGTGAGGGAACTCAAGACGGGATTGATTCATAACAAGATTATCAGGATGGAGGAACTGGAGACCACAGATGAGGAATTGCAGATTGAATTTGAAAACCAAAGGAATAAGAGGCACATAGGACCAGAAGAATACGAAAAACTATTTGGTTATCCTGAATACAAGAAGTATCTTAGGAACACGTCAACCTCCAAGAAGCTATTTGATTTCTTATTGAATGCGGCTTCTGTTCAGAGTGGGGGAGTGATAGATTTTAGCGATTTAGTGAGTGATTAGGAGTCTTTATGGATGTTCAATCTGCGTATAATCCCTTCGTTGTAGAAAAAACCGGAATAGGTGAGACTCGATATGATATTTGGTCCAAGCTACTTCAAGAGCGCATAATTTTTTTAGGCGGAGAGATTCGTGATGTAGATGCCGACCATATTGTGGCACAGATGCTTTATTTAGAATCTCAGGACCCGTCCAAGGAAATCAGTTTTTACATAAACAGCCCTGGGGGGTCTGTGACGGCCGGACTGGCCATATATGATACAATGAGGCATATAAATGCCGATGTGCAGACTATATGTATGGGGCAAGCCGCATCTATGGGGGCGGTTTTACTAGCAGGAGGCACAAAGGGGAAAAGGATTGTGTTGCCCTCTTCTCGAATTCTAATCCATCAGCCCTGGGGTGGTGTTCAGGGGCAGGCAGTGGATATAGGTATTCAGGCTAGGGAGATATTGCGTCTAAAGAAACTGATAGTCAAATATATCGCCGAGGATACGGGGAAGAGTGAAGAGATAATTGCCAAAGATTTGGAGCGGGATTTCTATATGTCGGCGGCGGAAGCCGTAGAGTATGGTATCGTCGATAAGTTATTGGAGAAAACAGACAATGGGCAGAGCAAAGAATAATAAAGAAAGCAACGTATGTTCCTTCTGTGGTAAAACAGAAGACATGGCCAAGAAAATTATCGCTGGGCCCGGTGTCTACATATGCGATGAGTGCATCATAGTTTGTGAGCGTATTATTACCGAAGAGACCGAGTCTCTCACGGCGGAATTCGTAGACGAACTACCTCCCCCCAAGGAAATCAAGGCCTATTTAGATCAGTACGTTATCGGCCAGGAGATGGCGAAAAAGGTTCTCTCAGTAGCCGTGTACAATCATTATAAGCGTATTAAGCATCAGGGGATGATCGATGAAGGAGTTGACATGGAGAAATCCAATGTTCTACTCATTGGCCCTACAGGATCCGGGAAAACCCTCTTGGCAAAAACCCTGGCTCGTAAACTCAAGATTCCATTCGCCATCGCTGACGCTACCACTCTCACCGAGGCGGGCTATGTCGGGGAGGATGTGGAAAATATCCTCCTCAAACTCATACAAGCGGCGGGCAACAATATAGCAGCGGCCGAGCGAGGTATCATATACATAGATGAAATCGACAAAATTGCCCACAAGGGAGAGAATGTTTCCATCACCCGGGATGTCTCAGGGGAAGGGGTGCAACAGGCATTATTGAAGATTATCGAAGGTACAATTGCCTCCGTTCCTCCCCAGGGTGGTAGAAAGCATCCAAACCAAGAGGTGTTGAAGATAGATACTTCGAATATTCTTGTAATCTGTGGCGGTGCCTTCATTGGGTTGGATAAGATAATTCAGTCTAGGGTAACCGAACATCCGATAGGGTATATGGCCGATGCTAAGAGATTCAGAGAGATACAACTCAGTGATCTCTTCGGGATGATACATCCAGACGACCTCATTAAATTTGGTCTTATACCGGAGTTTATCGGGCGTCTTCCCATACAGGTAGCCCTGAGTGATCTTACCGAGGAAGATTTGGTCAGGGTTGTCACAGAGCCCAATGATGCTATTGTCAAGCAGTATGCTGTGTCAATGGAAATGGATGGGGTTGAGCTTGAATTTACTGAAGAAGCCATCAGAGAGATAGCAAAGCAGGCGATTAAGCGCAAGACTGGGGCACGAGGGATTCGGTCAATTATCGAGTTGACTATGATCGACATAATGTATGAAATTCCATCGATGGCAGGCCGGAAAAAAGTGCTTATAACCCGCGATGTCATACTTGATGTGGAAAAGCCGAAGATCGTGCAACTTAGTGATTTTCCCGAGAAAATTAGTGACGATTCTGAGAAATCTAAGCAAATTACTGCCTAAACAAAGATATTAACTTCCGCTGATTCTTCAAAAAATCTGGTTGTGTTCCCTTATGATGTCCGGTGAAATTTCAAGTTTTTTTGACAGTGTGCGTTTCTACGCTATAATATAAAAAACTGATTCGGTGTTGCCTGATAGAAAATATTGAACTCGGCGGCACCTCAAATGAGATATAACGAAACGAACTAATAACTTGTTCCCGGGGCTGTGTCAGAATGCGAATAAGGCAATTCTCCCCCCCCCCTTAGGGGGGGGAATCCATTAACCAAATCCATCATTCTGACCCACTCCCTGGATTCTGACACGGCCCCAAGAGAACGTGGCTTGAAGGAGATAGCCTTAAATTTTTTGAAAAAGTGTCTTTACAAAAGGGCCCACTTCAGAAAAACTGTCTAACAAGTAAGCTTAGGAAAATTATAATCATGGGACTATCAAACGCAAAAATCCAACTTAAAAATCCAAGACAGCCTGAATTGGAGGCTGTAGTAGTTGATGCCTTAGCGGATACTGGTGCAGTACATTTGTGTATTCCTGAGCACATCCAAATTCAATTAAAACTTGATGAAATTGATAAGAAAGAAGTGACTTTGGCTGACGGTAGCCAGAGACTAGTCCCATATGTTGGTCCAATAGAACTTAAATATGCAAACAGAATAGGCTTTGCAGGAGCATTAGTTTTAGGGGATCAACCATTGTTGGGTGCTATTCCGATGGAAGACATGGATTTAGTGGTTATACCAAGTAGTAGGCAGGTTGTGGTAAATCCCAGCAGTCCCAATGTTGCTTCGTCTATTGCAAAATCAATTGCCTAACAAAGCACTCCAGGGGACGGCTACCGCCACAGCTGAGGTTGGTCGTTATGCAAGAAAATAGGAGGAGGATAAATGCATGTCTTTAGAATTCATATCAGACCTCAAGGAGGCTCAGCTGATATGGAAACTACATTTAACTATTGCCTTAAAAATAGAATACTAGGTGTTGGTTGGAGAACTGATTCAAACCAAAATACAACAAATTGGGAAGAATACTATGGCGAGGCCTCAAAGAAATATAAAAAAGAACCACAAAGTTGTAAGTACATAAATGAGAGGGTTGGTGAGGGTGACTTAGTTTGGACTCGTGATGCTGGTGGGCAATATGATTACCCTCGACACCATATTGATAAATCGAAATTTTCAGATGTATTCATGATGCTTGATGACGAAGAGACAGAAGATTTAGTCTTTTTATATCTTTAAACTATTGGGTGGTATGTTGTCCCAAACTCTCGTAAAGGTGATACGATGAGTTTTGAGTATTTGGCAGTAAATCCCAAAACAGGTGAAAAAGCTTTATCACAAGTAAAAACGGGCAATGCTTCTATAAACAAAGATGATCACGTTAAATATGGACAAAAGATATTTTTGTTTCAGTCTAGCGAATTATATTCAGGAACTGGTAATTCAAACATTGAATGTCTTAGCAGAGATAATTTACTAAAGTTCCTAAGTAACTCGTTATCATGGTTGCCAACTATATTTCAGAAAAAAGTTGATCTTGTAAGTAGCGAGTAACGTGTTGAATTCATGAAAGATGCCCAACAAAAGTTTTAGCCCGACGATTTTCGTAGCTTCGCTCTGAAAAACGCCCGTGAAACATTGTGTTATATAAACCTTCCGCTACAGCACTCATCCATCACTGCGTATGGAAGTACCCTCTGGAGATAACCACCCAGCCCCCCGAGCTTGCGCAAGCCGTCAAGCGAATCTCCAGCCTTCCGATTCGTCGCTGGATGCTTCCCATCATGTGCGGACTCATGCGTGTAGCCTTCCCAATGGCCAAGCTCGACGACGTTGTCCTCTCCGTACGCGAGGGAAGGGGTTCCAAGGTTCGCGTTCTTCGGCCAGCAAACCGAGCCCCATGAAGAAAAATCTCAAGTTTTTTTGACAGTGTGCGTTTCTATGCTATAATATAAAAAACTAATGCGATATTGCCTTACAGAGAAGATTGTACTCGGAGGCACCTCAAATGAGATATAACGAAGCGAACCAATAACTTGTTATATGCAATTCGGATTTGGAGAGAAAATGGAGAAGGTAACTGGAATTGGCGGTGTTTTCTTCCGCGCCAAAGACCCAAAAAAGCTTTCGAAGTGGTACGAAGAGA
The DNA here is from genome assembly GCA_965226485.1 of Spirochaetaceae bacterium. GTDB lineage: Bacteria > Spirochaetota > Spirochaetia > DSM-2461 > DSM-2461 > UBA2779. Next base: position 918,249 of record OZ245363.1, read on the forward strand.
ATTTAGGAGTAAATCCAGTTCCAATGAGTTACGACGATCTTCCTTGGATGCAAGAGGAAGGACCTACTGTATTTGCCCCGTTCGAACACTCTACCGACTATTTTGGGAAAGAAACACAATCCTGGATGATAAATTTCAGGGTTCGTGATTTATCGAAATTAGTAAAACAGCTTCAAAACTCGAACATTGAAGTCACAGTAAGTAAAGAAGAATACCCTAACGGAAAATTCGCTAGACTTTATGACCCAGAAGGCAATCCAATTGAATTGTGGGAGCCAAAATGAAAGCTACATATAACAAGCGCATGCAGACGGATGTAGCCTGGGGCTGTGTCAGAATGCGCATAAGGGATGCAGTACAAAGCATGGCAAATAGGTTGATTGTCGAAACTCTTAATCTATCTCACTTAAGCGGATGTGAGTTGTTGTGCATAACAAAGCCTTGTAGCGGAATCAGTCGCTGTCGCATCTGCTCCGCAGAAGGCAAATGTTGGGCAAGAAAGGAAGAGACGATATGAAAGAAGCTTATATCAGATTCATGGCTCCTTTGATTCCGCAGACAGCGGATCAGCTGTTCAGGATAATCGACCAGAAAATGAAGCAAGGAGTGGAGCGACTACACCTTCTCCTATCGTCGCCGGGCGGATCGGTCTTCCATGGGCTCTCTCTGTACAACTTCCTGAAAGGGGCACCCTTCGATGTTTACACATATAATTTTGGCAGTGTGGACTCGATTGGAGTCGTCATGTTCTGTGCAGGTGACAGACGCTTCTGTGTTCCACACGCTCGTTTTCTGATCCACGGTGTCAGCATCAACTTCAGCGGCAATCACTCACTCGACGAGAAGGGTTTGGAGGAGAAGCTCAATGGCTTGCGGATTGACTATCACAACATCGCGAAGGTGATAGCCGATACATCTGCCCGAACGGCGGAGCAAGTAGAGGCGGATATGAATAACCGCACTACGCTGAACCCTGAAGAAGCGAAGGCATACGGGCTTGTACACGAAATCCATTCGGAGCTTTTCCCTGCTGGCGCAGATATCTCGGTAGTCGGGGAAACGGGCCCTGGTCCGCAGAAGCCGGTACATGTGCCCGTTCCGGGGCCGGGGCAGATGTAGCAGATCCCAGTTCAGGGGTTGTGTCAGAATGATGGATTTGGTTAATGGAATTTACCCCATTTGGACTGGACCTCCGGGGGTGGGTCAGAATGATGGATTTGGTCTGCAGGCAAGGCGGCGAAAAGTTCTGAAAGCGGAGTGTACATGTTGTACATGAGCATTTCAGGTTTTTTCGCCAACGCCGCATGCGAGCCAAAGGCGCATTCTGACACGGCCCGCATGAGTGCCTGAGTGACGCTTTGATGAATTTATTCCCCGAAGGAGCCTTGAATACCACTTGATCCTCATATAAACTATCAACCATAATGACATAGAATAGGAGAAATTCATATGAACCGCATTGCCCTTATCTGCTTGATTGCTTTCGTTGCATCTGTATGTATGGCCCAGCAATTTGAGAATGAGTCGGAGTATTACCCTAAATCCTTCCAAATAGACAGGATTTATACTCACAAGCTCGGATTCCGCATCGACTACATCAAGCAGGATTATAGTATTGATACCCTGTGGGCCCCCATTGAGTGGTTCCGGTCTACAGCAGGAAAAGGGTCGATAGCGTATGGAGATAGCCGTGCCTATCCTTACATAACTTTTTACACCAAAAACGGAGAATTGAGCCATTTCAGACTCTACCTCATTGAGAATAAAACCCATGGTAGCTGGGGGGTTTTTAGGTCCCCAGGAGATCACGACGACAAGTTTCCATCACCGGACTCCACGCCAGTATTTAAGCTGTAGGTCTTACTAACTTGTGACATCTCTGAAGCTCTCAGAAATACCAAGCGTATTAGATCACTATGATGTATTTTATATATTAGGGCATCTGGAACCGGATGCCGATTGCCTCAGCTCTCAGCGTGCCTTGGGATCGTGGTTAGAACGAAGGGGCAAGAAAGTTCATCTTTGTTCAGTTGGGCCTTGGGATAGGCCTGAAATAGCAGCTTGGCAGACTTATTTTGAAGAAAGAATTTTAAGAATTGAGGAAGATGAATCGGTTCTTAATGTAATACTGGACTGTTCTTCACCCGAAAGGACTGGGTTCAAGGAATCAGGTATTTTCTCTCATCCCACTCTCGTCATTGATCATCATGCCACTGGCGATGATTATGGAGAATACCGGCATATTGAAGCTGAAAGTCCTTCTACATCCCTACTGATACAGCAACTGATTGAGCTGTCAGGCGAAAGCCCCACATTGGAAGAAGCCAAGTTGCTACTTCTTGGATTCTGTACGGATACAGGGTTTTTTAGACACCTTGAACCACACAATGCAAAACATCTTGAAGCCGTTTCCCGCCTGGTGAAAATCGGTGCTTCTCCCTCCGAAGTATTCCGCCAACTCTCCGGAGGCAAAGAAATTGGCTCCCGTAAGCTACTGGGGAGGGCACTTGATAGGGCCGAAACATATTTTGACGGTCGCTTAATCATGACTTGGGACAACTGGAAAGATTGGCGGGAATGTGGGAGTGATCGTGATGCTGATTTGCTTTATCAAATTCTTATGGGGATTGTGGATGTTGAGATTGCGATAATCATTCGAGAACAAAATGATGGATTCTGTAAAATTGGTCTCAGGGCGAACTCGTATTTCGATGTAAGTGAGATTGCTCAATACTTCGGAGGAGGGGGGCATCGGAGGGCATCAGGTTGCATCATCAATGGCGACCGACATGCTGCTAAGGAAGACCTGTTGAAAATTATTGCGGATAGATTTAAGATCAAGAACTGATTCCTGGAGGTTTGTAAAGTGAAAAAGTTTATATGCATGGTATCGATCTTAGTTTTTTCGATCATGCACCTCGGTTCTGAAACTCTTTCTTTGACAATTGATGATGCCATTAAGATGGCTCTCTCCAATAACTTAGATCTACAAAAATCGGGTATTTCATTGAAGGAGACAGAACGGGCCAAGCTAACCGCATGGAATTCTTTTCTCCCTTCGATCCTGCTTTCTGCAGGGTTAAGTGCTAAGCATGGAATCTTTCAGTTTGAGAATAGTAGCCCAACAGGAATGGGTGATCCGGGGAACATTGGATTCAATTCTGGCCTTGCGTTAACTTTGCCCTTAAACGTAGCCATCGGTCCTGCTGCCAAGAAATTGAAAATGGATTATGAGGCCGGTTTGCTCGACTATGAAGACGCCATCGAGAAATTAATAAAAGAAGTCCAGAAGACCTTTTACAACATTCTGGCTAATCAGGAAGACATAAGAATTCAGCAGGCTAATATCGATCTCGCCAAAAAAAGATATACGCAAACCCTGGAGGATTTCCAGAGTGGGCTTGTTCCTGAACTCGATGTGCTCACCGCAGAGGTTTCGCTGTTGAAGCTACAACCGGCTCTAAACAGTGCCGTTCAAACCTACAGTGCATTGGTTCTTCAATTCAAAAGCCTTATTGGAGTCTTGCGAACTGATATGATTGAGTTAGCAGGTGAGTTGCCTACCGAGCTATATGATTTGGATGCCGAGGAATTGGTCAGTAAGTATGCAGCGAGCCGACTGGATTTAAGGAGTCTTGATAAACAGATAATGGCATTGAAACTCAGTAAGCAGGCGGTCGATCTCAATGCGAACACACCGACCTTGACCCTTGGGTACAACTATGCTTTCAGTGGCTCTAATGCCGAAACCAGTATGACGCTACAGGCCATAGAACCGTGGTCGAATTGGGGGGATTTAGGCACTTTGAGCCTTGGACTCCGATGGAAATTGGATGGCCTTATTCCCGGTTCAAAGACCAATGTCAATAGCAAGAAGTTACAGGATAGTATTGACAGTCTTAGGATCCAGCAGGAAATTACTAGGCAGGCCGCTGAAACCGAAATCACCAATCTTGCTGGGAATCTTGGTATTTACCGTTTGACAATAGAGGCCAATACATCGGGGGTCGCACTGGCTAAGAAAAAGTATGAGCTTACGGATGAAGCATATAGAGTGGGAACCCGGCAACTTCTCGATGTAGAAAGTGCCCAGAATGAGTATATGACGGCCCAACAGCAACTTCTACTGGCTCGGTATAATTACATCGCCACTTTGCTTGATCTGGAGTATGCCCTTGGAACGCCGATGCACCAGTTCTTAAAAAAATAACGCGATTGGGCAAGCGATACAAGCCTATCAGTTTCCTGATGTCGGCGAATTCAAATCAAAAAAACCCTTTGAAAAACCCAAAATCCTTCTCCTTGATTTCATTTTCATAAGAAAAAAACTCAAATTGTTTCCCCGTTTGGCTAAGCCACTCTAATGCGCCCAATTCTTCTCAAAAATGGAGGGTTGACCGCTTCAAAAATTTGCCGATTCCGCCTATTTCTAATTATTCGGCATATCCATCCCCTTTCACAACTTGGATACAAGATAACTCCCATGCAATATATTGTACGGCGTACAGACAGAGTCAAAACGAAGACTACGGTGCTCCCGACTTTTAGCCGCCATACGCGACAATCCAAGCTTGCTTTTGATCTAACCATGCGGATGCTCCACACTACTCCTTACAACCGCTTTCTTCCTGTTTCTTTTCTTCTGAATAGCACTCAAAATCAATTTGCCCCTCACTGATACCGATGTCTGTCCCTTATATCGAAATCCCCCCCTCTTTGTGGAATGGCATCCGTATCAACTTGCGGATTATCAACATTGGCTGTCCGTTTCTCCTCGCGCATCGGACGCTTCGTCGATTCGATTATCCTTGCATCCACAATACTGCCCCTTTCAACTCAATTCCATTCCCTTTGAGCATGTCAAGCACAAGGGCAAAAAGTTTGTCAAGAAGTTCCTCCTTGGTCAAACGCTCTGGTCAAACGCTCCTTAAACGCCAGATCGTCGTGAAGTCCGGTACCTCTTCCTCAAAATTTAAACCGAAAATCGTTGGAAACTAAGCCGGTCGTTTATCTGGTCTTCAAGTTCAGGATCGCTCAGACTGTAGAGGCTTTGCAGAAAAAGCACTTTCGTCTTACAAAGCAGTTCTTTGTGAGGATGCCCTCCCTTATGTCCCATTTTATCTACCCGCTTCACTATCGACAGCACACGAGTCTAATCGACAAGGCTGTCAATTTTATCCAGCTTCACAGATATCCGACTCGCTTTACGGCTGTAAGCCACTTCTAAATCCGCGAATTTTTGTTTGTTCATAAGGAAAGATATATCATATTCTTCCTTTTTTTGGGCATGAAGAGGTTTTGCAAAGGTTCCCAAAACTAACATTTTTTCCTGTTTTTGCCGTTTGTTTACTAAACAAAATTATATATCACCCGGCTAACATGGTTTTAGCATGTTTTCTCTTCATAAAATCCGGCATGGTTTTTGCTCTATGTAGATATGAATAATTAAGGAGGAGAAACATGAACAGTTTATTAACAGAGGCCGTAATGGCCTATCAGGAAACCGGAGAGGAATGGTCGGCCCTTTCGGAACGAATCAACCGATTTGTCTATGATTTCCCATTTAAGCAGACCTCATGGGATCATGATCGTTGCTGTGATTTTTATATTTCATTCCTTCCGAAGATACCGGGCTTGGTCAAGCGGTACAGGCCCATCAATTCATTTGAAACATATCTTCATACCTGTCTCAAATGGTATCTGAAAACATTCACCGAATACCTGTCCGCACAGGAGTATTACGACAATTGGTCGGTGAATGAAAGCATAGTGGCAATGGAGAATCAGGTGGAATATCATCCAGCACAGACAGAAGGCATTCTCCCTGAGAGTCAAATCCTTGTAGAGAATTGTCCGTTCAAGATTGACGACCGTGGCCGTTTGAAAAACAAGGTATTTAGGACGCGTATCCTTGCGACCATTTTGGTGTATGCGTCAGACATCGAAACCGCTAGGATTCCCGCCTTATCCGTGCTAACCGGGGTCGAGCAATCCTGGCTGGAAAATGTCTTGGAAACGGCAAGAGATAAACTCTCTGGGAAAATCGAGCGAAGGACAAAACTAAGAAGAATTCTTAACGAATGTTGGTATAACATGGAGTGGGTAAAGAAACGTATGTATGCGGATAGTGCCTGTGAGCAATTAATAGATAGGCGTTGGGAAAAGAAGTATCAGTATTGGAATAAAAGACACCTGACGACTCGCAAAACTCTATCTCGTCTTACAGTCAGGCTTACATTGCAGGAGGTTGGACAAATCATGGATCTGCCCGCCGGCACAGTGTCTTCAGGACTCTATTTTCTTAGAAAGTACTGGACCGAGCATAGTGGTGAAGGTTAGTCTTTCTGTATGAAAGTATTGCTTGCAACCGGTAACACTCATAAAAAAGAGGAATTCAAACGGATATTTAAATCGCATGAAATACTCATTCCCGCAGATATCGGCATTGATTTTGATGTTGATGAGATAGGTGCAACTTTCCTTGAGAATTCACTTATCAAGGCCAGGGCACTACTCCAAACCGTGAGGGATGTCCCCATTCTTGCCGATGACTCAGGGCTGTCGATACCCGCTTTTGGGGGAGCACCGGGCATCTATTCGGCCCGTTATGGGAATGCGTCAGTCGGGAGTCCGTTGACTTCAACCGAGCGCAACGAGTGTCTTCTTCAGGACATATCCCATCTGAAAGGGGAGGAACGCTACGCTTTCTTCGTCTGTTGCCTCACTTTGATGCTTGATGAGCACAGGTTTTTTACTTCCCAGGAAATATTGTCCGGGTTCATAACCCATTCTCCATGTGGAACAGGAGGTTTCGGATACGATCCCATCTTCTATCTCCCGGGAAGGGATTGCAGTGTCGCCGAGTTGTCGGAAGAGGACAAGGATGTCCTGTCACATCGGGGACAAGCAGCTAGGAGACTGCAACGCATAATGGATAGTCTTGAAGCAGATTGATTTTAGAGATGCATCGATGAAATTCGCCTTGCCCAAACACGATCATCTGGTGGCGGACACCCTTATTCGGTGCTCGCGCAGAAACTACAAGTACCGCAACCATCCGGCGATTCTGCTTTGTGAAAGCATGGATTCTTTGTGGGGACTTTGCGGATTATAGACGGTAGGTTTCTAAGCCGATATTGCCGAGACTTCCCAAGGTGGGGCTGAATCATTAGAAACAGGAGTGGCGGAAGCAACATGGCGGCCAAACCGACTAAGAATGCCAATTCGTCACGGGTGAGGCCCAGCCCTTCAGTCAACATAATATTCGGGTAGAGTTTTACCGCAAACATGTATCCAGTGAGGAACAAGGCCAAGGGCAGGAGAAACAGCCGTGCTGTTATCAGAAAGGTGCGTCCGGGAGGGATGTCTATCTCGACAATGTCATCCTTCTTCAATCGGATATTATGAGGATTGGCAACTTCATAAGCCTTTTCCTTGCGACCCCCCGGTGAATCATCCTCATTGCATACGAGAGAACGGCCTTCGCTATCTATAGTAGAATCGAGAATTCTCACTAACCGTGTCATCGAACCATCCTTACGCTAGATACGTTACTATTCCTCTCGCTCAGCTTCCATCTTTGCCCCATGCGGCATTGCCTGCCTGGGACTGTGTCAGAATGCGCCTTTGGCCCGCATGCGGCGTTGCCTGCAAACCAAATCCATCATTCTAACCCAGCCTCACAGACAGGGGGAAAATCTTAAATCTTCGCTACAAATAGAATTCTCAGGGTTAAGAACCTCTTCCGCCTTCCTCAAGGTGGCTATCTTGTCGCTATGCAAAGCACTACCAGATAAGGTGTTGGAGAGAAAATCCCTACCCGTTAAGGATGCACCTAGATATTGAATTCTGCGTTGCCGGAATACGAGGCCGTGATTGTGATTGTCCCATCAAAATCATGGAGTTAGTCCCTTTTCTATGTCCAACCCTAGGGTTTCGGCGGCTTGAAAGAATCTAGGAGGAATATCCGACTCAAAACGCCGCTTCTCATTCGATGGAAGTGTCAGGGAGAGCTTCCAGGCATGGAGCATCAAAGATGCCTCCGGAAGAAGGGCATCTACCCTGCCATAGATGGGGTCTCCGAGGATAGGAGTATTTATAGACTTGAAATGCACCCGTATCTGATGGGTTCTTCCTGTCCGAATTCTCACCTTGACCAAATTGTAATCACCACATTGGGACAATACACGGTAGGATGTATGGGCTTCCTTCGCATTCCTGGTGCCAACCTTGAATCTCTTCCTGTTGCGTGGATCGCGACCGATAGGCCGTGTGATTTCTCCTTCACTGGTTGGCAATTTTCCTCGAATAATGGCAATATAGATTTTCTTTACCCGCCTTTGGCGAAATTCATTGGAGAGAAAATCCATTGCAATCTGATGTTTTGCGATGATTATGAGTCCGGAGGTATCCTTATCCAACCGGTGCACTATGCCTGGGCGAATACACCTGCTATCAAATCGGGATTCCAGCCCGGCATACCGGTGTAGCAATCCCTGGAGGAGTGTGCCGTTGCTGTGCCCCATGGCCGGATGTACAACGAGTCCCTGAGGTTTGTCGATAACGGCACAGTCTTCATTTTCATAGAGGATGTTGAGATCCATACTTTCGGGGAGAATGTCGCTTGGCGGTAACTCTTCCCATTCTAGGTGCAATGTCTCGCCGTCCTGAAGCCGCCGTGAAAGCTTCAACAATGTTCCATAAGCGTCGCGTGCCAAGACAGAATGGCGGCTAATCTGACTCCTGGAGAATAGTCCGAGAGTGGCAATGTATTGATCAAGACGTATCGTTTCCCCTTCAGGGATTCGGATGCGGAAGCTGGCGCTTTTCATGTTTCTCTGAGGCATTCCGTTTCGATAGAGTAATGATGAGGTCGACAACTGCGACAAGTACTGAGGCGATGCCGGCGGCACCGATTATGATTGGGAGGTCTTGTTCTCCTCGCTGAGACCCCAATTCAAACTCCGGACTTCCATTGTTTATGGCTAAAAGAGTTACATCATAGATGAGCGAAGAGAGAAAATAGGTTAACGGAAAAGAGCCGAATGTGATAACCTCAAATCTTCTCACATCCTGTGACCACAATGGGAATTCATCCGGTTCGTATTCCTCTGGTGTAAGGGGGGCTTCCGGAGGTTTTATCTGGCCTGAGAGGGGCAACGATCCGATGGCGATGAATAAAAGAACTGGCATGGTGATGCGTTTCAAGGTTGTTCCCCAAATATCAGGGATCCTATGCGTAGCAAGTTGCTCCCTTCGGCTATAGCATACCTGAAGTCTGAACTCATGCCCATGGAGAGAATTATATAATCATCGACAAATTCTTCAATCCGTTCAGACCATCTTCTACATTGCGAAAAGCAAGAGCGAATGGTTTTCTCCTCATCGACAAACGGAGCCATGGTCATGACTCCCTTGAGGGTGAGGTAGGGTAGGGCGGCTATCCTCGCCGCCGTATCGGCGAATTCTTCCTCGTCTGCAAAACCCGACTTGCTTTCCTCTCCAGATGTGTTCACCTGGATCAGAATTTCCAATGGATGACCAAGTTGCTCTCTGAATCGGGATAGTTTCTCGGCCAGGGCGAAGGTATCAATCGAATGGACACCGGCGAATCGCCTGTTTATCTTGTTTACTTTGTTTCTTTGCAGATGGCCGATAAGGTACATGGGGAAACGAACCCTGTCCAGTTTGTCGAATTTATTCACCGCCTCTTCCACCCTGTTTTCGCCGAAGTGATCCAAGCCTACTTCTCTAGCGACTTCTATCTCTGATATTGTCCTGGTCTTTGATACAGCCATTACCCGGATATCGGAAGATTGGCGGCCATAAAAATGAGCCGCATTGTCCATTTCCGATTTGAAAAAATTCCATCTTTCCTCTATGTTCATGGATGCAGTATATCCTGTTCTTCCGATTTGAAAAGCAAGGGTGCCTCAAAAAGACCTTTTAGAAATGCCCTCGGAGGCACGGAGGGCACGGAGGTTTTTAACGCTTTGACCGATCCCTTCTCCGTGTCCTCTGCGGTTTATATTCCTAGTTCTTGGTTTTTTAACCGCAGAGGGCGCAGAGGACGCAGAGTTTTTTGGTAGTTGGTTGCCGGGTTTTTTTATTCCGTTTTTAGCTTTTATCGTATTGCACAGCCTGTAACTCGTTTAGTGATTTTATTGAGCCCTGTTTGTTTCTCTCTGCGTAAATCTGCGTAAATCTGCGTTCATCTGCGTTCATCTGCGTTCATCTGCGTTCATCTGCGGTTCCTTCCCTTGTAACCGCCCGTTCGCTCCACTCACTCGATAAACGCAAATTAACGCAGATAGAATACCACAGCCAGTAATTCGGTTAGTGATCTTATTGAGCTTCATGTTTGTTTCTCTCTGCGTATCTCTGCGCCCTCTGCGGTTATATTCCCAGTTCCTCGAAGTTTTTCTGGATTTTTAAGGGGACTTATTATAATTCACCGGTTTTCCAGGGTGTGTTGAAAAACAACTCAGCACTGAGCATCATCATTTGCCAAGGCATCCCTCTGTGTCCTTTGTGATCTCCGAGAGAGCTAAAAACGGCATGGGATATGAAAAATTTCGCACGGAGGCACGGAGGGCACGGAGGTTTTTTCGAAGCTTTGCCCGCTCCTTCTCTGTGTCCTTTGTGAACTCCGTGAGAGCTGAAAACGGAAAGAGTTTCTCACGGAGGCACGGAGAGCACGGAGGTGTTTGAAGCTTTGCCCGCTCCTTTCTCCGTGTTCTTTGTTAACTCCGTGAGATCTGAAAACGGGATGGGAGGTATAAAGAGTTTCGCACGGAGGCACGGAGTACACGGAGGTTTTTTAAAGCTCTGTCTGCTCCCTCTTCGTGGTTTTTGTGAACTCCGGGAGAGGCAGAATTGCGCACGGAGGCACAGAGAACTTCATTTCCTTCTCCCCCCTCTGTGTCCTCTGTGATCTCCGTGAGATCTGAAAACGCAGTGGGAGGGACAATGAGTTTCGCACAGAGGCACAGAGGTCACGGAGGTTTTTAAAGCTTTTCTGCTCCCCTCTCCGTGTTCTTTATGAACTCCGTGAGATCTAAAACGGCATGGGAGGTACAAAGAGTTTCGCACGGAGGGCGTGGAGGTTTTTCAAAGCTTTGCCCGCTCTCTTCTCCGTGTTCTTTGTGAACTCCGTGAGATCTAAAACGGCATGGGAGGTACAAAGAGTTTCGCACGGAGGGCATGGAGGTTTTTCAAAGCTTTGTCTGCTCCCTCTTCGTGGTTTTTGTGAACTCCGGGAGAGGCAGAATTGCGCACGGAGGCACAGAGAACTTCATTTCCTTCTCCCCCCTCTGTGTCCTCTGTGATCTCCGTGAGATCTAAAACGGCATGGGAGGGACAATGAGTTTCGCACGGAGGCACAGAGTACACAGAGGTTTTTTAAAGCTCTGTCTGCTCCCTCTTCGTGGTTTTTGTGAACTCCGGGAGAGGCAGAATTGCGCACGGAGGCACAGAGTTCACAGAGAACTTCATTTCCTTCTCCCCCCTCTGTGTCCTCTGTGATCTCCGTGAGATCTAAAACGGCATGGGAGGGACAATGAGTTTCGCACAGAGGCACAGAGGTCACAGAGGTTTTTAAAGCTTTTCTGCTCCCCTCTCCGTGTTCTTTATGAACTCCATGAGATCTAAAACGGCATGGGATGTACAAAGAGTTTCGCACGGAGGGCGTGGAGGTTTTTCAAAGCTTTGCCCGCTCTCTTCTCCGTGTTCTTTGTGAACTCCGTGAGATCTAAAACGGCATGGGAGGTACAAAGAGTTTCGCACGGAGGGCATGGAGGTTTTTCAAAGCTTTGTCTGCTCCCTCTTCGTGGTTTTTGTGAACTCCGGGAGAGGCAGAATTGCGCACGGAGGCACAGAGAACTTCATTTCCTTCTCCCCCCTCTGTGTCCTCTGTGATCTCCGTGAGATCTGTAAACGGGATGGGAGGTATAAAGAGTTTCGCACGGAGGCACGGAGTACACGGAGGTTTTTTAAAGCTCTGTCTGCTCCCTCTTCGTGGTTTTTGTGAACTCCGGGAGAGGCAGAATTGCGCACGGAGGCACAGAGTTCACAGAGAACTTCATTTCCTTCTCCCCCCTCTGTGTCCTCTGTGATCTCCGTGAGATCTGAAAACGCAGTGGGAGGGACAATGAGTTTCGCACGGAGGGCATGGAGGTTTTTCAAAGCTTTGCCCGCTCTCTTCTCCGTGTTCTTTGTGAACTCCGTGAGATCTGAAAACGGGATGGGAGGTATAAAGAGTTTCGCACGGAGGCACGGAGTACACGGAGGTTTTTTAAAGCTCTGTCTGCTCCCTCTTCGTGGTTTTTGTGAACTCCGGGAGAGGCAGAATTGCGCACGGAGGCACAGAGAACTTCATTTCCTTCTCCCCCCTCTGTGTCCTCTGTGATCTCCGTGAGATCTAAAACGGCATGGGAGGGACAATGAGTTTCGCACAGAGGCACAGAGGTCACGGAGGTTTTAAATCTTTTATAGAGCCCCGAAGATTGGGGGCAGGGGGACCCCGACAAAGGCCGTTACGGGATGGAATACATTGGATAAGCCGAGTTTTTAGTCAAAATAAGCCGAAATCGGAGCAATGGAGATTGAGACAGGGAGGGAAATGTGTAAGCAGATGCTTGTAAATCGTTTCTGTACTGTGCCATCTATTGTCGGCATTCTACCACTAAGCTTGAGGGCACTATATAAAGCTTTGGCTGCTCCTTTCTCCGTGTCCTTTGTGAACTCTGCGAGAGGCAGAATTGCGCACAAGGGAGCCGGGCAAATGCTGGGTAGGCTTTGATGTAACAGGACAGGAGGGAATTGAGGTACCTGGTTGCATAAAGCGAACAACGCATGATTGTTGAAAAAGGGATATCTCAGACAAAAATTCCTGAGCTGATCGGGCTGTCCAGGAAATTGCTTGAGGTGGCAAATGTGGTTTTGCCGACAACCATCGCTCATAATCGGAAGGTAAATGTAATTACTAAGACGAAACTGAAGAATAGGCGTTAATATCTTTTGATATAAATAGATAGCTATGAGGAACAGTGCCAATTCTGCCGGAATATCCATTTCAACAGCTTGCATCGCAAAGCACTGGCGGTAAAAAGCAGAGGGACGAAGGAGTGACGATTTTTCTGTCCAAGTGTATTTGCCTTGGGGGCTGTGTCAGAATGCGCCTTTGGCCCGCATGCGGCGTTGCCTACAAACCAAATCCATCATTCTGACCCACCCCCTGAATTCTGACACATCCCCAATCAGACAAGACGCATTAACTTGCCCTTACGCTTGTAGATATTTTTGTAGTCCCACTGGATTGATGTGGACTTTTTAAGCCAGCACTTCAGGTCCTTTATATTAATTTGTTTGACCTCGGTATAACGGGCTGAGGCATCTTTGTACTTTCCGGAGCCTGGCTTCAAGTCAGGTTCTTCAAAGTCAGCTCCACTCCAAAACATCAATCTAATGCAGTCTTTTAATTTGCTATAACCTACGGTTGGATTTCCATCTAAAAACCATACGGGGTGTCCATGCCAGATTTTGCATTCGGCTTCTGGCAGGCCGAGATCAATTTCCTGCATTAGCTTTTCACAGATTGGCCTTTCTTCCTCATTTTGGGCTGCGTTGAATTCCTCGATTGTGGCGTATTTCATAGGTTTACCTAATTTCTACAATCTTGGGGCTCGTTGTTATGCCTCACAAATTTCTTTAAAAAGTTGCAACGCTTTTGGCCAGGCTCCCATCATTTCCTCAAAAGCTTCATCCGTAATCACGACAACCTCAAGAGTTGTTTCAGACTCACTTTCCTTTATGAAGCGGTAAATTTCTTCGGAACCAATCCACTTTCGCATCATGTCATCAGTGAGTTCAACTTCGATGTTTTGCGGGTTTACCATTGCAATATGTTTGGCTCTTATCGTCTCATTGGGAACAATTTCTTCAATTATTACTCTTGTTCCTCCTTGAGTTTGGTCGAAGAATGAAATGTGCTCACCCTCTTTCCATTCTCCCTCATAGGTCATTCCTTCCCCCCAGGCTTTAGCCCAGTCTGGATACACCGACTTATCGGTGATCTTACTAAAAACGAAATCTTGGGGCTTATTGATTTTGATTGAATAGGCTAGCTTTTTCATATCGATTTATCCTCCTTTAAGGCCTAACCAGTAGCACTCAAATTCTGTTACTAAATTGTGGCATGATCGGCTAAACGATGGCTACGGGATAGTAAGATAGCCTTGGTCTTGGGGGGCCCGCCAACTTCGACAATTATGGCCTTTGTAGTCCTTCTAAAAAATTCTTAGCCGCTTTTCCCGCCTTCTTAGGCGTTGAGGCAATCACCTTGACCAGGGCAGAACCCACAATCATCGCATCCACAATCGGCATCAGCATGGCGAGCTGTTCATGCCGCTGAATTCCAAAACCCGCCATGATTCTTATCCTCTTATCCCCTTGGGCATTTCTCAGCCGAGAGAGAAAGGTTTTCTGTTCTTCATTTATCGTGGTATACGTGCCGGTGATGCCACTGCGCAGGGCCACATAAACCCACTCTATCGGTTCTGAGAGTACCTTGTTTTGTCGCCGAAGATTGATCCAGGGAACAACGACGGGAATCGCCGGACAACCGGCCTCGGCGGCGATAGAAAAGAGACCTTCATCGCCGCCTGGGGTTAGGTCGGGGATGATGAGTCCGCTTGCGCCAGCCTTCACGGCGCGGTCGACGAAGGAACGTATTCCGGGAGTGATGACAAGGTTGGCATAGCTCATAACGAAAATTGGTATGCTCGATTCCATTCTTATGGTTTCAAGAAGGCGAAAGGCATCCTCTGTCTTGAACCCTCCGGCTAGGGCCTCCCGACAGGCTTCTTCTATCACTGGCCCATCGGCATTGGGGTCTGAAAAGGGTATCTGCATTTCAAGGGCGTATGCACCCCCCGCAATCAGGCCGCGGGCCACTTCCAACGAGGCTTCATAGGTGGGAAATCCGGCTATGAAATGAGTCACAATCCGTAGCTTGTCATGAGTTTTCATATCGGGTCCCTTCGGTTGCCTTCATCTCGGAGGAATGCCCTCCATGCCCTGCCGTCTAGGGCGGCGGCAGAGATGAAGAGGTCTTTGTCGCCGCGGCCCGACATATTCACAACCACCGACTTGCCACGCCCTAACTCTCGGGCCAGATTCAGGGCGGCTGCGGCACCATGGGCGGATTCCAGGGCGAAAATCAGCCCCTCTTCCCGGGCAAAAAACCTTAACGCATCCAGGGCTTCTTCATCGAGAATACTTACAAACCGTATGCGTTTCTTCTTGCCCAGGTCGGCCAACTGTGGGCCAATACCGGCATAATCCAACCCGGCGGAGATGGAGTGGGTGAGCTGCACTTGACCATCATCGTCGGTGAGGAAGAGGCTCTTATAGCCCTGGACTATCCCCACCTTGCCCTCGCCCGTCATGCGGGCGGCATTGTTACCTGCGCCGATTCCACGGCCTCCGGCCTCGGCACCCAGGAGCATTGTGCTTTCTGATTCGAGGTAGGGTTCAAAGAAACCGATGGCATTGGAACCGCCACCGACACAGGCAACCAGGGCATCCGGGGGGGGCAGGCCCAGGCTGTCAAGTTGCGTCTGCGTCTCCCGTCCCACTACGGCTTGGAATTCCCGCACCATATCAGGGAATGGGGCCGGTCCAAGGGCAGATCCCAGAAGATAGTGGGTGTGCTCCCAATTCGCTGCCCAATCTCGGAGGGCCGCATTTACCGCATCTTTGAGCGTTCGACTCCCTGAGACGACAGGCCGAACCTCGGCACCAAGCAGTCCCATCCAAAACACATTGGGATGCTGTCGCCTCATGTCCACTTCGCCCATGTAGACGACGCACTCCAAACCGAGCCGGGCACAGGCTGCGGCCGTGGCCACACCGTGTTGACCCGCACCGGTTTCGGCGATAATGCGGGTCTTTCCCATTCTCTTCGCCAGCAACACCTGTCCCGCGGCATTGTTTATTTTATGGGCACCGGTGTTGGCCAGGCCCTCCAGCTTGATGTAGATATCAGCCCCGCCATTAACCGCCGAGGCATTGCGGGCTGGCAAAAGAGGAGTTGGCCGACCGATATACTCTCGACTGAATGCTTCGATTGCCGTGATGAAATCCTCGTTATTCAAAGCGGAGAGGAATGCGTCTTCCAATTGTTCGAGCGGCCACCTCAAAACCTCCGCCACATAGCGGCCTCCGTAGTCTCCAAAGAAACCATTTTCAGACACTTTCAACCTCTCTGATCGCCGATATGAAACGGGCGATTTTCTCATGATCCTTGCGGCGTTTGATTCCATCGGCTATGGCCACCCCCGAAGAGACATCCACCAGGGCGGGCTGAAATTGGCGCACTATGCCCGCAATGTTTTCAGGACTCAATCCGCCGGCCAGCCAAAGCCGCCTTTTGCCCGCCGCCGCACGTACTAGCTTAGCATCCATTTGCATCCCGCTCCCTCCCCGGTGCGTCGGGGAAAATGTGTCTACGAGGACGGCGGGGCTGCCTGCCTGATCGATGAACTCCACGTCTTCGGGAATTTGTAGGGACAGAGCCTTGTATGAGGGCCAGGCGCGAACCGTATCAGGGGTTTCGTCCCCATGAAACTGGATGAAGTCGATCACTTCATCGGCCAGAAGGTCGATGAGGGCCTTAGACGGCTTTTCTCCAGCCTTTAGTGTAACGACCGCTACCTTGGGAATTGAAAGACCGGCGCATCCGCGGATGAAGTTCGGAGTCACACGCCGAGGGGAATCTGCCAGGACGAATCCTAGGAGGTCTGCGCCAGCCGCAACTGAGGCTTGAGCATCTTCTTCGCTGGTAAGGCCGCATATCTTAACCATTGGCTTACCAGGTTTGTAGCGGGTATAGAGACGCTTCCATGCTCCATATCGGCGTATAGCCTCATCTTGGAGCGACCAGGCACGGATGAGTTCGACGGCCAATTGAGGGTCGCGAGCCAGTGCCTCTCCGGCGAGAAAGCCGTCAAATCCCGTTCCCCTGACAAATAGGGCATCCTCATGCCTCGTTATGCCGGATTCATAGATGACATGACAGGGCCAATCGATGAGGCCTCGGATCTCCAGCGGAAGCAAGGGCTCAACACTGAAGCGTCTCAGGTTGCGGCTATTTATCCCGACCAGAGGGGGGGAGAGTGTTCTTGCCTTGTCTACATCTTCCTTGGAGTGAACTTCAATAAGGCATACCAGGCCGAGTTTCCCGGCACGCTCATACATGGCCTTAAGGGTGTCTGCATCCAGGATAGCGGCGATAAGAAGAATTGCATCGGCCCCTGCCCTATAACTTACTTCCACATCCTCTAAAGTCAGCAGGAAATCTTTTCGGAGTAAGGCCAGATGGGGATGGGCCTTCTTCACCGCCATGAGATCGGCCAGAGAACCGCCAAACCGATTTTCTTCGGTGAGAACGCTGATCCGGTTGAATCCTGTATCGGCGTAGTGTTTGGCCAATGCCGCCGGTTCAGATATGGCGGCGATGTGACCCTTTGATGGACTGCGCCGCTTGATTTCCGCGATGAGGATACCATCTGCCGAATGAGCCGGATAAATGAAATCGACAAGCGGCACTTCGCGACTAGTCGGCAAATTCAGGCCCTGGGCGGCCCCATCTCTGAGTACCCGACAGGTTCTTTCTGCAATGATTTGTTTTAATATATCTGCAATGCCATCATTGTCGTTTAGGGCCCCGTCCATTTGCGCAATGCCTCCATCTTCTTGGCTACCCTACCATCATCGAGGGCGGCTTTGGCCTGTTCATAGCCATCGGCGATGCTGTCGGCCATATTGGCGATGAACAGGGCAGCTCCCGCATTCAGGCAGACCGCCTCTCGCAAGGCCCTTTGTCCGGTTCCACGAATCAGGTTAAGGGCCAAGCGGGCATTTTCCGAAGCATCTCCTCCGGCGAGGTCTTCAGTGCGTATATTCCTTATGTTTATATTCTCCGGATTGAATACACTTTCAGTTTCGATTCCATTCTCGTCTATCATAAACATCGCGGTGGGGGCTGCCGGAGAAACTTCATCCAGCCCGTCTTTGGAATGAACACAGAGGATCCTCTTCACGCCGAGAGCCTTGGCGGCTCTGGCCATCATAGGCAGGAGCGTCTCATCATAAACGCCGATGATGCGGTATGCGGCTCCGGCGGGGTTAGCCAGCGGGCCAATGCAATTCATTATAGTCTTCACTTTTAATGCCTGGCGCACAGGCCCCGCATGCCTCATGGAACCATGGTACAGGGGGGCTGCGAAGTAAGCAAAACCCTCTTCAGCGACGCAAGCCATAGCCGAAGAGGGGCTCATGTCGGTCGGAATACCCAGCGCATTGAAGAAGTCCGTACTGCCGGATTTAGAGCTGACAGAGCGGTTGCCGTGTTTGGCGACCTTTGCCCCACAAGCCGCGGCGATGAGGGCGGCGAAGGATGAAATGTTAAACGTGTGCTTACCATCGCCGCCCGTGCCGCAGGTGTCCAGTAGGTCTTTGTTTTCTATATCCATTTCTACGGGGCGACATTTTTCTACGAGGACTGAAGCGAATCCGGCCAATTCTTCGGGGCAGTAACCCTTGGCGGCAAGGGCTGTGAGCATTCCGCCAATGACAGCCTCCGGCAAGTTTCCTTCGGTGAGTTCATTCATGAAGGCTACGGCCTCGCCTTGTTCAAGATCCACCCCGGAGATTACTTTGCTAAACAGTCCCTGGATTTCCAGAGGCTCGCGCCGCCAATGCAGGAAGTTAGCCAGCAGTCGTTCACCCTGAGGTGATCCTATGGATTCGGGATGGAATTGAACGCCTTCGACGATCCATTCCCTATGCCGCAGTCCCATGATTTCCCCATCTTCGGCCCATGCGCTGATTTCAAGTTCCTCGGGCAGGGATGCCGCATCCACAGCGAGAGAGTGGTAGCGGGTGAACAGACAGGGATTGGAGAGATTTCTCAAGACCCCTTTTCCATCAATGTTGATGGCACCGGCCTTGCCGTGAACTATAGATCTAGCCTGAATGATCTTGCCCCCAAACGCCTCGGCAATGGCCTGATGGCCCAGACATATACCGAGTATTGGAATCTTCCCGGCAAATTGCCTTACCGCATCAACCGATATACCGGCATCGGCGGGTATGCCGGGACCGGGGGAAATGATGAGGCCCGTCGGTGACATGCCGATGAGATCATCCATGGTGATTTCATCATTACGAAACACCTTCAATTCCAGGTCGCTCTCCTCCAAGAGGAGTTCACTGATCATCTGGTAGATGTTATAGGTAAAGGAGTCATAATTGTCTATGAGGACGATGGGCTTGCGGTTCATTATAGTTCCACCCCGGCGGACATGGCGAGGGCACGCAGCTTTTCATTGGTTTCCTCCAATTCCCTGTCGGGGTTGGAATCGTAGACGATACCGCCGCCGGCCTGAAGGAACAGGCGATTTTCCTTCTTCAACGCACTTCGTATCGTGATACAAGTGTCGAGGGAGCCATCCGGTTCGAGATATCCCACCAGACCGGCATAGAAGGAGCGCGGCATCTTCTCAATGCCCGCCACCGTCTTCACAGCCTGTATCTTCGGCGCACCTGATACAGTACCGGCAGGGAAGGTGGCTCGAATGACATCGGCAGCACATTTCCCCGCCTCTAAATCCCCTTCCACCTGGCTTACGATATGCATTACCTTTGAATACTTCTCGATAGTCATTAATTCGCTGACCTCCACACTACCAACTTTGCATACTCTTCCGAGATCGTTGCGGCCCAGGTCTACGAGCATCATATGCTCGGCTCTCTCCTTCTCGTCACTTAGCAATTCGGCAGCCAGTGCCCTGTCTTCGGCCTCGTTCCGACCGCGGCGGCGAGTGCCGGCTATGGGCCTGAGTACAACCCTCCCATTGGCAATTTTGACATGAACCTCCGGTGAGGCCCCGAAGAGTTGGTAGGAACCGAAATCGAGGTAGAACTGATAAGGGGAGGGATTAGATCGGCGCAGAGTTCTATAGGCATCTATGGCCGGCATCTCGGTCGCAATTTCGAGACGCCGGGAAGGAACGGCCTGGAGGAGCATTCCCTTAATTATCTCCTGCCGCACATCACTCACCGCCGATTTATAAGCCTCGCTCTCCTCTTTCGTCGATGAAATGATGGCCGGATAAGTTTCAGAATTCTCCATCATGTAATTGAAATTCATATCCCCAATCTTCGCTTCCGTCCTGTCGAGTGCCTTTTCGAGATCTATGTCGCAATCCTCGCCGTAGTTGACACCGATAAGATGAATGCGGTCTGTATAGTGGTCGAAGATAACATAAACATGACCGAAAATGAAGGCGGCCATTGGGAGATTCAAGGGGTCTTCCCTAAATTTAAAATCCATCTTGTCGCAGTAGGCGGCAAACTCAAAGGTGAGAAACCCTATGCCTCCGGCGGGGAATGGGAATTCATACTCCGTCCCCGTGTTGCGTGCGGCAATTTCCGAGATAACATTGAGGATGTCCTCATTGAGACCGCCGACCGTCCGCCTCTTTTTGGCAGTGATCAGCATAACCTGATCCCTTTCCTGTATTATGTGGAAGGCCTCTTCCACGAGGAGAACCGAATAGCGTTCCCTACCTCGGGAGAGAGACGATGATTCCAAGATCACCTTGGCCCCCAATTTGCAGGAAAGGCCGAAGGGTGTATGCTTTTCTCCCGGCAGGGATCGCGTAATAACACTTCCTTTCAATGATTTCATATGCGATTTCATATATGACCTCCCCCATGTAGTCCGCATTCCCGATCACCCGAGTCTTCCCACCACCATCGGGATTGCCTCTCATGCTCCCCAGGACGCAGGGCTCTCGTACAGGGTGCACAGCCTATTGATACATAGCCCCTGTCATGCATTGTATTATACGGCACTTTATTCTCCCTTATATACTCCCAAACCCGTTGTGAAGACCATTCCAGCAGAGGGTTAAATTTCACCAGAGGCACTCCATTCTCTCCGTTATGCCTCGAATCAGATTCGACATGAGCCATCCCCCCTCTGGTAAGCGGATTCTGATCCCTGCGCAATCCACTCACCCATGCCTTTCGCCCTTCAAGTGCCCTTTTCAAGGGCTCCACCTTCCGAACGGCACAGCACTCGCTATGCCCGTCTCTGTAAAAGCTGTTAAGCCCCTTCTCGCGAATAAACGGCTCCAGAAGCTCGGAGGATGGCATAAACACCTCTAGTGTAATCCCATAATGCACACGAACCCGATCAAGAAAATCATAGGTCTCGGGATATAGCCGCCCCGTGTCCAGACAAAACACAGCGAATAGCTTTCCATTCTTTGCGGCCATATCAATTAATACCACATCCTCCGCACCGCTAAAAGATATCGCAAGCCCTTTACCGAACACCTCCTGCGCATCGGCTAATATCTCCCAAGGTTCCATGTCCGCATAGCGTTCCCGAGTCTCAGTGGTATCGAAGAGATGGGAGGCCGCTGACGGAGTCTGAACATGATTCGTCAGATTGGATGATTCGGCATCCTCCATGCCCCTTGGCGTTGTAGCCTCCAAGATTTTTACAAATTCATACACCCGTGTATACACTTGCCGAGAACCACCCTCTTCCACGATGAAATATGGTGCAAAATTTACCCCTAATTCATCGGCCAGCCGATTACCCTCCGATGCCGCATCCCCTTCTACGGCCTCGATGATACGGTCTATCCTGTGCCAGATACTACGTTTTTTAAGGATGTCTTCCGCTTGAACGCATTTTGAACAGGGGCTTCCATCTTTGAGTATCTTCTTCACCATGGTAATCATCATCTCGTCAATGTACCCTGATCAGGCCTAAACCGTCGAGTTCAAGGGATGTCCTTTCGTTTGTTTTTTATAGTGCCTCAAAAATTAGTGGTTGGCAACAAATACGTGCTGATACGAATGGTGCGATAAGAAAAGGAATTACAAGTATGGCCTCATGCCTTTTCCGCCCGTCTCAATCTTCATTACGATAAAAGCTAAAAACCGCTGGCCCAGGTTATGGAGGGATCGGAAAACAGGTAAACGGGCTGGCACATAGGCCAGCCCCTACAGTCTGGGATCTGCCATCAATCACCAATCACCAATCCACAATTATCAATCCACAATCCACAATCCACAATTACAACTTTGAAGAACTAGGAATATGAACCGCAGATAAACGCAGATAAACGCAGAGTTACGCAGAGTTACGCAGAGAGAAACAAACAGGGAGCTAAATAAAATCACTGAACGAATTACTGGCTGTGCAATACGATAAAAGCTAAAAACGGAATAAAAAAACTGGAAATTAACTATCAAAAAAACTCTGCGTTCTCTGCGACCTCTGCGGTTAAAAACGAGGAACTGGGAATATAAACCGCAGAGGACGCAGAGTTACGCAGAGGGAAACAAACATGAAGCTCAATACAATCACTGAACGAATTACTGGCTGGCTGTGGTATTCTATCTGCGTTAATTTGCGTTTATCGAGTGAGTGGAGCGAACGGGCGGTTGCAAGGGAAGGAACCGCAGAGGGCGCAGAGATACGCAGAGAAAAGAAACTACTCAGCGTTCTCAGCGACCCCTGCGGTTACAAATCAGGAAGTTAGGGCGGGGTTTTTTCTCTGTATGCGTTCTTCGTTAGTGCGGAACATAACATCCTCCCTGGGGTGTATTATCCAATTTTAGTGCCAGATGGGGAATTTGGAGATGTCTTTTTTCAGGGGAGTCATATATTCTATCCAGAACATCCTTGGTCGAGGCCCCCCCTGACAGGGGGGGGATTCATGGCCCCCCCATCGGGGCTGTGTCAGGATCCAGGGGGTGGGTCAGAATGATGCTTGCCAGCTAGAGTGGATGAATTGGTTGATGGGGAAGCGGGTTCTGTTGCTGTTGGTTCATGCCAACAGCGATGGACAAGCCTAGCAGGACCAAATCGGGGATGACGGCATCAAAGAGATTTTCCTTCTCAAACAGCCGCACGAAGCCTCCGGTTCCAATGATCATCGTTTCTTCGTGAGTGAAATAATCTGATTTGATAGCAGCACAAACCTTCTGAATGATGGCGAGATTGCCGTAGTAGAGTCCTGACTGTATGCTCTCGATCGTAGAAAGACCGATGAGGTTTTCGGGTGGCTTGATTTCGACGGTGGGCAGTTTGGCTGTCTCCGAGGCGAGTGCCTTCATGGAAATGCCCAGCCCGGGAAGGATTATGCCGCCAAGGTAAGTTCTTTCCCTGCTGACAGTGCAGATGGTGGTAGCCGTACCGAAGTCCACGATAATTATATTCTGATCGGGGGAGTAGTTAACGGCGGCGATGGCGTTGGCGATGCGGTCTGCACCGAGTTCCTGGGGATTTCTGTACATGAAACTGATTCCGGTCTTTGAATCGGAAGTAAGGATGAAGGGAGAAAGTTGGAAATACTTTAAGCATGTGTTGGTGAGAGTGTGGATAAGATCGGGAACTACCGAACAGATGGATATATGCTCGATATCGCTAGAGGGGACACTGTTTTCATTCAGGACACCACGAAGAAACACGCCGAGCTCGTCGGAAGTCACGCCCAGTTTGGAGGATTTTCTGAATTGAAACAGAATACTCCCGTCATGAACGATACCTCCGAATATATGGCTATTGCCAACGTCAAGGGCCAGTATCATATATCTACACCTTCAATCCGGAGAAACAATGATGGAGTATCACCCCGGCTAGCTTATCCAAAGCTATGTCCTGATGGAGCATATTATGTTCTTTATAGATCGTAAAGAGGTGTTCATTTCTGTACCTCATTTCATAGAGATCATTATGAATCACCAGATCAGCCGGTGAATGCTTCACCAACTCCATCACCTCTTGTTCTTGCCGTTTCCTATCGGGAGTGTTAGTCAGCTTAAAACCTACCAAGATGGGTGGTTTCTCGATGGAGGGATTGGAAAGAGCATATTCTTTCAGGCGGTCAATTATTTTGAAATTGCGCTTGGTCTTAATAACAAGGTTCTCATGAGAGGATATCTTAGGAATTTCAGCGGGCTTATAGATTTTTCCGTTCAACTCAATACAAAAAACCGAGTAATCACTGACGGCGGCGGTGTGAATTATAAGATCATAAGTGTTCTCGGCCAGATGCCTTTGAAACAGGGTGTCAAGGTCAGAGAATGATTGGAATTTTATGCTGATTGTCGGTGTGATGGGCTGGGCACTGGATATACCATGCAGGAAAGTCACAAAATGACTCGGGGCTAGAAATTCGGCCAACGCGGCACCGGTTTTTCCGCTACTGAAATTTGTGATGTATCTTACTTCGTCGATAGGTTCCTGGGTGGCTCCGGCACTGATCAGAATTCTCATCGGTGAAGTTCCAGTTCCTTCATGATTATCGGGAAAATTATCTCAGGCTCCAACAATCGTCCAGGGCCAACGGTCCCGCAGGCCTGGTATCCGTCATCGGCATCAAGAATTTTGACACCCCAGGTGCCGAGTATACTTAGGGATTCCTGGGTTCGGGGATGATTATACATTTTTTCGTTCATCGCAGGGGCAATGAGATAAGGCTTCTTGAAATCATGAGCGAGGAAGAGGCAGGAAACCGGATCGTCAGCCATCCCGGCAGCAAACTTGTTTATCGTGTTACCTGTAGCGGGACAGGTGATCGCAAGGTCGTACCAGTCACTTAATCGCACATGATCGATGTCATAGGCGGTATCAAAGACCTCCGAATAGTTTTTTCTCCGGGTAAGCCCCTCCAGGGTGGCATCGCCGATGAATCGATGAGCCGATGCAGTACAAGCTGTCTGAACCTCCACATCGGCTTGCACCAGTCGAGAGATGAGATAGCAACTCTTATAGCTGGCAATGGACCCGGTGAGGCAGAAAAGGACTTTATATTTGGACATTGTCGATCAGTCTCACATCTCCGATGATCACCGCCCCGAAGCGGCGGCCAAACATTTCTTCAATATAATCTACTTCTATCCCGAAATGAAGCAGTTTATCAATCGCCTCTTGGCAGTTGGCCGACTCACGAAGTATTTGAGGGAATTTTCCTGCTAAGGCGCGGTCATTTTCACTGAGGAGCTTGTTTCGGGAACTCATAGCCAAACCATCTCCCTCCCTCACTATAGGCACTGCAACGATCTTTATAGGAAGGAACAGGTGTTCAACCATGCCTTCAATCAGCAATAGCTGCTGATAATCCTTTTCCCCGAAGTATGCCTTTGTTGGGGCGATAATATTGAACAGCTTAAGCACGACCGTGAGAACGCCATCAAAGTGACCGGGACGACTCTTGCCGCAGAGCCGTGAGGAAAGCTCCGATTCACTCACCTTATAGCGGTAATTATCTGCATAAATCTCCTCATAGCGGGGAACAAAGAGATAATCCACACCTTCCCGGGCTAGCAATTCCCTATCTCTTTCTAGGTCTCTGGGGTACACCTGCAGATCATCGGGATTATTGAATTGCGTCGGATTGACAAAAATGCTCACCAAGGTGATTCCGTTCTGACTAATCGATTCACGCACTAGGGCGAGATGTCCGGAATGCAGTGCCCCCATGGTGGGAACCATCCCGAGGCCTCTTGTTCCTAAGCTATCCTGAATGGCTCTCCATTCCTCGGTGCTCTCAACTACTTCCATGATACAACCCCATTCTCCGAAGCTTTAAACAATCAATATCTGGGCGCAACCCTTCGGGTCGGGCTTTCCGCTACAATGCCTTACTCTGGCAGCCTGTTAACCGGCTCATTGCCAATCGCCGGGTCTGCCAGCGGCATTTCCACTACAATCCCTTGCGCTATTATCATTGCGCACAAGGGCTTTGTATACAGAATACGATGGTTCCGCCAGACTTACCCCTTCTATTCGTTTTCACCCCGTGTGACTGCTACTGCTTTGCCTGCCCTGCGGGTGTCCGATGGGGGGGGCCTCGGGGCTGTGGCAGAATGATGGATTTGGTTTGCAGGCAACGCCGCATGCGGACCAAAGGCGCATTCTGACACAGCCCCAGGTGAGCCAGGTCAGAATACCTGTGGAGCCAGGCCGCACTCCACCTTTGCCGTCTTGTATCAGAAAAATCATCTAAAACTGTCTCATGAATCCCAAGTCCGATAGGCTCCTAGTTATAACTGTGCTCGGCCAGGGGATAAGCTCCACTCTTCACCTCGTCGCAGTAGTTGTTGAGAGCCTTGCTGAACATCTCCTTCCCGTTCAGGTAATGCTTCAAGAATTTCGGCCTCATATCTGTGAGACCGAACATGTCATGTGCGACAAGAACCTGGCCATCTACACCACTACCTGCCCCTATGCCGATGGTGGGAATGGTGAGTTTCCTGGATATCTGAGTGGTCAATTCATGCGGAAGGCACTCCAGCACTACGGCGAAACACCCAAGGTGCTCGATTTCCAATGCCTGTTCAAAGACTACCTTGGCCTTGGCCTCATCATTGCCTTGCACCCTATGCCCGCCTAATGAATGAACAAATTGGGGCATGAGACCAAGATGCCCCATCACCGGTACTCCAGATTCGACGATATGGGAAATGATTTCCTGGTTTCCCCTCACTCCTTCGATTTTCACGGCAGAAGCACCGGCTTTGATGAGGGCATCAACCGTTTTCATCGCTGTCTTGCGGCCCTTTCTACAGCTTAAAAAGGGCATGTCGGCGATTATAAACTTATGGGGAGCACCACGGCTTACTGCTGAGGTATGGTTGATCATGAATTGGTTAGTTGCATTCACTGTCGAGTCAAAACCATGTATCACCATGGCCAAGCTGTCACCTACTAATAGGCAATCAATCGCGGTTTCACTGAAGATTCGTGCCATAGTGTAGTCATAGACCGTCACCATGGCAATCTTCTCGCCCTTCATCTTCATCTGCTTAAATTCCAATACGGTTTTCATGATCTTCCTTGCCTGTAGTTCATATATCGATCAGAATTCACTATTTGTTTTCTTAGGATGAGAATTCCTGATTTTCAAACGGCATCATGGAGGGGGCGGGGAGGGCATACAAGAGATCTTGAAAGAGGCCCATCCTCTGTTATCTTCGACCGGTCAACTTGATTATGTGATAACCAAACTGGGTCTGTATAACACTTGAGAAGGAGCCCGGCGAAAGGTTTTTACAGCCCGCTTCAAATGGAGCCACCATCTTGCCCTGTCCGAACCAGCCCAAATCGCCACCTTTTGAACCACTGGGGCAAGTTGAATGCTCCTTTGCAAGAGATTCAAACCTGCCGGGGCCTTGTTTTATCTGTTTAAGCAACCGCTGGGCTAAATCTCGATCCTTGACGAGTATATGACTGGCTCTCCATTCCATGGGGCCGACTATATCGCAAAAACCGGGTAAAAGTCAAGCGGCATTCCTTATATATGTCCTAAAACCTGAATATCAAGTCTAATGAAGCACCCATCTGTGCATGGTCTCCAGCTCTCACGCCTGTTTCCTGTCCATAGAGTGCAAAATTGATCTCCGCAATGAACAAATCGAATCCTAAACCTACTGTCGGATAGCCGCCAGAGAGTCCTGCACGGAATGAAAAGATGTCAATGAGTTTGGCTTCAGCACCTATATTCAGTTTTGCCCAAAAACTCTTGGCCTTGAAATTCTCAACTATGGAAGCATCAATCAGGGGTATCGCAACTTCAGCATGGGCCTTGAAGGCTATGATTTTGTTTGCTCTTCCGAAGTCTGGCTTCACTCCTACGCCAAGCCTCAGCGTCATTGGCGAGATGTATGGTAGCCCTGAGTACTCCGTACCGGAAAATGGGGAGATACTGCCACTGGAGATGTTGGCTACCTTGTACTGGTATCGAGTATGGCCTATATCTCTCAATGAGAGACCGAAAGTGAGAATATTCCATTTAGCAATCGCACCTAAATCAAATCCAATACCCCATCCTGAAAGCCAATCATACTGATCAAATGCAAATGGTTCATTTTTCACTACACTGTATAGGGTATTGAAGTTGAGACCGGTCAGTTTTATTTTCCACATTGGTCTGATATTACCCCCAATCGCAAGGTTGACAGGCCCCAGGTCAAACTTGTGTGAATACCCCCCCACGAAAGCGAGAGTGCCTGTAGCCGAACCACCGATACTCATAATGGTTGTTGTCACTTTGGGCACAATTCCTTCCAATGTCCCGATGATGCCAAAACCAAAGCCATGGCCGACATACCCACCGCCGAATTGCGCACCAAGTCCTGTGTTTTGTTTCTGTACTTGTTCAATAATAAAAGGGATCAATTTTGTAGTGCTTGAAAAACTGGAAGCATTGTTCATTGTTTCGAAGATATTGCCCACAATCCAAGGGGTGATTCCAAGTATTGTAACCTCCCCCCTCTCTCTATACTGTACTTTTTTTACGACATCGCCTTCTTCTTGGAGGGTTACCATATCAGTTCCCTGGATGGTCGTCACTGAATCGCCTAAATTATTTTTCGTTACAATCTTCTTTTTGTTAACAGTATAGGCAAAACCGGCAGGATTGGTCATCAAGCTCTGGAAACCTTGCGCAACCGCCGTATAAGAGCCTCCTTGGGCCATTATTTCAGGGCTAACCCAGCCAAAAGGCTTGTCGTATTTAAATTCTGCTCCAAAAATTGAAGCCCCGATACATATAAACAATATGACACAAGTCGCTTTTTTTCGCATCTTATTCCTCCCCTTCTTCACCTACTGTGGATAGCAGATTATTCAGATCTAAACCGGCATTGACAACTTCAGATATTCCTACTTCTTTCATCATCGCTTGGGTTTTTTCCTCTAATGAGGCTGAAGAATCAACACCTGCCGGCAGGGTGTAATCCGGAAATTCTTTGTCATTAACAATAGCGTCAATCACTGCCGCCTTCTTCAACTCTTTCAAATCATCCTCGTTATTCTCGTCTAAGCCAGGATTCTTTTCTTTGATTTCTTGAGGCACAGTGTTTAGGTTTTCGACGATATATTTGACAAGTCCTGCAGTTAAAGCCTTTGTCGCGACTTTCTCTTTTACATTTTCCTCATCATCAACAGGGGTAAATTCTCCGTTTTCATCTGTGTTAATATCCTCATACAAGGCATAAATATCCGCTAATTCCATTAAACTTTCGATTTGCTTGGTGACATCGGCGTTTTTCTCCTCTTCTGATGCGGTTTCATCAACAGTAATCAGTTTTTTGATGAGAGCAGTTAGGGTATCAAATTTGGATAGATCCGATGAAACTAAATCACTAGAAAGGGTATTCATATTCTCAAGAATTTTCTCAGATCCGCTCGTTGCGTATTCGACATTAGCAAGGGTGAGAAGAGTGGCTGTATCATCAGCATTAATTGCATCTTCGGTTGTTGCGGTTCCAGCATCCTTCTTCGCTTGCTTAACTTTGATTTCTTCAACGGCTTCTTTCAGTGTCTGAATTGCTTTCTCGGCTTCTGCGGGGTTTTCCTTAAGATGCTCATAAAACTTATCATCACTAGAGAGAGCCAGTATGCTTTTGATGTTGCCCAAGTCATTGGATGAAGGTGTCACATACGGATCTAATCCGTTGTAAAAACTCGATGTAAAGAAGCTCCCATCACAGGAAAAAATAAGAACGCAACAAAGAATTGAAGTTATGTGTAATCTAATTGTTGTCATTTAGCACCTCCTATAATCTGATATTGTACGATTATACATAGAATCACGCAAATTGCAAGAAAAAAAGGGTGAACAGCCGATTCATGGTCTTAATTCCCATAATTTCCACACATAATCACCATGTATCTGACAATCTTATTCGTCGAAATTGGTATGATACCCTCAAGGGAGGATGTTGTGTTCTGTGCTAACGAAGAACCGATGCAGGAGAATTGTTTTCCGCCATCAACCTGCCGCTATCAACCAACTATCCAAAATCGGGAGAGGAGGGCTCGAATCATCTTGGGCGTATTCGTTCTACCATCATTTTTCCTCTCTGCTTGAAGAAGAGTTGTTTGCATCCCTGTATTCAGAGAAAAATCTGCATCCATGAACTGCTTGATCTGTTGAAGGCCGATTATGAACACCGCAAAGGGTATAGGAATCTTGGGCTTTGATGCCCACTTCGAGGTGATTGAAGGGGTTGTGGGTGCGAAGATGCCTGATCATTTTTACCCCGGTGACGCTATCCTCGGAAATATTGAGATGTTGTTTTTTCACAGGAGTCATGCATTGCCTTGCTTCCGGTTTGGTTATACAGTGTTTTTGTCATTAATCTGACATTATAAAGGAAATTGCAATGATTAGCCATGAAATCGATTTTGAGATACTCGGCAGTGAAATGCAGATAGTGGAAATTGAACTCGATCCTGGTGAAACGGTTATCGCCGAGGCGGGTGCGATGAACTATATGGATGAGAGTATTGAATTTGAGACGAAGATGGGGGATGGCTCTTCCCCTCAAGCGGGAATGTGGGAGAAGCTGGCCGGTGCGGGCAAGAGGGTGCTCACCGGCGAATCCATTTTCATGACCCATTTCACCAACCGAGGTAGCGGCAAGAAGAAGGTGGCTTTCGCCTCTCCCTATCCCGGGAAGATACTCGCCCTTGATTTATCTTCTTTAGGCGGAGAACTCATCTGTCAGAAAGATGCTTTTCTTTGTGCCGCATTGGGAACTTCGGTGGAGATTGCCTTTCATCGTCGAATAGGAGCAGGATTCTTCGGTGGAGAAGGCTTCATCCTCCAGAAACTGAAGGGAGATGGGATGGTCTTTATACACGTGGGAGGTATGGTGATAAGCAGAAAAATGTCTGGTGACCGCTTACTGGTGGACACCGGATGCATTGCCGCCATGACCTCGGGGATCAGTTACAACATCACGAAATCTGGAAACCTAAAATCAATGCTCTTCGGGGGAGAAGGTTTATTCCTCGCAGATGTGCGGGGCCACGGTACGCTCTACTTGCAGAGCCTCCCATTTAGCAGACTAGCAAGCCGCATCATTAAGGCCGCCCCCCAAGCAGGAGCGAAGCACAAAGGTGAAGGCTCACTCCTGGGAGGGCTAGGTAATATAATAATGGGAGACAACAGTTGACGGCTTAGGATGGCCGTAGCCGTGTTTATTCCCAATACCTCTTCAGCTTTGCCAATCCCTCCTGAATGTGCTCTACATCGATTCCACTATAAGCGAATCGGATGAATACTTTATTCTCGCTTGGCATGGGCCGTCCAAAGTGCTCTCTAGAACAGAAGGAAACGCCGGTCTCATGGAGTGCGTCCATCCTAAATTTCGTGGAATCGGTGTAGCCCTTGCGCTTGAAGACTTCTGTTACATCTGGAAACAGATAGAAGGTTGTCTCTGGCCGTGACACCTGTACTCCATCAATGGCTTGAAGTGCTTCTACAAGGGCATCCCTTCGGGATTTAAGGGCTAGAAGTATGGCTTCTTGAGGCTCGCTTGGCCCTTTGAGACAGGCGATACCGGCGGCCTGAACGAAGTGATTGGTGCAGGACTCCACATTTGTGTTGAATTTCGAGATGGCCTTCATTATCTCTTGAGGGCCTGCCGCACAGCCAAGCCGCCAGCCTGTCATTGCAAATTTCTTTGAAAATGTGTATAGAATGACCGTTCGCTCAGCCATGCCCGGCAGAGATGCGATGCTTTTGCTTTTTCCGCTGTAGCGCACTTCGTAATATGCTTCGTCGGCGAGAACCCATAAATCATGCTTCTGTGCGAGGTTTGAAATCCACTGCATTTCTTCTTGGCTCGATTCCGCACCAATGGGGTTCTGGTAGTTGTTGTAGATTAGGACGGAGGTTTTGTCGGTAATTTGAGCTTCGATTTCCTCGCGGTTTATACTGAAGCCGGTAGCGGTGGCCGTATAGCCGTAGGGAAGAGCCTTCGCTCCTAAGTGCTCGATTTGAGATTCATAGATAGGGTAGCCGGGGTTGGGATAGAGAGCCTCGGCTCCTTCCTCTAGCACTACCGCCAGGAATTTCCCTATCACAGGCTTACCTCCCGGCTGTACAGAGATGTTCTCTGCCGTCAGTTTCAAATTCCTGGCTT
Source organism: Spirochaetaceae bacterium (assembly GCA_965226485.1). Lineage (GTDB taxonomy): Bacteria > Spirochaetota > Spirochaetia > DSM-2461 > DSM-2461 > UBA2779. The sequence continues at coordinate 950,274 of OZ245363.1, forward strand.
CACCGATATCCTTAGCGAGAGCCTCCCTGAGCGGTGCGATACCTGGTCCTGGAGTATATCCGGTCTTGCCTTCGTTGATGGCCTCTAATGCCGATGCGACTATGTGTTGAGGTGTCGCAATGTTCATATCCCCAAGGTGGAATGGATATACCGTGTTGCCCTTGGCGGCCCAGGCCGCCGCATCTGCGCCCACCGCAAAAGCGGTTTCCGTACCGAGCCGACCATACCGTTTTGATAATGCTTTCATAGTATTCTCCTTATACTGTTTCTATTCGTTACATCCGATAATTGAGAGTTTTGACAAATCGTTCAATCCCCTTGAGTAGCCATTCCAGGTGGAAATATTCTTCCGATCCTCCCGCAGTGAGTGCTTAAGCGAACAAAGGCAACTCGCAAGGAGCATTCAGGAGGAAGAGGAAGGAACAAAAACCGGCCAGAAGGTAGAAGTCTGACAGGCACCTAGCCGGTAGCAAATATATACCCTGCACGACATATCCATCTGAAAGAATGAATTTATCGCCGTATCGACTTAGCGGGCTTCTCAGTTCCCAGCGCATGAATCCGCTGTGGAACAATGTGATAAACATGTGCATTCTCGGTCTTGATCCTCACAGGATGTCCGCTTTGCCGGGCATTGAGAATGATGTCTAATAATTGGTCGTCCATGTCTCTGAGGGCTTCCCATTTGAGGAACACCTGGAGGCCTCGTATTTCGACGGTCTCGTTACTGCTATTTAGTACTCCTGACAATACTTTTTCTTGGCAACCATTATCAAATGATTCCGATTATTAGTCAATATCCCCTGGAATGAATCGATAAAATCATACAAATCGATTATGTTTTCGGTAACTTGATCATCTATAATATCATGCTTCTCAATTATCCTGAGTACACTATGATATCCATGGGGAAAATAGTTATTCTTGCAATTGTGCGTTCCTAATGCTAATTTAAGATCTGATCCGATGTTGCCAGATAGAAAAAATTCTACTCGGTGGCATCTCAAATGAGATATAAAAAAACGAACTAATAACTTATTTCCGGCGGCTGTGCCGCCGGGATTTGCGGTGCTATGTGAAGTTTGAGGTTAGGTTGATATGATCAACACGGTTGCAATTGAAAACTATAGGTCGTTGCTACATCTTGTTATCCCGCTGGGTAATCTGAACGTGGTTACTGGTGCTAATGCCTCAGGCAAGTCTAATTTATACAAGTCTCTTAGATTATTGGCAGAAACAGCGCAAGGGGGAGTTGTAAATGCTCTCGCCAAAGAAGGTGGGCTAAAGTCTACTTATTGGGCTGGACCTGAAAAAATTTCAAGGAGAATGAAATCCGGGGAGGTAGAAGTACAGGGTGGGCCCAGGCAGAAAAAAAAACGCCTAAGATTAGGTTTTTCAGATGATATTTTTGGGTATTCAATTTCTTTGGGACTGCCTTTGCCCTCAGATTCGGCGTTCTCTTTAGATCCAGAAATAAAAAAGGAAACTATTTGGGCGGGAAACTCCTTTCGGCCAGCTAGTGCTCTAGTTGATAGGGAAGGTAGCGTTGTCAAAATCAGGAATGGACGTAGTTGGGAAGTTATTTCTCGGCATGCGAGTAACTTTGATAGTTTATTTGATCATGTTGCCGATCCAGTGAGAACTCCCGAAGTTTTAACTCTAAGAGAAAATATACGGAACTGGAGATTTTATGATCATTTTAGAACGGATGCTAATGCACCAGCCCGTCAGCCTCAACTAGGTACAAGAACACCAATTTTAAGCCATGACGGGCATGACTTGGCTGCTGCGCTTCAAACTATTTGGGAAGTGGGAGATTCACAGGCTCTTACAGATGCGGTAAGTGATGCTTTTCCTGGTGCAGAACTAAATATTGTTAGAGGCAATGGTAGATTCTCGGTTGCCCTAGACCAATATGGCTTACTGCGGCCTTTGTCTAGTCATGAGCTATCGGATGGAACTTTAAGATATCTTCTATGGATAGCTGTGCTTCTTACTCCTAGACCTCCCCAGTTAATGGTTCTAAATGAGCCTGAAACAAGTCTCCATCCTGATTTACTTCCGGCACTAGCTCGTCTAATAATTAAAGCTTCTAGCTCAACGCAAGTATGGGTGGTTTCACATGCGTCAAGGTTGATTGCCACTCTTGAAAAATCTGAAAGCTGTAATTCAATCAATCTTGATAAAGAATTAGGTCAAACCAAGATAAGTGGTCAGGGGATGCTAGATGAACCAATGTGGGTTTGGCCTGATAAAGGGAAATAAACATTGTGCATGAATTGGCGCATAACAATGGCGGTCGAGAGGGACTTTCCTTCTGCGGTGCATCTTGTGTGACAAGAGAGCCTGGCACACAAGAAACCCCGCTACGGCAAGCCCCTCACCGCATTTATCGGCATCAATCGCCTTGGCGAACCGTAGGGCGGAAGAAAACTTTACTCGATAAATCGCCTGATCTGCATTTGAGAATGAAATACGAACAACCTTAAGGGCTCCTCTAAAAAAACACCAGAGTTCTGGACTCGATCTTTTCCGTCTGCCTGTGCGTTGCACGCTTAAGTGGGCCCTTTTGTCAAGACATTTTTTCAAAAAGTTTAAGGCTTTCTCCTTCAAGCTACGTTCTCTTCTTTTCCCATACGGGAAAAGGATTCGTACATCGGTGTATTGTAGTTATGCGATTGGTAAAATCGCTCACTGTAGCAGAACTCAAAATATCTCTTTACTCCCTCCTTAACTCTTTCATTGTCTCATAACTCTTTAGATAAATATCCTCGTACTTCAAGCTCCTCCATAAACGCTCCACGTACACATTATCCAACGCACGGCCTTTGCCGTCCATGCTGACGAGTATCCCTTCCGATTCCAACACTCCGACGAATGACTCAACCGGTAAATTGACTCCCCTGATCCGTGTTGAAGATCGCAGGGAGTCCGTAGGTATCCAAGGCTTCCCGTAATGCCTGAACGCAAAACTCACTATCCATCGTGTTTGATAGATGCCACGCCAGCACTTTGCGGCTATAAAGATCAAGAATAGCCACAAGATAAACGTAACCCCCAGGCAAACGGATGTAGGTTATATCCGTTCCCATACCTGATGGGGGTGCATTATTGCCTTCCCTCTCAGTAAATAGGGATATTTGGAATGCCCTTTCCCCGCCAACAATGTCTTGGGTCCCGGGTAGATTGCTCATGCTTGCTCGCTTAGCCGTCAGATGAGGATGGGCTTCAATTAGTTGCTTCGATATCCGGCGATACCCATAAAAGGGAAGCCTCTCAAGTACTTCGCTTATCAGTCTCATATCCGCTAAATCTTTATCTTCCGCATTTGGATTTTTTTCAGGCCCCCCCTTCCCCCCCCCTCAGGGGGGGGGATTGCCACCCATTGCTTCCCTTGAAGAGGGGGGATGGGGGGGCTACCATAGGCAGGCCAACGCCGCATGCGGGCCAAAGGCGCATTCTGTCACAGCTCCGGTTGGAGAATAGGGTGAGAGCCCATGTATTTCTCTGTATGCTGGCTTATTATACGGAGTGGGAGATGCGTAATCGGCTTAAGCCCCTGCTCTTTGATGACGAGAGTGATTTGGTGGAAGACTGGCATGGACGGGATTCGGCGGTCCAGCCGACAAAAAGATCGTCAAAAGCCCTCTCAAAAGCGTCCTTAAAATGTACAGCCCAGGGAGATCAGGTTCATAGTTTTCATACGGCACTCGATGATTTGGCGACTATCTGTTGTAACACGATTGAGCCGGACTATCAGGGGGCACTGCCTTTCACGACATTGACCGAGCCGACAGCTCATCAGCAGAAGATGCTTGATATTTTAGGAGTTAAACTATGATGTCCCCAGTATAGCGAAGTACGGGTTTCTTGTTAATCCCTTATGGGAGAATGGGTTACTTTGCTTATTCGGTGAAAACTTCAGCTTAATCCATCCGGACCGGAATATCCAGGCCGGAGAGTTCTTCCTTGATGTTCCCAACCGTATAATCGCCAGAATGAACCATGCCTGCTATCAAGGCGGCATCGGCCATTCCGGTGGTGAGAACCTCGGCCAGGTGTCGGGGAATCCCGCCACCACCGGAAGCTACGACAGGAATGCTGACAGTCTTGCTGACCATTTGAGTTGCGTTAATCTCATAGCCTTCACGTGTGCCGTCGGCATCAATTGAATTCAATACAATCTCTCCGACACCCCTATCCGTAGCCTCGCATGCCCATTCAAGCATATCCCGTCCGGTCTTCGTGCGACCGCCATCGATAACCACCCCGTATCCTGAGGGCATGGTCGTATCTGCCTCAACATCCATGCCCAACACGATGCACTGGGAGCCGTAATGCCTGACTCCATTGTTGATAATTTCCGGCCGACGTACGGCGGCGGAGTTGACGCTCACCTTTTCGGCCCCGGCAAGGATTACCTTGTTCATGTCCTTGAGAGAGCGAATGCCGCCGCCGACACAGAAGGGAATAAATATGTTTTCGGCCACGGCCCTCACGACATCAATCATAATGCCCCGCCGTTCGGCAGAGGCCGTTATATCATAGAACACCAGCTCATCCACCCCCTGCCTATAGTATTCAGCGGCCATTTCCACTGGGTCGCCTATATCGACATTGCCCTTAAATTTCACACCCTTTGTTGTTTTGCCGTCACGCACATCAAGACAGATAACAATTCTCTTCAGCAACATGGCTTTCCTAACCTTTGATGAAATTTTCAAGCAGAAGCAAGCCCTTGGGGCCGCTCTTCTCCGGGTGAAATTGGGTGCCCCAGATATTCTCCCGATGAATGGCTGCGGCAAATTCGATATCATGATCCGATGAGGCACAAACCCAGGGCGACCGGCTACCATCCGATAGCGTAGGCGAGACATAGTAGGAATGCACGAAGTAAAAGGAGCTTTGTTGCTCAATGCTTTTGAAAAGTGAAGACCCATCATGCCGAATCGCATTCCATCCAATCTGAGGTACCTTAACTTCACCGCCGGGGAAAAGTCTTACAGAGCCTGGAATCAAGCCCAGTAAGCCTCTGTTACCTTCTTCTGAGAATTCCATTAGAATCTGGCATCCCAGACAGATACCCAACAGGGGCCTCCCCGTAGCCGTAAAAGCTTTAAGTGCCTCATCCAAACCACCTGAGCTTAACACGTCCATAGCCTGGCAAGCCGTCCCTACACCCGGGAAGATCACCCTGTCTGCACTCATCACAAATTGGGGATCGGAGGTGACTCGATAAGGGGCGTTTAAGTAGCGAAGTGCCGTCTCAACGCTGGTGAGATTGCCGGCCTCGTAGTCGATAACGGCAATCATAGGTCTATCTCCGCCAATAAAGAGTGAATAATGGCCAGACTGATGAACTCGATATTCACGGTGACCACTCCACTATCTGTTTCCACTTTCATCCTGGGAATCAAATCTCTCTCCTCGGGGATGGACGATGTGCCAAACCTTGAGGAAGCAGCTAAGCGAATGGCAAGGGCGAGTGAAGGGGCAAGGGATTCTTCTGCGGCAAAGATATCCAGCTTCACCTCATAACGCGAGAACTCCTTTTTCCTAAGTGCGGCAGATATACCGTCTACCCTCCCATCGGCAAAAGGAATCAAGCGATTCACAAGTTCGGTGTCATCGACAAGCACTGCCAAGTCGGCATTACGAGGCATTCTGGGCCACCTGCCGGAAAGCCCCGTAGAACTTCTCCTATTGCGTAGTAGCATATCCATCCGAGTACGGGAGATTATGATTTCCTCGTTTGACGGTGCTGCCAATTTCATATAATTCGGACCCTCCCACACAAACCGCTCGTTACGGCTTTGTGACCATTCACTTCCCAGAATGCCGCCAAGCAGACCACGTGGCCAGAGACCGATGGCCGTAGCGTGAATCGGCGCATAAAGGAGATTGTCCACATCTTTGGTTATTTCCGCACCGAAGGCCAGTAAGGCCGTTCGCCTTATAACAGGCTGGAACTCTTCGGGATTCATCCCCGCCAAAGAGATGAGGAGTTCGGCCAGCTCTTCATTGCCGACAACCTCAATACGGAGAAGCAAATTCGATTCTTCAGGGAGCCAATTGACGATTTCAGGGAAGGATGCCACCGGCATACTGCGGCAGGAGCCGATGAGCAACACACCTGCGCAAACCCACCCGATGCGGCTCATGGGCGATTGTCGGCTGAACATGTTCATTGCCGCTGTTTCTTCAGGCTAATCTTGATGTCATTGTCTTCCACGGATAGCCTCTGTGCCCCGGCACTCGCATCATCTACGAACACCAGCGGTTCTGAAAGGATCTCCCCTGTTATGTACTCCTCATGGACACGGCAGGCATCCCGAATATGAGAGGGGCAGGTTAATTCCACCATTATACGGTCGGACACCTCGAAACCCGCCTCCTTGCGGAGGTTCTGTATGCCGCGCACAAGATCCCGCGACAACCCCTCCGCCCGGAGTTCAGGGGTGATTTCCGTATCCAGGGCCAGGGTGAGTGAGCCTTCATTGATTACCTTGAGGCCGGGCTTCTCACGACGTCGCACCTCCACCGACTCCGCAGTGAGATCAAGAACGGTGCTGTCCCTGCCGTCAAAACTCACCGAGAGTTCGGCACCTTCGATCAGACAGATTATTTCCTTCGTCGTAAGCAAGGCGATGCGGTCGGCGGCGGCCTTCATATCCCTGCCCAATTTCCTGCCGAGAACCTTGAAATTCGCCTTTGCGGAATACTCCACCAGGTCTTCTTCGTTGTCCTTGAATTTCACACTCTTTACATTGAGTTCCTCTTCTAGGAGTTCCCTCATCTCCTTAAGTATTGTCTTTTCTGCAGGGTCTCTGGTAACGATGTGCAGGCTGAGTAGCGGCTGACGAATTTTGAGTTCATGAGCGTTCCGCAATGCCCGTCCCAGGCTCACCGAACGCCTTGTCACCTCCATTTTCCTTTCCAGCGACTCATCCCTCAAGAATTCGGCGGCATCCGGCCAATCACAGAGATGAACAGATTCCGGATCCCCGGGATTTCGGAGATTGAGATATATCTCGTCGGTTATAAAAGGAATGAAAGGAGCCGACACCTTGGCAAGGGTTATAAGAGCGGCCCTGAGTGTGGCATAGGCATGGAGTTTATCCCCATCATGTTCACTTCGCCAGAAGCGCCGACGGGAACGCCGAATATACCAATTATTGAGGGCATCAATAAAATTAAGGATGGGCTCAATGGCCTTTTGAATATCATAGGCATCCAGCATCTTCCCTATGGCATCAACGAGGAAGCCAGTTTCGGAGAGAATCCATCTATCGAGAGGATTAACAACATCATCGGGAGTATTGTTTGGCCGTATGCCGTCTATGTTCGCATAGGTGACGAAGAAGCTATAGGCGTTCCACAGCGGCAGGATGACACCCTTAAGAACATCCCGGACACCATCGTCGGAATATCGAAGGTTTTCGGCCTTGACCACCGCCGAATTCATTAGAAACAGCCTGAGTGCATCGGCACCAAATTTATTCATCACCAATGCAGGATCGGTGTAGTTGCGCAGGCTCTTGGCCATCTTCTTCCCGTCTTCGGACAGCACCAGTCCATTGACAACAACATGCCGGAAAGCGGGAGAATCAAATAATGCCGCCCCCAAGATGGTGAGCGTATAGAACCACCCTCTCGTCTGATCCAGTCCTTCGGATATGAAATCCGCCGGAAAATGCTCCTCAAACCACTCTTTGTTCTCAAAAGGGTAATGAACCTGGGCATAGGGCATGGCCCCCGATTCAAACCAACAGTCCAACACCTCGGGAATGCGCACCATGGAACCGCCGCAGGCACAGGGCCAGCAAAGCCCATCGATATGATGCTTATGGAGATCGCCCCCATTAGCCTTATGCTTTTGAGCGGCCTCCTCGCCGATTTTATCGTAAAGCTCATCCCTGCCGCCAATACATTCCTGAACACCGCAGGAATCGCATTCCCAGATTGGAATTGGATTACCCCAGTAGCGGTTTCGGCTGATGGCCCAGTCTCGGGCATTCGCCAACCATTTCCCAAAACGCCCATTCTTCAAATGCCGCGGCACCCAAACAACCTCTTCGTTTGCTGCCAGCATTATCTCCTTGATTTTCTGAATATTGACGAACCATGAACCGACGGCTCTATATATAAGAGGACTGTCGCAACGCCAGCAATGAGGATAGGAGTGAAATATCTGATCACGCTTGAACAGTGCCCCATTCTCTTTCAGCCTGGCGATTATGTCGCGGTCGCAGTCCTTTACAAAGCGCCCGGCATAATCGGGAGCTTCGCCCGTGTAGCGGCCTTCCTCGTCTACGGGACAGGCCACAGGCACTTTCGTTTCCTTCATTATCTCATAGTCGTCTTCACCAAAGCCCGGTGCCGTATGGACGATGCCCGTTCCCTCCTCGGTGGAGACATGGTTTCCCACGAGTGTTTGAAAGGCCCCCATATCCGCATAGTCCGCAAAGTAGGGGAACAGTGGTTCATAGTTAATGCCACGAAGTTCCAGCCCTTTTTTTCTCCACAATACCCGGGGCTCCATATCCGATGAGAAATACGCCCCGAGCCTGGACTCCGCCAGGATGTAATGGAAGTCTTCATATTCGATCTTGACATAGTCAATCTGTTCGCCGAGTGCAAGGCCAAGATTACTGATCAGTGTCCAAGGTGTCGTCGTCCATGCAAGGAAGGCGGTGTTCTTTTCGTCTTTTAAGCGGAAACGGACTGTGATTGCCGGGTCGTGAACATCTTTATAACCGCCAAGATTGAGTTCGTGATTGGAAAGCGGCGTAGAGCAACGGGGACAGCAGGGGAGTATGTAATGCCCCTTGTACACAAGGTTCTTCTCCCACAAAGACTTGACGACCCACCAGATCGACTCCATGTAGTCTGGGTCCATGGTTTTATAATCATTATCGAAATCCACCCAGCGGCCAGAACGGATCATTATTCTCCGCCAATGCTCCGTATACCGTAGCACAATTGACCGGCAGGCTTCGTTGAATCGGGCAATTCCGTATTTTTCAATTTCGCTCTTCCCTGAAATGCCCAATTCTTTTTCCATCTCGTATTCAACCGGCAATCCATGGCAATCCCATCCGAATCGGCGCTCGACGCGCCTTCCTTTCATCGTCGCATAACGGGGTATTATGTCTTTGATAGCCCCAGGCACGAAATGCCCGAAATGAGGCAAACCAGTAGCAAACGGCGGACCATCGTAAAAAATGAATTCATCCTCCAACGGACGGTTCTCTAAAGACTTCTCAAAGATCCGGTTTTTTTCCCAATACTCGAGAATTCCTTCCTCCATTCTGGGAAAATCAACTTTGGGATCTACACTCTTGTACACGGGTCTCTCCATATAGCTTATTCAATATATTGTCTAAAAATAGACATGGCCCCTAAGAGCCGTCGGCCTTCAAGACTTTATTTGATTTCTGATGATTTCTTCCTGATGATACAAGGCAGTAAACTGACCCACCCCCTGGATTCTGACACAGGCCCTACAGGTAAAAATCATAAAAATGGCTTAAGAACTCTCAAAGTCCGACAAATTCCTAGGCCCCTGTGCTTCCATCCATGCGCAAGCCAGTTATGCCTTTTTAGGGACGAACTCTGAATTTAATTGTACAGTGATATAATCAATCCGTCTATCGTTTTACCCAGGCTATAAGTGCACAGATAAAAAACATGATGGTAAGGGCTAATACAATGGCCGGACCAGATGCCGCATCGATGTAATAGGAAGCATAGAAGCCTATCAAGGTGGCCAGCAAAGCCAGAAGAACCGACAACAGCATAATGCCTTTGAAACGTTGGGATATAAGAGAAGCCGCCGCTCCGGGGGTAACGAGCATGGCCAGCACAAGAACCACCCCCACTGTCTGTATCGCCGCAACCGTGGCCAGGGCCAGGAGTACAAGGATGAGATAACGCACTAGCGTGGGGGAAAGGCCGATGGACATCGCATGCGCCGGATCGAAGGATGCGGTGATGATTTCCTTGGAGCATAGGATAAGCACAGCACCTACGATGACTGTGGCAATGGCCATGAGTATTATGTCATTGTCGGATACGCCGAGAATGTTCCCAAACAGGATATGACTAAGATCGCTAAAAGTAGCGATCTTGCCCAGGAGCAACAGCCCGAAGGCGAAGAATCCGGCAAAGAGTACACCGATGGCCGCATCCTCCTTGAGCCGCCCACGGCTGGAAACGAGGCCGACCCCCATCACCGCCAGCAACGCCGCACCCAATGCGCCCCAAAACAAGCTGATACCCAAAACATAGGCGACAACAATTCCCGGCAAAACAGAATGCGCCAAGGCATCGCCCATAAACGACAAGCCACGCCAAACGACGATGGCACTCAGAGACGAACACACGATGGCAACCAGAAAGCCTCCGGCCAAACCCCTAAGGAGGAATGCCCGGCTCAGGGGTTCAATCAGGAATTCCATGGGTGGTAATCCTTGTGAAATTCTATGCCGTAGGCAGCGGCGATTGTTTCAGGAGTGAGAACCTGCTTTGGGGAACCATCGGCAATTATGCGTTTATCCAGGAAAACGGCACGGGTGAAGTGAACAGTCAACACTCCCAGGTCATGGGTGGAAACAATAACGGCCTTGCCCTGGGCCGTGAGTTCTTCGAGCTTGTGAAAAATGAGTTCCTGAGTGGAAATATCCACATGATTCAACGGTTCATCAAGAAGGAGGAGATCGGCATCATGAGCCAGCGTACGGGCAAGCATCACCCGCTGTTGTTCGCCACCCGAAAGCTCTCCAACCTGCCTATCCGCCAAGTCGGAGATTTCCATGGCCACGAGTGCGGTCTCCACGGCTTTATGATCTTCAACACCGGGCTTCTTCAGCCAGCCGAGATGGACATAGCGTCCCATCATCACAACCTGCCGGACATTGACAGGGAAGCGCCAGTCCACCTTGCTACGCTGGGGGACAACCGCCACCCTATGCAGACAATCCGCCGCCGCATGTCCATAGACCTCAATGCGCCCCTGTGTCAGCTTCTCTATACCCAGGATGAGATTGAATAATGTCGATTTTCCGGCACCGTTCGGGCCTACCAGCGCGACCATTTCTCCAGAGCGCACAACGAGATTCACATCTTCCAGGGCACACCCCTCGCCTGAGGGGTAATTGAAATTCAAACTGGCGCAGTTTAATGCCGGGCTATGGGGATTTGCCGCTAGATCACACTTCCCTCCATAACGCAATCTGGAGACTATGTCTTTCAAGGTATCCCCTACTCTTTCAGCCTTAGGACCCGCTTTCGGATTGGGCATCAGACAAAGCCTGAATGATAAGCTCTGTATTATAGAGGATAAAGTCCTCATAATCATCGCCTCTCTCCCCGGGAGGAGCCAGCGATCCTGTCAGCAAAGAAGCGATGGGCAATGTCCTCGTGCCTATTTTCGAAACCGAATCAGCGAGTTTTCTCACCCCCTGAGAACTTGTTTCACTTAGAAAAATAGCCCGTATTCCCTCTTCCTTAATGACTTCCTGGAGTGCGCTCAGGTGTTTCGCCGAAGGTTCGGCCTGATCACTGATGGCGGGGATGAGGCTGCCGATGATGGAGAAACCATAATCCTCCGCAAAATAAGCCAAAACATTGTGATCTGTGATCAGCTTCCTATGCTCCGCCGGAATACGAGAGGTAAGATTTCTAATCGTATCGTCGAGGAGGCCAAGCCGCTTTGCATACCCCTTTGCCGCATTGGTGTAAGACAGGGCATTTTCTGGATCAATCGCACCTAAGGCATCGGCGATAGTTTGAGTCCAGATAATCACATTGCGAATCGAAAACCAAAGATGGGGATCGGCCTCCCCGCCATGGTCGTCATGGTCATCCGCTAGAGAACCGGCATCTTCGTCATGGTCATCATGGTCATCATGGTCGTCATGGTCGTCATGGTCGTCCGCTAGAGAGTCTGCATTTTCGTCATGGTCGTCATGATCATGGTCTCCCATTAACGGAACAATCCCCTGAGAGAGTTCCACGACAACCGGACCATGGATGTTCTCGAGAATGTGGAGCAGTTGAGACTCCAGCCCGAAACCATTGACAAATACTATATCCGCATCTTCCAACGCAATCAATTCTCGGGGACTCGCCTCCCAGGCATGAGGGCTTATTCCCCGCTGTATCATCGTCTTCACTTTCGCATCCTTTCCGGCAATCTGTGAAACTATGTCTCCGATGATGCTGGTCGATGCAAGGATATGAAGAGACTTCCCCTCTTCTTCGGCAACGGATTCCGAGGCCCTATTCTTCCTACAGCCAGTCGTCAGGATGAGAATCAGCACCATGAAAATCATTATGCCGTATCGAGTTTGAGTATTGCTCATTCCTGCCCTGCCTCATGCTCACAGATTATGTGAGATTCCCGGCATTGGCTACAGGTGTGTAGCTGATGATGTCCTGTGAACATCTCCCAATGCAGGCGTTGTGACGCACTTAAGACACCACTTCCTTTGCATAAGGGACAGCTATTACCCAATGCCGACAGAATCGCCGTCCTGATGAAATCCGATCTGTTAGAGATTCCCGCCATAGCCTTGGCTAAGGCTTCATCCACCTTGAAGGCGATTGTCTCCCCCTTCATTCTACTACAGTTAATGTTCATGTTCGTGTTCATGCCTGCAAATATAATACTTTGTAATACCACAGTCAACATCCGAAAGCCTCGAAACAGCAAAATTTTTATATAGTGCCCTTAAGATGGGGGTGGGGGACCTCAATCAGTAGAAAACCTATAAGCTTGAGGGCACTGTAGAACGCATACAAAGGGATCCCTATACAAGGCTTTTCCTCCCGAAGAAGCATCAAAGAAGCATAAGAGGTTAGCCTGCATTTCTCACCAGTATAAAAATGCATGTGAATCCCCGTAGGATTTCAGCTCCCAAGCAAGAATTTATTAACCGAAAATCTATTGCCCGGATATTTTCAATATATTTTATATAAATTGAGTCGATTTTCCCCGAAATTTCTCATTTTTAAAACCCTCAGAGCATAGCTTCCCTTCGGGAGTTCAATGAGAATATTCTATTTATTTGATTTGATACACTCAGATTGCCTGGGCCGTTCTTGTCCAGATGTCCCATCAGGGGAAACTTTCCGGTAGACTGATCCAAACTCTGCGAACAGAGATTTTTACCGTAGCGGAGATTTTAAGCATCCGTAATCTGATTGTCGAAGGCATGCTTCGGGTCTCATCTCCACTGGCCTTCTGAATAGTTTTTCGAAGATGAACAAAGAAAATATAGGCGATTGTCGAGAACCATAATCGAAGCTGATTTGAACTCATCCACCAGGTGGAAGTTCGGTCGGCAAAAAGATACAACTGCTGTTCTTTAATTCGATTTTCCATGTCTCCTCGGGCACAGTACATACCTTCATACACAGATTTTCAGCTTGTTGCATCGGCACTTCAATCTTTTTCAATAATCGATCATTTTTAGCCATGCCAACGATATATTCAATTCCCAAGCTCTCACATTCATTCAGAATGCTGTCCCGGCAGAACCCTGAATCACCACGGAAAATGATGCGGACATCAGGGAAGCGGGTTCTTATTGCTTTGACAAGTTCTTTCAGAATGGCTTCCGTACCGTCACAGGCACCTATACCGGCTGGTCGAAGCCTTGCGATCAGTGGAAAATCATCACAAAACACATAAAGGGGCAAGTAGCAGAGATGATCATAATACTTATGAAAAAACCGTCCCTGCTGTTCACCATAAAGGGGAATGTCAGTGGCATCAAAATCCAGAATCAGAGACTTCGGAGGCTTTTCGAAACTACCTGAGAAACAGCGTCCAGAGCAGTGTCTCGATCCCTTTGGCATCCCAAGTGATTTTACTGTATTTGTCCCCCATGTTTTGATCCGGTTCATGCCCGAGTTCCAGCCGATTTAAAGTACTCTTACCGGCCGTCGGAGTTTTATCAGCTCTTCCACACACATATTGAAGTAGCGGATCTTCGCGCAGTTTTTCATGATCATTGAGATCTTCATAACCCTGGCAGATTCCGAATATCCGTTGCTTGAGCAGAGCGACCAGGGGATGCGTAATTTTTTCCTGCTTACGTTTATCGGTAAAACATCTTGAAAGTTTTTCAATGATTCGGTGTTTCTGCTCGACCTGCTGAAGCAAAAGGAGTCCAGCATTGGAACTGTTGGTCTTTCCGTCATTCCTGACAATGATTTTCCTGGTTTTTACTGTTTCCAGACCTTTCAATTCCAACTGACCGGGTGTAAACTCTGTATTTGCAGAGTAGGCTTCTTTTTTGTTTTTATTTTTTTCATGATAATACTTTATCATAAGAAGCCTACTTTGTATCAAGGTACTGGTGAGAAATACGGGCTAGAGACTCTATAAATGACTTAGGAAACTCCGTATTTCTGCGGGAGTTCCGAGGCTACATATGTGTTGCGCATCAATTATGGCTTCATTGGCGTTCATCTTGGCGATTTGTTTTTGCAATTCAGGGCTCTTCCCCGGTGCCATTGTGAAATCTGTGATACCAAGGCCAATCATGTAATAAACCGCTTTCGGATTAGAGGCCATGTTTCCACAAATGGATAGCGGACAACTTCTTTCTCGGGCGGCATCGGCGACGATTTTAATGGCCCTAAGAACGGCAGGGTGGCAGCTATCAAACAGTTCAGCTACCTTCTCATTGGTTCTATCGACACCGAGCATATACTGAATGAGATCATTGGTGCCTATGGACAGAAAGTCTGCCTCATAAGAGAGTTCCTTCGCTAATAGCACCGCTGATGGCAATTCTATCATAGCACCGAGATGAGGCATTGGGTATGTGCCCAAACCCTCCTGTTCCAACTCCCCCAGGCATGTCTTCACGACATCCCGGGCATTTCTGAAATCATCGAGAGATGAGATAAGAGGGAAGAGCATCCGCATATTTTTCCTGAATCCTCCGGCCCGAATCATTGCCTTAGCCTGCACCTTGAATACAGGGATGTTCTTCAGGAGGAAGCGAATGCCACGCAGACCGAGAAATGGGTTAGATTCATCTTCGTCTTGGAGATAGCTCAGTGTTTTATCTCCACCCACATCAAGGGTGCGCAGGGTAACAGGAAAATCACCAGTCGCGCCGACTACTTGGCTATAAACATGAAACTGCTCCTCTTCGGAGGGAAAGTCGTTCCGAATAAGGAATGGGAATTCACTTCGGTACAATCCAATTCCTTCGCAGCAAAGCCGTTGTGCGATTTTTATATCTGAAAGCAGATTGATCGCCGCTCGTAAGTAGATACGTACGCCATCGGCTGTATAGGATTCTTCTTTTACATCGGCTTCACATTCATGTAGCTGGTCGGTGCTTTTCTTGAGCAACATTATGCGCCGAAGAATACTCTCCTCCGGATTCACGAAGAGATTTCCCTGGATAGCATCGAGGGCCAAATTCATGTTGGGTGTGATGCGGGCAACTGTTTTGTCTTCGGTGTAAAGCAACGGCACTTGTAGGGATGCCGCTAAAACGGTGATATGTGCCGTCAACCCACCGCCATACAGAACGATGGCCTCGACATTCTGTGTTGCGAGTTTGAGAAGCTCGGAAGGCAGTATTTCACTGCTAATAACTATTTGCCCTGAGTAGTCTCCGTCAATGTCATTGCTTTGAATGAGATTCTTTAGAATGCGGTGTCCGAGATCCTTGGTGTCGAGAACCTTCTCACGCATACGTGGATTGTCACTGTAGCTGAAAATGGTGCTATACTCATTGACAACCTGGACGACAGCATCGCTTGGCTGTTTGCCAGCCTTTACAAGATTTTTCATGGAGCCAGAGAAACTATCGTCTCGGAGCATCAGAAGGTGAGCACTGAAGATGAGGGATGCGACATCGGCAAGCTCTTCTTCCAGTTGCTTCTGAAGTGTTTCAATCTGCTCTTCTGTCTTTGTTATTGCCAGCTCTAAACCGGCCATTGTTTCGCAATATCCATCATCACCGGCTATAAGCAGATGGCTTGCCATGCCCGGGCTTTCAATCGGATACGCTCTGCCCCAAGCCACACCTTCCACGACTGGCGTGCCGCGAATTAGACGAATAGGTGGACCGTCTCTGGATTCACTTAACAAGTCTCTTCCCGGTTTCTCTATGATAAGCTGAACATTTTCGAGTGTGGAGGCCAATTGAGAAGCGATGGCCTGGAGAGCAGAGGTGTCTTTCTCGCTGAACCGAGATTCTTTCTCGTCCTGGAGAACTAAGACGCCTACACGCTGAGTTCCATGCGTAATCGGGACGGCTAAAAAGGATGAAAAGTGCTCTTCATCGCTACTCTTAATTAACTTGAACCTGGGGTTTTCCTGGCCCCGATCCTCCCTTATCGGCCGCAATTTCCTCAAAGCCAGTCCTACCAGCCCTTCCTCAGGGGATAGCGTGAGTTTTCCGATTAATTGGGGGTTCAATCCGGTTGTGGCCTGTAGGACGAGGTGGTTTTTTTCTTCATTGAAAAGGTATATAGAACATGCGCCAGCATCCATGTGCTTAATCACGATATTGACGACCTGATTGAGGAATCCACGTATATCCTGCCCTTGCTTGAACAAGTTGGCTAATTCTTCTACTGAGCAGATCATCTCGACACGGGGTTCGTTTTTTTTCATATTGACCCCAATTCCTTGCCCTTGAGAATACATGCTTTCATGGCTTTGATGATTGAAGAGCGGAAGCCGTTTTCTTCCAAGGCGGCAAGCCCTGCGATGGTAGTACCACCTGGAGAGCAGACTTTATCTTTTAAGTCGGCAGGATGAAGATCGCTATCCAAAAAGAGTTTCCCTGCCCCGAAAACGGCTTGACCGGCTATCTTGTAGGCCGATTCATGAGGGATGCCTTCCAGTACGGCTCCGTCTACAAGTGATTCGATGAGCATGAACACCCATGCAGGGGATGATCCGGCGAGTGCGGTGTAGGTGTCCATCAGGTTTTCAGGCATCATCACCGTGTGCCCAATCGCTTCAAACACCATTCGGACGGCGGCTATATCCTGTTCCGTTATACCGGGTCCAGGGCATAGGGCCGTCATGCCAGCGGAAACCAAAGCTGGGGTGTTGGGCATGGTCCTAATGATTTTCCTGTCTTCGCCTAACCATTTGGCGGCCTTCGCGAGGGGAATCCCCGCAGCGATGGTCACAATCACCGTTCTCTTTAGGAGATGCTGTACGATGTCGGCGATGACTTCCTCATAGACCTGGGGTTTAACCGCCAGTATCAGAATGTCTACATCAACTATGTCTCTGTTGGATCGGCTCGTGAAGATGCCGGGATGCTGGCTTTTGAGTTCTGCCAATATGCCTTCACGATTATCCGAGACTCTGATAGATGAGTCGGAGAGTTCTCCGCCTGCAAGCAAGCCTTTGATGATGGCATTGCCCATGTTACCGGCGCCGATAATTCCAATAGTGCCGATCATTTCAAGATCTCCTTGGAATAACTAAAGAGAATTTTCATGACTCCATTATACCAGATAATTCGATTGTCCGTAGCCGGGCTTGCAAAATTGTAAAAGATTATTGAGATAACTGTCCATTCCCTCTGTTTTTGTACGTCCTTTCCAGCACTATTCGATCATCCTGGGTCAAGATATTTCCCGCTTGACTTGAATGTGGTATTCTCTTCGTGTCCCATGGGACTTCTTACCTCCTGTTCGCCTTTTGTGTCCCATGGGGCCTTTTACACAGCCTTCAAAGGGAACCGTTAATATTACAATTCACCCATCATTCATCCCTGTGCTTTTCTTCTTGACTAATATAGTTTTATGAGGATAATCAATAAGAAGCATCTCGAAAATCACTTTTGTAAATCAGACGAAGGGATTTTGATCGACGCAAGACGGTAAAAATTTGAACTACGCGAGAATTTCGCGAATGTTATAGCGGTGGAAGAAATTGATCCAGTAGATTAAGGGTCAATCTAAGAAACTCACTTTAGGAAATTGACAAAGAGATTTTTCGTCTGCCTGTTGCAGGTAGGCGAAAAAGGTCAAATCAAGAAAGTAAATGGAGTTCTTCGGAATCTTCCCTCAAATAACTGATTCTAGAGATGCAATTGAGTAATACTAATATCTGAGCCTGTTTAAATGATTTATTTAGCCCACAACGGCGGCGGTAAGGTTTTTGGGAACCGAGATTTACATGGAATTCAGGTTTCCCCTCCACTGTGCATACAGGTCTAAATCATCATTTTTATTGGCTCTACTTTGGGGGATAATATGGATGGTACTTTTTTAATCATCATCTTTTCCCTCGGCGGCTTAACTCTGGGAGTAGCTCTCGGATGGTTAATCCGTTGGATTTACGCCAAAACCCAGCTCTCTTCATTGGAACAACAGGTCATTAAACAAAAAGAATCGTGGCTTGGTGATGCAAAGAGTGCTAAAAAGAAACTGCTGTTGGATGCCCAGGCCGAAATCCTGGAAAACAGAAAGCAGTTTGAGAAAGACATCCGGGAACAGCGTTCTGAGATTCAACGATATGAGAAGCGGATACAGCAGAAAGAAGACCAACTCGAGAAAAGATTTTCAGATCTCGAAAGTCGTCAAAGCACTCTTAACCATCGGGAAAAACAATTTGTATCCAGAGAGAAAAAAATAAGCGATGCCGAGAAGCGTTTGTCAGCCGAGTTGGAAAGCGTTGCCGGTTTAACTGCCGAGGAAGCAAAAGAAATAATCATGCAGTCGTTGCAAGATGAGGCGAAGCATGAGGCCCAGGCTCTAATCAATAAGATCGAGCATGAGGCCCAGGCTCTTGCCGAACAAAAGGCGAAGGATATACTAATCACGTCTATGCAGCGGCTGGCAACTGAATTAGCCGCGGAGGTTGCCGTTACATCGGTAACTCTCCCCAATGATGAGATGAAGGGCAAGATCATCGGGAGAGAGGGCCGCAATATCAGAGCATTGGAAACACTGACCGGGGTGGATATCATTATTGACGATACTCCAGAAGCCGTGGTGATTTCCTGCTTTGATCCTATAAGAAAGCACATAGCTAAAACGGCACTGGAGCGCCTTATTCAAGATGGCCGTATCCATCCCGCACGGATTGAAGAAGTCGTGCACAGGGTAGGAAAGGAAGTGAGCCAGGTTCTCTATGAGGAAGGCGAGAAAGTCTTGTTTGACCTTGGCATTCATGGTATGCGACCGGAAGGAATTCGGGCTTTAGGCCGTCTTCATTTCCGTACGAGTTATGGACAGAATGTTTTGGCGCATTCAAAAGAAGTGGCGATACTGGCCGGAATGATCGCCAGTGAGGTAGGTGCCGATGTCACAATAGCGAAACGGGGTGCCCTGTTGCATGACATCGGAAAGGGCCAAGAAACCGATGGCGAAGGTGGTCATGCCGCAATAGGGGGTGAATTAGCCCGCCGATTAGGGGAAGATCCTAGGGTGGTGAACGCCGTCGTTGCTCACCATAACGATGAAGAAATCATCTCGCCGGAAGGAATCATTGTGCAAATGGCGGATGCAATTTCCGCGGCGAGGCCTGGAGCCAGACGTGAATCCTTAGATAATTATATAAAGCGACTTGAGAACTTGGAAAAAATTGCCCTTTCATTCAATGGGGTTGATAAGGTATTTGCCATTCAAGCTGGGAGGGAAATAAGAATTATGGTTAATCATGCACTTGTGAATGACCAACAGTCCCGTCTTCTTGCCAAGGATATTGCACGAAAAGTCGAGGACCAGCTGAAGTATCCTGGGCGTATCCGAGTTACCATCATTCGGGAAACTCGAGTCGTGGAGTACGCTAGATAAGATTTGTGGGAAAGGATCATGTTCATCCTGTAATTATGCATCGATACGGTCGCAAAGCTAATCTACTTGGGTATCTCGCCGAGATTTGGCCGAAGATGACGAGAGACGATATTTACGTAGCCATCATGTGTGGTGAGGTTAAGGTTGACGGGGCCGTTGAGAGGGATCCCAAGGTTCAGGTGTCAGTGCTTTCCCATTTTCAGCACGAACCGGCTCAATTTGTCGGGAGGGGTGGCCTAAAGCTTGATGCTGTGCTAGAGGAAATGAATCTACGTCCGGCGGATCAAGTGTGTCTGGATGCGGGGTCTTCGACCGGAGGATTCACGGATTGCTTGCTCCGGCGGGGTGCCCGGCATGTTCATGCCGTCGATGTTGGCTTCAATCAGCTCGCATGGAAGCTAAGAATCGATAGCAGGGTATCCGTTCATGAGAAAAAAAACATAATGGATGTATTCTCGGAGGATCTTGTTCCACCTGTGGAAATGGCGGTGTCCGATTTATCCTTTCGTTCACTTAGAAAAGTCGCATCCCGACTCCTTCTACTCACCGGGGGTGGTCCTGTTTTGTCATTGGTTAAACCCCAGTTCGAGAGGCCGTCAGAAACTGGATTCAACGGGATAGTGAAGACCTCTCAAGCACGCCGTGATGCCATCTGGATGCTGAAAAAGGATCTATTGAAAGAGAATGTGTATGTACTCGACGGCATCGTATCGCCCATTACTGGGCGAAAGGGGAATCCTGAAATATT
The DNA here is from genome assembly GCA_965226485.1 of Spirochaetaceae bacterium. Taxonomy (GTDB): domain Bacteria; phylum Spirochaetota; class Spirochaetia; order DSM-2461; family DSM-2461; genus UBA2779. Next base: position 970,822 of record OZ245363.1, read on the forward strand.
TCTGCTATTATCGAACTCAAATCCCCCTGATGAGAATTATGTCAATAGCCGCATAGCCTTGGCTCTTGATGAGGCCGACAACCTGGGAGTCTGCCGGACTTAACCCTTTTTTAGTTTTTGCCGTTTATCCTGCTACGGTAGTCACCGCATTGCTCAGGCAAAACTCGCTATGCTTGAGCTTCTTTGTAGGGAGGCAGCGTATTCCCTATGACAACCAGCGCAAGGGATTGAAACGGAAATGCCGCTGGCAGAGACCCGGCGATTGGCAATGAGCCAGTTAACAGGCTACCAGAAGAAGGCATTGTAGAGAGAAAGCCCGGGGCTGTGTCAGAATGCGCCTTTGGCCCGCATGCGGCGAGGGCCTGCAAACCAAATCCATCATTCTGACCCACCCCCTGGATTCTGGCTAGCACCAATTTTTCGGAGCGAATAAGTGGCGCCCAGTATAATGAATTGTCCGCCTAAAAAAGGCGGGGGAAAGAAAGTCCCAAGGACATCTGCTATAGTTGATTTAACACAAACTAACCATAGCGAGGAATCCATGGGACGATCAAAACTTAACATAGAAACAAGGTGTAAGCATACACATTTTACTTGGGAGGAACGCTTATTATTACAATATCATCACACTGGTACAAACCGTTACGAAAAGATCACAAGTCCGACACTTCTGGGAACTCTGTTGAGTAAAAGCGAAAGGACTATTTGAAGAAAACTCAAAAGAGGGATGGTAGAACATACAGCCCGTGGTCTCAGCAAAATCACGGAATACAACGCGGAGTATGCACAGAACGATGCCAACTCAAAGAACAGTGCGAAAGGCCCCCCTATAAAACTTGGTCGAGACTGGGCTCTGGTAAATGCGGTTTCCAGGCTTATCAAAGAGGAGAAGTATAGCCCTTACGTAGTACTCGGGCATTTTGAGAGAACGAGGTGGCCTGGCGATACCAGGCTCTGTGAAAAGACATTGTATAACTACATCGCTGCGGGAGATATATCAGATGTCACACAGAAGGATCTGCTTTATGGTGGAAAGCGTTTTAAGCCCAAAGGGAAGCCCAAGAAGCACTCTAGAGCCATGAATGCGACCAGAAGCATAGATAAACGTCTTCAAGAGGCTAATGAGAGAAAAGTTGTGGGGCACTGGGAAATGGACACAGTCTATTCGGATGTGCCCCATTTTCCTGAGCAATCTCGCCGATCGTTTTTTCTTCCCGCAAAGCCAGGAGTGCAATTCTTGCTTTCTCTGAATCACTCCATTTCTTACGCATTTGATGTACTCCTTCTGATGCCTATTATACAGCATCAATCTAGTTTTAGAGCTGTATCGCTCTATGGGAGCACTTTAAATTACCGACCTTGAATGGTTACGTTGCCCGAACCTGTGTCGGTGCGAATGGAGTTGGGGGAATCAGGGTCCTCGATTAAGCCTTCGATGCTGGTGTTACCGGATTCGGTGTCCCAATCCACATCGTAGCTACCATAGGGCACGGTCAGTTTGATGTTTCCCGAGCCCGTTTCCATGTTTACGTCGGATGGAATCTCATCGAAAGACAGGTTAACGGTTCCCGAACTCGAATCGGCAAGGCAAGAAACAGAGGATAAACTATGACCGGTAACATCGCCCGATCCCGTCTCTAGATCCAGGTTGCCCACGGTATTCTCGACTTGGATATTTCCCGACCTGCTGGAGGCTGTGATATCCCCATCGATGTTTTCTACAAGCACATTGCCTGACTCCGTCTCTAGCTCCAGGTTGCCCACGGTATTCTCGACTTGGATATTTCCCGACCTGCTGGAGGCTGTGATATCCCCATCGATATTTTCTACAAGCATATTGCCCGACCCGATATCTCCATACAAAGAGATTCCCTCGGGAACCAGCAACACAATTTTACCGTCACACGAAGGGTTACAATCCAGTTCAACCCTTAACGTCGTGTCATCGACGCTTGCTTCGAAATCCGGTGCCCGCCCCCAATACTCCAAAACTACTTCAACACTCGTGGTTCCTGAATTGGTAGGTCGAACGTGAATGCTCGCCGAATCGATGTCCGCACTCACGTGTGTAATGGTATTCTCAAACTCTTTAGTCTCATTGTAATTTTTGGACACGCAACCGATTGTGAGCATGACCAGGGCTACCACTATCATCGTAGTTTTGTACATTTTAATATCCTTTTTGGTAAAATGATAGGAAGACTAATCAAGGGGCGGTAAGCTGTCAAGTGAAATGCCCACTTTTTCATGCAAAACTCAGAACCTCTTTATTTCCTATGCTACCATTGCCTGAGCGGCACTCATGCCCCCAGACATCCTCCTGAAGTAGTTGTTGATCCACTGCTCTATCCATGCTGTAGTCTTCCTGGTCAGCATCCCCAAATCCGATCTTTTATCCTAAAAACGGCAGTTGAACTTCTTTTTTAATGGCTCTTCGAACCACTTTATGGAATATATAGTGCCCCGAACTTTGTGTTCCCCTCTATACCCGAATGTACAACGGGATATAGCGATTAATTTTTACCCCAGGATTGCGCCATTGACTGAGCCAGGTCTTGCGTTCTTCTGTACCCAGCTTGATCTTCCTCAGGAATGGGCGTTTCATCCAATACTTGCCGATTATCTTGTCCATGTCTGTGCGATTGATTCCTGCTTCTTCTACATGCGTTGTCATGTCGTTCTTTCGGGCATCCTGGACCCGCCGGGCAATCATGCAGTTATGGTAGTGACGGTAGAGGGTCATGCGCATCATCATCGCACTGGGACACCGGGAAAACTGCACCGTCTCTCGCACATGATTGCAGTTATCTTTGCGTACCTGACGGTCTATGTAATTCACAGGGAATAGCGGATTGTTTTTATTCCTGAACTCATGTGAGGATATACATTCATGGAGAAAGTATTTTTTGAAGTCCTTGATCTTGGCGAAGGCTCGTGTATACGATTTGTGTAGGTCTGTCGTCAATGTCTTCCCGGTAATTTTCTTTTCTTTAAGTAGTTGAATAAGTTCGCTAGCTATATTTCTAAACGATTTCTCAATGGCCTTCGGGTCGGCTTTTTCTATGGATTCTAGTACCATTCTCCGCTTCTTTTGTGCCTGGGTCATTCTTCCTTTGCGTCTAAGATTGGCAAAGCCCATGCTGTAAATGAACTCGGATTCGGAGCCGGCGAAGATGTTTATGTGATGGGGAAAGTACTGGGACTCGGAGAAGGATTCCAGTCCATCGGCGGCCATATTTTCTTGCAGAGATAGATCAGCGAGCAGTTCGGAATGAATGGCCTGGTAGCATCTTGCCAGCCGTTCGAATCGGTTCTGAACGGTCTCTATTCTGACATCAATAGCACGGCCTATATCGCCCAGCCCTGAAGCGGTGACAAGATGCTCGAAGATCTTTGAATAATCGACAACTTTTTTGGCATAGTAATCAATTGAAAAGGTCTGATCAGAAAAAGTCCTGCGGCAATTCTTACAGCGGTAACGCTGAACTTGGCCGAAGGCCGATGTTGGATGAAAACCATAGCGAATATACCAATTTTCCCCGGCGGGAGCCTCGAAATTGGAGCAATCGGGGTTGGGACAGTGTGGAAAAGTCATAACGTACCTCCTTAGTAAGTTGTTTCCCTACTAAGGTATGACTTGCGTTTGGAGGCGATTTACTTCAAAAAACAGGCTTTGGGGCACTGAATATGGAATAAGATTGAAATGGAGTATTATGAGGAAATTGATGATAGAGATCCATATCGGCAAATAATTGGCATTGTTGCCCCATGGCACATAACTAAACAGTGATCTAAATATAGACAATGATTGTGCATATATATCTGGAATGGCCGCATGGGAATGCCGCATCTGCCCTGAATGCGGTACTACCTGCAAAATTCATGACAGAAGAGAAGAGCTGATGTGGAGGAATTTGGATACATGTCAATTAAAGACATATATTCACTGCCGAATTCCCCGAGTGAAATGTCCTGAACATAAAACCATGACGATGAATATTCCATGGGCAGAAGAGACGAGCAGATTCACAGCGTAGCTTGATGCAGTGGCAATACGAGCCCTGGAGGGGATCAAAAACATCAGCAAAACCGCCCTGGGCCTCAGGGTAAAGCTGGCATGAGGTGAGCAATATAATGAAGAGGGCGGTTCTCCGTTACCTTGCCAGAAGGAAAGATGAAACAATCATGCAAACAGGAATGGATGAAAAGAGTTTTCTAAAAGGCCACAGTTATATCAGAGTTATAACCGACATTGACGGGAAAAGGGTTCTTGATGTGGCCGTAGACCGCAAAGAAGAGTCTGTGAATGCATTGTGGGGTAGTCTCACAGAATAACAACGTGACGAAGTAGAGGCTGTGAGCATAGATTTTTGGAAGCCCTATATTGATGGAGCGGAGGAACATGCCCCAAATGAGGCCATAGTTCATGCCAGGTTTCACATAATGAAGTATATGAATGCGGCGGCTTCACAAGGTGCACAAGAGTGAACACAAACATCTGTCAGGTCAGAATGACAGTGTCTTGAAGGGAACCAAATATCTCTGGCTGAAAAACAAAGAGAAATTCATGGATAAAAACGAATATGATTTTAAAGCGTTGAACCTACGGCAACATTCTGTTGGCCGTGCATGGAATAGAAAGGATCTATTAAAGCCTCTGTGGGATTGTAAAAGCAAAGATGATGCCAGGAGGCATTTTAGGAAATTGTATTTTTCAGCAACACATTCGAGGCTTAAGCCGATCATAAATGTGGCAAAAATGTTTAAAAGGCATATTGAAAACATCATTACCTATGCCAAACACAGGATAACTAACGCATTCGCTGAAGGAATCAACAGCGTAATTCAACATATAAAAGCATCAGCTAGAGGCTTTAGAACTTTTGCGAATTACCGAACGGCCATATTCTTTTATTGCGGAAAGCTGGACATGTATCCACAGGATCGTCCGAAGAGCCATTTTGGGTTTTAGAGATTCCCTGTGGAAGGAGCCGATAAGAGATGGAAGGAAGAGAAAGCAAGGGGCATTGGCTGAATTACACCTGGAAGTTCTATCCGCCAATAGATTTTTCAAAGATGTCCTAATATACTTTCAATAATATGAATTGGATTAGAAAGTATTCATGGGCTATTTTGTGCATTCCGGTATTCCTGATGATCATCATTCTCATGGAATCGGGCATAATCACAATCCATTTTGGCCAGGGAAGAACCCCTGAGGGGAGTGTTCCCATTGCCGGGGCAAAAGATGCCGATTCCCTTGAGAATGATATAGGTGGTTTAGAATCCATTGAGTCGCCGCCGTCATCAATGGAGTTTTCTCCTGATGAGCTTGAGAACATATCGGTCTATGATCGATTGAATAGCGGGGTGGTGAATATCACCACGGAGGTGATGAGTTACAATTGGTTTCTCGAGGCTGTTCCAAGAAAGGGGTCATCGGGGTCTGGCTCCATCATTGATTCAGAAGGCTACGTACTTACAAACAATCATGTGGTTGAAAATGCCTACAAGGTGAATGTAACCCTGGCCGATGGAACAACCTTTGAAGGGGAGGTAATTGGCTCCGATCCAGAGAACGATTTGGCCGTCGTAAAGATTGATATTGGGAACCATTCTGTGGTGACCATCCCCTTCGGCACTTCCAGGGGGTTGCGTGTCGGGCAGAAAGTATTGGCCATAGGCAACCCTTTCGCATTTGAACGAACCCTCACGACAGGCATCATCTCCGGACTTGGAAGGCCGCTCAAGAACGACAAGGGAATTGTCATCCGCAATCTCATTCAAACTGATGCCTCCATCAATCCCGGTAATTCAGGCGGTCCGTTACTCACAACTCGGGGCGAACTCATCGGCGTGAATACGATGATCTACACCCCTTCAGGGGGATCGGTCGGTATAGGTTTCGCTGTTCCGGTGGATACAGCTCGCCGTGTCGTCCCAGATCTCATTCGCTACGGTTATGTGAAGCGGGGATGGATTGACATTGAACCGGTTCAGTTATTCCCCGCCCTGGTTCGATACGCAAATCTCAGTACGAATCAGGGCATATTGGTATCACAGGTAAGGGTTGGTGGAAACGCCGAGTCTGCGGGGATATTGGGAGGCTCTCCCAATAAGGCGGTCCGAAGCGGCTCTGCATTGATATACCTGGGAGGGGACATAATCATCGGCATAAATGAGCAGCCAATTACCTCATTAGGAGACCTGTATGCGGCCTTGGAGAATACTCGGCCGGGCGATAGCGCAACCGTTAGGCTACGGCGGGGGAGAAGAGAATTGGAGGTCGAATTGATTTTATCCAGTCGCTCCGAGAATTCATGATGGTAAGAAAATTCAGGGTTGAGGCACCCTACACGCCTGCCGGGGATCAGCCTGCGGCCATTGACTCCCTCTCAGAGGGCATATCGCGGAGGGTGAAGTATCAAACCCTCCTTGGGGTTACCGGGTCAGGAAAAACCTATACGATGGCAAAAACAATTGAAAGGGCGCAGCTTCCGGCCTTGGTGATCAGCCATAACAAAACACTGGCCGCCCAGCTTTACAGGGAGTTCAAGGATTTCTTCCCTGAGAACGCCGTGGAATACTTTGTCTCGTATTTTGATTACTATCAGCCCGAAGCCTACCTGCCCTCCAGAGACCTCTATATAGAAAAAGATTCAAGCATTAATGAAGAGATAGAACGCATGCGTCTCTCGGCCACTATGAGCCTCATGGAGCGCCGGGATGTGGTTATTGTGGCAACGGTGTCCTGTATCTATGGACTTGGAAGCACGGAAACCTATAGAGACATGAACATCAGCATACGGTTAGGTGAGGAATTCAATGTACGTCAACTATGCATGGAACTCATCGCCATGCAGTATCAGCGAAACGATGCCGTTCTCAAACGGGGAAAATTTCGTATCAGGGGGGATGTAATGGAAATCTATCCCGCCTATCTCACCGACGTGGCCTATAGGGTGAGCCTTAATTATGACATAGTGGAAAGCATCCATCGCATTCATGTTCTGACAGGAGAGATACTCGAGTCACTGGAGATGACGACAATCTATGCAGCCAAGCATTTTGTGATGCCCGAGGAGCGTCTATTGACGGCGATTCCGGCAATACGGGAAGAGTTGGAAGAACGAGTCGAACACCTGATATCCGACGGGAAGCCGCTTGAAGCCCAGCGGCTGAAGACCCGGACTGAGTATGATATTGAGATGCTCACGGAGATGGGGCATTGTCCGGGTATTGAGAATTACAGCCGACATCTTACCGGGCGGATGGCCGGTGAACGGCCAGAGGTGTTACTCGATTATTATCCCGATGAATTCATAACTTTCATCGACGAGTCCCATATAAGCCTATCTCAAATCAGGGCCATGTATGCCGGCGACAGGTCTCGCAAGATGAACCTCGTGGAGCATGGGTTCAGGTTGCCTTCGGCACTGGATAACAGACCCCTTGTGTACGAAGAATTCGAAGCGCAGCTCGACCGGGTTGTATATGTATCCGCGACTCCGGGCAAGGAAGAAAGAGAGAAAACAACGAAGCCTGTAGAGCAGCTGATTCGCCCCACCGGGCTGTTAGATCCCCCCATTGAGGTAAGGCCCTGTGATGGACAGGTTGAGGATATTTACGGGGAAATTCAGAAGCGCATCAAGATGGATGAACGGATACTGATTACTACGCTCACGAAAAAGATGGCCGAAGAACTTACCAAGTACCTGAATGGGCTGGGCATACATTGCCGCTATCTCCATAGCGAGATTGAGACAATTGAACGGGTGGAAATTATCAGAGACCTTCGAAAAGGAATTTTTGATGTGCTAGTGGGAATAAACCTGCTCAGGGAGGGACTGGATATCCCCGAAGTATCGCTGACAATCATCATGGACGCAGATAAGATTGGGTTTTTACGTAGCGAGACAAGCCTTATCCAGACAATCGGCCGAACAGCGCGCAACATAAACGGCCTAGTTATCATGTATGCCGATTCCATCAGCGAGGCCATGAAGACGGCGATGTCCGAAACCGAGAGGCGTCGCGGTATGCAGATAGCTTACAATGAGGCTCACAAGATCACCCCGAAGACTATTCGCAAAGATGTGCAGGATATTCTCATCCGCAAGAGTACAGAGAAACGTCAGGCTACAGAAATGAGCATTGAAGTTATGAAGAAATCAACAAACCTTTTTGATGCGAAACAGAAGCAGAGGCTGTTGAAGGCTTTGGAAAAGGAGATGTTGGAGCGGGCTAAGAACATGGAATACGAAGAAGCCGCCGTGCTTCGAGACGAGATCCAGAATCTGCGGGAGGCGGTGGGATGATGTTTTTCGCCATTTTCGGTATAATGGGCATCTCCATAGCATGTAGCCCTGATCGACTTCCTGCCGATATAGAGCTTCCTCCGACGCCTGTTCTCACATCCAAGATGATATGGGGCGTTGTAAACAAGCCCTATGTCAAGATACTCGACGAACAAGATTTATATGCGGGTGTTAGCGGGATATTGCGTCGTGGAGATGTTGTAACGATACTCTCCAAGATTGGAAAAATAGAGGGTAGTGGCTATTGGCTTGAAATCCAGTTAAACACTTCGTTATTGACAGGATGGGTGCTTGATTTGGATGTGAATGTCTATGATACGGAGCCCCAGGCGAGAACGGCCAGCAGGGCTATTAGGAGAGATAGTTGACCCACACTTGCATCTTACCAACGCGACAGGGGCAGCGGGAATCGAACCGGAAACTACCCCCCTAACCCTCCTTTTAGTTCTAGGCCTGTATCTCGTCAATCTTCGCACCCATGCGGCGTTGCCTACCTGTGCGGTGCACCTGTCTGCAACGGGCAGACGCAGACAGGCGAAAAATTTCTTCGTCAATCTCCTAAAGCTGTTTTTTAGAGGTACCCCAAAATGGCTTCTTAGAGTCTCCCTAATGCTGGCTACCTTTTTCGTATTTCCTATATCGGTATTCTGTGATTTCGTACTCGATGACTTCGTTTATGTACAGGGTGGGACCTTTTTAATGGGATCCGGAGAATGGAGATCGAGATGAAATCCCGGTGCATCGAGTGACGGTGGGTGATTTCCTCATGGCAAAATATATGGTGACTTTTGATCAATATGATGCCTATTGTAACGATGTCGGAATCACCCGACCATATGATATTGCCTGGGGGAGAGGCCCTCTTCCTGTTATCAACGCAAACTGGTTTGATGTCGTGCGATACTGTAACTGGATCAGTCAACAGGAAGGATTAACACCGTCCTATACAATCAGAGGAAAATCCGTATCCTGGAACAGGGAAGCCGATGGATACCGATTGCCAACAGAAGCGGAATGGGAATTCTCTGCCCGAGGAGGAATTCTCGCCTCGGAAACAATTTTTTCAGGGAGCAACAATCCCAAAGAAGTCGCATGGTATGGCAATAATAGCGGTGGTACAACTCATCCCGTTGGGTCCAAACTGCCTAATGAACTCGGCCTATATGATATGAGTGGCAATCTCTGGGAATGGTGCTGGGACTGGTATGGCCGATACTCGACAGTAGCCAAAAATGATCCAATTGGACCAAGATCAGGGCGGTACCGGATACTCAGGGGAGGAGCCTGGGGTAACAGTAGCATGATGGTTTTGCGGATTACCAACCGGAGTTGGGACAAGCCTGCCGATTTAGGAAATTACATCGGTTTTCGCTTGGCATTGTCGGCGGCAGAGTAGAATCTCACACCGGGTGAACTTAGGAGCCGACGGACATGGACGCTGAAAACGGGTTTTGATGATTTTTTCCGATACAAGGTGCTAAAAGCGAAGTAAAGCTTATATAGTGCACAGAAGTCTAGTGGTAGGGATATAACTACTCGCGAGGGTGTATAGTTTGCTGAAAAAACGAAATACAAGTATGCACGTATAACTTTTCCGCCCCGTCTCAATCCAATTGTTTCGATTTCGGCTCATTTAGGCTAAAAACCCCGCTAACCCCATATATTCTATTCAGAACATTCTTGGTCGAGGCCCAATTGGATCGACTGCATAATTCTTTTTCTGACAATGCATAATGAACCCTCAAGCGGTTGTGGAGTGCCACGAATTTAACCTGCTGGAGCCACCCACAATCTTCGAGGCACTCGAAATGTTTTAGAATCCATTTGCCGCCTCAGGCAATTTCCTGGCCAACCTGAAATGCCTCCCCCTCCGGGCACGCCCTGAAATGCATGACCCGAAGCGTGATGCCTTCCACGGCGGACACGCCCAGAAACCCATCCCCCGAAGCGAAATGCACCTCACGCCGGGCACGCCCAGAAACCCATCCCCCGAAGCGAAATGCATCTCACGCCGGGCATGCCCTGAAACACATACCCCGAAGCGTGATGCATCTCACGGCGGGCATGCCCAGAAACCCATCCCCCGAAGCGAAATGCACCTCACGCCGGGCACGCCCAGAAACCCATGCCCCGAAGCGAAATGCATTTCACGCCGGGCACGCCCAGAAACGCATGCCCCGATGCGTGATGCATCCCCCGCCGGGCACGCCCTGAAACACATGCCCGGAAGCGAAATGCATCCCACACCGGGCACGCCCTGAAACGCATCCCCCGAAGCGAAATGCATCCCCCGCCGGGCATGCCCTGAAACACATACCCCGAAGCGTGATGCATCCCACGGCGGGCACGCCCAGAAACGCATGGCCCGAAGCGTGATGCGTCTCACGGCGGGCAAGCCCTGAAACGTATCCCCCGAAGCGAAATGCATCCCACGCCGGGCACGCCCTGAAACCCATACCCCGAAGCGAAATGCATCCCACGGCGGGCACGCCCTGAAACCCATACCCCGAAGCGAAATGCATCCCACGGCGGGCACGCCCTGAAACACATACCCCGAAGAGTGATGCATCCCCCGCCGGGCACGCCCAGAAATGCATCTCACGCCGGGCGCACCCAGAAACATACGCCCCAAAGCAAGATGCGTCTCACGGCGGGCACACCCAGAAACATACGCCCCAAAGCAAGATGCATTTCACGCCAGGCACGCCCTGAAACGTATCCCCCGAAGCGAAATGCGTCCCACGGCGGGCACGCCCTGAAACCCATCCCCCGAAGCGAAATGCATCCCACGGCGGGCATGCCCAGAAACCCATCCCCCGAAGCGAAATGCATCCCACACCGGGCGCGCCCTGAAACGCATCCCCCGAAGCGAAATGCCTCCCCCGCCGGGCACGCCCAGAAATGCATCTCACGCCGGGCATGCCCAGAAACCCATCCCCCGAAGCGAAATGCCTCCCCCGGCGGGCACGCCCAGAAACGCATGCCCCGAAGCGTGATGCCTTCCCCGGCGGGCACGCCCATAAACGCATCCCCCGAAGCGAAATGCATCTCACGCCGGGCACGCCCTGAAACGCATCCCCCGAAGCGAAATGCATCTCACTCCGGGCATGCCCAGAAACCCATCCCCCGAAGCGAAATGCATCCCACACCGGGCGCGCCCTGAAACGCATCCCCCGAAGCGAAATGCATCCCCCGCCGGGCACGCCCAGAAATGCATCTCACGCCGGGCGCACCCAGAAACATACGCCCCAAAGCAAGATGCGTCTCACGGCGGGCACACCCAGAAACGCATGCCCCGAAGCGTGATGCCTCCCCCGCCGGGCACGCCCAGAAATGCATCTCACGCCGGGCATGCCCAGAAACGCATGCCCCGAAGCGTGATGCATCTCACGCCGGGCACGCCCAGAAACGCATGGCCCGAAGCGTGATGCATCCCCCGCCGGGCACGCCCAGAAATGCACCTCACGCCGGGCACGCCCAGAAACCCATGCCCCGAAGCGTGTTGCCTCCCCCAGCGGGCGCGCCCAGAAGCCCATGCCCCGAAGCGTGATGCTTCCCCCAGCGGGCGCGCCCAGAAGCCCATGCCCCGAAGCGAAATGCATTTCACGCCGGGCACGCCCAGAAACGCATGCCCCGATGCGTGATGCATCCCCCGCCGGGCACGCCCTGAAACACATGCCCGGAAGCGAAATGCATCCCACACCGGGCACGCCCTGAAACGCATCCCCCGAAGCGAAATGCATCCCCCGCCGGGCATGCCCTGAAACACATACCCCGAAGCGTGATGCATCCCACGGCGGGCACGCCCAGAAACGCATGGCCCGAAGCGTGATGCGTCTCACGGCGGGCAAGCCCTGAAACGTATCCCCCGAAGCAAAATGAATCCCACGCCGGGCACGCCCTGAAACGTATCCCCCGAAGCGAAATGCACCTCACGCCGGGCACGCCCAGAAACGCATCCCCCGAAGCGAAATGCCTCCCCCGCCGGGCACGCCCAGAAATGCATCTCACGCCGGGCGCACCCAGAAACATACGCCCCGAAGCGTGATGCCTTCCACGGCGGACACGCCCAGAAACCCATCCCCCGAAGCGAAATGCATCCCACGGCGGGCACGCCCTGAAACGCATCCCCCGAAGCGAAATGCATCCCACACCGGGCGCGCCCTGAAACGCATCCCCCGAAGCGAAATGCATCCCACACCGGGCACGCCCTGAAACGCATCCCCCGAAGCGAAATGCATCTCACTCCGGGCATGCCCAGAAACCCATCCCCCGAAGCGAAATGCACCTCACGCCGGGCACGCCCTGAAACCCATCCCCCGAAGCAAAATGCATTTCACGCCGGGCACGCCCTGAAACACATACCCCGAAGAGTGATGCATCCCCCGCCGGGCACGCCCAGAAACACATCCCCCGAAGCGTGATGCATCCCATGCCGTTTTCAATCTCACAAAGCTCACAAAGAACACGCAGAGAGAAGCAACCAAAACCTTAAAAACCCTCCGTGCCACCGTGCGAAACCCTTCATCCACCCCCTCTCCCAAAACTCACAAAGGACACAGAGAGAAGCAAACAAAGCCTAAAAAACCCTCCGTGCCACCGTGCGAAACCCTTCAAATCCCCTCCCGCAAAGCTCACAAAGGACACCGAGAGAAGCAAACAAAGCCTAAAAAACCCTCCGTACCCTCCGTGCCCACCGTGCGAAACCCTTCATAAATCCTCTCCCGCAAAGCTCACAAAGGACACCGAGAGAAGCATCCAAAACCTTGAAAACCCTCCGTGCCCTCCGTGCCTCCGTGCGAAAACCTTTATACAGCCCTCTCACAAAGCTCACAAAGAACACCGAGAGAAGCAACCAAAGCCTAAAAAACCCTCCATGCCACCGTGCGAAACCCTTCATCCACCCCCTCTCCCAAAGCTCACAAAAAACGCCGAGAGAAGCAACCAAAGCCTAAAAAACCCTCCGTGCCACCGTGCGAAACCCTTCAAATCCCCTCCCGCAAAGCTCACAAAGGACACCGAGAGAAGCAAACAAAGCCTAAAAAACCCTCCGTACCCTCCGTGCCCACCGTGCGAAACCCTTCATAAATCCTCTCCCGCAAAGCTCACAAAGGACACCGAGAGAAGCATCCAAAACCTTGAAAACCCTCCGTGCCCTCCGTGCCACCGTGCGAAACCCTTCATCCACCCCCTCTCCCAAAGCTCACAAAGAACACCGAGAGAAGCAACCAAAGCCTAAAAAACCCTCCATGCCACCGTGCGAAACCCTTCATCCCCCCCCTCTCCCAAAACTCACAAAGGACACCGAGAGAAGCAAACAAAGCCTAAAAAACCCTCCGTGCCCTCCGTGCCTCCGTGCGAAAACCTTTATACAGCCCTCTCACAAAAAGGACACAGAGAGAAGCAACCAAAACCTTAAAAACCCTCCGTGCCACCGTGCGAAACCCTTCATCCACCCCCTCTCCCAAAGCTCACAAAAAACACCGAGAGAAGCAACCAAAGCCTAAAAAACCCTCCGTGCCACCGTGCGAAACCCTTCATCCACCCCCTCTCCCAAAGCTCACAAAAAACACCGAGAGAAGCAACCAAAGCCAAAAAAACCCTCCGTGCCACCGTGCGAAACCCTTCATCCACCCCCTCTCCCAAAACTCACAAAGGACACAGAGAGAAGCAACCAAAGCCTAAAAAACCCTCCGTGCCACCGTGCGAAACCCTTCATAAATCCCCTCCCGCAAAGCTCACAAAGGACACCGAGAGAAGCAAACAAAGCCTAAAAAACCCTCCGTACCCTCCGTGCCCACCGTGCGAAACCCTTCATAAATCCTCTCCCGCAAAGCTCACAAAGGACACCGAGAGAAGCAACCAAAACCTTGAAAACCCTCCGTGCCCTCCGTGCCACCGTGCGAAACCCTTCATCCACCCCCTCTCCCAAAGCTCACAAAGAACACCGAGAGAAGCAACCAAAGCCTAAAAAACCCTCCATGCCACCGTGCGAAACCCTTCACCCCCCCCTCTCCCAAAACTCACAAAGGACACAGAGAGAAGCAAACAAAGCCTAAAAAACCCTCCGTGCCCTCCGTGCCTCCGTGCGAAACCCTTCATACAGCCCTCTCACAAAGCTCACAAAGGACACAGAGAGAAGCGGCCAAAGCCTAAAAAACCCTCCGTGCCCTCCGTGCGAAACCCTTCATACAGCCCTCTCACAAAGCTCACAAAAAACACCGAGAGAAGCAACCAAAGCCTAAAAAACCCTCCATGCCACCGTGCGAAACCCTTCATCCACCCCCTCTCACAAAGCTCACAAAGGACACAGAGAGAAGCAAACAAAGCCTAAAAAACCCTCCGTGCCCTCCGTGCCTCCGTGCGAAACCCTTTATACAACCCATAGCCGTTTTAGATCTCACGGAGATCACAAAGGATGTTCCTGAATAATCGAATTGAAAACAGTATATCTCTGACAAAGATTCCTAAACCGTCTGGGCTGTCCAGGAAATTGCTTGAGGTGGCATATATGGTTTTGCTGACGGCTTTCTTGCCGAGGTCTTGCCGCTTACGACACAGTCCATTTCCCAATGCCTTTTTCTTGTCGTGTTTCTACCGCTTCTGGATGTCATGGAGATGCACTCCAGGGTACTCAGTTCCATTTCTGCCCATTCCGTCCCATCTCAATGTGCCAGCTCTGCGCTATAAGTCCAGCAAGTCGTCAAATCAGAGCGTAGGTGCCCCTCCTTCCTCCTCTGGAACATCCCTCTGGATCGTTCCTGTGCTACATCCAAGGAGTGATACATCGGGGCTGTGTCAGAATCCAGGGGGTGGGGCAGAATGATGGATTTGGTCAATGGATTTCCCCCCCCCCCCTTTTTGCCCCCCTAGGGGGGGGGATCGCCACCCATTGCTTCCCTTGAAGAGGAGGGATGGGGGGGCTCCCACAGGCAAGGCGGTGAAAAGTTCTGAAAGCGGAGTGTCCATGTTGTACATGAGCATTTCAGGGTTTTTCGCCTGTCTGCGCCTGTCTGTGCGTTGCACCTGTCTGCAACAGGCAGGCACAGACAGGTGCGTACACGCACAGGCATGCCAACGCCGCATGCGGGCCAAAGGCGCATTCTGTCATAGCCCTGAGTCGGCTTTTTTCTGTTTTTGTACATCCTTTTCCAGCACTATTCGATCAGCCCAGTAAGATATTTCCCTTTGCCTTGAATGTTGTATCATCTTCATGTCCCATGGGACTTTACACCTCCTGTTCACCTTTTCTACAGGTGAACATTGCATTGAGTCATTCCTCTTTGCATGGTTACGTATACATTTTTTTTGATGTTTTGCTTGACAGATTCCAAGGATTATACCACAATAGGGAGAAATCCTACTCAAGTATGTCGAGCTAAGGGGGAAAAGAGATAGTTTTTCCTTAAAACGAGCATTGCTGGTCGTATTTGGAAAGAGCAGAAGAGGTGTAAACGTATGCATAGAATAGGGTGTTTCTCGCCCGTGTTTGTTTTGTTAACAATGGCCTGTGTCACCAATTACCCAAAAGTGACGATGGATCCTCCCTGGATCCCTGAAGCGACTGCCTCATCCGAAGAGGGTGAATCGATTCGGCCGGCAGCCGACGCAAAGGTGCCAATCTTCTTTAGTCAGGAGGATGTGCCGGCCATAGACGGGGACTTTGATGAATGGGCCGGTCTCGACGGGCCCATTACTCGGCTGGCAGTTTACGGCGGAGGCCATGACCCCGCAGATGCCGAGGCGTTCTTCGTTCTGCGCACCGATGGCGTGAATCTCTACATTTACAGCCGGACTACCGATGATGTGCCCAATGTAAACTATCTGCCTGGCTCGATGGCATGGCGAGGCGATACCCCGGAAGTATTCTTCGGGACCAGCACATCGAAGCACAAGAAATACACAAGCGGCGATAACCAGCTCCGTATTGTTCCCCGAAGCAAAGAGAATCCTATGGAGGTGGATATAGTGATTAACCAACGAACGGCCTACGAAGGCATGTTAGATGCCCCGGAGGGAGCCCTTCTGTCGGCGGCAGCGCGGTACTTTGATGACGGTTATGAAATCGAGGCATCCATTCCGCTAAGCTATATGGAAATAAACGGGCTGAAGGTCGGGCAGAAGGTTCGCTGTGAATTCCAGGTTAACGATGCCGATGCCACCGAGCGGGACCGCATGGTTCATTGGATAAGCGACAAAGATTCTCCCTGGTTTGACCCCTCTGTTTGGGGCAATGGGGTGGTGATTGCGCTCCCTGAGGAGCGAAAGGAGGTTCCCGATGTCCTATAGGCGGCCTCTTTTGCCGATTCTCGGCTTGTTGCTTCTATTGCCGGCCATGCTCTCGGCCCTCACTTGGGTGAAAGTGGCCAAAGACCCTGAGATGGGATGGCGGCTTCTGGTGGATGGAGAAGAGATGGCCGTCCATGGTGTCGTTTGGTCGTTTGTGCCCATCGGCGAGAATTACAGCTATTCGTTGTGGGATCAGCCCAAGGAATTGATTCAGAAAATGATAGATACCGATGCCGCCCTTATGAAGGAAATGGGTGTCAACGCCATACGTGTGTTTACCGATGTGCCTCCTGAGTGGATTGAATACCTCTACCGGCGCTACGGCATCTATACGGTTGTAAACGATCTGTTCGGTCGATATGGATTGATTGTCGATGGACGCTGGCATGGTCAGACCAACTACTCTGATCCTCGTACGCGTGAAATCATTTTGGACAGACTGCGTGAGAATGTCAGCCGCTATGTGGAAGTTCCCGGCGTACTCTTCTACTTGTTGGGCAATGAAAACAACTACGGACTGGAATGGGACAGTAACCAGATTGAGAATATTCCCGTCGGCCAGCGTATGGAAGTCCGTGCCGGATACCTTTATAGCCTGTTTGAAGAGGGTGTGAAAATCATCAAGGAGATTGACCCCACCAAACCGGTCGGCTTAGTCAACGGTGACATCCAGTATCTGAACATAATCAAGGCCCTCGTTCCCTCTTTGGACATTCTTGGTGTCAATACCTACAGGGGAAAGGCATCCTTCGACTTGTTTTACGAGAGCGTGGCCGAAACACTGGATGTGCCCCTCGTATACACCGAGTTCGGAGCCGATGCCTACAATGCTGCAGAGGAGCGGGAAGATCAGTTTAATCAGGCCAACTACATAAAGAGTCAGTGGGAGGAAATCTACCGCCAGTCCTACGGCAAGGGCGGCTACCAGAACACACTCGGCGGCTTCGTGTTTGAATGGATGGATGAGTGGTGGAAGTCTGCCGGCATGGTGCTGGAGCTGGATGTTCACAACACGAGCGCGACCTGGGCCAGCGGAGCCTACTACGATGCCGACGGAGTTGACATGAACAACATGAACGAGGAATGGTTTGGGATAGTGGCCCAGAGTCCTGTGAAAACAGGGGGCATACATGAACGGCGTCCCCGTGCGGCCTATTATACCCTTCAGAAAATCTGGAAGCTTGACCAGATAAATAGCACCAGTGAAGACATCGACAACTACTTCAAATTCAAATTCGATGTTCAGCAGTATGCGAACCGGGCCGAGATTGCCGCATTGAGGCAGGAGAAGAAGGAAAGCCACATTCTCGGGTTCAGGGGAAGGGTGGACTTTGTGGGTGCGGGTATCTTCGACGACACAGACATGGAAGGCGAAGAGCCGTTGAATAACATAGAATCGACGGTGGGGGAATGGGCCTACCTGGGCTTCGATTTGAACCCCTATGACAGCGTCAAGGCAGGTGCAACCTTCCGTGTGCAGGGGCATGTTCCCGACACGGCGTTTGAACAGGAGGAATACACTCCCTACAAGGGAAATGAACTGAGTACCAGCGCATTTGTGGATACAACACGTTTTCCAGGTGGCGCGACAGGGTCAGGCGAAACCTATGCGAAACAACCCTCGGTGCAGATATATGATGCGTATTTGAACTGGGAAACCAAATATGTTGACCTAGACTTTTACTTCCATAACGGACATACCGACTGGATAGGGGAGGGAGACTACTTCCATCTCCTGCCGGAGTCATTCGACTATGTGGGTATGGACATTGCAGGTTCCAGGGCACCCTTCGGGCTTGAACTGACGGGAAAGGAATTCCTAGACGGCCTGAAAATCTACGGCGGGCCTGAAATTCACTGGGATGCCGACCCCCAGATAATGGCGAAATACTATAAAAAAGGCGAGAGGGTGTCTTGGTCGCTTATGTACGATGAGGTGGTTGCGGGAGACCAGACTGCCGGGGCTGGCCACGGACGGAGGGCCAGCGGCTGGCTGGGTATTAACTTCCTGCCCTGGTTTACGCTGGGCTTTGGCACTCTCTTCTCCGGCTCGGAATACATTGGAGACGATTATACCCATGTTGAAAAGTCCGGCGACAACTATTCCATATCCGCAACCAAATCTCAATACGATCTCCTCGATGCCTTGTCCTTTAAGGTGGATGTCAGTTCGGAGATATTCCTCTACACGCGGCTGTTCGCCAAGTACATATACGCTGGGCGTCTGGCTGGTTCCAATGCCTACACGCCCAGAACCGGCACACAGATTAGCGATGTGGGCACCGGAAACAGGAATGAATTTATAGGAGGTTTCCAGTTCCAATATGGAATGCTCTCCATAATACCCCAATTTCAGGCCAGGGTTCCCATATCCTTTCCTATCAATACCGACAATCCTCGCAAGTCTTTAACGGATCCTCTGGCCGTTTATAACAACCGGGAGGCATACAAACTGGAGGTTGTTGTAGCCCTGGACCCCACCGGAGACACCTACTTCTTTGACTGGAATAATGAGGACCGTGAAAACGCCAAATTAGCCGGCTATGTTTCCTTTCTATACTCCTTTTATGAAGGCCCCACCGATGCCACTCATTATAAGAACGAGTTTGGTGACCAGGCACAGCTATCGGGCGGATTGCCGGAAGTGAGCGGCCTCTGGTCGCTTAAGAGCCGCATAGTGTGGAATGCGGCCCCTCAGCTTCGCTTCATATTGGGCTTGCAGGGTGGATATGGGCAGAGTCGGGGACAGGACAGCCGTCTCGTTAACTTTTGGGGCGGGAGCCTGGCAATGCGAGCAGGTTCCTGGATGATTAGTGGCTCCCTGGACATAAATTCCTGGGGGCATGAAGACTGGTATCGGCAGCTCAATATCACCTATCCCCTTCAATGGGCACTGGATATATCCCGTGGTTTTGAATTACCTTCTTTTTTGAACACACAGAACCGCATCGGATTGCGCTGGAAGGGACGCACCTTCGATGATAATTCCGGTGATACGTCCGATGGGAAGCAGTGGAAAATGGAATTACTGGCCTATCTTTCATTTAGCTGGTAGTTCTATGCGATGTATTGTAAATTTAATTTGAATTTGTTAATATAATAGGAAATCAAGACTTCAATAGGAGGAAGTTATGAAAACAAACAAAATCGGAAGCTACGCATTTATTGCGATGGCTATTGTCGGAGTTCTTTTGATTGCCGGATGTCCAACATCGGGAGATGATGGTGGAGGAGGGGCCGTTGAGTTCAGCGGTGTCCTTTACGAGGATGGCTTTACGTCCAGTGTGACCGAGCCATTGTACTGGAATGGAAAGAACGGCTTTACAGTTAAAGCGGATACCACGGAGAAGAAGACCGGTACCACGTCCTTTAAGGTGGATTGGTCTGCGGCAACAGATTGGAACGCCGTAGCCGTTAATGTGGGTAGTGGCCAAGCCGCTGCCGGCACCGTGGACCTTTCCGGCTTCGATGCCCTTACTTTCTGGGCCAAGGCATCGGCCGCCAATGCCGAAATAGATAAATTTGGCTTCGGTGCCGACGACGATAAAATTAACTCGATCGGTACTCGATACGAAGTATGGCTTGAAAACCAGGCAGTCGATACAACATGGACTAAGTATATAATTCCCCTGCCCAATCCGGCAAAGCTGACCGCGCAGAATAGCCTGTTTTATGCTGCCGATGGTAAGAATGGAGCCACTATCTATCTGGACGACATAAAATTTGAGACGCTGGGAACGGTGGCCGTATCATCCCTTACCTATAGTGGGGGAGACATGAGCATGAACGTAGAAGGTACCAAGACCATAGCCGGTGTGAGTGCCGAGTTTACGGTGGACGGAACGGTAATACCCAATGTGATGACAACCAGTCTTGTAGCATACGTAGATTGGGATTCTAGTGCTCCTGCTGTAGCTACAGTCGATGCGAAAGGTGTCATAACTGGTGTAAGTGCAGGGACTGCTACTATCACCGGAACCCTCGGAACCCAAACGGATACTATTGCTGTAACAGTAACAGAAGCCGCTGCGGTCACCGACACGGTGGATAGCCGGTATTATTTCTTTGGTGATGCCACGGGAGTTGATACACCGGAAATTGATTCCTCCGGTATGACTTACTTTGCATCATACGAAGAAACCCTCACTTTTAGCGAAGAAACTAGTGGCGGGGCAGATGGAACCACAAACTATAACAAGTTTGTCGGTACTGGTGTAAAAACCTGGGCCGCCGGAGGCTGGGGGGAAGGCCCATACATTGACTTCACAGGTTATGACACCCTTGTCTTCTGGGCCAAGGCACCAACTACCCCGACTCAAGAAAAAATCGCTGCAACTCAGTTGAAAATATTTTTTCAGAGCAAGCATAAAACCGCAGACGGCAATATTGGGGCACCAATAGCTACGGTTCCGGAAACTACCTTCACCACTAGCTGGGTGAAATATGAGATTCCTTTCTCGACGTTTACGGCAGAGCCAAATTTTCAGATGAACGCAGTCAATATCATTAAGTATGAGCTATTAGGCAACGATCATGAACTTCACATTGATGAGATGCACCTTAAGTCTAGTGGCAATGCTCCAATATTTGCCGTAAGGGGCGATGATTTCACTAAGGAGATTGAGGATAGTCGGCCAGCTGATACGAAAATCGCGAATATCAAGAAATTAACCTTTGTAACCTCTCAAGCGACTTCTTTAAGTTATTCTATACAGTCACAATATGAAACGGGAGCCGTGAAAATTGACAGTGCTACGGGTGTACTGGCCATTGCTGATGCAACGAAATTTGTCAATGCGACCGCTACAAAAAAGACTCTTACCGCCACCATTTTAATTACTGCCAGTGATGGTACAACTGATGTTACAGATACCCTCACAGTTACCATCGAAGTAAAACCATCATCACCCGCACCTGCCGATGCACCGCCAGTTCCTACGGCATCGAATGTCATCAACCTGTTCAGCGACACTTATGACAGCGATGGAACGGCAACGCAGATTGCTGGTGTTAACTGGAATCCTAATTGGAGCCAGACCACCGTTTACAGCGAAGAGACCATCGCAGGCAACACCGTTAAAAAGTATGCCAATCTGAATTATCAGGGAATCGAATTCACCAGTGTGGATGTTTCAGGTAAGACCAAAGTACACTTCGATCTGTGGACGGCGGATGAGACTTCGTTTCAATTTTTCTTGATATCACCCGGACAAGATCAAACTGCACACACGGTGACACCTACATTGAATCAGTGGAATTCCTATGATGTAGAATTGACTGTTTTCTCTGGAGGCAATGTTGAGTTGGACAAGCTGTATCAAATCAAACTTGTCGGTAGTGGTAATACTGATGGTACTACAAAGAAGACAGTTTATATTGATAACATTTACTTCTATTAATAGTTTTAACTGAGTCTCACGCATGAAGGTCTCTCTTCATGCGTGAGTTTCCTGCTATCAGTGAATTAGTCCCGATAATGTTTTTTGGGTTTGAGAATTAATAGCGCTTTTATAGTGCCCCCAAGATTGGGGGCAAGGAGGATGTTTTTTGTATCGAGTTTTAATGGATGCATCTGTTTGTTCTCTACCACTAAGCTTGAGGGCACTATAAAAGGCTTAAGTGTATGCGAAATACATGAGCATTATGAGCATTTTCCCAGTGTCGCATACGGGCCCAAAGACAAGTTTAAACTTAGCCCCCGGAGTATTAGCAAAGCCTGAAAGTATCCCCACCCCGTCCGTTTCCAAAGCGGATAATGGATCACTCAATAAAAAAGGATAATACGGATGAGCGATTATGAATAATAAAAACACCCTTGGACTTAGATTTTCAAGGCAAAAATTCCTCATGGCCATGGCCCTGCCCGGTGTTCTTTGGATGATAATTTTTAACTACATCCCTATGTATGGAGTAATCATCGCATTTAAGGAATACCGGATTATTAACACAATAAATAATGCTCCCTGGGTAGGGTTAATGCATTTCCGTGATTTGTTTTACGACAGTGATTTTCTGCTGTCCATGAAAAACACCCTGGGAATGAGCCTTATGAAATTGCTGTTAGCGTTCCCCATGCCCATTGTGTTTGCACTGCTCTTAAACGAGATTCGTTCAAGTGGATTGAAGCGTAGCGTACAGACAATTTCCTACCTACCGCACTTCTTGTCCTGGGTAGTACTGGGCGGAATATTAATTCCATGGCTATCTGAGACGGGGTTTGTAAATGAACTATTAAGCAAGATTAATCCATCCCGCGATGTCGTTCCATATTTGGGCAGACCCCAGGGGTTTTGGACGATTGCCGTCGTTTCGGATATTTGGAAGGAGATGGGCTGGGGTGCCATAATTTACCTTGCCGCGATTTCCGGCATTCCCAACGAACTCTACGAAGCCGCAGTCGTGGACGGGGCAGGACGTTTTCAAAAGATGTGGCACATTACCCTCCCATCCATTGCGGGTACGGTTACAATTCTTCTGATACTGGCCATTAGCGGTATATTGAATACAAACTTTGAGCAGATGTTGGTCTTAAGCAACCCCTTAAACAACGATGCCAGTAATGTTATTGACCTGTATGTTTACCGAACCGGTATACGGGGTCTTAGGTTCTCGTATTCCACAGCGGTGGGATTGTTTAAGGCAATTATTGCATTGGTGCTACTCATGGGAGCAAATGGTATTTCCAGGAAGACACAGGGTAGGGGGATATTCTAGTTATGAATGCTCAAATACGTATTAAAAAACGCCCAACACGATTGGGAAACGGGGATCTGTTTTATCCAATTAATGCAATCATTATGCTTTTTATATGCTTTGTAACCCTATATCCAATATGGTATTCAATAGTTATATCGTTTAATGACGGTAACGATGCCCTTATGGGCGGCATATATTGGTGGCCCCGAATGTTTAGCATGGAAAGCTACAAGGCCATGTTCTCTAACCAGGGCATTATTCAGTCATTTATGATTGCAGTTTTCCGAACCGTAGCAGGGACGGTAACGCACATATTATTTACGGCCATGGTTGCCTATGCGTTTATGCAGAAACGGCTGGTAGGGCGCAAGTTGTTTATGACGATGGGAGTCGTTACAATGTTTTTTAATGGGGGACTTATTCCTACGTTTCTTCTTGTGAAGAACCTGGGCCTCATTGACAACCTTCTGGTGTATATCTTGCCTAGCATGTTCAACTTTTTCCACTTAATTATTTTCCAGGCATTCTTTCGTGAAATACCCACCAGTCTGGAGGAATCGGCCAAAATTGACGGGATGAATGACATCGGCATATTCATAAGAATCATACTACCGCTTTCCATGCCCGTCGTAGCCACCATTGCCCTGTTTCAGGGAGTATGGCACTGGAACGATTTCTTCACGGGAATTATCTACATAAATGATTCGGATCTCCAGCCGGTGGCCACTTATCTGTACCGTGTGATTGCCCAGAACCAGTCCAGTCAGGTAATGGCCAACATGCCCGCCGCCGTTGCCCGAAGTGCGGTTACATCGCAATCGATAAAGATGGCCACCATGGTGGCGGCCACCTTCCCCATCGTGGTTGTGTATCCGTTCCTGCAGAAGTATTTTGTAAAGGGCATTATGATTGGAGCGGTTAAGGGATAGCTACATAAATTGGGTGTTTTTACCATTCAAAACAGGAATACCGAGAATAGCCGATACCAGCTTTCGCGATTTTTGCGCATTTCGCGGTTTGACGGGGGAGAGGAGATATTAACCACGAAAAACACGAAAAGCACGAAAAGCACGAAAAGGTACTGCTTCCTGATGGATGCTACGCCATTCAAAACAGGAATGCCGAGAATAGCCGATACCAGCTGTCGCGATTCTTGCGCATTTCGCGGTTTGACAAATGAATAATTATAGTACCCCGAAGATTGGGGGCTGAGGGGCACCTAAATTGTGTCGTAACATAAGAGATTTTACTTGAAATCAAATAAGGAGGAAATGATGAAGACTGTTTTAAAAATTGCGGGGCTATGGGCCCTGGCCGCTATTGTATTCCCTGCCATGCTGTTTGCTGGCGGTGGATCGGAAGATGGAGGATTGCCGGATGCGCCGCCTGCCGAGGACATGGATCCGAATGTACCGGGATGGACGGTGGATACATCGCCAGTTCGTTTTAATTGGTACCTGAACTTTTCGTGGTTCCGGGGTATTTGGGGTGAAGATCCTGTTTCTCAATATGTTACCGAAAAGACCGGCGTGGACATCGAGTTCATTATTCCGGCGGGTAACGAGGCGGACAAACTGAACACAATGATAGCTTCGGGTAGCCTGCCGGACTTCGTCACCCTTGGGTGGTGGGAACCGCAGGTCAAAGAACTCATTGCGGGTCAGCTTGTATTACCGCTGGATGAATTGGCCAAACACTACGATCCCTACTTCTTCAAGGCTGCCGTTCCGGCCCGCGTGGGATGGTACACCCAGGAGGATGGCCATATCTATTGCTATCCAAATGCATCGTTTACGCCGGATGACTACGCCAAGCAGGATTTGACTTCGTACCAGACCTTCCTTGTCCGTAAGGATATGTACGAGGCCATTGGTAGCCCATCCATGCGCACGCCGGAAGGGTTTCTTAATGCCTTGGCACGGGTCAAGGCCCAGTTTCCCGAGGTAAACGGCCAACCAATAATTCCATTGGGCTTCAAGGAGTTTTCCGACTCAGGAAATGATTCTCTGGAAGGTTATTTGATGAATTTTCTGGCCATACCCATGGAAAAAAACGGTCGGCTTTACGACCGCTATGCGGACCCCGAGTACAAGCGATGGCTTAACGTGTTCCGTCAGGCACAGGAGCGGGGGCTGATTGCCAGCGATGTGTTTCTTGATCGGCGTAATCAAATGGAGGAGAAAATTGCCCAGGGCCGATACTTCGCCATGTTCTACCAGCACACTGACATGATCGATGCCCAGGCCATACGCTATGCCGAGGATCCCAATTCCATCTACATGGCAGTGGACGGACCGGCCAACCGCAACATGGATCCGCCGAAATTGGCAGGGCAGGGGATTGCAGGCTGGACGGTTACATTTATTTCCAAAACCGCCAAAAACCCCGACAGGGCTATCCGTTTTATGAGCTACCTGATGAGCGAGGAAGGCCAGCGAGATTTGTATTTGGGCAAGAAGGGCCTGACTTGGGACGTGATTGACGGCAAGGAAGGTTTTCTACCCGAGGTTCAGGAGCTCCTAACCGCCGACAGGACTGCTTTTGACAAGAAGTATGGGGCCTCGGTGAAGTACTGGATGCTTATGGACAATGCAATGTTTGCCAAGTGGGAGGGAGAGGCGGCCACTCCCTACCGGGAAATGAGCGAGTGGACAAAGCCCTACACCCAAAGCTACGCCGTCTACGACAACATCGATCCGCAGCCATTTGAACCGGAGGGCATAATTGGTGCCAAACTGGCCGGACTGTTCGGAAAAACGCTTCCGAAAATGCTACGGGCCAAAAGCGAATCCGAATTCAATTCCCTGTGGGACGAACTTCAAGCCGAACGCCAAAAACTCGGGCTGGATAAACTTATGGCGTTCAAGCAGGAAAAATTTGATGCAAACAGGAAAAAACTGGGGCTTTAACATGGGACTGTGTCAGAATCCATGGGTGGGTCAGAATGATGGATTTGGTGGTTTGCAGGCAAGGCGGCGAAAAGTTCTGAAAGCGGAGTGTACATGAGCATTTCAGGTTTTTTCGCCAACGCCGCATGCGGGCCAAAGGCGCATTCTGACACAGCCCTGACAATTGTCGGCATCTTAATTTCAACCATTCTGATGACGGCCTGCATCACTGGGCCGAATTTCAACACGCTTGTGTGGAGTGACGAGTTCAATGGTACTTCCATCGATTCGGCGAACTGGGAATACGATATTGGAGATGGCACTGCAAAAGGAATACCCGGTTGGGGAAACAACGAGTTGCAGTACTACACAAATCGCCCTGAGAACGCCCGCATCGAGGATTTTCCCGGAGGCGGACGGGGTTTGGTTATTGAAGCCAAAAAGGAAAGCTACGAAGGCAGTGCGTACACATCGGCCAGGCTGTTGACTCAAGGTTTGCAGTCCTTTACCTACGGGCGGATTGAGGCACGCATAAAGCTCCCCATAGGCCAGGGAATCTGGCCGGCCTTCTGGATGTTGGGAAGCAACATCGATACGGTGTCATGGCCAGCCTGCGGCGAGATAGACATAATGGAGTACTTGGGGCAGGAGCCTGACAAGGTTCATGGAACGATTCACTATGGTGCTCCGCATGCCTCCAGTGGTGGTCATTATAACCTGCCCAATGGAAATTTTTCCGACGGCTTCCACGTGTTTGCCATCAAGTGGGCAAAAGGCAAGATCCGATGGTATGTGGACGGTGAATCCTATTCGGCTAAGAGTAATTGGAATTCGTCCGTTGGAGACTTCCCCAGCCCCTTCGATAAGCCGTTCTTCCTTTTGCTGAACATGGCGGTTGGCGGAAACTGGCCTGGCTCTCCTAACGACTCAACTGAGTTCCCTCAGAAGATGTATGTGGACTGGGTAAGGGTGTATCAGTGATGTTCGTCATCCATTAAAGGGTGATTGGACACCGTGAAATTGGAGTTTCAATATGAAATACAAAACTACACTAAGGAGCACCTCTAATACGGTGCTATCTGCCTGTCGCGGACAGGTGCGGACAGGGCAGATGCAGGCGAAAAACCTCTCCGACAATTTCCTGAAGATGTTTTTTAGAGGTTCTTTGAGTTTGTTTGCAGGTATGCTGACCCTGCTTGCCCTGTCTTGTTCAGTTCTTCCCGACGATGGGAATGATGATGGCGGCGATGGGAGTAATGATGGCGGCAACACTACCCCCATTACGATGACCTTTTTTGATGATGCGGTGAAAACCGGATTGGTGGCCAAATTGAATATCGACAGTAAGGAAAGTGATGCGATAATTGATTCTGAAATATATGCGGGTTCCAGCGGCAGTTCAATCGAGGTTGATTTGCTTCAATACGGCAGTGATGTAGGTTCGTGGGGCGGCGTTTACCTAAAAAGCGAAAGCGGTTTGGATTTGTCCGATTATTCCAAGGTGTCCGTTGACATCAATACAAGCAGCCTGGATGCCGCAGTGGATTTCATTGAGTTCAAATTGGAAGATGCTGCGGGCAATGAGCAGATAGTTAACCTGTTTGGATTGACACTTTCGGCCACAGACGGCGATTGGAAAACCTATACGGCTCTTTTAAGTCAATTTTCCGAGATAGATTTTTCCAAGTTCACGGCCATTGGATTCTGGACTCCCAAGGCTGGCGAGGTATACAAGCCGGGGCTGTTCTATGTGGATAACATTGTCTTTACTGGCGAACAAACAACTGTGCCCAACGACAATCTTGTGTGGAGTGACGAGTTCAATGGCGATTCCATCGATTCAACGAACTGGGGATACGATATTGGAGATGGCACTGCAAAAGGAATACCCGGTTGGGGAAACAACGAATGGCAGTACTACACAAATAGCACTGCGAACGCCCGCATCGAGGATTTTCCCGGAGGCGGACGGGGTTTGGTTATTGAAGCCAAGAAGGAAAGCTACGACGGCAGTGAGTACACATCGGCCAGGCTGTTGACGCAAGGTTTGCAGTCCTTTACCTACGGGCGAATTGAGGCACGCATAAAGCTCCCCATAGGCCAGGGCATCTGGCCGGCCTTCTGGATGCTGGGAAGCAACATCGATATGGTGCCATGGCCGGCCTGCGGAGAGATAGACATAATGGAGTACTTGGGGCATGAGCCTGCCAAGGTGCATGGAACGATTCACCATGGCGTTCCGCATGCCTACAGTGGTGGTCATTATGATCTGCCCAATGGCAATTTTTCCGAAGGCTTCCACGTGTTTGCCATCGAATGGGAAAGAGGCGAGATCCGATGGTATGTGGACGAGACGCTTTACGTCACCAAAACGGAATGGACATCCTCAGTTGGAGCTTTTCCCAGCCCCTTCGACAAGCCTTTCTTCATACTTCTCAACGTAGCGGTTGGCGGAAACTGGCCGGGCTATCCGGATGGCTCAACTGTGTTCCCTCAGAAAATGTATGTGGACTGGGTACGTGTTTACAGGCAATAAAATGGCCGTTGAATTCGGTGAAGAACGGTGCTATGCACTGGATGATTACCACCTCCAGGCCCCATTTGCCAGCTTCCTGCCGGGTATTGCCGGGCCTGATGGCACCCCCCTTTGGTGCTTCTACGTCAATAGAGGTCAGGGCATAGCGGGGTTTGGCCATACAGACAAGAATCACCCAATCCTTGAGTTCAAACCGGCGGATCAGGCCTATCGGGACACGGCCAGGATGGGTTTCCGTACCTTCTTGAAGATAAACGGAGAGCACAGAGAAGCCTTTGCCGCTGTGCCGAATGGTCCTTCCCCCTCACGACGGCTATCGGTGGGACGCGCCGGATTCCATATTATTGAAAACGATGGAAGGCTGCTGATTAAGGTTGACTATGCCACGGTGCCGGGAGAATGCTATCCCGGGCTACTTCGGCACCTTGAGATTAGAAATATTACAAGCCAGCCCATATCGCTGGAACTCCTCGACGGTCTTCCCAGAGTTACGCCCTTCGGCATAAATGATTTCGCACTGAAAACCATGAGCAACACGGCGGCGGCATGGATAGAAACCGATCTGACGAATCCCTGGGTGCCGATCTTTCGCATCCGTGCCAGCATGGATGACACGGTTGAGATCCACCCTGTGGATGCCTATCACTTCATGGCGGCCGTTGCCCATATCGAAGGGGAAGACAAGGTTCTCCAGCCCTTGGTGGATGCCGCAACAGTCTTTGGGAATGATTTGGCGTTTGAATCCCCACAATGCTTTTTGGATGGCGGTCTCAAGGCCGTGATGGCCGAGGAGCCGGTGCTCATGGGCCGTTACCCGGCTGCTTTCACCGGGCTTGAGGGAACTTTGCGGCCAGGGGAAAAGGTCAGTCTTTATACAATTTATGGATATGCTACCAATGCCCAGAATATGGATGATGCCCGGCGTGACTGGCGATTGAGTCAGTGGTTTGAGAATAAGTTTTGCGAATACCGAAAACGGGTGGACGAGTGTATCTCGCCATTTATTATGCACACCGCAATGGCTGATCTGGATGCATACACCGCCCAAACCGCCTTGGATAACACCCTGCGTGGAGGAATGCCGGTTGTATGGGGTAAGGGAAATTCCGCCCGAACCTATCATCTTTATAGCCGTAAGCATGGAGACATGGAGCGGGATTACAACGATTTCTCGCTCATTCCAATGCGCTACTCGTCGGGTTTCGGTAACTACCGGGACATGAATCAGAACCGCCGTATCGATGTTGCCGTGCAGCCCAAGGTGGACACGGCGATAATTAGACAATTCATGGACCTGATTCAGCCCGATGGGTACAATCCCCTTATCGTCAAGGGCGGCGGCTTCCGGCTACGCGAAGAGGCACGTGACAACATTCTCAACCGTTTTCCACACTTGATACTCCCTGAAAATGGCCTTTTCACTCCCGGCGATCTCGCCAACGCCAACATCGCGCCGGAAGCTTTCCCGGTCATTTTAGGGGTAGCTGACTATATTCCCGATGCCCACTTTGGCGAGGGCTATTGGGTAGACCACTGGACCTACAATCTCGATCTGATTGATCAGTACCTCCGCATCTATCCCGACCGGAAAGAAGAATTGCTCTTCGCTTCCGCCGATTACCGCTGGTATGTCAGCCCGGGTGTGCGCATTCGGTCAATGACTGAGCGCTTTAGGTTTACCAACGAGGGCATTATTGCCGAAAGCCACCTGATCGAAGAGCAGTGCGACAGCCATTTCCTTGAACACCGCTCCACCCTTATCGAGAAACTCGTCACCCTCGCTCTTGTAAAAATCTCCGTCCTCGGATACGAGGAAAGGGGCTTGGAGATGGAAGCTGGTCGCCCTGGCTGGTACGATGCCCTCAACGGTCTGCCGGGGCTTTTTGGGTCTTCTTTAAGTGACGGGGTGGAACTTCTCCGTCTTATCCGCATTATATTGGCATTTACAGAAAACAGACGGAAGCGAACTATCACCCTGTTTGGTGCCGCCTGGACTCTCCTCGATGATTTACGAGCCATCGCGGAACTAAAGGATAGGCATGAACGCTGGCTGACCCGAGAGAAGGCCCGTGTCACTTACCGGACGGCCCTAGCAGGCGGCGAACCAGTGGTGAATGAGCGTGCCGTAGACGGGGTGATTGACTTTCTCGCTGCTGAGGAATGCCGTCTGGGCGAGGCATTGACGGCAGCGGCGGTCGATAACGGCGGACTATTGCCCACGTATTATCGCTTTGAAGTGGAGTCCTGGACTGCTCCACGAAACGGGTATGTCCTGCCGTCCCGGCTGGTGAGAAAAGATCTACCGCTCTTCCTGGAGGGGCTGGTGAAACAGATTAAAATATCTCCATCAGCGACAGAAAAGCTGGCGGTGCATACGGCGGTCAAGAAGACCCCCCTGTATGATTCCGAACTTGGCCAATATGTCTTAAATGCACCCTTGGATGGTCAGCCCGCCGCCCTGGGCCGGGCCAATGCCTTTCCCGGAGGGTGGCTGGAAAACGGTTCGGTGTGGCTGCACATGGAATACAAATACCTCCTTGAGTTGCTTCGCACCGGGGACGGGGAACTCTTCTGGTCTGAGGCCATGCGCATCCTGATACCCTTCCTGGATACTAAGCGTTATGGCCGGAGCCCCTATGAGAACAGCTCATTCATTGCCTCAAGCCGATATCCGGTAAAATCATACCATGGCAGAGGCTTTGTAGGGCGTCTCTCCGGTGCCACTGCGGAGTATCTCACTATGTGGTCGGAGTTCCTCCTCGGGCAACGGCCCATCGTGATGGAAGAGGGTAAAGTCTCGTTCCGTCCCGCACCCCTTTTGCCTGCCGCCTTGTTCCGGAAAGATGACTCCCTGGAGTTTTGCCTCTTCGGCTCCACCCTCACCCGTTACGAGAATCCAGACAGAATAAACCTCTTCGCTGATTCCTACCGCATTGATTCGATGTGCGTCTGGGATGCGGATGGAAGCAAACGGGAATATGCTGACCACCTGTCGGCATCAGAGGTGAACAAACTAAGAGAAGGTGAAATTGAAAGGCTTAGGGTTGTTTTTAAGTCTCGCCGGGAAATGTCTTAGTGTTGCCTCGTTGAGGGCGATAAGCCGAAAGCTTTGCAGGCCCTGTTGACCGACTTACCACGAAAGAAAAATTCTTCCTTGCGGGGGGCTTTGGGATTCCTTTTTATAGTGCCCCGAAGATTAGGGGTAGGGGGGCCTGACAAAGGACGTTACGGAACAAAATATAAGGGATGAGAGCCGTTTTTTTGCCTTACTGAGCCGAAATTGAAACAATTGGATTGAGAGGGGGCGGAGAAATTATGAGCAGATGCTTGTAAATCATTTTCCTATAAAGCTATATGTGGAAGCACGTGTTTGTTCTCTACCACCAAGCTTGAGGGCAGTATAAAAGATTTTCACAGCAATCATGTATGACTCCCCTGAAAAAAGGCACCCTCGAATTCCCCACCTGACCTTGAAACTGGTATAATACTCCCCTAGGGAGGATGTCATGTTCCGCACTAACGAAGAACACATGCAAGGAAAATTGTTTTCCGCCATCAACCAGTTACCCAAAACAGGGAAAGCACGGCTCGAATCATCCTGGGCACACTCGTTCTACCAGAATTTTTTCACTCTGATCGATGAAGAATTATTTGCACCCCTGTACTCAGAGAAAAAATCCCGCCCTAACTTCCCAGTGAACATCCTCGTAGGACTTGAGGCAATCAAGTCCGGCCTTGGATGGAGCGATGAGCAACTCTACGACAGTTTCATATTTGACATGAAGGTCCGTTATGCACTTGGTCTGTATGAACTCGGTGAGGGACATTTTGAACTGCGCACACTCTACAACGGATGTTCCAGCAGAATCGCCACCGTTCTCCATATCTATCTATTTATATCAAAAGATTTTAACGCCTATTCTTCAGTTTCGTCTTAGTGTGTACATTCACCTCCCGATTATGGGCTATCGTCGTCGGCAAAACCACATTTGCCGCATCAAGCAATTTCCTGGCCAGCCCGGTTGGTTCAGGAATTTTTGTCAAAGATATCCCTTTTTCAATAATCATGTGTTGTTCGCTTATGCGGCCAAGTATCTCTATTCCCTCCTGGACTGTTACATCAAAGCCTGCCCAGCATTTGTCCAGCTCCCTTTTAATCAGATATGAGAGCATAACAATAAAAACATGGCCGCGAGTGGATTCCTTTTTCCGCACGTATATAGGCCGAAGTTCCAGATGACCGCTTTTGCAGGTACGGAAGGCATGTTCCACCTTGGCCAGGTCCTTGTAGCGGGCATGAACGATTTCGCTATCAGCATCCGTAGTATCAACATCACTTCGCAGGACATAGCATCCGTCCAGCGTCTCAAGCTCCTCGATGACGGAACGATCTATCGTCAATTCCAATTTTCTTTGATTGATTGTCACTTTCAGCCATGAACCGATCTTAAGCTTGTCTATTTTTTCCTGCACTTTTCTTGCTGCGACACCTGTCTTGGCACGCGTACATTCTTCAAGGTAGGTATTTTTTGTTACCATGAATTCTTTTATGCTACTGTATTTTGATTTTCGGTTCTCTTTTATTTCTCTTGCCCTCAAGGGATTCCGTCTTAAAATCAATCGCTCTCCGTCTACTTGTGTTTCACAGATGTTTTCATCGAAGAGTTCTAACTGAATGCTACCCTGAGAAACGAGCTTTTGGATCTGCCCTCTAGTCAGAGATGATATATAGTGAAACCCCGCTTTCTTTAGCTCCTCAATGCCTCCAGATTTGATCATCCCCCTATCTCCGACAAAAACGACCTTTTGAACACCAAAGACTTCCGCCGCCTTATGGATCTGATTTGAAAGAGTGGTGGTATCGCTTCTGTTCCCATGGAAGACTTCCACGCTGACAGGGACACCATGAGAATCGCAGAGCAGACCGATGACAATCTGTTTCTTGCCTTTCTTTTTATCTCTATTGTATCCATATTTTGCAAAATGGTTTTTCTGTCCTTCAAGGTAACTACTGGTTACATCGTAAAGAAAAATTGACTTGATAGTTTTTTCTTTGACTCGAATAGCGTAGAGCTTCTGTTCAATTTGAGTCTGGTTATCGGAAAGCCAGGCAAGATTTTCATAGAGTCGGTTTTCATCAAAGCCCTGTTTGATTTTAAGAACATCAGCAAGAGCGCAAGTTTCACTAAGACGTACCGCAGAAAGTCTGGAACCTTGAGCGACAACCCGAGCAATGATCTGCCAGAGAGCCAGTTTAGCATCGAACGATCTTCCGAGAGCCTGCTGAATTCCCAGTCTGCGGGCAATTTGTTCAACCAGGTATACAGAACCCACCGAACGACCTTGCTCAAGTTGGATGGAATTGAGATCGACATGTTTGCCTGAAAACCTTTTGGCCTTAAGGGCATGTTCAATCGCTACAATTACTTGAGGTGGTAAACGTGTAAGATTTGCGACGGTACGGAGTTTGACTTTTGAAACTCCATCGACCTTGGTACGATACGATTCCCGTAAGAGTGTCTGGATGTAAATTTTATCCTTGTAAGTTCTTTTTGTACGATCAATATACATAGTGAGAATCATTATATCAGATATATTATTTTATGCAAACAGAATAAAACAAAAGAGAGCAAGATATTAGTGAGTACAGAAAAACGGCGGGATTTAAAACTATCTTATTATACCATATAGAGATATGGTGTTATTTTGCTTCGGCTCTCCAGGAACATCCGCTACAACTTCCGCAAGGCACTTGTGGAACATGAGAAAGAGAGTGGCGAGAACCTGATTGCAATGTGTTTTGAGAAGATCACAGACACACAGCTTGAGAAGTTACAAATCAAAACCGGTTTACAGCGAATGGACTCCACTCAAGTGCAGAGCAACATCCGCTCCATGGGACGCTTGCATCTGTTGGTGGAACTGATTATCCGCATGCACAGAGAATTGAACGATATTGATGCAAAACTCTACAGGGAAGCCTTTGGTGAGTTTATCAAGGAAGATTCTCTTCACTACTGCTATCGTCTTAAGAGCGAAGAAAGCGCATCGAAGCTAGAAAAAGTGGGCCTCTGTATCCACAAATTGCTTGATCAGTTGAAGGGTGATTATGAACACAGCGAAGGGTATAAAAACCTCCTAAGGGGCTTTAACGACCATTTCGAGGTGATTGAAGGGGCTGTGGGTGCGAAGAGGCATGATCAATTGAAAGGATCGGCCCTGCAATCTCCCGACGACCCCGAAGCGACCTATCGCAAGAAGGGCCGTGATCAGGCTAAGGGTTATGTTGCCAATATCAGCGAAACCTGTGTCGACGAGAATGAAGTGAACTTGATTACACAGGTTTCAGTAGAAGCGAATGTGACTGACGATCAGGAGCTTTTGAAACAGGATGTAGAGAATATCGCCGGAAGAATGGAGCTTGATGAGCTTTGGGCGGATGCCGGATATGAAGGTGAGAAGGCGCGTGATGCAGCCGAAGAACATGCAGTTGACCACAAACTGACAGCAATCAAGGGGAAGAAAGGTGCCCGACTCACACTCGATGATTTTCAGATACGAGAGGATGAAGAGGGCCTGTTTGTGTCGGTTAGATGTCCTAATGGACAGTGTGCTACGGTGAAGGGGGGCAACAAACCGCATCGGTTCAAAGCCGCATTTGATTCGGGAATCTGTAACAAATGTCCCTTTTCTGGTGATTGTCTGGCCAGGCAGTTAAAGAAGCCGATTCGAATACTTCGGTTTACATATGACGAAGCCAGGGCGGCACGTCAGCGAAGAGTGGCTATGAAGGCGGGTCGGAGTAGGAACATAAGAGCGGGAGTGGAGAGTACAGTAAGGAGTGTGATTCATCCATTTGGCGGACATCTATGCAAGCTACCTGTGCGAGGCAAGATACGAATAGCCCCAATGGTCATCCTATCAGCGGCAATGGTGAATATCAGGAGAATCAGGTTGCTTGAGGGGAGAAAATGGAGTGAAATGGCCTCTGGGGGGACATCATTTTGTGATTTGGGCAGAAAATGGCTCTATAATTTTCATTCCATCACCATTACTTGGCTGTGCCGGTGTACCGAAGTTTTGAAACCGCCTCGTTGGGGGTGTTCTTTGACCCGGTGACTTTGTCCTCGGGAATACTGAGATATGGTTTTTTCAGGGGAGTCATGTATATTCCATCACTAATCACATTCACGACAATAACTTACAGAAAGACCCTGCCAGTTTTGTCCCCATGTGTATTGATTAGTTCAAATTTTTTCATATTCCCTATTGACATAAAACGGTACTCCGTGCAATAATACATTATCATGAGATTGAAAGCAGTTAAACTTACAACCGCTTCATTCCTACGCTCTTTCTGCGAAGGTTGCATTCACATCGTCTTCAACAAAATATACTCTCCTGGTCGTGGGCAACTGTGCTTGCGACCGCCATGCGGAGAGCTGGTGACGATATCGGCCATTTCTCCAGACAAGTCTTTTCCCCAGAACAAGAAGTGCCATTTTTCACGTGCTGGTTTTCAAGCGGATTACAGCTTTCAGATCGGGGCTGTTAGGCACATGGACAGGAAGCGCGAGATTAATACCCATCCTCCTCTCCATGCTGTTTTTTCCCTTGGGACACGGTATGTCAGACTGGTGTCATCTCTAGTTTTGAGGGTGTTTGTTTTTTGGAAGAGATGATTTTACAAAGATTCGGTTAGGAACTGAGGCGGGTGTCTGCCTCGCAATTTGATTTATTAAGGAGAAGGAAATGAAAAAATGTTTGGTTTTTATTGGTATTATTGGAATTGTTTTAGTTGCCTCATGTTCAAATGATTCATGGGATTCAGAGTATTATACTTTTACTTTTAGAAATTATTCTTCTCATACTGTATTGATTGAAATAGTAGATGGAGATACTTTTTCTTTATCTTCAGGAAAAACTAGAACGATAAGATTTTCCAGTACCACATTACAGTATAAATACGGTCCAGCATCTTTGATTACTATAGTTAGTGAAGGTGTCGGATATGTAAATTTCGGCGATGCATAATATAAGCAGATTCCCAGTAAGTGATTTTTGCAAATAAAAATTGAAGGGTTAAGGAAGCAGTGTTCGTTGTTGTCGACATAAAAAGTCGAATTTAATTTGGCTTTTATTTGCAATTTTATCTGTGGAATAAAAAAGTGAAACATTATGAAAAAAAACATTTTCAATGCTAATTTTTACTATTGATCGTATCGAGTTTTTTATACGCTACCAGCGATGACGATCCCATTTATGCGTATGCGGCATTAAAAGTTGGCTACGGAAGCGAGGTCGGCGGAATTGGTGCTGGATTGGATATGAAATGGGCTTTTTTGGGATTATATGGTGGGCTTGGATGGTTTTCTGAACTTGGAGGGGCCATTGGAGTGAAATTGCATCTAGTGTATCTGAAAATTTAGCGTTATATCGGATGTTCCTGGAGAGCCGGAGCAAATAACAACATATCTCTATATGGTATAATAAGATAGATGTAAATCCCGCTGTTTTTCTGTACTCACTAATATTTTGCTCTTTTTTGCTTTATTCTGTTTACATAAAATAACATATCTGATATAGTTATTCTCACTATGTATATTGATCGTACAAAAAGAACTTACCCCAAGTTCACCAAAATCCCCCTTGAAAGTCCGTTGAAAATCTTTTTTCATCCGTTTCAATAGTGTGAAACATAGAAATATTGCATCCAGAGGCCAAAACGCACCCCGCGTTCGCCAATGTGGTGACTATCTGATCTCGATCAAGCTTGTCGCCTTCCTTGCTTTTTTGTATATTATATTCTATGTATATACGCCGTGTTAGAGTTCCCAGAGGGTCTCGAAAATCTCAAAACATTTACTACAATTTGGTTGTTGGTTGAAGATACTTATATTGTACTCTCCTACCTCAACAGGGGAGAAGAACCTGTAAACGAGGGGCAGTTGATGCGTAGCATAGCCCGTTTGCACAAAAAACATAAAACATGGAAAACAGTATCGTCCTTTTTTGTTCCCGGCACGGGTCAATTGATCGATGGAGACTATCTCAAGGGAGGGCTTATGCTGACGGGAGCGCTTGGTGCGGGACTTGGCATTATCGCTGGTGCCCTCCAGATGCAAACGAATTATAATGAGATGCAAAACGCCCCCAACCCCGCTACCTATCAACACTATCAGGATTAATACGATCAATATGGAACGCTTACCATAACAAGTGGGATAGTCTATGCGATACTGGGGATATTCAGTGCGATTGAGTACAATGTCAATTCGTATTGAAGCGGTTTTCCCCTATGAAGCACAAAGCTCCACCCAGTACTGCTACAGAGGGGGGAGTGTGTCAAACATAACAGAAACCTGCGACCCTGAAAATGAACTTTAGCTGATCACTCGATGCAACGTGGAAACCAATATAATCGATGATTAAAAACTTTTAAGGGATGATGTGAAAAATCTGGTATCGCGGATGGAACCGGATGAACTTCTAAAGCGATGTGAGGATACACAGGAGAGGTTGCGTCAGAATGCTCAAAAGGTGAATTAACGTAATATACATGGGAACACAATTTGGCAGGTGTTTTTTCATGACCCAAGTTCACGCCTGTTTTTTATTTGCTTGGGAAACAGCATATTCTACGAGTTTCATGGGTCTTTTTACACCTTCTTCAAAGGGGACAGTTAATATTACAATTCACCTTCCCTGTAGCGATAAGCCATTAGATTGACAGTTCTACAGGTCTCGTCTATACTCTTGAGCTTGAAGGGCGATTAACTCAGAGGCTAGAGTGCTACCTTCACACGGTAGAAGTCACTGGTTCAAATCCAGTATCGCCCATAACTGAATGCCTGTAGGAATGCTTTTTCATGCCGGGTTAATAGGGCCGGAGGCATTGTCCCATGTACTGGAGACTTGTTATACTCATCCTCCATGAACAACCCCGTCAAGTTGACTCCAGGCATGGAAGACTACCAGGAGACCATTCTCCTTCTTGAGAGGGGGCTGTGTCAGAATCAAGGGGGCTGTGTCAGAATGATGGATTTGGTCTGCAGGCAAGGCGGCGAAAAGTTCTGAAAGCGGAGTGTACATGAGCATTTCAGGTTTTTTCGCCAACGCCGCATGCGGGCCAAAGGCGCATTCTGACACAGCCCCAGAGTTAAAGAAATCGCCGAGCGTAAGTCTGTTCAGATGACCTCGGACACCATCTTGAGTTGAAGGCATTCAGAACCTGAGGGCGGGGGCAATATGAACGGCCAAAATCATTTTCAAACGGCATGGGATGCTCACCGATTTCTGCCAAGAGCTCCTCGGGATGGATGGGGACGAGATGATCGAGCAGGCCTGGTGCATCAAACACCATATCACCAAGGAAACTGCCATCCGCATCCAAAATTCAACCAATTAGGTTCGTTCCAAGGCTGATGGGAAGACTCTCGGAACCATTGACTCCCCTGATTCAGCAAACTTGTATTCGGCAGGAAGGCCAGATACTCTCAAACACTCATCTATCTCCGTACAGCATGGAAATGCGCATCAGTTGGAATGCCGCTCAAACACTCCCCCTGCCGGGTCAATTTTTAACCATACTGCCCCATCGCTACCCTTTAACCCTGCTACGTAGACCCTTCGCCTATTCCGCCGTCACAGAATCGTGGTTTGCCTTTATATACGATATCGTTGGACCGACAACCAGAGACCTGGCGAAGCTGACGGCCAAAGACTATATAGACTGGATCGGCCCTCTGGGCAGGAGTTTTCCTCTCCCTTCATCTGATGCCAAACCCATTTTGGTTGCGGGGGGGGCCGGCGTTGGCCCTGTTTTCTTCCTTTCAAACGTATTGGCCGACCGCGATGTCGCTCATCTGGTTGTCATCGGTGCCCGAGAGTCTAAGCGGCTAATCCGACTGGAATGGCCTTCATGTGCCGAAGTCCGCCTCTGCGCCGAGGACGGCGGTGCCGAGATTACCGGCACCGTCATCGATGGAATAGGCCAACAGTACATGACGGACAATGTCTTCTATAGTTGTGGTCCTGCGCCTATGATGGCGGCTGTTAACCGACTCGCCGCCGAGCACGACAGCCCCTCATGGGTGTCGGTCGAAGAGATGATGGCCTGTGGGGTCGGCGCATGCCAAGGCTGTGCCGTCGCGGTGGTAGGAAGCGGGGGTCAACAAGAATACAAACGAGTCTGTGATGAGGGACCAGTATTTGCATCAAGGGATTTGATATGGTGACCGAATCCTTGGAACTCACCGTCACAATCGGGGGAAAATCCCTGCCTAATCTGGTAGGAGCGGCATCGGGAGTCATCGGCTTTGGGGATGAATATGCCTCACTGATAGACTTGAACTCACTCGGCGCACTCTACACTAAGGCCGTAACGCTTGAACCTCGGACGGGCAATACACCGCCCCGCCTGGTGGAAACACAGGCCGGACTGATTAATTCAATCGGTCTGGCTAATCCAGGCCTGGATGGGTTTCTACGGGACAAGCGTCCCATACTGCGGGAGCTTTCCTGTCCTGCCATAGTAAATGTTGCCGGTTCATTAGAGGCCGACTATGTCCGAGTGAGTGAGGCAGTAGCCGAGTGCGACGAGGTGTGGGGAATTGAACTCAATGTATCCTGTCCCAATGTTGATCATGGAGGAAAAGCCTTTGGCACCGAACCGGGCATATTGACACGCCTGGTCAAGGCCGTACGAAGGGTTATAAAAAAGCCCCTCATCGTTAAACTTTCACCCGCCGTGACGGATATCACTCAGCTTGCAAAAGCCGCAGAAGACTCAGGAGCCGATGCTCTCTCGTGCATAAACACCCTTGTAGGCATGAAGGTGGATATCCATCTTCGGCGGCCAGTTATCCCTCGGGGAATGGGCGGCCTGTCCGGTCCGGCGATACGGCCTGTAGGAGTTGCCGCCGTGTGGCAAACGTCCAGGGCAGTTAAAATTCCTGTCATCGGTGTCGGCGGCATCGCAAGTGCGTCCGATGCCCTGGAATACCTTCTTGCCGGAGCCTCAGCGATACAGATTGGCACCGCCTTGTTTGCTGACCCAGGTATTCCCACCCGGGTACTCTCAGGGATAAGGCAATATCTTAGGAAGGGGGGGCTAAAGAAAATTTCTGACCTTCATGGATTTTTTTAATGCTTTTACAGTGCCCCAAACTTTGTGTTCACCGCTAAACCCGAATGTACAACGGGCTATAGCGATTAATTTTCACCCCAGGATTGCGCCACTGACTGAACCAGGTCTTGCGTTCTTCTGTACCCAGCTTGATTTTACTCAGGAATGGACGCTTCATCCAATATTTGCCGATTATTTTGTCCAGGTCTGTGCGCGTGATTCCTGCCTCTTCTACATGTGTTGTCATGTCGTTCTTTCGGGCATCCTGGACCCGCCGAGCAATCATGCAGTTATGGTAGTGGCGGTAGAGGGTCATGCGCATCATCATCGCACTGGGACACCGGGAAAACTGCACCGTTTCTCGCACATGATTGCAGTTATCTTTGCGTACCTGACGGTCAATGTAATTCACAGAGAATAGAGGATTGTTTTTATTCCTGGCCTCATGTGAGGATATACATTCATGGAGAAAGTATTTTTTGAAGTCCGCGATCTTAGCAAAGGCCCGTGTATACGATTTGTGAAGGTCTGTCGTCAAGGTCTTTCCGGTAATCTTCTTATCTTTAAGTAGTTGGATAAGTTCGCCAGCTATAATTCTAAACGATTTCTCAATGGCCTTCGGATCGGCTTTTTCTATGGATTCCAGTTCTAGCCGCCGCTTTTTCTGTGCATCGGTCATTCTTCCTTTGCGCCTAAGATTGGCAAAACCCATGCTGTAAATGAACTCGGATTCGGAGCCGGCGAAGATGTTTATGTGATGGGGAAAGTACTGAGACTCGGAGAAAGATTCCAGCCCATCGGCGGCCATATCTTCTTGCAAGGGTAAATCAGGGAGTAGCTCGGAATGAATGGCCTGGCAGCATCTTGCCAGCCGTTCAAAACGGTTCTGAACGGTCTCTATCCTGACATCAATAGCACGGCCTATATCGCCCAGACCTGAAGCGGTGACAAGATGCTCGAAGATCTTTGAATAATCGACAACTTTTTTGGCATAGTAATCAATTGAGAAGGTCTGATCAGAAAAAGCCTTGCGGCAATTCTTACAGCGGTAGCGCTGAATCGGACCGAAGGCCATCGTGGGATGAAAACCATAGCGAATATACCATTTTTCCCCGGCGGGAGCCTCGAAATTGGAGCAATCGGGGTTGGGGC
This sequence comes from Spirochaetaceae bacterium, assembly GCA_965226485.1. Lineage (GTDB taxonomy): Bacteria > Spirochaetota > Spirochaetia > DSM-2461 > DSM-2461 > UBA2779. Next base: position 1,012,828 of record OZ245363.1, read on the forward strand.
AGTGTGGAAAAGTCATAACATACCTCCTTAGTAAGTTGTTTTCCTACTAAGGTATGACTTGCACTTAGAGGCGGTTTACTTCAAAAAACAGGCTTCGGTGCACTGAATAATGCCCTCCTGAATCCGTGTCTGCCCCCCTCTCCTTGCCCTTTGAGGACTCCGTGAAAGGCAGAGTTTAGAGTTCAGGGTTCAGAGTTCAGGGTTCAGAGTTCAGGGTTCAGAGTTCAGGGTTCAGAGTTTCGCACGGAGGCACAGAGGGCACGGAGTTCAGAGTTCAGAGTTCAGAGTTACGCACAGAGGTTTGTCAACGCTTTTTCTGCTCCCCCTCCGTGTCCTCTGTGCCTCCGTGAGATCTAAAACGGCGTGGGAGGCATAAAAAGTTTCGCACAGAGGCACAGAGGGCACAGAGTTCAGAGTTCAGAGTTCAGAGTTCAGAGTTCAGGGTTCAGGGTTCAGAGTTTCGCACGGAGGCACAGAGGGCACGGAGTTCAGAGTTCAGGGTTCAGAGTTACGCGCAGAGGTTTGTCAACGCTTTTTCTGCTCCCCCTCCGTGTCCTCTGTGCCTCCGTGAGATCTAAAACGGCGTGGGAGGCATAAAAAGTTTCGCACAGAGGCACAGAGGGCACAGAGTTCAGAGTTCAGAGTTCAGAGTTTCGCACGGAGGTACAGAGGTTTTAAAATCTTTGCCTGCTCCCCTCTCCGTGTCCTTTGTGGACTCCGAGAGAGGCAGAGTTACGCGCAGAGGTTTTTCAACGCTTTTTCTGCTCCCCCCTCCGTGTCCTCTGTGCCTCCGTGAGATCCAAAACGGCGTGGGAGGTATAAAAAGTTTCGCACAGAGGCACAGAGGGCACAGAGGTTTTTAACTCTTTGCGCCTCCCTCTCCTTGCCCTTTGTGGACTCCGTGAAAGGCAGAGTTTAGAGTTCAGGGTTCAGAGTTCAGGGTTCAGAGTTTCGCACGGAGGCACAGAGGGCACGGAGTTCAGAGTTCAGAGTTCAGAGTTACGCACAGAGGTTGGTCAACGCTTTTTCTGCCCCCCTCCGTGTCCTCTGTGCCTCCGTGAGATCTAAAACGGCGTGGGAGGCATAAAAAGTTTCGCACAGAGGCACAGAGGGCACAGAGTTCAGAGTTCAGAGTTCAGAGTTCAGGGTTCAGGGTTCAGAGTTTCGCACGGAGGCACAGAGGGCACGGAGTTCAGAGTTCAGGGTTCAGAGTTACGCGCAGAGGTTTGTCAACGCTTTTTCTGCTCCCCCTCCGTGTCCTCTGTGCCTCCGTGAGATCTAAAACGGCGTGGGAGGCATAAAAAGTTTCGCACAGAGGCACAGAGGGCACAGAGTTCAGAGTTCAGAGTTCAGAGTTCAGAGTTCAGAGTTCAGAGTTCAGAGTTCAGAGTTCAGAGTTCAGAGTTTCGCACGGAGGTACAGAGGTTTTAAAATCTTTGCCTGCTCCCCTCTCCTTGCCCTTTGTGGACTCCGTGAAAGGCAGAGTTTAGAGTTCAGGGTTCAGAGTTCAGGGTTCAGAGTTTCGCACGGAGGCACAGAGGGCACAGAGTTCAGAGTTCAGAGTTCAGAGTTCAGAGTTCAGAGTTCAGAGTTCAGAGTTCAGAGTTCAGAGTTCAGAGTTTCGCACGGAGGTACAGAGGTTTTAAAATCTTTGCCTGCTCCCCTCTCCGTGTCCTTTGTGGACTCCGAGAGAGGCAGAGTTACGCGCAGAGGTTTTTCAACGCTTTTTCTGCTCCCCCTCCGTGTCCTCTGTGCCTCCGTGAGATCTAAAACGGCGTGGGAGGCATAAAAAGTTTCGCACAGAGGCACAGAGGGCACAGAGTTCAGAGTTCAGAGTTCAGAGTTCAGAGTTCAGAGTTCAGAGTTCAGAGTTCAGAGTTCAGAGTTCAGAGTTCAGAGTTTCGCACGGAGGCACAGAGGTTTTTTAAAGCTTTGCAGAAGGGTTAAGTCCAATAGATGCTTAGGGCTCTCAATCGGCAGGTTCCAATCGGTAAAGCATGCCGCGCTTTGAATCTGTAAGGAAATAGATATACCCATCAGGACCTACCCGGACATCCCTGATTCTTCCCACGCGGTTTTTGAGCAGAACTTCCTGATGAACCACTTTGTCACCGCGAAGTTCTAGGCGTCTCAAATGTTTCCCGGCTAGGGCACCGACAAAGATATTCCCCGACCAGGAAGGAAACAATTTGCCATCGTAGAAGGTGAGTCCAGAAGGAGCGATGGATGGTGTCCAGTAGATAACAGGGTCTGTAATTCCAGGGGAACTGGTGATTTCGCTGATGATGCTACCATCGTAGTTGATTCCATAAGTTGTCTTTGGCCAGCCGTAATTAGCGGCTTTCTCTATGATGTTCACCTCGTCCCCGCCTTTTGGACCATGTTCATGAAGCCATATCTCCCCGGAGAGAGGGTGTCTGGCCATGCCTTGGGCGTTCCTATGCCCATAGCTCCAAACCTCCGGCATACCTCTGTTTTTATCGGAGGCGAAGGGGTTGTCGGGTGGAATAGAGCCGTCGGGATTAAGGCGAATGACACTGCCATAGGGGTCGTGAGGATCCTGTGCCCGATTCATGCTACCCCGTTCGCCAAGGGTAATGTAGAGATATCCTTCTTCGTCAAAGGCTATCCGGGAACCAAAATGCAGTCCCCCACTACTCTTGGGGAGGGCCCGGTAAATGATCTCGACACCCCTGAGACTCGGGGAGGGCCCCGAAAGTCCGGTGAGCTTCCCTCGTGCCACGGCAACGCCGTAGAGTCCCGATTTCTCTTCGGCGAAACTGAGATAAACAAACGAGTCGCGTTCATAGTGTGGGGAGAGGACGACATCTAATAATCCGCCTTGACCCACCACAGCCACATTGGGAACCCCTTTGATGGGTCTTTTTTTGCCGTCATCCACCAGCAGAAGGGTGCCGGTTTTCTCGGTGATTAGAAACTGCCCAGCGGGGAGAAAGGCCAGACTCCAGGGTCGGGATAATTCTTCCACGAGCCTATGGACGGTGAAATTCTCCTTTTCGGATTTCACCTCAAAGTTGGCCTGGGCATGACCCTGGGCACACAATGCCAAAAAAACGATGATGGCGGATATGCTGTTTCTGTTAATCATGATTTCATTCCTTAACGCCTTACTCTGTTTATACGCGGTTCATACGACGCTGGCGTGAATATAGACAGGCACTGACAATGGTCATCCTGGTAAACTCGCCTTGATAGATGTCTGGGCGATTTCCAGCACTACTCTTATACTATGCTGGATAGGAATCTTTGGGTACTCAAAAAAATTGATGGAGTAATTAGCGTTATTGCCGATAATTAGTGTGGGCAATACCCAATATATAGCGTATTTAGTCATTTTTTGACTTGACAAGTAGCGGCCTTTCGGGTCAGAGTGATTTCCCAGCGGTTGCACAAGACAAGGGAGGATACCATGCACGCAATAGAGAATAACACATTGAATAATACATTTGAATTCAAGCAGAAGATTTGCGGCGAGATCTTCGAGCGCAAATATATGCTTCATGGGGAAAACTCCCCTGAGGAGGTTTTTCGCAATGTGTCTATTGAAATAGCCATGGCGGAGAACGATGATTTGAGGGATGCGTATGCCGAAAGATTTTATGATGAGATAACCTCTGGCCGCTTCATTCCAGCAGGCCGTATTTTAGCCAATGCCCGCCCTCATAGTTTGATGAAAAACTACAACAACTGCTTCACTATCGATGTGGAAGATTCCCTTGAGTCCATTTATTCATCACTCGCCGAAGACGCGGTGATCAGCAAGATGGGAGGGGGAGTCGGATTCGATATTTCCAAGTTGCGGCCCAAGGGAGACCCCCTCTCTGGAGGCGGTGAGTCTTCGGGCGTGGTGAGCTTTCTTCGAATTTTTGATCAGAGTGCGAAAACCATCATGACGGGAGGTCAGCGGAGAAGTGCACACATTGCGCTATTGGACATCAGTCATCCAGACATAGAGGAATTTATAACTATAAAACAGGGGGATAAGAACAAGGAGCTTACGCAATTCAATATATCGGTGAAGATAACCAATGAGTTTATAAAGAAGCTTGAGGAGAACGGTGATTTCAATTTGAAGTTCAATGGCAAGGTGTACAAAACCGTTAAGGCGCAAGAGCTTTATGATAAATTAGCAAAGAACGCCTTTGTCCATAATGAACCTGGAATCTTCAACGCCGATACGGTTGAAAAATATAATAACGGGCATTGGGCGTTCAAGATGGATTGTGTGAATCCCTGCGGTGAGCTGGTGATGCCTGCATACTCTCTCTGCTGTCTTGCGGCAATGAACCTGTCGGCATTCGTACACAATCCTTTTAGCGAACAGTCCCGATTCGACTTCGATGGTTTTGCTGACTCGGTAAAACTGGGAATCCGTTTTCTGGACAATGTATTAGATGTTACCGATTATCCCTTGGAAAAGATCAAAACCTTCTCCAAGCAGTGGCGGCGTATTGGGCTGGGGTTTACCGCACTTGGAACCGCCATGAGTATGCTTCGGATCAGATATGGCTCAGAGAAATCTCTCCAATTTGCATCTGAGATGTCGCGCACACTCAGAGATGCTTCATATCGGGCTTCCTGCGAATTAGCAAAAGAAAAAGGAGCTTTTCCCGCCTTTGATTCCAGAGAGATTCTCAATGCCGAATTTATAAAGACATTGCCCGAAGACATACGGCAGCAAATTGCCGAGCAAGGCCTGCGTAACATACAGATGAATACCGTGGCCCCCACCGGTACAATCAGCCTTTCGGTAGGGCAAAACTGCTCTAGCGGTATAGAACCAGCTTTCGCCCTTCAGTACGACAGAAACATCCGCATTGGGAAGAGCGATGAAGTGAAAACCGAAACGGTGTACGATGCAGCATGGCTAGCATGGAAAGAGGCGACAGGAGAGAGCAAGGCTCCCGAATGGATGGTGACAACCGCCGATATCGATCCCTACGCATCCATCGACCTTCAGGCCGTTATTCAGAAGAACATTGATCATTCCATTTCCAAAACATTGAATCTACCGCCGGGCACTACCTTCAAGCAATACAAAGACCTTTTTCTACATGCCTATAAGAAAGGACTCAAAGGGTTCACCACCTTCAATCCTGAAGGGAGCATGAGGGGGATATTGGAATACTCTGGGAAGAAGAATGAAAAAACAATTTCCCGCAATGCCGCCCCGGCGAGACCCCGAGAATTGCCCTGTGATATTCACCGCGTTACTGTGAAACACAGTCGGTACATTGTCATCACAGGTCACTTCAACGGGAGCCTCTACGAGGTGTTTTGGATAGATGTTTCCCAAGATCATGATAAAGATGTGTATATCAATGGATATTCAAATGGAATTATCCGCAAGGTAAAGAAAGGTCATTATGACCTAGTGTTGGACGAGAATAATCCCCAGGGTGTCCTTAGTAATTTTGCATCGGATTCCCCTAATGGCTCGCTGGCACGTTTCATCTCCATGGCACTCCGACACGGAACCCCACTACAGTTCATCGTTAAGCAGCTTCAGAAGGACACACAGTTCACGGATTTCGAACGGGGGGTAAGTCGTGTTCTCAAAAAATACATTCGAGATGGAGAAGAAGTCATCGCTGGCCAGAAATACTGTCCCGAGTGCGAAACAGGCTTAGTATTTCGGGATGGATGCGCAACATGTCCGGCCTGCGGTTGGTCTAAGTGCAAGTAAGGCGGGGATGGGCCCCCTGATCTACGGGCTTGATCTACGCGGGAATGAGTGAAAGACGACAGTCTTGTTGCAAGTTGTCAAGTGAAATGTCCACTTGACGACTCTCGATAAAGCTGACTGTACCCAAAAAGCCTGACAGCGGGCCACCCACGTAGCATTGCACTGCGGGTTTTGCTCCGGTTAATGCGCATTGTTAACACTTCGCCTTTTGGTAAAGTTAGCATTTTATGAACTTATGCATCCGTTAGAAGTTCATAAAATGTCAGACGCTTATTGATCTATTCCATTCAGCAAGAGCGATTGATAATGAACCTTCAAACCATTCCTCAAAACGTTTCATGATACTCTCTTCTGATTCAGCGTAATTAAACTGAAATAAATCAGGTGTCGCTGGCATGGTATTAATGGCTTCTCGTCCCCCTTCTTCTGTTAGCACTCGCTGTGACGTTAATGCAGATACAACCATGATCCCATTGTTAAGATGCCCATATCCATGTACACTAAAGACAATTTCAAAGTCTTTTTCTGTTGAAATACTTAAGCGAACCCAAGATTTATACTCATAAAGGTTTGCAAAATAATTGAATTTTCTTGCAATCTCTACAACCTGCTGGTAGAAGTAATAATTGTTAGGAGAATCATGTGCTGCATCGTTTACAATGGCACGAAATTGCGATTCCCCAGGATGAGCCACCTCTTTTAACTGATTATTTAAAATTCCAGCTATGTCCGAAAGTCGTTCTCGAACGGTTTCATGGAGTCTTTCGGCAATACTATGAACAGTTTCAAGATTATCACGATGTGTAGCGTATTTATTTTTTAACTGCGTTATTGCAGAATCAATAATTTGATTAGCGTATTTCGCATGATGCACCTGTTGCTGAATGCCTAATGCAGAAAGAATGGAGTCGCGCTGTCTTCTCGCAAAAAGAGTGACAAGATTTTTCAAATTTCCTTGGTCTGCTTCTTCTAGTGCTTGAATATATTTCTTACGTTCTTGATCTAATATAACTAAAGGAAAAAGTCCGGCTTTTAAAAATACTAAGGAAGCAATTGCTCTGGCAACCCTCCCATTACCATCCTGAAAAGGGTGTATTTGGGTGAATCTATGATGAAGCCATGCAGACATCACTTCTGGTGCAACATTTTCTATATTCTTTTGATAGATTTCAATGAGTCGTTCCATCTCTTCTTTGACAAGTTCAGGAGGGCAATACTCATGCATTTCTCCATCAGGCCGTCGAGGATTATTGGAATTTTCTTTATATTTTCCTTTAATTAAAGGAACTTTAATGTATTTCCCATCAGGAGTGATCGCCTCAGTAAAATCTTGATGTGCGGTAAACTTGGCATGTAAACTTCTAATAAAATGTTCTGAAAAGGGATGTTCTCCTTTAATGAAGGAAAATAAACGCTCAACAATGCTCATTTGATCATCAATAATCAGCTTAATGTGTTCAGCTTCTTCGCGGGGGATCCCTCCTTTATGAGAGATTAACGAAGACTCTATGCCTTGTTCTATCAAGACTTCCGTGACTCCCCGATCCCAAGAATAGAGTCTTTCAATTATTCCAGTTTCTATTGCCCATTCTCTCTCTAGCTTACGCAGAAACTCTTTGTACTCTCCATTTTCTTCAAGTTCTCCTTTTTTTTCCTTCCACACATTCGCTAAAGCTGCAAGTTCTCCTGAAGTTATTTCTTCAATAATAGAATTTTTAGGTAAGTCTTCAATCCTTTTGTATCCCATAAGTATTGTAAACTCCTCTAAACAAGAAATAATGTTAGTTGTTACGCTGTATCACCTTGTTCTTAATTATCCTCTGATTAAATTAATAAAGTCTTGTTATTGCCTTGTTCTTGAGTTAGTTATTATCAACTCTCTCGTGTTAACCATGATTCTCCATCAAAAGTGACCGAAAAATGCTTATCTATATAAGATATGTCTCTCTTTCCTTTGTCTACACCTGGCAATATCGCATAATCATATCATCATGTCAATATTTTTCGATAGAGTAGGTGTGTCCTCATGGACGATGCAACAGATAACAAGTTATTAGTTCGTTTCTTCATATTTCATTGGAGGTGCCGCCGAGCAAGGTCTTTTTCTGTCAAGTAACACCTGAATTAAATATTCAAAATATAGCGTAGAAGCGCACAATGTCAATAAAAAAATATGGGTGAATGGTACAATGAAACATCCACTTAACGAATCTCTCTAGTGAAGATAATACAACTCAACTTTCGCACACTTTCAAAGCCGTTTTAAATACCGAGAAACTCAAGGCGGCCATAAATTCATCAATGGCTTGATCAATAATATCTTTTTTCAGCACCAATTTCCCACATAGAAAATCGCTAAGCAATGCCAGCAGAAGCTTGATGGCTTCAAGAAAAGTTCGATGGCGGACTTCATCGCCATACTGGTAAAACAGGTCGCCCATGGTTTTTTCATCCGTTTCTTCTCGGAGTGCCAGGGCCAGCATACAGTACCGAATCAGCACAATCGCCGTATGAGCTGTGATCATATCATAGGAACGCCCCTGAAATTCTTTGGCCAGTTTCAGATAGCTCTTGCAGATTTTGAAGCACACTTCGATATCCCATCTGTAACCGTAAATCCGAACCGCTTCGGTGCCGTCAATCTTCAAATCAGTGGAGAGCAGGGCCAACCAGTTATTATCCCGCCTGTCTCTGATAAAAATAATATTGAGATCTCTGCCTCCGGTGCTTTTCACTTTAACCGTGTAAGGTTCATTCTTTTTGATATTTTTTTTGACATGAGCATGCAATGATTTCAGATTATACTTCTTGCCCTCGAATTCATAATACACTTTGGGCATCCGCTTGAGCATGCAGATGCAATCCATCTTCAAATTGCAGATTTTCTCAATAAGTGATGGAAAGCTAAACCAACTGTCCATAAGGACATAGCCGAAGGACAGTTTCATCTGTCTGGCTTTGCTTAGAATCTGAATCAGGGTGTCAGTTTTTTTCATTTTTGCCTTAATTCGACGTTCTTCTCCCATACTTCCTGATTGGGTCTGACCTATATCGCAAAGACAGTTTTTTTCTTTCGATGAGGAGTGCAATCTGAACATGAGCGGTACAAAGCTGAAACCATCGCTCCAGCCGACCATGAGCTGACAGAATCCTTTCTTGTATTTCCCATCTGTATGATCATGAACACGAGAGAGCCCCTGAACCTTTTTGCTACGGGAACGATCAAAAAACGTGTCATCAGCAATCAGAACTTTGACTCTTTTACGGGTCAGTTTCGAAAGCAGGCGGATCAGCTGTCCTGAAATGAAATACAGTAATCCTTCCCAATTGTAATTTTCACTGTTCAGAAATCGATAGACAACATCCTTGCAGTATTCTGATTCACCCATCCGGCCAAGACGATACCAGTTCCTGCCGCTCCATACCATCTGGATCAGATATTTGATCAGAGCGACTGGCCGTTCCCCATGGATTTTGCGAAACTTCAGACTGGACAGTTGCTGTCCAATTCCCAGCCGATTGAAAAAAATATCGGTTCTGGTGCTTATCTTATTTGCCTGTTCTGTTTCCTGTGTTAAACTGTTCATCGGATGCCTCCTGGTAATTTGTTGTACAAGATGATATTACCATATATGGAGGCATCCGGCTACTAGCTCAGATTATGTGCGAAAGTTGAGTAATACAACATTCAAGGCAAGAGGGAAATGTCTTGAATGGGATGATCGAATAGTGCTGGAAAGGACGTGCGATACAGAAAAAAGCCGAATCGCTAGGAGTTGGCCTGCCTCCTTGAATGTCGCACAAAAACAATCCAACGGGAGAGCCCGAGAGGGAAGGGGCACCTGCGTTCTGATTTGATGCATTGCTGGACTTATAGCGCAGAGCTGGCACAACGGAAGATGGAGGACAGATATTCCGCCAGAGGCCCCCGGCTAAAGATTGACATGATTACGTACTGGTAGAGGCCAGAACTCGACTGATCAAAGGGATAAGCCCGAATGCTGTAATCTCATGCACTAAGCACAGCATGGCTGGCCTACAGAGACGAGGATCTGAGCAAAGACTCTGATCGCTGTATACAGGAAGGTTTGATCCCGGGGGGTAGCTTCAAAAGCCTCTTGTGAAGGGCAGAATGGCTAGATAAGGGAATAGGAAAGGCCAGGGGGGCACAAGATGAGCTTTTAAGTGCATCTCCAGACATCCAGAAGCGGTAGAAACACGCCAAGAAAAAGGGAATTCGGACAAGGAGGTGCCCATTTTGTTCTTCGTGGAGTGCAATGCCTCTTCTTATCCCTCGTCAGCGGGAGCCCTTTTTAGCCGACGGCTCCACTGTAGTTGCCAGTGAAGCGAGAGAAACCATTTCCGTTCGGGAATGAAACTGATGCCATAGCACACGAGATTCAGCATCCGCCAATGATGCCTGGGAATGGGGTCTTTTAATCGGTCTTTCACGAGGGTGTCATCGGTTTCTATGGCTCCGATGGGAATGCCTTTCCCTAGGGGGAAGAGCCTGCTTGGCAACCCTCCTGTTTGAGTTTGCCCGGCCAGGGCCTCTTTCAATTCAAGAAACCAGCCCCCCGCATACACAGGCCAAATCACCCAGCGTCCGTCAGGGGTCAATTCTAAGAAATTCCCAGGTGCGATTGGATGTAGACAAAGCGGCAGAAGCCCCGGTACGGGAGGAGATGGGGGCGTGGCGAAATACTGAATGGGTATCATGGGTGCAAGCGGAGCCGGAATTTCTCCCGTTATGCAATGGGCATGGCGGAGCCGCCTAGCCGTGCTATCCACGGCCTGGGGCGGCAGTAATCCCACACAGTAGAAGCGTTGCAAGGGTGACAGCATTCAGTTAACCATGATACTGTTATAGCTTATATAAAGGAAGGATGAATCGAAATGAAAGCCATCGTGAGTCAGAATGTTGCATATATAATCGGGAGAGTGAGTACTTGGAGTGGTGTCAGGGCCATTGTCTTGCAGTACTTCGTCGAAAAGGACATATATGATCCCAATTTCTCCATAACCCTGGATGTGTACTATGATGGGGTTATCCCGAGTAGCGGGGAGCGCTCCGGCCTGTTTCCAAATGCTCAATTCTTCGAAACTTCACATCTCAACGACAAAGATCGCTTCATATTAAAGGATATGCCGATTCGGATATCCTACAAGGAATGTGGCCAGGTCGATGAAGTTATTTCAGCACTGAGTGGGGATAAATGGCTCTCCATGGAAAGGGGCACCTACCTCTTCTATCGCATAGCCACAGGAACCGTAGAGTGGACCCGTGATAAATGGATTAATGAGGTGAGAACCAAGCTCGACAATCTTCCGGATTCTTTTTGGAATTTTTGGATTGAATCATGCCGTCATCGTATCGATCACTTCCTTGGGGATATGAGAGCGAGTGCCATAAAGGATGATGCGCTCTACTTCCATTTGTCTCTCGGGGATTTTCTAAGAGCTTCTGTCAAATTGCTATTCGCTGTAAATAATGTATTTGAACCGGGACCCCGCGATTACACCGCCTCTCTGGCTCTACTCGAAATAATCCCCGAAGGGTTTGAGGCTAACTGGAAGAGTCTGCTCAGGGAGGATGCCGAGTTGCCTCCGGAGAGGAAGAGGGAACTGGCCGAATTATTGACCCGCAGCCTGCTGGAATTGAATCCTTAAGTACCTCTATATGTGGCTTATACAGCAGGCCGCCTCCCACTAGGAGCCTGACTGTGTCCGTACCTGTCTGCGTGAATGCGAGGCTGTGTCAGAATGCGCCTTTGGCCCGCATGCGGCGTTGGTCTGCCTGTGCGTGTACAGCACCTGTCTGCGCCTGCCTGTTGCAGACAGGTGCAACGCACAGGCAGGCGCAGACAGGCGAAAAAACCTGAAATGCCCATGTACAACATGTACACTCCGCCCCCCTATAAATGCCCCCTGTCAGGGGGGACGGGGGGGGGAGCCCAACGGGGGCTCCCGTCGGGCTCACTTCATTCTGACACAGCCCCAGACGCAGACAGGATGCCTTGAATCGGAAAAAAATCATCAAAACCGCTTTCGGTGTCCAAAGCCCGACAGAATCCTCGTGTCCCAAGGTCGCTATTGAAGGATGCCTGACATCCCGAAAGCAGTAGCCCACGAGGAGTAATAAGAAAAAGAGAACTCCTTGCCACATCCTGGGTAAACTGGCATAAGATATCCGAATGGATGTCTTTCTCTCCGATTCCCGCAGTCCCATAGACAATCTTGCAATGGAAGAAGCCCTGCTGGCCACCTGTAGTCAACCTCTTCTGTTTCTTTATGAAAACGAATCTGCCATTGTTATCGGACGATTCCAGAATCCCTGGCTGGAGTGCAATATCGGTACTATACGCCGGGCAGGCATTCCCATACTCAGAAGAATCTCCGGAGGGGGAACAGTCGTCCATGGCCGGGGCAATCTGAACTGGTCTGTTATTCGCCCAGGTCCCCTTTCCAGCAAGGAAGAAACCCTGGCCCGCATGGTTCAGGTTCTGGCTGACCTGGGTGTTGCCATAAATACCAGTGCGCATTTTGATCTGCTGATTGAGTTGCCTGATGAAGCGTTTGCGCGGAAAGTCGCGGGCAGTGCCTTCAGGCAGACGGCCCGTTCCAGTCTACAACACGCCACTCTACTGGTGAATGCCAATCTGGAACGCCTGAAAAATCTGCTGGCGGGTCCGCCCCGGCAGATTGATGGCACAGGTGTACGGTCAAGGCCTTCGCCGGTGGGCAACCTTGTGCATCTGCTCAGTAACATGGATGTTTTCACGGTGGTGAAAGCGGTGTCCCGGCATTGGTCCGGCAAGGACAGGCCATTGCCTCTTAGACCCAATGATTTTGTCGGAAACAGGCATTTTCTGCTGGCCAAAGAGCGTTTGCGAACATGGGAATGGAACATGGGTAAAACGCCCACCTTTGTGGAACACTTCCACGCACTGCCGAGTCTGGATTGTCTGGAATGCAAGGTGTGTTCAGGGCTTATTCACTCCCTGTCTGTCGATGGTATGCCTTGCGATGCTCTCAATCTTTCGGGCATTAAGTACGACGGGAAGAGTCTGCTGGAGGCAGTGGACATCGATGCCCCGGTGTGGCTGGAGGATTTTGCCCGAAGGGTGGATGGAGAATAACCTTAAGGAACCTCTAACCCAAGTTCACCCAAAAACCCACTGAAAGTCCGTTGATTTTTTTCTTCATCCTTTTCAATAGCCTTTTCAATAGCGTGAAACATAGAAATATTGCACCTAGGGGCCAAAACGCACTCTGCACCTATGCGCATGGTGACTATCTGATTGTAATTAGCCTTGGACTTTCCTTGCTTTTTTGTATATTATATTCCATTTATTAGGAAATACAATATACATCCTAATCAACTGGCACAGTGGAAAAAGCAACTGCTTAACGGAGCTGCCGATCTCTTTGAAAGACCGAACAAACGAAGTGCCGAAGAACGTGAGAGCGAAGAGAGAGAGGAAGCGTTGTTGAAGAAGGTGGGCCTGATGAGTCTGCAAGTGGATTTTCTAAAAAAAGTATATAGTGCCTCAAAGCTTGGTGGTAGAGAACATCCATATATCTCTCGATAAAAAAACGAATTACAAGTATCTGTTTATGCCTTGTTCTGCCCGTCTCAATCCCTTTGTTTCTATTTCTGATCAATAAGACTAAAAAACGGCCTGTTCTATTCCGCAACGGCTTTTGTCGAGCTCTAATGGGATTAGCTGGTTAAGTCTTTTATTGACAGTGTTTAACATGTGTTTTGACTGATAATAATTCACATCTAATTCCAGAGATTTAATCACCCACAATCTTCGATGCACTAAAATTATTAAAGGTGGCATTTCCAGGAAGAGTGTTCGATCTGCTATTCGTATTGCATCCGTGCTGAATGCGGCCTCACAGGCACTCATTATAGAAATGGCATAAACTCCATATCGCCATCCATCATGGGGAATCAAGCAGGAATATTCCGGTGACACTGGTTAGAAGTGGCCATATGTAAACTTTTGCTCAATACAGGGTGCAATTATATTGGCAGATGCAAGCAACATTGGGGCTTCGTAGCCGATGCGGAAGTAAGAAAACCCGCACACAGGCATAAAACCCGTCCGATCACTCCATGAGCACTTGGCTCATTCCTCAGTGTGGTATCGCTTATGGTGAGGCACTATACTCATAGGCACCGATGTCGGGCCGATCAACACGGCTGTAGCCACGGGCATCCGTGGCGGTGTGGTCTATCACATCGGCGGGAGGCGAGCCTACGGTGTTTGTGGGGTCTGCCGTCAAATCAGCCAAATCGCTATACCAGTCAGAGCGATTCTCGCTGTAGTACCAGCCCGTCCTGTCGGTGGTGCTCATAACATAGAGACCCTTGTCGATGGCCGAACTGTTTGCTACTGTAAGCGCATGTGTCTGTACAAAACCGCCGTTTTCCCCCAGGGTGGTGTCGAGAAGAGGGTCGGTGCTGCCGGTTGTTGTAGCCCCATTGATGGTGATGGTAGCTCCACCGTTGTTAGGATCATTAGTTCGACCAATGCCACCAGCTCCGTCCACACCATGCTGCACAATGCAATTATAGAGGGAGAGCTTCTCTTCCCCCCCGGATAAATCATTATGCATAAAGATCTGATGATTTGTTGTTGTGCTACTTCCCATATTGGCCCAGAACAGGGAGTTAATAACCAGAGGACCGTCCCCCCCGTTGTTGTCGTTATACATTCCGCCACCGGAGATGTCTGCTGTGTTGGCCGAGAAGGTCGCATTGACAAGTAACGGAGAGGAGGATTTATCGTTATACATTCCGCCACCGGAGGTTTTTGCTGTGTTGGCCGAGAATGTCGCATTGACAAGTAACGGAGAGGAGTCTTGGTTACGCATCCCTCCACCGAAGAGTTTTGCTTCATTTTTAGAGAAAGTCACATTGATAAGTGTAGGAGCGGAGGCCTTATTATTCATTCCACCACCGCGGTCAGCCGTATTGTTCAGGAATTTCACATTCAACAGAGTTGGGGATGATTGAAACATATTATACATCCCGCCACCGTTTTTCGTTGCTACATTACGTGAGAAGGTTACATTGGTCAGGGTGGGGGAGGAGTTACTGTTAGCCATCCCGCCACCGCTGTGAGGGTCTTCACCCGTGGTCACACTATTTTCCAAGAATTTCACATTGAACAGCTTTGGGGATGAGTGCGCGTTATACATCCCGCCACCGCTGTTGTTATTTGCCGTATTGTTTGAGAATGTCACATCGATCAGGGTGGGGGATGAGTGCTCGTTATACATCCCGCCACCGCTGTTGTTATTTGCCGTATTGTTTGAGAATGTCACATCGATCAGGGTGGGGGAGGCGTACATGTTATACATCCCGCCACCAGGACCGTCAACATTCCCATTCCTCACCGTCACGCTGTGGAGCAGGGCGGTGTCCGTCAGGGGGGTAGCCTCTTGCGTGTTGTAAAATACTCTATCTGTTACTGTACTTCCAACTGACCCATCGAAAATGGTGGTGCCCGTGTCCGAACGCTCCCAGCCGCCATTCGCCTCCCAGCCGCCGACGATGGCCACATTGTTCTTCATCTTCAAGGCCTTTGCACTATAGGTGCCGACACCCACGAGAAGGAACGAAACTTTGCTCGGTTCAGAAGCACCAAGTCCTTCCAATTTAGTCTTGAGATCACTCGCTGCGGCAGCGGTAGCCCAGGATGATCCGTCATTGCTGCCAGCACCACCACCACTTTCAGTGACATACACAACATCATGCACTTTATAGCCAGAGTAGTTTTTGAGAGCACTCCAGAAAAAAGGCCTGTCCGAATCCTGGACTGAATCGCTGAACGTGGGAATTGTTCCATCCTGAATTATCTGCTTAAAAACATGCGGAGTCTCCGTTAGATCTCCAGTGACCACGATGCTTCTGTCAGTATGCGCGTTTGGGTTGTCTACCTCGTCTGTAAGATAACCCTCCGGAATGGTGAAGGTGATGGTATCCATAGTGTTTGGTCCGTCTGGCAAAAAGATGATTAATCTGGAGGGGTTGGACACGTCCACCGCACACTCCACATAGGAATTGCTAGTGCTAGTGCTTGTGCTTGTCGCCATAGAGATCGGCTCCGGTGGCGGAGCACTTAACCTGATCGGTTCATTAAATTGAAGGGCGTACCAGTCCCCTGTCTGACTCAACGTATCCTGAACGTCAAGAAGCTTAGGGCCTTCTGTGTCGAATTTAAAATCTATTCTATCCAAAGCAGGGCAGGAGGCGAACACAATCCCCAGAGAGAATAAGACGAAAACTTTGACTACTTTGAAAAGCATACTGCATTCTCCTTTATTATTTATAGTACAATACTTCCTGGAGAATTCCAATAGGTCCACATGAACTACAGGAGATCACCTTCGGGAAAACACACTCCAAAACCCCACTTGGTGACAGGCATAAGGGCAGTTTGAAATGGAACAAACAGCATCGCATCGCAACTGCCATGATTTTTAATAATCCAGACCTGGCGAACCCCTTCGGGTTGGGCTTTTCTCTCCAATCCTTTTAAGGGCACCTCCAAAACCCCCCATTTAGTTTTTGACTCGATCTTTTCTGTCGCTACGACGTTGTAAAAATGCCACGTAGCCAGGCTACGCTTCAGCTTTTGCCTGCCTTGTGCGTGTCCGCACCTGTCTGCGTGCAACGCACAGGCAGGCCTGTCTGCAACAGGCAGGCACAGACAGATCGCCTTGTATCGACCTGTCTGCCGTGCAGGGACACGGCACAGGCAGGCAAAAAATCTCTTCGTCAATTTCCTAAAGCTGTTTTTTAGAGGTGCCCTTGAGAAACATAGGTCGCCTCACAGAAAAATATCCTCGTGCGGCTCGCCTTTACCATATTGAAGTCGAACCTGGAGAGAAAGATAAGCGCACTTGCAAGATTAAAACAGCATCCATCAAATGGACCAAGAAAGAAAAGAAAGAAACAGAGGCACAAAAGAAGCAGGGAACCTACCTCCCTGAGAACCAATCGAAAAGATTGGACAGACAAGAAGATATGGGAAACCTATATTATGCTTGGTCGCATCGAGAAATCATTTAGAGATATGAAATCCCATCTTGGTTTCAGACCGAATTTCCATCAATCTAAGGACCGGGTTGAATCCCATATGTTTGTATCCGTTCTGGCCTATCACCTGATGCATTCCATAGAGCGGAAATTTCGATTAAATGGGTACAATCGGAACTGGGATAGCATTAAATCGATTCTAAAAACGCATTGCAGAGTGACCCTGGAGTATATCGTAAGTGAAAACGGAGAACTGCTAAAGAATTCCATGAGAACGAACTCCCACCCGGAGAAGTCGCATCTGGACATTTATAGAAAACTTTAGTTTATCGGGGAAGGCCCTTGACCGGCAATTAATGAAATACAAAATCAGTGGTGATAATTGGAAAAGTTAACTATCAGTAGAGGAATGAGATAATGTTGTTGTATGGTGAACTTGGGTTACGGATTATGAGGTGACCCTGAATTTTCCCTGTTCCGCCTTGTGCCCCTCTATTAGTTTTTCCTATAATTTGGCGACGACCACCGGGCCAAGATCCTCAACAGCATCTTATCTTGAGGTGCATCCCGGTGGTATTCCTGTAGAGTTCGAGGTGGTTCCGGTAGCAGCCAGGTAACGTTTCAGTACAAAGGAGAGTGACAGATGAACAGAAAACGATTGATGACGGGGGCGACCCTGTTGGTGACCATCCTGGCTCTGGCCGGGACAACGGCCTGGGCAGGCACGTCTGATACCGGGATGATCCGCTTCCCCGATGTCAATGATTCGCAGATCGTCTTCCGCTACGGCAATGATCTCTGGATGGTCCCGCTCACTGGCGGGACGGCCTCCCCGCTGGCCAGCCCAGTGGGCGGCGAGGTTTTTCCTAAGTTCAGCCCCGACGGCAAAACCATTGCTTTTATGGGCAACTATGACGGTAACCAGGATCTCTACACCATTCCGGTGACCGGCGGCGAGCCGTTCAGGGTGACCCACCACCCCACCAGTGAAACGCTGTGTGACTGGATGCCCAACGGCGATCTGATCTTTTTTGCCGATGGTGTCGGCCTGCATCCCCGGACCTGCGAGCTGTTCTCGGTTTCGGCCGAAGGCGGCCTGCCGAAAAAAATGCCAGTGCCCTATGGTGCCAACGGGGCGGTGAGCGATGACGGCAAGTGGCTGGCCTACACCCCACACTCCCGTGACTTCCGCAACTGGAAGCGTTACCGCGGTGGCATGGCCACCGACATCTGGCTTTTTAACCTGAAGAAGAACAGTGCAAGAAAAATCACCGACTGGGAAGGCACCGACACCTATCCCATGTGGCACGGCGACACGCTCTACTACCTTTCGGACAACGGCCCGGAACACCGGCTGAACATCTGGTCCTACGACACGAAGACCGGTGCCCGGAACCAGGTCACCGACCATGACACCTACGACATCAAGTGGCCGTCCATCGGCCCGAACCACATGGTCTACCAGCTGGGTGCCGAATTGCGTCTGTTGCACCTATCCGGCGGCAAGAGTGTTGCGGTGCAGGTGACCATCCCCGGCGCACGGCCCAATATCCGCTCCCAGATCAAGAATGCCGGTAAATCGATCTTCAGCCGCTCCCTCTCCCCCACCGGCAAACGGGTGGCCGTTGGAGCCCGGGGGGATGTCTGGACCCTGCCGGCCAAACACGGCTCCCCGGTGAATTTCACCCGGAGTAGCGGTTCGGCGGAGCGCTACCCCACCTGGAGCCCGGACAAGAAATGGCTCGCCTGGTTCTCCGATGAAACCAGCGAATACCAGATGTACATCGGTGCGGCCGATGGTTCCGGTGAAGCGGAGAAAGTCACCGACCTGCCACCCTCCTACTACTTTGCGGCCAACTGGTCTCCGGACAGCGAGTGGATCGCCTTTTGGGAAAAGAGCGGACAGCTCTATCTCTACAACGTAGAAACCAAAAAGGCCGAGGTTATCGAGGAACAGCTCAGTCCGGGCGGAACAAGCCTTAGCTGGTCCCACGATTCCACCTGGCTGACCTGGGCCCGCAGGGCCAGTCTTCGCGGCCCGAACCAGATCTACCTCTACGAGATGGCGGCAAAGAAGAAACATCAGGTTACTGACAGCCTGTTCACCATCACCTGGCCCACCTTCGACCGCGAGGGCAGGTTCCTCTACTTTGCCAGCAATCGCGACTTCACGGCCCCGATCTATTCCGACATTGACAACACCTGGGTCTACACCGACACCGCCCGGATCTATGCCGTCCCGCTGAACGCCGACGTGGAGAATCCGCTGGCACCGAAGAGCGACGACGAAGAGATCGAGGAGGAGGAGAAGGAAGAAAACGGCGAAAAGGAGAGCACAGAGAAGAAGGATGAAGACAAGGAAGGGGACGACGAGGCCAAGGAAGAGGAACCGCTGAAAATCGACCTCGATGGTTTCGAGAGCCGGGCCATTGCCCTGCCCATGGATAAGGGTGCCTTCTTTGCACTTATGGTCAACGACGGCAACAAGCTGATCTTTGCCAAGGGCCCGTCCACCATCCACCTCTTCGATTTCGACGATGAAAAGGAGAAGCTAAAGACGGTGGCCGATGGGGTCAACCTGGTGGACATCACCGCCGACGGCAAAAAGTTGCTGGTGGTCAACCAGACCGGTGCCATGGCGATCATCAACGCCGCTCCGTACCAAAAACTCGAGGATATGGTTCCCACTGGCGGCATGCTGGTCACGGTGAACCCCCGCGAGGAGTGGCGGCAGATTTTCAACGAAGTCTGGCGTCGTGAGCGTGACTTTTTCTATGACCCGACCATGCACGGCTTGGACTGGGAGGGCGTACGCAGGCAATACGCCCCGTTGATTGAGGAGTGCACCTCTCGCGAGGACGTGAGCTTCATTCTCCGTGAAGTGATCGCCGAGCTGAACGTTGGCCACGCCTTTTATTTCGGGAATGACAACGAGAATCCTCCCCAGCTGTCCACCGGCATGCTGGGCTGCGATTTTGAACTGGACAACGATGCCTATCGCATTTCCAACATCATCGAGGGCGGCCCTTGGGACGTGGACGGCCGCGGCCCGCTGAGCCAGCCCGGTTCGGATGTCAAGGAAGGCGACTATCTGCTGGCCGTGAACGGCGTTCCGGTGGACCCGGCCATGGATCCCTGGGCTGCATTTGTCGGCAAGGCCGGTCAGACCGTGCGACTGACCGTGAGCGAAGAGCCGAAGAGCAGCGAAAACGACCGACAGGTGCTGGTGAAGCTACTGGCGAGAGACGGCGACCTTCGCTACCGGGCCTGGGTCGAGGCCAATCGGCAGTATGTGGACAAGAAGTCCGGTGGCAAGGTCGGCTATATCTACGTGCCCAACACCGGTATCCAAGGGCAGAGTGAGCTATTGCGTCAGTTCATTGGCCAGATCGAGAAAACGGCCCTGATCATCGATGAGCGCTGGAACGAGGGCGGGCAGGTGCCCACCCGTTTCATTGAGCTGCTCAACCGTCCGATCACCAACTTCTGGTCGGTCCGTGACCTCAAGGGCCAGGTGATCTGGCCAGAGAATGCGCACCACGGCCCCAAGTGCATGCTGATCAACGGCCTGTCCGGGTCGGGAGGGGACCACTTCCCCTACCTGTTCAAGCACAACAAGCTGGGCAAGCTCATCGGCACCCGCACCTGGGGGGGCCTGGTGGGTACCAGCGGCGGCGGTCCCCCGCTACTGGACGGCGCCGGGGTGACCACTCCATCATTCGCCTTTTATGACATCGACGGCACCTGGGGGATCGAGGGCCACGGAGTGGAGCCCGACATCGAGGTGGTTGACGATCCGGCCCTGATGGTGGACGGCGGTGACCCGCAGTTGGACCGAGCCATAGAGCAGATGCTCGAAGAGGCGAAGACCGGAGCCTTCAAACCGGCCCCGGTTCCCGCATGGCCGGACCGCTCCGGCATGGGCCTACCGGAATCCGATTATTGATCCCTGACTGATCGAATAGTTTCCGCTACACGAGCCAGGTCTTCGGATGTCAATCCATCCGGGCAGGCCACATCGGTTGCCATTCCCAAGGTGTGAAAACTCCGGACGGCACCGCCGATCATTGTGGCGGTTACAGCGGAAGCCGCTGGTAATGCTCAGCGGCAGGTTCATTGATCGACAGTGCCTGAAGTGCCGAACTCAATTCAAGATGCACCGGAGCCGCATGCCCTCAGCAGTTGGTTCCTTTGCAGGCAAGTTCGGAACGGCCAAAATTTTTACCCAGATCTCCCATGGGTCCTCCTAAGAAACAACACCGGAATCCGCATTGATGGTCACCATGGCCGGGGGCTTATTCTGCGAGGTGGCCAGTGCTTCTTTTTCGTTTGATTTTCCCTTGGTCTGGGCAGACTTGTCTCCGGCACCTTTGCCAAGGGCATTCTTTTTGAGTTTGATTTCACAGGAATAGCCGGATGCACCGATGCTGTAGCAAAACGAGTGGCAGTAGTAAATTCCGGAAAACTTGCGGCCCACACCTTTCAATTCGAGGTTCTTTTTGGCCCGCAGAGCGAGAATGCCGATGGTGACGGCTGTGGCCTCCACCTGTTTAAGTTCAGTCTCTCTGAATTTGCCTTCGACAGACTCCTTCATGAAAGGCTTCGGATTGCTACTCATAGGCAGGAACGACCTGACCGATTTCCTGTTCTTTGAAGCTACCTTCACCCGTATTGCCATCCACCAGACAGGTCTGCTTGCCCAACGAAGTCCGTTCGGGAGTCGTGGTGTTGTTGGCTTTGTGATCCACAGCATCCTTTTTGCGTGGATCGACACCGACTGATTTGGTTTCGCCCCCGCACCTTTTGCTCCCTGTGATTGGGGCGATGGTCTGAAAGAGCGCAGAATGCCATTATGGTCAGTGAAATACTCCAGCGTCAAAAGCAGATCCTGTTCCAGCTCCCTTGTGTGAAAATGGAACTCATCATCCTGAATGAAGAAGGAGTAGTCGCTGACACCCTGACCATCCCGGTATCGGGCCTTTGTGGCCAGATCCTTGAGGAAAACGGCATCGGACTGATTGCTCTGGGGTATGGTAGATGGTGCCCTTGGGTGGGCATCATAACCCGGATTGAGGCCGTTTACCGAAGCGATCTGCTCGGCTATTTCGGAATAGAGAATGCCCGGCGCAGGTTTCTGCCAGGCCTTCTGGTTTTCCTTTCCGGCCAGCTTGAATTCTTTGTCGCAGGCTTTGATACAGATGAGGGGGGCCGTTTTCAGGAAAGTCGTAATCGATATCCTTTTATGACGGTCTTCTTGCGTGGTGAGAGATTACCCAGATAACCGAACCGGGCAATGATTCGTTGCCTTCCTGAAAAAGCGGATCGTCCACAAACTGGAGGTTTCGGTTGGTGAGGGACTGCTCTAGAACATCCAGTTCTTCTTCATTATCGGTAAAAAAATGAAGTGATCTCCTGAGTGATATTCTTGGAGAGCGATTTGCCCTCTATCTGAATCAGAAATATCGGTTTGAATGTATCGAGTTCCATGCACGTCTCCGGATGTTCGCAGTTCACTGGCTTACATACCGGAAGCCCCGATGGAGTGTCGAGGGGGGGCTAATTTTTTATGTGCTTGTACATTTTCAAGATCAGTATTCTATCTCAAAATCAAGATTTTGGGCGAACTCAATGACCCTTTTCATATCACGTTCCCCAATGTGAGCATTGTAGATTTTTCTTTTCTCATTAATTTTTTTGATCGTCTCATACAATTTTTTGTAATCGGATTTCGCTACCTTTTCTGCCGTATCATAGCCAACTTCCAACAGTACATATGCAAATGTATGGTTTACTCATCTTATTCGGGAAAGATCAGTTAGTTTTGTAAGTCTTATCACTTCATCAGTACTGATTCCAGCTTTCTGTGAAAATTCAGTCCGTTTTTGATGTGGCAGAATTTCGTCATACAATCTCAATGTATTTTTAATTCCCAGTTTATCAAGTTTGTTTGAAACAACTTCGGGGACACAATGGAAATCCTTTATTTTATTTGGTTTTTGCCGATATCCATTTACTACTCTCCTTAGTACTTCCAAGTAGTTCGCCGACAAACCACTTTGTTTTGAAAATATCAGGATTTTGTCTTTGTCTTCAAGGGTTACAAGCAATTCGTCAAGATTTTCAATATGCTGGTTTTTAATGATATTCAAATTCTTGTCTATGTTTTCCCCTAATACTTTCCAGCTTGGAACCAGCTCTGTTTTCTTTAATACTTCCTTGTATTTATCAATTTTTATGTTTTTTAAATCGATGTAATATCCCATTCTTGAACTCTTCTTTGTGGTGCTTATTCACATAGCCGTGGTGCTGATCAGCGTAGTCGCCGGGAACGCCACACATCACCGGCAACAAAAGGCAGAGCGAGGAACGAGGGGCACTTTTTGCTGTCCGGGTGCATGCGCTTGTTATGCAGATATATGTTTAAGCAATTATTCTCTCAATATATATTGTCGTTCTATTATCCCCATATCGGGTTGGCTTCAACCCTTCTATATTCAATGCTCGAAACCCTTTATCCTTTGCATGCCCCGAATTCAACCGGTCAAAGCAACACTTTGAGCATATTCAAGAGGGGGAAGGTACCCCAGGCACTTTCCTGGTCTGTTATTCAACATTTCCTCCAGTTTGTCAAAATCTTCAGACGGTATCAATTCATAATTTGTCTTTTTTGGCCATACCCTTCTGGTTAATCCTGCTGCATTTTCGGTGCTTCCTTTCTCCCATGAACTATAGGGATTACAAAAATAGGTATCCACGCCGATTTCATCCTTTAACAGATGATGATCCCAATTCTCCTGACCGTTATCAAATGGTGCACATCTGGGTAATTTAGCCAATAGAGTGAGCCCCGGTTTTCTTTCCTGAAGAACCATTAAAGAAGATAAGGAATCAAGGTTCTGCCTACTTTAAATATGTACTGATAAATGGTCTCATGATTTGTCTTTTTTCCCACTTTCTCCACAGGTAATCTACCGGCTATTTGTACAGGACTCCATTCTTCTTTTAACTTCTCTTCCAGGTAAGCTCTCACTTCAGGATCTCTCATTCTGTCTTTTTGTCTGCTTTTTCGTCTTCGGCGTTCAAAACGCTTTTGAGCCCAATACCAGTGATATTTCCCATCCTCTGTCAGATTGGCAGTTATTCCCCTTGAGATTACAGATGGTTGACGATTGAGACTCCGAGCTATTGAGCGAATACTTTCTTTGTTTCTGTAACCAATCATGACCACTTTCCGATCAACGGGACTCAAAATCCTGTACACTCTGGTTGTTTTAAAGGTAGACTTATCATTCATAAGCGGCTCATTACTGTGGTTTCATGGTGAAAATACAGTATCCAGGGTAGCCGCTTTTTCCTACCCCACAGAACAGGTGTTGCTTCCCGGAATTGAATCCGGGGCTTACGCCTCCCTCCCCCGTCTCAATCTCCATTGCTCCAATTTTGGCTTATTTTGACTAAAAACCGGCTCATTCCATGTATTCTATTAATAGTGCCTCAAAGCTTGGTGGTAGAGAACATCCATATATCTCTCGATAAAAAACGATTTACAAGTATCTGTTTATGCCTTGTTCTGCCCGTCTCAATCCCTTTGTTTCCATTTCGGCTCAGTAAGACTAAAAAATGTCCTGTTCTATTCCGCAGCGGCTTTTGTCGAGATCTCATGGGGGCAACTGATTAAGTCTTTTCTTGACAGTGTGCAACATGGTTTCTGACTTATAATAATTCACATCTAATTCCAGAGATTTAACCGCCCACAATCTTCGAGGCACTATACAAGTATTAAGCTCAGGTTTAAGAACCTTTTCCGCCTTGAATCGAGAGAAAATCATCAAAAACGGCCCTAAGAACTTCGAAGTCCGACAGACTCCGAGAGCTATGTTTACCCCTTGAGGTGGAAACCAATGAAAGAGGGAGTCTCGGGGCCGTCTACTAAATAGAGACATCCGCAGTTTTCATCGCAGACCATGCCCTATATAATGATGGTTGTATGAGGATTTATGATTAAGCAACGAAATGGTAGCAGGGTGTCTCCTAAAAACAAGAACCTGCCACAGAATGATTTCAGAATTCTGAAATGGATCTTCTCGATCTTTTCTGTCTGTCTGCCTGTCTTCAGACAGGTCAAAATGCTCAGGCTAACCAAGCGACGCTCCGCTTCTGCCGCCTTGTCTCAGAAAAAAGTCATTAGAAGTCGCCTTGAAGTCTCAAAGTCTGAGAACCTCCTAGAGGTGCATCCCAACAAGGAAGAGGGCAATGATTGGCGAGAGCTACTGAAGAAG
Organism: Spirochaetaceae bacterium; assembly: GCA_965226485.1. Taxonomy (GTDB): domain Bacteria; phylum Spirochaetota; class Spirochaetia; order DSM-2461; family DSM-2461; genus UBA2779. The sequence continues at coordinate 1,037,870 of OZ245363.1, forward strand.
GCCAAGGAAGAAGGCAGTAAGGTTAGAAAGGGGAAATTGCGATTTTCATTTTGGTACGTCATTCTGATTATACTCATAATCAGCCTAGTCAATGTGTTTTTGTTCCGAGGTTCGGATAACACTATCGCCTATAGCGAATTCAAGGAACTCATCGCCAGTGGATATATAAAGGAAGTTCATTTTTCCAACAGCTCCTTGATTGGATATTCCTTTTTGAGATCAACCCTCGAAAACCAGAATGCTATCGGCAGATACTTACCGGAAGGTCTTGGTCTCTCCGAAAACTCTGGTGGCGGAATGCAGAGCTGGAAGACAGAACGCGTTGAGGGTGATCCGTCTCTTCTGCCTCTTCTGGAGCAGATGCAGGTTGTTTTTTTAGCCGTTCCTGAACGTAATAATTACATCCTTGAACTGCTTCTCCGCATGGTGCTCCCCATGATTTTGCTACTGGCTGTCTGGCGCTTCATGGCACGCCGTTTCGGTGGACTCGGGGGATCAAACGTGATGAGCTTTGGTCAGAATAACGCGAAAATCGTCGCCGAAAAGGATTTGACCACCCGCTTCGTGGATGTTGCCGGTTGCGACGAAGCCAAGGATGAGTTAGTAGAAATAGTTGAATTTCTGAAATTTCCCTCTAAGTATACGAATATCGGAGGCAAGATTCCCAAGGGGGCTCTCCTTGTAGGACCGCCAGGCACGGGGAAAACCCTACTAGCCCGCGCTGTGGCGGGTGAAGCGGAGGTCACGTTCTTCCGAATGTCTGGTGCCGATTTTGTCGAGATGTTTGTCGGCGTAGGAGCGGCCCGAGTGAGAGATATCTTCAAGCAGGCCAGGGAAAAAGCTCCATGCATTGTCTTCATCGACGAATTGGATGCCATCGGCAAGAGTCGGTCGGGAACGCTGAGTACCAACGACGAGAGGGAACAGACGCTGAATCAACTCCTCGTGGAGATGGATGGATTTGATTCCACCAGCGGGGTAATCCTTTTGGCCGCAACCAACAGGCCGGAGGTTCTTGATCCTGCACTACTCAGGCCGGGGCGTTTCGACCGGCAGGTCGTCGTTGACAAACCCGACCAGATGGGCAGGGAGGCGATTCTCCGCATCCATGCCACCGAAGTAAAACTCGAAGAGGAGCTGGATATCAGCGAGGTAGCCAAGGCCACCGCCGGATTGGCCGGTGCCGACCTGGCTAATATCGTTAACGAAGCGGCCCTGCTCGCAGTGCGCTTCGGACGCGACCGCGTCACTAGGCAGGATTTCTTTGAGGCCATAGAGAAAACGGCCATTGGTCTGGAAAAAAGGAACAAACTTCTCAACCCTCATGAGCGGGAAGTCACCGCATATCATGAGACGGGACACGCCCTGGTCAACGTCTTTACTCCAAATCAACACCTTGTGAAGAAAATCACAATCGTGCCCCGAGGCTACGGTGTGATGGGATATATGTTGCCGGTTCCCGAAGAAGAGCGTTCCTTCCAAACGAGGGAGGAGTTGATAGGACGCATCGATGTGTCCCTAGGCGGCCGAGCCGCCGAGGAAATCATCTACGGCACAGTGTCCACCGGAGCGGGGAACGACATAGTTCAGGCCACTGACATCGCCAGGGCGATGATAACAAGACTGGGGATGAGTAGCAAATTCGCCAACGTGTCTCTCGACAAGAGAGGTCATAGCTTTCTCGGCATCCAAGACAATCCCTACGGACCAACGAAGGAGTATTCGGAAGATACTCAACGCTACGTTGATCAGGAAATAGCAAAGATTATGGCCGAACGCTATACCAAGGTGATAGCCCTGTTGAAGAAACATAAGAAGCTTCTGGAACTGATTACAAACCATCTACTAGAAAAGGAAACCATTGAAAGCGAGGTGTTAATGGATTTGATCGAGTCGGACGAAGAAGGCAGGGCAGAATATCACACACGCCAGGAATCCGACCTTAAACCTTCGCCAAGAGCCAAGGCCTCTGGCGAGGCACGGAATGAGGCCATCAAAGAACGAATGGCTAAAAGACGGGCTACCGAAAAAGAGGATGCCGAGAAGGCCGCCAGAGAGGATAATGCCGATCAAGACCCCGAAAAGGAGGCCCCTTGAATTTCGAATGGAGCTTCCTCGTCGATATGGGCATAATCGGTGTTGCCCTGCTGATGACCACGTGGATCAGGTCGAGAGTACGTTTTTTCCAGCGTTATCTTGTTCCCAATGCGTTAACGGCGGGATTCATCCTCTTTCCTCTGTATAATTGGGTATTCGGTCGCATTGGCATAGATACCGAGAATCTGAAAAACATCGTTTTTCACTTCCTTAACCTGTCCTTCATCGCCATGTCCCTCAGAATGAGTACCGAAAAACGGCGTTCAAACCGGGATGTCTTCGCCACGAGTACCATGGTACTGAGTCAGTATGTTATCCAGAGCTTCCTGGGAACCGTCCTCACCATCATCATGATAAAGACATTTCTCCCCGGCCTCTTCCCGGGTTTTGGGCTGTTTGCCACACTCGGGTTTTCCCTAGGCCCCGGCCAGGCCTTCACCATAGGTAGCGGATGGGAGACGATGGGCTTTGACGGACTGGGAAGTGTAGGGCTGACCTTTGGCGCACTGGGCTTTATCTGGGCATGCTTCGGCGGTATTTTCTTGGTGAATCTAGGGATACGGAAGGGTTGGATATCCAGGGAAGAACTGAAGCGGCTCAACAAAGGCAATGTTAAATCAGGATTGCTTACCAGAAATGAGTCCGGTAATTATTCGAAGATAAGGAATATCACCAATCCCGAGGCCATTGATCCAATGAGTTTCGCATCAGCCTTGGTCCTTGTCACCTATCTCTTATCCTTCTTGGGCATGAAGGGCATATCCGCTCTCCTGGCACTCATCGGGAGTAATGGAGTCCAATTGGCCACCAATCTTTGGGGAATTATGTTCATTTTCTGCGGCTTGACGGCGATGGTGGTGAAATCTGTGCTAAGGGCTTTTCGATTAGAATATGTGATCGACAACCACCGCATGTCAAGGATCAGCGGCTTCAGCGTGGACTTCATGGTGGTAGCAGCCATCGCTGCCATCAGTGTCGCCGTCATCGTCCACTATTTGGTTCCCCTCAGCATCATCGCATGCCTGGTAGGGATAGCGACCACCCTTAGCCATATCTGGTTGTCGAGCCGTGTGTTTCAGGATCATGTCTTCTTCCGCACCATTTTGGTCTACGGAGCGGCGACCGGAACCCTGCCTACGGGGCTCGCACTCCTACGCATAATTGATCCCCAACTGGAGACTCCGGCGAGCCGGGATTTCATGCTCTCGGCAGGTTTCACCTTCCTGATGGCCATTCCCATACTGCTTACAGCCAACCTGCCGGCGATGGGAGCCTTGAAGGGTTCCCTTACGCCCACTTATCAGGTTTTGGGACTATATGCCCTCTATCTTGTCGCCTGTGCATCAGCCTATATTCTGCTCTCCGGCCGCCGCCGGTTCAAGGATTATACGGCGATTTGGTTCCGTCGAAGTCATTCCGATTCCTGATGAAAGAGGGCGGTCTTTCGTCGGCCTTCCAGCAGAAACAGCACCAGCAGGATGAGTGTCATGACCGGCGCGACGATAAAACTCATCCGAAGACCAGCCAGGTCACCGATAACACCCATCAGGAAGCTTGAACCGCTGTAGCCGAGTATGCCGAAACAGGATAGGAAGGACATCACCATTGTGTGATCTGCACCAGGCATCCTGCGCACCGTATAGGTTTGCTCACATGGCCATAGCGGGGCGATGACGAAACCAATAAACAGCATAAGGACATAGAGGACAGGAAGACTCTGGACAAAGAAGAATCCGGTGCTTGACAGGAGGATGGCGATCATACATAGGATCAAGAACCTCCTCAGGCCGAAGAGGAGCATGATTCTGCTTGCCAGTACACGCCCTAGGCCCATGCCCGCCGCAAAAAGCACTACTCCCAGAGCACCTGCGCGTGCCAGTGTTCCGAATTCCAATTGAATGTAGCTGACAGTCCAGTAGGCGAAGGCACCTTCCACGGCTCCCGAAGCGAAAAGAACGAATCCCATTATCCAGAAAAGAGGCTCGGAAAACACCTCTCCCGCATGGGAGAAATCGGCCCTGGAAACCGGCAAAGAAACACGCCTGTGTGGAGGATACAGCACACCGACAAGGAAACATACCGCCGCTATGAACACGAATCCCCATCGCCAAGACAATCCACGGGTCAGTATTTCACCGATGATTATGGTGCCGAAAATGATGCCGAAAGGCCAGGTAGCCTGGAGAAGGAGCTGGTTGGAGCCGGCATCTCCGGGGTGAATGTCTTCTACCAATGGTGCAAGAAGTGCCTCGGCCACCCCCTGTCCAAAGGCGATGACTATCATGGTCAGCATGGCCGACAGATAGCTGTGAGTTCGGGTGAAAAGCAATAATCCTCCGGCGAGTAGCCACAGAGACCAGCGCAACAGCCGAATCTTGCCGAGTAGGGCGGAGGTGGGAATCGAGAGGATGAGGGCCGTGAAAATAGATATGGAACCTACCAGGCTCAAGGCACCGGCCTGCGTGAGGCTGAGGCCAAACTCCGTCGTGATGGCAACGAGACTGATGGGAATGACAACGGTTGAGGCAGCATAGGAGAATAGGTTAAGGTAAGAGGCCATGTCAAGTTGCCGCCTGATGCGGACGGGTATTTTCATCGTGTCGCTATGATCACCGCCGTAGACCTCTCACCGACGGTATAGCCTCTCTCTGCGATTATTGGCACCTCAAGTTCATTTTCGACAATGTCCTTTGGTGATTCCAAAGACGTGTCTACGATTCGATACCAGCTAAACCCGACAAGTGGTGACGGCAGGGTGAAATGCACCGCCCGGTCGGTCGAGTTAAAACAGATGACGATGTTCGCCGAGCGGCCAATCTCTTCCCGGCTACCGTCGATACGTAATGCAAGAATGTTCTCCGCCCTGTTCCAATCAGGCACACCGCCTCGTTCGTCAAACCATTCAATATCTGGCACTCCCTCAGCGTTGCGGTCTTTCCCCTCAAAGAATTTTCGGCGATGAAGGGTCGAATGTTTCTTTCTAAATGCAATGATGAGGCGGGCGAATCGATGGATTTCTTCATACCGTTCGAGATTGTCGAAATCGTACCAGGATAGCTCATTATCCTGACAATAGGCATTGTTATTGCCTCGCTGACTACGCCGGAACTCATCGCCGCCGAGTATCATTGGTGTTCCGATGGACAGAAGCAGGGTTGTCCAATAGTTTTTAATCATTCGGGAGCGAATTCTCAGTATTGACTTGTTTTCACTTTCCCCTTCTACGCCCCAGTTAGCACTGAGATTGTTGTTTGAGCCGTCCTCGTTGTTTTCGCCGTTGTCTTCGTTGTGTTTCTCATTATAGCTCACCAGATCTGCAAGGGTGAATCCATCGTGAGCGGTTATGTAATTGACGCTGTGGTATGGCTTTCTGCCTGACCGGAGGTAGAGGTCGGAGCTACCGCTCACCCTGGTGGCAAATGCCGGGAGCATACCCTGATTCCCCAGCCAGAAGGCCCTTACATCATCGCGGAACCGATCATTCCATTCTGCCCAGCGGCCATAATGGAAGGAGCCGGTATGATAGGCACCACCCGCATCCCAGGGCTCGGCGATGAGCTTTGTATCACCGAGTATGGCATCTTCGGAGATGGCTTCGATAATCGGAGCCTTATCCAAGATATGTCCCGCCCCATCCCGGGTCATGACCGAGGCAAGATCGAAACGGAAGCCATCCACATGCATTTCCTGAACCCAGTAGTGCAGACAGTCGATGATGAAATTCATCACAACTGGATGATTGCAGTTCATTGTATTGCCGCATCCGGAATAATTCGCATAGAAGCGTTTATCCGACTCCAGAATATAATACACCGTGTTGTCCAATCCACTGAAGGAAAAAACAGGACCGTCCTGGTTCCCCTCTCCGGTGTGGTTGAAAACCACATCGAGTATCACCTCGATGCCAGCCTTGTGCAGTTCCCTTACCATGGTTTTAAACTCCTTCACCTGGTCGGTACCCCTATCCGACACGGCATAGCCGCCCTTAGGTGCGAAGAAGGCCAAGGTGGAGTATCCCCAGTAATTAGTCTTCTCGTATTCATATGTATCGAATTCAAAAATGGGAAGAAATTCCAGGCTTGTAATTCCCAGCTCCTTGAAGTAGGGAATCATCTCCGTAACGGCCTCATAGGTTCCGGGATGCCGGATGCCAAACCGTTTCTTAGCAGAGGGATGTCTGCTGAGTCCCCTGACATGGGTCTCGTAAATGATGGTTTCCCGTAGCGGGTAATTAAGCGGGCTATCCCCCTGCCAATCGAATTCATCGTCAATAACAACACATTTTGGCATGACCTCGTCAATCCTGGTGCGATTCCGATCTTGCTGTCGGGCCCAGGGAGGCTTGCCAGTCAGGGCTTTGCAGTAGGGATCGATGAGGAGGTTGTCCTCATTATATTGTTGACCCTGCGCTACATCGCTCGGACCGTCAACCCGATAGAGATACAGTTGCCCCTCGCCGATCTCCTTGATAAAGATGTGCCAGTAATCACCTGTCCTGTTAATTTTGGGATCAAGAGGCAAGCATCGAGAGGGTTGATTATCCTCAGCACTGTCAAATAGAAGGAGGCTGACACCAGTCGCATTCCTGGAAAAAAGGGAGAACTGCACCCCCTCGCCATGTATGGCGGTGCCCAGAGTTGTAGGCTGACTAGGTTTAAGATTGAATTTTGCACCACGGCTACTAATTTGGTTAAACATGTTGTATCCTGAACGAATCATTAGTATAATAATTCTGTATATGCAATACAATGATCAGCCATTGCCGATAGAAATGGCGACATTACTAATAATATTACTGGAGGGCTAGATATGTTCAAGCGCGGAATTTTGGTACTAGGGCTGTCGATACTGGGTTTGGCACAAATTCATTCCGGTACACTTTTCGAGAATGATAAGAGAACAAGTGATCCATATATTGCCGAATTTGGAGGCTTCCGTTCTATTTTTATTAACCCGGCAGGAATCTCCGGGCAAAATGGATTTGATTTAGCAGTTAATATAGGCGTAGAAGGTTCCATGACGGAATTAGATACAATAGTAGCTACAATGTCCTTATCTACTGCATACTGTGATTATGATTATCAGGATCATAATTATGATTATCAGGATCATAATTATGATTATGACAAGGAATCTTATGATACTAATGAACAGAAGCAACTAGCTGCCGTTTTTGAGCATACAGCGAGACTCATCACGAATCAGAAAATTGATGAACGGGTCATACTTGAGGCCGTATTTGGTGATGTTGCAAATAATCGGAAGGGGAAATCGAGTAATTCCAATATCCTGAAATTGCTCTATGGGGATGACAATTCCCTTGATGTTGATCTGAATGATGAAGATGCCGTGAGAAAGATCATCGCCCAGATCAAAACCGAGGATTATGATCGCATCAAAACCAATCTGGATAACATCCGTACAGGAGCGAATAGTAGATTTTATCAGGGTATCCCCCATCAGATGTCTGCTAAGGTTTTGGGGACTATTAGAGCCGGATTTCTCCATAATGGATTTGGCTTAGGTTTGTATAACCATATGATGGGTACAGTAATCCTGGATCCCAACAAACAAGAGCAGAGCCTCGACTCGGTTTTCTATGAATTTGGTGCTATCGTTGGTTACGGATTCACGCTCCCCGAAACATCAATCAGCTTGGGGGTTTCTGGCAACTTTGGCACTCTCATTAAGAATGAACACTCGGTGTCGCTGTATGAAATTGAAGGTCTCTTTGATCGTGGCCTCAGATATGGTTATATATGGGGAATTGATGCCGGGGTAGTTTGGCAACCAATGCCTGAGTTAAGATTCGGCATTGTGTTCAACGATATAATTGGTTCCAATCAGATGGACACTCCTTATTATGCCGAGGGATTGAACGAACTCTTTAATAATGAAGATCTCATTGCCGAAGCCGAGCATGAGTATAAATTTTCTCTTGATATGGATATTGGTGCTACCTTGCTGGCTGAAAAAGGGAAGATGAAATCCCAATTTAGTTTAGATTTCTATGATTTCATTGGTTTCCTCCGCGAAGTCGAATCCAATAATGATAGCTTTCAGGATGCAATGTATCGAGCACTCGGCCATGTCAGACTTGGTGCCAAATTGACTCTATTCAAAGTATTGAAGCTTGCAGCTCAATATCATAATAATTATGTGGGCTTTGGCATGGGATTAGATATTGCATTCTTTGAACTCTTCTGTGAGGCGAAGATTCATGATAGCGTCGATCAACATCGATATGATGAAGACATCCCAATAGCAATGGATATAATGGCCCGGGTCTATTTTTAACGGGGACTTCTAAAAAACAGCTTTGGGAAATTGCCGAAGAGATTTTTCGCCGGTTAAACAGAAAATGTAAGTTGTGCTACAAGTTCTTCATTCGTTAATGTTACTTTGTCAAAACAGTCATTTCTCATCGACATCAATAATTCGGAGAATAAATTCTTATACGTTGTTTCATCTCGTGTGCCCATTCCTGCTGTTTTACCACAATATTCCTGGAATTTCGCAAATGATTTTATCACATCATCTGATGCATAGAGAGGAAACTCATTAGCCAAAACATGATATTGCAACCATTCTTTTTTGTCATTTGTCAACGAATGTAATACAAAAACCTCTAGAAAAACCATATATTTTTTCCGCTTCAGCGCAACAAGATCATTCCGTCTATCCAGATATTTTTGAAATGAGTATGTAATGATTGCAATCAATCCTGTAGATAAAACCACTCCAAGCGGTATTATGTTTGTTAACCCAAGTTCACCAAAACACCCCCTCAAAGTCCGTTGAAAATTTTTTTTCATCTTTTTCAATCGCCTGAAACATAGAAATATTGCACCCAGGGGACAAAACGCACCTCGCATCCGCCTTTATGGTGACTATCTGATTACGATTAGCCTTGTCCCTTCCTTGCTTTTTTGTATATTATATTCCATGTATATACGCCGTGTCAGAGTTCCAAGTGGATCTCGAAAATCTCAAAATGTTTACTACAATCTGGACGAAAGTGTTCGCACACCAAAGGGCTCTCGTCAGCGTCTTGTCCTCTCCCTTGGCAAACTGGACCTTGACCCCTCTTTGCACAAGCTATTGGCCAAGAGAATCGAAGATATGCTTGTCGGTCGGTCAGAGCTCTTTGAAACAGACCCCCAAAATTGACAATCTTGCTTGTCGAGGGTAATAATATTCTGATCGCATTTTTTCCATGAAGGCCAAAACCGCAGAAAAATCAACCCGTGAGAAGAAACGCAATTTCCAGTCTGTTGATGTGGATAGCATGGATGCCTTAAATGTGCGTTCACTTGGGCCTGAATATGTCGGTCATGTGATGTGGAATGAATTGAACATAAGGTGTTGATTAAAAAAGGAGTCCCTAAAACCCTCATTCCCATTGCCAAAGCCCTTATCCTTGGCAGACTTATCCACCCAAAAAGCGAACGGGGCACCAGGGAATGGGTGGAAAATACATCCTCTCTCACCTTAAGTTCAGCGGAAATCCTACGGCACGTTCGCTCAATGCCTATTACCGTACCGCTGATTTGCTCTACGGATGCAAGAATGCTTTGGAGAAACATAGGTCGCCTCACAGAAAAACATCCTCGTGTGGTTCGCCTTTACCATATTGAAGTCGAACCTGGAGAGAAAGATAAGCGCACTTGCAAGATTAAAGCAGCATCCATCAAATGGACCAGGAAAGACAAGGAAAATACAGAGGCACAAGAGAAACAGGGAACCTACCTCTTGAGAACCAATCGAAGAGATTGGACAGACAAGAAGATATGGGAAACCTATATTATGCTTGGTCGCATCGAGAAATCATTGAGAGATATGAAATTCCATCTTGGTTTCAGACCGAATTTTCATCAATCCAAGGACCGGATTGAATCCCATATGTTTATATCCGTTCTGGCCTATCACCTGATGCATTTCATAGAGCGGAAGCTTCGGTTAAATGGGGACAATCGAAACTGGGATAGCATTAAATCGATTCTAAAAACGCATTGCAGAGTGACCCTGGAGTATATCGTAAGCGAAAACGGAGAACTGCTGAAGAATTCCATGAGAACGAACTCACGCCCGGAGAAGTCGCATCTGGATATTTGTAGAAAACTTCAGTCTATCGGGGAAGGACCTTGACCGACAATTAATGAAATACAAAATCAGTGGTGATAATCGAAAAAGCTAACTGTCGGTAGAGGAAGGAGATAGGGGTGTTGTATGGTAAACTTGGGTTATGTCAGAATGATGGATTTGGTTCGCAGGCAAGGCGGCGAGAAGTTCTGAAAGCGGAATGTACTGTTGTACATGAGCATTTCAGGTTTTTTCGCCAACGCCGCATGCGGACCAAAGGCGCATTCTGACACAGACCCTAGCCTCCTCCCAAATTGTTATCCCATGTTTCTTCAATGGCACGAAGGATTTCAGGGAGGAGTTGCTTCTTGCGCGAAAGAATGCCGGGAAGACTCAACGCACCATCAAACAAGCTTTCGTAGGGCAGGGCTTTTACGAGGGTTTCCAATCCCTGAAAGATGAGGATGCTGTCAGCTTTTATCATATCGGTGATGAGTAACATGGTTCCATCTAGGCCCTGAATATGCCGTATCCGTTCCAAGACATCCACCAGGTTTGGCACTACTTCGTTGAGATATGTAAGGGACTGAACTTCTACTTGACCTATACCGAAGCGAAGGCCTCCGGCTTCATAGGATTTGAAATCGGCGTTTACGGCTTCATCAGGGTCGAGGTCTTCAAGCTTCGCACCTGATTCAAACAGAACCAATCCCAACTCCTTCCAATCGACTCCGGCATGACGTGCGAGACCTGCCACGGTCTGTCTGTCTTCATCGGTTGTGGTTGGCGATTGGAGTATGATGGTGTCCGAGAGTATCGCCAGCATCATAAGAAGCGCGATCTCAGTTGGTATGGCGATGCCGTGCTGGCGATAGAGTTGACGAATAATTGTGCAGGTGCATCCCACCGGTTTGGCGTATATTGTAAATGGTTCCTTGGACATCACAGTTCCGAATCGATGATGATCAATTATCTCTAGAATATCTGATTCCCGGACTCCAGGGATGCTCTGATCGATTTCATTATGATCGACCAAGATGATCTTGTTTCGAGGGCGGTAGAGGAATGACTTGCGGGTTACAACACCGGCAAAATGCTCACCATCAAATACCGGAAGGCCGGGGAGTATGGAATCGGTGAGTATTGATTTGGCGATATCGAAATTCTCACTGATGTCCAGGTGGGGCACATCGGTTTCAACGATTCCCTCCAAAGGAGTGCTAAACCGCAACAATCGGACTGTTTCGGCAGTGTCCACATCGGAGAGATATATCGCGCCCTTGTAATGTGAGAAATCAAGTTTTGCCACCTCTGCATCGGTCGCTCCGGTGAGTATGAGTGCCGGGAATTCATGGGAGAGGGCGTGAGCTACGAGATCGTGCCGCAATCCGACGATAAGAAGGGGAAGGTTTATTCCTAATTTAGCAATCCGCTCGATGCTCTGTTCAAACGGCATGGCCCCAATCATAATGGGGGCGGTAAATTCTTCCCTATCGCCATGAGTGAGAATGCTACCGGGTATTACCTTGGTGAAGTTATTGACTCTAAATTCATAAACAGGGCGAGCCCCCATGTTTTCCCTCATCAAGAAATGGCTGATTCCTACAGTGCTGACAATCCCTTTGTAAAGATCATCTTCATCAAATGCTGGTAACAGACTCAGTTGTGTTTCATCCAATGCGCTTATTGCTGTTTGTATGGGATCTTTGATGCGAAGTCTTGGAGTATCGCGATTAATTATATCATTGACGGTGGCGTGTATATCTTTCATATGTTGGGGAGGAGTAATGCCAAACTTTGTAAGCATTGAGCGAGTTTGCAGGTTGAGATTCCCACAGCGCACCGGCACATACGTATTGCTCGGATCAACTCGACTCTTGAGATGGGCATAGGCAAGAGCCGCAGCTATGGAGTCGAAATCAGGGTTGCGGTGACCGCAAATATACACAGTATTCATCATACAATAACTCTAATGGAGAGCCTGGAAAGAGGGAACCTCTCAGTTTAAAAGCCAAAGAGAACCTTTAGAAACAGCTTTAGGAAATTGACGAAGAGATTTTTTGCCTGCCTGTGCAGTGTCCTGCGCCTACCTGTTGCAGACAGGGAGCTGTGTCAGAATCCAGGGGGTGGGTGCCCTTCAGCCCAAATCCAATTCACTGGCCACCCTGCGCATACCGTTGATGGTCTTCTCGATGAGACTCTTGCGCTCCAGCCCAAGCATGGCCGCGCCTTTGTCTATCACATCCCTGTTCACTCCGACTGAGAACCCCTTCATCTTCCATTTCTTGACAACAGAACTGACCCCTAAGTCCATGAGACTCTTTGAAGGCCGCATCAAGGCCGTAGCAGTGATGAGGCCGGTCAATTCATCTATGGCGTAGAGAACCTTTTCCATAACGTGAACAGGTTCAACGTCGGTCATCATACCCCAGGCATGGGAAAGGACCGAGCGAATCCAATCCTCCGGCCAGCCTGCATCCCTGAGGAGTTCTTCGGTCTTCTTGCAATGGATTTCGGGCCATTTCTCCCAGTCCAAATCATGGATGAAGCCGATGATGCCCCACTTCTCTTCATTTTCACCGTATTCTTCGGCGAAATATCGCATAACTGCCTCCACAGAAAGGGCATGGCGGTAGAGGCTTGTACTCTCATTGTGTTCGAGAAAAAGTTTAACTGCATCATCGCGTGTAGGGGTCATTCTTCTACCCCCTTACGGTATTCGAGACCAATCAATGCTTGTACCTATGTGGTCGGCCAAGGATTCCATCTCTTCATCGGTGTGATAAATCATCGGAGCATCCTCAACCACCAATTGCCCATCAGCATTCCGTATATACCTAACCGCCTTATGATGACTTGCTTCAAGTTCTAGGGTATTACCATGAGCACCATCTTCAGTTTCTATTTGCCCATTACATATGCAGATATAGGTAGAGTCCGCATTTTCAACTTTGATAAAATAGGTGGTACCTCTCACGGCAGCAACTGCTGTGGGAGTTTGAATCTCCCAAGGATCATCCTGTGAAAGGAAGTGGGCCTTGGACTGTATAACCGCCAATACGCCCTGATCCAATTCAAGGGTGTTTTGACGAGCATTGAGGACGACAGATGTATTTTCCATTACCCTGAAAATACTCTGTTCTCCAAAAACAACTTCGGCGTAAGAAGCCTCCCCTGTCCTAAGCACATCGCCATCCTTCGCCTCATCACCTATATCAACAGAGATGTTGTTAAGGGTGACATCATTTTCCATAAAAACGACTTCGCCTACCACTGTTACGCCTTTGGTCGCCTTGGGTTTGCATGACATAGCAGTCATTAGCATCAACAGCACTAGACCGCTAAAAAAAATCTTCTTCATCAACTCAACCTCACTTTTTGAATTTCTCATATAATATACCTTCTTTCCTATAGATTCAACACTCCCGCATTCAAGCCCGAGAGTCAGAAGGATAACATGACATGGAAACGGGCGGCTACCGAAGGTAATGTGCTTATAGTGCTCCAAAGATTGGGGGTGGGGGGCCTTCGATAAAGGCCGTTACGGAATAGAATACATGAAATGAGCCGGGTTTTTAGTCAAAATGAGCCCAGATTGAAACAATGGAGATTCAGACAGGGCGGAGAAATTATAAAACCATGCTTGTAAATCGTTTTTTTATATATAAATGCATGTGTTTGTCCTCTACCACTAGGCTTGAGGGCACTATAAACACATTTGACATGGAGACGGAATTGGGGTCACACTACACTATTCCAATCGTTGAGGAAAATTATGCTTGATCTGAAATTTATAAAAAACAATGTCGATGCGGTAAAACTTAACATAAAGAACCGTTTCATGAACGTCGATATTGATCAAGTTCTGAGAATTGCCGAAAGCCGTAGCAAGTTGATTAGCGAGATAGATAACCTACGCAACATGAGGAATGAGAATGCCAAGAAGCCGAGGCTGGATAATGAAACACGTCAAAGGGCTATTGAGGAAGGGCAACGAATAAAAGAGGCTATCGTCATCAAGGAGAGAGAGCTGGACGATGTAAAAAAATCCCTCCATGAAATTCTAATTCATATTCCAAATATGGCTCATCCCGATGCTCCGATAGGAAAGGAAGACAAGGATAATAGCGAGATTTCCCGTTTTGGTTATCCTACCAAGTTTGAATTTCAACCAAAAGATCACGTTCAGCTTGCTGAATCCCTGGACCTGATTGACTTTGAAACTGGGGCCAAGGTATCTGGTAGCAAATTCTATTTTCTCAGAAACGAGGCCGTGTATTTAGAACTGGCCCTCGTTCGTTATGCCATGGACATCTTGAGAAAACATGGTTTCATCCTCACGATCACACCGGACATTGCACGGGAAGAGGTTGTGTCGGGCATAGGATTCATTCCCCGTGGAGAAGAGTCCAATATTTACACACTGGAGGGAACTGGCACCTGTCTGGTGGGCACGGCGGAAATCACTCTTGGAGGCTATTTTGCCGGAGAAATCATAGATCTCTCGAAAGGCCCCATACTCCTGGCCGGACTATCTCACTGCTTCCGACGAGAAGCGGGAGCCGCTGGTCAGTATTCAAAAGGCCTGTACAGGGTACATCAGTTCAGCAAGGTGGAAATGTTTGCCTACACAACGGCGGATCAATCTGATGAATTGCTTGAGAAGCTCCTCAGCATAGAGGAGGAGGTTTTTCAAGGACTGGGCATCCCCTATCGGGTTGTGGATACCTGCACAGGAGACCTCGGGGCACCGGCTTGGCGCAAATTCGATGTAGAGGCATGGATGCCCGGGCGTGGAGAAAATGGCGAATGGGGCGAAGTAACCAGTACCTCAAACTGCACCGACTATCAGGCTCGCCGCCTTGAAATTCGTTACAGAGAGAATGGGAAGATACGCCATGCCCACACCCTTAATGGAACGGCAATTGCTGTCTCCCGAGCACTTATAGCACTGCTGGAAAATGGCCAGCGGGCCGATGGCTCTATAGCCATTCCGGTGGCTCTGGCCCCCTACTGCGGTTTCGAGAACATCCCTCGCAAGAAATAATTGGTTTTCGATCATATCAGACAGAACTGTTCTCAGCCCTGCCTCCCCCTCGTTGTCGCAGAGATTGGCACATCCCATGGCGGAGACCTCCAAAGAGGCCTAGATCTCGTGGATGCCGCAGTGGAATCAGGTGCGGATGTGGTGAAGTTACAAGTCGTTTTCGCAGAGGAAATTCTGCCCCCAGAGGCCGGACTTGTACCTTTGCCGGGCGGCCAAACCCCTCTATACGAGGTATTCCGTTCACTACAGCGGCCTGTAGATTTCTATGCCGCCTTGGCCGAGCAGACGAAGAAACGGGGTGCCGAATTCCTCGGCACCGCATTCGGTGAAAAAAGTGTCTGCCTGCTTGAGGAAATTGGTGTCAGGGCCTGGAAGGTGGCATCCCCAGAGCTTAATCATGAGCCGCTATTGGAAAGACTCGCTCAAACAGATCTGCCCATCATTCTTTCAACGGGGGTAAGCCTTCCCATAGATATAGAGCGCGCATTAGGAGTTATCCGAACCGCCAGAAAGTCTAGCAAAGGCGAAGCATTATCCGTCATTCTGCTCCACTGCCTTACCAGCTATCCTGCCCCGGAGCACCAGGCCAATCTAAGAAGCATTCCAACCATGGCCGCAAAATACAACCTGCCGGTGGGATTGTCGGACCATAGCCTCGATCCGGTGCTGTTGCCCGTCCTAGCCGCCGCGCTCGGCGCAATCCTCGTGGAGAAGCATTTCTGTTTAAGCAGGGATGACGGCGGCCTTGATGACCAGGTGGCCCTTGTCCCGGATGATTTTGCAAGGATGACCAATGCCCTGCGCCATTACGCCTCTGCCGATAGCATCGAAACCGTCATTGATGAATTAGCCCTTGAATATGATTCGAAAAGAATGGCCGCGGCACTCGGCACCGGAGTTCTCGGATTGGCCGAATCGGAAGCCTCTTGCTATCGGCGAACGAATCGGTCGCTTCACGCCATCGGGGCATTGAAGGCCGGAACACGCCTCAATCCGACGAATACCGCCATCCTTCGCACCGAGAAAGTGCTGAAGCCCGGCATTGCCCCACGGCATAGGATGAAAGTATACGGAAGCCGCCTTGTCCATGATTTGCCATCGGGAGATGGGATTTCATGGGATGATATAGAGTGAATTACATGTTCCCGGAAGTAGCCGCCCGAGAAAAACAAATAGTTCCCAGAGGATTGATGGCTATGAAAGCATCTTACACCACGAGGTTGGATGGGTCTTTCTCAATGGAATCTATTTCAGGGAGCGGAGCCCAGCCCAATCCATCTGGCCATTCCATGCTCACTCGACCCAATCGTCCTTCCCTAATATCTTTGAGCAAAAACTGACAGATCCTTGGATAATCAAGTTTTCCGCCGGGCATCAGGCAGCCACGGGAACGTCCCACAAGATCCACCAAGGAATGGGGCGGCTTCGGTATTTCTTTCAGACCATACCGTGTGGCCAGGGCCTCTGGATAACGCCATGCCAAGTAAGAGAGGAGCCTTGCCGTAAGTTCCTCCTCGGGTAGAATCGTTTCTTTGACGGCACCTAGGGCGGCAAGTATCAGCCCCGTCAGTGGATTCTCGAATTTATGCGGGAGTAGGCCGGGAGTATCGAATAACTCAAATCGTCTATTGATGGGGATACGCTGTAGATGGCGCGTCAGACCGGGTGTTGCACCGGTTTCGGCCCTGTTTCTCCCGGACAACCCATTGATGATACTTGATTTGCCGACATTGGGTATGCCTGTAATAAGGGCTCTCACGGGTCGGCGGGAACGCCATGAGGCATCCCTAAAAAGCTCCTGACAAGCCTTGGGGATGGCGTTGAGTCCCCTAGCCTGCTTGCCGGACACACGCAGAGGTATTATCTGGCCTTCCCTGTGGAACTGCGAAATCCAGAGCTTCGTCGCCTTCGCATCGGCTAGGTCATCCTTGTTCAGTAGTATTATCTGCGGCTTGGACTGCAAGAGACTCCGTAACAGCGGATTGCTGCTTGAATTCGGCGCACGTGCGTCCAGCACTTCAATAACGACATCAATCAGCTTGAGGCTTTCCCTGATGAGACGCTTGGCCTTGGCCATGTGGCCGGGAAACCATTGTACCGCAACCATGTCAGCCGAGAATATGACAACCCTGAACGATGTCTCGGAGTTGCCGGGTTGTGGACTTGGCTTCCGAAGAATTATCCCGCAGGGCGGTTTCCAGGGAGTCAAGGAGGTCGTAATAACGATTCCATCCTCTCCGTTCCATCAACCAGGTCTCTTCCAATAGGGCCGATTTATCGGCGCAATTGGTCAGCCATTGTGGAATTCTCTTGTTGGCAAGGTCTAAGATCGTCCTGCGCTCATCCATGGGCTTATCGCTGAGCAAGCAGAGTGCCAGACGTAGAAGGACGACTGTCCTCGGGATTGGCGTGATGAAACACCCAGTAAACGGATTGACGAGTTTCTTCGTTTCCTCTTTTCCCCAGGGCAGAAAATTTGCATACGTGCTGAACACAAACAGCCGGACAAGGTCCCCGATGTATGATCCGATCTTGCCGACCTTCACCGCCGACTGGGCAAAGGCTTCTTTATCATGCCTCATAATCAGCCCTGAGGCATGAGCATAACGCAGAACGGCACCATCTTGCGCATCAAACAAAACTGATAGCAAATAGCCTTGATCCTCGGCCCGTCCAATGAAACTCGGGGTGAATGGCCGGTAGCGGCGCAGGGCATCGATGCGTATACCGTTCGTGCCCCCGGTAACGTGTATTCGGTGAATGGCCGTGCTTATCCCATCTAATTCTTCATTCGGCCCGTAGCGAGTCATCAGCTCGGCGCGGGTTGATACCGCCATTGGAATTTGCTTGTAGAATAAGAGATCATCGCCCTTCGGGGGGCCCTCCGGCCAGGGAATATCCGGCGTGAACAATCCGGCGGCTATGTCTTTTTCGTTCACCAATGCCCCGGCTATCATTCCAAGCTCGACATTCCTACCTTCCGTATCTCGACCCCTGGCACCCCACAATGGCGTAGCAAAGTGTTCAAACGCGCTCTTCCCCGTTTCGGCACAAAGCAACTCTTGTGGAAACACCTGGTCAAGATCAATCTTGAACGTGGCCTTTATATTTGAATCAATCGCAACGGCCCACAGGGCGGGCAGGGCCTTGAGGAACGAGTAATGCCGACCATACTCCCCGTCTACGCCAATGCTTGCCGACATAACCTCGTCTTCTGGCGTTTTCAGGCCGCTTGAGAGCGTTCCAAGAATCTCCCCGACGATGGACTGGGTGATGGCGTACACCTTCAGTCCCTCGAAGCGGCCATCGTTGACTGAAGCCAGCTGCGCCCTTAGCCAGGGTAAGGCCCAGCGTTCGAGACCTTCATGGGTAACGGAAATCGACAGGCAAACCTTGAGCTGGGCATCAGGAGAGACCGTGCCCCTCTTCTTCTCGTAGGCTAGAGTCTGAGCCAATCCCGTCAAACCATAGACGACCTCATCATTCTCCGGGGCCGTGCCGATGGGGATTGGATGATCATACCAATACTTCTGGGGCTGTGAAGCTGTGGCTCTTGCCCCCTTCAGGATGTCGGCGATATCCCCGCCAATATCCGTGTCCGGCTGCTCCACCGGTGGGGAATACAGGATGTTGGAGGTAAACAGTATTTGCTTAGGCACGTTATCGATGGGATCGGCCACGAGTTCCCGGATGTCAATCCGGCGGCTGTCCCTGAGAAGGTCAATCTGTTTCTTCAAATCGGAATCGAGATGAAGGGCTTCGGGAAAGAATGCTCTCCACAGGGCTTGGAGAAGGGCTCCGTTTGTCGTTTGTTTTATCTCATCCTTGGGCTTCCCTGTGCTCTCTTCTTCTAGGAGAAGCCGTTTGAGTCGGTTGAAGGCGGTCTTTCTATCAGGCAGCTCTTCCTGGAGTGTATTATATTCTTCGTGAAGTGCCTCGATGCCGCCGCGAAACACCTCCGGTAAGCCGTACTGGTCCCGGCGACCGGCCAATGTCTCCAGAAAATGGCGGCCTATATCGGCCACCTCATCCCCGGGGTCTCCTAGGCTATCCCAAACCCTGAACATGTTTTCATAGAAACTCTGTGCTACATTACTCATCATGATCTCCTCATTACAAAGGATACACTAATCACTGTTCTCAATATATAGTGCCCTCAAGATTAGTGGTAGGAGAACAAACAGATGCATCCATATAAGACTCGATAAAAAAACGATTTACAATCATGTGCTTATAATTTCTCCGCCCCGTCTTAATCTCCATTGCTCCAATTTCAGCTTATTTTGACTGAAAATCTCGGCTCACACCATGTATTCTATTCTGTAACGGCCTTTGTCGGGGGCCCCCTGCCCACAATCTTCGGGGTACTGTAAAAGAGTTTCGCACGGAGGTTTTTCAAGGCTTTGTCTGCTTCTCTCTGTGTCCTTTGTGGTTTATGTTGCTGGTTGCTGGTTGCTGGTTTTTTTAACTGCAGAGGGCGCAGAGGACGCAGAGTTTTTTTGGTAGTTGGTTGCCGGTTTTTTTATTCCGTTTTTAGCTTTTATCGTATGGCACAGCCGTAATGCGTTCAGTGATTGTATTTAGCCCTGTTTGTTTCTCTTTGCGTTCATCTGCGGTTCCTTTCCTTCCCTTGTAACCGCCCGTTCGCTCCACTCACTCGATAAACGCAAATTAACGCAGATGGAATACCACAGCCCATTAACAACTCTCTTAATCTCTACCCTCAGTGTACCAAAATTAAGGTTTTTCTGTGCTTTAAGTTCAACTATAACGCAATCTGCGTTTATCTGCGTTCATCTGCGGTTCCTTCCCTTGTAATGCAATCTGCCGTTCATCTGCGGTTTATAGTCTCAGTTTCTCAAAGTTTTTCTGGATTTTTAAGAGGACTTCATTACAATTCACCGGTTTTTCGGGATGAATTGCCTCTCTTGTTGCCTGCACATTATAATCATGGCACGAGGCATGACAACTTGTCCTGGACGACATTACTAATGTTTCACCGAAAACACTGTTTTCTTAGATGGTTGGCTTGAAATTGACTGGAGCATTTAGGTTCTGTAGGGGAGTACCCAAATGAACAAATTCGGCAAGACGCTGAATATCGCCAATAGTGAGGCGTATCAAATGAACCACACAGCATCATTTCGCTCAAACATTTTCAATCGGACTAAATTGAATGCAGGCACAGGCATTTCAATTTTGTCGAAAATCAGGACTTTATTCGTGTTCGTAGCGATACTTCTTGTTGCCTGTGTCGATTCTTATATAGAGTATCAACTAGGCGGTAGCTTTGGCTACGACCCCATTGTGGCCATTTCGGGCAACCCGGCTTCAGCCTCGCCCAGATGGATTAATGCCTGGTCGGGCCAGGCCGTGCAATATTCCATGGTGCCAACTGCCGGAGGTACTCTTCCAGCGGGTATCGCCATTGACCCGGCAACGGGAGATATCAGTGTCGGTGCCGATGTCGGCATATAATCCGCCACTTTCTACACGGTGACCGCCACCGGCATAAGGGGTGCCCAAGGCAGTCTGGAGACGACCGTCAGCATAGTAGTGGCGACCACTTACCTCGACAACTTTGAACTTGCCTACGGGGACATTCAAGCCACAAGAGACCAGGAGAGCGAAAGTCGGCCCCAGTGGCCCGCCGGCACTGAAGTGCAGAATATAGTAGGCTACAAACTGGAAAGAACAGACGGTGGCGATGTCCCTCTTGGAATCAGCATTGATAAAAAGACAGGCGTGATAACAGTGCGAAGCAATATAAACCTACCCTCAGCCGAATACATTGTAACCGCTACAGGCACCTATGGCGGGTCAATCACCGCCACTCTCCGCATCGCCGTCGCCAATCCGCTAGCCGGGAGTTTCTCTTATACCGAATCCATTACCACCACCTTTGGCACTGAGCAGAAAGGCTCGGTGCCTGTATGGGAAAACAATCCCAAAGATCAGACGGTAAGCTATGAATTACGGGCACCCGACAATCAAGAACTTCCGGCGGGATTGACCATTGCCGCAAGCACAGGGGTGGTTACCGTCGGGGCATCTGTTCCCGTTCAAGCCGATGCGCAATACACCGTTACCGCCACGGGAACCGGCGACTACGGCGGAGAGGTAGTCACCAGCATATCGATAACCGTGAATCCAAAGGAGATAGCGGGGACGTTTTCCTATGCCGAGAACATAAATACCGTTTTCGGCACCGAGAAAACCAGCGGCTTGCCCGATTGGGCCGATGCCCCGGACGGGCAAACGGTTGTCTACTCCATGGTGCCGAAGGACGGGAGTGCTCTGCCCGGCGGCATGAGCATTGCTACCGATTCGGGGAGGGTGTCCGTTAGCAACCTGGCCGATGTCCATCATGCCGAATACATTGTTACCGCCACGGGAACCAGCGACTACGGCGGAGAGGTAGTCTCCGGCATATCGATAACCGTGAATCCAAAGGAGGTAGCGGGGACGTTTTCCTATGCCGAGAACATAAATGCCGTTTTCGGCACCAAGAAAACCAGCGGCTTGCCCTATTGGACCAATGCCCCTCCCGGGCAAACGGTTGCCTACTCCATGGAGCCGAAAGGCGGGGGCACTCTGCCCGGCGGCATTAGCATTGATGCCTATTCGGGGAGGGTGTCCGTTAGCAATCTGGCCGATGTCCATCATGCCGAATACACCGTTACCGCCACGGGAACCGGCGACTACGTCGGAGAGGTCGTCTCCAGCATATCGATAACCGTGAAGCCAAAGGAAATAGCGGAAACATTTTCCTATGCCGAGAACATAAATACCGTTTTCGGCACCGAGAAAACCAGTGGCTTGCCCTATTGGACCAATGCCCTGCCCGGACAAACGGTTACCTACTCCATGGAGCCGAAAGGCGGGGGCACTCTGCCTGGCGGCATTAGCATTGATGCCGATTCGGGGAGGGTGTCTGTTAGCAATCTGGCCGATGTCCATCATGCCGAATACACCGTTACCGCCACGGGAACCGGTAGCTATTCCGGTTTTGGGTACAGTTCCATTTCCATTAACATCAACAATTATGGATTCCAACCGGCTTATGTGGGCCAGTCCTATTCCCTGTCGTTGGCTAATACGTTGCCATCGGTGACATATAGTGTGAGTCCTGAACTGCCTGACGGACTGAATTTGGACACCTCGACCGGCAGAATTGACGGGACTCCAACGACACGGCAGTTTGCGAAAGAATACTCCATAACGGCTACACCGACATCGGGAGGAACATCCGCTACTGAAACCGTGGTGCTCATTGTCATGGAAACGGCTAAGGACAAATATGATCTCTGGAGAATAATTGACGAGGAGATTAAGGCACAGGGAAACACGGCTGACTTGAACCTTATTGATACCAGTAAAATCACGGATATGAGATACCTGTTTAACCGCTATAGTAATGCCGATTATTCAGCATTCAACGGGGACATATCCGGCTGGGATGTCTCCGGCGTGACTGACATGAGCGAGATGTTCAGGGATGCCGATGCGTTCAACGGGGACATATCCGGCTGGGATGTCTCCGGCGTGAATTCCATGAGCGGAATGTTCGAGGATGCCGATGCGTTCAACGGGAACATATCCGGCTGGGATGTCTCCAGCGTGAAGGACATGAGCGAGATGTTCTGGGATGCCCGTGCGTTCAACAGGGATCTATCCGGCTGGGATGTCTCCGCCGTGACTGACATGCGTTCAATGTTCTCTGGTGCTGGTGCCTTCAACGGGAACATATCCGGCTGGGATGTCTCCGCCGTGAAGGACATGTGCTGTATGTTCGATGAGGCCGATGCGTTCAGCAGAGACATATCCGGCTGGGATGTCTCCGGTGTGAAGGACATGAGTTCTATGTTCTCTGAGGCCCGTGCATTCAACGGGGACATATCCGAATGGGATGTTTCTGGTGTAAAGAACATGAATGGGATGTTCATGGATGCCGATGCGTTCAACGGGGACATATCCAACTGGAATGTCTCCGGCGTAGAGTCCATGCGTTCTATGTTCTATAGTGCCGATGCATTCAACGGGGACATATCCGGCTGGGATGTCTCCGGCGTGACTGACATGAGCTGGATGTTCGGGGATGCCGCTACATTCAACGGGGACATATCCGAATGGGATGTCTCCAGCGTGAAGTCCATGTATAAAATGTTCGAGGCTACCCGTGCATTCAACAGGGACCTATCCGGCTGGGATGTCTCCGGCGTGGAGGACATGAGCGAAATGTTCTATGGTGCCGATGCATTCAACGGGGACATATCCGGCTGGGATGTCTCCGGCGTGAAGGACATGAGCCAGATGTTCCTGGGTGCCTATGCATTCAACGGGGACATATCCGGCTGGGATGTCTCCGGCGTGAAGGACATGAGCAAGATGTTCAGGAGTGCCTATGCATTCAACGGGAACCTATCCGGCTGGGATGTCTCCGGCGTGACGGACATGAGCAGTATGTTCTATGGTGCCTTTGCATTCAACGGGGACATATCCGGCTGGGATGTCTCCGGCGTGAAGGACATGAGCGAAATGTTCGGGCATGCCTATGCGTTCAACAGGGACATATCCGGCTGGGATGTCTCCGGCGTGAAGGACATGAGAGAGATGTTCTATAGGGCCTATGCCTTCAACCGCAACCTGGAGCCATGGGGAGCCCATCTTGCCGGTCGTAGCGTCGATATGTCCGGCATGTTTGATTCTTCAGGCTTGGCGAATAATCCGCCCTCCTGGTATTAGGTTGATTTAAGCCATTATGCAGTTTTAGATGCGGGGATTATGGGCAGATATTCGGCTCTGGAGCGTAGAGCCTGGCACTCTATTTTGCCTTGATCTTCGCTAATCTATCGCCGGGTGCTGTAGTCCGATAGACGGCGAGACATGAATTATGAGGGCTTGAGTCTCTGAGCGATGGCTTCCCATGCCTGTACATCATAACCGACAACAACTGTTCTCCCCTCTCGTAGGATTGGGGTCTTCAATAGCCCCTGCTCCTCGCTCAGTTCTTCCATGGGATTGTATGCCTTCCATTCAAGCTGAAGTTTCTTCCACGCCTTGCTATCCCGATCGATTAGGTCATCCCATTCCCTGCCTTGGGCGATAGCCTGTAATTCCCCATCGCTCAAAGACCGTTTTGACAGATTGACAAAGTGATAGGATATGCCTCGCTGATCAAACCACAGGCGGCATTTCTTTGTGTTGCGGCAACTTGCTGTACCTATGATCTGCATTATCTATGAGGTGCCCCTTAGCCAGTCCTTGACTATACCCGCCATCTTTTCAATCATCCAGGCGGCCTTATCCGGATCCGGCGCATTCTTATACATGCGGAATGCCTCGAAGTAATCAGACTTCCGATAGTAATGGTCTCCTAATCGGATAAGTCCATCGCTATAGCCCACCGAGAGAAATATTTTCTTGGCCATGTCAATGGCTCCGTCGTTGAAAAACTGATTTCCCTTCCGGATTAGGGCGGCCCTGTCTGAGGATTTTACCGAGATGGGCTCCGGCACGGTGATTCTGATGAAGCCTTCCTTTGGAATTTCGGCCACGGCTATATCTTCCCCTTTGTGGACATTGTCTCCTCGCCGCCATTTGTGGGTCTGTATGCCCGGGAGAGGGCCAGTCCGGCGGCCTTGAAAATAGCTTCTGCGGCATGGTGAGTATTCTCGGCATAGCGGACATGGAGATGAAGATTGACCCTGGCGGCAACGGCCATTCCCTGCCAGAACTCCTTTATAAGGGATGCATCGAATTTGCCCGCATGGGACTGCGGCCATTCGGCATTGAACACCAGATAAGGCCGTCCACCCACATCGACGACGGCTTCGCTCAGGGCATCATCCATGGGTATGACGGCCTGTCCATAGCGGGCTATGCCCCCTGTTTTCAGACGATACTGATGCAATGCTTCGCCTATAACCAGGCCCGTGTCCTCAACAAGGTGATGGGGGTCCACCTCTATATCGCCGCTGGCTTCGACTTCCAGGCGAAACTTGCCGTGAAAGGCCATTGCGTTGAGCATGTGGTTAAAAAAAGGAAGGCCGGTTTCCATCCGGCAAGGCTCCGTTGTAGCCATGTCGAGAATGACCCGAATGTCGGTTTCCTTAGTTGTCCGTCTCGTGCTTATCATCACTGCCCCCTGTTAATATATCGGTGAGTTGCTGAATCTCGTCATAGTTTAGTTTGAAATATGCCGGATTAGCTATGAGACGCACCTTGATTTCCTCCATCGTGACAAGGGATTCAAGCCCATTGGCGGTCAAGGTGTGTCCGGTCTCCACCAGATCAATTATGTAATCGGCCAGGCCAAGCGCGCAGGCAAGTTCCACACTGCCGCCGAGTCGGATGATTTTCACCGGTATCCCCCGTCGATGAAACCATTCCCGTGTCATGCGGACATAGCTGGTAGCCACTCTGACCATACCGCCAAAGTGGCTTGGGGCCGGTGTGCCGACGGGGGCCGCAATGCAAAGCCTTGTCGCCCCGAATGGAAATGTGTGAAGCCTTGTAAATGCCTTCCTGGATTCGGCGACAACATCATCTCCCGCAATGCCAAGCCCGGTGATTCCGTGGTGAACATACGTGGGGAGATCGGAGTTTTTTACCTTGATCACCTCGATACGGCCCTTTGAATCGACGGCCGAGAGTCGGCGCGAGGCAAACGCGATGTCTATGCCCTTATTACCCAGGTACTCCAGAACATCGTCAAGTAAGCGACCCTTTGGGACGGCCAGGCGCAGGGTTTTTCTCATGACAGAGCCACTTTTTCACCCCTGCCGCGGCGAGTCACCGCATCGATGTAACGCTGCGTGAAGTCCTTGCCCTCGGCCCTGGCCACGGGCATTCCCGTTGGGGGAACGGCGCAGTATTCGCTTAGGGATTCGACTTTCCGGGTTAATAGGCTGAAACCAGCGGCAGGCAGGTTCAGGCCGAAAGTCCCCAAGAGCGTATCATAGCGGCCCCCGGCGGCAACCGCCGTCGAGACACCTTCGACATAAACCTTCACCGTGAATCCCGTGTAATAGGGCTGTTCACCGTATTCGGAAAGGTCGATGCGAATGTTGTCTATCTGACTATTTTGAGCCAGAACCTTGCACATACTCACTAAATCCCCGGCGGCATCGGCTAATTTCTTCCTCTTGCGACCATCTTTGCAGTCTGCGATGAGTCTTTCATGGGAAGATTCGAAATCCTTGGGTGTGCCGAGGAAGAACAAGAGCCGGGCCAATGATTCTGAATCCGGTAGATGGGCATCTTGAAGAAGTCGGCTCAGGGAGTGAAAATCCCTCAGGGTGAGGCACTTACCGATGGTGGATATATCGACCTGATTGTCCGTCACGGCATCAATCAGCCTCCGCGATCCAATGTGCATGCGCCATTTGGGTAATTTCATCGCCGTCAAGAGGTCTTGCAAAAGCATAAGTATCTCCATATCTCCCTCAAGCCCCTCAATGCCAATGAGTTCCGCCCCGGTCTGGAAGAATTCATCGCTGGAAATATCCTCTTCTTCCTGATGCCGAATAATGCTGTCGGCATAGTAAACCCTTGCAGAACCTCCCCCATCCTTCAAAACCAGGCCCATCTGCTTGGCCAGAAACAGAGTTATGTCAGATCGAAGCATCAATAGCTCCCCATCCCTATCGGGGAAGCGGTAACTCTGTTGCAACTGTGAATTATCGAGCAAAGACCTATAGGTTTCATAATAGTCGAACACCGGTGTAAGCACTGGATGGTAGCCCCACGAAGCGAAGAAATCCTCGGTCATTCGGAGGAGCTTGCGGTGGCGATAGGCTTCTTCAAGATAAACGCCTTCAGTACCCTGGGGAGTGCGAAGCCGTCTTCCATCATCTGATTTCATCGTCTTATTATGCCGCCAAAAATGGTGATGGTCTAGGAGTCTGTCAAACCTACCTCCAACTGGCGGTTTTTGCCTTTTTTCCCGCTACGGCGTTGCCCAATCGAGTATGCCGGCGACAACCATACCCGCATCTTGCTCCCGAAGATCGTCCGATCTTAGGGCCCAGGCATTATTCTTATAGTGAAGATTGCGCACTTCAACCAATATGGCTGCATCGGCCGGATTGTGTCTGAGTACTCGGAGATGCTGTCGTTTGATGAAGGATCCGGCTCCCATGTGTTTGGCCATTATCTTGGCAAACGCCCTGGAGTGGGCAAGTTCGCCATCGCCTTCTCCATCGTAGAGGACGGCGGAGCCCTTTGGAAGATCCGGTGAGTTGTCGGCATGAATGCTCACAAACAGTGTGCCCTTAGCCCTATCCGATGGGGATTTGTTCTTGATGGATTTTGCGGCAATGGTCTTTCGAAGATCCAGTCCATCGATGGTTCCCACAGGACGCCATCGAAGACTTCTATTATGATCTTTGTCGGCATATACCTCATTTTTGCGATTCACGAAAGACAGTCTGGCACCCCTGCCATTCCTAATATGATGATCAGGGGCCATGATTGTGAGGTCTACCGATGCCCCATGACTGAGAAGTTTGCGGAAAACGCGAAGGGCGACATCGTACACGTATTCATCTTCTGTAACAACGACCCTTTCCCCCCTTCCATCTTCCACAGACACGATGGTTCCAGGATCCAATCCTCCATGTCCGGGATCGATCACAACATGCAGACCCTCCAGCTTACGGCTCTGCCTCGGTTGCTTCATGGCAAGCGCATAGAATACCTCTATAACTTTGAGGGCCCGGCTATAATCGACGGCGGTCGATACCTTAGCCCCCTCCCAATAGGTTGTATTGGGCTGGCTGGATTTCTGCGGCTTCGAATAAAAATACTCCCCAAACTCCGGTAGTTCAGGCTTCGGGGTAGCCCGGGCACGCATCGATGCCAGGGCGACAGCGGGTTTTGGGGAATCAGATTCAGCAATCGATATGGGGTTTGAAATGGACGGATAGAGTTTTAATACCTGTCCGGGGTGGATTGTTTGGCCTTCCTTGAAACCATTCCACTCACGCAGATCAGCCATGGCTATACCATAAGACTTGGCTATATGCCAAAGGGAATCTCCCTTACTAATCCTGTAGCCCTCCGGATGGGAGGGGACAACTTTGAGAAGCTGGTCGGGATAAATAACATCATCCTCCAGACCGTTGTATGCCTTGAGTCGGGACGGAGTAATAGCGTAGCGCTCGGCAATGGCCTGAATCGTATCGCCGGGAACCACCCTATGATGCCCCCGAGGAGTGGGCGGCGGAATTTTCAACACCTGACCAATGCCGATATTCCCCGAAACAAGATTGTTGACGGCCATGATTGTATGCTGGTCAACACCGAAAAGAGTGGCAAGGTCAGATAAAGTATCTCCTGGCTGAACAACAATTTCACTCTCGCCATCAACCGGGATTAACAACTCATCCCCCCGCCTTATGGTTTTGTCTGCCAAGCCATTTACACGGCGGATCAATTCAATCGATACACTGTATTTCCTCGACAGGCTGTAGAGAGTGTCTGCTGAACCGACGGTGTGACTTAAAGACATCAGGGGGAATGTCCATGTAGCCAGAAATAAAAAAAGCGATAATTTTTTCGTGAGATACGACACAAAATCCTCCCATTCGCTGTGTGTCATTCTCTATATCGATAGATTTTGGCCAGTTTCTAAGCTAAATATTGTGTTCCCAACTTTGTGTACAGCTCTAAACCCGAATGGACAACGGGCTATGGGGATTAGCATTTGCCCCAAAATTGCGCCACTGACTGAACCAGGTTTTGTTTCCTTGCATTTCAGGGCGTGCCCGCCGTGGGATGCATTTTGCTTCGGGGGATGCATTTCAGGGCGTGCCCGCCGTGGGATTCATATCGCATCGGGGGATGGGTTTCTGGGCGTGCCCGGCGAGAGATGCATCACGCATCGGGGGATGCGGTTCTGGGCGTGCCCGGCGTGGGATTCATTTCGCTTCGGGGCATGGTTTTCAGGGCGTGCCCGGCGGGGTATGGGTTTCTGGGCTCGCCCGCCGGGAGATGCATCACGCTTCGGGACATGCATTTCTGGGCGCGCCCGGCGTGGGAAGCATTTCGCTTCGGGGGATGCGTTTCAGGGTGCGCCCGGCGTGGGAAGCATTTTGCTTCGGGGCATGCGTTTCTGGGCGTGCTCGGCGTGGGATTCATTTCGCTTCGGGGGATGCATTTCACGGCGTGCCCGCCGGGGGGTGCATTTTGCTTCGGGGGATGCATTTCAGGGCGTGCCCGCCGGGGGATGCATCACGCTTCGGGGCATGCATTTCAGGGCGTGCCCGGCGTGAGATGCATCACGCTTCGGGACATGCATTTCTGGGCATGCCCGGCTTGGGATGCATTACGCTTCGGGGTATGCATTTCTGGGCGTGCCCGGCGGGGGATGCATTTTGCATCGGGGAATACCTCTTAGGGCGCACCCGGCGTGAGATTCATCACGCTTCGGAGCATGCATTTCAGGGCGTGCCCGCCGGGGAAGGCATCACGCTTCGGGGCATACGTTTCAGGGCGTGCTCGGCGTGGGATGCATTTCGCTTCGGGGCATGCGTTTCTGGGTGCGCCCGGCGTGGGAGGCATTTCGCTTCGGGGGATGCGTTTCAGGGCGTGCTCGGCTGGGGATACATTTCGCTTCGGGGCATGGTTTTCAGGGCGTGCCCGGCGGGGTATGGGTTTCTGGGCTCGCCCGCCGGGAGATGCATCACGCTTCGGGGCATGCGTTTCTGGGTGCGCCCGGCGTGGGAAGCATTTTGCTTCGGGGCATGCGTTTCTGGGCGTGCCCGCCGTGGGATGCATTTTGCTTCGGGGCATGCGATTCAGGGCGTGCCCGGCGTGGGATGCATTTTGCTTCGGGGCATGCGTTTCAGGGCGTGCCCGCCGTGGGATGCATTTTGCTTCGGGGGAGGCATTTCGCTTCGGGGCATGCGATTCAGGGCGCGCCCGCCGTGGGATGCATCACGCTTCGGGGCATGCATTTCAGGGCGCACCCGGCGTGGGATGCATCACGCTTCGGGGCATGCATTTCTGGGCGTGCCCGGCGTGGGATGCCTTTCGCTTCGGGGGATGGTTTTCTGGGCGTGCCCGGCGTGGGATGCATTTCGCTTCGGAGCATGCATTTCAAGGCCCCCCCACCGGGGAAGACATCACGCTTCGGAGCATGCATTTCAGGGCGCACCCGGCGTGGGATGCATCACGCTTCGGGGCATGCATTTCTGGGCGTGCCCGGCGTGAGATGCATCACGCTTCGGGGGATGCGTTTCAGGGCGCACCCGGCGTGGGATGCATTTCGCTTCGGAGCATGCATTTCAAGGCCCCCCCACCGGGGAAGACATCACGCTTCGGAGCATGCATTTCAGGGCGCACCCGGCGTGAGATGCATCTCGCTTCGGGGCATGCGTTTCTGGACGTGCCCACCGTGGGATGCATTTTGCTTCGGGGCATGCATTTCAGGGCGTGCCCGGCGTGAGATGCATTTTGCTTCGGGGCATGCCCGCCGTGGGATGCATTTTGCTTCGGGGGATGCATTTCAGGGCGTGCCCGCCGTGGGGTGCATTTCGCTTCGGGGCATGGTTTTCAGGGCGTGCCCGGCGGGGTATGGGTTTCTGGGCTCGCCCGCCGGGGGAAGCATTTCGCTTCGGGGCATGCTGTAGTTTCTCAAATTATCCTACCCAAACCTTTTCACGACCAGTTAGACAATTTCTTAATTCAAAAATAACATAATCCAGCCCTCCCTCCGGGTTATGTTCTTACAGGATAAGCTCAGTAGCAGCGACTCGAACATGTTCAGCAGAAACAAAATCTTTCCTTTCCATGGCAGCAGCAAGCATAGCTGCTTTTGCCAATGAATTAGCCCTTCGTAGGATGCCACCCGATTTCTGATGAATCGCATAAACAGCATTTTCTGCAAATATCGGTTTCTTCAAACCAGCCAAAGCAAGATGATGATTCAAGTATTTTTCCATGACTTCTTTTTTGATTGATTCCAGATGATTCTTTCCCAAAACTCGTGATGCCAAAGGCCTAGCTGCACTCGTCATCAGATGGTCCATCAATCCGTCCTGTCCACAGAGGACAACCAGCATAACCGGTTTGGAATCATATTCAAACTGCAACAGGATGTGTAGCTGAGCAAAAACATTGTGTTTAAACAGGTGAGCCTCATCAATGATCATGTGGATTTCCCTGCTCCCACATCACCGGTAATTACAGTGAGAGCCTTTTGTTGTACTGCAAAGCTGACTCTCTGTTTCAGGGGGTCCAATGCTGGGAGAGGGTATAAATCCCGAACCGCAACATTCTGGGAAAAGGGATCTTTTTTCAAGCCAAAGAAGTGTCTGAGGTTTTCCATTATTCATCCCCCGCAGCTTTCTCAAAGAAAGACCCTTTTTGCTTTTCAAAGTGAGTTGCTCTTTGAATTTTACTATTGCTATGCTCGTTAAGATAAGTTCTTCTAAATCTATCCGACAAATAAGTATCAAGATTGTTCCTCCCTTTGGGGATGGATTGAGATTGGAGTAGGTGTGCATTTGCGTGGGCCCTGCTCCTTTTTTTTATGTTCGGAGAGATTGAGAGTTAGATTATCTGTTGTGAAAAATTAGTTAACTGAGTGTCAGATATTCATGGGGAGATTGGTTAGGATATTTTGCGAGATTACAGCGTGGGAGGCATTTCGCTTCGGGGCATGCCCGCCGTGGGATGAATTTTGCTTCGGGGGATGCATTTCAGGGCGTGCCCGCCGGGGGATGCATCACGCTTCGGGGCATGGGTTTCTGGGCGTGCCCGCCGGGAGATGCATCACGCTTCGGGGTATGCGTTTCAGGGCGTGCCCGCCGGGGGGTGCATTTCGCTTCGGGACATGCATTTCTGGGCGCGCCCGGCGTGGGAAGCATTTCGCTTCGGGGGATGCGTTTCAGGGCGTGCTCGGCTGGGGATACATTTTGCTTCGGGGCATGCGTTTCTGGGCGTGCCCGCCGTGGGATGCATTTTGCTTCGGGGCATGCCCGCCGTGGGATGCATCACGCTTCGGGGCATGGGTTTCTGGGCGTGCCCGCCGGGAGATGCATCACGCTTCGGGGGATGCATTTCAGGGCGTGCCCGCCGTGGGGTGCATTTCGCTTCGGGGCATGCGTTTCTGGGCGTGCCCGGTGTGGGATGCATTTCGCTTCGGGGCATGCGATTCAGGGCGTGCCCGGCGTGAGATGCATCACGCTTCGGGGCATGCATTTCAGGGCGTGCCCGGCGAGAGATTCATTTTGCTTCGGGGGAGGCATTTCGCTTCGGGGCATGCGATTCAGGGCGCGCCCGCCGTGGGATGCATCACGCTTCGGGGCATGCATTTCAGGGCGTGCCCGGCGTGAGATGCATCACGCTTCGGGGCATGCATTTCAGGGCGTGCCCGGCGTGAGATGCATTTTGCTTCGGGGGATGCGTTTCAGGGCGTGCTCGGCGTGGGAGGCATTTCGCTTCGGGGCATGCGTTTCAGGGCGTGCCCGCCGTGGGATGCATTTTGCTTCGGGGCATGCGTTTCTGGGTGTGCCCGCCGTGAGACGCATCTTGCTTTGGGGCGTATGTTTCTGGGTGCGCCCGGCGTGAGATGCATTTCTGGGCGTGCCCGGCGGGGGAGGCATTTCGCTTCGGGGGATGCGTTTCTGGGCGTGCCCGGCGGGGGATGCATCACGCTTCGGGTCATGCATTTCTGGGTGCGCCCGGCGTGGGATGCATTTTGCTTCGGGGCATGCATTTCAGGGCATGCCCGGCGTGGGATTCATTTTGCTTTGGGGCGTATGTTTCTGGGTGCGCCCGGCGTGAGATGCATTTCTGGGCGTGCCCGGCGGGGGAGGCATTTCGCTTCGGGGGATGCGTTTCAGGGCGTGCCCGGTGTGGGATGCATTTCGCTTCGGGGCATGCGTTTCTGGGTGCGCCCGGCGTGGGAGGCATTTCGCTTCGGGGGATGGGTTTCTGGGCGCGCCCGCCGAGAGATGCATTTCGCTGCGGGGCATGCATTTCTGGGCGTGCCCGGCGTGGGATTCATTTTGCTTTGGGGCGTATGTTTCTGGGTGCGCCCGGCGTGAGATGCGTTTCTGGGCGCGCCCGGCGTGGGATGCATTTCGCTTCGGGGGATGCGTTTCAGGGCGTGCCCGGCGTGGGGTGCATTTTGCTTCGGAGTATGCGTTTCAGGGCGTGCCCGGCGTGGGATGCGTCCCGCTTCGGGGCATGCATTTCAGGGCGTGCCCGGCGTGAGATGCATTTTGCTTCGGGGGATGCGTTTCAGGGCGTGCTCGGCGTGGGATGCATTTCGCTTCGGGGCATGCGTTTCAGGGCGTGCCCGGCGTGGGAGGCATCTCGCTTCGGAGCATGCGTTTCAGAGCGCACCCGGCGTGGGATGCATTTCGCTTCGGGGCATGCGTTTCTGGGTGCGCCCGGCGTGAGATGCATGTCGCTTCGGAGCATGGGTTTCTGGGCGTGCCCGCCGTGGGATGCATCACGCTTCGGGGGATGGGTTTCTGGGCGTGCCCGGCGTGAGGTGTAGCTCGCTTCGGGGGATGGTTTTCTGGGCGCGCCCGGCGTGGGAAGCATCACGCTTCGGGGGATGCGTTTCAGGGCGCACCCGGCGTGGGATGCCTTTCGCTTCGGGGGATGGTTTTCTGGGCGTGCCCGGCGTGGGATGCATTTCGCTTCGGAGCATGCATTTCAAGGCCCCCCCACCGGGGAAGACATCACGCTTCGGAGCATGCATTTCAGGGCGTGCCCGGCGGGGGATGCATTTTGCTTCGGGGCATGCGTTTCTGGGCGTGCCCGCCGTGGGATGAATTTTGCTTCGGGGGATGCATTTCAGGGCGTGCCCGCCGTGGGGTGCATTTCGCTTCGGGGCATGGTTTTCAGGGCGTGCCCGGCGGGGTATGGGTTTCTGGGCTCGCCCGCCGGGGGAAGCATTTCGCTTCGGGGCATGCTGTAGTTTCTCAAATTATCCTACCCAAACCTTTTCACGACCAGTTAGACAATTTCTTAATTCAAAAATAACATAATCCAGCCCTCCCTCCGGATTATGTTCTTACAGGATAAGCTCTGTAGCAGCGACTCGAACATGTTCAGCAGAAACAAAATCTTTCCTTTCCATGGCAGCAGCCAACATAGCTGCTTTTGCCAATGAATTAGCCCTTCGTAGGATGCCACCCGATTTCTGATGAATCGCATAAACAGCATTTTCTGCAAATATCGGTTTTTCTAAACCAGCCAAAGCAAGATGATGATTCAAGTATTCCTCCATGACTTCTCTTTTGATTGATTCCAGATGATTCTTTCCCAAAACCCGTGATGCCAAAGGCCTAGCTGCACTCGTCATCAGATGGTCCATCAATCCGTCCTGTCCACAGAGGACAACCAGCATAACCGGTTTGGAATCATATTCAAACTGCAACAGGGTGTGCAACTGAGAAAAAACATTGTGTTTAAACAGGTGAGCCTCATCAATGATCATAATGGGTGTCACATTTCTCGATGCGATTTCCTGGATCTTTTCTCTTATCATTTTTATCATGAAGGTTATTTGATATAGGGCTTCGATCTTTCTGCCTCCTTCTTCATACTTTCTGAGCCAGCTGAGAATTGTAGCCTTACTTATATAGTGACGATCCATCATTCTGCCCCACCCCCTGGTCAGACACTGTCCCATTCCTTGCTCACTTGTTCCCGAAGAATCCGGGCTTTCTCTCCCCAATAATCGCGGACATTACATTCCACCAAGGGGAAGATTACCCCGAATCGAAAGACCGCTACCTTTTCTTTTTTCTCTTGAACCATGTCAGTTCCTCCTAAGTGATTTTTCATTTAAAACTAAATCCTCAAGGGGCGGACTGTCACCGCAAAAGGCAGGTAGGGTGGAGCGACCTTATAGGGTCTCTCATGGTAGTTGAGTCGGCATGTCACCTGTTTTTGATTCAATGGGAATTCTATAGGCCCCGGCCAATTAGAGACTCGTTTTCGTTGGAACAGAAGTGCTTTCATCCAATACTGCTGGCACTGCCGGGATAGCTCTATTCGGAATGTGAGACCCTTGAGCTTGTGTTCTAATGAAGATTGGATTTCTTTCCAGGGATACTGAAAACCTAGTGAATATTTTTCAGGACGTAAGGTATGAACAGTATGGCAGTCGGGACAACGGTACCGTTTCAGCCATAACCCTGCGGTGTAGCCATGGAAATATCTCAGGACAAATCCATGGCCCCAGAGCCGACATCCGCCACAGCAAGGACAGCTATCTGGGTTGATCCAGGGAAATTCCTTTCCAGAGTCTTTAAGTTCTTCTAAATCTATCCGACAAATAAGTATCAAGATTGTTCCTCCCTTTGGGGAGGGATTGAGATTGGAGTAGGTGTGCATTTGCGTGGGCCCTGCTCCTTTTTTTATGTTCGGAGAGATTGAGAGTTAGATTATCTGTTGTGAAAAATTAGTTAACTGAGTGTGAGATATTCATGGGGAGATTGGTTAGGATATTTTGCGAGATTACAGCCAAGGGAAAGGACAAGACGCTGACGAGAGCCCTTTGGTGTGCGAACACTTTCGACCAGATTGTAGTAAACATTTTGCGATTTCCGAGACCCACTTGGAACTCTAACACGGCGTATATACATAGAATATAATATACAAAAAAGCAAGGAAGGGGCAAGGACAATCGTAATCAGATAGTCACCACAAAGGCGGATGCGAGGTGTCTTTTGGCCTCTGGGTGCAATATTTCTATGTTTCAGGCGATTGAAAATGATGAAAAAAGATTTTCAACGGACTTTGAGGGGGTGGTTTGGTGAACTTGAGCTAAGGACCGGCCCCCCCCTCTCAGGGGGGGCGGGGGGGGATCCCTCAGGGGGGGGCCACCCCCTTGCTTCCCTTGATGAGGGGGGATTGGCAACCGCAACGGTTTTGTGCACGGCCTATCCCCCCCCCTCGGGCCCCAACTTACTATTGATCAATCAAGCCGTTTAAGAATATCCTAATATGATTCGGGGGATTAGCTCAGTTGGCTAGAGCGGTTGGTTCGCAATCAACAGGTCGTCGGTTCGAATCCGATATCCTCCATTCCGGAATGTAGCCCAGTGGCTAGGGCACCTGCTTTGGGAGCAGGAGATCGGAGGTTCGAGTCCTCTCATTCCGAATTGTTCATCCCGCATTCGTAAGTGCGGCAACGGCGGCACCGATGAGGGGTGCCTCCTCCACGCGAAAAGACTCATAATACATATCCCTTTTGGAAAGATAGGGACGTAGGTAGCTTTCCATGCGATGTTGAAATCGGTAATACCGATAGTAGGTGGTTCCGTCGATGGTGAGGCAGGTGGGTGTCAATGGGCCTTTCCCGCTTGCCCCCTTGAGCACCGAAGCGGCAAGGTTGGCCGCTGAAAGTTTTGCGGCACGTTCAAGCAAGGCATCTATGATGTACCACAGTCTTCTACGGTCGGAATCTGTCGTGTCGGTCATCATTATCTTTGCTACGGCATTGTCAGCGGTGCCATAAGGATTGTGACAGTAATTATCCGCATCTTTTGATGTGAAATCCCCCTCTTCTGCCAATGACTGTATGGCTTGAGATGATAGTAAGGTTTTCATACCGGCTAACCTGACGGCTTGAGTGGATAATTGGCCAAAATATGCCCCTGAGAGCATTTTCTCTAGCCAATACATCTCTGGGTTAGCCGTGATTTCACCAAGCATGAAATCGGCCTCGCCTCTTGAAGGGCAGGCATAATTCCCTGATTCGCAGTTAATGACCTGGGTTTTTGATGGATTGAGACTGGGCACCTTGCCTATCTTCGAGTTCGATTCTACATAGCAGGTGTTCGTTCCTGTACCGAGGATGAAGCCAACATATCCACCCCAGGGACGGGAAGCATTAGAAGCCTTGCCGGTGAGCAATGTGGCCACCGCATCGTTGAGAATAACTATGTTCGGAGTATTTTTTATCCCTCGATTAGTCAGGGCATCTCGAAGGTCGGCTCCAATCATGCGTCCTTCGACTTCCGGGGCCTTGATTTCCTTGGACCAATGGATCAACCGGCCATCTCGATTAGAGAATATTTCTGTTGGATAAGAGAAGCAGAACCCAATGGTTTCACTACGGTAAATGAGGGTTTCCACCAGCGATGCGAGGACATCGAAAAACTCCTCTCTGCCTACGGTTTGCCCACGGGTTCCGGGCATTGGATGTTTGCGATAATCGGTAATCGAAGGCTCATTTTCTGCTGTGAATGTTACCAGTGCTGTCCTCAAATTCGTTCCGCCTGCATCCAGCACCACGGCCGACTTCTTGGCAGGGATTTCCACGTCAACATCTATATAAGTGGGGAGCATCTTAAGCGAGGATGCTTCACCCATCAGACCATGCTGCATTTCATCCATTATGTGGCTAACGGTTTTATCCATATCTACCATGTCCGGATGCATCTTCGTCTCATGCAGAAAATTCTCGATAACGGTTTTATCAGTATTCATACCTTAGTATACCCTTCAATTACAGATCTGAAAACACATAGTAAAGGGTCCCTCTACAAACTCCCATTTAGTTCTATCGGCCCGGCGGTTAATTACTATACAAATAAGCACTATACAAATAAGCTAATAAAATAGAATGATACAATGGAAATACAAGATGCTCGAACAATAACACCGCAGGTTTACCTCTAAAAAATCCATTTTGTTTTTGACTTGATTGTTTCTTCCGCTTCCACATTGGTGGCCTGCGTATTGCATCTGCCTGCGGGAGGCAAGCAAAAGCATTTTCGTCAATTCCCTGAATTTGGTTCTTAGAAGAAACCTTAAGGTATCATGGATATCGTACAATCATCTAGAGCTTCTTTGGTCGTTCTGAGTTCATTTATAACCGATGCTATATGATCATGTGTCGGCGGTATATAGCTTATTGATTCCGAAAGACCCTTATCTTGGGACAGGATATCCCATTCTTCTCTTTTCAGCTTTATGTCACTGTCGAGGGCATCTCTTCTCATCATATCAATAACATCTTTTCGTATTCGGTTTGTCCAGGATTCCAGAGAATTGGGGTCTGGCCAAGGGTCTAATGGGATTTGCTCAGGCCATTGCAGGATTATATTAACGGTATAGAGGAAATGAGAGCTGGTCATTTCCTCTAGAATATGCCGCCAATCCATTTCCAACCCAAAGGTGTCAGCCAGAAGACGATCAGTTTCTTTAAGAGTGGCGAGCAGTTTGTTGATTGCAGGAAAGATGGAACTCTGCTCCCTAAATGACGTATTGAACTGAAATCGCACTTGATATCTAATAACTTGTTTCATGGTATAGGTGACTAAACTCCTAGATGCTGTCTGGCTTTTAATGCCCGGGAGATGCTGAGTTTATCGGCATACTCCATATCTCCGCCCACCGGCAACCCTGAGGCGATTCGAGTTACAATTACATCGTCCTGTAGAAGCATTTTTACGATATATAGGGCAGTTGAATCTCCTTCTAGGGTTGGATTGGTGGCAACAATGACTTCCTTGACACCATGAGTGCGAATGCGGGAACACATCCGGCCAAGGCCCAGTTCTTCAGGACCCATTCCATCCAGTGGAGAGAGAACACCGTGGAGGACATGATAGAGTCCGTGAAATTCTCCGGTTAATTCTATGGTCGCAACATCCTTTGGGTGCTCAACGACACACATCGTATTGTGATTCCGTTTGAGGGAATCACAGATATTACACAGTGCCGACTCGGCATAATTACCACATTCTTTGCACCGACTTATATGCTCACGTGTGTCGAGCAGGGTTTCGGAAAAAGATTGAACAAGCCCCTTGTCGGCTTCCAGCAACCAATAGGCAATGCGTGATGCACTCTTGCGGCCTATGCCGGGAAGCCGGGAAAAATGCGAGATAAGACGCTCAATTCGATCCATTGTCTCAACCCATGCCTCCTACCATCTGTGTCATTTCCTGCTGCATAACCTGCCGCATCTTGCTTGTAGCACTGGTAAAAGCGGCGGTGATCAATTCTTCCAACATCCGGATATTTTCTGGATCAACGGCTATGGGATCAATTGTGACAGACACTGCTTCCATGGTACCGTCAACAACAACCTTCACCATATCACCACCGGCACTACCTTCGGCCCTGAGGTTCTTCAATTTCTCTTGGGTGGCACCGAGTCTTGATTGAAGTTCCTGGAAATTCTTAAATAAATCTATTGGATTCATCTGTCTATCCTTTCATTATTTCACCGCGAAAAATTTGTTTCACAACTACGGCGCGGCTATTTGTATTGTCATGATTCTTCTCAATTTTAGAGGTTTCTGCATGGGTTTCTATGACGAACTTCGGCAAACCTAACTCCATTCCCACCTGACACAGAATGTTTTCATCCTTTTTCACCATATCTGCCTCGAAACTTGAATTGAAAACCATTTTGAGGTGGTTGTCCTCCCAGGTCCAACGTACAGTCTTGCTCAGCAGTGAACCAAAGGATTTGTTTATACGCTGGATTTGTCCTACGAGTTGCTGGAATAGCTCTTCATCCATAATCACCGATGATTCCACTGGAGCAGGGGATGGATGGGCAGCCGTTTTCTCTTGCGACATGTCCCAGTTTCCGCTGATGAGTTCATGACGCAGAGCTGTTATCCGGTTCAATACCTCCTCGGCACTAAGCCGAGTTGTAAGCCTGCAAAGCCGAACAAGGAAAAGTTCTAATTCATAACGGGGATTCAATGAGTACCGTATATCTCTGTACATAGTAAGTGCTTCTTCTGCGGCAGCCTCCAAACGTGACTGATTCCATGCAATTCTTGGCCCTTCGGGGAAACGGTCAATGCTCATCCCTAGTAGAGATTCTTTTTCGATTCCGTGAGATAAGAGCACAAGGTTGCGCAGAAAATCGGCCAGTTCAATAAGAACTTGCTCCACCGCTGTGCCCGATGCGAGAATCTCATCTAATTGATTGAGAGCTTTTTTTCTATCCCCCGCCGCTGCTGTTTCCATGAGCTGTGAGATGCATTCCAGTCCCACAAGACCCATCTTGTCTTGAATATCAGGGAGGGTGATTTTTGAATCCGAGAAGGAAATAATCTGGTCAAACAGGGTGTAGGCATCTCTCATGGAGCCTCCGGCCTCCCTTGCAATCC
This sequence comes from Spirochaetaceae bacterium, assembly GCA_965226485.1. Lineage (GTDB taxonomy): Bacteria > Spirochaetota > Spirochaetia > DSM-2461 > DSM-2461 > UBA2779. The sequence goes on from OZ245363.1 coordinate 1,078,208, forward strand.
AGAGCAGGGCATCCGAATCGAATTCCCTATCCATCTCATTGGCGGTCTCTACCAGCTTTGCCCGGATTAACTCAGGCGGAAACAGGCGGAAACGAAATTGTTGGCAACGGGACCGAATTGTTGCAGGTACCTTATGAATCTCGGTTGTGGCGAACATGAATACAACGTATGGCGGGGGTTCTTCTATGGTTTTCAGCAAGGCATTGAATGCACTATTAGAGAGCATGTGGACTTCATCGATTATATAGACCTTATAAGGCCCCCCTTGAGGGGCGTAAAGAATTTCATTCTTTATATCACGGACATCATTGACACTTGTGTTTGAGGCACCATCTATTTCTATGACATCAATGGATGTATTCTTGGAGATCTCCAGGCAAGAAGAGCATTCTCCGCATGGTTGAGTGGTAGGCCCTTTCTCACAATTTAATGACCGTGCCAGAATTCGGGCGGTTGAAGTTTTGCCCGTACCGCGTGGACCGGAAAAAAGATAGGCATGAGCCGTTTTTCTAGCTTCTAAGGCATGGGACAGCGTAACGGCCACAAAGTCTTGTCCCACCAATTCTGCCAGAGTTTGCGGTCGTTTCCGTATTGCAGTAACTTCGAATTCCATCAGAGTTTCAGTCTAACTTGAATATGCTGTGACCACAAGTAAAAAACCCGCAGCCACGAGCCAGTCGTGTACAGTGATTAACCGCTTACCGCTGCTTCTTTCCAGACCTGACGGGGTTGGGCGGCAATCTCTAACACGGAGCCCGTTGACTGCGGGGATCGGAGCGGGAGGGATTCGAACCCTCGGTACCCGGTTAGGGTACATACGCTTTCCAAGCGCACACCTTCGGCCTCTCGGTCACCACTCCTTAATGGCTCCTCTAAAAACCCCATTTAGCTCTTGCCTCGATCTTTACCGCCACTACGGCGATGTAGAATGCTCACCTAGCCAAGCTATGCTTGAGCTTTTGCCGCCTTGTATCGACCTGCCCGTAGCAGACAGGGGAAAATCTCTTCGGCAATTTCCTAAAGCTGTTTCTGAGAGGTGCTCTTAAACTAATTATCTATGAGATTGCTCAGCACTGCAATATGGGAGTGTTTCTTTTTCAGTGCTCCGAAGCCTGTTTTTTGAAACAAGCCGCTTCTAAACGCAAGGCATACCTTAATAGGAAAACAACTTACTAACCCAAGTTCACCAAAATCCCTCTTGAAAGTCCGTTGAAAATCTTTTTTCATCCGTTTCAATAGTGTGAAACATAGAAATATTGCACCCAGAGGCCAAAGCACACCCCGCATCCGCCAATATGGTGACTATCTGATTTCGGTCGGGCTTGTCGCCTTCCTTGCTTTTTTGTCTATTATATTCTATGTATATACGCCGTGTTAGAGTTCCCAGAGGGTCTCGAAAACCTCAAAACATTTACTACAATTTGGTTGCAAGTGTTTGTACCCCAAAGGTCTTTCGTCAGCGTCTTGTCCTTTCCCTTCTGGACATTTATGGAAAACTGGGGTTATCAGGGAAATTCCTTGACCGACAATTAATGAAATACAAAATCAGTGGTGATAATCGAAAAAGTTAACTGTCGGTACAGAAATGAGATAAGGTTGTTGTATGGTGAACTTGGGCTAAGGAGGTATGTTGGACTTTTCTACACTGCCCAAATCCCGATTGCTCCAATTTCGAGGCTCCCGCCGGGGAAATTTGGTATATTCGCTATGGTTTTCATCCAACATCGGCCTTCGGCCAAGTTCAGCGTTACCGCTGTAAGAGTTGGCACAGGACTTTTTCTGATCAGACCTTTTCAATTGATTACTAGCTAAAAAAGTTGTCGATTATTCCAAGATCTTCGAGCACCCTGTCACAGCTTCAGGACTGGGCGATATAGGCCGTGCTATTGATGTCAGAATAGAGACCGTTCAGAACCGATTCGAACGGCTGGCAAGATGCTGCCAGGCCATTCATTCCGAACTGCTTCCTGATTTACCCCTGCAAGAAGATATGGCCGCCGATGGACTGGAATCCTTCTCCCTTTCTCAGTACTTTCCCCATCATATCAACATTTTCGCCGGCTCCGAATCCGAGTTCATTTACAGCATGGGCTTTGCCAATCTTAGGCGCAAAGGAAGAATGATCAATGCACAAAAAAAGAGAAGACTGGAACTAGAATCCATAGAAAAAGCCGATCCGAAAGCCATTGAGAAATCATTTATAAATATAGCTAGTGAACTTATCCAACTACTTAAAGAAAAGAAGGTTGCCGGAAATACCTTGACGACAGACATACCCAAATCGTATACACGAGCCTTCGCTAAGATCAAGGACTTCAAAAAATACTTTCTCCATGAAAGTATATCCTCACATGAGTTCAGGGATAAAAACAATCCGCTATTCCCTGTGAATTACATTGACCGGCAGATTCGTAAAGATGCCTGCAATCATGTGCGGGAGACGGTGCCGTTTCCCCGGTGTCCCAGAGCAATGATGATGCGCATGACCCTCTACCGCACTACCATAACTGCATGATTGCCCAACGGGTTGCCCGAAAGAACGACATGACAACGCATGCAGAAGAGGCAGGAATCAATCGCACAGACCTGGACAAAATAATCGGCAAGTATTGGATGAAGCACCCCTTCCTGAGGAAAATCAATCTGGGGACAGAAGAACGCAAGACCTGGTTCAGTCAGTGGCGCAATCCTGGGGTGAATATTAATCGCTATAGCCCGTTGTACATTGGGTATAGAGGGGAACACAAAGTTCGGGGCACTATATAAATGTTAAGGCTTGAAGATTCTCTATTCCATTAAGGGGCCGTTCTCGCAAAGTAGATGAACCTTCCGGCTATCAACCCTTAAACTCCGCAACCAATCCCTGAATAGAAGACTTGGCATCCCCAAACAGCATTCTCGTGTTGCTACCAAAGAATAGCGGATTGTCCACACCGGCGAACCCAGGATTCAGTGATCGTTTGAAAACGATAACCGTCTGTGCTTGATCGACATTTATGACAGGCATCCCGTAAAGTGGGGAATCCTCATTGTTTCGTGCGGCGGGATTCACGACATCGTTTGCACCAATTACCAACGCAACATCAACTGTTTCGATTGAGGGGTTCACATCGTCCATCTCCCTGAGACGATCATAAGGAACATTCGCCTCGGCAAGCAACACATTCATATGTCCAGGCATCCGGCCAGCCACGGGGTGAATGCCAAAATTCACTTCGGCACCGTTTTCCTCCATCAGGGTAGCGAGTTCATTGACGGCGTGCTGTGCTTGGGCCACCGCCATGCCGTAACCGGGGACAATGAGTACGTTTTGAGCGGCCTCCAGGATTGGATAGGCATCCTGCACTGAAATGGGCTTGGCCTCTCCAGTGAATCCTCCTCCTTTCTTCGCACCACCCCCTGAGCCGAATCCGCTGAATAACACGTTGGACAGCGAACGGTTCATCGCCTTGCACATTATGTTGGTGAGGATGATACCGCTGGAGCCCACCAGTGCCCCGGATACGATGAGGACATTATTTGTTATGACAAACCCGGCTGCACAGGCAGCCATGCCGCTATAAGAATTCAATAGGGAAATGACCACCGGCATATCTCCCCCGCCAATCGGAATAACAACCATTACTCCCAGTAGAAGGCTCAATGCCCCAAAAACGAGCAACAAGGTGTATGGCGTTAAGAAGGTCAGTAACTCACCGCTTTCCATCAGGGGCCGCCCGAGAGAAATCAACAGGATGGCCACTAGTATGAGCAGAACAACCAGGATGTTCACCACCTGCTGCCCCTTATATAGTATGGGTTTGGTTGACATTTTTTCTGACAATTTCGCCCAGGCAATCAATGAACCGGTAAAGGTTACACCGCCGATCAGTATGGTTACACCTATGATGACCAGGGAACTCCACGGTGACGAGTTGATGAGTCCAGCCGTGTGTAGCCGCTGGAATTCCACCCATCCGACCAGTAAGCTGGCGATACCCCCAAACCCATTGAACAAGGCCACCATCTCCGGCATGGATGTCATGGCGACCAGCCGGGCGGCGAGGGCACCAATAACGGATCCCAACACAAGGCCAACGGCTATCCAGGGCCAATGAATAATACTGTCCGATACCAGGGCAGTAACGATGGCGAGGAGCATGCCGATGGCGGAAATGAGGTTTCCCCGGCGTGCCGTGGAGGCTTTGCTGAGCATCTTAAGACCGAACACAAAAAGCATTGCCGAAACGATATAAAGCAGATTCTCAATGGATTCAGGCATTACTTCTTCCCTCCGGCAAACATTTCCAGCATCCTATCTGTTACGAGATATCCTCCGACGACATTGATAGTCGCAAACATCACCGCCGAAACACCAAGAATTGTGCGAAGTATGTCACCCTGAACATTCCAGGTGCCCAGTAGGCTGATCAACGCACCGACTATGGTGATGCCGCTTATGGCATTGGAGCCCGACATTAGTGGTGTGTGCAACTGGCTGGGCACTTTTGAAATGAGTTCAAATCCTAAAAAAGTGGCAAGTACCAGTACAAAAACTAGCATTATTCCCATTTTAATTCTCCTTATTTAGCACCTTTGCCAAATGGCGTGTTTTCCGCATGAAGGGGGAAACGCAAAAACCTCACAAGCCCTATGTTCAACATAGGAAGATGAGCTTCCGCGCCTCATATGCCTTAACTACGGATCAAACCCGCTTATTTGGACAGATTCTATCCATTGTAATAATCAAGTATTCCCTGATGGACAATCCCACCATCACGGACTATGACACATCCAGTAGCGATTACATCAGGATCCTCCCCCTCCCCGAGGTTTAGAATGCCGGTTTCATCGTCACGGAGGTGTGTGATTAGGTTCACGAGGTTGGAGGCAAACATTTGACTGGCGTGAACGGACACTTCCGCAGGCATATTATCTATCCCGATGATGCGCACTCCGTCCTTTACAATTTCCTTGTCCACCTGTACCCCTTCGACATTCCCGCCGCTTCCGGCGGCTAGGTCAACAACAACCGCTCCCTTTTTCACCTCTCTAAGCATCTCGGCCGTGATGATGATGGGGGCCTTCCGGCCAAAGAGCTTGGCTGTACTGATGGTAATGTCGGCCTGGGCGATGGCCATGGTCATCGCCTCACGCTGTTTGGCCAACTGTTCCTCGGTGAGGGCCTTGGCATATCCATCCTTTGTTTGGCCGGTTTCTCCGAGATCGATTTTCAAGAACTTCGCACCCAAGGACTGCACTTGCTCCTCAACGACGGGCCTAGTATCGAAGGCTTCCACGCGTGCGCCCATCCGTTTTGCTGTGGCGATGGCCTGAAGCCCCGCGACACCGGCACCGATGACAAACACCTTGGCGGGTGAAAGCGTACCTGCCGGTGTCATCATCATGGGCAGAATCTTATCCAGACGTTCGGCGGCTTTTATTACTGCGACATACCCAGCAAGGGATGCCTGTGAACTAAGCACATCCATTTTCTGGGCCAGTGTGGTGCGCGGAATCATCTCAAGGCTGATGGCACTTATGCCTGCCGAAACATAGCCCTCAATAAGGGATCTATTGTTGTACGGGTCAAGGAGGCTGATATGGAGGGCCCCCTTCTTCATCCTTTTAACTTCCGTTGCCGATGAAGGGTTTATCCTAATCACGATGTCGGCGGCCTTGAAAAGTGCACTCTGGCTCTTTTCCACCTTCGCCCCTACGGCACTGTATTCCTCATCTGACCAATGTTCAGACAAACCTGATTCCACGAGAACCTGCACCCCTTCTATGGCAAGAAGTTTCTTCACTGCATCAGGGATGAGTGCCGCTCGGCTGTCCTTCGCTTCTTTTGGTACGGCTATTATCATGTAAACCTCTCAGTATGTTGGATCAAAATCCTCATCAAATGCCATGATACCGGATTTCTAAGTATCGCTCTCGGAGTCTGTTGAGCTTAACTCTTCTGTCAGTTCTTGCTCTTTTCCCTGCTATATATGCTGGCAAATTCTCGCTATGCGCCACTTCTCATACCTTATATAAGAAAAAATCATCATTAACTGCCTCAAAAAATTCAAGCCCGCCAGAATCCTCAATACCCCGCTACGCTATTTTTGCCTTGAAGTATCAAATTCGTCAATAGGCAATTTATTCCCAAAGGGTCGGATGTGGGGATGCTGGCCAGAAAGACTACAGAATGAGTATAAGGAAAAGGATAAGGAAATCCCCTCCCCTCAGGGGGGGGCACTCCCCTGCTACCATTGAAGAGGGGGGGCTGAATTCTGACACAGCCCCGCATGAGTGCCGTTCAGTCAATGGCAACAGGAGGGGGTATGAGCTTTGCAGGGGAAAAGTAGACATTTCACTTGACAACTTACCCCTGCTATTGGGAACTTAGAAAAATATTGACTAAACCAGGTTTTTGAGAAGGATAAGAAGGCAACTTGGCACTGTATGATTGTTACTACGTTTTCAAGGGAGCTAAGTCGCCTTCAAAGTGACTGGCATAAGCCCTCTCCAAATCCTATTTTGAGATGCTGGGTGAGAACTGGAAGTTACAGTCGTTTCAAAACTGTGCTAATGCTCCCCATGACAGTCTTAGGGAGTTGTTGTATATTATATAGGAATGCCCTATGATTCTTGAGTGCATAGGAAAATATTCTGTAGGAGGAATACATGGCAAATAGATATGACGTATACAAATGCGAAGAAGGATGTGACAATGTTGTAATGGCTATGACGGATGGAGAATATAATCTCACCTGCTGTGGGAAAAACATGCTACGCCTTCCTGAGCAAACGGCGGATTCATCAAAGGAAAAACATGTCCCACTAATCGAGAAGGTTGAGGGAGGCTTTAAGGTTACCGTAGGAAGTACTCCTCACCCAATGCTTGATAAGCATTGGATTCAATGGATTGAATTGATCGTCAACAATCAACGGATGATTGTCGAACTGAAGCCAGGAGACGAACCAACCGCAACATTCTGTTGCTCCTGTGATTGTGATACTAAGGCAAACGTATCTGCCCGCGAATACTGTAATCTCCACGGGCTATGGAGAGGGGCACTCTAATGGCCTTGACGAGAATAATCACCGATGCTTTGAATAAGCAGTTCAATGAGGAAATAAATTCAGCATACGTGTATGAATCCATGGTTGCGGATTTCTACGCAAAGAGACTTCCTGGTTTTGCGTCTTGGATGACCATGCAAGCCGCTGAAGAGCGCACCCATGCCGAAAAAATTCATCGCTACCTTGATGAAAATGGAGAGAGGGTATTCCATGCGGCTATTCCCCAGCCTCAAACCGAATGGGACAATCCACTTGATGTGATGAAAGCCGCATTGCACCACGAACAGCATATCTCAAAATGCATCCACGACCTCGTAAGGTTATCCCGCAAAGAGAATGACATCCCCACAGAGATATTCCTAAGCTGGTATGTCACCGAGCAGATTGAAGAGGAAGCGGCGGCCCAGGAACTCATCGACAAACTTGAAATGGTAGGCGATAGTAAATTTGGACTTTACCAGTTGGATAAAGAGGTTTCTTCCAGACAGGCAGAACCCGCATAAAATTATTGTTGCCCAACAGAATCGGAGGGTAAGTTCCGGTGCAGGAAGCTTTCCAAGTTTATGATAGAGAGCAATTTGCATGATTTTGAAAGAGCTGAATCTGCATGAATTTTTTGACAGTGACTTTCCCCCGGTTGTTGGGCAACGGGAAAATATAAACATTTGTTCTTATCCATCCAATTTGGCTGGGTAAGAACAATGAATATATACAGGTGTTGGGTAGAAATGCTATGAAACTGCAAGGGAAATAAGTTTTATTGACTTTGAGCATTAAAAGTTAAAATAATGCAAAGAATAGAAATAAGAAATTTTGGACCTATAAAAGATCTAAATCTAGATATTAAAGACTTTAGCATTCTAATTGGTCCTCAGGCGAGTGGGAAAAGTACGATTGCGAAAACAATCTTCTTTTTTAAGTCATTGAATGATGACTTAGTAAAATATTTTATTGCGGCTGTTGAAACAAACGATGTTTCAAAATCTCTCGGAACGTATGCAAAATCTATCAGGCAAAAATATCTCGACTACTTTGGTTCAAGCACCCATTTAGATGGGCTTCATTTAAAATACTATTACACCGAAACAATTTGGATTAGCATTGCAATTGAGCCAAGCCATAAATATATTACACCAAAGTTCAGCAAACCATTTCAAGAAAAATTTTCAATTTTGGTCAAAGAGTCAGAAGGCTTCTTAAAATCAATTGGACACCGTAATCCGTCATTATTGACTAGCACAGACCTGCTTCAAATTGATAGTGATAGAAGGAAGTTCTTTTCTAATATAAAAGATAAATGCAATTCCATTTTTGATGAATACAGAGAATTGATATTTATTCCAGCAGGCAGAAGTCTTTTATCTACCCTATCTGACCAGCTTCAAGTTATAAATTCAAGAAATTTAGATTTTTTAATGCGGACTTTTTTGGATAAAATAAATATTGTAAGACCTATTTTCAATAAATCTCTTTCAGATATAATCAAAGAGAGAAGACTCCTAACTCAATACAAAATAGACTATAATAAGACAAAGCTTGCAGAAGAAATAATTAGCAAAATATTGAAAGGGAAATATCAGTATGACAAGGACGGAGAAAAAATATTTTTTGATACAAATAAATACGTTAAGATGAATTTCTCTTCATCAGGTCAACAAGAGTCCTTGTGGATACTCCTGTTGCTTTTTATTATTATTTTAGAAAAACAAAATGTTTTTATTGTAATTGAAGAACCTGAAGCTCACTTATTTCCAGAAGCCCAAAAGGAAATTTCAAACTTGATTGCTTTGATGTCAAATATAGAAAACTCACAGGTAATTATTACAACTCACAGCCCATACATTTTGGCATCTATTAATAATTTGATTCTTGCAAACAAAGTTGGTTCAGGAAAAAAAGATGTGTCAGATAGAATAAATAAAAGCCTTTGGATAAGGAGAGATAAAGTATATGCCGCATTAGTTGCTAGTGGTCAAGTTAAAGATATAATTGACAAGGAATTAAATATAATACAGCAAGAGAATATTGATTCAGTTTCTGGTGCAATTAATGATGAATTTGATTTTTTATTTCAGTTTGAAACTGTTTAAAATATGGCTTGCAAACCTTATGAAGACTGTTTTGACTTTGTGGAGCAGAAAAGAAAAATTGTTACTTGTACTGACAGAAAATCTAGTACGAAGTATATTTATGAAAATGATTCCTCGGATACTTTGTCCAAATACAGAGTCGATGGATGTTTAATAAATGATGATGATTCCAAGTGTGACTATTTGATGTTAAACTGCACAAAAAAAGTCTTGTATTTTGTGGAGCTGAAAGGGTCAGACTTGATTAAGGCAGTTAGACAAATTGACCGCTCAATAAATATTTTGCATAAGGACTTTAAAGACTATTCTGTGGAAGCAAGAATCGTTCTAACAAGAGTGAACACAACAGCCCTGAAAAGTAGTAAGCTAATTAGACTGGAACGTAAGTTGAAAGAACTCAACGGGAAGTTGATTAAACGGACTGAACAATTCACAGAAAAAAATTAAGCACAGCTACCAACGTCGTATATAGAACATTTGGCAGTCAGTGAGTTATTGAACCTTTCAGCCCGTATCAAGAGTAGTTGTAACTTGGCAGGAAAGTGCTTCGAAATCGCCTACATTTCATATACTAACCGCACAGCCCCTCTACACTCCTATTAAAACAGCTCCGTTTGCCTTGACCCAGGTAAAAATCAGGGGGTTGAGCAAATATAGCTCATTGGCTCGATGTTGCTGAAAAAGAAAAGAAGTATAATAATGCAAACTAACACGGACCGCAAATACCGATTCGCGGCATTTGTGGCCGGTGAGTGACGTTAGGCAAACAAAAGGAGAAATGTCATGTTAGAGTGGCTTATTTGGATCGGAATCGTAATTGTAATTAGCTACATCATTGCAGCAATGCGCCGAGGATCATCTGTAATCGGCTCCAGACCCCGTCGCCTTCAGTCCTTTACCGCTACGAGTGGGCCGCAAGAGACGCTAAAAGCGATTATTCATTTTGCTCAACAGGCAGGCTACAATATATCGGCCATAGACGAGTCCAAAGGCCAGTTGGTGCTTGAGGAGTCCACTTCAGTTATGAGCTGGGGGTTCTTTTTCCCAGTATGCATATCACAACAATCCGATAACGCCACGCTGGTCGAAGTTGGCATTATGAGCAAGTTGCCTCAAGTCGGCCCCATTGTGTCTAGTGCTCATGAGAAATGCGTGAATGGCATGAAGGCGGCCTTGTTTGCTCAAGACCGGATCTGAATGCCCAACAAAACACTCCAGCGAACGCTCGCAGGTTCGCTCCGCTGAGTTCAGCCGTTAGTAAATAAAAAGGAAGCAAATGCGGAATCTCCAAAATTCAATCGATAACACAGGCTATATGCCGTTAAAACGGCATATAGTGCCCGAAGATTAGGGGCAGAGGGGCGGGTAGGGGGGCCGGTTTTTAGCCTTACTGAGCCGAAATGCAAGCACTCGGGATCCTGACACAGCCACTTCTAAAAGCCCACAAAAGAGGTCCAACTGCCGCTTTTAGGTTTATATGTTCGCCCCACCATATACCTCAGAAAGTACTGAATACCTGCGGTATAGTTCTGTCTGGTCTTATCACTGACATCCAGTAAGGAAAGGTATTCCTGGAGGAATAATTCGCTATTTGTTGTAGATAATAATTCGTACTCCAACTGTATATTATATAATTTACGTCATATATATAAAAATTCAAGAGGCTCTTGTATTTTGTGTGATTAGCAAGTAAATGAAAATTCAATTGTGTGTTATTTGTATATACCCTATATTAACTATACTATATTAACTGTAATTAGAGGTATTATGACTGCACCGAGTGATAAAATGAATGATTCCTTACGCTTGGCAAAAAATCTTGTAGAAGTCGTGGATAAACTTTGCCTTAAACAAAATAGAAACCGCTCACAAATGCTGGAGTGTTTTGCCACTCAGTATCTGGTAGAGCAAAAATTGCTTTAGGGGGATAAATGAGCCAACTGGAAAACATCGAACAGATAGAAAAACGCCTCTGGTCGAGTGCCGATAACCTGCGAGCAAACTCGAACTTTGCCGCCAATGAATACTTCCTCCCCGTGATGGGGCTTATATTCCTTCGTCACGCATTTAGTCGTTTTTTGATGATTAAAGAGGATATTGTTAAGACCCTCCCCAGGCGTGGGGGGAAAACAAGAGACCTGACCAGGGATGACTTCACTCAAAGAAGTGCTCTGTATCTTAGGAAGCAGGCTCAGTTTGAATACCTGGTATCTCTTCCCTCGGAGAAGGATAGAGCCAGAGCTATCGTTGAGGCAATGGAAGGTATTGAGGAGGACTATGATAGTTTAAAAGGTGTGCTTCCCAAAAGCGAATATCAGGAACTCGATAACGATGTTCTCGGTAGCCTACTCAGAACTTTCAATGACCCCGCACTGCAAACCGCTGATGGTGATGTATTTGGAAGGATTTATGAATACTTCCTCACAGGATTTGCGGGATTAAAAGCCCACGACGGAGGAGAGTTTTTCACTCCTCAATCAATCGTGCAAATGCTTGTGAATGTTATTGAACCTGGAGATGGGAAAGTTCTCGACCCCGCTTGTGGTTCTGGGGGGATGTTCGTACAGTCCGCTCATTTTATTGAAGGTCAAAAAGAAAACCCCTCTGAGAAAGTTGTTTTTTACGGAATGGAAAAGAACCCAACCACTATTCGGCTGGCAAAAATGAACCTTGCCGTTCATGGCTTGGAAGGAAATATACAAAAAGCAATCTCCTATTACGAAGACCCACACGAACTTAAGGGGCAAGTCAATTATGTAATGGCTAATCCTCCATTCAATGTAGATGAGGTAGACGCTGATAAAGTTAAGAATGACCCCAGGCTGCCGTTTGGATTACCTGGAGTGAATAAGAAAGACAAGGTCTCAAATGGTAACTACCTCTGGATCTCATACTTTTATACTTACCTGAACGAAAAAGGCCGCAGTGGTTTTGTAATGTCCAGCCAGGCCAGCAGTGCTGGAAATAAGGAAGCGGAAGTCCGTCGTAAACTGGTTGAGACTGGTCACATTGACTGTATGATGGCTATTCGAGGCGGGTTTTTTTATACTCGCACCGTTCCCTGTGAGTTGTGGTTTTTTGATAAAGCCAAGACACAGAACGATAAAGTATTGATGATTGATGCCCGTAATGTTCACCGCAAAGTAACCAGGGTCATCTATGATTTTTCCCCCGAACAGCAGAAAAACCTGACTTCCATCGTCTGGCTAAGCCGACATCAGAATGACCGTTTTGCTAATCTGGTAAGTGAATACCTTACCAAGACCTGCGGCACTGCTCTGGATTGTTCAAAGCCCCTTGGAGCGTTCTGGGTTTCTCTGGATAAAATCATTAAGCCACTGAAAGCATTTCTCTCTAAGCAATCACGAACAGACGAACATCAGGAACAGTTCAAGGAACTGGGAGAGGCGTTGGATACAGTGACCGAGGATGTCGGCTCTTTCAATAAGCAGGTCACCGCACTCAGCAAAAAGAAAGCAGATATTACTGACATTAAAAAACTATCCCCACTATCTAAAGAATGGACACCCCTGGCAGAGCAAAGCCGTGACATTGTGAAGTCCATTGACCTCCTCTACAAACTCATCCAGAAAAACCAGGAAACGGCGGAAGGCGAATATAAGGCGAAGCAGTCTGATACCTGGGAGAGCAAGGAATTCCTGCGAAATATGAAAGCCCTGGATGAGGAGCGGAAAGAACTTGTCGAGACACTGAAACAGGTACGGTATTTTCACAAACAGTCTAACTGGCTACTGGATCGGTTCCCAGACGGCACATTCAAGGATGTGGAAGGGCTCTGTAAACTGGTAGACATCTCGGAAATCGAGAAAAATGACTGGAGCCTCACCCCTGGTCGCTATGTTGGCGTTGCCCCCGAGGAGGAGGACGAGGACTTCGACTTTGAAGAGACTATGCGGGAAATACACACCGAACTAAAAAGCCTGAACGATGAAGCGGTGGTTCTTGCAGGTAAAATCCAGAAAAACTTCGAGGAACTTGGAATATGAAACCGCAGATAAACAGGGATGAAACCGCAGATGAACGCTGATGAACGCGGATTGGATTACAAGGGAGGGAACCGCAGATGAACGCAGATGAACGCAGATATTTTTGAAAGGACGGAAATGAATAGCATTTATATCCAACTTATCGCCCAACTTTTTACCTTATTCGGGTTGGGTGATGTGTCAAAGGTCGGAGAAAACTGTGGAGAAAACTGTGGAGAAAACTGTGGAGAAAACTGTGGAGAAGACTAGGGAGAAAACTAGGGAGAAAACTAGGAAGAAAACTAGGGGGGGGGGGAATCCTTCGACTAATGAAAAAGAAACCCCAAATAACCACAAGAGAACTAGGTAAAATGCTTGGTTTATCAAGTAGCGGGATTGAGTGGCAGATTGCTAAACTGAAAAGAGAGGATAGGTTGAAGCGGATTGGCGGAGCGAAAGGCGGACACTTGGAGGTGGTGGTGTGAAGAATTTGAAACCGCTGAGAACACAGAGTTACGCAGAGGAAAGAAATCACTCTGTGCACTCAGCGACCTCTGCGGTTAAAAACAATGAATAAAGAATATTTCGAGTTATTACTTTCAGGGGGTGAAGGCTTTACCCTCGAATATAAAGAAGGGGTCTCCAAAGACCTGGCAAGTGAAATCGTTGCGTTTGCTAATTCCAGGGGAGGAAAAATTCTTTTCGGAGTGAGGGATGACAGCTCTGTCATCGGCGTAAAAGATAAAAACAAACTGAAATCTCAAATCCAGAATACTGCCCAAAATTGTGAGCCTAATGTTATCATACACCTTTCAGAAATTGATAATGTAATTGTCGCTACTGTTCCAGAGGGTAAAGACAAGCCCTATCAATGTAAGACAGGTTTTTACATTCGTATTGGCCCCAATTCCCAGAAACTGACCCGTAATGAGGTTATCTATTTCATTCAAAACGAAGGGCATATCCGTTGGGATGAACAGCCCTATAAAACATTTCCCTCCGAGCAGGTTTACGATAAAAGTCTGTATAAGGCTTACGCCAATAAGGCTGGGCTAAGTACCACCTCGTCTGATATACATACACTCGCTAATCTCCGATGTGCAGTACTTGCTGAGGAATTTCAACTCACCAATGCCGGGTTTCTTTTCTTTGGCCAACTTCCAGAAAACGCAATGACGTACACCGGGATAACCTGTGCCTTGTACAAAGGGAAACATAAGCGAAATGTTATTGACCGTAAAGATTATCAGGGAGACATACTATCTAATATTGAAAACGCAATGGTGTTTCTAAAACGGGTAATCAATGTTCGATATGAACTGCCGTACGGGGAATTGCGGAGAAAAAATATACCTGAAATCCCCTATGAAGCACTGCGGGAGGCCATCATCAATGCCGTCACTCACAGAGATTATACCAACGCTGGTGCCTGTACAATGATAGAGGTTTTTGATGACCGAGTAGAAATATCTAACCCAGGGGGACTGCCCTCTACCCTCAAACCTGAGGAGTTTGGAATTAAAAGTGTGACCCGCAATCCTATTATCGCGGAAATGCTACTTCGAACGACCCATATCGAGAAAATGGGAACGGGCATTAAGAAAATGAGAGACCTGTGTAGTGAAGCAGGAAATGAATTGCCCAATTTTGACTTTGGGACTTTTTTCACAGTTACCTTTATCAAGCAAACCAAAGGCAGGGAAACAGAGAAAAAGGCTGAGCAATCAGACGGCGGAGTAAAGGTCAGAGAAAAGGTCGGAGAAAACTGGGGAGAAAACTGGGGAGAAACTGGGGAGAAAACTAGGGAGAGGACTAGGGGGAAAACTGGGGAGAGGACTAGGGGGAGGACTGTGGAGAAAACTGTGGAGAAAACTGTGGAGAAAATCCTTCAACTAATGAAAAAGCAACCCCAAATCACCACAAGAGAACTCAGTGAAATGCTTGGTTTATCAAGCCGTGGGATTGAGTGGCAGATTGCTAAACTGAAAAGAGAGGATAGGGTGAAGCGGATTGGCGGAGCGAAAGGCGGACACTGGGAGGTGGTGGAGTGAGTTTTCAAAAATATAAAGTCTCCGATTTTTCTACAGTCGTTGCTGGAGGTACCCCTTCTACCTCAAACAATGAGTATTGGGATGGTGAAATCCCGTGGATTACTCCCAAAGACTTATCAAACCATAATGAGCGTTATATTGAATATGGTGAAAGAAATATAACTGCACTTGGATTAAAAAAATCCTCAGCAAAAATTGTGCCTGAAAATACTGTATTGTTGACAACTCGGGCTCCTGTGGGGTATGTTGCTTTAGCGAAAAATGAAGTATGCACAAACCAAGGGTTTAAGAATTTAATATGCGATGAAACCATTGCATACCCACAGTTTGTTTACTATATGCTTAAAAAAAATAAGGAACTACTTGAAAATCACGCCACTGGAGCAACCTTCAAGGAACTTTCAGGGTCACGATTAAAAGAAATTGAATTCCCGCTCCCCCCGCTCCCCACCCAGAAACGCATTGCCGACATCCTTTCTACCTACGACGACCTGATTGAAAACAACAACCGCCGCATTTCCCTGCTGGAACAGTCCGCACGGCATTTGTATAAGGAGTGGTTTGTGCGGTTTAAGTTTCCTGGGCACGAGAAGGTGAAGGTTGTGGACGGGGTTCCCGAGGGATGGGAGAGGAAGACGCTGGGGGAGGTTTGTGATGATAAAAGACAATCAATCCTTCCAGACCAGATTGAACCAGGTACCCCCTACATCGGATTAGAACATATTCCTAAAAGACAAATGGTTCTAAATGAATGGGGCAATTCTGATAGTATATCGAGTATGAAATTTGTCTACTTAAAGGGCGACATTCTATTTGGAAAAATAAGACCATACTTTCATAAAGTCGGTTTTACATTTAATAACGGTGTGACTTCTTCAGATGCCATTGTTATCTGTCCCTCTGAACCTATATATTATTCATTTGTACTCTGCCTGGTTTCAAGTGATGAATTTGTGAAACTTGCCACTCAAACAATGAAGGAGGGTTCAAAAATGCCGAGAGCAGATTGGAAATCATTAAAACGAGACCATATAGTTCCTGTCCCCAAAGCAGGACTTCTCAATGCTTTTAATCATTTTATTGAGCCTACATTGAAACAACTTGAAACTATATCACTTGAAAATGTGCAATTAAAAGCAACGAGAGATATATTACTACCAAAACTTCTAAACGGGAATATGGTGACTTGAATTGAATATTCCAACTCAAAACATCAACTCAGTACCGTTCTTAAAGGTCGTGATAGACAATAAACTGAAAAATATTGTTTCTGGATATGCAGGTGCTGATAATAAATACCTGCTAAACATTGTAAATACATTTCAAAGTGGAAAATGGCGAGAGAAAGAATTCTCTTCATTTATATTTGATAACTTAAAGGAAACAGCACTTTCTGCAAGTGAAAGAGAGGCATTGATTGGGAATGATTGCACCCGTCTGGAACAAGCCTGCAAAAACTTAAAAACTTCTGATGAACTGAACAGGGGCGGCGAAATTGCAGAAATCATCCTTTATGGAATTTTGAAAAAGTATTACGGTGCATTGCCTGTTATCCCAAAAATTTTCTACAAACAAAATGTTGAAGATTATGCCAAGGGTGCTGATAGTGTGCATATTGTTATTGAAAGTGAAAATAAATTTTCCTACTGGCTTGGAGAAGCCAAGTTTTATAACTCGATCGAAACTGGAAGGTTTAATGACCTGATAAAATCAGTACTGGAAATGTTGAGTGACAAGAAAATAAGAAAAGAAAACAGCATTGTAACATCCCTTGATGACTTAAGACTGGTTCTTAAGAATGATGATTTGTATCAGAAAATCAATGAGCAATTATCTGATGGTATATCTTTGGACGAGATTAAGCAAATACTTCACATTCCTATTTTTATTCTACACGAGTGTAAAAAAACAAAAAATTGTACTGCTTATACAAATGAATATGAGGAGGAATTAAGACAGCAATATGCAGAAGCGGCAAAATCATTTTTTAACAAGCAGGATAAAAAGTTATCAGATGTTTTTTTTGTTGACAAAATTACATTTCATTTGATGTTTTTTCCAGTTCCAGAAAAGGAATCACTTGTCAAAAAATATTATGAAAAAGCAACACATTATAGGGGATAGAAATGGATGTTTTTTCGGCGTGTAGAGATATTACAAGGTTTGTCGATGACGGCAACCAGAATAAGGCAAGAAATAATTTACTTCTTTTATTGAATTACTTAAAAGTGCAAAATGAGCCATATACTCCTTTAGTTAATCACCTAATTAGAAAAATAGGATTATATCCATATATGAAGCCTGAAAGTTCAAACTGGACTGACCAATTAGTATATGAGGTTTTTAAGTCTGATGTTGGGTTGCAGGAGCCTGTAACTCTACACAAAGAACAGTCAAGTATTTTGAAAAAATTACTTAACGATAAAAGCCTAGCGGTTAGTGCTCCAACGAGTTTTGGAAAAAGCTTTATAATTGATGCCTATATTTCAATTAAAAAACCAGATAATGTAGTCATAATAGTACCGACAATTGCTTTGACCGATGAAACGAGAAGGCGAATAAACAAAAAATTTTCAAGTTATTACAAAATAATCACACAATCAAATATAAGTCTGGCAGAAAAGAATATTTTTATTTTTCCGCAAGAACGGGCATTTAATTATTTTGAAAGCATTAAGGAAATTGATATTTTAATTATTGATGAATTCTATAAGGCCAGCTTTTATTTTGACAAAGAAAGAGCCCCTTCTTTGTTGAGAGTTATTGAAAAATTTGGCCGAGTTGCTAAACAGAAGTACTTCCTCGCCCCCAATATCAGTTTTCTAAAAGACAATATTTTTTCTGAAAAAATAGATTTTATTAAAATTGATTTTAACACCGTTTATACGGAGGTAAAAGATTTATACTCATCAGTAAGTAATGAGGAGGAAAAACAGCAATCGTTGCTCGCTGAGTTGAAATTAAAGGAAACAAAATCTCTTGTTTATGCTGGAACCTACGCCGAGATAGAAAAACTAACAAGATTGTTTATCGAAGAATACGAAGTCATTAGTTCTGTTATTCTAAATCAATTCTCTGAATGGTTGACTATCAATTATGGTGCAGGGTATAAACTTTCTGACCTTGTAAAAAGAGGTGTGGGAATTCACAATGGCCGACTTCATCGTTCAATTGGACAAATTCAAGTTAAATTATTTGAGGAGGACGATGGTTTGTCAGTATTTGTAACAACATCATCTATAATTGAGGGGGTAAATACTTCTGCTGAGAACATTTTTTTATGGTCCAATAAAAAGGGTCAGCCAAAAATCGACGCGTTTACATACAAAAACATTATTGGTCGGGGTGGCAGAATGTTTAAGTATTTCGTTGGGAAGGTTTTTTTATTAGCCCCGCCCCCTAGGGATGAGAATACTCAATTAACGCTTGACTTCGATGTCGAGACAATGTCTCACATGGAAGAATTTCAAGGTAAAAGTGAAATTACACTGGAACAAAAAGAACAAATTGAACATTATGAACATGAAATGCATTCCATTTTGGGGAAAGCCACCTATGAACAATTACAAAAGGACAACCTTTTACAATCAAATGACTCAACTCATATCCGTCGTATAGCGGGTAAAATTTATTATAATCAAGAGAAATGGCATTCGCTTGTTTTTCTGAATAGTGAAAATACTGCTAAGTGGGATACTGCTTTATACCTATGTCTTGACATCCTTGGTAGGGGCGTAGGTATTGAATACAACAAGTTTGTGTCATTTATTAAAGTACTTAGTGATAATTGGGAAAGTGATATTCCGGCCATAATGAGAAGATTAAAATCTTTAGATGTGGACGAGGAAAAGTACTTTGAATTAGAGCGAGTCGCCACATTCAAATTTCCATCTGCATTAAATGATATTAACATTCTATATAATTTAATTTGTAAAGATAATATAATTGACATAAGTTCTTTTATATTTAAAGTGTCAAACGCTTTTTTACCCAAACTTGTTTTTCAACTTGAGGAATACGGCCTTCCACGAATGATTAGTAAAAAAATAAACTCATCTAAAGTCCTTGATTTGTTGGAAAAAGATAAATCAATAAATGAACTATTGGTAGAGTTTAATACACTTGGAAAAGATTATATTAAATCTAGCACAAGGGGTTTACATCCATTCGATTTATATATCATCGATTATTTCTATGAGGGAATTGAGACTTACAATCAAGAGGCAACCAAATGACCCTATTCACAGAGGACAATTTAGTCCAAGCCACAACAGCCGATTACCTTGAAACGCAACTCGGCTGGGAAAGCGTATTTGCATACAATAACGAGGACTTCGGTAAAGACAGCCTGCTTGGCCGAAGCAACGACCTGGAAGTCGTCCTCACTCGCTACCTCCGTGAAGCCCTGGTAAAACTGAACCCCAACCTCCCCGACATCGCTTATGATGAGGCCATCCGCACCTTTACAGAGTATACAACAACACAATCCCTTATCCAAATCAACAAAGAAAAATATGAACTACTAAAAGACGGTATCCAGGTATCCTTCAAAAACCAAAAGGGAGAGCAGAAAAAGCAGAAACTCAAAGTCATAGATTTCTCTAATCCAAAAGATAACCATTTCCTCTGTGTCCGTGAACTCTGGATACGCGGACCCCTTGGCAGACGACGGGCGGATGTAGTGGGGTTTGTAAACGGTATCCCTCTGGTATTTATGGAACTTAAAAATGTCCACAAGAGTGTCCAGGCCGCCTACGAGGAAAACCTGGTCACCTACAAAGAACGGGTACCGCAACTCTTTCACCATAATGGACTTTGTATCCTGGGTAACGGGATAGAGGCCGTGGTCGGTGCCTTCTCATCTCCCTTTAAGTTTTTCAGGGAATGGAAACGTCTGAAAGAGGAGGACAAGGGTGTTGTGGATATGGAGACCCTGTTAAAGGGTATCTGTACCAAGGCCAATCTGATAGACATATTCGAAAACTTCATCCTCTTTGATGAAAGTAGCCGAAGCCTGACCAAAATCCTTGCTCAAAACCAGCAATTCCTGGGGGTGAATAAAGCCATTGAAGCCGTTGAACAGAGAAAAGAACGGGACGGTAAACTGGGGGTGTTCTGGCACACTCAAGGGTCGGGGAAGTCTTACAGTATGGTCTTTTTTACTCGAAAAGTGCACCGAAAACTTGGGGGAAATTACACCTTTCTTGTTCTCACCGATAGGGACGACTTGGACACCCAGATATATAAAACCTTCGCTGGCTGTGGACTTGCGGACAACGATAAGGATGAATGCCGTGCCTCCAGCGGGAAACACCTCACCGAACTCTTCTCCCAACACAAGGCTTTTGTATTCACTCTCATTCAAAAGTTTCATAAAGATGTTGACCCGACAAAGCCGTATTCAAATCGTGAGGATATTATAGTCATCTCTGATGAAGCCCACCGAACCCAGTATGGCAGACTTGCCCTTAATATGCGTAATGCCATACCCCAGGCAAGTTATATCGGCTTTACTGGAACCCCGCTTTTTAAGGGAGAAGACCAAGTAACAAAAGATATATTTGGAGATTATATCTCCACCTATGATTTTCAACGGGCAGTCGAGGATGGAGCCACCGTTCCTCTTTATTATGATGCCAGGGGTGAGAAACTCAAGATTTCAACAACTTCTATAAATGAGCGAGTGGTTAAAACTATTGAGAAATATGAAAAGGAACTAGAGGAAAGTAATAAGACTGATAAAGAAAAGAAGGACATACGATTAAAACTGGAAAAAGATTTAAGACAAGATTACCACATAATTACCGCTGACAAACGACTCAGCCAAATTGCCAAAGACTTCGTGGAGCATTATTCCACGGCCTGGGAAAGCGGCAAGGCAATGTTCGTCTGTATCGATAAAGTAACCTGTGTCCGTATGCACGATGTTGTTCAGGAGGAATGGAAAAAGCGAATTGAAGTCCTGAAATCCACTGAAAAGAAAATTACTGAACCTGAGGAAATGGTCTTTCTGGAACGGCAGATTGCCTGGATGGAAGAGACCCAGATGTCCGTGGTTATCTCCGAGGAGCAGGGAGAGATCGCGAAGTTCCGTAAATGGGGTGTAGATATAGAACCTCATCGTGAGCGGATGATAAACGGATTTGATACTGCTGGAGATGAGCGGATAGATATTGAGACCGCCTTCAAGAATACCGACCACCCCTTCAGGGTGGTGTTTGTCTGTGCTATGTGGCTCACGGGCTTCGACGTGAAAAGTTTATCCACCCTTTACCTGGACAAGCCCCTAAAAACCCATACCCTTATGCAGGCAATCGCCCGAGCCAACCGTGTGAATGAGGGTAAGAATAACGGTCTCATTGTAGATTACTGCGGTATCCTGAAAAACCTGAGGAAAGCCCTGGCTACCTTTGCTGGTTATGATGGTAATGGTGACCCTGGAGATGGCCCAGAGGCTGGCCCCGTTAAACCTGCTGATGAGGATTTGATTGCTGACCTGGCCGAAGCTATAGCCCTTATCAAGGCCTTCCTCAAAGAAAAAAATGTTGAACTGGACAATATCAATAAGTTCACTGGTTTTGAACGAAACAAGGCTATTAACGACACCAAAGAAGCGGTCAACCAGAATGACCAGACCAGAAAACGCTTTGAGATAATGTGCCGAGAGGTGTTTAAGAAGTTTAAGGCCTGTATCAATATCAAACCCCAGGTCAACGACTACCGCCATGATTACGACGCTATCAATATCGTTTATAAGAGCCTTATCGACGACCGTAACAGTGCGAACATCACAGAGATTATCAGGGAACTCCACGGCATTATCAATGACGCTGTCAAGGTTCGGGACAATTATGAAGGTGATGGTTACCTCTATGATATTTCCAAGATCGACTTTGAACGGCTTCGTCAGGAGTTCGAGAAGTCCAGCAGAAAGAATACCACTGTCCAGAACCTGAAAACGGTTATTGACACCAAACTGGCTGAAATGATGAAGCAGAACCCCCTCCGTACCGATTTCCAGCAGCATTATCAGGACTTGATAAAGGATTACAATAATGAAAAGGACAGGGTTACCATTGAGAAAACCTTTGAGAAACTCTTGAAGTTCTACGATGACCTGGACAGGGAAGAGAAGCGACACCTTCGTGAGGAACTTCCCGACCAGGATAGTCTATTTATCTTTGACCTCTTAAAAAAGGAGAAGTTGAGTAAGGCTGAGATTGCCAGAATAAAGAAGGTAGCGGTTGAACTTCTTACCAAACTTAAAGAGATAATGTCCCGTATGGCGGACTGGAAAGCGAACCAGGCCACCAGGGCACAGGTTAAGACTGAGATTTATAATTTTCTTTACGACGAGAATACGGGTCTGCCTGACCCCGCTTATAACGAGGATGAGATACAGGCCAAGACCGAGGAGGTTTTTGTGCAGTTATTGAGTAGGGTGGCGTAATTACGAACTAAGAATAGGAGCGATGAAGGTCACTTGAAAAACCAATTCCAATTAAAGAAGCAATCGATAATATCGACGGCCCGGATTCAATTCTGAGGGTGAATGGTCAAAATAACTGCCCGCTTCTTCCCATCTGTTCCTCAGTTCCTGTATTATAGACTTCCTGGAACACACCAAAACCTCCATCATATTCTACCTCAATTCTTGGGCTCATTATATGTTCGGATGTGCCCCTGTTGCCTGAGCAATCTCGCTGATCGATTGTCCTTCCCGCAAAGCCATGAGTGCAATTCTTGCTTTCTCTGAAACACTCCACTTCTTACGCATCTGATGTACTCCTTCTGATGCCTATTATACAGCATCAATCTAATTTCAGAGCTGTATTGATCTATGGGAGCACTATAATATCTGCGCTGCATGTCTCATACTCAGACAAATCACTTTTCTGCAGTGTGACGGGTCCCCGTTTGAGGTCTCTTCACCCTTTCTCCGATACAATCTCTCCAGTTTTCGAGTGTTACGGAGTCAGTATATATGAGTTTCATAGGTCTTCTTATACCTCCTTCAAAGTGGACAGTTAATATTACAATTCACCAATCTTCCCCGTCGGTCTCCGTTTCTCTTGCCCTGAACTGCTGTTTGCTCTATTATGATTGGATAGTTCAGTATAATTAGGAGGAAACTATGAAAAAAACTCTCGTTTTGCTGGCATTTCTTATGTCAGTGAGCATTGGAGTATTCGCAAACGGTAGCGATGAAAAGCCAAAGACTATTACCGCTTATACGACCCTGGACGAAGAACTCGCCAGAAAAGTATTCAATGCCTTTTCCGATGAAACCGGTATTCAGGTAGATTGGGTGCGCTTGTCCACCGGAGAAGCCGTGGCACGCCTGGAGGCGGAGCGGGAAAATCCCCAGGCCAGCATCTGGTATGGAGGTGTGGGTCTTGGCCATATTGAGGCTAAGAACAAGGGGCTTACAATGCCTTATGACTCTCCGACTGCCGCCATGCCTGAACAGTTCCGCGATAAGGACCGTTATTGGTCTGGTATTTATGCCGGGCCTCTCTGTTTCGAGAGCAATACAATGAGCTTGAAGAAATATGGATTGGAAGCACCTGCTTCCTGGGAAGATCTCACCGATCCCGGATATGAAGGTCATATCCAGATGGCTAATCCTGGTTCCTCTGGTACGGCTTATAATGTGCTAGCCACAATGGTGCAGATTCTTGGGGAAGATGCGGCCTTCGAATATATGCAAAAACTGGATAAAAACATCACCCAGTATACCCGTAGTGGTTCAGCACCGGGCAAGAATGCAGCTATTGGCGAGGTTTCTATTGCTATAGGGTATGCCCATGATGGGGTGAAGATTGTCGATCAGGGCTATCCCTTACAAATTACCTTCCCTGAGGAAGGTACGGGGTACGAGGTTGCCTCGGTTAGTTTAATCAAGAACGGACCAGCCGAGGAACTGGAATCCGCCAAGAAGTTATACGACTGGGCTCTTGGGAAGGACGCAGCGGTAATCTATACATCTGTGTTTTCTGTCCCCTTTGTCGATGTACCGCTTCCAAAGGGTGCCAAGCCCATCAGCGAAGTAAAAACGATAGTCCAGGATGATGAATGGTCTGCTGCGAATAAAACCCGGCTGGTGGAGAAGTGGAACCAAATCATCGGAGGGGAGGCTCGTACTGAACCCAGGAAGAAATAATCCGAGGTAACTTGTGGACAATCTGTCTTCCGGGGTGCACAGGCCTCCCCCAGTGTCGTTTATGGACAGGTATTATCAGCTGGTACGGGAACCGGTGCTTCTCATCGGAGTGATCATCATCTTCCTGTTGCTGGGGCTGTTCATACTGTACCCCCTCTTTTCCGTGGCCCGGTTGAGCCTTACTCCAGAAGGACGGTTGTCTGCCAAAGTATTTTCCCAGGTTTTTTTAACACCTCGATATCTTCGATCAATTAAGAACAGTGTTCTGCTTGGCACTATCGTTGCGACAACTTCGACAGTGCTGGGTTTTGCTTTTGCTTTCGCTCTTACACGAACCCGGATTGCCGGGCGGAAGTTCTTCCAGACAATGGCGGTTCTACCGATTATTTCCCCCCCCTTTATGTTTGCCCTCTCGGTTATCTTGCTTTTCGGACGAAATGGTCTGATTACTGCGAAACTGCTTGGCCTGGAGATGGCAAATATCTACGGACTCAAAGGCCTGGTGCTTGTTCAAACTATCAGCATGTTTCCGATTGCCTATATGACTCTATCTGGAATTCTCCAGGGGATAGACCCTGATCTGGAATCCTGTGCAATGAATCTGGGGGCCAGGCGCCATCGGGTCTTCTGGACGGTGACACTACCTCTCGCACTCCCCGGAATTCTGGCATCCTGGCTACTTGTGTTTGTGAGTAGCATGACGGATTTCGGAAATCCTATCATACTGGGAGGCGACTTCGATGTTTTGTCAGTTCAGGCTTACCTTGAATTCACCGGCATGGGAAACCTCCCGAGAGGAGCAGCATTGGCCATCCTCCTTCTGGTTCCCACTATTGCGGTCTTCTTCATTCAGAAGTCTTTATTGGGGAAGAAGAATTATGTAACTATCACAGGAAAATCCTCAAGGCGAAGTACTGCAGTCTCGACAAGTACAGTTGATATATTGCTCTTTGTCGCTTGTGCCGTTGTTTCGGGATTCATACTTCTATTCTACGTAACAATCATTTCCGGCAGTTTCATTAAGCTTTGGGGAATCAATTGGTCATTTACCCTGGAGCATTTTGCCTACAGTCTCGATGTTGGATTGAAAACGCTCCGGAACACATTGCTACTTGCCCTGATAAGTACTCCCATTACCGCATTACTGGGGATGGTGATCTCATATCTCGTTGTTAGAAAGGAATTTCCTGGCCGTCATCTGATGGAGATTCTATCTATGCTTAGTTTCGCCATACCTGGAACTGCTGTGGGTATTGGTTACATACTGGCGTTTAATAAGGCACCATTTGAGCTTTCTGGTACGGCATTCATTCTTATTACATGTTACGTCTTCAGAAATGTTCCTATTGGGGTCGAAGGCGGTATCGCAGCCTTGAAGCAGATTTCATACGATATAGAAGAGTCTTCTGTGAATCTTGGAGCTAATAGTGCTGTTACTTTCAGGAAAATTTCACTCCCGTTGATAAGACCCGCATTTTTTGCGGGTGCAACCTTTGCGTTTGTGCGTAGCATGACAGCTATCAGTGCAATTATATTTCTGGTGTCAGCGCGGTGGAATCATCTGACTGTACTGATACTTGCTCAGACTGAAATCCTGCGTCTGGGCGTTGCATCGGTGATGTCCACAGCTCTGATTTTTATCATCATGTCGGGAATCTTTCTCATTATGAAATCTACCGGTCTTGGCCGTGAGCAGGTATTCGGAACCACGAAATAACCTGATTAGGATGGAAATACCATGGATATCAGCGACAAGGATTATTTGATTCTCAGTAATTTGACCAAGGAATTCCGCGATGGCAGGGGGAATATCGTTCGGGCTGTCGATGATATCTCGCTCAGTGTTGCTAAGGGGCAGTTTGTTACACTGCTTGGTCCCTCCGGATGCGGAAAAACAACCACTTTGCGGATGATTGCCGGTTTCGAACTCCAGAACAGCGGGGATATCACCCTGGGCGGGAAACTCATTAACGATGTACCTGCTTTCAACCGAAACATGCCCATGGTGTTCCAGAGCTATGCTCTCTTCCCTCATCTTACCATCTTCGAAAACATCGCCTACGGCTTAAGAATTCGCAAATACCCTAAGGAAGCCATCACCAACGATGTTTCAAAGGCCTGTCAGATGGTGAATTTAGAAGGTTTGGAAAACCGTTATCCCGGGGAATTATCTGGAGGACAGCAACAGCGGGTGGCCTTGGCCAGGGCTCTCGTTCTCAAGCCGGAGATTATCCTATTCGATGAACCACTCTCCAATCTCGATGCCAAGCTGAGAATACAGACTCGTACAGAAATTAAACAAGTTCAGCAGATGCTTGGAATAACGGCTGTTTATGTAACCCACGACCAGGTAGAGGCTCTGAGTATAAGCGATATAATCGTTATCATGAACAATGGCAAGATTACACAGGTCGGCAGTCCCGAAGAAATTTATAACCATCCAGTTAGCACATTTGTCTCGGATTTCATCGGAAATGCCAATTTAATAGAAGGTACTGTCAAAGATATAACAGATGCGGTCTTCATAATTGATCTGGAAGGTTTAGCTATCCATGTCCCTATGCAGAATGCCTCACAGGGTATATCCATTGGTGATGCCGTGACCATGTCTATCAAGCCTGAGGCCATTGAGGTACTCCCAATGGATAAGGCTTATCCAGCTAAGGTTGAGGTTAGCTCCTTTCTCGGCTCCATCACCGAATACAAGATTGGCTTCGCCAATAGAACTCTGACAGCCATCATGCCGAATACGGTTGGTGAAGTGAAGAATTTCAGGGCAGGGGAAGATGTCTCAATATCCTTCAGGAGCGAGTTCTGTCGAATTTATCGTACAACTTGATGATGTTTCACGGGGTTGAATGAAGACTTGCTTCATGGGATGAAGTCAGGAAGGCAGGCATGAGCTTCGTGAAGAAGCCACCCTTATTCTCTCATTTCTCCAGTACGCATTGTATAAGATGCACAAAATCTGCGGTGTCAATATGAATAAGTATAGGGTACTTTTAAAAATAGTTTTTGGAATTTGACGTGAGAGATTTTTCATCTGCCTGCCACCGGCAGGTCGATTCAAGGCGGCAAAATCTCAAGCTATTAACCTGGCATGAAATTAGAAGTGCATTTTATTGATTCACAATTGAAGTAGCTCTGTACTCTTTTCGACATCCTTTGCAGGCGTCTCATATGGCTTAATGCTATCTTTTTCAGCTATCTTTTTTCCCCTGGTTCAGCCTTGGTCCGTATGCTTTGCTGCAGATCACAATCAAGATATTTATCGGGATTCAGATCAGGTGCATACTTCGGCAAATAAAACAATGCAATTTATCCCCTCGTTCCGACTCCCACGCTCGTATTTGTTTGTTATGGTGATCGGGAATGCTGTCGAATATCAGAAACACTTTCTTTGACGAACTTCGGATGACTCGACTAAAAAAATCAACCAGGATTTCATAATTGAGTGTCCCCTCACAAGATTTAAATTGCACCGTGCCCTGGTTCGTTATGGCACTAATCATATTCACTTTTTCTATTGTACCTTTGACTTTTTTAATAGGGTTTTCCCCTTTTGGGGCATACCCTCTTCCATTGCAGTCACGGCTGGGGATACCCGTCTCGTCAGACCAAAATATGAGAGCATTTTCTTCCTTCGTCCGCTTTTTTATGGCCGGATAGTCTACTTCCAGCCATTCTGTACGGATGCGTCATCGCATTCATAAAATCACCGGTTTTTGAGGAGTGAATCCCAAATCTTGAAGGTATGTTCGTACGGTTCAGGGAGCCAGTATGATCTGATATGTCCTCTTTGTATAAAGACGAACTGCTTCGCTGGTCCATTAGGAAAAGTTAAACTTTGGGGTGCCTCTAAAAAACCCCATTTCGCTTCTGACACGATCTTTTCCGCCTGTCTGTCGGCAGACAGGACACTTCTACGTTGCCTGCCTTTGCGTGTCCGCACAGGCAGGTGAAAAATATCTTCGCCAGAATTCGAAAGTTGCTACTTAAAGGTGCCCTTTAATTGATCCGGGATTTTATCCGTTATTGCTTCTTTTATTTCTTTGATTTGGACTCTGGATAAACAGGCCCCACTTCCCAATGGGCGGACACCTTGTTTAGCCCTCAATCCTCATCATGCCCTTGCTTTCAAAAAGATTAGGCCATGCACCGACGGGTTGACGGCTGACACTGACTATGGGTGCTATTTTATATTGGGATCTTTTTTCTTGAGCATAATATCCTGGCAACGTCGCACATAAAGAGCCTTCGGTGTTATTAATCGATCATCTTGTAGTTCCATGGGCTCCTTCTATTTTATATTAGCTTATTTACCTAGTGGTGAACTGACGGGTCAATGGCACTGGATAATCTTGAGGAAAAACAAGATTCCAGGTGCCTTACTCTTTATAGCGGGACAGGATGACACATGCATTCATCCCTCCAAAACCAAATGCGTTCGAAAGGATATGATTAATTCCAGACCCGTCTAAATTTTCTTTTACGATATTGAGTTTAATCTTCGGATCCAGAATTTCATGGTTTGCAGTGGCATGAACGACTCCCTCGCTGAATACCATCAATGCAGCGATGGCCTCAACCGCACTTGCGGCACCGAGAAGATGGCCTACGATGGACTTCGTGCTATGAACGGGTATGGTGGAACTGTACTCCTTGAACACCTTGCTGATGCCAAGGCATTCAATTTCGTCGCCCAAGGGAGTCGCCGTTCCGTGAGCGTTAATCAAACCAATGTCTGAAGGGTTCAATCCGGCCATGTCCAAGGCGGCTTCGATGGCTCGAACAGATCCTTCTGCTTCTGGGTGAGGGGCCACGTAATCACTTGCGTCACTCGTGAAGCCAAAACCTGTCAATTCACCATATATTTTGGCCCCTCTGGACTTGGCGTGATTAAGCTCTTCAAGGCAGAGAACCCCTGCCCCTTCTCCCATTGTAAAACCATTCCTGTCCCTGTCAAAAGGACGGCTGGCTGATTGAGGTTCATCGTTCCTCGTCGATAGAGCCCCAATGGAGCCAAAGGCAGTAATTCCCAAGGCATTTACGGCCGCTTCTGTTCCACCTGCAAACATGACATCGGCTAAGTTGGCTTTGATGAGCATACTTGATAAACCAAAGGCATGATTCCCTGTGGCACAGGCCGAATTTACCGAGAATATTGGCCCCTTAAGTCCTGATTCCGTAACGAAATAGGATGTTGATGTGCTGGGGATTGAGCTAATCACATAGAACGGAGAGACACTATAGGGCTCCCCCTCGTGAATGCAGTCGCTAGTTATTTGATGAGCACGTATTCCGCCAGCTCCTGTCCCAAGAATGGCTCCACATCTGTAGGCCACATTCTCTATATCCAATTTAGAATCTCTGAGCGCCTGCACTCCGGCAACATGACTAAAAACGATGTTGCGATCAAGCCTTTTGAGCATTTTGGGGCGCTTGAAATAGCTCCGGATATTGTCAGGATAATCCACTTCACCGCCTATGGTTACGTGATAATTACTTAAGTCGGTATTTCGGAGTGCCCGAATCACAGATTTTCCGTCTTTTAGACCGGCCCAATAGCTTGGAACATCGTTAGCGAGGGGGTTGATGGTGCCAAGACCAGTTATGACAACACGTCTTTCAGAGAAGAACTGCTTATAATGATTCATAGGTGTCTTATAGATGACTGGGGGTATTTTGTCAAGGTCGGGCGGAATTGTTCATTCCCGAATCTATATTGACCAATGATCAATTCCTCCCTCGGCGTAGCGGTTTTTCACCCGATAGTCGGCGGGCTTGTTATTCACCACCGAATAGGGAGGGATGGAATTTGTAATCCAGACATTGCCGCCTATGACAGAACCCTTGCCTATGCAGGTTTTTCCTCCAAGAATGGTGGCACCGGCATATATGGTTACCTCATCCTCAATCGTCGGATGGCGCTTCTTCATTGCCAGTTCCTTGGCGACACTCAATGCACCAATGGTTACACCCTGGTAAATCTTGACATCGTTGCCAATAACCGAAGTCTCGCCGATGACAACCCCTGTGGCATGGTCTATGAAAAATCTATTGCCTATGGTGGCGCCGGGATGTATGTCGATGCCTGTCTTGCCGTGGATGTACTCGCTCATCATTCGTGGGATGAGGGGGATGGTCTTCGTGTAGAGTTCATGGGCAATCCTGTGACAGACAATGGCTTCAATGCAGGGATAGGAGAGAATGACTTCCTCATGACTCAATGCTGCGGGATCGCCGGAATAGGCGGCCTCGACATCGCACATGGCCTGTTGCCGGAGAGATGGAATCTGGGACAGAAGATGAAGAGCTATTTCCTCGGCTTTCTTGATGCAGGCCCCGATACTGGTTTCCCGACCACTGGCTCGGGAAGCGAATTCAAGGCTACGCGAGATTTCCAAGGTGAGTTCTCTCACGAGGCGGTGCGTTTTTGCCCCGATGGTGTAGGCGATTAGGCTGTCCTCAAGCCGCTCCTCCACCTGAAATCCTGGGAATATAAGGGATTCAAAGGTCTCAAGTATGTGTTCAACTCCCCGACGGGATGGGAGATTGGGGCCGTTTATGTGATTAATCCCACCGAGATTTCTATAAGAATCGATGATGGATCGGTTAATCTGGTCAATTTGGGATTCGCTAATGTCGTGCATTGCAATTATAGAGTAATAGGGCATTCCCTCCATTGTCAATCCTGTGTAGAGTTTGGCAGGAGTCTATAATGAGTGAGAAGCATACTCATCTTCTTTGGAAGAACCTTGGAAGTGAGATAGTTTACGATACACGCATATTCAAGTTGAAACGGATTCAGCGTCTTTCGCCTAGGGGAGAAGAGGCATCTTTCTTTCAGGTTGCCGCACCGGATTGGGTTACAATTATTCCTGAATTATCTGGAAGCGGAGACAAGCGAGAATTCCTGGTTGTGCGGCAGTATCGGCATGGCAATGAGAGAGTGGGAATGGAATTTCCAGCAGGAACAGTGGATCCCGGAGAAGAGCCCTTGGCCGCGGCTACAAGGGAACTCCTTGAGGAAACAGGTTATACGGCATCTGAATGGGTGAAACTCAGCGCAGTCAGCCCTAATCCGGCTTTTATGAGTAATAAGTCCTATACCTTTTTCGCCCGGGGGTTGAAAAAAGTTGCAGACCAAGATTTAGATACCTATGAATATCTTGATGTCCATCAAGCAACCTTTTCTCAATTACAGGACTCAATTGGAAGTGAATCATATAACAGTGCGATAACCGTACAGGCCTGGTATTTCTACCTGCGCCACATAGGAGAGATCAAATGCTAAATGCCCATGGACTATACGATCCAAGACAGGAACATGACGCGTGCGGAGTAGGTTTCGTCGTCAAAATCAATGGAGAGAAATCTCATGACATAATCGAGAAAGGAGTGGAGGTTCTCTGTAACCTTGAGCATCGGGGGGCCGTCGGCGGCGATCAAAAGACAGGCGATGGTGCCGGCATGCTCATCCAACTTCCACACCGTTTCTTAAAGAAGGTGTGTTCCTTTGCCCTTCCAGATGAAGGAACCTATGGTGCGGGAATGATTTTCCTCCCATTTGAGGAAGAGAAAAGAGCGATAGCCATCGAATTGACCGAAAAGACATGCGGCGATGAGGGCTGGGAATTCGTAGGATGGCGGGAAGTCCCAATCAATCCCGATTGCTTAGGGGAGATGGCCCGCCGCGACATGCCTCATATTCGACAATTCATCGTCAAGAAAAATGGTTTGTCAGAAGATGAATTGGAGCGTGAGTTATATATATTGCGCAAATGTCTTATTCGCGCCGGTAATCAGGTGAATTTGACAATGGAGGAGTATTATATATCCTCGCTTTCGCATCGTACAATGGTTTACAAGGGAATGTTTGTCGCCAGGCAATTTCTAAGCTTCTATCCGGATCTGGCTGAAAAAGACATGATGAGTGCTTTGGCACTGGTTCACCAACGCTATAGCACCAACACCTTCCCTTCATGGCCGCTTGCTCATCCCTACCGCTACATCGCCCATAACGGAGAATTTAACACAATCCGGCGGAATCTCAACACAATGTACGCGAGGCAAGCCAGTTTGTCTTCTGAACTCTTCGGCGAGAATCTTCAAAAACTCTATCCTATCTCCATTCCTACGGTGAGTGACTCGGCGGTGTTCGACAATGTCTTTGAACTCTTGGTGCAATCGGGGCGTGCGATGGAACATGCCATCATGATGATGATCCCTGAACCCTTTGGCTCAAAATATCATATGTCCGAGGACAAGAGGGCCTTCTACGAATATCATGCCGCCATCATGGAGCCCTGGGACGGCCCTGCGGTTATCGCCTTTACCGATGGAGAACGTATCGGTGCCACCCTTGACCGCAATGGTCTGCGGCCCGGTCGGTACACGGTTACCAAGGATGGATTGGTGGTGATGGCTTCAGAAGCGGGTGTCATTGACATTCCTCCGGCAAACATATTAGAGAAGGGGCGACTGGCCCCGGGGAAGATATTTGTCGTCGATACCAAGCGGGGACGCATAGTCTTGGACAACGAGGTGAAAAGCCATGTCTGCCGCAGACAGCCCTACCGCCGTTGGCTGAGTGAAGAAAAGATTGAGCTTTCAGGTTTGTTACAGGCCCCGAGGCACCCCGAATATGACTCCGAAAATCTCAGTTCGATCATGCGTACATTCGGCTATTCCTATGAAGACATACGCAAAATCCTTGTTCCGATGGCCACAAATGCGCAGGAGCCGGTGGGATCCATGGGCAATGACAGCCCCGTGTCTGTACTCTCCCGAACACCGGTACTGCTCTATGATTATTTTCGTCAGCAGTTCGCTCAGGTTACTAATCCCCCAATCGACCCATACCGCGAAAACCTCGTGATGTCCCTGATGAGCTTCATAGGCAGAGAAGGTAACTTGCTTACCGAAACGCCTGCACATTGTCGGCAGTTAAAGATGGCCCATCCGGTTCTTACAAATGACGATATAAAATATCTCAGGGATGTGGAGCTTGATGATTTCAAGGTTGTAACGATCAGCCTTCTGATGCCGACGAACGGCTCTGAGGGAAACCTAGAAGAAAGGCTCATCGACGTTTGTGCGGCCGTAGAGAATGAAGTCGATGAAGGTGCCTCTCTTGTAATCCTTTCTGACAGGGGAATCGATAGGAATCAGATGGCTATTCCGTCACTTCTCGCCGTTTCGGCGGTGCACCATCATTTGATACAGGCCGGTAAGCGGCATCTCGTCGGGTTGATACTGGAATCCGGAGAGGTGAGGGAAGTTCACCATTTTGCTACCCTCGTCGGATTTGGCTGTAGCGGTATCAACCCCTATCTCGTATTCGATGCCCTGGCTGAAGTGCGGGAGCTTGGGTTCATTTCGGCGGATACATCCCTTCAGAATGCGATGGAACACTACATAACTGCCGTCAAGAAAGGGTTGCTTAAGGTTATGTCAAAAATGGGAATTTCAACATTGCGAAGTTACCGGGGAGCCCAGATGTTCGAGGCTGTCGGTATTTCTCAGAATCTTATCGATAAGTATTTCAGGGGAACCGAGTCCCGTGTCGGTGGTCTGGACATGGCGGCACTGGAGCGAGATATTCGCATCCGTCATGGTGCGGCCTGGGCCAACGACGATGTGTATAACGAGAAGTTCCGTTCTGGCAGTGCCTACTCGTCCAGGCAAAGAAATGACCGGCACCTCTTCAATGACGAAGCAGTGATTACACTACAGAAGGCAGTCCGTGCGGGAGATTACCAAATCTTCAAGGAGTATTCCGCCATCATCAACGACAAATCGAGGGGAATGAACACCCTTCGCGGGCTCTTTCGTTTTCGAAAGGGAAAATCCATACCCATATCCCAAGTGGAGAGCGCATCAGAGATTGCCAGGCGTTTTACAACCGGAGCCATGTCCTTCGGTTCTCTCAGCCGTGAGGCTCATGAAACCATAGCCATCGCGATGAACGGCCTGGGGGCCAGGAGTAATTCCGGCGAAGGCGGGGAGGATGAAACCCGCTACATACCGGATGAAGACGGAAAGGACCGGAAGAGCTATACGAAGCAAATTGCCTCGGGACGGTTTGGCGTTAATGCGGCCTATCTGGCCAACTGCAACGAACTGCAAATCAAGATGGCACAGGGAGCCAAACCAGGTGAAGGCGGGCAGCTTCCAGGCCATAAGGTGAATGATGAGATCGCTCGGGTACGGTTTACAACTCCCGGCGTGATGCTTATCAGTCCACCGCCTCACCATGACATATATTCCATAGAAGACCTTTCTCAGCTCATATACGACCTCAAGAATGCCAATCCGAATGCCCGCGTCTCGGTGAAGCTGGTATCGGAGTACGGCGTTGGAACCGTCGCTGCCGGGGTGGCCAAGGGAAAGGCGGATATGGTGCTCATATCGGGATGTGATGGTGGTACCGGTGCTAGCCCACTGAGTTCAATCAAACATGCGGGAACCTGGTGGGAACTGGGCTTGGCAGAGACGCAGCAAGTATTGGTGATGAACAAGCTACGTAGCCGCATCAGGGTTCAGACCGATGGTCAACTAAAAACAGGCAGGGATGTTGCCATTGCCGCACTCCTGGGGGCCGAGGAGTTCGGTTTTGGAACCACCTCATTGGTCGCCATCGGTTGCGTTATGATGAGGGCCTGCCATACGAATGCTTGTCCGGTTGGCATTACAACCCAAAATCCCGAATTAAGAAGAAGGTTCCCCGGCAAACCCGAGCATCTACAGAATTTCATGCTGTTCGTCGCAGAGGAACTCAGGGAAATCATGGCCGAATTGGGATTCAAAACCATCGAAGACATGGTGGGAAGGGTCGATATGCTGGAAGTCGACGAGGCCATTAATCACTACAAGGCAAAGGGGCTGGATTTCTCCAAAATTCTCGCAATGCCTATCCATTCAGACGGCGAATCGTTGCACTGCACCGATTCTCAAAGTCATGATTTTTCCCTTTCTCTTGATCCGGCACTCGTGAAGGACAGTGCCCCGGCCATTGAAAGAGGCGAAAAAATTGTACTGGAGCAGAGTATCAGGAATTGCCATCGCACAGTTGGTGCAACATTGAGCTATCATGTGACACAGGAACATGGTTCTGCGGGCCTACCCGACGACACCATTACCGTGCAGTTCAGGGGGTCGGCAGGCCAGAGTTTTGGTGCATTTCTCACCCGAGGGATCACCTTCAAACTCATAGGAGAAGCCAATGACTACTTTGGGAAAGGGCTATCTGGAGGTCGGCTCATCCTGTATCCGACCGAAGGAGTTACCTATTCGGGCTTTAGAAACATAATCACGGGAAATGTGAACCTGTTTGGTGCCACAGGTGGTGAAGCCTTCATCAACGGGATGGCAGGAGAGCGATTCTGTGTGCGCAATTCCGGTGCCACGGCTGTCGTCGAGGGAGTAGGGGATCATGGATGTGAATATATGACAGGTGGTATCGTCGTTGTTCTCGGGAGTACAGGGGTGAATTTCGCCGCCGGCATGTCGGGGGGGATTGCCTTTGTCTACGATGGAAGTCAGTTGTTTGATACGCGTTGCAATTTAGAGATGGTGGATATCGAGCCCGTCATAGAAAGCGAAGATATCGGCATTCTACGCCGATTAATAGAACGTCATACAGAATATACCGATAGCTTGGTAGGTAAGCGCATTATCGGGGCATGGGAGGAAAGCTTGCCGCGATTCGTGAAGGTCATGCCTATCGAATACAAACGGGCCTTGGAAAATATCCGTGATCGGGAGATCCAGAATACAGATACGACGGCATTGACAGAGGAGGTGTTTGTCTGATGGGTAAAATCAATGGTTTCCTTGAATATGAGCGTTCTGAACTCGCATATCGCGATGTAAAAGAACGCCTCGGCGATTATAAGGAAGTGACCGTCGACAAGAATGTGGAGGAATTGGTGGAGCAAGGCGGGCGCTGCATGGAATGCGGAACCCCCTTTTGCCATACAAACGGTTGTCCTGTGGTCAATCTCATACCGGAATGGAACGATGCGATCTGGAAGGAACAATGGCAGGTGGCGTATGAACGTCTGGAACTCACCAACAACTTCCCCGAGATCACAGGGCGGGTCTGCCCTGCACCCTGTGAGACATCCTGCACCCTTTCCATCAATGATGCGCCGGTTACCATTAAGCAAAACGAGCGGGCCATCATTGAGAAGGCCTTCAGTGAGGGATGGGTGGTGCCCAGGTTGCCAAAGCGGGAATCAGGCCGTTCGGTGGCGGTTATAGGCTCCGGCCCCGCCGGGTTAGCGGCATCGCAACAGCTTCGCCGGGCCGGGCATCAGGTGACTCTATTTGAGAAAAATAGAAAAATCGGCGGTCTCCTACGCTATGGAATTCCTGATTTCAAGCTCGACAAGCAGGTAATTGATCGCAGGCTAAAGCAGTTGGGTGCAGAGGGAGTTGAATTCGAAACAGGTGTCACCGTAGGCGAAGATTTGTCTATACGCTATCTGCAGGATAAGTTCGATGCCATCCTATTTGCCACTGGGGCCGGTGTTCCACGAGACCTTGATGTCCCCGGCAGAGAGCTGGACGGCATACACTTTGCCATGGATTTTCTCGCTCAATCTAATCGCCGAATTAGCGGGGAGGAAATTCGCGAGCAGGAAATCACCGCAGAAGGGAAACGCGTACTCGTCATTGGCGGAGGCGACACCGGCTCGGACTGTGTCGGTACATCACGCCGACAGGGGGCCAAGGAAGTATTTCAGTTCGAGATAATGCCGAAGCCCATGGTGTGGGACAAGCCCTGGAATCCTGTTTGGCCCCAATGGCCTCAGATAATGCGAACATCCTCCAGCCACAAGGAAGGGGTGAATCGGGACTGGGGTATTGATACCGTTCATTTCGAAGGAATAAATGGGAAGGTGTCCAAGGGTTTGTTCAGGCGTATCGAATGGATTCAAAAAGAAAAAGGCAGCAGGCCCACGATGGAAGCGGTAAAGGGCAGTGAGTTTGCACTTAAAATTGACCTTGTCCTATTAGCCATGGGGTTTCTCCACACCGAGCACTCTCGGGCGGTGAGTATTCCAGCCCTCGCCCTGGACGGACGCGGTAATATCCAAACGCAGGACTATGAAACAAATATCGAAGGAATATTTGCCACCGGAGACGCAATGACCGGAGCATCCCTCGTGGTGAGGGCCATCAATCATGGCCGCCTAGCAGCAGAAGCCGTGCACCGCTGGTTGACTTAAAGGGGGGCTGTGTCAGAATGCGCCTTTGGCCCGCATGCGGCGTTGGCGAAAAAACCTGAAATGCTCATGTACAACATGTACACTCCGCTTTCAGAACTTTTCGCCGCCTTGCCTGCAGACCAAATCCATCATTCTGACCCACCCCCTAGGATTCTGACACAGCCCTGGAACTGAAAAAATTCCAAATTCAATGGGTGGCACTCACCCCCCATCCACCCTCTTTAAGAGAAGCACGCGCCCCCCCCTTGAGGGGGGCAGAAAAAAATTCAAAATTCCTTGTCTACAAACCAAATCCATCATTCTGACCCATACCCTGGATTCTGACACAGCCCCGATCGACACCCCTTGCTTCCCTTGAAGAGGGGGGGCGAGGGGCTATCTATCTACCACAGGCAAGGCGGGAATAGGTTTCTAAACCGGAGCATCCGTTGCAAGTATTGAATTTGTAGATGGGATTCTATTTTTCAAATCAAGATGATTGGAAATGAGCCATCCTGGTTAGGGCTGAATGCCTGTTTCTTTGTAATTTATCCTAATACTAAGGAATGACTGCGAGAGAGGGAGGGCTTCCGCCAGTAAGCGTCTGGGCCCTATGCCGTTCTACACGTTTACGCATGCCTGGAAGAGGACTCGAACCTCCACGGGGTTGCCCCCACTAGTCCCTGAAAATAATCAGACCTTTAGTGGTTTTTGCTTCTCTTTGCCTAGTATAGCTATACCGGGATTTCTGCAAATTATTTTTGTCTCTTTTTGTACTCTTTTACCCCTGTTTTTACTCTGAATTGGTCACACAAATGGTCACAGGGAATTTACGCTATATCTATTACTTTTTTTAACCCAAGTTCACCAAAATCCCCCTTGAAAGTCCGTTGAAAATCTTTTTTCATCCGTTTCAATAGTGTGAAACATAGAAATATTGCATCCAGAGGCCAAAACGCACCCCGTATCCGCCAATATGGTGACTATCTGGTTTCGACCAGGCTTGTCACCTTTCTTGCTTTTTTGTATATTATATTCTATGTATATACGCCGTGTTAGACTTCCCAGAGGGTCTCGAAAAACTCAAAACATTTACTACAATTTGGTCGAAAGTGTTCGCACCCCAAAGGGCTCTCGTCAGCGTTTTGTTTTCTCCCTTCTGGACATTTGGAAAACTGGGTATATCGGGGAAGGGCATTGACCGACAATTAATGAAATACAAAATCAGTGGTGATAATCGAAAAAGTTAACTGTCGGTATA
This sequence comes from Spirochaetaceae bacterium, assembly GCA_965226485.1. Taxonomy (GTDB): domain Bacteria; phylum Spirochaetota; class Spirochaetia; order DSM-2461; family DSM-2461; genus UBA2779. The sequence continues at coordinate 1,117,026 of OZ245363.1, forward strand.
GGAAGGAGATAAGGTTGTTGATGCCGATAGACTATTTGAGGATAGGAGATTCAGTTTTATGGCTTCCGACAGTTTTAACAGATTATTCACCGTTGCCCCGGATAAGGCGGACATGGTGCGGGATATGCTCAATAACCCTGAAAAATATGCAACGTCGATTAAGTCTGATTTTGATACGGCGGCATCATTTGAAAGAGGCGAAGAGCTATTCAAGAAGTTAAAAGCTATCCGCTTGCAAAAGTAATCCGGGACTATGCGGACGATGAAGTTAAGCGTTTTCTTTCCGGTTTCTCCTGTTCAAGAAATCCCGATGTAGAGAATTTTCTAAAAAATAATGCGGTTCTGCTTGATAGCAGAGGATATAGTAAGACTTATCTTGAGGTTGATTCTGTAAAAGAATCCCCGGAGTCTCTTGATGATTTAAACATAACCGCCTATTTCACCCTTTCACTCTCCCCGGTAGGGATTCCCCACGATTCAGAAGTATCAAAATCATTTAGAAAGAAAATCGGTGATCCTAAAAAAGAAGATTTTGCCGCCTATCTCATCGGTCAACTCGGAAGGGACGATAATGCTGACAAAAATATCTTATCCGGGAAAATCATTCTTAAAACCGTGATAGACACCATTAAAAGGGTTGCCGATATTGCCGGAGGGCGGCTTATCCTTGTCGAATGTGAAAACACGCTGGGGCTGGTCGGATTTTATGAAAACCACGGCTTCCGGGAGGTGAACCGCAGATTGGGAGAAGCCGGGGAACTGATTCAGTATTTGCGGGTGATTTGAAACTATAGCACTCCCTTTGGTCAATACAGCATTATGCCGCTTTTAAGTTAGATTCCCTTCTTTGTGAAGAGTGGCACAGTAAGCCCTTGCCGCCGTCTTTGCAGTTTGCCCGGTAGATCGGGCGGTAGTGCGTTTACCTTCTTTATCGTAGGTACGGTAATACCAGATGGTCTTATTTTACTGACTTTCCGGGGAATAAGCGTGTAAGGTTCTCTATACCTCATAACAACCTCGCTTTACCGGGAATCGGTCATATAAATGGTCACAGTCCCGGAACGGTTAAGTTATAGAGAAGCGGAAAAACCTTTGAAAACACCATAAATACCCATTTTACAAGGGTTTACAGCTTTGCCTGGAAGAGGACTCGAACCTCCACGGAGTTGCCCCCACTAGTCCCTGAAACTAGCGTGTCTACCAATTTCACCATCCAGGCAGACCCTGAGAATGAGGATAAGAATGATCATGATTTATGTCAATACAGTACTCATCGCAGTATGAAAGTTCGATTCTCATGGACAAAAATGGAATGTTCCAAGTATAGGGAGAGGGCATGTGTCAGAGTGCGACGTTCTATATCCTTTCCCATACGCATCATTTGCTGTATGGAAAGGCGGTCGCTCACATGGACAACTTCCTGAGTGATGATGGGGCCTTGATCAAGGTGTTCATTGGCAAAATGAGCGGTCGCACCTATTATTTTCACACCTTTATACCATGCCTGATGATAGGGTCTTGCACCCTTGAATGCCGGTAAGAACCCATGATGGATGTTTATAACCTTGTTTTCCCATGCGTGAACAAAGGATGAGGAGAGAATTTGCATGAAACGAGCCATGGCAATGAGGTCAATATTATATTCCAGCAGTATCCTCCCTATTTTTTTCTCAGCCTTTTCCCTTCCCGCAGAATAATCAATACAATAAAAAGGAATATTGAATTGCCGTACTATGGTTTCGCAGGTTGGATGATTGGATATAACGACAGGAAAATCGCAGGTTAATTCCCCATCTTGATGTTTGAGAAGCAACTCCCACAGGCAATGAGTGGTTTGACTAACCAATATAGCGATTCTTTCCCTCAGCATACACGGGAAAAGTTGCCAGTCCATGTTGTATTTCTTGGCCACCGGTTCAAATGATTTGCAAAATAACGCCCTATCAAACTGAGAAGACACCTCAAAGAGTGCTTTAAGCATGAAAACATCCATATCCGTGGCGGTGTGCTGGGTAAGGTCCAGGATATTGATTCCACAATTGGCCATATGTGTGGTTACTGCGGCAACGATACCCTTTTGGTCAGGGCAGATGATCTTGATGACATATTGATCCATAGATTATTTCAGCAGATCGACAAGATTCATGTGATCGAGCCTTACAGCCAAATCATAAGCAGTCTTCCTTTTCGCATTTCGAGCAGTTTTATCTGCACCCTTGGCGAGAAGCATTTCAATAAATCCAGGATCGGCTTGGTTGCTAACGGCTAGGTGGAGCAACGTATTTCCCTGATTATCCTGCTGACTCATTACCTTAGGTGTAATCATGTCTGCGAACGTGTCCATATCAGTCTTGAGTAATAAGTCGAATGAACTGCGGTTATCGGCATCTACCGCTAATACATTCGCTCCAAAATCAATCAGTGTAGCGGCACCATCATAGGCCTTGCCAATTATGCTACTGTGTAGTGCTGTTCGTCCTTCATTATCCCGTAAGGAGAGATTTGCACCTGCTTTTAGCAGAAGCTTAATCGCTTCGACTCGATTATTTTCACTGGCGATAAACAATGGTGTCCGCCCATTCTTGTCCCTGATATTGGGATTTGCCTGGAAATTCAGCAGCCACTCACATATCTCGTTATTACCGAGTTGGGACGCTAGGTGGAGAGGCGTTTGTCCGGAGCGATCTTGAATATCCATGGATGCCCCATGACTGGCGAGTAATCTAATATTTTCTGCTCGCTCCCATCTGACGGCGATATGCACCGCTGATTCTCCTAGCGCATTTATGCCATTCGGATCGGCCCCGGCTTCAATGAGTTTCACGGCCATATTGAGGTTTTCTGACAGGATGGCTTTATGAAGAACGGTTTCACCCTGTTTATTATGGTGATTTGGATCGGCATTGGCCGAGAGGAGGGCGTCTATTACCAAGAGATTTTCCCATTGTACGGCGTGAAACAGTGGCGTGTTCCCCCATTGATCCTCAACTTTGAGATAATCGCCAAAAATGGCCAAGGTAATCTCAATTCCTTCCTCAAAGGCGGCAACCAATGGTGACCGGCCATTATTGTTCTCTAGGTATGGATCGGCACCCATCTGAAGAAGCAACTGTGCATGTTCGGCAAGACCATTTTTTACAGCGTAATGGAGAGGTGTTTCCCCATTGAAATCTCGAGAATCCTGATCGGTGCTGATGTCTAAGAGCAGTTGAAGTTTCGCCAAACTTGCCTTATATCTGATTGAATGATGAAGGACATTGCGGCCCGCATCATCAGTTATAGAAAGCCGCTCTTCGTTATAAAACCAGGAAACCGTCCCATCATCACTGTTTAACACAGCCTGTGTTGGTGTCCGGCCTTGATTGTTCTTTGCAAAAACTTTGGCACCTTTGGATAAAAGCAACTCTGATAATTCTTGTTTATTATGCTCTATAGCCAAAAGCAATGGTGTATTTCCCTGTATGTCCCGGATATCCACCAACGCCCCCTTATCTATCAGTAACTGGGCGATTCCCTCTTCCGCTGACAGAATGATCACAAGATGAAGCGGAGTGCGGCCAGAGCTGTCTTTTATATTGATTTCCGCCCCATTGTCGATCAGGAGTTCAACCAGTTTTATTCCCTCTGGGGCGGCGACTGCCTCATGAATGGGGGTATTGCCGCTATAATCACGGGAATTTATATTCGCTCCATTATCAATAAGAATTGAGGCGAGGGTCTTGTATCCCTTACGCACGGCGACATGAAGGGGAGTGTTTCCGGGTTGATCTCTGACATCCACTGTTACGCCTTTCTCAATCAGGTATCGTAGCATACCCTCATGATTTCTCTCTGCCGCAAAATGTAGTGCGGTTGCACCTGAATTGAACCGTTGCTCATAGTCCTTAAACCTGAGAGGACCTGTGATGTAGTGCCATTTCTCGTCCTGCGGCTCTGATGCTCCATTCTGTAGTAATAGGGCGGCACATGCAGCCTTTCTCTCTGACACGTTTCCCGAGAGCGAGGCATCAAGAGGTGTCTGCCCAGCGGAATTTCTTATATTCACATCGGCTTTTAGCTCAATGAGAGCCGATACATGGGACTCCAATCCTTGTTTGGCTACAATATGTAGCAAGGTATTTTCTTCTTTGTCCAGACGGATGTCCACTGTATTTGTCTGGAAAAGGCTGTCGAGTACAGAAGGGGTTTGAGACAGAGTTAGTAACGCAGGAGACTGACCTTCTTTGTTTTTTATGGAAGGATTGGCTCCTGAAATAGTCAACAAAGAGACGGCATCTATGTGCCTATTCTCCACAGCGATGAATAGCGGTGTTCGGCCAATATTGTCAACAGGATCGATGGCAACTCCCCGTTGCAGCAAGGTAGAGATTAATTGAACATGACCGATTTCGGCAGCGGCATGAAGTGCCGTCAATCCATTGTCGTCTTTGTAGTCCAAATCCATATCAATTTGGAGAGATTTTTCGACTGACTGTATGTCACCAGCTTGAATCATATCCAGTAACTCTCGTTTTCCTCCTGGATTATTCACAGTTTCCGTATCGCTTACCGTGCCAGCCTTTGTTCCGCCCTCCGATTCTCCATTGGCCCACACACCGAATGGGAGCAATAGTATGCATAGCATTAGAATTTGACTTTTCATTGGTTAAACCTCTTCTACCCGAAGAATCGGCAGTATAATCAGTCGCCATTAATAAGTATTTCGTGTATGATCATTCACATGAAAGTAAGATTGCCGATTGCCAATAGCCTCAGTGCATACGATGTTAATCCAAGTAAGATAATCGCCGTGGGTTTGAACTATCATTCACACATTGCCGAGAGTGCATCCATCAAAGTGCGCGGCCTAGATGGAGAAGTACCGGAAGAACCGGTTATCTTTAACAAGACACCCAATGTTCTCATCGCTCATGGGCAGAGAATTGTCCTTCCACGATTTCGACCATCGGCAAATCAGGCGCAAGACCCCCGAACCGATTACGAAGGGGAACTCATCGTCATCATCGGTCGAAGGGGGAAAAACATAACTGAAGATGCCGCACTGGCGTATATTCTTGGCTATACCTGCGGGAATGATGTCAGCCAGAGAAATGTGCAGCATTCCGATAAATCTGGTTGGTTCAGGGGGAAATCATTTGATACATTCGGCCCGGTAGGCCCATGTATTCTTCCAGCGGAAAGCGTAGAATATCCCTTAGCTTTGCAATTAGAGACCCGACTCAACGGAAAGACTGTACAGATGGCCAACACAAGTGAAATGATCTTTTCAATCCCCAAGCTCATTTCCTACATCAGTCATCAGATGACATTGGAGAATGGGGACTTGATCTTCACGGGTACACCGTCTGGAGTTGGCCCACTCAAGTCAGGGGATGTCGTCGAAGTTGAAATCGAAGGCATTGGGGTGTTGAAAAACTCCGTTACCGATGAGGTCGTTTCATAGTGCCCTGAAGCTTAGAGATAAGCAATAAACACGTGCGGACGTATAGAACTCCTGTAAAAAAAACGACTTGCAGGTAGGAGTTCTCATCCCTTTTCAGCCGAATCAATCCTCATTAATTCAAATTCGGCTCATCCGGGCAAAAAAACGGTCCACCCAATGTCTTCCGTTCCATCTCGGCCTTTGCCCCCCCAGCCCCCAATCTTCGGGGCCCTATATAATTGTTCACTACCTAAGTTTGTTTTTTAATCGGCAAATCTAAATTTCCTGCAATATATCGTATGTCTCTACAGATATGAAGATCATACTGAAATGTAAATGCCCATGTAGCTTGATCCGGCTTCGAGCTTGCCTGCAAACCAAATCCATCATTCTGTCCCAGCCCCAGCACATTCATGCCCCCTCTAAATCCCCCCCTGACAGGGGTGGACGGGGGGGGGAGCCCGACGGGGGGGGCGGCCCCCCGTCGGGCCCCCTGGATTCTGACACAGCCCCCGTAGATTCCTTCGTCAATTTCTTGAAGATGTTTCTTAGCGGTATCCTAAAATTCAGTTTATTGGTATTGCCCTGTCTCGTGCAGATTTCCTGCAATTCCTCATCGGTGAACCATCAGATAGACCTCTTGTTATATCGTGACAACATAGAAACAACCCGTTCAAACTTGATAAAAATCAGTCAAGATCATCCGGGAAATTTCAAGGCACAGGTTCATCTCGCCACGATCAATCTGGTAAGCGGCCATCTCGAACAGGCTAGAAAAAACATCCGAAAGGCCATGGAACTGCTAAGAAATTCCAGTGATCCGAAGGATGTCTATATCCTACACGTCACAAGCAGTCAGATCGCATTATTCCATGAAGATTATGATGAAGCGATCAGGGCGGCAGAAGCGGCATTGGCGATTAACCCTGATGATCCTCTCAACAGCCGTTTGCGCATTGCGCGTGCATTGGTTGCTCTTGAAAAGCGAGAAAAGGCACTGGAATCCTATGAATTATGCTGGCAAAGCGATAACAGTACTTTTTCAAAGGAAGATTTCTCTTCCTTTCTCAGGTTGCTCATGGGGGCAGAACAGTGGAATACGGCCTTGGATGTTCTCTATTCGCAGTTTGATCGGGAGGGATACGAGGTTGGATTAGGCTTCATGTTATCAACCCTTCACGAACTTAATGGAGATGCTCAACTGAGCATACTCTGCGCCTACCTCGACCTCCGCTATGGAAGGTTGAGCAACAAGGTCAATCCCAAGGAGGCAGACGACAATCTCAATGAAATTGAAGAATTGATAACCGAAAGTCGTTCGCCAGAAAATGCCTCTTCCATAATGGCTTTCCAGGCGATGGATGCCGGAGATTGGCAGAGTGCCTATACCCTTCTAATGGAAAACACCATACGTAATCCTGTCCATGATTTCCTTGCTTTGATAGCCGGTTTTGAGAGCGGACAAGTTGGTTATGAAGGCATAGAACCCTACAAATCGCTAGAGACTTATTATCGTTCATACCCAGAGTACTACTATAGAATCTCCCGTGCTATGAGGAAATTTCCCTCCGAATCTGGATTTACAAAACAGCGCCCTGTCCTGGAGAAGGTGATCCTTCAAGCACCTAATTCGGCCATGGCGGAGGAATCGCGTCGTCAATTATGCGCACTTCTCTTTCTAAACGAAGAGTTCGCACAACACCTTTACCTTCTTGCAGAACAGGAGACGGTTCTATCGCAGTTCTCAGAAACAGGGCGCATAGAAACCCTGTATCCACTGATACGCCTATTGGATTTTGATAATAATCCGTATACCTTGGCCGCCGAAGATGCCTTGAGAAAATTGGCTGGGATACCTGTTGTGAGAGACTATCTTGAAAGTATTCGAGACAAAACACCCTATCGGGAAAAGCGTATTGGCCTCATTTTGAGTTAGTGTCTTTCACGTAGGGCACGCCCTGTGATGCATACCCCGAAGCGTGATGCATCCCACGCCGGGCCGCCCTGAAATGCATTCCCCGAAGCGAGCTACACCTCACGGCGGGCACGCCCTGAAAAGCATGTCCCGAAGCGTGATGCCTTCCCCGGAAGGCACGCCCAGAAACGCATGCCCCGAAGCAAAATGAATCTCACGCCGGGCGCGCCCAGAAACGCATGTCCCGAAGCGAGATGCCTTCCCCGGCGGGCACGCCCTGAAAAGCATGTCCCGAAGCGTGATGCATCTCACAGCGGGCGCGCCCAGAAAACCATGTCCCGAAGCGAGATGCCTTCCCCGGCGGGCACGCCCTGAAAAGCATGTCCCGAAGCGTGATGCATCCCACGCCGGGCACGCCCTGAAACGCATGCCTCGAAGCGAAATGCATCCCACGCCGGGCACGCCCTGAAACGCATGCCTCGAAGCGAAATGTATCCCACGCCGGGCGCGCCCAGAAATGCATGCCCCGAAGCGAAATGCACCCCCCGCCAGGCGCGCCCTGAAGCGCATCCCCCGAAGCGTAATGCATCCCACGCCGGGCATGCCCAGAAATGCATGTCCCGAAGCGTGATGCATCTCACGCCGGGTGCGCCCTGAAACCCATGCCCCGAAGTGAGATGCCTCCTACGCCGGGCACGCCCAGAAACGCATGCTCCGAAGCGAAATGCATCTTACGCCAGGCGTGCCCAGAAATGCATACCCCGAAGCGTAATGCATCCTACGCCGGGCACGCCCAGAAACGCATGCCCCGAAGCGAGATGCATCTCCCGGCGGACACGCCCAGAAAATCATGCCCCGAAGCAAAATGCCTCCCCCAGCGGGCACGCCCTGAAGCGCATCCCCCGAAGCGAAATGCATCTCCCGGCGGGCGTGCCCGGAAATCCATGTCCCGAAGCGAGATGCCTCCCCCGCCGGGCACGCCCAGAAACGCATGCTTCGAAGCGAGACGCATCTCACGCCGGGCGCGCCCTGAAACGCATACTCCGAAGCGTGATGCCTCCCCCTGTAATCTCGCAAAATATCCTAACCAATCTCCCCATGAATATCTCACACTCAGTTAACTAATTTTTCACAACAGATAATCTAATTCTCAATCTCTCCGAACATAAAAAAAGGAGCAGGGCCCACGCAAATGCACACCTACTCCAATCTCAATCCCTCCCCAAAGGGAGGAACAATCTTGATACTTATTTGTCGGATAGATTTAGAAGAACTTAAAGACTCTGGAAAGGAATTTCCCTGGATCAACCCAGATAGCTGTCCTTGCTGTGGCGGATGTCGGCTCTGGGGCCATGGATTTGTCCTGAGATATTTCCATGGCTACACCGCAGGGTTATGGCTGAAACGGTACCGTTGTCCCGACTGCCATACTGTTCATACCTTACGTCCTGAAAAATATTCACTAGGTTTTCAGTATCTCTGGAAAGAAATCCAATCTTCATTAGAACAAAAGCTCAAGGGTCTCACGTTCCGAATAGAGCTATCCCGGCAGTGCCAGCAGTATTGGATGAAAGCACTTCTGTTCCAACGAAAACAAGTCTCTAATTGGCCGGGGCCTATAGAATTCCCATTAAATCAAAAACAGGTGACATGCCGTCTTTACTACCGTGAGATACCCTACAGAGTCGCTCCACCCTACCTGCCTTTTGCGGTGACAGTCCGCCCCTTGAGGATTTAGTTTGAAATGAAAAATTAATTAGGAGGAACTGACATGGTTCAAGAGAAAAAAGAAAAGGTAGGGGTCTTTCGATTTGGGGTAATCTTCCCCTTGGTGGAATGTAATGTCCGCGATTATTGGGGAGAGAAAGCCCGGATTCTTCGGGAACAAGTGCGCAAGGAATGGGATATCCCTTACTCGGATCGTCACTATATCAGTAAGGCTACAATTCTCAGCTGGCTCAGAAAGTATGAAGAAGGAGGCAGGAAGATCGAAGCCCTTTATCCCAGAGATCGGAGTGATCGTGGCAGAGTACGCAGTTTAGACGATGAATCCCTGGAATCATTGGTACGATTGCGGAAGGAGAAACCCAAGCTATCGGTTCCCCGGTTGGTGGAAATTGCCCGTCAGGGGAATCTCCTGCCAGCAGAGAGGGATATTTCCATGGCGACTATTTACAGACTATTGAAGAAATATAAGGTCGATAAGGTTCAGAAGAAAAAGGATATGCGAAAGTTTGAGGTACAAATGCCCAACGACCTCTGGCAATCAGACTGCATGCACGGACCGAAGGTTTTCCATGACGACCGACTTCGAAAAACCTATCTCTTTGCCATCATTGACGATCATTCTCGGCTGATTACCCATGGCCAGTTTTACTTGGCCGAAAACCTGGATAATTATCTGGGTTGTCTCTGGACAGCCATGAGAAAGCGTGGGTTACCTAGGAAAATTTATGTGGACAATGGGCCCTCCTTCAAAGCTCATCGCCTACAGTTGGGCTGTGTGTCTTTGGAGATAAATCTATCCTTCGCAAAACCCTACAGACCCCAGGGGAAGGGGAAAATCGAGCGGTTTTTCCGAACTGTTCGATCTCAATTTCTTCCAGAGTTACCAGCAGAGCTGACCTTGGAGGAACTAAATCAGCTATTCGAGAAATACCTGGACCACTACCATACCCGCAAGCACGGGACCACAGGTCAGGAACCTATTCGGCGATACCTGGAAAGTGCAGAGTTCCTGAGGTCTGCCCCGGAGAACCTGCCGAAGTATTTCCGCAAAAAAGCTGTTCGTAGGGTTAACAAGGACCGGACTGTCAAACTAGATGGGAGGATGTTTGAGGCTCCCATTGGGCTGATCGGGATGAATGTCACTCTTCGTTATGAAAATTACGATCACATTGAGGTTTTCCTGGATGATGAACCCAGGGGATATCTTTCCCTTCTTAACGAGCATAGCAACAGTAAAATTCAAAGAGCAACTCACTTTGAAAAGCAAAAAGGGTCTCTCTTTGAGAAAGCTGCGGGGGATGAATAATGGAAAACCTCAGACACTTCTTTGGCTTGAAAAAAGATCCCTTTTCCCAGAATGTTGCGGTTCGGGATTTATACCCTCTCCCAGCATTGGCCCCCCTGAAACAGAGAGTCAGCTTTGCAGTACAACAAAAGGCTCTCACTGTGATTACCGGTGATGTGGGAGCAGGGAAATCCACCTCCTTGAGATACATGGCCCATCAGTTTCAAACCAGTGAATATCAAATAATTTCCCTTATTGGAGGACAATACAGCCTGATGGAACTATACCGGCAAATCCTGCTTTCCTTCGGGATTGAATTCTCCTCATATCAAATAACCTTCATGATAAAAATGATAAGAGAAAAGATCCAGGAAATCGCATCGAGAAATGTGACACCCATTATGATCATTGATGAGGCTCACCTGTTTAAACACAATGTTTTTTCTCAGTTGCACACCCTGTTGCAGTTTGAATATGATTCCAAACCGGTTATGCCGGTTGTCCTCTGTGGACAGGACGGATTGATGGACCATCTGATGACGAGTGCAGCTAGGCCTTTGGCATCACGAGTTTTGGGAATGAATCATCTGGAATCAATCAAAAGAGAAGTCATGGAAGAATACTTGAATCATCATCTTGCTTTGGCTGGTTTGAAGAAACCGATATTTGCAGAAAATGCTGTTTATGCGATTCATCAGAAATCGGGTGGCATCCTACGAAGGGCTAATTCATTGGCAAAAGCAGCTATGTTGGCTGCTGCCATGGAAAGGAAAGATTTTGTTTCTGCTGAACATGTTCGAGTCGCTGCTACAGAGCTTATCCTGTAAGAACATAATCCGGAGGGAGGGCCGGAATTATGTTATTTTTGAATTGAGAAATTGTCTAACTGATCGTGAAAAGGTTTGGGTAGGATAATTTGAGAAACTACACCCCGAAGAGAAATGCATCTAACGCCGGGCACACCCTGAAATGCATGCCCCGAAGAGAAATACATCCCCCGGCGGGCACGCCCTGAAAGGCATCCCCCGAAGCAAAATGCATCCCACGGCGGGCACGCCCAGAAACGCATGCCCCGAAGCAAAATGCATCCCCCGCCGGGGCACGCCCTGAAACGCATAACCCGAAGCGAAATGCCTCCCCCGCCGAGCACGCCCAGAAACGCATGCCCCGAAGTGAAATGCATCCCCCGGCGGGCACGCCCAGAAATGCATACCCCGAAGCATGAGGCATCCCACGCCGGGCGTGCCCTGAAACATGCCCCGAAGCGTGATGCATCTCACGCCGGGCGTGCCCTGAAATGCATGCCCCGAAGCGTGATGCATCCCTGCACGCCCAGAAATGCATAACCCGAAGCGTGATGCATCTCACGCCGGGCGTGCCCTGAAATGCATGCCCCGAAGCGTGATGCATCTCCCGGCGGGCGCACCCTGAAACGCATGCCCCGAAGCGTGATGCATCTCACGGCGGGAACGCCCTGAAACCCATCCCCCGAAGCGTGATGCATCTCCCGGCGGGCGCGCCCAGAAACCCATCCCACGCCGGGCACGCCCAGAAATGCATGCTCCGAAGCGTGATGCATCTCACGGCGGGCGTGCCCAGAAATGCATGCCCCGAAGCGAAATGTATCCCACGCCGGGCGCGCCCAGAAACGCATGTCCCGAAGCGTGATGCATCCCACGCCGGGCGCGCCCAGAAACGCATGCCTCGAAGCGAAATGCATCCCACGCCGGGCACGCCCTGAAACGCATGCCTCGAAGCGAGATGTATCCCACGCCGGGCACGCCCTGAAACGCATGCCTCGAAGCGAGATGCATCTCACGCCGGGCGCGCCCTGAAACGCATGCCTCGAAGCGAAATGCCTCTCACGGCGGGCACGCCCAGAAAACCATGTCCCGAAGCGAGATGCCTTCCCCGGCGGGCACGCCCAGAAATGTATACCCCGAAGCAAAATGAATCTCACGCCGGGCGCGCCCAGAAACGCATACCCCGAAGCGAAATGCCTCTCACGGCGGGCACGCCCAGAAATGTATACCCCGAAGCGAAATGCATCCCACGCCGGGCGCGCCCAGAAACGCATGCCTCGAAGCGAAATGCATCCCACGCCGGGCACGCCCTGAAACGCATGCCTCGAAGCGAGATGTATCCCACGCCGGGCACGCCCTGAAACGCATGCCTCGAAGCGAGATGCATCTCACGCCGGGCGCGCCCTGAAACGCATGCCTCGAAGCGAAATGCCTCTCACGGCGGGCACGCCCAGAAAACCATGTCCCGAAGCGAGATGCCTCTCACGCCGGGTGCGCCCAGAAACGCATGCCCCGAAGCGAAATGCTTCCCCCGGCGGGCACGCCCAGAAATGCATGCTCCGAAGCGGAATGCACCTCACGCCGGGCACGCCCAGAAACCCATGCCCCGAAGCGTGATGCATCTCACGCCGGGCACGCCCTGAAAAGCATGTCCCGAAGCGAGATGCCTTCCCCGGCGGGCACGCCCTGAAAAGCATGTCCCGAAGCGTGATGCATCTCACGCCGGGCGCGCCCAGAAACGCATGCCTCGAAGCGTGATGCATCCCACGCCGGGCGCGCCCAGAAACGCATGCCTCGAAGCGAAATGCATCCCACGCCGGGCACGCCCTGAAACGCATGCCTCGAAGCGAGATGTATCCCACGCCGGGCACGCCCTGAAACGCATGCCTCGAAGCGAGATGCATCTCACGCCGGGCGCGCCCTGAAACGCATGCCTCGAAGCGAAATGCCTCTCACGGCGGGCACGCCCAGAAAACCATGTCCCGAAGCGAGATGCCTTCCCCGGCGGGCACGCCCAGAAATGTATACCCCGAAGCAAAATGAATCTCACGCCGGGCGCGCCCAGAAACGCATACCCCGAAGCGAAATGCCTCTCACGGCGGGCACGCCCAGAAATGTATACCCCGAAGCGAAATGCATCCCACGCCGGGCGCGCCCAGAAACGCATGCCTCGAAGCGAAATGCATCCCACGCCGGGCACGCCCTGAAACGCATGCCTCGAAGCGAGATGTATCCCACGCCGGGCACGCCCTGAAACGCATGCCTCGAAGCGAGATGCATCTCACGCCGGGCGCGCCCTGAAACGCATGCCTCGAAGCGAAATGCCTCTCACGGCGGGCACGCCCAGAAAACCATGTCCCGAAGCGAGATGCCTTCCCCGGCGGGCACGCCCAGAAATGTATACCCCGAAGCAAAATGCCTCTCACGGCGGGCACGCCCAGAAAACCATGTCCCGAAGCGAGATGCCTTCCCCGGCGGGCACGCCCAGAAATGTATACCCCGAAGCGAAATGCATCCCACGCCGGGCACGCCCTGAAACCCATCCCCCGAAGTGTGATGCATCTCACAGCGGGCGCGCCCTGTGATATAATGAGTCCAAGAAACAAGACGTTAAATGATGGATGTTTTAGGTATTCTTCAAAAAATCTATAATAAAGGAACGGAGGAACAGATGGGAAGAAGAAGTTACGACAAGAACTTCAAAGCAAAAGTAGCTTTGGGGGCATTACGGAGAGTACTCTGCAGGAGCTGGGCAGGAAATACAATATACATCCTGGTCAACTGGCACAGTGGAAAAAGCAACTGCTTGACGGAGTTGCCGATCTCTTTGAAAGACCGAGCAAAAGAAGTGCCAAAGAACGTGAGAGCGAAGAGAGAGAGAGGAAGCGTTGTTGAAGAAGGTGGGCCTGATGAGTCTGCAAGTGGATTTTCTAAAAAAAGTACCGTCAGATATACGGAAGCGATGCGCCATGTTAGATAATAAAGACCGCTTGGCCCCCTACTACAGCAAGCTAGGGGCTGTGTCAGAACGCGCCTTTGGTTCCGCATGCGGCGTTGTTGGCCTGTCTGCGCCTGTCTGTTGCCGACAGATGCGTACACGCACAGGCAGGCCGCCTTGCCTGTGGTAGCCCCCCCATCCCCCCTCTTCAAGGGAAGCAATGGGTGGCACCCCCCCCCCTGAGGGGGGGGGGGGAAGGGAGGGGCTGAAAAAATTCCAAATGCGGAAGATAAAGATTTGGCTGATATGAGACTGATAAGCGAAGTACTTGAGAAGCTTCCCTTTTATGGGTATCGCCGGGTATCGCCGGATATCGAAGCAACTAATTGAAGCCCATCCTCATCTGACGGTTAAGCGAGCAAGGCGGGTTATGAAGCGATTTGGTCGCATGAGCAATCTCCCCGGGACCCAAGACATCGTTGGCGGGGAAAGGGCATCCCAAATATCCCTATTTACTGAGAGGGAAGGCAATAAGGCACCCCAATCAGGTATGGGAACGGATATAACCTACATCCGTTTGCCTGGGGGTTACGTTTATCTTGTGGCTATTCTTGATCTTTACAGCCGCAAAGTGCTGGCGTGGCATCTATCAAACACGATGGATAGTGAGTTTTGCGTTCAGGCATTACGGGAAGCCTTGGATACCTACGGACTCCCTGCGATCTTCAACACGGATCAGGGGAGTCAGTTCACCGGTTGAGTCATTCGTCGGAGTGTTGGAATCGGAAGGGATACTCGTCAGCATGGACGGCAAAGGCCGTGCGTTGGATAATGTGTACGTGGAGCGTTTATGGAGGAGCTTGAAGTACGAGGATATTTATCTAAAGAGTTATGAGACAATGAAAGAGCTAAGGAGGGAGTAAAGAGATATCTTGAGTTCTACAACAGTGAGCGATTTCACCAATCGCATAACTACAATACACCGATGTACGAATCCTTTTCCCGTATGGGAAAAGACGAGAACGTGGCTTGAAGGAGATAGCCTTAAACTTTTTAAAAAAGTGTCTTGACAAAAGGGCCCACTTCATTCCTCCCGAGTAAAATGTGTATGCTTACACCTTGATTCTATGTTGAGTTTTGATCGTCCCATGGATTCCTCGCTATAGTTAGTTTGTGCTAAATCAACTATAGCAGATGTCCTTGGGATTTTCTTTCCCCCGCCTTTTTTAGGCGGACAATTTATTATACTGGGTGCCCCGTCCCCCCTCACATCTCAAGTTGCCAAGAATATTCACCTAGCTTAAGATTGCTTTGAGTTTTTGGTGCCTTGAATCGGAAAAATCACCAGAGCCTGCTTTCAGTGTCCAAGATCCGGCAGGCTCCTAGTCAATCCGGCACTGCTGATGCAGAGCATAAGGAGAAATAATGGACATGGAAGCTAAGCCTTATCTTCGTAGCATCAAGCTTAAGCGGGAATCCATTGAGAATTTCGACGAGTATCCCTATTCAATTCCCGTCGTTCGAGAACTGGGGATTCTAGATTTTCACCCCGATGTGACGTTTTTCGTTGGAGAAAACGGAACTGGTAAATCCACGTTGATAGAAGCCATTGCCTTGGCTGTGGGCTTCGGACCTGAGGGTGGTACGAAAAATGTGCAATTTGCCACGGTGGAAAACAAGTCTGGCCTCTCCGAGCGCATTAAGTTGATCAGAAGCTTCGCAATGCCAAAAGATTATTACTTTTTGCGAGCCGAAAGCTTCTATAACTTAGCGACGTACATGGATTCCGTCAAATATCTTAATGGTTACGGAAAAAAGTCGCTACACCAGCGATCTCATGGCGAAGCATTTCTAATCACTTTGAACAAAAAACTCAAGGGAAACGGCCTCTATATCTTCGATGAGCCAGAGGCGGCATTGTCTTCTCAAAGGCAGTTAGCCGCACTGGGGGCAATTCATAATCTTGTAAATGAGGGTTCACAGTTCATAATCGCAACGCATTCTCCTATTCTTCTTGCCTATCCTCGGGCAAAGATTGTGCTTTTCGATGATAGCGGTATGAGTGAGGTGAGCTACGAAGATACGGAGCACTATGCGATCACCAAGGAATTTCTGAATAATCATGAACGTATGCTGCATTTCATACTAGGCGGTGAAAGCACCTAAAAAAGCAATTTCTGCATTATGTGTAGAATAACTTTTATAATGCCCCGAAGATTGGGGGCAGGGGGGCCCCGACAAAGGACATTATGGAATAAAATATAAGGGAGAGCCGTTTTTTTGCCTTACTGGGCCGAAATTGAAAGAAGTGGATTGGATGGGGCGGAGAAATTGTAAACAGATGCTTGTAAATCATTTTCCTATCAAGCTATATGTGGAAGCACGTGCTTGTTCTCTACCACTAAGCTTGGGGGCACTATAAATAACTTTGAGAATTCAAATGAAGAAAAACTAAGAATTTAAGAATGCTTACCGCTGATATTGCTACTTGTGCGGCAGTGGCCATGGCCTTCAGACTGTTTTTATCCACTGTCCTCAAGTCTACCGCATTAATCGATCGGAAGCGGGAATAGGGGGTTGGTATAGATGAATAAATTAGAAGTTGTTGAAAAATATTTCAATATTCTGTCCTCAGATGGAGATCTCTTAGAACTAAGAAATATCTTCACAGAAAGTATGCAATTTATAGGTCCGATGTTTCAATTCAATTTTGTAGAAGACTATATTGAATCTCTTGTTTTGGACCCTCCCATCGGATTTAGTTTTAAAATTATTGACATGTTTGAAAAAGAAAACAAGATCGTGGTAATCTATGATTTTTCAAAGGGTGAAATTTGTACCCCAATGGCGCAATACTTTGAGTTCGATGGTGATCTGATATCTAAAATACTTTTAATCTTTGATAGCTCAGTATTTACTTAACTTAAGGGAGGATATTGGGGGTATATTTACATTGTCATTCTGGGTCATTGCCATCATCTTAATGGTGTGGTCCTTTGTCAGAGATCGTAAGAAAAACGCAGAAGCGGCGAAGAAAACTAAGTCAATGATAGGCAAAATGTTAGGCCAGATTTTAGCAATTATTTTCCTCATTGATTTGGTCTTAGCTTTTATACCACCTGAAGCAATGGAAAACATATTAGGTTCAAGCAACCTCTTCTCCTCAAGTATTTCAGCAGTCCTTGTTGGTTCTGTACGCTCATTCCGGCTTTTGTTGCATTCCCCTTGGTGGGAGCCTTTGTAGATGTAGGGGCAATCATCGTTCCTGGTGATGCATTCCTTGCAACCCTTACCATGGTGGGGGTTGAGACCTTCCCGCTGGAGAAGAAAGAATTCGGCACTAAATTTGCCTTATGGTGCAATGGATTAAGTTTCCTATTTGCCATTGTTATTGCATTGTTTATGGGAGTGGTTTTATAATGATTGATAAACTTAAAGAATATAAATTGGTTTTTTTGTTGCTTTTATTTACATGGGGATGTTTATTGTATCACCATCAAAAGGTTTATTTCCTTTTAGTAATAGTTTGTACTATTTGAAAGAAATGGCATTGGTCATGCCAGTCATCGTTATCTTAACCGTTACCATTGAAGCTTGGGTGCCTAAGAAAGTCATTATGAATGGACTAGGTGAGAACTCTGGGGCAAAAGGGATTCTTTTTTTAATCCTACTTGGTAGTTTGTCGGCAGGACCAATCTACGCCGCCTTTCCAGTAACGAAGACCTTATTGAAAAAGGGTTCGAGTATCCCTAACATCGTCATCATTCTAAGTTCTTGGGCCGTCATTAAAGTGCTCATGTTGGCCAATGAGTAAAGTTTTTAAGCCCTAAGTTTATGATGACCAGATGGCTTTTAACGGTTGTCGCCATTATCTTTATAAGTTACCTTGTGGGACTGTTTGTTAAGAAGAATGACCTGCCGATGTCAACAGCCGTTGAAGGGTGTCAGATTGACGAAAACTATTGTATTGGCTGTGGCTTTTGTGTCAGAAAGATGCCAGAGTATTTTAGATTAGAAAATAAGAAAGCGATACTTGTCAGTGAAGAAGGTCTTTATGATGAGAACAACAATGAGGCTTTGCAGCAAGTCATCGAAAAGTGTCCAACGAAAGCCGTGCTAAACGAATAGCTAGATTATACTGATGAGAAACTGATTGTTTTTGATTATCAGTTTTCGTATGCACACAAAACTTATAACTGATGTAAAATTGGTAAGAAACTAGAGGAAATGGCCCTGGGCCTGTATGCGGATTATGACAATGATGGACTGTCTTCAACGAAATATCTGGAAGTGTATTATAGGCACACGAGCCTTTTTGATGCACAGCTTTATATAACATTTCCAGTAGGGTTTTTCAATTTTCCTACACTTCGGGGCATGCGTGTCAGGGCACACGCTTCGGGGGAGGCATTTCAGGGCGCACCCGGCGTAAGATGCATTTCACTTCGGGGCATGCGTGTTAGGGCGCGCCCGGCGAGAGATGCCTTTCGCTCCGGAGCATGCGTGTCAGGGCGCACCCGGCGTGGGATGCAACACGCTTCGGGGGAGGCATTTCAGGGCGCACTCGGCGTAAGATGCATTTTGCTTCGGGGCATGCGTGTTAGGGCGCGCCCGGCGAGAGATGCCTTTCGCTCCGGAGCATGCGTGTCAGGGCGCACCCGGCGTGGGATGCAACACGCTTCGGGGGAGGCATTTCAGGGCGCACCCGGCGTAAGATGCATTTCACTTCGGGGCATGCGTGTTAGGGCGCGCCCGGCGAGAGATGCCTTTCGCTCCGGAGCATGCGTGTCAGGGCGCACCCGGCGTGGGATGCAACACGCTTCGGGGGAGGCATTTCAGGGCGCACCCGGCGTAAGATGCATTTTGCTTCGGGGCATGCGTGTTAGGGCGCGCCCGGCGAGAGATGCCTTTCGCTCCGGAGCATGCGTGTCAGGGCGCACCCGGCGTGGGATGCAACACGCTTCGGGGGAGGCATTTCAGGGCGCACCCGGCGTGAGATGCATTTTGCTTCGGGGCATGCGTGTTAGGGCGCGCCCGGCGAGAGATGCCTTTCGCTTCGGAGCATGCGTGTCAGGGCACACCCCCCGTGAGATGCAACACGCTTCGGGGGAGGCATTTCAGGGCGCACCCGGCGTGAGATGCATTTTGCTTCGGGGCATGCTTTTCAAGGCGTGCCCGGCGTGAGATGCATTTTGCTTCGGGGCATGCGTGTTAGGGCGCGCCCGGCGAGAGATGCATCTCGCTTCGAGCTATGCATTTCAGGGTGCGCCCGGCGTGGATGGAATGTGGAAACAGGAAAGTGGTTCTTACGATTGCATGGAAACTATGCTGAGAAGCAAGACAAATGTGGGAGAAGTTGATAGGTCATAAACTGGATTCCAAGAGTGATACAAGGATTGAAATTTCATTGAGGAAGCGGCATGGAAGTTTGCAATTTTGCTTTTTTTCATCCACAGTAACTGACAGTTTCTCGATTGGGCAATATAATTTTCTAAATCCAGTCTTGACTCAAGCGTTTAACCACTATAGAATAAATCAACTGGAAAAATATATGAAATACATAGTATGCAGAAAAATTATTATCTCCGCTATTTTTGTTTCAATACTTATTTTACCGGCATTTTCTAGGAATGATGATTACGTCAGATTTCAGGGATACCTTTCTGTGACCATGGCTCCAAATTCCACTACTCTGACTCTGGATGAAATAACAATTAAAAACGACTCCGAGAAGACCGCAACAGATATTTCCATTACACATGAGGAAACGAGCGGCATTAAGATTACTATAGACCCCGCTCACATACCCGTACTGCCTCCTGGAGAGCAAATAAAATTGAGTATATCCATTAGCAATACGCTTTCAATTTGGTCAAAAAGCATGAGGGTTGAACCTGATATATATATGTTTCTCAATGGTAATAAAACAGACCAGACAAGTATCAGGATTAGAATTGATCCGCCATCATTTCCGTGGATTGTCACTATTCTTGGCCTCTGTGTTGCCTTGCTTGGCCTATTTATTTTAATATATTTTAAGTTTTCGAAACAGGAAACTAGGAGGAAATATGATTGAGCATCTGCATGACCATATTGTTGAGGAGCTTAAAGTCAACACGAGAACCGATACGGTGTTTGTAATCAGCGCAATTTTTCTTAATCTCATCATGCTTGCTATAAACAGCGTCATTGCCGAAGGAAAAGACTTTCTTTTAATGATGATTTTCATGCTTCTCATCATTACCGTGAGCATAGTATCGGAAATAGGACTCATCAAGGGCAAGCAGACGAGAACTCGGTTAATTGAAGGCTTGGTAGCGATTTATGAAGACTACGATATTGCAAAATACTATTCTAAAACTATGATATTGAACTACCAGATTCGCTATAATCTTTTCATGATCACCATATTGGCCACAGCATTGGTTGCGATCATCGTTCCATTTTTGTCCCTTCGCTAGTTCAAAATCTTGTTGAAGCCGGTGCGCACCGATGCACCGATGATAATTAAGTAATTTTTGAGTTTCTAAGACACATGGTTTCCAAATTGCCATTGTTTAGCACATTGGAAGAGGGTATTGACCCATTACCATCATATCCCATGGGGAACAAGAACTCGCCAGCACACATTGCATCTGATGTCTGTCTGCTCCATTTCGAATATCTGTCTACTGAGCTTGAATCGGTAGGCCCCCCCGGCCCGGGGCTGTGTCAGAATCCAGGGGGTGGGTCAGAATGATGGATTTGATTTGCAGGCAAGGCGGCCTGCCTGTGCGTGTACGCACCTGTCTGCAACAGGCAGGCACAGACAGGCGAAAAGTTCTGAAAGCGGAGTTTACATGTTGTATATGAGCATTTCAGGGTTTTTCGCCAACGCCACATACGGGCCAAAGGAGCATTCTGACACAGCTCCGAGAAACACAGGGGCACCTCACTGAACCAGAACGGCACTTCTGTTCCTCTCCATCCAGGCTGGTCAGACAATAGAGAAGATTTCCCGCTGGGGCAACCCGTCCGTCCGCCCGAGACCCATAGAGGAGATTACCCGCTGGAGCGGCCCTGCCCGCCCGACCTTGGAACAGGTCTTGAAGGCAAGGCACTGGAATGGCGACATGAAGGTGGAGGCCAGCACTCATTGCCAATCGCCGGGTTAGGGTAGGGGTGGGTAGCATACTTTTCCGCTAAAACCCCCTGCGCCTACAGAAGATGTTTTATAATTTTCCTCTCGGCAATGAGTTCTTTCTCGGTATGCATCATATAAGATCGACTGAACTCGCTTATGTCGAGGTTTTCGACAAGATTCCATTCTCCCTGATTGCAGGTGACAGGGAATGAGTATATAAGATCCTCATCAATTCCGTATGGATTCCCTGCGCTGTAAACCCCCATGCTAACCCATTCACCATGGCTTCCAAGAGCCCAGCTTCGCATATGATCGACCGCCGCCGATGCAGCCGATGCTGCTGATGAGGCTCCACGCACCTTGATTACGGCTGCACCACGCTGTTGAACAACGGGTATGAAATCCGTCGTCATCCAGTCATTGTCAATCAACGAATCAACCGGGTTCCCTTTGACGGTGGCAAAGCTTAAATCGGGATACTGGGTTGGCGAATGGTTGCCCCAGATAGCCAGTTTTTCCACATCTCTCGGACGACACCCTGTCTTATTGGCAAGTTGATGCAGGGCACGGTTGTGATCAAGGCGTGTCATGGAGCTAATGTTGCGCGGACTGATATCCGGAGTGTTCTTCAGCGTGATCAGGGCATTCGTGTTGGCTGGATTACCGACAACCAAAACCTTGACTGATCTTTTGGCATGATTATTGATTGCCCTGCCTTGAGCGGAGAATATGGAAGCATTGCCTTCGAGAAGGTCAGCGCGTTCCATTCCCGGACCCCGTGGCCGGGAGCCCACGAGCAGAGCGTAATCGGCATCTTTGAATGCCGTGGCCGCATCATCGGTCGCAGAAATTTCCGACACTAATGGAAAGGCACAGTCATGGATTTCCATAACCAGCCCGCTAAGAGCCGTCATTGCCGGTGTGATTTCCAGTAGCTGCAGAATCACAGGCTGATCAGGCCCAAGCATAGAGCCACTTGCAATACGAAACACGAGGGAATAGCATATTTGCCCGGCCGCCCCGGTAATAGCCACTCTTACAGGTTCTTTCATAATTCACTCCTTAGATCAAAAAAACAGTGGGATTTTTGAGAGATGCTTCGAAGCTATTCTGACAGATAGTTGACTAAATGACTAGTCCAAATGTCCAAGTGTGGGAGGGGGAAGTCCCTAGTCCCATGGGAATTCGTATTTCATTTTCCACCGCTCCCGACAATCTGACAGTTCTTCCTGAAGTACAGGAGGAACGGGGCAACCATGTTCGCTCCGGTACTGCCAGGCCATATGCTCCTTTTCACCGGCCGTGTAAATACGGTCAGTACCTGGGGCCTTCTTTGCGTTACGCAAACTCCTCATGATGGAACCGGTGATGTGTTTAAATACCTCAAGGGGTATGAAGTGTTCGATATCGATGGCCAGGAAAAAATGACCCAATTTATAGGGTATCATGTTGCCATCGGAATCAAATCCACTTAGAGACTTGAGGTAGGAACCATTTTGAAGTGCCGATGACAACACCTCGACGACTGTCGCATAGCCATAACCCTTATATCCTGCTGTCAATTCACCAATACCGCCTAGAGGGGTTAAGGCTGCCAATCCCCGATTCAGATCAACCAGAACTTGATCGGCATTGGTACGGGTTTGACCTTCCTTATCTATTACCCAGCCCGGAGGCAGGGGCTTTTCCCCTCGGCTGTAGGTTTCGATCTTCCCCCTTTGGGTAACACTGGTAGCACAGTCCAGCAGGAAGGGAAATGCCTCATCGGTGGGAAACCCAAAGACGAGGGGGTTGGTCCCGAGCATGTTTTCGACACTGTTTGTTGGGGCTATTGACGGACGTGCATTCGTTCCGGTCACACCAATCATACCAGAATTGATGGCCATGGAAGCGTAGTAGCCTGCAATGCCATAGTGTGATGAATTGCGGGCTACCACCATGCCGAGGCCGAATTGTCGTGCCTTTTCAATGGCCATATCCATAGCCATCTTGCCTACCACATGTCCCATGCCATTGTTTCCATCAAGGACTGCTGTAGATTCACTGTTTTTAACCACATCAATTCGGGTGACCGGATTCAAAACCCCTGAATCAATACGATCCAGATAGATAGGCTTGAAGCGGCCAATTCCATGCGAATCGATGCCCCGTTTCTCCGATTCAATCAACACATCGACAATGATTGACGCATCTTCTTTTGGAACCCCAATGTTAATGAAGCAATGCCGCATGAACCCTTCAAGCAATTCGAAATCAACCCAGTAGCAATCCTTGTATTGGTCGGCATAATGACTCATATCCATCTGTACATCCTCATTGAGTGGTAAAATAGCTGTATGTTGATTTGCCAAGTATACAGAATACCAAGGTTCTGTTTAACCCTGGATCGTATTTTTTAGGAAACCAGCTACCAAGCCCATAAGCATATCTTGAGCCGGAGACTTTGGCAGAACGGAAAGCAATTGCTGTTTACCCGAATCTAGCAGATTCCGCCCCTGCTGAAAGGCTTCATCGACAGCCCCCGACTGCCTTAGCAGATCACATGCCTCATGGACAGAAGACCAATCTCCTTTCGGGGCAAGTTCTGCCGATTTCTTGAACAGTTGCACCAGGCATCCAGCGTCTTCGGGGTGCTTCTCCAGATGGAGAATCACCGGCAGACTCTTTTTTCCCTCGACAATATCATCCCCGGCATCTTTGCCAGGTATGCCCGAATGCAAATTCTGCGCATCATCAAAAATCTGAAAGCCAAGCCCTATACTCTCCCAGATGGTCCCCAACGTCTCAATCAAATCTTCATTGCCATCACAAGATTCACAAGATAATGCCGCCCTTGCACCGAGTCTGGCCGCAAGCGCGGCGAGGGAGCCCGTCTTAAACCGGCACATCCTCAAATAAGAATCTCTGTCAGGGAAATGGGGATGATCATTATGCCAAACAATGTCATAGCCCTGTCCTAGATGAAGTCGGCGCATGGCAATGTTCCAGTCTTGCATCATTGCCAGGACGGTAGCATCATCAAAATCTGCCTCGCAAAAAACCATGGACGGCAGGAAATACATGAGATTTCCCATATTTATGGCTAGATCAATACCGAATTGATTATGTATTGCGGTACCACCTCTACGGGTAAGAGCCTCATCTTCAATGTCGTCGATGATGAGAGAGCCGTTATGCGGTATTTCGGAAAGGCTCGTCAGGACATCAGCTCTTCGTCCACCATTGAGGGCCTCACAGGTGAGTATGCTCACGAGAGGCCGCCAACGCTTACCGCCCCGTCTAAGCAATGCCCGTCCCGGCTCCAGGAAGGTGTTCACCTGATCGGGCTCTGCATTCCCACAGTGCCACCCGGCAACTTTGGATATCCAATGGGTATCCACCAAGGCCGGAAGAACCCTGTCTAACGCCGATTCGATTCGTTCCAAGTATTCAGCATGTATTTCCATGAGTGCCCACCTTGGGAAGTCCAACACAGACCATGTTAATGCCATAGCCATCGCACTTCAAGCGGTCCTGCCACATCCCTGCTTTCGATCTCCGATTGATGTTGTACATTAAAGGAGCCTTGAGTATTGTAGAGAATGCTCCGTTTAATATAGAAAAGGGATGATGATTCAGCATGTCTAGGAAATTCAACATAGTCTTCTTCATCGTATCGCTCTTGACCAACTCTATTCTTTCCTGTGTTTCAAATGAAATCGAAGAAGAGAAAGAACGAGAGCCTATCGAAGTGCCCCCCGTGGCCCCCCCCGATGAACCAGAACCATTAATCATCGATTGGGCAGGAAGTACCTGGATTGTCAGAGATGATGCAAGCAAAAAACCGAAAACAATTCCAGGCTATAGAGGATTCCATCTGGCTCCTGATGGCCGTTTGCTCCTTATCAATCATGACATAGGGATTGGCGACCGTTGGAATTCAAAGGACAACCAGCTTTATCTCAAAATGATCGACAAGGACACAATCCCTGATATGGAGGGGAGCTTCTATAGCTACAGGGTTAAGGAGAATTCCCCATTTCTCATACGCCTCGTACCCACAGATCATCCAGAGTCAACAGGAATGGTTTTTGAGCGTGCTACAGCCCAAATCGATATCATCGAAAACCATTGGAATCCAATGCATCTTACAGGTGATGATCGGGTAATGTGGCCGATAAACGAAGAAATATACATGATTCTCCTTCCTGATGGCACCGGAGGAATCCAAGTACTCGGTTACGGCGGAGTGAACCGCTTTCGAGGAAATATGCGGCTTCAGGATGATCGTTTTGAGACTGGACCACTGGCAAGCACCCGCATGATCGGAAAGAGTAGTGACTTCGAAAATCTTTTTATGCAGAGAATTGCGGAAACGACCCGTTTTGTTCAAGTCGATAAAGACCTGTTTCTATTCAATGAAACAACACCCAGTGCCTTATTTCGGGCGCAACTTTTTGACTAGCATGACATAGCCTCAAACTTTGTTTTTGGCCGCATCCCTTCGGGTCGGGCTTTCCTCTCCAATGCCTTCTTCTGGCAGACTGTTAACCGGCTCATTGCCAATCGCCGGGTCTGCCAGCGGCATTTCCGTTTCAATCCCTTGCGGTTATTGTCCGTTAGAATTTGTTATTCATGGAATCTTAGATCCTCGTTTCCCGCTTAAAAGAATCAATCCTCATTGAACATTTTTTATCGTGGGGCTGTGTCCATTCACGTTTCATGTAAGACAGGTTCCATAGAATCATCACTTGCACAGGCATTTGGCTATTAAATCGAAACCCTTCTGCAAAATGCGTACATTTTGATGATTATAAAAACGATTGCGTACGGAGACTACCTCATCTAGGGCATCAATGACGGCTTCCTTGGGCACCAGAAACGGTTTCAGAGACAATAATCCCCCGATAGCCGCCATGTTTGCACCCTTCTCTGTTCCTTCCTCTAGGGAAATATCCGTGGCGGGAATGTTGACGAGTTGGATATCTTCTCGAGTAGGGGGATTCTTAACCAACGAAGAATTCCAGATCAGGATACCTCCCACTCGAATACGTGGTTCAAACTTAGTTACCGATGGACCATTAAGGGCTATCACGATGGACGGATGCTCAATGACTGGAGAGGCTATGCTTTCCAAACTCAAAACAACTGAACAATTCGCCGTTCCGCCCCGCATCTCGGCACCATAAGAGGGAATGTGCGAAACATGAAGTCCCTGACGCATTGCTGCTACACATAGAAGTTTTCCCGCCAGAAGAACGCCCTGTCCGCCGAATCCGGAAATAATGATTTCCTCTGTAGGTAGAAGGCTACTCATGAAGCCTGTTCTTTGGCTACTTCCGCTGGTTTATCTCTGAAAACCTGTAGCGGATAATAGGGGACCATGGCTTCTTTTACCCAATCGGCACCCTTTGATGGGGATATGCCCCAATTTGTCGGACACATTGATAGAATTTCGACAAATGAATAGCCCTTTCCATCTTTTTGATATCGAAGAGCTTTTGTAATCGCCTTTTTTGTTTTTCTAACTGCCGCAGGATTATGAATAGATACCCTCTCTATATAGACAGGGGCATCAAGCGTATTGATTATCTCACAGGCTTTAATAGGCTGTCCTACCTCTTTGGGATCTCTTCCCTTGGGGGAAGTAAGAGTTTTTTGACCCTCCAACGTGGTCGGGGCCATTTGTCCGCCGGTCATGCCGTAGTTCGCATTATTAACGAATAGCACTGTGATATTTTCGCCACGATTTGCCGTGTGCAGAGTTTCACATGTTCCTATGGCCAGAAGATCGCCATCGCCCTGATATGAAACCACGATACGATCAGGCAATGTTCGCTTCACTCCTGTGGCCACCGCCGGGGTTCGGCCATGAGCGGCTTCAAGCCCATCGACATCAATGTAGTTATAGAGCAATACAGCACAACCCACCGGGGCTATAACCACTGTCTTGTCCCTTAGGGCAAGTTCATCCAATGCCTCTGCAAATAATTTGTGAATTATCCCATGCCCACAACCCGCACAATAGTGAGTGCGGACATTCATAAGCGATTCAGGACGCTTGTATGTAGGAGTATTTTTTTCGCTCATATTCCATTACCTTTGCTACGATCTCACTCACAGTCGGGATGGCTCCACCTGTACGACCGTGGAAATCGACTTCCTTCAAACCATTCAATGCTAGTTTAACATCATCCAACATTTGTCCATGACTCATTTCCACAGTCAGCACGGAGTTTGTATTTTTTGAATACTCACAAAGCTCTTTGTCGGGAAACGGCCAAAGTGAAGTTGGCCTGAACAACCCTGCCTTGATTCCCTCTTCCCTAAGCCTATCGACGGCTTTCCTTGCCACACGTGCGGCGGTTCCATAAGCCGTGATGAGCCAATCAGCGTCTTCGGCAAAATGGGTGTCGTAGTGGCGAACCTTTTCCTTGATGCTCTTATATTTCTTCTGAAGATGATTATTGTGGTCTTCTAATGCTGAATCCGGGAATAAGCGAAGAGATGCCACGATGTTCTTTTCTCGTCCTCTCGCCCCATTCACGGCCCATGGTTTCTGAAAAACCTTCTTTGAAGGCTTTGGCATAAGTACCGGTTCCGACATCTGTCCGAGATAGCCATCTGCAAGAATTATAACAGGAGTTCGAAATTCATCGGCCAGGTCAAATGCCATGACAGTGAAATCGGCGAGTTCCTGAACATTGCCAGGTGCCAATACGATTGTTTGATAATCGCCATTCCCGCCACCTCGAGTGGCTTGAAAATAATCCCCCTGGGCACCGGAAATACCACCAAGGCCAGGACCGGCTCTCATTATGTTGGCGATGACACAGGGCAGTTCAGAACCAGCCATGTAGGAGATCCCCTCCTGCTTGAGTGAAATGCCCGGTGACGATGAGGAAGACATTGCGCGCCCTCCGGCCGCGGCCGATCCCATTACCATTGATATGGCCGCCAATTCACTTTCAGCCTGAATAAATGTACCGTTGACGGTCGGCATACGTTTGGCCATATAGGCGACGACTTCGTTTTGCGGGGTAATAGGATAGGCATAGTAATACCGACATCCGGCAATGATGGCCGCTTCGGCCATGGCTTCATTTCCCTTCATAAAAATTTCTGGCATCAGACAGCCTCTCTTTTCTTGAAAATTTCAATGGCCGCATCTGGGCACATAAGCGCACATGCCCCGCACGCAATGCATTTGGATTCATCTGTGCAAGATGTGTAATAAGCTCCTATGCTGTTAACATCATGAGATATCTTTAGTATTTTTGCTGGGCAGTTTGTGATGCAAAGACCACATCCTTTGCATCTCTCCGTATCAATCACGGGAAAACCACTTCTCATATCAATCTCCTCAATATAAATCATGCTAATCAATCTGAGTTTAATGAGACAAGGGCAAATTAGGGTTCTCTTAGTTGAATAATAACCAAATTGCACAATTATTTTCCACTAACACCATATGGCGCACTCATACTAGTACATATGCATAGGGCGGATTTGGTCAAAAAACAGATGTTACTAGTATTGTTTTTGCAAGAATTAGGCGGATTTTCGCAAACGGCCCTTGATTCTCAATCTACTCTGTAAGGAACAAGTGTCAGCAGATCAACAGCCAATTTCACCTTAGCAACAATAGTTGAATCCACAAGGCTGATTACTGGGAAATCCAGTAATCCAATGCGTCCTTTTACCTTATATGGGCGGTTAAACTCTCTGGCGCGTAGATATGCCCGCAATGATTCTTTGATTGCCGCCTCTATTGCTTTGCGGCGAGATGAGTCATCGCTAATTGATGCATGACCATATCCGGCAACAAATGGAAGAGTTCGGCTATTCCAAGCAGAGACATGGACCTCTTGAATCTCATCAAGATGATAACTCAGAGCAATATAAAAAAAACCATTTTCTACAACCGTAGCAATAGCCATAAACCTGGCATCACCACGTGGAATTAAGGCTACAGGAGAAATAATCAAGGTATCTGGAACTTCCCGTGCCTTGGACGATGGTGTCCAGATAACTTCAAATCCATAGATCATTCCCGAATATGCCCACCTAGCATCTTCCAGGAGGCTGTTTATAGCCTCTTCCTGGGTTTTACCAGCTATATCTATATCTTGAATGCTCTTGCCTGATATAATTGTTTGAGAAATGTCATCCCTTAGCCAGAATTCGCCCGTTAGAGATTCTGCGGCTAATATGCTAGGCAGAAGTAAAAACAGCAATACTCCAAAAATCAACCTGTACCTTTGCCCATCATTTCCTTGATGGGGTTAATTCCCTTTCGGACAACGAAGTATAAATATCCAAACATGAGCCCGCTGAGATGCGTAAGATGTGCCACTCCCAAACTGCCCCTGAGATGCATAAGTATATCAATACCGGCAAATAGGGCGAGTGCGAGAGGAGCACGCATAGGTAGAATATAAAACACCATGAAGCGTGCACGAGGGAAGTAGGTCGCAAATGCGAGCAAGACTCCGTAAAGTGCCCCGGATGCTCCAACGATTGGAACATTTATTGAAGAAGCCATGTAGGCGAACACCGAGAACAATCCGGCCAAGGCTCCAACGAAAATGTAGTAAAATGTGAACTCCCGCGTGCCCATTCGCGATTCTACGCTGGGAGTTACAAAGACCAGGAATAGCATATTGAAGAGGAGATGGTTAAATCCCCCATGAACAAACATATATGTAATCGGAGTCCAAATCATCCCCCCTCTCAATAGTCCGTAGGGGTAAATAGCGAGATAACGGATTAATTGTGGCATGAGATAAGTGATAAAGAAAACGACAATGTTTATAACGATCAGAGTAAACGAAAAACTCTGTTTCCTACCGGGGAAACTCATGGGCATAGATTGATGTCAAATCCACCGGGAATCAAAGAAAAACCATTAAGGAACCTGGACAATGAGAACAGGAATTCCCGATTTCCGCAACACACTCTTTACGGTGCTACCCAGCATCCATGTCTTAACAGCACCATGCTTATGGGCTCCCATAATGATTAAATCATAACCTTCACCTATAGATTTCTTTACTATTTCCTCGGATGGTTCTCCAAGTTTCACTTCGATATCATAGAGAATGTCCGCATGTTTTTCAGGCATGTTTGCTTGAATATCTTCGCAAAACTGACCGACACACTTATGAACGGCAGCATTGTCTCGTTTGCGGCTGAGTAAAGCTTTCATGGCCTCTCTCAGATCCTGGGTTCTGATTTCCTCCCATAAGTGTTCATCGACATAACCTATGAGACGTCTGTCAAGGTCAGCCCCTCCTTCTACGACATGAAATACAGTTAATTCCGCATTAAATAGCTTTGTCAGACTGGCCGCATGATGAAATGCATAACGCCCACTATTGGAGAGATCGGTCGTATAGAGAATTTTCTTGTAGGCAATATCAGGGACTTCCTGAGGCACTTCAACGAGTTTATCCTTCACTATCACACATCCTTTAATTAAATATTATTTTAGTTTCCTACTTTTTCTATATTTGGGCAACCAGATTCCGCTTAGAAGATATGAATATAGCCATGTTCCTACTACGATCAGGGCAAATGCCTTTACTATATCCGCAGCACTGCCTGTTAAGGTGAAACCGGGCACATACCCGAACAAAAAAGGGCCAAGATACAGGAATTTTGCAAATTTGAACGAAGCAATAGCCGTCTTCCACATATTGGCGTGAGCTATCGTAGCTCCTGCAAACGCCGCAATGCATACTGGTGGCGTAATGTTCGAATCCTGTGAAAGCCAGTATACAATCATGTGAGCAGCCACAGGGTTGACACCCAGGTGAGTCAGCGGTGGCACAGCGACAACTGCTGTAATAAGGTAGGCGGCAGTCACCGGGACACCCATACCCAGCACTAATGAAGCGAGGGCTATCAACAGTATTGTTAAAAAGAGTTTTCCGTTGGCCAGTTCAATTACGATATCTGCAAAAGTCAATACTAATCCGCTGTATGTGAGTACACCGATTATTATCCCTATTACGCCAATTGTAGCGCCGATTTTCAAGCTACTGATGGTACCGGCTCGTGATGCCTCGACAAATTTTTTGAAATCAATACGGGTATCCTGCCGTAACCAACTTATTACCAAGCATGAACCTATGCCAAAAATGGCTGAATAGGCAGGTGAATAACCTATAAGCATCAGTACCGTGATAATAACAAGTGGGAGTATGTAAAACCATTCGGATTTCAAAATCGAAATAGCAGTTTGCTCTGAAACTTCTCCAACTATGTTGTTTTTCTTGGCTTCAAAATGCACCATGATATAGACACTGAAAAAATACATGATGGCCGGAAAAAGAGAAACAAGCATGATTCTCGAATACGGCATCCCCGTTAGCTCTGCCATGATGAAGCCGCCCGCACCCATAATGGGAGGCATGAACATGCCGCCGATAGAAGCGGCCGGCTCTATGCCACCGGCAATGTGAGGTTTGAAGCCGGCTTTCTTCATCATGGGAATTGTAAACGCACCTGTGGAAACAGTGTTGGCTATTGCACTCCCTGAGATGGAACCAAAAAGTCCGCTTGCGATGACTGACACCTTGGCGGGGCCACCTATCCTGTGGCCCACAGCGGCAAGGGGAAAATCGATGAAGAATTTCTCGGCACCGCATTTTTCAAGAAAAGCACCGAATATCACAAAAAGCAACACATAAGTGGCTAAGACATTGGCCATTATACCAAATACTCCGTCGCTTTTATAAAATATGCTGACGCAGAGTTCTGGGAATGTGTCGCCGGCGTGAGATATCAGGCTGGGCATATGCTCGCCAAAAACTCCATATAGCAACATGACTCCCCCGAGTATGACAAAGACATTGCCAACCACCCGTCTGGCCAGTTCAATTCCAAGCAACACCCCAATAACGGCTATAGTGGCATCTAATTTGGTTTCGGCACCCGTGCGGTAGTTAATGGCTTCAAAGTTCAACACCCAATATCCAATGCATACTATGGAGAGAAGAATGAGTATGTAATCCAGAATTCGAAACGCCAAGTGCTTTGATTTATACAATAAGAAAACCAGAACATAGGTTACTATAACATATATCCCGCGGTGATACTGAGTAGATGCCGGTTGAAATACGGCAGAATAAGAATAGAACAATACGAGAAGAACCGCACATATATCAAACAGGATCTTCTCACCCTTATGCAATTCCTGGAACATAGCCTCCCCTACAGATTGAAACTTTGTCAGGGGTCTCTAAAACGGATTTATAAATTCGGCATGAAGATGTATTCCTGATCCGAATGCGAAGTCCACGGTGTGTATAAATCTCGTTTTCGAGACCCATTTTAATCAGGGCATGAGTGAAACAGGGAGATGAATCACCTATTTCACTCTCTCTGTCAAAGTATGCCCTTCTCTTCCCAGAATTTTTTTGCGCCGGGATGTAATGGTGTTACGATACCCTTGACACCATCCTCCACAGACATGGCCGCAAAGGTCTTTTTCTGTTCAACCATGTAGGTGAGACCATTATTGGCAAAGATGATGGACAAGACCTCATATACTGCATCCTCTGGGACATCTGAATTGGCTACCCAAAGGGCGGAATCAAAAAAGGAGGATGAATCATAGTCCACACCCTTATAGGTATCCGCCGGAATAGAAAGCCTACCAAAATACGGATATTTATCGAAGTAGCCACTGGCCTCGGCATCATCACCGATGTCAATGAGGGCAATGTCATTTGTTTGTGCAGCCATGATGACCGCTCCGCTGGGGAACGCTGTGAAGAGCCAGAATGCGTCAAGCTGCTTATTTCCGAAGGCGTTGGCCGCATCATTATAGCCCATGGCGTTACGCTCGATTTCATCCCATATTCCAAGATGGGAAAAAAACAGTTCGCAGTTAGCAAAGGCCCCGGAGCCGGCATTTCCTACACCGACTTTCTTACCCACCAAGTCCATGGTAGTCGTGATGCCTGATCCCTTCCGAACAACAAGCTGAC
This sequence comes from Spirochaetaceae bacterium, assembly GCA_965226485.1. Classification (GTDB taxonomy): domain Bacteria; phylum Spirochaetota; class Spirochaetia; order DSM-2461; family DSM-2461; genus UBA2779. The sequence goes on from OZ245363.1 coordinate 1,150,215, forward strand.
CTGGTGCTCCGTACAGATAAGCCACGGCCATGACATTCGTGTATTTTTTGTCATCATCCTTCATCATACCATTTCTACCAAGGTAGACATGGCCCGAATAGACCACCGAGAAATCATGCTTGCCCGAATCGGTTTTCCGGAGATTCTCGACTGACCCTGCTGAAGACTGGGCCTTGATTGTGTAATCCTGCATCTCCTTGACAGGGTCGTAGGTTTGTACGGCATTAGCCACTACCTGAAAAGTACCGCCTGCTGGACCACCGCCAAAGACAAGGTTCATCGGTTCTTGCTGCATCGACTCAACTTGCTGGACGGGAGCTTTCCTTTTGGCACAGCTACCAACAACGACAGCAATGATAAGAATCGACACGACAAGAATTTGCCTAATGGCAAAGTTTTTTATTCCCATAACACATCCTCCTTATATGATTGTGTAACTATTAGCAGGATAGCACAATTCGGGATATTGACACAATACCTTTTTATCAAAGAAACCTATAAACATTTCTTTATCCACAGAATTTGGCAATAACTTCCGTAGAAGGGTGCGAATTCCAGGTTGAAAGTTTGACAATACATATGTTGAGGAAGTCCAGTTCCAAATGGAGTCCAGGGGGCTGTGTCAGAATGCGCCTTTGGCCCGCATGCGGCGTTGCCTGCAAACCAAATCCATCATTCTGACACAGCCCCAGCACATTCATGCCCCCTATAAATGCCCCCCCGTCGGGCCCCCTGGATTCTGACACAGCCCCGGAAGAATCAAGATTCACATCCCTGGGAAAGTATCAGCCGCGAAAGTGTTTACTAATAAATGACTCCCCTGAAAAAAAGGGACACAACTTTTCCCAGTGCTCCATATACGGGGTATCAGGGAATGCCATCACCCTATATATGGTGCTATGAGGATTTTTTCAATCTTCTTTGCAATGGACTCATAAATATTCACAAATGAGCGTTCCTTCGTTCAATTTGTATTTTGAGGGCGTAAAATTAGACGCAGTAAGGGGCCAAAAACGCACCTCAATATCGAATTGTGTGGGCATTGAACGGCGATCTGAACTTTTTGTCGATGAACGTAAGTAAATATATAGAGCCCCTAAGCTTAGTGTTGGAGAACAAACACGTGCATCCACATATAGATCGCTAGAAAGATGATTTACAAGCTCCATTGCTCCAATTTCGGCTTATTTTGACTAAAAAACCCCGCTAATCCCATATATTCTATTCAGAACACCCTTTGTCGAGGCCCCCCTGCCCTCAATCTTCGGGGCACTATATAAGTAAATAAGGAATGGGGAGACCGATACTGCCGTCAACAGGCAGTGCAAAGGGTTCTTCCTATGCTGCCGGTACTTGTCGATGAGTTATTTTGACAGTATCGTATGATTAATGAAAAAAATTGCTGTCATCAATGGGCCCAATCTCAATATGTTGGGAAGTCGGGAGGTGGATATTTATGGCACATCGACCTTGGATGAAATCAATTCCGAGCTGAATACCGTGGCCGAAGGAATGGGGGTGAAAACCGAATTCCATCAGTCCAATGAGGAAGGGAAGCTGGTCGATATCATCCAGTCGTGTTGTAACCGGATAGATGGCATCATTATCAATGCCGCCGCCTATACGCATTACTCCATTGCTATTCGGGATGCCCTGTCTTCAGTAGAAATTCCTGCCGTGGAAGTGCATATGTCCAACATTTACAGCCGTGAAGAATTCCGACATCACTCGGTTATCTCGGCTGTTTGTTCGGGAGTAATCGCTGGTTTCGGCAGGACAGGCTACATTCTGGCCCTCACCGCCCTCATGCGGCAGTGAAGAAAGGCCTGCTACGGTTTAGATAATGTCCCGAACTTTGTGTTCACCTCTAAATCCGGATTTACAACGGGCTATAGCGATTAGTTTTCACCCCAGGATTACGCCACTGGCTGAACCAGGTCTTGCGTTCTTCTGCGCCCGGTGCGATTTTCCTCAGGAATGGACGCTTCATCCAATACTTACCGATTTTTGTCCAGGTCTGTGCGCGCTATTCCTGCCTTTTCCACATGCGTTGTCATGTCTTTCTTTCGGGCATCCTGGACCCGCCGGGCAATCATGCAGTTATGGTAGTGACGGTAGGGGGGCATACGCATCATCATTGCACTGGGACACCGGGAAAACTGCACCATCTCCCGCACATGATTGCAGGCATCTTTGCGAACCTGTCGGTCAAGTTAATTGACAGGGAATAAAGGATTGCTTCTATTCCTGGCCTCATATGAGGATATACATCTATGAAGAAAGTATTTTTTGAAGTCCTTGATTTTAGTGAAGGCCCGTGTATACGATTTGTGTAGGGCACTTGTCAAGGTTTTTTTTTAGTAACCTTCTTGTCTTTAAGTAGCTGGATAAGTTAGCTAGCTATACTTCTAAACGATTTTTCAATAGCCTTTGGATCGGCCTTTTCTATGACCTCTAGTTCCAGTCTTTGCTTTTTTGTGTATTGGGCATTCTTCCTTTGCGCCTAAGATTGGCAAAACCCATGCTGTAAATGAACTCGGATTCGGAGACGGCGAAGATGTTTATGTGATGGGGGAAGTACTGGGAAAGGGAGAAGGATTCCAGCCCCTCGGCGGCCATATCTTCTTGCAAGGGTAAATCAGGGAGCATTTCGGAATGAATGGCCTGGTAGCATCTTGCCAGCCGTTCAAAACGGTTCTGAACGGTCTCTATCCTTGCGTTAATAGCACGGCCTATATCGCCCAGTCCTGCGGCAATTCTTACAACGATAGCGTTGAACTTGGGGCCCGACGGGGGGGTAGCCCCCCCTGACAGGTGGGGATTTATAGGGGGGCATGAATGTGCTGGGGCTGGGTCAGAATTGGAGCAATCGGGATTTGGGTAGTGTGGAAAAGTCATAACATGTCTCCTTAGTAAGTTGTTTTCCTAATAAGGTATGACTTGCGTTTAGAGGCGGTTTGTTTCAAAAAACAGGCTTCGGAGCACTGAAAAACTGACAAGGAACATGGAGCGTGCCGGTCTTATCAAAGACACAAGATTTTCCCTAAGGACACGAAAAAAGGAGCAGTCAAAGCTTTGAAAAACCTCTGTGTCTCCGTGCGAAACTCTTTGTACCTCCCATGCCGTTTTAGCTCTCACGGAGATCACAAAGGATGGTCTTGGATAATCGAATTGAAAACAGGATATCTCTGACAAAAATCCCTACACCGACCGGGCTGGCCAGGAAATTGCTTGAGGCGGCATATATGGTTTTGCTGACGGCTTTCGCTCATAAGAGGGATGTGAAAGTACACACTAAGACGAAACTGAAGAATAGGCGTTAATATTTTTTGATATAAATAGATAGCTATGAAAAACAGTGCCAATTTTGCTGGAACATCCGTTGAATCGGAAAAAAAAATCATCAAAAACGGCCCTGAAAACTCCAAAGTCTGACAGGCTCCTAATGGAGTTTTTTGTCTCTCCATACCGCCGTAATGCGTGTAACGGCTTCCTGTATTCGGCTCCTACTATTAAAGGCACTGATTCGGATATATCCCTCACCCATACGTCCGAATCCACTTCCTGGAGTGACAACAACATCTGCTTCCCGGAGCATTGTATCGAACATCGCCCAGGAATTCTCGCCGGTTTTGATCCATACATAGGGGCTGTTGAGGCCGCCCCAGACGGTGAATCCGAGTTCTTGCATTCCGGATCGAATCAGTTGCGCATTGCCGAGGTAGTAATCAATTGTTTCTTTTGTTTCCTTGCGTCCCTCCGGTGAATATGCGGCCGTTGCGGCTCTCTGAACGGGGTAAGACACCCCATTGAACTTTGTCGCTTGTCGTCTGCTCCACAGGTCGCGAATCTTGACGCCGTCTATAACGATGCTTGCCGGCACCACGGTGTATGCACAGCGAGTACCTGTAAATCCGCAGGACTTGGAGAAGCTACGAAACTCGATGGCACAGTTTTCTGCGCCTGGAATTTCATAAATAGACCGGGGAATAGATTCATCGGTGATAAATGCTTCATAGGCGGCATCAAACAGAATGAGGGCTTTCGTGGAGATGGCCCATTCCACCCACTCGGCTAGCTGAGCCTTGGTTGCGGCTATCCCGGTGGGGTTGTTAGGAAAACAGAGATAGACCAGATCGGCCTGTTCGAGTGACTGAGGTGAGGGCACAAACCCGTTATCTTCAGAGCCTTCAACATAGATTAAGTTCTCATAGCGGCCATCCCTGAAGTCGCCCGAGCGACCGGCCATGACGTTTGTATCGACATAGACAGGGTAGACTGGGTCGGGAATGGCTACATTGATGCTGGTGGAGAAGAGTTCCTGAAAATTGCTGGTGTCACATTTAGAACCATCGGATATGAATACTTCATCGGGGGAAATCCCACAGCCCCTTGCGTTGAAATCCATCTCGGCGATAACTTCTCGAAGAAAGGCATAACCCTGTTCGGGGCCATAGCCGTGAAAGCCATCCATCGTCGCCTGATCTTGTACACCTTCGTGGAATGCCCTGATAACTGATGGAGCAAGCGGCCTGGTGACATCCCCAATGCCTAGTTTGATTATGTCCCGTCCTGGGTTGTCGGCAAGGTGATTGGCGACACGCCTGGCAATTTCGACAAAGAGGTAGTCAGCTTGGAGTTTCTTGTAATTCTGGTTCAATTCAATCATATTGGCTTGATACTAATAAAGATGACCTGAGCTTTACAAGCCCGATATCTGTATATAAGGTGTTTATAGTGCCCTGAAGTTTGTGGGTGCCCATTGGGTTTCGACAAAGGCCGTTATGGAATAGAATATATGGGGCTAGCCGCTTTTTTGGCCTAAATAAGCCGAAATTCAAGCACTCGGGTTGAAATAGGGTGGAAAAGGTATAGACCCCACATACTTGTAAGATGTTTCTTTACATAACTATGCATATATTAGCACGTGCTTGCTATTCTACCACTAAGCTTGAGGGCACTATTATAGGATTATTGTACGATGAACATCAAAGACATCCTGAAAACAGGTAAGACAGTCATAAGTTTCGAATTTTTCCCCCCAAAAAATATAAAGGGCTGGGACAAGCTCTTTTCGACCATCGCCGATTTGTCCCATCTTAATCCTGCCTATGTGAGTGTCACCTATGGAGCCGGAGGCTCTACACGGGATAGGACTCATGATTTACTGAGGCGGCTTCATCGGGAAATAGAAATGGAGGTTGTTGCCCACCTCACCTGCGTCGGGCATGTACAGGAGGATATTGAGATCATTCTCGACAATTATGCGGAGTGTGGTATAAGCAATATTCTGGCGCTTAGGGGCGATGCACCCAATGATTCCGCTTCTCCACAGGGTGATTTCTTCTATGCCGCCGAATTAGTGCGCCTCATACGGGATACTCATCCTGAGATGGGTATCGGAGTGGCCGGATTTCCCGAGGGGCATCCCTCATCAGTAGATCGTCTGGATGAGCTTGATAGACTCAAGGCCAAGGTCGATGCTGGGGCCGATTACATCGTTACTCAGCTATTCTTCGATAACAGGGATTTCTTTGACTTTGTCGAGCGCTGTCATATTGTCGGCATTCAAGTACCTATTATCGCTGGCATCATGCCGATAATCAGTAAATCCAATATGGTCAAGATGGCAAGGCTGGCACCGCGCACTCGATTTCCGGCTGGATTACTTCGGGCCATCTTTAGGGCAAAATCCGAAAGAGGAGTTGAAAATGTCGGCATCCATTGGGCCTCCGAGCAGGTGCGGGATCTGCTGGACAAGGGGGTTCCGGGCATACATTTTTACACGCTTAACAGCTCCTCGGCGACAATGCAAATCGTCAAGTCTCTCGGTTTGGAATAGTTGCGATCTCTTATAGAAATCATCTCTGAAGCCCTTTAAGCCATCGCCTATATCGTCTTACCTGACGACGGATGATTCTATCCATCCGAGGTGCCGATAACTCCTGCGGATTGCGTACTTGAACTTCGGGAAATAGTTGCAATGCGTCCATAACTGCCGTCTGAGGAATGACAGAGGGAGCAACATTGACCGATTTGTACAGAAAGGCTGTGACGATAACGATATCCGGAGTTACTGTGTTCTGGTATCCCCAGAAACTAAAAGGGATTTGCTTCGGGTCAAAAGAAAATGTGCGATCACGTGTTGCACGTTGTCGTTTCACGAGTTCAACCACACCGTCCCAGCGCAAACCGGTCATTGTCGGACCAAAATGGGTAATTATAAGAGGCTCAGTTTTGGGACTTGCCTCCAATTGTTGTGGATCGTTCTGGGCTTCCGCTTCTTCAATCAGCTCCAAGTCCCCCGATCTCAGCCAGAGAAAGCTGTGCCCTTCATCCAGTAATCGCCGTGTTTCGGCGAGTGCAATTCCATTCTTTTCGCCAAGTGCAATCAATTCTATGGGAGCCTTTTCGGGGGGGAGGTGAGCGTTGAAATTCTCGATGTAGTGCAAGAAATCTCTGTACTCCTGTAATTGGGACACCGCTAGAGAGGAGGAGTGAAAGACGTTCAGTTCCGGTTGTTTGGATGAATTGTACTGGTACATGCCTATGTTCACTATTCCGAGATTATGGAGAGACGGAATGAGAGCCTTGACAAGTGCTATGGTATCCAGACGCAGAATATTGTCTTCGACAAGGATGACTGCCTCCTCCGGTATGAGACGCTCTACTATGGCGGCAACTGGATTCTGTCGGGAAGAATCCAGCCATTCATGGAGTATTCTTATCTGCTGATCGGGGGGCTGAATTTCCTCGGTCTGACAGGAGCTTAGGAAGACAAGTCCGGTGAAGAATATATAGAATGAATACCAGGATTTATTCAGAATGAATGTTTTTTGCATTGAGTGCTTCGATGAGTCCATTTATATCTTTTTTTCCAAGATACAGGTTAGTCGGCCGATGAGTCTTGGCGATGATTCTTAATCTGTGCGGTGAAAGCTTTTTATACGTATTAATCTCATTGTAGAGATAACTCACTGTGGTATGGCTGTAATTCAAATACACCTGGAGATTGTCTTCTGTGATGGTCACGATTGGCCGTTGGTTGCCATAAATGATCAATATAATCACGAGGATAAAACCAAAGGAATACACAACGAGGTCGGCAAGACTATAGCTTGTCAACAAAGACCTGAGTCCTAAGATGAATGGGAGGAGAAATAGGAAGTGAGCCAACCGTACGTTCGGGTGGTTTTTCAACACTATCTCTCCATTAGAGGACGGCACGCACGTTTTGCCTAGCATGATGGTGATCGAGACCAAGCTGGATGAGGCGATCAATAAGCTCCGAATAAGGGAGGCCTGATGCAGCCCAAAGTTTTGGATACATGCTTGCCGGCGTGAATCCCGGCATTGTATTGATTTCATTGATGAAAATGGATTCATCGTCCTTACTCACGAAGAAATCGACACGAGAGAGTCCTAATGCTTTGACGGCCTTGAAAGCCTGTAGGGCCATCTTCCTTACTTCATCGGCAATCTTAGGAGATATCCGGGCGGGTATGATGAGTTCCGTCGCATCATCGTCTTGGTACTTCGCCTCATAATCATAGAATTCATTGCAGGGAACAATCTCGCCTATAGCCGAGGCGGCTTGCGGAGTCTCGTTGCCGATGATGGCAACTTCAACTTCACGGCAATTGGGAGCCGCCTGTTCTATCATTACCTTGCAGTCAAATGAGGCGGCCTCGTTCATTCCCTGCTCAAGCTCCTCAGCCGAATGCACCTTGACGACCCCCACAGAAGAACCCAGGCTGATTGGCTTGATAAAGAGGGGATAGGTGAGGCGGGATTGAATCTCGCATCTTACCTCTTCTTGCCGACTTTCCCATTTTCGGCGGTCGACGACAAGGTATTCAACTTGGCGAAGCCCGTCGGAATAGAAGGCACGGCGCATCATCTCCTTATCCATACTGACGGCGGAACCGACGACACCGGAACCGACATAGGGAATGCCAGACAGTTCAATGAGCCCTTGAACCGTACCATCTTCACCATATGGCCCATGAAGTAAGGGAAATAGAACATCAATACTTTTTTCGATTTCCCTCGTATCATTCGCACCATTCGTATTATAGCGGAGTACCAGTCTGCGATTAGAGCAGGGATCCACTTGTACGTCGAATTCACCTTGATAAGTGTCAGATCGGAGCAGGTGTTGAGTATCTGATGAACTTATCCACTGTCCCGATTTTGTGATTTTGATCAGGGTAAGATCAAATTTCTCGGCATCTATGGATTCCATTACGGACCGTGCGGAACTGACGGACACCTCATGTTCACATGATCGTCCTCCAAAAATTACACCAACATGAGTTTTGTTGTTCATAATTTTATTATTATCGATACTGATAGCGAAGCTGTCAAGACTATATGCGCTAAAAATGAATCTTCAAGAAGGAATCGATTGATAATGATTGTTAATTTGTATTACAATGCTTCCCATGGCGATGAGTTATAAAAAAAGATATTTCTACTATGGATTGGCTTTCGGATTTATTTTTCCGCTTTTCTCCTTGAGCGCAATTCTATTGCCCTTTGATAGCACCTGGACCCTGTTTGCTGTTATATGCACAGCACCGGCTATCTTGGGATTTATCGCCTCAAAAGTAGGAGCCGGGCAGGATCTCCTTAATGAAAGCAATCTTGGTCTGGAAAAAATTGTAAGGGAGCGGACGGCCAAAATAATGAATATGCTTGATGTTTCCGGGCAGGGGTTTTTATCTTTCGGTCCCGATTTCCTTGTCCATGATCACTACTCGCTCAAATGTGAAGAGATATTCGGCATGAGTCCAGCCGGCATGAAACTACCGACATTGCTTTTTGACGACAAAAGCTTACATGAGGAATTTGTAATCGGCATTGAGCTTATTTTCAAGAAGCAAGCAAGTAGCCGTGTTGTTTTTAAACTAATGGAGAAAGAAATAAACATTGACGATAGAATCATAGGAATCGAATATAAGATAATCAGTGACGATGAAATTTTGTGCATCCTTTCTGATCTGACTCTTCATAGGTTGTTGGAAGAGAAAGAAGAGCAGGACATGCATGATAGAAACATCATCTACCAAGTGGTATCCAACAAGCAGTTTTTTTCCACTTTCATGAAAGAAACCTCTGAATTGCTGAAGTTCTTCGGCCACCAGGAGCAATGGAAGGACGACGAACTTGGGACGTTGCGAAGATCATTGCATACCCTCAAGGGAAATGCAGCCTTTTTGTCCTTTGAAAATACTAAAGCCACGGTGGAGGAGATTGAATACTATATTTTCGACAATTCAAACATTGGAACACCCCTAGATCTTTGTAAACAATCACAAAAATTGATAGAAATCTATAGAGATGAACTCGATGTGATAAGGAGAGTATTAGGAAATGATTGGTTGCATCAGATAGATCATATTGCAATACCTTATCAACAATACTTGAGTTTAGAGGAATTTACAAAAGAGCAATATGGGGAAAAACATGAAATATATAAAAGGATTAGGAGCTTGCGAAGAGTTCTCATGAATAAAATGCTCGCCCCTCTTTCTCGAATGGGTCAGCGAATTGCTCACTCACTAGGCAAGGAAATACTCCCCATTGAGATCGGGGGGAATGAAATTTTTGTTATCCCGGATAATTATGAGAAGCTAGCGAATATGTTTGTTCATATAATCAGAAATATGCTGGATCATGGTATCGAATCTCCTCAAGAAAGGGAGGAAAAGGGTAAACTGAAGAAGGGAAAAATCGATATTAAACTGGAGTGGGCTGAATTGGGAATGGCAATAAACTTTTCCGATGATGGCAAAGGGCTGGATTGGGAAGAAATTGAGCGGAAAGGAAAGAGTATGGAACTGTTGCATGTAGATAGAGAATACAGCCTTGAGGAGATCAAAGAACTGGTCTTTTCAAAGGATTTCACCACTTCAAAGCGAGTGACCAAATACTCCGGAAGAGGTATAGGCCTCTGGGCTGTGAAAGAAGAAGTTGATAGAATGGGCGGATGCATAGACATTCATACGATTCAGGATCGCGGGACTTCCTTCAGAATATCTCTTCCCATCCTAGAGTAATAGAGTGCTAGGATGCAGGGGTATACGGGTGACTTCGTAAGAAGTGCTGAAACGATTTTTGAAGAAGAAGCACACTTGTATTTGAAGAGAAAGAATATTGAAAAGAAGAATGAACTGAAACCAACCCAGCCAATCATCATCGTTATTGGGGTATCTGGTTCGGTTAATGGGCAGGTTGTCTTTTCAATGGACAGAGATTTTGCTTATTTGGTGACTGAAGCAATGATGGGGAACAGAAACCCCAATGAAGTGAGACAAATGGTCAATAGTACGATCTGTGAAATTGCAAATATGATTACAGGTAGGGCAACGATTGAATGGGCGGGAGATGATGGGCTTATCACAATTACTCCACCGACCATCTTCATTGATTCAGGCAAGAGAACCGAATTCCACCACATTCCGACGGTTTCGCTTAACTTTGCATCCGAAATAGGTGCATTAAAAATTGACTTGTCTCTACAGGCAGAAGATAAACGAGGATCAAGATGTACAGAGGAATGATAGTCGATGATGCCTCAATCATTAGGGTGAGGCTGAAAACTATTTTGGAAGCATACTTCGAGATTCTTTATGAAACGGACAATGGCCTGGATGCCTTGCTTAATTACAAGATTCTCAGACCCGATTTCGTAACGCTTGATATTGCTATGCCAAAAATGAATGGGATAGAGGCAATGAAGAAAATACTGGAATTTCATAACGAAGCCAAAATTATTATTGTCAGTGCCGTCGGACAAAAGAAGCAAGTCTATGAAGCTTTGGCCATGGGTGCAAAGGATTTCATAGTCAAACCATTCGAGCCGGAAAGGGTGAAGGAGTCGGTCTTTAATCTATTCAGCAATGAGAAAGCCTCTTCCGAAACCTAATTGACCTAAGTTTTCATCTCTTCAAACACCTTGGATATGGCATTTGATATGATTTGGAATTCCTCTTCTTTATGTGCGATACTGAGAAAAGCCGTCTCAAAGGGGGAGGGCGGCAGGTAGATTCCCCGCCTCAGCATGCCGTGAAAAAATTTGGCATACATATTCCCATCAGCCGCCTTAGCCTCTTGGAGATTTCTTGGGGGTGAAGACAGAAAGAAGGGAGTGAAGGCCCCGCCTTGCTGTACGGCGGATATATCAATCCCATAGCCATGTGCGGCGGACTCGATTGCCTGGGCAATCTTGGCCGTCATTCTATTGATTTGAGGATAGATTGACTCCCTTTGTTGATGAAGTATTTTGAGGGTTGCGATTCCGGCGGCGGTGGCTACAGGATTACCGCTTAAGGTACCGGCCTGATACACTTTGCCTATCGGTGAAAGCAATGACATTATGTCTTTTCGGCCAACGACACCCCCGATCGGCATGCCGCCTCCAAGAATTTTCCCCAGGGTGCTCAAATCGGGTGTGATACGGATCAATTCCCCGTAGCTCCCCGGACCGAAACGGAAACCCGTTATAACTTCGTCAAAGATGAGTAGGGTTCCGGTTTCCCGAGTGAGACTTCTCAGAGCCTCCAGAAAGCCGGTCGCCGGAGGAATGAGTCCCATGTTGCCCGCCACGGGCTCTACGATAACTGCCGCAATCTGGGAGCCGATGGCCTCAAACAGCCTTGCGACAGACTCCCTGTCATTGTAGGGCAGGACATGTACATCGTTGACCATGCTCTGGGGAACTCCCTCTGACGAACTTTGTCCGGCACTAAGCAAACCGCTCCCGGCACCGACAAGGAGCTGGTCGGCATGACCATGGTAACAGCCATCAAATTTGACAATGCCCGATCTTCCGGTGACAGCTCGGGCCAAGCGAAGCGCTGTCATGACGGCTTCGGTACCGGAATTGACCAGTCTCAGGCTCTCGGCGTAGGGGATCATTTTCAAGACTAACTCGGCAAGCTCCGCCTCTCCCTCATGGTTACATCCGTAGCTCAGGCTGTTATCGACGGCTCTATGAACTGCAAGGAGAACATCGGGATAGCCATGGCCAAGAATCAGAGGGCCCCAAGAGAGACAGCAATCGATCAATCTTATTCCTTCTATCGTGGTTAAATAGGCCCCCCTTGCTTCACGGATGCAAATCGGTGTTCCCCCAACCGCATTAAAGGCGCGGACAGGGGAGTTCACCCCGCCTGGGATTACCTGGCAGGCACGGGCATAATATTCCTGGTTCGTCATTAAGCCTCCTTCGGGAAATGATCGTTTAGGTAAGGGGCCCAATAAGAGATGATTATGTCGGCACCCGCCCGGTTGATAGCGAATAAAGATTCCTTAACCATGTCGGTCAGATTACCCCAGCCGCGAGAGGCTACGGCGTGAAGCATTGAATATTCCCCGCTGACATTGTAGGCCGCAACGGGTAGCATGGTTTTTTCCTTGAGATCTCGTACTATATCCAGATACCACAGTGCTGGTTTTACCATCAAGATATCCGCCCCTTCCTCTGCATCCTCAAGGGATTCCAGGAGGGCCTGATTCTGGAAACGATAGCTTTGCTGATAGCCTCTTCGATCACCATGTTCCGGTGAGCTTGACTCAGCCTTTCTAAATGGCTCGTACAGGGCAGATGCGAATTTTGTTGAATAGCTCATTATGATGGTATTGGAGAACCCTTCTGCATCCAGCCTGCTTCGTATTGAACGAACCTGTCCATCCATCATCGCACTGGGTGAGACGGCATCGGCACCTGCCCGGGCATGACAGATCGCAACTTCGGCCAGTATGGCCAGCGAGGCATCGTTATCAACATTCCCCTTCGAGTCTATGGGTCCGCAGTGTCCATGCTCTGTGTAGGCACAGAGGCATACATCGGTGAAAACGGGTAGGGTGGGGCAGACTTCCTTCACGGCCCGGACGGCTGTTGGCACTATGCCGTTGTCATAGTAGGCACCCCGTCCATCCGGGGATTTAGGAATATCGTCGGGGACCCCGAAAATTAGAATACCGCCTATGCCCTGCCTCATGGCTTTCTCTGCCTCGCGTTTGAGTGAATCAATGCCGAGCCGATACTGTCCCGGCATGGCCGGTATGGCCTCATGAGTATCGTTTTTCTGAACACAGAAGAGTGGCCAGATGAATTTATGCGCTCCTGGCCAGGGAGCATCGGTCAGCCTTCGTATGCCATTATTCTGGCGAAGACGGCGTAAACGTGTCTCTGGAAATCCCATTTCTTACAATCCTTCGTTGAAAATACTCTATAGCCAAACTTTGAATCGCACTTCGGGCATCACTGCCGGAGGCGATGAGTATGTCGGACAAACCCATAGCCATCAATGTCTTCTGAGTCGGGGCACCCATGGCCAATATCGTTTTTCCGACCAGCGGCTCCAGGCCGAATAGACTTTCAAACGCCCGTGCCGCCGAGCTTGACGCGAAGAATACGGCCTCAAACGCGGGAGGTTTTTTCCACATAGAGCCTGGCACCGTTCTATAGAGTATCACATCGTGAATTTCAAATCCGGTCATCTGGCTGGTCAGGTCTGTGCCCGCCACATCTGATCGTATCCGCAGGATGCTCATGCCGGATTGGAGGGTTGTTTTTGCCGCCGCCGTCAGTTCCTTGGCACCGGAACCCAGGTCTGGAACCAGATCGGCAATAAGACCATATTGGGCGAGGGTATGAGCGGAGGCCGTGCCGCAAACCATAATTTTTGGAAGTCGGCGGTAATCTCCTCCCTGGTTTCGGTATGCCTTCAGGAAAATATCGATGGCTGCCGGCGAACTTAATATTATCCAATCGTAGCGGGCAATGTCATAGGGCGTGGGCAGGTTCTCCTCAATTGGTTCTTGCCGTATCAGGGGGAGGGGGATGGGTCTTCCTCCGGCCTCTTCAACCCCCAGGTAGGCCCTTTCCATCAGCCCTGTGCTACAGGTGAGGAGTACCCTGTCGCCTTCCATCGGGCCATTCCACCGATAACCCTGGGCTTCGGGCGGGTTTACTAGGATGATGCCGGGTCTTCCATCGGCAAATGGAAGGCTGTCCAAGCTATCTAAGGTGCAGTGTACAATCTCTTCCCTTGCTCCACCAGCATTGTAGACAACGACGCAGTCGGAGGAAGATGGGAGCTTCTCCTTGAGGAGGAAATGATTCCGAATGGCGGCAGTCTCACTGAGAGGCATGAATAAAACGATCGGTAGTTTCTTCTCCGGGGGGAATAATTCTTCTTCAGGGGCTGTATGGGATCCTCGCCTTGGCGTAAGAACCTTAAAGCCCTGGCTTAATGTTCTGCCTGTGAGGAGTATGCCGGTTCCGGTGGTGGCAAGGGTGAGGGCACTCAGTCCTGGATAGACAAGATGAGGCATGCCCAGCCTGTCGAGGGCCGTCAGCTCTTCTTTCAGTCGGCCATACAGCCCGGGATCGCCGCCTTTGAGTCGCAGGACTTTGAGTCCACGGCGGGCATGCTCAGTTATAAGCGAGCAAATTTCATCCTGCTTGAACGAATGATGCCCCATCCGTTTCCCAACGGACAGACGAATGCAGTCGGGGGCTAAGATATCAAGCAGTCCCGTATCGATGAGGGAATCATAGAGACAGATTTCGGCTTCCCTCAGTGCGCGGGTGCCGTTTACTGTTATCCAACCGGCCTCACCAGCACCGGCACCCACGAAGCGAACTGGAGGAAGTAGCAGGGCACGTAGCCGTTGGAAGAAGCGGTTCCCCTTCGAGAAGGAGAGTGCGAGAATTCCCTGCCCGGGCGGGGTGGGAAGCTCCTTGAGGGGAATTTGCTTTGTGATGCGGTGACTAAGGCCCAGCCGCCTCAGGGCCGCTACGGCGATGATGACGGCATCGTATAACCCCTCATCAAGCTGACGAAGGCGGCTATCGATATTGCCTCGAATCGGGTTGAGTGTGGCGTTTGGGAAATGCGTATTACTCCATGTATGGCGTCTTTCGGAACTTATGCCGATGACTCCCCCTTTTCCTAGAGTTTCAGTCTGTTCCTGATAACGCATAACGAGGGCATCTGTGGGGTCTTCCCGCCAAGGGAGCCAGAACCAATCGTTACTTGCTTCGTCTTTGGGTGAAAAATCTTTGGCACTGTGGACGGCACAATCGATTTCGCCGCTATGTACTGCATCATCCAGATCCCGTGTGAAGAAATCATCCGGGCTTTCCCGCAGATCCAGCTTCCGGTCACGGTCGCCGGGGGATGAGAAGGGGATAATTTCCCAGGTGACACTGGGCATGAATCGTCTGAATTCATCGATTGTTGATTCTGTCTGTATGCGGGAAAGAGAACTATTTCGGCAGCCACAACGTAAGTGCTGTTTCCCGGGGGCCTGTCGGACATTCTTCTTCATGACTACCTCAAAAAACCCTCAAAAAAACGGCAAGTTGTCAAGTGAAATCTCCACTTTTTCCTTGCAAAATTCATACCCTCTTTAGTTTTCTAGCCGCCATGCCTGCAAACCAAATCCATCATTCTGACACAGCCCCGACAGAATTCTCATGGCACTACGGCTGTGACAGAATTTGTCTTCGTTCTGTAGGCGGCGTTGAATAATGCTTATACAGTGCCCTCAAGATTAGTGGCAGAGACCAAACACATGCATCCATATAAGCTTCAATAAAGAAACGATTTACAAACATGGTTTATAATTTCTCCGCCCCATCTCAATCTAATTGTTTCAATTTTGGCTCATTAAGGCTAAAAAACCCCCGTTAATCCCATATATTCTATTCAGAACACTCTTTGTCGAGGGCCCCCAGCCCCAATCTTCGGGGCACTATATACCTTATCCCGAGAAAAATCATCAAAAACGCACCTTGAGAATCTCGAAGTTCAACAGGCTTTAGAGGGGTGAGATGATTCGGTCATAGTCTTTCCTATGTGCAGATATTTCCTCTTCTGCTACATCCATGATTGCCTGAGTATCGGCCATCTCCCGGCGATACCAATACTTGAGATCTTCAAGGTCGCTTAACTCATGATTCTCTTGCCAGCTCGTATCCAGATTGTGCGGCACCCCCAGATCGACAACCATGCCGCCTGGTTTAAGTATCTCGGGAAAGGACTCGACGCTCAGCGGATCTTTGAGATGCAGTGCGCTGATCAATATGTCGTAAGGGGCGTGAGTGCGTAGGTCAGCATCAAACATTGGATAAGAAGGCGCACCGTAGGAGTTCTCAGGGCGTTTACTGTGATATGCCCATGTAAAGAACAGCTTATATTTCTTCAATTCCTTAGCCATGCTCCGGCCCACTTCTCCTGTTCCGAGTAGCAATATCCTGGGAGCTTCCGAGCTTCGTTTAAGGATAAAGGAAGCCACGAGGTCTTCCAAATCGTCGTATTTAAGATAGGAAGAGATTCGCCCACGAATGTGCTTGGCAACATGCAGGGATTTTGAAAGCCAGTCCTGCATGAAGGGGCCGGCCCAGCCTCGGCTCAATGCCTCTTCTAAGGCATTCTTTAATTGGGAGACGATGTGATTCTCGCCCGGGGTTTGGCTGAGTAGTCCGGCACCCACCCTGGCGAGATGGGGTAGGGCGGCTTGACCATTGTATTCATATATCTCTTCAGGGCAGAGCCGATCCAGCCCCAAGAGTCTATGGATAAGGCCGGATTTGACCGTCTGGAAGGATGCCAGACCATAGAATTCGATGCGGTTGCAGGTGTTAAGTAGCATGTATTCATGCACTCCTCTGAGTTCTCCAAGTTGCACTCCATTCTCAAAGAACTCTTCGGAGTTGCTAAAAACCACTTCTCGGCGCTTCATGTTTATCTGATGGTGACTGGTTCCCAGAACCACGGGAGTCCAGTCCTCTGCTGCCTCCATTTGATGTCTTAGGCTACTCTTCATGAGCATTGCCACGCGGCGGGAGATGCCACCGGAGGAGAAGGCCGCTATTCCATGCCGTCCTTGAATTATGACAGGCGTTATGAAGTCTCCATCATTCCAATTTCCATCGACCGCACAGCATTGTATCCCCCGTCGGCGGGCTTCAGCGAGAATGCGGCCATTCAACGAACTGTCATGGGTGGCGGCGAAAACCAAATCGTAGCCGTGTATATCCCCCTCTTGGTAAAGGCTCTTCCTGAGCTCTATCCGCCCCTGCTCGGCGAGATCCTGGATATCCGAATGGAATTCCGGGGACAGCACTGTCAGCCTCCATGAAAAATTCTTAAGCCGTTTCAGCTTGGCGGCGGCCACCTTTCCGCCGCCGACGATGAGAATACGGCGGTTTGCGGTGAGTATGGCGATGGGGAAAACCTCTTCCCTGTCTCTCATTAAAGGGCTCCCAAGGGCAGGAGTATGAAAATGGCACCGACGGCACACAAGGCCTTGAATCCCTGAGTGTAGGCCACGATGTATAGCCCTGTTTTGCCGGGGAATATACCCAATGCTGAGGGCAGTACGTGACGCAGTGTACGGAGAGGGAGGCTGATGGCGTAGCCGATGATGAGGGCAGTGAATACCTGGATTCCGCTCAACATGCCCTCTCCCAGAAGCGGACGGGCGGCACTAACGGCATTAAGTACGCCGCTAAGGTAGGCCGATATGATGCCCAGGCTTGCGGCGGGCAGGAGCCGGTCTGGGGAGAAAAGGCGGTTGAGTCGATCAAAAACACCATATCTGAGGAGAATTGTCACAAGGATGTAGATAGGGAAGCTATGCGTCATCACCCGGGCATAGATACGGACAAAGCGCCTTTTAATAAGTTTGTAAAGATCGGCCATCGAGTGTTTATTTGCCATCGGTGCGTTGTCCAAATCGGCAGGTTGACCATTGGGCAAGACATCGGAGAAGCGGGGATCTTCCTTCCAGAACCTCCCCAATATAAGTGCCGATACTGAGCAGAGACCGTTTACAAAAAACTGAAACAAAACATATCCCAAACCCACGGTGCCGAGTAGCGGAATTATAATGAAGGCCGTGCTGCGGAAATGAACACTGGAGGCGGGAAGGGTATGAGAAATGCCGCCCAGAATCAGGCTTCGCCGACTCAAACTGCCGTCTACATGCCAGGAGGCGAGCAGGCTGTTTGCGCTTCGAGGAGAGGCGAGAGCCATTATGAAACTTGATGCGCATACGGCGGGGAGGCTTCGTTGTCTGCCAGACGGTGATAAGACCTTTGACAGCGAGTTTAACCAACCTGAGACTTCCAACAGCCCTCCAATGGTTATGCCGATTGTCACCGATGCCGTGAGTCTCAGCCAACCCTTGGCTACTGTGGTCAGCAGATCAATCCAGTCCATCGGAGAATCTTTGTTTTCTTGAGATGATCATCGAGAGATATTCCAAGGGGGCATTCAGAAATTCTTTTAAGTTGCTCTGACACTTTTCTTCGGCCAGGCCGATTCTCGACGCATAGAGAAATTCCCCTGAATGATTCTCGGCTATAAAATCCGCCACTTCTTTGCGGCAATTGTAGGTTTTCAGCATCACCGTCGTATCCGATTCCTGTAGGGCCGGGTTTTGCAGTATATCTTTTTTCCAGGCTGGCACGATGGTGAGAATCTCATCGTTCATCGCCAGAGGCATAGCCGCCCTGGCCGCTGCCGCCTGGAAGGATGTTATTCCCGGTATCACCTCAATTTCCAGATGGGGAACAAGGTTTTTTAGGATGGGGAGCACGTAGACGAGGGTGCTGTATAGCATGGGATCGCCGATGGTAGAAAAGGCGCATTCAAGGCCATCATCTAATGCTGCGGCTATTATTTGGGCATTTTTTTTCCATGCTTCATGCCGCTTGGGTATGTCCTTGGCCATGGAGAAGACAAGCGGCTCGCACTTGGCTTCAATGTCCTTGCCGAGGCTGGCGACTACCGATAGTGACACGCTCTTTCGACCAGCAGATCCAGCAATGTAGAATATCCGTTCCACCTCTTTGAGCACTTCGACGGCCCTGAGGGTGAGCAAATTCGGATCTCCCGGCCCCACCCCGATTCCATAGAATTTCATATCTAAAACCTACACGGTTTCTAATACCCTATCAATTTCATCATGTATGAAATATCAATATTTTTCTCGAATACGGCGGCAAAGCTATCGAGGGCTTCGTCGAGGCTGTGATGAAGGGATGGAGGCAGGGGGGCTGCCTTCCCCGCAATTCGGCAGATTTCCATCAGGAAATGCCGACGAACGTCATAGTTATCAAATAGGCCATGCAAATAGGTTCCCCATGCATATTCCCGCCTGTAGCCAAGGGATGGAATATCGAAGAGTTCCTTTTCATTCGCTTGGTTTGACCGGCCATGGTGAATCTCATATCCGCTTGCCTCGGAGTCTGTGGGAAGGAATCGGGCACGGGTTTGGCTCAGGGTTTTTTCTCCCTCAAGTACTGTGTTTATGTTCAGAAGACCCATGCCCTTCATCCGTGTGCCGGGCTCGTTTTCAACTCCCTTGGGATCATACAGGCTGTTTCCGAGCATCTGAAGGCCCCCGCATATACCGACTACAATGATTTCACCGCATTCCACGGCCTTCTTAACAGCCTCGGCGATACCCACTTCCTGGAGGTGATGAAGGTCTGACATGACGTTTTTGCTTCCGGGAATAATAAGGCCGATCGGCCTATGGCGCTTGAAACTCGCTACGGAATCAATCTTGACTAAACGTACACCCGGCTCTCTCAGGAAGGGATCGAGGTCGGTGGAATTGGATAGCAGAGGCAGATCGACAACGCCGATTACAATTCTGTTATTCGGTGGGGATTCTTCTCCTGAAGGCGTTTTTGCCCCGCCGTATCGGAGGTCGAAGTTTACCTCATCCTCTTCGGGAAGTTGGTGGTCGCGTATCCAAGGCATAACGCCGATGACGGGGCATCCGGTGCGGGTGAGCATATATCTGTGAGCACTTTCCAGGAGGGATTCATCACCACGAAATTTATTCACCAGAAAGGCCTTGACGAGTTTGCGCTCCCATTCGGCCATCACACCTAGGTGCCCGATGAAGGACGCATACACGCCGCCCCTGTCGATGTCCCCGACAAGGATGACCGGGGCCTTGGCGTAACCAGCCATGCTCATGTTAACGATGTCATATTTCCTAAGATTGATTTCCCCAGGACTGCCGGCCCCTTCCAAAACGATAACCTCGTACTGCTCGGCCAATTCGTCATAAGATTCTCTCACCTCGGATAATAACTCCTGTTTGTAGTTGTAATAAGTCCTCGTTCCCATATTTGCCCGGGGTTTCCCCCTGACTATCACTTGGGAAATCCTCTCGCCGGTCGGTTTGAGTAAAACGGGGTTCATGGATGATTGGGGCTCCACCCTGGCCGCGGCGGCCTGTAGAGCCTGAGCCCGTCCAATTTCTTCCCCGCTTACGGTTACATAGGAATTAAGTGACATGTTCTGGGCCTTGAATGGGGCCACGGCAATTCCCCTGTTTGAGAGTAGACGGCAGAATGCGGCGTTCATCAAGGATTTTCCCACGTTGGAAGATGTGCCCTGAAACATGATGGCCGAAGCACGCTTCTTTTTTCGCCGGAGGGGTTTGGAGCTTGACCCAAGAACATCCCGCAATGCCTCAAATAGTCGTTCATTATCCTGTTTAAGGCGAATAGAAGTTCGGAAGAAGCCGGGTTCGAGGTTTTCAAAATCATCACAGATCCTTAAAACTATACCCCGTTTTATCAATGCCTCGTAAAAGACCTTCTCGTCTTTGCCCTTCAACTGAAAGAGTAGGAAGTTCGCATCGCTGGGATAGGCTTCGATTGAGGGAAAATCGGCGAGTCTTTCGTAGAAAACAGGTTTGGTGAGGTTGAGCCACTCGAGTGTCTTCGCTACATGGCTGCTATCCTGGAGGAATGCCCTGGCCAGGTGTTCGGAAATGGCACCAACATTCCAGACAGGCAAGTCATTGGATACTTTGGACAGCAGACTTTCTTCTCCGCAGAGATAGCCCATGCGTATCCCGGGAACCGCAAAGAGCTTGGTTAGGGAATGGAGACTGAGGATGTTTGAATGATATGTCAAGGGACGTTCGCCAGAAAGTGAGGTAAAGCCCTTGTATGCCTCGTCAACACAGAAGAAAATCTGTGGATAACGCTCTGCTAGGAAATTCAAGAGTCCCGGAGGGAGAGTGTGTCCTGTCGGATTATTCGGGTTTCCCAATATGCACAGCGAGCCGGGTGGCGAAAAATCCAGGACAGACGTTATGTCATCATGATCGGGGATAAAACCGTTTTCCTTGTTCAATTTGATTCCAAAAACGGGTATGCCCAGTCTCCGGCTGTACAGGGAGTAATCGATGTAGGACGGCATAAGGGTGATAACTGAAGGTGGATGTATGGCCCTGAGGAGGGCATACAAGAGTTCGGAACTGCCGTTTCCAACGGCTATTTGCATAGGTGGACGACCGGTGACTCCTGACAATGCTTCCCGCAGGGCGTTATAACTGGGATCGGGATAGCTACCGATATTCTCTAATGCCTGCTCGATTAGGGTACGGAGATTCTGGGGAAATCCAAGAGGATTTATGCCTGTGCTGAAATCGATGAGGGAAGCGGGCTCGAGGCCATGGTCCGCTGCAATGCGATTGAGATTGCCGCCGTGCATGGCTATGTTTCTCCATGGCCTATCAGCATGGCATCTCCATAAGAGTAGAAGCGGTATTCCTCTTCGACGGCGATCCTGTAGGCTTTCAGAAGTCTATCATGCCCTGCAAAGGCCGAGACCATCATTATGAGACTCGATTTTGGCGTGTGGA
The DNA here is from genome assembly GCA_965226485.1 of Spirochaetaceae bacterium. Classification (GTDB taxonomy): domain Bacteria; phylum Spirochaetota; class Spirochaetia; order DSM-2461; family DSM-2461; genus UBA2779. The sequence goes on from OZ245363.1 coordinate 1,171,914, forward strand.
AGTTCGTGAACAATTCGTCAACAAGCCCAAACTCATAACCGGGATAGATGAAAAGATCAGTCACGCTGTGGCCCGCTCTAAGATGTGTGCCACTCCAGGCCGATTCCAGGGTGCGCACGGTTGTTGTTCCGACGGCGAGAATGGGGCGGCTTTCTCGTTTTGCACTCTCGACAGCCTTTGCTGTCTCTTCTGGGATGTGAAAGAATTCTCGGTGCATGCGGTGGGCTTCTATATCCTCACAGCGCACCGGAAGGAATGTCCCGGAACCCACTTTCAGTGTTATCCACGCAAATTGAATTCCGCGATCTTCAAGGGCCTTCAATATCCCGGGAGTGAAATGTAGCCCGGCCGTGGGTGCCGCCACGGAGCCAACTTCTCGGGCATAGACCGTCTGATAGTTTTCACAGTCGGCAGGATCATCTGTGCGACGTATGTAAGGAGGGAGCGGCATATGACCGAAGCACTCAAACCATTCTTCGGTTGGAGGTGGTTTCAAGTTGAGCATGACGGTACCATCCTCACTGAAGCTGACGATACGGCCCACGACTCCGTTAGGGAACAGCCACATTTGCCCGTATCGCTTCCTTTTCATCTTGTCCGCCATGCATTCCCAATCACCGTTGGCCATGCTTCGGAGAAATAGAAATTCTCCCTTGCCGCCCATTTTCTGATTCGTCGCGAAGAGCCGAGCCTTACGCACCCTTGTGTCATTGAAAACAACAAGGGTACCCGGTTTCAGAAGCTTCGGCAGGTCTGTAACCTTCCTGTGTGCGACAATGCCGGTTGCGCCGTTTCGCGCCAGAACCATCAGGCGACTAAAACCCCGCTCCTTGAGAGGTGTTTGGGCGATTAAGTGTTTTGGGAGTTCAAAAGAGAAGAGGCTGGTCTTCATCGCTGATCTGCTTTCTTCCGAGATGTTTGTAGGCCAGGTCTGTGACGGCTCTTCCTCTTGGGGTGCGTTGGAGAAATCCTTTCTGAATCAGATAGGGTTCGTAGAAATCCTCGAGTGCGTCAATGCCTTCGCCGATGCTGATGGCCAGAGTTTCGGCACCGACGGGGCCGCCGCCATAACGGTCTATGATGGCTTCCAAAATACGTCTGTCCTGTTCTTCCAGGCCTTCGAGGTCTATTCTAAGCCGGGATAGGCCATTTTCGACGATGGCTGAGGTCACCTTGCCGTTGCTCTCTACCTGGGCGTAGTCGCGCATGCGCCGTAACAGCCGATTGGCTACCCTCGGTGTACCGCGGCTACAGCGTGCGAGCAGGGCTGTGGCTTCCCGATCAATATCAATACTGAGTATATGCGCGCTTCGTTGGATTATATCGTTGAGTTCGGCCTGATCATAATAGTCGATGCGTAGCGTAATCCCGAAACGGGTAAACAGAGGACTCGATACACGGCCTGGTTTCGTGGTCGCCCCGACGAGAGTGAAGGGCGGCACGGGAATTCTAACCGTCCTTGCCGCCGGTCCCTGGCCGATTATCCAGTCCAGTTCGTAATCCTCCATGGCGATATAGAGCAACTCTTCTATGGTCGGCTTAAGACGGTGAATCTCGTCGATGAAAAACACCGAACGCTGGGGTATGGTTGAAAGGATGCCGGCGAGATCCTTGGGTTTATCCAGGGCCGGGGCCGATGTAACCTTGAATTCCGCCTCAAGCTCATTGGCCATGATACTGGCCAATGTTGTCTTCCCTAATCCCGGCGGACCGCTGATAAACACATGATCCAACGGTTCCTGCCGTTGCACGGCAGCCTGAATGAAGATCGAGAGATTCTTTTTAAGTTCGGATTGTCCTTGGAAGTCGCCCAGGTTACGCGGCCTGATGCCGATGTCCAGCCGATCTTCATCCCCAATAGCCGATGGCTCCAGTATTTGCTCGTCCATTATGTTAAGAACTCAATGCGATGATTGCTCGCCTGAGTAATTCTCCTTCTCTATCCGCCTCGTCCACGCCGGATAAATCATCTTCCGATAAAACAAACGATATCGCCTTGGCCGCACTAGCGGCATCGAATCCCATGGCCACAAGTGCCGATACAACCTCTTTCTCCTTCCCTGATTTACTGCCGGAAGCCTTCTGGTCATCCGTGAGCTTACCCCGAAGTTGCAAAATAATCTTCTGGGCGGTCTTCTTTCCAAGACCGGGGATGGCCGCTAGTGTCTCAAGATCTTCCTGATCCAGTGCAGTGATGAGGCGCTGGGCTGTGATTCCCGAGAGTATCTTGCGGGCCAGAGAAGGCCCAACGCCATTCGCCGAAATCAGGGCAAGAAACAGCCGCCGTTCGAGGGGGGACCCGAAACCGTAGAGCTTCATCGAATCCTGAACATGGTGGAGGTATGTGTAGAGTCGGGCAGGACTGCCGATGGACGGAAGTGCCGCCAGGGTGGATGAACTGGTGTCGATGGACCATTCGATGCCACCGGTCTCAATGCCGACGCTATCCTCACCCTTGAAGGTCAGCAAGCCGTTGATACTATTCACCATGGCATTTCATGATGGATAAGGGTTATCGCAACCGCCAGCGCATCGGCAGAATGGTCACTCTTCGGAGTCTCTTTGAGGGAAAGAATCATCTTTATCATATTCTGTACCTGTGCCTTGTCGGCTTGTCCAGTGCCCACAATCGATTGTTTGACCGTATTGGGCGTGTATTCCTTTACTACCAGGTTGTTCTGGGCGGCGGCTAACAGCACAACCCCCATGGCCTGAGCCACCGGCAGGGCTGAACTGATGTTCCGCTTGAAAAACAATTTCTCCACCCCCATGGCCACCGGTTTTGATGCCTCTAGCAGGCTCGTCATTTCCCCGTAAAGCTCCAATAGCCGTCTCTCGGGAGTATGGGAGGAATCAGTGACAATCATGCCGTGATCCACATGCCTGTGGCGGATTCCATCGGTGTCAATCAAACCCCACCCCGTACGGGCGAAGCCTGGATCCACACCCAATATGCGATAATTCACTCAATGAACTCATAGTTCTTTGGAAAATCGAGGTTGGATGCCACCGATTGGACATCGTCGCAATCCTCTAATCTCTCTATGAGACGTAGAACCTTTGCGGTGGCTTCGGAATCCAGGGAAACCGTGCTATCGGGCAGCATGAGCATCTCGGCGTTCACTTGCTTAAAAGACTTAGCCTCCAAGGTCTCAAGTAAATCATTAAAGTCCGAAGGGGCGGTGATGACCTCGATGAAGCCATCTTCATCGGTGACATCCTCCGCACCGGCATCCAGTGCCGCCTCGAACAGTTCATCAAAATCGACACCTTCACTCTCATATACAATGAGACCCTTACGGCTAAACATATAAGACACCGCCCCAGACGTGGCGAGCTGTCCACCGCCCTTCGACAGGACAGTGCGGATATCGGCAGCCGTGCGGTTTTTGTTATCGGTGAGGGTTTCAATCAGCAGTCCGACACCGCCGTGGGCGTAAGCCTCATAGCTCAATTCGATATAATCCGTACCCTCAAGGCCACCCGTTCCCTTCTTGATGGCCCGTTCGATGTTGTCCTTGGGCATGTTCTCGGACTTGGCCTTTATCAAGATTGTCCGAAGCCTGGGGTTGGCCTCTTCATCTCCGCCTCCTAGGCGGGCGGCAACCGTAATTTCCCTGATAATCTTGGTAAATATCTTCCCCCGCTTCGCATCAGCGGCTCCCTTTTTATGCTTGATTGAGTGCCATTTGCTATGACCTGACATGTATTCTCCTAAGGTAGTGAATCTTATGTCACCGATGATGGCTTGGTCAAGGCAAAGATTTCCGGCAAGAAGTCTCCATCTCCCAGCCTCCAGGCAATCGCATCTAATTCATCCCCCAGAAAGATAGAAAAAACCTGCGACACAGAATAGCCTACAAAAACTTGTTTTTTATAATTTGGGCGTTACCCCGTCCGGGGCTGTGTCAGAATGCAGGGGGTGGGTCAGAATGATGGATTTGGTTTGTAGGCAAGGCGGCGGAAAGTTCTGAAAGCGGAGTGTACATGTTGTACATGAGCATTTCAGGTTTTTTCGCCAACGCCGCATGTGGACCAAAGGCGCATTCTGACACAGCCCCTGCCGGGGTCGGGCTTTGCGGGGGTTCCGCCATGGCCAAATATCGCCTCTATCGATATTTGGCCATGGCCGCCTACAGCGCCCCTCCAATCCCTAACGCGCTGGCGCAAATCGGATGAACCCGGGGGGGCGGGGGGATTTAATACAGCTAGATAAGCCCACGATAAAACTACAAGAAAGTTGAAATGAAAAAAAAGTCGAAAATTCGAAGAGATTACGAAAAAAATCTAAAAAAGCAACTAGAGGCATACTCAACCTGGCAGACGTATGATATAATAGCCAGGTTCTACAAGGAGGTGGAATCTAATGGTTAAAAGAATCCTGTTACTGGTTTTCATCATGGCCGCAACTGCGATTACACTGCCAGCAAAGACCGAATTACTGAACGTGGGCTATAACTATTATAATAGTTGGCTTGGGGTTGATGACAGCAAGTTATCGAGTATCGGACTGAGTTTCGTGGGTATCTATGATAATAACTTCTATTTCCAACTCAATTTCAACTATGGAATGAGTTATGAAGCATATGGAATTGAAGTCGACTTGTCAGAGGATGATGAGCGACAAGTTGGAGGAATCAGTACCATTTTGGGCATTGGTCACGATTTCAATTTCGGAATTATTGGATTCGTTCTTGGCGGGGGAGTATTTTGTGATTTCAATGTCAGACGACTTGAATTGCCTAGCTACTCCTACTACTCCTCCTCCTACTACTACAGCACCACCACCACTACTGCAACCTATATGTACTTAACAGGTGGACTCGGTCTTGGGGTAAATGCTTATATCAAGTTTAACAACTTTGTTATAAATGTAGGGTTGATGGGAGCTTGGAATCCCTTATCATATTCATGTGACCATTCTAATGGTGAATTAGAAGAAACAATCAATCGATCCCAGACGCAGTACAGTGCAAATATTGGGATAGGCTGGTCGCTCTGATAGCCCCTGAATCAAGGCGGCGGACGCAGTACCCGTTATGGATTGCCGGATTGGGAGGAAGCATGAACATTGAATGTTTCTGCAACAGCAATACCACCGATTGAGGCAAACACGCGGTCGCCACATCTACCTCAATCATCTCAGAAGCAGGTACGCAGGTGGACTTCCCCTCCCCCCCGTCCACCCCTGACAGGGGGGCATTTACATGGGGGCGTGAATGTGCTGGGGCTGGGGTAGAATGATGGATTTGGTCTGCAGGCAAGGCGGCGAAAAGTTCTGAAAGCGGAGTGTCCATGTTGTACATGAGCATTTCAGGGTTTTTCGCCAACGCCGCATGCGGGCCAAAGGCGCATTCTGACACAGCCCCCCGGGGGGGCCCCACCAATGCATGAACCGCTTGAAATTTGTGTTGAATACCTACGCCTGGGTATAATCTGCCCAGTCGTGCTAAGATGTCCGCTGGGGTCGGGGGGCCCCTTCAAGGGGATGAGTTGGAATCGGCCCAATATATCGACATTATTTCCCTAGATCAACTCGAATCAGGGAAAAATTTACTCCAATCCGCCTTCTGGGGAAGATTTAAATCACTGAGTGGCTGGCGACCACGGGGGTTCGCCTGGAAGTCTGGTGACATGGCCGGTTCTCTTTTGGTGTTGGAGCGAACTCTTCCAGGTGGGCAGAGTTTGGCCTATGTTCCCCATGGGCCTTTTTTACCTAGCGATATGGATAATCGGCAAGTGACAAGCCTGATAACCGGCTTGGCAGAGGGTCTTGCTGAGCATCTTTATTCATCCTGCTTCATGATCCGCTTTGATCTTACCGGGGGCACCAGTGGATCAGTTGGAGCGGATACGCCTCGCCCCACCGGGCTTATGGGGCCGCTATGCAAGGCTTCCTACCGGATACAGCCTGAGGATACAGTTATCCTTCCGCTGATTAAAAACGAGGAGACCCTACTTTCAAATATGCACAAGAAAACCCGTTACAATATCAGGCTAGCGGAACGAAAAGGGCTGAGTATTCATCGGCTGGAGAAAAAAGAAGCCCTCGATGCCTTGCCGAAATGGTATGACCTCTACAGGGAAACGGGTAGACGGGATGGTATAACTCTTCACGATGAACTCTATTATAAACGCTTGTTTCTCGAAACACAAAAAGTAGAAACGGATGACTTCAAACTCAGCCTGTATCTGGCCTATCATGAGGGAAATCTGTTGGCGGGCATAATCGTATTCCGCTACTATCAGCGGAGTACCTATATGTACGGTGCTTCCTCCTCAAATAAAAGGGAATTAATGCCAAACCACCTCCTGCAGTGGCATGCCATCCGTGATGCGGCAAATGAGGGGGCCGACGAATATGATTTCTACGGCATACCACCATCGGCTAGCCCCTCTCACCCAATGCATGGTCTATGGCGATTTAAGACCGGATTCGGAGGCAATATTCATCATTATTATGGTGCTTGGGATTATCCATATAAGCCAGGGATATACCGCATTTATACAATCGCCGAAAGGTTCCGTGGGCATCTTGCCGCTTGGCGGAAGCGATTGGCCTTTCTGAGCCTCCCCTGACGCAACTAATTCATTCCCTATTTCGTTTCCAAAAAAACGAAAAGGCACCCTAAAACGGGTGAAATCGTCATACTTGACGCAAATGCCAATATAGAATTATATCACACAAGGATGTTTTCGATTATCAGTATCTGAAAGAAATGCTCGATGAAAATATGTCAATTGTTGACGTGGCGGCGATTAACGACGTTTCTACTTCTATCGTAAAAAAAAAAAAAAATCACATTAAACTCCGTGAAGAGAAGGAAGTTCCCCTTTAATGAGACAAATATTTCGTCAAAAAACGAGGAAGGGAAATCACTGTATGAAGATATATACCGTGCCCGTTGAGACATGGAAAATCGAATTAAAGAACAGCAGTTGGAACTTTTTGTCGTTCGGACTTCCACCTTGAGGATGAGTTCAAATCAGCTCCGATTAAGGCTTTTATAGTGCCTCAAAGCTTGGTGGTAGAGAACATCCATATATCTCTCGATAAAAAAACGATTTACAAGCATCTGTTTATGCCTTGTTCTGCCCGTCTCAATCCCTTTGTTTCCATTTCGGCTCAGTAAGACTAAAAAACGGCCTGTTCTATTCCGTAACGGTTTTTATCGAGATCTAATGGTCAACTGATTAAGTCTTTTGTTGACAGTACGAAATAGGGTTTTTGATTGATAATAATCCGCCTCTAATTCCAGAGATTTTACCACCCACAATCTTCGAGGCACTATATAAGGCTTTCGACAATCGCCTATATTTTTTTGTCCATCTTCGAAAAACTATTCAGAAGGTCAGTGGTGATGAGACCCGAAGTATGCCTTCGACAATCAGATTACGGATGCTTAAAATCTCTGCTACGGTAAAAATCTCTGTTCGCAGAGTTTGGATCAGTCTACCGGAGAGTTTCCCCTGGTGGGACATCTGGATAAGAACGGCCCAGGCAGTCTGAGTGTATCAAATCAAATAAATGGCCCCCCCGAAGGGAAGCTTATGCTCTGAGGGTTTGAAAAATTAGAAATTTCAGGAAGAATCGATTCAATTCATATGGGATATATTGAAAATATCTGGGCAATGTCTTTTTTTTAATAAATTCTTGTTAGGGTGCTGAAATCCTACGGGGATTCACATGCATTTTTTACTGGTGAGAAATGCAGGCTAAAGACATATATTCACTGCCGAATTCCCCGAGTGAAATGTCCTGGACATAAAACCAAGACGATGGATATTCCATGGGCAGAAGAGACGAGTAGATTCACAGCGTAGTTTTAAGCAGTGGCAATACGAGCCCTGGAGGGTAGCAAAAACATAAGCAAAACCGCCCTGTGCCTTAAGGGGGAGCTGGCATGAGATGAGCAATATACTGAAGAGGGCGGTTCGCCGAGGTCTTGCCAGAAGGAAAAATGAAACAATCAGGCATATAGGAATGGGTTCCCTGTAAAGTAGTTTGTCCGGTTTTTTTCAATCTTTTACCTCCAACAGCTTTGGGATTTGTATTCCAGCCCCGAACTCGTCGACAAGGGCTTCTAATGGGAATTTTGAAAGCGAAGACTCTGCTAGGGGGTATTTTAAGGAATTGTATTTCTCAGCAACACATTCGAGACTTAAGCCGATCATAAGTGTGGAAAAAATGTTTAAAAGGCATATTGAAAACATAATTACTTATGCCAAACACAGGATAACTAAGGCATTCGCCGAAGGGATCAACAGCGTAATTCAACATATAGAAGCATCAGCTAGAGGCTTTAGAAATTTTGCGAATTACCGAACGGCCATACTCTTTTATTGCGGAAACTGGACATGTATCATAAAATCGGCTGAAGAGCCAAAAAACGAAATTAGAATAGCCGTCGGCGGGTGCAATTAACGCCGACGATGGAGACAAGATGAGACGACGCTACGTTGACGAGACGATATCCACGCTTGATAAAGCACTTATCGAGAACATGAGTGTTGATGACCTCAAAAAGCTGGCAAAACACACCAATCAGAAGATCCCGACGAGGAAGGCCGAAATCGCCGCCATGATCAAAAGACACTTGGCCGGTGACAGGCTCAAAACGGTCTGGCAAAGGCTTGACAAGCTACAACAAGCGGCAGTGGCCGAGGTGGTTCACTCAGGCTCGAGTAATTTTCTCGCCGACCGCTTTGTCGCCAAGTATGGCCGTAGCCCCAACTGGGGAACGACCGACAAGGACGGTGACATCCAAGGCCCTTCTCTCTTAGCCTTTTTCTTCTACAACGGGGTGATGCCCGATGATCTCAAGGAGCGACTCGAGGCATTTGTTCCGGAGCCGGCGGCAGCCAGGATCAAGACACTGCCGGAGCCTCCCGCTACTTATAATCGGCCGTGGTCCAGGTGGAATTCGGAGACGGAAACCATGGAGAAAGGAACGGAGCCAATACCCATTGCTATTCACCAGACCGAACTGACCGCTCAGCGAGAGTTGCTCTCTGTGCTGCGTCTCATCGATTCGGGCAAGGTCTCTGTGAGCGACAAGACCCGGCGGCCCTCTGCCGCGACCGTCAAGGCGATCACCCAGATCCTGGAAGGTGGCGACTACTACCCTGTTCTCCCGGTCAAAGACAAATGGTACGACGAGAACGCCGGGCCCATCCGTGCCTTTGCTTGGCCGCTCATCGTGCAATCCGGTGGGCTCGCACAGCGCTCGGGCTCGAAGTTGCAGCTCACCAAGACAGGACGAAATGCGCTGTCCCAACCGGCAGGCGAGACATTGTACAGGCTTTTTGACAAGTGGATCAGCACCACGATTTTGGATGAGCTATCGCGGATCGAGTGCATCAAGGGGCAAACAGGGAGGGGCAAGAGGGGCCTGACCGACGTGTCGTTCCGGCGAGATGCCATCGTCGTCACCCTGTCCGAGAGCCCAGCGGGCTCATGGATTTCTGTAGATGAGTTTCTCCGTTTCGCAAGTGCCTCCGGCACCGACTTCGAGGTCGCGCACAATGCTTGGGATCTCTATATCTGCGAAAAGCATTATGGGTCATTGGGGTACGCAGGCTGTGATCGAGTACTCAATGAGCGCTACCTTCTCGCGTTTCTTCTCGAATATGCAGCCACCCTCGGGGTGATTGATGTCGCTCTCATCCCGCCGACTGGTGCACGCCGGAACTACGGCGACCTCTGGGGCACGGACGATCTCATCTACTTCAGCCGATATGACGGGCTGATGTATTTCCGCATCACAGCACTCGGTGCCTATTGCCTCGGCATCGAGACCGAATATCAGCTTCCCTCTGTGGAGACAAAGCCAGTACTCAGCATACTCCCTAATCTCGAAATCACGGCCATCGGTGCCGAACTCGAGCAGGGAGATCGCATCGCCCTCGATATCTATGCAACCCAGGTGTCGGATCTTGTCTGGCGGCTGGACCAATCGAAGCTACTCGCCGCAATCGAAGAGGGACGAACCCTCGACGAGATCAGGGAGTTCCTCAGTGTGCGTAGCAGTGGCACGATTCCAGATACGGTTATGCGCTTTCTCGATGATGTTGCGGAGCGCAGTACCAAGATCTGCGACCTGGGTCTGGCGCAACTCCTCGAATGCGCCGATCCCGCTTTGGCGGCACTCATCGCCAACGATTCGCGGACACGTAAGCATTGCATGCTGGCCGGAGAGCGACACCTCGTGGTGCCGGGCTCCTCAATAGCCGCATTCAAGCGTGCGTTGCGCGATGTCGGCTATCTGGTCGCTATGAGAGAGGTCAAGACGGCCAAGCCTCGTCGCAAAGCATCAGCCAAGAAGTCTGCCAAGAAGTCTGCATCGCAATCAGTTGAATCCTGACCGCATGGGAGTCTCTCCTGACAATGCACTGGTGGTGCAGAGCGACTGTAGCGTTTTGCTCGAGATTCACTCGGCCCGTGCAGAAGAAGCCCGAGAGGCCATCGCCCCATTTGCCGAGCTGGTGAAGAGTCCTGAGCATGTTCACACCTACCGCTTGACGCCGCTATCCATCTGGAATGCCAGGGCGGCGGGTCTCGCGGCAGATGAAATGGTGGTCACCCTCCATGAACACTCTCGATATCCCGTGCCAGAGAATGTGGACCAAACCGTTTATGACCTGGCGGGACGCTTTGGTCGAGTCGTCATCACCCGCGACGATAAGATGCTACGATGCACCTGCGGGGATGAGGTTATTGCCGAACTCCTGAGCCGTGATCGGCAGACGGGGCACTATCTCAACGACCGCATCGACGGCACCAGCTTCCGTGTGGCCCCCGGATACCGGGGTTTACTCAAACAAGCGTTGGTGTCGGCAGGGTATCCGGCCGAAGATGTGGCCGGGTACGTGAGTGGCGATGCCCTGGACATGACGCTCCGGCACCGAACGGCATCGAACAACCCCTTTTCCGTTCGCGAATACCAAAGGCAGGCAGCCGAGTCGTTCTACGTAGCGGGCTCGGCTCGCGGTGGTAGCGGCGTGATCGTGCTTCCTTGTGGATCGGGCAAGACCATCGTCGGTCTCGTAGCCATGGAGATGGTCGGGCAGACAACCCTGGTGCTCACGACGAGCTTGACCTCGGTCAAGCAATGGCGCCGTGAGATTTGCGACAAGACCAGCCTTCAGCCCGATGACATCGCGGAGTACACAGGAGAACAGAAGAGTACCGGCCCCGTAACGCTCAGCACCTATCAGATTCTGACGTGGCGCGCGAATCGCGAGAGTGATTTTCCACACCTCGATCTGTTTCGGGCACGGTCCTGGGGCCTCATCATCTATGACGAGGTCCACCTGCTACCCGCACCAGTATTTCGTGTTACCGCAGACCTTCAAGCCCGTCGCCGATTGGGCCTCACCGCCACGCTGGTTCGAGAAGACAACCGCGAAGGTGACGTTTTCGCACTCATCGGGCCGAAGCGGTTTGACGTACCGTGGCGAGATCTCGAGCACCAGAACTGGATCGCCAGTGCTTCATGCGTGGAAGAGCGGATCCCCATGGCCCAGGAGCGGCGCATGGAATACGCCCTCGCGAACAGGAGGGCCCAGTTTCGCATCGCCGCCGAGAACCCAGCCAAGATGAACCGTCTGCACCAACTTCTCGAAGAGAACCAAGACGGTCGTGTGCTCGTCATCGGAGAGTACATCGCACAGGTTAAAGCCATCGCCAAGGAGATCAAAGCCCCCCTGATCACCGGAAAGACTCCACAGTCCGAGCGCGAGGAGATCTATGATCGATTCCGCCGAGGGGAGTTGCATTGCATTGTTCTCTCCAGGGTTGGGAATTTCGCCATCGACCTGCCGGATGCGGACGTGCTCATTCAGATGTCCGGGATGTTCGGTTCGAGGCAGGAGGAGGCTCAGCGACTCGGGCGCATCCTTCGGCCCAAGGCGGATGGTCGCACCGCTCACTTCTTCACTTTGGTTTCGCTTGATACTCGCGAGGAAGAATTCGCCCACCACCGCAAGCTCTTCCTCATTGAGCAGGGATATTCCTACCAGGTCGTCGTCGCCGACGAACCATGACCATCCGATTTTCTACATGATATGAAGCTGTCCGTTTGTTGTCGCTTGTCATCAGAACAGTCCAGTTCATTATCTATTAACCCGGCTTGAAATCAGATGCATATTTCATTGATTCACAATTAAAGTAGCCTGTACTCATTTCGACATTCTTTGAAGTCCTCTCACATGGCTTATATAGTGCCCTCAAGCCTAGTGGTAGACCACCTCTCGATAAAAAAACTATTTACAAATATCTGTTCATACCTTGTTCTGCCCCGTCTCAATCTCCAGTGCTCAACTTTCGGCTTATTTTGACTAACCCCCCGGCTCATCCCATGTATTCTATTCTGTAACGGCCTTTGTCGAGGCCCCCACCTAGCCCCCCTGCCCCAATCTTCGGGCACTGCAATATGGGTGTTTGGGCCACATCTAAAATATATGCTATGCCAAAGCCAACCTTGAGCAGGTGCGCCTGGCATGACCAAAATCCAGTGGGTGAAAGTCCCACCTAAACCCTGAAAGGAGGGAATTAGTAGACAAAGACAAGGGTGTCCGAAGAAAGACCGACAGCATATCAATGAGATGCCTGTCATTGATAGAGATTGTCAGTCCCAATGAGGAATCTGAAGGAAGTCTGAGTCAAAATATCCGCTTGAACATTAAGTGAACCTCTGTATAGGCCGCCAAAGGAGGATGAGATGCCCTGCGACATTCGAGGTCTGCCCCTTATTTTATTTAAATTTTTAGATCCCCAATTCAACAACAATTGGCCTATGATCAGAGCCAATATCATCAAGTACTCGTATTTCATTAACATACACACTTGGACTAACCAAAATATGATCTATTGGTAGTTGTATCAAGGTTGAAAGCAATCTCCATGTTGGCAAAACCCCATATCCCCTTCTTGTATTTTTTAAGCCTGTTTTACGTATTAAGTCTTTATAATACGGTGACCACATTGTTATATTTAAATCACCGGCAACAATAACAGGATAGTTCCAATTTTCAACAAGTATAGCCACTTCATTTAACTGTAAGTTTCTATCATATGCATATCTTTTACTCACTGGTGGTAACGGATGAGTTGCAAGAAAATTTAGTACTTTATTCTTTATTTTAATCTCAGCTATAATGCTTGGAACCCCAGTTCCACCTAATGTTACTTGAGCTACATCAATAAATGGATAGCGACTAAACAATGCTATGCCAAAATTATCTTCTCTAGGGATGACTTTACTATATTCATATTCATTTTTCAATGGCGATAATTCCTTTGTCCAAGTCTTATTGATTTCTTGTAATACAATCAAATCGGGTGATTCTCGCTGAATAAGATTCAGCAATGTAGAATAGCCACTATTCGCTGTATATACATTTGATAATAAAACTTTAACTTCAGTCGGATCAGTTACAAGCTCACTAGTTACATCAGGAATATACCAATTCCCCACGCATAATGATAAATAGGCAAAACAAAATGCAAAAATAACACTCTTTATCTTTTTCTTGAGAATCATAAAAGAAACAAAAAAAAGTAAAGATATGATCAAGTAATAAACATAAAAATGTGAAGTGATTTCAAAGTGAAAAGAGCTGCGAGCAAAAAAACTTCCCCCTACGAGAATAAGTACCACCATCCCAACAACTGTAATTAATTTATCTATTTTGTTTTTCATTTTATACATAACGCCTTAATCAGCTAACCGAGGAATGTGGGCTTTTATGTGCAAAGATTAGCGTAGCGAAGCACATAAAAGCCCACGTTTCTTGGGCCAGATGGATTTTATTGTTAGCTGTTTTGTTCAAGGTTAAAACTAAGTGCCTTCTTTTCAACTGGCCACTCTGATTCAATGATTGAAAAAACAACGGTGTTTCGATATATGCCATCAGTACCAATTTGGTGGTTTCGTAATAAGCCATCTTGTTTAGCCCCTAGGCGAGAAAGTGCAGCACGGGATGTCTGATTGTGTCAATGAGTGCGAAATTCCACTGCAATAGAATTTAGCTACTCGAACGTATGGGAGAGGATCAGTAGCTTACATTCAGTATTTACACGCGTGCGCTGAAAGCTTGCTGAGTACCAAGTATTTCCAATTTCCAAACGTCTATGCCTTGGCACGGCATTTAGATAACGAGTGGAGCCAATGATTTTTCCCAACTCTTTATCAAGCACAACAAAAGCTAAGGCCCGATTAGCTTCTTTCTCACTTAAAGCGAACTCAATATACTTATTTACGCTATTAGGAGATGGAACTCCTGTGTACCAAAGTTTCCATAATTCTCCATCAGATGTTGCTTTGGTTATTGCGTCGCTGTGCTTAGAAGTCATAGGAACCAATGAAAAGGTATCGACATGAAGTTCTGTATTTAAAAGCCACTTGTTCATAAAAACATATGATTCCGATTTTTTTACATCTAACAGTGCAATAAGTAGAAAAATTCCCATCATATTAACCCATATAGACGGAATATTTTCCACCTATTCTCATATTAAATCATATAAAACTGAAAAGTCAAGCAATCTGCAAATTCTTCTTTCAATTTCCGCCTATGGCGATATTAAGAGAGTAACATGGGTGCCCAGTATAATGAATTGTCCGCCTAAAAAAGGCGGGGGAAAGAAAGTCCCAAGGACATCTGCTATAGTTGATTTAGCAAAAACTAACGACAGCGAGGAATCCATGGGACGATCAAAACTTAACATAGAAACAAGGTGTAAGCATACACATTTTACCTGGGAGGAACGCTTGTTATTACAATATCATCACACTGGTACAAACCGTTACGAAAAGATCACAAGTCCGATGCATCCCCCATTGGCGCAATGTTTGCGGCGGCATTTTCTCTCGGTAATCTTGGGGCAAGAAATGAGCTGATTGCCATCTATGGATCAGGGGTTCCCTTGTTTCGTTTTATTATACCCATATTGGTATTCGCACTGCTCTTAAGCATAGGGGGATATTTCTTTGAAGACCAAATAGCCATTCCCGCTCTCAAAGAGAGAAATATTTACTCGAAAGAACTTCTCAATATTCAGGATCCCATGAGTCGTTCCCAAGTCGCTGTAATCGCTCTAAAAGGACAGGTTGTGTATTATGCCGATTATTATAATGACGAGGATAAGACCCTTTCGGATCTCACCATCGTTATTCAGAGTGCCGATGGTGATTTCATAAAGCGAATTGATGCCGAGAAATCCTTATGGGATGAGGAAAGCGGCAGATGGCAGCTTATAGCCTGCCGGGTGTTCAGCGAGAGCGAAAAAGGGGAAATCATTCAGGAGTATTTCGAGAACTATCAGGATGAGAGGTTGATTGAGAGGCCAGAGACTTTCAGGCTCGATACGAGAGAGATAGAAGAAATGAGGGGCAAAGAAGCTCGGCTTTGGATAGAGCAACAACGGAGGGCTGGTCTACCATTCAGGGGCCATCAGGCCAAGTTATACCGGATGTTCCTGGAGAGCCGAAGCAAAATAACACCATATCTCTATATGGTATAATAAGATAGTTGTAAATCCCGCCGTTTTTCTGTACTCACTAATATCTTGTTCTCTTTTGTTTTATTCTGTTTGCATAAAATAATATATCTGATATAATGATTCTCACTATGTATATTGATCGTACAAAAAGAACTTACAAGGATAAAATTTACATCCAGACACTCTTACGGGAATCGTATCGTACCAAGGTCGATGGAGTTTCAAAAGTCAAACTCCGTACCATCGCAAATCTTACACGTTTACCACCTCAAGTAATTGTAGCGATTGAACATGCCCTTAAGGCCAAAAGGTTTTCAGAAAAACATGTCGATCTCAATTCCATCCAACTTGAGCAAGGTCGTTCGGTGGGTTCTGTATACCTGGTTGAACAAATTGCCCGCAGACTGGGGATTCAGCAGGCTCTCGGAAGATCGTTCGATGCCAAACTGGCTCTCTGGCAGATCATTGCTCGGGTTGTCGCTCAAGGTTCCAGACTTTCTGCGGTACGTCTTAGTGAAACTTGCGCTCTTGCTGATGTTCTTAAAATCAAACAGGGCTTTGATGAAAACCGACTCTATGAAAATCTTGCCTGGCTTTCCGATAACCAGACTCAAATTGAACAGAAGCTCTACGCTATTCGAGTCAAAGAAAAAACTATCAAGTCAATTTTTCTTTACGATGTAACCAGTAGTTACCTTGAAGGACAGAAAAACCATTTTGCAAAATATGGATACAATAGAGATAAAAAGAAAGGCAAGAAACAGATTGTCATCGGTCTGCTCTGCGATTCTCAGGGTGTCCCTGTCAGCGTGGAAGTCTTCCATGGGAACAGAAGCGATACCACCACTCTTTCAAATCAGATCCATAAGGCGGCGGAAGTCTTTGGTGTTCAAAAGGTCGTTTTCGTCGGAGATCGGGGAATGATCAAATCTGGAGGCATTGAGGAGCTAAAGAAAGCAGGGTTTCACTATATATCATCTCTGACTAGAGGGCAGATCCAAAAGCTCGTTTCTCAGGGTAGCATTCAGTTAGAACTCTTCGATGAAAATATCTGTGAAACACAAGTAGACGGAGAGCGATTGATTTTAAGACGGAATCCCTTGAGGGCAAGAGAAATAAAAGAGAACCGAAAATCAAAATACAGTAGCATAAAAGAATTCATGGTAACAAAAAATACCTACCTTGAAGAATGTACGCGTGCCAAGACAGGTGTCGCAGCAAGAAAAGTGCAGGAAAAAATAGACAAGCTTAAGATCGGTTCATGGCTGAAAGTGACAATCAATCAAAGAAAATTGGAATTGACGATAGATCGTTCCGTCATCGAGGAGCTTGAGACGCTGGACGGATGCTATGTCCTGCGAAGTGATGTTGATATTACGGATGCTGACAGCGAAATCGTTCATGCCCGCTACAAGGACCTGGCCAAGGTGGAACATGCCTTCCGTACCTGCAAAAGCGGTCATCTGGAACTTCGGCCTATATACGTGCGGAAAAAGGAATCCACTCGCGGCCATGTTTTTATTGTTATGCTCTCATATCTGATTAAAAGGGAGCTGGACAAATGCTGGGCAGGCTTTGATGTAACAGTCCAGGAGGGAATAGAGATACTTGGCCGCATAAGCGAACAACACATGATTATTGAAAAAGGGATATCTTTGACAAAAATTCCTGAACCAACCGGGCTGGCCAGGAAATTGCTTGATGCGGCAAATGTGGTTTTGCCGACGACGATAGCCCATAATCAGGAAATGAATGTACACACTAAGACGAAACTGAAGAATAGGCGTTAAAATCTTTTGATATAAATAGATAGATATGGAGAACGGTGGCGATTCTGCTGGAACATCCGTTATACCAGCGGTATTCGATAGCTCTTACCCCATTTCTCGTTGTGTTGTTTTCCGGGGCGTTAGGTGGCCGGTTCAGACGCAATATCCTACTCATGAGCCTGCTGGTCAGCCTCGCATTGTCCTCAGGCTGGTATATTTTTAGGATGGTCGCAACCCTTCTCGCTGAAATCGGCATAATCGCACCCCTCCCAAGTGCGGTCATTCCTTATCTCATCTATCTCCTTCTGGGTATATGGTTCTTTCGATTTGCGAAGACTTAGTGTGCCTGTTGTCGAGGGTAATCATATTCCCCACCCAGGGTAATTTAAATTCCCACCCCCTTCCGGTAGTTAAAGGCAGAGCGAAGCGGTGCAGCTTTTGGCTATCCGAGTACATTTGCCTTGTTATGCTTTTATTTTATCGATTGAAAAAAACTCTCAACTGAAAGAGTCATATTGTTTTTTAATTGTTTAAGCTTCTTCAATTGTTCATTTAATCCACTTGTCTTAAAAGTCGATTTTATTTTATCGAGCCTTTCACTTGCTCTTTCGCTCTCATATATTATATCCATTCCATCTTGCATAAAATCAAGTTCCAGAGACTTCAAGTCTTCCTGAATATTTTTAGTCCATTTCAACTGTTCCTCTATGGCTTCTTTGTACATATTAAAAATTTTATCAAGCTCTAACATTATCTTCTGTTTAGCACTAATTGGGCTGTCAATATCATGTAAAAATTCTACTAACGGCTTTCCTCTACAAGCAATTTCTTTCCCACCTATAGAGTTGTATGCACTAATCCCATTGTGTTGAATATCATACTCATCCAACATGTCTTCAAAACTATCTAAAACATGCTCTAAATCGTCAGGGCTTTTTAAATCGGCTTTGTTCGCTATAACAAATAGTTTTTTATCTTCTAACCCTAGTTCCTCTAAAAACTCTATATCTGAAGCAGGTATAGCACCATCTGAAGCATCAAGTCCAATTACCCACAATAATACATTTGCATTTTCAAGATATTCATTTGCTGTTTGATAGTCACTCTCAGTTGTGCCGATATCAGTGGGATTGTAACCTGGCGTATCTATGAAACAAATATTATTATAGTCTTTAAACTTTGTTTCGATGGCCATCATGGGGACAATATCTTTTAAGTTGAAGCTAAAGGATTTGACAAAATCATGTGATAATTCTGCATATAATTTATATGATATATCTACAGAGCCACCTTTGTAAGAATAACCCTTTATGTTGTGTCCATCTCCATTTGATATATAAGTTGGTATTGCAGTAACTGGTTTAATCCCAATAGGTAGTTTTATTGTTTTGTCAGTAAAAAAACTACTAATAAACTCTGATTTCCCAGCACTAAATCCACCACCAACGGCTACAACATTTTGATTATAAATACTCGGAAAACTACTTATCATTTGCAGTTCTCTTTGAATATTTTGCAACATTAATACTGCTTTCGCCTCTTCTGCCAATGAGCTTTCTTGATTGGCAAATGCTAAAAAATCATTTTCAACAAAATCTGTAAACTCCATCAGTGCTTCATTATCAATGTTTCTGGCAGCTAAAATACTACTTACTAAATCATATTTAGTAGCTACTTCGTTATGTGCATTAATTAAAGTTTGATGCTGTAGTGACAAGTCATTATGTTTTAAATTTAAGGCCGCATGATCTTGCGCTAAAGTATCGTTTTGATGGCCTAGCTCAGCATGCGTTCTTTTAAGGTTTGAGTGTTTTTTCAACAAATCATTAAGTGATCTTTCTAATGAAGGAATAGATAGCAATTCCTCTTCAAAGCTTTCAATTGTCTTTCTTATAGATCCAGCTATCTTTTTTCTCTTCAATTTAACAAACCGAGAGACATCATCAAGATCTGAATACAACTTAATAAAGGTGTTTTTGTTTGTCATTATGATAGCCCTGATATTGATTCAATTAGCATTTTGTATTCGTCAAGAGTAATTTCTTTATTTTCTATTTGTTTTTCTAAAGCATCAAGCTGAGCATCATATTCTAAAAATACTTCATCTGAAATTTTCAAGTTTTTAAGATTAGCAATTAAATTATCCACATATAGGTCGATGTCACTACTGACTCGTCGCTTTAATGAGTTTACATAATCTTTAGCTTCATCCAAGAAACTCTCAGCATTGCTCTCTGTAAGTGTACCTGTTGCACTTCTTAAACTTGAATTAGGAGCATCCAAGAAACCCAAGAAAAAACCAGAATGTTTTGATTTATTATCCGTCTCTTTATCAGTTAAATCATCTTGATAAGACAGGCTTGGAAACTCAATGCGATTAATTACATTTCTAACTACCTTTCTAATCTGGCTGGGGTTTATATCTTCATCATCTACATTGCCTCTTAGTACACCAAGCAAAGTAGGCGTTAAGCTTCTTCTCCATGATAGGATGGTTTTGTCAGATACACTCTCAATAGAACCTTCTATCTCTACGGTTAAATCACTGAGAGCACTTCTTACTGCTCCTGTCCTTACAGTTGTATATGTATCACTATGATGGACAGTCTTTTTAAATAAACCCAAAAATCCGCCTTCTTTTGTTGTCCAAGTTTCAGTTTCACTCCCCTCAGCATTATTGATATCACCTTTCGTTGCCTTGAAATAACTTTTCAGCTCGCTCTTTAGCGCACTACTCATATTAATCTTCAATTCATCAACTAAATCATAATATTCTTCATCAACCAAGCCTGATACTGTTAATTTTATATGGCTTAATTTTTTTCTAGTTGCTTTTAACTCTTCTACATCCCCATCATTTATCTCTTCTATTCTTAATTCTATAAATCTAAGCAATTCTTTTTTATATTGATTTAGAGAGTCCGTTTTTGCTTTTAAATATTCCTCATTTCTTTTAGCGAGAATCTCATCTTTTTTATCTCGCACATCGGATATAGCTTTGCTAATCACATTCATATTAGAGAGCAAATCAAGGTTGGGAATTGTTAGTTTCTTATCAGTCCTTGAAAAGTAATCAGGATAATTATCAACTAGCATTCCCCAGGCATGGTTTTCACTGCTATCTAAATCAGATTGATTATCAAAAGCTTCTTTAATGGTGAGTGATATACCCGATGAGTGGATAATACTCTCTTTACTTTGCTTTATTAGTTTGTCGTATGCATTCCCCACCTCTGGGTTTGTCTTTTTTAGGCTTGAAAGTGTGGCGTGTAGTGAGCTGGCTAGATCAGTTGTAATTGAGTTAAATGCTTTATGTAAATCTCCACCGCTATTGGCCTGTATGCTTCCATACAGTTGCATATCACATTTACTAGCAACAACAAGAAGTTCCCTCACCCCTTCTTTTGATGTAATTCGATCCATCAGCTCTAAATCTTCACTGCTCATGAACTGACCTGCTGGGCTGACTATAAAGACAACATCACAGAATTTTAATAAGCCTCTTGTTCTCTCTTCTCTTGAAACAACAGGGTCATTAACCCCTGGGGTGTCCACTATCTGAATATTTTTTAGGTTTACTTGAGGGATACGTATATGAACACTTTTAGTAAAGGGCATATATTTTCCACTTGAACCAACATATTCACCTAATTCTTCTGCTAAAGACTCAATGTTATCAAAGGGTACTACTTTTGAATTTTCAAGATTGGTTGGTACGATACCCGATTGTTTAATTCTTTGGTACTGGTCATGAGATGCACTTAGGCTGGGTTCACTTTTATCTAGATCTCGCTTTACTCTGTTTTCTAAAGTATCTAACTCAGATTTTTCCAAATCCACTTCTTTTTGAGATGTTTCTTGCAAGTTATTATTTGATGATGATTTTTTCTTTATCTTTCTCTCTTTGGCCTCTTTTTTCTTCTGAGTAAGTAGCCGTTTATATTCAACTTCGTATTGATTTGCATTATTTTTGATATCTTCAATATCCTGCTGGGAAAAAAACTCAACTTCAGCGGATAGTTTATCACCATATGATATTACCGTAAGTGCTGCTGTCATCGGTGTTGCAGCTTTTGGTAGTACAGATTTTCCATTAAATAAAAGTGCGTTTAACAAAGAGGACTTACCTGCCTTTACACGACCTATGATACCTATCTGCAAAAGCCGATTGCCGTTTTCAATCGCATCCATCTCGTTTTGAGTTTTTTCAGCTGTACTGATAGAAAGTTCAGAAACCAAGTTTCTAGACTCTTTTTCAATTAAGCCTCGATGTTTTTCTATAATATTTTCTAATGATTTTAATTGATTGATTAATTCCATTTTTACTACCCTTTATACAATGTATTATTCGCGAGTGTAGTGATGGTGTCATTTGCACTCTTGTATGCCTGTATAGCTTCCTCTATATCGATATTTTTTTCATCTATCTCTTTTTGAGTGCTTTCTATGGAAGCTTGTTTCTCTGCTATGACCCCTTCAAATTGTTCGCCAATACTCAAGATAAGCTCATTCACCTGAGCATTGAATATAGTTGGCAGTTTTGCTCTCAATTCTCTTTTTAACGAGGGGATCGTATTGGTTAGAATGGCTTGTTTTATCTGTGCCTTTTGTTTTTCCTCTTTCCCCAAATCAAACAAAGCAGAAATAATATTGGGTAAAAAAACAATGACTAACTCAAGAATAGGATTTAATACCGTTGTAGTAACTGCTAAAACAGTAGTAAGTATTTTATACGTTGCATCTTTACCTTTAGAGGTATCTTGCCGATCTTTCAATATGTTATTTAAGCCACTTGATACACCGTCAAACATTTTTTTTGTTGTATCTGTAATACTTGTAAGCCAACTCTTAGATAGAGTGAAATCTGACATAGTTGAATTTAAGTCGGCTAGCCCTATAGAGAAATCATCAACAATATCATTGCTTATCTCACTCATTGAGCCTTTTACATTTGATATTAATGAACTTTTTGTTATCTCTGAAATAGTGTTAGATAGAGCGGTTGAGCCACCTGTTATTCCAACGGATACTATTTCGTCAATACTGTCACTCAAGTCTCTACCGACGGCTTCAACGATAGTGTTTATTTTCGCGTCTGAGTATTTACTTCTGGCTTCTGCTATTAAGTAGTTTTTCTTTTGGGTGGTTTCATCTAAGGCTTTTTTCAACTGCATAATTGCTTTCTTATTTTCTTCTTTGTTTTTACTTAGTGTCGAAATGCTTGTATTGATGGCTTCTTTGATAGAAAAAAAGTTGTCTTTTAAATCTTCTAAAAATATATTTTCAAAGAGTTTTTCAGGGGCAATTTGAGATAAAATTCTCTGTAAACTTTTGCCTCCATTATTATCAACTAAGCCAATTCCATCACTTAGGTCAAAATCCTCTTCCAGCTGCTCTTGAACTTGCTCTTTAATCTCTTCAACTTCTGTTTGTGGCTTGAGATTTGTTTTACTCAAGAAGAATGAAAATCCTCTTCCATACTCTTGAATATTTTCAAGCTGCCTTCTCATTGATTTTGTAAGGCTACCATCCTCAACACTTGTGAGCACAACATAATGAACACCTCTATTAATGTATTCCATGATAGCTTGATTGTGTAAATCTAATGGAGACTCAAAACCAGGCATATCGACCAATATTAGGGGTTCTATATTTTCAAGTTTTTTATTTTTAAGATGCATCCGTAGATACTTGAACTCAGATGCTCTATCTTTTATTTTTTCGATATCATCTATTGAGAATGTTTCGATGTCATCATTGCTATTTACAGCTTCTATATAGTCATTTTCTGAATATCTTAGCTCTGTTGCTAAAGCAGTTTCTGGAGTGATTTTTTCTGGCAGTCTGTTCTCGCCCAAAAATGAATTTAGTAGGCTACTTTTTCCAGCACTAAAAGCACCGATCACAGGAATCAATAATTCTGTTTCTTTAATTGCACTAATCCTATCTTTGAAATGAAATCTATGGACTATTGAGTCTATTAGATTTGTCTTTGCAATTTCATTTTCAATTTTTGAAATGTAGTCAATATACAGCTTCTGTATTTTTAGCATCATCTTTCCCATCACTTTCTCCTTTTTTACATCTAACAAGTTATTAGTTCGTTTCCTTATATCTCCATTGAGGTGTCGCCGCATACAATCTTTTTTGTCAGGCAACACCGCATCAGGTTTTTATATTACAGCGTAGAAACGTACAGTGTCAATAAATAACTTGAAATTTTCCATTGTGGATATCATAGTGTACTCAGGATAATTGAGAAACATGGTATTATAGCTGATCAAGTTACCGAAAATACCTTTAGGCAAGTTCAACAAGGCATTAAGGCATAGGAGAGAAAATCCTGGGCTGTGACAGAAATTGGAATTTTTTCAGTCCCCCCTCAGGGGGTGGGCCACTGCTTGCTTCCCTTAAAGAGGGGGATGGGGGGATCTCCACCCCTTGCTTCCCTTGAAGAGGGGTGGATGAGAGGGGGGATCTACCTACCGCAGGCAAGGCGGCGAAAAGTTCTGAAAGCGGAGTGTACATGGGCATTTCAGGTTTTTTCGCCTGTCTGCGGGGTTGTGTCAGAATCCAGGGGGTGGGTCAGAATGATGGATTTGGTTTGCAGGCAAGGCGGCGAAAAGTTCTGAAAGCGGAGGTGCGCCTGGCATGACCAAAATCCAGTGGGTGAAAGTCCCACCTAAACCCTGAAAGGAGGGAATTAGTAGACAAAGACAAGGGTGTCCGAAGAAAGACCGACAGCATAGCAATGAGATGCCTGTCATTGATAGAGATTGTCAGTCCCAATGAGGAATCTGAAGGAAGTCTGAGTCAAAATATCCGCTTGAACAGTAAGTGAACCTTTGTATAGGCCGCCAAAGGAGGATGAGATGCCCTTTGACATCGAAGTCCCATATCCTTTCCGTAATCCTTGGTGGTAAAGAAGGCAAGCGGGATATGAAATGGAGATTGTGTCTTACCCAGGGAGAGCCGCTGGTAGCGGAAACTGTGGAACTACGCCATGAGATTTCCTAAGCCGTGCAGGGATGTAAGGTTATGCTTCTCAGAATTGAATCCGGGGGCAGTCAGATGAACCCATAGTAATCGTAAAGGTCTTAGCCGATGAAGAAGCAGTGATGTTTGCATGAGGATAAAACTAAAGACCAAGTGGCAAGGAAGCCGGAGGTGAAGGGGGGAACATGTAAGCGTTCTTTGGAAACAATGAGTAACACAGCAAGTGAGTTTAGCCTGAAAGGAACATTGAGCGACCAGTACGTACACTCTGGAATATAGCAAGATGCGCTAAAACAAACATTTGTGAACAAAGGAGAGAAAGTTGGAACAACAGGAGCTATTCAAAGTGGACAGCACAGAGCTATTTGAGACACTGTGCAGACCTAGGACACTGGGGCAAGGCTTTAGGATGGTGAGTAAGAATGGTGGCACGGCAGGCATCGACGGAACCACCATAAAAGACTACAAAGCCAACCTTGAGCAGGAAATCCAGAAATACTTTGAATATGACTTACATGAGGAGCCGTGTACGGACCCGTACGCACGGTTCTGTGAGAGGACGGCACCCGGGTAGTACTGGGTGCCTCCTACTCGATTGGGGCATTGTCCCCACCCGCAATATAACCGCATTGAAAACCGGTTCAACCCGCACCGGATAATTGGCGTGTGCCTGGAGGGGGGGCAGCCCCCCTAAACAAACAAGCACAAAGACGTTGAAATAACCCGTTTAATATGATAATGATAAAAGACTTGCTGAATAATAAGCCGACAGACAGGCTTCCCCGAACTCAAGATAAAGGAATAAAAGGCTATGAAAAAAACATTAGTGGCATTCTTACTTTTCGGAATAATCCCCGTCCTCCTGCCAGCGCAGGCCCCGGTATGGCTTACGGAGCGACTACGATCAGATGAATATTTCTACGGGCGGGGCGAGGGGCAAACGGCGGAAGAGGCGGAAGAAGCTGGAAAGGAGGAGATATTGCTCCAGTTGACCTCACAGATAAATGGGGTGATTCGAATCCAGAGTGCCAGTACCGGAGCGTATGGACAGATGACAGAAGAGGTGGAGAGCTTCATAGGAACGGCCCGACTGCGAAGTGCGGAAGTGGCGGAGCGCTATCAGGCAGGGGGCCGCCATTATGCATTGATAAGCTACTCAGCGGAATGTGGACTGACGATGGCCCGGAGTGCGGTGATGCTCTACCAGGAGGAATTGGGAGTAGAGGTAGAATCGGTAATAGAGGAATTGGATGACGGAGCGATGCTCCGAGGAGCGCGCATCGAGCGAGTGATAAGCGATGCGAGTTCAGGGGATTACGGGAGCGATCTAACCGTGCAACACAGTGGGGAAATCCTGCGACTAAGCGTGTTGAATTTTGAGGGATACGGCATCACTCTCACCCCCACGCAACGCCGAGGACTCCAGGAATTTAGCGAAACCCTGTTTAGAGAACTGGAAGAAGTGGAATATCGCCCCGCGAAGGTGGAGGGACATGCAAACCCAACGGGGGAGGAGAACGAGGGGGAAGCCCTACTAGAATATTCAAAGGGACGAGCGGAAACCATGGCCACCTTTCTCCGGGAAGCGGGGATAGAGGTAGGGGAGGTTATAGGCCAGGGAGGGGGTAGCCTGCTAGGGAATCCTGCGACAGAGGAAGGGAGAGGCCTCAATCGGCGAGTAGAAATAGAGATAGAAATCTTACCATGGGGAGCAAGGGAATGAAGAAGAAACAAAAGAGAGAGGCCAAGGCAATACTGATAATTTTGACGCTGTGCCTTCATGCCTGTGCCACCGTGGAGGCCCCAGCCCCGGCCCCTGCTCCAGCCCCTGAAGTGGGAGAGCCCATGGAGGCCCCGGCTCCTGACCTACCGGAGTGGGCACTGATCCCCCCAGTGGAGGAGGGAGCAATATACGGAGTGGGAAGCGACGAAGAACCACGGAAGGCCCATCTTAAGTCCCTAACGGATATAGCCTGGCAGATGAGTTCCCAGGTGAACAGCGTATCGGTGGAACGCATGACATCAGGAGAGGAAGAGAAGGAAACCTTAGCGGCCACCCTAGGGGAGCAGATGACGGCAGCCACAGTAGTGGGAGCGAAGATAGCGGAAGAGTACAAAACCCAAGCAGGAGAGACCTGGGTTCTATCACGGAAACCCCTGGACTGTGTTTTGGATGTGGCGGAAAGTGTGCTCATAGCCTATACGGCGGAACTGGAAATAGAGGGAGCAGAGGTGGCCACACTGATAGCCGAGGTGGAGGAACGCCTGGTCACCGAGCGAGTGGAGAACCCCGGACTAGAGGAACCAACGGATGTGGCAAAGCGGATGGCCTCGATAGCCGTTGGTCTGCTGGAGCAGCCGAAGCGAGAAACCCTGGAAGAAATAAAGGAAAGGGTAGAGGCATCGTTACGAGTAGAAGTCCCCCCAGACACCGAGGGCTTCATTTACGTGGAGGGGGGTAGTTTCCAAATGGGCTCCACCGAGGGGGATGACGATGAGGAGCCTGTGCACACGGTGAGGGTAGATTCGTTCTATATGGGCAAATACGAGGTGACGCAAGCCGAATGGGAGGAAGTCATGGGGAGTAATCCGTCTTATTTCAAGGGGACAAACACCCCAGTGGAGAGTGTGAGTTGGTACGATGCGGTGGAATACTGCAACAAGCGGAGCCAGCGAGAAGGGCTCACCCCCGTGTATACGATAAACGGAGAGAGCGTAACGGCAGACTGGAATGCCAACGGCTACCGGTTGCCGACGGAGGCCGAATGGGAGTATGCGGCAAGGGGAGGCAATGAATCGAAGGGTTACAAGTACGCCGGAAGTGATAATGTGGACCAAGTAGGCTGGTACTCCGGTAACAGTGGAAGAAAAACCCACAAAGTGGGAGGAAAGTCCCCGAACGAACTGGGGCTCTACGACATGAGCGGGAACGTGTGGGAGTGGTGCTGGGACTGGTATGGGAGTTATTCGTCTGGAAGCCAGACGAACCCGAAGGGGCCATCCAGCGGGTCCTCCCGCGTGGAACGTGGCGGTGGCTGGTACGGCCTCGCTGGTCACTTGCGTTCTGCCTATCGCAACCTCTACAGTCCCGGCGATAGCGACCTCAATTTGGGCTTTCGCCTCGTGGTGAGGACACCTTAAATTTTGATTTATTACCTTATTACCTTATGAGAAATGATATAGCGATTGATAATGGGGGGTTGGGAGTTAAGGGCTGCCTGGGGAGTGGATCTTGGTGTGAATTTTGCCGAGAGGCAGGATCGCCGAAAGGCGAAAGAATTGCCCCATGCCGGAGGCAAATGCGGGCAATACGGGCCGCCCTATGGCGGGCCGAAGATTTAGGGGCTGGAAGGATGAGAAGAATGGGTGTTTCCTGATGGTCTGGGTGAAGCCGACAGGCATCCTATCCCGCCGAAAGGCGGGCGAATTTATTTGAAATACCGGCACAGCGTTGCCACAGCTCGGCAGAGCGGTTAGCAAGTCAGGGAACTGTACACGGCGATCCTCTGGATAATGGATAATGGAAAATTGATAATAACCGCATTGAAAAACAATTCACCCCGCAACACGTAGGGGTGGGGCCTTGTCCCCACCCGCAATATAACCGCATTGAAAACCGGTTCAACCCGCACCGGATAATTGGCGTGTGCCTGGAGGGGGGGCAGCCCCCCTAAACAAACAAGCACAAAGACGTTGAAATAACCCGTTTAATATGATAATGATAAAAGACTTGCTGAATAATAAGCCGACAGACAGGCTTCCCCGAACTCAAGATAAAGGAATAAAAGGCTATGAAAAAAACACTAGTGGCATTCTTACTTTTCGGAATAATCCCCGTCCTCCTGCCAGCGCAGGCCCCGGTATGGCTTACGGAGCGACTACGATCAGATGAATATTTCTACGGGCGGGGAGAGGGGCTAACGGCGGCAGAGGCGGAAGAAGCTGGAAAGGAGGAGATATTGCTCCAGTTGACCTCACAGATAAATGGGGTGATTCGAATCCAGAGTGCCAGTACCGGAGCGTATGGACAGATGACAGAAGAGGTGGAGAGCTTCATAGGAACGGCCCGACTGCGAAGTGCGGAAGTGGCGGAGCGCTATCAGGCAGGGGGTCGGCATTATGCATTGATAAGCTACTCAGCGGAATGTGGACTGACGATGGCCCGGAGTGCGGTGATGCTCTACCAGGAGGAATTGGGAGTAGAGGTAGAATCGGTAATAGAGGAATTGGATGACGGAGCGATGCTCCGAGGAGCGCGCATCGAGCGAGTGATAAGCGATGCGAGTTCAGGGGATTACGGGAGCGATCTAACCGTGCAACACAGTGGGGAAATCCTGCGACTAAGCGTGTTGAATTTTGAGGGATACGGCATCACTCTCACCCCCACGCAACGCCGAGGACTCCAGGAATTTAGCGAAACCCTGTTTAGAGAACTGGAAGAAGTGGAATATCGCCCCGCGAAGGTGGAGGGACATGCAAACCCAACGGGGGAGGAGAACGAGGGGGAAGCCCTACTAGAATATTCAAAGGGACGAGCGGAAACCATGGCCACCTTTCTCCGGGAAGCGGGGATAGAGGTAGGGGAGGTTATAGGCCAGGGAGGGGGTAGCCTGCTAGGGAATCCTGCGACAGAGGAAGGGAGAGGCCTCAATCGGCGAGTAGAAATAGAGATAGAAATCTTACCATGGGGAGCAAGGGAATGAAGAAGAAACAAATGAAAGAGGCCAAGGCAATACTTATAATTTTGACCCTGGGCCTTCATGCCTGTGCCACCGTGGAGGCCCCGGCCCCTGAGCGAGAAGCATCTGTGGAGGCTCCAGCCCCTGAGCGAGAAGCACCCATGGAGGCCCCGGCTCCTGACCTACCGGAGTGGGCACTGATCCCCCCAGTGGAGGAGGGAGCAATATACGGAGTGGGAAGCGACGAAGAACCACGGAAGGCCCATCTTAAGTCCCTAACGGATATAGCCTGGCAGATGAGCACCCAGGTGAACAGCGTATCGGTGGAACGCATGACATCAGGAGAGGAAGAGAAGGAAACCCTAGCGGCCACCCTAGGGGAGCAGATGACGGCAGCCACAGTAGTGGGAGCGAAGATAGCGGAAGAGTACAAAACCCAAGCAGGAGAGACCTGGGTTCTATCACGGAAACCCCTGGACTGTGTTTTGGATGTGGCGGAAAGTGTACTCATAGCCTATACGGCGGAACTGGGAGTAGAGGGAGATGAGGTGGCCACACTGATAGCCGAGGTGGAGGAACGCCTGGTCACCGAGCGAGTGGAGAACCCCGGACTAGAGGAACCAACGGATGTGGCAAAGCGGATGGCCTCGATAGCCGTTGGTCTGCTGGAGCAGCCGAAGCGAGAAACCCTGGAAGAAATAAAGGAAAGGGTAGAGGCATCGTTACGAGTAGAAGTCCCCCCAGACACCGAGGGCTTCATTTACGTGGAGGGGGGCAGCTTCCAGATGGGCTCCACCGAGGGGGAGAGCGATGAAGAACCGGTACATACGGTGAGGGTAGATTCGTTCTATATGGGCAAATACGAGGTGACGCATAGAGAATTTATCGAGTTTTTAAATAGTACCGGAGTTTCATCCAGTGGACAGATGCATGGGAATGAAGTGATAGACATGGATGACGAGGATGTAGCCATACGGCATGGGAGTAGATTCACCTTTTCCGGCTCAGAGTATGCGTCGAATATCGAATGTCCGGTGATAGAAGTGACATGGTATGGAGCGGTGGAGTATGCCAACTGGAGAAGTGAACAGGAAGGTCTGACCCCAGTGTACCGCATAAACGGAGAGAGCGTAACGGCAGACTGGAATGCCGACGGCTACCGGCTACCGACGGAGGCCGAATGGGAGTATGCGGCAAGGGGAGGCAATGAATCGAAGGGTTACAAGTACGCCGGAGGTAACAGCCCGGGCAGTGTTGGCTGGTATCGGGACAACAGCGGAAATAAAACCCAGCCGGTGGGGGGCAAAACCCCGAACGAGCTAGGGCTCTACGACATGAGTGGGAATGTTTATGAGTGGTGCTGGGACTGGAAGGGGAGTTATTCGTCTGGAAGCCAGACGAACCCGAAGGGGCCATCCAGCGGGTCCAACCGCGTGTTTCGTGGCGGTAGCTGTTACAGCTACGCTGGTTACTTGCGTTCTGCCGATCGCGTCCTCTACAGTCCCGGCTATAGCTTCTTCCTTTTGGGCTTTCGCCTCGTGGTGAGGACTCCTTAAATTTTGATTTATTACCTTATTACCTTATGAGAAATGATATAGCGATTGATAATTGGGGGTTGGGAGTTAAGGGCTGCCTGGGGAGTGAATCTTGGTGTGAATTTTGCCGAGAGGCAGGATCGCCGAAAGGCGAAAGAATTGCCCCATGCCGGAGGTGCGCCTGGCATGACCAAAATCCAGTGGGTGAAAGTCCCACCTAAACCCTGAAAGGAGGGAATTAGTAGACAAAGACAAGGGTGTCCGAAGAAAGACCGACAGCATAGCAATGAGATGCCTGTCATTGATAGAGATTGTCAGTCCCAATGAGGAATCTGAAGGAAGTCTGAGTCAAAATATCCGCTTGAACAGTGAGTGAACCTTTGTATAGGCCGCCAAAGGAGGATGAGATGCCCTCTGACATCGAAGTCCCATATCCTTTCCGTAATCCTTGGTGGTAAAGAAGGCAAGCGGGATATGAAATGGAGATTGTGTCTTACCCAGGGAGAGCCGCTGGTAGCGGAAACTGTGGAACTACGCCATGAGATTTCCTAAGCCGTGCAGAGATGTAAGGTTATGCACCAGGGGCAGTCAGATGAACCCATAGTAATCGTAAAGGTCTTAGCCGATGAAGAAGCAGTGATGTTTGTAGAGGATAAAACTAAGACCAAGTGGCAAGGAAGCCGGAGGTGAAGGGGGGAACATGTAAGCGTTCTTTGGAAACAATGAGTAACACAGCAAGTGAGTTTAGCCTAAAAGGAACATTGAGCTATCAGTACGTACATTCTGAAATCTAGCAAGATGGCTAAAACGAACATTTGTGAACAAAGGAGAGAAAGTTGGAACAACAGGAGCTATTCAAAGTGGACAGCACAGAGCTATTTGAGACACTGTGCAGACCTAGGACACTGGGGCAAGGCTTTAGGATGGTGAGTAAGAATGGTGGCACGGCAGGCATCGACGGAACCACCATAAAAGACTACAAAGCCAACCTTGAGCAGGAAATCCAGAAATTCTTTGAATATGACTTACATGAGGAGCCGTGTACGGACCCGTACGCACGGTTCTGTGAGAGGCCGGCACCCAGGTAGTACTGGGTGCCTCCTACTCGATTGTACATGTTGTACATGAGCATTTCAGGTTTTTTCGCCAACGCCGCATGCGGGCCAAAGGCGCATTCTGACACAGCCCCTGTCCAGATGATGATTATTAAGGTTGCAGAACACGAGTATAAACAATGATATCGATTCAAAACAATGATGCGCATTGCCAGGCCAGGACCGGGCAACTCCGTCTTGCGCATGGCAGTGTTCGCACACCGGCCTTCATGCCTGTGGGCACAAATGGAACCGTAAAGGCCATGCTCCATACGGCATTGGCCGACATCGGGTATGAACTCATACTGGGGAATACCTATCATCTTTATCTCAGGCCCGGTGTGGATGTCCTCTCCCAGTATGGAGGGCTTCATTCGTTTTCTTCATGGAAGCGCAATATACTCACGGATTCCGGAGGTTTTCAGGTTTTTTCCCTTGCTCCATTTCGAAAGATAAGCGATGAGGGGGTGGAATTTCAATCTCATATCGACGGTTCAAGGCATCATCTCACCCCGGAGAATGTCGTCGATATTCAATGTGTTTTGGGTAGCGATATCCAGATGCCGCTGGATGTTTGTACGGGTGTGAAGATCTCTGAACGGGAGGCTATGGCGGCTCTTGAGCTTACAACGAAATGGGCAAAGAGAGCGAAGCTCAGGTGGCTAGAAAAGGATGAGCCGCAAAGGGGGGCATTGTTTGGCATTGTGCAGGGCAATTTCTTCCGTCTGCTCAGAGAGGAAAGTGCCAGGCAGCTCGGTGAACTGGATCTTCCAGGCTATGCCATAGGCGGATTGTCTGTTGGGGAACCCCCTGAGGTGTTCAACGAATTCCTTCACCATACGGCACCGTTATTACCGGAGGGCAAGCCGAAGTACGTCATGGGAATTGGCACTCCTGAATATATGCTGGAAGCCATTGAGGCCGGAATAGACCTGTTCGACTGTGTGCATCCCACCCGAGTGGCCCGTAACGGCACCTGTTTCACTCCCGACGGCATGTTAAACCTTAGAAATTCCAGGTTTCGCCAGGATACTAATCCCTTGGTAGATGACTGTCCTTGCCCGGCCTGTTGCGATTACAGCAGGGCATATTTGCGCCATCTTTTCATTTCCAAAGAGATATTGGGTCCGATGCTGGTCACCCATCATAACCTTCAATTTGTTTACGATATGATTAATGATGCGCGAAAGGCGATAGGGCGGGGGGAATTTCTCCACTATAAGAAAGGGTTCCTGAGCCGTTTCGGGAATATGCGTGATGAATGATACTTCCTTGAGAAGGAGTGCGATTTCTACGGTTTTGGTGATGGGTTGCACACTTATTAGCCGCATCCTTGGATTTGTGAGAACAGCGGCTATCGGTGCTATATTCGGGGCCGGCGGCTCTGCGGACGT
Organism: Spirochaetaceae bacterium; assembly: GCA_965226485.1. Taxonomy (GTDB): domain Bacteria; phylum Spirochaetota; class Spirochaetia; order DSM-2461; family DSM-2461; genus UBA2779. The sequence goes on from OZ245363.1 coordinate 1,204,886, forward strand.
AATCAATCTCGTATTCAATATCCCAAACAATCTGCGAAAGCTTCTTGCCGAAGGTGCACTTTCGACGGCCTTCATCCCGGAATTGTCCCGACAAATCAATGATGGCACAGATAGGAAGAATGCCAGGCATCTGGCGAGTACAATCCTTGGATTACAGATTGTCGTCATCGTCCCGATTCTCTTGATAACGACTCTTTTCCCGGGACTGGTGGTCAATGTATTTGAAAATTTTGCTGACCCAGAAAAAAGGGAATTAAGTGCCGTCATGCTCAAATGGATGATGCCCTATCTGCTCCTCATCTCAGTCAGTGCCGTGCAAATGGCGGTTCAAAACACACATGATCGCTTTTTCATACCGGCGATCACACCGCCGGTTTTTTCTATTTGCGTTATTGCCTGTCTGCTGGTGGGGCAGCGTTCCTGGGGAGAAATGGCCCTTGCCTATGGGGTATTGATAGGTGGTCTGATGCAAATACTCGTTCAGTATTCAAGCTATCGGGGTTTGGGATACAGCCTTTCGCCCATGTTTGACTTCAACAATCCTGCTTTCAAGCGGGTGATCAAGACATGGGCACCAATGCTACTTACTTCATCTCTCTTTGCGGTCAACAATCAGATTGCGATGTTTTTAGCATCTTTATTGCGGGACAAGAGTGCCTCAACGCTTTCCTATGCCATCGTGTTTTATCAGTTGCCCTTCGGAATATTTTCTGCATCGATCACGACAGTGCTATACCCCAGGATGAGTCGGCAGGCGGTTGGAGGAGATAGGGAAGGACTCCTCCAAAGTTTGGGATTAGGATATAGAAATCTCATGGCCTTGCTCGTTCCCTCGGCGATGGTGATGATGGTTTTAGGCAAGCCCATTATCGCCATAGCTTTCCAGCGTGGGGCTTTCACGCTAACTGATACAATTCTCACGGCTGAAGTGCTTCTTGCTTATTCAATAGGTATGCCATTTGTCGGCTTATTCAATATTACTCAGCGGGCATTCTATGCCATGGGACAGGTGCGCAAACCCTTTCTTTGTTCATTGGCTATGGTATCACTCGATATTCTGCTCTCCCTAATCTTCGTTTTTCAACTGGACGGAGGGAGTGCCTCTCTCGCCTTAGCCAATTCAATGGCGTTTGCCTTCGGAGCGGCATTGCAATATGGAATGATCAAAAAAAATATAGGTTTTTCGATAACAAAGAAAACGCTGTTGTCCATTGGTAAAACCCTTCTAGGAAGCGGTGCGGGATTACTTGTCATGCTACTGGCCTTAAGCCGTATAGGATCAGAATGGTGGATGGCGGGTAGCTCATGGACTTCACTGGGTCTACTCGGGGCCATTTGTCTCATATCAGTGGCTGTTATATTGCTCTTGTATGTCTGGATGAGAGTGGAGGTTGTGTCGATATTATTAAAGACACCTCCAAAGAAACCATTGAGTTCTTGATTTTTCTGTCACTACGGCGTTGTCTGCCGAAGGCCGATCAAAATGCTCTCATAGCCTTCTATTCTTGAGCTTTTGCCTGCCTAGGAAATCTCTTCGTCAATTTTCAGGAGCCGGTTTTTAGAGGGGTCCTTAAGGAAAAAGTCATGATAAAGCATTGTAAATGGGTCTTGCTCATATGGATATCCGCTATTTCGGCATTGATGATGATGAATGCAGAGGAAATCGAAGTTAGCGAAGAAGCAGAGAGTGACCCTACCGAACAAATTCTAAAATATGGCACTGAAACCGATGTAATTACGATTCTTAGCGATCTTGCATCGGAGAAGGTCGGCACTTATAACGGACTATTGACTGATGTGATAGCGGAAACACGCGATCCCCAGATAGTTCAGGGAGTGTTCCAATTGTGGAAAGCCACCTCATATATGGAAGGGCTTCCCTTAGGCCGTGAAAAGCTTAACAGGGTGGTTCAGGATTATGATTACTTTGAGCCTGTAATCCTTGAGGTCATAGCCTATCTTGTAGAAGTAAAAGACTTGGAATCTGTAGAGTTGCTTTTACAGATGGTGGACAACAGAAATACTAACGTGGCTGCATCGGCAGTCCGAGCGATAGGACAAATTGGCATTGACGATGAAAAGTTGTCAGCCCAGCCCTTACTCGACCAACTGAAGAGCATAGACCGATTATCCGAGGACAACCTCAGTGTAGCCTTGATTTCTACGCTAGGGGAGTTGCGGTACACAAAGGCGGCTGATGAGCTATTGCTCATCATTGAGGACACTGCATCTCCTCCAGGGCAGCGGCGTATTGCCTGTGTTTCCATTGGAAAAATAGGCCGAGAAGAAGATTATCAGGTGGTTGAACGATTATACCTTGAAGCTGATGATGCAATGTTCCGCGCCTATGCGCTTGCCGGCCTGGCCGAGTTCTCGCATCGTGATTCTACTCCAATGCTGGTGCAGGCATTGAAACGGGATCCGTTTTGGAGAATCAGATTGAATGCTGCGGAAAAACTTCAGGGAAATGATTCAGACACTGTCCAGGAATTACTCCGCTTCAAGGCAGACAAGGATCCCATTAAGCAGGTTCGAATGGCCTCCCTCAAGGCATTGGCCGCGTCTTCTAATGCGAAATCCCATTCCTTTCTGGTAAACTATTATACAAACGACAGCAAGGATCATGAGTCTCGTATTGAATGTTTGAAGTATCTATTGGAATACAGAATTCCTGGAGCCATTGATGCAATACACGAAGTTATTGAAAAGCTCTGGGAGAAGGATGAAAGGCGTTTTCTCGAATTCACCGGCCGGGAACTCTCTTTTGCCGATTGGGATGATCTCGGACCGATATACGAAAAGATGCTAGATCATGATAATTGGCTGATTGTTGTTTATAGCATCAGAGGAATTCGCCGCAATGAGCTGGGATTTGAGGATAGACTCAATGCAATGGATAGCGAAGGCACCAATGAACGGATTAGGCGAGAGCTCCAACCACGTGTGCCGTAAATTCAAGAAGTCATATAGGGAACATCTACCCACCCCATTTAGTTTTTGACTCGGTCTTCTCCGCCTGCCTGTGCGTTGCACCTGTTTGCGCCTGCCTGTGGGGCTGTGTCCGAATGCGCCTTTGGCCCGCATGCGGCGTTTGCGAAAAAACCTGAAATGCTCATGTACAACATGTACACTCCGCTTTCAAAACTTTTCGCCGCCTTGCCTGCAAACCAAATCCATCATTCTGACTCACCCCCTGGATTCTGACACAGCCCCGGACGGGGCGGCTGGGGGGGGGGGGGGGGGGGGGGGGGAAAGGCTTATCCTATTCCTTATAGCCCCAGAAGCAATGAAGGCGGCTCGCAAGTGAGAATGCAGGATGCATGATCCTGGATGAGAGAAAGGAAAAAATCGGCCAGAATGTAGAAGTCCACAGACTCCTAGGCTTCTGGTTATTTTTAGCAAGTTCGGAAAAAAAGTCGAATAGAACTTGATAAACATCACTATTCAATTCATTATTTATTACTCAAGGAGTATTTATAGTGCGAAAATATCTCATAGCCGGAAATTGGAAGATGAACAAAACCCCACGTGAGGCCGTGGCACTGGCCGATTCCGTTGTCAAAATGAAGAAGGGAAGCAATACCAGAAAAATGATTGCCCCTTCGTTTGTATGTATTCCCGCCGTGGCGGAAATTGTCAAAAACAGCGATGTCGTCCTTGCCGCCCAGAACATGGCTTCTGTGGAAGCTGGTGCTCACACAGGTGAAACTTCGGTACTGATGCTTAAGGATCTAGGCGTTGAAGCCGTCATTCTGGGCCACAGTGAGAGGCGTCACGTCTATGGTGAAAGCAACAGTCTCATAAACGACAAGGTTAAGCTGGCTCTGAAGCATGGCCTCGATGTTGTTCTGTGCATTGGGGAAACCCTTGAGGAACGGGAGCAGGGCAGGGTTGAGGATGTTTGCTTCGGCCAGCTAGAAGGTGGATTGGCCGGAGTGAGTTCCCAGCAGATGAAGAACGTTGTTATCGCATATGAACCGGTTTGGGCCATCGGTACTGGTAAAACCGCAACACCTTCCGATGCCCAGATGGCACATAAGGCTTGTCGTACCAAGCTTGCGGCATTATACTCTGATAAGGTTGCAAATCATGTCGTCATTCAATATGGCGGTTCAGTTAAGCCAAGCAACGTGGCCGATTTGATGGCCAAGGCTGATATTGATGGAGCCTTAGTCGGGGGTGCTTCACTTGAAGCCGAATCCTTTGGAGATATTGTGGCGTTTGACGCCTAAGGAGTGAAATTTTGGGAATTGTCGGAGCTATAGCTCTTGTTCTATTTGCGATCACGGCCGTATTAATCATCACGATCGTATTGTTGCAAGACGAGCAGGGTGAGGGTTTTGGTGGTTTGTTTGGTGGCGGAGGAAGCACGACTCCCTTTGGAGCGGCTGGCGGGAATGTGCTGATCAGGATAACTTCCATACTTGGTGTTTTTTTCATGGTTTCATCCCTCGCCGTTGCCATGGCGTACAAGTCAGGAGAAAAGGACGATGTCCTCGGGGAAGCACGGCGCGTTGAGGAATCAGGTCCAGACTGGTTCTTGGAGCAGCCGGTGGAAGATGAGAATCAAAACTAAGGAAAAATTCTGCAAGTTGCAATTGTTCATTATACGGCCAACCCCTCAAGGATACTTGACGACATAGTCCGAGCACTTGCCTGCGGCATAGAGAAGCAAGGGCATTATGTTACGGTGGTCAACGCATATAGAGATGAAGGTAAATCCCTCACCTCCTTTGGATACATCGCCGTGGGGATAATCACTCCTTCATTATTTTCGAACAAAACTCCTCATGGATTCGAAAGCTTCCTTAAAAACGCCGGAATGCTTTCAGGGAAGCGATGTTATGCGTTTGTTTGCGGTACGGGGCTGAGAAAACCCGGGTTGCTCAAGGCACTTATGAGAACAATGGAGAGTGAAGGCATGTATCTCAAGAAATCCGACTTGCTTCACAAACCCGCTGAGGCTGAGGCGGTAGGAGCTATGCTCCATATCAATAGAAATCGTTGAGGTAAAAATGAAAAGCTTATGCGAATCTCATTCGGGTGACAACCGGGCCATGGTTACAAAATGCTGTTCTTTGAGATATGCAATTCTGGTTGCTTTAAGTTGCGCTACAATCTGCCTCTCGGCCCAGGATATGGCGGTCGCCACGGTTCGATACAAGCGGACAGAGCCAGTATCGGGAGCGCAACTCCAGGAAATGATAGATACTCTGGAAGCGCAGCAAGGGCGGGAATTAACCCTGGAAGAGAGAAAACAGCTCCTTGATAATTTAATTGATCAGGTTCTCATTAAGCAGGCAGCGGAAATGGATCGATCTATCAAAATTAGCGATGCCGATGTGGAACAGGCAGGGTTGCGGCTTCTCTCTCAGCAGCTCATTAGTGCGGGGGCCCTTCCCCCTGGGGCCGTCTTGACTGACAAGAAACAGTACAAACAGATTGTTGAACGCCAGGGTGTGACTATAAAGGAATTCGAAGATATAATACGGAAGCAATTGCTTGCAGAGACTTATATTACAAGGCAGGGGAGTGCGGAATTCCAGAATATCAAACCTGCGACTGAAGACGAGATTAGTTCCGAATATCAAAAACGAATCCAGGAGTTTGTAGTCTCTGACTCGGTGTGGTTCAATCACATCTTTTTTGACACAATTTCGGCAAGTGCCGATGTTGTCGCTCAAAAACGATCTAAGGCGGAAGAAGTCCTTAAACGATTGAAGAATACCTCGGCAACTTTCATTGATCTGGTGATGTCCGAATCCGAAGATGAAGCATCAAAGACCAGAGGGGGGCTTGTGGGGCCCGTTATGAAGGGTGATGAGGTGGCCGAGGAATTGTACGGTAAAGAGTACATAACTGAGCTATTCAAGCTCAAGGTGGATGAAATCAGTAGGGTATTGAGATCGAAGGTTGGTTTCCATATAATACAGATTACTGAGAAAAAGGCGGCACAGCTCTTGCCCAAAGACTCATCGGAAGTGAGAACCTACCTTGAGCAGCTTCTATTTGCACAAAAGTATCAACAGAAATTTGACGAGATCGCCGGAAGAATTATTGATGATCTCCGCAGTCAATCGACAATCAACTATTTTGGTGAGTATAAGTAATTCATGGGAACCAGGCGCCAGGGGCGAATAGTGGCGATTCAAGGCCTGTATGCCTGGGAAGAAGGGAAGAACAGCATTGAGGAACTCATGCAGATGGAGTGGCTTGATGAAAAGTTGAGTGATAAGGTGAAGGCTTTTGCCGGAATGCTTATTGCAGGGACACTCGAGAACAAAGATGAGATAGATGAGCATATCAAAGCACATCTTAAACACTGGAGTTTTGACCGCTTGGCAAAGGTAGATCTTTCGATACTTCGAAGCAGTGTCTATGCTATGATTTATCAGCCCGACATCCCTATTTCCGTCACCATTGATGAAGCGGTTGAAATTGCGAAACAGTTTGGGTCTCCAGAATCTTACCGGTTTGTCAATGGTGTTCTTGACAGCATACGCGGCACAATTTTATCCTAAAATGGAATGGTGGCATAAGTTTGAAACGGCTATTTCCCATCTTATTCATACTATTGACCTTGGCAACCATGACAGCGGGTATGTGGATGTGGATGAATTTGCGGACTCCCCGTCAGTTGTCTTTTGAAGAGGCATTGTTTTCCGCCGAGATAGCTGTGAAGGTCAATAAACGGTTAATAGCTGGGTGGGAACTGAACAGGGCTTCTAGGCATGCATCATCTGTCTATCAATGGAAGGAAATACTCAAATTGCGGGCCAGGCTCATACCAGAGGAATATACGCAGCCAGACTTCAGACCATTCGCGAGGTTGGCTGCCCGGGCTGTCTCCACTATGCCGGGAAACCAGGACCTCATCGCCTATCATGCCTGGGCTAGACTTCGCTCCGGATCGCTTAAAAAGGCTCAATTAGCGGTCGATTCCCTTCATGCGAAGCGATGGGTATCCCTCAAGGCCGAGATTAATACAGCCGTCTATCTCAATGAAAAAAAACAAAGTCTAGACGATTTCATTCTCAGGCTCGAATCCCAAACAGATGCCGAATTTTTTGAGGAGGCGGCGGCACTCACCCAATCAGCCGAATTGACAATGGATGCCGCATTGGCCTACATGGGAATCGGGCAAGCTTCCAAGGCCTTAGGTCTCTCCCTGGAAATCATGTCTGGAAAGAGATGGTGGCAGAATCCGGAAAATCTCCATCGTCGAGGTCTACTCTCCGCATTGGGGCGTATCGCATATGATGCTGGGGACATAGAGAAAACAATTGAATGGATGGAACAGGGCCTGGCAGAGGGCCGAGAACGGCGAATGGTGATATGGGAAGATCTGCAATTCTTAGGGGATGTTTACTGGAAGAGTGCTATGATGCAGGGCAGACTGGATTACCTGCCCAAGGCAAGAGAATTGTGGCAGGAGGCATTGGCTATAGCCCAATCGGAACAAGGTGCATGGAAAATCTGGATTGGACTCTCCGCATTGGAAGAGGCTACCGGAAATCACCGCCTCTCTGAAAAAATTCTTCGTGATGCCCTTGCCCTCTTTCCAGATCAAAGTGAAGTCAAGGCGGCATGGGCTCGAAAACATAGACACGACAATCCTAACTTGGCCGGACGTCTGGTTCAGAATAATGGGGATGACCCGGTATTGGCTATCGCATCTTTGCAAATCGACCCTGCTGGAATTTCTCCCCGTTTATATGAGATGAAGCTTTGGGAGTTATTTGAGGGAATAAATTCAGAGGATGCTGATGTTCTTTACACCGATTCACGATACATCACTACATTTCTCCTGGAATATATGACAGCTCAAAACAACTACTCTTCCATTGATATTGTGGTGGATAGGTATCGCAAGATATATCCGGATGAATCTTGGATACTCGCGTGGAGTCTGGCTGCCGACTCTTCACGGCATGTCGCGATTATCGATCTTATACCGATGCAGCCGACGGCCTTAGCCCCCTATGATGAATACAGGAAGTATGTACATGAAATGATGAGTTGGAGAGGATTGCATGATTCGGCCCTGTTTGCCGTTATGGCGGTGCAAGAACTGGAGAGCTTGATTGAGGGAATCCCGGAGACTCCGACTTCAGTGGATATAGGGTTTCATGATTCATTTCTGATTAATAAACTCAATGAGATTTCAGAAATCCAGAATCTTATGAATGCGCCATTTGGTGATAGAGTGCGTATATTGGTTGAGAATCGTGATGATACAATGAAATTCCGAAAGCTGTTAGAATCTCTAAGACCAAAGGCAAGTGAGTCCAGAGCTATCGCAAAGGCCGTTATGATCCAGAAAACACAGACCCTACTTGCCAACGCCCAGAAGGATTTGAAGGCGGCACTCAATATGTCCAATCTTTCAGGAAGAGACAAGGCAAGGCTTCTCTATTTGAAGGCGTATATCTTGAGGTATCTCGGCCAAGCCGATGAACTTCGCAGAGTCATTGGCTTGGCGTTGGAGGCTGATCCCAACAACCTAAGAATTCTCGAACTCTCATCAAGCGTGGCTGATCAATGATCCTCATCAAGAACACAGAGCAGCAAGACGGTATTCGCCGTTCCTCAGATCTTTTGTCACAGGTCTTTCAAAGAATTGGCCGAATCATAGGACCAGGAGTCAGCACCTTGGATATTGACCGTGTTGCCGAGGAGACAATACGCTTTGCCGGGGGAAATCCCGCCTTTCTGGGACATAACGGCTTTCCCGCCTCGATTTGTACTTCGATCAATGATAGTGTGATACACGGAATTCCAAGTAATAAGCCCTTAAACTCGGGCGATATAGTCGGTTGCGACATCGGGGTTATTCTCGACGGTTATTATAGTGATGCCTGTAAAACCTATATGATAGGGGATGTTTCAGAAAATGCGCGCCATCTCATTGGAATTACCCGGATGGCATTGAATGCGGCTATCGAAGTATGCAAACCCGGCAATCGGGTAAAGGATATTGGCAAGGCGGTGACCGAAACCGTGGAACCGCATGATTTCGGGATAGTCTACAATTATTGTGGCCACGGTGTCGGATTGGCATTGCATGAAGATCCTCAGATTCCAAATTATTATCCGTCGGGAGGGAGGAATCCGCGTCTGAAAGCGGGTATGATCTTGGCCATAGAACCGATGATAAACGAGCATAGCCCGGATGTGAAAGAGCTTGATGACGGGTGGACCATCGTGACCATCGATGGTGGATTGAGTGCACACTTTGAGCATAGCGTATTGATAACGGCCAATGGGCCAGAAGTTCTTACCTCATGGGGAGATGATTGAGTGACAAAGAATTCATCTATAGCCGCTTTGATACTGGCCTTTTTTCTAGGCGGGTTAATCGTGTACTCAATGAGCTACAGAAGTAGCCGTATGGGAATCAGGCCGGTTTCGGTATGGGCTGCCGATAGGCAAGGTGAACCATCCGATCAGGTGGCTGCGATTCAATCGGCATACAGGAGGGTGAGTGCCGAATTACCGGCCGCGGTCGTTGAGATTACTGTCGAGTCTGAGGATGTCCTTGATAATGGAGGCAATGACGAACTGCCATGGGGTGATTTTTTTAACGACCCTTCAGATTCCCCAAAAGATCTCCAATACCACAGAAGCAGGGGCATGGGGTCAGGGGTAATCATCCAAAGGCAGAATGACAGTTATTACATTGTCACTAATGCCCATGTCATCGGCAAGGCCCAGAACATCAGTGTTAGGCTGAATAACGGTCAGTCGCTTACCGGAAGGCTCGCTGGGAAGGATGACCGGAAAGACCTTGCGCTAATCAGAATCGAATATACCGGCGATTTTCTTCCCCTTGCTGAATTCGGCGATTCAGACACACTGTATGTGGGCGATTTGGTCTTGGCCATCGGTAGCCCATTTGGTTATGAGAACTCGGTTACCTCAGGAATCGTAAGTGCACTAGGACGCCGGTATGGTCCTCAGGGGAATATCAATGATTTCATCCAAACGGACGCATCGATTAACCAGGGTAATTCGGGAGGGCCTCTGGTTAATATCAGAGGGGAGATCATCGGTATCAATACTTTTATTACAACCCCCAATAGCGGAAGTGTCGGCCTAGGATTTGCCACCCCAGCTAATAACGTGAAGACATTTATTGATCAGATTTTGAAATATGGTCATGTGCAATACGGCTGGCTGGGGGTAAGCATGGGAAATTTCGGGGCTGATGTGGCAAAGATTATAGGGTTTCCCCAGGCTTTCGGTGTCATGGTTTACCAGGTTTTTATCGATTCACCGGCCGATGAGGCCGGACTCCAGGCCGGAGATGTGATTCTCGAATTTGACACTGAGAGGTATAGCGATTATGAGGACTTGATCTATCAGATTGGAGATAGATTACCCGGCGAGTCGGTATTGTTTGTCATTGATCGGTTTGGAGAACAAAAGGAGCTTGAAGTTGTCCTTGGGAAGCGAGGCGAGGAGGATGAGGTAAATACTTTCCATGCCTTGGCCTGGCCCGGGTTCGTTCCGGCTCCGCTCACAGATGAGGTAAGGGACTTGATGGAACTTCCCGACCGCATCGTTGGAGTGCCAGTCGCCGTGGTGTATCCCCTGTCTGTCTCCCAATCCATAGACCTTAGAGTTGGGGACCTAGTCATCCAAATTAATGACAGAAAAATTGACAGCATCACCACTATGTACCGTATACTTGGAGAGATTGACAGAGCTTCCTTATCAATGCGGGTATATCGCAGTGGTGAATCCATCGAACTTAAGCCAAAAGAAAGAGAATAGGAATGAAAAAAGATTTTGTTACAACAGATTTATTGCGCAACAATGCCCTGATTCTCGCCAAACAGATATACGATGATGAGTTCATCCCCGATATCATATATGTGTCCTTGAGGGGGGGGGCCTTCCTAGGTAACATCCTCAGTGAATTCTTTAAAATAATCAATAATAGAGGCAAACCTGTATTTTATGCGGCTGTCGTCGCCCGTTCCTATGCCGATTTTAATCAAATAAGCCGGGTAAGAATCGATGGATGGACTTACCATCCAAAATATCTAAGGAGTGGAGACAAGGTTCTTTTTGTCGATGACATATTTGATACGGGAAGAACGATGAATTCTCTGGTTAAGTATGTTATGAAGAGAGGTATTTCGAGAGAGTTTATTAAGGTAGCTGTTCACGACTACAAACAGGGGTCTAAGGGAAGAGAACTACCAGTTCAACCAGATTATTGGTGCCGGAAGTTAAGGGAGGATAACGCCTGGGTGCACTATATGAGCCATGAACTTGAAGGTCTCACAAGCAAAGAGATTGCCCGATACTATCTTGAAGAACACCCGGCCCTTGCCGAGGTATTTGATTTGATAAAGGACCATCAATCTACTCTCTGATCCACATCGGGCCGGTGCCTTCTGTTTCCGCATCGTCGGCATGGATTCGCCAGACGGCATCATCATCTGTTGAGGCATAGACATATCCTTCAAAAAGAGATAGTCCGAGGATTGAATCGTCGCTTAAGTTACTGGCTATATAGGCACCGGTCTGGGCAAAGGTGAACGAATTCTTATCAGTTCTAATTTCCCACTTTTCTGGATCTGTATCATCGGCGACAATCTCTATATACCCATTACCTGTCGTTGTGCTGGCGGTGTTTCTCGTTCCCGCAAGAATGAGTTTGTTTGGGGAATTTCCCGCCGTCGTTCCAATTACACTAAGAAAACTGCTGTAGCGATAGTTTGAGCTGAGGGTTTTCCATGTCGTGCCATCTGTGCTGATGTATAGGGGATAGGTTGTTCCGTCAAGTTTCCATCCTGACATGATGAAAACCCCTTTTTCGGGCCAGCTAGTTGTAGCTGACTGCTCATCGCTTCCAGGAAGCCATGTGAGGGAGTGTGAGGGATTTGTGATTGAATCTGCAATCTGGGTTCCTATCACATTGGTGATTTTTCCCGTTTCGGCTTTGGGGTTTATAGATGTAAACCTATAGACGTTATTCCCAAAAGCGGCACCCGTTATGTAGGAGTTTTCTAGGACGTCATTCCAGGTAGTAGTATCCGGGGCCTTGAGTTCTAGGGCACCATCATCGAGCAGGTAGAGGGTGGAGCCGATGAAGTCTGTTTCACGGGCGAAGTCCCCGGAGTGTTCGAGTATATTGACGTAAAATGTATTAGTATCGGTTTTAGGGTTTGGACAGTAGAGACGAACTGTGTTGTACTTTCCAGCTCCACTGGTGAGAATGCCATCTTCCATTGTAATTTCTTGGAATTCCTCTTGCTCGCTGTAATAATACAGCCCAACTTCCATGCTACTGGATGATTCTCGTGCTAGAGCCATGAGTATTCTATCATCGGAAACTGTAATTGATTGGATGTTCGTCCACCCGGACGGCAATGATACAGGCTTCCAGCGTTCTGTTTTACTATCACTACGGTCTTGAGTATTCCTTCTGTAGAGTGCCGGGCCGGAGGAAAAGTAATTATATTTGGTGTTATCATATTCATTGCTTATTTCCATCAACTTGCTTGCCCCTAAGCCTTCTGGAAGCAATCCTAAATCAATCTTATCTGTCGTGGCGACATAGGCGAAAATGCCCCCACCCCTACAGCTCATTAGTAGCAGAATGAGAAGAGTGGCAATGCCTGTCTGTGTATGCCGTACCTGAGAGCGGTAGGCAGATGAGAACCTCATCGTCAATTTCCTCCTTGATCCTGACTTTGCAGGATTTTGGAAGTGGGACTTGAAAATATGAATCATGGGCACCTCATCAAAAATGATACTCCGCTGTCAGGGTAATATCCATGAAATTCCCGATACTCCGTTCGTTTGCGTTTTCCAAACCAAGTTGAGGTATGAAAATATATTTGAAATCTATTCCGAATGACCACTCATAGCTCCAATCGAAATAAACTCCAAATCCTGCGTTTATAATCCAATCGACAAGGAAATTATCGTCTTTCCAGGAGTTGAGAGAAATACCTGTGCTTATGAATACGGGAATTGACACCTGGCTCCATGGATGGAATTCATAACTGCCCTTGAAGAGGAATGGGATGGAATAAACGAAATTACTGTTTATATCTTGGGAGAAACTCCCGCCGAATTGAAATCCGATTTTCCAGTGATTCGACAAATAGACACTGTAGGTTAATGCCCCCGCGCCGCCGGCATTCAGATTGGTGGGGTGGGCACCGGCCTCATATCCTACAGCGTCCCAGTCGTTGATCAGGATTGTAAATAGGGGGATGTATACCCCTGCTGTTATCGCTAATGCCTGATCTCCGAGAGAACGTTGGTTCATCGGCACCTGAGGCAGAGGCGGTTCATCCGGGGATGGCATTTCTTGAGAAAATGATTTGCCAGTATGAAGTATGAGCAACGCTATGGTGAGCAGTAGGGGCCCGCTAGAAAACAGCTTGAGGAAATTGACGAAGAGATTTTTCGCCTGCCTGTGCCGTGCCCTGCACCTGTCTACGCCTCTGCACCTGCCTGTGCGTTGTTGCACGCAGACAGAAAAGATCGAGTCAAGAAATAAATGAGGGGGGTGGGGGGGGGATTTTAAAAGAAACAATTGGCTATTCATGACCATGTTGAGCAGTTTAGCATTCGAAATAGGGGATTTCAACATATTCACAGTATTTAAGGATTTCATTATTGTCATACTCATGAGTGCATCCATTATAGATGGAAAGGCTATATCTCGGAGTATCCGTGAGAAACTTTCCCTGAGAGTCGAGAAATTGGCGACCCTTGGGGTACAACCGGGATTGGCCGTCGTATTAATAGGTGAAGATCCGGCAAGTGTTACATATGTCAATGCCAAGGAGAGGGACTGTGAGCGAGAGGGAATTTATTCACGGGATATTCGACTGCCGAAAAATACAGCGCAAGAGGATCTTTTGAGGCTTATAGAAGAATTAAACAATGATGCCGGGATTCACGGCATTTTGATTCAGCTTCCATTGCCCAATCATATCCACGAGGAATCCATTATTAGAGCGATCTCTCCCTCTAAGGATGTAGATGGCTTCCATCCTCAGAACATGGGTGCCCTTATGCTGGGTGCAGAGGGGTTTCTTCCTTGCACCCCACATGGGATAATCAAGATACTGGAGTCTCAAAAAATTAGGATAGAGGGAGCGGATGTCGTCGTCATAGGTCGGAGCCGTATTGTCGGAGCCCCATTAGCCAATCTCCTCTTCAGAAAGGCCAAGAACGGCAACGCAACGGTAACGGTATGTCATACGCGAACTGTTGATCTGGCAACGAAGGTGCGCCAGGCCGACATTGTCATTGCCGCCGCCGGTCAAACGAATACAGTGACCGCCGATATGATTTCACCAGGTACTGTTGTAATTGATGTCGGTGTCAATCGTGTTCGTGATACGACACGGAAGAAAGGGTATCGTATTGTCGGAGATGTGGACTTCGCTACTGTAAAAGAAGTGGCCAAATCGATTACCCCGGTACCTGGCGGGGTAGGACCACTAACGCGTACAATGCTACTGTGGAATACTGTAGAGTCAGCATTGATATTTCATAGAGATACGATAGGAGGGAATTATGACCGGTAAGTTGATTGTTTTTATTCTATTTCTTATTTTCATCGGATCATTTGTAGGCTTCAATATTGAGAATCAATCTGATGTTCGGATATGGATTGGCGAGAAAGGTCTGCTCAAAGATGTTCCAATCCTGCTGAGCTTCTTTGTGATATATATTTTCGGACTTATGTCGGCCTTGCCCTTTATCCTTTCCTCAAAAATCAAGAATGTTGTCAAAGAAAGACAGCGGAAGAAATCTGACATGAATGAAAACAAGGGGATGAATGAATCAGTTAGGGTTCTTGGGGCAAAATCACTGAAGGATGAAGAGGTTTTATCAGAATAAGGAAGAATAAGATTGAGATTCCCAGTATCAACCCAATTGATCATCAGTCTCATATTCCTTCCGGGATATTTATTTTCCGAGAATATTCAGGATGCTCAAGCATTCGAGAGTGCCGGTAGGATACCTGAAGCCCTTGATGCCTATGGACGATGGTTGTCGGAGAATGGAACTCATTCCGATGCGCCGATTGTGCTTCTTTACGCGGCAACTTTGCATGATGACTCTCTCGAAGCGATTTCTTATCTCAGTAAATATCTGCATCTATTGCCTGAGAATGAGAGAGGCAAAATATTTGCCCGAATGGCCGAACTGGAACTCATGCTTGGCCTCCTTAAGTTTGCGGCAAAACACTATGCGCTGGCCATCAAATTCGGCGGTGACCAAGTTGACTCCTGGCGTCTTCAACTTCTCATTGTGCGATTCTCAATGGGGGAGGATGTTTATACGGAAGCAATTGAACTGAAGAAAACCACCCCGATGGAGTATGTCGCTACTGAATCGGCACTTCTTGCGGCCATGGTCCGCATCAGGGAGGAAGGTGCTACTAGGGGAATCAATGAAATCCTCCGGTTAATTGATGAAGGCCATACCTCACCATCGATCTGGCTGGAACTCATAAACCTGCAAACGCGAATCAATGATACTGAGGGTGCCCGAGAATCCCTACGAAATCTCGAATCAAATTTCCCCGATTCGATCCACCTCTACATCGCCCAGTCTCGAATACACCAATGGATAACACCTTCAAGCCTTTTCTCATCAAGAGATGTTCCAAAAAATACATCTGTCCAGATTGGAGCGTTCGAGAACAGGGTTCATGCACTACGGATGATGGAACGGCTCAAGTACGATGGGTTTACGGCATGGTTGGAAAGAACAGAAACCTATTGGAAGGTGATTGTAAACAATCCTGATGGACAGGTGTCTACACGCTTAAGAGAGAAGGGATATGAAGTGTCAGTTCATCGGTAACTCTTCTTCTATCTGCTCAAAACGGACTATGTCCATGGCTGTATTCTCAATGCCGCTAGTATCCAATGCGGCCAATGATAGTGCAATAGAACGGATTATTTGATTATCCTTGATTTCCTCGTTGTATTCGACTGTCCAGTTGACCGTTTCTTCACGGGCTCCATCCTTATCAAGAAATTGAATTTGTAACACCATGAGATCTCTCAAATTGAAAAAAGAGGCCGTTCCCACACGGCTTACACCGTCTTTTATCCATTCTATTCTGGGGAGATCAAATACTATTCTTTCATCCCCAAGGCCATCCCATATACCGGAGATAGACTGGTTAGAAAGCAGGGGCGAGAGGGAGAACTGATTCATTAACGTATTGTGCAGGGATGAATTAATACGACGATATGAGCTATTCCACTCTCTTGATATTCGCGCAAGTTGTATGCTGTCCCATGAATCGACGCTGATGTAAACGGTATCATTCAGGCTTGGAACCACCCTATTTGTGATCTTGAAATAGAGCCGCTTAGCCGTTGTGCGATGACTTGACCCCCATATAAAAATTTCAAGCACTTCTCCATTAAAAAACATGAGTTCCCTCGTATCGGGGTTGAAATACAGAATATCTTCATAGGCACTTTCACCGCTTGCTCTGTACCAAGCTCCTTTCAAGTAATCCTCATAATCGGCCACATCGCTCACGTAGAGTTTTTTAATGCGATCTTCAAGAATAGTTTCTGCCTTAATCTGTTTGGATTCAGTCTCAAGGTAGGTGGAGATTCGCGAATTCCATTCCCATCGGGTTTCAATCAAGTCTAATTCATTCTCTGAGGATGGATCATGCTGTTGTACAATAATGAAATAGGGGGATTCATCGCTGATTCCACTATAATAACTGGCCGAACGTTCAACGGGGATGATATCGATGTTTCCTTTTATCTTCAGACTGAACACCTTACGGAAATCAGGGATCTGCCCATTTTTTGGGGTTGCGAAGACCTCGGTTACATGATTGCCGATGTTATCAAACCCCGCAACGACAATATCATTTCTATTGTTTCCGTTAAGATCGTCTAGGTGGAGAGTTATATCAGTCAGGGTTCGGGTGCTTAGATCAGTCTGCCATACGATTGTATATGCATTTTGACTGGCTTGTGCTGTCGCTATCATAAGAGAAATAGGGACTTCGTCATCATCAAGGGGAACTGCTAGAAGTATCTGTTCATCTGATGGCTCAAGATCAAGGTTTCCATTGTAAACAGCGAGAATATTGTAGTTTTCGCCAGGATTGACGAGTGGCAATACAGCATCTTCTACAAATTGTGCCAATTCGCCGGTTTCCTCCTGTTCCACTGTGCCCGTGGCTAACGGGGTGATCAAGCCATTGCGAACTGGTTCTGGTGATTTCTTTTCCTTGTTACAGGAAAAAAAAATGAATATCAATCCAGCAAGTAATATCTGTGCCTTCATCTGGTTTCCTACCTATAAATGCGGGGCTGTGTCAGAATGCGCCTTTGGCCCGTATAAGGAAAGGGATAAGGCAATCCCCCCGGCCCCCCTCAGGGGGGGATTGCCACCGTACCTCCAAAGTTGGCGAAAAAACCTGAAATGCTCATGTACAACATGTACACTCCGCTTTCAGAACTTTTCGCCTGTCTGCGCCTACCTGTTGCAGACCAGTCTGCCTGTTGCAGATAGGTGCGTACACGCACAGGCAGACCGCCTTGTCTGCAAACCAAATCCATCATTCTGACCCAGCCCCGACGGGGGGCCATAAATCCCCCCCCTGTCAGGGGGGGACGGGGGTATTGGCAACCGCAACGGTTTTGTGCACGGCCTATAAATGCCCCCCTGACAGGGTGGACGGGGGGGTGAGCCCGAGGGCCCCCCCTCGGGCCCCCTGGATTCTGACCCAGCCCCACTGCGCTTTCTGCACTCCGGCAATCATTGGCTTTCGGCCAAATACTTCTTTGGGCTGGCTCTAGCTATGAGAAATAAAAGGTCCCGAGGCGTGAATTGCCTGCGAGATGTATCACATTCGTTGTGAAGCGCCTGATCGGAATCGAACCGACGTCATTAGCTTGGAAGGCTAAGGTAATACCATTATACCACAGGCGCAGTTTTTTGACATGGGGTGAGTTGTTTGATTTCTCAGCCTTACAAGACCGTTATTAACAACTCACAGGTTTCTTATAGTTCCCTATACTGCGTATGCGGTAATTTTCCGCCCATTACCACCGTAGCAGGATGTGTATTATGCTACCTTCTGAGATTCTCGTCAAGTGCTGCTCCGCTTTCAGAACTTTTCGCCTGTCTGCGCCCACCTGATGCAGACAGGTGCGTACACGCACAGGCAGGCCGCCTTGCCTACAGACCAAATCCATCATTCTGACCCAGCTCCTGGATTCTGACACAACCCCGCACATTATTGCGGTTTATCAGTCCACGTTGTGTGCAGTAAGGAACATTGACTTACCAAGAGAAGTGAAAAAATCTTGGTATATCTCTGGATCTTCCACTGTCTTAAGGTTGTATTGTGCATTTGCACGGACCAACAACTGAGTTTGGCCTCGCGGGCGCACAGTCACAGTCATTCTCAACAGATACCCATCTAATTTCGTCGCGCTGATAGAACCCAGAACTTCATCTGCTTTATCTACAACAAAACCCAAATCCTGCAATGTGGAAATAACTGTTCGTAGCGTCTTGTTCTTATCTGTTGTATCAAAGGCTCTCGTTTGCATATTTCGTGTTTGCACCTGGCTTTGATCGGTCTTTAATAACTGATCTTTTGAGTTTGTTTGGCATCCCGATAGCCCTATGAGTGCAAAACCACTGAGAACGATTGTAATTAGTTTTAAAAATTTCATATTCTATGTCCCTCCAAGAACACTGCCTTTGAAAGCCTATCAAAAAATTCCTGATACATTTCGGGTTGATCTAACCCCTCAGCACGCGACACCTTGCCTTCTGTGTCCCAAACTATTCTTTGAAATGTCACCCTCACATAATGTTTGTTATCATTATTTTCATGCGTTGGACGAACCACGAGAGACACCCTTAGTTTTTGGTTCTTATCAATTGCCTTTGTAGCACCGCTGAGTAGCGTAATTACTACAGAGGCAACAACTTGACCGGCTTCTGTTGCATCCCGGTCCTTTGATCCGACGATAACTCCAAGCTTTGTTTCACTTTCGTCAATGTTGAAACCTAAATCCTGGATAACCCCTGCTGATGCGGATAAAATATCAACTTCTGAAATCCCCTCGTATGTGCGAGTTTGCAAGCTCCTCTTCTCAAGAGATTCAGGGGATAGCTTCAAGACATCCTTGGGTATTGTTTGGCATCCCGACAAAAAAATCACCATAATGCTTGTGATAACAAACATTGTGTGAATGTTTGTTCTATATGACTTCATACGGTTTTACTCCTCCTCAGAAACGCGACGTATGGTAGGCAAAATCTCGCACTTTCGTGCTTTCATCAAATTTAATAATCACAGTCAGAGTCCGCTGTGACTTGGAACTTGCTCCCGCTCCTTGTTTAAAGCTCGGTGCGGCTCCTCCCGCGATCAAACCTCCCCCAAGAATGAGTGCCGAGACACCGCCACTGCTCGTTGAATAGGCCGTATCTGTTGAAATCTTGTCGTATATCCAGACTTCTCGCCTTTCTTCATCAGTTGATACGATGTTTGGCGACCCCAAGACTTGAGCTACTTCAGCACCACTCATGCCGACCCTAATTTCTCGCTGAACCTTGCCAACGGTCATTTTGTCAGCGGAATCATCTTGGACTGCTCCTCTATGCTGTGCTGCTGTCATACAACCGGACAAGAACAACACAGTCATGGCTATTACCAGGACTTTTTTCACTATTATTTCTCCTTCTGGGGTATTTGTTTTGAAACATAACGCAAGGCTTCAGATGCACCAACCCGCTCTTGATAGCGGGCCACTGGCATGATACCACCACAAAGCCTTGACTGGAAGCACCTGTCCCAACAGCACACGCAGGTTGGCGACCTGCAAACGCATTGTTAGGCATGATGCCTCTACCCCGGGCAATAATGGCTCGTCGTGACCTGTTAATGCCCGTATTAAAAAGAGTATAATATCATACCCTTTTCTTGTCAAGAACTTTTGGATTGTGCTAGAAATTCTCCAAGCATCTTTTTCTCGAAGTGTTCCCTCTCTCCTCATCATTTGTCTGTGATATAATGATAGAAAATCTCCGGGGAGGGGAAATATGAGAAAAATTCTTAAGTTGTTAAGGGGGGACTTCAATCTCCCAGACAAAGCAATCCTCTGTTTTACTGATATCCGCAAGATGCCCCAGATTCCTCTGTGGCATATCATCACACAGATTCTACTAATCCCTTGCATAGGGCTAAGAAGTTTTCTGTCACTGGATATTGAAAGTCGGCTGAAATCCTACAAAAAGATTTTCAACACCAAGCGGAAAATGGTCAGTTCCGATTCCACTATGCAAAGAATCCTTAAATGGCTTTCAATCTCTGAAACATGCAAGTTTTTATTGAGTTATCTCGATATCTTTGAAAAGCACAAATGCCTGAAAAGAAAACTTGTTAAAGGGGAAAGAACCACCGCATTGGAATCATCGATGGTTCTTTTATGGGTGGGCACTGGGTATCAGTCCTTACCCTTTCGGGTATGCTGAATCTCCCCATCCTGATTGAAAGCTATGCCAAGAGAGGCAAAGAACTTTGCGCTACAGAACAATTACTTTCAAAAATTCCCCTGTCCTTGGGAAACAGCGCACCAACACTGTATCTCTTGGACTCTTTGAACTTTGCTACAAAGATATTCAAAAAGATAGTAAATCAGCTAAATGCCCACCTTGTAATAAAAAGTAAATCTCCAGAGTTTAGGAATGTGCCCCTGTTGCCTGAGCTATCTTGCTAATCGTTTTTTCTTCCCGCAAAGCCATGAGTGCAATTCTTGCTTTCTCTGAATCACTCCATTTCTTACGCATCTGATGTATGCCTTCTGATGCCTATTATACAGCATCAATCTAATTTTAGAGCTGTATCGATCTATGGGAGCACTATAGTTTTCGTTTTCTTCCTTTTGTGTCCTTTGGATCTCCGTGAGATCGAAAACGGCTTGGGATGTATAAGAGCTTCGCACAGAGGCACGGAGTAAACAGAGTACTTCATTATATTCCTGTAACCCATTATGTGTGTTAGCCTTGTTACTCATAGAGCATCTCTTTTTTTGAATTTAATATAACAATATCTTACAGGAATATTTGCTCTTTTTTAATCCATCCACAACTTTTGAGTATATCTCATCTTAGTCTCGTAGAAATTCCGTCATGCCATAATCTTGTATCTTCCTATGAAGCGTTTTACGGGCTATCCCCAGTATTTCAGAGGTGCGACTCTTGTTCCCATTCATCTTGTTAAGATTTGCCCTAATCACGACTTTCTCGATTTCAGACATCGGGGTACCGAGGGGAACCATGATATTGTTCTCGTTCTCGGATTCATTTAACTGAATCGATAGATCATCAACATCGATGTAATTTCCCTTGGACAGAATAACGGCACTTTCTATGACGTTGCGAAGCTCTCTGACATTGCCCGGCCAAGGATAATTTTTCAGCTTGGCCGCTGACTTAGGCTCCCAGCCCTGGATATTTTTCCCATGCTCTTCTGCGCTAAGTTTAAGGTATCGCACTGCAAGTAGTGGGATGTCTTCTGGCCTTTCTCTCAAGGGGGGAATTTCTATGTTGACCACATTGAGTCTGTAATAGAGATCTTCCCGAAATCGCCCTTCAGCGACTTCTTTTTTCATGTCTTTGTTAGTTGCCGCAATTATGCGAACATCTACAGAAAGGGTTTTTTCTCCCCCTACTCTCTCAAATGATTTCTCTTGTAGCACCCTGAGAATCTTAATCTGTATTGATTGATTGATTTCACCGATCTCATCAAGGAGTATTGTCCCCCCGTCCGCCAGTTCAAAACGTCCCTTTCTCAATCCGATGGCACCGGTAAAGGCCCCTTTCTCGTGACCAAATAATTCCGATTCGAGTAGTGACTCCGATAGGGCAGCACAGTGCACCTTGACAAACGGGGCTTTATTGCGTGGAGACTGTGAGTGAATAGCATTTGCGACTAATTCTTTGCCCGTGCCGCTTTCACCGGTGATCAATATACTGGCTTTTGTCGGGGCTACCTGATCTATAAGTTCAAATATTCGAACCATACTAGCACTCTTCCCGAGCATTTGACGGCCATGCCGTCGGTGCTCCATCTTGCTCACCTCATTTTGAAGCTCACGATGCTTAATCGCTAACTCGCGGCGGCTCAGTGCCCTCTTAATCAACAATCCCAAACGATCGAGATTGACGGGTTTTGTGATGAAATCATAGGCCCCGTCCCGCATGGCTTGCACGGCATTATTTACTGTGCCATGCCCTGTTAGGACTATCACGGGGACATTTGGATAACTCACTGTAACCTTTTTGAGCAGTTCTTCTCCCGATACCTTAGGCATTCTCAAATCAGTGATTATCAAATCAACTTCATTTTCAAGCATGATTTCAAGGGCGACTTGCCCATTCTCCGCATAGAGAACTCTGTATCCATCCATCTCCATGGCTCTCGCTAGTCCGATTCTGATGTTCTTCTCATCATCGACAATGAGTATGCAGAAATTCATGATCTCCCTCCTGATAACAGCTTTTGCCTATGGCTTGAAAATGGTATATGGATACGAAATGTTGTTCCCTGACCGGGTTTGGTATCCAGCAGGAGACTGCCTCCATGCTCCTTAAGTCCTTTGTATACGACGGTAAGTCCCAGTCCTGAACCCGTATCCCGTGTGGTGAAATATGGTTCGAATATTTTGTCCTGAATGTCTTCCGGTATTCCGTGACCGGTATCGGATACCGAAATCGAAACACCTTCTTGTTCCAGATTTGTTTCGATCTTCAAATCTCCTCCATTAGGCATCGATGCTAGGGCATTTTTAATGAGGTTCAACAATACCTGCTTCATAGCCCCCTCATCTAGGAGAATGGTCGAGATGTTCTCATCCAAATGCAATGTCACATGAACATTGGATTCTTCGACTTCAAAACGTAGAAACTGAATTAAATCGTTGATCATGGCATTGAAGTCCACGGGATTGAGGTTGGATGCTATCGGTCGGACGGTGAAGAGATAGTTTGACACAATGGTGTTCAGGCGCTCCAACTCTTCCTCCAAGATGTTCAGGGTATCGTGATGCTCATCGATCTGAACCGAACCGCTTCCCAGCCTGTGGCGCATCAATTGGATATGGATGCTCATGGAAGCCAGCGGATTCTTGATTTCATGAGCAACCCCGGCTGCCATAGTTGTGAGGGAGGCCAATTCTTCAGTTCTTTTCCTCCGAATGGCCTCGGCATGGGCTTCCGTAACATCCTCGACATACAGCATGCTCCCCTTGATGTGCCCCCCATCGACAAGAGTAAGAATTCCACAACTCAGGATAACACTTTTTCCTCGGAAGCTTATGGAGAAATCCTTCATAGGAGAGCCTCTGTCTTCTTCTAGGGCTTCCCTAACATATTTAGAGAGATTCTGCTCTGAGAGAACCTCCCAGGCATTCCAGCCAATCGGATCGGCAACATTGAGTGGAAGGAGACGAAGCGCATGTTTATTCAGAAGCAGTATCTTGTTATTTGGCCCGAT
The DNA here is from genome assembly GCA_965226485.1 of Spirochaetaceae bacterium. Taxonomy (GTDB): domain Bacteria; phylum Spirochaetota; class Spirochaetia; order DSM-2461; family DSM-2461; genus UBA2779. Next base: position 1,228,428 of record OZ245363.1, read on the forward strand.
GACCACGACTCCGCCGGGGATAGAAGAGAGAACCATCTCAAGTTGTCCATTGTAATCAATCAAATCATGAATCAGTACTCGCATTCGTTCGGGATTGAGCCTGTGAAGACTCTTGAGGATACGGCGGTAAAGTTTTTTCACTTCTGGAGTCTCAAGTTAAGTTGAAGGTTTCGCAGTATGAGATGGATGGGAATATTCAGATATTCCGCTCGGCCCCTCGCCTGTCTCACCCACCTCAGTTGTCGTTCGTGCATGGCTAAGTTATATTCGTTGCGTCCCCACTTCTCATGCAACAAGCCGCTGATGGTGCTCAGTAGTACGGATAAATCGGCCTTATCTTTGATGGAAAACGCTTCCTCCGGAAAGTATCCGTTCTGTGCTCCAATGATGAAATCCTCGGCAAGGGCTTGTATCCGGTCAGGAGAACGGGTTTGCCAGGATTGAATATATTCTTTCAGGCTACTGAACTTATTTGTTCTCACCCTGAAGACTCGACGGAGAATTTCTGTTTCCTCGGCAGATTTCCTCGCCACAAAGGAATAATCTCTGAGCCGTGACACAATGGTTGGAAGCAAGACTGATTTTCTATCGGTAATGAAAATGATTGTCGTGTCCGGTGGCGGTTCTTCAAGAAATTTCAACAGGGCACTAACGGCTGTTACTGATATACGGTCGGCTGAGTCGATAATAACGGTTTTATGATCATTTCCTGCGGAGTGTGCCGCCCACTTGGTGAGATGCCTTATCTGAAAAATTGGTATGCCGCCGGGCAGATATCCCTGCAAAAGTCGGCAATCTGCTTCCAGTGTCTCTAGAAATTTGATTAATTTTTTGCCGACGGGGAGGGTCTTCCCAGGCATGAGTTCATCCAGGCTTTCGGTGAGTCTTTCCGTAATTTGTCGGAATTTAGCTATTTTTTTTTCTTCGCCCTCCCATAGGATTGGATCGAATCTGCGGAGAAGTTTTCCGACGGATCGAATCAGGCGGTATCGGGAAGCATCGGAAACATTGTTTCTAAAGACATCAGCAGAAGCGGCGATATCTGGGCTGAGCAATCGTGTTCCTGCGATCACGGTGCGGGTATGCGTTAAGACACGGTGTTTTCGGCATAAGGCACAGTCGCAGCCCCAGGCACTATTCTTTCGGCATGAAAGCACTCGAGCTGTTTCTAATGCTGCGGTGAGTTTGCCAGCCATGGGCGGTCCTGAGAACAGTATCGCCGGAGCTAAGCTGTTATGAGAGATATCATGACTGAGTCCCTGGACTACCCTGTCTTGAAAAAGCAGGTTTTCATACATGAATCGATTCCAACAGATGAATAAACATACTGATTCCTTCCTAGCAGGTTCTTGACTCCACCTTTTCCGCTTGTCTGTGCTCGCCTGCAAGAGGCAGGCGAAAATCTCGTTATTGATTTCCAGAAGCTGTTGTTAGAAGCACTCCACGGCTCATGCTATCATACTCTTGATGATTTCTGCAATTCGGTCGGCTGCGGTTCTTACTGGCAACTTGGATGTGGCGTTTCGCATCTTAGTTAAGGCACTCGTATCGAGAAAAAGTCCCCTGACAAGATGGAGCAATTCCCTGGCATTTGAACAATTTTTCAATGTGACGGAAAAGCCGATCTCCTCGGCTAGGAGGGCATTGACGATTTGATCGCCGCGTGTGGCCGTATTAAGTGGCATGAAGATTACTGGTGTGGAACTTGCCGCCAATTCCCACAGTGCCCCTGCCCCGGACCTGGAAACCGCAAGATCAGCGGCGGCAAGGAGATGGGGTAACTCTTCGCTAAAGAATTCACGGCTCGTATAGCCATCTCTGTCAGGAATCCCTGGATTGCCCGGGCCTCGCTGGTGAACAACGGAAGCCAAGGGGAGAAGTTCATCCAGGGCCGCATATATAAAGTCGTTAATTTCTTTCGCACCCTGAGACCCTCCCAGGATAAGGAGTAATGGACGCTTGTCATCATGACGAAGCCCCGCAATTCTTCTTCCTTCCGCCCGATCACCTTGGAAGATGGCATCCCTGACCGGATTGCCTACGACGTGAGCCTTGGATCTCAACGAACCGGGCAGATGATTCAAGGTCGTATCATAACTAACAAGAGGCCATGCCCTAAGCTTGAGATTCAATTTGGTTGCTAAACCCGGATTGACATCAGATTCGTGAGTGATGGTTGGTATGCGAAGTAGACATGCCGCGATCACTGGAGCAACGGAGACGAATCCACCTTTGGAGAAGAGCAGGCTAGGTCTGTTATTCCTAAGAATCCGCAATGAACAGAAGATCCCACGGACAATCCTAAAAACATCGGTGAAGTTTTTCCATGACCAATAGCGCCTGAATTTACCAGCTGGTATCGCAAAATAGGGAATTCCGGCCTGCATAACCAATTCCTGTTCCATGCCATTTTCCGATCCCATCCAAAGCACCTTGTATCCGGCTTTCTTCAGTCGATCTATCACGGGAAATGCTGGAAACACATGGCCAGCCGTTCCTCCCCCAGTAAACACAATCGCTTTGTTCTCTGCCATTGGAACCCCTGCGAGGTAGTAAATGAGTATTTGGGCGAACTGGGACTCGAACCCAGGACTTCCGGCGTGTAAAGCCGACACTCTAACCAACTGAGTTACTCACCCATCAATAGGAGTATGATAAACCATCAATCCAGAACCGTGCAATAGAATCCATATCCGGTTAGCCAGATCGGCACAGTTTTTTTGGAAGAAGACCGAATATCCAGTACGCCGACAGCCTTGATTCTCGCAATTAATCAAAAATAAAACGGATGAGTATTATAGCTTGGAAAATCATCAAAACTGTCAAAGGAGGGGGCACCTATACGCAAGATTCATATTGTCCGGTTGATGGAAGGAAAACGCTGTCATCTTCAAGAAGTGCCCGCAAAAGGCCGGAGTGCAACGCACAAAATAAAACATGCCAAGATTCAGTTGAAGTTCGATGAGAACAGAGAAACATGGGGTATGGTAATGGAATTAAAATTATTCTAAAAAACCAGAAAAAAAGGCAAGACAGAATTTTTTTGCAGTATGAACAGACATGACTATAGGTACTGCTGAAATTCGAGAAGTGGCAAATGATAGATGACTCCCCTGAAAAATTCGCATAGGAGTATTCCTGAGGAGGAGGAACTGGGATATAAACCGCAGAGAGAAACAAATTACTCTGCGCTCTCTGCGGTTAAAAACAATAAATGCAGGATTTTTCGAGTTATTACTTTCAGGAAAAACTGGGAGTATAAACCGCAGATGGCGCAGATTTACGCAGAGAGAAACAAGTATGGAACTAAATACAATCACTGAACAAATTACTGGCTGAGCCATAGGCTAAAACTCTGCGTTCTCTGCGGTTACAAACCAGGAACTAGGAACATAAACCGCAGAGGGCACGGAGGGTTGCCTTCGGCAAATGATGAATGCTCAGTGCTGAGTTGTTTTTCTACAAATCTTTTATAGTGCATCGAAGCTTAGTGGTGGAGAACAAACACACACCTCCATGTAAGACTCGATACAAAAACGATTTACAAACAGGTGTCTATAATTTCTCCGCCCCGTCTCAATCCAATTGTTTCAATTTCGGCTCATCAAGGCTAAAAATCCTGCTAATCCCAGTGTATTCTGTTCTATAAAAGCCTTTGGCAAGGCCCTCCCGCCCCCAATCTTCGGGGCACTATACAAATCTTTGAAAACCTCTGTGCCCTCTGTGCCTCCGTGCGAAACTCTGAACTCTGAACTCTCTGTGCGAAACTTTTATACATCCCATGCCGTTTCAGATCTCACGGAGTTCGTAGAGGTCACGGAGGGGGCAGCAGATAAATCTTTGAAAAACCTCTGTGTACTCTGTGCCTCTGTGCGAAATTTCTTATAAATCCCATGCCGTTTTCAATCTCACGGAGTTCACAAAGGACACGGAGGGTTGCCTTCAGAAAATTATGAATGCTCAATGCTGAGTTGTTTTTCAAAACACCCCGAAAAACCGGTGAATTATAATGATTCCCCTTAAAAATCCAGAAAAACTTTGAGGAATTGAGAACATAAACCGCAGAGGGCACAGAGTTCCACAGAGAGAAACAAATATGGAGCTAAATACAATCACTGAACGAATTACTGGCTGTGCAATACGCTAAAACTCTGCGTTCTCTGCGACCTCTGTGGTTAAAAACAGGGAAGTTAGGGTGGGGTTTTTCCTCTGAGTACAGGTTCTGCGACCATCTGCACAATCTGTGGATGGGAAGTTAGGGTGGGATTTTTTCTCTGTATGTGTTCTTCGTTAGTGCGGAACATAACATCCTCCCTAAGGAGTATTATACCAATTTTAGTGCCAGATGGGGAATTTGGAGATGCCTTTTTTCAGGGGAGTCATAGATAAATAATAGAAAACGGTATTTTTTAACGAATCAATGAACATTGCGGCACTAAAAATATCCTCACGCAAGATCCCGTCGTCTTTCCAACTGGATTATGCTTGTTAGTTTAGGATTAGCAGTTGATCTTTTTTTGAGGGCACCAATATTGGACTAATGACGATTCCTGACTTAAGCCATGAGTAATGACTCCTGGAGAAAATTGCCAGCACCCTAATCCAGCTCAAAACACCTGAACCATACCCGGCACAGGCAAACGCAACATAATATCCAGGTCCTCCAACAGATTGGACGGCGCATCCAGGTTATCGGCAACAGCCAAAGCTGAGGCCGGTGCAACACCAAAAACAAGACGAGTAAATGCGTTTACCGAAGCCTTCATTAACGGCAAACCCGCCTCATACCCTGCTACAGAAGAAGAACCTTCCTCACCCAAGGAGATTGTCCAGGCCCCGCCGATACCGGTCCATTCTGAATCCTTATTAAGATGCTTTATTATGGGGTCAATCATCTCCAGGTTGAAGCGCAATCTTCCTTTTGGAAGCTTAAGAGGCATCAATGTTTGATTCAAGTCAACAATGCGGGCCTGTTGATATGCCGCGGCAGTTATCCCGTTGCTGAATTTGCTGCCCTTACTGATTTCTTTTGTGCGGAAGGGTCGTTTAATCAAATCCTGTAATTGAATACCCCATGGTTCCTGAAGGAAAATGGAATTGACCTGATCCCCGAAACTTTTCAATAGCGAGAGTATTTCCATCATTCCACTGTAGTCCTCATAGGTCATCCATATCACCTCGTAGGGGCCGTTTTCTTCGCCGTTGTTCTGGAGCCAAACATGATGGGTAAGACGGCCCTGGCTGTTTTCAAAACCCAAACCAAATGTGGTCTCCGCTTCGGCAACAATCATAGCAAAAAAACCATCCAGCGGAATTTTCACCAGACCGTGATGAGAATGTTGAGTAGCAATATTTGCCGTAACCCTGCCCATGTCTGAGGTGGATAAACGAATCGGCTGACGCTTCAAGCGGGGCACATCCAGCTGAAGAGGGTCTAGCATGACGAAATGTATGTAGGGGAAGGCTCCAAAGCCAAGTTTGTCGTAGAATCCCTGATCAAAAATACCCAACGCAGTTACGGCAACACCATTTAACGCCGCATCTAAAACCGCCAAAGCTGTCAGTTCCGTAGCTCCGCCCATACGTCGTGCCGTATGGCTAACCGCAATACCCGACACCGCCTGAAACGACAGTTCGGCATCCAGCATCATCATGGTGCCCTGATGAGTAATGGAAAAGCACTCGGCCTCATTGTGGAGAAGGCCCACCTTCGCACTGCCACATTCCATAAACGACTTAAGGGCTTTCTTGAACTTCTTATCAGGCTTCTTGTTCATCCAGCCGGATTCTTGCCAGATGCGCATTAAAGCCTCTTTGTCTTTATTTTGGTCGTACGGGCGAATAATCATAAAAAACACACCATTCCTTAGTCATTTTTCAAATACGTAATCATATTATATGAAATTCCCCATTTGCAAGGAGGCTTAACCGTTACCAGTCTAAATCTAGTATTCCTCTTGAACCACCCCAATCTCCGGGGCACTATAAAAAATTAAATAGGGAGGGGGATTTCCACATCTTCAAAGAAGCAGGCCTTTGCGTTTCGGATGTTCGTAAAAGATCCTGGCCCGAAGGGGTCCGCTCAGATCTTGATTTTTAAAAATCATGGCACACTGGTATTCAAAGATGGCGAATTTTCATTTGGGCTGTGTCAGAATGCGCCTTTGGCCCGCATGCGGCGTTGCCTGCAAACCAAATCCATCATTCTGACCCACCCCCTGCATTTTGACACAGCCCCACGGGGGGGCAGGGGGGGCACCCCCTAACGCAAGTATATCTTATTGGCCTTGGTTATCTGCTCTTCTCCGAGAGTAAAACTGTTCTTCAGATCCCTTTGCATGTGCGCAAACACTTCAATCGTCCTGCGCACATCTTCTTCAGAGTGGGCTGCCGTGGGAATCATGCGTAATGACACAAGACCGGGAGGTATCACCGGCCACATGACTCCTGTACAGAATACACCGTTGTTACGAAGGTATTGAAGGACACTCATGATTAGGTCTTCTAATTTATCCCCAGCGGGGATGAAGACGGTGCAAATTGGTGATTGGCCGCTTCCGATGTGAAAGCCCAGATTGCTCAGCCCCTCTTTCAGGCTATTGGCACGCTCCCACATCAGGTCTCGGCGATAGTCTTCGTTGATCACTTTATTCAGGGTTAGCTGAAGGGATTTCACATAGGGCATAGGCAGAGCCTTGGCGAATACTTGGGTGCGGGCATTGTATGCAATCCAGTCTCGCACCTGTGTGCTTGTCGCTGAGAATCCGCCGATGGATGCGAAGGATTTAGCGAATGTGCCGAAGTAGATGTCGATTTCTTCCTGTACCCCGAAATGATCTGCCGTGCCTCGGCCATGTTCGCCCATGACACCGATACCATGGGCATCGTCGATGAAGATACGTCCCTCGTACTTCCTGGCCAGGGTCGTGATTCCTTCAAGGTCGGCTAGATCGCCCGTCATCCCATAGACACCTTCGGTGAGTATCATGACCCCGCCCTTTCGATTTTTATTTATCCGTTTGAGTAGCGATTCGAGGTCGTTCATGTCGTTGTGACGGAAGAAACGCACCATGGGCCTGCCGCCCTGTCCGCCCTTTGCGCTGAATGCCGCATCTACGATGCAGGCATGTGACAGCTTGTCCACGATGAGGATGTCATCGGGTCCGCAAAGTGCACTAACCGTACCCATCACACCCATGTATCCGTAGTTAAAGAGAAATGAATCTTCTTTTTGGGCATACTCGGCGAGAGCCTTCTCCAATGCGAGATGCTCGCTGGTGGTACCGCTCATCATGCGGGATCCCATGGGAGATCCCAAGGACCATGCCTGTGTCGCTTCCAGGGCTGTCTCTTTGATTTGTGTATCGTTAACCATGCCTAGATAGTTGTTAATCGACCACATAACAGTATCTATGCCGTTAAATTTCATTCTTGGCCCGGGAATGCCGTCGATAACAGGCAGGGTGAAGAACCGGTCGCCGACGGCCCGAAACTGTCCGAAATAGCCCCCGTCACCGGCGCATTTATCAAAAATATCTTGCATGATTGTCTCCATCAGTCGCTAAATAGGGATTCACAGACCCTTGTGATTTCTTCACTAGGGGTGTCCAGGGCCAGTTCCATTGTCGGGTTGAGATAGTGAAAGGTTCGACTTGCCGCAATTTTCTCTTTCCCTCCACCTGTAATATTGAGCATTATGGCATCGTGTTTCTTTATAATACTGGTTTCCACGGCTTTGAACAGTGATGCAAGGGCCACCTGCGCGGCACAGGTGATATCGCAGCCTTCCAATTCGGCAAACCGTTTTCCGGCTAGGGCTGCCTCTTCGTTTGTCACCCTGATGACGGTTCCGTTTGTGGCCTTCAGTGCATCATAGAGTCCGCCTGGTATGCCCCAGGGAGGTCGTCGGTTGGTAAGCACCTTGGCATTGACTTGGCTGATGAGTCGTCTTGAAGTCTCATCATCGTCAATAATCAATTCCCGGCTGTCGGCTTCCCAACTCTCGGCCAGGGGGGTGAAGGGGGCATTCTGGCTTATTATGAGTCGCATTGTATTGGATCCAAATCGACCATCGGCCTTGAGCCTCATGGCGGCTTCCCAGGCGGCGATTGCTCCCGTTCCGCTACCGACTGCCTGAAAGTAGGCATCGGGAATTCGCCCCATAGCCGTTGCGGCAGACAGGACAGTTGTCCCCATCCCGTCCCGGCGGGCGATATTCTTGGCCCCGCCTTCTGCGATGAACCTGTTTGAACCGGAGATAGCGGCTTCGCTCATGCGAATGGCATCAAAATAATCGCCACCCGATGTCGGTGAAACCAGATGAACACAATCGGCCACTGGCCTGTCAAACCAGAGTGCGTCGAGGTTATCTTTGGGAACGAAGAGCAGGAGTGGGATGCGGTTATCGGAGCATACCCGGGCGAAGGCCCTGGCGGTGTTTCCCGCCGATGCCACAACCAATATTTTTTGGAAACCATCGTCCATACGGGCACAAACGCTGTAAGCTTCGCATTCCTTAAATGTTCCGGTGTGCATGGCGGCAGACTTTTCCGGCCACCACCCATTAAATGTTATCCAGAGATTTGACAGATTAAGTTCTGATGCGAGGGCCTTGCTCCTGTAGCTGATTGGAGCGGAAGATCCCGTCAGTATGCGCCTGATGGGAAGCCAATCGGCGAAGCGGTATATGCCCTCTAAATCATGGCGGAGATGCAGTTGCTTCGCCTGATAATCGGCACGAATCAAGGAGGGGGCTTCGTCGGTGAAGCCAAGTGTCCAGCCCTGTGAGTCGGGTCGTCTTGTACCCGTTTTCACGGATACCATTTCATACTGGGGAGGGGCAAAATTCATACGCTGATTCCATTTTCCTTAAGTAGTCTCATGAAAGGTTCCAGGTGTTCAGGAGCTGTATCTGTATTTTCTATCCGATAATCGGCATCGACGGTGGATCCAGCACTCTCGCCTACCCAAACAGTGAGAACCTGAACAGGGGAAACAGAGGTGATGAATGTTTCCTGCTCTTCTCCTGTGAGTTCCGAAACCGTGGCGACGAGGACTATTCCGGCATCGACGAGGATGTTAGACAGCTCGGCAAGGCGGCGTATCATTTCATCTCTGTTAGTGGGATAAATGGCATCGCGTTTTATGGTCATGTCGGCATCGAGACCGGCAAGGACATTTCGGACACCGAGATAATACACTTTGATTCCAGTGTTGAAGAGTGCCTCTTCAACTGTTTTGGCGAAATTGGCCTTGCGAATATCCTCGGGACCACCGACAAGCAATAAAGCCGCCTTATGGCCGTATCGCTCACGCCGGTTCAATCGGGTAATGTTTCCTACATCCCATTTGAGATTTCTGCTCATTACCTGATCACGGTACTCTGCATTCTTGTCTCGGAGAACTTGGCGGATTATTCCTCCACCGGCAATCTCAAAGCCATCGACAATGACGAATCGGCTGGTTTGGGAAAAGTCGTCAACCAGATCGAAGGCGATGGGCTGCTGAGTGACAATCGCACAGTCGGCCACATCGTGCCGTTCCACCATTTTCTTGATGCCATCTGTATTTAAGCTTGATGCGTCGATAACCCTGTTTGTGTCAACAAGCTTCATACGCACTTTGGCCGTACCGATTTTCAGATGGTATTCTTTGTCCATTACCAAAGGATCCTTACCAAGCCAGAATAGGCTTACCTGCAACAGCTTTCCGGTTTGAGGCTTCTTCTCATTGACGCGTACGGCTAAATCTCCACGCTTTATGTAAATCTGTTCGGCCACAGTGAATCCTGTGGCCATTCCCGCAGATGCCGATTGAGGATTCTTGTTCAGTAGGTCTTGGATACTGGCGACGTGGCTCTTCTTGCCTGAAGGATAGAACACCAGTTCATCACCGACAGAAAAGCTACCTGAACTCACGGTTCCGGCAATGATGCGCTCATTGCTCCCCTGGGAGGTGAATTTGTAGACATCCTGAACCGGCATGCGAAACGGAAGATTTGCCGGGGGGGGAGCCTTCTGGAAAGTGTCGAGGAGGGAAAGTACCGTATGACCCTTCCACCAATCCATGGCACTACTGGTGTCGGTTATGTTATCTCCTTGTTTGCCCGATACAGGGATGAATGGTATATCGCGTATGTTTATGTTTTTCAAGAATCTTGAATACTTTCGTTCGACTGATCTAAAAACACGCCAATCGTATCCGACGAGGTCCATTTTATTCACTAATACACATATCTGTTTAACGCCGAGCATGGAAAGCAGGTAACCGTGTCTCCTAGAGTTCTCCTGTATACCTTCTTCGGCATCGATGCAGAGAAAGGCCGCCTCGGCCCTGGCTGCCCCTGTCACCATGTTCTTTAGAAATTCGATGTGCCCCGGTGCATCGATGATTATGTATTGACGTTTCTGCGTCTTGAAAAATACTCGAGCCGAATCGATGGTGATGCCCTGACTCTGCTCATCCTTCAAGGCATCGAGAAGAAAGGCATACTCAAAAGGCTTGGAATTTCTCTTGCAGGTGGCCATTACCTGATCCAGTTTTCCCTTGGGGAGACTGTCGGTATCCGCCATCAGCCGTCCTATGACCGTGCTTTTTCCATGATCGACATGCCCAGTGATCACAACATTCATCTGTTCTGTCATCACATGTATCCTTCACGGCGAAGGGTTTCCAGGCCTCCGCCATCTTCCTTGTCCTGTGCCCGGCCGGAACGTTCGGCAACATTGGCGAATTTGCCTGACTTCAATTCAAGAATTATATCCTTCGGGGTTTTGGCCGTGGATTCCACGGGAGAGGTGCAGGGGGCGCAACCGAGGGATCTATAGCGCCGTCCACTGCCTTGATCGTAGTAAAGCGAAACGGTCGGTATTGATTCGTGTTCTATGTACTCCCATATATTTGTTTCGGTCCAATCCAGAAGGGGGTGTATGCGGACATGGGTGCCAGGAGCGAAATCGGTCTTGAACTGATTCCAGAATTCAGGAGGCTGATCTCCTACATCCCAGGTATTCTCACTATCCCTGGGAGAGAAGTATCGTTCCTTGGATCGCGATCCCTCCTCGTCTGATCTTACTCCGACAATTACACCGGAATATGCCTCGTTGTCTTGGTCAAGCTGATACTCATCGGCTTCGTGATTGAATCGATGGCGCGGCCATGTACCGTTCAGTGTGTTTCGGAGAGCCTCGGTCTTGAGTAGCCGACAACATGTTATACGATCAGCATTGCCATCAGGGTAGGTTTGCTTCGTGTCAAGTGCTTTCTTATTCTCCCCGAAGACCATCGGTAATTTCCATTCTCGGGTTAGCCGGTCTCTGTACTCTATCATCTCTGGTATTTTGTAATGCGTATCAATGTGGACAAGCGGAAAGGGCACATGGCCGTAGAATGCCTTGCGAGCCAGCCATAGAAGTACGGTTGAGTCTTTCCCAATTGACCACAGCATGCAGAGATTTCTGAAGTTTGCGTATGCCTCGCGCAGGATGGTAATGCCTAAGCTTTCAAGTTGTGATATGTGATTCATAGATTTTTATGTGGTGTTTTCGTCAGTTTACAATTAAGTGATGGAATGGGGAACCCCCAATAAGGGTATCAATTCTAAATTACCAGGCTGAAAGAGGCTGTGTCAGAATCCAGGGGGTGGGTCAGAATGATGGATTTGGTCTGCAGGCAAGGCGGCGAAAAGTTCTGAAAGCGGAGTGTACATGTAGTACATGAGCATTTCAGGTTTTTTCGCCAACGCCGCATGCGGGCCAAAGGTGCATTCTGACACAGCCCCGGTGCTACAATGGATTGACTCTCCGTACGATGAATCGAAATAGCCGAGGCAGATAACTGTGAATGGCTAACATAAGCGTCTCAATCCCGCCAATTACAACGAATGGTTGTCCTTTTAATACAGCCCTCCAGTACTTTCTGGCACAAATGCCCTGATCCATGCCCTTGGCGTGACCGGCATCCATCACACCGTGCGGCTTGCCCTGAGCATCAAGTGCATTTAGGCTGATGTCTGTCTTAATTTTACCAAGTAACACGAGGGATACTCGAATTCCCGATGAATAATACTCTAAACCCATGGTTTCGAAGAAACCATGAAGTGCATGTTTGCTCGCCGCATAGGAGGACCTCAGCGGAAATCCAAATCGCCCGACTATGCTACTGGTTACCGCGATATGTCCTCTCTTCTTATTCGCCATTTCCTCCACAACGAGATGTCCGATGACTGCAGCACCGAAGAAGTTGATGTCCAAGATTTTTCTCATCACGGATATATTTGTTTCTCCGGCAAGAGACCTTTGAGATTTTCCTGCATTGAGAATAAGGAAATCAGGCGCGCCGTGTTCCGTTAGCAATTTCTTCACGGCTAGAATGGTTGAATCTGAGTCGGAAAGATCCAGGGGAGTGGTATGAGCCAATTCAGCTCCCCGCTTTTCACAGTCCTGGGCAACTTTGGCGAGGCGTTCTTCATTAGATGAGATGAGCACGAGAGACGCACCAGCCTTGGCGGCAATGAGGGCCAATTCCCTTCCTATGCCTGATGAGGCACCGGTAATCCATACCGATTGGCCTTTAAGCAATTTCACGGCATCTCTTCTATGATATTGGATTTGAGATCGACCAAACTTATCTGATGCGGGGCTGTGTCAGAATCCATGGGTGAGGCACACTGCAAAGTGCTGTTCCTTGAAGCCAAATTTCAACCCCTTTTTTCATTCAACACCAAATGGAACAACTTATTTAGCCGAGCCATTTCCATTGCTCTATCCGTCTTTTTTAGCTTGATATCCTCAAGCCTAGCAAGTTCTGATTCTATGTACTTATTCAGCACAGGTATAGCCGGGGCTACCATCTTTTCTTCACTTCCCTTTTTTCGCTCTAATAACCGGTGTATTGTTTCCAGCAACTCGGTGTCTGTTACTAATCCTAGCACCCTGTGAAATTCAATGGGAGCAGGTTTACCGTATTTCTCCAGCCACTTAATCGCAAGCAGAGGCCATAGCCCGTAGAAATATTTTTTCAATGGGACAATTTCTTCTCGTAGATATCCACGATAGTTAGTCTTGGCCATGCTTCGATAATGGTATATACTTTTTTCAACTGAATGGATCTCGGGTAACAACCCCCTCGCTTGATCCCTAAATTTTCCCTGATTGATATATGTAATTGGAGACTGAATCCATTCAATAAATGCCGGATTAGACTTCCAATACAACTTTAGAGCCTTTCTTACATCCCAGCCGTTCAGATCAATTTCATCATCTATAGGGCATTCAATTACATCCCTTTTATCTTCCAAGTCTACAGCGACATACCAATCTTTCTCGTGCACGTAGATGAAGCGAACGTCATAATCACTATTTGGAGATGCAAACCCCAAAGCCCTACTACCTGACTCAACAGCCATAATGATACGCACACCTTCTTTTTCTTCGATGTTTTTGAGCCGCTTTAGGATTTCTTCTTTTGCCTTATTTTTTACCATGAACTTCCTCCTTGAGAGCTTATATAAAATTCACTTGCCTTTTCTTGCGCCGTTTTCGAAGCGGGAAAAGGTCAATTGGAACGGTTCGCTAGACGATTTCTTACTTTTCTGAAACACCATTTTACAATTAAAACCACGGCATTAATACAGATCAAGATAATTACTATTGCTATTGCTGATTCTAGGTGTGAAATAAAACCTTCTTTCATGAATCCGTGTTTAATAGAATTAATTGGATAGAATATTGTCCATGAAAAACCTATGAGCACCGAATGGAGCCAGTAACTCTGTCTAATTATTGTGCCAATAATCCCTGCTAAAAGAAGCATCGCCATATACCCAATATAAAAAACATCTAGATGAAAAGAAGGCACATTTTTTATCATATATAAATTAAGCGAAAGAATGCAGGAAATGACTATTAAGTAAAAAACTTTGAATTTCATAATTCCTGTTAGCAAGTTTTTGTGCTGACGTAGGTAAATTTTTGTATGCAGATCAAAATGATGAACTCGCAAAGGGAATCACAATTTTTTGATTTCCCTGTTTTATGTTCAGTAATAGCTTGTGCTACTAACGCATTGAGTTTTCCATTTTTTATATCTATATTTATTTGTTTGTCCCATGAATCACTATCAAATTTTCCGTACAAAATACGAAGCTTTATTGATTACTCTTTAGGCAACTTTGCAATAAAATTTTCAATCTCTTCTATTGTTGCTTCCATACTTTATAACCTCATGATTTACTAGAAAAAATCATATTGAAAATATGCTAGGGTTCCACAAACAGCAACCCAGCCTACGCGCTTCTGGCACAAAAGATCCAATAGTAGCTCCAGCTACGGCACCACCGACAGCACCGCCATATCAAGCTACACCACTACCAGCCGTTCCTGCAACTGAGCCCACTGTTTCAACAGTTGAATCCATTGCAACATATTCGTTATTTTACATTTCGGTTTTGTAAGTTTTGACATCTGATTATTATCTTCTCATATTAAACCACATGAAACTGAAAAAATCAAGCAATCTGCAAAATTTTCTCACAATTTCCGCCTATGGTGATATTATGTCGAGGGTAATCATATTCCCCACCCAGGGTAATTTAAATTCCCACCCCCTTCCGGTAGTTAAATCGTAGAACCGATTTTATAATAAATCAAGAGCCTTTTTCCTCTGTTCCCTCACCGAATACTCCATACATCCTGTAAGACTTAGCTTCCTCGACAATGATCTTAATAGCACCGGAAACCAGTCTATCCAGCACCGCCCCGCCGATGACCGGATCGGGAAAGACGCCGTACCAGTCTTGCGGCGGACGGTTGGATGTACGGTTGGATGTGATGATGGTCGAACCACTTCCCAAACGTTCGTCTGCCAGCGCATAAAGCAACTCGGATTCTTTCGAGTCATAACGTCGAAAACCAAAATCATCGAGAACCAGCAAGTCCATTGTCTTGATCTACTTCCATAACCGGGCCGCTCTCCTCGGGGAGGAGTCGTCTGTCAGACACTCTAAAAGTTTCTGGGTTTTGACGAATAGGGCATCTCCTCCCCGGCGGCACACCTCATGACCGATGGCCTGTGCTATGAGGGGCTTACCAATTCAGGGAGGGCCGCACAGAATCAGACTTCTACGGTCCCGGATAAAGCGGCAAGTCGCCAGATCCCGGATGGTCTGCTACGGAATGGTTGCCATATTGAACCGGTAGTTAAAGTTCTCAAAAGTCATTCTGGGACTCAAGCTTCCGACTTTCAGACGTTTGCTCAGGATGTTGGAATCGCGATTTACAACCTCATCTTGAATCAGCAGAATCAAAAAATCCAGATAACCGAGTCCGCCATCTTCAGCTTCCCGGAGCCGTAGATCGAGGTTCTCCAGTATCCCCGGCATTCTCAACCGGCGAAGATTGGCCTCAGGCGATGAAGGTTTGTCAGTGTCGAGGGTAATCATATTTTCCTCCCATTCGTTAATTTATTTTTCAATTTCAGAAGCTCATCATCCAGCCCGTATCGGACGACATCGATGGTATTGCTCTGCTGCGAGATGTAGTCGCCTGTCAAAACGGGCAATTGAAACGGGAAGAATGCCGGGTTGTTTTTCAGTAATCCAAGAGCGGCTTTTCCTTCTTTATCAGCATACAGAGCGGCTTCATATAAAAGTATTGTGAGGTTCGGTTCACTAATTCCCATCGGTTTGCATTGTTCATAGCAACCCTTGACCTTGGAATCCTCTAACACGCCCCATGCAACAAAATAACGGATTGCATACCGGGCATTCCTAGCCACCGTTTCCCTGTCGCCGTACTGCTCTTTGAGCCGGGAGAACACTTGTGCCTGTGTGATCTGATTCTGCAAGTTGAAAAGCCTGCCGATCTGTTTTGCGACATTAAACCAGAAGGGATATGATGCGGAGATCACCGCCCAGTGGTATGGAAGCCAGTTTCGGGGATTCTCATTCCGAATGAGTGCAAGAGCATGATCCCTGAAGTGAATTAAATCTTTGTCTGGAGCAAACCACGATGCGAGAATACTGATGGCCATGCCATACGTTTTTTTGCCTCGCTCACCAGTGCCGCCGCTTTGTTTTTGAGTTGCTAAAAACTCGTCCAATTCAGCTCGAATATCTTTTTCATTGAGACCGGCCAACATCATTTTGACGACATGGTCCATCCAGTGTTTTTGAATGGTTTGCTTGATGCCCAGTTTGTCGTGTCGCTTGCTCATTATTGTGTCCTCCTTTCTACTTTGATCAGAGGCACGATAACTTCTTCGATAGCAACACCTCCATGGCCGACAATTGAGTCGCTCTCATTAACAAATGCATCATTCCCGGTAGCAACTAATGGGAAATAATCATCAGGCAGGCCCGATGGCTGCCATTCACGCGCAAAGGTAAATGTCGAAGATATCTGTGAGCGCAGTTCCGGTGTCGGATATATTCGAACTCTTTCTCCACGACTTTCTGCAATCGCCCCCTCTGTTGGTCGTCCTTTGCCGATCGATTCTATGTTGCCGTGGTCTGAAGTTATCCAGATTTCATAGTCATGGCTGCTCAGGTAATTAAGCAGAGAAGTCAGGTATTCACTTCGGCACCATTGATCTATCTGGTTATGCATACCTGCGGCTCCAAGCTGCATCCCATGCATGATCTTGTCCACTTTATCGATCACCAGCCCGACAACTTTTGTCTTCGCTGGATTGATAAAGCTATCCATCGCAGCCTCAGCATTACCATCTCCAAGACTACGCTTATAAGCGATATCCAGCTTTGAGATGTCATGGCCTTGCCAAAACTGCTTCCACAGCTTTTCTTCGCTGTTTGTGGAGTTGATGGAAGATGGGAAATAGATCGGCGATTTGCCTGAAAATATGGCTTGTCGTGAAACAGACGTGAGCGTTGGTATCCACGCGAACGTTGCAGATTCTCGCAAAACAAGATCGCTATTTTGTTTCTGGATTATGTTCCGAACCGTGACCCACTGATCCAGCGAAAGCCCGTCAATTACGACCAACGCGACTTTTTTGCTCTTTTGATCTTCAATATATCGAGCCAGGTGTCGCGGTACGTGATGCAACATTGCCGGAGTTGAAGGAGGCAGGTTTACCAGACTGGCATAATGCGTTTCCAACCAATCGGCAAAGAGACTATTCAATTTTTGACCGGTTTTACTATAGCGTTTCTTATGATCAGCATTACTTGCTGTGTGTATAAGAGCCGAAAGCTCCGCCCATTTCATGGCGAATGCAATCCAGTCAGTGTATCTCGAATCCATTGATAATTCAGTTGCTTCAACGAGATCAAAAAGTCGGGAAACCCTGAGATCCTCACCGTCTGATTTGGCTGCTGAAATGCCGCTTAAAATCCAAGAGTCTTTTTCGATATCTATGCCGGGCAAGTCAACCGGAGTAAGTTTTCCCTCTACAAATAAATTATCGATATAAACACGTATGTCCTGATGGTCGAATGGAAGTGCCACAGGCCCTTGGACCTTTAAACCATAGGTGTCAGAATCTTCTTTGACCTGATTTGCTTGATTGAGATTTTCAAGGAATATTGGCCAGCGTTCCTGAATGAAGGCAAAGAACTGTTCCGCATCCGGGATGATTTGAGACAGACTCCAGCCTTTGAAACTGCCACTGTTTTCAAATATCTCAACCAACCTGTCTGCCAGCATCAAGGGGATTGCCAGACTCCCGTAGTGTATGCGCAACAGAAAGCGGAGAAGCTCAACTTCTGTGGAAATGAGTTCTGCGGCCACACCAAATACATGTCTAAGGATAAAATCCTTAGTGGCGTTGTCGCCCATGCGGTCGGGAGATGTTTTCTTTTGGGCATCAAACAATGAATCCAGCAAACTGCGATCAAGTTGCTCCACAACTGGATAACTCATGTTGGGGAAAAGGTCTCCCAAACTGAAAGACAGCTTTCTTCCGGCTTGAAGCAGGTCATAAGGCAAGGTTGCCAATTCCGCATCCTGTAATCTCAGGATCACAACAAGGTCGGTATGTTCGCCCCGGTCCCAAATGGATCGATATTTCGATTCATAGGCATATCGGAACTCAATCGGGTCATTAAACTCGATAAGATCAAACCCTCGATCCCTCAGTTCCATCGCCAGCTTTTCTTCGGTCAACAGGCAATCCAGATCAGATACCAGCGTCAGTTTGGCAACATTCGGCACAAAATCTTTAAGGATGGTGTTTCGCCAGCTACTCACAAACACCTCCTATTTGAACCACGAATAGACACGAATGGACACAAATAACTCATAAGACAATTAGGCCACAACCAAGCATGTTCGGCACTTCCATGGCACACCCCACAATCTGAAACACCTCCTGTTTGAACCACGAATGGACACTAATGGACACGAATGAATCATAAGACAATTAGGCCATGGCCAAGCATATTCAGCACCTCCATGGCACACCCCACAATCTGAAACACCTCCTGTTTGAACCACGAATGGACACTAATGGACACGAATGAATCATAAGACAATTAGGCCATGACCAAGCGTGTTCAGCACCTCCATGGCACACCCCACAATCTGAATCAGTAATAATTCGTGTTTATTCGTGTTCATTCGTGGTTCCTATCTTTAGAGTGAGAATTTGAACCACTAATAGACACGAATGGACACAAATAAATCATAAGACAATTCGCTCTCATAAGGTTTCTCCAGTAGACCATGACCAAGCGTATTCAGCACCTCCATGGCACACCCCACAATCTGCAACACCTCTTCTTTCAGTAATAATTCGTGTTTATTCGTGTTCATTCGTGGTTTCTATCTTTAGAGTGAGAATTTGAACCACGAATAGACACGAATGGACACGAATAATCATAAGACAATTCGCTCTCATAAGGTTTCTCCAGTAGACCATGACCAAGCGTATTCAGCACCTCCATGGCACACCCCACAATCTGCAACACCTCTTCTTTCAGTAATAATTCGTGTTTATTAGTGTTCATTCGTGGTTCCTATTTGAACCACTAATAGACACGAATGGACACAAATAAATCATAAGACAATTCGCTCTCATAAGGTTTCTCCAATAGGCCATGACCAAGCATGTTCAGCACCTCCATGGCATACCCCACAATCTGAAACACCTCTTCTTTCAGTAATAATTCGTGTTTATTCGTGTTCATTCGTGGTTCCTATTTGAACCACTAATAGACACGAATGGACACGAATGAATCATAAAACAATTCGCTCCCATTCGAGTTTAGCGTATTTGAAATTTAGGACAATGCCTACATGCAAGCCGGTTATTTTGAGATAATTGATCACTTGACCGCGTTCGATGTCGGTGATGCGTTCAATCGTCTTGGTTTCAACAATAATCTGGTCGAAAGCTATCAAATCAGGGATGTAATCACCAACCTTTACTGATTTGTAAATGACATCAAAATGCGGCTGTTGCTGTGCTGGAATATCACGCAATTCAAATTCAACAACCAACGCATTCTCATAAGGTTTCTCCAGCAGGCCATGGCCAAGCATGTTCAGCACCTCCATGGCACACCCCACAATCTGAAACACCTCTTCTTTCAGTAATAATTCGTGTTTATTCGTGTTCATTCGTGGTTCCTATCTTTAGAGTGAGAATTTGAACCACTAATAGACACGAATGGACACAAATAATCATAAGACAATTCGCTCCCATTCGAGTTTAGCGTATTTGAAATTTAGGACAATGCCTACATGCAAGCCGGTTATTTTGAGATAACTGATCACTAACCAACGCATAGTAGGCCATGGCCAAGCATATTCAGCACCTCCATGGCACACCCCACAATCTGAAACACCTCCTGTTTGAACCACTAATGGACACTAATGGACACGAATGAATCATAAGACAATTAGGCCATGACCAAGCGTATTCAGCACCTCCATGGCACACCCCACAGTCTGAAACACCTATTCTTTCAGTAATAATTCGTGTTTATTCGTGTTCATTCGTGGTTCCTATAAGGTTCCTCCAGTATGCCATGACCAAGCGTATTCAGCATCTCCATGGCACACCCCACAATCTGAAACACCTCTTCTTTCAGTAATAATTCGTGTTTATTCGTGTTCATTCGTGGTTCCTATAAGGTTCCTCCAGTAGGCCATGGCCAAGCGTGTTCAGCACTTCCATGGCACACCCCATAATCTGAAACACCTCTTCTTTCAGTAATAATTCGTGTTCATTAGTGTTCATTCGTGGTTCCTATAAGGTTCCTCCAGTAGGCCATGACAAGCGTATTCAGCACATCCATGGCACACCCCACAATTTGAAACACCTCTTCTTTCAATAATAATTCGTGTTCATTCGTGGTTCCTAAACAAGCTCATGTCGCAGAAAATCTGATCGTTCTGCCTCCGACAGAACTTTATCATCCATTACTTCCACACCTTCAAGTGTGGTCAGATGAGGAGTGGAGGGAAATTTGAAAAAATCACCTATTATGGTCCCATTTTCTTCTGATATTTAGTCTGGATGTAACACTCGCACATAAATTGAATGGTTATACCGCATTCACTTAAGGCATCTTTCCACCCCCACCATTTGCTATCTGTTGCCTGAAGAATGTTTGGCTTATCTGAGTGGGCATTTGAAGTAGCGACAAATTTGCGATCAGAGTCGTCGAAAGAGGTCAAACCGCCATGGACAGGAAATTCATCGTATGATTCATCCTTCTTGGTGATTTCGACGCGTTGAGAATCCGGTAGAGACCACCGATGATTATGGACCCACTTCATGAAACTGTCGCCCATACCGGGTTGTCCGCTCATTGAAAGTTGGTGATGATACTCATTAAAAATCTCATCACCTGCATCAATGACCAACCCTTTCTTCTTGATAACATGTTTAATGGCATTGATGCACGCCACAACACACTCATCCGGCACATCGGATGCTGGATCAGGTTTAGTCGCAAGATTGGTTGTTTTAGCAACATTCGTATCTACGACACACAGGTTTGGATAGCTCATTCCGAAACCTCCGCATTCTGAGATTTCTGTTCCATCCGTTTTTTCATGGCGGCCTTAGCCTGTCCCGTGATATCACCCATTTCGTCACCGAAAAAGTCTTCTGGCCAGTTTTGAATGCTTCCGAATTCATCGATCCGCAACGGCTCCAGTTTGGCCGGTGTTTTGCTGACATTGGCAAAATAGGCCGATATTTTTTCTTGCGAAACAGTATCCTCTGCGATCCTGCGCTGAAGTCTTCGCAGGAAATGTTCTGAATGAGTCTCAATGATAAGTTGAATATTACGGTCTTTTCCATTCTCTCTGGAATTGATCACATCAATCATGACATCAGCCAAAGACGACTGTGCCTTTGGGTGAAGGTGAATTTCGGGTTGCTCCATGATAATGATGGAGTTCGCCGGGGCATAGAAGCATTGCACCAGCACGGGCAAAACCTGAGATATCCCAAAGCCGACATCAGGCAAATCCACCCAGTCTCTTGAGCCTTTTGTGCGAACCTTAACCTCATATTCCTGACGTTGTTCTGAAATCCGATTAACCTTGAATTCTTCAACCAGGCTCATCTCTTTCAACTTCATGGCAATGGTCTGCTCAAAAGGTTTGCTTTTCTTTTTATATCCCATGCCTATTTCTCGATTTCGCGCCGCCAAAATTGAAGCAACCGTATTTTCACCGGCATAGCCCACACTCTCTGGTGCCATGCCCGTCCACGAATACAAGCGCTCTGCCTTGGTTCGAAGTGGCCCTAAATAACAAATGGAACGGAATAGTTTTTCGTGTTGGAGGTTCAGCTCTTGTAAAACGGCCGTATTCTGGTAGTACGCAATAACTTCATCTGGGAATCCATAAAAACGAACAGGTGCTCTGGGATACCAGGCTCGTCCCTTATTTCGTTTAAGGGAGAAACCTTCTGCTTTATCTTCATATTTTGACATTGAATCAGCTCTTCTATTATCCATGCCTGCAGAAAGGCTTTTGGCATCTGACTCCTTTAGATCATAGTTAAATTTATCGACGACCAATGCATGTTGATCTTTATTCCCAACCCCAACCTCTGCTACGAACCCTACCTGACTATAACTATAAGACTGAGCAGAACTTGGATCTTTGAACTTGATGGAGTACGGCAATGTCCAGTCATATTCAAAGCTAATTTTATTTTCAGGATTACGATGAAAAACCATCTCTTGATAAGAGCCGAGCTGCACAGCGGAGTTTTTGCCGCCCGGATAAAAAACGGCTTTGCGATCTGGGTACTCAACCGTCTGTTTCAGCATCATCAGAAACTGACCGATACTGGACTTCCCCGAGCTGTTGACACCAAAAAACAGAGAGATGGGAGCCATGCGAATGGATTCCGTATCCTGCCATCCCTTAAAGTTCTGTATTCGAAGTTTTTTTAACATATTATCGCTCCGCTTTATTAGTGGCTAGTGACGAGTGGCTAGTGGCGAGTTTACCCATTAATGCATTCGTCATTTTATTTATTTCTATTTGAATATTCAGGATATCATTAAACTGCTGAGGCTGGATATAGTGTAATCGTTCGGCAATCAGAAGCTGAGTCTCCGCTTCCGCTAAAGAGCCACGAGCAATGGATAAAAAATTCCTGAATTCTGCCGTTGATTTACGAGCTTGACCTTCAGCTATATTTGACGGAACCGAAACGGCAGCTCTTCGAATCTGATTTGTTAGCCCAAAAAGCTCTTCTTTAGGGAAACTTGCCGTTGCTTTGTAAACCATTTCAACTAAATCCATCGATTTCTGCCAGACAATCAAATCCTTATAGCTTTTAACTGAGTGGCGAGTGGCGAGTGGCGGGTGTCTGATACGAAATCATTTGTACAATTCTTGTTTCTTTTCATCTTTTTCCCTTTCTCGCCCCTCGCCCCTAACCACTCGCCACTACTACCGCCCCTAACCACTCGCCCCTAACCACTCGCCCCTATTCGTGTAACAGCTTGATCATACCACATGAGTAGCTTCGGATCTTCATCGAGCACGTTATTCGGGATTTTTTCGGCGACGGTGATAATCACTTTATAGTCCCGTTCCTGCCATGCTCTTTTGAAACCGGCTCGAACCGCCTCAAGACGGAATATTTTGAGTTTCTTTTTGGCCTGCTTGTACTCTTCAAACTCTTTCAACAGTGATTTTTCACGCAGTTTTTCTAAGTCGCCCGCTTTGTTCGGGTCGGGCACATACCAACGGCCTGCCGCCTTGCGGCGGAGTTCTGGGTTCAAAGTTTTTAGTTCAAGGTTCTCGGAAAGCTCGATTCCCTGTGCCTTGAATTCGGATTCGATGCTGGGTCGAAGATCAGAACTGCGTCGCATCCAGGACACGATTTGCGGAGGAATTGCCCCCTTTCCGTCATAACAGAGGAAGTTCTGTTCCAGCAAGGTGGAGAGTTCTAACCCGACCTCGTTTTTACTCCAACCGCTGATCTCCTTCATAAATAGAGGATTGATGTCCTGAAAGCTCTGCGGTTTGTCACGTAACAGACTGCGTAGCCATTCGATGGCCGATGCTTCATCGAAAATAAATAGTGACTGCTGGAGTGCTCTGCCGCCACCGAGCATCTTCTTGCGATCATATTCCGCTACTTGTTCCGGCAAGAAATACATGCCATCCCGCTCGGAAAAACGCTGGGACAAGCCAAGCTGGAACTCCTGACTGTCAATGGGAACGTTGTAGCCTTTGCGCACATAATAGGCGATCACCTGATCGTAAAGGATGCGTGGGTCACGCTCAGGTATTGCGACGAGATCCAATCCCAGTTTTTTAGTCACAGGGAGATATTTCAAGTGAGTGCGAATGAAGTCCCAAACTCCTTCTTCGGTCTGGGCTTCCTGTTTGAAACGCTCCTCGAAGCCTCCGTTGGGCTTATAGGCAGAGATGACGAGGTCTTGTTTGACCGATGTCGGGTTTGTGAAAGCATTAAAACTGCCCTGTTTTTTGTCCAGCGCAGAGACATTGGCGACAATAAAACCAACTTCAGATAAAGCTGTTTGAATACTATTCCAGACTGATGCTTTGGTGTTTGAAAATTCAACTGTCATCCAGCACCCGGGTTTAATTACTCTATAATACTCTTGAAAACTCTTCTTCATCAAGGATTGATATTCACGTATGAGCTTCGATTGAAACTTGCTAATTACAGCTTCACTTTCTTGATTGGTAAACACCTTATGAAAAGCTTCTAAAACAAAATTCAACTCAGAATAGGCAAGATTGTCACCAAATGGAGGGTCTGTAAAAATGTAATCAACACTATTATTAGCTATTGTTGTTTCCGCAATAGACGCTGTATTCACAATAGCTCTGTTAGTAGTTTCACATAGCCCAGCAAAGGCCTGCAGTAATCTCTTTAATTTCCCTTTCAAGATCCTATTGTATGATGTCTCTTCATATAAAGATGGCACATAATAAACTCCGGTCAGCCATTGGTTAACATTTGCTCTACCAATCACATGATGTCTATTTAGTATCGTTGTACCTAAAATCGCTTGTTCGACGAAAAACAGAAGAGAATTTTTTAAAGAATTGTCTTTCCAAGTATTAGCTAGAGACCAAAGTGTATCTGCAGCTAAAGCAGGCCTCTTCAAAAACAAATGATGGACATGAGTAAAAGAAGCTGTACCTGCTCTCCATTTGTCTCCCCATTTTTCAACATCATCTGGAAAATTCATCATCCTGTTTATTGGAAATTTGTCAGAGATTGAGTGGTTTTCGATTTTTTCTAGCACATCAAAATCATAATCATCAGGTTTTTTAAGAAATCTCTTTCCCTGATATATATAACTAATTTGAACAGGCACACGTTTTTCTCTTTTGAACACATTGTCTGTCAAAGAATCAAAAACTTGCTCATATTTCTTATCTATAGTCTTTTTAGTTAAACTAGAATCACCACAATGAGGGCAGGTGAATTCTGGTTTTACTTTTTTAGTTTTTTTATCAATTGCACATTCAAAAAAGTTAAGTTCTCCAGTGCAATGGGGGCATACGAACACTTCGCTCCATACAACATATTCGATTTCGCATTCTGCATTGTTCTGGGGATGTATCGTTGTGAAAAAGGGCTTTAATTGTTTGTCGGCCATCTTTAACAGTGAAGTACATGCCTTTTCATATTTTGCTAAGCGAAAGTTTGAGTTGTATATTCCAGCTATGAATGCGGCTATCGGAGACAAGTCATTTAATACGGCCTTGCGAGCACCAAGGCGAGAAAATGGAACCCATTTTCTCGAGTTCAAAGTTCCTGGTTCTGGGTTCTGAGTTACTTCTTGTTCCTGCTGATAGATGATGCCGTCTTTGTCGACTTTATAGCCCAGTGATTCAACGGTTGCCCAATCACCACACATCTGGGCCGCCACACCTGTCATTCCGGTTCCACAGAAACCGTCAAAAACGATATCTCCCGGCTCGGTGTAATGGAGGATGTACCGCATGATTGCCTTATGCGGCACCTTGGTATGATAAGAGTGCGCATTGTAGATCGGGTCGTTTTTCCCTTCGCTTACGTCGGCGGCAAAAGGCTTTCTGTGATAGTGACGAGTGGTTAGTGGCGAGTGGCGAGTGTTTAAATTCCTTTTTCTCGCCCCTCCCCCCTCGTCACTCGCCACTACACCCCCCTCGCCACTCGTCACTCGCCACTCGTCACTAATTCTTTCCGCCTCCCATTGGCGGATAAAATCCGCAATCCATGGGTTCGGACAGGCGGTGTAATACGGCGGATCGCTCAGCTTGAGGATGTCTTCATCTTCACCGATTGGGAAACCTTCAATCTTTCGGAATTCGGGGTCGCGCAACTGTTCACGTAGCAAGTTGGTGAAGTGTTCGCGTCTTGCTTCGTCACTTGGGAATTCAATGCCGAGGACGGTTACTGGTTGCTGGTTACTGGTTGCTGGTTCTTCTTCAAGGCCCGGCAAAGTTGGTTCATTTCTCATATTTTATTCCCCGTCGATCAGATTTTGAGAGATAGCGGATCAGACCGCCGATCATATTTCCGGTTGATTGTGTTAATTCGTAGAGATGTTTAAATTGTTCCTGAGTTATGTAGTTGGTATCGAGTGCGCCATAGAGTTGGGCTTGAACTTCTGATGCAGAACCTTTTGCTGTAGATAGAAACTGTGCAAACTCTTTGTTTCCACCTCTACCAAAACCTTCTGCGATGTTTGACATGATGGAAACAGAAGCCCGGCGGATCTGGTCACGCATGCCAAAGTCTCTGGCAAATTGACCATCATTCGACAAGGCATAAATCTGCTTCGTCAATTCTCTGGCCTTCTGCCATGCTTCTATGTCTTCAAATCGCTGAAATCCACTCATTAAAACACCTTTCGTCTTATCAAATATCCATGTCCATCTCTTTTGCTATTTTTTTGGCCAAAACCTCAAAATCGTTTCTTGCATCCTGAACCGCATTTGCATGCGAACCAATAGCACCATCGGCTGGTCTCAATTCAAAGATTGGTTTGCGATGCTCTTGCCCCATTGGAATAAGGCTTCGGTAGTGTTTGATGGTGGCGAGGCAGTATGGGTCCTCCGCTTGTTTCATGGGTTTAGGGTTATTTTCTTTTAACACCGCCTCTCGATACACTTCGGGGATACGGTTCACCCATTTTTCATAGGCTTTTACAGGTCGAGCAAGTCGAACTCCATGCTGCTGGCATACGTAGCCGATAGCCTGCATATTTCCTTTGGGCAGTTGAAAATCCTGATGATTACTGCACTCTCGCCCTTTTCTCCAATTCTCCAATCGTTTTTCCCATAGGCTTTTCCATGATCCCAATGATGGTCCCAGATTTTTTAGTCCCTGTAGTGAGAACAAGTCGGCACCAAGCGGGATTACAACAAAGTCGGTTGCAATTAGAACCGAGCGGTTGATGGCTCCCAAATTGGGGCCAATATCAACCAGAATGATATCAGCGTTGATCTGTTCAGCACCCATCCGCATGACTTGCCAGAACGAGGAAAGCACTCGCATGGGACGATAGAGGTTGTTGTCGCCCATACTATTGGGCCATTCACCGGAGAGCGCCTCTTCAAATCCCGACAGTTCAACATCGCCGGGAATGAGGAATAGGTTGGCGTTTATCTCTTGTAAGACGATGGGTTTAACAATGTCACCGACGCCTGTGAGGGGCTTAATGCAGTGGTAGATGGTGGATCCGGGTAGCTGTTCATTCCATAGCTTTTCGATTTTTTCTTCGGTTAAAAAGGCTGCCGTGAGGTTGGTTTGAGGGTCTAGGTCGGCAATCACTACTTTTTTCCCAAGGCTGGAATACATCCATGAGAGGTGATAGATGAGTGATGTTTTCCCAACCCCCCCCTTATTATTGAAAAATGTTAAAACGGGCACCTTCATATTTTCCTCCTAAGGGTACAGAGAACCATGCTTGGGTTGACAACAAATTCCATTTCCGGATTTCCATTTTTCTGCAATTCACGACGCGCTGTTGCAATACCTCGTCCAAACGCCTGAATGTAACCAAATGTTTTGAGGACATCGGCTATGTTTGGGTTTCGATAATCGGTGATGCCAGGGTTCCCAAAATTCTCTTCGGTTACGTTGCCATAGGGGCCGCCAGGGCTATAGATTTCAATCCGGTCGCTAAACCAATAGACTCGAATGGGTGCATTGGTGCGTTCGTAGGTACGGTGCAGTACGGCGTTGTATAGAATCTGCTGTATGGCGGCTATCGGATAGGGCTGATCTTTCTTGTGCGTTGCGAACGATGTGATATCCACTTCGGTTCGATTATGTGCTTTTAACTTTTCTTCTGTGCGCCGAAGAATTTCGACCACCGCACCTCTGATCTCTTCTTCATCAATGACAGGATCTGCGAGTTCAGTTCCGTCAATGCGTAAAAACTGAATAAAAGCACCAGCCAGAAAGTCCTGAGGGCTTTTTCCCAAAGCAAGCAGTCCCAATACGGTAGGCGTAGTATTCTCAGGAGACACAATCATTTTACAGGATGCCAATCGTTCCTCATAGGAGCGCCCATTGGCTTCCAGCACATCGCTCGCAAAAGCTTCTGGCAAATATTCACTCTCGAAGATCATGCGCGATAGGTCTGTTATTTTGGCCGTAGGAATTGGATAGATGTCAAAAGGCAGGGTTTTATATCTGCGTTTTTCATTTAGAATCCGCTCCTCCTGTTCGTTGGCAATAGAACGTCGTGATCCTGTGCGAATCCAAATTCGGCCTTCATATTTTACTGGTGGCATGTCTGAAGGCATGACCGTTACAACAGCCATTTCTGCACATTTAAGAATTCGCTTCTCTACAGAAAGCACAGGTAACGGCAAAATATTCCCATCCGTTTTCATATCGGCCAGAGACAGAAGAAGCTGATCTGAAACCGTTTTGTTTGAAGGAGTCCCGTCGTCGCATGCTCCAATAAAGAGCACCCCTGGTTCATTGTAATTGGGCAAATCATTGGCAAATGCACAAACGGCCTGCCTTGCTTTTTTAGGTGTATCACCCATGAACGATTGTTTTCGTTCAGCACGATCTGACTCGATATCATTTAGCAGAGCCAACAGTTCATCGTCAGTATATCGTTTCATATTCATTATACTTCCAATACGATGCGGATTTTTGCCGGATCCCTGCCTTTTGCTAATTCGTCCACATAGGAATTAAGCACACGTTTTAGATCATACGGCGTTGCTGGTCCTAAATCAGAAACTTTTGCCAGCAGATCGGCTTTCTTGATAACAACCTTCTGCAATCCGGCCAGAATCGTTTTCAGCGTCTGCGTAAAGTTGCTATCCACCACATCAGGAAGTTCTTTCGAATCGATGAATGCCTGAACCAGCTTTTTGTTATCACCCTGAAGCAACTCGTCAATATTTGCCTGAGTAATCGGGTCTTCTAAGTTATTCCACAAAGTAGCCGTCCACTGTTCCAGCATCTTATCCAACTCATCATCCAACCGTTGCAATTTCTCTGAACCAGAAACTCCGAACCCTGAACCCTGAACTCCAATTTCAGCCGTAGGATGAAATTGGCAATGTGGACAAGCCGGAGTGGTCTCCAAATTCTGCTCGGTCAGGGCAAAGCAACTTTTCAGCCCGGCAAGCCGGTTCTGGTAATCAGTGAGTTGCTGTCTCGGCATCAAATCGATGTCTGCCAGTTTCAGGAGCGTCTGCAGTCGATGGTCTCCCATCAGGGCTGCTTTGCGTTTGTCGTCGTTTACGCCGAGACGAGCCTTTGAGTGCAGTGAAATATATAGGTTGATGTAATCGCGTTT
The DNA here is from genome assembly GCA_965226485.1 of Spirochaetaceae bacterium. Classification (GTDB taxonomy): domain Bacteria; phylum Spirochaetota; class Spirochaetia; order DSM-2461; family DSM-2461; genus UBA2779. The sequence goes on from OZ245363.1 coordinate 1,257,664, forward strand.
TAATAGTCTGAGTGTTTCTCCAATTTCTTGTGAAAGGCTCGTCAGTTCAAAGTTCTGATTTCCAGGTTCTGAGAGCAGTGCATGAATGTATGTTTTCGCATCCTGAACTTGGTCGTTCCACTCTTTTAACTTTGAACCCTGAACTATTAACTCTGAACCCTGGTTAACTGCGGCCTGAGCCGTAGTTAGCCAGCTTGCCGTCGGGCTGTGGTCCATTACAAATTCCCGCAGAGCATCCAGATCATCCAGTGCGTTTACCGCTTCTTCATGGGCCTTTACCTCGTCCATGCTGTAGCGGAAATTTTTCAATTTGCCCGGTGATGTGTAGGCCTGCAGGCTTTCCAAGAAAGCCTTAGTGGTTTCTAGTTGCTGGTTCAGGGTTCCTTGTTCGATTGAACCAGAAACCAGAAACGAGGAACCAGAAACTAAATCTAAACCCCAGAAGGAAAGCCCTTCGCGCAAGGTCTGCTGGGTCATCACAACACGTTTGACAAGTTTGCCTACGGCCTGCTGCAGATCCTGAATGGGTTCATCTTTACCTTGAGTAACCAGCTGGGCCATTCCCTGTGTCATGCCAAGAAGTTCGAACATGGCCTTGAGTGCCGGGATATTCCATTCCTTGGGCTGCTCAAGGTGCTTGAAGCGGATCAGTTCATCCATTCCGGTTGCCGCAAGCTGCTGGAGTCCGGTGGCATCGAATTTTTTGCCCGGGATAGACAGGACAATATCACCGGAGGAGACCAGTGCTGCTACCAGCACCGTTACCCATTCCGGTTCAAGACGGGAGCTGCCCGGATTCATATATTCCAAACCATGATAGTCCTGAATAATTTCATTCCGGTTGACGACCTGTCCGTGACCTTTGGCCTTTACAACATCAAGGATAAAGCGGGTGTATTTGGATTTGTTGGCCTCTATTTTTTTACCATCCAGAAGTTCCAAAGCATCCAGTACCGCTGTTGCCTGTTTTGTGAGTTTCTGGTTTCTGGTTCCTGGTTCATAGTTCGGGTTTGACAGGTTGGCAATTCCTCGGAGCGCATCCTGTGCCGCCTGTGCTCTGTTGCTCCCAGTAATCAGGACGGAGAAAAACGGATACTCGGGTGCCTGATTTTCAAAGTTAGGTGCGAGACAGACTCCGGCAATGGTGTTGACCAGATCCCTGAAGTTTATAGTTTCATGCGGCGACAGACCAGACAGATCCCTGATGGATTTTCCTTTTGCCCACTCCATCATTGATTTGGCCCGGCCCTGATAGGTCACCTCGAAGGCATCCGACATATGTTTCTGCAGCCACTGCACCAGTTTTTTCAGGAACCCGTTTGCTTTGGCTTCATAGTTGGCCTTGGCATGACCAGAAGAGGTGCCTGCCAAATCGAGTGCGGCAGCATAGCTTTTCAGCGATGTCTGGAATTCTTCGCCGGTCTCTTTTAACGGATTTAAGCGGAAGAAGACCTCATCACTGACCTTGTCGTCTTTAAAATGCGGAGGGTCGTTTGGCTGAATGAAGTAGATGTAAAAGTCCCGCATCGGTACGGCAGTAGCTCTCTCATTGGGTGCACCGAAAAAGAGATAGCCGGAGCGGGCAACCTTGTGATCCTGCCAGACCAGTTCATGCTGCCAGATTTTATAGCCGGTCACATAGGTCGAGTCCTGACACTCCATGACTCGTTTCAAGACTTCGTAATAGAAACGATCAAGCTGGGCATCACCCAGGCTTTCAGTCCGTTTGTCGATCAAGGCATCAAAATCATCGGTCTTCTTCAGGTCGAGATAAAACTGGCGGTTATCGGTGTTAAAGGAGATGAACTGCCCGCTGACGGTTTTGTGTATTTCTCGAAGAACAGTTTCAACATGGGTCTGAAGATCCTTGTCGGGCTCGTCACTACCCAGTTCTGCAATCAATGGATCAAACAAACAGAGGTGGTCGCGCAATTCTTCGGCACTGGCTCCCATCGGCGCATAAATATCACCAGTCGTCAAGCGGTGTACGGATAACGCATGGATCAGGCGTAGTGCTATCGGCTTGTATTGCTTACGGCTGATGGCATTTTCGATGCGTGATTCCAGCACTTGACTACAATCAATCACCGCCCGGATGTCTGGAATCGCCCGGAAGGATGCATTTTGCCTTAAGGTACTCCAGTAGCTGTCAAAGGCGATCAGGCCGGGTTCGTTGTCCGGGACATCCTTATTTAAAACACCCTTCATGCCCATGGAGAGGGTTTTAAGGACTTCACGCTTCTCGACAACGGTCACTCTTTTAAATGTGTCTATGTAATCAGGGTGTACCGGAAACAGCCGGACAAATTCGTCCATGCGTTCGTTCAAGCCGCCATAATATTTGGCAAACGGAGTGAGGTGTTCTCTGATCTTGGCCTGTTGCTCCGTGGTTTTCTTTAATAACCGCTCCGCTACCACAAACTTAACATCGCTACTGGCAATCAGGATCTGTTCGAACCGGTCCTTCACCCGGCGGATACTGTCAGCCACAAAGACAAATCTCGGGCTGTCAAATATGGCTTCCTGCACACCGGCCATGAAACGAAACCGAAGATCCTTACAGACCTCGCCGACTTCGCGGAGGAAGTTCAAATCAAGAATAAGCTCCTGATCCTTTCGTGTCCGCAGATAATCCAGTAGCTCATCGACCACCAGCAGGAGACCTTGCTCAGGAAACACCTCGCCAAACTTGGCCATCATGTCTTCAAAAGCCCGTTTATGGCTGGTAATAGTTCCCGAATCAGGGAAGACGTAATTCACGCCCATGTTCTCGAGATGCTCTTCCAGTTCTGCCACCAGAATATCCCTGAGTGTCATGGTCGTTGCTCCGATCTCGGAGCGAATAACTTTGAATTTACCGGCAATCTTGTCTGCTTCCGCTTTAACGCTTTCGTGGTTTAAGCTGTCAAGCAGCGACGCGTCGGCGGCAACACTGGAAACCACAGACATCAAATGCGACTTACCGGTACCGTAATTACCGACGACCAAGATGCCCTTGTTGTCGACTGGCTGCTCAAACTGAAGTTGAGGAATGACAAGGCGAACCATTCGTTCAGCCATTTCATCAGATACCACATAGGTGTTAACCAGCTGATGGGCGGCACTTGTTTTGTCAGCATCGCGTAGCTGAACGACCGATTCTATCGGATCAAATTGGATTAGCTCTCCGTATTTCATATCAGTTTATCCTCGCTTGACTGTTTAAAATCTACTGTTGCCTCGCCGCTCATGCTGACAACCAGAGTGTCTGTTAAATCGTAACTTCTATATTCGCGGTGGCCCGGTTCTGCATAGGTCAGCTTGCCTTTTTTAAAGGTGCCATTCCAAGAGGCCACGACGGTTAAATTTCGGGAAAGTCCCTGCAGCAAACGCAACGGGTCCTGCTTGAGCTCAACATCAAAAAGAATCTCTATATTATCAAGAAAAACCTTGTTGCCATTACCGTTGACAGCCTGAGCTAAAATTTCGGCCAGCTTCAGTTGCCTTTGTTTTTGTGTTAACTCAAGCAGCTCTTTCGAGAGGCACAGATTGATATTGATAGGCTCGGCGTGATGCAGTTTTGCCAAATTCTGAACAACAGAAGTTTTACCTGAACCACCTTTACCGACTATTAACACAAGACGGTGGTATAGCTCTTCCGCTGCTTTAAGTGATCGTGTCACTTTATTTTCTATTGGCTCTGCCATTAGTTGCTCCTATCTGCGGCCATCATTATTTGTCCGGTTTCTCATCGGTGGTATGAGTAGCCGCACCGCCAGCCTCAACCCACTTGTCTATCTGTTCTTTCTTGAACTTCCACAGGCGGCCCATCCGATGAGCAGGCATGCCTTTTTCGCTTATCCACTTGTAGCCGGTGTCCTTACCGATTCCAAGGTTATTTGCATATTTCGTCCACTGACAACCAGCGACCATCTATTTCTGCCATGTCTCAGACTCCTCTTGCGGGCTATTGCGTTTTGTCATGCCCTCAAGAGAGGCAGTTAAGGAATGCTGCAAGTACTAACACTCCCATTTAAACAGATTTCGTTCTGTTTTGATAGATATCAGCGTCTTTAAGGCAACCCTTTCCGCGTTATGGCCGAGTTGTCTGTGTGTGAGCGGATTTTGGGGAAAGAAACGCCCCGGAAGCGTGCAGGCCCTCCAGGGCGTTGACTGTTTTTCACGGAGGGGATGGGTTCAGGTACCCGGGCTGCCACCCGTGATCAGACTGGTATGAATGGCCGCATTTCGGGTTTCATCCTGCTTCATTTTATCCAGAAAGGCGGTACAGGCTTCGGCCTCATCGAGCGGGAACCCGAGTTCCTTTTTCAACCAGCCCAACCTGTGGTGAAGGTTTTTGATCAGATTGAAGGAGTGATCCCTGACCAGTCCTTCAATCTGAATGGTTTAATGGATCTGCTCCTTGAGTTGTTGGCTGATTGGCCTGATTTGGGCTTTGAGAGATAGAAAGAGGTGTAGAGCATTTGGCTATTTAGAGAATACCAGCCTTGAAAAGTCCGAGATCAAGAAGGGGCGAAGTCCGTAAACCCTTACCGTACAGGGACCGCAGTGCGGGGTGCAGGCAGGGGACTATAGTGCAGGGTGCCTTGTTCAATATGCTCAAGTCCAATGTACCTCGCACCATTGGCACCTTCAGGCTGAACTTTGTCGCGCACTTCAGATGCACATTCGCCAAAGATGAAGGGGGTATCCTCCATAGCCCAGCACCTCCAACGCCTTTGGCGAATTATGAGTTATAAATTTTAAGTTGTGAGTTTTTTTTAATTCAGCATTCATCATTCAGTCCTCATCACTTTTGTTTTCAATTCGTGCCCGAGCCGTTTTGATCGTAGCATGTAGCTTTTGCTTTAGCAATTTTCGAGGTGGAAGTTCCGTCAGATATTCAGCCACATGGATGCCGGATTGATCGAGTTCCAACTGTGGTTCCGTCCCTAACCGCTCTTTTGAAACCACTAATTCACACGAATTTTCACTAATATCAAATGAGGCAGGATTGACTTTATAACGAAGCGAATCATCAACAATCTTCTTCAGGTTCTCGTATTCGTGTTCATTCGTGTCCATTCGTGGTTCCGTCCCTAACCGCTCTTTTGAAACCACAGATTCACACGAATTTTCACTAATATCAAATGAGGCAGGATTGACTTTATAACGAAGCGAATCATCAACAATCTTCTTCAGGTTCTTGTATTCGTGTTCATTCGTGTCCATTCGTGGTTCCGTCCCTAACCGCTCTTTTGAAACCACTAATTCACACGAATTTTCACTAATTCAAATGAGGCAGGATTGACTTTATAACGAAGCGAATCATCAACAATCTTCTTCAGGTTCTTGTATTCGTGTTCATTCGTGTCCATTCGTGGTTCCGTCCCTAACCGCTCTTTTGAAACCACAGATTCACACGAATTTTCACTAATATCAAATGAGGGAGGCTTGACTTTATAACGAAGCGAATCATCAACAATCTTCTTCAGGTTCTTGTATTCGTGTTCATTCGTGTCCATTCGTGGTTCCGTCCCTAACCGCTCTTTTGAAACCACAGATTCACACGAATTTTCACTAATATCAAATGAGGGAGGATTGACTTTATAACGAAGCGAATCATCAACAATCTTCTTCAGGTTCTTGTATTCGTGTTCATTCGTGTCCATTCGTGGTTCCGTCCCTAACCGCTCTTTTGAAACCACTAATTCACACGAATTTTCACTAATATCAAATGAGGGAGGATTGACTTTATAACGAAGCGAATCATCAACAGTTGTTTTATGTTTTTCTCAACTGCTGTTGTGCTGATATTCAATATCTCAGCGAGCTGAGCACCGGAAATCTTGGGGTTGGATTTCATCGCAGCGAGAATCCGTTCCTTGGTATTACCCAACTGATTACCCAACTGATTACCCAACTGATTACCCAACTGATTACCCAACTGATTACCCAACTGATTACCCAACTGATTACCCAACTGATTACCCAACTTTTCGGAAACCGGTGCTTTCAAAAGCTCAACCGCAACGCCGCCCGAGTTTTTTTCAATGAGGGGTTCAGGCAGTCTAGCTACTTTGCAGGCATCGGTGATCTTTTCAATGCCATGTCCCTAGGAGAGAAGGAGCACTGAATGCTGAGTGATTAGTGCTGAGTTCTTTAGAAACATCAAGTTGGCTCCTCCAGTTGTTTAACGTCCTCTTCAATCTCTTCCACCGTAGGTAGAGAACCCCTCAATTCTTCTGGAAGAATCTCTGTCAGAGTAAACTCACTCACGCCCATAGGCTTATTGATATCCCGCAGAGCAAATTCTGTTTCGATTTTGTTTTTATCACGGCAGAGCAAAATTCCAAAACCTTATCCAGCAGAATCTTAATGTGGCTCCAGGGTAATTGTCTCCCGATCTGATGGACAATTGCGGGAATCCTTTGTGCCCCGCCTCGGGGCACTGTTTGCCTTTCGTCCTCAGACTGGGAAACGTTTTTCAATTGTGCCCCCGACCGGGGCACAATTTGTGAGTCGTCAAAAAAAGCACTAAAAGGCTCATAAAACTTCTTGGTGTAGTAAAGGTTGCGAAGCGAGAACCCCTGCATATCAGGAAATTCAGAGCGTAGATCCTTCGCCAGCTGATCGATAACCTTGGCTTCCCAGTTTGTCTTTGCCAGCTTGCGGGAAATATCCCCACCCAGCTCCCAGTAAAACAAAATCAACTCACGACTCGCCGCCAATGCCGCCCGAATTTGAGTCGAACGGATCTTTGCCTTCAGCTCTTTGAGCCACAAAGCGTAATCGCTGCCTTTGGCGAATGTCTCTTTGTTTTTCAATTCATCATTCATCATTCAGCCCTCATCACTCTCTATAACTTTCCAATAACCTTCTTTTCTGCCACCTACCCGACGCAGGAAGCCTTCGGCTTGAAGTTCCTGAATATTTCGTTGAACGGAACGCTCGGTAATCCCAATCCTTTTTGCCATCTCAGGAATGGTGATCGACGGGGTTTCCCGACAGGCATCAAGAATCATACCCGACGTTTTCCCGACGTTTTCCCGACGTTTTCCCGACGTTTCATCCGAAATCGTCCCGAAATCACTATTTTCGGAAGCCGGTGCTTTCAGCAGCTCAACCGCAACACCACCTGAATTTTCCTCAATGAGGGGTTCAGGCAGTCCAGCCTGTTTGCAGGCATCGGTGATCTTTTCAATTCCCCGTCCCCAGGAATCAATATAGCCGATTCGATAGCACACCTCGGCAATCAGTGGATTCCGGGGAATGGACCGGTGCGACTGAAATAACTTTTCGACGGTAAGTTCAAGCGGCAGGGTTCCGGCATTCCACAACGAAAGCCGGTCATCCATGACGCGGAGTTGCGTCATGCTGCCCATATAATCGCGATGCACCAACGCATTGAGTAGCATTTCACGCAGTGCCGGAACGGGATATTCCAGCTCCTCAATGCGGCGCAGTCCTTCAAATCGTATCAGCCTAATTAAAAACTTCTTTTCAAGTTGCTCCATCACACTGCGGAGGAGTTGGAAGAGGTTACCCTCGCACACCTCCTGAAAACGCATATCCACCATGTTGAGCCCAAAACGTCCTATTTTTACAAACAGATTGGGATAACACGCACCGGGATCTTTGCCAAAAAGAACTAAAGCCGCATGGGTCAGCCCTGCCTCGGTGAGCAGGTGTAGTTTCTTCAACAGCTCTTTGGTAGAGAGTTCTGAAATATCCGGTAAGCGGCCTGCAGTTACTGCTTCTTTTTTGAACAGCGCAATCGTTGCGTCGTCGATGTCCTCCAGCGTGGCTCTTTCCTGAATAACCTGATCCCAGGTCATGCCCATTTTCTTGAGCAGAAATTCGGTCAGGGCATGGCCTTTCAATTCCTGCTTTACCGAACCGGAACGCCAGTAGTAGGAACCACGCAATGAAATCGGAACCGTCGAAGCCTCGACGATGATTTCCAAATAGGCTTTGCCATCTTCTTTCCGCGAATTGATATGCGGCATCAGCCCCAGTTGATCGCGAATCTTGTTTGGCAGGTCTTCCAGCAACTTTTTTGCCTTCGGTAATCCAGTGACGTTTCCTGCATCATCCTTACCAATAAAAATCCGCCCGCCCTGCGCATTGGCAAACCCGCAGATCCATTTCAGATAGTCGTCTTGCCAGGACTGCTTCAATTCGATGTTTTGGGATTCGGAGATCATGGGTAACTTCTCACTTGAATCGCTTATTCACTTCTTTGAAAACCGCTTCAAAGCGTTGGAGTGTTTCGTCTGAGAAATCTTTCTCCGTGAATCCTTGAGCGTTAGCGAGGTTGGCCGGGCGATAGTGATTAAAACGTGCTTTTCCGAGAATCGTATTAATCTGGGGAAGTACGGGCTTTGCATCATCAGTCACATTTTTAATGTCATCCAGTTCACTAAATGCAGCATTGAAAAAGTTTAGGTACTTACTCTTTTCGAACAAATCTTCAAGATCTGCAATATCTCCTTCGAGGCTCGCAAATTGGTCGAAGAACAGAATATCCTTTTCTTTAATAATTTTTAACATCACCAAATCTTCTAGACGCTTCTTTCCCTTCTGGTCAGTAAATGAATCCAGAAGGCAAACCAGTCCCAGTTTTTGACCTCGCAAGAGAGAGATGAAAGAGGTCACTTTGTCCAATCCTCCAACAGGTACAATTGTAATGTCGTCTTTCAATCCTTCGCGGCCAGATGCATCCAGAATGGACGACATCATTGTAAGATAAATAAGATCAGATGGTCCCTCAACTAGCAGGTTCTTTTTATTGATGAATAAATTCTGAGCGATGTCGTAACCAAGAGCTGCCTGCAACGGAAATAATGTATCTGGATCTTTCTGCTGAATGGCTTCGCTGATTTCAGATCCATCTTTACCTTCAAAAATGGTTCTTACTCGCTCAAGCTTGCCATTAGGAACCATGAAAGGGGAATGTGTGGTGTAGATAATCTGATATTCGGAGCAAAGGTCTTCAATGAAATTCAGTAGATCCGATTGCGCGGCTGCATGAAGATTGAGTCCCGGCTCATCAAGCAGAAGAATATAATCATTATTATTGTCTTCTTGGATACGACTAAACCAAACGATGAATGAGAAGAACCAGTTAAACCCCTTACTTCTATTCGATAAAGGAAGGCTCATGTGATGCTTGTCGCTCCACACTCGAATATTTAGGAACTTATCCTGGGGATGCGGTTCCACCTGAAATTGTACTCTCAACCCTGTGTTGTTTTTCCAGTATTTAAAAATATGTTGGGTAATATCACTTGAGGTTGATTCTAGCTCAGCCACAAAATCTTCAAAGTTATTAGCCGAAACAAGTTCGCTTGTTTCAATGCCTGACAGCTCTAACAGAGCCTTGGCCGTCTTTTCTCCATCATCACGTGGTGCACTTGATGATAAATGTTTAATATCTATTCGGGATGGCAATTCATAATATTCATCAAAATACATAAATTTAGGCAACCACCCTTTGAGGTAGTTTTCCCAAATATGGGCACCTAGCCAATTCTGCCAATCAAGTTTAACAAACAGAGCTTGGATATCTTCCAACACAGCGATACAACTCGATAAGGATTCGTTTTTCTCTTCTGCATCAGCACTGGCACTCTTTTCTTTCAGAAGATTAAGCTGTTCTTGGATGGTTTCTTTAGTCGGTTTTTTACCTAAACTGAGTGTTTCCAGCTCTGCTCCATGTTGTTCGCAAAAGTGTTTCAGGCAGACTTCCATTGTAATCGCGGGCATAGAAACTGTACGGGTATTATCATATTTCGTGGTAATGGAAAGCTCACGACTAGCTATAACACCTGTACCCAACTCTTCCTCTATTGCCTCAATCTCATTATCATCAAGCTCGTAAGTGGCGGTAACAGAATTTTCTACAGTCCCTGAGTTTTTGTATTTAGCATGTCCCTTTCGTGGGTAGTCAAGCGTGGCATTGAATTTAAATGATTCATCCGCAGAAAAGTAGTTTGTCTTGGCCAGCGACTCTAATGCTGCCGTTTTTCCAGACTCATTTTTACCAACCAAGATGGTTACAGCTGGGTCAATTGTGAATGACTGACTCGTTTCGAATGACTTGTATTTCTCAATTTTCACATTTGTAAGTTTCATAAGTACACCTCCATATTTGTTAACAATTTTGATTTTGCTCGCCATTCTCACCTGCTGCATTTTCTTGCCACGCAGCATTCCAGAATGTATTGAAAACGAGTCTCAAGGTAAGCCACCACGCATAAACACTATGAAAGGAATTGCAGGCGTTATGATCGACCAGCCCATGAGCAAGTTCATTTCTTAGATTTGCCCCAAGGGGATCGCAAAACAAAGCCTTGATCTCAAAGGTCAGATTATCACCAAAAACAGTCTTCATCTCAGGGAGAGCAACAAGGGTGCTGAGCCCATTCTCGTTTTCGATGCCACAGCTATCTAAAGTTGATGTTTTTGCGCCTGCATTTCTCAGGTGGTATCGAACCAGATTCTCGATTTGAGGTGAGAGAAGATGAATAGCTGTTACGTAGTCATGGTCGTACCCAGAATGAAGCCCCTTGGCGAAAAGAACTTCACGACCCGGTGGAACAATTGGCGAATGTTTGACAATGCTGAGAAAATCAACTTCACGTATTCGGTGCTCCAGATGAAGGATTTCCAACGCTGGTAGAATCCTTCCCTGAACTATTAAAACGAGATTGATGGCATGTTTTCGCATGACCATCGCTTGGACATTGGGGTTATTGCCGTCCAGAGTTTCGTCAGAGCTGATACCATTTGTTTTGGCAATCACGCGACCATCACGATTCATGTAGGTGACAGCAGACCATGATAATAACGGATGCTGTTTCAGACACTTTATGGCCCAATCTTGCATTTTGGAGATACGTATACCTTGGGAAAGATTGGCGAATGCCTTTAGTGCATCAATCGGTGTCTTTTCAGAAACTGCGGATTCGGCGGCTTCCACCATCTGGGAGATATCTATTTCATCAGACGAGATAACACCCATTTCGTTAAGAGACAATTGGCAAGCTTCATTCAGTGATTTATGTAACTCCGTAATACGCTCATCAATGTTTAAGTCCGTTCGATCTGCCTTTGGAATCGTCCTGAGAATCTGAATGGCATTTTCATAAAAACTTGCGGCAGCCATATTGCTTTGTTGCTCCGTGGCTGTGCGGGCTATCGCTTCTTTTACAAAAGCTGCAGCATGGCAGATGGTCATTTCGATTGACTTGGATTTATCCCCGGCAGATTTGTACCATTCTGATGAATTTTTGAAGTAATCCCGTGCCTTATATAAATCACCGTCACCTTCAAAGGTTCTCGCCAATGATTCAAGTTTGCCAGCGATATCACCTGCATTGCTTTTACCGAGACCAAAGTTGTCCATAAGGTCAGCTAACCACAAGGCAAGGTAGCCGTCAGATTCCTTGCAGAAGTCAAATGCTTGCTGAATATCACGTTCCATTTCCTGAATGCGGTTACCTGCTCCAGCTTGAAGCATTCTGGCTAAGCTAAGCCCCCGGTACCAGCATTCACGCCCATCAGAAACCCACGTTTTCGTATCAAGAGGTATCTGGCGGTATGCATCAATTGCGACAAGCGCATTGTTCAAATCTCTCTTCGATGCCTTTAACCAAGCCAGATCAGCCAACCAGGCCTTTAATCGGATATCCGTTACCTCTGATATGATCTCAGAAAAGAAAGAGATATCCTCCGCAGAAAAATCATCCGCTATAGCAGAACGCCGATCATAAAAAATGGCAGATGGTTTGAATGGCTCACTCTTGTTGTCAGATGACAGCATCATTGAGCAGGCATCAGAAAGTAGCCAATAAATTTTGGCTTGTTTTGGGTTGCCGTCCTCAAGTGATTTGCGAGCAGACTTTGAAAAGGCATCACGGATAGAAGTATACCCGTCGCCTGTTGAATCATCCAAAATCCTCTGACAGTGCTCTTTATCAAAATCACTTTTATCGATTGTCGTATCTGCCGGATATCTCTCGTTAGCCATGATCACGCCTCTATGTATTGGTTAATGATTTCCGGTTTCACCCGCCATTCACTTAAAAAAGTGTGAAGAGGGAAGTTAGAAGTTTGAAATTTTTCTCTCTTCGCATTTCTAATGTTACAATTCATCTTCTTTTCTTTTCAAGGTTTTTATCACATTAAATTCAATTCTTTAGTCACCTGTTAACAGACGTTGCATTAGGCCGCGTTTCTGGGTTTTGTATTTTTCTGCGAGCTGTTGCAGGAGGGCAATTTCTAGTTGGGCTGAGGATAGTGTTTCGGCTATTTGTTTTTGAACTTCAAGCTGAGGAAATGGGATTTTAGATTTCAAAAACTCAGACGGATTAACCCTTCGTGCTTTCCGTTGCCCTTTAGCCAATCCGAGTTGTCTCGTGTAGTATTCAGGGCGGATTAAGTAATACAGAAACCACTTTTTTGAGACCGAATCAGCGATATTAAAGGCAGGCAAGTCGAGTGTGGATTCAAAGCCGTCAAGTTCTTCAGGAATAATACCGAATGCACCATTTAAGAAATCAAGCTTACTGTAGATGAATTGCCCAGATTTCCTTACATAGTATTGGGTAGTTTCACTTCCAATTCGTTTTTCATCTTTAGCGATCACACCCTTTCCGTACAGCTTCACTGTAATCTTTTGAGCATCACGGCCATTCGTCCCTGGAATTCTGCTCTCGGTTAAAAAAGACCCGATCTTCACCTTCTTCCATTTTGCGTCTTTTTGCGTATTTCGCAGTTCAGAAATCAACTCCCGCAACAACCACTTAAAACGCCTTTCCTTAGCCTGAATCAACCGCTCGGTTTTCTCGATGGCCTCATCCCAGGTGGACAGCAGATCGGCAATGGCTTTTTGTTCGGGGAGTGGTATCACAGGTGCCAAGCAGAATTTTTTAAACTCCGTTGGATTAACATTTGCCTGACTAATCGCTCTGGTTGCTATCTTCTTGATCATCTGGTCTGCCCAGAAACCTGACAACCACATCGCGATAAACTTCGAGTCTGCCTTTGTTTTGTCCACTTCGAGCCGAACTAAATAAGAGGCAAACACGGCCTCTATAGCTTTTTCTACAAAACCGACTTTGCCAACGAGGTCATAACTGTTCGTCCGATTCAGTAATATGTCTCCATCCTTTAATAACAACTTGGCCTTTTCTTCATCATCGAGAGAAACAAATGTCAGCCCTCTGAAGTCAACTTTCCCATCCTGTAGGTTTTTCATGCCAATCACTGGCACACCTGTTTCAGAACCGCTTTTGCTTGTTCCATACTGGCTTGACAATAGAATCTTGCCAATCGGCTAGATCTTCCAATCTGATGGGAAGCCCATTTTGTCTTTGAGAGAAAGTAAACTCATCGCTGAATCTCCTTGAGCCGTTTATCAGTTTTCAATTTCCATTTTTCACTGATCATTGAAACCTGATCATTGAGCACTGATTTATCCGTGTTCATTCGTGGTTGCCTCTTTTGCTTTTTCTATCATTCTTCAGGGTTTCAGCGGATTGAGTCAGGTCTTTGATATAGTTTTGATCTGCTTTTTGCTGTGCTTCCATTCGGCGTTTTTCAGCGAATTGGTCGTATTGATCATTAGCAAATTCCAAAGCCTGCTGATGTTTCAGGCTTCCGGCGTTTTCCAATACTGGCAGCTCGACATCATTCAGGAACTTGTCGAGGAAGTTTTCCCAGTCAGCCATCTGGATAGTCTGCCGTCTTTGAGCACGGAATTCGGCTTGATCCAGAAACATAACCGTGATTCGGTTCAGGGTATCGATTTCTTCTTTATCCAGATAGTTTTTGGCGGTGCCGATATCGGTTTTCAGAACCCGAGAGCCTTTCCAATTGCTGAGTCCCATATTGGGCAATTCGGCATTGGCGCGTTGTTTTGCAATTTCCGCTGCGGTCAAACCGGTGGCGGCATAGTGCATCTTGTTTTGCATGGTAGCAAAAAAGAGCTGGGTCTGTTTTTCATCTTCCTGATAGTCGCAGGCCAGAGAAAAGATATTTTTGATCATCAGGTAAACACGGGCTTCACTGGCGCGGATTTCCCGGATGCGGGCCAGAAGTTCGTCAAAATAATCAACGATTCCAGCGTTAGCCTTGAGACGCTCGTCATCCATGGTAAAGCCCTTGACTAAATATTCTGAAATCCTCTCATTGGCCCATTTGCGGAACTGGCTTCCCCGTCTGGATCGAACCCGAAGGCCGACAGCAATAATCATCTCCAGATTATAGTGATCAATCAGGCGTCCCACCTGCCGGTTTCCTTCAGTTTGAACTATTCGATATTTTCGAATAGTTGCCACAGGAGCCAGTTCTTCATCTTCAAAAATCTCGCTGATATGGTAATTAATGGTGTTGACCCCAACCCCATACAGGTCAGCCATCAGCTTTTGACTCAGCCAGACGGTTTCCCCCTCCAACCGCACCTGAACCGGGCCGTCCAGCCCTTGCCCCTGATACACCAAAAGTTCGCCCTTGGGCGGTTCGTTGTTGTTATCTGGCATAATATCCTCCCTCAACGACCATTCCGAGCAAATCGCTCTTCCTTTCACCCTTTAAACATCTTTCTTCAAACTTCATTTTCGTGTTCATCTGTGGTTACCTCTGAATTTTCTGGAGTTTTTCCGCCATCTGCTTGCGGACTTCTACCAGCTCTTTTTCCAGATCGTCAATTTCCACCTGCACCGCATCGATATCGATTTCCTCTTCCTCTTCAAAGGTGTCCACATAGCGGGGTATATTGAGGTTGAAGTCGTTTTCCTTGATCTCGGTGAATGGAGCCAAGTGTGCGTATTTTTCGACTTCCTTGCGCTCCTTGTAGGTGTGCATAATTTTGTCGATATGCTCCGCGCTCAGCATATTCTGATTCTTGCCCGACACAAATTCCCGACTCGCATCGATAAAAATCACATCATTTTTCGTGCTTTTTGCGTCTCTCGCGGTTCCCTCTCTTGAGCGGTCAAAGACCAGAATCGCCACCGGAATGTTGGTGGTAGGGAACAGATTGCCCGGCAGGCCAATGACGGCATCCAGAAGGTTTTCCTCGATCATTTTCTGGCGGATACGGCCTTCGGCTCCGCCCCGGAACAACACGCCATGGGGCACCACCACGGCAACGCGGCCCTGCTTTTCAAGAGCGGTTTCCACCATGTGGCTGATAAAGGCCCAGTCACCTTTGCTCTTGGGCGGCACCCCGCGCCAGAAGCGGTTGTACTGATCGCTCTCGGCATTTTCGGCACCCCATTTATCCAGCGAGAACGGCGGATTGGCCACCACTCAGTTGAATTTCATAAGCCGGTCATTTTCCACCAGTAGCGGACTGTTCAGGGTGTCGCACCATTCCACCCGGGCACTGTCAAAGCTGTGCAGGAACATGTTCATGCGGCAGAGTGCCCATGTACTACCGTTTGACTCCTGCCCGAAGAGGGCAAAGTTTCGCTTGTCTTGGTCATTTTTGGCGTTCCGGGCTACCTCTTGGGCAGCCTGAATCAAAAGTCCGCCCGATCCGCAAGCCGGGTCACAGACACGGTCGCCCGGTTTCGGGCCAGCCAGCTTGGCCACCAGTTCGGTCACCTTCAGCGGGGTAAAGAACTCTCCGGCCTTCTTTCCAGAATCGGAGGCAAAGTGCTCAATCAGATAGATGTAGGTATTACCGATCACATCCTCGGACACGAGGCTGGGCTTCATGCTGAGCTGTGGCTTGTTGAAGTCTTCCAGCAATGTTTTAAGGCGTTTATTCCGATCCTTTGTCCGCCCGAGGTTGGCCTCGCTGTTAAAGTCAATATTGCGAAAGACCCCTTCGAGTTTGTTTTTGTTGCTCTCTTCAATATGATCGAGCACAATATTGATCAGCTCACCGATGTTGGCGGCGGACCGGCGCTCATAGAGGCTGTAATAGGTGGCGGGGAATTTATCCAGAACCGTTTCCTCGCCGGTTTCGTCATTCTTTTCGGTGAGTTTCACCACCGGGAGAACAAAACGTTCACGCTCGAGCTTGCGGCAGATACGAACATCATCATCGCCATACTGCTTCTGATATTCTTCGTAGTGGTCCTGCCATACATCCGAGATGTATTTCAAAAATAGCATCACGAGGATGTAGTCTTTGTACTGCGCCGGATCAACAACGCCCCGGAAGGTATCGCACGCCGCCCATGCAGCGTTGTTGATGTCTTTCTGATCAATCTTGTTCATTGTAATTCTCCTGTTAAACCACGGAAGACACGGAAAGCACGGAAGATTAAAGGAGCTGTGTCAGAATCCAGGGGCCCAACGGGGGCCGACCCCCCGCATTCCGACACAGCCCCGGTGCAGGAAATGAAAACCCCAACTGATAACAGTTGGGGTTTCGTATTTGGTTGGAGGTGGGGGGAATCGAACCCCCGTCCGGAAGGGCGTTTGACGCACATCTACAGGTTTAGTCGACCATCAATTTTCGTGCTCGGTATGAGTGACCGACTACCCACCGAACCTTATCCTTTGGAGGTTCATCCCTATGCGGTGTCAGGCCACCGCATAGGTGTGTTCCATTTATGATAGAGCATCCGTCCCTTGGAACAGCGTGACGGAGCTCCATAGCTACCTTATATTATGCAGCTAGGGCGAGGGTGTCATCGAATTCGACGACAAACTCATCTTCTTTTTTTCTGGCACTTAAAGTTGTGCGCTAGTTTAAGGAGTTGGCGCTCCACCTGCAGTACGACCTACGTACACCTCCCGTCGAAACCAGGGCACCCCCGGTAGAATGAGGCATTGTATTATGCAATTAAAAGAAACGCAAGACTCCGCATTGCCTTATAATCAATCTACTCAGAAGGCCTGTGACTGTCTCATAACAAAAAACTACTCAAACGATCCTCGTAATCAGAGATGTTGAGTTATGAGGAAAATACTCCCTTATTGGGATAGCGGCAAATCACCGCCAAAGAGCCAAAGTATGATGGTGAGCGGCAACGATCAGATGATCCTGTCGGAAAACCCCGTTCAAAGCTTCATATCTGTTGGCCATCCTGAAGTCATAGGAAATTCCATTCAATCAATGCTGACTGATTGCTGTTTTCCCTCTCCAAGAGGCATTCAATCTGCATGGGACGATTCCACTCGGTAACGGCTTGACAATTGGCGGAATATAACTCCGATAAATACCACACAAATGATCAACTTGGCAATTATATTTTGTACACTGACTTGCAATAATCCAGGCATCCAACGGTATATTATGAATGCGGGTATTCCGAAGACCATAGCAATCATTAGGTAGAATGAAAATTGTAGTCGCAATCGCTCAACTCTCATTGTCCAAAACAGGATCCATGCAAAGTATCCCGCTTCAGAAACTACGGTGATATATGCCGCTGCAATGAGCCCGTAACGCGGGATTAATAGTAGGTTTAATGCGAGATTCAGAGCCCCCATAATCAAACCTCCTGAGCAAAAAATCCAAGTTTTTTTATGATAATTAATGACAGAAGAAAATATTTTTCTCTGTGCAACAAAAATATTAGAGGATACCAATATGGTGAGTAAAATTGAACCTTCAAGGTAGCTGGAACGCCCTCTTCCAATGAAGAGCATCATCTGGATAAAATCTCTGGAAAAGAGTGCCGCACAAAAGCTGAGAGCCACCATGAAGAGAAACAATGTCTTAGAGGCTTTCAGTAGCTTATTCACAGACTCAGCCTTATCATGAATCAACCCAGAGATAGCCATCGGGGCAATGACCCGAGTGGCCGATTCCTGGAGGAAATAGGCAATTTGGGCTATCTGAAATGTGAATGAATAGACAGCCGTCGATGCGAGTGTGTCAAAATGACTAATGATTATACGGTTAGAATAATTTACTATCCAATGCTGAGCGACGAGGGGAAGAAGAGGCATGGCATACCTTAGGAGAGCTTTCCATTGAGCAAAGTCAATTTTGAGAACCAATAGATTGTTTCGCAGAAAGTAATATGTAACAACAGTGAACAAGATAAGAGATGCAATAGCAGTGCCAATCAAGCGGGCTTTGTAGTCCATGCCAAACCCCGTTATTAGGACAGCTGTGACGGCGAGATTGACAAGATTGCTGAGAATGACTAATAGAGACGATTTCTTAATCTTGAGGTTCTGAAAAAAATAATTGATGCCCATTAAACCAAGCTGACCAATTGTTTGAGGCATGAAAGCAAGTAGAATCGATGGCCATATCGATATGTTCAACAGATCCCTGGCCCAGAAAACGCTGCTGTAGATTACGAGGGCCGTAAAAATAGGTCCCCAAAGAAGCACGAACGTGTAATAGGTCGATATGAGTGTTCGCAGCTTAACCTTGTCCTCTCGTACATCATGAATAAATCGAGAAAACGCCATATCCATATACAGAGTAATGCCCAATGCCAGTAGTTGCCCGATAGAGGTAATACTGCTTAAAATGCCGTATCCGGATTCATCGAAATATCGCGTATAAAGCGGAAGGAGTAAAAAGCCCGAACCTTTGGACACAAGGCTTGAGAAAAGGGCCCATTTCCCATGGTTGAAAGTGCTCCGGAGCCAGTTAGTATTATGTATGGGTGTTTCCTGCATGAATACTAAGGCCTACCCACAAGTTGCTTCAGCCAAGTGCCGAGCCCTCGTTTAATAATTGCTGTAGGAAGATCTGGATTATTCTTCGAATGAAATCATCTTCAATTCTGTATAAGCGTCGATTGCCTTCAACAGAAGATTCGACAATACACTCTTTCTTGAGTGTAGCGAGATGTTGACTGATAACCGGTTGAGCCACATCGAGACACTGCCATAAATCTTTAACACAGGCATCCTGTCCTTCAATAAGGCACAGTATCTTAAACCGCAGAGGATGACCACATACTTTGATTTTCCGCGCGTTTACTTCAATGTGCCGATGGTCACATTGTGGTTCTTTGAGCATTCACTAACAATATCACTATATAGAAAAAATACAAATACCATGAAGTCTCCCACAAGCCATGAGCTTAGGCTAGAATGTCTTCATGATCTATTTAGACTGGGCCGCAACGGCCTTGCCCGATCCTCTGGTGATCGATGCCATGGCCTCTGTGGCAAAGAAGTATTATGGAAATCCTTCATCGCCCTATATGGAGGGGAAAAGGGCTCGATGCATCCTACATGACGCTCGAAAACAATGTGCCAAAATTTTGAATTGTGATGATGCACAACTTGTTTTTACCAGCGGAGGCACCGAATCCAATTCTATGGTCATGCTCACCCAACTACAAAGCCGCGAACCAGGAAGCATCATGCTTTCCAGGCTTGAGCACCCATCAATCGGCGAGTCTGTCAAATTTCTCGAATCCCAAGGATGGAATAAGCTAATACTGCAACCGGATGCGCAAGGGATTATCAAACCGGAAAAGCTCATGACTATGTTAGAGAGGCACCCGGATACCCGGCTCGTCGCAATAATGAAGGTGAATAATGAGATCGGCGTTATCCAGCCCATTGATGAATTGGCAGACGTGATAAAAGAGTTCAATGGAAAGAGAAAGATTCATTTTCATGTAGACCTTGTTCAAGCTGCCGGAAAAATACCTATAAATCTCGGAGAGAGTCAATTCGATACAGCCTCCCTGAGTGCCCATAAATTCCGCGGACCAAGGGGCATTGGACTTCTGTATCGTCGAAGCCTTGATTTCAATTCAATCATAAGCGGAGGTGGTCAAGAATTCGGAATCCGTCCCGGAACAGAAAATGTCGCTGGAGCCATAGCCATGGCCATGGCTATGGAACGACATGGCCAGCCCTGCCAAACAATTCAAGAAAACGGCACATGGCTGATTAAACAGTTAGCTGATTTGCCTGATGTCCATCTCATACCGGAATGCCGCAATTCTAAGACTAGCTTCAGGTCGTTCGTGCCCGGCATAATCGCCATAGCCATTCCTCCTATCCCCGGAGAGGTGCTGGCCCGTGTTCTTGAACAATCGGGTTTTGCGGTCTCTACGGGTTCGGCATGCCGGAACAACAGGAAAGCCCGCGCTTCTCATTCCTTAGCCTCTATGGGATTGCCCAGAGACCTGGCCGAGGGGATGATTCGTATTTCCATAGGATCAACTACTTCGAAAACGGAGCTTGAAAGCTTCATTGAGACATTGAAGACCCATATTGTAGCTTTTGGAAATCAATTAAAGGCACCCCTGAAAAACCCCTTTTAACGGATGTTCCAGAAGAATTGGCACTGTTTTTTATAGTTATCTATTTATATCAAAAGATATTAACGCCTATTCTTCAGTTTCGTCTTAGTGTGTACTTTTGCCTCCCGATTATGAGCGAAAGCCGTCAGCAAAACCATATATGCCGCCTCAAGCAATTTCCTGGCCAGTCCTGACGGTTTAGAAATCTTTGTCTAATCCCTCTCCGTGTCCTTTGTGATCTCCTTGAGATCTGAAAACGGCATGGGATAGAGTTTCGCACGGAGGCACCGAGTACACAGAGGTTTTTCAACGATTTGTTTGCATCTCTCTCCGTGTTCTTTGTGAACTCCGTGAGATCCAAAACGGCATGGGATGTATGAGAGTTTCGCACGGAGGCACAGAGTACACAGAGGTTTTTTAAAGCTTTGACTGCTCCTCTATCCGTGTCCTTTGTGAACTCCGTGAGATCTGAAAACGGCATGGGATAAAGTTTAGCACGGAGGCACAGAGGGCACAGAGGTTTTTTAAAGCTTTGTCTGCCCCCTCTCCTTGGCCTTTGTGGACTCCGTGAGAGGCAGAATTTCGCACAGAGGTTTTTCAGCGCTGTTTCTGCTCCCCCTCCGTGTCCTCTGTGATCTCCGTGAGAGCTAAAACGGTATGGGATGTATAAAGAGTTTCGCACAGAGGCACAGAGAGCACAGAGGGTTTTTAAATCTTTGCCGACCCCCTCTCCTTGGCCTTTGTGGACTCCGTGAGAGGCAGAGTTTCGCACAGAGGTTTTTCAACGCTTTTTCTGCTCCCCCCTCCGTGTCCTTTGTGGACTCCGTGAGAGGCAGAGTTTCGAACAGAGGTTTTTTAACACTTTTTCTGCTCCCCTCCGTGTCCTCTGTGATCTCCGTGAGATCCAAAACGGTATGGGATGTATAAAGAGTTTCGCACAGAGGCACAGAGGGCACAGAGGTTTTTTAAAGCTTTGTCTGCCCCCTTTCCTTGGCCTTTGTGGACTCCGTGAGAGGCAGGGTTTCGCACAGAGGTTTTTCAAAGCTGTTTCTGCTCCCCCTCCGTGTCCTCTGTGCCTCCGTGAGATCTGAAAATGGGATGGGATGTATAAAAAGTTTCGCACAGAGAGCATAGAGATTTTTCAAAGCTGTTTCTGCTCCCCCCTCCGTGTCCTTTGTGCACTCCGTGAGAGGCAGAATTTCGCACGGAGGTTTTTCAACGCTTTTTCTGCTCCCCCTCCGTGTCCTCTGTGATCTCCGTGAGAGCTAAAACGGTATGGGATGTATAAAAAGTTTCGCACGGAGGCACAGAGTACACAGAGGTTTTTCAACGCTTTGACTGCTACTCTCTCCGTGTCCTTTGTGCACTCCGTGAGAGGCAGAGTTACGCACAGAGGTTTTTCAATGCTTTTTCTGCTCCCCCTCCGTGTCCTCTGTGATCTCCGTGAGAGCTAAAACGGTATGGGATGTATAAAAAGTTTCGCACGGAGGCACAGAGGGCACAGAGGTTTTTAAATCTTTGCCTGCTCCCCCCTCCGTGTCCTTTGTGGACTCCGTGAGAGGCAGAGTTTCGCACAGAGGTTTTTCAACGCTTTTTCTGCTCCCCCTCCGTGTCCTCTGTGATCTCCGTGAGAGCTAAAACGGTATGGGATGTATAAAAAGTTTCGCACGGAGGCACAGAGGGCACAGAGGTTTTTAAATCTTTTTCTGCTCCCCCTCCGTGTCCTCTGTGGTCTCCGTGAGATCTGAAAACGGCATGGGATAAAGTTTCGCACGGAGGCACAGAGTTCACAGAGGTTTTTCAAAGATTTGACTGATCCCCTCTCCGTGTCCTTTGTGAACAGAATTTCCAGTTGAAATGAGATGCCGTATGATGAACTTCGCTCAATCACCTTATTTCATTTGATCCGATAACTCATGATGCCTACTTCCAGTAGCGAATTTGAAACCTGAGATTCCAATGGCGCAGATAGCATTACAGAAAATACTCGGCGTTCTCCCCGTGACATCGGGGTCAAAATGTCATCAATAGGAGTGTAAACATGGGGGAACTTGTTCATGTCGAAGCTGATTTCAATTGTAAGAGCCTCTATCGTTGCTACTCCAGTATTAGTCAATGCCAAGTCCAGCCGAATCACTTGTCGGTCGTAAGCCTCAATGAACTGGCTATTACGAATATGAGCAGCGAGGTCCATGCCCTCCAAGCGCGGCATGGCCCAATACAACTCGACTTCAGTGGGCTCATCATCACTCTCGTCGGATGAGTGTAGGATTTCCTTGGCCTGCAAATCGACTTCTCTGATATCTTCTTCACTTTCCGCCAGCCAGTGATAGGCCAGTAGAGCTTTTGTATCGCCACTCTGCATCGGTGGATCATCCTGATCAATAACAACTAATGGCAGGGAAAACAAGATCTCGCTATCGTCTCCTCTCCCTCTAAGCAAAAGGGTGAGAGTCTTCAGGTTATGCACGGGTGATGAAACCCTGCCTTTCAAATGAAAGTAAGTCGATTCATTTCTACGCCCAACCTCCGCAAGAATGATTTCAGTATTCACCCCCTTTTCCACTAAGCCCTCTATATTCACCTCAATGAAACGAGATGAGTCAATGTTTGGGTTTATTGTCTTATCACTTATCGCCGTAATCGGTATGGGCCCCTGCAAGGAACGACTAATCCACTCCCGATTCCACCATGCAACCCCTGCAATAATGAGAAAGAGTAAGACCGCTATAAGAAGTACTAAACGATAACGGTATTGCCTGATTCCAATCTTCAGCTCAGGGTGTTCTTTTAAAAATGCCTGAAGCATCTGGTTTTTGGGCTGTAAGGATATTGTTGCCCTGATAAGCTTCAGTGCTTGCCTTCTATAGTGTGATCGATTGACACCTTCGCGGCTATATATCAAATAAGCTTCCGCTAGTTCAATTCTAGGCTCTGGCTCCCTCGGTTTTAGCTGGGAGGCGCGAGCAAGCTCAGCGATGGCCTGGTCATAGTTTCTGGCGGCGAGGGCCATACGACTCCGCTCAATATGATTTTGGGCGAGTTTCGATACGGTCGCATATTCTCCCTGGGTAAGGAGGATTTCCCTCTGAAGGGCTTCAAGCTCTTCTTGAGTAGGGGGATTATCTTCTTTCCAATGCTTCAATCGCTCAATATATCGACGAAGATAGCTATCTTTCTCATCCTTTGAATCATAACTTGGCATAGTAAATACTAGTATGGATCAGCCCGTAAGGAAACATACCGATAAGAGAGTAGAGGGAAGCTCTACGAAAACTCCTTGAGCAACTAGTGCGCTGTATAGCTTAAGGTGCCTCTAAAAAATCGCTTTTGGAATTTGACAAAGAGATTTTTCTTTGATTCAAGGCGGCAAAAGCTGTTTAGCTTGGCTAAATGAGCATTCTGCCAACTTTAGACGCAAAGGAAAAAACCAAATCAAAACCACACAGGGGTTTTTAGAGGCTCCATTTAATCTGCACTTTTATGCGGCGTTAGGTGAAGAACTTTGAATCTTCGGGGCTGGGTCAGAATCCAGGGGCTGGGTCAGAATGATGGATTTGGTTTGCAGGCAAGGCGGCGAAAAGTTCTGAAAGCGGAGTGTACATGTTGTACATGAGCATTTCAGGTTTTTTCGCCAACGCCGCATGCGGGCCAAAGGCGCATTCTGACACAGCCCCTTCGGTTTAAGAACCTTTTTCGCCTTGCCTCAAAGTGAAACTTATCGCTATACAAAGCACTAGTTCGTTTTTCAAAAGGTTCCCTGGAATTGGATAACAGTGGAAATCGATTTTTATTGTGAATCTTGCGGCGCATCGGTAGAATCCAATGCGACTTCTTGTCCGGAGTGCAAAAAGAATTTCAGAGGAGTCCGTTGCCCTCAATGTGCTAGAAAAGGAAGCGTTAAAAGCTTTCTAAACGGCTGTCCAAAGTGTGGGTATCAGGCAGAGATTATCCCCTTGGAAATGATTGATGGAAGTTTTTTTAAGCATAGATGGCCTCGGAAACCCGGCTGGCCAGCTTCCAGGTATTGGACAATGAGTGCGTTTCTTGTGATGGTTATCACAATCGTGCTATATTTTTGGGTCTAAGAAACTATGATCAATAGAAAATCCATGGCCATCCTGACTCTCTCCATGCTTAGCATTCCGACATCATTTGTCTTGGCACAGGAAGCCTCTGCTCCACAGCTGTCAAGAAATTACCGTGGGATTGAGTTGGATATGCCTCCAGAACAAGTTCAAAATCTCCTGCTGGCCGATCCCTGGTTCGAATACAGGGGAGATGCATCGGTAAGCCTTCTTGAGAGACCAAGAGCCTCCGTCATTGATGCCGGTGGTTCGCTCTTCATTTCGCGAGGCCTATTCCAGTTTGAAGAGGAAGCACTCGCCGCAATCATACTCGAACTCAATCCCGAAAAAATCGATTGGTATACGATGTATAGAACACTGGAAAACAAATATGGTCCACCAGTGGAACTGAATCCTGAGAAAATCTGGTGGACTGACGGGATAACTCGCATCGCATTGGAGCGTCCCCTAACGGTGAAGTATTTGGATCTTGAGGTATTCGAATCAGCTCTGGAAGAGCAAGAAGACCGTAGAACCTGGTATGAAACTGCCCGGGAAGATTTCATCAAAGAATTTTAAGATGACCTATATGCTTATGTTATGTATGAAAAAAAATAGAGGACAAAAGCTGAATGGCTAAAAAAGGGCTGAATGAAGCATTGCATCAAGCAAACAAAGCAAAAAAAGATGAGTTCTATACTCAATTACCGGATATTGAAAGAGAATTGGGACATTATAAAGACCACTTCAGAGGCAAAGTAGTTCTTTGTAATTGTGACGATCCTCGCATCAGCAATTTTTTCCATTATTTTTCTTATAATTTTGAAACCCTGGGGTTAAAAAAACTAATAACAACTTGCTATAAAAATCAGCAAAGAGATTTATTTAGTCAGCACGACTGTGAAAAAGCCATTTATCTGGAATATGAAGGTGATAAAAACGATAACCGAGTGCCGGACCCCGAGGAAATAGGCATCAAACACTTACAGGACGATGGTGATTTTCGAAGCAAAGAATGTATTGAATTGCTGAAGCAATCCGACATTGTGGTAACCAACCCTCCCTTTTCGCTGTTTCGTGAATATGTGGCTCAACTTGTGGAATATGACAAAAAATTTCTTATACTTGGCGACCAGAACGCTATCACCTATAAGGAAATTTTCAAATTTCTAAAAAATAACAAAATGTGGTTGGGGATTAATAATGGTGGAATAAAATGGTTTGGTGTTCAAAGTAATTACGATATAAAAACTGAATCAAGAAAGAAGATTGAAGATGGTAAAAAATATTTCAGTATGGGTAGGATTAATTGGTACACAAACTTAGATATAACAAAACGCCACGAAGACCTGATCCTGTATAAAACCTACCAAGGCAACGAACAAGATTACCCCAAATACGACAACTATGATGCAATCAATGTGGATAAAACTAAAGATATTCCCATGGATTATGCGGGGGCAATGGGCGTGCCCATTACCTTTATGGACAAGTATAATCCAGACCAATTTAAAATTTTAGGTTTATCCGCTTCCGCAGGATATGATAAAGAAATTGTTGGAATTCCATTTAAAGGAGTAAAGGATGCAAGACCTTTAGTAAATGAAAAAGTAATATACGCCCGAATTTTAATCAAAAACAAAAAAGTCTTGCGATGAAAACCAATCAAATAAACAATATTGAAGAACTTATTATTGAACTGCGCAATCAAAAGGTAATTCTGGACAGTGATGTGGCACAAATTTACGACGTAGAGACGAGGGACATCAACAAAGCGGTTAAAAATAATCCCGATAAATTTCCTAATTGGTATATTTTTGAAGTCTCTCAAAATGAGTTAAAAGATTTGCGGTGGAAAAATTCCACCACAAAACTATCGAAAACGAGAACCTTACCCAAAGCCTTTAGCGAAAAGGGCTTGGATATGTTGGCAACGATTCTAAAATCAAAGCAAGCGACAAGTGCGACGTTGCAGATAATTGAGACCTTTGCCAAGGTGAAAGAATTTAGCAGGGTGGCGAAAAGTTTGGCCACTTTAACAAGATGAGAGTAAAAAACAAGGGCTTATCCAGCAAAGTGGTAAACTCATTAGCGATATTCTAAATCAAGAGTTTGCCGATGATATCAGTAGTGAAACCACGATTGAACTCAATTTGGCGATGATTAAAATAAAACACACGATTAAAAAAGGTGAAAAGTGAAAATCGAATTACACGAAATTCCCATTAGGGAAGTAAGCAAGGACTATGTCAATAATGACGAAGAAGGGGTTGTCGGTTATGGCGGAAAGCTCAATATTCGCCCGAAGTATCAGCGCGAGTTTATCTACAAAGACAAGCAACGCGATGATGTTATAAGAACGATCAAGCAGAATTTCCCACTCAATGTGATGTACTGGGTTGAGAATGACGACGGAATTTTTGAAGTATTAGATGGACAGCAACGAACCATTAGTATTTGTGAATATGTTGCGGGCAAATTTTCACTGGATAATCTGTATTTTCACAACCTGACCGACACAGATCAAGGGCAGATTTTGGATTATAAATTGATGGTATATTTTTGCGAAGGCAATGACAAGGAAAAATTAGATTGGTTCAAGACCATTAATATAGCAGGGGAAAAACTCACTAACCAGGAGCTACGCAATGCAATTTATTCTGGAGCATGGGTTACCGATGCCAAGCGACATTTCAGCAAAAATGGTTGTCCCGCTTATGGTATTGCCCATAATTACCTCAAGGGTGTTGCCATCAGACAAGAGTATTTAGCCTGCATTTCTCACCAGAATAAAAATGCATGTGAATCCCCGTAGGATTTCATCTCCAAGGCAAGAATTTTATTAACCGCAAAGCTATTGCCCGGATATTTTCAATATATTTTATATAAATTGAGTCGATCTTCCCCGAAATTTCTCATTTTTCAAAACCTCAGAGCATAGCTTTCCTTCGGGAGTTCAATGAGAATATTCTATTTATTTGATTTGATACACTCAGATTGCCTGGGCCGTTTTTATCCAGATGTCCCACCAGGGGAAACTTTCCGGAAGACTGATCCAAACTCTGCGAACAGTGATTTTTACCGCAGCGGAGATTTTAAGCATCCGTAATCTGATTGTCGAAGGCATGCTTCGGGTCTCATCTCCACTGACCTTCTGAATATTTTTTCGAAGATGGACAAAGAAAATATAGGCGATTGTCGAGAACCATAATCGGAGCTGATTTGAACTCATCCACCAGGTGGAAGTTCGGTCGGCAAAAAGATATAACTGCTGTTCTTTAATTCGATTTTCCATGTCTCCACGCGCACAGTATACACCTTCATAAAGTGATTTCCCATCCCCGTTTTTTGGCGAAATATTTGTCACAATAAAACGGGGGTTCTTTCTTCCAGGTAGCTGTTCCGCTTTGGCAATCACATCACGATTCCGACTCCAGCTTTCGTGGGTTCTCCAGTTGAAACGTGTAAAAACACGTTCGGCCTGACCGCTTTGAACGCACAGATTTTCAGCCTGTTTCATCGGCACTTCAATCTTTTTCAATAATCGACTATTTTTAGCCATGCCAACGATATATTCAATTCCCAAGCTCTCACATTCATTCAGAATGCCGTCTCGGCAGAACCCTGAATCACCACGGAAGATGATGCGGACATCAGGGAAGCGGGTTCTTATTGCTTTGACAAGTTTTTTCAGAATGGCTTCCGTACCGTCACAGGCATCTATACCGGCTGGTCGAAGCCTTGCGATCAGTGGAAAATCATCACAAAACACATAAAGGGGCAAGTAGCAGTGATGATCATAATACTTATGAAAAAACCGTCCCTGCTGTTCACCGTGAAGGGGAATATCAGTGGCATCAAAATCCAGAATCAGAGACTTCGGAGGCTTTTCGAAACTATCGAGAAACAACGTCCAGAGCAGCTCCTCGATTTCTTTGGGATCCCATGTGATTTTGCTGTATTTGTCCCCCATGTTTTCATCCGGTTCATGCCCGAGTTCCAGCCGATTTAAAGTACTCTTACCGGCCGTCGGAGTTTTATCAGCTCTTCCACACACATATTGAAGTAGCGGATCTTCGCGCAGTTTTTCATGATCATTGAGATCTTCATAACCCTGGCAGATTCCGAATATCCGCTGCTTGAGCAGAGCGACCAGGGGATGCTTAATCTTTTCCTGCTTCCGTTTATCGGTAAAACATCTTGAAAGCTTTTCAATAATTCGGTGTTTCTGCTCGACCTGCTGAAGCAAAAGGAGTCCGGCATCGGAACTGTTGGTCCTTCCGTCATTCCTGACAATTATTTTCCTGGTTTTTACTGTTTCTAGACCTTGCAATTCCAACTGACAGGGTGTATACTCTGCATTTGCAGAGCAGGCTTCTTTTTGTTTTTTATTTTTTTTCATGATAATACTTTATCATAAGAAGCCTGCTTTGTATCAAGTTACTGGTGAGAAATACGGGTTAGAGACGGCAATTAGTTGGTTCAACAATGGCAACATTGAAGAATATATGGCGAAAAACCAACATCAGCCAAACGCTGATGAATTGTGGCTCTATTTTAAATCGGTTATCCAATGGGTGAAGGCAACTTTTACAAACGATCGCAGGGAGATGAAAGGGATTGACTGGGGAAATTTGTACAATCACTGTAAAGAGCAAACATTGAATACTGATGCACTAGAGAAACGAATACAAACATTGATGCAAGATGAAGACGTTACCAAGAAGGCAGGTATTTATCCCTATGTGCTTACGGGAGAGGAAAAGCATTTGAATATTCGTGCATTCAACGATAATCAAAAAAGAGAAGCATTTGAAAGACAAGAGGGTATTTGTCCAAAATGCACTCAAAAATTTGAAATAGAGGAAATGGAGGCCGACCATATAACGCCCTGGCATGAGGGTGGAAAGACAACTGCCGAAAATTGCCAAATGCTTTGCAAAGAAGACAACAGACGAAAGTCTGGAAAGTGAATGATGAAAGTGAATGATGTATAACAAAGCACTCCATCATTCTGACCCAGCCCCTGATTCTGACACAGCCCCGGATTGCCACCCCTTGCTTCCCTTGAAAAGGGGGGACGGGGGGGGGGCCCAACGGGGGGGGGCAGGCCCCACCGTTGGGCCCCCTGGATTCTGACACAGCCCCGAGCTTTATCGTTATGTGCAATGTAACATTAGAAAAACGCATATACAGGAAGTGAAGCTGGGCTTCCCTGATCCGCTCAGGTTGAAATCGCGGTGAATCGAGTGCAATCGGCATACAAGGCGAGAAAGAGATTACGAGAATGGACAAACTCAATAGGCTAAAACGATTTGACTATTTGATAAAACATAACATTCGGCTGAAGTCTGAGCCCAGGAAGTCGGCGTTTTGTTTATAATAAATATAATAAAAAACACGAAGTATGGTGGTGGCTTTTCGGGGCAACTTAGCCTGGCGATATTGCCCTGTCTATTCCTTCTATTTCCCTTCGCCTCCTGTGGGGATGAGGCCGAAACAGTTTCTATCGATGTCGCAGGGCATACCTTGCAGGTGGAAATCGCCGACACCCAGGAACTACGGGCCACCGGGCTCATGAACCGCCGAAGCCTACCTGAGAACCACGGCATGCTTTTCGTCTTTGAATCGGATACTCGGCCTTCCTTCTGGATGAAGAATACCAGCATACCGCTGTCATTGGCCTTTATTTCCAATGACGGAACCATACGCCAGATAGAACACCTAAGTCCTCATTCACTTATGTCGGTCGTATCGAAAAGACATGTCCGTTATGCCCTAGAAGTGAACCATGGATGGTTTGAGAAGAGAGCCATTATTCCAGGAGACAAGGTAATTATTTCGATGGACAGAGATAATAGCTGAGATTTCTTGATG
Organism: Spirochaetaceae bacterium; assembly: GCA_965226485.1. Classification (GTDB taxonomy): domain Bacteria; phylum Spirochaetota; class Spirochaetia; order DSM-2461; family DSM-2461; genus UBA2779. The sequence continues at coordinate 1,287,782 of OZ245363.1, forward strand.
ATGACCTATTTCTCATCGGGGTCAAATGGCTCAATTTCCAATTCATCGCCCCCCTGGACATCGGGTAGATTGACGAGTTTGTCAACTTTTAGTTCATACCCCTTTAATTCCTTCTCTAAATTCTTAGCAATCTGGCTTCCCTCTTCAAAAAGTGCCATCACCTCTTCTAACGGAACGGTACTATCCCTCATCAATTCCGCGATTTCTTCCAATCGCTTCAAACTTTCCTCAAAAACAGCCATATTATCCCTTAGTCACGGCACGGACTCTATCTTGAGCAAATTGAATTTCAATATCATCTCCGGGACTTAGTAGCTTGGCCGAGTTGATACAGACCCCATTGTGTTCGACGCGGGCATAGCCCCTCGTCAACACCGCCTGAGGGGAGAATTCGTTAACGGAGAACAATGCCTGTTTATATCGCATTCTTGCCTCATCCAGACGGCTTCTCGACTTCATGAATACTCCCATACGGGCCTCGTCAATACGCCGCATCATGGTTTCCCGCCTCTCCCTTTCCAATTTAACCAGAAACCCGATATCAATGCGGTCCAGGCGGCGGCGAGATTCACTAAACCGTCTCATAATAGCATCCTTCCCTGCATTGACAAACCCCTTCACCCTCAACAGCAGATCTTCAGAACGGTCGCTGACCAGCTCTGCCGCCGCCGATGGTGTGGAAGCCCTCGCATCTGCCGCTAAATCCGACAGGGTTATATCGATTTCATGTCCCACACCGCTGATGATAGGAGTGTTGCATGCTGCGATTACTCGAACAAGAATTTCCTCATTGAATGGCATCAAGTCTTCACCGGAGCCGCCGCCCCTGGCTAAAATTATCACATCACCAAGCCCATACCGATCTGCCCTCATTATTTGTTCGGCCATCATGACAGCGGCCTCTTTTCCCTGAACCAGAGTAGGCAGAACGGTCACCCGAGGTGCGGCCTCTCTCCGGGCGAGCACTTGTAGGACATCCCTTAGAGCCGCACTCGTAGGGGATGTAACAACAGCCACACGCCGTGGATAGGGTGGCAATTCCTTCTTGCATTCCTGTGCGAACAGCCCTTCGGCAGCCAGACGGAGTTTCTGCTCTTCAAATGCTTTGAGCATGGCACCTTTGCCGACTTCTTCAAGACAATCGACGATGATTTGATAGGTTCCCCTTACCTCATAGATCCCTATTCTCCCGCCTGCGGTAATCTTCATACCGTCAACCGGCTTAACGGCGGATTGAGCGGCCTGTCTACGAAACATTACCGCCGAAATCATCGAGATGGAATCTTTGATGCTGAAATACAGATGCCCGGCATTCGATGGACGGCAGTTGGAAACCTCTCCCTCCACTTGGACAAATGAGAAGTTTGCATCGAACAAGTCCTTTATTTTTCTGGAGAGTTCGCTGACGGTCCATACTCTTCTTATGCCATCGACAAGCATATCCATACAGGGTTAATATGAAAGAAAGTCGCAGCTAGGGTCAACCCTTATGATTGAGGAGAGTGTTTCATGGGCAATATTGCCTTTATCAATATTTCCAGCCTGACATCACGGGCCTATAAGCCCATATTGAATGGCCCATCGGCTTTTGATCGAGTTGTCGAGTGGGCCAGAAAAATCCCCAATTACAGCGGCATTGTATTCATCTCCCGTGAGGATGCAGAAATTGACCTTTCCTATCTTGAGCCGAATCCTTTACAGATATTTCACCGGGAACCTTGGACGGAAGAAGAATTCATAAACACCCTGATTGAAGGGGCCTCACTGACAGAGAAAATGGAGCCGGAAGCCTTCTTCTACGCCTGGGGAGACTGTCCTCTCATTGATGCCAAAACGACAGAGACTCTTTGGAAGCTCCATTACAAGTATGATGCCGAATATACCTTCGCCGACGGCTATCCCCACGGCCTTTGTCCCGAAATTCTTTCTTCAAAATTGCCCGAAAAACTCCTAAGCCTTGCCTCAGGGAGAAATAATCCGCTACGCCGCAACAGTCTATTTGAGATACTTCGCCAGGATATAAATGCCTTCGATGTCGAAACCCACCTCTCTCCAAAAGACTTGCGTATGGATCGCGTCTCCATCACCTGTGACACTCGGCGTAATCGAAACATCCTGGAAAAACTCCACACCGTCGGCGGGACAGATGCCGAATCTCTCTGCCGGATAATCCCCGAGAATCGGCTGTTGCTTCGCGATCTTCCGGCCTATTTTCCAATCCAGATTACCGATCACTGCCCTCAGGCCTGCTCTTATTGCCCATTCCCAAGCTTCGCCGGCAACCCACTTGAAGGGCAGACCTTTATGGATCTCAATCAATTCATCCGGCTCTGTGATCGCATCGTTGAATTTGCCGATGATGCTGTTATAGCACCTTCCCTTTGGGGTGAACCGGCTTCCCATCCACAGATCGGCCTCATGATCAGCCAGGTATTGAATAGATTTCACGGCAAACCCATCAAGATTCTTATCGAAACCTCTGGAATTGGCTGGGAAAGATCAGTATTAGAGGAATTGGGCAGGAATTTCGCCGATGGCCGCCTTATGTGGATTGTCAGCCTCGATGCGGCCGATGAATCCTTATATAGGAAGCTACGCGGTGAAGGCATGGTCCAGGCTGAGGAAACAGCAAGATTGCTGGCCGATCTCTTCGGCAAGAATTGCTGGATGCAGGCCGTCCGCATGAATGAGAATGAAGAAGACCTCGAATCCTTCTATAAGAAGTGGAAGGATGTCGGTGGCGGTGCCATTATCCAGAAACATGATTCCTATGCTGCCTATTTCGAAAATCGCCAACCAGCGGATCTTTCTCCTCTTGATCGCTTTCCCTGTTGGCATATGAAACGCGATATGCCCATCCTTATAGATGGAACCGTCCCTGTCTGCCGAAACGACCTAGGCCGACGCAAGGCTCTTGGCAATGCGTTTGAAGAGAGCTTTGATGTTATCTGGTCACGTGGAAATGAATTACATAAATTTCATGTTCGTTCAGAATATCCCGGACCCTGTGCGGAGTGTGATGAGTATTACACATTCAATTTCTAATCACGACCAGCCTGCCGGTGCAAGCTCCTATACAATTGTCGGGGGGAGACCTTCTCCAGAAAAATCTCCTAATGAGGAAGATCTTTCAATCATAATTTTCAATCGACGAACCGGCCCATTTCGAGAGACACGAATTGATGCACTGAGCCAGCTTAATGCCCGGGAGATTTTTTTAATTGAATCAGCACCTGGCCCAAATGAAGCCCTAGCCATGGTCAAGCGGTATAGAAATTTGAGATTTCTAGTCTTCCCCAATGATGTCAATACTGGAACACGGATTAATACCGCAATCAGTGAAGCGTCAAGCATTCATTGCCTCGTTATGCCTGAGGATACACAGTTAGATTTTACTTCCCCCGCCATGCAGAAAGTGTTGAGTAAAAATCAGCTCTGCTCCGTTCCTATATTATTGGATAAGGACGGCAACATTCTACCTACAGCGGTTGGCCCCATGCCTGATGTCGATAGCAGATTCCAGGCCCTGCCGACAGCACCGGGCAAAGGCGATTCCGCCACACTGTTGCCCTGGGATTTCTGTGGGATCTATCTCAGGGACAAGCATCTTACCCTTGGTGGATTCGACCAGGCCATCGGTGAAGACTGGTGGCAACTTCTGGAATACGGCATGCGGGCCTGGCTATGGGGAGAGGAAATCTCTATAGACCCGGCATGTCAGGTCAGATACCTCACGGATCCCCCGGCGACGGACATGAGTCCAAGGCAGGGTTACAGGCGATTCTTCCTCAAGATAATTGCGGTCCAGCGGCACGGCGGCATAGGCCGTCTCACCCGATTTCAATGGTGGGCGTATTTACGCGATTCGAGAGACAGCTCTGCCACCGCAAGCGCGGACTGGAAAGATATAAGCCGGTGGGTGCAGCGAAACCGCCATCGTTTCGTCATGGATGCAAAGGAATTGACTGCAAACTGGCAGTGGACGCAGGAATGACCGGCATCTTCCTCCAAGTGAGACTCAGTTCTTCGAGGCTTCCGGGCAAGGCACTGCTCAAACTGGAAGGACAGCCGGTCATCACTCATGCCATGAGAGCCTTAAATAGGGTCAAGGCCGATGTATACGGCCTATTGACAAGCGAGGAATCGGCCCCGGTACTGCGGATATTTGCCAAGCAGGAGAAATGGGAACTCTTCAGCGGACCAAGAGATGATGTGCTTGCCCGTTATGTCCTGGCCGCGCGTGAATTCGCCGTCACACGCATCGTCCGGGCCACCGGGGATAACCCCCTCGTATCGGGGCATTTGGCCAATGACACCTTGGATTTGGCAGTTGAGACAGGATCCCACTATGCGGGTTTTACAGGCATTCCAATTGGAACGGGGGTGGAAGTGCTCGAAGTCGATGCCCTTGAACAGGCCTATGCCGAGGCTGAAGATTCTCATGAGCGAGAGCATGTCTCCCCCTTCCTCTACCGAAGGCCTGAACGTTTTAACATAGAATTACGGCAGGCTCCTGAGGAAATATGCGCACCGAACATCCGTGTAACCCTCGATACAAAGGAGGATTATCACTATCTGAGGCTTCTGTATGCCGCACTATACAGAAATGAACCACTCGAGCTTCATGAATTTGTTCCATGGCTTAAGGCGAACCCTCCCCATGCAGACTAGACACATAATTCTTAGGCCCTTAGACAAAGAAAACAGCGGCACGGGACATATGAGGCGGATGTTCCGGTTAGCCATCGAACTGAATCGACAAACGGACATGACACCTGTTTTCGTCGTGGACAATCCTCGTTACTGGAAGAATATAATCCCCGAATTCCCAGGCTCCGTCCGCATGATTTCCACCCAAAATCTTCTCTTCGACAATGACTCCATCGCTCCCTGCTGCATCGTTATATTTGATCAGAGGGAGACCGTCTTGAAGGAGTTAAAAGATTTCCTGCACCTTGGTATGCCGATACTCCTTGATGACGATGGCCCCGCACGATCCTATGCTCCGTTCGTTATAGACAGCATTCCAGGCCCCAGGCGTACGAAGGCAAACCAGAACTCGGTGGCCTTCCTTGATCTTCCGTCAACGAAGAGAGAACCGGATCTCGGCGGCGACATATTATTGGGATTTGGAAATCAAGACCCTGGCAACATCACCGTACCAGTGCTTGATTTTCTCTCGAAGGATCTCGGCATCTTTGCCGGTCGCATAACCGTCACCAATCCGGTTGCGGCAAAGACGAGAGACAATGCAAATGGCGGCTTTCAGATACTTAATGCCCCCCAATCCCTTCATGAACATCTCCATCGCTACGGCTTAGTCATCTGTTCTTATGGCTTAACCGCCATCGAGGCACTTGCCGCCGGCACTGCCGTCATTACGATTGACCCAAGTCCCTATCATGCCCGCCTGTCAAAGCAGCTTGGTCTTCACGGGATTGGACACTATAAGCCAGGCGGCGGAGCCTTCAGCCGTAAGCAAAAACAGAAACTGAAGAGAATCATACGGAATCCCGCAGCATTGATCGAATCTCATCGACGAGCACTACAGAAACTCGATATCGATTCAGAACTACGTCGAAGGAGTGAGCATTCCCACTCATCTCCTTCTCAGCAGTCTTTCATTGCTCTCATTGCCCTCATTCGCTCCCTGTCTCAGAATCAGCCGAATTGCAATACCTGCAACAGTCCTCTGCCCGAAATCATCGCTCGGTTCTCCTATCGTAGCTACTACCGGTGTTCAGACTGCGGCATGATAGGCATGTATCGCCTTGACAGCAATCCCGATGAATACGGAAGGGATTATTTCACGAGGGAATACCGTGATCAGTATGGCCGAACCTATTTGGAAGACTTCCAGGCCATAAAATCCATGGGACAGTCCAGGATAGAAATGATTAAGCCCCACAAACCGTCCGGGAAACTCCTTGATATCGGTTGCGCCTTTGGTCCCTTTTTGAATGCGGCCCATGAGAATGGCTTTGAAGTTTATGGAATCGATATCTCCCAGACTGCTGTGGAATATGTCGAACGAGAACTTGGTTTCAAGGCGGGTAGGGGAGAGTTCCCCTCGTTCAATCCAACCACCGAATTCAAGGTTGCCCGTTTCGATGTCGTTACCCTGTGGTATGTGATTGAACATTTTAGGCGGCTTGAACCTGTCTTAACCCGCTTGGCCGATATCCTCTCGCCGGGAGGCTTGCTGGCCTTTTCTACCCCCAATGGTTCCGGTATATCAGCACGGCGTTCCTTGAATGACTTCTTGAAAAACAGCCCGTCCGATCACTATACAATCTGGACCCCGAGAACCGCTAAAAAAATACTCAGCAGATATGGATTCAAGGTTTTGAAGACAAGAATTACAGGACATCATCCTGAACGCATCCTAAGGGGGGTACGCAAGGATTGTTTTCTCTATAGAATGTTAATGGACCTGAGCAGAATTTGTGGCTTGGGCGATACATTTGAAATCTATGCCCTCAAGGAATAACAGGTGCTCATATGAAAAAGGTCATATTCATTCTCGGTTGCGGAGTGATGCAGATTCCCGCTCTCAGGCTGGCTAAAGACAGCGGCTGGATTGTCTGTGCCGCAGATGGAAATTTAAGTGCTCCGGGGCGACAGTACTGCGATGAATTCTATCATGTGGATCTCAAAGATGCACAGGGTCTTATAGCGGCGGCTAAAACTATACGCAATGGCCGGGGCCCCGATGGGGTATTCACGGCTGGAACGGATTTTTCACTATCGGTCGCCTTAGTGGCCAAGGCTCTCAATCTGCCCGGCCACGATGTGAATGCCGCCCGCCGGGCTACAGACAAGGTGCTCATGAGGGAAACATTCAAAGCCGCCAGTATTCCATCGCCTCCCTTCGTAGAAATCACTAGCGATACGAGCCTTCAGCAACAGGTGGACTCTCTCCCCGGCCCCTGGGTGGTGAAGCCAGTAGACAGTATGGGAGCCCGAGGGGTCATCAAGATAGAGAATTCAACAGATTTAGTAGCGGCGATTGATACGGCACGTTCCTTCTCCCGTAGCGGACGGGCATTGGTGGAAACCTTTATGGAAGGCCCTGAATTCAGTCTGGATGCCCTGGTGATGCAGGGACGGCTCATCCGTTGTGGCTTGGCCGATCGCATTATCGTTTATCCTCCCTACTTCATAGAAACTGGCCATACAATCCCCTCCCGTGTAGATATTGACACCGCCGACACCCTCTGGAATGTTTTTGAGGAAGGGGTTCATGCCCTGGGGCTCACGCACGGTGCCGTGAAGGGAGATGTCAAACTCACACCCAAAGGAGCGATGATAGGCGAAATTGCAGCCCGCCTTTCTGGTGGTTACATGTCGGGATGGACCTATCCGGCGGCCTCGGGAATCGAACCAACTCTGAGTGCCATGCGCCTGGCCTTGGAAATGGATGTAGGGGATTTAATCCCATCGCTAAACCTTGTCTGCGCCGAACGCGCTCTTGTCGGTATAGACGGAACTGTACAATGTGTCGACGGCAAAGATGAGGCCATGAAAACAGTGGGCGTGAAGGAAGTCTTCTTGCGCTACCAGCCCGGCGATACAATTACATTTCCCCGCAACAATGTCGAAAAGGTCGCCAATGTCATAGTCGTTGGAGCCACCTATGCAGAGGCTCACGAAAGGGCTGTGGAAACACTCCGCCGGCTCCGGTTGGTGTTGGATCCGGCAGATGCCACCACAGGGACCTATTTGGATTCGTTCGCGAATTTCCCGCCGGATGCCTTCGCACCAGGAAAGTATTTTGATGACATCTGGCAGGAATATCCGCCACTGCCTTCCCGGGGATGTCCTCAAGACTGTCCAAGGATTCAAATACCCGACGATTTACCGATCTGTTATGATGCATGCGGCCGAACAATGCAGGATGTCCTGAGGCTGATGCACGAAGAAGGGCGGTTGAGTCTTGAGCCGATTGACAATCATGAACTAGACAGGCAAATAGTTTCGGATTTATGGAGGGCTCTGGTCCGTGGCGGGGCTCCTGGATTGAGGTGGTTTCTTGATAGGGCACACGTTTAGTATGGGGCTGTGTCAGAATGCGCCTTTGGCCTGCATGCGGCGTTGGCCAGCATGTGCGTGTACGCACGCAGACAGGTGCAACGCACAGGCAGGCGCAGACAGGCGAAAAAACCTGAAATGCTCATGTACAACATGTACACTCCGCTTTCAGAACTTCTCGCCGCCTTGCCCCCCTATAAATTCCCTCCCTGACAGGGGGGGACGGGGGGGGGGCCTGGATTCTGACACAGCCCCGGACTCCAACAATTATTTTTCTGTTTCAGGTTTCTTCAATGTAGCCGCTGAAATTTTGGCAAAAAATTCGAGTGCCCCAGGGCTATGCCAGGGCCTCTACCGCCTTGTATTGACCTGTCTGCCGCCTGCCTCTGCGAGTGTCGCACCTGCCAGCGGTAGGCAGGGGCAGACAGATGCAGGACACGGTAAAAAATCTCTTTGTAAATTTCCTGAAGATGTTTTTTAGAGATGACCTGAAGTACTTCTGGACCCGCTCCATCGGTCTGGGATTAATACTTCTTATCTGCTCTGTTCAACTGGGTGCTGAGTCAGCCACTTTGCGTGAATTTTTGCAAAAAACCGGTGCGTCCATGCGCTGGGATCCCCTCAGACATCTAGGAGAGCTTAGCAAGAATGGGAAAACCGTCATCTTCCGTTCGGGAGACCCATGGATGATACTTAACGGTCGAAAACTCTTCGTAACCGGCACGGTTCTTGAGGAACAGGGCAAGCTTGTTTTTTCCAGAGAAGCAGCCGATACGTTGTTCCATATATATGGGATACAAACGGCATCTTCTCCTTATAGGCTTACGACTATTCTGATAGATCCTGGACATGGAGGGCGAGATTCAGGGGCCTTGAGGCATTGGAAATCGGACGGGGTGCTCATACCCCTCGCTGAAAAAGACATCGTTCTTGACATCAGTCTGCGACTCGCTGAGAAATTAAGGAGGTTGTATCCAGGCAAAGATATTCTTCTTACCCGTGACAGGGATAAATACCCCTCACTGGAGGAAAGAATTCAAACAGCCAATAGCATTCCACTGGATTCGAAAGAAGGTATGATATATATTTCAATACACGCAAATGCTTCATTGAACCCCAGAGCTGAAGGATATGAGGTGTGGTACCTGCCCAAGAATTACCGGAGGAATCTGATTGATAACTCTGCATTCCCTCGTGAAGCGGAAGCCATTGCCCCCATAATCAATGCCCTATGGGAAGAGGAATTCACTCATGAAAGCATACGCCTTGCCGACATGGTATTGGAAGAATTTCAAATTCAGCTTGGCGACAATGTTCCGAATAGGGGCAGGCGCGAGGAAAGCTGGTTCGTCGTCAGAAATGCAAAAATGGCATCAATTCTTCTGGAGGTAGGTTTCATTACTAATTCGGATGAAGCCGCCCGTCTTAGAACCCCCGAATACTTGAGGCTGATAACCGAAGGTATCTATAATGGCATTCGGAGGTTTGTCGATTATTTTGAGGAGAAGAAATAAGGATTTAGGATTGAAGCTCTATCGATCAATGAAAGGGCCTTTGTGCCCGTTAGCTTTACTTACCACATCATTTGTCATCAGCATCGCCTTATATGTCTTCTTCCGCCCTGTCATGACAGGGGCAATTTTTTATTTCCCATTGAACTCCGGCGAGAGAATTGGAGCTGAAAAACGAGGTATTCCCGCAAGAGGGAACCATGTCGAGCAGATGACAACATTTGTTCAAGAGCTTCTACTCGGGCCAGTTGATTTAGCACTTGCTCCAATCGTGCCGCTCAACACGAAACTTCGGCATATAGCAATGCTTGGAAAAACAGTCTATCTTGATTTCAGCATCGATGTATATGATATGGACACCAGAAAGGCAATGACACTTGATGAAGCTCTCAGTACCATTAGTATGAATCTTTCAAAAAATTTCCCCCGTTTGAAGGCTGTACAATATACAATAGATGGAATACCAGTTGTAACTCGAAGATTTCATGCAGAAAGTGGCGAAAAAGACATAAAACAGGAATAAATGTGAATATACAGTTGACATAATCGCATTTTGTGTGTAATCTTATTATAGGTTAGCACTTAAAATAAATAAATTGCAAAGGAGCCTTTTATGAAAAGAATTTTAGTTTGTTTCATTGCGTTTCTCGTTATTACCAATATGGTGTTCGCTGAGGAAGCCATATTGGTTAACTTCGATGAACTCGTAGATGATTATCAAGGTGACCATCAGGCCACCCTGATTGATTACAGCGTCATTGCGGGCACTCGATTCACCGATGAAGAGAAAGAGATGATGAAGATGTCCTTGTTTATTCCAAATTGGAAAATAGAGCTTTCAAGCTCATCGCAAACAGTTCTAAACAATCAGATGTCTTACGTTCGTGCCGTCACAGTGGCTGATAATGCCACCCGATTTTCGGGAGAGCAAGTCATGGGCGTTCGGGTACATTTCCCGGAGGCCCCGTTTAATTCTTATGCCTGGATAAAGCCGCCATTCCAAATTCCAGCCTATGCGACAAATGATTTTATAGACAATCCTATCAAAGGAAACCAATTTGACGGATACGGTGTCAAAAAGAATGTGGGAGTTTTAAAGAATGTCCGAATGAATGTGTACGGCATGAACTATCCCTTTGGATTAGCCGTGGTGCTAAGAGATGAAAGCGAGAATACTCAGGAAATACCATTGGGTTATCTTGATTTTGATGGTTGGCGAGAGCTTAGCTGGTCCAATCCGAATTATATAGTGGATGTCCGAAATCGCACATTGAAGAAACAACCTTTATACCCGCGAACTTCGCCATTAGTCATTCTTGACAGCATTCAAGTCTATAGAGATGCAATGCAAGAGGGAGGTGATTTCATTGGCTATATCAAAGACATCACCATTACCTATGACCAGGCCATCGTTGAAGATCTTGATTCTGATCTGCGACATGAAGAAATCTGGGGTATCTTGAACAAAAGAGAAGAACTCCGCCGTCAGCATGAAACAGCTCGTTTGTCCAACATAGAAATATTACGCTACCTTGAAGAGAAGAAAATGCATAAGGAAGACGAAGATAATCAAGAAACTGTGCAATAATTGCACAAGGCCCTTATATATGGTCCAGCCTATCGGGTGGACCATTTTTTTGGAGAATGGGACTGTGTCAGAATGCGCCTTTTGGGCCGCATGCGTCGTTGGCCTCTGCCTGTGCGTGTACGCACCTGTCTGCAACAGGCAGGCGTAGGCAGACGCAGACAGGCAAAAAACCTGAAATGCTCATGAACACTCCGCTTTCAGAACTTTTTCGCCGCCTTGCCTGTGGGAGTCCCCCCCATCGGGCCTCCTGGATTCTGACACAGCTCTGTGGCGGGCGGTTCTTGAGTGAATGGGTTAAGAAGATTAGCATTGACCTTCAATTCAATTCTGATGGATGATGACAAAAAGGGCGACTAGCTCAGTTGGTTAGAGTACGTGCTTGACATGCACGGGGTCACTGGTTCAAATCCAGTGTCGCCCACTAAATTGCGCAAATACACCCTATAAAGGGTGTCTCTAAAAAATAGCTTTAGGAAAAATTGACGAAAGAGATTTTTCGCCTATCTGTGTGCCGTGTCCTACATCTGCCTACGGTAGGCAGGTGGCAGACGAGGCGATACAATGGCGATGTCTCTTTCTTCTGCGTCTGCCTGGGGTTGCAGACCAGGTAAACGCATAGGCAGACCTGCCTGTTGCAGACAGGTCTCGATACAAGGCCAAAGGCGGCAAAAAACTCAAGTATAGCTTTTTGGCTATGCCTCTTAGCATTTTGCCCTGTCGGTTATGCGGGTTCCCACACGCATAGCAAGCGAAAAAGATCCGAGGCAAGAACTAAATGATGTTTCCTAGAAGCACCCTCTATGTGGATGCTACAGAACATTTTAGTCAGCTCCAAAGATATCAACTTTGGTAAAATCCTATTCCTCCTTGCGGCTAGCAGATATTATATCTTGGGCAATCTTGCCAGAGACCGGTTCATAATGACTAAATTCCATCTCGTATGTTCCTGTGCCGGAGGTAAGGGCCTTCATATCAATGGCGTAGGTGAGGAGTTCTCCCTGGGGAACAACGGCTTTGATGCTCTGTATCCCGCCCCCGACGGATGCTTGATCCTGCACACGACCACGTTTAGTCGACAAATCCGATAAAATATCACCGAGGTATTTGTCCTCAATATAAATTATTAGATTGACCATGGGTTCAAGAAGAACCGGTTTTGTCTTCTCAAAAGCCTGCTTCAATGCCATTTTGGCCGCAAGTTTGAAAGCCATTTCAGAGGAATCGACAGGGTGCTCCTTTCCGTCATAGACACTCACCCCTATGTCCACCATAGGATATCCAGCTAGAAATCCCTCCTCCATGGCTTCCCTGAGCCCCTTCTCAATACCTGGGAAATATCCCTTGCTAATAGAACCTCCCCTTATATCGTTAGTGAGTGTAAAATCTTCCCCTCGTTGCAGAGGTTTCACCTTCATCATCACTCGACCGTACTGACCATGCCCACCTGATTGCTTTTTGTGGGTGTATTCAGAATCGGCGGTTTTGGTTATGGTTTCCCGATAGGGTACCCGAGGTTTGCGGGCATTGATCTTTATTTTGGATTCCTTTAGGAGTTTATCAAATACGATGTTTATATGCATCTCGCCCATTCCTGCAACGACCGTTTCCTTTGTTTCACTGTTGAAACCAATTGTAAAGGTTAAGTCTTGTTCTGCGATCTTGTGAAGATAATCATTCATCTTATCCTCGTTTTTCTGACTCTCGGCATTGATAGCAAGGGTGTGCACCGGGGCAGGTAGCCCAAGGGGTTTGAAGTGAATGACGGGCAAATTGCTGACTAGGGAATCATTTGTATGCACGGAATCTATCTTTACCACGGCACCTAAGTCCCCGGCGATAAGTTGCGGAGTCTCCTTTAGGTTTTTACCATTGACAAGAAATAGTTTCGAAATTCGCTCTTTTTTTTCAATCCTTGTATTGAAAAATTCTCCAGGTTTAAGAATCCCCCTGACAGCTTTGATATAACTGATTTTCCCAGAAAACTTGTCAATTGATGTCTTATAAATGAATCCTGAGAAATCACCCGTATCAGAGTATGCAACGGACTCCCCAGATTCGACAGGTTCAGGCTCCCGCCCAGGTGCCGGACAGAGTTCGGCGATGATGTTCAAGAGGTCGCTAATGCCAGTACCGCTCTCTGCTGACCCACAGAGAACAGGAACAAATGTGTTTTTAGCCATGCCCTCCAGAAGCCCCTGGATAATGTCGGAACCTTCTAAAGTGCCATCCTCAAAGAATTTCTCGGTTAGGGCATCATCTCCTTCGGCAGCCATTTCAATAAGTTTCTCCCTCCACTGATTCACTTCCTCATTCATGTCAAGTGGTATCTGGACATCCTTTCCGCCGGTTTTCACGGCTTTCAGATGGAGTAAATCGACAACACCTTCGTGGGAATTTCCCATTCCTATAGGGATGTTTAAGGGAATGGCCGTCACCCCAAATGTCTCTTTTATTTGATTCAGGGACTGCAGAAAATTGGCCCTATCCTGATCCATTTTGTTTACAAATACCACTCTTGGGAGATTGCGTTTATCAAGCCTTCGCCATAGTTTGATAGTTTCAATCTGAATACCAGCGGTGGCACTGATCACCATTATGGCCGTTTCCGATACTCTAAATGATGCAATAACCTCTCCAACGAAATCCGCTGATCCCGGGGTATCAAGTAGGTTGATCTTTTTCTCCTTCCACAAAAGATTTTCGAGACTTGTGTGGATCGAAAACCTATGCTCAATTTCATCATCCGTGAAATCGCTCACTGTTTTTCCTGACTCGACCGATTCGGCCTTGGATATTACGCCAGCTCTAAACAACATCTGTTCCACTAATGATGTCTTGCCTGTTCCGCCATGTCCGCAAATTGAAATATTGCGGATAGTGTTCATGGATATGGCCATGAGAGTTCCTCCAAGATTTATTATAATATATATATCATATCATCTTTAACAGACTTAACATTCGTCCACTTAAGGTTTATTGGTAGCAAAATGACTAAATTCCATCGTGAATGATCCCCTTCCCTGGGTAAGATTACGGAGATTCGTGGAATACCCAAACATATTCACCAACGGCACCTTCGACTTAATCAACTCATAAAGCGGTCGTGAATCCATGCTTTCTACATGGCCACCTCTCATTCCTAAACTGTTTATGACATCGCCTACCTTGTCTGATGGGCACATCACATCGACTTCCATTACTGGATCGAGGAGAATAGGCTTTGCCTCTCTGCATGCCTTGTCAAAACCCAATGATGCAGCGGCTTCGAGTGCAATTTCACTGACAGTGGATTCCGAATAGGCAACATCAATTAATGAAGCCTTTATATCGACGCAGGGATAGCCCATGACTATACCTGATGCAAATGCCGATTCAACACCTCGTTTTACCGCATCTTGAAATGCTTGAGGAACATCATTTGTCTTGACTTCTGAATCAAATTGGTTTCCCTTTCCTCTCTGTTGCGGACAAACACGAAGTGTGACAGTTGCCTCATGCTCCTTCCCTGCCAAGTTGCGATGATAGGTCTCCGAATGGATATACTCCGCCGTGATTGTCTCGCGATATGTTACCTGAGGATTGCCTATATTGGCATCTATCCTATACTCCTCAAGTATTCTGTTTATCAGTACTTCAAGATGAAGTTCCCCCATGCCGGAGATAATGAGTTGTCCAGTTTCCTCATTATCTGTAACCGCAAACGTCGGATCTTCTTTGAGCAAATTGCTCAAAGCCCCCTTCAATTTGTTTTGTTCACTGTAGGTTTTCGATTCAATAGAAACTGATATAACCGGTTCGGGGAAATCCATCGACTCAAGTGCCACAGGACATCCTTCATCTGCAAGGGTTATTCCCGTGCGAGCCGTTTTCAATCCTATCGCAACGCCGATATCTCCGGCCTCTATTCGGTTAATCTGTTCATGATGATTGGCATGCATTCGCAGTAATCGGTTCACTCTGTCCCGTTTCCTATCATTGGCATTGAACACAGCAGTACCTGCTTTTAATGAACCTGAGTACACCCGTAGGTAGCACATCATCCCCATCTCTTTATCGTGTTGTATCTTAAAAATCAGTGCCGCAAGATTCCCTTTTGCTTGTCGCTGAATCAGCACCTCATGTTCCTTTACCGAATGCCGTGCATGAATTTCCGGCAACTCTTCGGGTGCGGGAAGATAGTCGAGAATTGCGTCCAGCAAGGGTTGGACACCCCTGTTCTTCAGGGATGAACCCACCAATACCGGAAGAATTTCTTGGGCAATGGTGGCCTTTCTCAGCGTGGAATGTATTAATTCCTCACTCACCGTCTTCCCTTCTATATAGAGTTCTGTAATTTCATCGCTATAGGCCGATAATGAGTCAAGTAGTTTGTCTCTCCATGTCTCGGCAAGATGCTTAAGTTCATTCCGGATTTCCCTGTAATGAATAACAGAGCCATCTGTATGGGCTTCCCAGTGAAGTTCACGCATTGTGATGAGGTCAATATTTCCCTCGTAGTCCGATTCGGCACCTATAGGCAAGGCCAGTGGAATGGGATTGGCTTTGAGGTCTTTACGTATTTCATCGACGACAGAGAAGAAATCGGCCCCTATGCGGTCCATTTTGTTGACATAGGCGATACAGGGCACCTTGTAGTGCTTGGCCTGTCTCCAGACTGTCTCGGATTGAGGCTCAACACCACCGACGGCACAAAACACCCCAATGGCACCGTCCAAAACCCTTAGCGACCGTTCAACTTCCGCCGTAAAATCCACATGCCCCGGTGTATCTATTATATTGATCTGGACATCGTTCCAGTAACATGTCGTTCCAGCCGATACGATGGTTATCCCTCGATTCTGTTCCTGAGGCATCCAATCCATTACGGCCGTGCCTTCATCGACTTCGCCGATTCGGTGGCTTTTATGGGTGTAATAGAGAATTCTCTCGGTGGTGGTTGTTTTGCCCGCATCAATATGTGCCATGATGCCGATGTTCCTGATTCCTGAGCCAGGCTTTGCCATTTGACGAGTTTATCATAACTATGACTTCCGGGCAATGAAGACTCCTTGATTCCATTTGGAATTAACGGTTAGGATTGATCATGCTCAAAGCCCGGGATATAGATACTCATAAATGGAAGCCTATTGAAGAGGCTGTATTGTGTTTTGTCCGTGATATGCAATCGAGAAAAATCTTACTCATGTATAAAAAGAGAGGACTGGGTGCGGGACTCATTAATGCACCGGGCGGTAGAATCGAGTCAGGGGAGTCTGCCGTGGAGGCTGCCATCAGAGAGGTAAGGGAAGAAGTTGGATTGGAGGTGAAAGACCTTGCTATATGTGGAGAGCTCTATTTCCAGTTCACCAATGGTTTTTCCCTCCATGGGACTGTCTTTGAAACTCGTCACTGGAGTGGTTCAGCCGTGGAAACAGCCGAAGCTGATCCCTTTTGGTGTGATGAGGATCAGATTCCCTATGCCCAGATGTGGACTGATGATTCCTGGTGGCTCCCTCTATTGCTTAAAGGTGTCCCATTTCGAGGCCGATTCATTTTCTCAGACAAAAAGATGCTCAGTATGAGCATGGATGTTGAATCCGAAGGGGAGGAAGGAATTCCAAGAAACATGAATGGAGGTGTATCTTGAAAGAAACAATTTTCGATAGAATTCTGACAGAAGAAATACCAAGTACCAAGGTATATGAAGATGATGAAGTACTGGCGTTCAAAGACATCAACCCTAAAGCTCCCGTACACATCTTAGTGATACCAAAGAAACGAATTGCCCGATTCGCCGATCTTGACGAGTGGTCTGATGAAGAAACAGGGCGGTTCATTAAACGCATTGCTAGAGTTGCTGATTCTCTAGGATTAAGCGAGAAAGGGTATCGAATCATAATTAATAATGGACCGGATGGCGGGCAGGAGGTGGAATACCTCCACGCCCACATCCTTGGTGGAAAACGTCTGCCTTTTCCCGGGTGATCATTGTAGATGAACAAATGATATATGCGATTCGAGGTGCCGCTACCGTCGATAACTCCGAGAAAGAAGAACGAAAGATAGGAGAAGTCATGGGAATGCTCTTAGATAGGATTCTGGAGAAAAATGACTTAATGATCAAAGATATAATCAGCATCCAGATAACGCAAACATCGGATCTTGATCGAAAAAACGCCGCCTCGGCACTAAGGGAAGCCCGTCCGCAATTTGGTCAGGTTCCCTTGTTCTGCGCACAGGAGCCGACCATCATCGACATGCCGCCGCGGATGATCCGTGTGATGCTTACCTGCCGCGGAGGGGGTAAGGGAACTCATGTTTATCTTGGTGACGCGAAAAAACTACGTCCTGATTTCAAAGAATAGGTTTTATAACAGAACGCTCAACCGAAAATACTAGTATGATGGCCAATAAATCCTTATTCGAAGAACTGATATCTTCGCCTAATGAGGAAGTGTCTATTGACTTGGAATCAATTCAGAAAGCGGCATGGTGCTTGGAGCGTGTTCTGGAGGCTGTCGAGAAAAACATTATCCCTAATACAACGACCCGTATGCTTGCCGACTTTATCGAAGTTCAGCTGAGGAATGCTGGTGTTGATTCGAATTATATTATTCTAATTTCCCCCGAAGAAGTCGTATGGCACGGTAAGCCGAATAATCGCATCCTGCACCCAGGAGAAATTGTAACGGTGGATGTGGCCTGTTCCTATCACGGTTGGTGGGCCGATAGTTCGGCAACTTTTCCCGTAGGGGAAATCGATAGCGAGAGAGTTCGATTGCTTATAGCCGCCTTGGAGGGGACAAGCCTTGTTCTAAGCCATACACGAAGTGGAAGCGATGGCTGTGAAGCTGCCTTGAGTTTAGCATGCCTCTGCGAACAACATGATGTTAGGCTGATACCGGAGGCCGCTGGACACGGGGTGGGGCAGTTCCTCCATTGTAATCCTGTAATTACTTATGACGGCAGACCTCATGAGCCTCTAAGTCAAGATTCTGTATACACAGTTGAGCCGATATTCACCAATGGGGATGGGAGAATTCATTATGCTCAAGACGGATCGGCGGTCACGGTTGACGGCAGTCCAACGGCCCATTTTGAGACTACGGTGCATGTTCACAGCAAAGGATTGTGGATACTTGGAAGCCCAAGTTGGATATCGTCAATTCGGTGTTGACATTTTGGCATATTCGAAGTTAGACTCAATTTTATTTGCCATCTTAGCTCAGTCGGCCAGAGCACGTGATTTGTAATCTCGGGGTCGTCGGTTCGAATCCGACAGATGGCTGACTGATGATGAGATATATCTGGGGAGGTTCCCGAGTGGCCAAAGGGGGCAGACTGTAAATCTGTTGCTAGTAGCTTCGAAGGTTCGAATCCTTCTCTCCCCAAAAAACTATTATGAGCACCTCTAAAAAACAGCTTTAGGAAATTGCTGAAGAGATTTCTCGCCTGTCTGTAGGGCTGTGTCAGAATCAAGGGGGTGGGTCAGAATGATGGATTTAGGTTTGTAGGCAAGGCGGTCTGCCTGTGCGTGTACGCACCTGTCTGCAACAGGTAGGCCGGTCTGCGTACACGCACAGGTCGGCCAACGTTGCATGCGGGCCAAAGGCGCATTCTGAAACAGCCCCAGGTAGGCGGAAAAGGTTGAGGCAAGAACTAAATGGAGTTTTTTTGAGGTTTCCTTATATGGGTGAGGCTGATAATCAGGATTTTATCCTTGGCGATGGTTTGTTCTTCGAGGGTATCTAAGATGCCTGGTGTTTTTGTCATATTGCCTGGATAAGTCTTCCTATCTATGGAAAATATTTCTCGATTGGCTTTGTTCATACAAGTTGAGTAATAGGAGTTTTTCAAGCATTATTGCAGGAGGATTGACAGCGGTTTGGAGGCGCGAAAGAGCTTGATTGAAATAGCGGACAATGAATGCATCTTTTGGGATAATGCGTGTACTGTAGTAGGGTTTTTGCCTTTTCAGTATCTGATCTATTCCTTTTGGACACCGAATAGCATCACTCAGATGGCATGGAATGAAGTGTCGGTGAAAATGGATAATTCATGATTATTCGCATTTGGGGGGCTCGTGGATCAAGCCCGACTCCTCTGTCGCCATATGAGGTGCGTGAGAAGATAGAAGCGGTAATTCAACTCGTTAGTCCCGCTGATTTGACTAGCGAAACCACAAGACAGCGATTTATCTCAAGTCTTTCAAATGATATCTATGGAACCACCAGTGGTAATACGCCATGTGTCGAGGTGAGGACAAATGATGGAGGAGTGATCATACTCGATACCGGCACAGGACTAAGGGAATTTGAGAAGAGTATCATTAGGGATGGGGAGAAAACTGACGAATATCATATATTTCTCTCTCACTTTCACTACGATCATATTCTTGGCATTCCTTATTTCTCCACAATGTATAATCCAGCTGCCAAAGTACATTTCTACAGTCCATTCCCAGGAATGGAAAATACTCTTGCAAAATTTATGGAAAAACCCTTTCATCCTGTTGGTTGGGATAGTTTCACGGCTAAGATTGATTTTCACATAATGGAAGAGAATGAGACTGTTGAAATTAATGCTACCAAAATATCCTGTATGAGCAGGACTCATCCAGGAGGAGCTTTTTCCTATAAGGTAACAGAAAACGGAAAATCATTCATCTATTCATCCGACACCCAGCTCACGGAGAAAGATTTTATGCGCACTTCAAAAAATAACACCTATTTCCAGGGAGCGGATATTATTATGTTGGATGCTCAATATACCTTGGACGAAGCCATCGCAAAATATGATTGGGGGCATTCTTCTTACAGCCAAGCGGTACAATTCGCACGGGAATATGAGATTGGAAAACTCGTGCTATTTCATCACGATCCGATGAATTCAGATCAGAAGCTGGGCAGTATTCTGCAAGCGGCGAATTCATTTAACGCTCGGCTCGATCAGACATACAGCAACGATGTAGAGATCTTACTTGCCAGGGAAGGGTATGAAATCGAACTGTAGTGTTTATGACATTGGAGCTTGATTCTCGGGGGATTCTCATCATTAAAAGGCTTCTTGTTCTCTTAGGTTTAACCCTATTACTTCTCTTCGCTGGTGGTTTTATCTGGTTTTGGTTTCTTCTTGATGCTCCCTTTGGAGAAAAGGGAATGGACCCGATAGTTGTAAGCATCCCTCCCGGTACAAGTTTTCAAGATTTAAGCTTGGAACTTGAACACTTAGGTTTGTTGCGTCATGCGTTATACATTCAGTGGCGTTATAGGATCACGTCGCGATTAGGCCTTGCTGGTGCCCATCAGGCCGGTCGATATTCCCTAGAAACCGGCATGAGACCCTCGCAGATACTTAAAAGCATTACATCACCAAGTAATGCTCAGCGAATTTATACGACATTGGTTGTCCTGCCTGGATATACCACGTCCCAGATAGCGACGCATATTCAAGAGAGTCGTCTTGCCTATGCTGTCGATGTTGAAAAAGCCATAGTCGCCCTAGCCTCTGAGTACCCCATTCTTCAAAACGAGTGGGGGCTACAAGGATATCTCTTTCCCGATACCTATAAAATTGAGGCACCTTTTGACGAGTCTCCAAGAGCATCAGAATTAATTGCAGAGTCCATAGTCCGCACAATGACCGACAAATTTTTCAGTGTTCTCGATGAAATTGAGCCTTCATGGAGAAGGCTTACGAAAGGTCAACTGCATGAAAAAATTGTTCTGGCATCTATCGTAGAGCGAGAATACCGCATTGATGAAGAGGCCAAGAAAATCGCCGCTGTTTTCAATAACCGTCTTAAGGAGGGCATGGCCTTGCAATCTTGTGCGACTGTCGTATATGCCATTGAGGAAACAGAGGCCGGACGACCTTTCAGGGACGACTTTTATCGTTTCAAGAGGCGAATATTTGAACAGTATTTAGAAATCGATTCTCCCTATAACACATATCTTTACTCGTCTCTGCCGCCCGCTCCCATCTCCATCACAGGGAAAGTGGCTTTAGAAGCCGTATTCAATCCGGCTAAAATCGATTCACTTTTCTTTGTTGTAAAGAATCCTGCCAAGGGAACACATGTCTTCTCACGGAATTATTCCGATCATTTGAGTGCCCGTGATGACTACATCAAGACGTTCATCATCAAGGAGTAGTACCTACGTGGGCGGTGGAAGAATACCCGATAGTGTTATTGATGAGGTGCATAGACGAGCGGATATCATTGATATCGTCGGTTCATACGTCAAACTCACCCGCAGGGGTAATCGCTGGTGGGGGCTCTGTCCTTTTCATTCCGAGAAGACTCCATCATTTGCGGTAAGTCAAGAGAATAACTTGTATTACTGCTTTGGCTGTGGGAAGGGCGGCAATGTGGTCAATTTTCTAATGGATATTGCCTCCTTAAGTTTTCCAGAGGCAATGGACTTCTTAGCCCAAAAAACCGGAGTTGACATTCATCTGGTTTCCAGTAATGAGCAAACTAAGAGCAATATAAAGGCATTGGAAGACCTGTACCTCCGCGTTGCAAAGACATTCCATTGGTTGCTATATAATCATCCACACGCTACAGAGGCAAGAGATTATCTGGAATCCAGAGGTATAAATCGGGAAACAAGTGAAGTGTTCAGCCTGGGCTGGGCCCCCTCGGATGGGCAATGGCTGTATGGATTTCTAATGGAAAAAAAATATTCGGCGCAGTTTCTCGCTACTTCCGGATTGTTCAGCAGTAAATCACCAAAGTGGTCATTTTTTGTGGATCGCCTCATGTTTCCGGTTATGCCGGATATGGGAAGAGTCATAGCATTTAGTGGCCGGGGATTGAACGATAAAGGCCCAAAGTATAAGAATTCTCCCGAGACTGCCCTCTACAAGAAGAGCTTACACCTCTATGGTTTGGGGCAAGCGAAGAAAAGCATTCGTGACACAAAGAGGGCGGTTATATGTGAGGGGAACCTTGACGTACTCTCCTGCTATCAATCTGGAATCAAGGAGGCGGTCGCCCCTTTAGGGACTGCATTGACCGAAAACCAAACCAAAACACTGAAACGCTTAACGCAGACAATTGTTTTAATGTTTGATGGAGACGAGGCAGGGATTGATGGAACAATGCGAGCCGCCCTCCTGGCGGAAGAACAGGGGCTGAACGTTCAGGCTGTGTCCATCCCACCAGGGATGGATCCGGCAGATTTGATGAAGGAAAAAGGTGAGGTGACATTGCATGAAATTGCATCAAAACCTTTGACAGTCTTCGATTTTTTGTTACATTGTAAAGTTAGAGAAAATCTAGAAGTTACTGCTGAGCGACAGGAGAGAACATTGATAGAACTGACACCGTATTTGCGCTCAGTAGGATCGGAAGTGAGACGTGAAGCATATCTGAAGCGGCTTGCAGACAGGTTGAACGCTGATCCTCTTGCCGTGATACGGGAGTTCCACAATAGCGGTAGTCGTCAACAGAGAATTCGTCACACTAAAGTTACGGAGAATTTGATGAGTGATGAGCTGTATCTGATGATTGCAGTTGCCATTAAAGCCGATTTCTTTTCTCCAATCAGGGCTGTGCTTGCCCCGGAAATGTTTCGGGACAGGCGAGCTTTAGTGATTTATAGGATTATGGATGAAATGAGTGTCAATGGAATAATACCCAGTACCGAGAATATCTTGGAAAAATTGGATGATAACAAGTTGAGAGAAGTCATATTAGAAAAGCTGATGACCGAAGAATTTACCGCAAAGGCTGAAGAGACGATTAATGAGAAAATCAGTTTGATCAAGGTCCGAACACTCAATGAAGAGAGACGTGCATTGGTTAGCACATTGTCAAATGATTCAAATCGAGAACGGACCACAGCCCGCATGAAACGAATCCAGGAGATTGATAGGAACATCACGAGAATCAGGCAAGGTAGAAATGACTGAGTTAAAATCCCATCCCATGGTAGCAAAGCTCCTGGAGCATGCCGGAAAGACTAAAACGATAAGTTTTGAAGAAATAAGTGACTGGTTGCCTGAAGATATTGTTAAATCCGAGGCGATTAACGATATCGTAGGATTATTGGAATCTGTAGGGGTGAAACTCACTGATGATTCAGAAAGAAATCATGAAGATAGCCATGAAGATAGTCATGAAGATAGTCATGAAGATAGTCATGAAGATGATATACTTGACAATGATCCTGATGACCTCAAGGCTGAGATTGATCCTGAACTTGAGGAAGATGTCGAGGTCGCACCCGCTGATGCCATAGAGATACCTTCCCGTAAGTTAGTCTTCAGCGATAAAGATACTTCAATTGATGATCCGGTACGTCTCTATCTTCGTGAAATTGGCAAGGATAAACTTCTCACTGCCGAACAGGAAGTTGAGCTTTCTAAGCAAATGGAAGACGGGGAAAACATCATTAAGCAGGTATTAAGAACGTCCGGCATCATAATACTGGAATTACACGCTCTGTCACAAAAGGGTTTCAGTAAAGCGGATCCCAAAGAGATGAATTTCTCCAAGAAAGAGCTTTCAGGTTTTCTCGCCGATAGACGCCGTATTAATCATTTCTACAAGGAAGCCTTTCGGAACATCATCACGGATTTGAATCAGTACATGGAATTAAAGAATCGCATTGTGGCTATGGAAGGTGATATTCATAGTGATAAAAAACTTGCGACGAAACGGAGTTCGTTGCTCAAGGTCATTGTCAATATAGATATTCACCAAGAAGAGATTATGAAGTTTTCGGAGCGATTTGTCGCTATTGGGGCTAAGATTGAGAAATACCGGAATCAGCAGTATCAGGTTGAGAGAACACTGGGCGTACGTTCTATGAGTGAAGTCCGGAGTATAGGAAGATGCCTGGCCAAAGCTGAAGAACGGGCAAAAATCGAACAGCGATTAGGCTTAACAGCCGATGCGATCAAAGAGTGCATACGTCAAGTGCAACTCACCGAGAAAAAGCTTCACAGGATGGAGATTGATTTTGAGACATCGATTGACGACATAGTCCGCAGGTCAGAGGAAATATATCACGGGCGTGTTATGATGAAGACGGCTAAGGATAAGCTTATTCAAGCTAATCTTAGATTGGTGGTGAGTATTGCCAAGAAGTACACAAACCGTGGATTACATTTCTTCGATCTTGTCCAAGAAGGCAACATCGGCCTCATAAAAGCGGTCGAGAAATTCGAATATCGAAAGGGTTATAAATTCTCTACCTACGCGACATGGTGGATTCGTCAAGCTATTACGAGAGCGATTTCCGATCAAGCCCGGACCATCCGAGTCCCTGTACACATGATTGAGCAGATGAACAAGGTTGTGAGGGAATCACGCCACTTGATGCAGACGTTCGGGAGAGAGCCACTTGATGAAGAGATTGCAGAACAACTGGGATGGTCGGTATCCCGAGTAAAGGCAGTGAAAAATGTCGCCCGTGAACCAATAAGCCTGGAAACCCCTCTCGGAGAAGAAGAGGATTCACTACTAGGGGATTTCATCGAAGATAAACGGGTTATCAATCCATCTAATCAGACCGCCTTTGCGGTGCTACAAGAACAGTTGCATGATATACTAGATACCTTGCCGCCACGAGAACAGGAAGTATTGAAGATGAGATTCGGATTGGATGACGGATTTTCTCTCACTCTTGAGGAAGTCGGTTTGTGTTTTAATGTAACACGCGAGAGAATAAGACAGATTGAAGCTAAAGCATTGAGGCGTTTGCGTCATCCTCAGAGAAGCAGACGGCTGAAAGGATACTTAGAGAATTAGGGAGAAAATCATGGAAGAAACATTTGAAGTCCTACGGAAGTTACAACAAATTCTGTCGGACAAGTACATCATTGAGCGAGATATCTTAGACATTCCCAAGGCGTTGAATACTAAACAAGAAATACTTAATCGACTCAAGAAGTCTTTTATCCAAAAAAACGAACAGCTTGGTATCGCTAAAAATGAGATTATGACCTTGACCTTTGAAATGAACGAAGCTGAGCGTCGTCGGGAAAAATCAGAGAAACAGATGGATTTCATTACGACACAGCGTGAATATGAGGCCCTTGATAAGGAGATTCGGGACGCAACAGAGAAGGAGCAACGTCTTCGTCGCGAAATTCAGAAGAGGGAAGAAGACTTAAAAGAGATGCACGTCACTCTTGAGCGTGAGGAGCAGATGATTGATACGCAAGAAAAAGACCTCAAGGCTGAAAATGAAAGAATCGAAGGGGAAACACGTGTAAAAAAATCCCAACTCGAGGAACTCGCCAAACAGGAAAACGAGGTAGCACCTCATATGAACGAAGATATCCTCTTCAAGTTCAAGCGTATTATTAAGAATAAATCTGGAATCGGCATTGTGCCGACGAAAGCTAATGTCTGTAGTGGCTGTCATATGCTTCTTCCCGCCCAGTTTGTTAATGATGTACGCAACGGAGAAGACATACAATTCTGTCCATATTGTAGTCGTATTCTATTCTGGGAGGAAGGTGGCGATTCTAGCGCAAGCATATACGAATTCACAGATGAAGATGTGGGAGGTCTATCGGACTTGCTTGATCATGATGATGATGATGAACTCTGATCAAAGAAGCACCTTAGGGACCTCAAAAAAAACAATTTAGTTCTAGTGCTGTATCTCGCTTTAGTCTTCGCTCCCATGCAGTCCCCCCACGAGGCATTGGAAAAAGAACCTTGAATCCTCATTTTCCCTCCGTGTTCTTTGTGAACTCCGTGAGATCTGAAAACGATAGGGGATGTACAAGGAGTTTCGCACGGAGGCACAGAGTACACAGAGGTTTTTTAATCTTTGACTGATCCCTTTCCGTGTCCTTTGTGAACTCCGTGAGATCTGAAAACGGTATGGGATGTACAAGGAGTTTCGCACAGAGGCACAGAGTAGGCACAGAGTACACAGAGGTTTTTTAATCTTTGACTGATCCCTTTCCGTGTCCTTTGTGAACTCCGTGAGATCTGAAAACGGTATGGGATGTACAAGGAGTTTCTCACGGAGGCACAGAGTACACAGAGGTTTTTTAATCTTTGACTGATCCCTCTCCGTGACCTGTGTGAACTCCGTGAGATCTGAAAACGGTAGGGGAGGTGCAAGGAGTTTCTCACGGAGGCACAGAGTACACAGAGGTTTTTTAATCTTTGACTGAACCCTTTCCGTGACCTGTGTGAACTCCGTGAGATCTGAAAACGGTATGGGATGTACAAGGAGTTTCTCACGGAGACATAGCGTTCACAGAGGTTTTTTTGATCTTTGTCTGATTCCTCTCCGTGTCCTCTGTGAACTCCGTGTGATCTGGAAACGGTATGGGATGTACAAGGAGTTTCTCACGGAGGCACAGAGTACACAGAGATTTTTCAACGATTTGTCTGTTCCTCTCTCCGTGTTCTTTGTGAACTCCGTGAGAGACAGAGTTTTGCACAGAGGCACAGAGTACACAGAATATCTTACAGGGAGATTTGCTTTTTTTGATCCATCCACAACTTTTGAGTATATCTCTGAGGACAATTTTAAGCTTCAATGAGGTTTCCAGAGACGTTTAAGGGGTTTTTCAAATCCTTTTTTCTGCTACGATGGACTTGACGGACCGGGTCGTCGCTGGCTAGTCCAGAGGAAAGTCCGGGCTCCGCAGGAAATGATGCCGGGTAACTCCCGGGCACTTGCGCTTAGGAAGTGACAGATAGTGCCGCAGAGAATATACCGCCGGGAATTTTCCCGGTAAGGGTGAAAAGGTGAGGTAAGAGCTCACCGGTCGTTCGGTAACGGAAGACGCAGGGCAAACCTCATCAGGAGCAAGATCAAGTAGTGGACAGGGTTTTTCCGATCCAAAATCCACGGGTAGATCGCTATTCGACATTTTCGGCAACGACAATGCGAGATAGATGACGACCTCAACAGAACCCGGCTTATGGGTCCGTCTTTTTCATGAAAAAAACAGATTTTCCGGCATTGCGCCGCAGACAAAAAATTCGACTGGCTTTCACGGTTTTCTTCCTTGTCGTTCTGGGGTTTGTCCTTTACTTCGCACTGAAGCGAGGAGCGAATCTTGTTAGGCAGAGAGCTAATGAATCTAGTAATACCTTATCGGCGGATGAACTATGGAATTCGGGGCAATATGCTGCTCTTGTGGAAATAGCCGAAAAACTTCTGATTTCTGCTCCTATTGATAGAGACGCTCTTCTATTTGCCGGATACAGCCGCTATTTTCTCGCCATAGCCCATGTGTCTAGTGAGAAAAGACATAGCGATTTGCAGTTGGCTATTCGACATCTACGTCGATTACTTGCATTGGAAGGAACACCCCACCCCGAAAGAATTGCTTATGCATTGGGTAAGGCCTATCTTATTAAAGGAGCTTACTGGGCGGATTTGGCCGTCCACTATCTTGAAATAGCCATTAATTCGGGATATGAGCCCGAAGATATTTATGAACACTTAGGCCAGGCCTATACCGCTATGGGTGATGCAGAATCGGCGTTGGAATGGTATAATGAGGCATTAGAGAAAAATCCTACAGACCGTTTGTTCTTGACAATGGGTAAGGAGGCTTTTCAATTAGGATATTACAACGAAGCCGCATCTTATTATCAGGAGGCCATTGAAAGAAGCCGAGATGACAGTCTTATCAAAATAGGGCTGTTACAACTCGGGCAACTTTACTATGATGTGGGGAATTATACGATGGCAAAAGGGGTTTTGGAACGTCTGGTTAGCATGGAGCCGCAGAATGCAAATAATTTGTACTTATTTGCCGAAACACTCTATGCGCTGGGACTGTATGGAGAAGCGAAACGTGTTTGGTATTCAATTATGAAAATAGATCCTGAACATACCGAAACTTTACATCGCTTGTACGACTAATCTCTTATAATCTGAATTGGAGGAAATATGAGTGGTCGCAAGCGATTATTCGGTGGATTAACAGCAGATATAGGCATAGATCTCGGAACATGCAATACCTTGATATACATCAGGGGGAAGGGGGTCGTTAGTTGCGAACCTTCGGTTGTAGCGGTGGAACGCGGAACAAAAAAAGTGGTTGCAGTTGGCCAGAGTGCAAAGCGAATGCTCTGGAAAACACCTGGGGATATTATCGCCATACGTCCTCTTCGAGACGGGGTTATTGCCGATCTTGAGACAACAGAAAAAATGATTAGGTATTTCATTAAAAAAGTCCTCAATAGAAGTTTAATCATTAGGCCGCGTATGGTTATGGGTGTTCCTTCCTGCATAACGGAGGTTGAACGAAGGGCTGTTGAGGAAGCGGCCTACAAAGCTGGAGCTAGAGAGGTTAAAATCATAGAGGAATCACTTGCGGCGGCTATCGGAGCAAAGATACCCATATTCGAACCAGCCGGTCATATGGTGGTTGATATTGGAGGAGGAACCACGGAGATATCCGTAATATCCCTTGGCGGTATGGTTGTCACGAATGCTATTCGAATGGGGGGAGACTCCTTCGATCAATCTGTTATCAAGCATGTGAGAACTATTCACAATCTGATTATTGGAGAATACTCAGCCGAACAGCTTAAGATCAATATCGGAAATGCCAACCCAGAAAAGACCATTGAAAAAATGGAAGTTAAGGGAACCGATGCCATTACAGGGCTTCCGCGGCGTCTAGATATTGACTCAGTTGAGGTGAGAGAGGCCCTTCAAGAGCCCATAAATGCCGTCGTTGAAGAAGTAAAGAAAACCTTAGGACAAACCCCTCCTGAATTGGCTGCCGACATTGTCGAGCTCGGCATCGTTATGACAGGAGGAGGAGCCATGCTTAAGGGCTTACCCAAATTGTTATCGAAGGAGACAGGTGTGCCTGTTATTCTTGCTGAGGAGCCGCTATTATGTGTAGCCATCGGTGCGGGCCTATATTTTGATCATACAAGAGGTCACAGCGATATGAGAGCCCTGTATAATGGCATGGGCTGATGAGACGACATGCCAGGACGCAGTGAGGGAGGGATTCGCCCGGAAGCAGTATTAGTCGCTCTATTGACAATTTCCATTTTAATGATGGTTTTTACCAGATTTTTGAGTAGTAATGATTTCAAAAATTTTGGGCTACAGGTCATTTTCGGAGTTCAACGCATAGCGGGAAAGGGTATCAAACGGCTCGAAGATGGATTCGGATCGCTTCGCCGGTTACGTGATCTGAGGGAAGAACATGAATCCCTGCTCAACACTCTTGACAGCTATCAGGGAATAGAGTGGGAACTCATAGAACTTCGCCGTGAAAACAAAAATCTGAAAACTCAACTGAATTTCTCTGAGAGTTTAAGTTATTCCCATATACCAGCACAGGTAATTGCCGGAGACCCGTCGAATCTGTTTTCTACGATAACATTGGATAAGGGTGAAATGCATGGGGTAAAAACAGGAATGATTGCTACGGTGCTTCAATCCGGTACCTTCGGATTGCTTGGAAAGATTGTTTCCGTTGAAAAAAAATCATGCCAAGTTCGCCCCCTCGTTGATCCAGACAGCTATGTTGCCGCCAAGCTTCATGATATCCGTTTTACGGGATTGGTATCAGGGAGGGGCAGTGGTGAATTAATCATGCAGTATGTTTCAAAATCAGCCGGATCCAGCATAGCCCTCAATGATTTGATTGTTACATCAGGTATGCAGTCAATCTATCCCCGAGGTATCCACATTGGAAGGGTGCAGGAAGTTATGTCTAGAGAATACTCAACTACCCTGGATATCATTGTTCGTCCCATAGTGAACACGAAGCAAGTAGAATATGTATTCATCCTGAAATATCCCCAATGAAAACCATCTGGATAATTATAGTTACGACAAATTTAGGTATTTTTCAGTCGGTGTTGCTTCTAGGTATTATGCCTATGGGCATAGTGCCCGACCTCGCCCTCGTGTTGCTCCTTGCTACATCTTGTCATTATGGTTCGATGACTGGTGTCATTGTCGGTTTTTGTGTGGGGTTGTCTCATGACCTATTGGGAATTGCGCCGCTGGGTTTTCATGCAGCACTGTACACCCTAATCGGGTACTTAGGGGGACTGTTAAGATCCAAAGTCTCTTCAGGACACTTCATAACGCCGATGCTTGTAGCATTTTTCGCAACGGTTTTGAAATATGGAGGAGCATACCTTTTGAACCTCGCACTCAATTACAAAATAGAGTATTTTTTCCTATGGAAAGGAATAATCGAAACTGGACTCAATACCTTTCTTTCCTCCATTGTGTTTTATTGTTTCTTACTCATCGCCCGAACGATTGATAAGAGGAGAGGGGGAGGGCGATGATTCAAAACGAGAATCGTAAGAACGGGGTATTGCGACTTCGCCTACTGCTTTTTGGAGCCTTAATACTGCTTATATTTCTTGGTCTTGTTCTTCACCTTTTTGATTTGCAGATCGTCGAGAATCTTGTCTGGATGAAACGGGCTCAAGATGTGGCCAGACGATCCGAACCCGTATTGGCACAACGAGGGTTAATCTGGGATAGAAACTACGATAAACCATTGGCCATGAATGTCAATTCTTTTGCTGTACAGATTATACCGGCGGAATTACTCCCACTGAATCCAGATGAAATCGCTACAAGATTGGCAGACATCCTACCTATAACACCACAAAGCATACTTTCTCGTTTGCCCAAAAACTGGAAGAACTCCTGGAATCCAGTTGAAATACTGGACTCTGTCCCTTTTGAATCAATTGTTAGAATCGCTGAATCTTCCGAAGAGTTTCCCGGAGTTCATTGGCAGAGCAAATCCTCGCGCTGGTACAATGAGGTCGGCTCAATATCTCATTTACTTGGATATGTTGGGACCATTACTACAGAGGAGTTGCAGATTCTCTATAACCAAGGTTATGCCAATACTGCAAGTTTGGGGAAAACAGGAGTAGAAAAAACCTTTGATGGAATACTCAGGGGAAAAGATGGTAGGATTTTTCGAACTGTCGATGTGAAAGGGAAATATCTCGATGATGAGAGCACTGAAATCATTCCTCCGGAGAATGGAAATGACATAGTTCTGACCATTGACAGGCGAATCCAAGAACTTGCGGAAAAGGCATTAGGGCCACGAAAAGGAGTTGCCATCGTACTTAAGCCCAGTACCGGAGAAATTCTTGCCTTGGTTTCTTATCCCTCTTTCGATCCAAATAGTTTTGCGACAATCGGGCCGGGGGGATTTAAGAGTCTGAGCCGGAATTCCGATTTTCCTCTACTCAATAGGGCTCTTCAATCGGGATATGCACCAGCCTCCACCTTTAAACTTGTCATGACAGCCGCAATTCTTGGTGAAAATAGCATTGATCCTCACAAGACAATTGAGTGTAAGGGGAGTATGGTTCTTGGTAACAGAAGGTTTTGGTGTCATAAGCGAAGTGGCCATGGACACGTGAACATGAAACAGGCTCTGGAGGCCTCTTGCAATATTTATTTTGGCACCGTTGGTGTCAAGCACCTTGGAATAGAAACTATATCCCGCTATGCACGCGCCTTCGGCCTTGGTTCGTTAACAGGAATTGAAATTGATGGCGAAATTACTGGAATTGTCCCGGATAAGGATTGGAAACAGAAGATTTACAACACGAAATGGTCGCCCGGTGACACCTTAAATACTTCGGTTGGGCAGGGATTTCTACTGGCTACTCCGCTTCAAATGGCCAATGTTGTTGCAGGTATTGTGAATAAGGGTGTGATATATCGCCCATACCTCGTGAGTGAAATTCGCCGATCAGGAACAGGAAGCATTATTTCAAGAATGACCCCAGAAATTCTTCGAACCTCTGATCTTCTTGACGATGAGGAATATGCTTATCTCCAGTCTGCTATGAGGGGAGTCGTCACCGAAGGGACAGGCAAGTGGGCCATTTATACAAACACAGTCGATATCGCAGGAAAGACAGGAACCGGTGAAATTGGTTCAGAAGGCCAATGGCATGACTGGTTCGTGTCCTATGGACCATATAATACCGATAACCCTGATGAAAGAATTGTCGTTGTCATCTTGATTGAAGCCTCCGATTCATATGAATGGTGGGCACCAAAGGCTACAGACATAATCTTTGAAGGAGTATTCGATAATCAGAGTTATGAGAGCGTCATTAAAGAGTGGCAGAGCCGGAAGGTATGGTGGAGCTGGAGTGCCAGAGAGCTTCCAAAGCCGGGTTGGCCGTATATGGAGAAGGATGAATAAAAAGAAGGAAGGATGAATAGAAAGAAGGAAAGAATTACATTTCTAGGGATAGATATTGGCCTGATCATCTGTGTTCTTGTGCTTATCATATTGGGGATAGCCTTTATCTATTCTAGTGGTGTGATATCTGGAGGACAGCAGGTGTCTGATGAATGGATTCGGCAGATAATCTGGGCGGCATCCGGACTAATCCTCATGATAGTATTTGCCCTGATTGATTACAGAAGATTGCGATCATTGGCATTACCTTTGTATATTGGGTTGCTCACTGTTTTAATATTGGTACTGATGGTGGGAAGCTATGTGAAAGGTGCCCGCGCATGGCTGGGGATTGGTGGCATCGGTATTCAGCCCTCGGAATTTGGAAAGCTTATATTGATCATAATGCTTGCATGGTGGTTTGATGCACGAGTTGGGGGGACATCGAATTTCCGCCAAGGCCTGGGGGCTGTCATTATTACAGGCATTCCTACCTTTCTCATTCTTCTCCAACCAGATCTTGGGACAGCAATTGTCTCGGTTCCCATACTTTTCACTATCGCATTTTTCTCAGGCATGAATTGGAAATATCTTTTTTATCCAGCTATTACGGGAGGCATTATAATTTTTGGTGTACTTGGGTTTGCTTGGAGTACCTATATTGCCCAATATCCCTTAAGTTTCTTTCGTTTGTTCACCAACGATTCTTTCATACTGATAATACTGCCAGCGATGCTCGCCCTGCTGTTTTTAGTTTTTCTTGGGTGGGTGATTTTTCGAAGACCATACTTCCTCGGCGTACTCTATGGATTTGGAATCTTAACGACAGCATATCTTGGCGTAGTGGCATCTATTCGAGCACTACGGGGATATCAAATGATGCGATTTGTTGTCTTCCTTGATCCCCAAATTGACCCCCGTGGAGCCGGATGGCAAATAATTCAGTCGGTCACAGCGGTGGGATCCGGTGGTGTCACAGGCAAGGGCTTCCTCCAAGGTACTCAGTCCCATTATCGCTATCTTCCTGAGCAGAGTACAGATTTCATATTTTCAATAATAGCTGAAGAAATGGGTTTCCTCGGCGGAGTGATCATATTCGCACTTTTTAGCATTATTCTCATACGGTGTTGCTATATTGCCTACACGGCTCAGGATAGGTTTGGCACTTATATAGCCGTCGGCATTGCCAGCATGATAAGTTTTCATGTCATCGAGAATATTGGAATGGCAATAGGGGTTATGCCTATTACTGGCATTCCCTTGTATTTCCTTTCCTATGGTGGCTCATCGCTTTGGACAGTTCTGATATCAATGGGAGTACTCCTGTCAATTCACATTCGCCGCAATCCTGGAATAAAAAAATGAGGCGTGTTGATATTGACAGTCTCGAAATGAGACTGCTCTTGAATCGTGTCGAAAAACCTGGACGCTATGTAGGCGGTGAATATGGTGCTGTTAGCCGCATAGCCGAGGATGATGATTACACTATATGTGTGGTATTTCCCGATCTGTACGAGATTGGGATGTCGAACCAGGCATTGAAGATTCTTTACAAAATACTTAATGACACCAAGGGACTCCATGCTGAACGGGCTTTTTCTCCTGAGTTAGATTTTTGCGATGGCCTTAGAGAATTCGGATTAAGACTTTACTCCCTGGAGAACCGCTATGAGGTGAGAGATTTCGATCTTCTTGCAATTACGATAGGCTATGAACTCTCTTTCACTAATTATCTCAGTTTCTTAGATGCCGCAGAAATTCCTATCTTAAGTGCCGAAAGAGATGAGGCGCATCCTCTGATTATTCTCGGAGGCCCGGCCATGACTAATCCAATACCGTGGGCAGATTTTGTCGACGCAGTTTTCATCGGCGAATCTGAGGGGATCCTGGCATCTTCGATGCTCACCCTTAAGAACCGCAAAGAGGCCGGCTTCAACAAGGGTCAGCTTAAATCCGAGTTGAAAGGTATGGATGGATTTTGGACTCCTGATTCGCATGTTGTTCTTCGTCAGATTTGGATGGGCTTCGGCAAGGAAAATGACGATCCAGCAGCCTTTCCTGTTCCTTCGATCAAGCCCATACAGGATCATGGGGTCGTTGAAATAATGCGGGGCTGTCCGAATAAATGCCGTTTCTGCCATGCAGGGGTGTTCTACAGACCATACAGGCAAAAATCCCCGAGAAGAATTGTTCGAGAAGTAGAATTTCTTGTTTATAAATGCGGCTACAGATCCATCACCTTATCGAGTCTTTCTACCGGTGATTATATAGGCTTAGAAGCCCTCGTCGACTATCTCAATAAAATGTTCCGGCATCGACGCATCTCGTTTAGTCTACCATCCTTACGGGTTAACTCCGTTACGCTTCCTTTGATAGCTAGCTTGGGTGTGGTGAGAAAAAGCGGCTTAACCTTCGCTGTAGAAACCCCTACATTGACGGGGCAGCAAAGGATCAACAAGGAAGTTTCGGTCGATAAGATAGTATCAATCTTGAATGAGGCGAAAAGGGTAGGGTGGAGGCTGGCAAAATTCTATTTCATGCTGGGCCTGCCGGAATCAGGGGATACGGAAGAGGTCATGGCCATCACTGATTACCTGCTTTATGTGCAAAAATCGACCGGAATGAATCTCAATGTCAATATCGGTACATTCATTCCAAAACCCCACACCCCATACGAGCGAGCATCTCAGTTAACCGACGAACAATCCATGTCCCAGATAAAGCTCATTCGAGATGGGGTGAAATCTAACAAGAAGATTAGTATATCCTTCCATTCACCGTTTTCTTCTCTCCTTGAGGGAATAATCACTCGGGGCGACAAGAGGGCTGGCAGGCTTTGCTATGCGGCTTGGAAAAATGGAACCCGGTTTGATGCCTGGGATGATAAAATCAATAAGGTTGCATGGAGGGAAGCGATAAAAACGGCAGACTGGGATGTCGAGAGGGAAACCTGCCAGGCAAGGCCCTTGACGGCAGAACTTCCCTGGGACGGAATAAACCTCAAAGTGACCAATTTCCACCTGCTAAAAGAAGGCATGCGAAGCCGTGAGGCCTTGCCGACATCTTCCTGCATGATGCAATGCCCTGATCACTGTGGGGTATGCGATGCTGACAGGCATGTTGTCATCCCAGAAAACGATCTGGGTGAAATCCCCGTTGAGCACATTGACGAATCGGCACCAATAAGAAGATTGCTTCTTATATACACAAAAGATGGCCCGGCCCGATATTTAGGTCATTTAGACTTGATGAATACCTTCGAGAAAGCCATTCAACGGGCTGGTATTCATCTGGAGTTTTCTCAAGGCTATAATCCCAAGCCACGCATCGAATTCGCACAGCCCCTTCCCTTGGGTATAAAATCAGAAGGGGAAGTTTGCTCCATAAATCTAATAGGAGGATTCGAGTCAGATTGTAAGCTTATCAATGACAGTATCAACACAACCATGCCTCAGGGGATACGAATTTGCGATTCTTTTTGGATTAAAGACACCCTGAAAGGTCAAAAAATACAGCGGGTTATGAATTGCTTCTGGGGGAGCGATTGGCAAGTAACTATTCGCGACGAATCAATATCTCGTTCGAAAGATTGTTTTCTCAATTTAGACAAGAATCTAATCCGAGAATGCAAGGAGCGGGGTATTCTTGATGATATTGAAATTCGCTGTGAAAACCAGTCGTGGATCATACGGCTACGAGCCGGAGGAACTAGGCACCACAACATAAAGCGTTTGCTGGAATCCGTGCTTGGCAAATCACCACTGCTGATGGGATTGGAAATTTCGCGGATTTGTTGCTTGGCGAAGGGGGCCGACGAGGGGATGAAACCGGTGAGCTATTTCTCTGCTTTCGCTGCTTCCCAGTAGTCATTCATAAGATTTATGTTTTCAGGTGCAAGAGGTATGCCGTTTTCCCTCATTTTCTTCTCTAATCTGCGAAATCTTCGATCAAATTCGGCATTGCTATGCAGAAGGGCGACGCTGGGATTTATACCCAGATGCCTAGAGTAGTTGATCACGGAAAACAATAGATCACCCATTTCCTTAAGACGCTTCACTTCTTCTTTCTCTGCGTCCACCTCATCTAGCTCCTCATAAATTTTTTGCCGTGGTCCATCTGTGTTCGGCCAATCAAATCCCACCTTGGATGCCTTTACTTGAAGTCCATACGCCCGATCCAGGGGAGGGCTCTCCTTGGGGAGTCCATCCAGGGCGGATTGTCGTTTGACACACTGTTTTTCGGTTTTTTTCATTCGCTCCCAGTTTTGCAGGGCTTCATCACTGTTATTCACCTTGATATCCCCGAAAACATGGCTATGACGCCTTACAAGCTTCTCGTTAAGCGAATCAATCACGTCTTCCATGGCGAAATCTCCTTTTTCCGAATATACCGAGCATAGGAGGCCTATTAGTAGGAAGACATCGCCAAGTTCTTCGCGTATGTGCTGTTTATCATCAGAGGTGATAGCTTCTATGAGTTCATAGACCTCTTCAATGAGATGCCCACTCAGGCTCAAGGATGTCTGGGCCTTGTCCCATGGACATCCTTGCGGACCTCTAAGTGTTTTGATTATATCCAGGAATTTGAAAAAAGATGCTTCGCCAGATTTCATGTCAGACTTCCTCACTTATTGAACAGAATAGTGTAGACAGAATATTAACTTTGATATCCCCACTTAGACAAGATCTAGGTAGACAGAATATACATTATCGGCAATTTCTCGCATCCATCCTACCATCGGTCGGGGATTGCCCGGAGAATCAAAAATATACCTAGAAACAACCATGCTCCGGCAAACGAGAGAAACGCCCCGGCAATCAGGCTGAATTCCATGCCTATGCGATGGAGAAAAATACTCCCGAATACTCCGCCAAAGAAGGCTCCAATTAAACTGGCAACCCAAGATACCCAGAATAGCCGTCGGCTAAATTTGTACTTAGCGGATTTCAGAATCATAACGGAGATGAAGGCACAGACAAAATATGTAAAGACAAGAACTAATTCTCTCATGTTCCTCCTCCCCTCAATTTGCTATTGCCGGTCGACAGGGCGAAGTTGAGAATTTGTTTCTATGAATCCCAGGTGCACTGGACTACTGTAAAGTGGCTGCAATGTCGCGGGATCTTTTCCGACAGCGTGTATGGCAATTCCAATTTGTATGATTTCATTACCGTCTGAAAGTGATGCTGATTCTTCCAGTGAAGTCGATATTTTTTTGATGCTATTGTAATCATCTTCATTGTCAACGGGCTGATATTGAAGAAACCCACTACTTCCGGTATTTCGGCGCAAATCGCTATCTGTCCAGCCGGTATCAGGGGTCGATGAAATTGACCAGTCAGCATAGAATGATCTGAAAGGCTCACCTGATCTCCTGTAATCGACTATACCTCTGGCTAATTTCTCGATACTGGTAGCATTGACAGAGGCATTCACTTCCTCTGTGTCGAAATCAAACTCAATCGTAACAGTTGTATTTGCACCCACATCAGTGTGTATAATAGTAGGCTCATTGAAATCATTCTCCCCCACCTTGCCCATTCGGAAATATCCCTGAGCCTTGGGCACCGCCTCTCCAATGGGGATTTCGTTATTGGAATAGGCGGATTCCGATGAGAATTTTGTGGCATCGGCTTCTCCTGTGTCACTCCTATCGGAATCCCCCGTATATATCTTGTAATAGACGATATACCCGTCAATATATAGATCGTCGGCAGGCGTAGTGAATGCGACCGAGAGGCTGGGGTCAGTTGATGCTCCTATCGGTGCTTCAATTGCAATATAATCTGGTATTCCGCAGCTGGTGATTACGGCGAAACCTGTTATAAAGACACCTCTAAAGAACATCTTTAGGAAATTGACGAAGGGATTTTTTGTCGATACAAGGCGACAAAAGCGGAAACACATCATTTCTTATTGCGTGTTACGGGTATGTCGCCTGCATAGTCCAACAATTCATAAACGGCTACGGGTTTATTGCGGCCCTTAACACGGATTAAATCCAGCTCTCGCACAATGAACGGCTCATGGCTGACTCTTTTCCAAGTATCTTCACTGATAACAATATTAGTCTTGTAAGTCTTGTTCACGCCTTCGAGTCTGCTTGCCAGATTAACATTATCCCCAATCACGGTGTAATTCTTTCTTCCCTCACTTCCTATGTATCCCACCATGCATTTACCTGAATTCAATCCTATGCCAATGTCCAACAGTGGAGTGTCTTCTCCATGCTTAGATTTCTGCATCTCGTTTAGCTCCTTTAGGAGCCGCAATTGTGCAATCGCAGATTTACAGGCAAGTACGGCATGGTTTTCCTGATAACGAGGAGCACCCCAAAAGGCCATAATAGCATCGCCGATATATTTATCCAAGGTACCTTCAAAGTCATTTATCAGGCTATTTGTCATAGTGGTGAGATAAGCATTGAGCAAATCCACGAGTTGCTGGGCATTCAAGTTCTCTGAAATACCGGAAAATCCGCGAATATCCGAAAAGAACACCGTAAGATCAACATCTTCACCTCCCAATTCAGGAGGCGAATTAGCCAGCGTGTCCACAACAGTCGGTGAGATGAACTGCCCAAAGACACCTTTAATTGCTTTCTTCTCACGCTCTGCCGTAAGCACTCGATATACAACGATGACGAAGTATGTGCTGATAACTCCCAGGATTGGGGTTGCCCAGCTAATGAGCCAATTCCAGTATTCGAAAACAAGTTGTACTATGAGAAAGGAAGACACAACAAAAGCAATCATTATAATCACCGACCAGCCTATACTCCGCATACGAGAAATAAGGAAAGCAAAGACAAGAATCAATCCTAGCATGGACAAAGAGTTGATCCAAAGAGCCGGTTGTTGAATGAAATTTCTCATGACAATTGTGTTAAGAGCGTTGGCATGTATCTCCACACCAAACATCAGCCCCATTGGAGTTGTTTTTTCATCATCGGCCATGCCCGCTGTAAAAGCTCCAACCATGAGTATCTTCCCATCAAGCTTCTTCGTCTTTGGCCATGTTTCAGGATCCCCACCTGGAGGATTTTTCGCATAGGCGATATAGGGCCGTACAGGAAAAGTTTGAATACCTCCAGGCTCGGGAGAGGAACGGATGCCCATGAAATTAATGCGCATGTTTCCATCCTCATCAATGGGTATTTTGATTTCATTCAGGTGTGCGGGAGACTCCCATAAACCCGTTTTAGAATTCCATTGCATGGGATCGCGTATGCTTATATGAGAGCCATAATGCACTTCCACGTGCTCCTG
This sequence comes from Spirochaetaceae bacterium, assembly GCA_965226485.1. Lineage (GTDB taxonomy): Bacteria > Spirochaetota > Spirochaetia > DSM-2461 > DSM-2461 > UBA2779. The sequence goes on from OZ245363.1 coordinate 1,327,309, forward strand.
TGTCCTGTTAAAATACTCCAGTGCCAAAGACAGGGTTATTGCAGGAATGAAGTGATCCTCATAGAGTGTAATTTCCCATTCCTGTTGCCCATCTCTCTGAACACGGGGAAGTCCTTTCCTAGAAAGATCATTATGTAGCCTATCAAGGCGCGCATCGGTCAGAGGAAGTTCTACAGTATTGACTCTCCCCTCCTTATCCGTCCAACCAAGGTGGCCTCTCCCCTCCAAGCCAAAGTGGGTTTCAGGTTGCAGTTCTTCTAACTGAAGCACTCCGATTTTCCGACTGTATCGAACAACAAGCTGTTGTTTTCGATATATCTTGTCCCAATCCTCACGATATGAGGCATGGCCGTATGCGGCAATGCCTTTGCCATAGGGGATCAGAGGAGACTCCATGCCGTAGTATGGATGGACTTGTCTGAGGTCGCCTTGAATATTGTGAAGTTCCCCATAGTTTTCCAGCAATGTATTGACTCTTTGGTTGAAGTCTTCCTCTCGATATGAATCTATAGGATTCCTAAATAATTGCGTTTGTAAGGCAACTCGATCATTTTGCTTAATAGCATCAAGAAGCACAACATCTTCAAAAGCTCTATCAGAAATATCATTAAACAAAATATCCAAAAGAATGACAGCCTCTCTTTCGTCTTGATGCTGAATTCTGGTGAAGGAATTCAAAAAATCAGCATGCTTTGATCGAGGGAATGGCCACCTTCCAAGGGCATCAATTGTTCTGGAATCTATGCCTATAATGACGATGTCTTTAGAAATACTTTTTGAGCGTTGCTCAGTGACGACATTTTGCTGAATATTCTCACGAAAGAGACTCTGCTTTAGAACGAAATGAAGATCTAGTATCTTCGTTTCAAGCCTTTCTGAAATTCTGGTGAAGCTTCCGAGTAGTAGGAACACGATGAAGACGATGAATCCCAATACTAGCCCGAATACTTTTACTGAAAAAAACGCATCGGCAAATGGTTTTTTAAATCCCATTAGCTATTTTCCAAGGATTATGACACGGTTGCGTGTAATACGAGACCATTTGCTTTCTGGATAACGGGATATGATTTTCTCATAATGCTTCAAAGCTGTTTCAATATCCTTTTCCGTTTCCGCAATCCGACCAAGATTGAACAAGGCTTCTGGAACATAGGGAGATGCTTCAGAAAACTGTTCAACAAGATCAGACCAATACTTCCTTGCGCCTTCAATGTTACCTGATTGCTCCTGAGCCGAAGCGATATTGAAGAGTGCGATGGGGACTAAGTAGCTTTTCTTCCATCTGCTAATCAATTCATTGAAACTTTCGACGGCTTCAGGCCATTTCTGATTTTCATAAGCCATCAGACCTCGAGTAAAGAAAGCTCGCTGTGCAACGAAAAGCCGCGGATAATCAGTCAATGCCAGCTCTATCTTTTCCACGAGTTCGGTATCATCCCTTTCTTCAGGTTTTTCCTGTATCCACTCGTCAAAAAGTTCTTGAATATCTTCTGCTAATTCAGCGGAATCATTGCGATTTCTTTTCTGCATGGAATCAAAAACAAGTATCGCTGCCATCGTAATAATTACGGATACAAGAAGAAAGGTAACTGTCTTCCATCTCCTTGATAGAAATGAATTTATTCGCATGCTCAAACTGGTTCCGTCATTAGACTGCTTCATAATTATTGTTCTCCCCTTCAGTATTAATGGATAATTCCTTGATCAATTTAGACAGATATGTTCGCTGTATTCCAAGGGACTTGCTTGCCATTGTTCGGTTTCCGTCGCAGTCTTTAAGTGCCTGTTCCAGGAGTTTCTTCTTGAACAGCATGATTGAATCTCTCATTAACTTCCCCGACCACTTCGGAGCATTGCTTTCCCTAATTCCCAGAGCCTCAGGTATAATCACTGATTTCCCGGTACTCTTAATAATGGCTCTCCTAATCACATTCTGTAGTTCCCTTACATTGCCTGGCCAGCGGTAAGCAAGCAAGTCCGCAATGGCCTCAACACTGAAAGTTGAAGGAGCATTTGAAACCTGACTAGAATAGTCCTGTAGAAAATGCTCCGCCAGCAATTCAATATCCTCTGGCCTATATCTAAGTGGTGGAATCTCTACCAGAAGGACTGCTAGACGGTAGTATAGATCCTGTCGGAATTCGTTACAATGCACGGCATCCAACAGATTCTTATTTGTTGATGCGATTACCCTGACATCTACCTTTATACTTTTCTCATATCCAAGAGGTTGAATAACCCCATTTTGGAGGACTCGAAGCAACTTAGCTTGATCTGACATGTTAAGTTCAGAAATCTCGTCAAGATATATACTGCCACCGTATGCATTTTCAAAGTATCCTTTTTTGTTTCTTATGGCATCTGTAAATGCACCCTCCATAAAGCCAAATAGCTCTGATTCGATGAGTTCAGTGGGAATGGCGGCACAATTAACTCGAATCAGGGGGCCTGATGATCGTTTGGAAAGCAAGTGTACCTGCTCGGCTATAAGCTCTTTCCCGGTACCACTCTCACCATAAATAAGCAGGGGTAAATCGGCCTCTGCCATTTTTTCTATGTCGCTTAGAAGCCTTCCGATAATGGCACTTTTCCAGATGAATTGTTGTCCACTTGATTTTTGTAAGCCCATATCCTGTTTCAATTTTCAATGCGATGTCATTTGATGTCGAGTTTGAGCATTCCCTTTCATTTTGCTTGAAAGCTTCGAATGTTCGTTGTGTACGAGCCTTTTAGATTTTGTCGCTTTCTTTCGTAAGGGATGCAAGATACAACTTAGAACAGGCCCATAGAATTCTGATTCCAATGGATGTCTCCAAGTATTGCAAAGCTATTCACCCTTATCCTTCAGCATATCTGCGAGGGTGTAAGGGGCTGGTGATTCATCCGACCCATCCATGTACTTGCTTATCTCAGCCCTTTCCTCCCTGTAGCGCATTTCCCGAACGGAAAGCGACAATTTCCTTTTCTGGACATTGACTTCAAGAATGGCCGCCTCAATATCATCGCCAACATTGAGTGAAGCCAGTTTTTCTTCTGCCTTCTCTTCTTGAGAACTGACGAGATGGTTCTTGTGAATCAATCCTTCTATATCATCCTCAACTCTCACGAATACTCCAAAATCTGTTTTTCCCGTGATTTTTCCTTTAACGATAGTTCCTCGCGGATGCTTCTCCATGAAGCTAATCCATGGATTAGGAGAGGCCTGTTTAAGCCCAACGCAAATACGTCTTTCTTCGGGATGGACCTGCGTCACCACCAAGTCAAGCATTTCATTCTTTTTCAACATGCTGGCTACATTCTTGATTTTTTTTGTCCACGACAGATCATCGGCATGAAGAAATGCGTCTATCCCCTCTTCTAGTTCAATGAATGCCCCAATATTTGTAATCTTCTTTACCTTCCATTGCCCTTTGTAGCCCACTGGATATCTTTTCTCTATATCGTCCCATGGATTGGGGAGAACCTGCTTCAGGCCTAATGATATGCGCCCATTTGGGATATCATACCCCAATATCTTTGCTTCACACTCGTCTCCAATGCTAAATAGTTCTTTTGGGTGTTTGATTCTTTTAATCCAAGAAAGTTCGGAGATATGTGCCAGGCCCTCAATCCCTTCATCAATTTCGATGAATATTCCAAAATTTGTCAATTTTGTCACACAGCCCTTAACCACTTGGTGTAAGTGATATTTCTTCTCAAAGGTTGTCCATGGATCGGGCTGGAAGTGCTTAAGAGAAAGATTTACCCTCTTTGCTTGGGGATCAAGACGGATTACCTTGAGTTTGATGGTATCTCCATTATGTAAATAGTCCTTGGGGCGGCTAACACGTCCCCAGCAGATGTCATTAACATGGAGAAGACCGTCAAAGCCGCCAAGATCAATAAATGCTCCAAAGCTTGTTATATTCCTCACTACACCTTCTACTTCGTCACCAATAGTGACTGCTTCAAAGAATTGGTCTCGCTTCTTGTTCATTTCCTGTTCGAGCCAAAGGCGCCGCGTCAAAACGATATTGGATTTGTGATCCGTGACGAGCCGGTCAATCAAAAAATTGGATTCGATGCCCAAATAATCATCAGGGTTGTTGACACGTAAGACATCTATCTTGCTTATGGGGCAGAAGGCAGTCATTCCACAGCCAAGTTCCACTGAGTAGCCGCCTTTTATCGATCTTGCGACCTTCCCTTTAATTGGTTGCTGGGATTCAAAAGCTTCCTTCAATTCTCTCCAATATACTTTCAATTCCGCCTTTTTTTTCGAGATCACAACTTCTCCAGTAGAAGTCTCACGCCTCTCGAGAACCACTTCAACCGTATCATGGAGGTTTGGCCGATGCTCAAATTCGACTAAGGGCACCTTTCCTTCCGATTTGAGGCCGATATCCAAATAGACATAGTCATCATCAACTTGAATAACTTCCCCCTTGATGAGTTCGCCTTCTCTCACCTCTTCAAGGATTTTTAGGGATTCCTCCTGAAGCTGGTCTTGGTCAGCATTCTGCGTGAAGGCATCAGATTCTGGCATGATTTCTCCTGGGGTTAAATTATATTTCCGATAGGTTGTATTAACTTTCGAATCCTATCATATACTTCATCAAGGTGCAAGTCAGAAGTATCAAGCACTATAGCATCTTCGGCAATAGCCAATGAACCCTCTATTTTTGTGCTGTCTCGGTGATCTCGCTGACTCATGACTTTCTCGAGTTCGGGTAGGCTCAACGTACTTGTTCCCTGCCTATATCGGCGAATTGCCCTTATCTGAGGATCTGCCGTCAGATATATCTTAACATCCGCATGCGGAAAAACTATCGTGGTCATATCTCTTCCCTCTGCAACAACGGACACCCCCATTGCGATTCGGTGAAGATGCCTATTTATAGATTTCCGGATGGAAACTTTGGCCGAAAACACGGATGACCAATGGTCAATGAGATCCTGTCTAATTCTTTCCTCAATGCTTGAGCCATCAAGGTGCAGGTATCCATCAATTATTTCAAATCGTGCCTCATCCACTATGTGCGCCAACTGTTCATCAGGGGCTTCTTTCAGGCCCAGATCGAGTATTCTCACGGCGGCAGCCCGATAAAAAGCACCAGAGTCCAGGTTGATGAAATTCATTTCCCTGGCAATTCTTCTTGCCATCTCACTCTTCCCTACTCCCGCCGGACCATCAATGGCGATAATCATTTGTCCTTCCCCCTGGTACTTAGCGACAGGAGTGAAGAAATTTCGGTGCTATTCAGATAGCGGAATCGGCCGCAAGCTAAACTGCCAAGCTTCAATGAACCTATACGAACACGCTGCACACGTTTAATTTTGACCATCGCGGATTGAAAAACACGCCTTATTTCCCTATTTTTTCCCTCGGCAAGTACGATTCTTGCGGTTCTTTCACTGACTAGTTCTGCCCTGATAGCCTTGTAACGTATCCCTTCAACGGTTATCCCTGCCCTAAATCGATCCAAGAGGTCTTGAGGTATTATATTTTTGGCCGTCACAACATACTCCTTCTCAACTCTGCTTGAAGGATGGCAGAGACTTCTTGAGAAAGCCCCATCGTTAGTATAGAGAATCAATCCGCTCGTCATGTAATCCAAACGACCAACATGAAAAATTCGTTCCTTGACAGAAACCTCCAGCAGGCTCTTGGCTAACGACCGGCCATCTCTATCTTCATCGGCACAGAGGAAGCCGACCGGCTTGTGTAAGGCGATATATACCATTTTTTTTTCATTTCTGACAAGCTTTCCATCCATCCGCACCTCATCATCTTCCTGCACCTTTGAACCTGGCTGTATTATTGTTTTTCCATTAACGGAGACACGACCAGCGGATATGAATTCTTCACATTTTCGACGGGAGGCTAAACCAGCTCTCGCAAGTCTGACTTGCAATCTTATTTCATTCATCTCTTATGGTTTCACCCTCAGCAAACCTCTGGGCATCAAGCTCGTCGAGCTTCGGCAAATCAGAAATACTGCTCAGCCGAAAAACTTTCAAAAATTTCTTTGTCGTCCCATAAAGAGCGGGCCTACCTGGAGATTCCTTGTACGCAACTTCCTTAATCAATTCTTTTTCTTTCAGAACACGTATCATTCCATCAACATTTACACCTCGCAAATTTTCAATTTCATTCCGAGTTAAAGGCTGGGAATAAGCGATGATAGCAAGTGTTTCCAGTCCGGCCCGGGATAGCCGGTCTTCACGCAGTTTACCATAGCGGCTTTTCAGCCTATCCCATAAGTATTCTTTTGGACTCAATGCCCATCCCCCGGCAATACGCATGGGCATAATTCCGAATTGTCCGTCAGAATAGCGCTCCACGAGGTGAGTTAAGGCATTATCCACTTTCTCCCGGCTCAATTTCGTTATCCGGGCTATCATCTCTTCGTCAATGGGCTCCACCTCGAGGAGGAGCACCGCCTCAACAATACCAGCATATTCTTCCATCATGACTCAATATTCCCTGAACTCATAGAACGTCTTATTGTAATATCGCCGAAAAGTTGATTCTGAAAAACATCTATCAGTCCAATCTTCATTAATTCAAGCATTGCGAGAAAGGCACTTACCACCTCAACGACCATCCCCGGATTTTGGATGAGATCGTCAAACGCAAAATTTGCTCTATCATCGAGGTACTCCCGTATCAACGTGATTTTCTCGTTTATTGTGACCTCTTCCCACAGGCTGATTATGCGCTCCGACCCGAGACTCTTCATCACTTTGCTGAAACTCTTAAGCAATTCCCAAGGCCCAACAGCCTCCCAAAGATTCTCCTCATCAGGGAAGGGCAGCTTGGCCTGCACGTTCTTGCGTTCGATGGTCCATTCCGTCTGCCGATCCCGCTCGGCCATGAGATGGGCGAGTTTTCGAATCCGCTCATACTCAATTAATCGCTGAACGAGTTCCTGCCGGGGATCTTCAATTTCCTCTTCAAGATCAACTTCAATCGGCAAGAGCATTCGAGACTTTATATAAAGCAATGTTGCGGCCATGAGATAGAATTCTGTTATGTCTTCAAGGTTTATGGTGGTGCTGAACTCCAATGCCTTGAGATACTGCTTCGTTATATCGGCGATGGGAATGTCATAGATGTTGATTTCATTCTTTCTAATAAGAAATAGAAGCAAATCAAGCGGACCATCGAATGCTTTGAGATTGTAGCGTTGTTTTTCTTCCGGTTTTGCCTCTTCACTCATCGCTTCCCCCATAACGTCTTATCGGCTGGCCGGCCAGTAGTTTCAACTTCGCACTAAAAGAAATACCATCCCTAGGGTCGATGAGATTCGGGTCAATAGCGAGAATGGGTTTGAGCACGAAACACCTCTTGGCCATCGATACATGGGGAATGATGAGTTCATTGGCGTTGCCGCACATCGTGCGCAAGACCTGATCATCCCATAACAAAATGTCAATATCTATGGTTCTGGGGCCTTTTGGAGGATGAACGGATTCTCGCCTACCACCCTTTTGTTCGATTCTCTTGATTTCAGAGAAGAGTTCAGATGGAGTGAGGGTGGTCGTTCCTCTTATGACAGTATTGAGGAAATCAGGTTGAAAAAGGTAGTCCTGTGGTGCCGATTCATACAGCGGTGCCCGAACTATGCCGTCAATCACAGTGCCTAAGGCATTTAATGCTTCATGAATATGTGTGTGCCTATCCCCTAAATTGGAACCTAATCCAAGCCAAACTGTTGCCACGAAAAGTTAGAAAAGCTCCTCACTAACTTTGTCGGCAACCCGCTTGGACGAATTTTCAGCCTCATTCTTAGAATTTGGAAAAAGCTTAGCACGCAAGGTTTTCTCAATTTTAGCGGAAACATCGGTGTTCTCATCGAGGTATGCCTTGGCGTTTTCCCTCCCCTGCCCTATGCGCTTGTCGCCTATGGAATACCAACTGCCGCTCTTTGTAATCAAGTCATGCATGATGCCCCCATCAAGAAGGCTCCCACTGTAAGAAAGCCCCCGCCCAAACATGAGTTCTAATTCAACTTTTTTGAAAGGTGGGGCCACCTTGTTCTTGACGACTTTCACCCTAACCCGGTTTCCAATGGCATTATCCTGCCCCTTTGTAATGGTTTCAATCTTCCGAACCTCTAGCCGAACCGAAGAATAGAATTTCAGGGCGTTTCCGCCAGTTGTGGTTTCAGGGTTTCCGAACATGACACCAATTTTCATGCGTATCTGGTTTATAAAAATAAGGCTACATCCTGATTTACTAATGGTCGCAGTGAGTTTTCGAAGGGCTTGGCTCATCAAACGAGCCTGAAGACCCATGTGAGAGTCCCCCATTTCTCCTTCGATTTCGGCCTGCGGGGTTAATGCTGCCACCGAATCGACGACAATAATCTCTACCCCGCCTGATCTAACCAGGCTCTCCGCTATTTCCAAAGCCTGTTCGCCGGTGTCCGGTTGACTCACCCAAAGACTATCTATATTGACACCAAGATTCTTGGCGTATGCAGAATCCAAGGCATGCTCTGCATCGATAAATGCAGCGATTCCACCTTTCTTCTGAGCTTCCGCAATGGCATGTAATGCCAATGTCGTCTTCCCTGAGGATTCAGGACCGAATATTTCTATGATTCTTCCTTTCGGATAACCGCCGACTCCCAATGCATCATCCAATAGCAGGGATCCTGTCGGGATAGTCGATATTTTCAGCTGCTGTTTCTCGCCCATTTTCATGAGAGAGCCCAAGCCAAACTGCTTTTCTATCTGACGGCGTGCCGCTTCAACCGCCTTCTCCCTCTCTGAGAGATTGGCGATGACACCGGTATCATTGGATTTGGCCATGATTCTTCTCCTTTTTATTTATATGACGACTCAAATTTCTATAATGCTTGAAGTTCACCGCGTGAGTCTGTCGAACATTGAGACTTCGAGGCGATTTCTGATATTTTTTGTTCCTTTACCACCTTATGTGGGACAAAGCCACAATTACAGACCCACCTCATCATACCCATTTCATATATCGCTTCGCAAGTACCTTGTCGAATCCTCCCTTTTTGAGTCCTTACCGCGATCTTTTCTGTCTGCCTGTGTTTTTTGGTGAATTGAAATATTAACTGTCCTCTTTGAAAGATGTGTAACAAGACCCATGAAACTCATAGTAGATGCTGTTTTCCAAGAGGGTTATATATCTACGAGGGACTGCTGGGGGATGCCGAGAGGCATCTTGTTTGTGGCAAGCAGTTCCGGGAGATCTTCAAGTCAATCACATGCGATAATGGTAGCGACAACATGGAATGCTCCTGTTTGGCTAGGGGCAAGAAAACGACTTTGTACTATGCTCATCCATGTACTCTGTGCCTCCGTGTGAAACTCTTTACACATCCCATCCCGTTTTCTGATCTCACGGAGTTCATAAAGGACACGGAGAGAGGCGCAGACAAATCGTTGAAAAAACCTCTGTGCCCTCTGTGCCTCCGTGCGAAACTCTATCCCATACCGTTTTGGATCTCACGGAGATCACAGAGGACACGGAGGGGGGCAGAAAAAGCGTTGAAAAATCTTTGTTCGAAACTATGCCTCTCACGGAGTCCACAAAGAACGCGGAGAGAGAAGCAAACAAATCGTTGAAAAAACCTCTGTGCCCTCTGTGCCTCCGTGCGAAACTCTATCCCATACCGTTTTGGATCTCACGGAGATCACAGAGGACACGGAGGGGGGCAGAAAAAGCGTTGAAAAATCTTTGTTCGAAACTATGCCTCTCACGGAGTCCACATAGGCCAAGGAGAGGGGGCAGGCAAAGATTTAAAAACCTCCGTGCCCTCTGTGCCTCTGTGCGAAACTCTTATCCCATACCGTTTTGGATCTCACGGAGGTCACAAAGGACACGGAGAGAGGCGCAGACAAATCGTTGAAAAACCTCTGTGCACTCTGTGCCTCCATGTGAAACTCTATCCCATACCGTTTTAGCTCTCACGGAGATCACAGAGGACACGGAGGGGGGCAGAAAAAGCGTTGAAAAATCTTTATTCGAAACTATGCCTCTCACGGAGTCCACATAGGCCAAGGAGAGGGGGCAGGCAAAGATTTAAAAACCTCCGTGCCCTCTGTGCCTCTGTGCGAAACTTTTATACATCCCACCCCGTTTTTGGATCTCACGGAGATCACAGAGGACACGGAGGGGGGCAGAAAAAGCGTTGAAAAATCTTTGTTCGAAACTATGCCTCTTACGGAGATCACAAAGAACGCGGAGAGAGAAGCAAACAAATCGTTGAAAAAACCTCTGTGCCCTCTGTGCCTCTGTGCGAAACTCTTATCCCATACCGTTTTTGGATCTCACGGAGATCACAGAGGACACGGAGGGGGGCAGAAAAAGCGTTGAAAAACCTCTGTGCGAAACACTGCCTCTCACGGAGATCACAAAGAACGCGGAGAGAGAAGCAAACAAATCGTTGAAAAAACCTCTGTGCCTCCGTGCGAAATTCTTATCCCATACCCTGTAGATCTCACAAAGTTCACAATTGAAGTGCTACTCTTTCCATCATTGAGCGAAAGCCGATTAAGATGTCATTTCTCGGCGTGGGTTTGCCCTGTTTTCTTGCTGTGTAAGCTGGCGACAAGCTCGTCTTCCAATGTGCCCATTTCGCTAAGTAAGGCGGCCGAGGATTCGACAAGATTCATGGCGAGTGCGGCACCGGTTCCCTCACCCAGCCTAAGCTTTAGATCCAAAAGGGGAACGAGTTCCAGGCTCCGGGCTATCACACAATGCCCAGGTTCTGATGACAAATGACTCAAGACGACCCTACTATGGAGATTCGGAGCCAATTGTATGGCAATAAGGGCGGCCGTACTGCTGATGAATCCATCAATGAGTATGAGAGCACTTTCCGATGCGGCTCCTATCATTGCCCCGGCCATGGCGGCAATTTCTAGCCCGCCGATTTTTGAAAGTACGCCAATCGGATCATGGGGATCCGGTTGATGAAGCCTACATGCTTCCCTGATTATTTGTATCTTGCGTTCTAAACCGGCATCATCAAGCCCTGTTCCATGGCCGGTCACCTCGGCAGGATCTCTGCCTGTAAACACGGCCGTTAGGGCTGCCGCCGAGGTTGTATTGCCTATGCCCATCTCCCCTACCCCAACCACCTGTGCTCCGGTCGCACGGACTTCGCTAACTGCGGTTTCTATTCCAGTGGAAATCGCCCGTATCGCATCATCCCTCGTCATGCATTCCTCGATGCGCATATTGCCGGTACCTCGGCGGATACGGCGAAGTATAACCTCGTCTGGGATGTCATAGTCGTTGGCAACGCCAATATCGATTACCCTGATATGCGCACCGGCCTGCCGTGCGAGTACATTGATACCTGCCTTGCCAGAGCAGAAGGCCCGCACCATAACACCCGTCACGCTAGCCAGTACCGTCGAAACAGATTCGGCAACCACCCCGTGATCGGCGGCATAAATAAGGGAGAGTTTGGAATTCACAACGGGTTTTTCCCTTCCCTGCACGCCGGCGAGCATTGTGCCAAGCTCTTCTAGGCGGCCCAGGGATCCAGGCGGTTTTAGCAAGGAATTCATTCTCAAAGCCGCTTTCTGCCTTGCTTCTTCATCGAGCGGGGCTATGCTCAATGCCATTTCATCTAATAGTTGATACCGCATATTTCAGTCCTCTATTTTATTTTCAAGGGCAAACCTGCATTCATCAAGTATACGGCTTCTGCCGCCTTGGCTATCTGTTGGTGAGTCATCCCTGCAAGATCTTGAAAATACCGGCCTAGGGGCCAGGGGGAGATGAGTCCTGTCTCTACCTGGTTTGAGACGAGCAGTGCCTTGCCGCCATGATTCTCCCAATAACCAATGGCCGCTATTAACCCGGTTACCGCTTCCTGTCCGATCCGGATCACATCGCTACGATTGGGTTCATCACTCAGATGGGAAATCAAATTGGTGAGCCAATTTGTCACACAATCAAGAATGATGGTCTTGGCTCCGAGGTTGTCAGTGAAAACTCGGGACGGGTCCATTGATTCCTCCCTGGTCCGCCAATGAGCCGGTCTTCTGGCTCGGTGCGCATCAATGCGTTCTGTCATTTCCTCATCGCCAGCCTTTGCCGTAGCCAGGTAAACAATGGGCCCCAGTGCCTTTCTTTTCTCGGCCATTGCGGTAGCGAAATCACTTTTTCCGGTCTTTATACCGCCGAGTATCAGAATCATCCTAGGTCTTCAGTATTAGACAAGCGGTTATGACGCTTGCTGTTATAATGGACATCATGAGGCCAGTCGATACAAGGATAAGGGTGATACCCCTTCGGAGATCATTTCCCGATGGCCTCAGACATCTGGCATTGAGGACATAGGAGCCGGGTTTCTCAAGCCTTACACCCAAGGCCCCGGCCGCGGCGGCCATGGTCCAGCCGGAATTAGGGCTCAGGCATTTCCGCGAATCGTGTTTCATTATTTGAATGGCTCCCCTGCCATCATAGCCAAGCAGATAGGCGGCCGCAACAAGTATGACACCTGAAATTCTGGCGGGAACGAGGTTAAAGAAATCGTCGAGTCTCGCGGCGGCCTTCCCTCCCCATTCGTGCTGTCCGCCATGATAGCCTAACATCGCATCTGCTGTGTTGACGAAGCGATAAGCCCATGCACCGGGGAGGCCGCCTACGAGGAAGAATAGCGACGGGCCTGCGATGCTGTCGGTGAAATTCTCGCTCAATGATTCAATTGCCGCAGAGGCAATATAGGAGGAATCCATCCCATCGAGCGAACGGCTCACCAAATTCGTCTCCGTCAGCAGGCGGGCCGATTCAATTTCCCCCATATCAATGGCCCTTTCCACCTGCCGTACCGCCTGGATCAATCCTCTTATCGAGAAACTGGGTTTGAATAAGATGGCCGTGCCGAAGACCACGAGGATGGCCGAAATTTCTCTGCCAGAATTTAGTAGCCATTGAAGCGGCCAAATTAAGACGAGTGTCATGGCAAGGCCGAAGATGACAATGAAGAGACCCCATAGGAAGAGCTGTCTTCGAGTGTCATGAGGTCTCTTTGACCATAGAAACGCTATCCCCTTCCCCAGCCATCCCACCGGATGGATTTGAGTCGGCGCATCGCCTAGGAGACAATCCAGTATCAGCGCAGAGATTAAAACCAACACATTAAATGTTATATGGGTTAGTATGTTTTCCATGCTAGGATACCTTCAAGTGTATACCGGGGACGGTAAGGGTAAATCCACGGCGGCCTTCGGATTGGCACTCAGGGCCAGGGGCATCAATCTTCGGGTCCATCTCATCCAATTCATCAAGAACAAACCAAGCTCGGAAACGGCGATGCTGGAAAAAATCGGTGTGGTCGTGAGTCAATTCGGCAGTGGTGTCTTGTTTGGCAGACCGATTTCCCAAGCAGACACCGCTTCGTCCCGGCGGGGTTTGGGCGAGGTGAGGCGGCAATTCGTCCATGCCGGTACCGATGTCCTTATACTGGATGAAATAAATATCGCACTCAGCTACGCCCTGGTGGATGAAAATGAATTCCACGGCTTGCTGGATCTGCGGCCCCAGTCCATGGAAGTTATCTGCACCGGCCGGGGTGCGCCGCAGAGTTTGATACGGCGGGCCGATTTGGTAACCGAAATGCAGGCCGTTAAGCATTATTTCCAGGCGGGTGTTCCGGCTCGGATGGGCATAGAGAAATAGTCTCATAACATCAGACCGTTTCAGGCATCGCCATTTGCCGCCTTCCATTTATTTCATAGAAAGACCCTTTCACTCCCAACATGGATTCCACCGTTTCTGAGGTTATGGCTTCTTCGATGAGACCATGGGCAATAATCCGGCCTTTCTTTAAGAGCACAGCCGAATCACAGCCGTTGAGGGCGGCATTTATGTCGTGCAAAACGATTATAATGAGCATGCTGGGGTCTTCCGTGCGCCTTTTAAGCAGATTTAGAAACTTAATCTGAAATCTCAAGTCGAGATTGTTCAGCGGTTCATCCAGGAGAAGCAATGGGGTGTCCTGGGCGAAGGCCCGGGCCAGCAGGGCCTTCCTTCGCTCACCTCCGCTAATATTTGACAGAGGGCGAAAGGCCAGTTCTGTCAGCTCAAACAGTTGAAGCATCTCTGTAACGATGCGATGATCGCCAGAAGACTCATTCCATCCAAACCAGGGCTTTCGTCCCATGAGAATATAGTCATAGAGCGTCATGGACGCATCGAAGACGGAATGCTGGGGAACCAGGGTTCGAAGACAGGCCCTTTCCTTTAAGGAATGGCAAGAGGGGACATGCCCGTCCCACTCGACGGCCATGGAGTCCTTGAGTCCGGCTAGGAAGGTGAGCAATGTTGACTTACCCGAGCCGTTTTCACCCAGAATAGCAACGATCTGCCCCGATTCGCAGACAAAATTCAAGCCATTGAGAACGGGTGAATTCCCGTAGGCGAAGCTGAGATCTCGAACCCTTATATTCACGGTACACTCCTCATTCTACGGCGTTTAGTCAGGATGGATATAAGAAAGGGAACCCCGAGGAAGGAGGTGATTATGCCGATGGGTAACTCTGTATGGCTCAGCAAGGATCGGGCGAGCGTGTCGGAGACGAGCAAGAAGAAGGCACCAGTAATAGCCGCCGCCGGGAACAATAGCCGGTGATCGCTCCCCAGCAACATACGGGCGACATGGGGGGCTGCTAAGCCGATGAAGCCGATAATGCCTGTATAACTTACAATGACCGTCGTCATTCCCGTGACGATGAGTATCACCCTCATCCGTAGGACTCGGGGATCGACCCCCATGCTCATGGCACTCTCATCTCCCGAGGAGAGAAGGTTCATCGGCCACGAAAATGTGTAGAGTAGCAAAGACGATACGATGGAGATGCCTGCCGTCGACAGAGCCTTCGGCCAAGTGCTGGAGCTTAACGAGCCCATGAGCCAGAACACTATTCTCACCAATTCATCCTGGGATGCAAGGTATTGAAGGAGAGAGGTGCCCGCCGAGAAAATAAACATAACGGCGATTCCCGTCAGAATCAGACTTTCGCCCTGCATCCGGTCACCACGGCAGAAAAACAACACAAGCATTAACGACATCAAAGAAAAAATGAAGGCGGCTGGCATAACAAATAGGGGAAAACCCAGAACAATGGCCAGAGAAGCCCCGAAGGCCGAAGCGGCGGAAATGCCCAGGGTGTAGGGACTCACGAGGGGATTACGCATAATTCCCTGCATGGCAGTGCCTCCCAGCGACAAACTCATTCCCGCAAACAGGGCCATGACAATACGCGGTAGCCTGATATCCCAAACAACGGAGAATTTGCCCCAATGAAGGGTGCTCGGATACCGTCCTGATATACCGGCTTTAATAAATACCCAAATTTCCGCAGGACTCAGCTTCGCTGTTCCCAGAATGGCCGATAGCACTGCCAGAAGAATCAAACCGAGAAAGGAGCCACAGAGGATGAAGAGCCTCTTGCGCCTATGATTCCTGATGCTAAGCATTATGTCCGTATCAGGGATGGACGTATATCTCATCCATCCTCCCCCACTCCGCTTCGCCGTAGAGCATCGTCACATAGCGCCGGTATATCTGCTGCGGATCCAGCCCAAACCTGTCGGGATAAAAGAGGCTGGCCAGGTAGGCGATGCCCACCGGGTATCTCAAGGAGATGAAAAGATCGGATTTCACGATATGAACCCGGTGATTCTTGACGGCATTCACCGACCGAAGGTGGGGCCTCAACATGATGTCCTGACGCATGGATTCCATGGCTTTACGGGGCATGTCACCACTGACCCGGCGGATGATTACATCTGGATTGCTCATCGTAATGTACTCAGGACTCAATTCGGGGAATTCTACAGATTCTTCCGCGGCTATGTTGATTCCCCCCGCATGCCTAATGAAGAAATTGTGTCCGCTTAGTGCTGATACACTCTTGTTCGATTTGCGGTTTTCGTAGAACACAACAATTTTCTCTTCATCAGAGAGTCCAAGTCCTTCCACCGCCATATCAACATCCCCCAAGGTCTCATCTATGACGGCAATGATTTGCTGAGCCCGTTCTTCAACTTGGAGGATTCTTCCTATATTTCTTATTATTAATGCAAGCCGGAGCGGATTGCTCGTGGATTCGATGATGACAGGAATTCCTTGTTTTCTAAGGATTTCAATATGGCTCTCATCAAACATTGCATCGGCCAATATGAGATCGGGCTGAAGAGTCATTATGCTTTCCATGCTCACCCCAGACGAATTCCTCCCCACCACCGGTATCTTATTCAGGAATGAGGGGAAGCTACTGAAACTGTCCCTGCCTATGATGCGCTCACTGGCATATAGGGCTGCCACAATCTCCGAGAGGCCGGAATTCAAGGAAATCAAAGAATTAACCGGCAGATCCACCACCACATCATGCCCTTCGACATCGGTAAGAGTTATAGCATTTAGAGAGACCCGTGGCTCCGACCGACCCTGAGCCATGATCGTGTCGACGAAAACGAATAAATACAAGGCGGCCAAGAGAATAATAGGAGCCTGCTTATTTGTCTGGAGCACTACTCTCGCATTCCATCAAACTGAACCATTACCTGTCGCATCCTGTCTATGAACATCTGCTGGAATTCGGAAATGCTGGCCAGTCCGTCGGTGGATTCGGCGGGCAAACCGAGTTGCATTCTGAAAGATTCAGGCTCTTCCCCCATGACATCATTCGCCATGTGATCACCTGAAGTCAGCATGAATGTGACAAAGCGTGCCCGACTCACGCCGGAGGCGAGAACCGTATCCCGTACCGTCGGCCAACTGGGGGTACCTTCCAAACTCACCAAATAGGCGTTTGTGTAATTCCTTCTGAGGTAGTCGTCTATTAATTCGAGTTCGACGTTGTACTGGATATCATGGGCATTGCCGTGTGCACAGAAAATCGTCGCCGTCTCTTTGTCATCTGCTATCAAGTCTTCCAGGGCAAGCACAGTGTTTTGAATACTTTCCTCATAGTAGAGGACGGGATGCACATATTTGACATTGAGGCCGGTCGTCGGCGTGTTCAGTATCTGTCGGTATTCTGCGCCTCTCATAATTAGAAAATTCACGACGAGAACCTTTGATTTCCCCTGATCACTCAGATGCGAGAGTGCCTGATCAATGTCAAACAAGGGTACCTGGGAGTCAAAGAGGGTCTCTATACCCAGATTCTGTAGCTTTTTCACGATGAAGGAGGCCGAAAACCCCCAATAGATTTCATTACGGGGAAATGCCAGGCGTACAGCCCTGTCAAAATCAGCGAGATTGTCCAAGCCCCTCTCATAACTGCTACCAAATGCCGCTATGAGAATCGCGGGGTCCGATGATTTTTTCGGAGTACAGCCCGGCATATTGATAACACCGAGAACTATGGGAAGAAGGGATAATATTCTGTGTCGCATTGAGCCTCCAATTTTTTTGGAGGAGAAGGGTCTTCGGATTAGAAATCCTGGATAACACCTCTCTCCTCGAAGAGTGTTATCTGTGATACGCCGATTAGCAGGTCTCCTGACTTATTGGTATGCGTCCACCGCCTTCCCATTCCATATTCGGAACAGTGGCAATATGATGAACCTTGCCCAAATCACAGTGACGGGATCGTTCCGGATTCTCACCGGATTCCCTCTTAGGTTCTCGGAATCAGAACACTATCGGCAAACAGATTTGATAAGCATATCCTATAAGGACTTTGTTAGTCTAGGAGTCTGTCACACTTTGACATCAACGGTGAATTGTACAATGAAATATCCACCTGTAGAAAAGGTGAACAGGAGGTGAAAAGTCCCATGTGACATAATGAAAAACGTCTACCCGCAAAAATGATGAACATGAGGTAAAAAGTCCCATGGGATACGAAGATAATACAATGTTCAGGGCAAGAGGGCAAATATCTTGACTGGGATTAATCGAATATTGCTCGAAAAAAACGTACAAAAACAGAAAAAGCCGACTCACAGGGTATCTTTCCGTGTTTCAAAGGAGTTGTTTGGTCTTGAACAAGCTCTATTTAGATGCCCTTCTTCGAGTTTTCACACATCCGCTTCGTCAGTCCGGCATACCTTGTATCCGCGAGGTGTAATCATTCTGTGTCCCGATGACATTGTTTGACTGTTTCCTATAATGACGGTTGTTTTCATATCCACCCAGTCTTGGGCATGGAGATCGGCTAACTGAACGATTTCAACCCTCTGTTCGTCTCTGTAGGCGTTGCGAACCAATCCAACAGGGGTATGGGACTCCCTATGCTTAAGAAAAATATCTATGGTTCTCAGGAACAAATGCCGCCGACTACGGCTTCGGGGGTTGTAGAGCACGGTGACAAAATCCCCCTTGGCTGCCAGGAACAGGCGTTTCTCGATGAGTTTAGCGTCGGTAAGCAGATCACTGAGCGAAATAACTGCAAAGTCATGGATGAGAGGGGCACCAAGTAGTGCGGCGCAGGCGGTTGCCGATGTGACACCCGGCAGGATGATAAGGCCTTCCCTCTCTGGCGGGGACATCAATTCTAAAACAAGCCCTGCCAGGCCGTACACCCCGGCATCTCCCCCCGATACAAGAACAACCCTCCTGCCCTTGCGAAACTGGGCAAGGGCTTTCTGGCAACGTTCAACCTCGCTACGCATGCCGCTAGAGATGGCTTCCTTTCCTTCAAGATAGTCGGCAATGTATTGGAGATAGCCGTCATAACCGGCAATTACCTCGGCCTCCCGAAGTGCCGCATCAGCCCCCGCTGTGAGATTGCCGGAATCTCCGGGCCCTATGCTGACGACATACATACACCCTTTCAATTCACTTCTCCCTGTTCATCCTCCCGGGCCAGAGCCACGGTGACACCATCGGCGGCGTAGCGTGGCTGTATAAGAACCGCCCGTCTACCCAGGAGCAGGGCGCAGGGTTCGCTCACACCGGGCAGGCCAAGATTCTTCATTGCTACCTTGGATGGGGAGGAAAAACCCGAGAAAGTTTTGATTCGGCTGGAATCGATAAAAACAAGGGGTATGGCCATGTTTTCAAAGGCCATAATCAAACCCTGCTCGTCTTTCTTTATATCGACACTTGCGGCCATACGCACATCATCACTGCTCAATTCATTCTTTTCAAGCACCCCCATAACCGTCTTCTCAACGGCAGGAATGCCTATCCCCCTGCGGCAGCCTATGCCCATGGTGATGCGCCGGTTCGTATCCGAGGCGGTGCTGATCACGGGCTCACAACCAATCAAGGCGGCCACCTTCCATGCGAGGGCATTGGCCCCGCCCTCGTGTCCACTCAATGCGCTGATGGCGTAGCGCCGTGCATCATCCACGACGACAACGGCAGGATCCTCATACTTATTTGTTATGTGCCCGGCTATCATGCGGTAGACTATGCCGAGAGACATGATGAAAATATGCCCACTGTAGTCATGAAAATGCCCATCAACCCAGTTTCGTAGTCGGCCTTTCCCGCGAAGGTCAATCAACTGAGAATCTTTAATCTTGGCTTGAAGTAATTCGGCACTCAATTGGCCATTGTCGGTAATGAAACTGATTGCTGTCATTACTGTCCCTGACGGTATCCATGGCTGAAGTCCGCGGCATAGAGTCTTGATTTCTCGTATTCACAATCCAGCACCCGACCGACAATGATGAGGGCATGCCTATTGATACCGGCATCCGTACAGAGCTGTTCAAGATTGCCTAGGCAACCCTTCAGCGTTACCTGATCTTCCCAAGTCGCCCTATAGACTACAGCAACGGGCATCTTTAGACCAAGTATGGGTGTGAGACGACGCTGTATTTCCCCGGCCCTGTCCACCGACAGGAAGATAACCAGCGTGGCCCGGCTTTCCGCCAAAACCTCCAGCCTTTCGGTCTTAGGGACGGCGGTGCGACCTTCCAGCCGGGTGAGAACGATTGTCTGACTCACCCCCGGGAGGGTGAACTGTCTTTCCAAAATGGCGGAAGCCGCCTGAAAGGATGACACGCCGGGAACGACATGGCAAGGAATGCCCCATGCGTGTAATTGGTCAATCTGCTCTTGAATTGCTCCATACAGTGCCGGATCGCCAGTGTGAAGACGGACGATTATACCTTGATTCTCCCGCTCCTCTCGGTACAGCTTGAGAATCTCATCGAGATTCATTTTGGCGGAATCCAGAAGTCTTGCATCGGCTCTACAGAATTTAAGCATCTTATCCGACACCAGACTGCCGGTGTAAATGACGATGTGCGCCTGCATAAGGAGATCGCGACCCTTGACCGTGATGAGCTGAGGATCGCCAGGTCCAGCACCTACGAAATAGACTTTCATACTTCTTTCACTTTCCGGATTATCACAACAGACAGCCCTCCCTTCTCGTCTATAGGAAGCTCCTTAAGGGATGGTAACACATATTCATTATCAAATCCCACCCGGCGGGCAAAGGATGCCGTCAGCTCCATTTCCCGTTTGCAAAGCCAATCACGAAGTTCCCCCAGCCGACTTCCTATCTTCATTAATATAACGGCATCATGTGTCGCAACGATGTCATCGAGGTCATTTATATTTCTTGGCAGAGGAAAAATGCCCAGGTTTTCTTCCCCCAGGGCCAAATCAACACCCAATCGTGCGGCAGCCAGTTGAAAGGAAGAAATACCTGGGATGCGTGCCACCCTGTAGGAGCCTATTTTCGAAAGAGCTTGCTGTAGGTATCCAAATGTGCTGTATACACCCACATCTCCTAGGGTGACATAGGCCAAGACCTTGCCGACCTCAATTTCCTTCACCACCTTAAGAGCCTGCTCGTCCCAGAATTCATCCAGGTTTTTTTTATCCATGCGGTAACGCAATTCACGGTATTCGGCCCTTCCGTTAATCGCTAAGCCTTCGATAATATCTCTGGCCGCCGACCTCGTCATTTTGGCACTCTGAGGGATGAGAATAATATTGGCCTCTTGTAGAATGACTTGAGCCTTCAAGGTTATCAGCTGCGGATCTCCTGGGCCCAGGCCAATGCCGTATAGTGCGCCCTTCATTGCACGATCATCACACATAGGCGGGGTGATTTCTTTGCGTTATCCTCCCGTGCTAACGCCTGAAGTGTTGTCTCCGTCATCTCTTCGTCAGCGAGGGTAAGGCTCTCGCCCAACCATACCCTGTGGTCACCTATATCCAAGTTCAATAGTTCGGCGGCGATGATACGGGGACTGTTTTTTGAATCGGTGAGGAAGATGACACGTCGGCCTTCTTCTAGGGCTTGTAGCACCCTGTGGCGTATCTCACGGAGGGGTTTCCCGTGACAGCTAATGGTTAAATCCTCTTGCCAGGGCAAACCCATGCGGGCCATGGCCGCTTGAAAACTGCTGATTCCGGGAATGACGCTGTATTCCTCCGCTTGGAAATTTTTCTGGACATGCCCCAACAGGCTATGGAAACCCGGATCACCGCTGACCAGCAAGGCGATGCGGCTATCTCTGTTAGCCCTGATAAAGGATATGAGGGCATCGAGATTGGCCTTATAGGTGAAGGTCTTCTTATCTTCGTCCTGAAAATACTTCGCCGCTGAGTTGAGGTGACGGGGGGCTCCGATAAGGATTTGAGCCTCTTTTATTGCCTGTAACGCGGCCGGAATTATGTAATCCCTGCCTCCTGGCCCCATGCCGACGATCTTAAATTTCTTCATGGGCCAGTTCTCTCCCTTCAAGATTCAGTAGTACCGATTCAAAAACCACATCAAAACCGCCTCTTTCTAATCGGAGACGACAACGTTCCAGAAGCCGATTATTTATCAGCTTCCAGGTTTCATTGAGTCCGCTCCGATCCAGGATGGCAACGGCGGCCTCTGCCGAGGTCTGGGTCAAAATCTCCTTTATCGTCGCCCTATCGGCACCGGCCACTCCGGCCCAGGCCGCCACCGTTTCCAACCTGGCATCCCCACTGGTCCAATGCGTGTCAAACAAACCGGCCGCTACCTTGACCATCTTACCGACATGGCCGGCAAGTACTATCCTAGCAAAGCCCTTGGAAGCAGCCATATCCAGGGTATATCCAAAATGGTCGGCGAATTTAATCACCATATCCTGACCCCATCCATGGCGACGGCTATACCAATTTTCACCCACATAACCAAAGGCCAGTGCCGCCGTTTTCTGATCACTCTTTTTTAGGATGTTGAGATTGAGGGCGATGGATGCCTTGAAGGCAGCCGAAGATTTCGGCTCCACCACACCGGTGGTTCCGATTATGCTGATGCCTCCTTCAATGCCGAGCCGTGGATTCCATGTGCTCTTTGCCAGCTTTTCTCCCTCCGGCACTGTAAGGAGCACTTGAAATCCTCTATCATTCTGTTTGAGGGGGGCCAGTGCCCTGATTATCTGCTTCCGAGGGTTTGGATTGATCGCCGCCTCTCCCGGCGCTACGGGCAGGCCCTTCTTCGTTACCTTTCCTATGCCCTGCCCTCCCAATATATTCACACCCGGCTGTTCAATGTAGCTGACAGCGGCATGTACCTCGACACCGTTTGTCACATCCTCATCGTCGCCTGCATCCTTAATAACGCCGCATTCGGCATGATCCGTGCCGATGTGGGCATTGACAACGGGTATGGTTAGGCGGCGGTTGTCCTTGAGGCTAATCGTCACCTCGGTGAGTGTTTTCCCGTCGATGAGCATCTTCGCCGCCGCAAGAGAGGCCGCCTGAGCACATGTCCCCGTTGTGAAGCCCCGGCGCATCCCTTCTACACGTCCTAACACCTTTCGATAATCTGTAGAATCAGAATTCATGCGAAGGCGAGGTGCAACAGGGCATTGACGATGGCCGCTGCCAGGGGACTCCCTCCTCGGCGATCAGGATTGCTTATATAGGGAACATCCAGCTCCATGAGTTCCAGTTTCGATTCTGCTGCCCCCACAAATCCTACCGGAACACCCACCACCAGGGCGGGATTTGCCCTCCCCTCGCCAATGAGGTCAATCAACTCGAACAGGGCGGTAGGGGCATTGCCAATGGCCACTATGCCATTGGCAAACTCTCCGATACCGAGAGCAATGGCGTTAGCCGACTTGGTTCCGCCGACGCGCTTGGCCGTCTCTGCAACACCCTCGTGATTGAGGAAACAGGTTAATCGACCGCCATAATCCTTCGGAAGGCGAGACTTGATGCCCGCCTCTACCATGGTGACATCGGTGACGATGTTGGCTCCCGATCTCAGGGCCGAAACACCGGAACTCACGGCTTTGGGATGAAGAACGAAGGTCTTGGCAAACTCTACGTCGGCCGTTGCATGCGCTATCCGGGTGCGAATAAGCATTTCATCGGCCGCCCCTGCATAATCACCGAATTCCTTCGCTATTGCGGCATAGCTTTGGCGATAGATTTCCTTTGGCTCCAAATATTGACGTATTCCTGGTGTTCTCAATGATTCTCCTTCTGCCATTTTGTGGCCGATGCGACAAAGTTTCTTAATGCTTCGGGATTGGATGCAAAATGGACATGTAGCCAACTTCCAACGCTATTTCCCCTTATGGCACCGGTGCCCTGTTCGATGCCGTCTTTGCATACTCTGAACATGGGCTTGGAATCTACGGGGATCTCCTTCATCTTGGCCCAATGAAAAACATGCCCCTCAAGGCGGACTCCCGCGGGTCCGAAGACTGATTCAGAGGCGATAGTCGCCGTACAATAGCCCAATGAGGCCAGTCTGTCACCCATGACAGCGATGCCAGGCAATATCCCCGCCATTGGATGGAGGCAATCCTGCATATCGATAATGCCCTGCGAGATGTACATGTATCCACCGCATTCGCCGAAAATTGGCATGTTATCTGCTGCAGCCTTGCGTATTCGCTTGATGAGCGATATGTTTGCAGATAGCCGTTTGGCATGAAGCTCTGGATATCCTCCTCCAAGCCAGATTCCTGCCGTATCATGAGGCAGTTCTTCATCAGAGAGAGGGCTAAACTCCACCAAACGGGCTCCATAGGCCTCCAATAGGTCAAGATTATCCTGATAGTAGAAGCAAAATGCATTATCGCGTGCTAGGGCTATCACCGGCTTATGTCCATGGGCTTTGGAAGAAACGGGAAACAGTCGGCCTGTTTCCTCAGGAAGAGGCCTTGCTTTCTCTGCCTGTAAGATAAGATCATCCAATTTAACGGCGTTATTCACTCCCGCCACAACATAATCCAACCCCCGTTTGGCCCCATCATTCTCCCATGCCGGTACGAGTCCGAGATGTCGCTGTGGCCGTTCATATTTCTTATCTCTCCGTATGCAACCGAGGACGGATAATTTGGTATTTAATTCCAACGAGCGGGTGAGCAATGCGGCATGTCTATCTGATCCAATCATGTTAAGCAGACAACCGGCGACATGGACATTGGGATCGAAATCGGCAAATCCGCCTGCCAGGGCCGCCACAGATCTTCCAATGCCACGAGCATTAAGAATTAGAATGACGGGAAGGCCAAGCACCTTGGAGAGATGCGCCGCACTCCCCCGTTCATCATCGGCACCCGCCCCGTCGAAAAGACCCATCACACCTTCGATGATGCATATATCGACTTTTTGGGCCTGGCGACGATAAAGTTCTCTCACCGTGGCATCATCCAGCATCCTTGTGTCGAGATTTCTGCAAGGCAACCCTGCGGCCAAGGTGAGAAACCCCGAATCAATGTAGTCTGGTCCACTCTTAAAAGGCTGAACTCGAAGCCCACAGCCCCGCAGGGCGGCAATCAATCCCATGGTCAGGGTGGTTTTCCCACATCCTGAATGAGTGCCCGCTATGATGAATCCTCTATGCCGCACAACGACTGATTTCTTCTGTTAAATGCTATCGCTGACGACCGAAGAGACGCAGAAGGAAGAGGAACATATTTATGAAATCCAGATACAGTTTCAGTGCGCCGAGAATGGAAAGCCGGATAAAATCATCTTCCCCAATGGATGTTCCAACCCCGTCGCTCATTTTTTTTATCATCTGGGTGTCATAGGCGGTAAGAAGGGTGAACAGTATCACACCAGCAACGGAAAACAAGACGTGATAAAGAGTTCCCCCAATAAAAATGCCGACGAGGGAGGCAACGAGCAACCCTATGATTCCCATAAACAGATAATGGCCCCACCCGCTAAGGTCTTTCTTTGTAGTAACTGCCCACAAGCTCATGGCACCGAACATTGCGGCGGCACTGACGAAGGCCTGGAAAACAGCCATTCCTGTGTAGGCCAAAAACACGAGGGAGATGGTTAAACCATTGAGCACTGAATAGGCAAGGAATCCGCCAAGGGCGGCACTGACGCTCATGGTCATTATTCTGCGGGACAGCGAAAACACAAGAATCAACTCGCCGACAATGAGTCCGTAGAACAGAAATGGCCCATTGCCGAACAGAAATCTGAGAACTGCGGGGGTTGTCGCCGTCCACCAAGCCACCGCCGCCGTCAATGCTAATCCGGCAGTCATCCAAAGATAGACATTTTTAATCAAGGTTCGGCTAAGGGCCGGGGAGCCTGCTACAACGAATCTGGTATTTGACATATTGACTTTTCTCCTTTGAGCACAATGTAACAAAAAAAAGGATGAGGCTCCAGAAAAATGTTGGGATTATTCGATGACGGTGGATTGTAATACTAACTTCCCCCTTTGAAGGAGGTGTAAAAAGACCCATGAAACTCATAGAATATACTGTTTCCCTAGCAAATAAAAAACAGAAGTCAACATGGGTCATGCCGTAGCAGGAAGGGAAAACCCTTCACCTGGGCTGACCGGCTTATTTTGGAGAGATTGTACCGGACAAGATGAAGTGGGCCTTTTGTCAAGACACTTCTTTCAAAAAGTTTAAGGCTATCTCCTTCAAGCCATGTTCTCTTCTTTTCCCATACGGGGAAAGGATTCGTACATCGGTGTATTGTAGTTATGCGATTGGTGAAATCGCTCACTGTTGTAGAACTCAAAATATCTCTTTACTCCCTCCTTTAACTCTTTCATTGTCTCATAACTCTTTAGATAAATATCCTCGTACTTCAAGCTCCTCCATAAACGCTCCACGTACACATTATCCAACGCACGACCTTTGCCGTCCATGCTGACGAGTATCCCTTCCGATTCCAACACTCCGACGAAGGACTCAACCGGTGAACTGACTCCCCTGATCCGTGTTGAAGATCGCAGGGAGTCCGTAGGTATCCAAGGCTTCCCGTAATGCCTGAACGCAAAACTCACTATCCATCGTGTTTGATAGATGCCACGCCAGCACTTTGCGGCTGTAAAGATCAAGAATAGCCACAAGATAAACGTAACCCCCAGGCAAACGGATGTAGGTTATATCCGTTGCCCATACCTGATTGGGGTGCCTTATTGCCTTCCCTCTCAGTAAATATGGATATTTGGGATGCCCTTTCCCCGCCAACGATGTCTTGGGTCCCGGGGAGATTGCCCATGCGACCAAATCGCTTCATAACCCGCTTTGCTCGCTTAGCCGTCAGATGAGGATGGGCTTCAATTAGTTGCTTCGATATCCGGCGATACCCATAAAAGGGAAGCTTCTCAAGTACTTCGCTTATCAGTCTCATATCCGCTGTGCCAGTTGACTAGGATGTATATTGTATTTCCTGCCCAGCTCCTGCAGAGTACTCACCTCGCGTAATGCCTCCAAAGCTACTTCTACTTTGAAGTTTTTGTCGTAACTTCTTCTTTCCATCTGTTCCTCCGTTCCATTATTATAGATTTTTTGGAGAACACCTAAAACCTCCATCATTTACCGTCTTGTTTCTTGGGCTCATTATAGCACTCACTGCGACCGCACCTGTCTGCACGGGGCTGTGCCAGAATCCAGGGGCTGGGTCAGAATGCTCAGTTCTTCAAATGAAGATTAATCTGAAACGCCGGACAATCTCTGTTATTTGCCGCACGTACCTCGACACTCGGCAATCGGCGAGATTTAATCCCAAAGAGATGGCAACCCTTTGGGTAAGATACATCCCAAGTAACAAAATAATGAATGCACCTAGGACAATAGGGGGGCGGTTTGTCGTCATTCACGGTACTATGATGGAATTGAATTTGGCGAAAGAATATCGCCTTTCATCTCATGTGATCCACTATTTGTAGCAAAACCCATAGATAGATCAATGAGTTCAATGAACCTGTTTATCTTATGCTGAATATCGTCAAGTGTTTTTGCAATAGGCTGTTGAGAGCCAGCAAATATTTCTTCTAGATTTAGAATTATTGTTGGATCATTAGACTCTTTTTCACTAATGAGATATGAAATACTGTCACTTAAATCCTCAAGGAGCCGAATAGCCATTTTAATGAGATCTTCTGCCTTGGCATTGATCATTTGAAGATTTTTTATCACCATCTCCTGTAGTGCATAAGGATCATCTTGAACTTTTTTTATTAATGATCTGATTTTAATTCCTTCGACCCCTTCACTCGAAAGATCATCATCAAATAAAATAATTTGTTTTGATGTTTCAATAACTCCATAAAATGAATCAGTAATTTTTTTCTGATAATAATCCGCTACCCATTTCCCGTAATTAATTAAAGATTCAACCACATTCTCTATCTCCACCTTAAAGATAATCTGATAGAATGTTTTAATAAGATCTAATGGCTGGATAAATATTTGCATTTTATATATTTTCCTGACCTGGGGATCTGAGAATAATTCAGAGTAATTTTTGTTGCGAACTATTTGTTTATCTCCAAATATTTTATCCAGAAGTTTTGCTATCTGTTTTTTATCCTCTTCGGCATTTATGACTCTGACAGTCAACTCAGCATTATGGGTTATTTTAAGTATGTATTCTCTTACAATATTGTTATTATTCCGATATGGAGAAGTTTTCCAATCGGGATCATTAATCACATACTGGACAATATATTGTAAAGTTTTTGCTTCAAGCATTTTTTTGCGAAAATTAAGAACCTTTTCCCATGCAGTTATAGATATGATATTCTTACTACTGCCATTCCCCAAAATTTCAAACAACCAGCCCCAATCCACGTTCTCAATCAAGGCATATAGTCCATCGACAAAGTCGATTAAATCATTAATTAAGGGCTTAGAATCGGCCAAATTGAAAGAAGGTTTATATGAGGGATCATCTTCTTTGAATACAGGATCAAAATTTTTGAGAAAATACTCATAAGGGAATCGGCAAAAATCTAAAAAAGCCTGTGAAGCATTGTAATAAACATAAATGTTTTTAGTATCGAGTGCTTCAAATGCCAATAGAAATTTGGCTATGTTCTGTTTTACCTCTCCCGAAATCTCATCGGAGCTGAAGCCTTGATTTCGTTTTTCAATAATTGTATCAGGATGCAGTTCTTCAACGATTGTAACAATCTCCGCAGGAAGAAGTTCTGCAATTATATGTGTTGCCAATAATCCTGGCTTCCTGAAACGGTCAAGACGTTTCTGAGCTGGGCTTAAGACTTTGTAAATTGCATATACTGTTTCGGCAAATGCAGGCGTGACCATCTGTGTACTTATTTGAAAATACTTCTCATTCTGTTTCAGATGTGCAGCGATTCTTTTCATCAGGTACTTCTCATCATTTTCACTTGTCGTTATGTGAAATAGGCTTTGGAAGAAGGTCAGAATCCGGGATAGGATACCTAATTTCTCAGAATTTCTACTGTCATGTTCT
Organism: Spirochaetaceae bacterium; assembly: GCA_965226485.1. Taxonomy (GTDB): domain Bacteria; phylum Spirochaetota; class Spirochaetia; order DSM-2461; family DSM-2461; genus UBA2779. The sequence continues at coordinate 1,355,907 of OZ245363.1, forward strand.
ATTGTCATTACTAGTTAGTCTATTCATTAGTCGAAAACCTGTCTACTGAACAAATTGAATCACAAGATAGCTCCAGCCCCAAAAGTGCCTGCATTCTAAGGAGTAAAAGCTCAGGCGCAGCTGGGTAAGCCTTGGCATTTTGGCCTGTCTGCGCTGCCTGTTGCAGGCACAGGCGCAGACAAGCACAGGCAGACACGCACCGTAATGGAAAAAAGGGTGAAAATCGGCCAGAATATAGAAGTTTGTAAGACTTCTAGGGTACGGCCAGAAGCCTGGAACGAAAAGCAGGATCAGGCAGTGTCATTGCCCCCGATATCTCGGGGGGGGCGATGGAAAACACCTCATCCCCGACCGATATGAAATCAAAATCACCAGCCCTTTGAAATTTCCCTTCACTCAGTGATTCGGAACTCCTCGTGATTTCCATTGTTCCGAGGTAGGCGGTTTCCTTGTACTCAATACCTCCGTTGTGTATTGATGGCCGTGTCGCATCCTTTCGAAGCACAACCATGGGCTGCTCTGGCTCAATGCCATGCCATCGCCCTTTGTCGATTAGTAGCATAGACCCATCTACGGCGAGTATGGTCATCTTCTTTGGAATGCCGGAAACAACTTCCCTAGCTAAAAAATCAATGGAATCCAACACTCTTCCCTTACCCGTTCGAAGCTGAGAAAATGTGCTGTATTCCTGCCCTGTCCCGGCAAGATATAGCTTTGCAGAGGCACTGAAGCTCCGTTCGGTTTCTGCGAATTCGAGGAGCAAGAAGTAATCAACCCGATCCCTGGATAACCTAAAGGCATCGGTATAGTCTTTGACTTCCATGGCATTCGGAAAAAATCCACCATCAAAATTGACTACTGTCACCTCAGGCAGGACATCTATCTGGTCGGCAAAATATGTCGCCAACGCGATACCAGCACCATCATGAGATGTGAATACCTGCCGATGGGGAATCAATAATACTGCTATGTTCCAGGCTGTGGGAAGAAAGTTCCATGGATCATCTATAGCCCAGTCCTCTTTGAGTCCACCGTTCTCAGAGTGCGTCAATAAGTCGAGTTGCTCTTGAATGATTGTCTGCTTGCGAGGGGCTTTCTCCAATTCTAGAACTGCGGCCTGTAATTCATCTCTGTATTTCTCTGGGAAACCCATCCGGCGAATGAGATTGGCGTATAGAAGCCAGATTTCAGGATCGGTGCTTGAAATGCGCCGGGCCCGCCGATATGCGTTTAGGGCCTGGTTGAAATAAAAGGATTCTTCAAGACGTTTCCCTTTGGCGATGTGCCAATCTGCGGCTTCCTCTCTATGCTCGGTTAGGCCTGCAATGGATAGCACCAGGGGGGCTTCCCGAAAGAGACGAACCGTCTCGTCATCAGAATTCATTCGGAGCAATTGACTTAAAACATCCTGCGCGAACGCCTCCATACCCTTGGCCCTATAGGCCCTTGCCTTAAGAAAAAGAATGTCTGCATCATCCTCTCCCTTGATGGACTCTAAGGCAGTGAGTGCGGCTATTGGATCGCCTCTTCTCAGGGCCAGGGACGCATTTAACTTCGAAACACGTTTGTATCTTCCATCTTCAGGTCCTTTCAACATGGATATTGCCTGGTTCAGATGATAAACAACCTGTTTCCACTCATCATACAAGGCATAGTGTTCCGCAGCCTGGACATGGACATGTAGATCGTTTGGATGGAATCGCAATGCCTCCTGAAGGACATTTTCTGCTGATTCTTTTTCCCTTGCCCTGTCATGAAGTATCGCCAGTTGGAGCAGTGCACGTAGATTTCCAGGTGAATGTTCAAGGCTTTTAGCATAGGCATCATCGGCTAATTCTCTCTTGCCCTGTATCGCATAGACTTCACCAATACCCTGATTGGCTTCAGGATCATAGGGCCTATCCATGAGAATATCGGTGTATAAGGCTATGGCATCATCGTATTTTCCCAGAGCTGCGAGGATTCTCGCCTCAAGAATCACACCTCGTCTGTCATGAGAAACGAGTTTTCTTGCTTCGATGATCTCTTCATATGCATCGGTGTATTCACCAAGCAGATAGAGGGTTCTGACAAGACCCAAGCGAGAATCAAAGTATGAGGGGTTAAGTCGCATGGAAGATCGAAATGCATGGGCAGCCGTAATATAGTCTTCCGACTTCAATGCCTGTAAGCCGGTATTATATAATTCCCGCTCCGGAGAATACTCGATTCCAAATGCCCCTATGCCGTATGCAAGAAACATGAAGAGAAAGAGGATTCGAGTGATAAACTGTTTAACGCTTGTTCTCATCCGATGCCTTGATAATCTTGACTTGTTGAATCTTATGCCCTTCAAGAGCTTGAATGACAAAAGTCAACTCTTCCCAGGAAATCTTCTCATAGCGGGTGGGGATCTTTCCAAATAAATCAAATACGAAGCCACCCAGTGTATCGAAATCATCGGTAGGGATATGGAAGTCAAGGTTGTTGTTCAGGCTGACAAGGCTGACCCTTGCGTCACAAAGCCACTCCGAGTCTCCTAATTCAAGAATATCTTCTCCTTCGTTATCAAATTCATCCTGAATATCTCCGACGATTTCTTCTAGGATGTCTTCCAATGCGATTATTCCTGAAATACCTCCATACTCATCCACCGTAACGGCAATATGGGTGCGCCGTTGTTTCATCTCTCTGAGCAATCTGTCAAGCTTCATTCTCTCGGGAACGAAGTAAGGCTTTCTGACCACCTCTGAAATCTTCACCTCTTCTCCCTTTAGAAGATGAATCAAGAGGTCTTTGACATAGAGTATTCCGATTACATTGTCGATAGTGTTCCTATATACCGGGAAACGGGAATGGCCGGTTTCCATCAGCTTAACCAGTGCTCTCCCCACGCCTATTTCTTCAGGAACAAACACCGTATCGATTCTCGGTATCATGACTTCCTTTGCCGGAGTATCAGATAATTCGACAATGCCCTGCACCATGCCCCGCTCCTCTTCATCGAGGTTCTCAAGGCCTTCGGCTTCTTTAGGTGCATCATTCCGGGTGTTTTGAAACCATTTCATCAAACGCCTCATTTATGCACTTACCATCAATCTCCTAGTCTTAGATACAATTTGCTCCTGCAATCTCAACATCTCTCCTCCGTAATCATCATCTGGATGGACCATTCCGTTCAGATGAAGTATTCCATGCACTACCACACGTCTAAACTCCTCTTCTATCAAGCAATTCAAGGACAGCGACTGAACTCTCACTCTTTCAAGCGATACGATTATATCACCGGCCTCATAAGGCAAAATTTTTGGCGAGGGAACAGGATGCCCTTCCCTCTGAACAAATGACAAGACATCCGTAGCAGAATCCTTTCCGCGCCATCTACGGTTGTATTCTCGAATTCCTTCATCAGTGGTAATAAGTAGCCCTATGCTCCAATTTTCGGCATTGATGCTTCTCAATACAGACTCAATGAAGTTCTTGACTTCATTGAGATCAAAAGGAATCTCATCAATGTTCCTGATGATCTCTACTTCATTCATCATCCTTCCTTATCATTGGGATACTTGATTCTCATATGAAGCTGTCCGGCAAATACTTGAGTGAACGCTTCACTTATTGACGCAAGATCCCTCAGCGTCAAATCACTCTCATCAAGTTCTCTCGCCTTGAATCTTGCCATAACAATATCCCAGATGCACTTCTCGATTTTTGTCTTTGTAAGATGTTTAATGGATCTTATGGCCGCTTCCGTGGAATCGGCCAACATGACGACTGCGGCTTCCTTGCTTCTTGGCTTAGGTCCGCCATAAGAATAATCATTCAAAGAGGTGCTTTCCGTGCCTTTTTCTCTTACAGCCTGGTTGTAAAAATAACGGATAAGACTTGTTCCATGATGCTGTTCAATGATGGCGAGAACCTCATCCGGCAATTGCATTTCTCGCCCCTTCTCTACGCCAAATTTTACATGTGATCGGATTACTGCAACGGATAGACTTGTTTTCATCTTGTCATGCTTGTTTTCCTCAGACTGATTCTCTACAAAAAACTGTGCTTGATCAATTTTGCCGATGTCGTGGTAATAAGCACCTATACGCGCAAGAAGAGCATCACCATTGATGGCATCACAGGCAGCTTCGGCCAGTTGTGCCACACTCTGCGAATGAACATAGGTTCCTGGTGCTTGAAGCCGCATCTTCCTCAGAATTGGATTATTCTGATCTGCGAGTTCTATCAGCCTGAAGACCGTTGTCATATTAAATAAGTCTCCAAGAAGCGGCAATAAAACAAGCCCAAGCATCCCTGATATAAGCCCATTTGTAGCGGCTATGGCTGTCATGATTAAAACATTTTCAATCGGAATTCCAAACAGGATTCCACTACAGAAAGTGATGAAGCCCATGATCACCATTAGCTGGGGTCCGGTGCGGAACAGGCGCATCGCCGAATCCCTGTGGTTTGACACCACAATGCCGCCCATTCCTGATCCCAGTGTGATTAAGAAATCATAGGGGCTACCGGATGTGAGGAAAAAAACGAGCATTGCCATAAGAAGAGATGTAAGCAAGGCTAAGTGCTTATCATTGAGGAGCTGATTGAGGAGTATGATAAACAGAGTTGTCGGTATGATCAGACTCACTCTAAAGCTATCTGAGTAATGGATGAATGCATTCATGGAAGCCAAAATCAAAAGATACAGACATAGCAACCCGCCATAAAAATACAATGACTTCTGGTTTGGAAAAGCGATTGAAAGAATACGTGAGATGAATATCCCGAGTGTAATCATTGCCGCCATTATTATGAATGGATTAACAAAGGATTTATAATCCAGGCGGCGTTTTTCATTCAATGCCCTGATGATTTTTGCTTGACGGGAAGTGACAATGTCACCGGGACGCAATAAATAAGTCCCTGCACGAATGGAAACCATTACAGGTTTCGTCTTGGCCTCTGCCCTATCCATATTCTCTTCGGTCAATAGCTTACTGAAAAAGGCGTTTGCTTCGGCAAAATACGCCATGAGTGCTATAACAAAGCCATGATACTCGAGTGACAGGTCTTTGAGGCTTTCCAGAGTTCTCAGGTCGTCCGTAAGACTCTCTGGGCGCATCAACGATTCTCTGAACAGCGTGATGCGTTGATTAGGATTCATCTCAGAGTATACTGCTTCGACAATTCCGGAGGCTGCCCCACTATCGGTGGGATCAATCTTAAAAATGCCTTTGTATTGTAGATCTTGAAGTGCTTTTCTCGCGAACTTAAGTATTTCACCCATCAGCTTAGGATCCCGTGGAGTTGTTACATGGATAAGATCGGCGATGCCAGGGAAATCTGTCCGAAACTGGGCCTGTTCATCGTCCGAACTCTCGCCGAAAACAGCATTTGTATACATAGCGGTGAAACTTTCGAATCTATCCAGAACTGATTTGGTTATCTTGTCACTGATGATGTATACGGGATTCGCCAGACTTCGATTCAACATGATGAGCTTCTCGGTATCTTCCTCATCAATGAAGCTAAAATCATGATTAACAACGAAGTCTTCTTTAACAGTATCTCCTTCTTGATAGCGAAGAACCCGCTCATAGACGACCATCTTCCGTGCTTGTTCCACGCCTACAAGAACCGCCGATAAAATGACCCACCCAAGTAGCGAAAGAAAAATCGTTCGCCGGGCAATGAATTGAGGGCGATCAGCTTCTGTTTTCATAGGCATCAATCAGTCTTCCAGCCCAGGGAATGGCGAACGATGTCCATTAAGGAGGCATACACCGAACTCACATGCTGTCCATAGATATTCTCATCATGCTCTGCGATTTCCAATAGCTTGTCTAGCATAACATGAAACAGTTTTTTTGAGCCATAGTTGAAAGATTTTATGAAGAGGGCATTACAAAAAAACAGCTTTAGAAAATTGACGAAGAGATTTTTGACTGTCTGCAGGAATATCGATACAAGTCGGCCTACACAGGCAGGCTGGAAATTTAAGTCAAGAACTGGATGGTTTTTTTTAGAGCTATCCTTGAGATTGATAGCATAAGGCGGGCCACAAACATATTCAAGGAGGCAAGGATTGGCTATAACGGCTGTCAGGCTCTCGCTCAGTTCAACTCTCCAGCAAATCTTCTCGTGATGACAAGACAATCAAGCGTATCATTCAAAGTCTATGTTGTCTCCAAATGATTCAACCGACCATACATCATCTTTCAATGATGTTCTTTGGTTGAATAGCGGTAAGGGATTCCATTTTATAAAGATACTGAATTCCGAATTCCAATCATAATTTTTTGTATCGTTGTTGAGCTTAGGCCAACCGGAGTACTCCAAGGATAAATCCCAATTCCTTAGATAATGAACCATGCCCACACTAATTTTTTCCATGTTGAACTGTGATTCAATTCTATCTTTATCGTTGAATATATTAAAAGACTTCAGCAGATCTTCAAAGAAATTATTGCTTCCTGTCGTGATGCCAAATTTATCTCTCAACTCAGGAAAATAGAGGTACATGCTACGATTAATAGCAGAAAAAGTGATCTTAAGACTCAAAAATTTATGAATATCCAGTTGCTGAGTCCACTTGAACCGAAGCACATTGTCGGTTGGTTTGATGAGGCTTATCTTCCAGGAGGTGTCGATAATAGTCTTGATTTTAATTCGGTTTTTCCAAGATGGTTTGGGGGCAAATGTACGGTTAAAGGAGAATTCTAACAGTGAGGGGACAAAGGCTTCTTCCCCTTCAACCCACGAATTCGATTGCTTACTCCAGTCATAGGTTTTTGTATGAGTAGCAACAAAACGGGCTTTGGCCCCCCAGAACTTCAATATTGAGTCAATCTTTGAAAACCTATCTTTTTCGACATCAAATTGGGCCGTTTGAGCAACCTCCACCTCGTCCTTCCATCCTTTCCAGGAGGCGGTCATATTGATTGGATCATGCTTCCATTCTTCATTTTCAAAGGTGTTGTTCTGATTGATGCCAACCTTGAATCCCCTGTAATCTACTCCAGTCGCAAACTTAACGGCATACTTCACATCCAATGGTGGTACATTCGATGTGAAATCAGTGCTGAATGAAACCGGGCTCCTCTTGAATTTGAAGGAAGCGGTAGCCTCGTGTTTCTTTAGATCCTCCTTGTCCTCAATCCAATTGAGCATATACTGAGGGTTATCAACAGTCGCTCCTTCTTTGAAGCTATAATTAAGTATATTGGCATCAATGGAATACCTAACTTCAGATGCACTTAGACTGGGGATTCCTTGCAGTGGATAGGTTCTTAGAGAAAGGATGTTTTCCCAGTTGAATTTCGTATATTTATAGTCTTCAAGTTTCGTGGTATCTGCAATGGTGACCTCTGTTCCGAAGAATGATTCATGAACTTGATAATGCCCCGACAACTTGGTTGAGCCGCTGAACCCGATGAGTCCGTCCCAGAATTTCAACCCATAGTGGATATTGCCCTGCTGTATTGTGTTGATTTTTGTTCCTTTGAAATCATGAAAATTGATATCAGAGGGGTCATCCCAATCACTGTCAAGCAATGTGTCCTCCATATAGAACCGAGAATCCAGATCGTACTTCAATGATGCCTCAAATAGCTTTGAATTATAAATGCCGGAGAAATCTCCAACGATATTCGGGCGATTCATTGATAAGGTATCATCGTCTGATACTTCTTCTTGGTCAGGAGGCGAAGATGATGTCTCTTCCGTTATTTCTTTCTTCTTACGCTTAACCGTATAACTTGGCAATGCCCCACGCACCACAATTTTTAGATCCGGTAAGATGAGTTTATTCGGGTAGTAGAAGCTTCTTGCAGGATTGACACTTTTATCGGGATTGGTTGACTCCGTAATGCTCGCGTTACTCTTATTCTTCCAGCTGAGGGACATTTTCAGATGGGATATATTTATTCCACTGAGCCAAGGTGATAGTTTCTTGAGGTTGAAACTATGTGATCCTGCTAATTCCCATTTCAAGGTGCTAATGCTGTCTGCTTTCTCAGTCTCATCCTCTTCGCTTAAAAGCAGTCTAAGCCAATCGAAGTTTTCCTGCCTATCTCCGAAATCCTGATTATAATAAGGATCTGAATACCAGTTAAGAAGGAGTTTCCATTTCTTGTAGCTGAAGTCCACCAAAGATCCCCACCTGAAAGGAAGTGTCGCAGTGCCCAGCTGTGTACTGTTCCAGTAGATTTTAGGTGTCGTACCATCCCGGAAATAAACATTGCCATCGGCATCTATGCTACGGCTTACCCCTACGGATAAGTAGAAATTCAATTTCCCATTATCCCCGAGTTTAGGGAATGACCCGGTCAACCCTGTTGCCGCTCCCAATCCGGTGTAGGCATCCAGTGTGTATTTCAATGTATTTCTATTGGTTTTCTTTGCTGTTGAATTGGCTGATTTTTTTTCTGCGTCTACAGGCTTCTTGACCAGATACAATCCTTCACGCACCAACGCATATTCACCTCCTGCGGAATCCCCGAAACCAAGCATTGAAAACCCGTCATCTTCTTCTTTCTGGCCGATCAAGTATGAAGTGGTTTGGATATAATATCCCTTATCAGTTCTCTGCCCAATCACTGGATTGAAAAACAGATCTCTGCCCGATTTCCAATAGAATGGTAGGTAAAGCAACGGCAGATGACCAACATGTATCGTCGCACTAAAAATACTCCACTCTCCCGGCCCGGTAATCCATATTTTATTAGCTTTGAGGGCATAATCGGGATTGTCTGTATCAGTACTGCTTATTGAACCATTATAGAGCACCATGATATTGGCACTGGCGCGCTTTATGGAATCACCACGAAAGAAGAAAGGGACTTCCTTCTTGTCTATTTCTTCCTTTCTTTCGGATGTGCCATGAAAGATGATTCCCGTCCAGTCGTTGACATCAAAGGTTAGGCTATCGCCTGTAAATCGTTCTTCCCTACCGTTTGTGTCAACGATGTATTCGATATTGCCCACCGCCGATATTGTATTGCTTCCTTCGTTAAAAAGTATGGAATCTGCTTTTACCTCATGTTTGCGGTTGCGCTTCGTCTCGTTGACAGTAAGTACGACATCTCCGGAGAGCTTGACAACAGGCTCCTTCTCGCCGCCTGCTATACTTACTTCGAAATACTCGCTACGTTTCGCTGATTCTATAACGACCTGATTTCCACTCTCCGACGATACGTCATCGGAATTCTCGAAGTCTTTAATTGCGTAATACTCATGAAGCCTACTCTTGAGCTGATCGACCGTTCCATCATCGGGGAGATTGAGCACCCTACACCATGCGACGAGTTCTTCCTTCCTTGAGGTCTTGATGTCATACTTAAGACTGTTTGAGATGAAGTCCGGCTCCCTGTCAGATTCGTCTTCCATTTCAAGAGCTTCTTCGCTCTGATCGGATATGGGAAGATTCTGCGATGTTTCGGTCTCGGTTTCATCGTCTTGATCAGATGTTGGAAAAACCTGTGAGGCCTCCGGCTTCAGGACCTCATCTTCTTGGCCTTGTTCGGGAACGGGAAGGTTTTCCGACACTTCCTGCTCCTGCCCGTTAACTAAACCAATGGAGATCGATAATAAAAGAATGAGAACAGGGGCAAAAATTGAATATCTCTGAATCAATATAAAAAACTTTGTCACAACTTTTCAAGAATCTCTCTGAGGTAACGCCCTGTATGTGAGCTTCTATGCCGGGCGACTTCCTCTGGACTTCCCTGAACGACGATTAATCCGCCACCATCTCCACCTTCAGGCCCCAGATCGATGACATAATCCGCCTGTTTGATTACATCAAGGTTGTGCTCAATCATACAAATAGTATTGCCCCTATCTACCAGTGTCTGCATAACTTCCAGAAGCTGCTTGACATCCGCAAAATGCAAACCCGTCGTCGGTTCGTCGATTATGTAGAAGGTGTTTCCGGTACTCTTCTTGGAAAGCTCAAGGGAGAGTTTTACTCTTTGTGCCTCCCCCCCGGAGAGTGTGAGAGCAGACTGTCCCAATTTTATGTAACTCATACCTACGGCACACAGGGTTTCAAGCTTCCGACGAATTATGGGAACAGGGGCAAAGAAATCCATGGCCTCTTCAATTGTCATCTCCAACACCTCGTGGATGTTTTTCCCCTTGTATCTCACCTCTAGGGTTTCTCTATTGAAACGTCGGCCTTTACAGACATCGCAGACAACAAAAACATCAGGGAGGAAATGCATCTCGATTTTTTTATTTCCGGCACCTTCGCAGGCCTCGCACCTTCCGCCCTTAACATTGAAACTAAACCGTCCCGGCTTGAAGCCCCTCGCCTTGGATTCCGCCAGAGAAGAGAACAATTCACGGATCGGTGTGAACAATCCCACATAGGTAGCGGGGTTGGACCGAGGGGTTCTTCCTATCGGACTCTGATTGATACTGATGACCTTGTCTATGTATTCCATCCCGGTGACTTCATCACAATCCCCGGCGACAAGGTGAGTGCGGCCTACAAAATTGGAGAGCTTAGGATAAAGGATATCGGAGAGTAAGGTTGACTTCCCCGAGCCAGATACCCCGGTAATCGTTATAAATTTTCCAAGAGGAATTTCGACATCAATGTTCTTGAGGTTGTGTTCTCTGGCACCTTTCACACATATAGCATATCCGTTCCCTTGTCTTCGACTCTCGGGAATTGAAATAAAGTCCTGCCCGCTCAGGAAACGCCCCGTCGGGCTGTCAGGATTAGAAAGAATGGTGTCCAATGCCCCTTGGGCCACAACCCTACCGCCATGGACACCGGCGGCAGGGCCCATGTCAACTATGTAATCGGCCGTGAGTATTGTTTGTTCATCATGCTCAACGATGATTAAGGTGTTGCCGAGGTCTCTAAGATGAACAAGTGTATCGATGAGTTTTCCATTGTCTCTCTGATGCAGACCAATGGTCGGTTCATCCAGTATGTACAGGACACCCATAAGTGATGAGCCTATCTGGGTAGCCAAACGTATGCGTTGAGCCTCCCCTCCGCTTAGGCTAGATGCAACACGAGCGAGGTTCAAATAGCCTAATCCAACACTTTGTAGAAATCCCAATCGATCCTTAATCTCTTTGAGTATCTGCCCGGCAATGTGTAGTTCGGTTTCGTCAAAAGCCAAATCGTCGAAGAATTCCCTCAAGGAATATATAGGAAGCATGGACAGCTCATTGATGTCCTTGCCAGCGACAAAAACACTCAAGGCTTCACGATTGAGCCGCCTTCCGCCACAGCTACGGCAGGGATGCTGTGTCATAAAGCTTTCCAGCCATTCCCTCACCCCAGACGAGGTAGATTCCCTGTAGCGGCGTTTCAAATCGGCATAAATACCCTTGAATTGGGATGAATACTCGTATTTCCCCGTCTTTTGCTTGTTGACATAGGTTATGTCAATATTCTCATCACTGCCATCAAAGATGACATCCAGCACATTATCGGGGATGCTGGATATGGGGTCATTCAAACTGAAATTGAAAGACTTCGCCAAGCCCTCAAACCAACTCCTATACCAGGCGGCCTCGGGATTGTACGGGAGAAAACCGCGCTGATTAAAAGACAGTGAGGAATCCGGTACGATGAGTTCTCTATCGAATTCACGTGTCATTCCGAGGCCGTCACAGGACTGACAGGCCCCGTAGGGACTGTTAAAGCTAAACAATCGGGGCTGAAGTTCTGGGAGGCTAAAACCACATTCGGGGCAGGAGTTTCGTTCGGAAAAGAATAGTTTCTCCTCGCCTTCATCCCTCAGAATCAAGAACTCCACCTTGCCCTCTGTTATACCGAGCGAGGTTTCAATGGAATCCGCAAGGCGTTTTCGGTTTTCGGAATTCAGCTTGATCCTGTCGACGACGATGGAGATGCTGTGTTTCTTATTCTTGTCCAGGCTTATGTCCTCATCCAAAGAGAGTATTTCACCGTCAACCATAACTCTTATGAACCCCGATTTCTTAGCATCGTCAAGATGTTTCTTATGAACACCCTTTTTGCCCCGTATGATGGGTGCCAGTATCACCAATTTCATCCCGTCTGGAATGGATGAAACGGCATCGAGAATCTGATCTATAGATTGCTCCTTGATGGGAGTCCCGTCATTGGGACAGATAGGCTTACCAATGCGGGCATATAGCAGACGGAGGTAGTCATATATTTCGGTGATGGTTCCCACCGTCGAACGGGGGTTCTTACTCGTACTCTTCTGCTCAATTGAAATTGCAGGCGAGAGACCTTCAATATAATCGATATCGGGCTTATCCATTCTACCAAGGAACTGCCGTGCGTAGGCCGAGAGTGATTCGACATAGCGACGTTGCCCCTCGGCAAATATCGTATCAAAGGCAAGGGATGATTTACCGGACCCCGACAACCCGGATATAACAATGAGTTTATCCCTCGGCAACTCGAGATTTATATTGCGGAGATTGTGCTCCCTGGCCCCGCGAATAACAATTTTGTCCATCTTAGGGACTCAGTGAACCTGTTGTAATAAACGGTTGTTCTAACTGATGTTCTGCCAGCGTTCTCCATTGTCCGGTTCTCTCAAACGAAGATGAGGCCAAAAACCGCCAAAGCGAACCGGCCTGTGTCATATAGCCTTCGGCATAAAGGGATACGGACATCAAGTAGAGCTGATGCCAGAATCCGCTGTCTTCAATCCATTGCAACAGCGAGGGGTATTCTGTTTCGATGCGCTTAAGAAGGTCGAGTATACCATCGGTATCATTCGTGTAACGGACATCACGGTCAGGGAACTTTGCATCCTCCAGTAAGTTTATATCAAAACGCCAATCCTGATTGAAATTGTGGTACCGCGTCGCTACGGTGGATAGAAGAGAAAGAATTGTGTGAACCGAATGAAGCAGGGAAGAACGGTAGCGCCCATCCTCCCAGGCCATTTCACCAAGCATACGGCGAGCCTGTAGCGAGTACCGGAGTTCAGTGCGATAGAGATACAGTAGTTCGTCAAGCCCATCGGCGATGAGAGCATTTATGTAACGGTGTTCAAGTTCGACTTCCATAGGATCAGAGGCCCCCTCACTGTTAGCAATTTCTATCAAAATCGACTCCGCCTCCTTCCGGCGATTATCCGACATTGTTAGGAGCAATTCGGCTAATGAATAGGAGACAAGATACCTGTCCTCAGGAACCCTAAAGTAGATAGATAACTGCAAGGCACGGCGATACTGTTCCTCTGCCAGAACAGCCTGACCCAGGGCGGCATAGACACGGCCTAACCAGTACTCCGCCTCGGGGTACTCGTCCATCTCCTCAACCACATCAAGCAACAGATCAAGAGCTCTCGCTGTATCTCTCTCCTCATAGGCCACCTTCGCCGCCTCTAAGTGCATCCAGGGCACTTCTTGGGCACCACAACAATAGGTGCCTATGACGATGAGTACAAAGAAAACCCTTCTGTAAAGGGGACTATCCATATTTTATCATAATACCGACCCGATATATCCTGTGGAAGGCAACAGAAGGTATTATGCGACAACACCTCTAAGAAACACCATGGCAAACAGGGCCACCGTTTCGATGAGCCCGATAACCATGACATAATTCCCAAAACCTTTCCCTGTTTCCGCCAGTGCATCGGAAGCTGCTGCCGCTGCCGCCCCTTGCATATAGGCCGATGCACCGATCGCAATTCCTCCAAATAGGCCCACCTCTAAGAGAATCAGGGGTGCGACAGACGAGGTGACGATGGCGCTCATAAGAATTAACCCATAAAAAGTTTGGGTAAGCGGCATACCAACAAAGGCAACCAACATGAAAGGGGCTGTTTTATTGTTCGCATAGCATTTTTTCCAAGCACCAATAGCTGCCTGTCCAGCCCGACCCATTCCAAACGCCGATCCTACTGCCGCCAAGCCCAACGCAGCCCCGTAACCAAGAGATCCAATATCCATACTACTACTCCTTATTAGTTTCCGGTGATTCCATCTCGGGGATACGCAACCGGAAGGGTTCAAAATCAAATCCAGTCCATTCCATATCAAGGTGACCGGAAAACTCCAATATATTGAGCCGCACACCATGTACCAAAACACTCAGTGCATTCAGCATCAAATTCAAAGAATGACCAAAGACCAAGACTACTATCGCGGCGATTACCGCAAAGCCCCCGCCTTTCGGTGCCATGGCATTAAAACTCTGAGCGAGGGCCACTCCGACGAGGCCTACAGCAAACAAGCGGATAAACGAGATTATGTCACCGAATGCACCAATGGTATTCAACAGATTTGTCAACAGCCCCTTAAAACCCTGTATCAGGCCCCATCCAAAAGAGTGTCCCTGCTCCTGTCCTCCAAAAACCAAGATAACGAGAAGCCCGCCAACAATCATAGGAAAAGCCATATCCATGATGATGGCCAAGGGTTCAAGCTGGAGGACGATGTTCATGATGAGCCAATAGAGGGCAAGTACGATGGCAAGCCATCCTAGCTGTGCGATGGCCGCCAGAGAGGGAAGCCGTCGAATGAAATTCTGTATTCTTGCAATAGAAATCATCACGATGCCCAAAAAAAGACTGATCCACATCGTCATTGCCGTGGCATCAAGGGTGTCATTTGGAAAAACCGCCATCTTCACGACATATTCGGGGAAAAGTTCCTCCTGGTATGTGGCTATAGCAGGTATCACGAAATTCTTTAATGGGGTATCGCGCACTAGGGCAAGAGACGAGAACCAAGTGCCCGTAACGGTTCCCCATACCAATGTCGCTAGTCCGAATATGGCGATTAGACGAATTGTATCGGTCATTTTCTTCGTCTTAAAAAAGACAATAGCTGATAGAGCGAGAATAATGAGGCCATAGGCGGCATCGCCGAGTATCATTGCAACAAAGATACTCAAGAAAGATAGAAAGTAGAAACTTATATCCGGCTCATGGTAACCAGGCAATATGCCCATCATTCTAAAAATCGGTTGGATAAGCCTTATTACCGGCGGACTCTTCACCAATGTAGGAACCTGGTCATCATTATTCGGATCACAGAGCATTAATCCCCAAGATTCCCTAGCAGCCAATGCCTTGAGTTTATCGGAAGAATCCGCAGGAACAAATCCGATGAATCCGGCGAGGTCTCCCTCCACCATCATCGACGTTTTCACTTCTGCAAATTCTATATCCTGACGTACCGCCATGAGTGCCTGGTTAAGTGCATAACGATACTCGCCCAATTGAACCAACACCTGTCTTGTTTTTGCGATTTCTTCTTTGACATCAATGATTAATCTATTGATGTCAGCTATCCCATATTCGGGAAGTCTGATGCCAAAATCTTCCCTCTTGTTCGATTCATCCAGGCATACGGCCATCCCTGAAACCGTTTTACCCTTTTTCCGAATTGGAAAAAAACTCACTGAAGAATCGGCCATTAACTGTTCATGCTCCTCAAGGCTCATATCAGATAATAGATGAATACTCACCCCCTTGGCGGCGAGATTTCTAATATCAATCGGATCGAACTCTCCCCAGGGTTTGAGATGCATTATATCTTTCGTGTGCTTTGCAAGTTGTTCAAGAAGTTCATTTTCCTTGTTTTTTACCCTGATTATTTCCTTGGCCTTGTCGCAAGTCATTGTTCTTCCCAAGATAATATCTTTTGTCTTTTTTTTCGAGCGCGGTAAGGCTCCCAATGCCTTCTCTAGCAGATTTAGTTCGTCCTTAAGTTCTCCGGGGATAAGAACTTCTTCCCTATTTCTCTGAATATGTACAACACCTGCCCGTCTTAAGTTTTCTAATGCGGCCTGGTGATTCTTCTCCTGGATTATAAGGTTTACCTTCTTCATCTTAACTATCATGAGACCGCTCTCTCCAAATTGCGTTTGGATATTTTCCCACGGACGACGGCCGCCGTCTGCTGATCGCCAAGATAAATTCTTATCTGCTTTATATTGAACTTCGTTTCAGGAATTTTGACTTTTTCAAACAGATTGACCCGCTGCGTGGTGGTGCGAAGCTCAATGGCCAGCAACTCGCGTTGTTTTTCCAATATCCTTAACTCCGTATCCATCCTCAGTATTTTCTGTAATTCTCGCGATGCCCTGTCCACCCAAAGCGGCATCATCCATAAATCATAGGAGACAGACGCAAAGCGCAACTCTTCAAAAATAGGTATGGCGACTCCAGCAATGTTTCCCGAACCAATTTTCACCTCTTCAATAGTCAAAAGCGAGTCATTAAATCCAACATCTTCCCCAAATACCGCTATCCAACGGTTCAAATCACGCTGAAGGACATTTCTCTTGAGTTCAACGTCGGCTGTCTGCTTCTCGACTTTTTGGATTTCCATTTGAAGCTGTTGCTTTTTCAAGATTAACGTCGGCAGATAGCGGGTATACATCTTAAGAGCGTCTTTCTGTTTTTTTAGCTCATTCTTGGTGAGTTTGATCTTGGCCATCTATGTCCGTCCTAAGCTGGCCAGAATTTTTCAATCAGATTTGACCGCAGGCCAGTCTCTTCCTTTTCAAAGCATTCTGCGAGAATTCCCCAGCCCTTGTCCAATGCCTTCTCAAGCGAAATATTCACCGACAGATCCATCATTTCAAGCTCAAACGCTTCGCCATATTTGAGTAGTTTCTCATCCCAGGAAGTCATCTGAAATCCCATGGATTGTTTCTCCAACGCATCTTTGTAAGAGGCGTAAATCTTAATCATGCCATCCATCAACGCTCGGTGATCATCCCTGGTTCTTTCATTAACCTGTTGCTTAAGACGACTTAGAGACCCAAAGGGCTCAATACGGCCATTACGAAGATAAAACTGCCCTTCGGTGATATATCCGGTGTTGTCGGGCACCGGATGCGTGACATCATCGCCCGGCATTGTTGTAACCGCAAGGATTGTGATAGAACCGGCACCTTCTATGTCCACCGCCTTCTCATATCGGCTTGCAAGCTGTGAATAAAGATCGCCCGGATAGCCGCGGTTTGAGGGAACCTGTTCCTGGGTGATGGCGATTTCCTTCATGGCATCGGCAAAGTTGGTCATATCGGTCAATAAAACCAGTACACGCTTGCCGCTCAAGGCGAACTGTTCGGCTACCGCTAGGGACATATCGGGCACCATAAGACTCTCGACGATGGGATCAGCGGCCGTATGTATGAAAAGGATGGAACGACTCAGGGCACCACCATCTTCCAATGTCTCCCGGAAGTAGAGATAGTCGTCATGTTTCAGACCCATTCCGCCAAGGACAATGAGGTCAACCTCCGCCTGTAGGGCTATTCTCGCAAGGAGTTCGTTGTATGGTTCACCGGAGATTGAAAATATTGGCAGTTTCTGACTCTCAACCAAGGTGTTGAACACATCAATCATGGGGATTCCTGTCCTCACCATGTTTCTTGGGATGATGCGCTTGGTGGGGTTGAACGACGGCCCTCCGATTGAAATCATGTTTTCCTTCAGTGTGGGACCATTGTCCCGGGGCTCTCCTGAACCGTTGAATATCCTCCCGAAAAGGTCATCACTGAATGACACCTGCATGGGATTGCCTAAGAACCTTAATTCATCTTCTGTCGATACTCCTCGGCCCCCCGCAAAGATCTGGAGAGTGACTAAGTCGCCATCCATTTTTATAACTTCGGCCAAAGATACTCCGAAAGATGTATTTATCTGGGCTAAGTCTCCGTATCGAATGCCATCGGCTTTCACCGTTATGACATTCCCCGCAATCGATTCGATCCGGCTATATACTTTGCTCATCGTTTCACTTCCTTCAATATAGCATCCGCATGTGGATCAACGCCAATAGCCTTTGATTTTAATACATCTCTAATTTCCTTTTCCAGGGAATTAAACTCTTCTCCACGGAATTCCGAGCCATTGTAGTCAAGGAATTTCTGACGAAGATGATAGAACCACTGTCTGGCTTCTTCCTTGTTGTCTAGGGCTAACTCAGATGAAAGAATTTCAAGAATCAACGCAAATACATAAATTTGTCTTTCGGGAGTCACCGCCGCATCAACCGGATCGAAGGAGTTTTGTTGAAAATAAACCGAATCCAGAAACTCCCCCTTCTGGTAGACGATGTAATCCCTGATTCCTGTTCCTTCCTCTCCGACAACTTTCATCATTGCCTCAATTTCGCCCGAACTGGCAAGTATGCTGTGGGCATATTTCACCTGATGGCCTGGAATGATTCCCGCGTACTTGCTCCAGGAATCAGTTGGATGTATGGCAGGATACTTACGGGCATCGGAACGTTCGCGTGATAATCCGTGGAAGGCACCGACAACCTTCAAAGTCGCCTGGGTAACTGGCTCTTCGAAGTTGCCGCCTGCCGGACTCACCGTGCCGCCAATGGTGACGGAACCCGTCTTGCCATCCTTTAGCCGCACAATGCCCGCGCGTTCGTAGAATGCCGCTATATTGGATTCCAGGTAGGCAGGGAAGGCCTCTTCGCCGGGGATTTCTTCAAGGCGTCCAGACATTTCCCGCATGGCCTGGGCCCAGCGACTCGTAGAATCGGCCAGTAGCAAGACATCCAATCCCATCTGACGGTAATATTCACCAAGTGTGGCCGCCGTGTATACAGATGCCTCGCGCGATGCCACCGGCATGGATGAGGTGTTGCAAACGATTATAGTCCGCTCCATCAACGACCTCCCTGTTTTCGGGTCGCTGAGTTCGGGGAATTCAATGAGTGTCTCAACAACCTCACCGGCTCTCTCCCCACAGGCCGCAACAATCACTATGTCAACTTCGGCATGACGGCTTGTAATTTGCTGCAACACCGTCTTGCCAGCACCGAATGGGCCGGGGATGCAATAGGTGCCACCCTTGGCCACGGGGAAGAAGGTGTCTATCAGCCGCACCTTGGTCACCATGGGATCGACGGGTTTAAGCCGTTCCTCATACAGCTGAATGGATCGCTTAACCGGCCACTCAAACTTCATCGTAAACTGAACTTCATTGCCTCGGGGATCAGTTCCCTTTGCAATGACATCGGTCACCTTGTAGTCCCCGGCTGGTTGAACCATAGTGAGCCTATACTCTTCTACGCGGTAAAACGGCACCATTATCCTGTGTTGGAATTGCCCTTCGGGAACTATTCCCAGACAATCACCAGCTGTAACAAGATCTCCTGCCTTGGCCTGAGGCTCAAGGCTCCAGGTTGTTTCTCTATCGAGGGCATCAAGATACACCCCTCTTTCCAGGAAAAACCCGCCTTTCTCGGCAAGTCGAGGCAGGGGGTTCTGCAGGCCATCGTATATTTGCCCGAGCAATCCAGGGCCAAGCTCCACGGCGAGCATTTCGCCTGAGAATTCAACTTTGTCACCAATGCTCATGCCCTTAGTGATTTCAAATACCTGCACCTGGGCGACATCGCCTCGGATGCGGATCACCTCAGATTTCAAGCGTCTATCACCGACAAGAATGTATCCAACCTCGTTCATGATCGAAGGCCCGTCTACACGAATGGAAACCATATTTCCATTTATGCCAATGACTTCACCAGTCGTTTTCATCTTTGATTCTCCCTGTTGTCTCTAACACACAATTGTGAATTTCCAAATATGCGGCAGACCCTTTCTTGTCGTCGAATAATAAACGGCGTTCCAATAAAAGAAGTTTTAATCGATACCCACAAAGAAATTCCATATCGAAGAAATGACCAGATGTCATTTCTTCGATCTTCGTCCATCGCTGGTCTATGAGATAGATTTCCGCTTCTAATGGGGTGGCCTTTTTCATCGCCGCGGCGGCAATTTCTTGGGTGCCATAAACACTGTCAGCCTCTCGGAAAAAACCATCGGCCTCCAAGCCTTGATCAACCGCCCTAAGCTTGACTAATTCATTTCTAAGACTTCTCTCCCATAGGCGATAATTCACCGCGACCCGTCCGCTACCACTCCCCTCAGGGGAAATTGTACATCCGGCGAACTCCGTGAATTCTCTTTCGCTCATAAAACGCTTACCTATATCCAACAGCTCAGCACTCTGGATCGGCGGTGCTTGATCAGGGCTGTGAAGCAATGGGAGTGTCGCTGATATGTAGTAATATGCTGCCAATGGGTGTCCTATTCGCTTAAAAACTTTCCCAGTCTGGGATTCAAATATCGGGAAAGCATGGCCGCCAACTCCTGATTCGAGAATTCATAGAAAGCCGATCCGTCTTTCATTGAAATTCGGAAACCGGCATCCAGCCCTTTAAGCGGTACAATGCTTATTCCTTGGGCAAACTCGGCGGCCAATGCCCCTCTCAAACCGGGTTCAAGCGAGGCGTATTGAGACTCTGGAATCTGCACGTCTATACTGCCTGAGGCATCGGTTTTTATGCATTTCACTCCAGCCAAAATGGCTTCAGTCATAAGTTGCTGATCAAGGCTACGTGAAACTTCTGCCGTTATAATCTTATCGAATATCTTTTCTATGCTTTCCCGTACGGTCAATAGCAGATCTCTTGTAGCCTGTCGCAATGACTCGGCTCCGCTACGCTCGGCCCGTTCGGCATCGGACATAGCCGATGTCCTTATCTGACGGGCTTCCTCTTCGGCATTCTTGACGATAGTGGTAGCCTGTTGCTGGGCTTCGGATATGATCCGGGCCGCATTATCCTCGGCATCTTTTACACCATCATTTTTGATTCTCTCAATCAATTCCTTCAGCTGATATTCCATCTCTCTTCCTTTACTCAGAGGCTTCTATTCAGTGCTTGCCAATCCTAATCTGAAATCACCGACAATCTTGAGCTGTGATCCATCATGCTCCAAACGTAGTTCTTGATGCGGGAAAGTTTCCTTCAGTTTTATCCGCACAAAATTCTCTGTATCAATACGTATGCTCTTTTTTATCGATTCCGGAACATGATCTAGTGTAGACATCCGTATGCGCACAACATAACCCCGACCCAAATCGGATCCATAGCCGCTGGAGAAATCGGCACCAACATTGAACAAGCCGTCCATCTCCTTACTTGAAGTCGCACCACGTTTCGGTCTATTGGGATGAAGTTGATACTCTTCACCATACTTGTCTTCCAAGCAATCGTCAATCTCATCGAACATAATCTTGATAAGATGTTCTAATTTCAATAGCTTCTGATGCCGCATTACACCCTACCACGATATAGCCCAAGTCTGAGATTCGCTCGAAAATACGAGATCTTCCATTGAAATGCTGAAAACTCCTGACGAGCCATCAATTCTTCCACCAGCAACTTCCCTGGGTCTACTCGGAGGTTTTAATCTGAGGGTAAAGACGGAATCTGTCAATGTCAATCTGTAAAACGCCATGGTTGACTCCTTAGCTTCTAAGGCTATATGGGGAAGAATCAACTTTAGGGTTTGAGAGTCATTTTTGACTGTTTTATTTATTTCCAATCCGAGAAAATCCATTGCCGCATTGATAGACTGGGCCTCCAATTTCACGAGAATTTTCTCGCTACCATCGGATAAGCGGCGAGATTTATAACGCTTCAGACGCACATCCCCATTTCGAACCGTTTGCAACATGAAATCCTTCTCCGTCAGGGGCAATGGCCAGGGTTCGTCGGAGCCGAATCCACGTCCGAATTCAGCCCATTCCTGATCGAATTTGTATTCGAGGCTCATTTCAACCTTTCCGCTTTTCCTTATATTGATATCGACTTCAATATTGAGGCAGGAAGAAAGAAGGATAAGCACCAAGAAATTAGTTGGGAAGAAGAAACGGCGGATTTTCCCAGCAGGTTTTAACAGCATCAGGCGATACTAACAGATATGAGGAGTAATGTAAAACAGAATGTAAAAATAGAGGGAACGGGGCTGTGTCAGAATGCGCCTTTGGCTTGCATGCGGCGTTGGCGAAAAAACCTGAAATGCTCATGTACAACACGTACACTCCGCTTTCAGAACTTTTCGCCTGTCTGCGCCTTGCCTGCCGTAGGCAGATAGCCCCCCCTCCCCCCTGGGGGGGAAATCCATCATCCTTCATTCTGACCCATCCCCTGTATTCTGACACAGCCCCAGACAGGCGAGCTTATGGCCTAAAATTAATTAATTGAGTAGCATGGTTTCCGTGAATATAGAGGAATCGGCCATATCGGCCAGAAAATCCAGTCGGATTCAACTCTGCCAAACAGCAGAGGTCCGAGAGAGAGCATTGGTATCTATGCGCCAGGCTCTTACGTCAAATGCGGAGAAAATTTTCAAGGCGAACCGTGAAGATCTGAAACGTAGTGAAACAGATGGTCTGGCAGCACCATTGATGAAGAGACTGACCTTCGGCGAATCAAAGCTCAAAAGAGTAGTCGAAGGCATCATTGCCCTCACGGCCATGCGTGATCCCCTGAACCTCATACTCGAGAAGCGTGAGCTGGATGAGAATCTCATTCTCTCCCGGATAACCTGCCCCATCGGCGTGATCGGCATGATTTTTGAATCAAGGCCGGATGCGCTGGTGCAGATGGCGGCCTTATGTGTTCGATCAGGCAATGCCGTCATTCTCAAAGGCGGTTCTGAGGCAAGGGAAAGCAATCGCATTCTTGTAGAGGTTATACATGATGCCGTCACATCGGCGGGTCTGCCAAAGGGGTGTATACACCTGGCGGAGACGAGAGACGATGTCAAAGCCATGCTTGGTCTGAATAAGCACATAAATTTGATCATCCCTAGGGGCTCCAATGAATTCGTATCGGAAATCATGAGGAACTCTAGCATACCAGTGCTAGGCCATGCCGACGGAATCTGTCATATATACCTGGATGCCAAGGCCGATACGGCGATGGCTCTCAAAATCGTTCTTGATTCGAAGATGCAGTACAGTGCCGTCTGCAATGCTGTCGAGACCCTGCTCGTGCATCAGGATGCCGCCTCAAGACTGTTACCCCCTATCAAAGAGGCACTGGAAGCGGTCGGCTGCAAAATTCGCTCCTGTGAAACATCCCGTTCCTATATTGATGTGGCCCCCGCAGGCCCTGAAGACTGGTCAATGGAGTATCTGGATGCCATTTTGGCCATCCGTGTTGTGAGGGATATGGATGAGGCCGTGGAGCATATACACCGCTACGGTTCGGGTCATACAGAGTCCATCATCACCGAGGATGCGGATACCGCCGAGGCCTTTCTCTCCCAGGTTGATGCCGCTGATGTATTTCACAACTGTTCCACCCGCTTCTCCGACGGCTTTGTTTATGGGCTCGGTGCCGAGCTTGGTATCTCGACGGCTAAGATACATGCCAGAGGCCCCGTCGGAGTGGAAGGACTTTTGAGCCACCGCTGGCAACTCCGAGGAAATGGACAGATTATCGCCGACTATGATGAAGGCAACAGGTCTTTTACACATAAAACCCTAGAATCATGAGAGAATTTGAAGACATTGCGAGGGTGGTTATTAAAGTGGGCACCAATTTGCTCACCCCTTCTGCTCTTCCCGACGAAAGGCGCTTCGATTCCCTGGCCTCCGATACTGCGATGCTGAAACGACGAGGTTACATGCCCATCATTGTCAGCTCTGGAGCCATCGGCTTTGGTGCCAGGGAATTAGGCATGGCATTTCGTCCGAAGAAAGTGGAAATGAAACAGGCCTGCGCCGCCATTGGTCAACCCCTACTCATGCGTCAATGGCAAAACGCTTTGAGCCGCCACGGGATAAGAGCGGCACAGATTCTTCTTAGCCGGGAGAGCTTTGATGATCGGAAGTCTTTTCTAAACCTAAGAAATGCCGTCGAATATCTCCTGAATCTCGATGTCGTTCCAATAATGAATGAAAATGACAGCGTTTCAACTTCTGAAATCGGTGATGTGTTCGGGGATAACGACTCGCTCAGTGCCCATGTCGCGAGCAAGCTTGATGCCGGCCTGCTCATCTTGTTGACCGATATAGACGCACTGTACGA
The DNA here is from genome assembly GCA_965226485.1 of Spirochaetaceae bacterium. Taxonomy (GTDB): domain Bacteria; phylum Spirochaetota; class Spirochaetia; order DSM-2461; family DSM-2461; genus UBA2779. The sequence continues at coordinate 1,379,715 of OZ245363.1, forward strand.
CAAAAACCCTAAGAGCCCCGATGCGAACCCCATTCCCCTCGTGAAAGTGATTACCCAGGAAATGTGGGCATCCGCCGGTGATGCAGGGAGCGAGCACTCCACCGGGGGAATGCTGACTAAACTTCAGGCCGTGGAGATTGCCGCAAGAGCGGGGTGTAAAACAGTATTGGCCGATGGCCGAATCCCTCAAATCATGTTGCGCATCCTCGACGGGGAAGAAATCGGGACACTATTCCTCTCCGGCCCCCGCATGGGTGCACGGATGCGATGGATACTCTCTGCCCGTCCCAGGGGAAGAGTATTCATCGATGATGGCGCATTAGCCGCCCTTGACCAGCGTAAAAGCCTGCTTCCAATGGGGGTGACTAGCGTGGAAGGAACCTTTGAAGTTGGTGAAGTTGTGTGCATAGGAAAGAATCACAAGGCGATTACACTGATGAGTAGCGAAGAGATTCGTAGTGTCATGAAATTGCATTCCAACAAGGTGAAGAAAATACTCGGCCCAGGGCGACGGGAAGAAGTTGCCAAAGCCGATGATATCGTATCGAGTACTTGAGTAATCGGAAGTTATCAAGTGAAATAGCCACTTTTTCCCTGCAAGACTCATACCCGCTTTATTTCCTATGCCGCCATTGGCTGGGGCTGTGTCAGAATTCAGGGACTGGGAATATGAACCGCAGATTCACGCAGATTTACGCAGATTTATGCTGATTGCATTATAAGGGAAGGAACCGCAGATGAACGCAGATTGCGTATAAATTCTATCTGCGTTAATTTGCGTTTATCGAGTGAGTGGAGCGAACGGGCGGTTACAAGGGAAGGAACCGCAGATGAACGGGGAATGAAACCGCAGATGAACGCAGATGAACGCAGATTTATGCAGAGGGAAACAAATTACTCTGCGCTCTCAGCGATCTCTGCGGTTAAAAACGAGGAACTGGGAATATGAACCGCAGATTCACGCAGATTCACGCAGATTTATGCAGAGAGAAACAAATGGAGCTAAATAGAATCACTGAACGAATTACTGGCTGGCTGTGGTATTCTATCTGCGTTAATTTGCGTTTATCGAGTGAGCGGAGCGAACGGGCGGTTACAAGGGAAGGAACCGCAGATGAACCGCAGATTGCATTACAAGGGAAGGAACCGCAGATGAACGCAGATGAACGCAGATTTACGCAGAGGGAAACAAATTACTCTGCGCTCTCTGCGGTCTCTGCGGTTACAAACCTGGAACTACAAACCTGGAACTAGTAACCATGAACTAGTAACCATGAACTAGTAACCATGAACTAGTAACATAAACCGCAGATTTACGCAGAAAGAAACAAACATGGAGCTAAATAAAATCACTGAACGAATTAATGGCTGTGCAATATGCTCTAAAACTCTGCGTTCTTTGCGACCTCTGCGGTTACAAACCATGAACTAGTAACCATGAACTAGTAACCATGAACTAGTAACCATGAACTAGTAACCATAAACTAGTAACCATAAACTAGTAACCATAAACTAGTAACATAAACCGCAGAGTTACGCAGAGAGAAACAAACGTGGAATAAGATGGAAATAATTATTAAGAGGAAATGGATGATAGAGAGCTATATCCGCAAATACCAGGCATTGTTAATCCATGGCACATAACTAAGCATTTTATATGTGTCTATGTAAACCTGAAAGTGGTAATATAATTCCATCTTTTCTAAAATTTTTCGCGCCTACGGCGATCTTGATTCGCCTGTCGGCAACCATCATGTATATTGGAACCTACCCATCCCCGCCTGCTTTACGCTCCTCTTTCAAAAATAGTTAAATTGATAAATAGTTAAAAAGCCCTCACAGCACGAACCCTGTACCCGCTGCCCCCGCAGTCGTCGTCCTGACTGCCACTGCCGAAGCTCCGTCCCCACGCGTACATGGAACCGTCCTCCGACGACGACCAGTAGAAGACGGACGAAAAACCACCAACAGCTTCTTTGTGTTTGTACAACTCGTTCAATTCATCCTTTGACGGCAGAAACCAATCATCATAACCGCCCAGTTCCAGATCGGCACATATCTTTGCCGCATAGTCGGTACCCCTATTATACCCCAACTTCGCTACTATCTTCTCCGTATTGGCCTTGCCGCTCCCTATGCCGGTTCCTGTACCTCCAATGGCAGTTTCATCTCCTCCCCATTCATACCTTCCCTGATCGCTGGGTGCCGCCTCCAGGTATCGCCAGCCGTTGGTATAACGGCCCTTGTCGTAAAACACTATGCCTCCGGCGGGGCCGGGGCCAAGGCCGACTAATGAATAACTCCAGGCTCCGGCCTGCCCCTCGCCGTCCACCGCACGTACGCGACAATAGGGCACCTGATGGTCCGTCAGGGCCGATGCTGGCGTGTAACTGGTGCCGCTCACCTCTTCGTCTATCGGGGGACTCCCCTCCAGGGCCTCCTCACTGCCCGCTATCTGTATCTGATACTTCGCCGCTCCGACCACGGCGTTCCAGCTAAATTCGGGCGTGGTGTCCGTGGTACTACTTCTACTCAGCCCCGTCACGGCACCCCATTCCATCCGCAATGTAATACACCCTACTCCAATTCCCGGCCTGGCCCTCGCCGTCCACCGCAAGTACACGCCAATAATGCCTCTGCAAGTTAGTCAGGCTCGCCGTCGGCGTGTAACTGGAGCCGCTCACCTCTTCGTCTACCGTGGAACTGTCCTCCAGATCCTCCTCACTGCCCGCTATCTGTATCTGATACTTCGCCGCACCGACCACGGCGTTCCAGCTAAATTCGGGCGTGGTGTCCGTGGTACTACTTCCACTCAGCCTCGTTACGGCACCCCCCATATTCAAGAACACCTGACGTGTTGTACTCCATGCCGTAGCCTCGCCGGTGTTATTGATGGCCCTTACCCGCCAATACCAGATTTCATCTATTTTGTTCTCATCCATGCTTGTCAGAGTGAAGAATGTGCCGGCTTTCACCTCCGATGCGGGAGAAATCGCCAAGTCCTGCAAGGTGGTTGATGACTGCACTTCATACCTGTCAGCACCAGGAATCAAACCCCATGAGAGTTCTACACCACTCTCAAAAGTTCCGATCTTGTTCCCTGGTTTCAGAGCCGTTACGGTGATTTTACTCCAATCAACATTATCCCACGATCCAAGTAATAGCACCGACAATGCTAAAATGACTATCTGAACAGCCATTTTCAAGGCCGGATTTCTCATCTTTACTTCTCCTCCTATGCTCTTTATTTACAATACCGAAACCTGTGAGCATCGGCAAACTGAAATTCATCGTTTCTTAGTAAAAAAACTATGTGCATTTTTCGCCTTAGCCTCTCGAATCCCACTGGGTAGTGGCTGTCAATTACTGTGGGTAAAACAGAGCCGTACCGTCGCCAGGGTAGACCCTACAAAGTATCTCTAAAAACTCAGTAGATTCTATTCCCGGGTTATTTTTCCTTTGCTGTGACGGAAACTGAACAGACTCAAGTATTTCACCTCTGTGGTCCAAAAATCTTCGAAAGAAAGGTTGCACACCTGGTTAATTATCACACGGATTGGCCCCCCATGGGTCGATACCAGCACCGTATGGGATTCATTGTTTTTCAATAAGTCATCCAAACTCATCATTACGCGATGTTTCAATTCCCGCAATGTCTCACCTCCGGGCGGCGACACCAACCATGGATTATCCACCCAGCGGTTCCAGGTATCAGGATCGTGTTCTTGAATAGTCTTCCAATCCATCCCTTCCCACTCTCCAAAATCTAATTCCGCGAAACCTTCGTTAATTATGGGCCCTGTCCCCAATCGCCTCGCTAGGGGCATGACTGTCTGCCATGCCCTCCTGAGCGGACTTGAGTAAATCACCATCGGAGCCTTCTGAGCCTTTTGTTCTAGGGTTTTCGCCGTAGCGACCGCATCAGCACTGCCTTTCTTACTGAGCGGCGGATCGCTACCCCTCCCTATGTAGGCACCTGCCAGGACCGGCTCTCCGTGGCGGAGTAATAGAAGTTCGCTCATCAAAGGAAGATGAGGACACCGAGAAAACCGGCGGTGTCGCCTATTTCAATCAAGGCTCCATAGCAATCTCCTGTCAACCCGCCAAGGGACTTGGAAATTCCAAGGCCGACAACGCTCATGACGATGAAGACTGAGACCGAGAGAATCAATCCTGAGGGGAAGAAACAGGCACTTACAGGCAATGCCCCAAACAGCAGGGCCATACCTGCACCCATGATTGTTACGCTGCTTCGTGCCTGTTTGCCCATGCCGCCGGGGCGGGCCGCCGGGAATCCCTTCATCAGCAGTGGAAGTATCCCCCGGGAAAGGGCTGGAATGAGGATGACTGGCAAGAATGTCATGACTTTGGAATTCTGAGACAGGATGGATTTATTGACCCATTCAAAGATGAACACCGTCTGTAGGCATAGGACGACCATAAGAGCCAATGCTCCGAAGCTACCGAGACGGCTGTCGGCCATGATCGCAAGGCGTCTATCTCTATCAGCCCCCCCTCCCCAGCCATCGGCCAGATCGGCCAGGCCATCGAGGTGCATGCCGCCTGTAATGATAATACGGGCCACCGTTGCCATCACTGCGATGCCCCAGGGTCCGAGAAACATGCCTGACCCCCAGGCCGTAGCCGCACTCAAAGCACCAATGACAAGACCGGCCAGGGGATAGGCGGCGGTGCCGCCGCCTGATTCCAAACTTCGGGATACGCTCAATTGTTTTCCAGGGATGGGAAGCAAGGTGAAAAGACGCAATGCCTGGATCAAAGATTTCATGACTGAAGATTCCATGTTATGCTTGAGGAATGACGATTAAGGAATTTATCGACAGTTGTAATCATGGAAGGGAATCAATGAACTGGCCTGAAAGCTGGCATCCGCTCCAACGTGCCTTGGCATTGGATAGTATCGGGCAATGGGATGCCGCCCATTCCATTGCCCAGGACGACTCATCGCCTCTCGGTAGTGCCGTACACGCCTATCTTCATCGAAAGGAAGGTGTGCAGTGGAACGCAGAATATTGGTACCGGCGGGCAGGACGTTCACCATACTTAGGAACACTCGAAGAGGAATGGAAGGCACTGGCGGCAGAATTGTTGGACTAGCCGTCGCCGCAGTCTTTCTCCATCCTTCATCCTTCATTCGAGGCTATCGCCGAAACAGGTTCCAATTGACCGAGCATGCGCTACCAGGGGAGATTCGGCCGGTACTGTCTTCGTCTGACCGGCGACTTCGGCAAGGGATATGCTGATGAGCCGGTAGCCCTGATAGGCCGCCATGTATCCAAACTCGCCTTGAGCTATCATCTCGGCCGCATGTGCGCCGAGTTCCGTTGCCACCACCCTATCTCTCGCGGTGGGGCAGCCTCCACGCTGTATGTAACCGAGTATTGTTTCACGAGTTTCAAACCCGGTGTTCTTTTGAATTTGATTAGCGATAAACCCTCCGGCGGGAACGACTCGCTTTGCGCCGCCTTTCTTATACGGGAGTTCAATACCTTCGGCGACGGCGACAATTGAATAAGGCTTGCCCTCTTTAGACCTCCTTATTATGTAGTCGAAGATAATATTCAGGGAATAGGGAATCTCCGGGATAAGAATGACATCTCCACCGGCGGCGACACCAGCATTCAGGGTAAGCCAACCGGCAGTATGCCCCATCACCTCCACCACCATTATGCGCTTGTGAGAGTTGGCCGTTGTATGTAGCCGATCAATGGCATCGGCTGCTATGGACACCGCCGAATCGAAACCAAAGGTGAGATCGGTGCCGAACACGTCATTATCTATGGTCTTTGGCACTCCTACGACATTCAATCCAAGCTTCGAGAGACGATGGGCCGTCTTCTGTGTGCCGTTTCCGCCAATACATACAAGACAGTCCAAGCCAAGAGCTTTGTAGTTCTCAATAATGAGATCAGGCTTGCTCTTGATGTACTCCTCGTACTCATACTCCTTAAACGGCTTTTCCCTAGAACTCCCCAAGATGGTGCCGCCGACAGTAAGGATCCCAGAAAGTGCCCGCTCATCGAGAATTCTGTATTCATTGTGAATAAGACCCAGAAACCCTGAAGAGAAGCCGATGACTTCGTATCCGTATTTCAGGAGCAGAGTTTTCCCTATGCCTCGTATTGCGGCATTGAGCCCCGGACAATCTCCTCCGGCGGTTAGAATGCCGACTTTCTTCCTTTGCGATGCCATGGATTACCTCCTATTTCAGAACTTTCCGCCATTTGGACTGGACCTTATCCCTTTCCTTATAGCATTCTATCTGATGGAGGCATCTATCTGCAAGTATGAACAGGGATTCAATGCTGTATTCTGGGATTGAATGAAATGGAGTTCTTATTTATGACTCTTCGAACCACCTTGTGGAATAAGTTGGAAATACCCGCATGAATGGTCGATTCACCGGTGACTTCGTTGCAAATCCTGCCCCATCATAATACAATCCCCCCATGCCCGCCTCGGAACACGATAAACGCTATAAGCGGCTCTTCACCCACCACTATTTCATCCAAAAACTATTGGAATCCTTCGTCCATGAAGACTTCATTGCCAACCTTGATTTCTCCACCCTCAAGCGGCTGGATAGGAAGATGGTGACAAAGCGGTTCAAGGAAAAGGAATCCGACCTGATTTACAGCGTGAATTACAAAGACAACCCCATGTTCATTTTTCTAATGGGGCTGTGACAGAATCCAGGGGCTGGGTCAGAATGATGGATTTGGTTTGCAGGCAAGGCGGCGGAAAGTTCTGAAAGCGGAGTATACATGTTGTACATGAGCATTTCAGGTTTTTTCGCCAACGCCGCATGCGGGCCAAAGGCGCATTCTGACACAGCCCCCACTGTAGACAAGAATATGCCGCTCCGTTTCCTACGCTACATAGCCGAATTTTATGAAAATCTGGATAGGGGATCCCAACAAAAACACAGATTGCCCCCCGTGCTACCCATCCTCCTCTACACCGGTAACGCAAGGTGGACAGCCCCGCCAAATTTTCAGACCATGGTGGAGCAATCAATCCCTTCCAAATACATCCCGCATTTCGAGTATTTCCCCATCCTGGTCAATGAAATACCTGCAGAAACGTTATACAATATGAAAAACGCCGTTTCGGCGGTGTTCTACTTTGAGAACAGCAGGGTGGAGGATATAATCGCCACTATTGACGCGTTGTTTGAAATTGTTAAAAATGGCTGTGTCAGAATCCAGGGGGTGGGTCAGAATGATGGATTTGGTCTGCAGGCAAGGCGGCGAAAAGTTCTGAAAGCGGAGTGTACATATTGTACATGAGCATTTCAGGTTTTTTCGCCAACGCCGCATGCGGGCCAAAGGCGCATTCTGACACAGCCCCGGAGTTCAGGCTGTGGCTCAATGACTGTCTTGAACCTTTGGGAGACAATGAAATCCTGCAGACAGCTAGCAGGGTATTCAGCCAAAAGGGGAAGAAACCGATGTTTGCGGCGATGGTAGAAGAGTTCAAGGCTAAGTTGTTTGAAGAAGGCAGACAAGAAGGCAGACAAGAAGGGATCAGGGAAATCGCCAGGAAACTCAAACAATCAGGCATTGCACTTGAAATAATCAGTAAGAATACAGGCCTGTCTTTAGACGAAATTGAGGCATTGTAAATCAATATCAGCCTAACCTATGCCAAACACAGGATAACTAACGCATTCGCCGAAGGAATCAACAGCGTAATTCAACATGTAAAAGCACCAGCTAGAGGCTTTAGAAATTTTGCGAATTATCGAACGGGCATACTCTTTTACTGCGGATAACTGGACTTGTATCCATAGGATAGTTCGAAGAGCCTTATTTATTGATTATATACTCCAATTCCTGATTATTTCTCACCACCTTCACCTCAATCCTATCTCTAGCATTCACGAGTTCATAGAAATGCTTGAGATTCCTGACAGTCCGGTTGTTTATGCTCTTAACAACATCGCCGCTACGAAGCCCTAGAGCAGAAGCGTGACTATCCTTGACAGTATTAGCAATAACGATTTTTCCGGCACTACGGGAAATACTGAACTGCTCCCGAAGCTCATCGGTGATTGGCACAACTGAAAACCCCGGCCAGATATGGACTCCCTTACTATCTTGCTCAATCGTCCGGAGATCGAGTTTAATATCAAGGCTGACTGACTTTCCGTTTCTGATTAACTCGACGGGAACCGTACTTCCTGGTGATTTTGAGACTACGGCCAGAACAAGATCATTGGAATTCCCAATCTGCTTTCCTCCAAGCGCAACGATGAGATCACCGGGGAGTATGCCACCCGACATCGCCGGGGATTCCCCATAGACATTGTGAACAAACGCACCGTTTTGGTCGCCCAGTTTGAACTCCTTCTCAAGTACATCGTTCACATCCCCCATATTCACCCCTAGCCAGGCGTACTCCACCGAGCCCTTTTCGATGAAATCACTTATATCTTTCCGTGCGTTATTGATGGGTATCGAAAACCCAAGCCCCATGCTCCCGCCGTTGTTTGACTTTATCAAGGTGTTTATGCCTATGACTTCGCCGTCGAGATTGACCAGGGGACCACCGGAATTCCCTCTATTGATGGATGCATCGGTCTGGAGATAGTCTGTGTAGGTCTTAGGACCCACTCCAACGGTTCGTCCCTTGGCACTGATGATACCGGCTGTAACCGTAGACTCCAGACCAAGAGGGCTACCGATGGCCAGCACCCAGTCTCCAACCCATACTTCGTCCGAATCGCCGAGCTTGGCGATGGGCACATCCTCCCGAGTCTGGAATGAAACCAATGCGAGGTCTCTAAGAGAATCGCCCCCTACGAGTTCGCCGTTGAACTCCCTCTCGTCATTGAGGGTAATTTTGATTTCATCGGCACCATCGACAACATGGTTGTTGGTGAGAACATATACCTTGTTCCCCCTCCGTTCGACGATGACACCTGATCCCAGGCCCTCGCTTCGAAAGGGCGTATTCCCGAATGGATTTATCCTCGGACTGTTCGGACTGTCAGGAAATTGGAAGAAAAATTCGAAGGGATTTACCCTACCCTCTTTTTCAACAATGTTCACCGTATCAATCGTATCGATTTTCACCACCACAGGAAGAACTTCCTGGGCAATTTTCCGAAATGTGCCCTGCAACTCCCGTACTGCGCTGGTCGATTGGGCGAAAGTCGATTGACCGACGACAAGCATCGTAAATAAGAACCCGCCAAAGAAAAATATCCGCTTTTTTCGAAAATCTATTACTTTATCCATAAGTGTATAATATCACAATAACATTGCCGCATTCTTGCTAAAACCTTACGATCATGAAACATTTGGAAATTTGACCTGGAAAAGGGCCCCCCTACCCTTTTCTCGCATAACAAGGATATGGCCATTGTAGGCATCCAGCAGGGCCTTCACCATGCTCAGGCCCAATCCAAGGCCCCGAGAGCCACGACTGCATTCACCCCGATAGAGCCTGTCGAATACCCGAGAAACCTCCTCGTCCGGTACTCCCGGGCCATCGTCCACCACTTCCAAGACAATTTCATCCTCGCCAGCAAAGCAGCGAAGGTCAACTCGTCCGCCATCTGGCCCGTACTTCAAGGCGTTATCCAGGAGATTACCGAGTATCTGCCTAAGCCTCACCGGATCGCCTCTCATGGGAAGAGACTGGGGAGCTTCCAGGGCTATTGTCTGCCCTCTTTCTTCGGCCACAAATTCATATACCTCATTGACCTCTTCGGCAAGGGTTTTTAAATCACATTGTACCGTATTGAGCTTGAGCATTCCCTGTTCAGCCTCAGCAATATCCATCAATGCAGACAGAAGCGCACCGGCCTGGTCTACCTGCTCCACCACAAATCCCAATACATCCTCGTACTCATCCTTATTACCCTTTGAGAGAGCAAGCTCGGCACATCCGCGAATGCTTGTGAGAGGAGTGCGCAAATCATGGGCCACGGTATCAAGGGCTTCATTCATGCCGCCGATGAGGGACTCCACCCGATCAAGTAGCCGATTATACCGGAGGATCAGCTCGTCCAGTTGATCTCCAGTTCCAGAGCTATCCAATCGTCGATGCAATTCGCCAGTGACGATTATGCGGTCAATTTCTTTGTTGAGCCGCCGCATCGGCTTGAGAAGCCGCCTTGAGGAAACTATCCCGACGGCTATACCTGCCAGGATGATACCAGCCAGGGCGATGGGATACCGATTCTTATACATTCGAAGTAGTAGCACCCGATTCTCTGTGCTCATGCCTACCACCATTCGCGAACCATCGCCCAGGTAGATGCCGGTGAGTAACAGGGAGAAATTCTTACCCTCACCATGCAGGGTGTGATAGGTTCCTGGATTAACCCAATCCAGGGAGGTATCATTGAGACTGAAAATTTCCCATCCACCAGGGATGACTCCGCCGATCATCTCGCCGTAGGCATCATTGAGTAAGAGAAGGAAGGGCTGTTCCCCCTGCTCCTGCATGTCCCTATTGGCCCTTTCGAGGATGGCATCATGCCCCCCATGTTGCCATTCGGCCCAGTAAGATAAAAGGCGGGAGTTCAGTTCGATCCTATTCTGATCCCGAAAACTCATGGCAAGGGATCCGAATAGAAAACCAAATACAACCAATGAGGCAAAGGCCGCAACGAAGGTGACAATAAGAACGAGGCGAAAACTAAGGTGGCGGAAGAGTCTATCGAGGGTTGTCCAGGGCATATCCCACTCCACGCACCGTTCGAATTAATTTTGTGGGAAAATCCTTATCAATTCGACTTCGTAATCGCGATACAAGAACATCGACGACATTTGTCTGAGGATCGAAATCATACCCCCACACCCTTTCGAGTATGAGTGTTTTCGTGACCACCACATCGACATTGCGCATCAGGAATTCCAGCAGGGCATACTCTCGGGGCTGGAGTTCAATGTTTTCTCCCGCCCTGGTTACACGCCGGGATAAGGGATCGAGTGTGAGATCGGCAACCCTGAGTTCCTGAGCCGCCACTGCCCGTCCACTGCGGCGGATGAGGGCCTCCACCCTCACGAGCAACTCTGCGAAAACGAAGGGCTTAACAAGGTAGTCGTCGCCGCCTGCCTTGAGGCCTTTCACCCTGTCGTCTACACTGCGCTTGGCACTGATAATGAGTACTGGAGTGTGAATATCCCCCTGACGCATCTCCGATAGTATAGCCATCCCATCCTTGCCCGGAAGCATAAGATCCAGGATAACGATGTCATAGAGACCGGACATAGCACGCGACATACCGACATTTCCATCTAAATACACATCTACCCCGTAGCCGGCTTCCCGAAGTCCCCGCGACACAAAGGAGGCAATATCAGGGTCATCTTCAACTAATAAAACTTTCATAATAGCTCCCCATTGGCAGTATACGGCGAAAAACGCAAAGAGAAAAATTATAATTCTGAAAGACTGGTAAATTACGATATTACTGACAATCCCTAGGAGGTTAGAAGCGTCCTATGCAAAACTGAAAAAAAGTCTTGACCCTTCCGCCCTAGTGTATTACCTTGATAGTACACTACTGTAGGAGGTATTTATGGTAGAGATCAAGGACATGTCCTTTGGTTACAATGGGGGACTACTGTTCAACGATTTATCATTGAGACTGGAGAAGGGGAACATATACGGCCTTCTCGGTCTCAATGGTGTGGGGAAAACCTCGTTGCTGAAACTCATATCGGGGTTGATATTCCCAAAAGAAGGCCGTATTGATGTGATGGGAGAGGAGCCTCGCCTGCGAAGACCCAATTGGCTTTCCAGAGTTTACGTATTGTTTGAGGAGTTCAGTGCTCCCAATATCTCGCTCCGAGGCTATGTCTCATCCCGTATTCCATTTTATCCGAGTTTTAACAGTGATCAGTTTGAGCGATTTTTACGGGAATTTGACGTTTCCGGAAATCCTGTACTAAACAAACTGTCCTATGGGCAGAAAAAAAAGTTCCTCATTGCCTTCGGTCTATCATCGGGGTGTGAGCTATTGATCATGGATGAACCGACCAATGGGTTAGACATCCCATCCAAGGAAATCTTTCGTAGCCTGGTTGCGGAGTCCTTAACCGAAGATAGGGTGTTCGTGCTTTCCACTCACCAGATTAGGGATGTCAATGCCTTGATTGATCCCCTCATCATTTTACACAACGGGCAGATACTCTTCACACATTTCATGGCTGAAATCATGGAACACATTCACATGACGCGTAGCACTTCACCCCCTCCTGAGAATGCCGAAGGACTGATTTACTCACAGGCCTCAGTCGGAGGGTATTGGGCGGTATGGGCTGGAGCAGGCGACGAGAACAGTCCTGTAGACTTGGAAATCCTGTTCAATGCCGCCATTTCAAAGTCTCAGATATTAGAAAAGGAGTTGTCTTATGAACAAGGTATTTGATCCTAAGCGAATCGTGTTTTTGCTCAGGAAGGATTTCCTTCAGGGTTGGCGGAGCATGTTGGCCCCTACAGGATCTGTCATGGGGATACTCATCTTGTGGAACATTGCTCTAGCGATGTTCGAGAATCAGAATCCCGCCTCTCATTTTTTCGGCATCGTGCAAACTCTCCTTTTCGCCATGGGATTCATAGCCACCAGCAGGGCATTTACAGAAATGCATGACAAAAATAGATGTGATGACTACATCTTGTTGCCGGCTTCTTCCATCGAGAAAACATTCACTCGGCTGTTTCTGGTGGCAATTATATTGCCTCTTTACATAATCTTCATCGTATTGGTGTCATCATGTATATCCGAGATATTCAATGCCTGGGTGTTCCGGGATCCCATTGCGGTTTTCAACCCATTCGATGCGGAGGTGGGTAAGACGATGCTGGTATTCTTCCTCACGCAACAGGTGGTGCTCCTCGGTGCGGCATGGTTCAAAAAAGCGCATCTGGTAAAAACCGTACTCGCATGTCTAGTTATATTATTTATATTCTTTCTCTTGGCCTTCTTCACCGCCTCAATAATATTCAACGATCCCGATGGGTATATGTTCCTAGGTTCTGGTGGTATGCCATTGAACTACGAGTCAATGAAATCCTACTTGGATTTTCTTGCAATAATGGGGAAGGTATTATTGGGATTACTCGTGGTGCTTTGCTGGGTTCTTACCTGGATGCGTGTCAGGGAAGTTCAAAGCCATCATGGAATTTGATAATCCAAAAGGCATATATCAGCAGATAGCCGAGCAGGTGCAGGATAGCATTGCGATAGGCGAATGGCCAGCGGGAGAGAAAATTCCTTCTTTGCGGGAATTTGCAGTTCTCGTAGGAGTGAACCCCAACACTGTAGCACGCGGCTATCAAACCCTGCTCGATGAAAAGATAATTGAAAACCGTCGTGGAATCGGTTATTTCGTCATGCAGGATGCAAAAGAGAAGATTGTGAAAAAGATGAAAAAAAAGTTTATTGAAGAAGAGATGCCCAAATTGTTCTGTTCCATGGACAAACTTGGAATTAGAATTGAGGAATGCATAGAATACTACAAAAGACATATTGACGCTAATACAGGAGGAGTCAAATGAGAACGAGTAAAAAAATAGTTTTGATAGCCATTGTCATTCTCGCCATTTTAATGATAGCGACTATCGTTTTTGGAAAATCAATAGTCTCAGAAAAAGATGAACGTCCAAAGGGCCCCATGGTATCCGAGGCATTCAACTTAGAGGAGTTCAATGCTGTCAACATTACTGGCGGTGCGTGGGAAGTGCTTATTGAACAGGGAAATGAGTTCTACGTTGAGGCCACTTATCCAAAGAATCTACGAGATGATTTCGATATTCACGTACATCAGGATACATTGATAATAGACGGCCCCAAATTTAGCTTTCAAAGCACCTTTCAATGCTCCGGGAGAATAGAGACCCCAGAATCTAGCTCTCAGAACTCCAAGAAGACGAAGCGGTCTTCGGGGCATTACAAGGCAAAAATCCGAATTCCATCGCTGACTTCCATCAGAGTGGATGGCGTCGAGGATGTGGTGATTAATGGATTTAATGAAGAATCACTCAATATTTATATCGAGGGTATGGCGAAAATTTATGCCGAAGATTCTTCAGCAGATCATCTGAATGTTTCCCTTGAGGGATTGGGACAGGCAGACCTTAGAGATTTGCTTGCGGTTGATGCAAATGTCAGATTAGATGGGGCCGGTGAGATATTGCTGAACATGGATGGTGGCGTACTCCAAGGAAAACTTGATGGAGTGGGATCAATTCGCTACGAAGGCGAAATTCTGCGGGAAGAAATCGAAGTGAATGGACTGGGCGAGGTGGTCAAAGAAGGAGGAGTCAAATAAGAACGAGTAAAAAAACAGTCTTAATAGCCATTGTCATTCTTGCAATTTTAATGATAGCGGCTATCGTTTTTGGAAAATCCATAGCCCCAGAAAAAGATGAGGGGCCGAGGGGGGCCATGGTATCCGAGGCATTCAACTTAGAGGAGTTCAATGCTGTCAACATTACTGGCGGTGCGTGGGAAGTGCTTATTGAACAGGGAAATGAGTTCTACGTTGAGGCCACTTATCCAAAGAATCTACGAGATGATTTCGATATTCACGTACATCAGGATACATTGATAACTCAACTTTCGCACATAATCTGAGCTAGTAGCCGGATGCCTCCATATATGGTAATATCATCTTGTACAACAAATTACCAGGAGGCATCCGATGAACAGTTTAACACAGGAAACAGAACAGGCAAATAAGATAAGCACCAGAACCGATATTTTTTTCAATCGGCTGGGAATTGGACAGCAACTGTCCAGTCTGAAGTTTCGCAAAATCCATGGGGAACGGCCAGTCGCTCTGATCAAATATCTGATCCAGATGGTATGGAGCGGCAGGAACTGGTATCGTCTTGGCCGGATGGGTGAATCAGAATACTGCAAGGATGTTGTCTATCGATTTCTGAACAGTGAAAATTACAATTGGGAAGGATTACTGTATTTCATTTCAGGACAGCTGATCCGCCTGCTTTCGAAACTGACCCGTAAAAGAGTCAAAGTTCTGATTGCTGATGACACGTTTTTTGATCGTTCCCGTAGCAAAAAGGTTCAGGGGCTCTCTCGTGTTCATGATCATACAGATGGGAAATACAAGAAAGGATTCTGTCAGCTCATGGTCGGCTGGAGCGATGGTTTCAGCTTTGTACCGCTCATGTTCAGATTGCACTCCTCATCGAAAGAAAAAAACTGTCTTTGCGATATAGGTCAGACCCAATCAGGAAGTATGGGAGAAGAACGTCGAATTAAGGCAAAAATGAAAAAAACTGACACCCTGATTCAGATTCTAAGCAAAGCCAGACAGATGAAACTGTCCTTCGGCTATGTCCTTATGGACAGTTGGTTTAGCTTTCCATCACTTATTGAGAAAATCTGCAATTTGAAGATGGATTGCATCTGCATGCTCAAGCGGATGCCCAAAGTGTATTATGAATTCGAGGGCAAGAAGTATAATCTGAAATCATTGCATGCTCATGTCAAAAAAAATATCAAAAAGAATGAACCTTACACGGTTAAAGTGAAAAGCACCGGAGGCAGAGATCTCAATATTATTTTTATCAGAGACAGGCGGGATAATAACTGGTTGGCCCTGCTCTCCACTGATTTGAAGATTGACGGCACCGAAGCGGTTCGGATTTACGGTTACAGATGGGATATCGAAGTGTGCTTCAAAATCTGCAAGAGCTATCTGAAACTGGCCAAAGAATTTCAGGGGCGTTCCTATGATATGATCACAGCTCATACGGCGATTGTGCTGATTCGGTACTGTATGCTGGCCCTGGCACTCCGAGAAGAAACGGATGAAAAAACCATGGGCGACCTGTTTTACCAGTATGGCGATGAAGTCCGCCATCGAACTTTTCTTGAAGCCATCAAGCTTCTGCTGGCATTGCTTAGCGATTTTCTATGTGGGAAATTGGTGCTGAAAAAAGATATTATTGATCAAGCCATTGATGAATTTATGGCCGCCTTGAGTTTCTCGGTATTTAAAACGGCTTTGAAAGTGTGCGAAAGTTGAGTTGATAATAGACGGCCCCAAATTTAGCTTTCAAAGCACCTTTCAATGCTCCGGGAGAATAGAGACCCCAGAATCTAGCTCTCAGAACTCCAAGAAGACGAAGCGGTCTTCGGGACCTTACGTGGCAAAAATCAGAATTCCATCGCTGGTTTCCATCAGAATGGATGGCAGCAATAATGTGGTGATGAATGGATTTAATGAAGAATCACTCGATATTTATATCGAGGGTTCATCAGAAATTTATGCCGAAAATTCTTCAGTAGACAATCTGCAAGTCTTCATTAATGGATCGGGACAAGCAGACCTTAGAGATTTACTTGCGGTTAACGCAAATGTCAGTTTATATGGATCCAGTGTGGTATTGCTGAACATGAATGGCGGCGTGCCCCAAGGAATCCTCGACGGAAATGAAAAATCACTCGATATTGATATCGATGGTACAGCGAAAATTTATTCCGAAAATTCTTCAATAGACAATCTGAATGTTTCCGTTAGGGGATCAGGACAGGCCGACCTTAGAGATTTGCTTACGGTTGACGCAAATGTCAGTTTATTTGGAGTCGGCGAGGTATTGCTGAACATGAATGGCGGCGTGCTCCAAGGAAGCCTCGACGGAGCGGGATCAATTAGCTACAAAGGCGAAGTTCTGCGGGAAGAAATCGAAGTGAATGGAGTGGGCAAGGTGGTCAAAGAAGATTGACGGGGATGTGTCAGAATGCGCCTTTGGCCCGTATAAGGAAAGGGATAGGAGATAAGGAAATTTCCCCCCCGCCCCCCCCTTAGGGGGGGGCCACCCCCTTGCTTCCCTTGAAGAGGGGGATGGGGGGGTGCCCCCCCGTCGGGCCCCTCACTCATCGAATTTGAACTTTCAGATTCGATGAGTGCTTAGGGCCTTCCAAAAGACGTGCATTTTACCTATGATAGGTGAAATGTATGATGAGAACGATATTGTTGACAATCTTCGCTGTGATGCTTGCCGCCTTCGGCTGTGTAACGAATCAACAGGCGGACTTACCCGTGGATGCAGGCAGCCCCGACGCCAGAAATCTGCTTCCCCGGCCCCAGTTTGGCAAGCCCATGCTTCGCCCCCTGGGACATGTCCTGCTGACTTGGGATAGAATTAGTGAGGCAAGCGGATATGAATTACAGGAATCGGATTCAGAGGATTTCCAGCGCATACTACAGAACTGGATAGTGAGTGGTATGAGCATTGAATTACCCTTCTCGAAGGGGATGACCAGATGGTACAGGATTAGAAGCTTTGACCTGGAAAAAACGAGCTACTGGAGCCCTGTTCTACGTTTAGAAGGGAAAGATTTTCGATGACAAACGAATGGTTATGGCTTATCTTGCTTATTTTCAATTTCGTGTGGATTCTGGTGGCTTATCGTTTATTCGGTCGTGCGGGGCTCATCGCCTGGGTGCCCATCTCAATCATCATTGCCAATCTCCAGGTCTTCAAACTTGTGGACCTCTTTGGGATAACCGCCTCACTGGGGAACATCGTCTACGCTACGAGTTTCCTTGCCACGGACATACTCTCAGAGAACCATGGGAAGAAGGATGCCGGATGGGCCGTGGGCATGGGGTTCATTGCCCTGGTTACCCTGACGCTGTTTATGAATATTACCCTTCTCTTCGAACCATCAGCGGTAGACACCGCCCACGAGGAGATGAAGGTGCTCTATCGATTTCTTCCCCGCATTGCCCTGGCCAGCTTCATTGCCTATGGAGTGAGCCAGGTTCATGATATCTGGATGTATTCTTTGCTTAAAAGTCGCCAACCAGATAGCAAGTGGATATGGATACGCAATAACCTGTCAACCATGCTGAGTCAAATCATCGATTCGATTGTATTCTGCGCGATTGCATTCGTTGGGCTCGTTCCCGCCGAGGAGTTCTGGGAGATCGTCGTATCAACATACCTACTGAAATGGATGGTTGCCGTTGCCGATACCCCATTAGTGTATCTGGCTCGGCATTGGAAGAAGCATAATAAAATTGTGAGTGGATAGAGCTGGGATGTTTATTTTTTCCCTTAAAAAATCATTTTACGATGCCTGGGACAATTTCATTGGCTTCACACTGACAAATTATGCCCTATTGTTCGTCATATTGGCGGGGTTATGGCCTGTGTATCGGCTCATGCAGAATCAAAGCATGATGGGAATGATCGCCCTGGCCATCTTCTTCCTCATGCTCGGTATCACACTCGGGATAATCTCCCGCCTCATGTCGGACATGGCCGATTACAATCCGCCTAAATGGGGCCATATAAGCCGGGCGGCAAGAACCACCTGGGGGGCAAGTCTGACTTTTTCCCTCCTGTTGATGGGAACGGCAATCATCACCACATTGGGAATGAATTATTACCTCACCATCAAGAATTTTTTCGGAATTGCCGCATGGGCACTTCTTTTCTGGATGGGTTTTGGATTCTATCTTACAGCGATATGGTTTTTTGCCGTGAGGACTCGAATGAACGATGGTGTATTTAAGTCCTTGAAAAAAAGCCTGTTGATAATGCTTGACAACTTCCTTTTGTCGCTGTTTATTGGCTTTATAATGATACCGTTGCAGCTAGTGCTCTGGCCATTAACGGCCTTTGCAGCCTTCGGCCCGACGGGAATTATTCTCTATGTCAATGTGGCCATGAAGCTGTTGATGCATAAGTATGATTGGATGACCGAACACCCTAATGCGACGAAACACAGTGATATCCCTTGGCAGACCTTGCTCATGGATGACCAGGAGAGAGTGGGGACAAGAACCTTGAAGGGGATGATATTCCCCTGGAAAGAATGAAGTGATGCCAGGGTAGAAGAGTCTTACGGTAGATAAGGGTTGCTTGAATAAAGGAGGAAAAGAATTGGCTGGAAAAAATCTACTAGAAAAGGTTTGGGAATGTCACAAGGTGAGAACATTGCCGACGGGGCAGGACCAATTACTCATCGGATGTCATCTAATTCACGAGGTAACATCACCTCAGGCATTCGGTATGTTGGAGGAGAAGGGGCTAGAGGTGAAATACCCCTACAGAACTTTCGCAACCGTCGATCACATAATCCCAACAGACAGTCAGGATAGGCCTCTTACCGATCCTCTGGCGGAAGAAATGCTCCAGGCATTGGAGAAGAATACGGAAAAGCACGGCATCCAATACTTCGGCATTGAATCGGAGGGCCAGGGTGTTGTTCACGTGGTAGGACCAGAACAGGGACTCACCCAGCCCGGCATGACCATCGCCTGTGGCGATTCCCATACGGCCACCCATGGAGCCTTTGGAGCGATTGCCTTCGGTGTTGGTACCAGTCAGGTGCGCGACATACTTGCAACGGGGACCATGGCAATCTCAAAACCCAAGGTTCGCCAGATTCGGGTAGATGGTCGGCTCGGCCCGGGGGTCGGAGCCAAAGACCTCATTCTGGCCCTCATCGGCCGTCTGGGAGTCAACGGCGGCCTCGGGTATGCCTATGAATACAGCGGCAAGACCATTGAAGCACTAACGATGGAGCAACGCATGACACTGTGCAACATGAGCATCGAAGGCGGGGCCCGTGTCGGCTATGTCAATCCAGACGATGTTACCTATGAATGGATGAGAGGCCGTCCTTATATAAGGGATTTCGAGCAGATGAAGTGCTTTGGCGAAGAGATGAAATCGGATAGAGATGCCAATTACGATGATGAAGTGGTTTTCTCGGCCGATGCACTCAAACCAATGGTAACCTGGGGCATCAATCCCGGACAGGTTGTGGCCATTGATGACACCCTGCCGGAGATAGGTATTCTGCCTGAAGTCGAACGGGAGACGGCAAAGAGGGCCTATGAATACATGGAATTCTCCCCCGGTGAGTCCATTGAGGGGAAAAAAATCGATGTGGTTTTCATTGGCTCATGCACCAATGGACGTCTTTCCGATCTGCGGGAGGCGGCCAGAATCGTGAAAGGCCGTCGAGTCGCCGCAAATGTCACCGCTCTCGTCGTTCCGGGAAGCCAGCAGGTAGCCAAGGCAGCACAAGACGAAGGCCTGGATGAAATCTTTAGCGAAGCCGGCTTCCAGTGGCGTTTGGCGGGTTGCTCCATGTGCCTGGCCATGAACCCTGACAAGCTTTCAGGAAGGCAGTTATCGGCGAGCACATCAAACCGGAACTTCATCGGTCGCCAGGGATCCCCGACCGGCAGAACACTGCTTCTGAGTCCAGGCATGGCGGCTGCGGCCGCTATTGCCGGTGAAATAACAGATGTTAGAAAACTAGGAGGCCTTTAATGAATCAATCCATCAGCAATATTGAAGGCAGGGGCATTGTCGTGCGGGGAAATGACATCGACACAGACAGGATTATTCCGGCCAGATTCATGAAAGTCATAACTTTCAACGGTCTTGGGGCTCACGCATTTCATGACGAGCGTTTTGATAATAATGGAGCAAGCAAGGGTCATCCATTTGATGACTCACGCTGGGCCAACCACTCAATACTGGTGGTCAATGCCAATTTTGGCTGTGGATCCTCCAGAGAACATGCCCCCCAGTCCCTCAAGGACTATGGTATACGGAGCATCATCGGCGAATCTTTCGCCGAGATATTTGCGGGAAACTGCTCCTCTCTCGGCATTCCAGCAGTGATACTCAAGCCCACCGATCTGAGCCAGTTGCAGGACAAAACCGAACGCCATCCCGAGACGGAAATTTGCATAGACCTTGTTTCCATGACGATTGAGGCCGATGGCAATAGGTGGGAAGCCGACATGCCGAATTCCTACAGACAGGCATTGCTAGACGGCACATGGGATTCCACTGCCGTACTCGCCGAATCCATGGATGCGATAGAGAGAGTCGCAGCGAAGCTTCCATACATGAATACTAATTAAGGACAATTACTTATGAAAGATGAATTAGCTAAGAACGATTTACTACAGTGCGGAGACATGCCCGGCGATAAGATTCGTATCGATGACTCACACATCTATAGGGCGGAAATTATTTTCCCTCACCTGGAGAGCTACCTTAGAAGCAGACATCCCGCCAAGACAATAGTATCCATCTTCGGAGGTTCTGGTGTAGGAAAGTCCGAGATTGGTTCACTCCTGGCCCAGCATTGCCGCCGTGCGGGATTCATACCCTATCTTCTTTCAGGGGATAATTACCCCTTCCGTTATCCGGCACTCAATGATTCGGAACGCCTCAACCGTTTTCGATACTCCGGCTGGGCATCCCTGATTAATCATGAAAATTTCAATGCCGAATTGAGTAACGAGCTGACCCAGCTCATCGCCAAGGAGATGGACGCAGACACGGAGGCAGAAAAAAATAATCTCGGAATTCAGGCTTATCAGAGCGCAGGCCGGAAGGCACTCTGCGAATATCTGGGTTCGCATGAGGAACTAGACTTCGGCATCTTGAACAATATAATCACGCTTTTCAAAAACTCAGAGAAGAAGATACCCCTGAAACGCATGGGAAGAGCCCCAGGAGAAACATGGTTTGATGTGGTTGACTTCTCTGAAACCCCGGTGATGATCATAGAATGGACCCATGGCAACTCCCCTCACCTGCAAGGCGTGGATTTCCCCATATTCCTCTATAGCAGTCCGGAGGAAACCTCAGAACACCGCCGCATTCGTGGACGGGACACGCACACAGATTCACCCTTTACCCGACTCATCCTTGACATTGAACAGTCTATGGTTAACCGTCAATCCCAGAACGCCCGGATAATCATTAACAAGGCCGGAACGCTGATCTCCCATGATCAGATAACAAAAAATCAACTTTGAACACAAACGGTGTAATGCTCAACGCCTATCCCGATAGTTGCGGAGGGAACCTCTCAGCCCTGGTTTCTCTGCTCGCCGATGAGGATTTCAAAGATGTTTTTGAGTATCTCTACATATTGCCGTCCATGTTTCAATCGGATTTGGATAGGGGATTCTCAATTGTTTCCTACGATCTTAACGAAGACCTCGCCCGCAAAGAAGATATCGAGAGTTTGCACCGACTCGGCATCGGACTGAAACTGGACTTTGTCCTCAACCATCTTTCGGTGCGTTCACCACAGTTTCAGAAACTACTCCTAGAGGGTGATTCATCACCATATCTTGAGATGTTCATCGACTGGAATGAATTCTGGAAGGGACATAGCCACGTTGGCGTAGATGGCCATGCCATACCCAAAGAAGAGCATCTTGCCAAGCTGTTCATGAGAAAGCCTCAACTGCCCATACTCAAAGTCCCCTTTCCTGACGGTTCTTCTCGGTATTACTGGAACACCTTCTATCAGAAAATTGACCCCCATGACGCAAAGAACATACTTGGCCAGGTCGATCTCAATGCAAAATCGCCACTTGTATGGCAGTTTTATAACGATACGATTGAGAAACTTGCCGCCTACGGCGCACGCATCGTGCGGCTTGATGCCTTTGCCTACCTTCACAAGGAAGTTGGAGCGAAAAATTTCTTCAACGAGCCGGGAACCTGGGAATATCTGCGGCGTATTCGGGGAATGGTGGCCGATAAGCATATAGAACTGCTCCCTGAAATTCATGCAACTCATGCAGAAGGCATGCACAGGAAGCTCGCCAATGAGGGGTATCGATTCTATGACTTCTTCTTCCCCTCTTTGATAATTGATGCCCTGGAGAATGGCGACGCGAGCCGCCTAGTGCCCTGGATAGAGGAAATTAGAACTAACGGATATCGCACTGTCAACATGCTAGGTTGCCATGATGGTATACCGGTGCTGGATGCCTCTGGACTTCTCGATAGCAAACGCATCGAAAATCTCATCAAATTGATCACCGACCGGGGCGGTTTTGTCAAAAATCTATACGATGCCGATGGCCGGAAAATCTCCTACTACCAAGTGAACGCAACCTTCTTCAGTGCCCTTGCCGAGGATGAGAAAAAGCTTCTTCTTGCCAGGGCCATTCAGATTTTTATGCCCGGCATTCCTCAAGTGTGGTATCTTGACCTCTTCGGTGGAACCAATGACTATCAGGCTGCATCCCGAGATGGGCACAAGGAAATCAACCGCACATCCCTAAGCCGAGAGGAATTGACGAGGCGAACAGCCCTTCCCCTCGTCCAAAAACAGCTTAAGCTACTGAAGTTTCGCAACACCTTCAAAGCCTTCGGACATAACGCCCACCTCAGCATCGACAACTCCGAAAAATCCCTGCTATGCCTCAAATGGGAGTACAAGGAATACCAAGCCACATTTGAGGCGAATCTTGCAAGCCGTCATTTCACCATTCACTATGGAAAAGGTACGGAAAAACATACCCTTATGTAGGGTACCTCTAAAAAACAAATTGAGGAAATTGACGAAGAGATTTTTCGACGCTACAAGGCGACAAAAGCGGAGTGTAGCTGGGCTACATGCGCATTTTGGCAACGCCGTAGCGACGGAAAAGATCAAGTCAAGAACTCAAGAGGGTTTTTAGAGGCCTGTAGATTGAAATTGCAGCAAAGAGGACTTGAACCTCCACGGCATCGCTGCCACTAGCCCCTCAAGCTAGCGTGTCTACCAATTCCACCATTGCTGCATAAAAGCTGTTCTGGAGTTAGAATTATGCCAAAGACCTCAGAGACTGTCAATAGCAGTTCGAGCCGATTTCATACCGCCGATTCGATATTGATGCAACGGGTCTTTTTTGGAAGAAAGATAGAAATGACTGTTTTGAAAGTTTCGCACGGAGGCACTGAGAGTTCTGAGTTCAGAGTTCAGGGTTCAGAGTTTCGCACAGAGTACGCAGAGGTTTTTCAAAGCTTGGTCTGCTTCCCCTTTGTGTCCTTTGTAAACTCCGTGAGATCTGAAAACGGCATGGGAGGTATGAAGAGTTTCGCACGGAGGCACAGAGTACACAGAGGTTTTTCAAATCTTGGTCTGCTCCCCTCCGTGTACTTTGTGAACTCCGTGAGATCTAAAACGGTGTGGGATGTATAAAAAGTTTCGCACGGAGGCACTGAGAGTTCTGAGTTCAGAGTTCAGGGTTCAGAGTTTCGCACAGAGTACGCAGAGGTTTTTCAAATCTTGGTCTGCTCCCCTCCGTGTACTTTGTGAACTCCGTGAGATCTGAAAACGGCATGGGAGGTATGAAAAGTTTCGCACAGAGGCACTGAGAGTTCTGAGTTCAGAGTTCAGGGTTCAGAGTTTCGCACAGAATACGCAGAGGTTTTTCAAATCTTGGCCTGCTCCCCTCTGTGTCCTTTGTAAACTCCGTGAGATCTAAGACGGCATGGGAGGTATGAAGAGTTTCGCACGGAGGCACTGAGAGTTCTGAGTTCAGAGTTCAGGGTTCAGAGTTTCGCACAGAGTATGCAGAGGTTTTTCAAAGCTTGGTCTGCTTCCCCTTTGTGTCCTTTGTAAACTCCGTGAGATCTGAAAACGGCATGGGAGGTATGAAGAGTTTCGCACGGAGGCACAGAGGGCACAGAGGTTTTTCAAAGCTTGGCCTGCTCCTCCCTCCGTGTCCTTTGTGATCTCCGTGAGATCTAAGACGGCATGGGAGGTATAAAGAGTTTCGCACGGAGGCACTGAGAGTTCAGAGTTCAGAGTTCAGGGTTCAGAGTTTCGCACAGAGTATGCAGAGGTTTTTCAAAGCTTGGCCTGCTCCCCTCCGTGTCCTTTGAGAACTCCGTGAGATCTGAAAAAGGCATGGGAGGTATGAAGAGTTTCGCACGGAGGCACTGAGAGTTCTGAGTTCAGAGTTCAGGGTTCAGAGTTTCGCACAGAGTACGCAGAGGTTTTTCAAATCTTGGCCTGCTCCCCTCCGTGTCCTTTGTGAACTCCGTGAGATCTAAAACAGCATGGATGTATAAAGAGCTTCGCACGGAGGCACAGAGTACACACAGGAAGATTTGCTTTTTTTTAATCCATCCACAATTTTTGAGTATATCTCAAGCTCCTTGATTATGACGCAATGTGCAAGGTATCTAATATCGCAAATCCATGTTACAATACCTTCAATGAGCAAAGAGAAGAAAGGGATAGCATTATATAAGGCCATTTCGAATCGAGAGAATACAATCGAGAAGAATACCAAATTCCGCAAGTTATCCCAGGATATCGATAAGGGAATCTCCAATAAGGCCGCCAGGCTCCTCCTTCTTCTCGGAAAAGATGGGGCTGCCAAGATTATGGCGAAACTCACACCCCACGAAGTTGAGAAGCTTACGAAGCAAATAGCAAGTATAAACCGTGTCAATACTGGCGAAGCCAAGGCTCTCCTTGAGGAATTTGGCCGACAATTTGGCGAGATTGAGATTAAAAGAACCCATGGAGGAATTGATGCCGCTCGGCAAATCCTAATAAGTGCTTTTGGAAAGGAACAAGCCGAAGAAATACTTGCCAAGTCTGTACCAGAAATCCGACCCGTCCCATTTTCCTTTCTTAATGACCTCACCGTTACTCAGTTGATCAGTCTTCTGCAAAAGGAGAACCCGCGAACTTTGTCACTGGTTATGACATATATTGACCCATACCTGTCGTCCCGTCTACTCAAATCGTTGAAAGATGAAGACAGAGCCGAGGTCATTCGGAGAATGGCCCAAATTCGAGAAATTCCCCATGATGTGCTTGCGACAATGGAAGAAACGCTGAAGAAGAAAATACGCAGTCTTGCAACGGAAGAAAGTGAGGCATTGGACGGCAAGGCCGTGCTCGCCGATATGCTTCGATACATGGATGTGGAAGACGAGAACAGAATTCTGGCTGAATTGGATAGAAGCAATCCCGAGATTTCGGAGCAAATAAAAATGAAACTCTACACCATGGATCTCGTTTTGGAACTACGAGACAGGGATCTGCAAAGTATTCTGCAAGAATTAACCGAGAGGGACATTGCTCTTCTTCTCAAAGGGCAGACGGAGGAAATCAGGGATAAAATCAGAGATTCCCTTAGCAACCGCCGCCGCCTATTGGTTGATGAAGAAATCGACATCCTCCCGCCCGTGCCTAAAAGCGAAGTTGACCGGGTATCACGGGAATTTCTGAATAAGATGCGCAAAGGAGAGCAAGATGGTGTCTATGTCATCATGAGGGCTGCCGAAGAGCATATCTAGTGCTTTGTCTATCTTCAATCTTCGCACCCATGTGGCGTTGCCTGCCTATGCGTGTACGCACGCAGATATGGATAAAGAACCTTAAATTCTCATATACAAATAGTACAATCGAGTAGGCGGCACCCAGTGCTACCCGGGTGCCATCCTCTCGCGGAACCGGAGCGTACGGGTTTGTACACGGCTCCTCATGTAAATCATATTCAATCGAGAGATTCTGGAAGACTTTGAAGTATGAAGACCTCTATTTGTATTGCTACGATACACTAAAAAATCTCCGGCAAGGACCATCAAAGTATTTCAGATTCTATAATTCGATAAGGCCTCATCAGAGCCTTAATGGGAATTCTCCGGATGAAACTTATTCCGGGGAATCTCACTTAAAAGCGGTATAATGCTGTATTGACCAAAGGGAGCACTATACTTCGATGTGATCACATTTACACGGGCGTTCAATAAATCCCAAGACATTTTTGGGAATTCTGCAATAGGCATTATTGATGGTGACTTTCACTCAGAAGGTGCAAAAAGAAAATGGGAATCCGATTGCATTTATTGCATAGAAGCACAAGAAGTTGAAAATATTTTATGTGACACTGATATTCTTGATGCTGCACAAAGCTATTTTTGCTTTAACGCTGAGGAACTATCAAAGGCTAAGAATCTGTTATTCAAGGAACTTGAGAACAATAAAGAGCGGCAGGCTGTTGAGTATGCAACTCATAGAATCAACAACGCTCTTAAAAGCAGTCTAATCGAAAAGCCAAAAACTAAAGATGAACTCAATAATCAGTTTTCAAATTCAATCAAGTCAATAAATATTGACGAGCTAATAGAAGAAAGAATTTGTCTTTTTCAAAAGATAATTAACGAAAAAGACTTTGACATGGGGATTAAATACTATAATAATAAAGGTATTTCAGGACTAATCGGAGGGAGAATCAGCCAAGACTATAAAAATAGAATTTTTCGACTCTTAGAAAAACAACCAGAGTTACGGAAAAAGCTTCGTGAAAAGTATTTTTCAAAAGTCCCATGTAATCAAATTGGAGGTACTATCAATGTCTAAAGGCAAAAATCAGCATGTTGTAAAACATCCCGATGGCTGGGCGGTTAAAGGCGCAGGTAACAGCAAGGCGACCAAAGTTACCCGCACACAGAAGCAGGCCATTGATAAGGCGGAAAACATCGCCAGGAACCAGAAATCGGACACCAAAATTCATGGCGTGGACGGAAAGATCCGGGCTGGCAACAGTTGCGGAAATGATTCGTGTCCTCCTAAGGATAAAAAATGAGGAGAGTGCATGGGTAAGCCTTTCAGAATATTGAGCATTGATGGCGGAGGGATTCGAGGAATATATCCCGCCCATGTTCTTCGGTGTATCGAAGAACGCCTTCAAATAGATCTCTTCGACACGTTCGACATGATTGCCGGAACAAGCACTGGTTCCATCATCGCTGCCGGAGTGGCCACGGGTGTGCCAGCGGCTGACATCGTGGCGATGTACAAAGAGCATGGCGCTGGGATCTTCCGTAAGAAACGATTTCTCCCGCCCTGGAAAAGCGTTCAACCCATGTTTGACAGTGTCTACGATGCCCAATATTTGGACAATGTACTCACAGAAGTATTTCAGGAGAAGCGGCTGGGTGACAGAGAAAAACCGCTGCTACTTCCCTCCACCGATATCGGCAATGGTTGTGTTCACGTTCTGAAGTCCGGCTACTCCAAAGAATTTACCCGTGACAATGCCGTACTGGTAAAAGACGCAGTATTAGCGTCCTGTTCGGCACCGACCTATTTCGATCCCCATCGACTGAATGAGTATCTTCTCGCCGATGGCGGGCTTTGGGCCAACAACCCTGCGCTGGTTGCAGTGATTGATGCCCAGAAGCGAATTGGTGTTGCTCAGGATGATATACAAATCCTGTCAATCGGCACCGGTCATTCCAAAACCATGTACGGCACCAACGCCTCGCGTAAATGGGGCTTGATCAATGGGTGGAAACACAAGGAATTCATCAGTTTCATCTTATCCCTGCAGAGTCAGAGTGCCCTGAACTATCTGAATCTCATGCTCCGCCCCGGGCAGATCAAGCGGGTTGATTTTGAATCCGACCTGCCGTTGCCGCTGGATGACGTGTCCATGCTGGATGACCTCATTTCCAAGGCGGATCACAATTTTACCCATGAATCGGAGTCGATCAGGGCTTTCATACAAAATGGAGGGATTGCAGGTGAATAAGATTGTTACGCGGGAAGAGGCCCTCCGAAAAGCGGCAGAGCAGCTAGACATATCACCATCGAAGTATAAACAGGCAATGGAGCGTTTTGAATCCATGAAAGCCTATCTGCTGGATGGTGAATACGATGGCGCAACTGATGAGCCGGAAATTTACCTGCAGGGGTCCTTCAAACTCGGGACAGAGATACGCCCTTATAAAGACAGCAAAGACGCCTATTACGACATCGATATTGTCTGCAGGTTGGAACATGAAAAAGAAACCATCACCCCAGAAACGGTAAAGCATCAGGTCGGCGACCATCTGAAGGCGCATGACACTTATTTTAAAATGCTCGATGATGAGGGCAAGCGTTGCTGGACCCTGAATTACGCTGAGCAAGATGGCGTTGGTTTTCACATGGACATTCTTCCATCGGTTCAGGAAAGCTGGAATACCTTCAGGGAATCTTACTGGTATCGCAGTGCCATTGCCGTGACAGACAGATGCGGTGACTCCGGCTCTTACGACTGGTCGCCCAGCAACCCTAAAGATTTTGCAGAGTGGTTTTACGATAAAAACAAGGCTGCTTTTGAGGATGCAAAGCAGACGCAGAAACAGACCCTCTTTGAAAATTACCGTCAGGATGGACTGTTCGCTACCCGGGATGCGGTTCCGAATATTCATGTGAAGACGCCGCTGCAACGGGCCATTCAGCTGTTGAAAAGGCATAGAGATATTCGCTTCTGCAATCAGCAGAACGAAAAATGCAAACCGATCTCTATGGTCATAACCGTGCTGGCTGCTCAGATCTACCGGAATGAGTCGACCATTTATGAAACGCTGAGGAATTTGATAGACACCTTGTTCCGTCGCGCTGATCAAATGCGGCCCACCTTCCGTTTTGATGAAGCAATGGCGGAGTCAACCTACACGCTGATCACAAGAACGGCAGACGGTAAATGGCACATCCCGAACCCGACCAATCATGGAGAGAACTTTGCCGACAAATGGCATGAAAACGAGAACGGTGTTACTCATGCCCGGGCGAAGGCTTTCTTTCAGTGGGTGGCTTGGGCCAAGGAAGATTTTCTCAATATCGCCAAGTGGCTTGATGGAGAACACTATACCCGCTCTCTGGTATCCCCGACCAACAGCAGCAAGAGCTTAACCGGCGCTCAACCCCGAGGATTGTCTTTTAACGTCGCTCATCGGCAGAAGCCTTACTGGCCTCTGGACCTGAGCTATTCCGCAAAGATATCGGCCAGGTATAAGGCAAATGGTTCATGGGAAAGATTCAATTCCGGTGACCTATTGAACAAACACCTCGACCTGCTGTTCAGAGCCAATACCAAGGTTCCCGAGCCATTTGAAGTCTATTGGCAGGTTGTTAATACCGGTAAGGAAGCCGAAGATGCCCAACAATTGCGAGGTGAGATCCTTCTGTCAAAGACTGCTGGAGTTGGTGGGCTGACACAGAAAGAATCTACCTTGTACACCGGTATTCACTGGGTCGAATGTTTCATTGTGAAAAACAGCGTATGCGTGGCGCATAGCGGCGAATTTGTAGTGGGGATTGTGTGAGTAAGAGCAAACAGAACATCAAGGAAGTCACCTGTTATATAAAAAAAGAGGTTGAACGGGAGTTGTGGGCTCGGGCTACTGGACGGTGCCAGTTCAACGGGTGCAACCGCATACTCTATAAGTCTCCGGTCACTCAGGAGCGGGTTAATATTTCGGAGAAGGCTCACATTTATTCCTTTTCGAAGATGGTCCGCGGGGTTGGGGGCCGTTCAAGAAGACCCCCCTCGACACCATCGAGATGGGAAGAGCAAGGATGCCGAAGGCGGATATGCCGTGGATTATTTACGACCAGAACAACAAAGAGAAGAAGTTTATAAAAGCAATAACAATAGGAGACAGCCAATGATTACCAACGAACAAAAACAAGCCGTTTTAGACAACATGGTCAAATTGCTGGAGCTCCCTGATTCGGCCTATGACAAAGCGCGTAAAAGATATGAGGATCTTGGGGATTGGTTTGACCGAGATGAATCAGCCGTGTCGGGAAACAATCCGCATATTTTCCCGCAGGGATCGTTCCGTCTTGGCACAGCGATACGCCCACTTGATGAAAGTGAAGAATACGACCTTGATCTTGCCTGCAAGCTCCGAGATGGGATCACCAAAGACAGCCATACACAGGAAACCCTTAAAAAGCTGATTGGTATTGAGCTGGAAGCTTATCGGAAAGCCCGGGGCATTAAAAATGAACTGGAGTCGAAGCATCGTTGCTGGTGTCTTGAGTATCAGGATGACCTCAGCTTTCACATGGATATTGTTCCTTGTATTCCAGCAGATGAAAACCGGCGGAAGGCGATATTGGAGTCTATCCGCAAGACAAGATTGGACAAGTATGTGGCCGAATCCGCATCTCAGACCACGATATCCATAACGGATGATCGGCACGAGGGCTACAAGCATATTTGTGATGACTGGAACATCAGTAATCCTGAAGGATATGCCAAATGGTTTGAATACCGAATGAATCTACAACAGACCAAAATCTTTCTGGGAAAGGCTCAGGTGGATGATGTTCCCTTGTTTAAAAAGAAAACACATTTGCAGCGGGTTATTCAGATTCTGAAGCGCCATCGTGACAACTGGAGCAAGAACAACCCGGATTCCAAGCCTATTTCAATCATCATCACGACACTGGCCGCCAGAGCCTATAACGGCGAGACCGATATCGTTGCGGCACTCGGCAATGTGCTTGAAAAGATGGGCGATCTGGTAAACCCGACAAGACCACGGGTTCCCAATCCTGTTGACCCTGAAGAGGACTTTGCCGACCGCTGGTACAGGCAGGACTGTCTGCACTTGCGACTGGAAAAGAATTTCAATGACTGGCTTCTGCAGGCGAGAACTGATTTTCAGCATATTGCCTCTACGACTGATACAGAATTTCTCTGTGAACACATTGAAGAGAAGTTTTCGTTGCGGGTGAATGAGTCAGAGCTCAAAAAGCAGCTAGGTATCAGCGCTGCCAGCGTTAACATAATAACTCCCAAAACACACACGATTGACCGACAAGACTCGGCCAGACCGTGGAAATGGTAGCTGAATGGGAGTATTGGCATTGAACAGCTTGAGCCAGTTCCTGAACGATTATCCCGGAATGTCGACAGCACCATGCTCGGATGCTGGCGTTTGCCTGCGTGGGAAATTTCGATTCAAGGCCAGCGAATCTGGCGGTGATGAAATCGATGATTCCTACAAATTGGAAATCGTTGTTCCGGACAAATTCCCGCAGGCTCTTCCAAAGGTGAAGGAAACCGGTGGCAAGATTCCGCGTGACGGTAATTTTCATGTCAACCCGGACGGAACTCTTTGTCTGGGGGCACCGCTCAGGCTGTTGAGGAAAGTCCATAGCTCCCCAAGTCTGACTGGCTTTGCAGATAAATGCCTCGTACCGTACCTCTATGCTGTTTCTTACAAGCTGATGCACGGTGGAGATTTTGTTTTGGGCGAGTTGGCTCATGGCGACCAAGGCATCGTGGACGATTATTCCGTAATGCTGGGATTGAAAGAAAGGCAGCAGGTAACACAGGCCATTCATTTGCTTGGACTGAAAAAGCGGCTTGCAAACAAAAAGCCCTGTCCCTGCGGATGTGCGAAAAGACTCGGGGCGTGCCCGTTTCACCATAAATTGAATGAGTTTCGCAAAATGGTCCCTGTGTCATGGTTCAAAGCACATGCCTTGAATGACTGGAACCGAATTTAGAGTAAGAGAGGATTATATGAGTAACTTTCAGATAAATGAAAAGCATCTTTCTCAAATCCCGGCTTTGCAGCTTTTGATTGGCTTGGGATTTGAATTTTTGACACCGTCTGAAGCACTCCGCGAAAGGCAGGATAGAACCTCCAATGTCTTGTTGGAAAGTATTCTGCGCAACCAGCTCAAAGAGATAAACCGCATCCGCTATAGCAGTAAACAGTGCGCTAACAGTTACCTATTGGCATGTTGGCAAACGAATCAATGAAGAGGTGCTTCATGGCGAACGGGCTGAATATGGGAGGCAGGTTATTTCCTCGCTTACAAAAGAGCTGGTGGCTCAATATGGGAAAAGCTTCGAAGCGAGAAATTTACGACGCATGATGCAGTTTGCCGAAGTTTTTCCTGATTTCAAGATTGTGTCACCGCTGGTGTCACAATTGAGCTGGACGCATTTTATCATTCTTATGACCGTGCCAACTGGCGAAGCTCGGTTGTTTTATGCTCGGTTGGCAATCGAGAGCAAATGGAGCAAGAGGGAGCTTCAACGGCAAATCGAACGGAAAGCTTTTGAACGATCCGAAATCGCCAACACCAAATTGGAGCTGTTTGAGGGGAAACACCTTCAAGGGAGCTTTAAAGACCCCTATTTTCTCGACTTTCTGGGACTGAACGAGGGATATCTGGAAAATGATCTGGAAAGTGCCCTGCTGAAAGAACTGGAACTCTTTATTCTGGAACTAGGCAAGGGCTTTGCGTTTGTAGAACGCCAGAAACGCATGATCATTGATGGAGAGGCCTTCTATCTCGACCTACTTTTTTCCACCGTAAGCTCAAACGCTTGGTTGCGGTGGATCTTAAAATCAACCGGTTCAAAGCCGCATTCAAAGGCCAAATGGAGCTTTATCTCAACTGGCTCAACAAATATGAACGTCAGGAAGGCGAAGAGGCTCCTATTGGTCTGATCCTCTGCGCTGAAGCGGGCACCGAACAGGTTGAACTGCTCAATATGCAGACGGAACCACGAATGGACACGAATGAACACTAATACGAGAATCTGAAGAAGATTGTTGATGATTCGCTTCGTTACAAAGTCAATCCTGCCTCATTTGATATTAGTGAAAATTCGTGTGAATTAGTGGTTTCAAAAGAGCGGTTAGTGACGGAACCACGAATGGACACGAATGAACACGAATATAAGAACATGAAGAAGATTGTTGATGATTCGCTTTGTTACAAAGTCAATCCTGCCTCATTTGATATTAGTGAAAATTCGTGTGAATTAGTGGTTTCAAAAGAGCGGTTAGTGACGGAACCACGAATGGACACGAATGAACACGAATACAAGAACCTGAAGAAGATTGTTGATGATTCGCTTCGTTACAAAGTCAATCCTGCCTCATTTGATATTAGTGAAAATTCGTGTGAATTAGTGGTTTCAAAAGAGCGGTTAGTGACGGAACCACGAATGGACACGAATGAACACGAATACAAGAACCTGAAGAAGATTGTTGATGATTCGCTTCGTTACAAAGTCAATCCTGCCTCATTTGATATTAGTGAAAATTCGTGTGAATTAGTGGTTTCAAAAGAGCGGTTAGTGACGGAACCACAGTTGGAACTCGATCAATCCGGCATCCATGTGGCTGAATATCTGACGGAACTTCACCCCGAGAATTGCTAAAGCAAAAGCTACATGCTACGATCAAAACGGCTCGGGCACGAATTGAAAACAAAAGTGATGAGGACTGAATGATGAATGCTGAATTAAAAAAAACTCACAACTTAAAATTTATAACTCATAATTCGCCAAAGGCGTTGGAGGTGCTGGGCTATGGAAAATAACCCCTTCATCTTTGGCGAATGTGCAACTGAAGTGCGCGATAAAGTTCAGCCTGAAGGTGCCAATGGTGCAAGGTACATTGGACTTGAGCATGTTGAACAAGGCACCCTGCACTATAGTCCCCTGCCTGCACCCCGCACTGCGGTCCCTGAACGGTAAGGGTTTACGGACTTCGCCCCTTCTTGATCTCAGACTCTTCAAGGTCAGTATTCTCTAAATAGCCAAATGCTCTCTACACCTCTTTCTATCTCTCAAAGCCCAAGTCAGGCCAATCAGCCAACAACTCTAAGGATCAGATTCATTACACAATCAGTGGGAAGGACTGGTCCGGGATCATTCCTTCAATCTGATCAAAAACTTTCACCACAGGTTGCGCTGGTTGGCAGAGGAACTCGGGTTCCCGCTCGATGAGGCCGAAGTCTGTACCGCCTTTCTGGATAAAATGAAGCAGGATGAAACCCGAAATGCGGCCATTCATACCAGTCTGATCACGGGTGGCAGCCCGGGATCCTGAGCCCATCCCATCCGTGAAAAACAGTCAACGCCCCGGAGAGCCTGCACGCTTCCGGGGCGTTTCTTTTCCCAAAATCCGCTCACACACAACCAACTCGGCCATAACGCGGAAAGGGTTGCTTTGAGGACGCTGTTATCTATCAAAACAGAACGAAATCTGTTTAAATGGGAGTGTTAGTACTTGTAGCATTCCTTAACTGCCTCTATTGAGGGCATGACAAAACGCAATAGCCCTCAAGAGGAGTATGAGACATGGCAGAAATAGATGGTCGCTGGTTGTCAGTGGACGAAATATGCAAATACCTTGGAGTCGGCAAGGACACCGTCTACAAGTGGATAAGCGAAAAAGGCATGCCCGCTCATCGGATGGGCCGCCTGTGGAGGTTCAAGAAAGAACAGGTAGAGAAGTGGGTTGAGGCTGGCGGCGCGGCATCACAGGAAGATAACAAAGAGCAAGGGCGATTCTAGTGAATTACAGTATCCATAACACAATAACAAATTTCATCTGGAACATTGCAGATGATGTCCTGAGAGATGTGTATGTCCGTGGTAAATACCGAGACGTTATTCTGCCGATGACCGTTATTCGCCGCCTTGATGCACTTCTTGAGCCGACCAAAGAAGCTGTCCTTAATATGAAAAAACAGCTCGACTCGGCGGGCATTGCCAATCAGGACGCGGCCTTATGTCAGGCATCCGGCGAGGCTTTCTTCAACAGCTCCCCGTTTACTCTCAAAGACCTGAAAAACAGAGCCAAGGTTCAGCAGTTAAAAGCCGACTTTGAAGCCTATCTCGATGGCTTTTCGCCCAATGTTCAGGAGATTCTGGACAAGTTCAAATTTCGAAATCAGCTCCCAACGCTTGTCGATGCGGATATCCTCGGTGCTCTGATTGAAAAATATCTGAATCCAAGCATCAACCTGAGCCCTAAGCCGGTGCTCGATGCTGATGGGAACGAAAGATTTCCCGGGCTGGATAATCACAGCATGGGAACGGTTTTTGAGGAGCTGATTCGCCGATTCAATGAAGAAAATAACGAAGAAGCCGGAGAGCACTTTACCCCTCGTGATGTGGTGAGGCTGATGGCTGATCTGATCTTTCTGCCGATTGCAGACCAAATCGAATCAGGAACCTATCTGGTGTATGACGGGGCCTGCGGTACTGGCGGTATGCTGACGGTGGCTGAAGAACGGCTGCAGAAACTGGCTGAAGATGCAGGCAAGGAAGTTTCCATCCACCTCTATGGACAAGAAGTTCAGCCGGAAACCTATGCAATCGCAAAGGCAGATCTGCTTCTAAAAGGCGAAGGGACCGAAGCCGAGAATATCAAATACGGTTCCACCCTGTCGGCTGATGGTTTCATCTCTGATCAATTTGACTTTATGCTTTCAAATCCTCCTTATGGAAAAAGCTGGAAAACCGACCTTGAACGAATGGGCGGCAAAAGCGACCTGAAAGACCCGCGCTTCATTCTGGAGTATGGGGGTGAACCTGAATACAAAATGATCACCCGCTCCAGCGACGGCCAGCTGATGTTTCTGGTCAACAAGCTGATGAAGATGAAGGAAGAGAGCAAGCTTGGCAGTCGTATAGCCCAAGTACACAACGGCTCTTCGCTTTTTACGGGCGATGCCGGACAAGGTGAAAGCAATATCCGCCGGTGGATTATCGAAAACGACTGGCTTGAAGCGATAATCGCCTTGCCGGAGAACATTTTCTATAACACCGGCATTTCAACCTATATCTGGGTGCTGACAAACCGGAAATCAGATAACCGTAAAGGCAAAGTACAGCTGATAGATGCAACAGGTTGGTACCAGTCTCTTCGTAAAAACATGGGTAAGAAAAACTGTGAGCTGAATGAAAGCCATATTCAAGATGTCTGCAATCTGATCACCGGGCCAGAAGAAACCGAACAGTCCAAGATTTTCGCTAATGAAGCATTCGGATACCACAAGGTTATTGTCGAGCGTCCATTACGCTTATCCGTTCACTTGCCTGAAAAAATCCTGCGCCGCTTCAAACAACTTTGTGCCGAAGCCAAAGAAACCGCTCTTTATTCAGTTGTAGAGGCCGTAGCTGGTGAAATTGGCGACGGCCCGCATCTGAACTACAACAGCTTCTTAGATGCTGCTGAATCCAAGGCCAAAGACATGGCGGTTAAACTTCCGACAAAATCCAAGAATTTCATGAAGGCCAATCTGTCGGCCATTGATGAATCGGCAGAACCGGTCGTCAAGAAGATTCATAGGGCAGGAAAAGCTGAACCCAACTCGCTTTACGGTTTATACGACACGGCGATAGACGGCAAAAAAGTGGTTGTTGAATACGAGCCGGATACAAATCTGCGGGATTCGGAGCAGGTGCCGCTTCTGGAAGATGGAGGTATTGCCGCCTTTATTGAACGGGAGGTATTGCCTTATACGCCCGATGCCTGGGTTGACGACTCAAAAACGCAGATTGGCTATGAAATCTCCTTTACCAAGCATTTCTACAAACCCATTCCCATGCGGACACTGGATGAAATCAAAGCGGATATCTTTGCCATTGAACAGGAAACCGAAGGTCTGCTTGAAGAAATTGTTGGGGAGGATAAAGAATGAACCACGAAAGGCACGAAAAACACGAAATCGAACCATCAAAGGGGCAAATTCTTGTTTATCAGGCTAAAGATGACTCCATTAAACTGGATGTGAGACTGGAAAATGAGACTGTATGGTTGACGCAAGATCACATGGCTGATCTGTTTGGGAGAAGCAAAAAGACCATCTCCGAGCATATTCGAAACATATTCAAAGAGGGCGAATTAGATAAAAATTCAGTTGTCCGGAATTTCCAGACAACTGCTTCTGACGGGAAAAATTATGATGTTCGATACTACAACCTCGATGTTATTATTTCGGTGGGGTATCGGGTGAAGTCCCAACAGGGAACGCAATTCCGCATCTGGGCTACACAGCGGCTTAAAGACTATATTGTCAAAGGCGTGGCACTGGATGACGAACGCTTCAAAAGCGGTCAATCGATGCGCTATTTTGATGAGTTGCAGGAACGTATCCGCGAGATCAGGCTTTCGGAACGGGTTTTTTATCAGAAAATCAAGGACATCTACACCACCAGCATTGATTACAATCCCAAAGACAAAAAGACAATTGAGTTCTTTAAGTTCGTTCAAAACAAATTGCTCTGGGCGGTAAGTCAGCAAACCGCAGCCGAACTTGTCCACCGCAGGGTCGATGCCTCCCTTCCGCTGATGGGGATGCGCTCGTATGACAAAACAACACCTGTGCGGAAAAATGACATAAGTATCGCCAAGAATTATCTGGGCGAAGCTGAGATCAAACTGCTCGGGCTGCTGGTGGAACAATATCTCGCCTTTGCTGAAACCATGGCGCAGCAGCACAGGCCCATGTATATGAAAGACTGGATTCAAAGACTCAATGCCATCATCCAGCTCAACGACCGGGAATTGTTGACGCATGCCGGAAAAATCAGCCAAGAGATGGCCAAAAGACGGGCGGAGCTGGAGTATGGTAAGTTCAGGGAACAACAAAGAGAGATTGAAAAGGAGCAAAGCCTAAGGGAGTTGGAAGCAGACATAAAACGGTTGAACCACGAAAAGCACGAAAAAAATACAGGGGAGGCGGAATGAGCAAGGCATTAATCAACCCTCAAATTTTGCAATGGGCAGTTGCTCGAAAAGGCATCGACCGTACTGTTGTGGAATCTTTTAACAAAAAATACCATGAATGGGAAGCAGGTGAGTCATTGCCAACCTTTAAACAATCAAAGGAATTGGCAAAGAAACTAAAAATACCATTTGGGTATCTTTTTTTAAGCGAGCCTCCAGAAGAAAAACAACACTTAGCAGATTTAAGAACGATTAGCGACTTTGAACACCAGTCTTATTCTCCTGATCTTCTGGCTGTTATTGAAGATGCCATTAGAAAACAGGATTGGTATCGTGAACATCTGCTGATTGAACAGGCTGAACCGTTACCATTTGTTGGTCGATATAATGTCAAATCAAAAGTCCATAGTGTGGCTAATGATATTATCGAAACACTTTCTATTGGGATTGAGCAGCGGCAAGGTGACTTGCTACGTTTCATTACAGAACAGTGTGAAGATATGGGAATTCT
The DNA here is from genome assembly GCA_965226485.1 of Spirochaetaceae bacterium. GTDB lineage: Bacteria > Spirochaetota > Spirochaetia > DSM-2461 > DSM-2461 > UBA2779. The sequence goes on from OZ245363.1 coordinate 1,418,305, forward strand.
TGTTTTGCGTAATGGCAAAGTTGGCGCAAATACACACCGCTTATTAGATGTTGAAGAGTTTCGAGGATTTGTTCTTAGCGATTCATACGCCCCTTTGATTTTTATCAACAGTGCTGATTATAAAACAGCCCAAATTTTCACCCTTATCCACGAAGTCACGCATATTTGGATAGGGCAAGAGGGCGTTTCCAATGTCGCTTTAGATGATACAAGCAGTCACAGTGATGTGGAAAAATTCTGCAACCAAGTCGCAGCCCAAGTTCTCGTACCTGGAGATATACTTAAAACCGAATGGGAGCAAGTATCGGGGAATTTGGAAGAACGATGCGAGCATTTTCAAAGCATTTTTCATGTCAGCAAGATTGTTTTGGCTCGCCGTGCGCTCGACTTGAAGCTAACAGGAAGAGATGAATTCTTTTCTTATCACCAAAAGCTTGTTGCGTTATGGAAACAGCAGAAAAAAACGCAACCCTGTGGCGGTTCATTTTACAATAGTTTTCCTGTGGCAAACAGCACCACATTCACTAACGCTGTTTGTCATGCGGTTTACTCTGGAGAGATGCTTTTTCGAAACGGTGCTCACCTGCTTGGCGTAAAAACAGCCACCCTCCATAAATATGCAAAACAAGGAGATATGGCTTGAAATATCTCCTTGATGCCAATGTATTTATTCAGGCACACCGCTCTCATTATTCATTCGATGTATTTCCATCATTTTGGGAGTGGCTAATAAAGCAGAATTAGGATAACAAAGTGTTTTCTATTCAAGAGATTTACGAAGAGCTGGAAATTGGAAAAGATGAACTCTGGGACTGGGTGAAGAAACAAGATAAAACAGCCTGGTTTCTCCCTGTTGATGATAAAGAAACTCAGAGATGTTTTAAGAAAATCGCAGTTTGGATAATGAACAGCTCTCAATTCAAATATTCTGCAAAAAATGAGTTTTTGTCCATTGCCGATCCATGGTTGATTGCCAAAGCTCTGACTGGAAACTACACGGTAGTGACTTATGAAAAATCCGATGCAAAATATAGAAGAAAAGTTTACATACCTGATGTATGCAACCAATTTCAGGTGCCATACATGAATACCCTATCCCTGCTCCGAAAGATGGGAATGAAATTTTAATGAAGGCTTACCCGAAATACAAGGATTCTGGCGTTCCTTGGCTGGGGGAAGTGCCGGAGCACTGGGAATCGCTAAAATTACGCACTATTCTGATGCCTAATACGGAACGAAACCAGCCTGATTTACCTTTATTGTCAGTTGTTCGTGAAAAAGGGGTAATAAAGAGAAACATCAAGAGTAAAGAAGAAAACCACAATACCATTCCTGAAGATTTAAGCAATTATAAGGTTGTTCACTCCGGTCAGTTTGCCATGAATAAGATGAAGGCTTGGCAAGGATCTTATGGAGTATCTGCTTTCGATGGGATTGTCAGCCCTGCATATTTCATTTTTGATATCAGTAGAGTTAGTGGTGATTTTTTTCATCTTGCAATGAGATCAAAGTCATATGTTCCATTTTTCACCAGAGCCTCGGACGGTGTGCGAATTGGTCAATGGGACTTAAATCAAACAAGAATGAAAGAGATTCCCTTCTTTGTTCCGACAGCGGACGAACAACAGCAGATCTCCCGTTACCTCGATTGGCAGACCTCAAAAATCAATCAATTCATCAGGGCCAAGAAGAAACTCATTGCCCTGCTGAAAGAACAGAAGCAGAACATCATCAACGAGGCGGTAACCAAGGGCGTTAACCCCGATGTTGAAATGAAAGACAGCGGCGTGGAATGGCTTGGTACGATTCCAGAGCATTGGGAAGTCCGACGATTAGCATCTTTTGGAAAATTTTTTAAAGGTGGGGGTTTTTCAAAATTAGATATAACAGAGTCAGGACTACAAGCTGTTTTATATGGTGATATTTATACAAAGTATGAGTTTAGTATTGATAGACCTGTTAGAAAAATCACTGAACAAATCGCTCAAAATTCAGTAGAAATTAAAAAAAATGATTTGTTATTTACTGGTTCGGGTGAAGATATAAATGACATTGGAAAATGTGTTTTCTTAAATACAGAGTCCACAACTTTTGTAGGTGGCGATGTAATTGTTTTCAGACAAAAATTTTACAACTCTAATTTTTTGAGTTTTACTTTAAATTCTCAAGGTGCAAAGGGAGAGAAAGCAAAATCATCTAAAGGCGAAATTATTGTTCACACTTATGCTTCAAGGCTGAAAAATCTTTTTGTTGGTATTCCAAAAATAGACGAACAACAAGAAATTGCCGAATATATCCAAAAAGAAACTGCCCTCATCGACAAAACCATCGCCCGCACTGAACGAGAAATCAAACTCATTCAGGAATACCGTACCCGTCTTGTTTCGGATGTCGTGACTGGAAAAGTGGATGTGCGTTCCGTAGAGATTCCGGATTTTGAGCCCGCCCCGGCTGATCTGAAAGTTCAGGATGATGAGGAGGCAGGAGACGAACTGATTGCGGAGGGCATCGAAGATGAGTAAGCCTATTCCATCGGATATCAGACTCTACCATATCGTCCATCATGATAGGCTCTCATCCATTATTCAGGACGGTTTTCTATGGAGTTATGCTGAAGTACAGCAAGCTCTTCTGGGACAACAATCGGGATGAGTTCTATCAAAGAACGAAGAATGCATAAGACCTTAACAAGCTATCCGGATCTCCATGTAGGAGAATGCGTTCCGTTCTATTTTTGCCCCCGTTCGGCCATGCTTTATCTGTTTCATGAAAATAGCCATCAAGATATTACTTATCATGAGGGACAGGAGCCTATTATACACCTTGTTGCCGATTTAAAGAATGTGCTTGACTGGGCTACAACGAACCAGAAACGATGGGTATTTACTGATTCCAACGCCGGTTCTTTTTATTTCAACGATTACAATAATCTTGATCAATTGCACAGGATTGATTGGCCCTCTGTTCAGGCTGAGGACTGGAAAAAATGCAAGGAACAAAAACAGGCGGAATTTTTAATGGAAAAGCAGCTTCCTTTTGAGTTGATTGAATTTATCGGCGTGTATTCCAAAAGTCAGTTGCAGACAGTAGCAGGGGTTTTAAGCTCATCAGGGCATAAGCCACCTGTAAATATCATGAAAAATTGGTATTATTAAAAAAGGAGTAAGATATGATTAGCTATAAAAGCGGAAACCTGTTAACCGAAGATGCGGAAGCCTTGGTGAATACCGTCAACTGTGTGGGTGTAATGGGACGCGGAATAGCACTCCAGTTCAAGAGACAATTCCCTGAAAACTTCAAAGATTATGAAAAAGCCTGTAAACAAGAGAGTGTTGTGCCCGGTAAAATGTTCGTACATGAAACAGGCAATTTGACCAATCCGAAATACATCATAAACTTTCCCACAAAACGACACTGGCGCGGAGCCAGCCGATTAGAAGATATTGAGTCTGGTCTGTCTGATTTGGTAAATGTTATAAGAAAGTATGAAATCAGATCTATTGCCCTGCCTCCTCTAGGATGTGGATTGGGTGGACTGGACTGGAATGTTGTACGGAAGCAAATTGAAAACAAGCTTAAAGAATATGAAGATCTTGAAATCACGGTTTTTGAACCCAAAGGGATCCCTGATTCCGGGAAAGTTGTTAAAAACAGAAAAGTCCCAAATATGACCCCCGGAAGAGCCGCCCTTGTTGGGATGGTTCAAAGATACTTTTCCGGCCTTCTTGATCCGATTATTACACTTCTTGAAGTGCATAAACTTATGTATTTTTTACAGGAGAGCGGGGAAAACCTAAGGTTAAAATATACCAAAGCAGCTTATGGCCCCTACGCTGAAAACCTTTGCCATGTCCTTAATGCGGTGGAAGGACATCTGCTATCGGGATACGCTGATGGAGGTGATAAACCGGATAAGCAACTCAATCTTGTTCCAGGGGCCTATGACGATGCATTAAAATTTATGATTAGACATCATCAAACAAAAAAACACTTTGATCGGGTCTCTGAATTGGTAGAAGGATTTGAATCATCCTTTGGCCTGGAATTACTTTCAACGGTTCACTGGGTAGCTTCGAAGGAAAATGCCGCTACAATAGAACAGGTAATCGATGCTGTGTACAGCTGGAATAAACGAAAAGAACAGTTTAATAATCGGCAAATTGAACTGGCGTACAATGTACTTACCGAAAAGGGGTGGTTAGCTTGAAATTTACCGATACAGTGGAGGTCGTCGAAGAATGAATGATTTAACCACGAAAGACACGAAAAGCACGAAAAAAATATTTTTTAAGGATGAGTGTTATCAGATGCAGGGGGCACTAGTCGATGTCTATCATGAGATGGGCTATAGAAAGAATTGTTAAATGAAACCACGGAATATTCAGAAAAATTTAATAAACCCTTCTGTGTCTTCTGTGGTTAAAAAAAGGCTGATCTGGAAGCTTAGGAAGCTAAAGTGTCTGGAGACGAACTGATAGCAGAGGGCATCGAAGAATGAATAAGAAAGCAATGCAAAGCCCCCCCCACGATTACCGTCAGTTCCTCATGGAAGTAAAAGAGCGTGTCCGCAGTGCCCAGTATCAAGCACTCAAAGCCGTCAATACCGAACTTGTGGGGTTTATTGGGATATTGGTCGCATGATTATAGAGCGGCAGGAGGGAGAAAGCTGGGGCAAGGCCATTGTTCAACAACTGGCAGGAGATTTACAAAAAGAATTTCCTGGAGTGACTGGTTTTTCAGCGTCTAATTTATGGCGGATGAAGGCTTTTTATGAGGCATATCAGTCGGTTGAAAAACTCGCACCACTGGTGCGAGAAATTGGCTGGAGCCATAATATCGTTATCATGGAACATTGCTCAGACCCACTCCAGCGTGAATTCTACATCCGCATGACCCGAAAGTTCGGCTGGTCAAGAAGTGTGCTGATTCACCAAATTGAAAATCAGAGCTATGAAAAATCTCTATTAGGACAAACCAATTTTGATAAGGCATACACCCCGGAATTCCGCACACAGGCCAAACTCGCTGTCAAAGATGAATATACCTTTGATTTTCTGGAACTCGGGGAGGAACATGGCGAACGGGAACTTGAAAGGGCCATACTTGCCAGAGTGGAAGATTTTCTTATAGAAATGGGAGGCATATTTACTTTTGCTGGCAGTCAGTTTCGACTGGAAGTGGAAGGAGAGGAATTTTTTATTGATATCTTGCTTTTTCACCGCCGTCTAAAAGCATTGGTGGCGATTGAGTTGAAGGTCGGTAAATTTCAGCCGGAACATGTGGGGAAAATGCAATTTTATCTGACCGCCTTGGATCGGCAGGTTCGCCTGGATGGCGAGAATCCTTCAATCGGAATCATCCTTTGCAAGGAGAAAAAACGAACCATTGTTGAATACGCCCTGCATGATGCTCGAAAGCCGATTGGCGTGGCAACTTACGAGATTACTAAAACATTGCCACAGGAACTTCAGGGACAATTACCATCTCCGGAGCAAATTTCCATACTATTGGAGGGCATCGAAGAATGAATGATTTAACCACGAAAGACACGAAAAGCACGAAAAAAAATATTTTTGGGATGAGTGTTGTCAGATTCAGGGATGTGTTTTTGAGATTTATCGTGAAATGGGATGTGGATTTCTGGAAGCAGTTTATCAGGAATGCATGGAGAAAGAGCTTGGAAAACGAAGCGTTCCATTGGAACCTACCCAAAAGCATCAATCACACGACTGGCTCTCTAAGCTTTCGTGTCTTTCATGCCTTTCGTGGTTAAAAAGGAAAAAGAATGAAATTTACCGATACAAGCGAAGCAGGACTTGAAGCTACCATCGTCAAGTCGTTGATTGAAGACACCGGTTACCAGGCAGGCAATCCTCAGGACTATGATCGTTCCCATGCGGTTGACCTTGTCAAGCTGAAGACATTTTTACAGGACACTCAGCCGGAAGTTGCGGAGCGTCTCAGTCTTGAGGTCGATTCACCTAAAAAAACACAATTCCTTCACCGGCTACAGGGGGAAATCGCCAAGCGGGGCATCATTGATGTGTTGCGCAAAGGGTTGAAGCACGGCCCAGATTCCATCGCACTCTTTTACGGTAGCCCGACGGCAAATAATGAAAAAGCCAAGGAGCTGTTCGAACAGAATATTTTCAGCGTGACGCGTCAGTTGCGTTACAGCGGTAGCGAGACGCAGCTGGCACTGGATATGGGCGTTTTCATTAACGGCCTGCCCATCGTCACCTTTGAACTCAAGAACAGACTGACCAAGCAGACCGCCCTGGACGCTGTTCAGCAGTACAAGAATGACCGTGACCCCAAGGAGCTTTTGTTCCAGTTCGGTCGATGTGTGGTTCACTTCGCCGTTGATGATCATGAAGTACTCATGTGTACGCACCTCAAAGGAAAGGATTCGTGGTTTCTTCCTTTTAACAAAGGCTATAACGATGGCGCGGGCAATCCACCCAACCCTGAGGGACTGGCCACCGATTACCTCTGGAAAGAGATTCTGACCAAGGACCGCCTCACCGACATTCTTGAAAACTACGCGCAGGTGGTTGAAGAGAAAGACCTGTCTGCGTCGCGACTGCGACAGGCAGGCGAAAAAACCGGCAAGAGGAAATACAAGCAGATATTCCCCCGCTACCACCAATTGACGGTGGTGAGAAAACTTCTGGCAGATGCCCAGCAAACAGGTGCCGGGAAGCGATACCTGATCCAACACTCAGCAGGTAGCGGCAAGTCCAATTCCATTGCGTGGCTGGCTCATCAGTTGGTCGGTTTGGAGCAGCCCCCGTCTGCCGGACAGTCAGGCAAGAAAGCGGTTTTCGGCTCCATCATTGTGGTTACCGACCGGCGTGTTCTGGATAAGCAGATTAGGGACACCATCAAGTCCTTTGCTCAGGTTGGCAACGTGGTGGGCCACGCAGAGCGTTCCGGTGATCTGCGCCGCTTCATCAACGAGGGGAAACAGATCATCATTACAACCGTTCAGAAGTTCCCCTTCATTCTGGCGGAAATCGGCGACGACCACAGACAGAACAAGTTCGCCATCATCATCGACGAAGCACACTCCAGCCAAGGCGGCCGCACTGCCTCGAAAATGAATATGGCACTTGCAAGCAAAGCCAATTTAGACTCATCAGTCGATGATTTTCTGATTGCCTCAGAAGAGCAGTCTCAATATTCGCCTGTAGAGCCGGAAGAAGAAAGCACTGAAGACAAAATCAACGAGTTAATGGAGAGCCGTAAAATGCTGACCAATGCCAGCTATTTTGCGTTCACGGCTACCCCGAAAAACAAAACACTGGAGATCTTTGGAGAGCCTGATCCACAGCCGGACGGCAAGATAAAGCATCACCCTTTCCATAGCTACACAATGAAGCAGGCCATTCAGGAAGGCTTCATTCTCGATGTGCTGAAAAACTACACTCCGGTGAACAGCTTTTACCGATTGTTGAAAACCGTGGAAGACGATCCGCTTTTCGACACCAAGAAGGCCCAGAAAAAGCTACGCAAATATGTGGAGTCCAACAGCCATGCGATTCGTGAAAAAGCGGAAATCATGGTGGACCATTTCCACGTACAGGTCATGGGCCATCGTAAAATCGGCGGCCAGGCGCGTGTGATGGTCATCACCAGTGCCATCATGAGGGCCATTGAATATTTCCACGCAATCAACAAGTATCTGGACGAAAAAAAACTCCCGTACAAAACCATCGTTGCGTTTTCGGGTGAACATGAATACGGCGGTCAAAAGGTTGCTGAAGCAACGCTGAACGGCTTCCCCAGCAATAAGATTGAAGACAGGATTGCCGAAGACCCTTATCGCATTCTGATTGTGGCGGACAAGTTCCTCGCCGGATATGACGAGCCGTTGATGCACACAATGTATGTGGACAAGCCGCTTGCCGGCATCAAAGCCGTCCAGACTCTGTCGCGTCTCAATCGGGCTCATCCCAAGAAACACGACACCTTCGTTCTGGATTTTTTCAATGATGTTGATGTGATTAAAAAGGCGTTTTCGGATTATTACCGCACGACCATACTCAGTGAAGAAACTGACCCAAACAAACTTCATGACCTGAAGTCCGATCTGGATGGTTATCAGGTCTATTCCCCTGAACAAATCAACAGCTTGGTGGAACTCTATTTGAATGGTGCAAAACGGGTAACACTCGATCCGATTCTGGATGTCTGCGTTGCGGCCTATAAGATCGACATCGATGAAGACGGACAGGTTGACTTCAAGGGCAAGTCCAAGGCTTTCGTCAGGACATACGGCTTCCTTGCGTCAATTTTGCCATACACCAACACTGACTGGGAAAAGCTCTCGATATTCCTGAATTTCCTTATTCCCAAACTGCCCGCACCAAAAGAAGAGGAGCTCTCCAAAGGGATTCTTGAAATGATCGACATGGACAGCTACCGTGCTGAAGTTCAGGCAAGCAGGAATATAACCCTTGCCGATAAAGATGCAGAACTTGGTGCCGTGCCGACAGCTGGTGGTGGGAGAAAGCCGGAACCGGAACCGGATCAGCTCAGCAACATCATTAAAACCTTCAATGACCTCTTCGGAAACATCGACTGGAAAGATGCCGACAAAATTCGAAAAGTCATTACTGAGGAAATTCCCGATAAAGTTGCCGCCAATTCAGCCTATCAGAATGCCATGAAAAATTCTGACAAGCAGAATGCCCGCATTGAGCACGATAAAGCCCTTCGCCGTGTCATGACGGAATTGGTTGCTGATCATATAGAACTCTTCAAACAGTTCAGTGACAACCCATCCTTCAAGAAATGGCTGGGTGACACAATCTTTGGGGTCACTTATCAATCTGCTGATCAAGTTGGAACGGGGCCCAGCATAGAGGGCCCGGGGCCCCCTTCACTGTAAATAGCTTAACCATTTATGTTGCTGCTTGATCATTGCATCCAGCAAGGTGGGCATCCTCTGATAGTTGTTTACCACCGGACATGCCAGCAAAGCCTGAAGAACCAGATCACGGCTTCTATGCAGTACAGCCTCGGCAATTAGGTCGTATACCCCGGCATAATTACGGATAAGAGCACCGAAACCCTTTGGGTAGGTGTCAAAACGGATGGCCGTGATGCCGCCACGATGGATAATGCCTGGCACCTCCACGGCGATGCCGTTAGGGAAATCGGGGATGGCCCCATTGTTAAGAACATTGACGGCCATTTCTTCGGAGCCTGAATCTGTTGTAACGCCTTCCATTATGGGCACCACTCTTTCGTGGACCTCTGTTGTTATTTTTGCCCAGGACTGAGTGCTGAGCGCATGGCGGTAGAATTCATAGAAATCCAGTATTCCCCTATGATCGGCTATATCCTGGGCCCAGGATATATACTCTCCGAGATGGCTATCCAGGGTGATGGGAAGCAAACCATAGGTCTCGAAGATTGCACGGAACAAATGCCTATCGGTCCAGGGCCTATGGCTTTCCTGAATGTCAATCTCCCATTGTTCGTGCGCTCCTTCTGTTTTTGGAACCTTTCCGGTCCGTTGAACATAGTCCCATATATCGCTGAACCCCGGTTCTTTTTCAAAATATGCCGGTGCCTTGGCCAATACATCGGGATAAGCGTCTTTACCCGTATCTCGGTATCTTGCTTCCAGCATAACGGAGAAATGATTCAATCCTGCGGCTCGGATATGGAGGTTTTCGAATGGAGTGCCTAAGATGATCGGCAGGTATCGTCTCAAGGAGGCTATTTCGTGGCACATGCCGATGAATTTCATTTCGGGATGTTTGCGAAGTATCGTTGTGACGATGGCAGTCATCGGATTCGAATAGTTAAACACAATGGCCTGTGGGCAGTGTACGGCTATGTCATCACAAATCTCCAGGATGGGAGGAATTATACGTAAAGAGTGGAAGATTCCCCCAGGGCCGCCATTTTCGCCATAAACCTGATCCACACCAAACTGCATGGGAGTTTTCCAATCTTGATCCCATAATGTGAATCTATCCCCCACCTCAATGGATATAATGACGAAATCTGCGTTTTTCAAGGCATGGACTCGGTCTGTTGTCGCAGACAAGGAGAAGTCTAATTCGTGTTCTGAAATGTACGCCATTCCGGTTTGATAGACCTTCTCCAATGCCTTGGCATTTATATCCATTAGCACGACTTCGGCTCCTTTGAGAATGGAGCTTTGAAAGATTTCTCCCATGGTGCCATAACCGAATTGCGCACTTCCGGCTCCTATAAGCGTGATTTTCATTTATTACTCCTATTTCTTGTATATCTAAGGCCTTGAAGCTTAGTGGTAGAGAACAAACACGTGCATCCTTAATATGCCTCGCTAAAAACGATTTACAAGTATCTGTTTATAATTTCTCCGTCCCGCCTCAATCCAATTGTTTCCATTTCGGCTCATTAAGGCAAAAACCGCTAATACCATATTCTATTCGGCCCCCCTGCCCCCAATCTTTGGGGCACTATCTAATCTATAGTAGCATGACAACACGAGCAAGTCACTGCTGTCCGGTTAAAACTTGAATGCGTTGGAGGGGCGGGCGCAGACCTACAGTCCCGCCGATTGAAGCGAGGCTGTGTCAGAATGCGCCTTTGGCCCGCATGCGGCGTTGCCTGCCTGTGCGTATCCGCGCCTGTCTGCGTGCAACGCACAGGCAGACGCAGACAGGCGAAAGAACCTGAAATGCTCATGTACAACATGGACACTCCGCTTTCAGAACTTTTCGTCGCCTTGCCTCCTATAAATGCCCCCCTGGATTCTGATACAGCCCCGGGCCCCTATCTCACCGAGGCGGAATGGAAGTACGTAGCCTGTGAATTTGGCAACTCCCCTGATTATGTTTAAGCCTCTGGGTACTTGATTGAATTATCGGAAAGAAATCAAACTTACAACACGTGAGTGATCTTGCGCAAAAATTCGTTTTTAGGATAAGAGGATTTTATAGTGCCTAGAAGCTTAGTGGCGGGCAACAAATACGTACTGACGTGGATGTTTCGGTGAAAAAACGAATTACAAGTATGCGCTCAGACCATTTCCCGCCCGTCTCAATCCCATTGTTTAAATTTCGACTCATTAAGGCTAAAAACCCGCTAATCCCATATAATTCTACCCAGAACACTCTTGGGCGAGGCCCAATGGGATCGACTTTATAATTCTTTTCCTGACAATGAATAATGATCCCTCAAGCAATTGAGGAGTACCACGAATTAAGCCGCCCACAATCTTCGAGGCACTATATAAGGATTTAAGGTTCTATTTCCCTGTCTGCGCCTGCCTGTTGCAGACAGGGGGAGCGAAGATCGAAGCGGGATAGAATACGAGCCTGGCATCCTGCCTGGCTGGAGGATGTCTTTAATCTACAGGCAAGACCAGTCATCATCGCCGTCGGTATGACTCTCCAATTCGATGTCTTTTAAGGAATTCCTCCTCCATAGTCCACTTTTTCCCTACAAAACTCATGGCCTCATCCTATGCATTAGCATTCTCGGTAAACATAATCACATTGATGCTCTTGACACTTTCTCACACCACCTGTATTATTAGGAAATGTGAAGTAAAAATCGGTAGTAGGTCTTCGGTAAGTAGGAAAAAGGGCTGTTTTGAACTTTTCTTATAAACCGAAGAGATGAATAATCAAGCCGAGACCGGTTTCTGAAAAACATAGCATTGACATAGAACTGGGGCTTTTCGCTGGGTCACCAAATTGGCCCGGAATAGACTATCTCTTCGGTGGTCTAAAGCCAAAATCCTTAAACTGGGACGAAAGCTTAAGCACTCTAACTCTATTCGTGAACGGTAAGGGTGTTTTGCACTGACTCATCCTACACCGAAAACTTGTAGAGCTAAGGAGACCGCTATGTCAATATTGAGTTATATTATAAGCAATTATTCAACCATTCTCATCCGACTTCTTGACCACTTGCTCACTGTTGGAATAGCCATTCCTCTTGCAGTCGGCATAGGAGTGCCACTAGGTGTGATAGCTGCATTCAATCAGAGGCTGGGGAAGATATTGCTCCTGCTTGCTAATCTGCTTATGACCATTCCGAGTGTCGCCTTATTCGGGTTTATGCTCATACTCCTCGCCCCATTTGGGAGCGGCATTGGTCGCCCTCCAACGGTGCTAGCACTCATTCTCTATTCTCTTCTGCCTATTATTCGCAACACAATCGTAGCCATTCACTCGGTGGATTCTCGGATGGTGGAAGCTGCACGCGGCATGGGGATGAGGCGAATTCAGATCCTTATAAAGGTGCGTATGCCCATTTCCCTACCTATTATCATGGCCGGCATTCGTAATGCGGCTGTGATGGGGGTGGGGGTGACCACCATTGCCTATTTGATTGGCTCCCAAAGTCTTGGTTATCTTATTTTCACAGGATTGAGCCGCGCATCCATCGCAATGATAGTGGTTGGTGCCATCTCGGTGGCCCTCCTCGGTATCGGAGTGAATACTCTTCTCATGAAGTTGGAAGAATCGATAACCAGTCCGGGATTGAAACTATATCGCGGGAATATATCGACTAAACAGGAGGCGAAATGATTGAGTTTATAAATGTCACTAAGACTTTTGGTCCAGAGAAAACCATTGCGGTGGACAATCTTAGCTGTTCTCTAATGGGACAGGAAACTACCGTCCTTGTAGGTCCCTCAGGCTGTGGAAAAACGACAACATTGAGGATGATAAATCGCCTTACGGATCCTAGCCATGGAGACATTAAGCTCAACGATGAATCCATTCTCAAGGCAAACCCAGTTGAGCTACGTCGGCGCATCGGCTATGTGATACAGGAGACAGGACTCTTCCCTCACCTGACGATATACGAAAACATCGCAGTGGTCCCCAGACTACTTAAGTGGACTGAGGATAGGATAAATAAGCGGGCGGATGAGCTTCTCGACTTGATCAATCTCGAACCTCCATTATTTAGAGAGCGGTATCCAATGCAGCTCTCAGGCGGGCAGAGGCAACGGGTCGGCGTGGTACGTGCCCTAGCGGCCGACCCCGATATTCTGTTGATGGACGAACCCTTCGGGGCCGTCGATCCGATAAATCGGGAGATACTGCAAGATGCCTTTCTTGAAATACAGGAGAGTCTCCGCAAGACGATTGTCATGGTTACCCACGATGTGCGTGAAGCCGTCAAGATGGGAGACCGCATACTCATCCTTGATCATGGAAAGGTGATTCAGTGTGCCCCAACGACTGAAGTGGTCACAAATCCCGCAAACCCCTTTGTGGAAGACCTCCTCGGTGCTGATCGGGCACTCTACTCACTCGAAACCCTTGGAATTAGGCAGATCATCAGCAATGACTATTTTACGGCGACGGAGAATGAACTGCTTAATCCTCAGCCCCTATTGAAACGGATGAAGGAGAGACAGTTCCGTTACTGTTTCGTTATTGATTCGAATGGGCGGCTAATGGGGTATATCAACCGCAAGAGTGTCGAGAATAGTGAGGGTGGTGAGGACTGTGAAATCAAGCCAATTGAATCACTCCATGCCAATGCCAATCTCAGGGAAGCAATCATCCATGTTATCACCTCAGGGGTGGCGGCCCTCCCTGTAACCGATGCCAAGGGCCATCTTCGTGGAGTGCTTCATCTACGTGATGCCCTAGATCATATCGAAGAGGAAAAACTTGAGGAAAGCGATTCCGAGGTGAATAGTCAATGAATGCATTTATCACCTATTTCCGGCAAGAGTATATCTACATACTCTCAAAATGGGGCGAGCATCTCTTGATTACACTGGCGGCACTTGGCATAGCGACAACCCTCTCCCTGGTTCTGGCCATTGTCGCTACCCGGCCAGGACGGGAACGCCTCCAATCCATCATCGTCGCAGTCGCCGGGGCGATGCAATCGGTGCCGAGCATAGCCGTAATAGCCATGGCATTCCTCCTCATGGGAATAGGCATGGCACCAGCTATCATAGCATTGGCTATCTATTGCATGGTTCCAGTTCTCTTCAACACCGTATCAGCCATCAGATCTATTGACGGGAAGATGATTGATGCAGCACTCGGACTGGGGATGACCCGCAATATGATTCTGCTAAAGGTAGAAGTACCTCTGGCACTCCCTCCCATTATCGCCGGCATACGCAGTGCCGCAGTCGTCGCAGTCGGCACGGCCACCATTGCCACTGCCATTGGTGCCGGCGGACTTGGGGAAATCATTTTCATCGGATTGAAAATGTTCGACAACGCAACTATATTGGCCGGTGCGTTGCCGGTTTCACTTACGGCCATACTACTCGATCTTCTCTTCGGACTTTTGGGTCGGGTTATAGAATCACCGGGACTTAGGTTCCACAAATAAAAGGAGAAAAATATGAAAAAGTATTTATCGGTTTTATTATGCGTGTTTTTGATCATTCTTAGCGGCTGTGCCAAAGAAGGCAAAAGCATAACCATCGGTGGGAAAAATTTCACCGAGCAGTATGTTATTAATCAAGTCCTGGCACTTCTGCTTGAGGACAATGGTTTCAAGGTCAATCGGAAAATGGGTCTTTCGTCGCCAGCCGTTCGAAATGCCATTCTAACCGGACAAATTGATCTCTATGTCGACTACAACGGCACCGCCTGGGGCACCTATCTCAAGAAGAAAGAGGCATTGAATGACACGGATGAAATGTTCAGACTCGTTAAAGCCGAAGATGCCGGCAATGGCCTTAACTGGCTGACTAAATTCAATGTCAATAACACGTATGCTCTGGCCGTAACACAGGATACAGCCAAAGCCAACAACTTACAGTCCATCTCTGATCTCGTCGGATATATCGAAGCCAATCCCGATGCTCTATTTGCTATCGAACAAGAATTTGCCAGCCGAGAAGGCGATGGTATCGTGGCAATGTCTGCATTATATGGCATTGACTACGACCGCTCCATGGCAAAAATCATGGAGGTGGGCCTCACATTCGAAGCAATAGAACAGGGTGAAGTGCAGATAGCAGAGGTGTTTTCTACGGACGGCAAACTAAAAAAATACAATTTGGTCGTTCTGGAAGATGACAAGAATTTCTTTCCTCCCTACAACCTTTGTCCCATAGTCCGGCAAGAGGTCTTGGATAAATACCCTGAAATTGAAGAAATCATCACCCCGCTCAAAGATGTATTGACCGAGAAGGAAATGATTGAGATGAACTATCGGGTTGATGTGGGAGAGATAGAACCCATCGATGTGGCACGAGAATTTTTAATCAAAGTTGGACTTCTAGAATAAGACGCTACTCCGCTCTCAGAACTTTTCGCCTGTCTGCGCCTACCTGTTGCAGACAGGTGCGTACACGTACAGGTAGGCCGCCTTGCCTGCAAACCAAATCCATCATTCTGACCCCCACCTGTCAGGGGGGAGGGCTGGATTCTGACACACTATAGTAGAAGATGGTCTGAACGGATTGAAGAATTTGTCGATGATTATATAATTCTCTCCATGGGCATGAGTTCAGACTTCAGGTATGCTATAGCCGAAGGGAGCAACTTGCTACGCATAGGATCCCTGATATTTGGGGAACAACCTTGAAACGCATCACCATGCCAGTTCTTTTATTCATCGCCATCGGATCGTTGCCCCTCTCAGGCCAGATAAAACCTCCGGAAGCTCCCCTTACACCAGAGGAATACGAACCGGATGAATTCCCATTGTGGTCACAGGATGTGAGAAGATTTGAGGTTATCACATTCGGCTCTTTTCCATTAACCTATTTTCTCTCTTCGCTCATCTATGATGTAACTCTTTTAGCCATAAACAATGGAAGTCCGGAGTTTGAATTGGGGTCTCAGCGAGGAGAACAAGACCTCACAATCATAATCGGTGCCGCCGGCATCGCCTCAGTACTTGTCGCAGTTGTCGACCTCATCATTACTCTATCGAAACGGAATTCCTCAGAGAAACATGAAAAGCGCCAGCTTCCGCATCCGAATCCCTGAAGGGGAAACGATACGTCTTGATCAATACATTGCCACTCTCGGACTATTCTCCAGGAGTCAGATTAGCCGCCATTCTGTCTTGGCACGCGACGCTTATGGAACATTGTTGAAGCTTTCACGGCGGCTTCAGGACGGCGAGACATTGCACCTAGAATGGGAAGACTTACCGCCAAGCGACATTCTCCCCGAAAGTATGGATCTCAACATCCTCTATGAAAATGAAGACTGTGCCGTTATCGACAAACCTCAGGGACTCGTTGTACATCCGGCCATGGGGCACAGCAATGGCACACTCCTCCAGGGATTGCTACACCGGTATGCCGGGCTGGAATCCCGATTTGATAGCAGGTGTATTCGCCCAGGCATAGTGCACCGGTTGGATAAGGATACCTCCGGACTCATAATCATCGCAAAACATCAAATTGCAATGGATTTTCTCTCCAATGAATTTCGCCAAAGGCGGGTAAAGAAAATCTATATTGCCATTATTCGAGGAAAATTGCCAACCAGTGAAGGAGAAATCACACGGCCTATCGGTCGCGATCCACGCAATAGGAAGAGATTCAAGGTTGGCACCAGGAATGCGAAGGAAGCCCATACATCCTACCGTGTATTGTCCCAATGTGGTGATTACAATTTGGTCAAGGTGAGAATTCGGACAGGAAGAACCCATCAGATACGGGTGCATTTCAAGTCTATAAATACTCCTATCCTCGGAGACCCCATCTATGGCAGGGTAGATGCCCTTCTTCCGGAGGCATCTTTGATGCTCCATGCCTGGAAGCTCTCCCTGACACTTCCATCGAATGAGAAGCGGCGTTTTGAGTCGGATATTCCTCTTAGATTCTTTCAAGCCGCCGAAACCCTGGGACTGGATATAGAAAAAGGGCTGAACCCATGATCTTTGATGGGCACACTCGTAATCAGGGCCTCGTGTTCCGGCAATTCAGGAATCAATATCTGGGCACATCACTTCGGATCGGGCTTTTCTCTCCAGTTCCATTTTCTGGTAGCCTGTTAACTGGCTCATTCCCAATCGCCGGGGCGATTAGCGGCATTTTCGTTGCAATCCCTTGCACCTATTGTCATTTGGTACTTTGTTGCATGCAACACACTGGAGATGCTAGACTACAGGGAAGTACCCACGAGAGGGTACTTCTAAAAAACTCCTCCAGAGTTCATGACTCGATCTTTTCCGCCACTATGGCGTTGGCAAAATACGTAAGCTAATCTTAAGCTGGCGTGAGCTTTTTTTACCCTGTATCGACCTTTCGGCGGTAGGCAGGCGAAAATCTTTTCGCCAATTTCCTGAAGCTGTTTTTTAGAGGTAAACTGGAAAAGGATGGTTCGATGACACGGCTAGTGAGAATTATCGATTCTACAGGTCCCGATGGCTGTGCACTCGTGATCAATGAGGATGATTCATCGGTTGAACGCAACAAAGAAAAGGCTTATGAAGTGACCAATCCTCATAGTATCCGATTGAAGAAGGATGACATTGTAGAGATATTCATCCCTTCCGGACGCACCTTTCTGCTGGCAGTACGGCTGTTTCTCCTTCCCTTAGTCTTGTTCCTGACTGGATATATGTTTGTGGTTAAACTCTTCCCGAATATGGTGTGGCCTGAAGGGATGGGGCTCACCCGTGACGAATCGGCATTCTTCGTTGGTTTGGCCGCCATGTTACTTCCGCTACTCCTGTTTCTCATGCTGCGGTCCCATATCAGAATGCCTCTGCAATATCGGCTCAGGAACCGACCGTCTATACTCTGCAGAGTCCCTGAGGGGAATCCATGTTTTAACAAAGCGGAATCAACAGATGGCTGTGGTTCCTGCAGTTTCTGCGCAAGCACCGAATAAGGGGGCACCTCTATCCACCTTCCCCCATTTAGTTCATGACTCGATCTTTTCCACCGCTACGGCGTTATAAAATGCTTTTAAGCCACGCTGAAGCTTTTGTCGCCTTGAATCGACCTGCCTGTCGTGCAGGGACACGGCACAGGCAGACGAAAAGTCTCTTCGCCAGAATTCGAAAGCTGTTTTTAGAGGTGCCCTAGAGTTTAATGAGTCCGTTTACCGATAAGAGAACAAGATGAAGATACGGCCTCTCGTTGCAGTACTTATTGTCTTCTTAATTCTGCCTCAGACAGCGGTTTCTCTACGAATTCCGGAAATGGGCGTACTGGCCCGAGCCGTGGCGCAGGAAGATATGAGTCTTGTCGATGAGCTTCTTCTGATGGGAGCCGATCCCAACCAACATGACATTGCTGGTAAGACTCCATTGATTTACGCCATTGAATCCGGTCAATACAGGCTGGTTAAAAGGATACTCGCTTCCTCTGCCAATCCCGATCTGGTGGGAAGCGACGGTCTATCACCCCTAATGAAGGCCGTGAAGTCAGGCCGAGAAGATCTCATTACCCTTCTGCTCAACGCCGTGGCAAACCCCAACCTTATCGGCAATTCTACCGATAACGACCATGCCATATCGGCTCTTTCTATCGCCATCGATGCCGGATTCTATGCTATATCCCGTAGATTGATAGAAGCTGGTGCCGATGGACTTTTGCTCGGTGAATCTGCGACTGACAACCCTCTTGATTTGCCCGTTTGTGACATGCCCATTGATAGCCAAATCTGGCGCGGCCTGGCTCGTATGAAGGACAATGCCAATTCCCCCGAATGGATTCATCCTTGGTGGCCCCTGCACAGGGCTGTACGGGACGGCAAATGGGACGAAACGACAGGATTGCTCAATGATGGTGCCGATCCGAACAGCATTGACTCAGAGGGGGTGAGCCCTCTCATGATAGCATCATGGCACGGTCATTCGGTTATGGCCTCCTCCCTGCTACAATGGGGAGCTGTTTCTCAACACACCGATAATTACGGAGTCGATGCCCTGAGTTATGCCGTGGCCGGTGGACATATAAGCATCGTTGATCTTCTGCTGACGGAGGCATTGAAATCAAATTCCGAGCGATTTAATCGTAATGCCGAGTCTCTGGAAACTTCACCCTACTACTGGGCCATCGTCACCAAGAGAGCTGATATCCTCAACCGTCTCATCGATTTCAAGCTGGGGCTCCCCGGCGATGGCCGAGAGGGGATCACGCTTTTGATGATTGCGGCATGGCTCAGTGATACCTTTGCCGTAAATAGACTCGTTTCTCTCGACCCGGAGGCTCTAGGCCATAGAGATGCGGCGGGGAGGACGGCCTTAGAATGGGCTGCGGCCGCCTTTGCCAGAGACCGCCGCACCGGATTCACGATAGACAACCCTACCCGGGGAAGCAGAAACTATCCCATAGCTAGGATGCTTGCCAGGCAGGCCGAGGAAGTCCAGAATAACGATTTGGGTATTTCTCCATACATTCGTGAGGAAGTCATGCGGGCCTGGTCGCCCGGAGACTATGGAACAGCTTATAATCAGGATACAAAACCCTCGCCATTTCCACGCAGACCCAACGCCGGAGATCTTGGCCTGTATAGGATTTTCCGCAATGAGGAGCCGTGATTACTTGGTGTATTTCCATATATTTTCATACGGCGATGCAAAATCATGACAACTCATCCAAAATGAAGTATACTAAAATGGGATAAGACAGTATGAAAATCGACAAAAATACGTTTAATCGCAATTTAAGAACCCACGGAATACATGAAGTAGTTTTTCAGGAAGGAGATGTCGGGAACTGCATGTATGTGATATTTGACGGCAAGGTGGAGATAAGGAAGCGTGTCAGTGATGAAACGACACGCACAATGATAACCCTACAGGCGGGAGACTTCTTCGGTGAAATGGCGTTAATCGACAAGAATGTTCGGTCCGCTAGTGCCATTGCCGTCACGGATTGCCGATTGTTGCGTGTTGACGAACAAACTTTTTACATTTTGATTCAAAAAAATCCTGATTTTGCCCTAAAAATGATCAAGACTCTGTCATCCCGATTGCGAAAGACCGATGCTCTGCTAGAAGAAATGCTTAGCTTGAATGTCCAGAAACGAATCCTTGCGGGTATGGGGACATACCTTGCGAGCCGTAGTAAACTGGTGGATAATGGCCAAAGCGATCTAAAAAACAAGAAATCTGTGGTGTTCAGTAGGTCTCAATTCTGTATTTGGACGACTAAGCATCTGGGAATCGCCGAAAAGATGGCATCTATGGTTATTGAAAGCCTGATCAATGCAAATCTGATCCAGAAAATGGATTCCTCATCAAACGACCTAATCCGAATAGGAGGAAAGGTCTTGGCGAGCATAATACCAAAAAAATGACGACAGTTAACAAGCTGGTGAATCAACTTCAAGAGGCCAGAAGGGCCTACTATGAAAGTGATTCGCCGTTGATGAGTGATGATGAATTTGACGCACTCGAAGATATATTAAGGAAGACAGAGCCTCATCACGACTACTTCACCCGTGTCGGATTCATCGAATCGAAGGCAGATGAAAACGGGAAAATCACCCACCGTATACCCATGCTTTCATTAGCAAAGGCCAAGACTCTCCAAGAAGTTGAGAAATGGCTTAACAAGCTCTCCCCTCAATCATCCTGGGAACTTGTGGTTCAACCGAAGATTGATGGACTTTCAGCCACTCTTGGCTACAATCATGGCCGGTTGAACTATGTTGCGTCTCGAGGTGATGGCAAGCAGGGGCAGATTATCAGTCATATCGCTGACTATATCGAAGATATTCCCAAAAGCATCGACTTCACCACAGACAAAGTTGAAATAAGGGGAGAATTGCATCTTCCGAAGAATACGGAATATCACTGTGGAAACCGCCCGTTACGCAATATCTGTGTTGGACTGATTAACCGCAAAGACCGCCAGGAAGATCTGAAATATGTGAGATTTTTAGCTTATCAGATTCTCTGGACAAAAAATTCCATGCCTGGCACAGCCGCAAAATACAGTGAAAAAGAGGAACGGCGTTTCAATTCAGAGGCCGGAAAGATTGACATCCTCGCCGAATCCGGCTTCTATACCTTCGAAAAATGGCTATTGACACCTCCCAATTCCATTGGGGAACTGCTCCCCGCTGAATCTACTCCCGATGAGATTACGAAAGATTTAATCCTACAGCTCAGCCATATATACAAGAAATACATCCTTGAACTCAGGGATAAATGGAACTACGAAACCGACGGGTTGGTTATTATGATCGATAACAGTAGCCTTCATGACTCCATCGATGAACGTTGGGTAGTCAGCCACCATCATCACTATGCTCTGGCATTCAAACCACCTTCTCAAAAGGGGAAAACCCCTCTTCATACAATCACCTGGCAGGTTAGCCGTCAAGGAAATCTCACACCGGTAGCCATTTTCGCCCCAATCCGCCTAAGCGGTGCCGTCATCGAACGAGCCAGTCTGCATAACGCGGCAAATGTAAGAAGACTGCGTCTTTCGCCAGGCGATTTGATACAGGTAGAACGGGCCAACGATGTCATACCCTATGTTTGTGCAAATCCTGACGGTTTAGAGCGACATGAAGATTTTGTTAACCCTGATCTTTGGCCAATAACCTGCCCCACCTGTGGAACGCCGATTGAAGAATCAGGCGTAAACATAACCTGTACAAATACGGATTGCAGGGACAGAAGACTGCAATCCATCCTCTTCTGGGTGCGGCAGACCGGCATGAAACATATCGCCCTACGCACCCTGGAGACTCTCTACGACAGGGGGAAAATCAAGATGATTGGAGATATGTATAAGCTAAGAAAGGAGGATTTCCATGATCTTGAGGGATTCGGAGAGAAGAAGATAGCCAACTTCCTTGTCCAGGCAAAGAGGGTCAACTCCATGGCCCCCGTCGAGTTCATCGGTCGTCTTGGGGTCCCTATGGTTCAGGAGAAATCCTTGGCTAGGATCGGAATTGAATCCATAGATGATTTCATGAAATTTAATGATGAAAGCTCTGCTATCGGAAAAAACATTGTGGATTGGAAGCGGAACCCTGATAACATGAAACTTGTGAAAGAGCTTCTGGAAGTTGTGACGCTTGAAAAACAATCGGCACAAAAGGTGTTAAAAGGAATAATTTGTCTCACAGGGAAGGCACCAATTCCCCGCAAGTCTCTCATCGCCATACTGAAAAGTGAAGGATGGAGAATTGTCGATTCTGTCACAGGGGATACGGGTAAGGTTATCTGTGACAAACCCAGTAAAAATTCTGCCAAGATAAAAAAGGCCCGTGAGGCTGGAGTAGATATTGTCACCTATGAGGACTTCCTTGACGGCGAGGGTATCAATGTGGCGGGGAGTTCGCATTCCCCAACTTCCAAAAATCAATGAATCCGAAATGATTTCAAAACAGCCTTCGGTTACGACGGCATCTGAAGACATCATTAGGATCGTTAAACTGACAAAGCTTTGGAAAGAAATCTGGGCTCGTCATTATTCAGCAAAAATCCTGCCGAGTTTCTATGGCTGGGCAAGGAAATTCCAGCCTTGATTAGGCATCAAGTTCATTTGGCCTGTTAGGTATCTTTTTGGCTGGAAGAACTGATTACCTATAGAACTTCACCAATAGACCTTCACGGAACAATAACTAATTTACCGAAAAACTGCTTTTCCTTAAAATTGCTTTGGGCTTGTCTTATTTTCTCAAGCGGGTAGGTCCTTGCCAGAAGTGGTTTGAGTTTGCCTGATTCTATGTAACTCACCAAATCAGCAAATTCCTGATGCGTGCCCAGCGTCGAGCCAATGATCTCCAAATATAGTGCCCCGAAGATTGGGGGCAGGGGGGCTTAATAAGCTGAAATTGAGACAAAGGGATGGAGACAGGACGGAGAAATTATAAACAGATGCTTGTAAATCGTTTTTTCGTCGATCTATGTAGTGGATGCATGTGTTTGTTCTCTACCACTAAGCTTGAGGGCACTATATAAGCGTTTTACCTGGGGCTGTGTCAGAATCCAGGGGGTGGGTCAGAATGATGGATTTGGTTTGCAGGCAAGGCGGCCTACCTGTGCGTGTACGCACCTGTCTGCAACAGGCAGGCAACGCCGCATGCGGGCCAAAGGCACATTCTGACACAGCCCCGGCATCAATCATCTATCTCATCATAGTCTGCTGTTTCTTCATCGGGCAAGTCAGAGTTCGGCAAGGGGCTTTTGTCGTCTATGTTAGTGTCCCAGTCATTGTAGACATCGTCAAAACTGTCAGAAGGTAATACGGATATACCATCGTCATAGTCACGGTCAATGCTGCGATCATAGGGATCGATACTTTCATCAAAGACATCGTTTTCGTCGAAATCCATGAGCCCCCCCACTATTTCATGCACAACAAGGAAGAATGGGATTCCTCTTGTCCCACAGTATATTGGAATCAAATTAGAGTCAAAACCGACTTCAGTCAATATATAAGCGGTTTCTTTTGCTACTTTTTTGCGGCCCGCCTACGTTAGTAAAAGGTTCTTCTTGTCTGCCCTTGATTCTAATGAGGAGTCTTGCTTATAATCACTGAAATACTGCTCCAAGAGGAGGTCTTTCATGGATATTACTGATATCTGTATCAGAAAGGTGCAATTCAAAGGCAAACTCAAAGCGTATGTATCAATTACTTTCAATGACTCCTTGGTGATTCACAATATCAAGATAATCAAAGGAGAGGATGGCTTATTCATTGCAATGCCAAGTCGAAGAACAAAGAATGGTGATTTTAAGGATGTCGCTCATCCAATTAACAAGAGTTTTAGGATGAAACTCCAAAATGCAATTCTTGACGAATATGCTAAAATGGATGATGCTGAAAAATTCACTACTGGAGAAGCCTCAGAGTAAAGTTGTCTAAATTAATTAGGACGTCGGCAAGTGGTAAGCCACCGGGTTTTGATCCCGGCATTCGCAGGTTCGAATCCTGCCGTCCTAGAAAAGAGCCTGTTCAAATGAAAGGATTTTATCCGTAGGAAAGTTTCTAAAGATACCGACATTCTCATCTAGGAGTTTCTCGGACCTTGAGGCTTCAAGGCGATTTCTGATGATTTTGTCCTGATACAAGGCACAAAAGCTCAAATATAGCTTAAGTTCTGCCTGAGAGCATTTTGGAAACGCAGTAGCGGGGACAAGGAGCAGAAATCGAGCCATAAGACGTAAGTCTGCGGATTTCTAGCGCATGAAATTGGTTGAAGCTCTAACACATTGCACCTTAGATGGGATGGGATTGGAACAGGCTATTAATATGAAGGAGTAGATTGCTCATGGAAAGAATGCAGCTTGTAGCGGAAATACGACAGGCCGACGGGAAGGGTCCGGCAAGACGATTGAGACGAAACGGGAAAATTCCCGCCATTCTTTATGGAGAAGGTGAACCAAAGGCTCTGACCATTGATGGGAGAGAATGGATGACGGGATTTCGACATGCTACCGGCAACACCATTATCAGATTAAAGATTGACGGACAGGATCAAGATGCTCTCGTCAAAGATATCCAGGATGATGTTATCAGTGAGCGGGTCATGCATATTGACTTCTATGCCATACATGCCGGTCGCAAGCTTCATACTCAAGTTCCTTTCTCTTTTGAAGGCTCTCCGATTGGAGTTCGAGAAGGCGGAATATTGGAGTACAAGATGGAAGAGTTAGAGGTTGTCTGTCTTCCCAAAGATATACCCTCATCCTTCCATGTCGATATTTCCAATCTTGGGATTGGTGAGGCACTCCACGTCGGCGAGATTCCCATCCCTGAAGGAGTCGAAATTCGTACCGAAAAGGGTCTCACCGTTGTTGTCGTCTCTCATGCCAAGACTGAAGCCGTAAGCACCGAAGACGAGCTAACCGAGGGCATGGAAGGTGAAGCCTCGGATACCGAAGAGGCAGGTGGAGAAGCCTAATCACCTACAGCCCATGTTTGTCATGGGCTTGGGAAACCCTGGCACTCGATATGCATCGACAAGGCACAATGTCGGTTATCGTGTTGTGGATATCATGTTGCAGGAACGACAGGTTTCATTTCGGCGATGGCGTTTCTCATGGGTGTATCATGCGAGAGTCCCTGGCGATGGAAAAATGAGGCCGATTGTCTTCGTTCGCTGGTCTGGCTACATGAACGACTCAGGTGCTGCGGTCAGTTTTCTTATGCGAAAATGCCAGCTCGTTCCTGAAAATCTCTATGTGGTGGTGGATAATATGGATCTTCCTCCGGGGGTTTGCCGGTTGAAATCCTCTGGCGGCGATGCGGGGCATAATGGCCTTAAATCTCTCGTTCGTGCCTTTGGTGCGGGAACTTTTAATCGGATATACATAGGTGTGGGCCGTCCTGAATCCAATGAGGATGTTGTCGCATATGTTTTGAATAAACCCGGCAGGGATGGGCCTGCCGTCGAAGGTGCCTGTCTCAAGGCGGCGGCGGCTATCTGGGCCCTGCGGACAGAGAGTTTTGCAAGGGTTGCCGAAATGCTTAACCGCCGTGAGTAGGATTGCAAAGGAATATGCCTGCTACCGATACGCTTATTATTCGATTTGAAAAGGTCTTGCAGAGGCAGGATGTGCAGCCCGGTTCAACCTGTCTCATTGGCCTTTCCGGGGGCGGTGATTCGGTTGCCCTGTTGAGTCTAGCCGCCCAGGTTAAGGGAATCAGGGTGTGTGCCGCCAGGGTGGCGCATGGTCTACGTAGTGTCGAAGAGGATGAGGCCGAACGAACGCTTTGCCGGCAGCTCTGTGAGAAGCTGTCCGTCCGCTATGACGATATCCAATTGCCGCCGCAAATGATCGATGATATGAGGCTTGCCTGGGGCTGTGGAATGGAACAGGCAGCCCGCCAGGCGCGCCTATCCCGCTTGGAAGAGCATCGCCATTATCTGAATGCCGAGCATATATTTCTGGGACACAGTGCCGATGACCAATTGGAAACAATGCTTATGCGCCTGATGACTGGTTCCGGCCCCGAAGGTTTGAAGGGCATACAAATGAAGCATGGCAGGATCATCAGACCGTTGCTCTTCGAAAGCCGAAAGGTCTTGAGGGATTGGCTAAGGGAAAGAAATGTCCCATGGGCCGAGGATTCCAGTAATCGATCAATTAAATACCGCCGTAACCGCGTGCGCAACGAACTCATCCCGCTTCTTTCCGACATCGTACCGGGATGGGAAAAAGCGGCTATCACCCTTTCCGAGCGGGCTAAGGAGGTATGCGGTGTCCTGGAATCAGTCTTTCGCGAATCCTTGCCTGTGACATGGAAGCACCGCCAAGGGAAGTGGTCGGCAAATAGCTGGTATAACGCCCAGCCATATATAAAGGCCATGACCCTCTGGGAGGTTTTTAATCGGCTGGATGAATCTCATATCCCAGACCGGCGTATTCCTTGGAGAGCCGTGGTGAATGCCCGCGACAGTCTCGATGCTTCGGGAAAATGGTCAGGTTATGGCATTTCAATATCTTGCAGCGAGAAATACTTCATCGCCTCTTCCGACTCTCTCCGAGATATACAAGCCCATATCGTCCTTCAGAAAACGGATATTGAGGACTTCCATCTGCAATCGTTTGCCCTCTGGGATATCCGCATTTGCTTCACACCCCTACCCGATGCGGATGTTTATCATGTAATGGAATCTGATTGGCCCTTGGTTCTTAATGTAAAAGGCGGCCTGGGGAATTGCGTCTCTTCTCTCTCTGGGCGGCGAGGAAAGATCTTAAAAAAATCGTCTTTCACTCTATTCGGTGACGATCTGGGTGAAATTGTTTATATTCAGATAAAGGAGTCTTAGATTTCAGCATGCCAGACAATAAAAACCTAAAGGACAAATTTAATCCCGGTGGGAATAATCGCGTATCACTGCTCGTCTTGATTGGAATTATTCTCTTCATATTCCTTCTTCTATTCAATCTTTTCAGACCCAATATCAGGGAGGAAATCAGCTATTCCCAATTTCTGAACGATCTCCGATCTGGTAACATCGAAGATGTCGTCATAATCGACATGAGCAGGATAGAGGGACGGCGTTTCGACTCCGTCAACGGGCGAAGTGCGTTCTCCACCACCATACCCTATTTCGATGATAGCCTTCTCGCGATACTGAATGACAACGGTGTTCCCGTTAAGGGAGACAAGAGTGGTGTATCCTTTATTGCCATTGTGCTTCAGTTCCTGCCCATCATCCTCATTGTCGGGTTTTTCATCTGGATGTATCGAAATGCACAAGGTGGAAAACAGGCCATGTCATTTGGCCGGAGCAAGGCCAAACGATATGCGGTTAGCAGCACCGGGACAACCTTTGCCGATGTAGCGGGTCAGGATGAGGCCAAGTATGAACTCCAGGAAGTGGTGGAATTCCTCAAGAACCCAGACCGATTCACCCGTCTCGGGGCAAAAATTCCAAAGGGCGTGCTGTTAGTCGGTCAGCCTGGTACCGGGAAGACATTGCTTGCCAGGGCCGTTGCCGGTGAGGCCGCTGTCGCCTTTTTCCATATGTCCGGTTCAGATTTCGTCGAGATGTTCGTTGGGGTTGGGGCCAGTCGGGTTCGTGATCTCTTTGATCAAGGCAGGAAGAATGCGCCCTGCATTCTGTTCATCGATGAAATTGATGCTGTGGGCCGTACACGGGGGGCTGGTTACGGCGGCGGCCATGATGAACGGGAGCAGACACTTAATCAGCTTCTGGTGGAGATGGATGGTTTCACGGCCGACACGGGGATTATTATTATTGCCGCCACGAACAGGCCTGATGTACTCGATCGCGCTCTATTGCGCCCGGGCCGTTTTGACCGCCAAGTGCATGTCGCCATGCCTGATGTAAAAGAGCGGATGGCGATACTGAAGATTCACGCCGCAAAACTGCGACTTGACGATGATGTGGACTTGATGGTCATTTCCAGGGCAACTCCCGGTTCTTCCGGTGCGGATATTGCCAATATTGTCAATGAAGCCGCCCTCTATGCCGGTCGCTCTGGCAAGAAACGGGTCGATATGTCCGATTTTGAAGAGGCCCGGGACAAGATATTCATGGGGCTGGCCCGTCGAAGTATGGTAATGACAGCAGAGGACAAACGCATGACGGCCTATCATGAAGCCGGTCACACACTTCTCCACTATGTGCAGAATGATACTGACCCTGTGCACAAGGTCACCATCATTCCCCGGGGGCAGGCCATGGGGGCCACCTTCAGCCTGCCCGAACGGGATCAATACAGTAGGGGAGCACGCTGGCTTAAATCGCGTCTAGTGGTGATGTACGGCGGGTATGCCGCAGAAGAACTCATCTATAACGAAACTTCCACCGGGGCCCAGAACGATATACGCCAGGCAACTGACCTAGCCCGCAAAATGGTTTGCGAATGGGGAATGAGCCCGCTCGGTCCCGTGGCCTTAGGCGGCGGCGAGGAACCCATCTTCATAGGCAAGGAGATTGCCCAACACGCCGATTACTCAGACGATACTGCAAGAGTAATTGATAAGGAGATTAGAAATCTTCTCCGGGAGGCCCTGGACAAGGCTAAAGGCTACCTGAAACAGCACAGGGACAAGCTGGAGAGCCTTACTGCGGCATTAATAGAGAAGGAAACCATGAATGACGAAGAGATACGAAGTCTTTGGGGATTGAACGATATTAAGGAATGCTTAGTGTGATCCATCGGCGATTATTCTTGGACTTCTCACTCGTTCCTGAATTGATCTTCTCTGTCTACGTGCAATCACGTGCAGATAGGTCAAAATACAGGGAACCTCTGACTGTACGCCGCACGACAAGAGACCGTCTTGTATCGACACGATTGCTTCTTAGAGGAGCCCTCTCCATATTTATGTGTTTTACAATTTCCGAGGGTGTTTTTGCCGACACATTGCCAAGCCCTGCGAAATTTTGGGTCGATAGGGCCATTTCTTTTCTGGAGAAACCGAAATTCGATATTCAGGACCTCACTGAGGCCCAAAAGGCACTTGATGCGGCAGGCGAATTTCGATCACCGGGGCCCGATGAACTCTATTTGAAGGCCATTATCGCATTGGATGGTCGCCTGGGTCCGGGTAGACCGGTTCGTGATGCCTATGAACTTTCCCTGGCATCACTGGAATTCGATGCCCTCATCAATGTTCCAATCAGAATCCCCTTTGAGAGACGCGCCCTTCTATATGCCATTCTCTCACTCCGGCTACGTGAGTACGTCGCATATCTGGAGAATTACGCCACGTGGCCTAGGGGGCACAGAGACAGTGTACCGCTTCTCTATGCCGCCGCGAGATCGGCTCTTTATCTGGGATTAGAAGCTCGGGCCATTGCTCTGGCGAGCCGAGGCAGAACCCTTGCCATGTCCACCGATGAGCTATCTGCCTTCCCCATCGAGGTGACAAGTCCCCTACCCTCTTTTTGGGCTATTGCCGTAGCCGCCAGCGATGAAGATTCAGTGGATTCCTTTACATCCGCCAAACGGCGCTGGGGGCAGGAGTTGGAAAAGGCCATAATGCCCTGGCTACTCGCCGGTATGGTGAGCGATAATACGATGAGAAGAATTTATCCAGATTTGAGCACGAATTCAAAGGAAGTGATTGATTCATTATTGGGTGTTGAAGTGCCAATCAATGGCGGAAAGGACTTGGCCCTGATGCGCCGTTTGGGGCTAGCCCTGCAAGAGGAAACAAATGGTTACACGGGTATTATCGTCGCTGATGCAAACTATGACGGATATGTGGAAGAGAGTATTGAATTTCTTGACGGCAGACCTGTTTCCCGTCGTATAGACTTTGACCAGGATGGTCAGCATGAATGGTTAATCGATTACAAGGACGGGCTTCCGGTTCGCGTTAGCATGGACGGCGGTCGCCTTGAAGTTCATTACGATGAGAATGCCTATCCAGAAGTATCGACTATGCAAAGTAAGCAGGATAATATCAGCGGTGAAGCGGTGTTTCACCCAGGGGCATACAGATGGGATTCGGCTCAGGGGGATGTGGTGAGTGGGCAATTCGAGATGTTCCGCACGGGTGATGATAATCTGTGGCCCTTCATTGGCCGAATTTCACTTCGTACGGAGATACCCTATGTGGAGGAAATGGGAGAAATCCATACCTGGCTCGACGAGGGGGTTCCCATCAAGATAGTTGAGGTTCGTTTTTCGGAAGAAGACGAGCAAAATCCCCTTTGGATTCGGGAACTGCTCTTCGAAGAAGGAGTCATCGTCGCCGGGCGCCGGTCTCTAAGAAGTGATGCCGAAAAGAGTACTGAACGTCTGTGGGAACTCTATGAGCGATACGAGAAAGGCCGCCTTGTCGGGCTTGCCTGGGATCCACAAATGAGGGGAACTCCACTTTATCTAAAGGATTGGGCATTGGGAGTATATATGCAAATTCAGGCCTGGGATATTGATGCCGACGGCTGGATGGATGTAAGACAGTTTTTAAGTGCGGCAGAAGGCAAAGATGCCAGGGCCTTATCCATCACCGAGGCCGAAGCCGCCGACCTTTTCCCATGGCGTACGGATAGTTGGTATCCATGGCAATAATGCAAAAATTTCCTGTCATCGTAGCCTTCATGTTCTACATCGCCGCATGCGCTGGGACACCGGAGCAAGACTCTGAAACCTTTGATTTCACCGATTCGGATACAGAGCGCATCGATACATTTTTAGAAGAAGGGGATAATCTGCGTGCCATCCCCCTCATTCTCGCCAGGGAGAAATTGGGCCATGAGGATTCAGCCCGTTATGAACGTGCCTTGGATGGCCTGAAGGCGGAATGGCAGGCTGCACGCAAAGACGGTGATTGGAAACGATCCATCGTTTACCTGCGCTCCTTCCGTGTGCTTGGGGAGGATGACTATTTAGAGAACGTGAAGGAGTTTGACCTCATTCTCCAAGGTGCGAAAGCCTATATCGAAGCGGGGCAGACTGGTGCCGCAACGGCACTGATTCAGGGTAATCTCGACCTCGAAGACTTGGATGAGGAGTCTAAAAACCTTCTAAAGGAAGTCTTTGGCGATGCCGACTACTTCATCGACGCTGAGGATCCGCCTATGCACTCTTTGGTCGATGGCACCGTCACGGTATGGGTTAACAGGGGAATGCGACTGGTGGGCAATGTAAGTGTGCCCGATAGGGGAATAGGTTCAGGATTCTTCATTGACTCTTCGGGGTATTTGCTTACCAATTATCATGTTATCGAGAGCGAGGTCGATCCCGCCTACCAGGGGTATTCACGGCTTTACTTGAAGAAATATGACAGTGCAGGGGACAGAATTCCGGCTCGGGTGATAGGATGGGATAAGAATTTCGACCTTGCGCTTTTGAAAACCGAGATGGATGTTCCTTATGTCTTCAGGTTTGCCAATCAGAACATACCTCGGCTTGGAGAACAGATAATGGCTATCGGTTCACCGGGCGGCTTAACACGTACTCTCACCTCCGGCACCGTCTCTGCCTTCGAAAGATCCATACAGCCTTTGGCCGGATCGCTTCAGATTGATGCGCCAATCAATCCAGGAAATAGCGGCAGCCCGTTGTTGAATGAATCAGGTGAGGTGATCGGTGTTGTTTTTGCCGGAATTCAGGATTTTGAGGGGGTCAATTTTGCCATTCCCGGGCAATATGCCTTGCATCTCATCCCTTCGATGTATGACGGCGGGCAGATTGATCTTCCCTGGATTGGCGTGTCGGCCTGGGATGTCTCAGGCAAGGTCTATATCACCTATGTCGTGCCTCATTCTCCGGCTGCCGATGCCGGATTACTTCCCGGTGACATCATGGTCAGCCTGGATGGTCAATCTCATAAGAGTATACGCAGTATGCAGGAGTATTTGATTACCTGCTCTCCGGCCACATTGATTTCATTGGAGTGGAAACGTGGTGCTGAAACCCACAAAGGCATTGCCGCACTGGGTGTTCGCCCAGAAATACCTTTGAGGGAGGCCCTATCAAGAGACGCACGAGAGCATCTGCTCACTCCACTTTTTGGATTCACGGTCGAAAGAATCAGCGGCTATGGCATCACTCAGAAATACAGGGTTCTATCGGTGCTTCAGGGCTCCATTGCCGATGAGGCCGGTTTTTCGGAAGGGGATGCAATCTCTTTGCGCCGTTGGAAGTATGTCCCGGAAGTCGAGGCGGTGGTCATTCAACTCAAGCTCAAAGGCCGAAAGGCGGGGTTTCTTGAATCGGTGGTTCAGATCGCATCATTGCTTAATGTCAACACAGTGCTTTAGAATCTGCCCATGGCCATAGATCAATCTTTCATCCGTAATTTCTGCATCGTTGCTCATATCGATCATGGAAAATCAACCTTAGCAGACCGCTTTCTTCAATGCGCCCAAATGGTGAGTGAACGGGAATTTCATGATCAAATGCTTGATTCCATGGATATTGAGAGGGAACGTGGCATAACCATAAAGAGTCAGGCAGTGAGCATAGATTTCAAAGCCGAAGACGGAAACACATATAAGCTGAATCTCGTTGATACACCGGGTCATGTCGATTTTTCTTATGAGGTAAGCCGAGCTATCAGTGCCTGCGAGGGGGCACTTCTCCTTGTCGATGCCACACAAGGGGTGGAAGCTCAGACTCTTTCCAACATGTACATGGCCCTGGAACACGATTTGGAAATTCTTCCCGTGATCAATAAAATTGACCTGCCAAGTGCCGATATCGCCATGGTTCGCAATCAGATTGATCATGATTTGGGTCTGATAGGTGAGATGGCTGTTCCGGTTTCGGCCAAAACTGGCGAAGGGGTGAATGACCTGCTTAACGCCCTCGTTCAATTTATTCCGGCTCCGAAAGGGAGTCGGGAGAAGCCTCTTAAGGCTTTGATTTTCGATTCACATTACGACTCTTTCCGAGGGGTGATTATCCATGTCCGAATATTCGATGGGATACTGAAGGAGGGAAAACACGTCTCTCTCATGGCAGGCGGAGCCACGTACAAGGTGGAGGAAGTCGGTGAATTCAGGTTGACACTCAAGAAGACCCCATCCATTTCCGCCGGAGAAGTGGGTTGGTTTATCGCGGGAATCAAGACCATTGCCGACATAAAGGTGGGCGATACGGTGACTGACTCAAACAATCCGGCGAATGAGCCGTTGGCTGGATTTCGAGAGGTGAAGCCAGTTGTCTTTTCTTCTGTTTATCCCGTCGATACTAACCAATACGAGGAACTGCATACGGCACTGGACAGGCTGAAACTCAATGATGCCTCCTTGGCCTGGGAGAAAGACTCCTCTATGGCCCTGGGCTTTGGTTTTCGTTGTGGATTTCTCGGTCTCCTGCATCTTGAGGTGGTGCAGGAGCGATTGGAGCGGGAATATGGGTTGAACATTGTATTGACCAGCCCCTCGGTGCGTTATCGCATTAACCCTAAGCGTGGGGAGTCTTACTATTTGGATAATCCGGCGAATTTTCCCGATCCCGCAACCATTGAGACGGCTGAAGAGCCTTATATAAAGGCCACAATCATTTCACCGGCAGAATTTCTTGGTCCGCTGATGAGTTTGTGCATGAACAAGCGCGGTATTCAGCGGAATATGAGTTATCTTGACAAGACTCGTGTTGAACTCGTCTATGACATGCCTCTCGGGGAGGTGCTTTACGATTTTTATGACAAATTGAAATCCTATAGCCGCGGCTATGCCTCCTTTGATTATGAGGTGACCGATTACAAAGTCACCGATCTTGTCAAAATGGATATATTGGTGAATTCAGAGCCAGTAGATGCCCTGAGTCAGCTGGTTTTTCGGGTGAATGCTCAAAGAAAAGGCCGTCAGATATGCAAGAAGCTCCGTGAGGAGATTCCAAGACATCAGTTCAAGATTCCAATACAAGCCACCATCGGGGGTTCCATCATCGCAAGGGAGACGGTAAATGCCCTGAGGAAGGATGTAACGGCCAAGTGTTATGGGGGAGATATATCCCGTAAGCGCAAACTGCTGGAGAAGCAGAAAGAAGGCAAGAAGCGTATGAAGATGGTCGGCAATGTCGAACTGCCCCAGAATGCCTTTCTTTCCGTTTTACGTACAGATGATGATGATAATTAGCCTCATACTGTGGAGAAATCCGCAGATTACGTAGATTGCATACTGGGGGTCGGGATGAGTCAATTTTTGTCCTTTTGATTCTTTGTTTTTTTACCACGAAAGGCACGAAAACCACGAAAAATTGAAAATCAGAAATGGGGAATTTTAAGGATTCAGGGTTATGGGTCTTTTGGGCCTTTCGGGGTTAATAGATTCCGGGGGTTCTGTGGAGAAATCCGCAGATTACGCAGATTGCATGCTGAGGGTCGGGATGAGTGAATTTTTGTCCTCTTTTACTCTTTGTTTTTTTACCACGAAAAACACGAAAACACAAAATTTGAAAAATCAGAAAAGACCAATGTTGAGTGATTCATGACTATGGGCCTTCGTGACTTTCGTGGTTGAAAACTTCCTTTTAATTCTCCGTTCTTAGACCACGAAAAACTCGAAAAACACGAAAATTAAAAATCAGAAAAGGCCAATGTTGAGAGATTTATGATTATGGGCCTTTCGTGCCTTTCGTGACTTTCGTGGTTGAAAACTTCCGTGTGTTCTGTGGAGAAATCCGCTACGGCCATGCCTGTCTGTGCGTGATTGCACCTTTGCATCAGGCGGGCATGCCTGGCTCAAGGGGGGGGGGAATCCATTAACCAAATCCATCATTCTGACCCACCCCCTGGATTCTGACACAGCCCCTTAACCCCTAAGACAAAAGTTATCACTTTGGATGTTTTGCAAGTATCCATTCCAGGATGGGGTCTCCCTCATCATTTGGATCATAATTCCCGAGAGATTCATCTGGGACAATACCGATTTCTTCATAAATTTTTCCATTCTCATCGGTCGTATATCCGATTGTCGTAGAAAAATGCCAGCCATTGGGTAATTCATGGAAAGTTACCAAACCCAATGCCCCCAATGTGGTCCAGCCTAGATGGGTTATATGATCTTCATTTTTGAGCATGAGGACAAACCACTCCCCTGCGCTTGCGGTATCGATATCTGTAATGAGGTAGACAGTCTTCGTGTAGGTACGGCCTCTTGGTTCAATCCAATGATCAATTATGGTCCCAAAATCGCTATGTCCAGGCCCCACTCTCACCGTGGATTTCATGTAATGTTTCTTCGAACTAACGAAACGCGAGGCGATATGAAGGGCATTTGCCCGGTAACCGCCGAGATTTCCACGAACATCGATGATGATGGAATCTAATTCCATGAAGCCATCAATTACATGATCGGCATCATGAACCCAGGCTTCCAGCGGGGATAATTTGCCCAGTTCTCCTACAAAGGCTGCTATGTGAAGGTAGCCGAATTCACGGCCTTTAAGAGTCCCGTAAGAAATGATATCGGAACCTGTTATCTGGAGATCTTTTATGTAGGGCTCAACTCTGTCTATGGAGTAATTAGGGAAGTCAGTCTGTGGATGCTTATATGTATCGAATTGAATATTCTTATCTGGCCAATATAGCCATACATGTGCATCGTTAAGCGGGTCAATCATATCAGAGAGTATGGTGAAAAGTTCATCATCTGTTTCGGCATTGATGGCTTGAGCCCGATAATCCAATCTGGCTTGATCCCAATCTATTTTTTTCGTCTCAAGTTCAAAGAGTGGATATTGAGTATCAAATGTGTTCCAGAAGTAGTCAAAAACAGATGCATTATCCGAACCTATTTCATCTCCCAGGAAAAGAGAGCAGCCGCTTAAGGTGACGCAAGCGAGAAGCACGTGGAGCTTAGAACTCATAGCGTATACCTACATCAATACAAGCCGTAAGAAATGCCGCCCGCTGTGGCATTGTGGTTATTATATAATGGAGTGAGCCTCCGGTTATCAGCGTTAAATGAGAAGAGAGCTTCGTGTTCCAGTGAATCTTATAGTCAAATTGGGCATAGCGATCAATTGACACGATTTCACCTCTGAACAGAATGAGCAGGGGTGAATCACTGGTCAACATATCAATTTCATCATCAATGATGGTCCAAGGCGGACGATTAGCAATACTCAAGAGTGAAAACGCCAGGGACGACACCAGTGTCCCACGTTTGAACTCATACTCAATCCCTATTAAGGGAGATAGGGATAATGAGCCGCTCCAATCATACGAATCAATATGAAGTAATTGAAAAAATTGAAACCGATAATCAAGTTGCATTCCGAGGAGTAGCCACCCCCTACTTTCAAATACTGGCAAACGGTATACCGCATCAATTATCATCGACGCAGCGGCGAAGATATTTTCACTATCATTTAGTTCAGCGTTTTTGCTGAAGAGACCTCCAAATTTCCCGCCAATGGCGACATTCAAGCCGAAATGAGGAGCCTTGAGCCGATAGCCCAAATCGAAACCACCGCCGACACCATGGTTATGCAATGGAGATACCAGTTTGTCGAGAAAATGAGGGTTGGCAAATGAGAGATCTACGAACACCGCATGTGTCGTGGTTCGCTTCTTGTTATCACCATAGATCGTGTTTTGTAAAGAAATAGAAAGTATCAATAGGATAATGACACGACGGATGGATATAGATTTTCTCATTGATTCTCTATAGTAGCCAAGCATTGTACTTATGGGCACCTCTCCTCTGTCTTCAGTCAACCCCCATCTCTAATAAAATACAATTTTCCTTGGAATTACACAGAGTTTATGCCTCCTGCTATCAGCACGGGACTTTTCCAATTCCCTCTTTTTGTTCAAGTAGCTGCCGGGCAAATCACAAAGGCCGGATATCCTGCTTCTATGCTGACAGTGTCACTCTTTCGGAGTTGGGCAAGAAGTCTGTCTATGCCTGTTGGGTCTTGTACGACCGTTGAACCCTGTAACTTTGTTGGCACCATCTATGACCTTCACCTCAAAGGTTCTCTTGCCGCCGTCAATGCCGATCCATCTCCTTTCTTTCTTTCGCTCTTCCATAACACACTCCTTCTTGGGTTAAAAAGAGATGGAAGTCTAAAATAAACGGGCGGTTTACATCGTACTTCTATCCGAGGTCTCTAAGGACTCGTCCCCGTGCCTCACTTAAGTTTTTGCTGGACGATGTAGGTGTAATCTAAGAATCAAGGTCTTAAAAGCCTTTCGGTGACTGCCGTCCTGCCATCGGCTCTCCGCCTCCGTCAAGGCGAGACTGCCATTTATTCCAAATTATTGAAAATGTACTAGCCCCCCGCCCCCCATTTAGTTTTGGATTCGATCTTTTCCGCCTGCCTGTTCGCTGCACCTGTCTGTAACAGGTAGGTCGCTACGGCGTTGTAAAAATGCTTAGGCTAAGCCCAGTTACGATCGAGCCGTTGTCGCCTTGTATCGACAAAGGTGTTTTTTAGATGTTTTTTAGATACCACTTATTGACAATTAAAAATCATTGTAATAAAAAAAATAAAAAAGTAGGAGGGAAATTATGGTCAAGAAATGTTTGGTGGTACTATTGTTGACTTTTGGAGTTCTTGTCTGCCTTTGGTCCGAAGAAAAGGAGGCAGATGAAAAAATTGGCCTTTTGAAGCCTGTAGGCGACATTTATGCCACTACGTCTATAGGATACGGCATGGGCGGGGCAAGACAGGGTGTCTTCGTTAGGGAGACAGCAGAATTAGTAGGGGGGTCAGAATTATTTGGGTTTGGCATTGGATCGCAAATAGCTATTTATTCTATACCACAATTGGGAATAGATTTAAGGAATGAGGTCATAGTGCAGGACACGTGGGAGTTCAATTTTGAAATTGGGGTTGGTTGGCGTATCAAAACTCAAAAAGGCCGTCTCTCTTTGTGGCAACACCTTGCGCCTATAGTATCTTTTGAGGGTTACATGGTTCCTTCAAAAACTGATCCATCCGCATCAGATAATGTGGTGTATATAATGGAATTCGGAATGGTTATACGGCAGGTTTGTACTATTTTTTTCTCTGAGAATTTTGGTTTTTCCATTGATTTCGGGCTAGCAGTATTTGGTAGTGAATTAGTAGAACTGGAATCGGGACGTAAAGTGCCAATCGGGACATATTCTACTAAAACCTACCCGTATTTGTATACTGATACAAATTTAGGATTCACCTTCCGATATTGAGCCAGCCGTGTTTATAATGAAGCTGGAGCCTGTCGGACTTATCCTTTCTGACCGATTTTTTACCCATTCTCTCCAGTCGTAGGCCTCCTTTCATGCTCCTTGCGAGCAGTCTCCGTTCGCTTACGCTGACATCCCTGGCGGTGCTTCTTCGCTATCGCCCCCCTACACACCGCTGGTGAATCGACAAAAAACATAAAATGCTACCAGAAGGCCATAGAACGGGGGTAAAACAGACCGACCCATCGGAAATAGACGGGGCCCGTCTGGAAACCTGGATGCGCCTTCGGGGGCCGAATTCCAGGTGAAAATAATACTGACCGCGGGGAAAGACGAAAGGGTGTCGCAGGCAATTCACCCCCTCGGCGATGTGGAACCCCGCCTGGCCGATCAGGCCCGGGCCTTCTTGGTTTGTGCTGTTTGACCACGATAAGGCCAAGGAGAAGGCCCGGATTGCCCGGGAGAAGGCGGAATAACAGGAGCTTATCGCCCGCATTGAGGAACAGGCCCGTGAATATGCGATGTCGCGTAAGGGGGACGTGAAAGGAGAGGCGATTATTGATACCGATGTGGAGATGTCGTGGATGTTGCTGGGCGGTATGGGATCAATACCTGTGACAATGCTTACAGGATACCTAGTAGGAGAGTGGGCAGGAATGGGTGTGTGAGGGGCAATTTCCGTTGGGTTGGGAATGATATTGCCTATGTTGTTAGCCCAGCCCCCCGCTATAGCTATCAAGAACTCTACAAAGCTAAAAAAAGGAATTGAGGCAACAGCATGGCCTGGAATAAAAACAGGGGGCTTGCCTATTCGTTAAAAGTTTGTCCCCCCTCGGTAGCGCATTAACGGCCTGCCCGGTGTCGGCCCCCAGTGAAATGGTGTGCCTTCTCCACGGAAAACGAGCCCCCTCTCCCCCTCCCGGAGAGGCTTTTTCCTTCAATGAAAATGCACTATAATTCCCTTCATGAAGAAGCTGGAACAGGGCATTACCGATTTCAAGAAGTTCATCGATCACGACTGTTATTTTGTCGACAAAACCCATCTCATCGGACATTTAATCGACCACCCAAGCGAAGTGCACCTGATTACCCGCCCCCGCCGCTTCGGCAAGACCCTCAACTTAAGTATGATCCGTTACTTCTTCGAGGCCCCCATCCCTCCTCCTGGAGATGGTCTTCCTGCCGAATTTCCCACCCCAAACGCCCCTCTTTTCGACGGTCTCTTTATAACCGGACACCCCGAATGCCGTAAATACAGGGGGCAGTATCCGGTTATTGCCTTGAGTTTTAAGAATGTAAAAAGCCCTTCATTCAGCAAGGGTATCAATCTAATAAAAGAACTATTGGCGGATGAGTTCCGCAGACACCGCTATCTTGAGGAACATGATGCCCTGGAGGAAAAAGAGAAGGTTTTGTTTGGAAAGATACTGCAACAGGAAGGTTCGGAGGACGACTGTGCAAAGTCCATCAAGAACCTCTCGACCTGGCTTCATAGGGCATACGGGAAAAAGGCCTACATCCTCCTGGATGAGTACGACACCCCTCTCCAATCCGCCTACGCCAAGGGCTACTACGACCAGATGATTGACTTCATCCGTAGCTTCATGGTCCAGACCTTCAAGGACAATCCCGACCTGCAGCAGGCGGTGGTTATCGGCATTCTCAAAGTGGCCCAGGAAAGCATATTCAGCGATTTCAACAATCCTAAGGTGTCTACCATTCTCGATCCCGCCATGAAAGACTGCTTCGGCTTCACCGAGGCAGAGGTGGAGAAGATGGCTGGGCACTTCGGCCTGGCAGACACGATGGACGGCATCAAAGAATGGTACAACGGCTACATCTTCGGTGGTGATACAGTTATCTACAACCCATGGAGCATCGTGTACTATTTGAGTGCACCTCGGGCAGGACTTAAGCCCTATTGGAGCAACACCAGCGACAACCAGTTTGTAAAAGATGTACTCCAGCTGGACAGGGAGGGCAACAGGAATGTTGTGGAGCAATTCCTTAGAGCCGAAGAAGTCAGAAAAGAAGTATCCGTCAACATTGCCTTTCCCCAGATTAAGGACGGTCCTGAAGACCTTGTCTGGGGCTTCCTTCTCCATGGGGGATATCTGAAGGCCAGTAAAATGCTCCAGCACTCCTTTGGGACTGACTACTGCATCGAGATTCCCAACAGGGAGGTCTTTACCATATACAACAATGTCATCAAGGGCTGGCTGAACACCGACCTGAACATCAACAGGCATTTCATGGCCTTCATCCAGGGCATCCGGGACATGAATGCCGCTACGATAGAAAGGAATCTCGGGGACATCCTCTTCAGCCTGGCCAGTTACAACGATACGGCGACCGCCCGTCAGGAAGAAACCAGGCGGGAGAACTTCTACCACGGCCTGGTGCTGGGACTCCTCGCCTATCTAGGCGGTGAATACCGGGTGGAGAGCAACCGCGAATGCGGTATGGGTCGTCCAGACATCGTGCTGATCCGACTGACAGATGAACCCGGGCAGTCGAAAGATACCCTTCTCTTCGAGTTCAAGCAGGGGAACACAAAAAAGAAAATTCCTCTGGCCAGACTGGCGAAGACCGCATACAGAGAAGCGGTCAAGAAGTACCTCTCCGGTGTTCGGGAAAAATGGCATCCCGATAATGTGCTGGTACTGGGCATCGGATTTCGGGGCAAGGAGTTGGCGGTACATTCATCAGAAAAATAATGAGACCCCTTGATTTTTGATTCTCTATTCTCTATTTTTCTGTTCTTTTCCCATGCTACAATAGTTAACATGAAAAAACTGGAACAGGGCATTACCGATTTCAAGAAATTCATCGATCACAACTGTTATTTCGTCGATAAAACCCATCTCATCGGACATTTAATCGACCACCCAAGCGAAGTGCACCTGATTACCCGCCCCCGCCGTTTCGGCAAAACCCTCAACTTAAGCATGATCCGCTACTTCTTCGAAGCCCCCATCCCTCCTCCTGGAGATGGT
The DNA here is from genome assembly GCA_965226485.1 of Spirochaetaceae bacterium. Classification (GTDB taxonomy): domain Bacteria; phylum Spirochaetota; class Spirochaetia; order DSM-2461; family DSM-2461; genus UBA2779. Next base: position 1,459,247 of record OZ245363.1, read on the forward strand.
CTTCCTGCCGAATTTCCCGCCCCAAACGCCCCTCTTTTCGACGGTCTCTTTATAACCGGACACCCCGAATGCCGTAAATACAGGGGGCAGTATCCGGTTATTGCCTTGAGTTTTAAGAATGTAAAGGGGACATCCAGGGACGAAAGCATGGAAATTATGAAAGCCGCCCTTGCGGATGAGTTCAAGAGACATGCCCATTTGACAAGAAACCATTTCCTGGACAATGAAGAAAAAGCGTTCTTCCAACGTATCCAGAGCCGCAAGGGCAGCGATGGCGACTATGCGGAATCCATCAAGAACCTCTCCACCTGGCTCCACCGCTCCTACGGGAAAAAGGCCTACATCCTCCTGGATGAGTACGACACCCCTCTCCAATCCGCCTACGCCAAGGGCTACTACGACCAGATGATTGACTTCATCCGCAGCTTCATGGTCCAGACATTCAAGGACAATCCCGACCTGCAGCAGGCGGTGGTTATCGGCATTCTCAAAGTGGCCCAGGAAAGCATATTCAGCGATTTCAACAATCCTAAGGTGTCTACCATTCTCGATCCCGCCATGAAAGACTGCTTCGGCTTCACCGAGGCAGAGGTGGAGAAGATGGCTGGGCACTTCGGCCTGGCAGACACGATGGACGGCATCAAAGAATGGTACAACGGCTACATCTTCGGTGGTGATACGGTTATCTACAACCCCTGGAGCATCGTGTACTATTTGAGTGCACCTCGGGCAGGACTTAAGCCCTATTGGAGCAATACCAGCGACAACCAGCTTGTAAAAGATGTACTCCAGCTGGACAGGGAGGGCAACAGGAATGTTGTGGAGCAATTCCTTAGAGCCGAAGAAGTCAGAAAAGAAGTATCCGTCAACATTGCCTTTCCCCAGATTAAGGACGGTCCTGAAGACCTTGTCTGGGGCTTCCTTCTCCATGGGGGGTACCTGAAGGCCAGTAAAATGCACCAGCACTCCTTTGGGACGGATTACTGCATCGAGATTCCCAACAGGGAGGTGTTTACCATATACAACAATGTCATCAAGGGCTGGCTGAACACCGACCTGAACATCAACAGGCATTTCATGGCCTTCATCCAGGGCATCCGGGACATGAATGCCGCTACGATAGAAAGGAATCTCGGGGACATCCTCTTCAGCCTGGCCAGTTACAACGATACGGCGACCGCCCGTCAGGAAGAAACCAGGCGGGAGAACTTCTACCACGGCCTGGTGCTGGGACTCCTCGCCTATCTGGGCGGTGAATACCGGGTGGAGAGCAACCGCGAATGCGGTATGGGTCGTCCAGACATCGTGCTGATCCGACTGTCAGATGAACCCGGGCAGTCGAAGGATTCTCTTCTCTTCGAGTTCAAGCAGGGGAACACAAAAAAGAAAACTCCCCTGGCCAGACTGGCGAAGACCGCATACAGAGAAGCGGTCAAGAAGTACCTCTCCGGTGTACGGGAAAAATGGCATCCCGATAAAGTACTGGTACTGGGCATCGGATTTCGGGGCAAAAATCTATCGGTGTATTCTTCGGCAAGATGATGCCCCACTGCCCCCCCTCTCCCCCTCCCGGAGAGGCTTTTTCCTTCAATGAAAATGCACTATAATTCCCTTCATGAAAAAGCTGGAACAGGGCATTACCGATTTCAAGGAATTTATAGACCACGACTGTTATTTCGTCGATAAAACCCATCTCATCGGACATTTAATCGACCACCCAAGCGAAGTGCACCTGATTACCCGCCCCCGCCGTTTCGGCAAAACCCTCAACTTAAGCATGATCCGCTACTTCTTCGAAGCCCCCATCCCTCCTCCTGGAGATGGTCTTCCTGCCGAATTTCCCGCCCCAAACGCCCCTCTTTTCGACGGTCTCTTTATAACCGGACACCCCGAATGCCGTAAATACAGGGGGCAGTATCCGGTTATTGCCTTGAGTTTTAAGAATATAAAAAGCCCTTCATTCAGCAAGGGTATCAATCTAATAAAAGAACTATTGGCGGATGAGTTCCGCAGACACCGCTATCTTGAGGAACACGATGCCCTGGAGGAAAAAGAGAAGGTTCTGTTTGGAAAGATACTGCAACAGGAAGGTTCGGAGGATGACTGTGCAAAGTCCATCAAGAACCTCTCGACCTGGCTTCATAGGGCCTACGGGAAAAAGGCCTACATCCTCCTGGATGAGTACGACACCCCTCTCCAATCCGCCTACGCCAAGGGCTACTACGACCAGATGATTGACTTCATCCGCAGCTTCATGGTCCAGACCTTCAAGGACAATCCCGACCTGCAACAGGCGGTGGTTATCGGCATTCTCAAAGTGGCCCAGGAAAGCATATTCAGCGATTTCAACAATCCTAAGGTGTCTACCATTCTCGATCCCGCCATGAAAGACTGCTTCGGCTTCACCGAGGCAGAGGTGGAGAAGATGGCTGGGCACTTCGGCCTGACAGACACGATGGACGGCATCAAAGAATGGTACAACGGCTACATTTTCGGTGGTGATACGGTTATCTACAACCCCTGGAGCATCGTGTACTATTTGAGTGCGCCTCAGGCAGGACTTAAGCCCTACTGGAGCAACACCAGCGACAACCAGCTTGTAAAAGATGTACTCCAGCTGGACAGGGAGGGCAACAGGAATGTTGTGGAGCAATTCCTTAGAGCCGAAGAAGTCAGAAAAGAAGTATCCGTCAACATTGCCTTTCCCCAGATTAAGGACGGTCCTGAAGACCTTGTCTGGGGCTTCCTTCTCCATGGGGGGTACCTGAAGGCCAGTAAAATGCACCAGCACTCCTTTGGGACGGATTACTGCATCGAGATTCCCAACAGGGAGGTGTTTACCATATACAACAATGTCATCAAGGGCTGGCTGAACACCGACCTGAACATCAACAGGCATTTCATGGCCTTCATCCAGGGCATCCGGGACTTGGATGCCACTGCCATAGAGAGGAATCTGGGGGACATCCTCTTCAGCCTGGCCAGTTACAACGATACGGCTACCGCCCGTCAGGAAGAAACCAGGCGGGAGAACTTCTACCACGGCCTGGTGCTGGGACTCCTCGCCTATCTGGGCGGTGAATACCGGGTGGAGAGCAACCGCGAATGCGGTATGGGTCGTCCAGACATCGTGCTGATCCGACTGACAGATGAACCCGGTCAGCCGAAGGATGCCCTTCTCTTCGAGTTCAAGCAGGGGAACACAAAAAAGAAAACTCCCCTGGCCAGACTGGCGAAGACCGCATACAGAGAAGCGGTCAAGAAGTACCTCTCCGGTGTACGGGAAAAATGGCATCCCGATAAGGTGCTGGTACTGGGCATCGGATTTCGGGGCAAGGAGTTGGCGGTACATTCATCAGAAAAATAATGAGACCCTTGATTTTTGATTCTCTATTCTCTATTTTTCTGTTCTTTTCCCATGCTACAATAGTTAACATGAAAAAGCTGGAACAGGGCATTACCGATTTCAAGAAATTCATCGATCACGACTGTTATTTCGTCGATAAAACCCATCTCATCGGACATTTAATCGACCATCCTAGCAAGGTTCATCTGATTACCCGCCCCCGCCGTTTCGGCAAAACCCTCAACTTAAGCATGATCCGCTACTTCTTCGAAGCCCCCATCCCTCCTCCTGGAGATGGTCTTCCTGCCGAATTTCCCGCCCCAAACGCCCCTCTTTTCGACGGTCTCTTTATAACCGGACACCCCGAATGCCGTAAATACAGGGGGCAGTATCCGGTTATTGCCTTGAGTTTTAAGAATGTAAAGGGGACATCCAGGGACGAAAGCATGGAAATTATGAAAGCCGCCCTTGCGGATGAGTTCAAGAGACATGCCCATTTGACAAGAAACCATTTCCTGGACAATGAAGAAAAAGCGTTCTTCCAACGTATCCAGAGCCGCAAGGGCAGCGATGGCGACTATGCGGAATCCATCAAGAACCTCTCCACCTGGCTCCACCGCTCCTACGGGAAAAAGGCATACATCCTCCTGGATGAGTACGATACCCCTCTCCAATCCGCCTACGCCAAGGGCTACTACGACCAGATGATTGACTTCATCCGTAGCTTCATGGTCCAGACATTCAAGGACAATCCCGACCTGCAGCAGGCGGTGGTTATCGGCATTCTCAAAGTGGCCCAGGAAAGCATATTCAGCGATTTCAACAATCCTAAGGTGTCTACCATTCTCGATCCCGCCATGAAAGACTGCTTCGGCTTCACCGAGGCAGAGGTGGAGAAGATGGCTGGGCACTTCGGCCTGGCAGACACGATGGACGGCATCAAAGAATGGTACAACGGCTACATCTTCGGTGGTGATACAGTTATCTACAACCCATGGAGCATCGTGTACTATTTGAGTGCACCTCGGGCAGGACTTAAGCCCTATTGGAGCAACACCAGCGACAACCAGTTTGTAAAAGATGTACTCCAGCTGGACAGGGAGGGCAACAGGAACGTTGTGGAGCAATTCCTTAGAGCCGAAGAAGTCAGAAAAGAAGTATCCGTCAACATTGCCTTTCCCCAGATTAAGGACGGTCCTGAAGACCTTGTCTGGGGCTTCCTTCTCCATGGGGGATATCTGAAGGCCAGTAAAATGCTCCAGCACTCCTTTGGGACTGACTACTGCATCGAGATTCCCAACAGGGAGGTCTTTACCATATACAACAATGTCATCAAGGGCTGGCTGAACACCGACCTGAACATCAACAGGCATTTCATGGCCTTCATCCAGGGCATCCGGGACATGAATGCCGCTACGATAGAAAGGAATCTCGGGGACATCCTCTTCAGCCTGGCCAGTTACAACGATACGGCGACCGCCCGTCAGGAAGAAACCAGGCAGGAGAACTTCTACCACGGCCTGGTGCTGGGACTCCTCGCCTATCTGGGCGGTGAATACCGGGTGGAGAGCAACCGCGAATGCGGTATGGGTCGTCCAGACATCGTGCTGATCCGACTGACAGATGAACCCGGTCAGCCGAAGGATGCCCTTCTCTTCGAGTTCAAGCAGGGGAACACAAAAAAGAAAATTCCCCTGGCCAGACTGGCGAAGACCGCATACAGAGAAGCTGTCAAGAAGTACCTCTCCGGTGTACGGGAAAAATGGCATCCCGATAAGGTGCTGGTACTGGGCATCGGATTTCGGGGCAAGGAGTTGGCGGTACATTCATCAGAAAAATAATGAGACCCCTTGATTTTTGATTCTCTATTCTCTATTTTTCTGTTCTTTTCCCATGCTACAATAGTTAACATGAAAAAACTGGAACAGGGCATTACCGATTTCAAGAAATTCATCGATCACGACTGTTATTTCGTCGATAAAACCCATCTTATCGGACATTTAATCGACCACCCAAGCGAAGTGCACCTGATTACCCGCCCCCGCCGTTTCGGCAAGACCCTCAACTTAAGCATGATCCGCTACTTCTTCGAAGCCCCCATCCCTCCTCCTGGAGATGGTCTACCTGCCGAATCTCCCACCCCAAACGCCCCTCTTTTCGACGGTCTCTTTATAACCGGACACCCCGAATGCCAAAAATATCTGGGGCAATATCCGGTTATTACCTTGAGTTTTAAGAATGTAAAAAGCCCTTCATTCAGCAAGGGTATCAATCTAATAAAAGAACTATTGGCGGATGAGTTCCGCAGACACCGCTATCTTGAGGAACATGATGCCCTGGAGGAAAAAGAGAAGGTTTTGTTTGGAAAGATACTGCAACAGGAAGGTTCGGAGGACGACTGTGCAAAGTCCATCAAGAACCTCTCGACCTGGCTTCATAGGGCATACGGGAAAAAGGCCTACATCCTCCTGGATGAGTACGACACCCCTCTCCAATCCGCCTACGCCAAGGGCTACTACGACCAGATGATTGACTTCATCCGTAGCTTCATGGTCCAGACCTTCAAGGACAATCCCGACCTGCAACAGGCGGTGGTTATCGGTATTCTCAAGGTGGCGCAGGAAAGCATATTCAGCGATTTCAACAATCCTGCGGTGTCCACTGTATTGAATTCTAACATGAAGGATTGCTTTGGATTCACAGAATCTGAGGTGGAAACCATGACAAAACACTTCGGATTGGAATCCAAAATGGACGGTATCAAAGAGTGGTACAACGGCTACATATTCGGCGGCGATACGATCATTTATAATCCATGGAGCCTGGTGAGCTTCATTAGGAATGCCAGCGATGGCCTTCTATCCTACTGGAGCAACACCAGCGACAACCAGCTTGTAAAAGATGTACTCCAGCTGGACAGGGAGGGCAACAGGAATGTTGTGGAGCAATTCCTTAGAGCCGAAGAAGTCAGAAAAGAAGTATCCGTCAACATTGCCTTTCCCCAGATTAAGGACGGTCCTGAAGACCTTGTCTGGGGCTTCCTTCTCCATGGGGGGTACCTGAAGGCCAGTAAAATGCACCAGCACTCCTTTGGGACGGACTACTGCATCGAGATTCCCAACAGGGAGGTGTTTACCATATACAACAATGTCATCAAGGGCTGGCTGAACACCGACCTGAACATCAACAGGCATTTCATGGCCTTCATCCAGGGCATCCGGGACTTGGATGCCGCTACGATAGAAAGGAATCTCGGGGACATCCTCTTCAGCCTGGCCAGTTACAACGATACGGCGACCGCCCGTCAGGAAGAAACCAGGCGGGAGAACTTCTACCACGGCCTGGTGCTGGGACTCCTCGCCTATCTGGGCGGTGAATACCGGGTGGAGAGCAACCGCGAATGCGGTATGGGTCGTCCAGACATCGTGCTGATCCGACTGACAGATGAACCCGGGCAGTCGAAAGATACCCTTCTCTTCGAGTTCAAGCAGGGGAACACAAAAAAGAAAATTCCTCTGGCCAGACTGGCGAAGACCGCATACAGAGAAGCGGTCAAGAAGTACCTCTCCGGTGTTCGGGAAAAATGGCATCCCGATAATGTGCTGGTACTGGGCATCGGATTTCGGGGCAAGGAGTTGGCGGTACATTCATCAGAAAAATAATGAGACCCCTTGATTTTTGATTCTCTATTCTCTATTTTTCTGTTCTTTTCCCATGCTACAATAGTTAACATGAAAAAACTGGAACAGGGCATTACCGATTTCAAGAAATTCATCGATCACAACTGTTATTTCGTCGATAAAACCCATCTCATCGGACATTTAATCGACCACCCAAGCGAAGTGCACCTGATTACCCGCCCCCGCCGTTTCGGCAAAACCCTCAACTTAAGCATGATCCGCTACTTCTTCGAAGCCCCCATCCCTCCTCCTGGAGATGGTCTTCCTGCCGAATTTCCCGCCCCAAACGCCCCTCTTTTCGACGGTCTCTTTATAACCGGACACCCCGAATGCCGTAAATACAGGGGGCAGTATCCGGTTATTGCCTTGAGTTTTAAGAATGTAAAGGGGACATCCAGGGACGAAAGCATGGAAATTATGAAAGCCGCCCTTGCGGATGAGTTCAAGAGACATGCCCATTTGACAAGAAACCATTTCCTGGACAATGAAGAAAAAGCGTTCTTCCAACGTATCCAGAGCCGCAAGGGCAGCGATGGCGACTATGCGGAATCCATCAAGAACCTCTCCACCTGGCTCCACCGCTCCTACGGGAAAAAGGCCTACATCCTCCTGGATGAGTACGACACCCCTCTCCAATCCGCCTACGCCAAGGGCTACTACGACCAGATGATTGACTTCATCCGCAGCTTCATGGTCCAGACATTCAAGGACAATCCCGACCTGCAGCAGGCGGTGGTTATCGGCATTCTCAAAGTGGCCCAGGAAAGCATATTCAGCGATTTCAACAATCCTAAGGTGTCTACCATTCTCGATCCCGCCATGAAAGACTGCTTCGGCTTCACCGAGGCAGAGGTGGAGAAGATGGCTGGGCACTTCGGCCTGGCAGACACGATGGACGGCATCAAAGAATGGTACAACGGCTACATCTTCGGTGGTGATACGGTTATCTACAACCCCTGGAGCATCGTGTACTATTTGAGTGCACCTCGGGCAGGACTTAAGCCCTATTGGAGCAATACCAGCGACAACCAGCTTGTAAAAGATGTACTCCAGCTGGACAGGGAGGGCAACAGGAATGTTGTGGAGCAATTCCTTAGAGCCGAAGAAGTCAGAAAAGAAGTATCCGTCAACATTGCCTTTCCCCAGATTAAGGACGGTCCTGAAGACCTTGTCTGGGGCTTCCTTCTCCATGGGGGGTACCTGAAGGCCAGTAAAATGCACCAGCACTCCTTTGGGACGGATTACTGCATCGAGATTCCCAACAGGGAGGTGTTTACCATATACAACAATGTCATCAAGGGCTGGCTGAACACCGACCTGAACATCAACAGGCATTTCATGGCCTTCATCCAGGGCATCCGGGACATGAATGCCGCTACGATAGAAAGGAATCTCGGGGACATCCTCTTCAGCCTGGCCAGTTACAACGATACGGCGACCGCCCGTCAGGAAGAAACCAGGCGGGAGAACTTCTACCACGGCCTGGTGCTGGGACTCCTCGCCTATCTGGGCGGTGAATACCGGGTGGAGAGCAACCGCGAATGCGGTATGGGTCGTCCAGACATCGTGCTGATCCGACTGACAGATGAACCCGGTCAGCCGAAGGATGCCCTTCTCTTCGAGTTCAAGCAGGGGAACACAAAAAAGAAAATTCCTCTGGCCAGACTGGCGAAGACCGCATGCAGAGAAGCTGTCAAGAAGTACCTCTCCGGTGTACGGGAAAAATGGCATCCCGACAGGTTGCTGATACTGGGTGTAGGATTTCGGGGCAAGGAGTTGGCGGCAAAGTGGTTCCTTGATGGGGAAAAAGGAGTATGAAATGAAATTCTTGCTGAAGGGAATAAACCTGACCACAATCTGTTTGACCTCCAGGGTTTCAGGACCACCAATATGATTCCAATGGACACCAGAACAGGGGTTCATTATCGGGTTGGGAGAGGGAGCCACGGCGGACGAAGCCAAAAGCCGCGCCCAGGCGGACATTGCAGAGCAGATTTAACTGTGCATTGAAACTCACACCCGTAACCAGGAAACGGGTAATGTAAGGGATTCGCCCCTGCTGGTGGAGGCGAAAATCGCCGTTGCCGCATACGCAGTGCTGACGGGAGCCGAACCGGTACACCGAGAGAAAAAAGGGTAGCCAGTATTATGCCCTGTATCGCTACGACATCAGGCCCCTCAGGATAAAAGTAACCGCTACCATTGAAGCAGATCAACTGACATTGAATAACAGAACGGATAATGGAAACCCCGACGGTTTTCGGTAATCACTGCCATTTTTCCGCTTCCTGCATGACTCAGGAGACGGAGATTTTCGGTTGACCCATCGGAATGGTCGGTGGCGAGTCTCGGTGGGTAATACGGTGTTTCCTGTGGATGCGGTCGATCTGGCGGAGGAATTCTTCCATGCTAGAGGTATGAAAACTCTTACCCTGGTTCAGGGCCAGAAGAACGGAGCCCTGTTATTGAGCCAGCCTGCAAACCGATTGGAATCGGGACAGTTCTTCTCCCTACACATAGACCCGCCATCATCGGGCTACCTGACCCTTTTCTACGTGGACAACGCTGGTGTTACCCTGGCACTTGAAAAAAACTTGCCGGTTCGCCGGGGCGAGGCGGTAATCAGCCCCAATCCCCATACCCATCCAGACGGATACATTGCCGAACCAGCAACGGGTTTCGCCTTTTCAGCGGACATGATACTGGCCGTCTTCAGTAGCGATAAAGTGGACTGGATTGCCCGATTTCAAGAAGTCTCGGAGCAGAACATCGATCCTGACAACAGTGCCCTCTACGCCTACGGGCATCTTCTGGAACTCCTGTCTGGCCCATTGTCCGAGGCAAACTGGAGTTCCCTTGTGGTTCATCTGGGTAGAGGATGCATGACCAATAGCTCCGTTATCCACTTGTCACTGCCGAGTCCGTATTTGAGAGCCTCGACTCCAGCGTATAAGTGCCTCTGTTTCTCGTCGAGCATGCTTAGAAAAATAATGATTGCGGCTCTCGCCTCGTCGGGAAGCTCTTGATCGACAGATTCCAAAATGTTGCGCATGCTGAATCGACAGGTGAATCAGCATTGTTGCTCCATTGTTAATGCTCGGGGATCCATGCCGGAAAAAATGGGTAGGTCCGCAAAGCAACTACTGTTCTTTGCCAACTCGATACAATGTTTATTTATGAGTGAACCCTAAACACCTGTTATTTGACTAAACACTCCTACGCCTATAGAATTATGCATCACTGGGTAGCCTTGAAGTCTGTTTGATCTTTTGATGCCTTGAATCGGAGAAGAATTATCAAATCAGTTCTAAGGATTCCGAAGTTCGACAGACTCATTCTATCCACCTAAGGAGCAAATCTATGAAAATGATACTTCTCGGCCCACCGGGGGCTGGTAAGGGAACAGTGGCAAAAAAGGCCGAAGTCCTCCTGTCTATACCGCATATTTCCACTGGTGATCTGTTCAGGGAGCATGTCAGTAACAATACTGAATTAGGGGCAAAGGTGAAAAGCATTATGGAACGCGGGGATCTGGTTCCCAACGAGCTTACAATTGCCATGGTGCGCCTACGGCTAGAAAGAGACGATGCGCAAAAAGGCTTCATCCTTGATGGTTTTCCAAGAACCATTCCTCAGGCAGAGTCACTTTCTGAAATCACAGAGATAGATCGTGTCATCAATCTCTATTGCGCGAATGAAGAGCTTGTCAAACGACTCACCGGACGCCGTTCATGCCCAGTGTGCGGAAGGCTGTATCACACAGTATTTGTGCCGCCGAAGAAAGAGGGCATCTGTGATGATGACGGGGCTGGGCTACAAATCAGGAAGGACGACACGCTAGAAGCCGTACAGAATCGACTCAATGTTTACACTGAGGCTACAGAACCCTTAATCGATTGGTATGAGAAGCACAGACTCTTGCGGCATGTAGATGGAGCCGGCTCAATGGATGAGGTCTTTGATGCCATAAGGGTTCTTCTGGAAAGCACTTAGGGGGAATTCCGGCAAGAAGGCTCCTTCCGAGGCCACCTTCGTTCGCTTGCGGGGCTGTGTCAGAATGAGCCTTTGGCCCGCATGCGGCGTTGGCCTGCCTGTTGCAGACAGGTGCAACGCACTGGCAGGCGCAGACAGGCGAAAAAACCTGAAATGCTCATGTACGGATAGTATATTGCGCTTTTCCATCCGCCGGAAGGGACGTACAAAAACAGAAAATCCAACTCACGAGGCATTGGCCCGCCTCCTTGAATGTCGCACAAAGGCGATCCAGAGGGGGAAGACAGAGCAATCTGTGCTCTGATTTGACGACTTGCTGGATTTATAGCGCAGAGCTGGCACAAAGGAAGATGGAGGACAGATATTCTCTGCCAAGGATAGGTCAGCAAAGCAACGACTGGCCTTTTGTCGACACGACACCATGAAGTTATTTACGAATAAGCCCTAAAGATGTGTTTTTCCAGGGGGAGCCATGCATTGCAGCACTACTCCCCCATTAAATTCTGTGGATTATTGGATTAAGAGACACCTCGCTTCAGAAATACCTTCGAAGGAGGGTTCAAAATAATCAGTTTTATGGGAGAATAGGTCATGACCTTTATTGAATCGTTAGAGTCTGGAACTCTGATTAAGGGCGGACCGCTCTGTGTTGGAATTGATCCGAGAATCAAGCCCTCAGAGGCGAGTTTCGGCGATTTGAAGAGCTTCGGATGCCGGATTGTCGATGCCTGTCACCCATCCGCCGTGGCATTCAAGATTCAACTGGCCTTCTTCGAATGCCATGGCGCAGATGGTTGGAATGCGATGGAAGCCGTCGTGAGGCATATCCAGGAAATCGATCCCAATTATCCAATCATACTCGATGCCAAACGGGGAGATATCGGTTCCACCGCGGTAGCCTATGCCATGGCATTTTTGGACCGGCCAGGGAGTATCGCAGTCACGCTGTCCCCCTATCTGGGAGAGGAATCCATAGCACCGTTTCTTGAATACACAGATGCCTTTGCTTTTATACTCTGCCGCACAACCAATCCTGGTGCTCGAATACTCCAGGAGAAGCGGCTAGAAAATGGGCGAAAGCTTTATCTCGAACTTGCCGACGAGGTTGTCAGTTGGGATAAGGACGAGAAGAAGCCGCACATTGGATTAGTTGTGGCAGGGAACGACCCCGATGCCCTGCGAGCAGTGAGGGAACGTAATCCGCATATCTGGTTTCTCGCCCCCGGCATTGGTGCCCAGGGGGGGGAAGCAAAACCGGCCATAGCCGCAGGATGCCGAAGCGATAATCTCGGAGTTCTTGTGTCCGCCAGCCGTTCGGTTACAGACTCCAGGGATCCAGCCCAGGCTGCTATGGAACTTAAAGACATACTGGATGAAGCACGAATGAGTGCCCAATCAGGAAAAGAGGGATTCGCCCAAGGCCGCAGAGACTTTGCCCTAAGTGATGAGGAAGACAGGAAGCTGGTTGAGGGCATTTTCAGGGTCGGCGCATTCAAGATCGGAGAATTCCGGCTTAAATCCGGTGATCTCTCGCCGTTTTACCTCGATCTGCGCCGAATTAGTGCCAATCCGAGCCTGTTAAGACTCTGCGGTCGGGCCTATGCCACCCTGCTTGACGATCTTTCGTACGACCATGTTGCCGGCATACCGGTGGCCGCCCTTCCATTGGCAACCGCAACGGTTTTGTGCACGGGAGATAGTCTTATATATCCCAGGCTGGAGAAGAAGACCCACGGCACCGGTACGAGGATAGAGGGGGTGTGGCATAGCGGAGAAAAGGCCGTATTGCTCGATGATGTTATCACGACCGGCGGCAGCAAGCTGGAGGCAGCCGACCTGCTTCGTAAATCAGGACTCGAAGTTAAGTGCCTCGTGATTCTAATCGAACGGGACCTCAGGGGACGCATTGAAATGGAACAGGCCGACATACGGCTGAAATCATGGAAAACCGTTGAAGAGTTTCTCAGGATTGCCTTGGCCATCGATCTTGTTGATGCGGATACGTTCCACAGAGTGCTAAGATATCTGGAAGGTCGCTAGGTGGACATGAAGGCCTGGCTAACTCAAACCCATGTTCTCTGGGGCTTCAAACTTCCCTTCTCCCCATTAGATTTTCTGCTACGATTCCTGCTTCCCGTACTTTGTTTCGTTTTGATAGCGAATTTGTTATCACTGATAGCAAGGAAGATATGCAAGAAAATTATACACAAAAAGAGCAATTATAGGAGTGCTTTTTTCTGGATACGCCGCATTCTTCGTCTGCTTGTCTTCGTCGGTGCTCTTCTCTCATTAGGTTCTCTTCTTGGAGTGAATGCCTACGAGACCTTCGGGAAAATGTTTCGTGTTCTCGGCACACCATTTTTTTCCAGCGGAAAAACCAGCATATCTGTATTGACCCTGCTACTGATCATTCCCGTTATCATCGCCTCTTCATGGATCGGGCGACTGGTGAAGAGAGGATTTAAAACCGGTATGCTCAAACACTTCGGGTTGAATGATGAGCAAGAATTCTCCGTCAGTCGACTGATTAGTATTGCGGTGATGGTAATTGTGTTCTTCTTTGGACTATCGGTTATCGGCATTGATTTCACCGCTATCGGGGTGTTCTTCGGCATCGTGGGAGTCGGAATAGGCTTTGGCCTCCAATCAATCATTGCCGACTTCTTCGCCGGCCTCAGCCTTATCGGCATGAGGCTTATCAAGGAAGGTGATCGCATCCGTGTCGGCGATCATAGTGGTGAAATAAACCACGTGGGAATGTTGACCACAGAATTAACCACTTATGAGAATGAAACCCTTCTCATACCCAACAGTCATCTCACTGGCGGGGTGATACACAGCTACAACTATAAAGATCGCAGGGTCGTGATTGTCAACTCCGTCGATGTATCTTATGAATCAGACTTAGAAAGCGTCGTTCGTGTTCTCCATGATGTGGCAGAGGCCAACCCTTGGCTCCACCCGAAATCGGAGATTCTAGTGCGAGTGTACTCATTTGGAGACTCGGGCATCAAAATTGAAATGCGTACCTGGATAAATGATGTCGCCGACAAATGGCGTGCTTCAAGCTGGACAAATATGGAGATATGGCGAAGATTCAGATCCGAGAATATTCAGATTCCTTTCCCCCAGAGAGTTATTCATCAGGCCGTTGAGCCTCCCGTAGAGCAGGATTGAACATCTTCTCCGCTTCAATTGTCGATGGGGGACCATGCCCGGGAAGAAGGAAGGTTCTCTCATCCATTGTCAGAATAGTTTCCCTTAAGGATTGACAAAGTATATTCGCATCCACTGGAACCTGACCATCACCGATTCTGCCAGCAGATAGAATGTCGCCGGTAAATAGAAAGGGGCCGATTTTATAAATTCGGCTATCGAGATGATAGCCTTTCACACAGAAAACTTCATATCGCAATCCATTGACATGCCCGATACAGCCATGTTTCACATCCTGTGCCGCATGCCCCATAACAATCGGTGCACCGGCTATGACTTGCGCATCATATATCTTAAGCAGGGTATTCAAGCCCCCTGCATGCTCAATGTGTTTGTAGGTGATAAGCACTTCCGATATATAAAATCCATTCCCCTCGATCAATTCCAACATTGTCAGGTCAAAACACCCCGGATCAATCAAAATAGCCGCACCGCCATGATCGGGTCCAATGAGATAGGTGTTGCTCGCGTTAATTGACAAAAAATGACTGAATAATTTCACTGGCAGTAATATCCTGACGGCATATCCGTATCCTCCAAATTGACCTCATTGAAAAGGATGTTTTCGATGTCTATACCGGTAAAGTCCACTGAGGTAAGATTGCAGTCGTGAAATCTGGCATTGGAGAGATCCGCTTCGATGAATCGGCTACCATATAAATCGGATTCCTCGAATATAGTGGAAACGGCTTTTATGCCGTTAAAATTGACATTGATAAGATCGCAGTCGGTATAGTGGCTACGAGAAAAATGACTTCCCGCAACATGTGTACTTAGCATCTTCACTGAATTAAATCGGCAGTCCACCGCCTCAATCTTATCAAGCATACAGGTGCAAAATTGCATGTCGTTTAGATGTGCCCCGTTGAAGCATGATGAGCTGAAGCAACAGTTCCTAAAAAGCTTGCCTGAGATCTCCAATCCTGTCAAATCTATGTCACACCAATTTTTATGTTCAATCAAGGTCTCGCTTCCGGTAATCTTATTATAGACTGACTGGACATAGCCCTTCCTGTCCGGATGGTGTTCCGAGCAATAATCTGCATCGGACCAGGCAAGCCGCTTGCAGTGACAGCCCTTACAGAGTTCTGATGTAAACATTTGCTAAGCCTGAAGCATTTTTCATTTTGGCGCAACGGCTTCAATCATATTTCCTACAACTGTTTTTGGCCCCCCATCCCCCCCAATCTTCGGGGCACTATTTTTTCCTTTCGTAAGGCTTTGAGGTAACGCTTGGTCTCACCTAGAGCCAATTCCCGTCTGGCATTCATACAACGCTTTGAAAAACATCCGTGCCTACGTGCGAAACTCTCTTATACATCCCATCCCATTTTCAGATCTCACAAAGTTCACAAAGGACACAAAGAGAGGAGCAGCCAAAGCCTAAAAAACCTCTGTGCTCTCCGTGCCTCCGTGCGAAACTCTTATACATCCCATCCCGTTTTCAGATCTCACAAAGTTCACAAAGGACACAAAGAGGGGAGCAGCCAATGCCTAAAAAACCTCCGTGCCCTCCGTGCCTCCGTGCGAAACTCTTATACATCCCATCCCGTTTTCAGATCTCACAAAGTTCACAAAGGACACAAAGAGAGGAGCAGCCAATGCCTAAAAAACCTCTGTGCTCTCAGTGCCTACGTGCGAAACTCTCTTATACATCCCATCCCATTTTCAGATCTCACAAAGTTCACAAAGGACACAAAGAGAGGAGCAGCCAATGCCTAAAAAACCTCTGTGCTCTCCGTGCCTCCGTGCGAAACTCTACACATCCCATCCCATTTTCAGATCTCACAAAGTTCACAAAGGACACGGAGAGGAGCAAACAAATCTTTGAAAAACCTCCGTGCCCTCCGTGCCTCCGTGCGAAACTCTACACATCCCATCCCGTTTTCAGATCTCACAAAGTTCACAAAGGACACAAAGAGAGGAGCAGTCAATGCCTAAAAAACCTCTGTGCTCTCCGTGCCTCCGTGCGAAACTCTACACATCCCATCCCATTTTCAGATCTCACAAAGTTCACAAAGGACACGGAGAGGAGCAAACAAATCTTTGAAAAACCTCCGTGCCCTCCGTGCCTCCGTGCGAAACTCTACACATCCCATCCCGTTTTCAGATCTCACAAAGTTCACAAAGGACACAAAGAGAGGTGCAGTCAATGCCTAAAAAACCTCCGTGCCCTCCGTGCGAAACTCTACACATCCCATCCCATTTTCAGATCTCACAAAGTTCACAAAGGACACGGAGAGGAGCAAACAAATCTTTGAAAAACATCCGTGCCCTCCGTGCCTCCGTGCGAAACTCTCTTATACATCCCATCCCATTTTCAGATCTCACAAAGTTCACAAAGGACACGGAGAGGAGCAAACAAATCTTTGAAAAACATCCGTGCCCTCCGTGCCTCCGTGCGAAACTCTACACATCCCATACCGTTTTCAGTTCTCACAAAGTTCACAAAGGACACAAAGAGAGGAGCAGCCAAAGCCTAAAAAACCTCTGTGCTCTCCGTGCCTCCGTGCGAAACTCTTATACATCCCATCCCATTTTCAGCTCTCACAAAGTTCACAAAGGACACGGAGAGAGGAGCAGTCAATGCCTAAAAAACCTCTGTGTCCTCCGTGCCTCCGTGCGAAACTCTACACATCCCATACCGTTTTCAGTTCTCACAAAGTTCACAAAGGACACAAAGAGAGGAGCAGCCAAAGCCTAAAAAACCTTTGTGCTCTCCGTGCCTCCGTGCGAAACTCTTATACATCCCATCCCGTTTTCAGATCTCACAAAGTTCACAAAGGACACAAAGAGAGGAGCAGCCAAAGCCTAAAAAACCTCTGTGCTCTCCGTGCCTCCGTGCGAAACTCTTATACATCCCATCCCGTTTTCAGATCTCACAAAGTTCACAAAGGACACGGAGAGGAGCAAACAAATCTTTGAAAAACCTCTGTGCTCTCCGTGCCTCCGTGCGAAACTCTTATACATCCCATCCCGTTTTCAGATCTCACAAAGTTCACAAAGGACACGGAGAGGAGCAAACAAATCGTTGAAAAATCTCCGTGCCCTCTGTGCCTCCGTGAGAAACCCTTTGTACATCCCATGCCGTTTTCAGCTCTCACAAAGTTCACAAAGGACACAGAGAGGAGCAAACAAATCGTTGAAAACCCTCCGCGCCCTCTGTGCCTCCGTAAATTTTTGAAGCGTTCAACCCACCATATTGGAGGAGAATTGAGCGTATTAGAGGGGCTTAGGCAAAACGGGGAAATAATTTAAGTATTTTTTCTAATGAAAATGAAATCAAGGAAAAGGACTTTTGGTTTTCAAAAGGTTTCATAGACAACCTCATAACTCAACCTCTCTAATTACGAGGATCATCTAAGTAGTTTTTTGTTATGAGACAACCATAGGCTTTCTGAGTAGATTAGTTATGAGGCAATGCGGAACCTTGACTAAGGATATTCTATTTCATTAGAATCAAGTGCACGGCCTGATAATTATTGATATTGTCACCGAGATTCATGGGTCCTCTCTCGCATCTCAAGATAGTAAAAGCATTTGGAGTAATGCCATGGCAGACAGAAAACACATCGGATTCATTTCGTTTCGCATTGCTGGAACAGATGGGGTTTCTCTCGAAACGTCCAAATGGGCAGTCATTGTCGAACGCATGGGGTTTGAATGCTTCTATATGGCTGGGGAATTGAATACACCTACGCAATGCTCCTATGTCGAAGAAAAACTCCATTTCCAACATCCTGAAATCAAAGAAATATATGATGAAAGCTTCAGCATAGCAAATAGAAGTCCCCGTCTAACTTCGAAGATCCATGAGATGAGATCTTATCTTAAGAAAAAAATCTACGAATTCATCACAACCTACGAAATCGATATGCTAATTCCAGAGAATGTGCTCACAATACCTCTGAACATCCCCCTGGGTCTTGCGTTGACAGAGATAATAGCCGAAACAGGTATTCCTGTTATCGCCCATCATCATGATTTCTTCTGGGAACGGAAGCGATTCTTGCGAAACTGTGTTTGGGACTATCTCAACATGTGCTTCCCGCCCCATCTGAATAACATTGAACATGTTGTGATCAACTCCTCCGCCATGAATCAATTAGCTCTACGTACCGGCATTTCGTCCACCCTCATACCCAATGTTATGAATTTCGAGTTGGGACCACCGCCTATGGACGATTACATCTCCAGCGTTAGAGAAGATCTGCAAATTGCCGACGATGAACTCTTTATCCTCCAGCCTACCCGAGTAGTCCAACGCAAGGGTATTGAGCATTCCATCGAATTGGTAGCCCGCATCAGTAGGAAAGCGGCATTGTGTATCTCTCACGCATCGGGGGATGAAGGCTATGAGTACCAGATGAGAGTGAAAGAATTTGCCGATATGATGAAGATCAGGGCCATCTTTGTCGACGACATAATAAAGGAAACCCGAGGGATGACCGAAGATGGGCGGCGTATATATCGATTAGAGGATATCTATCCCCATGTGGACCTTGTCACCTATCCCTCACTTATCGAAGGATTTGGCAATGCCTTCCTTGAGGCGATATGGTTCAGAAAACCAATTCTCGTGAACAACTATTCCATCTATTCCACAGATATCAAGCCCAAGGGATTCAAAGTGATTGAAATCGATAATTTCATTTCCAATAGTACGATAGCCCGTACCGAAAAGGTGTTGGACGACAAGCAATATGCCCAGGAGATGGCCGATTTCAATTACGGACTAGCTTTGAAACACTACTCCTATCACATATTGCGCCATCAGTTAAAATCAGTAATAACAAGATTCTGGGGAAATCTTAATACAGGACAGATTTCATGAAAATCGCCTTATTTCACTACCACCTGAAACCTGGTGGCGTTACCGATGTCATCGTGCATTCCGTCCGCGCCATCCTCACCCGTATTCCGAAAATAAGTGAAATCAGATTGGTTACAGGCAACGAAGATGGGACAAATGCCGTGATGTCCAAAATAAGAGAGGGACTAAATAGCGCATCGGCTGATAAGATAAAACTCGATATACTCAGCGAGGTTGCATATGTTCCCGACGGAGAAGTTCTCGATATTGATAGTATCGCCCGAAGATTGGAAGCCCGCTATGATGAAGACACACTATGGTGGGTACATAATTATCACTTAGGCAAGAATCCCTACTTCACGTCCGCCCTGATGAAAACCGCCGCAAGAGGGCACCGGAATATCCTTCTTCACATCCATGATTTTCCAGAATGTGGGCGAATCGACAACCAGTTGCGGCTCGACAAAGTCCTTGATTCCCCAGCCTATCCAATGGGGCCGAGAATACGTTATGCCGTAATCAATGAACGGGACAGACGGCTACTCAGCAATGCAGGCATGGAGCAGGTAGTTACCCTTTTAAGCAATCCCGTCCCGCCGCCTCCTCAAGGGAGTTTTGATCCAAAACGAGTGAAGGTTGCGTTGGAAGAAACATGCAAATATGTAAATCCGGGCTATATTCCCGATGGAAAGATCCTTCTTTACCCTGTACGTGCTATACGCCGTAAAAACGTACTGGAAGCCGGGATGATGGCCATCCTCCTGGAAGAACCTGTGAACCTCATCATCACCCTTCCGGGCACTTCTTTACAAGAGAAGGCCTACTCCGATAACGTGGAGAATGCCTTCAAAACCGGATTAATACCAGGTGTATGGTGTCCTGGGCAAAGTGGCCATCCCCTATTAAACTATCCCAATCTTGCGTCAAACTGTGACGGTGTTATATCGACTTCGGTTCAAGAGGGATTCGGTTATCTCTTCCTGAACGCCCTCCACTGGCGCAAGCCCCTGCTCGCCCGCTATCTTGACATACTCGACGACATCCTGGGGCTATACGGAGAGTACCCCCGGCGTTTCTGGGCGGATTTCCGTGTTCCCTTGGACAAGAGCCTCATCCAGCGGACCGAACAGGCATATCTGCGGAAAATTCAGGACCAGAGCCATGTCCTCCCCGAGAGAGTGCTTAAGTCTTTGCACTCGTCAGTTAAAAAATTTGCTTCTTCTGACACAATCGATATATCGCTCCTTTCCGTGCCCGATCAACTTGAGATGCTGAAGAAGGCCAAGGATGCTTCATGGAGAAACGAAACAATTCAACTCAATCAGGAACTTCTCCAGTCAGTAAGTTGTACCCTGATGGCGGGAACCCCTGATATGAGCGATGCCCTGACCGGGCGTTACAGTGACGGCACCTTTGCCCAGACATTCGTCGGCATACTGAATAGTTTTGGAGAAAAGACACCCATGGTATCGGCAGGTAAAATCAAAGAAGCCGTTTACAAGGCATTTGGACGCATCGATTATTTCAGGTTGCTCTATGATCAGCTCGCAGACACTTAGAGTCCACCCAAAAGAGAGGAAGCTTGACTATGGGGAATGGATGTCCCCTCCCCCTTTGCCCCCCTAAGGGGGGGGATTGCCACCCATTGCTTCCCTTGAAGAGGGGGGGCTATCTACCTACCACAGGTAGGCAACGCCGCATGCGGGCCAAAGGCGCATTCTGACACAGCCCCGCCGGATAGCTATGTTATGGATTTCGATTGCGTAGGGTGGCCCCCCCTCAGGGGGGGGGAATTTTCTTATCCCTTTCCTTTATGCGCATTCTGACACAGCCCCCACTCCGGCGTTGCCTGCATCTGATTTTTTAGCGAAACATGGCGGGCTTCGTCAAATAATGGAAACTCATCAATTTTACAGCTTGAAATTGCCTCATGTACAGGGTATCCTTGTCATATGACCGCTAACGAATTGAGAAGGAAGTATCTGGATTTTTTCATATCCAAATCTCATGCCGAGATCTCCGGCAAATCGCTCATTCCCGAAAACGACCCAACCGTTTTATTCACGACGGCGGGTATGCATCCTTTGGTCCCCTATCTTTTAGGCCAGGATCATCCTGCCGGGTCCCGCCTGGCCGATGTGCAGAAGTGCATACGTACGGGAGATATTGAATCGGTAGGAGATGCGTCGCACTTGACGTTCTTCGAGATGTTGGGCAACTGGTCCCTGCGGGATTATTTCAAGAAGGAAGCCCTCACTTGGAGCTTGGAATTCCTTACATCCCCGCAGTATTTGGGGCTTGCACATGATCGAATCTCCGTAACCATTTTTGAGGGAGATGAGGATGCCCCCTTCGATCAGGAGGCTTATGACACCTGGGTAGACTTGGGCATTCCGACGGAGCGCATTTATCCTCTCCCGAAGACGGATAACTGGTGGGGGCCCGCAGGGAAAACCGGCCCTTGCGGTCCCGATTCGGAAATGTTCTACGACACCCATGTTGCCCCCTGCGGTCCCGATTGCAAGCCCGGTTGTTCCTGTGGGAAGTATTTTGAAATATGGAATGATGTTTTCATTGAGTACGACAAAAAAGCGGATGGGAGCTTCGTTCGATTGCCCAAGCCCTGTGTGGACACCGGAATGGGAGTTGAACGCACAATCACCATGTTGCAGGGCAAGACAAATGTCTATGAAACCGAGGTCTTTGTCCCGATTCTTGACGCAATAGCCGAAATATGTGGGCGGCAATACCAGGAGAGTGAGTCAACAATTACCTCCTTTCGCATCATCGCAGATCATATTAAGACCGCCATTATGATTCTTGGTGATGAAAATAGTGTTAAGCCATCGAATCTTGGTCAGGGGTACATACTCAGGCGCCTGTTGCGCCGGGCCGTCCGTCATGGGCTAAAACTCGGCATAGAAGATAATTTTCTTGATGCTCTCGCTGATTCTGTCTTGACTGTATATCGGGGTGTATACGATGAGTTATACGAAAAGCGAGACTCTATAATCAGCGAACTAACCCTAGAGGAAACACAGTTCAGGAAGACCCTGGAACATGGGCACCGGGAGTTTGATAAGCTTCTCTCGAAACTCAAGAGCACAATGGACAAGACTATTTCGGGTGATGCAGCCTTCCATCTCTACGACACCTATGGTTTTCCCTTAGAGATAACAGAGGAATTGGCTTTGGAGCACGGCCTCACCGTAGACAGAAAAGGTTTTGAAAATTCGTTTAAAGTTCATCAAGAGGTGTCTAGACAAGGTGCCGACAAGACTTTCAAGGGCGGTCTGGCTGATAATTCTGTGATGTCCACTCGCTATCACACGGCAACACATCTGCTTCACGAGGCCCTGCGAAGGGTACTCGGGGACCATGTGGCACAGAAGGGTTCAAACATCACGGCAGAACGCCTTCGCTTTGATTTCGTTCACCCTCAGCCCATGACAGACCAGGAGAAGGTGGCAGTGGAGAAAATAGTGAACAATGCAATCGCCGAAGACATAAAGGTCACCATGGACTCCATGACACTCAAAAAGGCACGGGCGTTGAACGCCCGGGCACTCTTTGAAGGCAAGTATGACGAACAGGTGAAGGTGTACCGAATCGGCGATTTCTCTATAGAAGTCTGCGGCGGACCGCATGTCTCATCAATCGGGGAACTCGGTGTTTTTAAGATTACAAAGGAACAATCGATTTCTCGGGGGGTAAGACGCATTCGAGGGGTGTTGACCTAGGAGTCTGTCGGACCTTTGGACACTGAATAAAATCGGGCACCCATCCCCCTGATCTACGGGAGTGGTTGAAAGACGTCCGTCTTGTTCACTTTGCTATTGATTCGGTAGAAGAACTGAGTTTGCACGCATTCACTTCCAGCACTATTCGATCATCCTGAATCAAGATATTTCCCGCTTGCCTTGAATGTGGTATTATCTTCGTGACCCATGCGACTTTTCACTTCCTGTTCACCTTTTCGACAGGTGAATATTTCATTATACTGGGCACCCCTGCGGGGCTTCGGCATAAAAGGCATTGACTTCATTTTTCCTTATGCTATAATGATCAATACAATTTTTGAAAGAGAGAGAACTTA
The DNA here is from genome assembly GCA_965226485.1 of Spirochaetaceae bacterium. Classification (GTDB taxonomy): domain Bacteria; phylum Spirochaetota; class Spirochaetia; order DSM-2461; family DSM-2461; genus UBA2779. The sequence goes on from OZ245363.1 coordinate 1,482,391, forward strand.
TGAGTAACCAGTATGTCTACTATTTCGGCAACGGCAAGGCTGATGGCCGTGCCCAGATGAAGGAACTTCTCGGCGGCAAGGGCGCGAACCTAGCGGAAATGACCAACCTGGGGATACCAGTGCCCCCTGGCTTCACCATTTCAACCGGAGCCTGTGATCAATACTACAAGAATGGAAAGACTCACAGCGATGAAGTGAAAGCCCAGGTCATGGCTAATCTTGAACAATTAGAAAAGGAAATGGGCAAAACTCTTGGTGATTCGGAAAATCCACTGTTGGTATCCGTCCGTTCCGGTGCAGCCGTTTCCATGCCGGGAATGATGGATACAGTGCTTAACTTGGGCCTCAACGATCAGGCCGTGAATGGCATCGCCAAGAAAGGTAGTGTTCGATTTGCCTGGGATTCATACCGCCGCTTCATACAGATGTTTGGCGATGTGGTTATGGAAGTTCCTCACCATGAATTTGAAGCGGCCCTTGATAAAGTTAAACACGATAAGGGCGTTGAAAACGATATAGATCTCGATGCTGACGATCTCAAAAGGGTTGTGAGCGATTACATGGCCGTCTATAAGAAGAATGTAGGATCGGACTTTCCTCAGAATCCAAAGGATCAGCTTTGGGCAGCCATCAACGCCGTCTTCGGCTCCTGGAACAACGACAGAGCCATCAAATACCGCAATATCAACAAGATAGGAAACCTCCTAGGAACCGCTGTCAACGTCCAGTCGATGGTATTCGGCAACTGGTCCGACACGTCAGGAACAGGAGTTTGCTTCAGCCGTGATCCCTCCACCGGAGAAAACTACTTCTACGGGGAATATCTAATGAACGCCCAAGGCGAAGATGTCGTGGCCGGCATACGCACACCTGAACCACTAAGTGCCTTGAAAAAAACAAATGCCGCAGTCTATGAGCAACTTGTGGAAGTAAAAGAACGCCTTGAAAAGCATTATACCGACATGCAAGACATGGAGTTCACCATACAGGACGGCAGGTTATTTCTTCTCCAAACCCGCAACGGGAAAAGAACGGGCAAGGCCGCCGTGAAAATAGCTGTCGATTTGGTTAATGAGGGCATGATTTCTAAGCGAGTTGCCGTTACCCGGGTAACTGGTGATCAGATGGACCAACTCCTCCATCCAATGATTGCGCCCAGCACAAAGAAAACCCTTAAGGCCATCGCGACTGGGCTGGAAGCCTCTCCCGGTGCCGCCGTAGGCAAAATAGTATTCAATGCCGATGAAGCCGAAAACTGGACCGCCAGAGGAGAAAAAGTCATTCTGGTAAGAAAGGAAACAAGCCCGGAAGACATAGGGGGGATGCATGTCGCTCAGGGCATACTCACCTCCACTGGCGGCATGACGAGCCACGCCGCTGTCGTGGCCCGTGGAATGGGCACGCCTTGCGTGGCCGGATGCAAGGCCGTCGTTATCGATGAGACCGCCAAAAAATTCACCGTTAACGGTGCCGACTATACTGAGGGAGACTTCATCACCCTTGATGGCAGTGATGGGACAGTCTATATCGGGGAGGTAGACCTCGTAGAACCCGAGCTGGGCGGTGAACTCAACGAACTACTCGCATGGGCCGATGTAATCCGCCACGGTGCCAAGCGGCCCGGAGTGGATGATGGGTTCTTTGTCCGCACAAATGCCGACCTTCCCGAAGATGCCTTCAAAGCTATAGAGTTCGGTGCCGAAGGCATTGGCCTTTGCCGCACAGAGCATATGTTCTTCGAGGAAACAAAACTCATTCCATTCCGTCGCATGATAGTCGCAGACAGCCTGCAAGAACGGCAGGAGGCCCTCAAGCCCATACTTAAACTGCAAACTGAGGATTTCAAGGGTATCTTCAAGGCCATGCAGGGCCTTCCGGTAACGGTCCGCCTATTGGACCCCCCCCTTCATGAGTTCGTTCCCCACAGCGAAGAAGAAGTACGAGAACTGGCCAAGGAACTTGGCAAGGATGCCGACACCCTGGTCAAGAGGGTACAAGGCCTTAAGGAACTCAATCCCATGCTTGGGCACCGAGGTTGCCGCCTCGGTATCACCTATCCCGAGGTTTATAACATGCAGGTAGAGGCCATCATGACCGCTGCCGTCGAGACTGCCAAGGCGGGTATTGCCGTGAAACCCGAGATAATGATTCCCTTGGTGGGCACAACTGCCGAGTTGTCGATTCTCCGCGCCGAGGCTCAAAAAGTCATCGACAAGGTGCTAGCCCAAAGCGGCACTGAGGTGGACTACCTTATCGGCACCATGATAGAGATTCCCCGTGCGGCACTCACTGCCAACCACATCGCTCCATATGCCGATTTCTTCTCATTCGGCACCAACGACTTAACCCAGATGGCCTTCGGTTTTAGCCGTGATGATGTAGGTAGTTTTGTCCCCGAATACATTGAAAAGAAAATACTGAAGACAGATCCCTTCCAATCTCTTGATACCGAAGGTGTCGGTCAACTCGTGGATATGGGTGTAGGCAAGGGCCGTAGCGTGAAGAAAGATCTCAAGACCGGAATCTGTGGTGAGCATGGAGGCGATCCTGACTCCATCGCCTTTTGTTATGGGGCAGGCCTGAACTACGTTTCCTGCTCCCCCTTCCGCATCCCCATCGCCCGGTTGGCGGCAGCCCAGGCAGTTGTAAATGCAAAAGGCTAAGCGAAGAATTGGCCCCTAAGCACTCCGTGAGAACACCTTTATGGATGTGCCTATTTTTGCGTTCCAAGCTATTCATCTCACAGCCATTGGCGCGGCATAGCCTTCTGATGCGCCGATGGCATGTCGCACACTGATGAGATCTTTTAATCCTCGCCAGGGAGCCCGATGGGAGCTGGCCCCACGTCGGGCTCAACCCCCCGTCCCCCCCCTGTCAGGGGGGGACATTTACAGGGGGGCATGAATGTGCTGGGGGTAGGTCAGAATCCAGCCCCCCCACCCCCCTCTTCAAGGGAAGCAATGGGTGGCAATCCCCCCCTGAGGGAGGGGCCGGGGGGGGGGATTGCCTTATTCGCATCCTGGCACAGCCCCAGGTGTTCAAGGAGTAGATTTAGTATTGACTCAATGAGTCTTGGCCGATAATGAAACTGATGAAGTTAGCTAAGATACTTATCTGTCTCATGATCCTTGGTGTGCCCCATCTATCCGCACAAACCCCAATGCTTTCAGATATTGGGGTTGATACGAATGGTGCCGAGGTTGTACTAACCTGGAAAGACAGTGATGAAATTGAAAATGAGCGTTATCGTGTTCTGCGCTACTACAAGAGTATCACCGAACAAAATTATTCCAAGGCAATGGTACTTGGAGATGTATCCCCGAATGTAGAATCTTTCGTTGACACTCCACCGAGCGGGCGAAAATGGTGGTATGCCGTCATGTTAGTAACTGACAGCAGAATGTATGCAAACTTTCAGGATTGGCGCAATGTCTTCCCCCTCCCTGTGCAAGTGGAATCGTCCGATGATTTCAGGGATGGAATCGCAAAGATACTCGATATTAAGGTGGAACAAAGGATTTCCCAATTAGAACTGGAATACAGCACTGATAAAACAGACAGGGAGATCATCGTCTTTAGGAGCATTAAATTCATAGACAATCCCAAAATACTGGATTATACAACCATCATTGGACGCACAACAGGGAAAACCGGAAGGCTTACGGACAAGCCCATGCCGGGAATTCCTTATTACTATGCGGCGGTGGATGCAGAACTATTTGAGTCTGCCTATAGTCAAATACTGGATTTCATCAAACTCACGCGTCCCATCATTCCAACCTATGACGAGAATGATGAATCAAAGACTTACCGCCCCACTCCGCTACCAGAGATTAGGCTTTCAGGAATGAGGCAGGATGGAAAGTTTATTCCCGACATCACCGGGGATCTCCCACAGCGCAGGCATCTAGGAACCGAAGCGGAGCATACGATCAGATCGATGATCAAATCGATAAAAACCAAGCCGGTAGAAGAGCCAACTCCACAAGTAATGGAAATTGACCGTGCCCCATCCAATAATCGCAGACAACAGGCTTTGCAGGCTATTCTCAAAGGCTTATTCGCGGAGGAAGATTGGAAGAATGCCGAGATGGAGCTATTTGCCCTCTCAGCGTCTAATGGCCTAAATCCTGAGACAAAAAGCCGTATACTGTATTATCAGGGACAGGCCCTGTACTTTCTGGGGCATTACCAAGATGCTCTCGCAACTTTCACAATTTCTTCCAAAGTTTACTACACAAAATCCCAGCGATGGATTCAAGCCATCTACAATAAACTCAAACCGATTTCTTGAATCGGACAATCTGCATAGAAACCCGTAACCCCCATGAATTATGGGGTGGAATTTTTAAATTCCAATATGGCATAAAACAACTCGACTGACAGGCATGGACCATCTTTCCGTCAGCTTTGTAGTCGGAAAACACCGGTCTCCACCACAGCCGAGATGGCTCAGAAAGAGAAAGCTGTATGATCACATTTCGCTCATCGTCTAGTATGACCCAACTTGATATCTGAGCTTCCGATCCGCTATCCGCATCTGCAATATCTCCGGGAGAATCCGTGTTCAGATAAATTTTCCGGTGCTCCGCTTCTTCGGACACGGCTAGATTTATCTCTGACCCCCAAGAGAAATTCAGAGTTCGGTGGGTCAGATTGGAGAGGGTGTACTCAACCGAGAGTGTGCTTCGATGGAATTCATAGGTCTTCTCAATCTGTAACGCATCATCAATCCCTTCAACCGGTCCACTGGCATGAAATGACACCTTAGGTTTATCTCGAACCATTTCAATAGGGGTGTACTGTATCAGGGGAAAGGGGCTGTTCCGCCTGAATGCTCCCTCCTCCGGTTCTCCCTGAAATACATGATCCATGAAGGCATGGCGCGGATAACTATCATAGCCCTGTGCAACAACCTCCGGCAGATGGTACCCTTCCTCATATCGGGCGAAGGTTGCGAGGTAATTTCTCGCAATAGGAAGGTAGTCCAATTCGAAAATCATGCCGCCGATTGTGTGAATATAGGCATTCAGATTCACTCCATGATAGAGAAATTCCCGCTCGCCATCCATATCGAAATCGATTGAAGTCAGGGCAGACTTGAAAATACCCCTCTCTCGTGTGCCTTTTTCTGCCTCTATCAATGCACTGTAGGCATGATGTCGAAGGGTGCCATCATATATACCCCCGGAAGGGTTATGCCAATAGGCCCAGTGTTCCTGCCCCTTCCAGAGTTCTTCCCGAGCACTTTTCTTGCGAGATTTATCGCTACGTACTTGATTGGTGAGGATGACGACGTACATCATCTTGGAATAGAGGAGGCAACTTTCCCTGTATTTGGACAAGAAATTTCGATATGAGGAATGAGGTCTATTTGCCGGAAGAGTCTTCTTTGTCCGATGTTCCGGCAGTGCCCATTCCATCAGGGATTCATAAGTCGGTCCCGTGAGATAATCCTTCTCCATGATGGCCTTGGAATCCTTGAGATACTGCCTTGGGTGGACACACTCTATCCATGAATTGGAATCACCGAGCAGTCGGAAAAAACGCTCAAGCCATTTATCGCCATAACAAATCTTGCCTGTGCCATTCCCGCCAAGGGCTAGGCCATTGAGCATAAGTGTAATGACGACATCTCTTTGCCCTATAGGAATCATATCATGTAGCGATTCTATTATTTTCTCTGGAGAAACACGTAGAAACTGACCCGCAAGACTGTCAAAAACGGGAAATATGATGACTGTTTTCCCCTGATCCTCCCCTACAACTGGCATTTGAATCCCGCCATTCGGCAAAGATGGAAATACTTTCTCCGAGAGAAAGACATAGTCCATCCCACATGAACGTAATGACGTAGAAAGTTGAGGTTCCCAAACTTGTCCAGATATCCAAACACCTCGTGAGCGCTTTCCAAACTTCTTCCTCAAATAGGTGGTCATCATTTCTACCTGGCCTATACGGTCCGACGATGGAATCAAGGTCAACATGGGTTCCCAATAGGCACCACCGAGAATCTCTATGGACTTCTTAGCTGTCAATTCATTTAATACAAGATGGAATTCAGGATGCTCCTTATCCAACCATTCTAGGAGCGTACCGGAATAGTACAGAGTGATGGGAATGTTTGAATGATTGTATATGGCATGCAGAAACGGTTTGAACGCCTGCTGGTAGATTGGTTCGAGGTGAAGTGGGGCTCCCCCAGACGGAAGAGTGTTGTAGGTTCCCAAAATAAGTTTTATCTTGCTCATAAATCCTGCGAACACCGATTACTTCACTTCTAACGAGAATTTATCGGTAGTCTTATATTATTTTCATTCCATGATGCACTTTGGAGGACAGGCCCTAGCAGCCGCCTCTCGATCCTTCCCCCCAATTTCATAACTCAGAGATGAAAGATTATCTTTCACGATGAAGCCCGCCTCGGGGAACTTCCTCTCACAAATCTTACAGCCAATGCATCCCGCGCTACACAGTGACTTGGTTGTTTTTGCCTTGTCTTTTGAATTGCAGACAACAAACCAATCGGCATCGGCGGGTATCATCTTCATCACCCCAGTAGGACATACTATAACACAGATTTCACACCCTATGCACAACTTATTATCAACTTCTACGAGTCCATTGCCCGTATAGGCTATCGCATCGACTGGGCAGGATTTTACACAGGAGCCGAGTCCTAGACAGCCATATTTACAGCCTTTATCTCCCTCAAAGTGGCCCCTCACTGCCTCACAATCGGAATAACCTCTGTACAGAAAATCCCGAATCGCCACATCATCCCCTCCCGCACACGCAAGCCGCGCAACCATGCGTCTGGACACACTGGCGGTATTAACTCCCAATACATCTGCTATGGCCCCGGAAACTTCATTGCTACCTGGGCGACACTTCTGAGTATCAGAATCCTTGCCCTCGTCCAGGGCTTCGGCATAGGCTCCACAACCGGTGTAGCCACATACACCGCAATTCAGCCCTGGCAACACAGCGATGAGTTTTTCCAGGGTTTCACTTTGTATGACCCGAAATTTCCTGGAGGCAATCGCCAGCCCAAATCCAAGAAGAGCAGAAAATACCGACGTGGAAATGACGGCACCTAAAATTTGTATGAGGTTATCCATGCTATCCTCCGATGATATTGGCCAGTAGTGCCCTATCAAAGGCCAGGAAGGCTAATGCCATCAGCCCCCCTGAAATGAAAGCAATGGGCGTGCCTCTCAAGTGCTTTGGAACCCGTTCCATATCCAGGCGTTCGCGGATGGCAGCCATGAAGAGAAGAGCCAGGATAAATCCTATCCCCGCAGATATGCCGGCGATGAAACTTTCGATTGCATTGTATCCCTCGTTGACACTGATCAAAGCAATCCCCAACACTCCACAATTCGTTGTGATAAGAGGTAAGTAAATTCCAAGAGCCTTATAAAGCGGCGGCGAGGTTTTCCTTATCACCATCTCCACGAGCTGTACGATGGAGGCGATGACAAGAATGAATATAGCTGTTTGCAGGAAAACAATATCGAGAGGAAGGAGTACAAAGTGCTGGAAGGCCCAGGTAATCAATGTCGCCGTACCCATAACGAAGATAACAGCGAATCCCATACCCACTGCGTTTTCGGTTTTATTCGATACTCCGACAAAAGGGCATAGTCCGAGAAACTGGGACAAGACAAGATTACTGACAAAAACATAGGTAATGATTATGCCGACATAGGTCATTTCAATCTCTCCCCTTAGATTTAATGGAAGCCGCTGCGACCCAGCGAAAAAACCCCTGTAAGTAACCGACGACAATCAATGCCCCAGTGGGGAATACGAAGACGAGGGCCGGATTGTCTGCTAAACCAGGGATGCGAATGACACCACCCTCGGGGAACAGCGTAATCGTCCCCGCCCCGAGGACCTCTCTCACTAAGGCGATTGAGGTAAGGCCGGTAGCAAACCCCAATCCCATGGCGATGGCATCGATGATGGAAGCACCGACCGAATTCTTTCCTGCGAAGGCTTCCGCCCTCCCCAAAATAATGCAATTCACCACGATGAGTGGAATGAAGATTCCAAGGGATTGAGATAGAACCGGCAGAAATGCTTGGAGAATCATATCAATAAGGGTAACGAAGGTGGCAATTATCACGATATAGGCCGGAATATGGATTTCTGCAGGAATATGCTTTCGAAAGGCACTGACAACCACATTGGACCCTAGGAGAACCAAGAAGGTCGCAACACTCATGCCAAGCGCATTGTTCACCGTTGTGGACACCGCAAGAGAGGGACACAATCCCAATCCCATAGTCAGTATTGGATTCTCCCAGAGAATTCCCTTTTTCAAATGTTTCACAGTTGCCCCCATTGCTTCACAAGGTTAGATCCTATCAAAATCGCCTTTGATATTCCTAGAAACGTAACAGTAGCTCCGGATACCACATCCGAATGTGTCCCAAGGTCGGCTTTGCTCAAAGGAATTGGATTGTCAGCACCCTTCGATACAAAGATATCCATGTATCCTGGAGCTTCAGCTTTTTTCCCGAAGCCCACCGTTTCGTTGTTATTCAACAGCTTTGCCTTGATGAGACTCCCATCGACGTTATAGGAGGCTAATAGAGTCATCTCACCCCCATATCCCTTGGCAAGGATTTCTAGGATCCACCCTTCTTCCGGTTCGATAGGCCACCGTTTCATCACATTGGGTGCTGGATTTTCTTCCAACGCCCCAGGCGAGCCATCCCCTGCGAGGACTTTTAAGGCCGCTTGCACGGCCTCCTGATTATATCTATCTATAACTGGTGAGGTGAATGAATTAACCACTGCCAATAGCAAGGCCGCTATGGCACCAATTACTCCCAGCCTGAGGGATTTACTTACCAAGTCATTCATGAGCCCATCCCATACCGCTTGGGTACGATGTATTTATCGAAAAGAGGCGTGAGTATATTCATGAAGATAATGGCCAGACTTACACCCTCCGGGAGACTGCCATAATGCCTGATAATAAACGTTAAAACACCACAGCCTATGCCGAAGACAAGCCGTCCCTTCCTCACAAGGGGTGTCGTCACCAAGTCACTCGCCATGAACCAGGCCCCGAGCATCAAGCCGCCAGTGAAAAGATGGAACAGAACATCTCCCGAAAAGAAACCACTTCCGTATTGAATGCCGTCAAATATCCAGATAAACAACGCAAAAGACACGATATAAGAAAAGGGTATCTCCCAGTTGATGATGCGCACCCCAACAAGGAATAGCCCCCCGAGTATCAGTAAAAGTGCCGATACTTCGCCCAATGACCCAGGCATCCTGCCGAGGAAGAGATCAAGATAGGTAAGGGGATAGGCCGTCGAATTCACCACCTCCATGGGACTGTCCATGCCGACCGGTGATTGAGCCACCTTAATAATACTCAACGGAGTTGCCCCGCTAATGACATCGAATTTTGAGGGCATTGTCCACTTTGTCATCAATGCCCCCCAGGAGAAGGAGGCAAATACACGGCCTGCAAGGGCGGGATTCATCCAATTAGCTCCAAGTCCGCCAAAACTCCACTTGACTATTCCTATCGCAAAAATCGAGGCGGCTACGGGAATGAAGAGCGGAATATGAGGCGGCATATTATATCCGATTAAGAGGCCGGTTACGACCGCACTCAAATCGCCTAGCGTATTGTCTCGTCGGAAGATACGGTTTAACACAAACTCTGTGAGCACGGCGGCCCCGGTGGATACGAGGACCATTATTGCCGATCGTAGGCCGAAGAGTATGACACCCCAAATCCCGGCTGGCAACAACGCAATAATCACCCATGCCATGATAGTTCGGGTTCCCCCCCGTACATGTATTTGTGGAGAAGTCGAAATCAGTGGTTTCAAATCTACTTACTATCCTTTTACCCTGGAAGATAATCGCCTGCGGCGACTTCGTGCCGCGCGGAAGGCCGAAACCAGTGGAATATGCGCCGGACAAATATAGGCGCATGCCCCACAAAGCACACAATCATCAAGACCTTCCTTTGCGGCTCCATCAAGCCGTTCATATTCAATGTTCTTAAAAATCACCGTTGGAGACAAGCCCATGGGACAAACTTCGATACATTTACCACAGGACAAGCAGGCCGTCTGAGCCAATTCATGAACCTCTCGGTGGGTGAGGGTAAGTATACCACTTGTTCCCTTTGTAACCGGCGTATCCAAGTTAGAGAATGAGAAGCCCATCATCGGGCCGCCACTGATGAATTTACAGGGCTCTTCGACAAGACCTCCACACTCGTCTATGATTTCATGCACAGGTGTTCCAATCCTGACGAGGAGATTCCCAGGGTTCCTCACAGCCGCACCGGACACAGTTACGACTCGGTCTATCACGGGTCTATCGTCTCGAACAGCCTGGCAAATGGATACGAGAGTGCCGACATTGGAGTTGATCACCCCTACCTCAATGGGCAACTTCCCAGACGGAACTTCACGCCCCAAAATGGCTTCAATAAGGTTCTTCTCAGCCCCTTGCGGATATTTCACCTTGAGCGCAACGACTTCAATATTGTATTTCTTGCCGAATTCGGTAAGCAGTTCTATGGCATCGCGCTTGTTCGACTCTATGCCCACAATAACTCTCTCAGGACTCAGCACCTTCCTCGCTATCCTGATGCCCTCAATGAGGTCATCGGTGCATTCAAGCATTAAACGATGATCCCCTGAAAGATAGGGCTCACATTCGGCGGCATTGACGAGGAAAACCTCAAATTTTCGTCCCTTGGGAATTGTATATTTCACATGAGTGGGAAAAGTGGCCCCCCCCTGCCCCACTACTCCATTGCGTTTGAGTATGTCGATTATCTCTTCCTTGGAATAAAGCTCCCAATCCCTATGTGATACATGTTTACCGGATCGTATAAATTCTCCTGAAAGTTCAATAAGCACCGCCTCGGTTTTAACCCCACTGGGCAAATAGATAGTGCGAAACTCCTTAACATCTCCAGGAATCGGTGAATGCACAGCCGAGGACATAAACCCCATGGGTTCCCCAATAAGCTGTGTTTCGTCCAGATGCTCTCCAACAGATACCAGGGGTTTGGCCGGAATACCGATGTGCTGTGAGAAGGGGACAAGGACACGAGTCGGCATTGGGGCATTTCTGATTGGGCTTGTCGAGGTGTCTATCATGGTCTTCCTGGGATGTATGCCCCCTCTTGAAAAAGTCATCAGCTTCTTCATGCGGCATCTCCCTTTTTATACAGAAGCAAGGATGATTGCTCAGCCCTGTCACTCCGCCTGGCAGAGATATTCCCTATGAGCAAAGCAGCGAGAAGGATCAGGCTCGTTAAAACTAATTGTAGAAGAGTTGGCCCCTTTAATACGCCTGCATGAATCGGCTGCATCGTATAGATAACCTGTGAGGGGCCATCAAGAGGTGCAAATAGCCGCCCGACACCCCGGCCAAGAATTTTTCTCACCGCATATTCATACCATTGCGAATCATAGGCGGCTACAACGACTTCGACCTTGTTTATCGCATCTCCGTTTGGGACGTATCGATTCAGCGTCAATTCTGTTCCAGGCAATGGAAATTCATATTGTGCACCATTTAGAAACCCCTTCTGAAAGGCAAAAGACGAGAGTAACTCCGAAACGTGTGGAGGATTGTCGCGTCTATCTAGCATCATGAGCTTGTGAAACGCTGTCACTGAGTCATAACTTCCCACTGGCTCAGTCACCGCCGGTACGAGATCATGCGGCCCATTACGGATGAGTGAGCATGCCATCACTAATCCAATAGCGACACAGCTCTTGACAACACCTATCCAGGGTATTGCCTTTGCAACTTGGGGCATTCTTCCAGTAAGGGATAAGGGTTCAAAGGGTTTGTGATCTCTTCGTTCCTCACGGCCTAAGAGCCAGTGCAGATATCCCAGACTCCTTGTCTTCCAAGTCTTGTTTCGCAAGATGAAAAATATGGTTTCACTGCCCACCTCCGCAGTGATGAAAAGAACAAAATTTCGTAATGCCCAATCTCTCCAAGCAAAGAAAAAAACAATCAGGCTACCTATCAAGGCTATCACAGTCGCTGGCCAACCGTCGAGGTATCGACATGCTGACAATACGAATAAGGCGATTATATAATAAACAAAGGAAAAGCCTCCGATAAAAGCAAGGGGCATCCAGGGCAGTGCGGCGATGAGCATTGAAAAAGGTTGCCCAGGAAAAAGTATTGTTACTCCTACAATGGCAAGGATGAAAAGCGCAAGGGCGACAAACCTCTCGGTCTGCATATCATCGAGAATCCTCAGTCCATCGAATACCGGTGAGCGTCTCAGTATCCGTCGATATGACATGATTCCTCGATCAGCCGGTAGATAGATGAAGGTGTTTTCTCCTGACTTGAAGAGTTTGTCCACATTCTGAATAAAGGGATCCCGTCGAGGATCACCTATAGGTAGTTGTTCATCAATTTGATCGACATTCATTGTAGACATTTCAGGAATGGCCATATAATGTATCTCGACCTTAGAGGAAGCCAATAAATCTTCAATACCAAATGAATGAAACTCCTTAATGACAGATGCCTCGTCGGCATCTTGAGGGACAAGCAGGAGAAACCATTCCGGCCAGTATCTGGCCTCGCGTGTATACCCACCAATTATAACCACTATGGCAGAAATCATGATTATTGGAATTATAATAATGTTCAGAGGGGATTGAATCATATTAATCTTGTTTTTGAAAGTGGTTAGAATTGTAATAGACACAGTTGCTATTCTTCCTGGAGTCTAAGACCTTGTCAAGCAATGATACTTATGGAGCGTGGATGTGGAGCGGAATGGCCGTCGTAAAACGAGATTAGTCGAAAAACTGAAGTCTCTTATAGGAGGAACCCGTGTTTTCGCCCTCGTGGGCAGTAGCGGTACTGGTAAGAGTTTCCGTGCCAAGCTCATAGCCGAGAAATACGGCATAGAATACATTATCGACGATGGACTTTTGATTCATGGAAACAGCATTGTCGCGGGAAAGTCGGCAAAACGCGAAAAAGTATACATGAGTGCCATAAAAACCGCTCTCTTTGACGATGTCATTCATCAGCATGAAGTCATCAGGGCTATTCAATCAAGGAAAATAGGGAAAATACTCCTCATCGGAACCTCGGAACGCATGGTGGCACGTACCGCTCAAAGGCTGAAATTACCGCTGCCATCTAAGATAATCTCGATTGAGGAAATCTCGACAGCCAAGGACATAGAAAAGGCTCAGAGATCACGAAATGAGGAGGGGAAGCATGTCATCCCTGTACCAACTATCCAAGTAGAGCGTGACTATCCTTACCTCATATCAAAATCCATTAAGATTCTTTTCAAGATCGGACGGGGATTCAGTTGGAAGAAGAAGCCTGACCAGAAAGTATTTGAGAAATCTATAGTCCGCCCAGCCTTTCATGATGAAACCCGAGGACAGGTGAGTATCAGTGAGCAGGCAATTGGCAAGATGATTGCTCATTTAGCCGACGAATTTGATGGGGAACTCATTGTCAAGAAAGTCAGGACAGCCACACACCATGGAGTTTTCCGATTCCGCGTTGAGGTGGAGGTGCCCGGCCATAGACAACTCAATGATGATTTTCATGAACTACGCAACTATATGATTAACCATATCGAGAAATACACTGGAATCATCATTGAAGAATTTAATTTGGTTATTATTTAATTTGGTTGTTACCTGAGCCCGTATAAGATTTATAGTGCCCCGAAGATGGGGGGACACTATCAGTAAAAGCCTATTACGTACTGTCGGGAAAAGAATTATGCAGTCGATCCAATTAGGCCGAGGTATACTCAAAAGTTGTGGATGGATTAAAAAAAGCATATCTTCCTGTAAGATATTATTATACTAAAGGACCCTTTGAAAAACCTCTATGCACTCTGTATCTCTGTGCGAAACTTTTTATACAACCCATGCCGTTTTTAGATCTCACGGAGATTACAAAGGACACGGAGAGAGGAACAGACAAAGCTTTGAAAAACCTCTATGCACTCTGTGCCTCCGTGCGGAACTCTTTGTACATCCCAAGCTATTTTCTAGAGGAATCCTAGCGATAGCTTCTTACGAGCCGGAATCCGTTTTCGGGCCTTCTTAAGAGCAGTGCTCCCGTTGTATAGAATACTTGCTCATGAATTTTTGAATAATATGATAATTGCATTTTGAAATTACCACCTCGGATTAAATATCCCCCCTTAGATGAGGGTGGCTCAGTCGGAGTCATTCCGATTGGGTCGATTTTACCAGTGTAAAATTCCCGTAAATTTCCATCATAGAAATCCATGCGACTATCAATCCTATCCCAAACCATTTCGGATACATTCCCCGACAGATTGTATATATTCACGGCATTCGGATACAGATTGACAATAGTTTCGTCAATGGTATGAAGACCATATGATGGACTGTTATCATAGTACCAGCCTACTTCAAGTCCCGAATTGCTTCCCGCATAGTCATAGTAGTTATCAATGCCTTTGTTAAGTGCACCGCCTCGTGCAGCATAGTCCCATTCGGCAACTGTAGGAAGTCGATATCCGTTTGCCTCCAAATCCATGCTCACATCGGGATTATCAGTCCCCTCAAAGGTATAAACTGCATTTAATCCCTCACGTTCGCTCAGCCAGTTAGCATAGATCAGACTACCGTACCATGTGACTTGGCCAAGGGGAGAGTCAATAGTTGGAGCACCTTCTGTGGGCTTAAACTTGAAAACAGGGCTGGCCTCAGCATCATATTCAATTGCTGATAAATTCAAATATCCATATATGGCAACATTATTCATTTCCAGGAAGTTGGCACCCCGTATTGCGTTGCCTGTATCTGCTACCACTGAAATTTTGTCTTGATTGTCATTTTAAAAAACAAGAAATTCTTTGTGCGTTACCTCTGATGGCTTCATAGAAAAGGACGTTACAGTAACATCTGTGTATGGGGTGCTACCTTCTCTAATTTTAATATCAAATGTGCCTCCAGGCAAAAATACATAGCCATCATCCCTGGATATAATTTTATTCAGTTCTGTTCCATCCGCCATTGCGAAAATGTCATCGGCTCCCATTTCGGAGTTGCTGTCGTAAACAACCAGCACCTGTGTACTACTCCAGCGTCCTGGACTTCCTGCCGCATCCACAGGTCTCACATGCCAGTAATATGCCACATATTGATTGAGGTCCTCAGGACGGAAGCTGGTGTCAGATGCCGGACGTGCAACCGAATCGGCCAATTGAGATTTGTCAGTGGACATTTGCACTTCGTATGAATGCGCATACTGTACGGAATTCCAGCTCAATGTCGGCCTTAATTCATCGGCGACAGAATACAAACCCACTGATCGCATCGTCGAGTAGTATATTGACCGAATGAACATCCGACCAAGGGCCGAAGTTCCCCAGGGCATCAATAGCCTGGACTCGCCAGCTATAACTTCCCGTATTAAGTGCTTCAGGAGGAGTGTATTCCGCACCGTTTAATTCAATAGCAACGGTGTCGACCAATGAGCTGGCATTGTCTGCCAGTTGCAATTTATAGGATTTGACACCTTCGGTCGCTTCCCAAGAAAACCGGGTGTCGAGGGTAATCATGTTCCCCCCTTCACCTCCGGCTTCCTTGCCACTTGGTCATTAGTTTTATCCTCATGCAAACATCACTGCTTCTTCATCGGCTAAGACCTTTACGATTACTATGGGTTCATCTGACTGCCCCCGGATTCAATTCTGAGAAGCATAACCTTACATCCCTGCACGGCTTAGGAAATCTCATGGCGTAGTTCCTTAAGTTTCCGCTACCAGCGGCTCTCCCTGGGTAAGACACAATCTCCATTTCCGCTTGCCTTCTTTACCACCAAGGATTACGGAAAGGATATAGGACTTCGATGTCAGAGGGCATCTCATCCTCCTTTGGCGGCCTGTACAAAGGTTCACTCAATGTTCAAACGGATATTTTGACTTAGACTTCCTTCAGATTCCTAAATTGGGACTGACAATCTCTAGGGTACCTCTAAAAAACAACTTTAGGAAATTGACGAAGAGATTTTTCGTTGATACAAGGCGGCAAAAGCGGAGCGTAGCTTGGCTACGTGAGCATTTTGACAACGCCGTAGCGGCGGAAAAGATCGAGTCAAGAACTAAATGGGGGGTTTTAGAGGTACCCTCTATCAATGACAGGCATCTCATTGATATGCTGTCGGTCTTTCTTCGGACACCCTTGTCTTTGTCTACTAATTCCCTCCTTTCAGGGTTTAGGTGGGACTTTCACCCACTGGATTTTGGTCATGCCAGGCGCACCTCCGCTTTCAGAACTTTTCGCCGCCTTGCCTGTAATAGCCCCTCCCTGGATTCTGACACAGCCTCACGGGGGAGGGGCGACAGGGGGGTGAGCCCGACAGGGGCTGGGGCTGGCTCCCTGGATTCTGCCCCAGCCCCAGCACATTCATACCCCCCTGTAAATCCCCCCCCCCGTCCGCTACAATACGGCGTTAGCTTGCAATTTTACGGAAGAGCCATTCTAACGGCCCAGTTTTAAAAAACTTAAGCCATACAACACTAAAAACTATCCCGCAAACACAAAATATAAATGAACTAAGTAGTGAGAAGTTTATTGTCTGGTTTTCTAACCGTCCGATAGACTCAAGGATGCCCATACCAATAATGACGTGTGCAACATACAAGGTCAAAGATAATTGTCCTGTTTTGTACAGCCACTTGTTGATATTGCTTTCAGAAAACCTCTCTGAAAAGTATAAGCAAGCAACCAACATAACAACAGCGGAGCTGCCAGCAGAAATTATGTATTGAGGCAATGGAGGTATAACCGCTGTTGAAAGCAGAAATTTCACTTCTTCAGATGTCATTTCAAGCCCACTACCGTCTCCAATAGTTTCTCTTATCAAATAAAAACTACATTCGGTGACAAGCAAAGTGATGAGTGACCAAGCAAGCAACTTGTTTCTAATCAATCTCCGGGATAAATCCTGCCTCCCCAGCCACATCCCAAATATCAAAAAGGCAGCCCAGGGAAAGACGGGATGGAAGCCGTTAAATACTATATGCCGAATCATTCCATCGAATGACCAAAAGTTTTCATAGGTCAATGTTGACCAATTCCAGTTCTGCTCATAATTTAGAAACAGCATTAAGGCTGGGAATATCAGCATGACAATCACCGAGATAAATAACAAGACTTTGTCGCTAGCTGTAAATAGGAAAGAAGCTATTAAAAAATAAAAGCCATAAAAATGGAGAATATCAGCTTCCCATATTGACGTGTATAAAAGACCGATCACAATCAGTAATAGCCCGCGTTTTATCAGCGACAAGCGATTTTTTAATACAAGTACCCCATCGCTAGACTCTCTTGCTTTATTGGTCAGAAATGTCACACCAACACCTGCAAGAATAACAAACAAGGCCGATGCTCTACCTTCAAAAACCCCGGCAAAATTCATCAACAGCATGTTGCCAGTTTCAGCGTTCATGGCAATTTTAAAGTTAACAATGACCATGCCGAATATCGCCAAAGCCCTTGCAAGGTCAAGCCCTGTAACTCTTTGCTTCATATAAGCTCCTTGCGAAAGCTAACCAGCGATCTTTCGAACAGCATCAAACCACTTCTGCTTCCCTTAGTCGTTGTCATTTTTCTTTTCCGAACGACTGCGAGTAGTTTTCATTTCATTGTCGTCGCAGTGGGAAAACAACTCTGCTGTGATTGACAGACTCATCCGTTCGGCCGGGCAATAGATGGCGGTCTCTACGAATTGCGCCGCAGTATCACCGCACGCCAGCCATGATGACGCCGATCCCCTATCATGGTCCAGTAGCGGGTGTTTTTTAACAGTTCGGCAAGATGGGCACTTCGCCCTGTTATGGCCCACTTGCCGCCGGGTTTAATGAGCTGAGCAGATACCTGTTTTAGACGGGAACTCCATGCACTGCGGGGGATGGGGGCTAAATCGGTGAGAAGCAGATTCACCGAGTCTGTCTCCAGCTTGGTGCTAAGCATACCGGTTTCGGTGAGTGGCATGAGCACCGTTTTTAATAGGCTGTTATAAGCCTTCAAATTGCGCTCACTGATCAGCAATGCTAATCTATCTCGTCCCGCAAGGACAATCTCTCCCGGAGTGGCACCTGGGCGCATTGTGCACAGCAGGGGGAAATGCCCCTGTCCAGGTGACCAGAAAACCCATCGACCGCCTGCTTCTCCACCTTTTTCAAGAAGTCCGGCCAAGAGTTCTATTCGCCAGGAGATAGAATCGAAGTCCCCGATGTTCCATGCAGTCTCCAGGGTGTACCTTGCTCGTCCAACAGCAAATATGCGAGGATGACGGATATGGGGTTGAAGCCAATCCTTTTTGAAGCATTGTTCTGCCCCCTTATCGCTTTTTCCTCTGAAGTGGAACACCGTATGGCTCTTTGTCCATTCTTCATGGAGGATTATGTTTCGTGCCCTATGGATGAAATTCCGACATGCATCGGCAAGCGGCTGGACGATGACGAGGCATACTCTCCCATCGGTGCTGAGCAACCCAGGAGCCCGAAGAATGAAATCCTCTATGACAGGCAATCCGGCCTTGGCTGGGAAATTCGATACGATAAGATCACAGGCGTTCGGATGTCCATTTTCGAGCATGAGGCGATGATTTATAATCACATTGTCCAGTCTGTTGAGTCTGGCGTTATGGGCACTGAATTCCACCGCTAATCTATCCCTGTCAATAAGATTGACTCTCGCCTCTGAATTGTAGGAAGCGATGGCAAGACCCAATGCGCCGCAACCGCAACCTGCATCAAGAACATTGTGAACATGGCTAAGATCGCATTGTCCGGCAATGGACTTGAGAAGGAGAATGGAACCCATGTCTATGCCATTACTACTGAATAGCCCCAGGGAGAGGTCAAGATTGATTTTCTTACCCATAAACTGGAATTTTACCCGGCGATTTATGAGGTCTGGAAAAATAGCGGAAGGCTTTGAATGCGATTCGGAAGTCAGTCGTTTATCCGTTCTTGATATTCCTTGGTTTCCACGCTGACGCGGATTTTTTCTCCCTGCTTAATGAAAATAGGAACCTTAACCCTTAGGCCAGTCTCGGTAATGACATACTTGGTTGCCCCTGTCACAGTATCCCCTTTGACGGACTCCTCGGCTTCGGTGACGATGAGATCTTTCTTCGGGGGGAGGCGAATGTCCAGAGTCTCATCATTCCAACGGGTGAGCTTGAATGTTTCACCCTCAAGCATGAAGTACTGGGCGGCCTCATGGGCCGTTCTTGGAACCTCAAACTGTTCATAAGTGGAAGTATCCATGAAATGATAGCTCGCATCATCGGCATAAAGAAACTGGGATTCCACCTCATCCACATCGATTTCTTCGCAACTGTCCTGACTCTTGTGGGTAACCCTGAGGACGGCTCCGGTTCGCAGATTCTTGAGTTTCAATCGAACGAAGGCGGAACCCTTTCCCGGATTGACGAATTCCCGCTCACTCACCACATAGGGTTCGTTTTTCTCGAGTATGTAATCGCCCTTATTAATGGCACCAGCCTTTAGCATTCCCATAAAATCACCTTAGATGGCCCTTGAATATCATCTGAGCATCATATCACATGGGGGGAAAAGATCTAGTCCTTCTAGGCTCGCATCCCCTCGGATCAGTGCCAATAGTCTATCGAGACCCATGGCTACGCCGGAACAATGGGGCATGCCATCTGCTATGGCATGAATCCACCGCTCGTCATCGTCTTTAGGATGCTGACCCCGCCAATACTCCTTGAGGGCATCTAGGTTGTTTTCCTCGGTGTAGCAATTCGCCACTTCCACTCCGTGATAGTACATTTCCCAGCGTTCGGCCCAGGGGCTTCCCTGAATGCGCTTCGCCAAAGTGGGAACGATGGCTGGCCAGTCTTTCAGTATCAATGGCTTCTCAGTGGGCAACCGGTGTTCAACGAGAGAAAGAAACAGGCGGTGAAACAGATCATCAAGGCTCTCCTGTCCGTTTCCGATGGGGAGATTATTATCAATCAGACGTTGGATGAGGGCGTGGCGAATATGCTCACTGTCGTCACTCCCTAGGTCATTTTCGAGGGAAAATCCCGCAAACTCTTCAAATGCCTGATTCATCGTCATGACTCTGAAATCTGCTACTATCGCATCATCCAATACTCCATCTAGGGCCTCGCAGATCGCCGTGAGAAGTCTCTGTGTCCTGTCGATATTTCCGATGGCATCGACACCGACTTCATACCATTCCAACATGGAGAATTCCCAGCGGTGCCATCTGTCAAGTTGTTCATTGTTGCGAAAGCACTTGCTAATTTGATACAGAGAAGGTGACCCATTGGCGAGGAGTGCTTTCATGTATAACTCAGGGGATTGCGCAAGATATATGCGCCGGGATGGTTTTCCCACCTCCGACAAGAGAGTTTCGAAGAGTTCTATTGTCTTCTCCGGTATGGGAGATAGGGAGAGAACAGGGGTTTCGACTTCAAGAAAACCGGCCTGATCGAAGTATTGGCGTATACCTCTGTACAATGCCGATCTTTGACGGATGGCCGTCCAGAGTTGTTTCACTTATCTGATTCAACCACCCGTCTTTTTACTAAATTAATCGCTTTCGATGCAATCGGTGGGGCACACGTCGACACATGCGCTACAACTCGTGCAAAGGTCTTCGTCAATGACTCGAACGCCATCCTGTTCGCTAATGGCCTCCACGGGACACTCAGGCTCACAGGCTCCACAGTTGATGCAATCTCTGCTTATGATGCTATACGCCACTACATACCTCCATTTTTAGTTTCAAACTATCTTCAAACTATCAATATATAGAAAAATGTCAAGAGCTGATCTATGACAACTGAAAAATTTGAGCAAAGGCCACTTCTAAAAGATATCATTTAGTATAGTGCTCCCTTAGATCGATACAGCTCTAAAATTAGATTGATGCTGTATAATAGGCATCAGAAAGCATACATCAGATGCGTAAGAAGTGGAGTGATTCAGAGAAAGCAAGAATTGCACTCATGGCTTTGCGGAAAGAACAAACGATCAGCGAGATTGCTCAGGCAACAGGGACACATCCGAACATGATTTCAAAGTGGAAAAGGGAGTTCATTGAAAATGCTGATTCTGCTTTTCGTAATGGAAAGTCAGAACGAGAAAAAGAATTAGAGAAGGAACAAGCTGAACTGTACAAGCAGCTTGGAAAACTTCATGCGGCCAATGACTTTCTAAAAAAAACTTGAAGAGACAGGGGCTCCTTCAAAATCCATGATTGATCCTGATTTAAGAAAGAACTGGTTCTTCGGACACCCTTGTGGAATAAGATGGAAGCAAAGTACTATGAGAAAATGGATGATAGAGAGCTATATCGGCAAATACTTGGCATTGTTAACCCATGGCACATAACTGGCATTGATCTAAACATAGACAATGATTGTGTGCATATATATCTGGAATGGCCGCATGGGAATGACGGCATCTGCCCTGAATGCGCTACTACCTGCAAAATTCATGACAGAAGAGAAGAGCGGACGTGGAGGCATTTGGATACCTGTCAATTAAAGACATATATTCACTGCCGAATTCCCCGAGTGAAATGTCCTGAACATAAAACCAAGACGATGAATATTCCATGGGCAGAAGAGACGAGCAGATTTACAGCGCAGTTTGAAGCAGTGGCAATACTATTCCTGGAGGGTAGCAAAAACATAAGCAAAACCGCCCTGGGCCTAAGGGTAAGCTGGCATGAGATGAGCAACATAATGAAGAGGGCGGTTCGCCGTGGCCTTGCCAGAAGGAAAGATGAAACAATCAGTCATATAGGAATGGATGAAAAGAGTTTTCTAAAGGGCCACAGTTATGTCAGCGTTATAACCGACATTGACGGGAAAAGGGTTCTTGATGTGACCGTAGACCGCAAAAAAGAGTCTGTGAACGCATTGTGGGGTAGTCTCACAGAAAAACAACGAGACGAAGTAGAGGCTGTGAGCATAGATTTTTGGAAGCCCTATATTACTGGAGCAGTGGAACATGTCCCAAATGCGGCCATAGTTCATGACAAGTTTCACATAATGAAGTATATGAATGAGGCTGTTGACAAGGTGCGCAAAAGTGAACACAAACATCTGTCAAGCCAGAATGACAGTGTCTTGAAGGGAACCAAATATCCTTGGTTGAAAAACAAAGAGAAATTCACGGATAAAAATGAAAACGATTTTAAAGCGTTGAATCTACGGCAACTTTCTGTTGGTCGTGCATGGAATAGAAAGGAACTATTAAAGGCTCTGTGGGACTTTAAAAGCGAAGATGATGCTAGGAAGCATTTTAAGAAATGGTATTTTTCAGCAACACATTCGAGGCTTAAGCCGATCATAAATGTGGCAAAAATGTTTAAAAGGCATATTGAAAACATCATTACCTATGCCAAACACAGGATAACTAACGCATTCGCCGAAGGAATCAACAGCGTAATTCAACATATAAAAGCATCAGCTAGAGGCTTTAGAAATTTTGCGCATTACCGAACGGCCATACTCTTTTATTGCGGAAAACTGGACATGTCTCCATAGGATCGTCCGAAGAGCCGTCTTGGTGTTTCCATCGATGTCTGCCGTGCCCCCATTCTTACTAACCATCCTAAAGCCTTGCCCCAGTGTCCTAGGTCTGCACAGTGTCTCAAAAAGCTCTGTGCTGGCCACTTTGAATAGCTCCTGTTGTTCCAACTTTCCTCCTTTGTTCACAAATGTTTGTTTTAGCGCATCTCGCCAGATTCCAGAATATACGTACTGGTAACTCAATGTTCCTTTCAGGCTAAACTCACTTGCTGTGTTACTCATTGTTACATGTTCCTCTCTTCACCTCCGGCTTCCTTGCCACTTGGTCATTAGTTTTATCCTCATGCAAACATCACTGCTTCTTCATCGGTCAAGACCTTTACGATTTATGGGTTCATCTGACTGCCCCCGGATTCAATTGGTGGCCTTTACAAAGGTTCACTCAATGTTCAAACGGATATTTTGACTCAAACTTCCTTCAGATTCCTCATTGGGACTGACAATCTCTAGGGTACCTCTAAAAAACAACTTTAGGAAATTGACGAAGAGATTTTTCGTTGATACAAGGCGGCAAAAGCGGAGCGTAGCTTGGCTACGTGAGCATGTTGACAACGCCGTAGCGGCGGAAAAGATCGAGTCAAGAACTAAATGGGGGGGGTAGAGGTACCCTCTATCAATGACAGGCATCTCATTGCTATGCTGTCGGTCTTTCTTCGGACACCCTTGTCTTTGTCTACTAAGTCCCTCCTTTCAGGGTTTAGGTGGGACTTTCACCCACTGGATTTTGGTCATGCCAGGTACACCCCCGTCGGGCTCCCCCCCTGACAGGAGGGTATGAATGTGCTGGAGCTGGATCAGAATCCAGGGGGTGGGTCAAAATTGGAGCAATCGGGATTTGGGCAGTGTGGAAAAGTCATGACATATCTTTTTAGTAAGTTGTTTTCCTACCAAGGTATGACTTGCGTTTAGAAACTATTTATTTCGAAAAACAAGCTTTGGGGCACTGAGAAAAGTTTATCCGATTTTATTTTGTATATGAAGTCCGACAGACTCCTAGGGGTAGATTTTGCACCAATGTAAGCAAAGTGAGATTGAGAATCGACCCGTAAGAAAATCTCGTATACAATAATGTTTTGCCGGAGGAGAAATATAATGCAAGATCAAATGACACGGTCCATCGTTCTTACGGCTATATTCACCGCATTGATCATCGTCGGTGCTATTTTCAGTTTTCCCGCCCCCTGGAATCCTGTAGTTCCGTTCACCATGGCGACTCTGTTTGTCATTCTCACCGGGATGATTCTTGGCCCATGGCTGGGTTTGGCCTCGGTTGGCCTTTATCTTTTATTAGGGATGATCGGCCTCCCGGTGTTCGCTGGCGGTTCCGGCGGGCCGCAGATTTTTGCCGGACCCACAGGGGGGTTTCTGATTGGATACGCTCTTGCGGCCTTCCTGGCAGGTTTTATTTCTCGCCTTGGCACGGGTCTTGTTCTGCTAATAACAGCGGCGGTTATTGCCAGTCTGGCCATTTATCTGCCTGGGCTTCCATGGATGCACTGGCGACTGATGGGCATGGTTGAAGACTGGTCCTGGACATCTACTTGGGCCAAGTATACGGCACCCTTTCTAATTGGAGACGCTATCAAGGCAATTGCCGCCGTGGTCATCACGAGATATCTTCAGGATAGGACAAAAGTATAAACTGGCAAGAGTGAATACGCCCCTCCTACAAGTCTGCCATCTGTCTCACAGGTTTCCAAACGGGTTTTGGGGATTGAACGATGTATCTCTGACTATTTGCAGGGGCGAATTTATTGTCCTGGCCGGACCCAACGGTAGCGGAAAAACACTTCTCATGCGCCATCTGAACGGTCTACTGAGGCCGAGTGCCGGTGAGGTAAAACTGGATGGTATTGATATTATGAATGACCTCGCCGATACCAGACGGCGTATTGGCCTCGTCTTTCAGGAGGCGGAAGCCCAGATTGTAGGCCAAACCGTGAGTAGGGATGCGGCCTTTGGCCCGGAAAATCTGAAATTGGATAGAAATGAAATCGACCGGAGAGTCGAGGAAGCCCTGAAAGCCACAGGCCTAGCCGGTTTCGATAATCGACGCCCCCATACGCTTTCAGGAGGTGAGAAACGGAGGCTAGCGGTGGCCGGGGTGATGGCCATGCATCCCGAGCTTGTGATATTGGACGAGCCCTTCACCGGCTTGGACTGGCCAGGTAGCGCGGATCTGATCGAAGTCCTCCTGTCCCTGAATGCCGCAGGATCGACCATCCTTGTGATTACCCACGACCTCGAAAAGCTACTCGCTCATGCCGAACGGCTTGTTCTGATGAGGGAGGGCGGCATCCATGCCGATGGACATCCCTTCAATCTGCTGGATTCTCTGGAAACTATTGGGGTGCGTCGCCCCCGCGGAGATCTCTCCAGCATGACCTGGAGACGACCTTGAGAGAGGTTCACTTCCTCCACTACTTTCCAGGATGCAGTCTATGGCATCGCCACGACCCTAGGTTTAAACTCCTGGAACTGGTCCTCTGGAGTCTTGCGGCCCTGACAGGTCGCCCCGTCTTACTCGGTATCATCGGCATTCAACTCGTTATCTCCCACGCCATGGCAAAAAGCCGCATCCGGCAATTTCGGAGGCCTTTCCTGTTCTGGCTTGTCGTGGCCCTAGCCATGGGTGTCGGTAACGGCTTGGCGGAAACTGAGCCGCCTTTTGTGCTCCTCGGATGGACCAGCCCCTTCGGCATACAGGGGCTGACTCATGGCTTGCTGAAGGCACTGCGGCTACTCCTGATGATGATGGCCGGTCAACTCCTGGCGGCCACTACGGACCCGAGCAATCTGGCCGTCGCCATAAGGCGAATTATGTTCTTCCTTCCGAATAGCTGGGCCGGCTCGCTGTCCATGGCCGTGTCCCTCTGTATTGGGTTTATTCCATGCCTGCTGGATGAAGCCGCATCCGTCAGCGATGCGGCGGTCAGCCGGGGAATCGAATCCCGAAGGTCAATATTCAGGCGGTCCCTCTATCTAGGGCTTCCACTGAGCGAGGCAACTATCAGGAGGGCAGAAACCACTGCCGATGCCATGATTTCACGCTGTTATAGGCCTGATGCCACACCCTTTCCCCTAGCGGTGAAGGGTGTGGATTGGGTGCTGATTGCAGCCTGTGTCCTTCCCCTGGCGGCGTATTGGTTTTGGATTTAAGAGTGCCTATTGGGATTGTCTCAAGGGACTGTGTCAGAATGCCCTTTGGCCCGCATGCGGCGTTGGCGAAAAAATCTGAAATGCTCATGTACAACATGTACATTCCGCTTTCAGAACTTTTCGCCTGTCTGAGCCTGCCTGTTGCAGACAGGTGCGTACACGCACAGGCAGGCCGCCTTGCCTACAAACCAAATCCATCATTCTGACCCACCCCAGCACATTCATGCCCCCCGTCCCCCCCCCCCTTCAGGGGGAGAGCCCCGTCGGGCCCCTGGATTCTGACACAGCCCCACCACGACTGGCAAGCAAGGAACAGGCATTGGGAAGTTACGGAGTGCCGATTGCGGTCTGTGGGGAGTTAGTCCTCACCTGGCGGAAGCCCATACCATCGTTGCGGAATGCCGGGCTAGTCGCTGTAGCGATACGCCGACCGTAGGCCTACGAGAGCACAATGAACGGCTACTATCAATTCTCGATGACGTGCTATCAGACAAATGAAAGGCATTTTCGGCACCTTATTTATATTGTTATTGACTTCCCCTGTTCTTCTTATACTTCGGCGGCCTCTTAGCCTCCATATCGCTGTCAAGCTATTTATCGTGGGCATCATCGTGCCACGGCCCGCCATTTTGGTCGAGATGATTATCATTCCACTAAGCGAACTTGTCCCAGCACCATTGACAATGCCATCAAAGGCCTTACTCGGCATCGCCCTTGTTGAGGAACTGGCGAAATTTACTGCAATTGTTCTTGTCGCTCATCGCCGTCAGGATTTCGGGAGGATGATGGACGGCGTAGCCTATGGAGTCTGTCTTGCCCTAGGGTTTGCACTTACGGAAAACATCCTGTACATGATAGGTGCCGAATCGATTCGGCAAACCGCTATAATTAGAATTCTAACGGCAACCCCATTACACGTCTTGACCAGCGGCCTAATGGGGTTTTTCTATGCACGAAGCAAGTTATATGGCAAAAGGGGAATCTCTGTATCCATCCTATTGGCCATTGCATTTCATGGTTTGTATAATCTGTTGTTGATATGATGCCCATCTTATGGGTAGATCCAAAAAAATATGATTGGAGATTTAGCAATGGTAGACCTAGAGCATTACTTTTAGAATTAAACTCTCCAGCAGAAAACTACATCCTGAAAGAAATTAATGGGCAATATCCATGGCCCGGTAATAGATTCAAGGAGAAATAAATGAAAACCCTGCCTTCCCTAGTACAAGCCCTTCTGTCACTCATTCTACTCGTTTCCATCGCCTCATCCCCCCAGGCCATGAGCCAAAATAACAATCCAGACCCAGAGGATAAGATGACAAGTATCAGTACATCAACTATGCCAAATATGGCTAATATCATGTCCGCCTATAAGGTCAATTATCTTGATGATGAGAGTAAGCTGGACCCATTTAATGGTACTCGCCTTGAAATTCCATGGACAGTAAGTAGTCATCATGAGGGACTTGAAGGGGATGATATTTTGATCGATACACCGGGAGAGTTTGCCACCGTAGCCTACTTCTCTCCGGTAGAGATAAAAGACCTCGACCCTGCCACTGTGATTAACAACGGTACGAGCGGTTCAAAAGCGGAGGATCGTAAGCTGGCGGCCCTGCGTCTCTGGCACACTGGCTCAAGAAATATTATTCCAGTTTCTATGCAAGGGAGCAGAGGCATAGGTATTCTCCAAAAAATCTATAATAAAGGCCCGTAGAAACAGATGGGAAGGAGAAGTTACCACTAAAACTTCAATGCAAACGCAACTTTGGAAACATTACACGAAAAGAGTACTCTGCAGGAGCTGGGGAGGAAGTGTGATTGAAAAATGTGGGCCAGATGAGTCTGCATACAAGGGAACAGATTTTAGCTGATTTTTTTCCGTAATTTATTGTTATGGAAGTAATTAACGACGAAAGATGCATGGATATTGTGAAAACTTCCGGTTAAAGGGCATCCCTAAACCGGATGGACAAGGGTGTCAACTAGCCATCCCCCCCCATAGGCCGAAGGCTTCTTCTCCACCGGACATCCATTGAGAGTCACCATGGATTCAGTTTCTGGAATCTGTAGCCATGCCCTGAAGGAATCTCGTTTTTCCTGCTTGGGAATAATGCGCCAATCACCATTCTCTTTTACGATGGATTCGATTTCCGTACCAGGAAAAATATGACCGTCGCTTCCTGCGAAGCAATCCGCATCGTCAATTAGAAGGTAGTTTCGGGATTCCCAGGGTTTGAGTTGCTGAACCTTTCCGCCACTGATGTGATGGGCCCGGGGGAGTGGCCAGGGAGCCGAAAACCAGTGCCCAGAGGGAAGCTGGAACGACTGTGTCCTCCCAGAGATGTTGGAAATGCTTAGGTATTGCCTAGATTTAATGCGATAACTCACT
Source organism: Spirochaetaceae bacterium (assembly GCA_965226485.1). Taxonomy (GTDB): domain Bacteria; phylum Spirochaetota; class Spirochaetia; order DSM-2461; family DSM-2461; genus UBA2779. The sequence goes on from OZ245363.1 coordinate 1,510,574, forward strand.
CTAATGGTTCGGCGATACTCGTCGACTGAATTGATTATGGGCGACATAAGTGGAAAAAGCGATTTGAATAGCTTCATTTCTTGTGGCTGATAGTCTTCGATAGCCTCGGAGGCCATCAAACAACTCCCAAGGAGGTGGGAGAGGAGGAGATTTGTATATTGCTGGAATCTGTCCATGCCCCTCTTCATTGGCTTTAAGTAGAACGGACCGGTAGCACTCGCAAAGAAGCGACCATTGAGCTGATGTCTTCCAATCATGGATTTCAAGGCATTGCGTGTGGATTCACGTTCCCTTAGATGAATACTCTTGTAATAGGGCCGTTCCCAATACGGAGAGGTGTTTGCTCCGATTCGCACGTATTCGGAATCCCCGAAACAGGATTCCAACGGCACACCGTTAAGTATCCATTTTGTATTACCCTTCAGGGAATAGAGGAATCGCATGGCATCATTCATTACCCCACCACGGCTTTGGCCGTTCCTGGGGTAGATTCCCGCCGCATAGAGCAAGTCTAGTACGATCAACTCATAGCGCCAATTCTCCGTCATGCGCCTGTAATTATCAGCGATATATTCTCTCACATCACTTCGTGAAACATCCAGTGCGAACACAAGCCCTCCGTTCCGGAGCAATCTCCCCGCAGGCCGTGGAGGCTTGTCCCGCTCTCGAGCCAGCCAATCTTTTTGTGAGCGGAAAATCGTCGAATCCACCCCCACGACAAAGGGTGCAAACCATAATCCGGGACTATAGCCACTACCACGGATTTCAGCACACAGCGAAGACATCCCAGAAGGGAATCCCCGGGCCGGAAGATCCCACTCGCCCAGTGCAGATTGCCATCCATTGCCGACAATGAAGTAGTCCATTGAAATTTGACTATCCCTGAAGGCCGAGAGATTGCGACGGATATAGAATTCATCCATACGAAGGCTTCTTGGAGCTTCACTCATCCAGCTAAACACCATAGGAGCCCTTGATCCTGATAAACCGCGTAATTCCATATAGCGATCAAAGACTTCCTCCTTCTCTCCTTCCAGTAGTACGAGGTCCAGAATTATCTGCCTATTATTGATACAATATCCTGACAACTCCTTGGTTAGGGTAAACATACCATGACGAACATCCGTACTAATGATTGTATAACCCATGCTATCGTCAAGGCTGCCGACGAAAAACAAGAGATCGGAGTAGCGAAGATATCCATAGGAATAACCATGGAAACACCCCCGCTTATCGGGATACTCATAGAATGCCGAATCACCGAGTCGGTGGAGTGCCAGGAAACGCCCTTGTGAGTTAAGAGAGGGCATCCTATTACCAGGGAAGAGTTCCCAGCTTTCGGTCCAGGATTGATAACCGTTGCAAAAAACGCTCGTGAGATTATCTACATGCCCCAGTGAACCGGTCAGCATGAATGATTCGATTTCCACGGGGGCATCAACTTCTATGAATACCTTCAGACGCTGTCCGTCCTTAATCATTTCGCGGAGGAATTCGACTTTGAGCCCTTCTAGGGATTTGCAACCCATCGGCAAAGGGAGATTGAATTTGTATGACTCTCCTTTACAGCGATAATGTAGCTGAACCCAAATCTCGGACAGCTTTGTGGATTGTAACACGAGCAACATCCCTTAATATAAACTATATGAGCATAGACTCATTATCTCACTGCACAGGAAGGGGGTCAATGAGCACAGCGATACACCTGGGGGCATGCACCTAGGGGCGGAACTGGGAATATAAACCGCAGAGGGCGCAGAGTTACGCAGAGAGAAACAAACATGGAGCTAAATACAATCACTGAACGAATTACTGGCTGGCTGTGGTATTTATCTGCGTTAATTTGCGTTTATCGAGTGAGTGGAGCGAACGGGCGGTTACAAGGGAAGGAACCGCAGATGGACGCAGATGAACGCAGATTGGTATAAATTCCTTCCTGCTACGTTAATTTGCGTTTATCGAGTGAGCGGAGCGAACGGGCGGTTACAAGGGATGAAACCGCAGATGAACGCAGATTGCATTATAAGGGAAGGAACCGCAGATGAACGCAGATTGTGTATAAATTCCTTCCTGAAACTTGGTCTTCTTATTGATTTTGGTGCACCGCGGGTAGAGATTGAGAGAGGTGTTAATGGGCTGTGGTATTTATCTGCGTTAATTTGCGTTTATCGAGTGAGTGGAGCGAACGGGCGGTTACAAGGGATGAAACCGCAGATGAACGCAGATTGCATTATAAGGGAAGGAACCGCAGATGAACGCAGATTGTGTATAAATTCCTTTTCTGAGAAAGTTATTGGCTGTGCAATATGCTAAAACTCTGCGTTCTCAGCGATCTCTGCGGTTAAAAACCGGGAAGTTAGGGCGGGATTTTTTCTCTGTATGTGTGCTTCGCTAGTGCAGAACATGAAATCCTCTCTAAGGGAGTATTATACCAGTTTCAATGTCAGGTGGGGAATTCGGGAGTACCTTTTTTCAGGGGAGTCATCTATACATGAGCATTTTTTCAACGCCGCATGTGAGGCAAAGACGAGTTCTCCCCCTTGCCCCCCATCTCAATCTCCACTGATTAAATTTAGGCTTGCTTAATCAATGAACGATTCACCCCAGATAGATAGCTGGACGAAGCTCCGAAACTGGCAATTGGAGATGGGGCTATGGGTTTCTGGGAGGCTCTCAACGAGATAGACCCTTCTAACTACAACTTTTTTAGTGCCCAAAAGCTTATTTTTTGAAGTAAATCGCCTCTGAACGCAAGTCTACCTTAGTAGGAAAGCAACTTACTTAAGGAGGTATTTATGACTTTTCCACACTGTCCCAATCCCAATTGCTCCAGTTTTGACGAGCCCCCCCGGGAAGACTGGTATATTCGCTATGGTTTTCATCCAACTTCGGCCTTCGGCCAAGTTCAGCGCTACCGTTGCAAGGTTTGCCACAGGACTTTTTCTGACCAGACCTTTTCAATTGATTACTATGCCAAAAAAGTTGTCGATTATTCCAAGATCTTAGAACCTCTTGGCACAGCTTCAGGACTGGGCGACATAGGCCGTGCTCTTAACGTCAGGGTAGAAACCGTTCAGAACCGATTCGAACGGCTAGCAAGATTCGGCCTGCCCATTCATTCTGAACTGCTCCCAGCCTTACCCCCTTCAAGAAAATATGGCCACTAATTGGCTGGAAGCTTTCTCCTTTTCACTTACAAGTTGAGCTTCAGCCCAATTAGAAAGTTGCCCTGCTGAAGAAAATCGATAACCCCGCCTTCCTGGGCCTGATTGCAGAGTTTACCGGACCATTCGGAAAAAAGGTGGAACCATGCCCTTGATTTTTGCGTTAGACACAGTTATATTTAGCCAAGACTTTGACGAATGCACTTCAGAAAGGATCTAACGAAACATGGAATGGTTTGAGACTCAGCCCCCTGTATTACAGGCCCTCATCGGCACACTTTTCACTTGGTTCATAACTGCAATTGGATCGGCAATGGTTTTCTTCTTCAAAGAAATCAACAGGCGCGTACTTGATACGATGCTGGGCTTTGCTGCCGGTGTCATGATAGCTGCTAGTTACTGGTCTCTCCTCGCACCATCCATTGCCCTCGCTGAAGAAATCGGAAAACTACCGTCCTGGTTTCCGCCTGCAGTCGGGTTCTTACTTGGCGCAGTTTTTCTTCGCATCTCGGATCGGCTCATCCCCCACCTCCATCTTGGAAAGGACAGGTCTGATGCCGAAGGCCCTAAGACGAATTGGCAGCGAAGCGTGCTTCTTGTATTTGCTATAACTCTCCATAACATCCCCGAGGGATTGGCCATTGGGGTGGCTTTTGGAGCCGTAGCTATCGGTTTCCCCGGTGCCACTTTGATGGGAGCCATCGCACTGGCCATTGGCATAGGTATTCAGAATTTCCCTGAAGGTGCAGCGGTCTCGGTCCCATTGCGCAGAGAGGGGTTATCTCGGTGGAAATGCTTTGTCTATGGTCAATTCTCCGGGATGATTGAACCAATTTCCGGGGTTCTAGGTGCCCTTCTCGTGATTCTTATGCGCCCATTGCTCCCCTATGCCCTCGCTTTTGCTGCAGGTGCGATGATTTATGTTGTCGTCGAGGAACTCATCCCCGAGGCCCATGAAAACAATAACATTGACCTGTCCACCATGGGCACTGTCGCTGGTTTCATCATTATGATGACCCTCGATGTGGCTCTGGGATGATCATAAACTTCTATTTCTCACAGAATTTCCCAACGTCCGCTTTGTGCGGCCTTGAACACGGCATCAATTACCCTCATATTGGCTATGGCATCAGAAGCTGGTAATGGGGCCCGTTCCCCCTTTCTCAAGGCTCCGGCGAAGGCTTCAAACATTAGTCCGTACTGATCTGCTGGACCACAGCTCACCTTCCGTGCCGAACTTCCATCATCGACGATAAGGGTGAGAGGGGCATCGGGATAGGCGTTGAATGGTCTTACAATACAGAGACTTCCCTTGCTTCCATATATGGAGACTTCCTGTTTGGCCCCCATCCTTGTCGATACGGTGAACAGGGCTCTAGGGCCTGAAAAATCCAAAATGGCTGAGCTGAGTATGTCCACATCCAGATCTGGATCGAATTCCATATTGGCCGCCACCCTAGACGGTTCACGGCCAAACAATAACCGTGCTGAGGACGTAGCATAGCATCCGATATCATACATCGCACCGCCACCTAGCCGCTTCTGATTACGTATGTTGCCTGGCTTGTCATTGTAGAAACTGAATATCGTGTGTATGGACATAATCTCGCCGATTTCACCTGCGTCAATCAATTCCTTGGCTCTCACCCACTGGGGATGGAACTTGTACATGAAAGCCTCCATAACCAATATGCCTTTTTTCCTGGCATAATCGAAGGCATCGCTAGCCTCGGCAGTGCTTAGGGCAATTGGTTTCTCGCAGAGCACGGCCTTCCCCGCATCGGCGCATTTCTTAATCCATTCCGCATGCATGTCGTTAGGCAGAGGGATGTACACGGCATCAACCTCCACATCGTCGAGCACCCCCTGATAGGATGCATAGAATCTTTTGAAGTCCCACTTTCTAGCGGCCTCGGCGGCGCGGCTTTCTTCTCTTGACCCAATGGCCGTCAATTCAACCAATGGAGAATTCATAAGGGGCGTGTGAATACGGAGTCCGTAATGGGCAGATACACCAAGAACACCGAGTTTCAATGGCTTCATAATACCTCCTACTTCATTTTTCATTGAGAGGCATATACTATCATGGAGTGGTATCATGTTGCAAAGACAGGTATCATCATTGCATGAACGAAGTCCGTATAATCATGGATGAGGCCCGTGGGTTTGACGACAGTCATCTTGGCGGACGGCCATGGCCCTTCGGCACCGATGCCAAGGATTGGCGTCGTCTGACCAAAAATGAGATTTATTCCCTGACCACGCAGGGAAACAGGGCTGATTCGTGGGACAATATTTGGATAAGAAATAGTTTCACCCCTGATTGTATTCGGGATTGTCATTTCTATGGAGTTAACCGCATCGGCTCCCTGCAAAAGGCCCTATTGGAATACGGCGATCTACGACTCCCCATCGGGATATATTCTTCAACCATCATATCCTGCGATGTTTCAGATAACAGTGCCATTCATAACGTCGCATACCTGGCCCATATGCGGATAGAAGAACGTTGCATCCTTTTCAATGTCGATGAGCTTGTGACATGCGGCAATGCCCTTCTGCCGGACGAAGAATCCTGTGAAGAACGGAAATGGGTGGAAATTGCCAATGAAAATGGTGGCCGAAGGGTTTTGCCCTTTGATGGCATGTTGCCGACGGATGCCTGGCTATGGTCCAAGTATAGAGACGATGCCGAATTGATGACCCGCTTTCTGGAAATGACAGACCGTATGAAAAACGTCTGTCCCGCTAACTATGGACTTATCGCTGAGGGTAGCGTTATCAGAAATTGTCATATCCTCAAAAACATCCGTGTAGGTCAATCAGCCCATATCAAAGGGGTGAACATGCTAGAAAACTTGATCATAAACAGTTCTACAGACCGGCCAACCCAGATCGGCGAGGGGTGTGAACTCATCGACGGCATTATAGGCTATGGTTGCAAGGTTTTCTTTGGAGTGAAGGCCATGAGTTTTGTTATGAATGATCATTCCGTTCTCAAGTACGGGGCCAAATTCATTCATTCTATCCTGGGCTTTAACTCCACCGTAGCCGGTAGCGAAATACTCAACTCTCTACTTTTCGGTGCTCATATTCAGCATCACAGCACATCGTTTCTTTGTTCCAGTGTCATCAAGGGCATGTGCAACATCGCAGCAGCGGCCAATATAGGCTCTAACCACAATTCCCGGGCCGCGGATGGGGAAATCGTAGCAGAACGGGGGTTCTGGCCGGGGTTAAATGTCAGCCTGAAGCATAACTCCAGGTTTGCCGCCTTTTGTCTCATCGCTAAGGGGGCTTACCCGGCAGAACTCAATATTCCCCTACCCTTCTGCCTCGTATCCAATGATGTACATGCCGACGAACTCAAGATTATACCGGGCTATTGGTTTCGCCATAACATGTATTCCCTAGCCCGCAACTCGATAAAGACGGTCCTCAGGGATGAGCGAATCGGAGATAGACAGCGAATCGAGTATGACTGGCTGGCCCCGGATACCGTCGATCAAATGCTGAAAGGACGAAGATTTCTTGAGGAATTGGCCAATAGATCTGATTACGTCATCCAGGGTCAATTCCCGGACGGGCAAGGCTTGCTTCTCGCCCAGGACCCCGATCTTTTTGCCGATAAGGGAGTGGTAGAATCGGGTAGACGGTCAGTTCGCATACTCCATGCTGGCCGAGGATGGCGGGACTATGGTCGTATGATACGGTTCTACGCCGTGCGAACTCTTCTCGCTTCCAATCAAATGGAGGCCTATGCCCTGAGCCGAAAAACCACACATCCCTCTTCTCAGGTGGCCAATGCGGAAACCGATTCTTATTTTTCCTTCCAAGGTTTTGATTCAGACCCTTGGGAGAACGCCGGTGGCCAGTTGATAAGAAAATCCCGCCTAGAAGAAATAAAGAAACGAGTCAAGGCCAAAGAGATCAGCGATTGGAACACAATGCATAATTCTTACGCAGAAGAGGCCGCCGCCTACCCAGACGAGTGCTGTAGACACGCCGTGCAGGCACTCCGGGAATGCGCACCCAGTCAATTTTCTCCGGAAAGACTCATTGAGGAAGCCCTAGAAACGGCCAATTTCATCTACGATGGTATCATAGAGAGCCGCAAAAAAGACTATGAAAACAAGTTCCGAAACATGGTGTATGACACCGATCAGGAACGAGATGCGGTGCTAGGGCCCCTAGAGGAAGATGAATACATCAAAATGTCGTTTGAAGAACTCAAAAAATTTGAAGCCTTGGCGGAAAAGGGATTGAGTTGAAAGGAGTCCGTTCTATGAAAAGATGTGAGTGGTGTGGAACCGATCCTCTGTATGTGGCCTACCACGATGAGGAATGGGGTAATCCAATTCATGATGACCATCTCTTGTTTGAGGCCATGATACTTGATGGGGCCCAGGCTGGTCTGAGTTGGCTGACCATCTTAAAGAAGAGGGAAAACTACAGAGAAGCCTTCCATGACTTCAATTTCGAGCGTATAGCTCGCTATGAGGAAGCCGATATCCGGCGATTGATGGGCAATGCTGGCATCATCCGGAACCGCCTCAAGATTGAATCAGCCGTTCACAATGCCCGGCTAGTGGTGGGAGTGAGGGATAAATATGGTTCACTCGATTCCTTTCTATGGCGTTATGTCGATGGCGTGCCGATTCAGAACGCATGGAAAAATCTGGAGGAAATTCCGTCGCAAAGCGAAATATCCGACAGAATGAGTGCAGATTTGAAGAAACAGGGCTTCAAGTTTTTCGGATCGACAATCTGCTACGCTTTCATGCAGGCCGTTGGCATGATAAACGATCATGCTATTTATTGCTTCAGGCATGAACAAGTGTCCAATTTATAGGGAGTCCTGTATTCTGACCCTCCCCCTGGATTCTGACACAGCCCCGTGAGCGGTTAGAATTTCATTATACGCCGAAACTCGGAAGCTGGTTGCATATTGCGGAGATAGAATTAAGTGCTTCGATGCGGCAATGTCTTGATCGGCACATACCGAATAGGGACACATTGAGAAAGGAAACCGCTACATGGAATCGCGTTCGCAATGAAATGCAAAAGGGAGTAAACTGACAGTTTACAACCTGAAGATACACGGATAAAATTGAAGAGACTTTATCCACATTATTTGTTCTACTGAAGCACTATCAACCTGGCATGAAATCAGATACATATTTTATAAATTCATAATAAAGTAGTGCTGTCCTCTTTATACATGGGGGCAAATTTGGCCGACTTTTCCTATAAATCATTGTTGTGAATGTAATCAGTGATGAAATATGCATGATTGTTGTGAAAACTTCAGCTTAACCCAACTTTGCCTTTATAAAGTCTAAATTCTCCCTATGACAGCATTTATTCATTTTTTTCACACTACAGATCTCATGATTCAATAGCCTCCGATTGAGGGGGATACCTGAGAGCTTTAGGTTAGTATAAATTTCCAAATAAGAACTCTCCAATTGGAAATTCACTCGAATCTTTTTATTTTTCTTATTTGTCAAATAAACATATCTATAATGTAACAAATGTCGAACAATTTGGCAAGAGGTAATAGATATTGTATGTCACTACCACGCGGAGATAACGGATGTTGGAAATGCAAATACTTCCCTACAATAATTTAGCAGGAATGGTGTCGTTGAAAAGTACGGATAATGGGTATCTTAAGGTGAATTTTGGTTAAGTTGGGTTAAAACCATTTTTCAGTGCCCCAAAGCCTGTTTTTTGAAGTAAATCGCCTCTAAACGCAAGTCATACCTTAGTAGGAAAACAACTTACTAAGGAGGTATGTTATGACTTTTCCACACTGCCCCAACCCCGATTGCTCCAATTTCGAGGCTCCCGCCGGGGAAAATTGGTATATTCGCTATGGTTTTCATCCAACATCGGCCTTCGGCCAAGTTCAGCGTTACCGCTGTAAGAATTGCCGCAGGACTTTTTCTGATCAGACCTTTTCAATTGATTACTATGCCAAAAAAGTTGTCGATTATTCAAAGATCTTCGAGCACCTTGTCACCGCTTCAGGGCTGGGCGATATAGGCCGTGCTATTGATGTCAGAATAGAGACCGTTCAGAACCGATTCGAACGGCTGGCAAGATGCTGCCAGGCCATTCATTCCGAACTGCTCCCTGATTTACCTCTGCAAGAAGATATGGCCGCCGATGGGCTGGAATCTTTCTCCGAGTCCCAGTACTTTCCCCATCATATCAACATCTTTGCTGGCTCCGAATCCGAGTTCATTTACAGCATGGGTTTTGCCAATCTTAGGCGCAAAGGAAGAATGACCCAGGCACAAAAGAAGCGGAGAATGGTACTAGAATCCATAGAAAAAGCCGACCCGAAGGCCATTGAGAAATCGTTTAGAAATATAGCTAGCGAACTTATTCAACTACTTAAAGAAAAGAAAATTACCGGGAAGACATTGACGACAGACCTACACAAATCGTATACACGAGCCTTCGCCAAGATCAAGGACTTCAAAAAATACTTTCTCCATGAATGTATATCCTCACATGAGTTCAGGAATAAAAACAATCCTCTATTCCCTGTGAATTACATTGACCGTCAGGTACGCAAAGATAACTGCAATCATGTGCGAGAGACGGTGCAGTTTTCCCGGTGTCCCAGTGCGATGATGATGCGCATGACCCTCTACCGCCACTACCATAACTGCATGATTGCCCGGCGGGTCCAGGATGCCCGAAAGAACGACATGACAACGCATGTAGAAGAGGCAGGAATCAATCACACCGATCTGGACAAAATAATCAGCAAGTATTGGATGAAGCGTCCATTCCTGAGTAAAATCAAGCTGGGTACAGAAGAACGCAAGACCTGGTTCAGTCAGTGGCGCAATCCTGGGGTGAAAATTAATCGTTATAGCCCATTATACATTCGGATTTAGAGGTGAACACAAAGTTTGGGGCACTGTAAAACCATTTTGAGCCTACTCAACAGTTTTATCGACTGAAAAATCCTTTCAGAAATTGTCCGGCTCTCTTCCTAATAGAAGATTAGAGGGGCTATGTCAGAATCCAGGGAGCCCGATGGGGGGCCGCCCCCCCCCCCCGTCGGGCTCGAGTAGGAGGCACCCAGTACTACCCGGGTGCCTCCTCTCACAGAACCTGAGCGTACGGGGCCGTACACGGCTCCTCATGTAAGTCTTATTCAACTGATTTCAGGATTTACCTAGTAAACATATTGCCCCAGGTCTTTGATAAAGTAGCGGTTAGGATAGGCTTTGTGCATAGCATTTGTTTTAGATGTGGCCCAAATGCCCATATTGTTTATGATTTTATTAGCCGAATACGATGATACCCCTCTTTTCATAAGGGTTCGTCTCAAGTTATTCGGTCTTTTATGGTCATATACTATCTTGGCTCTAAGCCGTCTTCTCGCATGGGCTTCAATCTTTTGGAGCTGTTTTGGATCTTCGGTCATTCCGTAGTACCCACTCCATCCCCTATACCAAGTATTAAGCCTTGTAACTATATTGAATATAATATGATGCGTTCCTCTTGGTATTAGTTCTCGCAACTTTTCATTTTCATCCAGTATTACGTTGCTAAGCAATGGACTTAATGGACTTCCCTGTGTGGTTCCCACATAGGTATTCTGTTTTCGTCCATCCACCATTACACCACATCGCAAAGTCAGACCAATCAGCCGTAGAACCCGTTTGTCTATGTTGTATTTGTATTTGAGTCTGTTGATGACTCAACTTTCGCACATAATCTGAGCTAGTAGCCGGATGCCTCCATATATGGTAATATCATCTTGTACAACAAATTACCAGGAGGCATCCGATGAACAGTTTAACACAGGAAACAGAACAGGCAAATAAGATAAGCACCAGAACCGATATTTTTTTCAATCGGCTGGGAATTGGACAGCAACTGTCCAGTCTGAAGTTTCGCAAAATCCATGGGGAACGGCCAGTCGCTCTGATCAAATATCTGATCCAGATGGTATGGAGCGGCAGGAACTGGTATCGTCTTGGCCGGATGGGTGAATCAGAATACTGCAAGGATGTTGTCTATCGATTTCTGAACAGTGAAAATTACAATTGGGAAGGATTACTGTATTTCATTTCAGGACAGCTGATCCGCCTGCTTTCGAAACTGACCCGTAAAAGAGTCAAAGTTCTGATTGCTGATGACACGTTTTTTGATCGTTCCCGTAGCAAAAAGGTTCAGGGGCTCTCTCGTGTTCATGATCATACAGATGGGAAATACAAGAAAGGATTCTGTCAGCTCATGGTCGGCTGGAGCGATGGTTTCAGCTTTGTACCGCTCATGTTCAGATTGCACTCCTCATCGAAAGAAAAAAACTGTCTTTGCGATATAGGTCAGACCCAATCAGGAAGTATGGGAGAAGAACGTCGAATTAAGGCAAAAATGAAAAAAACTGACACCCTGATTCAGATTCTAAGCAAAGCCAGACAGATGAAACTGTCCTTCGGCTATGTCCTTATGGACAGTTGGTTTAGCTTTCCATCACTTATTGAGAAAATCTGCAATTTGAAGATGGATTGCATCTGCATGCTCAAGCGGATGCCCAAAGTGTATTATGAATTCGAGGGCAAGAAGTATAATCTGAAATCATTGCATGCTCATGTCAAAAAAAATATCAAAAAGAATGAACCTTACACGGTTAAAGTGAAAAGCACCGGAGGCAGAGATCTCAATATTATTTTTATCAGAGACAGGCGGGATAATAACTGGTTGGCCCTGCTCTCCACTGATTTGAAGATTGACGGCACCGAAGCGGTTCGGATTTACGGTTACAGATGGGATATCGAAGTGTGCTTCAAAATCTGCAAGAGCTATCTGAAACTGGCCAAAGAATTTCAGGGGCGTTCCTATGATATGATCACAGCTCATACGGCGATTGTGCTGATTCGGTACTGTATGCTGGCCCTGGCACTCCGAGAAGAAACGGATGAAAAAACCATGGGCGACCTGTTTTACCAGTATGGCGATGAAGTCCGCCATCGAACTTTTCTTGAAGCCATCAAGCTTCTGCTGGCATTGCTTAGCGATTTTCTATGTGGGAAATTGGTGCTGAAAAAAGATATTATTGATCAAGCCATTGATGAATTTATGGCCGCCTTGAGTTTCTCGGTATTTAAAACGGCTTTGAAAGTGTGCGAAAGTTGAGTTGATGATTCTATCGTGTATCACTCTATCAAAGAATTTTGATAGGTCGATGTCTACGACAAAATCCTTGCCGCTGTTCACTATCGATTGTGCCTTTTCAATGGCTTGCTTTTGATTCCGTCCAGGACGAAATCCATAGCTATTCTCTGAAAAGGTGGGATCGATAATGGGTTCGAGTAGATATTTTATTGTCGCCTACACTACCCTATCTCGTACACATGGTACACCTAGTAGTCTCACGCCACCACTCGGTTTCGGGATTTCTACCCGTCGTACTGGTTTTGGCTCGTATGTCCAGTTCTTCAGCTTAAGCTGAAAGATTCTGGATTTCCTGCTCAAGGTTGGCTTTGTAGTCTTTTATGGTGATTCCATCGATGCCTGCCGAGCCCCCATTCTTACTAACCATCCTAAAGCCTTGCCCCAGTGTCATAGGTCTGCACAGTGTCTCGAAAAGCTCTGTGCTGTCCACTTTGAATAGCTCCTGTTGTTCCAACTTTCCTCCTTTGTTCACAAATGTTTGTTTTAGCGCATCTCGCCAGATTCCAGAATATACGTACTGGTAGCTCAATGTTCCTTTCAGGCTAAACTCACTTGCTGTGTTACTCATTGTTCCCAAAGAACGCTTACATGTTCCCCCCTTAACCTCCGGCTTCCTTGCCACTTGGTCATTAGTTTTATCCTCATGCAAACATCACTGCTTCTTCATCGGCCAAGACCTTTACGATTACTATGGGTTCATCTGACTGCCCCCGGATTCAATTCTGAGAAGCATAACCTTACATCCCTGCACGGCTTAGGAAATCTCATGGCGTAGTTCCTTAAGTTTCCCCTACCAGCGGCTCTCCCTGGGTAAGATACAATCTCCATTTCCGCTTGCCTTCATTACCACCAAGGATTATGGAAAGGATATGGGACTTCGATGTCAGAGGGCATCTCATCCTCCTTTGGCGGCCTGTACAAAGGTTCACTTAATGTTCAAGCGGATATTTTGACTTAGACTTCCTTCAGATTCCTAAATTGGGACTGACAATCTCTAGGATACCTCTAAAAAAAACTTTAGGAAATTGACGAAGAGATTTTTCGTTGATACAAGGCGGCAAAAGCGGAGCGTAGCTTGGCTACGTGAGCATTTTGACCTGTCTGCGCCTGTCTGCGTGCAACGCACAGGCAGGTGGAAAAGATCGAATCAAGAACTAAATGGTTTTTTAGGGGTGCCCTCTATCAATGACAGGCATCTCATTGCTATGCTGTCGGTCTTTCTTCGGACACCCTTGTCTTTGTCTACTAATTCCCTCCTTTCAGGGTTTAGGTGGGACTTTCACCCACTGGATTTTGGTCATGCCAGGCGCAACCCCGTCGGGCTCCCCCCCTGACAGGGGGCATTTATAAGGGAAGACGGGGGGGAGGGGGGGGCTGGGTCAGAATGATGGATTTGGTTTGCAGGCAAGGCGGCCTGCCTGTGCGTGTACGCACCTGTCTGCAACAGGCAGACGCAGACAGGCGAGAAGTCCTGAAAGCGGAGTGTACATGGGCATTTCAGGTTTTTTTTGCCAACGCCGCATGCGGGCCAAAGGTGCATTCTGACACAGCCCCGTGCGATCCATTGACTCATAGGTCGTTTAATAATAGGATTTTGAAAATCATAGCATACTAGCTGGAGGATTATATGTTGCAACTCTATTCTCGGATGATGGTCTTATTGGCCTTACTGTCCCCAGTTATCTTATCTTGTGCCAGTGTAGCCGACAAGCTAGATTCCTCATGGTCACCTGAGATTTTTTTCAAAAATGCGCATGAGGCCATGGATAAAAACCGTTACCAGGATGCCATTTTCTACTATGAGGTATTTCTTGTCCGCTATCCTGAAGACATATCGAGAAGGATTGCCGCAGAATATGAAATGGCATTTATACATTATAAGATGGGAAATCTCAAAATCGCCGAAACACAGTTTGCTACGATATTAAAAAATTATGAAGATAGCCCATATGCTGTTCTTTTCCCTCCGCGGTTTAAACAGCTCAGTGAGATAGGATTGAATAATATTGAGAAATCAAGAAGCGTGAAAAACAAGCTATTCTGGCGGATGAATGAAAAAAAGTGGGCTAAAAACCATGATGAGACCCTAACAGACAGTAGCGATACACAGCTAGAATGATAGTCATGTTGCAATGCCGTACTCTTACAGACAGGCGAAAAATCTCTTCGGCAATTTTCTAAAGCTGTTTTTCAGAGGTGACCTTGTGGCAATCTATAAAAAATCATGAAAAGTCTATTTTTTTTTGGGATTATAGCTGGACCTTGTTGAATATATTCAGTAGTATTTAGGCAGACTGTAAGATCGGCAAGGTTCAAAATCCTGTCGTTGTAATGCGTTAGTCTAAGTGATAGAGACATTTTGACCCATAGAATTGCGGCCTTATCCTCCTGTCCTAAACTGTCGGCATGAACGAGAATGATAGAACTACCGCTTATAAATCAATGTCTTTCTAAGGAGAAAGTATGTCTAAGAAGATCTACGTCGGCAACCTCAGTTATGCCGTCGATGACCAGGAATTGGAGAAGCTGTTCGGACAATATGGAACTGTTTCAAGTGCCAAGGTGATTGTTGACCGTTATGACAATCGTTCAAAAGGTTTCGGGTTCGTGGAAATGGAAGATGACGCAGCTGCGGATGCGGCGATTGATGCCCTTAATGGCCAAGACAATATGGGGCGTGAATTAAAGGTGAGTGAAGCACGGGAGAGGAATGATCGTCCTCGGCGAGATTAATAGATCACCAGAATGAGATTTGGTCTTTGGGACACCTCTAAAAAACTCCATTGAAGTTCTTGCCTTGATCTTTTTCGTCTGTCTGCGAGCGGCACCTGTCTGCAATAGGTAGGCCTGTCCGCCGTGCAGGACACGGCACAGGTAGGCGATGGCTCTCCTCAGCAATTTCACAAAGCTGTTTTTTAGAGGTGCTCACTGGCCTGATTTTCGACACTTAGGAAATAGGTTTTTCCCTGGTTACATAAGCCTGTTAAGCCTGTTTTTTAGTGTTCGTTTAATGTCAGAGTTTATCCAAAAAATGCGTTTCTGGAATTTGCTAGTGATTTTGATTTCAAAACTCTGAAATTAATTTCCAATCCAAGTTGGAGGGAGATCAAGCCGGAAATCTTAGTGGATAGTTTCGTCCTGTCTAATAATAATTGGAGGTATATGTCTAACTAGTGGGTTTGATTTGAAGGCACAGCGATGATACGGTCTGGGCATCTACCGGATATAGCACTTCTGTTCAGTTTTTACTGGAATCCTGCTATTACATCGCCAACATGCTCACATTGCATAAGCTAAGATCCAGTCAGAAAAAATTATCAAAATCTATGGTTAAATACCAATTTTTGGCAGATTTTTAGCCAGTGACAGCACTACGGCAAGATTGAGTTTTAAGAACTCAAAATGACGAATCAACCCATTGGCAGTCTTCGTTTATGATCACTATTGATGAAATTGAAAATGCTCAACGCGAGTGGGCGGATGGAATCATTGCGCTGGGGCGTTTGAAAAGCAACTGGGATGAATGTCGTCGCGCCGCCGAGCAATTCCTAGGCAGATTATATGGGTTTAATACTGGTAAAGTCTTATTTAAACCTACATTTGCCGAGAAGGAGCCATATCGTTTCACAAAGAAGGCCGCCCTATCCTATTTCATAGGCGGTTATTCCAATTATCCTGAAGACTCTGGGTTTGTGATGAAACATTGGACAACGATACAATTCGAGAATGCGGGACAATGGATTTACGGGGATATGGCCATTGTAATGGGTTACTACATATTTACGGATGTCAATATGAAGCGATTATCGGCCGACTACACCTTTGGCTATATCAAGAAAGAACGCCTATATATAAGTCTTCACCACTCATCAGAAAATATGCACCATATCCAGACAAAGTATGCCCCTGCTGATTTTGAAAATCAGTCTGGATAACTTTTATGATATAGGATAACCTTAATTAGTATATATATATAGCGGAGTGCCTGTGAAGGTCTTGTAATATGGAAGCCTTTTTGGCAAGATGCTATAGGAAACGCTATAGGAGATGAAATGGTCGATTTGAAAACATCCTACATGGGAATTCAACTCAAGAATCCCGTAATTGCCGGAGCCTCGGAACTCACTTCACATATGAATTCAATCAAGAAGATTGAGGACTCGGGGGCCGGTGCACTGATAATCAAGAGTTTGTTTGAAGAACAAATTCAGCTTGAACGTGCCCGGTTTGAGGAAGAACAGGGGCAGTATGACGACATGAATGCCGAGATGCTCAATCTATATCCCAATCTTGAGCACTCTGGTCCGGAATCTCACCTGATGTGGGTCCGAAAAGCCAAGGAATCCATATCCATACCGGTTATTGCCAGTCTCAATGCTGTAAACAAGGAAACATGGGCAGAATGGGCGGTGAAGCTACAGGATACAGGTGTAGACGGCCTGGAATTGAATTTCTTTGCCAATCCTGAACAGCAGGCCAGCGATAGTGCGTCAATCGAAAAGGGGCAGATTGATATAATCAAAGAGGTTGTTAAGGCCGTTTCTGTGCCGGTTTCAATCAAAATGAGTCTGTTCTATACAGCCCCAATAGCCGTTGCAAAAGCTTTTTCCAATATTGGTGCCAAGGGTCTCGTGCTATTCAATAAGTTTTTTCAGCCAGATATTGATATTGAAAAAGAATCAAATACACTTCCAATTAATTTAAGCATATCGACAAGTAACCGTTTGCCATTGAGATATGCCGGTCTGCTATTCGGTGAAGTCGAATCCAGCATCTGCGCTTCCAGTGGCATCATGGATGGAGGCGATGTTGCGAAAATGCTTCTGGCAGGAGCCGATGTCGTCCAGGTGGTTAGCACATTGTATAAGAATAAGATAACCCAATTGGGGCGGATTATTAATGATCTCGAAGGGTGGATGGATGCTAAGGGATATGAGAAAATCGCCGATTTCAGGGGGAAGATGAGCCGGAAGAACACTACCGATCCTTGGGCATACAAACGAGCTCAATATGCAAAACTACTGATGAAGCCCAATCCGATGGCAATAATTCGCTAGGAGTCCGTCCAACTTGCGGTTTTGCCATTTCTCTCCAGTCGCATGCCCCTTGCGTTGTTAAAATGCTCACGTAGCCAAGCTACGCTTGAATTATTGTCGCCTTGTAGCGAGAAAAAATCATCAAAGATCGCCGCGAAGTCTCAAAGTCCGGGGCTGTGTCAGAATCCAGGGGGGCCCGACGGGGGGTCGGTCGTCGAGTAGGAGGCACCCAGTACTACCCGGGTGCCGTCCTCTCACAGAACCTGAGTGTACGGGTCCGTACATGGCTCCTCATGTAAGTCGTATTCAATGAATTTCTGGATTTCCTGCTCAAGGTTGGCTTTGTAGTCTTCTGTGGTGGTTCCGTCGATGCCTACCGAACCACCATTCTGACTAACCATCCTAAAAGCCTTGCCCCAGTGTCATAGGTCTGCACAGTGTCTCAAAAAGCTCTGTGCTGTCCACTTTAAATAGCTCCTGTTGTTCCAACTTCCTCTCCTTTGTTCACAAATGTTTGTTTTAGCCTGAAGTTTTCATCGAATAATCAAAGTAACCCATTCTCCCATAAGGGATTAATCAAAAACTCATACTTCACTATACTGGGGACATCACAGTTTAACTCCTAAAATATCAAGCATCTTCTGCTGATGAGCAGTCGGCTCGGTTAATGTCGTGAAAGGCAGTGCCCCCTGATAGTCCGGCTCAATCGTGTTACAACAGATAGTCGCCAAGTCATCGAGTGCCTTATGAAAACTATGAACCTGACCACCCTGGGCTGTACATTTTAAGGACGCTTTTGAGAGGGCTTTTGACGATCTTTTTGTCGACTGGACCACCAAATCCATCATTTTGACCCAGCCCCAGCACATTCATGCCCCCTATAAATGCCCCCCCTGCATATCTGACACAGCCCCGCTTCTATTGTCAGTTTGAAATGCTTGGCAACTTTGTACTTGTTGATGATCTTCCCCACCCGCAAAGCGATGTTCTGTTTTCCACGAAGAGGCTTGCTTTTCTTGTGGACGGCCTGGGCAATGCGTTTTAATTCTTTCTCTGTTGCTAGAAGTAATTCCTGACGCTTGACTTTCCTCTCATGGGCCAGAAAAGGATTTCGACATACAACAAGTCGTTCATCTGGATAGTCGGGACTTTTAATCTCAGCCAGATCCTGTTCGTCAAACAGAGAAAGTTGAATGGCTCCCTGATTCATCAGTTTCCGTATCGCAGGTCCCCTTAATGCACTGACCCAACCTTAAACCTTCATGGGGTCGGCACTCGTTGTTAATGCGAGCCTCGGTGAGCATTCCCCAATCCCCAACAATCACGACGCGATCCAGTTTGAAGCGATGACGGAGTTTTTCAATCTGATGGGATACCGTTGTAGGATCAGAGCGGCTTCCCTCAAAGACCTCCACGGCAATCGGACGACCGTCGATATCGCAAAGCAGACCCAGCTCAATCTGGAGTTTTCCCCGCTTGCCATCCCGTGAATATCCTCGTTCGGCTAATGGGCAATGCTTTCCTTCATACCAGAGGGAAGTGAGGTCATAAAAAACAAAGGAGCCTTCTTTCAGATGACGGTTGGCGAGTTTCTTCTCAATAGATATCGGCAAGAGTACTGGTTTGGGAGGGTCCATTGATTTCACGGAAAGTGGCCAATTTGGACTATAGGATTCACGACTCGACTGGCGATCAGAGCGGTAATGATATCTCGCCTGAGAGACCTGTGTGAGTGAAGCATCTGAGGCAGTCCAAGGTTTTTCATAACTTCAGTTACAGCCCTGACATGACCATGGGGTAATGATCGGGTAATACGCAATTTGTTTTTATCGACGAGGCCTGAGTTTTTCTTGATGACCTGACGTAGTCCTTCGACCATATGAGGAGGCCATTTAGTCAGATTCGCCAAGGTTTTTTTAACAACACGGTTACCCTCACGATGATCTTCTCTTCGCAGGATGCAAGGAGGCGACTTGCGAATTGGAACAACTTGGATGTACATGGGGGTGCCATATACGATGATAGGTTTATGTGACAATAGGATAAAATAAAAATGATTCGATATACAAAAGGGCGGATTTTAGCAGACTTTCCCCCGTAATTTATTGTTATGGAAGCACTTAACGTTGAAATATGCATGGATATTGTGAAAACTTCCGCTTAGCGCATCTTGCTAGATTAGTATGTTTTCAATAAATGGGCGTAAATACTAGTCTCGCCTTGACAAAGGCGGGGAGCCGATGGCAGGACGGCAAGGATCGAAAGGCTTTTAAGACCTTGATTGTTAGATTAAACCTAAGTCGGCCATCGAAAACTAAAATGAGGCACGGGGATGAGTCCTTCGCAACCTCGGATAGGAGTACGGTGTAAACCACCCGTTTATTTTAGACTCCCATCTCCTTTGTTAACCCAGAAGGAGGGTGTTATGGAAGAGCGAAAGAAAGAAAAGAGATGGATCGGCATCGACTGCGGCAAGAGAACCTTTGAGGTGAAGGTAATAGATGGTGCCGACAAAGTTACAGGGTTCAACGGTCGTACAGACCCAACAGGCACAGACAGACTTCTTGCCCGACTCCGAAAAAGTGACACTGTCGGCATAGAAGCGGGCTATCCGGCCTTTGTGATTGCCCGGCAGATACCTCTTGAACAGACTGGTTGCGAGGTTGTTATCCTCAATCCCTGCAAGCTGGCTGTCATCCATGCTTCGCTTAAGAAGACCGATAAGGCCTCATCAGAGCCTTAATGGGAATTCTCCGGATAAAACTTATTCCGGGAAATCTAACTTAAAAGCGGCATAATGCTGTATTGACCAAAGGGATCACCATATTGTACTTTGAGCTGGAGCAGTTCAAGCGTGAGAGACGTTGGTACAATCTGAATATTGATAAAGCGGGCATACACAAGCTCCTTACTGATAAAACATGGTACACCCTCTTTCTTCCGGCGGATCGATTGGAAGAGGATAACAACCTCGCAACCAGTCTGTTCCTGGCTGGATTTGATGACGTTTTGTTGTTGTAGCAAGTCGTTGCAGAGCTTCTCAAACGATTCTGTGATCACTATTACAACTATTGCAAACGGTCATTTATTGAGCCACGCCTTGAACTTCGGGAGCTTATGCCGGAAGATTATAATATTCCACAGGAAGATATTTATACGCTCATAGTTGATGGCAGTGAAGAGCAGATAATCCTTGCCATCGAAAAGCTCAAAAAAGAACTAGTAGAAAACAAGGAAGCACTACTTAAAGCAGTTGGACTCCAAGCCTGCCGCTTCGGAATGCATCTTTTTCAGCCGCTCTTCCATGTAAGAAAAACGGAAAAATCACCATTTTGCCAGTAGCCTTGAATGAAAGTGAATTTCAGTTTGTGACGGATCTAAAAGAATGGTCCAAAACCAATGCTACGGAGCTTCAAAAGGACGGGGTTGAACTTTTTCTGCTTCGAAATCTAAGTCGCGGCAAAGGCGTGGGCTTCTTTGAAGCGGGTATTTTTCATCCCGACTTTATTCTGTGGATGATTGTTGATGGCAAACAATATGTCACATTCATTGAGCCTCACGGGCTACTCCACGAAGGCCCATCGAGTGAAAAGGTTCAATTCCATAAGCGAATCAAGGATATCGAAACCCGCTTCGCCAACCCTGATGTCATTCTTAACAGTTTCATTCTGTCTTGGACAGAATATCCTCAGCTTCGTTGGGGAATCCCGCAGGATGAGATGGAAGCCAATCATGTTCTCTTTATGACGGATGACCGGGATGGTTACATAGACAAACTGATTGATACGTTGAGGGGCTGTGTCTGAATGCACCTTTGACCCGTATAAGGAAAGGGATAAAGAAATCTCTCCCCCCAGCCCCCCTCAGGGGGGGATTGCCACCCCTTGCTACCCTTGAAGAGGGGGGACGGGGGGGGGGGGGCGACGGTTTCTGACCCAGCCCCAGCACATTCATGCCCCCCTGTCAGGGGGTGGACGGGGACAGTTAGTTAATTTAGTAGCTTTGGGCGACCTGTAAATCCCCCCTGGATTCTGACACAGCCCCTACTTCAGATGCTTTATCTATTGATTTGTGATGGGAATCGCTACTATGCTATTCACAGATTTTGGTGACGAGCCCAAATATAAATAGAGTCTGATTCTCTTGCTGCCTTTGGCCTGCAGTTGTGTGACAGAAAAACCTTTAAGTTTTCATGTGAAGGTGAGTAGTGGAAGTATGAGACGACATTTTTTTTTAATCATTATTATTGCACTGAGTGCTGTCTTTTTCTTGTGGTCTCCCTTCGGCCAGGGCCAGGGAAATAATGACTATGACGAAGAAAATGAGGGGAAGCTCCTTCTCCCGCAGAACAATGTCGCTATCGTGACTCTGAATCTGAAGGAGGCCGAGCTATCTTTTACGAGTGCGAAAGACATTCTTACCCTGCGCATGCTCCAGCAGGATTTCATAGAACTTGATGGGGTTATCAAGGTGGAGTCTATTCTGAGTGCGTCACGGGTGATACTTAGGGGTGAAGACATCCTCGTTGAAAGTGTCATACCGGACGAGAATGCCGAAATCAGCGATGAATATCTTCAAAATCTCGCAGAAGAGATAGGGGATTTTCCGGAACTTGTCCCATTCATTAATGGGGAGCAAAACACATTCCTGTTCTATATTTCCTATGCTAACCGTACAACGGCTCGGAATATCTACAGGGGGCTGTCTGCCCTTCGAAAGGAATGGAGGGATGCCATTCCATTTGATTTCACAGGTAGGGCACCTATCATCGCCACCACAGAGTCTCTACTTACTAAGGACATTGCCCTGTTCTTCCCGCTTCTTGCTGTGATAATAGCCATTATCTTCTCTCTATTCCGCAGTTTCAAGGTTGTCGTTCTATCTCTTGCGCTTATTCTGATCACCATGGCGGCTTCCTATGGTTTTGTTCGCTTCATTGGTATATCAAATAGCCCGCTATTGCTGCTGATACCGGTCTTTGGATTGGGGATTTTGAGTGATTATATAATCCACTATTTTTATCACCGCCTGCATACAACAGTCAACGATCAGACTCACTCAGTTAGGGCAATACTTTGGTTCCCATTGAGTCTCACGGCACTCTCCACCCTGATTGGGTTTCTCTCTTTGACCCTCATTAATGGGTCCGGGCATTTGCAGTTAGGCGTATTGATAGCCTTCGCCGTCGTGGTTACCTGGATTGGGGTGTTCTTCTGGCTGAATTATGGACGGTATGAACCAGCGGCCAAGCCCATGCTAAGAAATTTTCAGCATTTTCAGGGACTGTTGTTTAAGCGTATTGCCAGGTACCGCTTTCTGTTGTTCATCATAATTGCCGTTGCGGTGATATGGGGAGGGCTGGAGTTGAAAAACATCTCCATAGAACCCTATCCCATCGAGCAACTGCCGGAGGCCACCACCATCAAGCAGGCCGACAGAATCATCAATGACAAATTTTTCGGTTCCGTTCCTTTCTTTATCGAGATTGATAGCGGAGAGAAGAGAGGCATGATGAAGAAAGACACCCTGGCTGAGCTAGAAAGAATACATAGGAGGTTGAAAGAGGGCAGGGTGGGCTTCTCCTATTCCATTCTCACGGTTCTCAAAAGGATGCACTATTATTTCGGTGAAGAGCACTCCCTGCTCACCAGTAATGAATATGATGATACTTATGATGCCCTCATTGAGCAGTATCTTCTGTATTATTCATCCGGTGTCGATCCTCTGGAATATGAATCAATGGTAAATAGCTCCTATCGGGTCTTCTCCATTAGAGGTTTTCTCTACTATCGTGATTACGATGATCTGCGCGGTTTTATGGTGTTGCTCGATGACTTGCGCCAGGAATTTCCCGAAAATTGGAGCCTGGATGTTCATGGCATGGCCATGCAACTTGAGGATGAGCATACAAAGCTGCGGAGAAACTGGCTGTTTTCCTTCCTTTGGGGGAGTTTTCTGATATTCGTTACGGTGTGGTTGTTCTATAAGAAATTCTCTCTGGCCCTGCTCAGTCTCCTCCCTGGATTTATCTGCATGGTCATTTCATTTGGGTTTATTAGCCTCGCCGGTATCAGTATAGATGTCTTTTCCATTATTTCTGTCGCAATCATTACGGGCCTAGTCATTGATTACAGCATCCACACCCTCGTCGCACTCAATCGCCTGAAGACCTTTAAGGATCTCGGAAGCTGTTTCAGTGAAATCATTGGTTTCAGCGGCATTCCAATCTTCCTGAGCTTTCTCACTTCGGTGTTGTCGGTTTCAATTTTATTCCTGTCTTCCTTCAGAGGTGCCAGAAATCTGGGTTTCCTTCTTCTGCTATCCCTTGTTCTATCTTTCATTCTTAGTCTATATTTAATTCCTCTGATTATACTTCCAATTCGATTGAGGGAAAACGATGTTTAGAATTCTAAAATTTGGTTTGTTCCTTTTTTTGGGGACAATGGCACTCCAAGCCATTACCGTTGATGAAGTTCTTGAGGAGTTTTCAAAACGTCTGGCTATTCCAGAGTTGACCGGAACCTTCAAAGTGAAACTCATTGCCAAGAATGGGGACACAAGGGAAATTGTTGCTAAGGCATATCAGAAGAATATCAGTTCAATGCAGATAAATCGATTGTTTGTATTCGATTTTCCACCGACGGTGAGAGGCACTGGCCTGTTGCTCCATTCGTATTTTGACGGCAGAAAGAATAATATGTGGATTTATCTTCCCGCCATACGGCGAATCAAACGAATTGCCCTTGAAAGCTCGGGAGGGGGATATTTCATGGGAAGTGACTTTACATACCGAGATCTGATTAGTAACGACTACCGCAAGATGGACTACAAACTTGTCGAGGATCAAACCCTTGATGGTGTTGAGTATTATGTGGTGAAGGCCTGGGGCAAATCTGCGAAAATTCGACAGGATAACGGTTATTCATACATCCTCAGCTACTACAGAAAAGATAACTTCTTCCTAATGAGACGGGACTATTTTGATTCCAATGAAGACTTACTGAAGGTATATCAGGTGAAAAAGTTTCTGGAACTCGGTTCTTTCATATACCCGACGGATATATCGATGACCAATGTGCAGAATGGACATAAATCACTTTTACAGGTTTCGGATGTCAACACGGATGCCATTCCGAATAATATGTTTACCACCCGCTATCTCAGCCGGAATTAAAGCAATATGCGAATCGCCTTCGTCCTTTTTGTAACGATAGTCTCAGTTGCTGGTGCAAGCAATTTTGAGTTTGTGGCTTTTATGGACTATTACGGCGGCATTGAACCATCGGATGGATATGAGCACCTTAGGGCAAGGGTTTTTATGAGGCCGACTTTTTCCGGCACTGATAATAATAGCGGCTTCGAGTGGCGGCTTTCGGCGAATCTCTGGGCGCAGCCTCTCGGAGCACCTTCATCTATCAACCCCTGGGATATCCTCTACGAAAGCTATTTATTTCTTCCGTTTGATTTCTTTGACATCACCCTGGGGCAGAAGATTGTCACCTACGGCTTTGCGGATATTAGAGGTCCATTGAATGCGCCGAACAGCACGAATGCGGCACCCTATAGCCTGGACGAAATTTTCGATAGCAGACGGCCCGATCCCCTTCTTCAGCTGAAATTTTATCCAAACTTCGAGGACACCATAGAACTCACCTACGTGCCCATCACGAGGCCGGACAAAGAGAGGATAAGTCCGATAACTCTGCCCGATTCCAATGACACATTGGAGTGGAGAGAAGATTCCTATATTACCGATCCTGAGAGCCTGCATTCGGTATTTCTAAATTACAATCATTATGGAGAAAAAGTCGATCTGCAATTCTTCTATGGCTGGTATACAGAACACATGCCCGATTTCATCATCCCCGAAACCTCCAGCACGGTGTCATCGGTTATCAAACCGGTGTACCGCAAGAAACACACATTTGGATTTGCCTATTCCCTGAAGATATGGGCCATGACCCTTTCCCAGGATATTGCCTTCAATCTTACAAATGATATTGCGGGGACCGATATCGGTGGTCAAAATTCCGACATAACCGTGAACACTCAACTACTGATGAATCTCCCCTGGAATATCTTAAGCCAATTCAGCCTGGTCTATTCCTTCTTCCCCAATTTCGGCAATCATGAAGTCGTCAATGACAAAGATGCCTCTGCATATCTGGCCAAGCAGATTCAAGAGTTTCATTCCCAGCCCCTCCAGCACATCGCTTACATCGTTGGGCATTTTGAGAAAAGCTTTCTGAGGGAAAAACTGAAAACATCTCTCAATGTCGGGTTTTTCTTCTCTCCGAAAATTTATTTTGGTCCGAGACTGGCATTCAACATTACCGATTACTGGCAGGTTGAGGTGGGAGCGGATATAACCTTGCTAGATCCTCCTGATGTGGCTCTGAGGCGGAATGACTCCAACGACAATTTCTACCTTAGGCTTGTTTTCCGGAATTAAAAGACTCGTCTTCTGAGTTATTCATAAGGGTGCCCTCGTCTATGGCAATGCCAACTTGCTACAAGACCTTGAGACAAGACGAGGAAAAGGCGAATTGCAGTTTTCAACCCCGCATCTTGCTTCTGATCGTCATTGACAGAATACTCATGTGCATGGCAATTACCGCACTCTTTTTTCGTCTTGCCTGTGGACACAATTACTTCACTTTTCAACCCCCACTTCTCTAGCAAACTATACATTTTTGATGAAGAGACTTAGGGCTTCGATTCCAAGAAGTGTGATGGCGGAAACAATGAGGCCGGAAATGGCTACCCCGGCGAGAACCGCCAGCATCGTTTTCTGTCGGTTCAGGCCCAGAACCCATGCCCCAAAGGTGCCGGTCCAGGCACCGGTGATGGGCAGGGGAATGCCGACAAACACCGCTACGCCCCAGAAACCCCATCTGTCGACTTTGACAGAAAGCTTCCTGCGTGCCTTTTCGATAAATCTGTCGAAAATACGGGCATAGAATCCCCACTTGTACAGTAGCTTATGTACCGTGTCCAGAAACAGAAAGGCAATGGGAGCAACGAGGGCATTGACAAGAACGCAGAAAGGGTAGGCGAGATACCAGGGGACCCCCCCCTTGGTCAGAGCGAAGGGCAGACCGCCCCGCAGTTCGGCAATGGGAAGCAATGTGAGAAGGGTTGTGAATATCCAATTATCCATGAGTACCAAGCATGGTCATAAAATCGGAGAGTGTAAAGGGTTTGTACTTGAGGCTTGAATCAATGCTCCTATGGTGAACTTAGGGCTCATCATATCGGTGAACAGCAGGGACGGTTTTTTCATAAATATTATGATCATCACAGCTACTTGCCCCCTTATGTGTTTTGTGATGATTTTCCACTGATCGCAAGGCTTCGACCAGCCAGTGTAGATGCCTGTGCCAGTACGGAAGCCATTCTGAAAAAACTTGTCAAAGCAATAAGAACCCGCTTCCCTGATGTCCGCATCATCTTCCGTGGTGACTTAAGGGTTCTACCGGGACAGCATTCTGACTAAATGTGAGAGCTTGGGAATTGAATATATCGTTGGCATGGCTAAAAATAGTCGATTATTGAAAAAGATTGAAGTGCCGATGAAACAGGCTGAAAATCTGTGCGTTCAAAGTGGTCAGGCCAGGGGCTGTGTCAGAATGCGCCTTTGGCCCGCATGCGGCGTTAGCGAAAAAACCTGAAATGCTCATGTACAACATGTACACTCCGCTTTCAGAACTTTTCGCCTGTCTGCGAACGTACATGCACAGGCAGGCCGCCTTGCCTGCGGTAGGTAGATAGCCCCCCTCCTCCCCCCCCTGAGGGGGGGGGGGGAATCCATTATCCATCATTCTGCCCCACCCCCAGGATTCTGACACAGCGTTTCAACTGGAGAACCCACGAAAGCTGGAGTCGGCATCGGGACGTGATTGCCAAAGCGGAACAGCTACCTGGAAGAAAGAATTCCCTGTTTTATTGTGACAAATATTTCGTCAAAAAACGGAGATGAGAAATCACTGTATAAAGGTGTGCACTGGGCCCGTGGAGACATGGAAAATCGAATTAAAGAACAGCAGTTGCAACTTTTTGCCGACCGAACTTCCACCTGGTGGATGAGTTCAAATCAGCTTCGATTATGGTTCTCGACAATCGCCTATATTTTCTTTGTCCATCTTCGAAAAACTATTCAGAAGGTCAGTGGAGATGAGACCCGAAGCATGCCTTCGACAATCAGATTACGGATGCTTAAAATCTCCGCTACGATAAAAATCTCTGTCCGCAGAGTTTGGATCAGTCTACCGGAAAGTTTCCCCTGGGGGGACATCTGGATAAGAACGGCCCAGGCAATCTGAGTATATCAAATTAAATAAGTAGAATATCCTCATTGAACCCCCGAAGGGAAGCTATGCTCTGAGGGTTTGAAAAATGAGAAATTTCGGGGAAAATCGACTCAATTTATATAAAATATATTGAAAATATCTGGGCAATAGCTTCACGGTTAATAAAATTCTTGCTTTGGAGATGAAATCCTACGGGGATTCACATGCATTTTTATACTGGTGAGAAATGCAGGTTAGTAACCATCCATAGTATAGCCCCTGTATCCGTTAGGCATCGGCACTTTCATTCAAATCCAGCGATTCCCGGGCCAGCATGGAATCTGGCTTCGGTCTTATCCAGAAGCGGCGATATTTCCTCAATCCGAAAATTGCCTGACCTGCCCACGGCTCGTGAAAACAGAATCATTCCCAGGCCCGTCAGCTCCCGGGCCTGGCGGTTCAAGCCCGGAAACGGAGTATCTTCGGCATATAGCCCGGAAACGGAAAAACGTACGATGAACAGGAATATTTCTTAAAATCTTCGTCCGGGGATTCGTAGAGGTATCTCTTTGGGGGCATGAAGGAATCCGCAGATTAATTGCCGCAAAGCAATGAATTGGGAAAACAGCCGTTCAGTCCGGTTGTTTCCGCCTCTTAAAAACCCATAAACTATGGCGTGATTGACAGACCACCCTGGGGGGCGGGGGGCTATTACATATTCTGTTCATCGGAACTGGAATGTGCTTTCTCTTCTGATGGGTGTCTCAATACATCATCCTGGCTAATCGTTTCGGGTTGAATTGTTACTTGTGGTACATAGTCCTGTAGTTTTATCGTTTGCCCATCGCTAATAAACGACACAAGTGCGTTCACCTCATTGTCATGCTTCCTGATTTTTATAATCTTCTGTATAATGCTGACAGTTTCATCACTGTCAACAAACAGTACACAGTAGAAATTTCGGGTAGGCCAGACACCATCGCCCCTGGCCTCTCCTTTCCGGCCTTTACCTGTCAATACATTTAGAATTGTATAATGCTGTCGGGGAAGCTTATTCTGCAACTGCTCTTCAATGTCGGCCAGCAATTCCTGATTTCCTATGATTTCAACCCGCTTCATTATATATCTCCCTGTTCCATGGCCTGGCTGTTCAGTATTTCCTGTTCATGTACCTCTTTTCTTTGGAATAGTCTTTCTCGTCTTTTTCTACCCAACCTTTCTTTAAGAGAATGAAAACCTCCGTATAGTAAAGGTATGAAGAACAGGGAAAGCAGAGCCGATGTTCCCAATCCGCCGAACATTGTAAGAGCGAGCGGCTTCATTAATTCCGTTCCATATTTGTTTGTGAATGCCAGGGGGGCCATTCCACCCATAGTGGTAAGGGTCGTCATGAGTATAGGCTGCAAGCGGGTGCCGCCGCCTTCAATTATGGCATCAACAAGGCCTCTCCCCCGTTTTCTTAACGTATTGATGTAGTCCACCAGAACAATACCGTGATTGACACTTATACCAACCAGTATAACCAGTCCTGCCATGGTGAAAGCCGACAGGGAATTTTTTGTCAGGTAATAGACAAGAACCACTCCAGAAAAAGTCAGGGGTATTGCAAATATAATAATAAAAGGATCAGCGAAGGACTCGAACATACCAGCCATTGTACCAAACACAAAAAGAACCGCGAAAAGGAATATCAGCAACATAATACGGCTGGTCTTATTTCTTTCCTCAAATTCTCCCCTAAAGTAATATTGTATATCTTCATCCTGAGAAATAATATTTTTTCCAAGGGCCGCCCGGACATCTGCAACGGCCTGATCCAGATTGTAGCCTTTTTTCAACTCGTAGCTTACATCTACAGAATTTATTCCGTTTTCCCGTGTAATTATCTGATCAGTACTGGCAACAGTGTTTGAAGTGAAATTTGAAAGGGGTAACCGTGCTGACGGAGTCCGTATATAAAGTTGGTCGAACAGATCCACTCTTTTCCGATCTTCATCGCGCAGCTTCATGACAATGCTGTATTCCCGTGCCCCCTGAATGTATTGTCCGGCGTTGTTTGCCTTTACTGCCAGTGACAGTTCATCACTGACCTCTTTTATAGTCAGTCCGTAGGCATTTGCCCGTTCCCTGTCTACAGCAATAGATACGGCCATATCGGATGAAGGAAGGTTTGTACTGACATTCTTTATCCCATCCATTTGGCGGATTGTATTGGAAAATGAATCGGCTGCCTGTTTCAACTTGTTTCTATCGCTGGAGTTGACTTGCAAGATTTGCATTCCCTGCTGCCCCCGGTTGCCGCCACCGCTAGTAGTTATAAATCCAATGACGTTTATTGGGTATACATAGTTTTTGCTCTGTTCAAGAATGTTATTCGATATGGTTTGGAATTCATTTGGCTCCATAGGATCAATAAAACTGAACTCTATAGTTGTCATATAACGTGATTTGCCGCTGAAACCAGTTTCCGCGCCACCGCCGACAACTTCGATAACAGTGCTTTCCAGGGGAGGGAGTATATCCCTTATATCTTCGATGAACTGCTCTGTTATATGCTTCATTTCCGCATTGATTGTCCCGGCAGGAAATGTCATTTTAACCTCCATGGCATCTTGAGCGATATCAGGAAAAAAGTTAAACCCCAGCTTGGGAAACAGCATCAACGGGGCAGAAGCGGCGATGAGTATCAAAAATATAAACCGAATTCTTCTTTCTGACATGTACCGCAACATTGCTCTGTATCCACGCTCTATGGATTGGAATATCCCGTCTACTATCCTGTCTATTTTTCCCTTATTTCCATGTATATTGAGGGGAATAAACTTGCTGGCGAGAACCGGAACAAGTAGTATGGCGGTGAAATAAGAAACAATTATCGCTATAATAACCGTAAAACCAAGCAGAATGAAATAGGTCGCAACCTCCCCTAACTGTTGTTCAAAAATAATCAAGGGGAGGAATACAAGAACAGTGGTGGCAGTTGAGGCCAACACTGGTACAGCCATTTCCGCCGCACCATATTCCGCAGCGGGGAGCAGGTTTACCTTGTTCTTCCTCTTTATATAGATATTTTCCAGTACAACTATGGAATTGTCTACAATAATACCGATCCCCATGGCCAGCCCTGTCAGAGTCATGAAATTTAGCGAATATCCCTTAAGGTACAGAAATAAGAGCGTCAATATTATGGAAATAGGGATTGAACACCCCACAATGACCACGGATGCAAAATTTCTTAAGAAAATTATAAGCACACAAAGAGCAATGATTGCCCCCGAAAAAGCCATACTTATAACAGAGTCATACATTCCACCTGTCAAGTTGCTAAAATCATATCCAATTGTAAAATCAATATCCTTGGGACTTATACTGTCAAGACGTTTAAGCTCATTCTTGATATTGCGGGCAACTTCTACAAGGTTCGCATCATTCTGCTTGAAGAAAATTATTCTTACAGATGGCTTTCCCTCCTGGAATACCTGCGTGGCTTCCTCTCCGTATGTAAACGACACGTCCGCAATATCTCGTAACCGGATATAGGCACTCTGTGTATTATTGATCTTCCTTTCATAAACAATTATGTTTCTAATGGCTTCTATGTTCTTGTAGTCTCCATCAAGAACAACGCCAATATTTTTATATTTGGTTTCAATAGAGCCCAGAGTTTGCCCAAACCCATTCGCCTTTATTGTTTTTTCCACTTCTCCCAGTGTCAGGTTATACGCATTCAGCCTGTTGAGGGAAATATCGATATTGACAGATTTTTTCACGCCGCCGTTGATTTCATAGTACGCAACTCCGTTTATCTGATCAAAATACGGCGTAATGACATCCTCTATATATTCCCTTAATTCATTGTGGTTCCGGTTGGCACTCACATTCAGAAAAATGACCGGATCGTTACTGCCGGACCATTGTTGCACCTGAGGTTTTCCCGCTCCATCTGGGAAAGAGTCCGCCATTGAATCCAGAGCGATGCGGACATTGTCCAGATTTTTATCCATGCCGCTTTTATACTTAAATCTAACCCGAATAATGCTGTGACCCTCAGTTGTTTGCGAGACTATCCTCTTGACGTTATCTAAGGCGTAAAATACCCTTTCCAGCGGTTTGGTTATAGTATCCTCAATCAACTCCGCATTCGCACCGGGATATTGGGTACGTACAGACACCTCAGAGGTTCCAATCTGGGGTTGAAAACTCAAGGGAATTTGAGAGCCAGTATACAGACTGAATACAATCAAGACCGTAAACAGGACAAAAACAGCAACGGGCCGTCGGGTAACGGTGGTAAACAGACTCATTCTATTCCTCCACGACGAGCACGTTAAGTGCTATCCCGTCCGATAATGCCTCCTGTCCTGTTGTAACGATTATATCACCTGAGGAAAGGCCATTGATTACTTCATAATAATCGCCGTCCTCTTCACCCAATTCAATAATCTGATAAACAGCTTTTCCATCCTCAACCTTGTATACACCTATGTTGTTTTTTTCATTAAAATACCGTTGAACGATGTAATCTCTTCTGACTGTCGGTACACCTTTTATTTCTCTGAAAATCAATTCCATAGTTCCGAACATACCACTTTTCATCCTGTCATCCTTGTCCACAAATTCCATGGTGACCTTCATCGTATGGGTAACGGTTGACAATGTCGAACTGATGGTCCTTGTTTTCATCTTAAATTTTTTACCTGGAAAAGACATAAGCGTCAAATAACCATAGGTATCTTCATTGATTTCCGCAACATATTTTTCGGGGATAAACAATTCGACAACAAGCTCTGAATCGTCCGATATTCTGGCTATTACCGAGGAAGTTGTTACCGGATTTCCGACTTTGACGAGTTTGGTGCTCAGGACACCTTCAATGGGTGCATATACCGGGCTTAACAGAAATTGCTGGCCAGGTTTTGATGGATCAACCTGGGCAATGACTTGTCCCTTGCGGGCATACTGGCCCTCTTCCACTAAAAAGGAATGGACCACCCCCCCTGTATGGGGCACGACATCGGCACTTCTTAAGGATGTAATATCGCCATCAAGATTTATCCGTCTATAAATAATTGAAGGAACTATTTTTCTAGCGGAGACATTGGTTTTTGGACCTTCGTTGTCTGCCTGGGCTTCCACCGCAGCACCTTGCCCACTTTCCTGCTGTGACGTTTTCTTTGTACATCCGAATGTAATAACGATACCACACAGTAATGTAAGTAGCAGAATACCGCTACGTATCGATTCGTGTTTCATGATTCCTCCTGTCATCCATACTTATTTGTTATTGAACGGGGCTGTGTAGGGGTAAGTTCGACAGCCTCTTGGTAAACAAAAATTTATACCATGACTGATTGTACATTAATTTAGACATATTGCTCAACAGCAAAATCATCTGCGTTAGAGTGGCGGTGAATTCTTGTTCACTGAACTTGACTGTTCTTGGCAATTCTTTTATATAGGGTAAAGGCACCTCGCTATTCTTAAGGTGTACCTTTGGAAATAGGTCAGTCAAAAGCTTTTAATACAGGAGAAGCAACATGAAATTAAACAAGCATACACTATTGGTCATGGTTCTGGGGATATTGGCCTATGGTTGCACGTCGAACTCCCCCAACAAGGCGAGCACAAGTGCTGAAACGAAGGTGCTGGTAGCGGGTATTGACACCTCGAACGGATTGAGTTCGTCCCTAGATGATTACATAATAGCTCAAAATACGCTCGGCAATATTACCTACAGCATAGCCAGCTATGAACCTGTGGAAACATGGTTCATATCCCAGGCCAAAGGCAAAAGCGACGAAGAAATTTTTTCCCTATACGATCAGCTACCCCTTATTAAAGACACCGACAACTATGACAATGCTCCTCTCAGCATTAAGAATAAAGGTGTGAAGGCGATTACCGGAGTCATCCTTGAAAACGAAGATTATGCATTCGTCAAGCAACTAGTACTGGATTCTGCTACCCCTGCCTTGGCGAAGTGCTCTCAGTTTTTCAGTCAGCTCTACCCGGAACAGGAAATAGACATCATCCTGGTCCTAAACCCATTTTTTGTTAACGGCGGAATGGGTGCTATGAATACATTACCGGATGGCCGTAAGCGGGGCAGGCTGGAAGTGGGCACTGCCATCATGTCTGATGGGTTCAGTAATGAATTAGAAGTCGTTACATTCCTGGCGCATGAATTAACCCACATCTTCCACCAGTATTTAGGTGCTTCCGGTATGATGGAATTCGATGTCACATCACCGGTGCTCACAGAGGATTTCGCTTTATTCACAGAAGGGGTGGCATCCTATTATTCAGGTTTGATCGCAGAAACTGACGCTTATGGCCATATATTTCTGCAAAATGAATATGATGAGCCCGGTCCTATATACGAGGAAGGATTTGTTAAGACCGTTGCAACTAAATACTATGCTGAAATGGCAGGACAGCCATTTGGCGAGAAGCACCGTTTATGGTTTGGTGCTTTTACCACCCCGGAGGAACGTCCATTCGCCCAGTATCCGGCCATTGCCTATTTTCTTGGCTACCATGCGGTGAAGCATCTCATCGAAACCAACGCCTTTACTCTTAAAACACTCCTGGAAAAACCTGTGATGGAGATGCAAGAACCCCTTCGCATAGCAGTGAAAAACCTGATGGAGGGGTGAAGGGGATTCTTGATTAGAGAGCCTCTAAAAAACAGCTTTAGGAAATTGACGAAAAAATTTGCGGGTTTTCTGGGGCTGTGTCAGAATTCAGGGGAGCAGAATCCGTGGACAGTTAAATAGTATAATTCATCATATGAGATGGGCTGTCTTGTGACAAAATGAGGAACACTTTTATAATACGTGGTAATGGACAAGGGACCAATTGTAATTCTCACAGGTGCGGGAATCTCCGCCGAATCGGGTATTCAAACTTTTAGAGGGAATTCTGGCCTGTGGGAGAATCATCGTGTCGAGGTTGTAGCCTCTCCGGAGGGATTCGACAGGGATCCCCGGCTTGTACACCGGTTCTACAATGAAAGGCGAAAGAAACTCCTATCGGAAGAAGTTTGGCCCAATCCCGCGCACCGGGCACTAGGCCGTCTCGAAGAAAAATTCCCCCATTCGGTATCCATAGTCACCCAAAATATCGACAATCTTCATGAACGCGGAGGGAGCAAGCGGGTTATTCACATGCATGGCGAAATTCTTAAGGGATTCTGCATGTTCTGCCGGGAGGGTTTTGATATTCACGGCGATCTGGGCGTAGAGGATGTATGTGTCCATTGTAACCGACCGGGAGGCATGAGACCCGACATTGTTTGGTTCGGGGAAATTCCGTACCGCATGGAAGAAATCTACGGCCTGATTCAAGAATGCGCACTCTTCATCGCAATTGGAACTTCGGGCAATGTGTATCCCGCAGCAGGTTTCGTGGAATTAGCCCGGCAAAGCGGAGCACATACCCTTGAAGTCAACCTGGAACCATCCTCGGTAAAAAACAGTTTCAGTCAGCATCTTTACGGTCTGGCCGGAACCATAGTTCCAGAGCTTGTGAATGATATTCTTTCTGGTGAATATGACTTCATGTGCCGATGACGATGGGGCACCCGAGCCCGATAAACTCCCAGGAGTTAGATTGGATGCCTTCACAATCTGGCTAATCGCAACAATGCCATGAGTGGTCATACTTCCACATCGCCATGCCTGCTGTCAAATTGCTACTTTAGCTGGAAAACCCTGATATTTCCCTGTAGGATACTTCAAAAACAGCTTCATAAAATTGTCGAAGAGATTTTTCGTTTAGCTAGCAGGTCTATGCAAGATGGAAGAAGCTCAAGCGTAGCATCGGCTTAGTTGAGCATGGTGGGGCTGTGTCAGAATGATGGATTTGGTTTGCAGGCAAGGCGGCCTGCCTGTGCTTGTCTGCGCCTGTCTACAACAGGCAGGCGCAGACAAGCGGAAAGTTCTGAAAGCGGAGTGACCATGTTGTACATGAGCATTTCAGGTTTTTTCGCCAACGCCGCATGCGGGCCAAAGGCATCTAACACAGCCCCAGGCAGAAAAGATCGAGGCAAGTGCTAAATGGGGGCATGAGATGGATGAAAAACCGACACTAAAGCCGACTTCTCACCCAATTAGCATCGCACCAATGGTGGATAAAACAAACCGGCACTGGCGCTGGGTGACACGCCGCATCACCAAGCACGCCTTGCTGTACACCGAGATGATCACTGCTCCGGCTATCGTTAGGGGTGATAGAGAAAGGTTGCTTAGCTTCGACCTATCTGAGAAGCCGCTGGTGATTCAACTTGCTTGGGACGAGGCATCCATGCTTGCCGAGGCATGTCGCATTGCCGAGGACTATGGATACGACGAAATAAATTTGAACTGCGGCTGTCCGAGCGAAAAGGTTCAGCGGCATGAGTTTGGGGCCTGTCTCATGGCAAGACCCGAGAAGACCGCCTTACTGGTGGAGAAGATGATAAAGTCATGCAATCTTCCGATAACCGTGAAACACCGAATCGGAATACGGTCTACAACGGACAATATCAGTATAGAATCCTATGAAAGCCTCCTTCATTTTTTGCACACCTTATCCGCCGTGGGTTGCCGTAAATTCATTGTTCACGCCCGTATTGCCATCCTCGACGGCTTGAACCCCAAGGAAAACCGTGAAATCCCCCCGCTGAATCCACAATTTGTCTACAGACTTAAGCAGGACATGCCCCATCTTTTCATCGAAATCAATGGTGGCTATAGAACTCCCCAAAGCATAGACGATGCCCTGAAGCACGTGGACGCGGTGATGCTGGGCCGCATAGCCTTGGATAACCCTTGGATGTTGGCCGATGTCGATCGACACTGGTTCAATTCACCTTCACCCGGACCGTCCCGACGGGAAATCATAGAGTCTGCCATACCCTATCTCGCAGACTGTGCGGAGAGGGGCTCATCCCGTGGACTATTACTTCAGGGCATCATGAACCTTTTTGCGGGTCGGCGGGGAGCAAGGTTGTGGAGAAGAGTACTGACGGGTCTTCTCACAGGGCATCCTAAGAATTTTGCTATCGGGTTGGAAACCGCCCTATCCATGATGGACGAATCTATCCTGGATGAGAAACCCACCGATCTGTAGATCAAGTACGGGTTCAGGACATAGGCAACAGAATTCAAGGCTCTGAAGAGTCTCCATTTCTTGATACAGTCTTTGCATCATCCCTGCTGGAGAGGCTGTAGTTTTATAAAACTCTTTGAGCTTAACCTTGGGAATACGATCAGGGAAGAAATTTTGAATTTCTTCCCTGATCGCATGAGTAGTATGACATACCTGCCTTTTTAATCTAAAAGGAGTTTATTCCTCGCTCCTCTGGGGCGTTTTTTCAACTGCAATATATCGATGGATAAGCATAAATATAAAAGTCACAATAATCCTAAAAACGGCAGTTGACCAGCGGAAAATTTTGCAACCCTGCGGATAAAATCTCATTTTAAAATATGTTGAAAAATGATACTACTGAAAATGCGACTCACCCATTGGGTGAACGTAAAATGAATATAGTGCCCTCAAGCTTATTGGTCGAGGCAAACAGGTGCATTCACATATAGCTCGATAGAAAACGGTTTACAAGCAGGTATTTATAATTTCTCCGTCCCGTCTCAATCTCCATTGCTCCAATTTCGGCTTATTTTGACTAAAACCCCGGCTCATCCCATGTATTCTATTCGATAACGGCCTTTGTCGAGGTCTCCCTGCCCCCAATCTTCGAGGCACTATATAAAATAAACGATTTTTTGAGAACATTTAGCGACAAAGTATTATATGAAATGGTATCTACCGGCTGATTTTAGGAATAGCATTAAGGGTTTTAACAAAGGTCCAACTGCCGTTTTTAGAATCACGCTTCGGGCCATGTGTTTCAGGGCGCACCCGTTGGGAGATGTATCACGCTTCGGGTCATGCATTTCTGGGCGTGCCCGGCGTGGGATGCATTTTGCTTCGGGGGATGCCTTTCAGGGCGTGCCCGGCGTGAGATGCGTCTCGCTTCGGGTCATGCATTTCAGGGCATGCCCGGCGTGAGATGCATTTCGCTTCGGGTCATGCATTTCTGGGCGCACCCGGCGTGAGATGCATTTCGCTTCGGGTCATGCATTTCTGGGCGTGCCCGGCGGGGGAGGCATCTCGCTTCGGGACATAGATTTCCGGGCACGCCCGCCGAGAGATGCATTTCGCTTCGGGGGATGCGCTTCAGGGCGTGCCCGCTGGGGGAGGCATTTTGCTTCGGGGCATGCGCT
Organism: Spirochaetaceae bacterium; assembly: GCA_965226485.1. Taxonomy (GTDB): domain Bacteria; phylum Spirochaetota; class Spirochaetia; order DSM-2461; family DSM-2461; genus UBA2779. The sequence goes on from OZ245363.1 coordinate 1,548,538, forward strand.
TCAGGGCATGCCCGGCGTGAGATGCGTCTCGCTTCGGGTCATGCATTTCAGGGCATGCCCGGCGTGAGATGCGTCTCGCTTCGGGTCATGCATTTCAGGGCATGCCCGGCGTGGGATGCATCACGCTTCGGGTCATGCATTTCTGGGCATGCCCGGCGTGAGATGCATTTCGCTTCGGGTCATGCATTTCTGGGCGTGCCCGGCGGGGGATGTATCACGCTTCGGGGCATGGGTTTCTGGGCGTGCCCGGCGGGGGATGTATCACGCTTCGGGGCATGCGTTTCTGGGCGTGCCCGGCGTGGGATGCATTTTGCTTCGGGGGATGCCTTTCAGGGCGTGCCCGGCGTGAGATGCGTCTCGCTTCGGGTCATGCATTTCAGGGCATGCCCGGCGTGAGATGCATTTCGCTTCGGGTCATGCATTTCTGGGCGCACCCGGCGTGAGATGCATTTCGCTTCGGGTCATGCATTTCTGGGCGTGCCCGGCGGGGGAGGCATCTCGCTTCGGGACATAGATTTCCGGGCACGCCCGCCGAGAGATGCATTTCGCTTCGGGGGATGCGCTTCAGGGCGTGCCCGCTGGGGGAGGCATTTTGCTTCGGGGCATGCGCTTCAGGGCATGCCCGGCGTGAGATGTATTTCTCTTCGGAGCATGCATTTCAGGGTGTGCCCGGCGTTAGATGCATTTCTCTTCGGGGGATGCCTTTCAGGGCGTGCCCGCCGGGGGATGCATCACGCTTCGGGGCATGCATTTCTGGGCGTGCCCGGCGGGGGATGTATCACGCTTCGGAGCATGGGTTTCTGGGCGTGCCCGGCGGGGGATGCATTTTACTTCGGGGCATGCGTTTCTGGGCGTGCCCGGCGGGGGATGCATTTTGCTTCGGGGGATGCCTTTCAGGGCGTGCCCGGCGTAGGATGCATTACGCTTCGGGGTATGCATTTCTGGGCACGCCTGGCGTAAGATGCATTTCGCTTCGGAGCATGCGTTTCTGGGCGTGCCCGCCGGGGGAGGCATCACGCTTCGGAGCATGCGTTTCAGGGCGCGCCCGGCGTGAGATGCGTCTCGCTTCGAAGCATGCGTTTCTGGGCGTGCCCGGCGGGGGAGGCATCTCGCTTCGGGACATGGATTTCCGGGCACGCCCGCCGGGAGATGCATTTCGCTTCGGGGGATGCGCTTCAGGGCGTGCCCGCTGGGGGAGGCATTTTGCTTCGGGGCATGATTTTCTGGGCGTGTCCGCCGGGAGATGCATCTCGCTTCGGGGCATGCGTTTCAGGGCGTGCCCGGCGTAGGAGGCATCTCACTTCGGGGCATGGGTTTCAGGGCGCACCCGGCGTGAGATGCATCACGCTTCGGGACATGCATTTCTGGGCATGCCCGGCGTGGGATGCATTACGCTTCGGGGGATGCGTTTCTGGGCGTGCCCGGCGTTAGATGCATTTCTCTTCGGGGGATGCCTTTCAGGGCGTGCCCGCCGGGGGATGCATCACGCTTCGGGGCATGCATTTCTGGGCGTGCCCGGCGGGGGATGTATCACGCTTCGGGGCATGGGTTTCTGGGCGTGCCCGGCGGGGGATGCATTTTGCTTCGGGGCATGCGTTTCAGGGCGTGCCCGGCGGGGGATGCATTTCGCTTTGGGGGATGCGCTTCAGGGCGCGCCTGGCGGGGGGTGCATTTCGCTTCGGGGCATGCATTTCTGGGCGTGCCCCGGCGTGAGGTGCATTTTGCTTCGGGGGATGCATTTCAGGGCGTGCCCGCCGTGTGTAGTTTCTCAAATTATCCTACCCAAACCTTTTCACGAGCAGTTAGACAATTTCTCAATTCAAAAATAACATAATTCCACCCCTCCCTCCGGATTATGTTCTTACAGGATAAGCTCAGTAACAGCGACTCGAACATGTTCAGCAGAAACAAAATCTTTCCTTTCCATGGCAGCAGCAAGCATAGCTGCTTTTGCCAAAGAATTAGCCCTTCGTAGGATGCCACCCGATTTCTGATGAATCGCATAAACAGCATTTTCTGCAAATATCGGTTTCTTCAAACCAGCCAAAGCAAGATGATGATTCAAGTATTCTTCCATGACTTCTCTTTTGATTGATTCCAGATGATTCTTTCCCAAAACTCGTGATGCCAAAGGCCTAGCTGCACTCGTCATCAGATGGTCCATCAATCCGTCCTGTCCACAGAGGACAACTGGCATAACCGGTTTGGAATCATATTCAAACTGCAACAGGGTATGCATCTGAGCAAAAACATTGTGTTTAAACAGGTGAGCCTCATCTATGAACATGTGGATTTCCCCGCTCCCACATCACCGGTAATCACAGTGAGAGCCTTTTGTTGTACTGCAAAGCTGACTCTCTGTTTCAGGGGGTCCAATGCTGGCAGAGGGTATAAATCCCGAACCGCAACATTCTGGGAAAAGGGATCTTTTTTCAAGCCATAGGCCCCGGCCAATTAGAGACTCGTTTTTGTTGGAACAGAAGTGCTTTCATCCAATACTGCTGGCACTGCCGGGATAGATCTATTCGGAACGTGAGACCCTTGAGCTTGTGTTCTAATGAAGATTGGATTTCTTCCCAGGGATACTGAAAACCTAGTGAATATTTTTCAGGACGTAAGGTATGAACAGTATGGCAGTCGGGACAACGGTACCGTTTCAACCATAACCCAGCGGTGTAGCCATGGAAATATCTCAGGACAAATCCATGGCCCCATAGTCGATATCCGCCACAGCAAGGACAGCTATCTGGGTTGATCCAGGGAAATTCCTTTCCAGAGTCTTTAAGTTCTTCTAAATCTATCCGACAAATAAGTATCAAGATTGTTCCTCCCTTTGGGGAGGGGTTGAGATTGGAGCAGGTGTGCATTTGCGTGGGCCCTGCTCCTTTTTTTTATGTTCGGAGAGATTGAGAGTTAGATTATCTGTTGTGAAAAATTAGTTAACTGAGTGTCAGATATTCATGGGGAGATTGGTTAGGATATTTTGCGAGATTACAGCACCCCGCCCAGTGTAGCATGAAGCTCATCAGGAGGGAAAGTAAGTAAAATAATATATAGTGCCCTGGCGCCCAGTATAATGAATTGTCCGCCTAAAAAAGGCGGGGGAAAGAAAGTCCCAAGGACATCTGCTATAGTTGATTTAGCAAAAACTAACGACAGCGAGGAATCCATGGGACGATCAAAACTTAACATAGAAACAAGGTGTAAGCATACACATTTTACTTGGGAGGAACGCTTGTTATTACAATATCATCACACTGGTACAAACCGTTACGAAAAGATCACAAGTCCGACACTTCTTGGAACTCTGTTGAGTAAAAGTGAAAGGACTATTCGTCGAGAACTCAAGCGAGGAATGGTAGAACATATAGCCAGTGATCTCAGCAAAATCACGGTATACAACGCGGAGTATGCACAGAACGATGCCAACTCAAAGAACAGTGCGAAAGGCCCCCCTATAAAACTTGGTCAAGACTGGGCTCTGGTGAATGCAGTTTCCAGGCTTATTAAAGAGGAGAAGTATAGCCCTTACGCAGTAATCGAGCATTTTAAGAGAACGAGGTGGCCTGGCGATACCAGGATCTGTGAAAAGACCATGTATAACTACATCGCTGCGGGAGATATATCAGATGTCACACAGAAGGATCTGCTTTATGGTGGAAAGCGGTTTAAGCCCAAAGGGAAGCCCAAGAAGCACTCTAGAGCCATGAACGCAACCAGAAGCATAGATAAACGTCCACAAGAGGCTAATGAGAGAAAAGTTGTGGGGCACTGGGAAATGGACACAGTCTACAGTGGAAAAGATAGTTCATCTTCATGTCTTTTGACGCTAACGGAGCGCAAAACAAGAACAGAAATTACAAGAAAGATTCCCGATAGAACAGCGGCTTCTGTAACGGCTGAGATTGATAAAATAGAACGGCAGATGGGTGGTGTTCTTTTTAGGAAAATGTTTCTCACTATTACACCAGATAATGGTGTAGAATTTTCAGATGTAAATGGTCTTGAGAAATCAGTATTGAGCAAAGGCCCCAGAACCCGGGTGTTCTTTGCTCATCCCTACAGTTCTTTTGAACGGGGTACCAATGAAAACCATAATGGAATTATCAGACGATTTATCCCGAAGGGAAATGATATCGGCTTGGAAAAAAAGAGTCGTATCAGAAGAATCCAGGACTGGATGAATCACTACCCAAGAAAAATTCTGGACGGGAAATCCCCATTAGAAGCCCTTGCCGACGAGCTCGGGGCTGGAATACAAATCCCAAAGCTACTGGAGGTAAAAGATTGAAAAAAACCGGACAAACTACTTTACAGGGAACCAATATATAGTGCCCTCAAGCCTATTGGTAGAACTGGATCCATATATCTCTCGATAGAGAAACAATTTAAAAGCAGGTGTTTATAATTTCTCCGCCCCGTCTCAATCTCCATTGCTCCAATTTCGGCTTATTGTGACTAAAACCCCCGGGGCATCCCATGTATTCCATTCTGTAACGGCCTTTGTCGAGATTCCCCTGCCCACAATCTTCGATGCACTATATAAGATTTAGCGGAGCAGGCGGAAGCGAGACTTTCATGCGGTCCTCGTGAAGGTGGGAGGCGGGAAGTTCACCAAAAAGTCTCAAAATTGCTCATCGTACGGTTAAAGATGGGGACTCCGACAGACTCCTCACTTCATTCTCAAGCAGTATGGTTTCCGATGGGCGATTACATATCTCTGACGGACCATAGTACTGCATAGGCCCTGGAAAACGATAATCCGTACTCAATGCCCACTCATCCCTATGACTGACAAATGCTTGGAATGGTGCACCGCTCAATTCCACCAGAGCTTTGCGAATAACCGGTTTAAGTTCGCCATGACGTCGCTCCATATTCATCATCATGGTGAGGGGAATACCATAGGGAATCCACTCTGATGCGGATTTGTGCAGATTGGTTAAGCAAGTTATGTATCCACTAAGACCGGCAGTGATAAGCAAGAAGGCTGAGAAACCAAGGCCATAGCAGTAGTCCGAATCAAAATTGGAAGGGAAGGCACAACGGCCTTCATATCCGAAGAAATGGGATAATGCGCTAAATTTTCCGGTGTATTTTCCCTCAAGTTTCAGTTTTGATAGGCAGTCTTCGACTATTTCAATCAGCAACTTCTCTGTATCTATGCGGGAGACCTGCACATTGCCATGGGGGTCTCGGTCATCAAGTAATTGCTTCTGAATCGTCATAGGAAGCGAAGAGAAAACAAAGGAAGAATCCTTAGATAGCGCGTGGTTAATCCAAGCCCGCTGAGCATCAAAGTCTTTCAGACTGGTGAAGTATTCTGCTTCCTTGGACAAAAGCTCGTTTATATCTTCGATGAGGCAACCTACCTCGGGGATGAATTCGATAAGACCTTCGGGGATAAGGGCAATGCCGAAATTCATCCCCTTAGTAGCCCTTGCGATTATAATATCGATTATATGTTCGATAACATCATCCAAAGACATGTTTTTTTGCCTGACTTCTTCGGAAATGATGCAGATGTTTGGATGGGTTTGTAGGGCGCATTCCAGGGCAATATGGCTGGCACTTCTCCCCATGAGCTTGATGAAATGCCAGTATTTCTTAGCGGAGACGGCATCCCTGGAGATGTTGCCAATGAGTTCGCTGAAAGTTTTGGTCGCTGTATCGAATCCAAAGGAGGTTTCGATATACTGATTCTTTAGATCGCCGTCGATGGTTTTGGGACAGCCAATGACAGAAATCTGGGCATTCTTGCTTTCGAACCACTCTGCAAGTACAGCCGCATTGGTGTTGGAGTCGTCTCCACCGATGATGACAACGGCCTCAATGCCGTGTTTTCTACATGTTTCAAGACTCTTGACGAACTGATCTTCTGTTTCGAGTTTCGTTCTTCCCGATCCAATTATGTCAAATCCGCCAGTATTTCGGTATTTATCCATCAGGGAGGATGTGATTTCAATTACATCGTTGTTGATAATGCCGGCAGGCCCTCCCAAAAACCCATAGAGAGTGTTCCTTGAATCGGCTTTTTTCATCGCATCGAAGATGCCCGCGATGACATTGTGTCCTCCCGGGGCTTGTCCACCCGATAGAATAACCCCCACCTTCCAAACTTTGCCCTTGATTGAATTGTGTCCATTTGTGAATAGGGCCATAGGCGCACCGTAGGTTTTCGGGAAGAGACGGCGTAACTGCTCGCTGTCGCCAACAGATTGGGTAGGCTCACCCAGACTAACTGTGATGTTCTCGATGTTATCTTGAAGAACAGCGGGCAGTTTGGGCTCATACCCATAACGTTTTTCCTGAAGAAAAGAGAGAGATGACATTTTTGACTCCTTAGTTAATGTCTCGCCGAAGACTGTTTTTTGACGGGGCTGTGTCAGAATGCGCATAAGGCAATCTCTCCCCCTCAGGGGGGGATTGCCACCCCATGCTACCTTTGATGGGGTGGCTGGATTCTGACACAGGCCCAGCACATTCGTGCCCCCCTATAAATGCCCCCCCTGTCAGGAGGGGGCGGGGGGGTGAGCCCGACGGGGGGGTATCGGGCTCACCCCATCTTACCTATAATTTCGCAGGACATGGAACAATAATCAATACCCAATTCACCCACAAACCTGGCCTGAATAATCGGCAAGCATTGGATGAAGCGTCCATTCCTGAGAAAGATCAAGCTGGGTAACAGAAGAACGCAACCCAAGTTCACCATACAGCAACCATATTTCATTCCTGTACCGACAGTTGATTTTTTCGATTATCACCACTGATTCTGTATTTCATTAATTGACGGTCAAGGACCTTCCCCGATAACCCCAGTTTTCTATAAATGACCAGATGTGACTTCTCCGGGCGTGAGTTCATTCTCATGGAAAAGATCGAGTCAAGAACTACATGGGGTGTGTTAGAGGTGGCCTGCTCCTTGTCCAGGGCACGGGCAATGCTATAGTGACTGTGCCCCGCAGGATTGTCGAGTCAATGTATGTGCTAGTGCTTTGTACTGCATTTGCGGACAGGCAAGTTGTGTCCATGAAACTGAAAAGATACGGCGTGAGCATCTGCCCTACCTAAAGGATGGTGAATGGGAAAAGCCCCGCGCTGGTGTAGGGGAATGAAATCGGAGTAATTCCAGGGGAAATCATATTTTTTAGATGGGGTTTGAATGAATACATAGAGGTACCCTTAATCAGAACCTGAACAGGGTATCCCAAAATTTCGAACATGTATTATCATAGTGCATCCAATGAAACTCTTATATCGAATTTCCATTGCCATATTCTGCATCGTATTTGTTACAGCCTTCATCTTGTCCAGCTATTCATTCCATATTCAAAGAACATTGATCAATAATCAATTGATCAAAAAGGGACAGGTGCTTGCAGGTGTTTTGTCCCAATCGGTGCTGAATCATCTGATCAGCTATGATTTTTATGCCATAAAGCTTTTGTTTGATCCACTGAAGCAGGATGACGACATAATGTCGGTAGCGTTGATCGGGCCTGATAATTATATCAAAATGCATTCCGATTTAGCCAGAGTAGGGGAAACAAACGGTTTTCATTTCAAAGATTATGATTTTATCGAAGGCAATGTCATAGTCAAGGAAATACCCGGCCACGTCCACACCCGGTATCAGTTTTTCAGTCCCGTTGGAATAGATCACATCCGTGAAGGATTCATTCAGATCGGCATGTCAGATCGGGAATCATTGCGATTGATCGAATCCTTTAGGATGAAAATGCTGTATCTTACAGCCTCCGTACTTGTGGCGGTCGTAATCGCCAGTTACCTTATGAGTCGGCAAATTACCAAACCCATTATAGAATTGAGCAAAGAAATTACACGCTTCATGATAAAGAGACCGGATTATCGTTCTGATAACGACATTAAAAATGAAATAGCGATGTTGACCTATAATTTCAAAACCATGATGTCTGAATTGGAGCATGCTATTGAATTCAGGGTCAAAAATGAAAAAATGGCGGTCCTGGGGAATCTGTCTTCCGTTTTGGCCCATGAAGTGAAAAACCCCCTGGAACCAATTAAAGGCTCTGCGGAAATCCTTAAACTCAAATATTCCGACAATGATGAGATTATGAAATATGCAGGGATAATCCAAACAGAGGTTTCTGGATTAACTTCTTTCCTGGACAGTTTCCTTGATGTTGCCAAAACCAACCAGATTAGCATGACGGCCATCGATCTTAACAAGACGTTTCGTGAGGTTCTTATACTCCTGGAGTATTCCTTAAATAAGGAAAACATAGCCACAGATGTCCGACTGGATGATTCAATCCCTCTGATCACAGGAAACAGGGGAATGCTCAAGCAAGTGTTTCTCAATCTCCTGATCAATGCCCAGCAGGCGAAATCCGGAACTCACGGCAGGATAGAGGTCGTATCCTTTCTGGAAGAAAAATCAATCTGTTTGAAAATAAAGGGCTATGGTTCTTTTGTTGACGAGCCAATACAAGAACAGGTTTTTCAACCCTTCTTCACGACGAAAGAGGGCGGAACGGGAATCGGCCTCAGCATTTCCAGGTATCTAATAGAACAGCATAGCGGAACAATTACTCTTGAAAGCGATTGCGGCGGCTGGACGGAAGTAATCGTTACGCTTCCAATCGGGAAAGAGGAAATGAATAGTGACTAGCCATAAGATTTTAATCGTAGATGACAAGATCAATATAGGTGAAGTGTTGCGCGATATACTGAGAACCGAAGGCTATGATGCAGTAATCGCCGGTTCGGGAGAACTCGGACTTAAAGTTTTCCGGGCGGAGAATCCTGATTTTATCTTGACGGACTTGATAATGAAGGAACTTTCGGGTGTCGATTTTATCAGGGAAGTGCGTAAAGCCGATACTGTCGTCCCCATTATAATACTTACGGCTTTTGGAACCATCTCCTCCGCAGTGGAAGCCATGAAGGCCGGTGCAGATGATTATCTGACCAAGCCTCTGAACTACGATCTGCTCAAACTTAAAATCAGGAAAATTCTGGATGAAAAATCCATCGAAAAGGAAAACGCTGCCCTCAAGGGGAACCTGAAGGAGAAATGGGGACTCGACAACATCATCGGACAATCCCCAATTATGGAAAAAATGTTCAATCTGATCCGGTCTGTAGCACCGACCGATTCATCCGTCCTGATCCAGGGGGAGAGCGGTACAGGCAAGGATCTGATTGCCAGGAGCCTTCATTCCTGCAGTCCGAGAGTTGGGGCTCCATTTGTTGTTGTCGACTGCTCGGCAATTCCCGAAAGTTTAATAGAAAGTGAACTCTTCGGTTATGAGAAAGGAGCTTTTACGGGAGCGTCAGCCAGAAAGCAAGGAAGGATTGAAGAAGCTCAATCTGGAACCCTGTTTCTCGATGAGATCGGGGATCTTCCCCTAACCTGCCAGGCTAAACTTCTGAGAGTCATTCAGGAACGTCAATTCATTCGAATCGGGGGAAATAAGCAAATTCATGTGGATTTCCGGCTCATCGCCGCAACAAATAGAAAACTTAAAAAAGAAGTGAACAAGGGCAGGTTCCGACCGGATTTGTTTTACAGGCTCAATGTCATCAGCATCGAATCTCCCCCGTTAAAAGCCAGGAAAGAAGACATTCCTCTTTTAGCGGATTCCCTCCTCCTCAGTATATGCCAGGAAAACAACCTGCCCCCAAAAAACATAAGCAAAGATATTCTTTCGGTACTGATGAACTACAACTGGCCCGGCAATGTAAGAGAACTGCGAAACTGTATTCACAGGTTCGCCATCCTCGATACGCTTCCTGCTGAAATAGCAGGTGTTCCCAGCAACCACACCGGAAGCAATTCATCGGGGACGGGAACATTGTTCGAAAGGGAGAAAGGACTGGTGGAGAGTGCGCTGAATCAATCGGAAGGGAATATCAGCAAGACCGCCAAAATTCTGGGAATTGGACGTAAAGCCCTGTACAACCGAATTAAAAAATACGACATCACTGTTCCAAAAAGAACAATCCGCACAACCTGACTGTGCTAAAAAGAACACCTTCTATCCAAGTTCCTGCACCTTCCCCTCCAAGTTCCCTCATAATGGGCACCTCTGAAAAATTCCATTTAGTTCTTGACTCGATCTTTTTCGTCGCTACGGCGTTGTCAAAATGCTCAAGCTAGCTTAAGCTATTAACCTGGCAGTTAATCATTGGACAAATAAGCTAATATAAAATAGAATGATACCATGGAAATACAAGATGCTCGAACAATAACACCGCAGGCTCTTTATGAGCGACGTTGCCAAGCTGTCATGCTCAAGAAAAAAGGTCCCAAAATGAAATAGCACCCATAGTCGGTGTCAGCCGTCAAACCGTTGGTGCATGGCTCAAACTTTATGAAAGCAAAGGCTTGATGAGGATTAGGGGCCAAACAAGGTGGCCGACCATTGGGAAGCGGGGCCTATTTATCCAAAGTCCAAATCAGAGAAATAAAAGAAGCAATAACGGATAAAACCCCGGATCAATTAAAGGGCACCTCTAAGAAACAACTTGAACATTTTGGCAGCGTAGAAGCGATGGAAAAGGTCGAGTCAGAAGCGAAATGGGGGATGTTAGAGGTGCCCTAAAGTTTAACTTTGCCTTATGGACCAGCGAAGCAGTTCGTCTTCATATCAAGAGGACATTTCAGATCATACTGCCTCCCAGGACCGTACGAAAATACCTTCAAGATTGGGGATTCACTCCTCAAAAACCGATAAAACGATTTTATGAACGCGATGAAGCATGCAGAAATGGCTGAAAGTAGACTATCCGGCCATAAAAAGCGGGCAAAGGAAGAAAATGCACTCATATTTTGGTCTGATGAGACGGGTATCCGTAGCAGTGACTGCAATGGAAGAGGGTATGCCCCCAAAGGGAAAACCCCTATTAAAAAAGTCAAAGGTACAATAGAAGAAGTGAATATGATTAATGCCATAACGAACCAGGGCACGGTGCGATTTAAATTTTATGAGGGGACACTCAAATATGAAACTGGTTGATTTTTTTAGTCGAGTCATCCGAAGTTCGCCAAAGAAAGTGTTTCTGATACTAGGGCAACCTCCCCGTTCACCATAGCAAACGAATAAGAGCATGGGAGTCGAAACGTGGGGATAAGATTACATTGTTTTATTTGCCAAAGTATGCACCTGATCTGAATCCCGATGAATATCTTAATTGTGATTTGAAGCAAAGCATACGGACCAAGGCTGAACCAAGGGAAAATGGACAGCTGAAAAAGATAGCATTAAGCCATATGAGACGACTGCAAAGAATGTCGAAAAGACTACAGAGCTACTTTAATTGTGAATCAATAAAATATGCATCTAATTTCATGCCAGGTTAATAGCTTGAGCTTTTTGTCGCCTTGTATCGACGAAAAATCTCTTTGTCAATTTCTTAAAACTGTTTTTTAGAGGAACCCTAATAGGAGGAAATGCTTTTGGCATACTTCTTGCTTGAAGTAAAAGTAACTCGGGGCACCTCTAATAACCCTCCATGGGTTTTAGATGCGCCCTATACAAAAAGGAGATATCTAAGGATATGAAAAAAACACTTCTTGCAGTCGCATTGGGAATTGTAGCCCTTTGCTCCGTTATTGCTGAGGGACAAGCCGAAAAAGCCTATCCTTCCAAGACCATTGAGATCATTGTACCCTCCAAAGCTGGGGGATCAACGGATGCGCTGGCCCGTATTTTCGCCCAGGTAGCGAAGAAGCACCTGCCGGAAGCCGAGTTCGCCATTGTGAACATACCCGGCTCCGGCGGTCAGCAGGGATTCGAGAAAATTGCCGCCGCCAAGCCCGACGGACACACTCTCGGTGCTGTTTTCACGGTACAGTTGCCCTCTCATGTTGTTTCCGGCAGGGCCCGATACATACTTGACGATTTTCACTATTTAAGCAAAATGCTGGACGACCCCAGCATTATCGTTGTATCGAAAGACAGCCCCATCAACAGCCTCGAAGAACTGATCAGTTATGCAAAAAGCAATGAAATGACTGCATCGGTCAACGGCATCGGAAGCGATGATCACCTGGCCATGATGATGTTTCAGAATGCTGTCGGCGTAGAATTTCAGATGATTCCAGCCTCTGGCTCTTCAGAACAAAAAGCCAATGTCATGGGAGGTCATGTTGAAGTGGCCTTTATGAACCTTTCTCAGATGATCAGCCAGCATAGAGCCGATGATGCCAAAATTCTGGTGCTTCTGGCAGATGAAAGGGACCAAGCACTTCCCGAACTGCCCGCAATCGGCGAATTTGGTTATGACCAAGTGAAAATGAGCGGCACCCGCGGCTTTGTTGTCCAGAGCGGTGTGCCCGAGGAAATTAAAGCTGTTCTGGAAAAATTGACGGTCGATGTAGTGAATGACCCCGAGTTTGGAGACACGCTGAAAAAGAGCAACCAGGCGTTCACATACGAGGACGGAGCTTCCTATGGAATCTTTATGAAAGATCTTGAGAGTGAACTGGAAGTTCTCTTCGCCCAGGAGCCCTGGTAGGGACTATGGTTCATAAAAAACCCGGCGAACTTACTCTGGCGGCAATCTTCATCTCTCTTGGGGTAGCACTGTACATAAGTGCGGCGAGCTTTCCTGAAAGATCCCAAACCAGTACGGCGGTCTATGTTCGTTTCGTCGGTGCCGGAATGGTTTTATTGTCGGCAACTGATTTTATTATGACCCTGAGAAAAAAGTCCGGTAAGGTGAAGTTGTTCAGAAACCCGACCTACTTCTTCGGTCTCATTGGATTGATGCTTGCCTACATGATCCTCCTCATGCTGAACGTCGGGTTCATGATTGCCACCGTTCCCTTTCTGGTGGCAACCGCAGTGCTGCTGAAGTATCAGAACTGGAAGATTATGATAGTTTCATTTGTGGGAATTCTCCTATCGACCTACCTGGTGTTTTTTAAAATGCTTCAGGTGCCCATGCCCTGAAAATAACGGAGGTTCTCGCAAATGGAAATAGCATTGAATTACATAGCAATACTTTTTACGATTCCCAACCTTCTGGCCATTGCTATGGGAACTATTCTCGGGACAATGATGGGAGCCATGCCCGGTCTGACGGGAACCCTGGCGGTAGCCATCCTGATCCCCACCACCTTCTCGATGGACCCGGTTATGGGGCTGGCAATGATGGGCGGCTCCTACAGCGGTTCCATGTACGGCGGATCGATAGCCGCCATCTTGATGGCGACACCAGGAACGCCGGCCGCTCTCTGCACCTCTTTTGAAGGATACCCGTTGTCCCGCCAGGGCCGGGCGGGCATTGCATTGAAGGTATCGGCCGTAGCCAGTTTCTGGGGCGGCATTGTTTCTACTGCCGTTCTTCTGGTATTCGCCCCGATTCTTGCGTATTTCGCCCTGAACTTCGGCCCCCCTGAATACTTTATTCTGGCGATTATGGGATTGGCCAGCATCGTTATGTTTGCCAAAGGAAACATGATCAAGGGTCTTCTATCCGGCTTTGTTGGCCTAGCGATTTCCCTGATCGGGACAGACCCCATATCCGGCAGTCTCCGCTATACGGGGGGATTCCTGCAACTCTATGAAGGTTTGGACTTCATGGCACCTCTAATCGGGATGTTCTCCATTGCCCAGATGCTGAATCTGGCAGGAGAGAAGACCATTGTGCAGAGAACTGGAGACCGCCAGGCAATCATTAAAAAGGAAAAGATGCCAAAAGGTCTGGAGAAACCCATAACAATGGGCTCCCTGATGGGCACAGGAATCGGAATTCTTCCCGGTGCAGGTGCTACCATTTCCGCATTCCTGGCCTATCAGGCCCAGAGGCAGATATCCAAGAAGAAGCATGAGTTTGGAAACGGCAGTCTTGAGGGGATTGCAGCGGCGGAGAGTAGCAACAATGCAGTTACCGGAGGTTCCCTGATTCCTTTGCTGACCCTGGGAATTCCCGGCAATACCACATCGGCTGCCTTGATGGGCGGACTGATAATCCAGGGACTCATTCCCGGGCCAGAACTGTTCACCCGCTATGCGGATGTAACCTATCCCTTCATTCTGTCGTTGTTTGTGGCTAATGTTGTATTTCTTCTTGTGGGGCTGTATTTTGCTCCTCAACTGGCAAAGGTATCCCTGATTCCTACATCACTGCTGATTCCGGTAGTCTGCATGTTCTCGGTTATCGGGACATACGCCATTCAGAACAGCCTTTTCGATGTGGGTGTTATGATCGTCTTTGCCGTACTGGGATACTTTCTTAACATATACGGTTTCTCTTTGGGAGCACTGGTTCTCGGTCTGATTCTCGGACCAATCGCCGAAAAAGGATTCGCCCAGGGAATTCTCATGGGCAAAGGTTCCTATGCAATCTTCTTTACACGTCCGACAAGCATCGTTTTGATTATCCTGACGGTGATTCTTATCGTTTCCAGTTATTATACGGCACCTAAAGCCAAACCTAATGGAGAATCAGCCATTTAGGAAATAATATTTCACTAATGGCTTAAGGTTGCCTCCGGGTAACCCCATTCAGTAATAGTTCTGGAGATATTGATTATGAATATATGGAATCTTTTCTCACTCACTGGCGGCTTGGCTATCTTTCTTTACGGCATGATGGAGATGAACAAACACCTTACATCTATCTCCGGAAGCAGAATGAAATCCACCATGACGACCCTGACCAGGAAACCTGTCCGAGGATATTTGACAGGCTTGGTCATCACCATTGTCAATCAATCCTCTTCCGCCACTACAGTCCTGGAAGCAGCTCTTGTGGGGGCGGGCCTTATGACGTTCCATCAGAGCCTTGCCGTAACTCTCGGAGCGGAACTGGGATCGACATTTCTTCCCCAGTTGATTGCCATTCCCTCCGTCACCAAGTTATCAACATTCATTGTATTTGCAGGTTTTGCTTTTCTGCTGTTCTCACGAACAAAGAGAACCCATCATATCGCTATGACAGTTTTCACATTCGGACTTCTTTTCCTCGGCATGGATATGATGTCCTCCGCCTTAAAACCACTGCGAGAATTCGAACCGTTCATCCGCATGATGGCAAATATCGAAATACCTATTCTCGGAATTCTCATCGGACTGCTGTTCACCATGATTATCCAATCGTCTGGAGCCACAACCAGTATCACCATTGCCATGGCCATGGCGGGAGCCATCACTGTGGAACAGGCCATCCCCATCAATCTGGGGGCCGCCATCGGCACCTGCATCACCGCTGTTCTTGGTAGCTTAACCCTGAACTGGGAGGCTAAACGTTCGGCCTATATACACATTCTATTCCAGATAATCGGAGCCCTATGGGTCTTTATTCTTCTTTACATTCCGTTCAGGGGGGAACGGCTCTATATCTGGTTCATCAAATGGATAACCTTTCAACTGTTCAGAACCGACAATCTCGCCAGACAGATTGCCATGGGGTTCACTTTTATGCCCATTATTAACCACATTATTGTGTTACCCAATCTCAAGCTGATTGTGAAACTGTTCAACTTTCTGTTCCCGGAACGGGAAGCACCAAAGCCCTTCGGAGTTGAATTCATCAAAAGAAAATTTATCCCACAGAGCGTCGATCTGGCCCTCCTGATGACAAAAAAGGAGATGATGAGGGTCTCCGGGTTCATAGAAGAAATGGTAAAGGAAATGAAAGAGGCATTCCGGAGCAAGGACACGACGGTTATAGACAGAGTCAGCAAACTCGACTCGAAAGTTGATTTCCTGCATAGTAAAATAATTCCATATCTTGCTGAATTGTCCCAAGAAGAGCTTTCGGGTAACCAGTCGGTTATGTGCATGAACTATATGTACATACAGAACGAACTTGAATCAATCGGCGATATAATAGATAAAAATATAATGTCGCTGGCTGCAAAAAAAATCGATCAGGATCTTCTCTTCTCCAAGGAGGGATTCCATGAACTCCAACATCTGATTTACAGAATAAGCCGAAACTTCAATTTCCTGTCGCTTGCCATGCAGAATGATGATATCAAGCAGGCGGAAGCTGTTCTCGAATTCCATAAAAAGAAGGAAGAGGAGAAATACAAGCGCCTGCACATTGAAAGACTTTATGAAGGCAAGGCGGAATCAATTGCGACCTCTGCCGTTCATTTGGATTTGATTACTTACTTTTCCAGAATAAACAATCATATCGCCTACATAGCAAAAAGATTGCGTCTTTTGCATTCATGAAAATACAGCCATCCGGTATAATCGGTTCAGGGAGTAAATGGATAACTCAAAAAGAACCTTTAAGCATGGCCTTTTTGTATTGTTGCTTCTGTTGTCGGTCTCTCCTTCGGAGGCAACGGAAAACACGCCGATATACAGATTTGGGTATTCTTCGAGTCAGAATCCTGAAATTCTGATCGCGCGCATGTCTCCCATGCTGAATATTATTTCCGAAGCCCTGGATGCGGATATTGCATTTGTTCACAAGAAAACCTATTCGGAGATGCAGAAAGCCTATATTAATCAGGAAATCGATTTTGGCATTATCAATGCCTATTCCTTTCTGAGAATCCTCCCTTATGATTCCGTCGTACCCATTGCGGCGAGAGTGATAGAGAATTCAAGGGAGTACCGTTCCTATTTTTTTACTAGAAAAGACAGCGAAATTATATCTTTTAAGGATATGCCAGGAAAAGTCATCGCTTTGGGAGATCCGTATTCCACCAGTTCTTACCTTATTCCCCATTTTATTTTTAAAAAGGAAGGCTTGTATCCTGATTTGGATTTTGACAAAACAATTATTATCTCTAAACAGGACTCCCTTATCCTGGCCGTTTTGAACCGTACGGTCGATGTCGGCGTAGCAGCTTCTTTCATCTTTAACGAACAGCCCGAAGCTGTCAGAACTCGCCTCCAGGTTTTTAGCATGTCAGACCCTTTTCCCCTAGGGCCGTTTATTGCCAACAAGAATCTGGATAAAAAGATCATTTCAACCCTTAAGGAAGTTCTTTTAACTTTGAAAGACACCGACGATGGACGGTTTGCGCTGGAAAGTGCCGGTATCGAAGGCTTTGAAGAAGTTGATGCGGAGGCATATAATCGGCTGCTTGATATCCAGGCTTCCCTGAATTTGAATTAAAAGGGGATGGAGCCAGTTTGTCGCCCGGATCGCAGAAACCATCTGCAACCCTCTCCCCCAACTTGAGTTCACCATACAACCAACCTTATGGGCACCTCTGTCGAGGGTGAACATAGAGTTCGGTGCACTTGGCTAGACTAATCGCTTCGCCAGGCTCTCAAGGCGATTTTCCAGAGGATTTTCTCAGAATTTAAGCCGGAGCATCCCATTAACACCGATATCCTCAAAGTTATGCTTCATCCTAACTTCGGCGAAAATCTCGAAGAATGCAATATCTAGGCCAACACCTAAGGTGATGTACTCCATATAGTAATTCAGACCAATGTCAAAAAATCCCCAGAATCTCAGATTGGCCCCAGCACGTATATGCCTTAGAAAAATGGAAACGTCCGTGGCATAGAAATGCTCAAGACCTGAATGATTTCCTTTAGTTGTCCGTATCAGGCCTATAATATCATAGAAGTCGATGCTCAATTTCGGCTGTATCACCCTCCACTGCGGCTGCCATGACACTCCCATGCTCATATCTAAGGCGAATGAGTACCCTCCACTAGGGTTGTCAATAGTACCATCAAAAATATCCTGGATGGTGCCCTTGCTCATATCCGACTCTCTTGTGATAGAACCAATGAAATCGTTAAGCACCAGACCAAAACGGAGGCTTTCGACGGGTTCCCATATCAAACCGGCATCCAGGCCCCACGCATATCCATAGAGTATCTGTTGTTTATTCACCGATTGTCGAATTCTGAATGGGATTGATGGATCATCGGCGACTAATAGTGCGAATTTTCCGCTAAACCCAAGTTTTAAGCTACCTAATTCAAAGCCATACCCAGCAATTATACCATTCTCATACACGAGGTCTTCTATTCCTTGAGCACCCAGGGAATAAAGTGAATATAAATTGCCGTAGACCCCCAAACCAAAGCCCCGTATCAGCGTACCCCAGCGAGTCTCAAACTCTAGGCTATAGTGAATGCTGTCGAATTGATCCATAATTTGCTGCTGTAAATTGTCCTTATTTAGGTTTTCCTTGATTTGTTGCTTGTCGCTACTGGTCATACTTGTCCAGGTTTCAGCATCTTGGATTTTATCAGTCGAGTAATCTCTATTTCGTGTTCGCAAATACTTCTTGAAGTGTCGCTCTATCAAGTTCCTTTGCCATTTTCGGAAACAATTTCTCAGCATCTTTTTCAGAAAAATCTCCATATATGAGGGCTTCCAAGGAATCTAAGTTCTCATCGAGAAGGGCATAATTCTCGGCTTTCCCCCAAGTGCCCATTTCCATCGTTATATTGAAAAGCTCTGTTTGATTAGCCATTCCCGCCGGATTGATGAAAAGTGAATCAAAGCCTGCTTTGTCAGCCAAGTATGGGTCATAGCCCTTCAAGCTCTCTTCGGACATAGTACCAGCATAACTCAAAGTTGCAGTCAAAAAAAACCATGTAATCAACAATAAAAATTTAGGCATTCTCAAAACCTCCTGATCAATCTATCATATTAACATCTATCTAGATTCCTTCTTCCTGTATAGTGCTTCCTTTGGTCAATAAAGCATTATGCCGCTTTTAAGTTAGATTCCCCGGGATAAGTTTCATCCGGAGAATTCCCATTAAGGCTCTGATGAGGCCTTATCGAATTATAGAATCTGAAATACTTTGATAGTCCTTTCCGGAGCTTTCTTAGTGTATCGTAGCGATATACAAATAGAGATCTTCATACTTCAAAGTCTTCCAGAATCTCTCGATATAAATATTGTCTAAGGCACGGCCTTTTCCATCCATACTGATTCGAACCATTTCTCCTTCCAAGAGGGAAGTGAACTCGTTACTGGTGAATTGACTTCCCTGATCCGTATTGAAAATCTCAGGCAAACCATATCTCATCATTGCCTGTATTAGAGCTTCTATGACAAACGATGCATCCATTGTGTTACTGACATTCCAGGATAGTATCTTCCTGCTATAAAGATCGATTATAGCAACCACATATACGATTCCACCGGGAAGATTCACATAGGTGATGTTCGAAGCCCATACATGATTCGGGTGCGTTATATTCAAGTTACGAAGCAAATAAGGATATTTCTTATGCTTCTTACCCGGCTTGGAAAGGCATCGCTTAGGAACAACAGCTTTTATCCTCATCTCCCTCATAAGCCTGTAAAACCTTTTTGGAGAGGTCTCGCAACCCATATTTTTATCCAGATGGTTGTAGATCTGCCTGTAGCCGTAAAAGATGTACTGCTTCCATAACTTCTTGATTTTCCTCTTCTCAAGGTTATCCTGATATTCCCGAATTGGATCTCTTTGCTCCTTGTAATAAAACCAGCTACGGCTTTTCCCGAGAAGCAGGCACTGCTCAGTGATACTCAAGTTCTTTGAATCAGGATTAATCATGGATTTTGAAGGAGCCCCTGTCTCTTTAAGTTTTTTTTTTTAGAAAGTCATTGGCCGCATGAAGTTTTCCAAGCTGCTTGTACAGTTCATCTTGTTCCTTCTCTAATTCTTTTTCTCGTCCTGTCTTTCCATTACGAAAAGCAGAATCAGCATTTTCAATGAACTCCCTTTTCCACTTTGAAATCATGTTCGGATGTGTCCCAGGTGCCTGAGCAATCTCGCTGATCGTTTTTTCTTCCCGCAAAGCCATGAGTGCAATTCTTGCTTTCTCTGAATCACTCCACTTCTTACGCATCTGATGTATGCCTTCTGATGCCTATTATACAGCATCAATCTAATTTTAGTGCTGTATCGATCTATGGAGCACTATAGTCTGAGTCTGCTCAAATAACCCAACAAACCCTTCAAAACGCACTTCCGTGTTTTCCGTGGTTGCCTTTTTCTTTCGTGTCTTTTCTTGTTTTTCGTGGTTCATTATAAGCTCCATACATCGACAATACCAGCCACCCTAAGAACCTAAACCGCATTGCTTAATTAAGAATTGACAGCCGACAATTAAAAATTGTTTTTGTCCTTCATTACCAATCATCAATTCCCCATTCCCCATTCCCCATTCTCCCCCCCCCCCCATGATAGGCTATGATAGAGTATGGCGAGAAGATACACACTTATCCATACGGCTCTATTGGAAGAAGCCGCACCCATTATCCATTACCTTGGCCTGAAACAGTTTGAT
Source organism: Spirochaetaceae bacterium (assembly GCA_965226485.1). Classification (GTDB taxonomy): domain Bacteria; phylum Spirochaetota; class Spirochaetia; order DSM-2461; family DSM-2461; genus UBA2779. The sequence goes on from OZ245363.1 coordinate 1,568,752, forward strand.
ATAAAGCCCTATAGGTTATTTCGCGGGGCGGGGGTGTTGCTCGTCGTATCGGGAGTAGGCAGACAGGCGACACGGGATGCGCTGAGTTGGATCTGCTCAAGGTTCAAAATTTCCAAGGCGATTAACATTGGCATGGCCGGTTGTAGCGAACCTACCATCGAATTAGGAACTCTCGTTGCTGTTCAGGGCGGTCCGGGGAATCTGCCCCAGCTTCCCCGTCTGCCGTTAAAGACGGTGGATGAACCGGTGAGAGACTTAACGTCTCTGCCTCCAGGTATTAATGATTTTCAATTTGGTATTGGCGAAGACGAGGCACAAATAGGTCAATCAGTCCTGGTCGATATGGAGGCCGCTGAGTTCGCCGCCGTCTTAAGGGGAAGGCTGAGTACCTGTAACATCCATGTCCTCAAGGTCGTCTCCGATCACTTTGAAGATACAATTCTTAAGAAGAAGGACATTCATCGGCTCATCGGCGGCACACTGGGTAAGTGGGCTCATATCGCCGACGAATATGTTCAAAAACTCGCCGAGATGCTGAATAGTCATCAAGCCGCCGTCTTAGATTCGGAGGATGCCAAGGCTATCAGAAAGGCTGCCATGCAGTTTCGTTTCACCCATCAGGAGATAAAGAATCTCATCGACATGGCGGTTGATTTCGCGGCGTGGGATGAAGAACCGATTTCCGCTAGACTTCGACTAAAATTCAACTCGCGAAAGGATGCCTATGGCGCAATCTGTAAGGATTGGGAGAAAATTAAAAACACTGTGAAGACCTACAAGGGCTTCATCGGTACTCATCACCTGGCAGACTCTGATACCCATGAAGTCGTTGAAATTGATAAACCAAAGTTGGGATTCGGCCGCTGTCCGGTCGCATCTTCAAAAACGCGTTGTTGCAATCTACGTACCCTTGATGCGGTTGAGGGTTGCACATTTGATTGCAGTTACTGCTCAATTCGTTTTTTCTACGGTGGCCGACAGGTGGGGATCAACCGCAATTTATTGGACAAGCTTAACGCAATAGAGATAGATCCTCAAAAAACCTATCATATTGGGACAGGGCAATCCTCCGATTCTCTGATGTTAGGCAATAAATTCGGCATTCTTGATGCACTGCTATCATTTGCCGAGAGGCATTCCAATGTCATCCTGGAATTTAAAACTAAATCGGACAATATTTCCCATCTTCTTAGCAGGGAAGTTCCATCCAATGTTATCTGCACCTGGTCTATCAATCCCCAGGTTGTAATTGATAATGAAGAGCACCGCACGGCTTCATTGCGCAGACGGATTGAGTCTGCCCGGATGATGGCCGATGCGGGAAATCTTATAGGTTTCCATTTCCATCCAATGGTGCTATATGATGACTGGCAAGCCGATTATGGGCATATAATCGAGAATTTACAGGCTGATTTCCGAACGGATGAGGTTGTTATGGTGTCTTTCGGTACACTAACCTTCCTAAAGCCGGTGATTAAAAAAATTCGTGCACATCCTATGAAGAGTCGAATTCTCCAAATGCCATTAAATGAAATCGGAGGAAAATTTTCTTATCCGTTGGATATAAAACGAGACTTATTCAGGTTCGCCTACAGGAAATTTTCTTCCTGGCATGACAAGGTTTTTTTCTATCTGTGTATGGAAGACCCTTCATTATGGGGTGATGTTTTTGGCCGCGATTTTGAAGACAATGAAGAATTTGAGGCGAGCATGATAGAAGCCTATTTTACCAAAGTGAACAGAAATGCTGGGCAAAAAAATAAATCGTTATGAGAACAGAATTGCCCTCATTCCGAAGGTGTGCAATAATTATACAAAAGGAGCCATCTGATGCATAGTGAACCCCCTCAGATTGATCTCAAGCCCTCTGTCCCTGCAGAATACGATCTCTCGAAGTTTATGGAGGAAATCAAGGGCATCATCGTCGATTCGCCCATTTGAGCTGTGTCAGAACCCAGGGGGTGGGTCAGAATGATGGATTTGGTTTGCAGGCAAGGCGGCGAGAAGTTCTGAAAGCGGAGTGTACATGTTGTACATGAGCATTTCAGGTTTTGTCGCCAACGCCGCATGCGGGCCAAAGGCGCATTCTGACACAGCCCCGGAGGGCTTTGATGAATGGCTCATCAATTTCATACACGATGAGGTTGGAATACCGAAGTACATACTCAGATTTGTCATCCTTCCTCTCCTGCATAAACTGAAAGATGGTGCTCATAAGCTGGCTAGCGACAAAATAAAAGAGTTTTTCGTCAACAGGATTCGCAGGCTAGTGGATACGTTGCTAAAAGATAAAAAATTTAGAGACAAACTTTTTAAGGCCGTGCATGCCTTGGCCAAGAAAGATCCTCCCAGCACATTTTCCAAAAACATCACAGCCGGAATACAACTAACCGAGATAAAAGACGAAATCGCCCAGTTAAGGCAATGGGCGGAGAAAGAAAATCTGGAGGCTGCGTCCATAATCGATCAACTCAGCCAAGTCATAGCGACACAGATGGAGAGGAAGCAGCCCAGCTTGATTTCACCTGAAATCGATTATCAATCGACAGACGAGCCCTATTCTCTGGACGATATCAACTGGCTTCGCCCGGGAGCGTCAAATGGCATACCTTTCATCTGCCCGGAGGATAAGATGAAGACGCTGAATGAGTTTGCCAACGACGACAGACAATTCTCCGCCTGGGTGGTATCCGGCCCCTCCGGATCGGGCAAAACCCGGCTGGCCATAGAATGGATGAAAAGAAACAGGCAGCGCTGGTGGTGTGGATTCACCGCCAAAAAACCCCAAGGATGGGAGAACTGGGCTCCTGTCGCCGATACCTTCATTGTGGTTGATTACTTCAATATTTCCCATCAGGTCGTACAATTAATAATAAATCGCATGATGTCCCTGGGCAGTGGAATCGCCCAATGTGACTTCAAGGTACGGTTATTGATCCTGGATCACAATTTCAGCCCCAGCCTGGAAAACGTCTTCTGGAAACAAGTGTTCAATTCAGGATCATTGAAGGAGAAATTCAAAACGGAATTGCTGTTCGACCGAAACCCCATTGAATTGCGTGATACACAGGATGATTCTGTCATTAGGGGCATAATCAAGACGGTGGCTGGCGAAGATGCCGATGAGCAAGAGATTCATAAATGGTTTACGCGAATCACCACGGAGTTTAAGGGAGCGGCATACCCCCTGTTTGCCGCCCTCGCCGGCGTGTCGATAAGAAGCAAAAAGAAATTTGCCCCTATCTCACGGCGTGCCTTGGTTGAAATCTTTCTTAAAGAGGAAAGCAGACTTCCCTGGGAGCAGAACGACGAGGGACAAGCTTTGCATGGGAGAATAGCTGGGGGCTATGTCTGCTTCAGCACCATCCTTAATGGACTGAGTACGGTGGATGAGTTACGTGCCACCCTTCTGGAAGGTGAATACAGAACCCCTGTAAATATAGATCTGGCAAAGTTCCTTATAAGCCATAAGGACGGCGAAGACAATCTTCCGGCGATGCTTCCCGACATCATGGGCGAAACCTTTGTGCTGAAATATTTCAAGGCAGGAGAAAAAGATGACAGGATAAAGGCCAAGGGAGACAGAATACGGTCTGCCTTGTATGCCAAGAACGAACCGGCGAGTGTTGCCAGCATCTCTGAATTTATTCATCGAACAAGCCTGAATATCTGTGATGATATCAAAGAAGGAAATGAAATTTTTTACAACACCTGGAAGGCTCTATTAACGGTGAGATTACCAGAACGCAAAAAGACATGCCCGTATCTGTATGCCCATTATAGCTTAATTGCATGCAACGCTTTCTATATGAAAAAAGAAGCTGAAAGGGCAGAAGATTTTAGCAGAGAGATTTCTCCCGCAGAGGTTAAAAGCTTCGCAGGTAGGGTGCCCTTGAATGCTTCTTTGCAATGGAATCTCTTTAATACTTATGTATCCGGAAATTTGAAATTGATCGAGAAAATGATGGATGCCGGGATAGGAGTTGATCAGGCATTAACCGACGATGGCACAACGGCCCTGGTGGCGGCATGCCTGGCAAGGCATAAGGAAATAGTCGAACTGCTCATAGACCGCAAGGCTAAGGTGAATCAGGCCACAACCGACGTTGGCTGGACGGCACTGATGGCGGCATGCCAGGCGGGGCATAAGGGAATCACCGAACTGCTCATCAGCAACGGGGCAACGGTAAATCAGGCCACAACCGACGATGGCTGGACGGCACTGATGGCGGCATGCCAGGCAGGGCATAAGGGAATCACCGAACTGCTCATCAGCAACGGGGCCAAGGTGAATCAGGCCACAACCGACAAGGGCACAACGGCCCTGCTGAAGGTATGTGAGAAGGGCTATCAGGGAATCGCCGAACTGCTCATCAGCAACGGGGCCAAGGTGAATCAGGCCACAACCGACGTTGGCTGGACGGCCCTGATGGCGGCATGCCAGGCGGGGCATAAGGAAATCGCCGAAATGCTCATAGACCGCAAGGCTAAGGTGAATCAGGCCACAACCGACAAGGGCTGGACAGCCCTGATGGCGGCATGTGCGGCGGGCCATAAGGAAATCGCCGAACTGCTTATCAGCCACGGGGCGAAGGTGAATCAGGCCAGAACCGACAATGACTGGACGGCCCTGATGGTGGCGGGGCATAAGGAAATCGCCGAACTGCTCATCAGTCACGGGGCAACGGTAAATCAGGCCACAACCAACAATGGCTGGACGGCCCTAATGGCGGCATGTGAGGCGAGGCATAAGGAAATCGCCGAACTGCTCATCAGCCACGGGGCAACGGTAAATCAAGCCACAACCGACATTGGCTGGACAGCCCTGATGGCGGCATGTCAGGAGGGGCATAAGGAAATCGCCGAACTGCTCATCAGTCACGAGGCAACAGTAAATCAGGCCACAACCGACAAGGGCTGGACGGCCCTGATGGCGGCATGTCAGGCGGGCCATAAGGGAATCGCCGAACTACTCATCAGTCACGGGGCGAAGGTGAATCAGGCCACAACCGACATGGGCTGGACGGCACTGATGATGACATGCCAGGCGGGGCATAAGGAAATCGCCAAACTACTTATAGACCGCAAAGCGGAGGTGAATCAGGCCACAACCGACCAGGGCTGGACGGCCCTGATGGCAACATGTCAGGAGGGCCATAAGGAAATCGCCGAACTGCTCATCAGCAACGGGGCAACGGTAAATCAGGCCACAAAAGACAATGGCGCAACGGCCCTGCTGAAGGCATGTGAGAAGGGCTATCAGGGAATCGCCGAACTGCTCATCAGTCATGGGGCCAAGGTGAATCAGGCCACAACCGACGTTGGCTGGACGGCACTGATGGCGGCATGTCTGGCGGGGCATAAGGAAATCGCCGAACTGCTCATAGACCGCAAGGCAACGGTGAATCAGGCCACAACAGACATTGGCTGGACGGCACTGATGGCGGCATGCCAGGCGGGCCATAAGGAAATCGCCGAACTGCTCATCAGCCACGGGGCAACGGTAAATCAGGCCACAACAGACATTGGCTGGACGGCCCTGATGGCGGCATGTGCGGCGGGCCATAAGGAAATCACCGAACTGCTCATAAGACACGGAGCAACGGTGAATCAGGCCAGAACCGACAATGGCACAACGGCCCTGATGGTGGCATACGAGGAGGGCCATAAGGAAATCGCCGAACTGCTCATCAGCCATGGGGCACGAGAAAAGCATTAGCTTTCCCCGCCACCACAAGGCGGCATGATAAAAAGAACACGAAACAGCAGTCTGTGCGGTCTCTAAGTAGGCTATAAGGAACGCATTGCCCATTAGCCAAACGAGGATATCCTCGGGATGGTGAGCGGGGCAAACTCCAGATTGAGATGGCTCTGCTTTGCGACATCGACGGTCGTCCGATTGCCGTGGAGATCTTTGAGGAAAGCCATTCTGATCCCCGGGCGGTATCCCATCAGATTGAGAAACTCCGTCATCGCTTCAAACTCGATCACATCGTGATTGTTGGGGGCCGGGGAATGATCCCCGATGAATCAGGGTGCCATTCAACTTTATCTGTTTGACGAACAGAACCTGGCTGAGATTGAAAATCCCGATATCCTAAGGCGTGGCGGCATCCTTCGATGCCTGCATGATTTTCTTCATGCCTATCAGATACATCTCCACGGAGCCCTTGCGCACGGCCTTGGGTCTAAAGGCTTTGACTGTCAAGAAATTCCTGCCTAGGCGGTCTCGAATCTCTTTCTCATCGCCGCCCTGAAATAATTTGATGACAAGATTCCCATTGGGCTCCAGATATTCAATACTTAGGGTTATAATCCGTGATACGAGTTCGAAGGATTTACGCGCATCAATGCTACGCTGTCCCGAAGTGGAAGGAGCGGCATCGCTCAATATGCACCCATAAGGCATGCCGTCACTCATGAAGGATGCCGCCTTGTCGGTGAAGATATCCCCCTGAAAGAAGCGCAAATTGGAGTCGGGAGGGCAACTTACTACCAGAGGCTTAATATCCATAGCACTGACAATGGTGTTTCTTCCCATTGTTCGTAGGGCATACAATGTCCAACTGCCCGGTGCCGCCCCTATATCCATTATATTTCGACCTCTTTGCATTGGATGCCATTTATTCTGTATTTCTTCTAGCTTGAAAACAGACCTAGCAGGATAACCCAATTTTCTGGCCCGTATAGTCCATGTATCCGGACCTTTTTTTAGATTCATTGTGAAGTATTCTACTCTATAGGAAGCCTCTAAAAAACCCCTCCATAAATTTCCCAAAAGACGAAACAACCGAACTAAATTCGGGAGCCCAACGGGGGGGGGCAAAGGGGGGGTGTCTGAATAAATTCCAAATTCAAGGGGTTGGCCCGGGGCTGTGTCAGAATCCCGGGATTGGGTCAGAATGATGGATTTGGTTTGCAGACAAGGCGGCGAAAAGTTCTGAAAGCGGAGTGTACATGTTGTACATGAGCATGTCAGGTTTTTTCGCCAACGCCGCATGCGGGCCAAAGGCGCATTCTGACACAGCCCCACGGGGGGGAGGTCCACTATTATGGGGTATTATGCTAGATTGTTGGTATGCAGACTCCATCAAAGAATATTTGGAAGGAACTATCGGGATTGGTTCCACCCGATCTTGATGAGAATGCCCTCGCCAAGAAATTGTTTCGCGAGTATGAGCATAATGGGTTTATAGATAGAACGGCGAGCGAGCTTCTTCAATACAATCTTCCTGTCATCGTCAATTTTTTCTACCGTATTGGCCGAATGCATTCGAGTGAAAGCCCCATCCTACGCCGCCGTGATACCCGGTGGATGAGTGAATTTGATTACACAATGGTCAATATCCGTGCCGCTGGAGTTGGCAATTCGAGTGGAGATTTTTTACGAGCCTCTTTTTTCCTTAGCACCCTTCAAACACGTGGAATCATCCTTGCACCGGTAACACAGGGAGTCTCCACGGACTTGAAATGCCTAGAAAGCCATGTGCTTATCAGGGAGGAATTAACCAACGCCCAAGCCCTGGCGGCAGGGATTAGCCCGGAGATGCAGATGCAGGCATTTTGCGAGGCAGCTCATTTGCTTAAATTGGCTATCGGTTTTGATTTGGATTACAGGGTCGATCCAATGGCGGCGGTGGTGTGCCACATGCCGGAACTCTTTTTCTGGGTAAGAGATGGCCATTTTACGCCGGATGAAACAATACAAAATGAGATAAGAAGCCGTGTCAAAGACTTGCTTGCGTCAATGAAGTCGGGGATGGATAGGAACGCCGTTCAATCGGTTCTGAATGCTGCTTCGATCGCTCCTATGCCGTCTAGGGATGGAAGCGGGCGAACGCCATTAGCCTTGAAAAATCCTGATCCATTAACAAGTGGAAAATCTTGTGAGACGGCTGTAGGTTACTGGGGCCGGATATTTGACCGCTGGCGTGATCGTTTTGGTTTTGATTTTCTCGTACTCCGAGGAACAAGAAGCATGGCGAATGCGGATGATGAGATTCCCCCTATCCCGATAATCCATAAAGCTGCGGATGCCGCACGAAAGGGGGGTGTGCGGCGAAATATCGGTGTCGCCGCCGAAGGACATTTCACCGAAGTTGAGGATTTTGGATTACAGGGCATCGATCTTGTCATGATTAATGATTCTCAGCTCTGTGCCGACAAGCAATGGTTTCAGTCTGTGTTTCAGCTTGATGTATTACTCCACCAAATCAACCTGGGACGCAAGATAAGATTCACTGTTCCTCTGGAAATAAATCCCGGTGAGGAGAATAGTCTCGCTAAACGCAATCGGGCACTGATAAGGCGTTTCATCGCGCGTTTCCTAGGCGTTGGTCCATCCCGACGGCCCCTATTAGAAACCATGGGTGCCATTGAAGGAGCATGGGGTTTTTATACATCCATAGCCAAGCCAATCAATATGAATTGGGTGATTGAAAAGGAGACCACACGAAGAGCGCGCAATATCGAGGAAGTCGCTACTTCATTTCGGCACATATTGAAGCACGGAGAAATAGATGAGCGGCATGTTGACGATCAGACGGCATGGTGGGTAATACGCACCAAAACGGGGATACTCATTGCCGTTGTATCGGTCGAAAATGAGGCGCAATTGCCTCCGCAAACTTTAACCATTGATTGCTCAAAGTACATAAAGAATGCGAGGGAAATAACAACTGTTGAATATGATTTCCAAGATGCGAGAGGAATGTTGCACCTTGGCACCGATATGACGATTATTTCCACTGACATCGCCTATGGTGATTTTCGTCTTTATGCAATTGCCTCAGACGGTAGATTCCCTGTGTAAGACTTTTATAGTGCCCTCAAGCATAGTGGTAGAGTGCCACAATAGATGTCACAGTGCAGAAACGATTTACAGGCATCTGCTTACACATTTCCCGCCCCGTCCTATCTCCCTTGTAACCGCCCGTTCGCTCCGCTCTCTCGATAAACGCAAATTGACGCAGATAGAGTTTATACGCAATCAGTGTTCATCAGTGTTCATCAGTGTTCATCAGTGTTCATCAGTGTTCATCTGCGTTCATCTGCGGTTCCTTCCCTTATAATGCAATCTGCGTTCATCTGCGGTTTATATTCCCAGTTCCTCCTCCTCAGGAATGCTGATATATGGATTTTTCAGTGGAGTCATATATCATTTCATATATTTTGTCGCATTTCTAACTACTTCCTTCGTTGTCCAATGTTCAAATTCTGAAAGAAATTTCGATACAAAATCAATGTCAATTTTCGAATATTCCCTTAAAACCCAACCAACAGAGGTTTTACAAAATCTTTCTTCTCGTTTTATTAATTCAGATGAGAATTCCTTAACAATATCTTTATGTTGAGCAATTGTTTTGCATTGAGCAAATGGAACTAATGACGCTCTTGCTTTCCAAAGGTTATCATTATTGTTCCATTTCTTCAGTTCTGTTAGCATTTGATTGGTCCAATTATCAAGCAGAGGTGTCAATATTCTAACGCATAACCAATCACAAACATTCCAGTCTTTTATGAAGCCCTTGTCAAACCACTCTGAAATCAAATTATTGTTTGCCGTTCATTTTTACATTTCCAAAAAAGTTGAAGGTAGAGAATTGCGGCAAGTTTATCTTCTGTACACTCTTGGCTCATCAAGTCATTTAGCAGTTCTATTTGCTCTGGTATCTCCTTTTTAGTTAGATTGTAATCGTCATTTACATCTTTAATTATTGACCTAATTTCTGGGATACCAGCACCTTTTGATTTTATCTCGTGCTTCACATAATTTTCAAGCCATCTTGCTTTTTCAGGCTTTCCAATTGAAGTTATCCTGTCTTGTATATTTTTAGAGATTTCCTTCATTCTGATATGGTCGTTCCTGCATTACCACCATGGTTTGGCTATGCGCAGTGGCCCGAAGGGCATTGCGTATAGGTGTTGATGTGCTTAGTGTTTTTTATTTTTCAATTACTATCATTCGATAATCAATTTCAGATTCATGTCCGCTGTCGCTGTCTTCAAATACGTATTTGAATTCTTTGTCGGTTAATCGTTTATGTCTATTCTCAAAGTCAATTGCTTGATTGAGTATTTGAACTTTTTTGCCTGTATCCTGAATGCAAACGACCACAAGACTTCCATTTTTTATACCCGAAACGATTTTCTTAATCAGTCCAATTTCTTTTTCCCTGTCCTTCTTGACGAAATGAAGCATACTGTCCATAAGAACAATGTCAAACTCATTAAAACGGTCAAAAGCGTAGATGTCTCCGACTTGTCCGACCAAATTCAAGTTTTCGTTTTGTCCAATTTGGTTCATTTGGTCTATTCCGACTTTTGAGTTGTCAATTCCTGTTACCGAATAGCCAAGTCGAGCCAAAGCAATTGCGTCTCGACCTTGGCCGCAGCCCAAGTCAATGACTTTCCCTTTTCTTGGATATCCACTAAAAAACTCAACCAATTCGGAATATGGTTTTCCGAATAAGTTTTCAGTCTGATAGTATTTGTCGTAGCTTGCTGTCATTGATTTTATCACATTAAGCACAACGTCAGGGATACACAAAGTTCTTCTGGAGCGTAGCGGAGTGAGTTAAAAAACATTTTTTGGCACCATTCATCTTTTGATAGACTTTATTTGCTAAATGTTGCTACTTGGGTGAGGTTTTTACTGGATATTGAACCTTCTTCATAACATGCAAACCAATCATTGGCATTTGGAATATTTACAATGTCTGCTTCTGATTTTTTCGCATAATCTTTCGATTCCCAATAAACAACATCGGTATAACCACCATCGCTATTTTTGTGAATTTCCCATTTAATAAAACCTGGCTGTTTGCTCATCCAAGATTTAATAACCTCACTTGCAACATTTAGTAAATGTTCCTCTGTTACATTTTTTGCTAATTTGTAACTGATTAAATCCTTGTACGTAGTCTTCTCCTTAATACTAAGATAATGGATTTGATTAATGGATTCCCCCCCCTTTGGGGGCTGTGTCAGAATCCAGAGGCTGGGTCAGAATGTCCAAAGTCCGACCGACTCCTAGCCAACATTCCCGTTGAGAACCTTGGTTGTCTTAAGCGGGACACCGGCTAGTACGAGGGGTGTTTCACCGACCATGACAATGCCGTTGACGGTTGCAATCTTCGCGGCCATGAAGCGTTTGATGTCGATTTTTTTAGTCGGTATGGGTGCAGGCTCCCTGCCTGTCAAGGTGACACGGTCTCCTGGAAGTGCATTCGGCATGAGAACTTCGAGATTTCCCGCTTCATCCTCGGCGGCGAGGAGCATCCCCTGACTCTTGACTCCCCGTAGTTTCGCCACCTTGAGATTGTAAACAATGACGATGGTCTTCCCCTGTAATTCCTCCTCTCGGTAGTTATCTACAAGACCTGAACAGATTACTCGTGGTTCTTCATCGCCATCATCCAAGGTGATTATGTAAAGCTTATCGGCGTTTGGATGCCTCTCAACCTGGAGTATCTTTGCGGCTCGCAGATCGAGATCAGCAAAGGTCTCCTCCATACTCTTGTTCCTGACGGGTGGCGATTGGACTGAATCACCGCCGTGATTCCGCTGCGATTGCGTGCCGCTGAAACGTGTGCGGAGGGCCTGTATCAATTTGTCATCGAGTTTATCGAAGAGGATGTCAGGCTCGGCTATCGTCGATGGGCCATCACGGGAGCCAATCTGATGCCAGTTATCACTTTCCAAGCCAAGCCAGTCCGCCAACCGTAGCGAGGTTGCCGGTAGATAAGGCTTGATGAGTATCGCCATATCTCGAATGAGGAAGAGGAGGGTCCTAAGCAGGACTGCGGCGGCGGCAGGATCCTCCGTACGGGTCCTCCAGGGTTCGCCGGACTGAAAGGCCTTGTTACCGATTTTTGAAAGTCCGAAAATATCTCGAAATGCGGCTCGGATTTCAGCACGGTCAAGTTTTTTGGTGATGATGGCCTCTTTCTTTCTTATATCTGCCCATATATCCTCGTCCAGATGCTGACCCGGAACTGTGCCCTCAAAGTATCGGTGAATAAAGGAAAGGGTGCGGTGCACCAGGTTGGCAAAATTGCCGATCAATTCGCCATTGACCTTCTCTTGAAAATCTGCCCAAGTGAACTGATAGTCCGAATTCTCGGGCCTGTTGTAATACATATAGAACCGCCACACATCGGCCGGTATGCCGATATCCCGACAGTCATTTCCGAATACTCCTATTCCCTTACTCTTTGAGAATTTGCCGTCCTCATAGTTAAGATATTCTGTGGAACTCATGTGGTGGAGTTTGGTCCAAGTCTCACCGGATGCGATCTGAGTACTAGGGAAGATAACGGTGTGAAACGGGATGTTGTCTTTTCCAACAAACTGAAACAGCTCGGTATTATCCGGATCACGCCACCAGGCTTCCCACTGATCGGTAAAATCGGCCGTGATGGAAATATAGCCGATGGGAGCGTCGAACCACACGTAAAACACCTTATTCTCAAATCCTGCCTTCGGCACGGGAATTCCCCATTTCAAATCCCGGGTAATGGCCCTTTCCTTCAGGCCGTCACGAATCCATCCCTCTGTCATCCGTACGGAATTATTGGCCCAGTCCCCCCTTACCTTAGCCATATTCATCCACTCTTCCAGCTTTGGCCTGATGGCAGGCAAGTCTATATAGAGATGACGGGTACTTTCAATCCTAGGCGTTCCGCCACAGGTGCCGCAACGAGGTTCAATAAGCTCCATAGGGTCTAGGAGCTTTCCACAACTCTCGCATTGATCACCGCGGGCCTCCTCGTATCCACAATGAGGGCAAATGCCATGAACGTAGCGATCGGCAAGGAAGCGACGGTCGTTATCACAGTAGAGTTGCTTGATTGTTTTCTCATTAATATAACCTGCCTGATCCACACGGAGGAAAAGATTTTGGACTACCTCGGTCTGTACGGGCAGACTGGTACGCCCGAAATGATCGAAGCTTATCTGAAACCAATCGTAGATATCGACATGAATGCGATGATAGCTATCGCAGAGTTCCTGGGGCGACACGCCCTCTATTAATGCCCTGGTCTCGGTTGCCGTACCGTATTCATCCGTTCCACATACATACAGTGTCTCATAGCCATATTGTCTGCAGAACCGGGCAAAGACATCGGCTGAAAGAACTTGGATGAGATTTCCAAGGTGCGGAATGTTATTGACATAGGGAAGTGCCGAGGTGATCAGCCGTTTCTTCATGATGACCTATCTTATACGAATCTTTCAAGCTGGTCAATGTAGAATTCTTACTGAATTGATACAGAACACACAAGAATTAATCACTAGTAGCACATAAATACTCCATATTGAATCGCTATATTATAAGCATCGGTTCAAGAATCCGACATAGTTTTCTCCTAACTAATTCTCCTTATTTAATGGTTTCCGGGCCGTGCATAACGCATGGCCCGGTTTTTATTTATGGTCATTTGAACCACAAATCAGAAAACTAGAATTTGTGAAATTTCTAAACACAAGGATTATGTGCAGTTTTTTCTTCTTATTTTCTCATAACTTACAGGGGAGCACCACAGACTTCTTGGCAGAGATGCGCATGAGTGCGAGAAACAGGGGTGTGTTCACCGCAAAGTTTAGGATTTGTATTTGAGAAACAAGGTTTCCCTGAGGAGCCTGTTGATAAGCAAGATGAAAGGGTTGATGGCCTTGTAAGTGATGCACACCTTATGATGTTTTAACCCGATGATCGCTAGAGGATTCGAACCTCTGACCTTTGCCTCCGGAGGGCAACGCTCTATCCAGCTGAGCTAAGCGACCATATTTCTGTATTTCATAGACAAGTGATTTTATCACAATATGGATTTTTGGCAAGTTGATCAGGGAGCATGCGCAGAGCCTCAGGTATACATTCGACGATATCCCGAGCCAACATGCCACCTTCACCCTTGATTTTTGCCGAAATATCACCGGCTATTCCATGGATGTAAACACCCTGTCTCACAGCGTCCTCAGGCCTTTCATTTCCGGCGATCAGAGCACCTATCATGCCGGCTAAGACATCACCCGATCCGGCTGTCCCCATGCCGCAGTTTCCACTTAGATTAATCCATGATTGACCGGATGGCAGGCTTATGATGCTGTGAGCACCCTTGAGGACGACGATGGCCTGATATCGTTCGGCTGCTTCGGCGGCAGTTTCAACACGATGTATTTCCACCTCACCTATGGATGAGCCAAGGAGTCTGGCCATCTCGCCCGGATGCGGAGTGAGTATGGTTGGAAATTCTCGGTTTCGGCTCAATTCTTCTTTGCCTGCCAGGGCGGTCAGACCATCGCCATCGAGTACCAGAGGGCCTTGAATCTCCTGGATGAGATTCCTAACAAGTTGTGTTGACTCTAGACTGGTGCCGAGCCCCGGTCCAAGTACGCTGACATCAGCCCTTGCGGCCCTTTCAAGTATGGTTGATGTGTGATCACTCTTCAGAATCCCGTTGCCGCTCAATGGAAGCAGTACCGCTTCTGGGAGGAGTGCGAACATCTGCCCGGCTATCGCCGCTGGTATGGACAGAAAGGCATAACCGGCCCCAGTCCTCAAAGCGGCGAAGGCGGCCAGAGCCGGAGCACCTCGGTATTGCATAGAGCCGCCGATTATGAATACCTTCCCGAAGAGTCCCTTGTGCCCTGCGGGGTTGCGCATAGAAAGCGGAGGAGGAATGTTCAAAGCAAGATGTACAGAATCGTCCTCGGTGACTTCAGGAGGAAAGGATATCTCAGAGAAGTACAGTTTTCCGCCGTATTGGTGCCCTGGGTAGAGAAGATTGCCCCGCTTGATCATCCCGAAGCACACCGAAACCTCCGCCTTGATGGCAGAGCCGAAGACCTCTCCGGTATCGGCACCGATCCCGGAAGGAATATCCATGGCCAGAACAGGGGTTTCAGAAGCATTGATTCCGGCGATCAATGCCGCGATAGACCCATCTATTCTACGGGAAAGGCCGGTTCCGAAAATTGCATCAACAATGAGATTGAATTGGCTGAAATCGAGTTTTGAAGGGATAGCCGTTTCAGATGACTTACCGAGTTTCCATATCTTCATTGGAAGATGAAGAATCGACTTATAGTTGCACTGCGAACTTCCTGAAAGTCTACCCGTGTCACCTGCAATGAGAAGGGACACCCTGGCACCCTTGGCATGGAGAAGCCTGGCAAGGGCGAATCCATCGCCACCGTTATTGCCCATCCCGCAAGCAATCAATATGGCTTTATCCTTAACACCCCATCGTCGCTCGATAGTCAGCCTGGCGGCGATGGCTGCATTTTCCATCAGCAATGCCTGATCGATGCCGTAATCAAGTATCACCGCTTGATCCAGCCGGTGGGCATCGGCTGAAGTATAGACTTTCATGGCATCAATTCTATTGACTATTTTCTGAAGTGTCCATTTAGAAAGTGGGGTTCGCGCCCTGGCGGGGTTTTGGAAAAAATTCCCCATTCACAATAACTCAAGATGACCATTGGCCATTTTTTCACAGGATCGGCCAAATCATCTGGCGATCAGAAGGCGCAACTGTTCTCCAATTTTTTTTTCATCAGAGATTGGATCCGAAATTGTTCTTCCATTGACCAGTTGCTGGCCAACATCCCTCCCAGGTTATCCATAAGATGGAATCTTAATCTTTTCTGAATTTCATGGCAAGGGATTGGAGAATTTTTTATCAAATTATTTTTCCATAGTCAAGCTCTTGGTGGGCATTCCAGAAGTCTATGCCACATAGAAAGCATTTCAAGCGGATTCTTACTGATGCTCAGGGCTTTCTGCGTTGTCTGGGGCCAGGGGAATTTGGCTTTCTCCAGATTCTCCCCAATCCTCAAAAACATTTACCCACTGTGATCTTGTTTTTTTTGACATATTTTGTCTCCTGATGGAAGCATTAAACAATAGGGCAATATTCGTAGGTGGTGCGAATGAGATGCCGTATGATGAACCCCGCTCAAGCACCTTATTAAAATCCCCGACCCCTCTTCTGTGGGGAAATTAAACACTTCCAACAGGAGGATCGGGGGGATTGTTCATACATTAATGCAACTTATTAACCGATTGCGACTTCGCCAGTCTCGCCGCTTCTGATTCTTATTGTCTCTTCGATAGGCAGAATAAATATCTTTCCATCACCGATTTCACCAGTTCTGGCTCCCTTGATAATGGCCGATGTTGTCCTGCTGACAAACTCGTCGTTAACTGCGATTTCTATGCGAATCTTGTCGAGAAGATTCACTTCGATATCGACACCTCTGTAAGATTCCACATATCCTTTTTGCTGACCGCAACCCTTGGTATTGGTAACGGATATTTTGTGAATCTCATCTTTGAACAATTCCTGCTTTACTGCATTCAGTTTATGGGGCTGAATATAAGCTATAATCAATTTCATATTATTTATTCTCCTGCTTTGTTTGTTCGTAGCCGCGAGTCTCGCTGCTCATCTTATACGTTGTGGAAAATCTGGAATCCGGGATAGGACTCTGTTCCATGCTCATCTATGTCAAGACCGCGCATTTCTTCGTTTTCTTTGACTCTCAGTCCGACCGTGTATTTGATTCCCAGGAAGAGAATCGCCGAAGTAACGGAAACCCAGAGGAACGCTACAAGTACGCCGAGTGCCTGAACGCCGAGGAGTTCAAGTCCTCCACCGTAGAATAGCCCTACAAGGCCGTCATCAGGTCTGTTAGCAAAAAGACCTACGGCAATAGTTCCGAATGCACCACATACACCGTGTACCGAAATGGCTCCGACGGGGTCGTCAATGTGCAGTACTTTATCGAAGAACTCAACCGAAAATACAACCAGGACACCGGCGATGGCACCGATTATGATCGCAGACATGGGGTTAACAGCCCATGTTCCGGCAGTGATTCCTACAAGTCCGGCCAATGCGCCGTTCAATGACATGGATACATCGGGTTTGCCCATAGTCAACCATATTGCCATCATCGCAAAGATAGCTCCGGCAGAAGCAGCCAGCGTTGTTGTTACCGATACATGAGCGATAGACAGATCAGTTCCTGAAAGCGTGGAACCGCAGTTAAATCCAAACCAACCGAACCATAGGATGAATACACCCAGTGAAGCCAGAGGAAGGTTGTGTCCGGGAATAGCTTTTACAGTTACTTTTTTCCCGTTCTTTATATACTTTCCTACACGGGGCCCGAGAATAGTCGCACCCATAAAAGCTGCCCAACCACCGACGGAATGTACGATAGTTGATCCGGCGAAGTCGTGGAATCCCATTTCAGCAAGGAAACCTCCACCCCAGGTAAAACTACCGAATACGGGGTAAATAACACCGGAAATAACAACTGAATAGATTAGATAGGAACTGAACTTGGTTCTTTCAGCCATTGATCCTGAAACAATAGTCGCTGCCGTTGCGGCAAATACTACCTGGAATATCCAGTCTCTTAAAACAGAGGAATCAGAAACTTTCAGCATAACATTGTTCCCAAACCCGCCGTAAGAAGTTCCGTACATAATCGCCCAACCTACAAGCCAGAAAATAATAGCACCAGTTGAAAAATCCATAAGGTTTTTCATGATTATGTTTCCGGCATTTTTCGCTCTGGACAGTCCGATCTCAACCATTGCAAAACCAGCCTGCATAAAAAAAACCAGTGCGGCGGCAAGAGTTAGCCATATCATATCCATAGCCATAGAAAGTGATTCAACAGAAGCATCTCCTGCGAACACTGATGTGCTGACACCCAGCAATAGAAAAAGTGGTAAAAAAACTTTTTTCATAAAATTCTCCATGGCATCATGAAGTGCATAAGCCGTGCCAAAAATGAATGGGACTCATATAAGAAGTTCCTTGTGGCTAGAGAATGCAATTTAATTCCTTGCGGGGAAGGAGATTAGTTGTCAATAAAAAACATCCTTGTCCGTTCTGTCAGAAGAACAAGAATGTATGCATCACGCACGAATCCTACCAATATGTATGAAGAAAATGCTAATCCTACAGTATTGTATGTCATCTGCTTTTGTATTTATTACATTCAATTCCATACTTATCCACTCTTAAGCCCATGATTCTTTCAGAAACTCCAAGGGCTCTTGACGCGGACGCGCGATTTCCCCTGGACGTTTTCAGAGCATCTTTGATGAGTTCTTTTTCCAGTGAGTCGAGAGCTTCTTCAAGGGTTGAATGAAGAATCGTATCAGTGCTTTCCGCCGACTGGAGAGAAGGGGGCAGGTGGTAGGCATGGATGACCTCGTCGGTACTGAGCAGAGCCGCTCTCTCTATGACGTTTTCCAATTCTCTGACATTTCCGGGCCAGTGGTAAATCTGGAACAGGTCTATGGCTGTGCTGGTGATTCTCTTTATATTTTTTCCGACTTTCTTTCCGTATTTCTCCGTGAAGAAATCGGCCAGGAGCATTATATCTGTTTTTCTCTGACGGAGCGGCGGGATGTGGATGGGAAAGACGTTGAGTCTGTAATAGAGGTCTTCTCGGAAATTTCCCTTTTTTATTGCCTCCTCGAGATTCCTGTTTGTTGCCGTTATAACCCGGACATTGATTTTTATTGTATTCATGGATCCAACTCTCTCGATCTCTCTTTCCTGAAGAACGCGAAGCAGCTTGATCTGAGTCATATGGGATAATTCTCCGATTTCATCGAGGAATATGGTACCCCCGTCCGCCATTTCAAATCGTCCCTTTCTCGTGGCGATAGCTCCTGTAAAAGCTCCCTTCTCATGTCCGAAAAGCTCGCTCTCTATAACGCTTTCCGGAAGAGCGGCGCAATTGACCCGAACGAAGGGTTTGTCGGCCCTCAGGCTGTTGTAATGGATGGCATGGGCCACCAGCTCTTTACCCGTACCGCTCTCGCCTCTGATGAGAACTGTGGCATCACTCTTGGTTACCTGATTGATGAGCGAATAGACTTCCTGCATATTCTGTGAGTTCCCGATCATATTGTCGGGGCGGAATTTTTCCTTCAGTTCTCTCTGAAGCCGGTTGTTTTCCTGGGTCAGTGCCCTTTTTTCCTCACTGGCTTTTTTTCTGAGCTCAGCGGCTCTGGCAATGAGAGAGGCGATGATTGTCAGAATTCTCAGGTCTTCATCCAGTTCTATTTCGCTTGTGTATATCCGTCCCGCTCCTAGTGCTCCGAGACTCTTGGGCCCCTGTTTGATAGGTACGCACACAAATGAACGGTCTTCTTTGATAGCTCTGATCTGATCGAGCTTATCCAGATAGTCGTTCTCCTCATTTATGTGGGGGATGACCATGGGTTGTCCCGATTCGACGACTTTTCCGGTGATTCCCTCACCCAGCTTGTAGACGACATCCTGGGCCGCCTTTTCCGGGAGCCCCAGAGAAGACTCGATGGATATCTCTCCGGTATTCTCATCAATGAGAGTCAGGACCAGCGTCTTGAAATTCGTACTGTCCGATATTGTCTGAATTACCGGTGTTATAACTTCGGCGAGGTCCATGCTTTTATCGAGAAGCTGACTCACTTCAAAGAGCAGGGTCATATTCTGTATCTGTTTTCGGTAATGAATTGAGTCTTGGGTTATATCCACGAGAGATATCCTACATTAATGTAGGATGTGTAACGAGACCTTAATGCGATCTTTATTTAGTGCCCAAAGCTTGTTTTTGAAATAAATCGCCTCTGAACACAATCATACCTTATCCGGATGAATGTGTTTGTTCTCCACCACTAGGCTTGAGGGCACCATAAAAACTATAAAGTCTCAGGAGCCATTTAACCTGCACGGCAATGATATCAGTGCTTGGCTCATTTCCACTACTTGTGATGCCTTCAATTCGGTAGGTTATGCCCGTTAGTTCAGGGGCCCCTCCTATGGGGCTGTGTCAGAATCCAGCCCCCCATCAAGGGTAGCAAGGGGTAGCAATCCCCCCGGCCCCCCCTTTTCAAGGGTAGCAAGGAGGTGGCAATCCCCCCCTGAGGGGGGGCCGGGGGGGGGGGGGGGGGGGATTTCCTTATTCCTTATTCTTATCCGCATTCTGACACAGCCCCCTGTCTGCAACAGGCAGATGCAGACAGACCGCTACAACATTGCCGGAAAATCTATTTGTCAATTTACGGATTTTCTTAGAGGTGCCCTAAGTTGTTTTCGAGGAATCCCTCTTCCTTTCTCGACATTTCTGTTTAACTGGCCCATTATGTGTTCAATGCAGAAACGAGGACTGATTAGCGTATATAACAAGAGTGGCATAGTCGATCTTGCTGAATTTCTGGTTGCCGAGGGATATAAGCTTCTTAGCACGGGGGGAACATTCGGGGTGCTTCATGCAAAGGGAATCCCTGTGGAAGAAGTGTCTGACTATACTGGATTGGAAGAATGCCTCGATGGACGGGTGAAAACCCTGCATCCAAAGATTCACGGGGGAATACTGGGTCGTAGAGATGATGCGGATCATCTGAAAATGATGAGTTCGCGGGGCATGGATCCTATTGATGTCGTGGTGGTAAACCTCTATCCCTTCTTTGCGAAATCAGCGCAAGGTTTAACGATAGATGCCCTTACTGAATTCATCGATATCGGCGGATCGGCTCTGATCCGGGCCGCCGCCAAGAACCATGCCCATGTCACGGTACTCACCAATCCCGCCGACTACGCCCCTTTGATGGAAGAATGGCGATTATCCGAAGGCAGCCTTTCGATGAACACCCGAAAAAAACTGGCCGGCAAGGCCTTCGCTCTCTCAGGTGCCTATGATTCGGCCATTTCTCACAGCATTTTGGGGGATGATGAGGCCCCAGAAATACTCAATCGCTCCTACCGGAAGGCTTTCGACCTACGCTATGGGGAAAATCCCCATCAACAGGCGGCGTTCTATGTGCCTACCTCCAAGAAGGCCTTTGGAGCCTTAAGCGATCTACATCAGCACCAGGGTAAGGAATTAAGCCATAACAATCTCCGTGACCTGGACAGTGCATGGCGTGCCGTCAATGAATTCGATGACGGCGCATGTGTCGGGGTGAAGCATGCCGCACCCTGCGCCGCCGCTCTGGCACCTACTCCGCTTGAGTCTTGGAACAAGGTGTTCAAGGCCGACCCTGTATCGATATTTGGAGGCATAGTCGCCTTCAACAGGGAAGTGGATGAAGAAACAGCCAGTGAATTGAATAACCTCTTCCTGGAGGTGATTGCCGCACCGGGATATAGCAGGAAAGCCCTAGAAGTCTTTAGCAATAAGAAGGCATTGAGAGTCCTTAGTATGATTCGTTTGCCCTCTGATCAATGGGAAAGTCTGCCGGTGGATGGGGGCCTCTGTCTACAAAGGGTGGATGAGAATTGCATCGAGGATGCACAGTGGACGATTCCGACGAAGGTCAAGCCGACCGTTCAGCAGAGATCTGACATGAATTTTGCGTGGCGGGTTGTAAAGCATGTTAAATCCAATGGTATAGTATTGGCTTCCGACGGATTGACAGTAGGGATTGGATCGGGGCAGCCGAATCGGATTGGGGCAGTTAATATCGCCATAACCGCTGCCGACTCAAAGGCTGATGGAGCCGTAATGGCCTCGGATGCCTTTTTCCCCTTTGATGATGCGGTCAAGGCCGCAACGGATGCCGGGGTGAAGGCCATCATTCAGCCTGGCGGCTCAATTCGAGACAAAGACTCTATCAGGGCGTGTGATGAGCTGGGATTGACCATGCTACTGACCGGCAGACGGCATTTTCGACATTAGACATTAGGAGGATATTTCAATGAGAAAGGATATTGTCCATATTGGCGCAGAGCAACTCCGTTATGAAATTCGGGAAATCGTGGAAACCGCCTATGAATTAAAGAACTTAGGTATGGATATCACCTGGGAAAACATCGGTGATCCTATTCAGAAAGGCGAATCCTTGGCTGATTGGATAAAAGAGATTGTAGCCGAGCTTGCCGCAGATAATATCAGTTATGGCTATACGGCCTCTGCCGGAGACCTTTATACCCGGCAATTTCTGGCCGAGAGAATCAACAAGCGAGGCGGTGCCCAGGTTAAGGCTAAGGACATCCTTTTCTTCAATGGACTTGGGGATGCTGTTTCCTCCTTGTTCGGACACTTGCGCCGTGAGGCGCGTGTACTGGGTCCTTCCCCTGCCTATTCTACGTTGTCTTCGGCCGAGGCCGCTCATTCGGGATACAACCATCTCACCTACCGCCTTGAACCAGAGAATGCCTGGCAGCCGGACCTAGAAGATATTGCTCTAAAGGTGAAGTACAATGATTCCATAGCGGGAATCCTTCTCATCAATCCCGACAACCCCACAGGAGCGGTGTATCCCCAAGACACCCTGGAGGAGATTGTCAAAATAGCCAAAGATAATGATCTGTTCATCCTCGCAGATGAGACTTATGCCAATATCGTCTATCCTGGCGTGCAAACTGCCTGCTTGAGTCAGGTGATTGATGATGTTCCTGGAATCTCTCTACGAAGTATATCTAAGGAATTCCCCTGGCCGGGAGCCCGCTGTGGCTGGATGGAGGTATTCAATCAGGATAGGGATGAGGTCTTCCAACGCTACATCAGCAGCTTGTTGAATGCCAAACGCCTGGAGGTTTGCTCCACGACTCTGCCCCAGATGGTTATACCCCGTGTCATCGGCGATTCCCGATATCAGGCTCACCTCCAACGCCGAGCCGAGTTATTTGCATCGAGGGCACAGGAGGTCGTGGGCCTGCTCTCCGGTGTCGAGGGAATCACCGTAATTAAACCCTCAGGAGCCTTCTATCTCACGGTTGTTTTTAACCAGGAATTGTCCGATCAGGGAACAATGCCGAATATGGCGAATAAGGCGGTTGAGAAGCGGGTGCTGGAGCTTGCCAAGGGAGAGAAACCGGACAAGCGTTTTGTCTATTGGCTATTGGGTTATTGTGGGATATGTGTCGTTCCTCTAAGTGGTTTCTGTAGCGATCTACCGGGATTTAGGAGCACGCTTTTGGAAAACGATGACGCAAAACGACGAATGACCTACGAAAAAATGGCCGAGGCTATCGCTACCTACTTGGATTATATGAAGAAGAGTTCATAATAAGCAGTACAACAAGATAATGAGGAGAATTATATGGCAGAGCATTTAACGAGTGAGACTTTTAGGGAGAAAGTCTATGACTTCGTCTCGGAAAAAGAATGGAAATACAAGGGTAAACTACCTGGACTCATAGATTTTTATGCCGATTGGTGTGGGCCCTGCAAGATGATTGCACCTATCATTGAAGAACTCGCCAATACGTATAAAGGAAAACTCAATGTCTGGAAGGTAGACACCGATGTTCAATCGGAACTTGCGGTAGAATTCGGTATATCGAGCATACCAACCCTTATGTTCATCCCGATTGACGGAAAACCGCAGATGAAGACCGGAGCCATGAGTAAGGTCGATATGGTGAGGACCATAAAGGATCAACTTGGGGTTTCCTAAGACGGTTTTGATTAACAGGCCATTCTATTGATGAGTGGGATGAGTGGATTAGGAATGAGTCATCACCACTAATCCCTAATCGGGGCAGAGTCCTATTCCAGAATCCCACCGCAATTAAGAGATATTTCCGCGCCAATTTGAGTTAGAAGCATGAATAAATGGCAATGCGCAATGGGTTGGGACTGTCAGAATGTGCCTTTGGCCCGCATGCGGCGTTGGCGAAAAACCCTGAAATACGCATATAGTGCACCGAACTTTGTGTTCATCTCTAAACCCGAATGTACAACGGGCTATAGCGATTAATATTCACCCCAGGATTGCGCCATTGACTGAGCCAGGTCTTGCGTTCTTCTGTACCCAGCTTGATCTTCCTCAGGAATGGGCGTTTCATCCAATACTTGCCGATTATTTTTTCCAGGTCTGTGCGCTTGATTCCTGCCTCTTCTACATGCGTTGTCATGTCGTTCTTTCGGGCATCCTGGACCCGCCGGGCAATCATGCAGTTATGGTAGTGGCGGTAGAGAATCATGCGCATCATCATCGCACTGGGACACCGGGAAAACTGCACCGTCTCTCGCACATGATTGCAGTTATCTTTGCGTACCTGACGGTCAATGTAATTCACAGGGAATAGAGGATTGTTTTTATTCCTGAACTCATGTGAGGATATACATTCATGGAGAAAGTATTTTTTGAAGTCCTTGATCTTAGCGAAGGCCCGTGTATACGATTTGTGTAGGTCTGTCGTCAAGGTCTTTCCGGTAATTTTCTTTTCTTTAAGTAGTTGGATAAGTTCGCTAGCTATATTTCTAAACGATTTCTCTATGGCCTTTGGATCGGCCTTCTCTATGGATTCTAGTTCCAGTCTTCGCTTCTTTTGTGCATTGGTCATTCTTCCCTTGCGCCTAAGATTGGAAAACCCCATGCTGTAAATGAACTCGGATTCGGAGCCAGCAAAGATGTTGATATGATGGGGAAAGTACTGGGACCCGGAGAAGGATTCCAGCCCATCGGCGGCCATATTTTCTTGCAGAGATAGATCAGAGAGAAGTTCGGAATGAATGGCCTGGCAGCATCTTGCCAGCCGTTCGAATCGGTTCTGAACGGTCTCTATTCTGACGTTAATAGCACGGCCTATATCGCCCAGCCCTGAAGCGGTGACAAGATGCTCGAAGATCTTTGAATAATCGACAACTTTTTTGGCATAGTAATCAATTGAAAAGGTTTGATCAGAAAAAGTCCTGCGGCAATTCTTACAGCGGTAACGCTGAACTTGGCCGAAGGCCGATGTTGGATGAAAACCATAGCGAATATACCAATTTTCCCCGGCGGGAGCCTCGAAATTGGAGCAATCGGGGTTGGGGCAGTGTGGAAAAGTCATAACATACCTCCTTAGTAAGTTGTTTCCCTACTAAGGTATGACTTGCGTTTAGAGGCGATTTACTTCAAAAAACAGGCTTTGGGGCACTAAAAAAGCATTTCAGTGAAAATCCCGCCCCAATATCACGGCATCGTTAGGTAGAAGTGTCCTGTAATTGTCCTAATTGACCAATCGAGTCAAGTTATATAGTATTTATGGAAAAGGAGAAGTTTATGAAGAAGATGTTCATTCTTTCGATGCTGGTGATACTGCTTTCATCACTGGGGTTATGGGCTAATGGAGTAGAAGAGACGGCAGAGAAGCCGCTGAAGATTGGCATCACTAAAATTGTGGCTCATCCAGCATTGGATGATTTAGAAAAGGGTTTGATGGAAGTCGTTTCCGAATCATATCCCGATACGGTGTTTGACAATCAAAATGCCAATGGCGAGATTAGCACGGCTGCCACGATTGCTCAGAAATTTAAGTCTGACAAGGTGGATATCGCCGTCGGCATAGCGACACCTACGGCTGTCGCCCTGGCCAATGTTATTGAGGATGTTCCTGTGATTTTTTGTGCCGTGACTGATCCGGTTGATGCTGGTCTTGTCCCATCTCTTAAGCAAAGCACTAAGAACATCACCGGGGTGTCGGATATGACTCCGGTCAAGGACCAAATCGCGCTCCTTAGTGAGCTGACCGAAATTAAGGCCCTGGGGCATGTTTATTCATCGGGTGAGGCGAACGCCGTGCGTCTGGCGGAACTTGCCGAGCAGTCATGCATGGAATTGGGCATAAAATTTGTCCCGACGACGATCACGAGTTCCGCAGAAGTGAAGCAGGCAGCCCAATCCATTGTATCGAGGGTGGATGCCTTCTATATAAGCACGGACAACACCGTGGTTTCCGCTTTGACGGCTCTCACTGATGTGGCGGCAAAGGCAGGCATACCAGTATTGACGGCCGATCCGAGTTCAGCAGAGGAGCAAGGCGTATTCCTCGCCTGGGGTTTCGATTACTACAAGATGGGACGGGCAACTGGTGATCTCGTTGTCGAGATTATTGAGGGTGCCGATCCTGCCTCAATTCCCACGCGATTCATGACATCTGTCGATGACATTGAGCTGTTTATTAACCTGCGCATCGCTCGTGAGCTGGACATTGAGATTCCTGATGATCTCATCTCGAAGGCGGCAACGGTCGTTCGCTAGTGCTTGAAGGAATTTTCGTTGAGGGTCTGGTCTACAGTATCATGACCCTCGGGGTGTTCATTACATTCCGAATACTCGACTTTCCTGACCTCACCGTCGATGGTTCATTTCCGCTGGGAGCCGCTGTGATGGCGACTTCCTTGGTATCTGGATTTCCGATATGGCTGGGGCTTTTCCTGGCTGTCCTTTCAGGGTCAATAGCCGGAACTGTCACGGCGGTTATTCACAACGAACTCAAGGTGCCATCCCTTCTTGCGGGAATACTTACGATGACCATGCTTTATTCCATCAATATAAGAGTGTTGGGCAACAAGGCTAATGTGTCCCTTCTGAGGCAACGCCATCTCATCGGGAGCCTGACGGAACTCACTGAGAATATTATGTCTCCGGCATTGGCCCAGCTGTTGCTATTCGGACTCATTGCCGCTCTTGTCGTGATTCTTCTCAATTTGTTTTTTCATACGGATATTGGACTCACGCTCGGTGCCCTGGGAGGAAATGAAAGAATGGTGGTGGCGCTTGGTTCGAATCCGAAAACACTTAAAATCATCGGGGTTAGTCTGTCGAATGGTCTCGTTGCACTTTCGGGCGCACTCGTCGCCCAGTATCAGGGCTTTGCCGATGCCTCATTGGGAGTCGGCATGGTGGTGAGTGGCCTGGCCATGGTGATGATTGGAGAATTTCTTGTCCGAAGTGTCAAGATACGTTGGCTGTTGATTCGGGTTGTCGCAGGTGCCATCGTCTATAAGGCCATCATGTATGGAGGGCGATATTACGGCTATATGATACGTCTCACTCCAAACGATCTGAAGATGATTACCGGATTGCTTATCATATTATCACTCATCATCACGAAGACACGGAAATGGAAAAGTCATGGTTAGTCTCGAAGATGTGTCCCTGGTTTTTGGAGAAGGTACGGTTGACCGGGTGATGGCACTGAAATCTGTCAATCTTCAATTGAATGCCGGCGATTTTCTCACGATTATCGGCTCCAATGGGGCGGGGAAGAGTAGTCTGTTCAATGCTATTTCAGGGAGGCATCCTCCGACCTCGGGAACGGTGAGGTGCCATGGCAAGGATGTCACGAAGTGGCCGGAATACAAACGGGCCAGATTCATAGGCCGTGTGTTCCAGGATCCTCTGATGGGCACTGCCGGAAATATGACTGTGCAGGACAATCTCACTATCTCCGGCTACAAGGGTATGAAGAGGTTGCGTATCTCTCTTACAAAGAAAAAAAAGGCTGAGTTCAGGGATTTACTGGCACAGTTGGAGATGGATTTGGAGAATAGGATGGAGGACAATGTCGGGTTGCTTTCCGGCGGTCAGCGGCAGGCCCTCACCATGCTGATGATGGTTCTGTCCACACCGGATATAATCCTGTTGGATGAGCATACTGCCGCTTTGGATCCTCGCAATGCGGCCAGAATTCTGGAGCTTACGAATAGTTTCTATACGAGATACAGGCTCACTGTCATGATGATTACTCATGACATGCAACGGGCACTTTCCCATGGTAACCGGCTGATTATGATGGACAAGGGTGAAATCATCTTCACGGCGGAGAAAGAAATGAAAGATCGGTTGACAGTGGAAGAACTTGTCAAAGGCTTTCACGATATACGCGGGGAGGATTTCACAAATGATGAGTCTTTACTCAACTGAGATTTGAATGAAATTTATCATAGCCAACGACCATGCGGCCGTGGAATTGAAATCACGGATTAAGTCATGGCTTATAGAGAATGGGCATACGGTGACTGACATCGGAGTCGAAGAGAGCGAGAAGGCGGACTATCCCGACAAGGGAGAGGAGGCCGCCCTTCGCTTCCTTGAAGGCGAATTCGACTACGGTATAGTCTGCTGTGGAACGGGAATAGGCATTTCCATTGCCGTCAACAAGGTGCGGGGGTTACGCTGTGCCCTTCCTCAGGATTGCTATGCCGCCAGGATGGCTAAAGAGCATAATGATTGCCAATTCATTGCCTTCGGTGCCCGCATTCATTATGCAGACGGAGCAACTGGCATACTCGAAGCCTTCCTCAATGCCCGTTTCGATCAGGAATCGCGTCATGCTACCCGCGTGGAAAAAATCACGGCCATCGAGGACAGGTGTTGTCAAGCATGCGAGCAGAAGGCTACAGGGCGACCTCATAATCCCCGTAGCACCCGTTCCAGAACAGAACAGGCCGATTTTTTCTGATCTTCGGTACGGACGCTCTTTTTATTTTGACCCGATTGATCATGTTTAACCCGCATTTCTCCCCATCTCCTATTGCCAGTTTCGGAGCTTCGTCCAGTCCTCTGACCCTTAACGAGAGTAGAATCTGTTTCCAACTGAGTGTTGACTCTCTATAACCAGCTTCTACGGCAAGGTGTTCCTTGATACCAGCCTCATCGGCACCTATGATCACCAATATGCAACAACGGTCATCTTCCAGACGGACATTGAAATATATACCGTCCACCCAGATATATGCATACCGCTTATCGCTCAGATCCCTGTTCGTCCAGCTATCAAAATCAGTTTCCCAGCTTTTTCTCAACCGGACGATACTGGCGGCAGAAAGGCCCTTCTCCGTGTCTTTTGTGAACTTTGTGAGATCTAAAACGGTATGGGAGGCACTGAGTTCTGAGTCCAGAGTTTAGAATTTCGCACGGAGGCACAGAGGCTTTTCAAAGATTTGTTGAAGAATAACTCAGCACTGAGCATTCATCATTTGCCGAAGGCATCCCTCCGTGTCCTTTGCAAACTCCGTGAGATCTAAAACGGTATGGGTTGATAAGGGACACTATGTAATGGATAAGCATGGGGCTGTGTCAGAATCCAGGGGGTGGGTCAGAATGATGGATTTGGTTTGCAGGCAAGGCGGCCTGCCTGTGCGTGCACGCACCTGTCTGCAACAGGCAGGCGCAGACAGGCAAAAAGTTCTGAAAGCGGAGTGTACATGTTGTACATGAGCATTTCAGGTTTTTTCGCCAACTTCGGAGGTACGGTGGCAAGCCCCCCTGAGGGGGGGGGCCGGGGGGGGATTTCCTTATCCCTCCTACACATCCACGTTAATTATGGAATCCAGAGCAAGTTCCATCATCTGGGTGAAGCTATTCTCCCTCTCTTTCGCCGTGCATTCCTCGCGGGTAACAAGACTGTCGCTGACGGTGAGCAGGCTGAGTGCCTTGATCTTGAAAAGGCTGGCTATCATGTAGAGAGCCGCCGTTTCCATTTCCACGGCCATCATGCCGTATTTAGCCAGGAGTTTCCAGGAATCGGGGTTGTCAGAGTAGAACGTGTCCGAAGAGAAGACACTTCCCACCTTCAGATCGATGCCAAGTTTTTCTGCAGTATGAGCCGCCGAAGTAATCAGAGACCAGTCGGCTACCGGAGCATAGTTTATGCCATTGAGCCGTTCTGCCGACATCCCTGAATTAGTGGAGGCACTCAAGGCCATCAGAACATCTCTCACCTTGATTGATTCCTGCATGGAGCCGCAGGAACCAACGCGAATCAGGCTTTTTGCCCCGTAGAAGTTGATCAGCTCATGAATATAGATTGCGTGGGATGGCATGCCCATGCCTGTTCCCTGCACTGATATATCATAGCCCTTGTACTTGCCGGTATATCCCAACATGCCTCGAACTTCATTGTAGCACTGATAGTTCTCCAGGTATTTCTCTGCTATGAATTTCGCTCTTAAAGGATCGCCGGGCAATAACACCCGAGTTGCTATGGCTCCCTCCGGAGCCCCGATATGTGTACTCACAATATTCTCCTTCTGTATAAAAAACTTCTATTATTCCCATTCTATGGTGGCAGGAGGCTTGGATGAAACATCATATACCACCCGGCCTATACCTGGAACCTCATTAGTGATTCTGGCGGAAATTTCCAGCAGATCGTCATTTGGAAACTGGAAAACATCTGCCGTCATGCCATCATCACTGACGACGGCCCTGAGTGCCAATACATGGGCGTAATCCCGAGCATCGCCGACAACACCGACTGAGCGCACTGGTAGAAGCACACAGAAAGCCTGCCATATATTCTCATACAGCCCCCGTGACTTGAGTTCCTGAATGTAAATGGCATCGGCCTCCTGAAGCATCTTGATTCTTTCCTCGGTTATGCTCCAGGTGATGCGAATAGCCAGACCAGGCCCAGGGAACGGATGCCTATGAACCATGTCTTGGGGAAGGCCCATTAACTCTCCAAGCTGCCTGACCTCGTCTTTGTAAAGCTGATTCAATGGTTCGAGTAATTCCCCCGCCTTCCGTTTTGCCTCAACGAGGGGAGTGCCGACATTGTGATGGCTTTTTATTGTTTGGGCATGTTGACCCACTCCATGACCGGATTCGATGAGATCTGTGTACAGCGTACCCTGTGCCAATAAAAAATCCCCCGTCAGATGCCTGGCTATCTCCTCCTCCTGTACCCTGATGAAGGTATCCCCGATAATTTTCCGTTTCTGCTCAGAATCCTCAACGCCTGCCAGGGCCGAGAGGAATCTATCTTTAGCATCGACAAAGAGTAAATGCATGGCCCCGAGTTTTCTCAGGCTTTGCATAACCTCGGATGATTCGTCCTTCCGCATCAATCCGGTGTCTATGTGCATGAGGTGTACCCTGTTACGGGGCAAGGCGGCAAGGAGAAGTGCGGCCACAACGGTTGAATCAACTCCACCGGAGATGAGCAGAAGGACATCTCTTGTACCGACAGAATGTCTTATATCTTGTATCTTCGTTTCAAGATACCTTTCCAGGGTCCATTCCTTCTTAGCCCGGCAAATTTTGATAGCAAAATTTTCGAATATTTGACTGCCGTATTCGCAGTGGCTCGCCTCCGGATGAAATTGAACTCCCCAGATGCTCTTTTCCAAATGTCTCGCGGCGGCGATATGCCCCTTCTGACTCTTGGCAATCACCTCGAATTTATTGCCTACCCTGCTTACGCAATCGCCATGACTCATCCAAGATAGAAAAGTCCTTGGCACATCGGCAAACAGAGTGTCGCTGGCATCATGGCTGACGCGGGAACGGCCATATTCCCGAACCGTTCCGGCCTCCACCTCCCCTCCGCTTTGGAGAGCGATTTGTTGGAATCCGTAGCAAATACCAAGTATAGACAAGCCACAGTCGAGAATTGTTTCATCGGGGAACGGGGCATCTTTGTTTAGTGAGGAATGAGGAGAGCCGGAGAGTATGAGCCCCTTCACATCGCCGTGAAGTATGTCGACGAGACGACTATTCCCAGGCACAATTTCTGAAAAAACCCCAAGACTTCGAATCCGTCTGCCGATGAGCTGTGTTGTTTGCCCTCCAAAATCGAGTATTAGGATTCTGTCCACACTTCTTCCCGCATGAAGGTTTCATCTCGCATGGGACCAGTGGAGAAGCCTATCACCGGTACATCAGTGTATTCTTCGATGAATTCGACAATATTCCGGGCCCCTTTGGGCAATTCATTCCAGCTTCTGGCTTTTGAGACTGAGCCAGACCATCCGGGGAAGGTTTTGTACACAGGTTTCACTGTCTCTAATTCCACAACATTGGAAGGGAAACTATCAATCTTATCTCCGCCGAGTTCATACGCCGTGCACACTCGAACGGATTCAAAACCATCGTAAAGGTTCAGATGCGACAGGATGAACCCGTCAAGACTATTCACCCAGCCCGCATACCTTAGGGCTACCATGTCAAGATAGCCAATGCGCCTCGGACGGCCGGTGGTTGCGCCGTATTCATTTCCAAGCGTTCTTAGCTTATTACAAATGACCGAATCCTCCTTGCTAATCATTTCCGTCGGGAAAGGGCCATTTCCAACCCTTGTCTGATAGGCTTTGAAAACCCCCAGACATCGGTGAATGCTACGGGGGCCGATAGCGGCACCAATTGCCGCACCTGCGCTTGTAGAGATAGCGGAGGAAACATAGGGGTATGTGCCATGATCCAAGTCTAAGAGAGCCCCCTGGGCACCCTCAAGAAGTATCTTTTTTCCTTGAGCGGCCATCATATAGGCGGCGAGATTAACCTTCATCGCTTCAAGCTTGTCTTTATACGGCCTCAGCCAATCTCTCTCTGATGCCCTCAGAGATTCCCAGATAACGGGATCCCACATATCGACGATTCTAATGCCGTCACGGGAGGCTTTCTTGCTATAGGCAACCCCAATGCCTCGTCCCGTCGTGCCAACGGGACGGGGCCGCTTCGCATCGTCACTCTTGTCTTCGTGTTTATACTTGGGCAGTACAAGATGGGCACGGTCGGAAACAATCACCCTCCCCTTCCAATCAATGCCTCGGGATGTCAACTCGTCCAATTCATCGAACATGGCTTGAGGATCAATCACCATACCGCTACCCAATATGGCGATTGTGTTTTCCGAGATGATGCCGGCCGGTATAAGATGGAGGGCCAATGTCATGCCGTCTGCCTTGATTGTATGCCCTGCATTTGCCCCGCCGGAAAATCGAACGATTATGTCTGCCTGCTTAGAGAGATAATCCACCATCTTGCCCTTTCCTTCATCACCCCACTGGGCACCCACAATAGCTAGATTCATGATGGCTCCTTTAACTTCGAGTATAATTTGGCGCTTCTTGAGTGATGCTTACATCATGGGGATGGCTCTCACGCAGACCCGCCGGGGTTATCTTGATGAAACGGCGGTACTTCATCAAGGATTCTAAGGTTGCACAGCCGGTGTATCCCATTCCTTTTTTTAATCCGGTAATCAGTTGGTGAAGATAGGGTTTCAACTCCCCTTTGTAGGGAACGCGACCTTCTATGCCCTCTGGTACCGGAGCTTCATCTTCGGCCATTCGGTACCTCGCCCCATCGCCAGATTGTATGGCACTGATCGAACCCATGCCTCTGTAGGTCTTGAAGATCCTCCCTTCATAGATTACCTCCTTCCCGGGTGATTCCTTTAGTCCGGCTAAGAGATTTCCTATCATCACGGCGGATGCACCGGCTCCAATGGCTTTGACGATATCACCGGAATATTTTATGCCGCCATCGGCGATGACAGGAATGTCATGCCGATCACAGACTTCCACCGCATTGGCGACCGCCGAAAACTGTGGCACGCCGATTCCGGTGACAACCCGAGTGGTGCAGATAGACCCAGGGCCTACTCCAACTTTCACCACATCGGCACCGGCATCGATCAGGCGCTGAGCACCGTCTCCATCAGCAATGTTTCCGCCAATCAAAGGCAAATTGGGCCAGGTTTTTTTGATCTCGGCGATGGCTTTCAATACTTCGACGGAACTGCCATGAGCGGTATCCATGACGGCGAAGTCAACCTTTGCGGCAAGAAGCAAGGGCAGTCTTATCTTCCAATCGTTCGGACTTATGGCCGCTCCGGCTATGAGACTTCCTGTTTTATCCAAAGCAGCATTGGGGTAATCACGTTTTTTCTCCATATCACGCACGGTAATCAGGCCGGTCAATCGGCCGTCGGCATCCACGACCGGGAGTTTCTCGATGCGGTGTTTGTCAAACTTTTTTCTGGCTCTCTCTTCGCTGGGCGTGCCGGTTTCGAGGATGAGATTCTTTGTCATAACTTCATCCACGAGGTCGTTGGGGTGGGAATTGAATTTGAGATCGCGCTTCGTGATAATGCCTACCAATTTATTCTGACTTAAGACAGGCAGGCCAGTAACACCTGTTTCATCCATTGTTTTTCTCACATCACTGAGAACCATCCCTGTCTGAATCGTTACAGGGTTATCAATAACCCAATTGAGGAAGCGCTTAGTTCTTGATACATGGCGGGCTTGTTGTTCAGGTGAAAGATTGCGGTGAATGACTCCGGCACCGCCGTGGAGGGCCATTGCAATGGCCATTTCCTCTTCGGTTACGGTGTCCATGGCAGCCGAAAGCACCGGAATGTTAAGCTTCAATCCCGGGGCTATCCAGGTACTCACTTCGGCATCTCCCGGCAATACTTCGGAATAGCCCGGCATAAGCAGGACATCATCGTAACTCATAGATTCATGAATCGTCATAGGGACTCTCCCGCTTCTCTGATAGATTCTGATATTTTCTTGTATTTGAGAATTAATTGACGCGCTTTGACTTCGGCGATACCACAATAAGAGGAGGGGTGAGAATAGAAGGACTCGGCATCAATTTGATTACTAATGGCGGCCCAAACCTCTTTGTTTTGCTTCAAGGCATCCTTGAGAGATATGTTTTTAGTTTTGGCCTCCAGGGTCGCCCTTCGGACGATTTCATGGGCATCGGAAAATCCAGCCATGGCGAGGAGTATATATGTGGGTTCGGCAAGGATGGCATCCCCTATGAGCAGAAGATTGGCCTGCATCCTGTCGCCGTGCACTTGTAATCTCCCCAGAACCTTATGCATCCGAGATATGGCGGCAGAGAATCCGGCGATATAATCGAAGACGAAACGGGAGGAGGCTGAATTGCTCAGATCCCGCTGATGTTCGGATATCTGATCCATGAAAAAAGTCATTACCCTTGGGGCAAAGGCCTTCCACATGCTTTTTACATGTTCGCAATTCCATGGATTGCGTTTGTGCGGCATAGTTGACGATCCGACTTGGTCGATGCCGAATAATTCACTCACCTCGCTAATTTCACTGCGTTGCAGATGTCTTAAATCATCGGCTAAATTCGCAACGATACCGAAACAGACATTGATTTCCAATAAGAGCCTTAAGAGATGCTCTGGTTCGACAAGCTGGTTCGCATAATCGGCGCATTTGAGGCCAAGCTCTTCAAGATATGCCGATTCGAGGGCTCGTGGATCACCGGACATGAGGCTTGTCGCATTATAGGCACCCACTGCACCGGAGAGTTTCCCCCGTAAATCCCTGCTCAGTTTGTTTAAGTTTGAAACCGATTGCCCAATGCGGGAGATGTACTCGGCAAGCGCAAAACCAAAGGTTATGGGAACTGCTAACTGGCCATGAGTTCTCCCCGCTTGTGGGACGGTAGCATTCCGGTCACCAAATTCAATAAGGCTGTCTAAAAGATCAAGAATCAGGGGGATGACGGTTTGAATCATGGCATCCCTGATTCTCATCGCCGTCGCTGTATCAAGAATGTCCGCCGAAGTCGCACCGAGGTGCACCCAGGGGGCTAACTCGCTGGGAATATGCCTCTGAATTACATTCACCAACGCACGGATATTATGCTGGGTGGTTTCTTCTTCCTGGCTTACTTCTTCTGGAGTGATGGACTTCTCAAGCCCTTCGATTTTCTTTAATAGGTTGGCATCGGTGGCAAACTGGGAGCGGATGTGCATTTTGAGCAGGGCCGTTTCGGCCCTGACACAATACTGGACAGCTGCTCTTTCGCTGAGTGTCTCTGACAGTTTTTTGAACAGCGATTCATTGGACTGCCAATATCGATGATCTAGGGGGGATATGTTTTGATAGGGATCTCTTGGTTCCATAAGCAATGAGTTGATTCTATTGTAATTTCACTCGCTACTCAAGGTGTAAGAATGTTATATGAAAGACAAAGGATGCAACTTGCATTCTAAGGAGTCAAAGCAACGGTAACGGCGTGCTCATAGGAGGAAGAAAGACCAAAGGCTTTCTTGGTCTTTCTCTTGTCGTGCTTCTACCGCTTCTGGACATCTGGAGATGCGCTTCCTGTTCACCTTTTCTACAGGCGGACAATTCATTATACTGGGCACCCCCGACTCTGGATAAGCACTTTTCTCTTGACTAATTCCCTGATGGACTATAGAATTTGTAGAAGATATCATTATTGGAGGCACCATCACATGTCAAAAGCCCATCGTGGCAAACCACTCAAGCAGGAAACTCCGGGTTCAGGTCGGGGAAATTGTCCTATTTGCAAACGATCTGGAATTAAGCTGCTTTACGATCACGAGGTCAATGATGAAAAACTCGTTCTCTGCAAGCAATGCTATGCGGCTGCAAAATCGGGAAGACTTAAAAAAGCTATATAGAGCCAGCCCCTGGATTCTGACACAGCCCCATTGCCACCGTACATCCAAAGTTGGCGAAAAAACCTGAGATGCTCATGTACACTCCGCTTTCAGAATTTCTCGTCGCCTTGCCTGCGGTAGGTAGATAGCCCCCCTGAGGGGGGGATGGGGGGCTCACAGGCAAGGCGGCGGAAAATACTGTCCGTCCTATGCTTTATACTCATTGTTGGTAGCAGTTTTTATTTTCAATAGTATTTGTCAATTCCCCCAAACCCTTTAATCAGTTTGTTTTCTTTTGTCTTGTTAATGAAATTATGTAGACGTTTCTCAAACTCTTCTGGTCTTTTCCTTGCACTTTCAATGTATGCCACTCTGATTCGCTTATATGGCTCTGAAAAATTTTGATAATTCTCCCAAAGAACTTTTTCCGATTTTAATTCCCTAATTATGTCTTCTGGGAAAGAAAATTCACGTTGAATTACGTCTAAAATATCATTCTTTATTGAGTTGTGAATCAAGTTGTTTTCAAAGAGCCATTTCAGACGTTCGATGTTGGGTTGAGAGAAGGAAGAGTTTTTTCTTCGCCTACAAAACCTTTGAATGGTAGTCTCTTCGTTTAATGATTTAACGGTACTATCAATCCATCCAAAACAAAGGGCCTCTTCAACCGCATCATTATATAAAATTCGCTTCTTGCCTGTCTTTTTTAATGGATATTCCAACCAAATATCATCCAATGTCTCAAAATTGGTTTCGAGCCACTTCCTCCATTCTTTCCTGTCAATGAAATATTTGGTTGCTATTTCGTTCATTCAATTAATTGCTTCTGGCGACTGTGTATCGTTATTGTTCTTATACCACAAAACTGGAGGGGTAAGAACAATTGTTATATTTTTCTTTTGTCATGTTTGCTGTGGAGTTATGTATTGCCTGTGGCCCAGCCCGCCCAGTATACAATGTAACCGGTTATGGTATCACCGCCATCGTCGGTGCATTCCATGTCTCAACTTGCCCGGAGCCTGAGGGCGGTGAATTAAGCACAGCCGTGGCCGTTCCAATAGTCGGCGCACCGGGAACAGTAGTTGGTTTAGCAGACTTCATCATTGATGCGGCACTTTCTCCAAGTGTGTTCTTCGCCGTGATGATGAAGTGATATTCGGTGCCATTGCTCCTCTGCCGGAGAAAATGCGGCTTATTCTGTGATTTATGATCAGCCAAACAACTTTGCACACAGTAATCATAGCATACCAACGGAAACTGGCATTAGCATTCTAATCAGAACAACTTTCCCATGACGAAGGTCCCCCGGTTAAAAAACCTTTCTCCGCCTTGCCTGAAGTGCCTCTTATTGCCATACTAATTACTACAGTTTATCTATCTCTTCTGGGGTTAAGCCCGTATTCCGGCTGATTATTTCTGTGGAGATACCCGATTGCTTCAATCCTTTGGCAACTTGGCTCATGCCTTCTTGTCTGCCTTTCTGTATGCCTTTCTGCATACCTGCCTGCATACCTTCTTGTCGGGCCTGTTCAATGTATGGCATGACAAGCTTTGTTACATCGGCTACTGCTCCCATATCGTATACCTCCTCGTTTTCAAATAAGCTCATTCTCATTTTATATCCGGCGATTAATTTGTCAAGAAGTACCTTCGAGATATTCATGCCCGGGATTTCGTTCGCTTTAACAACCCGGTCGGGGTTGCGACAGAATGCGGATAGCAGTACGCCATCAGGACCTTCCAGGGACGCTTTTTCGATGTTGATAATGTGTGTTTCATAGGACCCGTGGTCCTCTATGTAATGACCGGGGACTACTTCTCTGACGGTTCTACTGTGCTGGGCGAGATACTTTTTTGGTGTTACGGAACATATCATGGTGATGGTTGTGCTGTCGAAATCGGCATGAGGGGTTCCCCGCAGATAGAAGGGGTAATAGATGATGAGGTCAAGGAAGTCATTCCAGCGAGGATTGTCCCGAAAGGACTTGTAGCTTATCAGATTGTAGGTTTTGAAGTAATTTAACACCTTGAAATCGCGGAACAAAGAACTCTTCCCTTCGATAACGAGGTCCAGCCTTTTTGGGTGATCGAGAAGCTGATGTTCTGCCTCCACGGAGCAGTCGCCGGCACTGCCGAGTACGCTCATGAAGCGGGATTTGAAGAAATGATCCATGGTGATTTTGATTGGTCTTGGGCTTGGCGAGGATGGCATAAAGGAATTATATCAGGTTTTTTGGGTTTGAACATGCTTCGATA
This sequence comes from Spirochaetaceae bacterium, assembly GCA_965226485.1. GTDB lineage: Bacteria > Spirochaetota > Spirochaetia > DSM-2461 > DSM-2461 > UBA2779. The sequence continues at coordinate 1,606,926 of OZ245363.1, forward strand.
AAAACGGCATCTCCGAATTTCCCATCTGATACTATTAACCCGGTGGTTAATCAAAGGTCCCGATATGAAACAGCACCTATAGTCGGTGTCAGCCATCAAACCGGAGGTGCATGGCTCAAACTTTGACGAACCAGGGCACGGAGCGATTTAAATTTTATGAGGGGGCACTCAAATATGCAATTCTCGTTGATTTTTTTAGTCGAGTTTGAAGGAGGTGTAAAAGACTTATGAAGCTCATATTAATTCTTTTTTTAACCACAAAAGTCACGAAAAACACGAAAATTTGAAAAATCAGAAATGGTTTATGTTGAGAGATTCAGGATTATCGGCCTTTCGTGCCTTTCGTGGTTGAAAACTTCAGAGGGTTCTGTGGAGAAATCCGCTCTTACGCATCCTGCTCGATATACATAATACGATAACAATAGAATTATCAATCTGGTTTTCTGTATTTTCCCGAAGCCCAAATTGCTCTGAGCAAGGGGAAGGGGGCCGGTGCTCCTCCCATGGAATACCCCAGCCTAAGGGTTATCGGAGGCTGGGGATGTAAGGAAAAGTTGCCGCTACTTGTTATAAGCAGAGCCGCCATTGCTGGCTAGGCCCCGCAAGCGAACGGTGCTGATGCTTAGTTTTCTTCCAAAACCAGGGTGAATACTGACATTTGTGGTACAGGACCCGGCATTAGCATTCTAATCAGAACAACTTTCCCATGACGAAGGCCCCCCGGTTAAAAAACCTTTCTCCGCCTTGCCTGAAGTGCCTCTTATTGCCATACTAATTACTACAGTTTATCTATCTCTTCTGGGGTTAAGCCCGTATTCCGGCTGATTATTTCTGTGGAGATACCCGATTGCTTCAATCCTTTGGCAACTTGGCTCATGCCTTCTTGCCTGCCTTTCTGCATACCTGCCTGCATACCTTCTTGTCGGGCCTGTTCAATGTATGGCATGACAAGCTTTGTTACATCGGCTACTGCTCCCATATCGTATACCTCCTCGTTTTCAAATAAGCTCATTCTCATTTTATATCCGGCGATTAATTTGTCAAGAAGTACCTTCGAGATATTCATGCCCGGGATTTCGTTCGCTTTAACAACCCGGTCGGGGTTGCGACAGAATGCGGATAGCAATACGCCATCAGGACCTTCCAGGGACGCTTTTTCGATGTTGATAATGTGTGTTTCATAGGACCCGTGGTCCTCTATGTAATGACCGGGGACTACTTCTCTGACGGTTCTACTGTGCTGGGCGAGATACTTTTTTGGTGTTACGGAACATATCATGGTGATGGTTGTGCTGTCGAAATCGGCATGAGGGGTTCCCCGCAGATAGAGGGGGTAATAGATGATGAGGTCAAGGAAGTCATTCCAGCGAGGATTGTCCCGAAAGGACTTGTAGCTTATCAGATTGTAGGTTTTGAAGTAATTTAACACCTTGAAATCGCGGAACAAAGAACTCTTCCCTTCGATAACGAGGTCCAGCCTTTTTGGGTGATCGAGAAGCTGATGTTCTGCCTCCACGGAGCAGTCGCCGGCACTGCCGAGTACGCTCATGAAGCGGGATTTGAAGAAATGATCCATGGTGATTTTGATTGGTCTTGGGCTTGGCGAGGATGGCATATTTTAACCACGAAAGTCACGAAAAACACGAAAATTTGAAAAATCAGAAATGGTTTATGTTGAGAGATTCAGGATTATTGGCCTTTCGTGCCTTTCGTGACTTTCGTGGTTGAAAACTTCAGAGGGTTCTGTGGAGAAATCCGCTCTTACGCATCCTGCTCGATATACATAATACGATAACAATAGAATTAGCAATCTGGTTTTCTGTATTTTCCCGAAGCCCAAATTGCTTTGAGCAAGGGGAAGGGGGCCGGTGCTCCTCCCATGGAATACCCCAGCCTAAGGGTTATCGGAGGCTGGGGATGTAAGGAAAAGTTGCCGCTACTTGTTATAAGCAGAGCCGCCATTGCTGGATAGGCCCCGCAAGCGAACGGTGCTGATGCTTAGTTTTCTTCCAAAACCAGGGTGAATACTGACATTTGTGGTACAGGACCCGGCATTAGCATTCTAATCAGAACAACTTTCCCATGACGAAGGCCCCCCGGTTAAAAAACCTTTCTCCGCCTTGCCTGAAGTGCCTCTTATTGCCATACTAATTACTACAGTTTATCTATCTCTTCTGGGGTTAAGCCCGTATTCCGGCTGATTATTTCTGTGGAGATACCCGATTGCTTCAATCCTTTGGCAACTTGGCTCATGCCTTCTTGCCTGCCTTTCTGTATGCCTTTCTGTATGCCTTTCTGCATACCTGCCTGCATACCTTCTTGTCGGGCCTGTTCAATGTATGGCATGACAAGCTTTGTTACATCGGCTACTGCTCCCATATCGTATACCTCCTCGTTTTCAAATAAGCTCATTCTCATTTTATATCCGGCGATTAATTTGTCAAGAAGTACCTTCGAGATATTCATGCCCGGGATTTCGTTCGCTTTAACAACCCGGTCGGGGTTGCGACAGAATGCGGATAGCAGTACGCCATCAGGACCTTCCAGGGACGCTTTTTCGATGTTGATAATGTGTGTTTCATAGGACCCGTGGTCCTCTATGTAATGACCGGGGACTACTTCTCTGACGGTTCTACTGTGCTGGGCGAGATACTTTTTTGGTGTTACGGAACATATCATGGTGATGGTTGTGCTGTCGAAATCGGCATGAGGGGTTCCCCGCAGATAGAGGGGGTAATAGATGATGAGGTCAAGGAAGTCATTCCAGCGAGGATTGTCCCGAAAGGACTTGTAGCTTATCAGATTGTAGGTTTTGAAGTAATTTAACACCTTGAAATCGCGGAACAAAGAACTCTTCCCTTCGATAACGAGGTCCAGCCTTTTTGGGTGATCGAGAAGCTGATGTTCTGCCTCCACGGAGCAGTCGCCGGCACTGCCGAGTACGCTCATGAAGCGGGATTTGAAGAAATGATCCATGGTGATTTTGATTGGTCTTGGGCTTGGCGAGGATGGCATAAAGGAATTATATCAGGTTTTTTGGGTTTGAACATGCTTCGATAAAAACGGCATCTCCGAATTTCCCATCTGATACTATTAACCCGGTGGTTAATCAAAGGTCCCGATATGAAACAGCACCTATAGTCGGTGTCAGCCATCAAACCGGAGGTGCATGGCTCAAACTTTGACGAACCAGGGAACGGTGCGATTTAAATTTTATGAGGGGGACACTCAAATATGCAATTCTCGTTGATTTTTTTAGTCGAGTTTGAAGGAGGTGTAAAAAGACTTATGAAGCTCATATTAATTCTTTTTTTAACCACGAAAGTCACGAAAAACACGAAAATTTGAAAAATCAGAAATGGTTTATGTTGAGAGATTCAGGATTATCGGCCTTTCGTGCCTTTCGTGCCTTTCGTGCCTTTCGTGGTTGAAAACTTCCGGGTGTTCTGTGGAGAAATCCGCAGATTACGCAGTTTGACACAGATGGTATATTGAGGGACGGGATGAGTCAATTTTTATAGGGGGGCCTTTCGCACTGTTCTTTGAGTTGGCATCGTTCTGTGCATACTCCGCGTTGTATACCGTGATTTTGCTGAGATCACTGGCTATATGTTCTACCAGTCCTCGTTTGAGTTCTCGACGAATAGTCCTTTCACTTTTACTCAACAGAGTTCCAAGAAGTGTCGGACTTGTGATCTTTTCGTAACGGTTTGTACCAGTGTGATGATATTGTAATAACAAGCGTTCCTCCCAAGTAAAATGTGTATGCTTACACCTTGTTTCTATGTTAAGTTTTGATCGTCCCATGGATTCCTCGCTGTCGTTAGTTTTTGCTAAATCAACTATAGCAGATGTCCTTGGGACTTTCTTTCCCCCGCCTTTTTTAGGCGGACAATTCATTATACTGGGCGGGGGTACAGGAACCAACATTAGCATTCTAATTAGAACAACTTTCCCATGCCGAAGGCCCCCCGGTTAAAAAACCTTTCTCCGCCTTGCCTGAAGTGCCTCTTATCGCCATACTAATCACGAGGAGCCTGTCGGACTTATACCTCACGGCTCAGTTTCTGCCTTTTTTCCTGACACAGCCCCACGGGGGGACCCAGTTTTTGCCGCCGTCTATCAGGAGAAAATCATCAGAAATCGCCTTGAAGACTCAAAGTCCGACAGACTCCTAGTGGAGCGTAAAAGATGTCCTTAAGTGATTTTTATCTTGCCTTGGTAAATTATCCATGCCTACTGATTTAAACTATGCCGTCGATGGCATGACCTGTGCCTCGTGTGCACGGCATGTAGAAAAGGCGTTATATCAACTTCAGGGTGTGAAGTATGTCTCGGTGAAACTAACCGATGGGCGAGTTTATCTGGCGACAGATGGTTTACTTGAATGGGAAGACTTCGCCGCCGCCGTCCGTAAGGCCGGTTACATACCAAGAAGGGCCGTCCCCACCGAAGATGAGAGCGATGCGATGTTCAAGGCGGCCCGCCGTCGGATGCTGGCTGCTTGGATGTTAGCCCTGCCTGCTATGGCCCTGATGTCAATCCATATGAGCGGCGTTCACCTCTTCTGGTTACCCCTCGCCGAGGCACTGATAGGCGTAGCGGCCATGCTGGGTCCAGGACGTATTATCTTGAAAGGGGCCTGGGTGGCCATCACTCACCGTCATGCCAATATGGATACACTGGTGAGTCTGGGGACATTGGCTGCCTGGACAACATCGCTACTCGCTATCGCCGAACTTCCTCTATGGTCTTTTGGCTCCATGGCATCGATGTTGCCGGCCTTTCACCTAAGCGGACGACTCGTAGAAGCCTATCTACGGCGCCGGGCCGGTGCCGATCTGCGCGAATTGTGCTTAACGGACGATGGTTATGTCAATCTTGTAACTGAAAACAACGTACTCACACTGCCTGTGAAAGCGGTCAACGAAGGTTCTCTGATCCGTATCCGTAGCGGTGAAAGGATACCACTGGATGGAAAAATCACCATCGGAAAAGGCGCAGTCAACGAGTCAATGATTTCCGGTGAACCCATGCCAGTCTCGAAGGCTGTAGGTGACGATGTCATCGGGGGCACCATCCTGGAAACTGGGCACCTGGATGTGTTAGTAACCAAGACGGGAGCAGACACTTTTCTCGCCAGAATGCTCAGGCTTGTGGAGCAGGCTCAGGGAGTTCAGATTCCCCTTCAAGCCCTGGCCGATAGGGTTAGCGGGGTGTTCGTGCCGGTGGTGCTGGGCCTTGCCCTCATCACATTTGGCACCTGGGTTCTGCTGTATGACGAATTCCTCCCCATGCTACGCTGGGCATCCGCGCTGTTTGTCTGGATTCCGGTGGACGCAGGTCCTTGGGCGACCGGGGTGTTTGCAATGGTATCAATGCTGGTAGTGGCCTGTCCCTGCGCCCTTGGCCTTGCCACACCGATGGCCGTGAGTGTGGGTAGCGGATTAGCCGCCAAGCGGGGGCTTCTTATAAAGGGAGGCGAGGCCCTTCAGACATCTGGGGAGCTTGACATCATCGTCATCGACAAAACCGGCACCTTGACAGAAGGCAAACCCGTTGTCAGCTTCTCTAATTTATCTGACCAAGACAGACGCAATGCGGCGGCATTGGAAAACTATTCGGTTCATCCCCTTGCTCATTCGATTGTAGCCTGGGCATCACCTCCCGATGGATCAGCTCCGCCTCTGGTGGAGGAGGTACAGGAAATCGCTGGTGAGGGCATTTCCGGCCTGGTGGACGGAGTCCATTACTATATCGGACGAGCCAGGCCTACAGATGCCATTGAAGACGCGAAGGGAACCTTTGTAGCCGTGTATAGGTCTGATAAATTCGTTGGGCACATAGTATTGAACGACGAAGTAAGGCCGGAGGCCGTCACGGCCATCACATCGCTGAAATCCTGTGCCGTGCGTCCCATCATGGCCACTGGCGATGGGCAGGCTGCGGCCTTAGAAATCGCCGAGAAGGTGGGGATCCCATTAGAAGATGTGCGGACAGGGCTCAAACCCGAGGACAAGCTCCGCATCGTTCAATCCTACCAGAAACAAAACCTTCGAGTCGGCATGATTGGTGATGGCATAAACGATGCCGCTGCCTTGAAGGCTGCGGATGTCGGCTTTGCTCTGGCCCATGGCACCGATCTCTCAATGGAAGCAGGCGATGTCGTGATTGTTAAGGGAGGGCTTGAGAAGATAGTAGAGACCCTGGAACTCTCAAAACTGATGACAAAGAAGATACGGGGAAACCTCATCTGGGCCTTCATGTATAATCTTATCGCCATACCTGCCGCAGCCCTTGCCTTCGTCCATCCGCTGATGGCCGAGATTGCGATGAGTATGAGTTCAATTGCGGTTATTCTCAATTCGCTGGGTATAAAACGCCATCGGAAGTGAGGTGGCACAACAAATGGGGGGCTTTTCACAGCCTGTTATCCATTTTCACCGGTAAACAATTCAAATTGCAAGACTGCCTGAGTCCTGAGCATATCCGATCCATTCACGGTCGGCACCCCGAGGGATGCGGCCCGTTTCAAGAGAGTCGTTTCCTCAGGGTTGTAGATCATATCGTAGACGAGGGCGCATCCAGAAGGATTCCACCAAGGGATGGGATCAGCGTCCACATCAGGGGCCATGCCGACCGTGGTCGTTTGAACAGCGATATCGACATCGCCGATTAGGCCGCTTGAATCAGGATGAAGAACTCCGTATTTGGCACCCGTCTTTGCCGCCAGTTCAGCGGCCTTCGCTATGGTCCGATTGAGAATAACCAGATGAACACCAGCCTCGCTTAAAACGTGAACGGCTGCCCTAGCGGCACCCCCTGAACCAATGATGAGGGCCTTGAGGCCTTTTAAGTCCTGTGCATCATCAAGATTCATGGCCTTGAGTAGGCTGGCCATGAAGCCCAATGCGTCCGTGTTATACGCATGCCAACCTCCATCGTCTCTTATCAAGGTGTTGGCCGATCCTATGCGAATGGCGAGGCTGTCGGCCCGATTGCTGATTGCCAGTGCCTTCTCCTTATATGGAACCGTAACAGACAGGCCGCTGATGCCGAGGATATCGCATGTCCTCAGAAAATCGTCCAAATCATCCACAAGGACGGGGATATAACTCCCCGGGAGGCCATGCTGTTGGAGCAAGTCATTGTGAATAATCGGTGATCGACTATGACTTATGGGCCTGCCGATTACAGCGTAGATGGGGCTGCCTTCTCGGATTTCCCTGAATCTATACCGCTCATTCAACACCTGGGGATGGAGATGATCCAAAGTGCCGACTTTCCCAGATTGACCGGTGGAGGCGTTAGAAGATGCGGGAGACCCTGTATCGGCATGGACATAGGTCCATGAGGAGCCAAATCTCTCGGCCAGGATGATGGAAGGAGTACCATAATCCCCCAGACCATAGAGAACCTTTTCGGGGATCTTCCTCAGGGCTTGAGACAGGCGCGAGAGGGCCAGGAGTTGTCGGCTCGATCCGCATTGTGCAGTCAGCTTGGGAATGGCACCATCTGCCGTTGTTTCCTCAAAAAAATTCACAAGCCCCTGGAGCGGCTCATCCAAAAGGCTTCCCCTCGAATCGCTACGGGCACGCAGGATCCGGCACCCTGATGCCTGAACCGCAGGCAAACTAAACAGACAATCATGTTCCAGTTCCACGCAATACCAATTGCCCGAGCTAAGAAGCCTTTCAAAGAGGAGCTTTCTCTCCTCCATCGTTTCACCTTTCCTCCCCCACTGTCCGCCATCTTCCTCCCGGCGAATAGTAAGAATCAGGGGAATATTGAGACGCTGTGTGAGGAGGGATGCATTGGACCGTTCTGTAGGAGCGAGAAGGTCCACTCGCAACTCAGCCAGATCAATCCATGGTAGGCAGGACTCGGCCTGTCGTACCATTCCCTCGATATCCGGTGCCGTCAACGTGAGGCAGAGCCGACTCACCAATCACCCCTATAGACATAAATATCGATGAGACGATCTTCCTCAAAGTACAGCCTGATTCTGACCGGATACCCCCTGTCGGGGAGTGTCCATGTCGGGTCATTATCGATGCTGTTAATAGGCGGCCCCCAGAGTTCCTCGATAGCCTTGAGGCTCATCCCCATTTGCACACCGTCTAACACACCAATCCAGCGTTCGTCTGCCCTTATTTGCCACACTCTATCCTGGAAGAAAAAGAGATAGAGGTGATCGTCATAGTAAAACACGGTATTATCTTCGTCCGAGGACTCTCCGCGATGAGCGAATACATTCTGTGGATAGCCGAAATTCTCAATGGCATCCTGTAGAGTCCAGCCGAGTTTGGCGGTCAATTCTCCGGCGAGGGGGAGCACCTGCTCCTGCGCATAAAGAAACCCCACTAAAAATGAGAGAAGAAATACAAGATTCAGTTGTCTCATGATGGTTATTCTATCACCTTACCTGCATACTGGCAATTTTTCCTTGTTTAGTGCCTCAAAGCTTAGTGGTGGGGTAACAAGAAGGAATTTCTATATAGAGGCTTGGAACTTACGGGATGCACAGGTTATACTAGATCAGTTTCTAATAAAAAAGGATGTGTTCATGTCAGATAATAAGATGGTTACCATTGACGGCAATGCAGCAGCCGCTCATGTGGCTTATGCATTTAGTGAGGTCGCCGCAATCTTCCCTATAACACCTTCGTCCCCGATGGGGGAATACACCGATGCCTGGGCCAGCATCATGAGAAAAAATGTATTCGAAAAACCGGTCGATGTAGTCGAAATGCAAAGCGAGGCTGGTGCTGCCGGTTCCGTTCATGGAGCCCTCTCTGGAGGGGCGATGACAACAACTTTCACGGCCAGTCAGGGTTTACTGTTGATGATTCCCAATATGCATAAGATCGCAGGAGAAATGCTTCCCACGGTCTTCCACGTTTCGGCAAGATCATTGGCGGCTCAGTCTCTCTCCATTTTTGGGGATCATTCCGATGTCATGAGTACTCGTAACACGGGATTCGCCCTGATGGCAGCCAATGGGATTCAAGAAACAATGGATCTGGCCCTGGTGAGCCATTTGGCTACCCTGAAAGCCCAGGTGCCTTTTTTGAATTTCTTCGATGGATTCCGTACCAGCCATGAGATACAAAAAATCAATGAAATCGATTTCGATTTAATCAAGAGCCTGATTGAACCCGAATACATCGCACGATTCCGTGATAGGGCCATGAGACCGGAGAAGCCCATTGTCAAGGTAGCCGCACAGAATCCCGATGTGTACTTCCAGGGCCGTGAAACGGTGAACCAATACTACGAGGTGGTGCCGGAAATTGTACAGGAATACATGGACAAAGTCGCCAAGCTCATCGGTCGCCAATACCGACTCTTTGACTATGTGGGAGACCCCAAGGCCGAAAAGGTCATCGTCGCCATGGGAACGGCCTGTGACACAATTGAACACACATTGTTGGAACTCAATAAGAAGGGGGAGAAACTTGGTGCCGTCAAGGTGCGCCTGTATCGCCCATTCAGCGTGGCACATCTGAGGGCCGCCCTGCCGGATACCGTCAAAAAAATAGCTGTACTTGACCGAACAAAGGAACCCGGTTCCATCGGCGAGCCGCTTTATATGGATATCGCCGTCGCCCTAGCCGATAAGAACATCACCATCATCGGAGGACGCTATGGCCTCTCTTCAAAGGAGTTTACCCCCTCCATGGTGAAAGCCGTCTACGACCACCTCGACGGTGAATGCTTCCATAACTTCACCGTGGGTATTAATGATGATGTCACCAACCGATCCCTGAAAATCACGGAGTCCATCCATGTCGCCCCGAGTGATGTCGTAAGCTGTATGTTCTGGGGATTAGGGTCTGACGGGACGGTTGGTGCGAATAAGAATTCCATCAAAATCATCGGCGACAACACCGACATGAATGCCCAGGCATATTTTGTATATGACTCCAAGAAATCTGGTGGCATCACCACTAGTCATCTCCGATTCGGAAAGAGTTCGGTGAATATGCCATGGCTGATAGAGACGGCCAATTTTGTAGCCTGTCATAATCCGGCCTACATCGGGCGCTATGATATGCTCGGCCCCATTAAGGCGGGGGGAACCTTCCTACTCAACACAAAGACACCTGCCGATGAGGCCTTTTCCAGCCTTACTCGAGAGGAACAGCAGATAATCATTGACAGAAAGGTTAAGTTCTATGTCATTAACGCCCTGAAGATTGCCCGCGAGGTAGGTCTTGGAAATCGAATTAACACGGTGATGCAGGCATGTTTCTTCAAGATATCAGGTGTGTTACCGGAACAGGAAGCTATCCAACTGATGAAGGATGCAATCAAAAAATCTTTTGGCAATAAGGGGGAAGACATCGTCAAGATGAATTGGAATGCGGTGGACAAAAGTGCCGAAGGACTACACCAGGTGGAGGTACCCCCGAAAGCAACAGACGATGCATATTGTGCTCCCCTGCTCATCCCCACTGATGCCGGAGACTTTGCCAAAGACATTATTCTGCCCACCATGACACTCAAGGGTGACGACATTCCCGTAAGCCAGATGGCCTTCGACGGGATTCTTCCCATTGGAACCGCCCGCCTTGAAAAACGCGGTGTCGCGCCACGCGTGCCCAGATGGGTAAGCGAAAACTGTATCCAATGCAACCAGTGTGCACAGTCCTGCCCCCATGCCGCCATTCGAGCCAAGCAGATTGCGCCTGGCAACCTGGACGGGGCCCCTAAATCCTTTAAAACAATCAAATCTAAGACGAAGAACGAGAAGGACCTCCAGTACAGAATTCAGATATTTGTTGAAGACTGCCAAGCCTGTGGAGTCTGTCTGGTAACCTGCCCGGCCAAGACCAAGGCTCTTCAATGGAGTCCCATCGAAAAAGAACGCAAATCCGGCGAAAACGATAACCAGGCATTTTTCTCTTCCCTTCCAGAAGATGTCCTTGATGGTGCACCTGAAACTAGCCTCAAGGGGCTACAGTTCAAACAACCCCTGTTTGAATTCTCTGGAGCCTGTGCCGGCTGTGGAGAAACCCCTTATGTGATGATGATGACTCAGATCGCCGGAGATCGCATGGTCGCGGCTAACGCCACCGGCTGTTCCTCCATCTACGGCGGCACATTTCCAACCGTCCCTTATTGCACAAATAAGGAAGGCAGGGGTCCGGCATGGGGCAATAGCCTTTTTGAAGACAATGCCGAGTACGGCTTTGGTATGCGTCTAGCAATCGACAGCAACCGTGCATTACTCAAGATTAAAATTAATCGCATTCTAGAATTAGGAACGACGGAGAAACTCACCCAGGCCCTCAATAAGTCCCTGGAGATATTTGAAAGCACCGACCAAGAAGCGAAGGATCATCAACTGACGGTGAAGAAACTGCTTCCCGAGGCATTGCAGCAAGCCAGCGATGCTGAGGCCAAAGAGGTTCTCGCCAAGATTGAGGAACTCCAGGATTATTTCGTGGACAATTCAGTCTGGATCATCGGAGGGGACGGATGGGCCTATGATATTGGCTATGCCGGGGTGGATCATGTTGTTGCGATGGGAAAAAATGTAAACATCCTTGTACTGGATACCGAGGTGTACTCCAACACAGGTGGTCAGGCATCCAAGGCAACACCCATAGGTGCCGTGGCAAAATTTGCCAGTAGCGGAATGAAGCTGACCAAGAAGAACATGCCTCTTATGTGCATGAGCTATGGCTATGTCTACGTAGCGTCCATAGCCCTGGGGGCTAATAGATCTCAGGCCCAAAAGGCCATGATGGAGGCCGAAGCATATCCTGGACCATCAATTATCTTCGCCTACTCCCCCTGCATAAATCATGGAATAGACATGAGCAAGAGTCAGGTGGAGATGAAGAGGGCTGTGGAGTCTGGATATTGGCCGCTATTCCGCTTTGATCCCCGCAAAGAAGCTGGTAAGCGCTTTCAGTGGGACGCGAAGGAGGTCAGCATGGACTACCAAGATTTCATCGGCAACGAACGTCGTTATCTGGCCCTGCAGAAAACAAATCCGGTCGAGGCTCTCTCCCTCTTTGAACAAGCCGAGAGTGATGCCTTGAGACGCATGGAACTCTTCAAGAAACTAGGCGAAATACTGTAGGACCCCTCTAAAAAATATCTTTAGAAAATTTGGTTTTTCGCCGTGTCCCCGCAACTGTTTGCCGCCCTGTCTGTTTGTTGCAGACAGGGCCCGATGGGGGGCGGCCCCCCCAGGGCAATCGCATCTAAAATCCATTAAGAACATCAAGCAGATAATAATTGTCCCATCCAGCTTTCTTGCGTTTAGCGGCAATTCCCGCCTTGGTGACTTTATCATTCTTTAGCAGATTCAAAACCAAGTGGCGAAGTATTCCGAAGTTCTCTGCAGCATTGCCTCTGCGTATTCTGCTTTCATCCTCACGAAAAGCAATATCCAATACCCAATGAAGGGAATTTTCTATACCCCAATGTCGGCGTATAGCATTCCCCATTAATTCTGCGTTCATCTCTAGGCTACTGATGAAATACCGGTCTTCCACTGTTGTCTTATTGCCGATCGTACGATGAGATCTTACCATCCCGATGGTTCTTAAACCCTCCCACCTTTGCCTTGTCTCCAGCCACTCTAAGTCAGACACACACCAGTATTCCCGTGTTTCTATACGCCCATGGTTTTTGTCAAACGTCTTATCCCAACTTCGCCAAAATTCACCTTAAAACAGCCATTATCCGTACTTTTCAACGATGCCCTGTCTGCCAACTTGTTTTAGGATAATTATCTACATTCCCAACATCCGTCATTTTTACAATGTAGTGATACACAGCGTCTATTGCCTATTGCCAATTTTTTCGACTTTTGTTACACTATAGGTATGTTTATTCGACAAATAAGAAAAACAAATGGTATCACGAAAAAGCAATACACATACCTCAATCTCGTTGAAAGCATCCGTACCGAGAAAGGACCACGACAACGCTTAGTCCTTAATCTCGGTAATCTCCAGATTGATCGCTCGCAATATAAAGCTTTGGCACGAAGAATCGAGGACATTCTTACAGGTAATCAGAGCCTCTTTGAGATCAACCCACAAATTGAGCGTCATGCTCGAAAAGCTGCCGATCAGATTTTCACTAAACGAGCCCAAGAGATAAACAGACAGGCTGCCGAAGAAGACTACCAGAAAGTTAATACCAAGAGCTTAGCGGTCAGCAAACTACGATCTTTGGGTCCTGAGTATGTTTGCCACCGGGTTTGGCAAGAGCTTGGATTTAATCAAGTTCTCAAGAATAATGGTGTCCCTTCGGGAACTCTCCCTCTTTTAGAGGCTCTGGTGGTCTCTCGGCTCATTGAGCCGGGGAGCGAGCGGCGAAACGAGAGATGGGCCGAAGAAGAATCGGCTCTCTATGAGTTATGTGACCTTCCTAAGGGGCGTTCCTTACAGTCTTACTACCGGGGTGCGGATGTCTTGTATAGGTGTAAGGAGGCGTTGGAGCAACATTTGAGCCATCGAGAAAAAGAGTTATTTAATCTGGATGAGAGTATCGTACTATACGATTTAACCAACACCTACTTTGAGGGACAATGCTCCAGGAACCCAAGTGCAGCCTACGGTAGGTCGAAAGAGAAAAGGTCTGATTGTAATCTGGCCACTATGGGACTGATTGTCGATGGTGATGGATTTGCTAAGTATAGCAAGCTATATCCGGGGAATCAGTATGAAGCGCATACTTTTCAGGAGATAATCAGTGAGATGGAGTCTCACTTGACACCAGAAAACGGTCCTACCATTGTCATGGATGCCGGGATAGCCGAAGAAGCCAATGTTGCCTGGCTGAAAGAGAAGGGATATCGCTATATTGTGGTCAATCGGGGAAAGACACCCTCTGAAATGAATACTCGGGACATGGAAGTTATTAGAGAGGATAAGAAGAAGGATATCAAGATTGAGGCTCGGAGGTACAACGGGGAGAAGGAGCAGTATGTTTTAATCAAGAGCGAACGAAAACGGAAAAAAGAAGCCTCAATGGTTACCCGGGTCGAACAGTTGTTGCTTGACCGCCTTAAGTACTACAAGGCAGGCTTGAATAAAAAGTATCATATTAAGTCCTATACTAAGGTTTTAGAGAAAGTAGGCCAACTGAAGGCGAAATATGCCAAAGTGGCGAAGTTGTATGAGATTACCGTTCTTCCCCAAGAGAGAACAGGGAAGGGGGTGATAAATGCGATAGATATCCAATGGACTAAAAAGATCCCCAAGCATGATGAGGCAACCATGTTCCAGGGAACCTATGTTCTGCGGACGAATCATGATGAACTGAGCAACAAACAGATATGGCAGACGTACCTCATGTTGGGTCGTATTGAGACTGCATTCCGGAATATGAAATCACATCTTGGCCTACGTCCCAATTTCCATCAACTTGAAAGCCGTGTAAATGCTCACATGTTCATATCAGTACTTGCCTACCATGTGATGCAAGCCATTGAACACAAGCTACGAATAGCTGGCGACAACCGAAGTTGGTGGACGATTAAGTCAAAGCTAAGTACACACCAGCGGGTAACCATTGAGTACGACTCTAAAGAAGAGGATGGAGTGTATCACAACAAGCTTCGAGTGAATTCCCAATTGGAGAGTTCTCATTTGGAGATTTATACTAACCTAAAGCTCTCAGGTAACCCCCTCAATCGGAGGCTATTGAGTCATAAGATCTGTAGTGTGAAAAAAAATGAATAAATGATTTCATAGGGGGAATTTAGACTTTATAATGGCGAAGTTGGGTTATGATAATCATGCTCAATGGGCACCCAGTATATTAAAAAAAATCCCAAGTCATCTTCCCTGACTTCTTTTCCATTAAAACCCGACTAAAATTATTTTTTCGTTCGCCTGTGTCGCCCTCTGTGGCGGCTCTTCTTCACAATCACTTCGGGAGTCGGGTAAACTCGCCTCTCCGCTTCTGCATTGCCTGTCTATGCGTGTCCGCATGCAGATAGACCGTCCTGAATCGGAGAAAATCATCAGAAGCGGCTTGAGAATTCCAAAGTTCGATAGGATCCTGGGCCAGACACAGGCTTATTTTCGCCATGAAACCGCCATGAAATTGCCATCGCATCGTCGTTGATTCCCCCTTTCGATTGACGTAAATTTCAAATAAAAGGGCATCCGCCCTGATGGAGGAAATATGAAAAAACTGCATGGAATTTGCGTCATGGCGATTGTCTTGATCAGTTGCCAGAGTTCGGAACAGACAGCGTCCCTGAAGGACATCACTTCGGTGATAGAGGCCACCTGCTACGAGATCGTCACTCCAAAAGTGAATAACGACCAGATAAGTTACACCATGAAGATGCCTGTTCTCCGACTGTCCCGCGTGGAAAGAGAGGATGAGTACCATTCCATCGGCACGGCTTTTGCCATTGCTCCGCAACGGTTCATCACTGCCGCCCATGTTTTGGAACCCATGATGGATTACATGTTCATGAAAGAATACTACATCCGTAGCGAAAAGGGAGAGGTTCACCGCATCAAGGACCTTATCCGCTTTGATACCGTGAGGGATGTTGCTGAATTCACCACAGACCCGCCTTTTGAATCGGCTTATTTGCAACTCCGCTCCAAAAAATACCGTCGAAATGAGACTGTTTATCAAGTAGGTAACGTCTATGGTGATGGCGTTGTCGCAGTCGTAGGCACTGTTGCTGGAATGGAGCGCAACAATGTGGTGGGAGAGTGGTCATCTATAAAAAGCTCCCCGCCGGTTGACTCCGGTGCAAGCGGTGGACCTCTTCTTGATGCGAACAACCAGGTTTTGGGAATCATTCTGGCCCGGAACGATACCTTCACCTATTCCCGGCCGATAGAGGCCATAACAGATCTGGCAGAGGGGATCGGACTGATGGAGGCATCCTATACGACAGTGTTTCCCAATCTTGCCGAACAGGAATACTACGGGTCATTCACGGAGGAATTGCCACTCCCCATGAGCCTTGGCGAAATCAAAAAGACACTGCAGGCCAGATCCGACAAGTTTCAAATCTCCCTGCAAGAGGAATTGTTCCGGCAGGTAGGCGGTCTTTTTCCACACAGCGACGGTAGCGACCAGGTGCTGCAGGAAATTTGCGTGTCCGACGGTATTCAATATGTCTATAGGGATATCGATAATGAGTGGTATTACAGCGATCTGGACAAAACTTCCGTCAGTCTTCCCGGCGGAGGGAGATGGGACTACAGCGGCATGCCAGGAGAAGAACTGATTATGTGTTTTGACCTGCATAAGCCCGCCGATACAACTCATGGAAGACTCTATGATTCCTCCAGGGAAATAATGGATTTGATGATCAGCGGAGATGCCACATACCGCTATTTTGATAATTTCAAGTTGCGGATCGCAAGCCTGGGCGAACCTTTCCGGCAGGAAACCTACAGGGATGACCATGGGCGCATTTGGCGAATTGCTCTATGGAACAAGAGCTACAATCCCTTCGATGAAGTGATTATACTGGTGTGGATACCGCTTCCCTATGGACTGAGCGGCCTGATGTACACCGTAGAATCTCCCCAGGTTCAGACTGCACTCGTCAGCCTGCGGAATATCGTTAACCTTGTATACGTACCATACCTGGCATATTTAGATGAGTGGCGGGGCTATCTTTCCCATGCTCTGGGCAGGGAGGGGCCTTACGGCGACATGATTCTCGATTATCGTGATCAAGCTGACATGAGCATTGACAGTGAAGAAATATCGCTCACGCTGAACTCCGATCTGTTCACTGTTGAAGACTTGATGACCCTGGGCCTGTATCGGAATTTTTACCGCAAGGACGGGAAGGTTATATGGGGCCTGCGCAAGGTAATGGTGAATGAATATCACCATCAAATCAATCTTTCCGCCATTTTCCGAAAACAACCGGACGATGATGCTCCAGAAAAATTTCATCAGGAATGGGAGGATTTTCGCAATCGGCGTCATCCTTATAATTCGCAATTTTTTCACATGGATGAGGTTTCCGGAATTGGTGCTCCCCATCCTCAGTTTTTTAGCGATGACACAGAAGGTTTTTCTCTGTTCCTATGGGTGGAGGGGCTACAGACCCAAGAGTTTATGGAAGAGAACCTGGCCGTGATAGGCCGAGCACTGCAGTATTGAAGTCCCCTCCCGCCAGAGTTTGATTCGATCTTTTCCGCCTGCCTGTGCGTTGCACGCAGACAGGCCGCTTTTGCTTTAGCCTGCCTCCGTCCCGCCGTAAGGAGGGCGAATTATTTTTTGGGGAATTCCGGTACTGTATTGCCATAGCTCGGCGGGGCGGGGAAAATTCCATCGGCATCATTGAGCGTCACGGCTCTGGAATCACCCACCACTTTGCAGGCCACCGTTCCTGCTTCGGAAGCATCAAATCGCATTATGCCGCCACAGGCAAAGCCATTTTTGAACTTTACCGATTTTTTAGCAAAAAGAGTTAAGCACATTTTTTTGCCTTAACCTCTCGAATTCCACTGAGGTGTGCCATCCTATAGAGGAGTGCTTCTCTTGCCTGTTATAGTATACTTCCAGATAATTCGTTAATGACAGCTCTGCCTCGTCATAATCCGCATACAAGCACAGGTCTATTTCCTTCAGTCTTCACAGTAGAGAAAAAAGATTCAGCCACAGCTTTGTCCGGGGCTGTGGTTGAATCCAGGGGTGGGTCAGAATGATGGATTTGGTTTGCAGGCAAGGCGGCCTGCCTCTGTGCGTGTACGCACCTGTCTGCCACAGGTAGGCGCAGACAGGCGAAAAGTTCTGAAAGCGGAGTGTACATGTTGTACATGAGCATTTCAGGTTTTTTCGCTAACTTTGGAGGTACGGTGGCAATCCCCCCCTGAGGGGGGGCCGGGGGGGGGGGGATCTCCTTATCCCTTTCCTTATACGGGCCAAAGGCGCATTCTGACACAGCCCCAGGCAGGCGCAGAAGATTGAGTCTAGCCTGCATTTCTCACCAGAATAAAAATGCATGTGAATCCCCGTAGGATTTCATCTCCAAGGCAAGAATTTTATTAACCGCAAAGCTATTGCCCGGATATTTTCAATATATTTTATATAAATTGAGTCGATCTTCCCCGAAATTTCTCATTTTTCAAAACCTCAGAGCATAGCTTTCCTTCGGGAGTTCAATGAGAATATTCTATTTATTTGATTTGATACACTCAGATTGCCTGGGCCGTTTTTATCCAGATGTCCCACCAGGGGAAACTTTCCGGAAGACTGATCCAAACTCTGCGAACAGTGATTTTTACCGCAGCGGAGATTTTAAGCATCCGTAATCTGATTGTCGAAGGCATGCTTCGGGTCTCATCTCCACTGACCTTCTGAATATTTTTTCGAAGATGGACAAAGAAAATATAGGCGATTGTCGAGAACCATAATCGGAGCTGATTTGAACTCATCCACCAGGTGGAAGTTCGGTCGGCAAAAAGATATAACTGCTGTTCTTTAATTCGATTTTCCATGTCTCCACGCGCACAGTATACACCTTCATAAAGTGATTTCCCATCCCCGTTTTTTGGCGAAATATTTGTCACAATAAAACGGGGGTTCTTTCTTCCAGGTAGCTGTTCCGCTTTGGCAATCACATCACGATTCCGACTCCAGCTTTCGTGGGTTCTCCAGTTGAAACGTGTAAAAACACGTTCGGCCTGACCGCTTTGAACGCACAGATTTTCAGCCTGTTTCATCGGCACTTCAATCTTTTTCAATAATCGACTATTTTTAGCCATGCCAACGATATATTCAATTCCCAAGCTCTCACATTCATTCAGAATGCCGTCTCGGCAGAACCCTGAATCACCACGGAAGATGATGCGGACATCAGGGAAGCGGGTTCTTATTGCTTTGACAAGTTTTTTCAGAATGGCTTCCGTACCGTCACAGGCATCTATACCGGCTGGTCGAAGCCTTGCGATCAGTGGAAAATCATCACAAAACACATAAAGGGGCAAGTAGCAGTGATGATCATAATACTTATGAAAAAACCGTCCCTGCTGTTCACCGTGAAGGGGAATATCAGTGGCATCAAAATCCAGAATCAGAGACTTCGGAGGCTTTTCGAAACTATCGAGAAACAACGTCCAGAGCAGCTCCTCGATTTCTTTGGGATCCCATGTGATTTTGCTGTATTTGTCCCCCATGTTTTCATCCGGTTCATGCCCGAGTTCCAGCCGATTTAAAGTACTCTTACCGGCCGTCGGAGTTTTATCAGCTCTTCCACACACATATTGAAGTAGCGGATCTTCGCGCAGTTTTTCATGATCATTGAGATCTTCATAACCCTGGCAGATTCCGAATATCCGCTGCTTGAGCAGAGCGACCAGGGGATGCTTAATCTTTTCCTGCTTCCGTTTATCGGTAAAACATCTTGAAAGCTTTTCAATAATTCGGTGTTTCTGCTCGACCTGCTGAAGCAAAAGGAGTCCGGCATCGGAACTGTTGGTCCTTCCGTCATTCCTGACAATTATTTTCCTGGTTTTTACTGTTTCTAGACCTTGCAATTCCAACTGACAGGGTGTATACTCTGCATTTGCAGAGCAGGCTTCTTTTTGTTTTTTATTTTTTTTCATGATAATACTTTATCATAAGAAGCCTGCTTTGTATCAAGTTACTGGTGAGAAATACGGGCTAGTCCTCAAGTGGGGTTTATAGAGGTGGTACCCTGTGCAGAGTACAGCCGTGATTCCTCTAACGGCGAGACCAAAATGATCGGCTAAACAGGATGAATACGGTGTATATCTCCAGTCTTCCTGCAAGCATAGCTGTAGAGAGCACCCATTTCACAAATGGATGATAGAAGCCATAGTTTAGAGTTGGACCTATTTGACCGAACCCGGGACCGATGTTTCCAACCGTAGCCAGTGCAGTTGTGAACCCTGTGGTGAAGTCAACGCCAAAGGCCATGACAATGATTGTCACCCCCAGAAGACAGGCAATGTAAAGAAAGAAAAAACCTGCAAGTGGGTAGAGGAAGCTCTTCTTGACGATATTGCCGTTCAGTCTTATGTGAAATACGCCGAGAGGACGGGCCAGATACTTCATCTCGCTCCAGGCTAACTTAAACAACCCCACTATACGGACCACTTTGGGGCCGCCGCCTGTCGATCCCGAACACCCTCCGATGAACATGAGAAAGAAGAGGACACCTTTGGTCGCCGTCGGCCAAAAATCGAAATCAGCAGTGGCATAACCGGTGGTGGTGATGATGGAGGCCGCCTGAAATCCCGCAAAGCGGAATGCCCGCCTGAAAGTGCCATAGGTATCAAGTAGGCTTAAGGCAATAATCAGGGTGGCGATTCCGTAAATGGCAAGATATACCCTTAATTCAGTATTCCTAAATACATCCCGGATGCGCCCTGAGAGCACCTTGTGATATAGGCCGAAATTGATTCCGGCCATAACCATGAAGACGGTAATTATGCAGTCAACGGCCGCGGAATCATAGACACCGACACCAGCATTCCGCGGGGAAAACCCCCCGGTAGCCAGCGTGCCGAAGGTATGTGTGAGCGCATCAAAGAGGCTCATACCAACGCACATGAGAAGTATGGTTTCGAGCAAAGTGAGTCCTAAGTAGATAAACCAAAGGATTTTTGCGGTTTGAGTGATCTTTGGTGCCACCTTATCCAGAGTAGGCCCCGGGGCCTCCGCCCTCACAAGCTGTACACCGCCTACCCCCAAAAAGGGAAGAACGGCCACCGTCAGAACAACGATGCCCATCCCCCCCAGCCAATGTGTGAGGGAACGCCAGAAAAGCATGGCCCGAGGGAGAGTTTCGATGGAGGGCAAGATGGAGGCCCCGGTTGTACTAAAACCACTCATTGTTTCGAAAAATGCGTCTGTATAGGTGGGGATAGCTCCCGAAAAAACGAAAGGCAAGGCCCCAATCGCCGAGGCTGCTATCCAGGCCAAAGAAACTAAAATGAATCCCTCCCTGGTCCGCAGATTCAGATTCCTAAACTTCGCACGGGCGGGAATATAGATGCTCGCACATAAGAGGAGAGCCAGCAGGATGCCCCCCCCAAACGCCTTGGCCGAAACTAGGTCGCCTTCTAACATGGCCACCCCCAAAGGCAAAAGCATAAACAACGCAAGTATTCCCACCAGAAGTGATGTGATATAGATGATGGGGTGGAAACGTATCATGTTCCGACAACCGCTTCTTCGAGTTTCTTTACCGCTTCGCGGGGTGTAATCATCACGAGCCTATCCCCTACGACTATAATGAAATCACCATCGGGCAACATATAATCACTCCCGCGGTTGACGACGAGGATGAGGCTACCTTTTGGCAATTTGAGTTGCTTCACCGATGTTCCCACCATGGGAGAATTCTCATCAAGATGAAAGTCGATTATCTCGAAATCGGAACCTGCAATTGTGTAAACGCTTCGGATATTGCCGCGCCGAAGTATGCCCAGAATGCTGTCCACCATGGTGTCCGTAACGCTAACGGTAACATCGATGCCCATTTCTCTGGCCATCGTGACATAGGATGCCTTGCGCACTAAGGCAATGGTTCGGAAAACCCCATGATTCTTTGCATGCATGGCACTCACAAGGTTGAGTTCTTGGTTGCCTGTTGCACTTACGAGAAGATCATAGCCTTCAAGCATACCGGACTCACTCAACTCTTCATCTGATATATCCGAATTGGAAACCAGTGCATCTGGATACTGCTCGGCCAAATCTTTGCATAACCCGTATTCTCGTTCAATGAAGTGCACGCTACGCCGGGATTGTTTGCGCTCCATCTTCCCTATGATAGCCGCCCATGCCCCCATCCGGATTCCTGCGTCATCCGTATCGTTAAAAAGGTAATCGGCGACATATCGGCCTATACGTCCACCACCGACAATTGCAATACGCCTAAGCTCCTGACGGTGCCGACCTGCCGCAGTAAGAAATACATCGGTTCCCTTGTCATCGGCGATGATATACATTATATCACCGACCAGAACAGTGGTGTCCCCAGATGGAACAAAGGACTGCCTCTCCCGCAAGATGAGAGGAACAAGGAAATCTCCTTTAATCATGACACGTATCTCGCTGACGGATCGATTGATTAGCCTGGAATTCTGATCGACCATGATGCTGGTCATTGAGAGCCCGGAGTCACGAAACGAATTGACAATACCTACCGCTCCCCGCTCAAGAGAACGGATAACAGCACGAGCGGCCTCAATTTCTGGATTGATTATATGATCAATTCCATAGAGCCGCTGACGAACCATGCGTGTGGTTGAATAGGCGAGGTTCCTCACCCGCGCCACGGTGACCGGTTCGGAATACTCGGCGGCAACAAGGGAACAGGATATCATATTGATTTCGTCAGACTCGGTGACACTGATGAAGAAATCGGCCTGCTTGAGATCGGCCTGCTGAAGCATGGGCAGACTGTTGCCCTCTCCAATGAGGACACGGCAGTCCAACCGGTCATTGGCCCGGCGAGCCGCCTCGGAATCCTTCTCTATTAAGGTAACCTCTTCTCCCTCGGATACAAGCTGGTGCGCTAGGCGCATGCCGACGAGTCCGGCACCTAGTATGACAACATTCATGACGAGCTAAATTACTCCTTCAAGCCGATTCATGCCGACAAGTATTCCTCAAATATCTCATCATACTGATCGGTTCCTCTCTTGATTTCCGCTTTGAGTTCTTCCAGTAACCGGCGTAATTCGGCCTTGTCCAGTTTTTCTAGGGCTTCTTCACCCCAGCGGGTCAAAGACTGCCACAATTTCAGGTCATCCAAATGATCCTTAAATTCATTGAATAATTCACCGGCTACCTCACCAGCGGCATCCTCTGTCCCCGCAATAAATTCCTCGGTATCTTTTTCTATGTCTAAACCCGTAGAATCCTCAATTGTCGCGAAGATTTTATTCCGTTTTTCTTCATCGGATAGAGCTTTGTAGCCGACATAAGCGATAGCCGCAAAAATTATGAGTCCCATTAGTTTTTTCAATGAACTCCTCCTTACCCTGATTCTCCCTTGAGCACACCCAAATAAACCTCACTACGTGCCGCTATATCCTCCAAATCTGCTAAGGAGGCTCGTTCTGTATTGACAACATCCTTCGGCGCGGATGAAATGAATTTCTCATTGGCTAGTTTTCGTCTTTTCGCCTCAATTAACCCTTTAGTTTTTTTCAGTGACTTCTCATGCCGCTTCACAGCCGCATCTATATCGATTGAATCTTTGATGAAAACATGGGCGACAAATCCCTTACCGATGACGGGAATCGAGTCCTCATGCGATTCATCCGAGGTAAATTGGATATCATCTGAACGAATCAGCATAGCGGCTAATTCCAATGTTTCCCTCAATGCGTTTCCGGGTCGCCCCGTTATTTCCATCCTAACCTTGATGGACTGAGACATCGGAATAGTGAACTCGCTCCGAAGGGTGCGTACCCCGACTACCAATTCCCTCAAAACATCAAATCGAACTTCGGCCTCAGAGTCATTCAATGTATCGTCAACTTCGGGATAACTTGTAACGATAAGAGGAGTATTTTCCTCGGGAAGTTTGCTCCATATTTCTTCGGTTATAAAAGGAAGGAATGGATGAAGGAGTTTGAGAGACTCTTTAAGCACCTGTATCAGCATGGATGCCGTTTCATCTTTCAAGTCCTCATCATCTCCATAGAGTCCGAGTTTGGAAATCTCTACGTACCAATCACAATAGTCATTCCAGAAGTACTCATATACGGCATGGGCCATGTCGTCAAATCGGTATGAGGACATGGCATCATTGACAGACTTAACCGCCTGGTTGAAGCGATGCCAAATCCACCTATGCGCCAGGGCAAGTCCGTTGTGAATACTTTCGTTTGTGTCGGAAGCTGATAGATTAGAAAGTCTACGGCCATCTAAATTGATTATAATGAACCGTGCCGCATTCCAAATCTTATTGGCGAATTTGGAGCCAAGCTTGCACGAATCCATATCCAGTGGAATGTCCTCACCCTGGGCAGACAGGTAAACCAGCGTGAACTTCATGGCATCGGCTCCGAACTTATCCACCACTTCCATGGGATCTATGCCATTGCCTAGGCTCTTGGCCATCTTCCGGCCCTGTTTGTCCCGTATCAGCCCAGTTATGTAAACATCTTTGAATGGAACCTTCCCCATGAATTCAAGACCAGCCATGATCATACGAGCTACCCAGAAGAAAATAATGTCATAGCCAGTCACGAGGGTGGTGGTAGGATAGAATTGTGCGAGATCCGCCGTCTTCTCCGGCCAACCCAGTGTGCTAAATGGCCAAAGCCAGGAAGAAAACCAGGTATCTAGCACATCTGGGTCACGCTGTAACTGGCCCTTGCAGTCAGGGCAACTCTGAGGATCATCTCTTAGGACATGGAGCTTGCCACAGGATGCACAGGTCCATGCGGGTATCTGATGGCCCCACCATATCTGCCTGCTCACGCACCAGTCTCGGAGATTCTCCAGCCAGTATCTGTAGGTATTCTCCCACTTTTTCGGATAGAAGCGGATCTCGTCGTTTTTCCAAGCCGCAAGTGCCTTCGTTGCCATAGGCTTCATGCGAACAAACCATTGCTTTGATAGAAGTGGTTCAATCACCGTGCCACAGCGGTAGCAATGCCCTATCTGATGACGGTGCTCCTTGTAACTCCTCAAGACCCCAATCTCTTCTAACTTCTTCACCGTGGCCTTCCTGGCCTGGATAGACGGCATCCCTTGCACGAGAGGAGGGGCATTCTCATTCATAGTGCCGTCGGGGTTCATCACATTGAGAAAACCAAGATTGTGATTCTGGCCTATCTCGTAGTCATTGGCATCATGAGCCGGAGTTACTTTCAAACACCCTGTTCCAAATGACCGATCCACGTGGGGGTCGGCTATCACCGGAATGTTGCGCTCCGCTATAGGCAATCTCACAAACCGCCCGATATAGCCCTTATACCTCTCATCTTCCGGATGAACAGCGACGGCTAAATCACCAAACATCGTTTCCGGCCTGGTTGTCACCACGGACAAGAGATCATTGCTATCGGCACTATCGGCGCTATCGGCCATTTGATAGTCAATTTCCCATAGTCCACCCTGCTTCTCCTCATGATCCACCTCGTCATCCGCCAGCGCGGTTCCACAGGAAGGGCACCAGTTGACCAGATACTCCCCCTTGTACAACAGGCCGCGCTCGTAGAGCGAGACGAACACTTCCCTTACGGCCTTTGAACAACCCTCATCCATGGTGAAACGCTCTCGGCTCCAGTCACAGGAGGCCCCGATGGTTTCCAACTGACGAGTAATCACTTTGAGATGCTCTTCCTTAACCTTCCATGTTTCTTCGATGAATTTCTGCCGACCAAGATCATGTCGACTCTTCCCCTGCGACTTTAAACGGCGTTCAAGAACATTTTGAGTCGCGATGCCGGCATGATCGGTACCGGGCACCCACAGAGCAGGACGCCCCTTCATTCGCCAATAGCGAATAAGAAGGTCTTGGAGGGTGTTATTCAGGCCATGCCCCATATGCAATATACCGGTTACATTGGGTGGAGGAATGACTATGACATAGGGATCTCCACCTTTGGAGTGCGGAGCAAAGTATCCGCCATCCTTCCACATCGTGTATATCTTGTCTTCGAAGTCTTTGGGGCTATATGCCTTAGCGAGTTCAATGGCCTTCATGAAAACTCCTTGGGCCATATAATAGTGCAATTCGCTTGAAGTGTTAAAGGTCTATATCGGCCTTACTTGATATGGTGAAATCGGTGTTCTGAAGAAAGTGGGAGGACTCAGTGTTGCCGGGACGAAGATAAAAGCATACGCCAGCAAGTATAGGGCGGTAAGCTATAAGAAAGTGCCACTGGATGGAGGAAAGCAAACACTGGTGGAAGAGTTTCTGCGCCTCCGCATACTCTTTCCTCCCATACCCGCAGCATCAGATCTTGGAAAGTACAAAAATAGAATAGCCGCCTGGATGAAGATGAACAGTGACACTCTTGAAGCCGAGAAGAAACCAATTCTCAAGGCCCAATTCTCAAGGCCCAATTCTCAAGGCATTGAAAGAATATGGAGCCGACCTGGAACGAGAATTGCCCCCTACCCCCCTCCTGATGAACCACCATGAAGAAACTCATTGCGACCCTTGCATTCCAGATGGGTTTTCCATAGTATTGAAGATAAAGAAGATTCTAAAAAAGAAGGTCAGATATGTTAGATTTTAGCTTTTCCAGTCCAACAAAATTTGTCTTCGGACGCAGTGCTGAAGTAGCACTACCCAATTTGATAGGCGAATTAGGCTCCAAGGTGCTGTTGCACTATGGACAGGGGAGCATAAAGAAAATCGGTTTGTATGACAGGGTAATCAAGTCCCTTAAGAAATCCGGTGTTGATTTCATCGAGTTAGGCGGGGTTGTTCCAAATCCCACTTTGAAACTAGTCAGGGAAGGCATAGAGTTATGCAAAAGGGAAAAAGTCAGCGGAATACTGGCCGTCGGTGGAGGCAGTGTCATTGATTCGGCTAAGGGAATCGCCGTTGGCACACCCTATACCGGAGATGTCTGGGATTTCTATACCGAAAAAGCCCAAGTGAAGCAGGCCCTACCCGTCGGTACAATTCTCACCATACCGGCGGCTGGAAGTGAGGGAAGCGGCGGCTCCGTTATTACCGATGAAGAAACCCTCTCGAAGTTTTATTGCAACACTGACCTCATACGCCCCGTGTTTTCCCTGTTGAATCCTGAACTCACCTTCACGCTGCCCCCTTACCAAACTGCGGCAGGGATGGTCGATATGATCACTCATGTCATGGAAAGGTATTTCACGAACACCGCCCATGTGGATCTATCAGACCGTCTTTGTGAGTCGGTAATCCAATGCGTTGTGAATAATGCGCCTAGGGTGCTAGCCGACCCTGAAGATTATGATGCCAGGGCCGAAATCATGTGGGCCGGAACCCTTGCCCATACCGATCTTATCGGCAAGGGCCGACAGGATGACTGGGCAAGCCACAACATCGAACATGAGCTTTCCGCCCAATACGGCGTGACACATGGGGCAGGCCTCGCCGTAGTTTTTCCCGCCTGGATGAAATATGTGATGCACACCAACATACAGCGATTCGTGCAGTTTGCCGTCAGGATTTGGGGGGTGGACTATACGGCAGGAGAAGATGCGGCGATAGCCCTGGAGGGAATACGGTGCCAGGAACTCTTCTACGAATCCATTGGAATGCCCACGAGGCTATCCGGCCTGAACATCACCGACAACCGTTATGAAATTATGGCGGAGAAGGCCATGCGTTTCGGTTCTCTCGGGGGATTTAAGAAACTTTCCAAGGAAGATGTCATCGCCATCTATCGATTGGCTGAGAAATAGATTCAGGGAAGCATGGAGCCTGTCATCCTTGCCAGGGGCTGTGTCAGAATCCAGAGCCCCCCCCCGTTCCCCCCTGACAGGGGGGCCTGAATGTGCTGGTCCAGTTCAGAATGATGGTTCTGTGCGGCCCTCCCGGAATTGGGAAGACCCACATAGCACAGGCCATCGGTCATGAGGTGTGCCGCCGGGGAGGAGATGCCCTATTCGTCAAAACCCAGAAACTTTTAGAGTGTCTGACAGACGACTCCTACCCGAGGAGAGCGGCCCGGTTATGGAAGCAGATCAAGACAATGGACTTGCTGGTTCTCGATGATTTTGGTTTTCGACGTTATGACTCGAAAGAATCCGAGTTGCTTTATGCGCTGGCAGACGAACGTTTGGGAAGTGGTTCGACCATCATCACATCCAACCGTCCGCCGCAAGACTGGTACGGTGTCTTTCCCGATCCGGTCATCGGCGGGGCGGTGCTGGATAGACTGGTTTCCGGTGCTATTAAGATCATTGTCGAGGAAGCTAAGTCTTACAGGATGTATGGAGTATTCGGTGAGGGGACAGAGGAAAAAGGTTCTTGACTTATTATAAAATCGGTTCTACGATTTAACAACCGGAAGGGGGTGGGAATTTAAATTACCCTGGGTGGGGAATAGGATTACCCTCGACAATGCCAGGCGCACCTCAACCGAAACAACCTGGCTCACAAAGAGGAGAACAAGAAATGTCAATTTCAGAGAACGACCCATTAGACAGTCATTTTGATAAAGAATTCTTATCGATAGATACACTCAAATGGGATCCGTGGGTCGGTATTGGGTTTCAGTCTTCCCCAGACCGGATCATGGTGGCCGGAGAGTCGCACTATTTGCATGAAAACGGGCAGGGCCAAGACGGATACGATAAGATGTTTCAATACAGCAAAACACGGCAGGTGACTCGCGATGTGATCTGGGAAGTCGTGTACGATAAATGCTGGAAAAATCAAACACTTGAACGTGTCACAGCGGTTTTGTTTGGGGAACAGTTCAAAGGAAATGCTTTTGATCAGATTGTTTACTACAACTTCATACAGCGCCCCATGGATTATCGAATCAAGGAAAGGCCATCTGCAGATGATTACGTCATTGGATAGAACTGCCTGCTCCATGTAGCCAAGACTGTTCGTCCAAAGTATATAATTTTTATTGGAGTAACCGC
This sequence comes from Spirochaetaceae bacterium, assembly GCA_965226485.1. Lineage (GTDB taxonomy): Bacteria > Spirochaetota > Spirochaetia > DSM-2461 > DSM-2461 > UBA2779. The sequence continues at coordinate 1,635,471 of OZ245363.1, forward strand.
CGTGCGATTCATTGGATCATTAGAGTTATCAGAGGAAGTAATTTACCATGAACATATTAATGGCGTTGCGCCACGTTCCGTCTGCATTAATATTGATGGTCAGCGCATACAGATTATTTTCATGAAGCACTTTAGTAAATTTTTTAGTGCACATCTCTGGAATAAATTTATGTATGATTTTATTAAAGCCCAACAAGTCAATGCACCGGACGCCTTCGGCACCAGTGATCTTTGACGTTATACAGATTTAGGTATGAACCGGATATATGGTGAACAAACTTCTAAGTAGATAAATTACAATTTAGAGTATGAATGTTTTATATTAGGAGAACAGATATGCCCTTAACGGAGACAACGATTATGGATCAGAAGAAAGAATTCATCTTGCTTTGGAGTTCTAAATATTATACGTTCACCGCCCTGTGTAAGCACTATGGAATTAGCCGTACGACTGGCTATAAGTATGTAAAGAAGTATCAAACCTATGGGATGGAAGGGCTGGAGCCCCAATCCCGTGCTCCCCATCATACCCTTAATAAATCCCCGAAGAAATTGAAAAGAAGATTATCGAACTACGGGGAAAACACCATACCTGGGGCGCAAAGAAGCTTCAATGGAAGCTAGAACAAGAGAGCATCTATTCATATCCCGGCCTAATCTACGTTCTCAAACGGAATGACCTGATTCCCGAGCGGAAAAAACGGATTCATGTAGAACGATGCTATTCTAAATTTGAAGCTGAAGAATGTAACGATATTGGGAGTGCCGACTACAAAGGGGAGTTTAATACTAAGGGCAATAAAAACTGTTATCCCCTTACCATCTGTGATACCTAGAGCCGTTTCATAATTAATAAAAGGGCTTACTAGATTCTTCGCTCTGCTTTTTATTGCTGGTGATGTGAAGCGTTAGATTAACGATAGGATTTTTCATGAAAAATTATGACAAATGGTGTCCAAGTAAATATGTGTTTAAAAAAGGAAAGCTCATTGCATCGCGCGACAGGAATGAAGTTGGTGTCGCGTCACGATTAATGGCAGACCTTGTCGCCAACCTTTACCAAAAAAATATAAGGCAATACGCGAAAGGTAAGCTATTGGATTTGGGATGTGGCAAGGTTCCTCTGTACAGTGCCTACAAAGAATATGTTACAGAAAATATTTGCGTAGATTGGAAGAACACTCATGAATATCTTGACTTTGAACACGACTTAACAAATGATTTACCTTTTGGTGACGATGAGTTTGATACAGTCATCCTTTCAGATGTCTTAGAACATATACCACAGCCAGAAAAGCTATGGAAAGAAATGCATCGAATTCTTTCTAAAGATGGCAAGCTAATAGTTAATGTGCCATTTTATTATTGGCTTCACGAAAAACCACACGATTACTACAGATATACAGAGTTTGCATTGAAAAGATTCGTCGATGAATCAGAGTTTACTCTAGTAAAACTCGAAAGTATCGGAGGAAGCCCAGAGGTATTGGCTGATATTCTTGCAAAGCACATTCAATTTCTTCCCATAATTGGACATCCTTTAGCAATTTTTGTTCAATACGTAACAGCAGCATTTGTAAAAACTGCGTTCGGTAAAAAAATATCAGCTAAGACATCTAAGGCATTTCCCTACGGGTACTTTCTGGTGGCAGAAAAACTTAAATCAATCTAACCCAAGTTCACCAAAATCCCCCTTGAAAGTCCGTTGAAAATCTTTTTTCATCCGTTTCAATAGTGTGAAACATAGAAATATTGCATCCAGAGGCCAAAACGCACCCCGAATCCGCCAATGTGGTGACTATCTGATTTCGGTCGGGCTTGTCGCCTTTCTTGCTTTTTTGTATATTATATTCTATGTATATACGCCGTGTTAGAGTTCCCAGAGGGTCTCGAAAACCTCAAAACATTTACTACAATTTGGTTGCAAGTGTTTGCACCCCAAAGGTCTTTCGTCAGCGTCTTGTCCTTTCCCTTCTGGACATTTATGGAAAACTGGGGTTGTCAGGGAAATTCCTTGACCGACAATTAATGAAATACAAAATCAGTGGTGATAATCGAAAAAGTTAACTGTCGGTACAGAAATGAGATAAGGTTGTTGTATGGTGAACTTGGGCTAACAAGGCACTGCACCGGACGGCAATGCCGCTGTACTCCATTGCCTCCGCTGATGCGAGGCGTTCTGATAGCCTGCCAACCTGCGCTCATTGCCAATCGACGGGGTGCATAGCGACCGACATTCCCGTTGCAATCCCTTGCACTTTTCGTCGTTTGGCAATCTATGCTATACGGCACACTAAGTCTTCGCAAATCGAAAGAACCATATACCCAGAAGGAGATAGATGAGATAAGGAATGACCGCACTTGGGAGGGGTGCGATTATGCCGATTTCAGCGAGAAGGGTGGCGACCATCCTAAAAATATACCAGCCTGAGGACAATGCGAGGCTGACCAGCAGGCTCATGAGTAGGATATTGCGTCTGAACCGGCCACCTAACGCCCCGGAAAACAACACAACGAGAAATGGGGTAAGAGCTATCGAATACCGCTGGTATAACTTGGCCTGATGCCCCCTGAATGGTAGACCAGCCCTCCGTTGTTGCTCTATCCAAAGCCGAGCTTCTTTGCCCCTCATTTCTTCTATCTCTCTCGTATCGAGCCTGAAAGTCTCTGGCCTCTCAATCAACCTCTCATCCTGATAGTTCTCGAAATACTCCTGAATGATTTCCCCTTTTTCGCTCTCGCTGAACACCCGGCAGGCTACAAGTTGCCATCTGCCGCTTTCCTCATCCCATAAGGATTTCTCGGCATCAATTCGCTTTATGAAATCACCATCGGCACTCTGAATAACGATGGTGAGATCCGAAAGGGTCTTATCCTCGTCATTATAATAATCGGCATAATACACAACCTGTCCTTTTAGAGCGATTACAGCGACTTGGGAACGACTCATGGGATCCTGAATATTGAGAAGTTCTTTCGAGTAAATATTTCTCTCTTTGAGAGCGGGAATGGCTATTTGGTCTTCAAAGAAATATCCCCCTATGCTTAAGAGCAGTGCGAATACCAATATGGGGATGATGAAGCGAAACAAGGGAACCCCTGATCCATAGATGGCAATCAGCTCATTTCTTGCCCCAAGATTACCGAGAGAAAATGCCGCCGCAAACATTGCGCCAATGGGGGATGCAAAGGATACTGCCTGAGGTGCATATAGAGCACTTACGATAATGGCCTTAGAAAAGGGCACATCATTATTGAGGTAACGCCAGAGGTTCGCAAAGATATCCCCCAGAACGAGTATCAGGCTGAAGAATGAAATACCCAGTATAAAAAAGGGAATAAATTCCTTGAGCAGGATTCTACGGTACATCCTCATATACGGCTTCTCCGTAGAAAAAGAATAATGCCAATGATAAGCAGTATGATATCCGGTAAGACCATAACAGTGAACGGAGAAGCTGCGGCCCTCAACCCGAGAGAGCGTCCAACTATGAGAAGACTCCAATAGAAAGTCGCCAACAGAAGACCGATAAAAAACCCCACCGCACGACCGCTTTTTCTGGCTTTCAACCCCAATGGGAAGGCGAGTATGACGAATGGAATACAGGAAAAGGGTACTGCAAATTTCTGGAAATACTCCAAGGTCCATACGAGAAGGACACCGTCCTCGGGCACGTTAGAGCGCAATGTATCCAACTCGCCACGCTGTCTTTCAAGCTCAGATTCAACACTCTGCCGTGCCGTCAAATTGTCTAAAGATGCGTCATAGTAGTTCATCGCGTATGCCCAAGAGGCTATGGATACTTCATAGGAGTGAGTTTTTGCTCGTTCATCGAGAGCCTGTTTTTTCTCTTGTACAACCTCGTGAACTTCGGCCACTCTCATGGTTGTCGGGCCTTTCTGTGGTACGGCCAAATTGGAATCATTCGTCAATAGCCGATAGGACATGGATGAGGCATTACTCCAGCTCCATTCCTGCCTGTTTTTTTTCTCTGGGATCAAGGTAAAAACATCATACAGCATCAAGCCCGGCACCTTATCTGAGTCCTTGAGCGTTTCAGTCGTGGCGATTTTTGACATAAGTGTACTTTTGCTACCAGAATTTTCCCTCTCAATTATGAGAAGGGGATGTATCCCACTCTTATCAATCGCACCAGTGACAAGGATTGAATTCCTGAGTTTTCTCGCAGAATACTCCGTCAATTCCAACCCGGGATGGGTGATGGCTAATTCAACCCATAGACGCTGAAATGCCCGGCGGCCCGAAGGCAATAGGTAATCATTGGCCATGAATGAAATCACCGTCAATATAATTCCCCATACGAACACAGGCTGAAATATCACGAGCCTACTAAATCCAACCGACCGCATGGCCATTATTTCATTCTCAGAAGAGAAGCTCCCATAGGCCATGAGGGCGGCAGTCAAGGTAGCGAAGGGAACGGCCAAAGTCAGAAAGGTGGGAAAAGAATAAAGGAGAAGAAGCAATACCGACTCCAATGGTATGCCCTTCGCCAATATCTGTTTTGCGAGCAACAAAACCTGATTCAATAAAAAGATGAAAAAATAGAACAGGAAGCAAACAAAGAAAGAAAGGAGGAATTCGCTGGATATATACATCCCCAGACGCCAATAATGTCTTCTCATCATTTCACTGTATTATATCGGCATCCTGCAGATCAGGTGCCGGTAGAACCAAAGCCAAGCGCACCGCGAGATGTATCGTCGAGGGTGTCGGTGTATTGGAAGCTGACCCGTGGTACTTCGACGATCACTAACTGGGCAATGCGATGTCCAGGTTCAATTTGTACCGCTTCATCACCCAGGTTGATCATGATGACCTTGATTTCCCCCCTGTAGTCGGCATCAATCGTTCCCGGACTGTTGAGAAGTGTAAGACCGCTATTCCATGCTAACCCGGAACGGGGCCTTACCTGCCCCTCCCATCCCTGAGGTATGGCTAATCGAATGCCTGTAGGAATGAGAACTCGATGCCTCGGCTCCACTATCAGCGGATGCGGAATATAAGCCTTAAGATCGGCCCCCGAGGCATTTTCACTGGCATAAGTCGGCACCATCTCATTGGCACCTGCATAATGAACTATCAATGCTCCAGCCCGTCCCACACCACATCCTTCCATTTTCTTAAATGTGTAATACGATCTATCTACTCTGCCGCGGTGGTGGAGTCCGCCTAGTACCTGAAGAAGGTTTCCAGTCCATATTATCGGCATCGACGATACTCAGGTTCAATCTACCCATCCTATCGATTTCAATCAAGCGCACCTTTACCTTATCTCCTTCTTTGACTACATCCTCTACCTTGCTCACGCGTTGAGTGGCAAGCTTAGAAATATGACAAAGCCCTTCTTTCCCAGGAAGAATCTCGATAAATGCCCCGAAATCCATGTTGCGTTTCACCACACCCTCATAGACTGCCCCGATTTCGGGTTCGGCGACTATGGCTTTGATCATGTTTACCGCCTCGTCTGCGCCAGATTTACCATCTTTCGCAAAGATTGTAATCAAACCATTGTCGTCGATGTTCACCTTTGCCTTGGAACTTTCACTGATGTTTCGGATATTCTGCCCACCAGGGCCTATGATGGTGCCGATTTTGTCGATGTCAACCTGATAGGTCAATACCGCCGGTGCATGTGGACTGACCGAATCAACCGGAGTGCTGATGGTCTTGGCCATTTCCTTCAAAATATGGATTCTGCCGCGCCTGGCCTGTTCTAGGGCATTTTTCATGACATCAAGGCTGATGCCATCAATCTTTATATCCATTTGGAAAGCGGTAATGCCAACCTCACTGCCGGCCACCTTGAAATCCATGTCTCCCATGTGATCTTCCTCGCCTAAGATATCCGAAAGGACAACATATTCATCACCCTCCTGTATCAGGCCCATGGCAATTCCCGCCACTGGTGCCTTAATGGGAACGCCGGCCGCAAGTAAGGCCATCGTACCGCTACATATTGTTGCCATGGATGATGATCCATTCGATTCGGTTATCTCCGACACTATTCTAATCGTATAGGGAAAGGCTTCCTTGCTAGGGAGAATGGACATAATCGCCCGCTGAGCTAAATGCCCATGACCGATTTCCCTGCGCCCGGTGCCAGTCCGCCCTGTCTCTCCGACAGAATAAGGCGGAAAATTGTAATGGAGCATGAAATTCGATCTTCTATCTCCATCTATATCGTCAAATATCTGTTCATCGTAGGAGGAACCTAGAGTTATCACTCCAATAGATTGTGTTTCGCCGCGGGTAAAAAGGCTCGATCCATGTGCACGGGGCAAGAGTCCGATTTCCGTTGTTATCGGTCGAATATCCTCCGGCCGACGACCATCACAGCGCTTCCCCTCTTTAACTATGGACTGGCGCATGAGGCTTGATTGTGTTTTTTCAAGCAATGCCATGAACAGCTCTTCTCCATTCTCACCATGGGCTTCTATTTGGGCGGAAAACCGATCACGCAGTGTGGCTTCAACCTTTTTTACCGCATCTGAGCGGGCAAACTTATCACCTAGAAATACCGCATCTGAAAACAATGGAACCGCTTCGGTCTTCACTTCTTCCGCAAAATTCAATGCCGGACTTTCTTCCGGCAATGGAAGTTTTTTCTTGCCTGCGACGGCAACAAATTCTTCGAGGAATTGGCATAACTCCTTGAGTATGCCTTCGCCGTATGCAATTGCCTCAAGCATCGCATCTTCTGGCACCTCCTGCGCACCGCCTTCTACCATGACAATGCCATTATGGCTTCCAGCTATCACAAGATCGAGTTTTGCATTTTGCAGTTGTGCGAAGGAAGGATTGACGACAAGCAAGCCATCGACCGAAGCAACGCGTATCGCGGCAACCGGCCCATTAAATGGAATATCCGAAACCATAACAGAAGCAAAAGCAGCCATCATTCCCACGGCATCGGGAGGGTTGACCTGATCGGCCGATACGGTCATTGGAATAACCTGTATTTCACGGCCAAAACTCTTATTGAAGAGGGGGCGCATCGGTCTGTCGATAAGCCGGGATACGAGTATTTCCTTATCCTTGGGTCTGTTCTCCCTCTTAATGAATCCTCCGGGAATTTTACCCGCCGAATAATACCGCTCATTGTAGTCCACCATGAGAGGAACATAATCCAAACCCTCAGTGCTTGTTTGACTACAACAGACCGTGGAGAGCACCACGCAATCCCCATACCGAGCCAATACGGCTCCATTAGCCTGCTTGGCGATCTTGCCGGTTTCGAGAATCAAATCTTGACTCCCGATTCTAATACTTGATGAGTGCATAAAAAATCCTTATTTTATTTCCGCAGGCCGAGTCTTGCAATTAAATCACGATAAGCATCAAGTTTTGTCCGTTTGAGATAGCGCAACTGACGTCGGCGCAATCCGACCATTTTCAATAACCCTCGACGAGATGCGTGGTCTTTTTTGTGTTGTTCAAAATGCCCCTTTAACATTTCAATTCTCTTGGTTAGAAAAGCAACCTGAACCTCTATAGCTCCGGTGTCTTTTTCATTCTTACCAAAATCTTTGATAATGACGGCCCTATCTTCTTTTGTAAAAGCCACTGTGATATCTCCTATAAATTCGAAATTACCAATGGGAATCTCACTTGCTAAACATTCCTGCAAGTGAGCAAGTGCTGGGCTTCTTTGGCCCATGACTTGACATAATGACATAATCACCCCTGTTAGTCAAGGGCATTTAGAAAACTATATGATATCCCCAGTGTTTCTGGTTCTTGGTCAGTAATGCGATTTCCGTACCCAGTTCGTCATAAACCATTAAATCCGCTACGTCAGGAGGCGAAAATCCTCTCAGAGATGATACTGTACGGCCATTACGCATTGCCTTTGCAACATCATGGTTTACGACAGCGGTCAGTATATTCATTTTTGCACAGAACTCCAGGACGGTCAAACGCTCTTCAGAAACCATATCAACAGAAAAAGGCCCAATCGCTGTCCGCCGCAGGGAAAAACAATGTGCCCTGCTACCGCAAGCGGATCCCAGATCTCTGGCAATAGCCCTGATGTAGGTCCCCTTGGAACAACGTACTCGAATTGAGAGATCAGGGGGATTCCAAGTAATCACCTTCAGATCATAGATATGGATTCGCCGCGCCGTCAGGGAAACAGATTCGCCCCGCCGCGCATGCTGATAGGCCCTTGTTCCATTGATTTTGATTGCCGAAAAACTGGGTGGTGTTTGGAGTATCTCCCCTATGAACCCTTCTGTAGCCGCTGCTATAGCCGCATACTGGGGGATTGCGCCCTTGGCGATCAATTTACCAGTACAATCAAGCGTATCGGTCTCTTCTCCAAACCGTATCGTGGTTTCGTATTCCTTGGGTAAATTGACAACCATCGATGCGGCCTTGGTCATCCTGCCAGTCATGGCAATCAGGAGGCCTGTGGCAAATGGATCGAGTGTGCCTGTATGTCCAACCTTCTTCGTACCGATGCGTTTTTTTAGATGACCAAGGGCCTGGAAGCTCGATAATCCAGATTCTTTATTGAGCAGATAGACAAGTGGAGGAGGCTTTGATTGCATCACAGAGAGTTAGACAGGTTCTTCTTTATCATCCATGAGCCGATCAATAAGTTTGTTTATCTCATAGCCCTCACGAAGTGCTGTGTCGGCCTTGAAGAAGAGTTTTGGGGTGTTTCTAAGGCGAATTTCCCGACCGATGCGTGACTGGATGAAACCGGCCGCATTGGTCAGTCCTTTGACGGCCCTCCTGGTTGCCTCATCACCTCCGAAGGAACTCACCCAAATTCTTGCTGTAGTCAGATCCTTTGCCGTCTTTACCTGGGTAAGGGTAATAGAGGTGTCGACTCTAGGGTCTTTCAGCTCTCCTTTCATAATGAGGGTACTTACCTTATCACGGATGAGACGTTCCACCCGTAGCCGTCGGATATCATTCACGGCTATCCATTTCCTTCAATTTTCTGACGACTTCCCTATTCTCAAATACATCTAAAACATCACCTACCTGCAAATCAGGGAACTGCTCCAGTCCAATACCGCATTCATAGCCCTCCCGAACTTCCTTGACATCCTCCTTAAAACGCTTCAAGGATGCAAGCACACCCGTATGAATGACAGCATCATCACGGAGAATGTGTACGAGACTCTTGCGTTTAATAATACCCGATGTAATCATGCATCCGGCGATAGTTCCAATCTTAGGCACTTTGAAGATTTCCCTTACTTCGGCTCTGCCGATAGAAGTTTCCTCAAAATCCGGGGCCAGCATTCCCTCCATCGCTTTCGTTATATCATCAACCACCTCAAAAATAACATTATATTTTCGAATCTCAACATTCTCTCTATCGGCGACTAGGGCCGCCCTCGGGGTCGGATGAACATGGAATCCGATGATAATCGCATCTGAAGCGGCGGCTAAATTGACATCGTCCTCGACGATTGCCCCTGCCGCGGCGCGGATACAAACCAAGTTGACTTCTTCATTGCCGAGTTTCTCTAAGGCGATTTTCAGGGCCTCTACCGAGCCATGCACATCTCCCTTTATGATGACCTTGAATTCCTTGTATTCGCGACCCTTTATGGAATCATAGAGATTGTCCAGGGTTATTTTCTTGACATTCTGGGGGTTCTCCATTTTCTTAAGTTCTTGCCGTTTTGCCCCATATTGCCTAGCATCTCGTTCGCTCTCGGTTGTCTGAAAGGGATCGCCAGCATCGGGAACACCCCCGGAAAACCCTAGAATCTCAACCGGCGTTGAGGGAGTTGCCTGTTTCAAAGATTCGGCATGCTCATTGAACATCGCCCTTACCTTGCCATGATAGATACCGGCCACAAAGGTATCACCAATGCTGAGTATCCCTTTTTCTACCAAAACGGTCGCAACGATTCCCCTACCCTTGTCAACTCTTGCCTCAATAATAGTTCCTGCGGATCTGCAATCCCAGTTAGTCTCTAATTCCAGCATTTCTGACTCTAGAATTATGATGTCCAATAGCTCTTTTATTCCCTCATTCTTAAGGGCCGATATTTCGACAAATTGGGTTGAGCCGCCCCAGCCCTCCGGCATCAAGCCATACTCCGACAACTGCTGTCTCACCCGGTCAGGATTGGCCTCGGGTAAATCCATCTTGTTTATGGCGACGATGATAGGTGATCCGGCAGCCTTGGCATGTTCGATGGCCTCCACCGTCCTTGGCATGACACCATCATCTGCCGCAACGACAAGGACAACCAGGTCTGTTACCTTGGCCCCTCTGGCCCTCATTTGGGTAAAGGCCGAATGTCCTGGAGTATCCAGAAAAGTGATGCATCCACCATTTCCCAAGTGCACCATGTAGGCCCCTATGTGTTGGGTAATACCCCCGTGCTCTCCCTCAATGACATCGGAGCCACGAATGGCATCTAATAGCTTTGTTTTACCATGATCAATATGCCCCATCACCGTTACAATGGGAGGTCTTCGTTTAGTTTCTCCTCCCTCATCGTGATCAGACTCTATTAAGGTTTCATCGAAGAGGCTGACGATATTGACCTTGCATCCGTAGTCATCCGCTAAAATTGCCGCAGTTTCGGCATCAATTTGCTGGTTCATCGAAACCATCATACCCATGCCCATGAGTTTAGAAATCAATTCAGCGGCCTTGAGGTTCATCTTCCTCGCCAATGCCGCTACGGTGATGGCCTCCATTATGTCAATTTTCTTTGGTACAGGGTTTGTTTGGACAACCTGTTTCTTTTTTGAATACTGATAAAGTTTCTCTTTCTGCTCCCTATGTTTCTCATAGGTTTTCTTGGCCTTATAGAACTTCTTTCCTCTCGCTGCCGCAGGTGGTGGCGAAGGAGCCCTCGGTGCACCAATCCTCGGGGCCCCGGATGACGGCGGCCCCGGTCGCCGAAAACCACCTGGCCGACCACTGGTCAACCTGTTGCCAGTACCGGGTTTCCCAGCAGGCGGCCTACCTGCAAATCTATTGTCGCCTCTCTGCGGCCTGCTACTACTACCGTTTCTGGGAAAGGAACCTTGCCGATATGCGCCGGCTCTACCCTGCTGCTGGCCTGAGGGCCTTTTACCCATTGGCTTGCGAGGCCCTCCATCGACTTGACGTCCGGCAACGACACCGGCCTTTCCACCCTCGCGTTTATGCTCATAAACCTGCACCCCCGGCGGAGAGGCCACGGTATCCTTCCCTGTGTCGATGCGCTGAAATGATGTTGATTGTGATTTATGCTCTTGCGGCTTTTCCCTTGTTTTGGAATCCAATTGAGGTGGAGTGACAGGTGCTCCTGTGGCTGTACTTTTTTTGTCCTTGTTAACATCGCGAGAAAGGCCTTGATCGGCAGGTTTTTCTGGCTTGCCCTCTGGGTGTTTATTCACATTTTGATTGTCGTTGTTTTTTTCACCTCCACCCCCTGAATCCCTGGGGGATTGGCCCGACTTCTCTTTCGGAAGTCCTGGATTGGAATCTTGAGATGTATTCGCCCGTATCGTTTTTACCCTTACCACAACCCTTTTTTTCTCTGGCCTAGACTGCACATCTTCTTTTTTGTGCTTGATAAGTGTCGCCTTGGGTTTTTGATTCTTTGTGTCTTCCGTCATTATTGTTATTATTCCTGTTCTTCGACTTCCTCAATTTCAAAACTCAATCCTACACCGCAGTGAGGGCAGGCACTCATCTCTATCGTAATAGGCTTCTCGCATTCAGGGCATGCTATGGGAGTTGTTTCATCATCTTCGAGTTGATTCTTATCTTCATCAATTTCTTCTGAATCTTCTAGCTGATTCTTATCCTCATCAATTTCTTCTAAATCCTCTAGCTGATTCTTATCTTCATCAATTTCTTCTAAAGCTTCGAGTTGATTCTTATCCTCATCAATTTCTTCTGATTTTTCATCTTTAGGCAATTCTTCATCAATTTTACCTTCTTCAAGATTCTCAATGATTTCAACATTATTCTCAATTATTTTTTGAATATGTTCAATATCGGCCGATGTGATCCCCGTTAGTGCTTCTAATTCCTCTGTCGAGAGGTTTATAAGTGATTCAATCAATTCAATCCCATTCTCATTCAGCAAGGACACCAGCCGATCAGGAATTTCCGGAAGCTCCCTAATCCGTGTGATCTCTTCTTCGGGGCCACTGATACCACTGAACAGATGGGATACGGCCCTATTGGCCTCCTGGGATATATCCATATTTTGCACCTGTTCTTCCGTCTTCACATCAATATTCCAGTCAACGAGGCGATTAGCAAGACGAACATTTAGGCCTTGCTTACCAATTGCAAGGGAGAGTTGCTGTTCCGGCACTATGGCCAATGCTTGGCGCTTTGAGGCATCAAGCATGATGACATCTTGCACCCCTGCAGGGCTCAAGGCATTTCGAATAAAGGTAAGGGGGTCGCTATCATATTTGAGAATATCGATTCTTTCGCCCTCCAGTTCTCTTACAATAGCCTGTATGCGTACACCTTTCATCCCGACACAAGCTCCCACGGGATCGACATCATCTCGAGTGGAATACACCGCCACCTTGGTTCGTTGCCCCGGTTCACGAACAATTTTGAAAATCTTAACCGTTCCATCGTATACCTCGGGCACTTCCAGCTCGAAAATTCGTTTAACGAATTCGCCATGAGATCGTGAAAGAATGATTTCTAACCCTGTCGGTGTTTTCTTCACCTCGGCAATCATTGCCTTGATTCGATCCTCGCGATGATATTCCTCTCTCGGAGATTGAAAGCGCCGTGGCAATAATCCTTCGGTCTTCCCCAAATCAACATAAATAGTGCCGTCCCTCTCCCGCTGGTAGTAGCCGATAATCATCTCTCCGACTTTGTCCTTAAATTCGGAATACAAGGTGTCCTTCTGAATCTCACGAAGATCCTGCCGGGTTTTTTGCTTAGCACTCTGGATGGCACTCCTATCGAATTGCTTAGGATTAATCTCAATAAGAAGTTCGTCACCAACTTCACAATCCTCATTGAGTTCCAGTGCTTCGGATAACTCTATCTCCGATACTGGGGCATAGAGATCATCATCTTCGACAATAGTTTTCTTCGCATATATCGTCACATCGTCTCCCGTTTCAGAGAATTCGACGACGGCATTATCCGCTGTTCCATAGGTTTTCTTATATGCGGCTAAAAGTGATTCCCTTATTGTTGAACGGACGAGTTCTTCTGTAATTCCCCTATCAGCCTGTACAAGTTTTATAGCCTCGGAGAAATCGTTGTCTATTGCCATTGCAACTCCTTATACATCAAGTTTACCTTTTCGAATATCAACGAATTCAATCGTTTTCAGCCCATTACGGGTTTTTAGTTTGACCAACCTATCATCCGTAGAAATAATCGTTCCATGTATCCAATCATCTTCGACAAGTAGCTTAACGGATCTTCCTTGAAAAATCGAATATTCATGGTTGCTCTTTATCTTCCTATATACACCTGGTGATGATATCTCCAATGAAAGTGTATCTTTGGGGTACTCAAGCTCTAAACGAGGTTTTAGAACTTTCTGAGCCCTTTCTAAATCGTCAAGAGTGATGCCTCCTGTTTTGTGTAGCACAAGATTCACCCTGCTATTACCGCGATGATGACTCATGCTCATCTCGACGAGGGAAAAATTCATACCCCCAAGGAGTGGTATCACTATGCTTTTAATATCCGCTTCGACAATCATACTCCAGTATATCTTTACCCTGAAAAAAAAGAGACCGCCGAACGGACTCTTTACATCATGGTACCTCTAAAAGCCCCTCCATGGGTTTTGTAGAGTCGAAAAAGCCAAACTAAATGGCTTTTTCCCCATTATTGGGGCATTTCACCGCCCCCCTATAAATCCGGTGAGCCTGACGGGGGGGCCGCCGCCCCGTTGGGCCCGCGGGCCAAAGGCACATTCTGACACAGCCCCGTCATTTGGACGCTAGTCGTTTTATTATTGAAGCACAGAGGGGAAGACAGGTCAAGCCCTGCAAGCCACCATAGCATATACTCGACTAACGCCCACCCCTTTCAGTATGTCCGCACACTTTGCGAGAGTGGCCCCTGTCGTCGTGACATCATCAAGCAATACAGCTTTACCCACTAAGGGGACAGTTGTATGTACATAGAAATTCAACCTCTCCCCCTTCAATCGTTCCTTTCTACTTAAATTCTTCTGTGCCATCTTATCCCTACGGCGAAGAATTCTAAGGACAGGTACATTGTTTCGTTCCAATTCATCGGCGATTTTCGCCACCAAACATCTCCCCTCACGATGTATCTTTCCCCTCCGGGGGGGAACAGGAACGACAGGCAACCCCTTCCATTTTAGGGTCCATATCTCCAGGAGTTCATTAACCACCCAATTAATCAGCCGAATATCTCCACCGTATTTGAGAAGAGAAAGCCACCCACGAAGCGGTCCTACCCAAGGCCCGATACTACATAACCCGTCTAAGGCATTTGATGCCTGATCACCACGGCACTCAGGGCAGGGATTGTCGGCCCCCACAAGACTCTCGGCACATAGATCACAGGAATCTGAATTGGAAGTTCGCATCTTTTGCTCACATGTCTTGCAGGGTTGATATGGCTTCAAAGTGAGGCATGCACATATAGGGCAAAGATTTCGAGGTTCAATCACATAGAAGGAGACTGACTATTTGTTCAATTTTTCGCTAATCTGTGAACTTAAGTCTCTTTTAGCGCATTTTTCCACTGATAAAGGAGTTTTAACGCATCCAGTGGCGACAAAGAATCAATGTCCAATCTTTCTAAGTCATCAAGAACAAGGCTTTCAGGACTAAACAGCAGGGCCTGCTTGGAGGGTGAATCGATTACCTCTGCTTGATTCACATTTAAACTCTGTACATCGCCATCCCCGAGTAAAGATTGGGCGCGTTCAATCACACATTCTGGTAGGCCCGCGAGGGCTGCGACATGAATGCCATAGGAGTTCTCGGCCGCCCCTAGAACGAGTTTCTTGGTGAAAACTATCTTTCCGTTGGACTTTTCGACGGCCAGCGATAGATTGATAAGATTATCATGAACCATGGTTGTCAATTCACGGAAATGGGTGGCGAACAGGGTGCGCGGGGATTGATTTGCAAGCAGATACTCACACACGGATCGGGCGATGGCTAATCCATCGGCCGTGCCGGTTCCGCGACCTACCTCGTCCATAATCACCAGACTGCGGGAGGTTGCGTTCCTAAGAATATAAGCTGTTTCATTCATCTCGACTAAGAAGGTTGATTCGCCCCTGGCAAGATTGTCCATGGCCCCGACACGGCAGAAAATGCGGTCAACGATGCCTATTGCCGCCGATTCGGCCGGAACAAAGGACCCGATCTGCGCCATGAGTGTAATCAATGCAATCTGCCTCAATACAGTAGATTTTCCTGCCATATTGGGCCCTGTTACCAAGGCGAAGGAAACACCATCGCTGGAAATTTTTATTCCATTAGGGACAAATGTCCCTTGAGGGAGATGGTTCTCGACGACAGGATGCCGTCCTCCTTCAATCTCCGTGGTCATATCTTCCCGTATGTCTGGCCGGATATACCCATACTCGGTTGCCGCATGGGCAAATGACTGAACGAGGTCAATATCGGCTATTTGATGAGCAATTCTCACAAGTTTGTCGATATCCTTCTTCACCGTTTCGCGGATCTTAAGAAACAATTCTCGTTCCCGTTCAATCAACCGCTCGGCGATATTCGCAATATCGGATTGAAATTCGTCTAAGCGGGTGGTTGAATATCGTTCGGCATTGGTGAGAGATTGTCGACGGCGGTAACGTTCCGGAATGTTTTTAGCTTGACTCACCGGAATTTCGATGAAATATCCCAATATACGATTATGCTTCAATTTCAAAGAGGAAATTCCTGTCGCTGCCCTTTCCTCCCTTATGTATTTATCGAGATGACTTTTGCCCTCATCACGAACCGAACGCATCCTATCAATATCCATATCCCAGTTTTGCCTGATCATTCCACCCTCGGTGAGCACAATGGATGGTTCATCTAAAAGCGATGAAGCGAGTAGCCTTGCAATACTCTCCCCTCCGGCTAACAAGATTTCAAGTTCCGCTTCATCGATATCCCAAAGATGAACTTCGACAACATCCCGAAGCTGAATAACATTCTCCAATGCGTGCCTTAGTGTTACTAAGTCTTTGGCATGGGCACGGTCCATACCTATGCGTGCCGCAAGACGTTCGATATCATATATCTGCCCTAGGATGCTCCGGAGTTTGGATAACACTATTTGATTGTGATATAACGCCTCGACTCGATTATGGAATTTTCTGATAGCATCTACCTTTGGGAAAGGCTGTAGAAGCCTTCGTTTAAGTAGCCGTGCCCCAGCCGATGTTTTTGTGTGATCCAGAGTCTTATAAAGTGTATGGTGTGCCCCTCCATCTTGCAGATTCTGGATGAGTTCGAGATTCCGGATAGTCGATGCGTCAAGTCCCACCGAGTCATCTTCACCATAACAAGAAAGCGATTTGACATGGAGAAGAGTACTCTTGTGGTTGTCTTCAAGGTATTCCAGTATGGCACCAGCAGCGACAATGCGGGGATCATCTTCATATAGGCCGAATGCCTTAAGATTAATTGTGCCTAGTTGCCGTTTGAGGCGTTCCTGGGAATTCTGAACGTCGAAACTCCAGTCAGGCATACGGTTTAAAACGATGGGTTCATCAAGAAGAAATGCATAGCTATTCGATTCTAATAGGCTTTCTTGGATAAGCATCTCTTTAGGGGCAGTTTTTGCTAGTTCCCGCCTAAGCGCATCTTTGGACGAATCGGCATCGAAAACGGTCGCCCGAAATTCTCCAGTCGACAAATCAATATAGGCAAATGCTGGCGCATTTTCTTTGCCTGCCAATGTAGCAAGGTAATTATTGCTTTTCTCATCAAGATATGCGTCCTCAATAACAGTACCGGGTGTGATGACTTCGACAACCTCTCGCTTAACCAGGCCCTTCCCCTTTTGGGGAGATTCCACCTGCTCACAGATGGCAACTTTTTTACCATACTTGATCAATCGAGCAATATATTTTCCAGCCGCATGATAAGGGATCCCACACATAGGCACTCCCCTCCGCTGGGTTAGGGTGAGATTGAGAATCCGACTGATTTCCTGAGCATCCGCTTGAAACATTTCATAAAAATCCCCCAAGCGAAAAAACAACACGGCATCTTTATGAAGAGATTTTTGCTCTTCATATTGCCGAATAATGGACATCGATTCACCTTTTTTAATGTCATCCACTTATGCTATTGGGTGCTCATTAGACGCTTTAGCACCAACTCCGTGATATCTGTTTCGTAGCTCCACCACAGAAGATTGGGATCAGACCGTTTCAACACAATACTGAAGCCATTCAATTCGGCGACATACCGAATCTCTCGTAAGATTTCCTGTGCGAGAGCATTGTTGGAAGCCAGGTTTTTCGCAGCTTGCTGTATCTGATTACCCCTTACCCTCACATATTCCTGATAGTATTGCTTGCGTTCTTGAATGCGACTATCCGTACTTAGGACCAAGGATGATTCTCCACTGTTCTGCGCATTGAGTTTCTTTTCTTCCAATAACTGTATTTCTTCCTGGAGCGTCTTTACTTCCTCGGCATAGACCCGCTTCATTTCATCGATTTTCCGCGCCTCGACCGAGTCCGAGTAGAATGCCGCCAAAATTCGGGAATAATCTATCACTGCCACTTTTGTGATCTGTTCGGCCCCAAGAGTTCCAATTGTAAGAATAAGCAAACCAATCGCTAAGCGTTTCATTCGTTCCTCCTGGGAGTCTGTCGGATTTCGGAGTCCTAGGGCCGTTTTTGATGATTTCTCCCGATTCAAGGCACAAGAACGGCACATAGCGGACCAAAGGCGCATTCTGACACACCCAGGTGCGGACACGCACAGGCAGACAACGCCGTAGTGGGGGAAAAGGAAAAAAATCGAGCCGCGAGGAGTAAGTCTGACAGACTCCTAGTAAAGATCTATATCAAAAGATATGACAAGATCTAGTCCCGCTTCCTTGAATTCATACCACTTATTGCCGTCATCATCAGGGAACCACGTAAAACTATTATCTTTCCACTGAAATCTTTTTACGAGATAAATGCCGATAGGAAATTGAGAATTAGCAAATCGCAAGCCAGCCCCCAGGCTGAATCGCCAATCATTCCCACTCCAATTATCCAAGGCACTGGTATCGCCCGTCGAATTCTCCCACGCACCTACAGCATCAAGGAAAAAGTCGAATGAAAGAATACTGGGAACAATGGGGAACTTAAACTGCAATATGTTGTTCCACATATACTTATAATACTTACCTGTGCTGAATGGCCAGCCGCGAGCAATAAACATCCCATCAATAATAAACCCGTTTGTCTCGGCGATATTCCCTACATTGGCTCGCCACGGCTTGTCGAACACTGCACTAAAGACAGAGTTTATCGAGAACACACTCTTAAACCTGCCATCTTTTTTCCCGACCGGGATATCCAAGAGCAGAAGATTCCAATTGAACCGTGTTGCACTCTTTATATAGTTTCTGCTGGATAAATCTTCGAGGATACCGGCATAGGTAATGGTTTCACTCAGCACAAAACCCTTAGTGGGATCGTATTGGAGATCCCGTGAGTCCCATTTAAGAGTCAGATACACACTGTCACTGTATTTCCAAGCATCAAGGTTGTCTCGGATAAGACTATTATGGGGAGTATATGTTAGTGGGTCGTAGAGGACCATTTCCCACGATAGTCTTAGGCCTGTTGTAACACCAAACCTTCCTAGCGGAAGAGGCCAATTGTATCCTGTGCTTAACCCGACTGCCACATTGTGAGAATCATATTTCATCAAGGAATCGCTTGGTACTATGTTGTCGGCCTGCGAATAATCTTCCCATGTTATAAAGGGATCAGGAACACCATTGAAATCTCTGTCCTGTTTGATTCGACTTCGTATCCGATGACTGTAGAGCAACTCAATCCCACCCATCCAATGATTGCCAAAGAGCCGTGGTTCCATAAACTGCAATGACACCTGTTGAGTGACCGGCGAAATCGTCACCTTGGCACCGACTGTCTGCCCTCGTCCCAGAAAATTTATATCCTGCCATGAAAATGTTCCGGCAAGCGGAAAATCTCCACCGGAAAAAGAGAGGCCCATGGCAATATTGTTAACCTTTGCCTCTTCCACATCAATAACCAGATCCATTAAGCCATCCTGACTACCGGGGTACGGTGTCGGCTGTACGGTCGAAAAATACCGGAGATTGTAGAGATTGAGGGTTCCCTCAAGGATCTTCGCATTGCTGAAGACTTCGCCCTCTTCTAATGGGAATTCACGACGAATCACATAGCTCTTTGTAGTCGTATTGCCGCGGATAATAATGTTTTCGATATGCGCTCTATCCCTCTCGGTGATTTCAACATGATAGAATACTTCCTGAGCCTCTTCGTTACGTTCTTCGCTATAAGTCAAATTCGTGAATATATAGCCGTTCCCTGCGTAGAGATCCCTGACCTTTTGATAACCATTTTGAAAAGTTGCAAGACTGAATAACTCCCCCGGTTCCTGAGTCAATAATGCAACAAGTTCTTCGGTTGGATAAATCTTATTTCCGCTGAAAGTTATCCCACCGAATTTCCAAGGATCTCCCTCTTCAATAATAAGAGAGATTATCATTTTATTTGATTTGCTTTTCTCGTCAAAGACAATCTCCTTTTTGACATCAACGACTCTTGCATCAATGAGGCCCCGATCCCCATAATGCCGCTCGATTTCCTTGATGTCTTCCTGGAGTTTTATTTCTACATAGAGCCCCTTGTTAAACAAAGATTGAACCTTTGTCTTCATTATATTGCGCAGTGTTTTATCTGAGGAGTATTTGTCGTTACCTATGAAACGAATCTCACTAATTCTTGTTTGGATTCCCTCAGATATAGAAAAAGTCACCTTCGCTTCATTGTTGTTTTCATCGACTTCCGAATTGACAGTGACCGCTGCATTTAGAAAACCCTTTTCTAAATAAAGGTCCAATACGGCTTGCTCATCGAATTGTAGTGAATGAGGATTTAACAAGTCTCCTTCATTCACAAGGACAGTATCAAGCAATTCTCTTTTTCGAATTTTCTGATTTCCCGAGAAGACGATATCGACGATGAGAGGTTTTTCCTGCACTTTGAAGATAAGGGCAATTGCAGGGCTTTCTCCCTTCGACTCTTGTATGTCGGGAATTAACAAATCGAAATAATCCAACGCATAGAGTTTACTCTGAATATCCCACGCAAGTGCGTCCGTATATTCTTGGCCTATGTATGGCCAAATGAGTCCCTTAAGTTCATTCTGTGTAATACTTTTCAATCCTTCGAAGCGTATTTCTGCTATAGGTTGCCCCCAATACCATTCTTCTTGCTGGGCGTGGATGCTCCCTATCGTAAAAATTACTAGGCTCAAAGATAAAATATAATGCCGCATAATAGATCCTTTAGTATAAAAACTGCCATTTTAGAGTTATGACATTGTCTGCTACAAAATTCTGCTTAACCGTCGGATCCGGAGAGTAGGACCATTCGATATTAAAAAAAGGTGTTGTCATTTCAAGAGACATAGATGTTTCGAATTCAAGCCCCCCAAGCACCGAACGAAGACGCTGCCCCTCTAAGAAACGTGTAGATATGGATCCGGAGGCAAACAATGCATTCCCGATATGCTTCCCCGCATAAAGACTCGTATTGTTCAAATATCGCCCCAAGCTTGACATCTGATACTCTCCTGCGGATTCTGTGTTCCAATTGAAACTATCGACCAAAGCATTTTCAATTATATTTGTCTGAATAGTCACCATATCAAGATTGAGCTTCTCGCGTAAAACCTCTTCAAAGGGTTGAACAAGTCCCACATGGGCAAACATCCCTCCCGTCGCCAGAAGAACAGATCGAAATTCTGATATATTTGTTTCCCCATAGGGCCTAATCGCATGTCCCAACAAGGCAAGTATCTCCGGCTCAGACCTCGTGGGAATGGTTTCGATCACGGGATTGAAATCTGATTTTATCGGAGCATCATAGACCAAGGCGACAGTTACCTGTTCGTTGTTATCGTCTAGCACCCGTGTTTCCGCCCTTAGCCGCATGAAGGGATCAAATTTACCAAGAGCCTCATTGAATACGATGGAGCCCTCGGTTATCTGGAAATTTCGATCAAAATAGTATATATCACCGGATTTTATTGGCAGTGTTCCAACAAGTGTCATCGTTTTCGGAACATTGCTGTATTTCAGGGTCAGCATGTTCCCTGGTTCTGCGATGACTCTCATTATCTTCAACTGCTCATTGGGAAGATAGAAAGTGCCGTTATTTCCGGTGTAAATACGGAAATCCAATGTCACCTGTTTCGGCCGTTTCCCTGGCCTGCGCTGCCTTACGGGAATGCGGGGGGAACCTAGTGAAGCCTTGAAATACGGTAAGTTTATATCTCCATCGAGATGGAAACCATTATAATTCCCCGTCATACGGAGATCAGCCGTCACTGAACCATCAATATATATACCGATCAGGGGGTACGACACAGGAACTCCATCACTCTTATTTACCGGCATACACCCATAGGCCATGTCCATATCGGCAATCTTCCACCCTTCTAATACCATGTAGCCTTCACCGAATGCAATGCCACTTCCGACCGGAACTTCGACTCTATCGAAATCTATTCTATTGCCAGCAAAGTGTATTGAAGTACCTACAGGTTCAATTCCAGCTTGGGTATATGGGGTGTCAACCTTTATATCCACGGCATGGACGGTTCCAGTGAGTTCAGGAGAAGAGGCGGGGCCCTCAATGTCGAGATTTCCAACCAGTCGCCCTTCCTGGAAGACAACATGATACTGGAGTAATATGGGATCACGAGGCATGAAATAGTTAATAAATACTGGATCAATTTCGAGCCTCGGGAAGCTCAGATCTAGCTGTCCATTATGTATCGTCCCCCCTCCCTTCGCAACGAAGGGCATGGGATCACCCGAGAGAATCTCCAATCGCCCGTCGGTGAAGGAATAATCTGCGGTGAGAATGGCATTATCAGGATTCCGAACCCTCAACGAATCCTTGGTTTTATTGAACTGAAATGTCAATGCGGGTAGGTGGGAGTTGCCATCCCAGAGCAGGGCGTTTGTCGCTAATGTCCCAGTGAATTCCATAGTGAGTAGCGAAGAAATTTCAAGCAAGGAAAACCCCCGTTCAAAATCTAGGCCCAACAAGAACCCTGTGGAAACGGGCACCTTATTAAAGGTGGCATCGAGTTTGGCCGTCGTTCTGATGGTGCCGACATCCAAATTAACCAGGCACATTCCCTGGTCGATATTGAGGTTTTTATAGAACAAGTCCAAATCATAGATAGAGAGTTTACCTTCCTGCATATCGGCATTGAAATTCATATTGAATGGATGGGCACCAAGATGTCCCTCATTCACTGATACACCTAATAGAAGAGTAGGATTCTCCAACGAACCTTTGAGATCGGCCTGAATATCCAAGAGTCCCTGGATATTCATCCCACTCAATCTATCGAGTCGGCCAGAATCAATGTTCAAACTGACATCCCATTCATCAGCGGCGTGCGTCGCAAACAGTCTATAGGATTCTCCTGTATTTGAAGTCAGTTGCAGATTCCCCGTAAGAGGATTCCCATCTTGAGAAACATTTATACGGGCATTGCCGTTAAGTCCGCCATGAGAGTCTTGAATGTCTACGTGATGGAATTCAATCATACGTGGATTCATTCGCCCCGTAAATTCAAAGACCGAATCGATTTCTCCGTTACTACCCATCAAAGTGAAACGTGATCTATTCAATGTCGCTCTCCATTCCTTTCGTGAGACAACACCTGCGATATCGAGTTCGGACAAGAGTTGTTTGTCTTTCAGCGGTAGCGTGAATTCCGTTAAGTTAACAGACATTGTACGGCCATTCCGGGTCTTCGGCCCAAGAACCGCAATGATTCCAGGTGTACTGGTGATGCGAAGTCGCCCTTGATGTGTCCATATTGCTTCAAAAGGGTACAGAGTTTCCTGTATGACCAAACTTCCCTCGGCCAGCCCATTACCACCGGAGTATTGAGCACTTCCCTGAGCGTCGATGGAATATCCACCCCAGTCTATTTTCAAACCATTGAGTGACCAGGAATCCGATCTTATATGCCCATGTAACATGATTCTATCATGAAGGTTTCTCTTGCTGACCAGAGAGGCTTCCTCCACCTCAATCTTCCAAGTCTTCAGGTTGGTTTTGAATAGGCCTTGAAAGCCTATGTATGAATCTTTCACGAGATTTATGCGGGACAAGAGAGGAAGACTCACCCATTTAGCTAACTGAGCCATTTCGACACCTTCAATCCTAGTAAATCCATGGAATTCCGGCTGAGACTCCACATTGAGCACTGCATCAAAAAAAACCTGTTGCTGGATGTCCCTTTGAGAATCAAAGGGCACAAAGGCTGCTGAAAGGGTATATTGTTTTCCTTCCTGAAAAAAAAGGAGACTCAAGCCTGATGACTCACTCCCCTCATTGCCGATTTCTATCGGCTTAACGCTTATCATTCCCTCGTTCGTACTAACAATGAAATTCGCATCCATCGGATTTCCAAGAAATTTGTCATCCGCTTTTACATTCAGCAATCCCGCCATAGTCAATGACTCCAGGCCAATACGGCCCTTGTATCCGGCACTTAGCTGAGGAATAGCAAGCGAAAGATCTGAGATGCTCGCAACTTCTTCATTGCCTCTCATATCAATATCCACTCTCCAGTTTCGTGAAATTCCGGCAGACTTAGACGATGCCAAGGAGAGGTTTATATCGTATGAAAGGCTATTGGTTTGAACATCCATATTGATACTAAATTCGCCATCTAATTCCGCATCAAACAATGAATCCCGAGAGGGGTAGTTGTCGTAAGGCCGCAACAATTTATTGATAGGAACACGGGCGAATTTCCCTGACACAGCCATGTCATCGTTGAGCAGACTCATCACTAAATCGATGGGATACACATCGCTTATCCGCCGCATTGTAATCTTGCCATCCTTGTAATTAAGGGCAACCGATATCGGGGGCACCTCAAAAACACCCAATTTGAAATCATGAAACTCTATTCGTCCAATAAATGATGATGCAAGTGGCGAATAGCTACCGCTTGATTGCAGTTTAACGTTCACCTCTCCACGTTGGAATTGGGGTATGGGGAGTGTGCCTAACACATCTCCGGAGAACTCATAGCGCATCAATTGTCCATCTCTTTCCATCTGAAGCATCATGTCTTCAGCACTGACCGTTCCCATTCTATCGGTCTCTATCGTGGCCGAGAAATCCTTTAAAACAATGGTCTTCGCCTCCAATAATGTGATAAAGTCATCGATACTTGAATTGACGAAGGGTGACTTATTTCCTTCTTGGGATGTCAGACGTAGATGCCCAGTAATGATTGAAATCCGAGTTATCCAGTTTGTCTGATCGAATCCATTGCTACCGAAGAATCGAAGTGGATTAAAAAAGACTCTAGCCCGTCGTGCGATAAAATTGCCTTTCGGGAATGATACATCAAGGTTAAGAATTGTCACCGCAGACAACAAGTTGGGCGAGATGGAATCATAGCTCAGTTCCATCCCAAAACGCTCTTCCATTTGGGTTATCAAGTTTCTTTTCATCGACTCGACTCTTCGGTCAATCATGTTGCGTATGGAGTCCATGAGGAGTAGCCCCAAGGAG
The DNA here is from genome assembly GCA_965226485.1 of Spirochaetaceae bacterium. GTDB lineage: Bacteria > Spirochaetota > Spirochaetia > DSM-2461 > DSM-2461 > UBA2779. The sequence goes on from OZ245363.1 coordinate 1,660,242, forward strand.
GCAATGAGCACGAGAGTGGCGACCTGCAATAAATGAGTGGTTCTCTTCTTGTTTCTCACGTATTGCTTTTCTCCAAGATTATTTTGTGAGCATACAAAGCACGATTGAATAGGTAGAAAGGAAGTACCATTGGTGCTATTATAGTAGATATAAAATCTTAGCAGAAGAATCATGGATGAAAAGTAATCGAACTACATGGAAAAACTTAGTCGCCATTGAGGGTATTGATGGAGCAGGAAAAACAACTCTCGCCAGGGGATTGAAAAAAAGACTGACTGCCCAAGGTATCAGGTGCAACCATGGCTATGAGCCGACCGATAAGGCTATTGGAAGGCTGATACGGCAGGGCTTAGCCGACACCCATCCCATATGCCCCGAATCCCTCGCTTTGTTGTTCGCCGCAGACCGCATAGAGCACGTTTATGGGGCCGAGGGTATCCGTCAAACAATTGACGACGATGGCATATATATCTCCGACAGATACCTGTTTTCTTCTCTGGCCTATCAATCTGTGGAAACTGACTGGAAGTGGGTAGATCGCATTAATGCTCCCTCTCCCCTTCCAGGATTTCTGATCTATCTAAACCTGCCGGTGGAAGATGCCATGCACAGACTATCCATTAAAAAGGATAAGGAAATATATGAAAACGAAAGATTTCTGAGTACGGTTCTCACCTCTTATAGTCGAGCCATAGCACACTACGAAACGAGTGGGATGTCTATACTCAAACTCGATGCCAGAGAGTCCCCTGAAGAAATACTCTTGAAGGTGCTTACTTTCCTAGATGTAAGTGCCGATAGTCCGAAACCCTCGCAGAGGCATTGATATCAAGGCCGCTCAATCGGCCATCGATGATGTAATGATAGCCCAGGCCTGCAATCATTGCACCGTTGTCCGTACAAAGTTTCAACGATGAGAAATAAGTCTCGTATTTTTCGCTCATAACCTGACGGAAATACCTGTTTGCGGATACCCCACCTCCAGCCACCACCCTATTTATGCCGGTATCTTTCACCGCAAGATCAATCTTGCTTACCAACATTGAAATGGCCGCCTTTCGAAACGATGCGGCAATATCCTCCTTACAATTGGCTTCATCGGAAACGCGAAATTGCTCTAACTGGTTAATGACAGCCGTCTTCAATCCCGAGAAGGATAAATCATACCGATGTCTTTCATGCTTTAGTTGTGCTAAAGGAAACGCATACGCCTTACAATCACCTCGCTCGGCCAAAATATCCAAGGCCACACCACCGGGATAACCCATGTCGTAATGTTTGGCCACCTTATCAAAGGCTTCTCCGCAGGCATCATCTATCGTTGTACCTAATACGCCTACCTCATAGATTGAATCGACACGGCAAATTATCGTGTGTCCTCCCGACACAATGACACCAAGATAAGGAAAAGCTATCTCATATTCCAATCGCGGAGCATAGAGATGGGCCAGAATATGATCAACCGCCACACAAGGCAGACCGGCGGACCAGGCAAGGCCCTTAGCGTAAGATAATCCTACCAGAAGAGACCCGATAAGGCCAGGACGGGAAGTGACTGCCACCCCGTCTATTCCATCGGAAAGATTTACACTGGCTTCTTCAAGTGCTTGCGAACATACCTGGTCTATCCACTCGACATGCAGCCGCGACGCAATTTCCGGCACTACGCCGTTCCAAGGCTCATGTCGCTCAACCTGGCTGGCAACAATGTTTGAGAGGATTTTCCTGCCGTCTTTGACAACCGCTATGGCACATTCATCACAACTCGTCTCAATACCGAGGATATTCATAGAAAGCATGATAATGGGCTTGAAGAAAGATGACCATAAGGCATTTCTGAAAATCTCATCTTGCCTCTAGGAGTCTGTCGGACCCTGAAGTTCAAAGGGTGTTTTTGATGACTTTTTTTTCGATTCAAGGCGGCAAAAACTCAAGTGTAGCTTGTCTAAAAATGGGCATTTTGACCTGTCTGCGGGGCTGTGTCAGAATCCAGAAGGTGGGTCAGAATGATGGATTTGGATTGCAGGCAACGCCGCATGCGGGCCAAAGGCGCATTCTGACACAGCCCCCGAAGTAAGTGCCCAAGCGATAACAAATAAGAGCCGCCACGGATGGCGGCGAAAGCGAACGAAGGTGTCTTAAGAAAGAGAATGCAGGAGGCATTCATTAAAGAGGAAGAAGCAAAAATCGCCCGGAATGCAGAAGTCCGCCAGACTCCTAGCTCAGTCGCTCAAAGTCACCCTGACTGTAGAAATACTCCCTCATGGGGTCTGTCTTGGAGCGAAGCTTTTGTAACGCTCGGTTTGTTATCTGTCTAACAGCCTCTGCCGACAACCCCATACGCTCACCGATTGCCTTAAAGGTCGTCGATTCACCATCATCCAAAGCAAATCGATATGTTAGAATTTTTCTTTCCCTCTCAAGAAGCAGATTTAGAAGCCGATGGGTGTCTTCCTTTACACTCTTCCGTATCAATTCCTCAGCGGGACCTGAATTCGAAGTATCGGGCAGAAGATCGAAGGTGTTTGAGCTGTCCGTAGCGATTTCCGTGCCTGAAAAATGCGTGACGAAGTTTTGATCGTTATCGACAGTACCGTATTTTTTTAAGGCAGTTTGAGATTTAGACAAGGCATTTGTGATGGATTGCCTGATCCACCATGTGGCATAAGTGCAAAACCTCACCTTCTTTCGGTGATCATATTTCTTTGCAGCCTTAATCAATCCGATATTCCCGTCTTGAATTATATCTATCAAGCTTATATTGGTTCTGGTATAGGCTCTCGCTATTTTCACAACCAATCGCAGATTGGCATTGACGAGTCGGTTCAATGCCTCACGATCACCCATCTCAATACGCCGGGAGAACTCCAATTCCTGTTCATAGGTAAGAAGCTCATACTGCCCTATTTCCTGAAAGTATGAGTGCAGACCTGAATTTTCATTATTTCCGCTGTTCTGATTTGTAACCATACCACTATGCAAGCAATATTCGTGCCAACTTCCATGTCCTCTAATTGATTCGGATAACTGCCCCTAGGAGGCTGTCGGACTATGGACACTGAAAACGGGTTTGATGGTTTTTTTCGATTCCAGGTGCTAAAAGCGGAGGTTAGCTGGACTAAATGAGCATTTTAGCCTGTCTGCGCCTGCCTTTTGCAGACAAATACGGACACGAACAGGCAGTTAGCACAGAAGCGGGGGGGCATCGCTCAAGCGATAGCTAAGATGAGTCGCCAGTTTTACAGATTCATCGGAGGGCTATACCAGAGTTTTTCGTTGCATAACCAAAGCTAGACTGACCTAATGTCTATTTTTTCATACAGTCGCTAGTGTATTTATTGAATAAGAGTCCCTTAAAACCTGTTTATAGTGCCCTCTATCTTAGTGGTAGAGAACAAATACATGCCTCCATACATGACTCCCCTGAAAAAACGATTTACAAGCATGGTTATAATCTCTCCGCCCCGTCTCAATCCAATTACTCCAATTTCGGCTTATTTTGACTAAGCCCCCCTGCCCCCCACTCCGCCCCTAATCTTCGGGGCACTATAAAAATCTTACAGAAAAGAAGGAAGCAAAAATCAATTATTTTTGAGCTACAACATCAAAAGCGTGAGGTTCTGTCTGCTCAAAGAAGATTTCCGGGATTGTGGAATTGTGTTTCTCCTACATGGGCTGTCAAATCTATTGCCCGATGAAACAAGCGGATTATGTACTCAAAGATCGAACCTAGTCCTTTGTTGATCTCCGTGAGATCTGAAACGGCATGGGAAGTGTGAAGAGTTTCGCACGGAGGCACAGAGTTCACAGAGGTTTTTTAAAGCTTTGCCCGCTACTCTCTCCATGTCCTCTGTGATCTCCGTGAGATCTAAAAACGGCACGGGATGTAAGAGTTTCGCACGGAGGCTCAGAGGGCACAGAGGTTTTTCAAAGCTTTGCCCACTACTCTCTCCGTGTCCTTTGTGATCTCCGTGAGATCTGAAACGGCATGGGATGTGCAAAGAGTTTCGCACGGAGGCACAGAGTTCACAGAGGTTTTTTGAAGCTTTGCCTGCTACTCTCTCTCCGTGTCCTTTGTGATCTCCGTGAGATCTGAAACGGCATGGGAGGTATGAAGAGTTTCGCACGGAGGCTCAGAGGGCACAGAGGTTTTTCAAAGCTTTGCCTGCTACTCTCTCCATGTCCTCTGTGATCTCCGTGAGATCTAAAAACGGCACGGGATGTAAGAGTTTCGCACGGAGGCTCAGAGGTTTTTCAAAGCTTTTTTTGCTCCTCTCTCCGTGTCCTTTGTGATCTCTGTGAGATCTAAAAACGGCACGGGATGTAAGAGTTTCGCACGGAGGCACAGAGTTCACAGAGGTTTTTCAAAGCTTTGCCCACTACTCTCTCCGTGTCCTTTGTGATCTCCGTGAGATCTGAAACGGCATGGGATGTGCAAAGAGTTTCGCACGGAGGCACAGAGTTCACAGAGGTTTTTTGAAGCTTTGCCTGCTACTCTCTCTCCGTGTCCTTTGTGATCTCTGTGAGATCTGAAACGGCATGGGATGTATGAAGAGTTTCGCACGGAGGCTCAGAGTTCACAGAGGTTTTTTAAAGCCTTGTCTGCTCCCCTCCGTGTCCTTTGTGATCTCCGTGAGATTTGAAACGGCATGGGATGTAAGAGTTTCGCACGGAAGTACAGAGTTCACAGGGGTTTTTTAAAGCCTTGCCTACTCCCCCTCCGTGTCCTTTGTGATCTCCGTGAGATCTGAAACGGCATGGGAGGTATGAAGAGTTTCGCACGGAGGCTCAGAGGGCACAGAGGTTTTTCAAAGCTTTGCCTGCTACTCTCTCCATGTCCTCTGTGATCTCCGTGAGATCTAAAAACGGCACGGGATGTAAGAGTTTCGCACGGAGGCACAGAGGTTTTTCAAAGCTTTTTTTGCTCCTCTCTCCGTGTCCTTTGTGATCTCTGTGAGATCTAAAAACGGCACGGGATGTAAGAGTTTCGCACGGAGGCACAGAGTTCACAGAGGTTTTTCAAAGCTTTGCCCACTACTCTCTCCGTGTCCTTTGTGATCTCTGTGAGATCTAAAAACGGCACGGGATGTAAGAGTTTCGCACGGAGGAACAGAGTTCACAGAGGTTTTTCAAAGCCTTGTCTGCTCCCCTCCGTGTCCTTTGTGATCTCCGTGAGATCTAAAAACGGCACGGGATGTAAGAGTTTCGCACGGAGGCACAGAGGTTTTTCAAAGCTTTTTTTGCTCCTCTCTCCGTGTCCTTTGTGATCTCTGTGAGATCTAAAAACGGCACGGGATGTAAGAGTTTCGCACGGAAGTACAGAGTTCACAGGGGTTTTTTAAAGCCTTGCCTACTCCCCCTCCGTGTCCTTTGTGATCTCTGTGAGATCTGAAACGGCATGGGATGTAAGAGTTTCGCACGGAAGTACAGAGTTCACAGGGGTTTTTTAAAGCCTTGCCTACTCCCCCTCCGTGTCCTTTGTGATCTCCGTGAGATCTGAAACGGCATGGGAGGTATGAAGAGTTTCGCACGGAGGCTCAGAGGGCACAGAGGTTTTTCAAAGCTTTGCCCGCTACTCTCTCCATGTCCTCTGTGATCTCCGTGAGATCTAAAAACGGCACGGGATGTAAGAGTTTCGCACGGAGGCTCAGAGGGCACAGAGGTTTTTCAAAGCTTTGCCCACTACTCTCTCCGTGTCCTTTGTGATCTCCGTGAGATCTGAAACGGCATGGGAGGTATGAAGAGTTTCGCACGGAGGCACAGAGTTCACAGATATTTTTTAAAGCTTTGCCGCTACTCTCTCCATGTCCTCTGTGATCTCCGTGAGATCTAAAAACGGCACGGGATGTAAGAGTTTCGCACGGAGGCACAGAGGTTTTTCAAAGCTTTTTTTGCTCCTCTCTCCGTGTCCTTTGTGATCTCTGTGAGATCTAAAAACGGCACGGGATGTAAGAGTTTCGCACGGAGGAACAGAGTTCACAGAGGTTTTTCAAAGCCTTGTCTGCTCCCCTCCGTGTCCTTTGTGATCTCCGTGAGATTTGAAACGGCATGGGATGTAAGAGTTTCGCACGGAAGTACAGAGTTCACAGGGGTTTTTTAAAGCCTTGCCTACTCCCCCTCCGTGTCCTTTGTGATCTCTGTGAGATCTAAAAACGGCACGGGATGTAAGAGTTTCGCACGGAAGTACAGAGTTCACAGGGGTTTTTTAAAGCCTTGCCTGCTACTCTCTCCATGTCCTTTGTGATCTCCGTGAGATCTGAAACGGCATGGGAGGTATGAAGAGTTTCGCACGGAGGCACAGAGTTCACAGATATTTTTTAAAGCTTTGCCCGCTACTCTCTCCATGTCCTCTGTGATCTCCGTGAGATCTAAAAACGGCACGGGATGTAAGAGTTTCGCACGGAGGCTCAGAGGTTTTTCAAAGCTTTTTTTGCTCCTCTCTCCGTGTCCTTTGTGATCTCTGTGAGATCTAAAAACGGCACGGGATGTAAGAGTTTCGCACGGAGGCACAGAGTTCACAGAGGTTTTTCAAAGCTTTGCCCACTACTCTCTCCATGTCCTTTGTTGATCTCCATGAGATCTGAAACGGCATGGGATGTATGAAGAGTTTCGCACGGAGGCACAGAGTTCACAGAGGTTTTTTAAAGCCTTGTCTGCTCCCCCTCCGTGTCCTTTGTGATCTCCGTGAGATTTGAAACGGCATGGGATGTAAGAGTTTCGCACGGAAGTACAGAGTTCACAGGGGTTTTTTAAAGCCTTGCCTGCTACTCTCTCCATGTCCTTTGTTGATCTCCGTGAGATCTGAAACGGCATGGGATGTAAGAGTTTCGCACGGAGGAACAGAGTTCACAGAGGTTTTTCAAAGCTTTGCCCACTACTCCCTCCGTGTCCTTTGTGATCTCCGTGAGATCTGAAACGGCATGGGAGGTATGAAGAGTTTCGCACGGAGGCACAGAGTACGCAGAGTACTTCATTTTCTTAGATAGAACTCTTCGATGAAAATATCTGTGAATTGCAAGTTGACGGAGAACGATTGATTTTAAGACGGAATCCCTGTTATCGAGGAACATGAGAAGCTAAACGGATGCTATGTCCTACGAGGTTATGTTGATATCACGGATGCTGACAGTGAAATCGTTCATGTTCGCTACAAGGGACCTGTCCAAGGTGGAACAGGCCTTCCGTACCTGCAAAAGCGGTCATCTGGAAATCAGGCCTATATACGTGCGGAAAAAGAAATCCACTCGTAGCCATGTTTTTATTGTTATGCTCTCATAACTGATTAAAAGGGAGCTAGACAAATGCCAGGCAGGCTTTAATGAAACAGTCCAGAAGGGAATTGAGATACTTGGTCGCATAAGCGAACAACGCATAATTTATTGAAGACAGGATATGTCTGACAAAATTCCCTGAACCGGCCGGTCTGTCCAGGGAGTTGCTTTAGTTGGCAAATGTGGTCTTGCCGACGGCTTTCGCTCATAATCGAGAGGTAAAAGCACACACTAAGACGAGACTGAAGAACAGGTGTTAATATATTTTGATATAAATAGATAGCTATGAAACACGGTGCCAATTCTACAATCTGCAATCCGGGTTTTTATCCAGAAAGGAAAGATCTCGTCAAGAACCTGGTGGTTTGCTTAGAGATACCGTTAAAAATCAGGGATGCCGCAGGTGTCCTCTGCATTGCCTTGTTAGGCAACATCTACCACGGCCATCCCGCACTATTGCATGATTGCCTTACCCAGGTATGCAGTTGAGCTGCTTCAACCTCACTTGCCTCGCTGATTTTCACGTAACGGGCTTCACCACCTAGTTCTGACGGTGAATTCAACTTGCTGCCATTCAGGAAAACAACATTGACCGATACATTGTAAACGACGACCTCAATGCACCAACCGTGTTTAGGAGAGCCGTAGAACGCCTTACCCCATTTAATGGAATACCGCGGTTCTGTGATCTGCTCTCTGATGAGTTCGTCTAATTTCGTGACGATGGGATTGAGCGAAGGCTTTGTGTCTGCTATCCAGTCTGCAATGAGTTTGTAATTTTCGTTTGGTTGAGGTGGTTTCTTTGAAGAAAGTGGCTTATGGCTCTTCATCTCAGATCCTGGTTTGTTGCCTAGCACCCCGGCTCACATGTGAGGGCCCGATGGCGGGGCTGTGTCAGAATGCGCATAAGAAATAAGAAAATTCCCCCCCCCCGCCCCCCCTCAGGGGGGGATTGCCACCCATTGCTTCCCTTGAAGAGGGGGATGGGGGAGCTACCACAGGCAAGGCGGCGAAAAGTTCTGAAAGCGGAGTGTACATGTTGTACATAAGCATTTCAGGTTTTTTTGCCAACTTTGGAGGTACGGTGGCAATGGGGCTGTGTCAGAATGATGGATTTGGTCTGCAGGCAAGGCGGCGAAAAGTTCTGAAAGCGGAGTGTACATGTTGTACATAAGCATTTCAGGTTTTTTTGCCAACTTTGGAGGTACGGTGGCAATGGGGCTGTGTCAGAATGATGGATTTGGTCTGCAGGCAAGGCGGCGAAAAGTTCTGAAAGCGGAGTGTACATGTTGTACATAAGCATTTCAGGTTTTTTGCCAACTTTGGAGGTACGGTGGCAATGGGGCTGTGTCAGAATGATGGATTTGGTCTGCAGGCAAGGCGGCGAAAAGTTCTGAAAGCGGAATGTACATGTTGTACATAAGCATTTTAGGTTTTTTTGCCAACTTTGGAGGTACGGTGGCAATGGGGCTGTGTCAGAATGATGGATTTGGTCTGCAGGCAAGGCGGCGAAAAGTTCTGAAAGCGGAATGTACATGTTGTACATAAGCATTTCAGGTTTTTTTGCCAACTTTGGAGGTACGGTGGCAATGGGGCTGTGTCAGAATGATGGATTTGGTCTGCAGGCAAGGCGGCGAAAAGTTCTGAAAGCGGAGTGTACATGTTGTACATAAGCATTTCAGGTTTTTTCGCCAACTTTGGAGGTACGGTGGCAATGGGGCTGTGTCAGAATGATGGATTTGGTCTGCAGGCAAGGCGGCGAAAAGTTCTGAAAGCGGAGTGTACATGTTGTACATAAGCATTTCAGGTTTTTTTGCCAACTTTGGAGGTACGGTGGCAATGGGGCTGTGTCAGAATGATGGATTTGGTCTGCAGGCAAGGCGGCGAAAAGTTCTGAAAGCGGAGTGTACATGTTGTACATAAGCATTTTAGGTTTTTTTGCCAACTTTGGAGGTACGGTGGCAATGGGGCTGTGTCAGAATGATGGATTTGGTCTGCAGGCAAGGCGGCGAAAAGTTCTGAAAGCGGAATGTACATGTTGTACATGAGCATTTCAGGTTTTTTCGCCAACGCCGCATGCGGGCCAAAGGCGCATTCTGACCGAATCCAGTGAAGATAGATGTTATGCGTGGCCATCGAAACCCTTAACTTCAATGTCAAAGTGCAGAACATCTTCACGTTTTCCTAGTTTCGTGTAAAGTGAGATGGCGGGTTCATCTTCAACGCCAGTATCTGCCTGGACGAATATCACATAGGCTTTGCGTGCAATCGCTATACCTTTGAGTTCGTTAATCAGTGTTGTCGCGATTCCCCGGCGTCGATACGATTCTGATACCGCAAGATCATAAATGTAAATCTCACTACATTCCTGCTCAAATTTCTTTAGTTCATAGGCAGTAAGGCCGCCGACAACTTCTCCATTCTCCAGGGCGGCTAATGCGATGAAATAGTCACTGCTCAGTAATCCTCGCATATAGTCTGTGCTTGGCCGGTTCCCAGTGTACGTATCTATATCAGAAAATGCGTCACCAAAAACAGTCATCAAGGCTTCCATCAGTGAAGTGTCTTTTTGTGTAATCTGCTGGATACTTAGAGACATTATACGCTTCTAAACCGCATAAGGGCACCCCTATAATATGTTCTCAGGATTGGATATTAACAGAACTGCCTGGCAATCTGTCAGATAATTGATTGTACATCATCTCGGCTATTCCAAAATCGGCCACACTTCCAATTTTGCGGGCATACTCATCAAATAGATGATCTTCAAACAGTTTTTCGCCCGAATTCTTCGGAATAAGACCATTGTCATCCAGAGTGCTACGCATTGAATCGAGCATCATCTTGACGAACAAAGATTCAAAATCTTCACTCACCTTTCTTAACTCTTCTGCCTCACTCTCCTGGGAGCGGCGAGTTAATTCCTTAATTTTAATCGAATTAGACTGAGTCTCGTAGATTAAAGAATTATTCGATAGGGGGGAAATAGTCATACAGTGTTCCTATCCCCGTTTCAAGTTGTTGGCTATGCCAAGCATCGCGTCTGAAGTTTGTATGGCCTTTGAGTTCAGCTCATATGCCCGCTGAGCGACTATCATACCCACCATCTCCTTAACAACCGAGACATTCGAGTACTCAAGAAATTTATGCAGAATCCTACCCATTTCTCCCTCACCGGGCAGGCCTCGTTCAGCCTCACCTGATGCCGCTGTCTCCATGAAAAGATTCTCCCCGATAGCCTGAAGGCCCGCAGGGTTGATGAAGCTATATAAGTCCACCTGTCCCACATCTATGGGGTCTTCCTGATCGGGAATCTTGACAGTAACTCTTCCCTGCTGACTCACAGACAAACTCGTGCGTATAAAGTTTGTGGGAAGAATGATCTCCGGCAAGAGACGGTAGCCCTTAGAGGAAACTAATTGTCCATTGCTATCTATCATAAAGGAACCATCTCGGGTATATCCGTAAGTGCCATCTATGTTCAATACCCGAAAAAACCCCTCGCCCATGATGGCCATATCAGCCGGTGCATCGGTCTGTTTAACACTTCCCTGACTAAAAATGCGTTGCGAAGCTCCAACTCTTACCCCATGACCTACCTGAATGCCTGTTGGCGTAACTGTCCGTTCGGTAGCAGGGGTTCCGGCAATGCGGGAATTGAGATAAATCAAGTCCTCAAAATCCGCCCGCACCTGTTTATAGCCTGTCGTATTGACATTGGATAGATTATTGGAAATCACATCGATATTGAACTGCTGGCCATTCATGCCCGTTGCGGCAGTCCATAATGAACGCATCATTACTCATGTCCTCCTAATACTTTGCGACCTGATTAATCAATCGGTCGAGAAGGCCATTATGAGTACTGATAGTTTTCTGATTTGCCTCATAGGCCCTATTCACTTCTATCATATTGACCATCTCCCTCACGGGATTCACATTGGAGCCTTCCAGAAACCCCTGTAAAACACCAGGTCTCTTGGCTCCATCCAGATTTCGCTCCTCACCGGAAAATTCGTTAGCACTCCAGAAACTGCTTCCTTCTTTCCTTAGGAAACGGTTACGCGCAAACCCTACAAGATGAAGCGTATCCACTAGCTCAGGTTCAATATCCCCGGTGGACATTTGCCACACTCGCCCAAGCTTATCTATTGTCACCTCATTTTTTGTAATCTTTATGATACCGCTATCACCCAAAACAGGATAACCATCCTTGGTTTCCAATATCTGCTCTTTGCCGAGCCAGAAGGAACCATTTCGGGTGTATCTCACACCCCAAGGAGTGTCTATACTAAAGAATCCCTCATCATCTAAGGCGAGATCGAACTTATTCTCTGTAACCTTTAACGAGCCCTGCTCAAAGTCAGTGTATGATTCGTTATACTCCACACCCATGCCAAGTTTGCCCACAACCGGAGATGTATCCACACTGCCCAGATTAAACCGATATTCACCATCATCCTCAAATCGGCGGATTAGCAGTTCAGGAAAGGCCTTATGAACCGATATATCCTTCTTGTAACCGCTTAGATCGACATTGGCTAAATTATTCGCCAACGCATCAAGCCTGTGCTCCTGGGCACGCATGCCGCTTGCTCCTGTATATAGCCCTCTTATCACTTAGCCCTCCCCAGCATCGGCATCGTTCATTTTCGATGTACCACTAGTTATTAATCGGAAATCTTCAGGGGGAACTTTAAACACATATCAACCGCTGGAACCTCCCCACCGATTTCATTGTGCCGTAATTTTTAAAAATCAATATTTGGGCGCAACCCTTCCAGGGCAATCGCATCTAAAATCCATTAAGAACATCAAGCAGATAATCATCGTCCCATCCAGCTTTCTTGCGTTTAGCGGCAATTCCCGCCTTGGTGACTTTATCCTTCTTTAGCAGATTCAAAGCCAAGTGGCGAAGTATTCCGAAGTTCTCTGCCGCATTGCCTTTGCGTATTCTGCTTTCATCCTCACGAAAAGCAATATCCAATACCCAATGAAGGGAATTTTCTATACCCCAATGTCGGCGTATAGCATTCCCCATTAATTCTGCGTTCATCTCTAGGCTACTGATGAAATACCGGTCTTCCACTGTTGTATTATTGCCAATCGTACGATGATCTCTTACCATCCCGATGGTTCTTAACCCCTCCCATTTTTGCCTTGTCTCCAGCCACTCTAAGTCAGACACACACCAGTATTCCCGTGTTTCTATACGCCCATGGTCTTTGTCAAACGTCTTATGATAATCATGCTTAATGTCTTTGAAAGAACAAGCATCTGCGTATTGAAAAAACTGCTCAACATTATTTTTAAGTTTTCCCTGATTTCCTTTTAAGGAAAGAACATAGTCCCCTCCTTTCGCTTTTATCTCTTTAGCTATAGACCTCTGACATCCCATAGCATCAATCGTGATTATGCAATTTTGAATATCAAGCACTTTAAGCAGTTTTGGTATAGCGGTAATCTCATTTGATTTCTCATCGACTTTAACCTGACCTAATACAATCCGGTTCTCATTTGCCCATGCACTCACCATGTGTATCGCCGACTTTTCAGACACTTTATCAAAAGAGCGACGAACTGTTTTGCCGTCTATTGAGATAACTTCACCACCTATACTTTTGGCTATTGACTTAACCCATTCTAGAAAACACTGTTGTAGTTGTTCTGATTTGATTAATGCAAATACTCGTCCAAAGGTATCGTGTGATGGTATTCCATTGGGTAAATCCAAAAATCTCTTAAGCCATTTAGCTTTTCTTTGCCCATACACTTCGATTTCGAGAAAGGAGTCAGCTCCTGATATAACCGCCGCAGATGCTATAAAAAGTATATCCACCAAATTGTGTTTCTTGGTTCGATCAACTCGAGGATCCTCAATCTTTTCAAACTGATGCCAAAATGCATCTGATTTATCCATAATTCATCCCTCCCAGAATAGAATCTTGGGGAATTATCGTATAAATCTTGGATTCTGACTATTTTTTACACTGTAGTAAGCCTTTTCTATCATCTTGGGGGATAAATTAGATGCGATTGCCCTGGCAACCCTTCGGGTCGGGCTTTTCGCTCCAATGTCTTAATCTGGTAGCCTGTTAACCGGCTCATTGCCAATCGCCGGGGCCGCCAGCGGCATTTCCGCTACAATCCCTCGCGCTATTGCTATTACGCCATCTGCTGAGAACAAACACATTGCAAGACACCGCAAAAACCCCACCGGAATTCTTGACTCGATTTTTTTCGGGATTGTGTCAGAATCCAGGGCCCGATGGGTGGGCATTTATAGGGAGGGCATGAATGTGCTTGGGCTGTGTCAGAATCCAGGAGGTGGGTCAGAATGGTGGATTTGGTTTGTAGGCAAGGCGGCCTGCCTATGCGTGTACGCACCTGTCTGCAACAGGCAGGCGCAGACAGGCGAAAAGTTCTGGAAGCGGAGTGTACATGAGCATTTTAGTTTTTTTCACCAACACCACATGCGGGCCAAAGGCGCATTCTGACCCAGCCCCTTCGTTACGGCGTTGGCAGAATCCTCACGGTAGGCTATTATATTGGGAACGGGCATAACTCTATCTTCACTTGGTCTGAAAAAATGTTCATTGGAAAGCACCATTCCGGTTGTTTCCAAACGGAGGATATACAATGAAATTCTTTTGGTTAGCGATTATTATAACCGTGGTATCGGCATTGATATTCACCGGATTGCTTTACATTGGGCATCTGCAATACGCTGAGGGGAATGATACGGACGCATTGGTTTTTTACGAATCCATTGACAGCCGTGTATATGATTTGTTACTGAGACTTAAACCGGCCATACCCGAGGATCCCAGCATACTTCTATTAGAGGTTGATGATCTGACGATTACCGAAATAGATGCATACCCACTTCCCCGAGAAGTCTTTGCCGACGGTTTAATACTTGCTTCGGAATTTGCTCCTGCCTGGGTGATGTTGGATATAGAATTTGTCGACAGTAGTGAAGACGGCATCAATTATGAATGGCTTAATCAGGGCATACCCGCTGAAGTAGATCAGGCAATTGAAAACCTGTCCAAGGAACAGGCTAAGCTGGTAAATCTCATCCTTGATAAGAAAGTGACACGACAGCAGGCATTGGAATACATTGGGGAACTTGAACAGGCCAACACCAATGCGGCCGATAGGATTATCGCATCGACAAGGAATATCACTTTTTCGAAAGACACCTACCTGGGAAATGCCCTAGCCTATTTCGGCAATGTCACCGCCACAGTCAATATGGTTGATGACAAGGATGAAACTATTACCGACGAACTTAGGCAGTGGACAATGGATAATGTCAGTATTAATGATTACCTTACCCTCTACGATGATCCTTTCGACGATTCGCTAGAAATTCTCCCCGCTATACCGCCTGTCATACAATCGGCAAAATGGGCCGGTTATCCACGAAGCTTTATTGATATTGATGGAATTCGCCGCCGTATCGATCCAATTTATCGGCACGGAGATAGATACTACACAAACTTAGGTTTTGGCACCTGGTGGGTAAGAGCAGGCAAACCTCCGATAACCGTCTATCCAGGGCGTATGGAAGTCGGCGGTCTCACTATTCCACTCGATCAAAGAGGCAAAGTCCTCATTAATTGGCCAAAAAGAAAATTTGACGGAACACCGCTCAATCGCCGAGAGGCACAAAACTACGATCCAACGAATCCTGAACACCGGCTATCATTTTTCTATCTTTATTACCATGACCGATTACTTGAAGACCTCTCCATCTTCATTGAAGACTTAGAACGATACGGGATTACCTCGGATGTCCATGGAGAAACCAATGTGCCATTGAGCGTTATGGCTGGAAGTATCGAAGCTCTACAAAAACAAATGCTTGCTGAAGGCGATGGCTCAAAAGCCGTTGACCTAGGAGGATATCGGGACGAATACATTGAAAAAGCTTGGCAGTTTTACAATGGAGATGCGGAATCAAGCATTCTTAGAGAGGTGGAACAAATCCTCGATGCCAGTGCACTGGCAAGTGATGACTATGCCTACTACACCAATCTTAGCGACAATTTAGCCTATCTTTTTTCTGAGACACGGGTATTGCTTGATGATATCAGGCTCTATAGGGATTTCCTCAGAACTCGCTTGGAAGGTGCGACAATTATCGCCGGATACACAGGGACGAGTACGACTGACTATGGTGCCAATCCTTTTGAAAGAAAGTATATGAACATGGGGATATACGGTGCCTTGTATAATTCTTTGGTCCAAGGCTCTTTTCTACGCGAACTACCCCTAGGAATTTGTTTGGTGATCAATATCATCGCCGGATTTGCCGTTGCACTACTCACTCAGATTAGCAAGAAAAATTCAACAATCAATATCATCAGCGGGGCAACTGGCATTCTCCTTATTATAATTGCCGGAAGCCTAGTTTTCACTGTCACAAACATCTATATATCGATGGTTCCACTCATGCTCACTGTGCTAGCAGTCTATATAGGCACCCTGGTTATCAGCTTCTTATCGACATCAAAGGAAAAGGCATTTATCCAAAACGCATTTGGTCAGATAATTTCTCCTGATGTCGTGAAGCGAATACAAGAAAATCCCACAATCTTAAATATGGGTGGGGATAATCGGCCAATTACGGCGATGTTTACAGACATTGAGAAATTTTCCACTATCTCGGAACACCTCGGATCCTCGGACAAGCTTTTCGAATTTATCAAGAGATACCTTACACCCATGAGCGATATAATACTCGAGGAACTCGGAACTATAGACAAGTATGAAGGGGATGCTATCATCTCATTCTGGAACGCCCCACTAAACCTTGAAGATCATCCGATTAGGGCATGCAGAGCTGCCATGAGGATGATTCATCTCGAAGAGACAATTAATCAACAGCTCATTGACGAAGGCTTGTTGGATGCAGAAATTCTGTCCCATCTACCCCACGGAAAAATATACACCCGAATCGGTATTAATACGGGTGTCAACAACGTTGGATTCATCGGCACAGACCAGCGTAAAGATTATACCGCACTTGGAGACGAGATGAATCTCGCCGCGCGACTTGAAGGCGTCAATAAACAATATGGAACCCAAGTCCTTATCAGCGGAAGCACAAATCAATTCCTTCAGGAAGAATTCCTTACCAGACATCTGGACAAAATTCGAGTCATGGGAAAGGAGAAACCTGTAAGTTGTTATGAACTATGTCATGACGAGAATTCTGATATTGAATTTCCTCTGGTAAAACGGAAAAGTCTTGAACTCTACGGCAAGGCTCAGGAATTCTTTTATGAGAAGCGATGGGATGAGGCGGAGAAATTATTCCAAGAAGTCATTATGAATACACCCGACGATGGACCATCGAAAGTTTTTATTAATCGTTGCCAGGCGTATAGAAAGAATCCACCGCCAGACAACTGGGGTGGTGTATATAGAATGGAGACTAAATAACATCAATGCAAAAAATGACTGATGATGCAGTATTTAGACGTATTCAGCAAGATGAAGCGACAGCAGTAGAGGTATATGGCAAACTCTCCGCTATTGTCAAGGACCGCAATAATTCTGAATTGTTAGCCATAATAGCCACTGAGGAACAGGGCCATTATGAAACTTTCAAGAAACTAACCAATATCGATCTCACACCAAATAGAATTTTTGTTGCATGCGTTATCTGCCTCGCACGAGTATTCGGCATAACGTTTACACTGAAATTAATGGAAAGAAGGGAGAAATCCACACAAGCGCATTACCAGTCTGTACTGGACCGCCATCCTGAACTTGTCACCATTGTCGAGGAAGAAGAAAGGCATGAACAGGAATTGCTTGGAATGCTTGAAGAGGAGTTATTGAATTACGTAGGATCAATGATATTGGGGCTCAACGATGCTCTGGTAGAATTAACGGGAGCCTTGACAGGTTTTACATTTGCCTTTCGCGATACAAAGCTTATCGCCCTATCTGGGCTGATTACAGGCATTTCCGCCTCTTTATCCATGTCCGCCTCGGAATACCTTTCGCACAGAGCTTCCGGCAAAGAAAACAGGGCCGGAAAAGCCGCACTATACACTGGGGCCGCCTACATCTTCACCGTCATATTACTCATTTTGCCATACTTGCTCATCTCCAATTACACCTTGGCTCTCCTGCTCACCATGTCGATGGCAACTGTTATCATCCTTGTCTTCAATCTCTATATTTCTGTGGCCAAGGATCTGAATTTTCATAAGCATTTCTTCGAAATGATGGGACTGAGCCTAGGAGTGGCGGCCATTTCCTTTGGCATTGGGATATTAGCCCGAAAAGTCTTTGATTTAGAAATTTAGGATATTCAAATCCTTTGTCTGTCTTAGTTTCAGTATGTTTGTATTTTGATTGCGGTATTTCTAAAAGCCAGAGCCCCCTTGATTCTTCAAAGAATTCCCTAAAATATAAGGTGTCACCTGTAAGTACAACACCTCTTTTTCCACTTCCAAATAGAGTTTTGTCAGCAATAGAAATTATGACGGAAGGATCTACGTCCTTTCTTATGAGGGGGACAAGGCGTTTGTTGAGACGGTATCGCTATTTCCTGAAGTGATGGAGCTTTGTCGGATGGCGAGCGAGTGAAACTACATGAAGAAAGTGTTGGTCAAAAACATTAAGTGTTTTTCAGTGGACTCATAAATGAATTGCTAAGTCGCTGTATTATTGACCGACAAGAAGCATCAACATGCTACATCAATTGCTGGTGTCCGTGAAAAGCCATTTATAAAAATGGTGCCAGTCCCGCAGCCTCGGTGTATTTATGGGCATGGCAAGGTGAAGGGAATTGCCAATATCAGCCGGGAGCTTCGCATCGAAAACCCGTGCATCGTGACCGATCATGTTTTAATGAAATTAGGGGTACTCGATGACCTATTGCATGCACTAGATGAGGCGGGTATTGCCTACACTATTTTAATGAAATCACCCCAGTCCCAGATTATGAAACGGTGGGACGTGGTGTTGATCACTACAAACATCATGCTTGTGATAGTGTGATTGCGTTTGGTGGCGGTTCTCCAATTGATTGCGCAAAAACCATGGCGGCAAGCGTGAAAAAAAACAAAGATATATCGAGATTACCGGGCTTGCCCAAGGTACATCGTCGCCTTATGCCCATCATAGCGATACCGACGACAGCCGGTACTGGTTCAGAATGTACGGTGGTAACGGTTATTGGTGATGTTGATGCTCGTAAAAAACGTGCAATTACCGACCCGTTTTTAGTGCCAAAAGTCGCTATTCTCGATCCTGAATTGATGCTTGGACTACCTGCTCAAGTGACGGCAGAGACAGGTAGATGCATTGACTCATGCAATAGAATCTTACTTGAGTGGTAAGATGCGCCCTGTCATGGCACAGGGAAAAGGGCGGCTACTATATTTCTCAGTAAGCCATATTCAGGGTTTGCCCGCCGCATGGTGAATTTTCTAATCAATAGAAAGTGGGGTAAATACCCAGATTAATCCCCTCGGAACTATTGAGATGTGTTTTTTTCATAAGAATCAATTATGATTCAATTACTCTTTATGTGTGGTGAAATTCTTCGTGGGTCTGGCTCTATAGTCTATCAATTGCTCATCCATTAATTCAGGACGATACTCGAAGTGAATCTGATCAAAAAAAAACCATTTCCCCCCCCAAATAAAACCCTTGTTCTCAAAGGCATTGATGACAACTTCTGGTGGCATATAGCGATCTGTGTATGAAATGCTCCACCAATCGGGTCTATGTATCATCGACCACCGCCAATAGACTTCTTTCCCTTTATAGTCATTAGGAATTATATCTACGCTTATTCCAAAAGAGTGAAGGCTCCGGCTAGCTGTTCCGGCGATTTTTCGCCACACGAAAGCATCAACTCTATGAAGTTGATCAATCCAAGATTTCACTGCGGGATCCCGTTTTGCCGATTCTAAAATCTCTTCTTCGACATGTCTTAAATCATTTATGATTGCAGGATGCACACGAGTTTTTTTTCCGAGAAATTCCACAGCCTGAACCGTTTCTTCGGCCTTATGCAGGTTCTCCATTCCCCAAAGTGCTTCTAAGAAACCCGCATGACGAGGTATCATCTTTGACTCGCGCTGTTTAATAGCTTTATGGAGGCGATTACTCTCTGTAGGAGTAAACTTGCGGATCGGCGGCATGGTACTTGGATAGGGTTGAAATTGGTATGGAGCGAAATTTTTCTCCAAATTTCTGTCCTTAGTCGGCAACAATCGCCCGTTCGCCCAATATATTATTTTGCCGTTGACATTTATACTCCAGTCTTCATTTTGATACCTTATATCTGATATAGCATCCGGATAGGCTCGGGATAAGACCTCGAATACCAGTTTTGCATCATTGGCATAACACGGAAACGCTGTCACAAGTATCAGAGCCACGCCAGGAAACCACTTTTGAAATCCGGTGAAGCGATTTCGCGCCGATTCAGAATGTAAGAAACATTGACGCACCCGTCTGTATGTGTATCTAGCCAACCCCATAAGCGAGGAGAAAATTGAGCCAAGAGGGGATTGAATGCTTTTAGAGTGGCCCATTGATACCGGGACTGTGTCAGAATGCGCCTTTGGCCCGCATGCGGCGTTGGCGAAAAACCCTGAAATGCTCATGTACAACATGTACACTCCGCTTTCAAAACTTCTCGCCGCCTTGCCCGTGGTAGCCCCCCTATAAATCCATCCCCTGTCAGGGGGACGGGGGGGAGTCTGACGGGGGAGCAGCCCCCCCTC
The DNA here is from genome assembly GCA_965226485.1 of Spirochaetaceae bacterium. GTDB lineage: Bacteria > Spirochaetota > Spirochaetia > DSM-2461 > DSM-2461 > UBA2779. The sequence goes on from OZ245363.1 coordinate 1,680,277, forward strand.
GGGCCAAAGGCGCATTCTGACACAGTCCCAAGGTGCGGTCATTTCTCCAGGAACGAATCAAGGTATTGGATAAAAGCTCTATTAAAATCCTTGTTAATCATACCTCCTATATCCTGAATGAGCCTTGACTGAGCGGCAGTTTGGCTAATGCCTGATGATCGGGATTGCATGGGAAGCGTCACGGCTGGTATTCCCCTGCTATCTAATAAGTTAAGATTCAATTCCCAGCCCAAATTTTCATACCCATTGTTCAATTGCACTGGTTGGATGGACAGGACGGCGGAAAGAAACATGTCACCATCGGAGACAACCGAGAAACCGTTGCTTGTTACCCAGTCAATAAGAAAAGCCTCGATTTGATCATTGACATCCCCGGAGACCTCGATTTCTACCCTAATGGCAGCGGCTTGATCAGCCTTTTCGGTCCGAAGATCGCCCAAATCATAGGGATGCAGAATTGTCCGGGCCAGAGGCATGTTGATTATCTCAAGCTGCTCGACAAGTGTATAATTGGCCTCAGCCATCACTAAGGCTGCTTCGATATAGGCATACCGACGCAATCCTTCTTCTTGGGTGCGGGACTGGTCAACAAGCTCCATCACCCTATTGTCGTTCTTGACTATCCGTTGCCGGTATAGATTGCCAGTCTCAGCTCTATCAAGATACGCAATCGTATAAACCCTGCCCATATCATTCTGCCAGGATTCCCCATATTTCAAATTTGAAAGAGATTCATCGGCACTCTGGGCTATATTTTGATCGACATCGGTCTGGGCTACCATATCGAGTAAGGCATCCCCCTCTCCGGTGATTTCGGTGTATCGCGTACGGATTGAACTATCAACTGTTACCTGGGTGCGAAAAATCTGGGCGATGGCCCCGGCAGCGTTTGCCTTTGCGCCATTCAAGCTATCCCCTTCGCCAATTTCCGCCAGATACTTGTCATCAGGGTAGACTGAATCCTTATCGGCAACCCAGGTTGGGGCATCTTTGCTCGTCATCGTGCCTGACTGCACCGTAGTCGGTGAAGAAGTCATGCACCCGACCATCAAAAATGCCATTAATGCCAATGTCATGAGAGGACATCCAATCACCCGTTTCTGGAGCACGGTAATGAGATTCTCTCCCGGTACAAGGTGACATAAGTTCAAACGAAGCCTTTGGCTCATTGCGCATTTTGTCAACACTATAGTCTTGGAATGGTTGTTTTGAGCGATGTTCTCAACAAAATATCTGAAAGATTTACTCATTATTATCCCCTTATTTCAATATATAACTCTCGATCAAATTCAAATCGCCTCGTACAAACTCACGAATCCCATGATCTATTGTACCAATCAGGTTTGCCCCCTCCCAGTACTCTACCGTGACATGATAGGAACCCGGATCAACGGCTATTTCCACAATTTTTGCGTTAGCGGGGAAAAATTGCGATATTCGCAAATCGGCATTCTCTGTACTGTCTACAGCTATGTCCGTGACCGCCCCCAGGAGGAAGCTCATTAATTCTCCTCCGGCACCCTGGTCACTTAGCCCTTCGTCTATTGCAGCCTTGCCTATTTCCTTGACGATATTCTTCACTGTCGCCCGTATGATTGTTCGCCCAATAGTGAGAGGCTGTTTAAGAAGGAAGGTATCTCTGGCGATTTTTTCAATGTCTTCTAACAAAGACAGCTTGCCCACTGTCTTCCCATCGAATTTCACGATGACACTGTCGACAACCGAACTCCGACTTGTGAGTCTTGGAAATTGCATTTTTAAATGGATGCCACCTGTGGCCTGAGACACCATTACGGATTGAAATCCTATTACATCATCGACATGGGCTTCATCTTGATCATCCATTCGAACATGCATTACACCTGCGCCTCCACTGAGGAAGATGGTATCGGCAAGTTTGATCGGACTCAAACCTGAAAAACTCAAAACATTCACCAACGCTTTTTCTTCTTCAGGATATTGGAGAACAGGTAGCACAGGTTTTTCAAAATCGTAAAGATGGGACTGAGTAACCCATGCTTCGTCGATAGTTTCGAGATCAATGCGGGCATCGTCTTCGGCACCTTCGGCACGATAGAGCAGGAGGCTTAGGTATCTCGCCAAGACATCATTATGAAAGCGATTTTCTCTCGCTTCAATCTGGCCTTCGCTATCCTCAGAGGCATTGTATTCTTCAATCAGTTTCTTGTACTTATCCTCAAGGATATTGAGTTTGATTTGAACCCGGCGAACCTCGACTTGTGCGGCTTCATGGTCGCCCAGGGCGATATAGTTGAGACATTTGAACACATTGAGATAGATATCCTCGTAGTCCTCTCCTGAATAATCTAATGCGTTGTCGTTAAGCACAGCGGAAGCGATGCCCTTGGAGACACTCTCCGTGAAGAGTTCTTCAATGGCCTGTTCCGCCCTGGAAAGCAATTCATTGCTTTCGTTATATTCGCCAGCCCAATGCAGAAGCATTCCAAGATCAAGATAATAGAGAACCCTATCTTTCTCTTCATATGCTGTCTCCTTGGAATCTTCGATAATCTCGGCAGCTTGTCTGTATTCTCCATCCCGAACCAATGGAACACTCCCCACATACTGTGACAACTGTGTCTTAGTGCTGGCACAGGATACCATCATGAAGAAGGCAATAGTGCCCGATATGAACAAGTTCCGCTTGCCTAACAATGTCGCAGCTTTCACTATGCCTCCTTATAATTCATCTCTTAGAAATCACCAGCTATTCTTTTTCTGCTCAACCAGTTTCTTGATTTGCTTGGTGTCAATCCATACCTTTTGATTTGTTTCCAAATCTATAAGTTCCATGTCAACTTTGTATAGGGTGGCTCGTTTCCCTTCTATAGCATCTGTTTGGCTCGTGACAACCCCCTGCATCATGTAGTCGGCTCCTGTTTCCGCCGCCAAAGCCGCCGCCGTCACCTGGTTGGCATTCGACTGTTGATCTTCCCGCTCGGCACGAATCTCCTCCCGTTCATTTCCACCGACGACAAAGGAAACTCTCCCGCTGTTCACCAGTTCCCGCTCTATATCTTTTATGAATGTGCTGACATCAATATGCTCCGAGCTTCTATTCCTGACACTGCCGACGATGACCACAGGTGGTCTTCCCTCTTCTGCAACGAATTGGGTTGCCCAAACCGCCGAAAGCATGGACTGCACCATGGTTTCAGCGGTCATCCTAGAATCGACATCATTCCATCTGCCGCTTAAATCAATCACTTCATCTGCTGCTGTTCTTGTAACCGAAGTGTTACTCGTACTTGAACAGCTCATAAACCAAATCATCATTGAAGTTAATAGTAGTAATTTTGATTTCATCATCCTTCTCCTTATATCTTTAGCAACTAGTACAGCGAGACATATAAATGAGAATCTGTCAATTGTTTTGGGCTCAAAAAAAGAAAATCTTCCATTTTCATGCCGCATCCCCAACAAAATTTCCATCCTTGCGAAAGGCTCCCTGTATCACTCTTAGAATCAGTTTATAACCTTTCAATTTCTTCAGCGTTTTCTATGTTGCACAGCATAGTTTCCATATCATCGCAAGAGTCGCTTTCCTGTTTCCACACCCCTTTGTTCGCCCCGTAGCCGTACACATCACTAGGGTGGACTCTATAAAATGTATAAATGGGGCTGTGTCAGAATACAGGGGGTCCGACGGAGGGGGCATTTATAGGGGGGCTACAACAGGTAAGGCGGCCTATATTCTGACACAGCCCCAGGGGGGCGGGGGGCCATTTTGAGTCCGATACCGGAAGAAGAGACTACCAATGCTGGGAACGGCATTTAGAGATAGAGCACTCGTATACTGTTGGTGTACCAATTGTTCCGTTCAGGATCAGTCTTCCTGCTGTCCAACTATGGGTGTCTTCACGCCAAGGGGTCCGATATCCGTGATGGTATCCCGCCTGAAATTGTAGCCGTTGCGCACGACCGGCCAGTATTCAGAAAAACCAAGCCGTTTATGGCTCTTGATCAAGCCTCTTTCATGCTTCATTCTAAATACAGGAGGATTCATGTCATCACCAGCTGAATTTGGCATAGCAATAATCGGTTGTGGTACGGTAGGCAACGCCACAGCACGATTATTAATCGATAGCGAAGAACGTTATACTCGAATAACCGGAAAGAGACTTACCATCAAGGCTCTGATTAGCAGAAGTTATACTCGTGCTAGACTGGCAGGACTCAACGAGTCGCTCTTCAGCAGAAGTATTGATGAAGTTCTAACTGATCCAACAATCCATCTCATAGTGGAAACGGTCGGCGGGCTTACAGATGCGCGGGATATTATTAGAAAATCATTGAAGGCCCATAAACACGTGGTAACAGCCAATAAGGCCCTATTAGCTCATCATGGTGCGGAATTGTTTGCATTAGCAAGAGAAAACAAAGTGAGTATAGGCTTCGAATCTAGCTGTGCCGGCGGCATTCCTATCATTAGGGCTCTCGCCGATGGACTACGCTCTAATACCATAGATGCCCTGTATGGCATAGTTAACGGCACTTCCAATTTCATTCTTACCGAGATGGTCGATAACGGTAAAACCTATCAAGAAGCTCTCGGCCAGGCCCAGGCCGAGGGAATCGCCGAAGCAAATCCCTCGCTGGATGTCAATGGGACAGATGCCGCTCATAAACTCACACTTCTCGCATCTCTTGCCTTTGGCGGCCATGTGCCCATAGAAGCCATTCCTACAGAGGGCATTGAAGGACTTGATCTTTTTGACATAATCACAGGCCAAAAACTCGGCTATGTCCTTAAACTGGTGGCCTTTGCCCGCAAAGCCGACCAGGGATTGGAATTGGCCGTGAAGCCCGCCTTCCTCCTGAACGATCATCCTCTCTCGCTGATTTCCGGAACATTTAACGCCGTGAGCGTCTATGGCACATCCGTAGGGCATACTATGTATTATGGCAGGGGTGCCGGAGGCAGTCCTACCGCATCTGCCGTGGTCTCGGACATAATATCCATCGCCGTAGGAACCTGGCCTACCATATTTACAACGCTACCGTTATGGCCTGACAATAGCAATCCGGTCCCATTAGTCAAGGCGAAAGAGGCAATGCACCGTCACTATTTGCGATTTGATGTTGAAGACCGGAGCGGAGTCATCGCCGATATAACCGCTGAAATGGCAAGAAAGAACATCAGCTTGAGTTCCTTCGTACAAAAGGAATACCATAGAGGAAAGCTTGTGCCCATCGTCATCATAACACATGAAGCACGAGTTAAGGATATCGATGCGGCATTTGAATCCATCAAAAGCCTACCGACGGTGGGCGACGGTGCGGTGAATTACCGCATTATTGATGAACATGCCGAATTGCTGTAAAAAGTAGCCTTATGTTGGATAAAGACAAATTTCTGGAACGGTTCAACTATTGGGTGGATAGGGGAACCGGAGATGGGCTAGCCTCCGCGAGTGAGAGACAAATCTATGAGGCAACATCCCACGCCATTGTCGATCTCATCTGGAATCGCTGGCGCGACGGGGAACAGAAGATCAAAACCCATGGTCAAAAGCGGGCATTTTATCTCTCCGCCGAGTATCTTGTTGGGCGTGCAATGGGAAACAATCTGATCAATCTGGGATTTAGAGATGAATTGGAACATGTTTTCCGTAATCTGAATATCGATATAAACGCCATAGAAGAAGTAGAGCCAGATCCTGGAATGGGTAGCGGCGGCCTTGGACGGCTCGCAGCCTGTTTTATGGAATCATCTGCAACATTAAATTTACCCGTAAGAGGCTATGGCATCCACTATCGCTACGGTATGTTCCGGCAGAAAATAATCGATGGAAGGCAAGTCGAATATCCCGATGATTGGGTTGCACATCTTGATCCATGGTCGATCCGCAGGGGGGATCGTACCGTCGTCGTCCGGTTTGGTGGTCATGTAATCAGCGAATCGCTTGCCGATGGATCGGTTAAGTTTACCCTCGTTAATACAGAAGACGTGCAGGCCATACCTTATGATATGCCTATCATCGGCTGGGATACCGAAACGATTAACACACTTAGACTCTGGGAAGCCGAATCAGTTGATGGATTCAATCTCCAACTCTTTAACAGCATGAATTACCTCAGGGCAGTTGAAGTTCAAAACAGGGCCAAGGATCTCTCCAGAGTACTTTACCCTAACGACAGTGATCGTATAGGTAAGGAATTGCGGCTACGTCAACAGTTTTTCTTGGCATCTGCATCGTTACAGGACATAATAAGGGGATACAAATCTTCTCATGGATCTGATTTCACCGTGTTCCCTGACAAGGCGGTGATCCAGCTCAATGATACACACCCCGTGATTGCCATCCCCGAATTCATGCGCATCCTCCTTGACGAGGAATGCCTAAATTGGGATCAGGCATGGAATATCACCACGCAAACCTTCGCTTATACGAATCACACAGTTATGGCCGAAGCCTTGGAAACATGGAGCATGGATCTTTTCAATCACAATTTTCCTCGGCTTATGCAGATTGTCGAAGAGATTAATCGGCGTTTCATGGCTCAGCTCATGAGGCAATTCCCGAAGGACAGGGAGCGGCATCACCGCATGTCCATACTTGCGGATGGGATGATCAAAATGGCCCACTTGGCCATTGCCACTTCATTCTCTGTGAACGGTGTGGCCGCCCTGCATACAAAGATACTTAAAACCGATGTTCTGAGCGATTGGCATAAACTCTGGCCATTGAAAATAAACAGCAAGACCAACGGCGTTACCCCTCGCCGCTGGCTGAAGAAGGCCAATCCGGAACTTGCAGGACTCCTGGACGAAGTCATCGGCCCTGAGTGGACCAGGCATCTCGAGCTTCTTAGACAGCTTAAACCCTTAGTAAATGACGATGCCGTTCTGCAAAGGATCAAAGAAATCAAACTGGCCAATAAAACAAAACTGGCCAAGCTCACAAGGGAACTGACCGGTATTTCCGTTAATCCGGCGAGCCTATTCGACATTCAAATCAAACGCCTTCACGAATATAAGCGTCAATTATTGAACATCATCTCGGTAATCCATGACTGGCTATATCTCAAAGACAACCCGAATTGGGATATCCCACCACGGACCATCTTCTTTGGGGGAAAAGCGGCATCCGGTTATCACATAGCGAAACAGATAATCGGTCTTATTCATGCTGCCGCCAACTGCATCAATAAAGATGAAGCAACGGTCGACCGTCTCAAAGTGGTCTTTATACCGGATTATCGTGTCAGTATCGCCGAAATTCTGTTTCCTGGGGCGGAAATATCCCAGCAGATTTCCACGAGTGGGAAAGAAGCATCCGGCACCGGAAATATGAAGTTCATGATGAATGGGGCCGTCACCCTGGGAACCATGGATGGGGCAAACATCGAAATTGTTGAAGCAGTGGGCAAAGAGAACACTTTTATATTCGGGATGGGTGCGGACGAAATTAAGGCATTGAGGAAATCCGGCAAGAATGATTCATTAGCCATACTCAATAATCACCCCCTGCTTAACAGAGTCTTGAACACATTCGTCGATGGAACTCTTGGTCATGAAAACACATTCAGAGAGCTATATGATTCATTAGTATACGGGATAAAAGGGGATAATGCCGACAACTACTATGTGTTAGCCGACTTTGACTCATATCGCAAAACCAGAAACAGAGCCGGTTATATATGGACCGACGAAAAGAAGTGGAATAAGATGGCCCTCCTAAACATCGCCAGTAGCGGACAGTTTAGCTCCGACAGGACAATACAGGAATACGCAGATGAGATATGGAATATAGTTCCATCCATTTGAGACGGAAAGAAGGTTGCAGAGCACTTTCTGGAAACGAATGTGGAAGAATTCAGCTTTTTCGGACCGGATTATAATCCAAAATTTGTGGGATTTAAAGAAACTCTGTTGAAATCAGGTGTTGACCCGAAGAACATCAGCGTTACGGGCAACTGAGGATTGGAGGTTGAGTCATCTGGACCAGGGGTTTCATCGCACTGAGGACTACTTGGCAGTACGGGGGGAGAAATGGGCAACTTGGCGTGTTGGCCGTCAACGATCCTTTTGCGTTGGGAATCGTTCACGCTGGCCAGGAACTCGGTCTCGATATTCCCGACGAGCTTTCTGTCATTGGATTCGATGACACTTTCATTTGCCGGAATGTTCGCCCCATGCTCTCCTCGGTCAACCAGTCGACGGAAGAAATCGGCACTCTGGCTGTCGAGCTTTTTCTGAAACGTATCAAAGGAAACCTTGATAGTGAGGAACAGCATATTCAGCTTGAACCGCGTTTGATTCCCAGGGAAAAATCATGAGTATTTTTTATTATCGAAATGAAAGCACTTACATATATACCGAATAGGTGGAATCAATCGTGACATACTCGGAACTTCTCCGACCCCAGGTTCATTTTTCTCCCAGAAAGAACTGGATGAACGATCCCAATGGATGCGTGTTTTTCAACGGATCATATCATTTGTATTTTCAGTATCATCCTTTTAGTTCTCAGTGGGGTCCCATGCATTGGGGGCATGCGGTCAGTAAAGATTTGATTCATTGGGAGGAGCATGACATCGCTCTGTTCCCGGACGAGCGTCTCGGTATGGCGTTTTCCGGTTCCGTGGTGATTGATGAGAAGGATGCCAGCGGTTTCTTCGATGGAGGACGAGGCTTGGTTGCCTTCTATACCACCCACCTTCCCGGTGATTCAGAAGACTCATGGCTACAGCAGCAGTCCATAGCCTGGAGTCAAGATGGAAACACATGGGTTCCTTACCATGGCAATCCTGTCATTCCCAATCCGGGATTGAGAGACTTTAGAGACCCCAAAGTCATCTATCATACCGGTAGCGCGTCATGGGTGATGATTCTCGTATCGGGAACGGAAGTTCGATTCTACACGTCGGCAGATTTGATCAATTGGACGGAAGTCAGTGTTTTCGGAAGCGGGTTTGGTCTTCAGGATGGACCATGGGAGTGTCCCGATTTGTTTCCGATGAAAACTCCCGAGGGTGATGAGGTATGGATACTGGCGGTCAGCTACCTGAGCGACCGAACCTCAAACTATTCTCCCATCCAATACTTCATCGGCGATTTTGACGGCCGGGAGTTTCTTCCCCGGGAATCCCGTTCCAAGACACGCCTCCTGGATTACGGACAAGATTTATATGCCACTCAGAGCTGGTATGGGATTCCAGAGGAGGACGGCCGCCGAATCTGGATAGGGTGGGCGAATCACTGGTGCTATGCCAACGATATTCCCACCGAACCGTGGAGAGGCGTTCTGAGTTTCCCGCGCCGGGTCAGCTTCGGCCGTCGAAACGGCGAGCTGGTTCTTAAGCAGTATCCGGTAGCGGAGGCCGATCAGTTGATGAACAGTCCGGCGGTGGATCCCTCGGAAATCCCCGAAGGTTCGGCACTGGATGTCCGTTGTTTACTGAACCTCGGAAAGTCAGGAGAGGTTGAAATCATCTTTCAATTCGGCCTCAAGGGTCGATTGAGTATTCGATTTCAGCCGGGCGAAATCCTTCTGGACCGCAGCACCGTCGATGCCGGTCGTTTCAGTGAGAAATTTGTCCCCCGGCTTACCGGACCTCTTCCCGAATCCGATTCCATCGACATCCGAATCATCATAGACAGATCCCTGGTGGAGATTTTCGTCTGCGAAGGTGAAATTGTCCTGACAAGCCAGATATTCCCCGATTCGTCTCTAGATGGACTGGATGTCCGCCGTGAGGGCGGAAGTAAAGTCACCCACCTGGAAGTGAGGCCCCTTTCCTCAATTTGGAATTTACAGAAAAAAAGGGAACTCCGTTAAAAAATCCAAAAAAACCACGAAAAAGGAGGCGCAAGATAAAAAGAAATCTCGCGTTATCAGTACTTGTTTTGGTTTTCGTGGCAGGAATAACCTTAGTATTTTCACTTGCCCGAATCAGAAATAGCGGCATAGTCTATTAAAGAAATAATTCTGATGTCTCATTTTTGGTATCATAGGTGAAGAATATCCTGAGAATGTATAAAATGAAAGGAAATAACGCCATTTTAAGATGAGATAAGAAATATCGTCGATTATTATTAATGAGATTTCATTTTCATATAATAGATATATGAGGGGTATGTTTCTAGTTTTGAAAGAGGCTCTACTATCTCGCAAGCAGAAGTACAAAACAGCTCCTACTCAAGAATCTATCAAAGAAATGCTTTATCGTAAATTAAACGAAAGAAGCTCTTGACAAACCTTTCCTATTACAGTAATAGTATAAATGGATCTCCGTTAGGAGATCCAAAAAACCACTGAAAAGGAGGCGTAAGATGAAAAGAAATCTCGCGTTATCAGTACTCGTTTTGGTCCTCGTGACAGGAAGAACCTTCGCCAACGGCGGCGGTGAATCAGACATGAAGACCACCGGACCCACCCCCTTGGGGTTGTGGTATCACGGAGCCGGCAATGATGTGGAAAAGAGCATATTGCTGGATGTCATCAACGACTTCAACGCCAAGCAGGATGACTGGATGATTGTTCTCGAGGAATTTCCCCAAGCTTCGTATAATGAGTCCGTTTCGGCGGCGGCGTTAGCCGGAAAGTTGCCCGACATCATCGATGTCGACGGTCCCATCATGCCCAACTGGGCATGGTCCGGCTATATGGCCCCCTTGGATATTCCCGCCGACTCGCTGGACGGATTTCTACCGGGTGCCATCGGTAAATGGGACGGGGAAGTCTATTCGATCGGATTATGGGATGCCGCCTGCGCCATGTTCGCCCGGAAGTCCGTACTGGATAAATACGGCATTCGGGTCCCCACACTGGCCAGACCCTGGACTTTTGATGAGTTCGACTCGGCCCTTGAAGTACTCCAAGCCTCAGGTGAATTCGACTACGCCCTCGATGTGGGCATGGCCTGGACCGGAGAATGGTACCCCTATGCCTTCAGTCCCTTTATGCAGAGCTTCGGCGGCGACATCGTTGATCGATCCACTTACCGAACCTCGGAAGACGTTCTGAACGGACCCGAAGCGGTGAAGTTCGGTGAATGGTGGCAGAGTCTGTTCGAAAGAGGTTTGGTCCCCGGAACGAGTCAGGACGGTGCCGACCGGGACACCGGATTTATCGACGGAAAATACGCCCTGCAGTGGAACGGCAACTGGGCGGCTCTTCCGGCTCTGGAACAGTACGGAGACGATCTGCTCTTTCTTCCTGCACCCGATTTCGGCAAAGGCCCGAAGATCGGTGCCGCATCCTGGCAGTTCGGTGTTTCGGCGGACAGCAAGCATAAAGACGGTGCCAACGCCTTTATCGCCCATGCCATCCAGGACAAGTATCTGGCCGCCTTCTCCAACGGAATCGGCCTGGTTCCCGCGACGAAGTCCGCCGCCGCTCTGACGGACAACTACGCACCCGGCGGTCCTCTGGAAGTGTTCTACGGTTTGAGTGAAGCCCAAGGTATCCTCAGACCGCCCACACCCGGTTATGTCGTTGCCGCATTGGTGTATGAAAAAGCTCTGGCCGACATCGCCAACGGTGCGGATGTTCAGGACACCCTCGATGCCGCAGTGGATGAAATCAACGCCGATATCGAGAAAAACGGATACTACGGTTTCTAATCTGCTTTGATGACAGCCGCGGGTACACCCGACACCGTGCCCGCGGACTTTTTTCTTGGAGGTATCTCATATGTCACCAGCCTCTGCTCATCAAGGCGGGACTCTGGAACTCCAGCGCAGACGGGAAGCCATGACCGGTTGGCTCATGGCTGGTCCGGCAATCCTGCTCATCTTTATGTTCCTGATTTTGCCGTTTCTGATGGCGTTCGGACTTTCATTTACGAATCAGAGACTGATTTCACCCAATCCGACTGAGTTTGTCGGTGCCCGGAACTTCGCCAATTTGCTGAGATTTAAAATCCTCACACTCGATTCGATCGGCGAAGACGAAAACGGGGATCCGGTCTATCCGGCTTTGCGGGACTACACGCGCAACAACCCCGACTATCCGAAGCTGGATGGAATGAGAGAGCTTCGGTCCTGGGACAGGGGGGATTCCAAGGTTTATCTCCTGACATTCGACATCGTTTTCGTCAAAGCCATCCGCAACACTTTTGTTTTTGTCATTTTTATTGTGCCGCTTCAGGGCGGACTGGCACTGGCGTTGGCGGTACTACTGAATCGGCGGACTCCGGGAATCAACGTCTTCCGAACCGTTTACTTCATGCCGGTGATTGTCTCCATGGTTGTGGTGGCCATGCTTTGGCGGTTCATTTATGACGGCGAAAACGGGTTACTCAACACACTGCTGAATCGACTCACATTTGGAAACTTCCAGTCCCGGGATTGGCTCGGGAATACCCGGACAGCCCTACCTTCGGTGATCATCATGTCCATCTGGCAGGCGGTGGGATTCCACATGGTCATCTGGTTGGCCGGTCTCCAGAGCATCCCGAGAATCCTGTATGAGGCCGCTGAAATCGATGGAGCCGATTCCTGGCAGCAATTCCGGTTTGTCACCTGGCCGGGACTTCACAATACTGCGGTGTTCGTCTTCCTGGTGATTACAATGCAGGCCTTTGCACTCTTTATTCAAATCAGTGTGATGACCGGCGGGGGCCCGAGGGATTCCACTCAATCCATCGTGTTCCAAATCGTCGACAGGGGGTATTGGAAGCAGGATATCGCCGGAGGTTCCGCCCTCTCGGTGGTATTCTTCCTGATAGTGCTCACCATTTCCCTTTTTCAGCGCTACTTACTCAGGGAGAAACAGTCATGACGATACTGAGTTTTCGGCAACGCTCCACCCTGAAATTTATGCTCCGATACCTGGTTCTCATTGTCATCGCGTTAGTATTCGTGATGCCGATGGTGTTCATGGCCGTCTCTTCCCTCAAGCCGGAACTCCAGCTTCTGCGGGACACCACATCTCTGAAAGCCTTCATTCCCTATGGGGATTTGTCTGTGAGAAATTATACGGATGCCTTCGATAGGGTTCCCATCTATCTATTTCTATTCAATTCCCTGTTTATCACGGCCACAACAGTGATTCTGGGTTTGCTCATCAACTCCATGGCGGCCTTTTCCTTTGCGTTTCTTCGATGGCGCGGACGGAGCATCATCCTGTCCATTGTCATCGCCACCTTCATCATTCCATTCGAATCCATCGCCATTCCCCTCCTGCTACTGGTGAACAAACTGCCCTGGATCGGTTTTTCAGGATTTACAACCGGCTGGCTGAACTCCTATCACGTTCAGATAATTCCGCTACTGGCCTATTCTTTCCAGATCTTCCTGTTTTATCAATTTTTCAAGGAAGTCCCCATGGATCTGGTGGAAGCCTCCCGAATCGATGGAGCCGGATGGTTTATGATTTATCGGAAAATCATCCTTCCCATATCTGGACCGGTCATCGCCACAGCGGCCATCCTGCGGTCTCTGGATATGTGGAACCAATATATGTGGCCCCTCATCGTCGTCCAGTCCGAGCAATTCCGGCCTGTCATGGTTGGCCTGCAGTACTTCTTCCAGTTGGATATCGCCTGGGGCGAGATTATGGCCTATCTCACCACCATCACGCTGCCCATTATCATCTTCTACCTCTTCCTTCAGCGGGTGTTCATCGAGAGTATTGCATCGACGGGAATCAAGGGATGATTTGCTTTTTTGATCTGAACCTTCAATATTGAATCCCTTATGTTTATATCCGTTCTGGCCTATCACCTGATGCATTCCTAGAGCGGAAACTTCGGTTAAATGGGGGCAATCGAAACTGGGATAGCATTAAGTCGGTTCTAAAAACGCATTGCAGGATGACCTTGGAGTATATCGTAAGTGAAAACGGAGAACTGCTGAAGAATTCCATGAGAATGAACTCACGCCCGGAGAAGTCGCATCTGGACATATATAGGAAACTTTAGTCTATCGGGGGGGCCTTGACCGACAATTAATGAAATACAAAAGCAGTGGTGATAATCGAAAAAGTCAACTGTCGGTACAAGAATGAGATAAGGTTGTTGTATGGTGAACTTGGGTTAAGAGTTTCGCACGGAGGCACGGAGTACACAGAGGTTTTTCAATGATTTGGCTGCTGCTCTCTTCGTATCCTTTGTGATCTCTGTGTGATCTGAAAAACGGCATGGGAGGGATTAAGAGTTTCGCACGGAGGCACGGAGGGCACAGAGGCTTTTCAAAGATTTGTCTGCTGCTCTCTTCGTATCCTTTGTGAACTTTGTGAGATCTGAAAACGGCATGGGATGTACAAAGGGTTTCGCACGGAGGCACGGAGTACACAGAGGTTTTTCAATGATTTGTTTGCTCCTCTCTCCGTATCCTTTGTGAACTTCGTGAGATCTGAAAATGGCATGGGAGGGATTAAGAGTTTCGCACAGAGGGCACAGAGGTTTTTCAACGCTTTGTCTGCTTCTCTCTTCGTGTCCTTAGTGATCTCTGTGTGATCTGAAAACGGCATGGGAGGGATTAAAAGTTTCGCACGGAGGCACGGAGGGCACAGAGGCTTTTCAAAGACTTGTCTGCTCTTCTCACCGTGTCCTTTGTGGACTCCGTGAGAGGCATAATTTCGAACAGAGGTTTTTCAACGCTTTTTCTGCCCCCTCTCCGTGTCCTCTGTGGTCTCCGTGAGATCCAAAACGGCATGGGATGTATAAAGAGTTTCGCACAGAGGCACAGAGGTTTTTCAAAGTTTTGTCTGCTCTTCTCTTCGTGTCCTTTGTGGACTCCGTGAGAGGCATAGTTTCGAACAGAGGTTTTTCAACGCTTTGTCTGCCCCCCTCCGTGTCCTCTGTGATCTCCGTGAGATCCAAAACGGCATGGGATGTATAAAGAGTTTCGCACGGAGGCACAGAGTACACAGAGGTTTTTAAATCTTTGCCTGCCCCCTCTCCTTGGCCTTTGTGGACTCCGTGAGAGGCAGAGTTTCGAACAGAGGTTTTTCAACACTTTTTCTGCCCCCCCTCCGTGTCCTCTGTGGTCTCCGTGAGATCCAAAACGGTATGGAAGGTATAAAGAGTTTCACACAGAGACACAGAGGGCACAGATGTTTTTAAATCTTTGCCTGCTCCCTCTCCTTGGCCTTTGTGGACTCCGTGAGAGGCAGAGTTTCGAACAGAGGTTTTTCAATGATTTGTCCAGTCTTCTCTCCGTGTTCTTTGGGATCTCCGTGAGATCTGAAAACGGCATGGGAGGGATTAAGAGTTTCGCACGGAGGCACAGAGTTCACAGAGGTTTTTCAACGATTTGTCTGCTTCTCTCTTCGTATCCTTTGTGATCTCTGTGTGACCTGAAAACGGCATGGGAGGGATTAACCCAAGTTCACCAAAATCCCCCTTGAAAGTCCGTTGAAAATCTTTTTCATCCGTTTCAATAGTGTGAAACATAGAAATATTGCATCCAGAGGCCAAAACGCACCCCACATCCGCCAATGTGGTGACTATCTGATTTCGGCCAGGCTTGTCACCTTCCTTGCTTTTTTGTATATTATATTCTATGTATATACGCTGTGTTAGACTTTCCAGAGGGTCTCGAAAATCTCAAAACATTTGCTACAATTTGGTCGAAAGTGTTCGCACCCCAAAGGGCTCTCGTCAGCACTTTGTCCTCTCCCTTCTGGATATTTATAGAAAACTTTAGTTTATCGGGGAAGGACCTTGACCGACAATTAATGAAATACAAAATCAGTGGTGATAATCGGAAAAGTTAACTGTCGGTGAAGGAAGGAGATAAGGCTTTTTCATGGTGAACTTGGGTGAAAAAACCCTGCATCGAAGTGCCGAGCTACTGACTCGCAATCAAGATTCGCAATCAATCTAGCCTAAGGGTACCTCTAAATACCCCAGGAAGGCCATTACATACTTGCTAAGCCCATCAATAGGAGTCTTTTCCACTGGCCTTTTGTCCAGATGCACCCGGTTTTCCAAGGATTCCACACTTACCTTATCCACCAGGGACTTCACGGTAAGAGCGGCTCCAAAGCTGGTGGCTTCGTCGAATGAGGTGAGAAATAGGGGATTTTTAGGCAAAAGGGCACCTAGCAAAGCCCTGTAGCTACGGTTTTGACGGAAGCCCCCCTCAATAAATACTTCTGTGCCATCCTTTAGCCCTACCCTTCGCAATGCAATCAGCGTTTGAATCGCCAGGGATAGATTAGCCAGGGCGAAACCACTCTCATAGTCATTAAAGGCCCTCGGCCATCGCCGTCCAGAGATGACATCATCCACATTGTAGATGATACCCACATCAATAATTCTGGCCACAGAATCTGGAAACTGCCCACTTCCTGGAACGATGGAGGGCAGAAGGAATCTATCACAACTGGCCAGGATATCGGTATATAGAGCGGCATCATATACCGGCCAGTCATTTCGATTGTGATGCTTCATAAGTGTTTCGGCATAAACCGAATACTCCAGGCCGCCAAGAAATATGGATGTTTTGATAGGCTTCCCCCTGAATGAGAGATTGTAAAACACCATCTTACCCAATTCATCTTCTTCAAATTTCACCTTTTCGACCGGATGCATAGCCACACACCAGGTTCCGGTAGAATTCAATACAAAATCTCCATCGTGCTTAATTAGGTAGGGCAAGAGGGAGGAATTGGAATCGTGGATGCCAAGGGTAACCACCGTATCGGTTGACAGACCTGTGAGTTCTACGGTCTGTGCTGATATAGTTCCCAGCCTCTCGGTTGACAACCCTGGCCTGGCGGGTAGCATTTCTCTCACCCCCAAAATATCAGCCACCTCCGACCAATCCCAGTGCTCATAATCCCAGAGATATGTATGACAACCGACATAGGTGATATCCGCCGCCATCTTTCCTGTGAGTCTAAAGCCGAAATACTGCGGATAGAACAAGATATGGGTTGTTCGCAAGAATTCCTGAGGCCAACGTTTTTTTAAATACCAGATGAGTTTGCCGTTATTGATCAGGGGTTTAATCTCGGCAGTCGCAGTACGGCGCTGAATCTCTGCAGGATCGCCCACATCCCGCCAGAAACCCTCATGAACGGCTGAATCAACCTCGTTAGTGTAATCCACCGTCGGTACGCTGGGCCTTCCCTCCTTGTCGAGACAGACCAGTGCGGCCCCATGAGTACTCACCGCAATGCCCTTAATGGGATAACGAGCCCCAAGAATCTTAAGTTGCCCCATCATCCACTGAGAAACAGCCTCTATATCTTCGATCAATAGCCCATCCAGGTACAAAGATTCAAATTCCCGCTTAAAGAAGGCAACAGGCCGCAGTTCTTCGTCATAGACGGTGATTTTCTTATTGGTTTTCCCTATGTCAATTACGGCGTACAAAGGAAACTATCTGTATACTGGGCCAAAATTTGTGCAGGCACGAAAGTCGGAACCCTCTATATCCATGCCGAAATGCTTCCACACCGCAGGGCGAAATATATACTTCTCATCGACATTGTGCATGGAGACAGGTATGCGTAGCATTGAAGCCAATGTCAGAAGATCCGCTCCGATATGACCATAGCAGATGGCCCCATGATTAGCACCCCATGCCGCCATCACCTCGTAGACATCTTTGAAATTTCCTGCACCGGTGAGTCGAGGCGAAAACCAGGTAGTCGGCCAGGTGGGGTTTGTGCGCTCATCAAGGACATCATGCACAGATTCAGGAATTTCGACAGACCATCCTTCGGCAATCTGCAAAACAGGACCCTGCCCCTTCACGAGATTCAGGCGGCTCATGGTACAGGGCATCTTGCCCCTGGTACGAAAATCCGTAGAAAATCCTCCGCCCTTGAAGTATCCAAGATCCGCCGGACAAAACAGGGTTGCCTCAAGAGAAGCATCTACTTCATTCTCTTCAATTTCCCAGAAGGGTTTTATGCAGGGCCTGCCATCCTTGCTCATCTCCCCGCTACCGTCCAAGCAGGTGGAGCCGGAATTGATGAGATGGATGAGGCCGCCTGCGGCTTCACTACCCAGCCTGTGGCCTGTTACCCGTTCCACGGCATCCGGGCTCCAATAAGTGCGCACATCGCTGAATATCTGGGCGGTATTCGTTAGAAGCTGCCCAAAAAGCATGGAAACCCCATTCAGGGCATCATTCTCGGTAGCCATAATATAGGGTTGCCGCAGGCCATTCCAATCAAACGAGGAGTTAAGTATGGTTTCCATGAAGTCTCCATTGGCCCGCCAATCGGTCCAGTGCCGCTGTCCCTGGAAACCTGCGGCGATGGCATTCTTCCCATAAGCCTCTTCGCCATAACCATTCTCGGCGAGTCGGGGATTGCCACTCATCAAGTCTCTGATAATGAGAGTCATTTTCACCGATTCATCCCACTGTGCCTCTTTTTGCTCGTTACCGTGCCTGACATCGGACGTATTGGGATCCCGTCCGATTCTGATTTTCTTCCTCACCCAGGCCCGAGCCAGCTCATATTCGTCCCTGTCAAAAATATTCTTGTCAATTCGCCGGGCGATTTCGCTCATGTCAACATATTCGTTGCGCATTCCTAAGTAATCCTGGAAGAAGTCTTCATCGACGATGCACCCGGCAATGCCCATCGACACCATTCCAACGGACAGATAGCTCTTACCTCGCATAGTGCCAACGGCCGTGGCGGCTCGGGCGAAACGAATCAACTTCTCCCTTACATCCTCGGGAATTTCTGTGTCATCCGAATCCTGAACATCGTGGCCATAGATGCCGTAGGCCGGCAAACCCTTCTGGGCATGGGCCGCGAGAACGGCAGCAAGATATACCGCACCGGGGCGTTCGGTCCCATTGAAGCCCCACACCGCCTTAGGCGTGCGAGGATCCATATCCATGGTCTCCGAGCCATAACACCAGCAAGGCGTAACGGTGATACTTGCCCCAACGCCGCTACGTTCAAATTTCGCCTGGCAATCAGCCGCCTCCCTTACCCCCCCAATGCAGGTATCGGCTATCACACATTCCAGGGGACTGCCATCGACATACTTGAGGCCTTCCCCAATAAGTGCCGCGGCGGCCCTGGCCATAGCCATAGTTCGTTTCTCCAGACTTTCCCTGACTCCGCCCAAACGCCCGTCTATCGTTGGACGAATACCAATCTTCGGCCTGGTGCCACAATAACGCCACTGTCCCGTTTTTACTTCATTAAATGACAATTCATTCCCCCTTATTACCACTAAACATAGTGCATTTCATTCGATGTTCCGAAACTCTCCAAAACCATTATCTGGCCGCATCCCTTCGGGTCGGGCTTTTCTCTCCAATGCCTTATTCTGGTAGCCTGTTAACCGGCTCATTGCCAATCGCCGGGGCCACCAGCGGCATTTCCGTTTCAATCCCTTGCGGTTATCTTTTGCTCATCCATCATGCCAACACACGAGAGATCGAAGGTGCATTCGCCAGCAGATAGGCCTCGGCCTCGGCATTCCAGATATTGCTATTCCTGCCGAGTATCGCAGCCAGGGAGGCCCAGAACGCATCATACTTCCCCAGATCAGCGAAGTCTTCGATAGCCGTCAAGGGAAGGTCTACATTCGTGTAAATCAGCTTCTTTCCCCCTGAAATCTGCGGAAGATTCAAGGTAGTGTCAATAACCGCATTCAGCCCGCCTATGTGCGTAATCATGGATGAAGGATCGACTATCCCCTCCTTCATCATTCTGAGCGATAACTTCATATCCTCATTATTGCCGCCGCTGGTGCTTACAAAATGATGAAAGGCGTAGTGCAGATCATAGAAATTCACCCTCGCGGAGAATTTGTCATCGGAGGGTCCGGCAAAGAAATTCATACACCCGTCCTTGCAGAGAAGACGATCGGCCTGCTCCACAACCGTGGACACCGGTGCCATGACGAAGACATCGTCAAAGCCATGCCCATCGGCCTTTCGCTTGAGTTCGGCCACAGGATCATCCAGCCCGGTCGTATTGACATACTCAAGCTCGATGCCGCAAGATGCAGCCTCAGAAATGGGATAGAGGTCTTGGGCACGGGCCAGCCGGGCTTCATCGATATCGGTTACCACAAGCTTTCGGGGCCTCACATCACCATGCAAAGCGAGATCTATACATCCCAGGCCCATGGGACCGGCACCGGCGAGAATCGCCATCGCCCCACCAGGACGAATGCCCATTTGATGTTCATAGCTTCCCTGCGGCACATGATAGCTTGCCCTAAAAGCCCCGACGATGCAACTTATGGGTTCAACGAGACTGCCGAAGTAATAGGATTCCTGGCTGTAATTCAGCAAACAGTCCATCTCCATCACCTCTTGAGGAATAACGATGTGGGTGGCCGCACCGCCTATCCATCGGTAGCTATAACCTGGAGCATCCAGATTGCCCTTATAATTCAAAGCTGGCTGAATGACGAATTTATCGCCCTCCCTGTATCGAGCCTTCCACTTTGATCCTACTCTCACGATGTAGCCACAGAATTCATGGCCGATTATTACCGGTTCTTCGGCGATGTTTTCGGGTACTCTCTTGTGGCCAGAGCCCTGTATCGCCGCCTTATAAGAACTCATGCAGATACTGTCGGAAACGACATGCCCAAGTATCTCATCTTCACCTATCTCAGGAAGCTCAAACTTCTCCAGCCGGAGATCTTCTTTTCCATACATACGTACCGCACGTGCAACCATATATCACTCCTTTAGGGTGCCCTTCCGCTATCTCATCATCACCTGCCCGCCGGTAACCGGCAAAGCCTGGCCTGTCTCATACTCCTGTTCCACACAGTAGAGGATGGCCTTGAGCACATCCTCCCCCTGGCACCCCCGTTTCATGGGGATCATGGACTCGTAGTATTCACGCACATCAGCAATGGTCCTGGCACCGGGAACCTTGCCTGTCTTTAAGTACTGAACGAAGAGACCCCGCTCGGTGTTTGCCCAAAGCGGCCCATCAAAGAAATTGCCCGGACATACGGCATTCACCTTGATGCCGTACTCCACAAGTTCCAGGGCAAAGCTTTGCACTAACCCTATGCCGCCGAATTTCCCTCCGGCGTAGGCTGCATTCTTATTTGAGCCCTCCAAACCGCTTTTTGAGTTAACCTGAATGATGTCTGTCCACCAGGACGGGGCTCCCGCCCGCTGCCGTGCCATCAGCGTTGCACAGTACCGGGTAATCAGGAAAAACGCCGTATAGTTCACTCGGGTTACCAAGTCGAAATCCGCAAGATTTTGCTCAAAAACCGAACCGGCTCTCAGTATCCCCGCATTACTCACCACCAAATCCAATCCCCCGCCCTGAAAGACAATGTCTTCAACCATGTTCCTTATAGAGGATTCATCTCCTACATCGACCTTGATGGCTGACACATCATGAAATCCTCTGGAATTCAACTCATCGGCGAAAGTTTGGGCACCATTCGCATCGATATCGGCGGCAAAGACAAAGGCACCCCTTTCCACCAATCCTCTTGCAATCCTGGCACCAAATCCCTGTGCTGCACCCGTCACCAATGCGATTCGGCCACGACATACCTGGTTTTCACTAGAGGTCTTGCCTGCCTCGACACGGTAGAAGCCACCGTTTTTATTGGCTACGGCGGTCGCATAATCGACTCCGGCATGAAATGAGCCTATACCCGGTATATTGAATCCTCCGGGGAGAGAGCCGTCCGATGCCCTTAGTGCCGCCATTTCTTCTCTTATAATTCTTCCAAGAAGGATTTCTCGTTCTCCGTTTGCGTCGGCATCCAAGGACATATTAGATATTTTCAAATAAGGTAAAGACCTTCTCTCCCTTTCGTCATATAACAAAATGACAGGGCCGCACCTCAATTCCATATAGGCTCCACGCAGAATAGGCATAAGATATTCTAGCCGCATAAACCCTCCTTTTTCGCCTTTGCCATTATCGATTCGGGTTTGAACGGATCCATGCTACGGCCCAGCCTTGCATAAACGTCCAGGCGGGTCTTCAACGGCGAATTGGCAAGCGGTGAGTCCGATGAGAACAAGCCATAACCGCCGCCTGAGGATATCTGTTCGTGGGCGATAAGTGCCCAGGTGCTATCGCCGAGATGGGCGAATTCAGGCAACTGCAACTCAGGACAAGAGAATAACTGTCGAGAGGAATTAATATCAACACCGCTAATTTCCATCAAACCCTTCTCGACGCACTTCTCCTTAACTCGGCGTAATTGCTCAATGCTGTTGCGTGGGGGCATATAACTC
Organism: Spirochaetaceae bacterium; assembly: GCA_965226485.1. Classification (GTDB taxonomy): domain Bacteria; phylum Spirochaetota; class Spirochaetia; order DSM-2461; family DSM-2461; genus UBA2779. The sequence continues at coordinate 1,702,412 of OZ245363.1, forward strand.
AAGGCCCTGAATCCAAGTTCCGCTATGGTGTCAAAGAGTAGCCCCAACCAATCATCCTCATACCTTTTGGGCTTCTTGTCTCCTGTCGGAGAGTCTCCGACATCCCCAAGATAGGGATAGCAGGCTATAGCTCCCATCCTCTCAGCAAGATTGATGATTTCTCGTACTGGCGGGCATTCCCCATTACCTGGTTGAATGAAGATGCGCGGTAATAAATAAGCCTTCAAAAATCCTAAAAGGTCATAAGCAAAATGCTGATTTTTTTCATCGCCTAGCTTCATGGCTATCGCAGTCGGCACCTTCATCTCCAAAGAAGACTCAATCCTCCGGACAAGTTGCGCACCTCGTCCATAGCACTCTTCCATCCTGCGAGCCAGGGCATAGAGAATATGCCGTTCGGTGATGCTCCCTCCCTCATCGGCGCAGGATAAGGGCAGCACATCCTTATTGAAATCCAGCCTGGGAATATCTGAGGCCTCCAGAATTTCGTTCAGACTCTCAGCCTGAAGAATGGCTCTCTCCCTGCGGGCCAGGCGGATTCCAGCCATATACCCATCTATCTCCCTGAGAGCCTTGTGGGGTATACCGTGAATGACCACGTAGAAAATGCCGACAGAGTCAGGGTTGTTAATAAACTTATCCTCGATGTTCGTTCCGGTCGCATCGGCTCTGAGTTCACAGCCCAAAGTGGTAGCTATGCCGATGAGTCTTGCTGCTTCAATCATTTCCTCGCATCCAGAAACTGATTCATGGTCCACTATGCCCACGGCATCCAGGCCCGCCAGCCAGGCATTATAGGCGGCCTGTGCCGGTGAATAGGGGCTAAATGAATAGATCGTATGGACATGGTTGTTTACCTCTCCGGTCTTGACAGGACTAAGCCCCTTCAATTTATCCAGGAAGAGTCTTCTTCCCAGGGATGCCAAACGTGATGCGGAATCCCTGCCCTCAATGCTCGAGATCATACGCCTTCCCTGCTACAGCGCATCATTTCATCCAGTCCCTGGGCCGTCGTTATCTGATGATTAGGTAGCGGCAAGATTCGTTCATGTATGAGATCGATGATCCATTCGGGCTGTGGGTAAAATTCATTTTCCATTTCCGCCGCCGGAGATATCCAATTGCGGGCACCAGAAACCACCGGCGGCGCATCCAGGTCGTCGAAACAAAGCTGGGTGAGATTACAGGCCACGTTGTGCAGAAAACTCCCCCGTTCCACCGCATCGGAAACCAGGATAACCCGCCCGGTTTTCCTCACCGAAGCCACGAGCAGGCTGTAGTCAAGCGGATTCACGAAGCGCAGATCTATCACCTCTGCATCCAGCCCGTAGCGGCTGTTCAGCTCAGCCGCAACTTTTAGACCCGTGTAGAGAGCCGGGCCAAGAGTGATAAGGGTAAGATCCTCACCTTCCTTCCGGAGGGCGGGGACACCCTCTGGAGTCTCAAAATAGCCCTCGGGAACCCCATTTGATTCAAATTGCTCACCAATGCCATAGAGTTTCTGACTCTCCAGAAATACGACAGGGTCAGTCCCAGACAGGGCAAGACTGAGCATGCCTTTCGCATCGGTGGGACTGGCCGGATAATAGATTTTAAGTCCAGGGATATGGGCCAATAGAGCACTCCAATCCTGCGAATGCTGCGCCCCGTATTTGGATCCAACCGACACCCGCAAGGTGAGAGGCATGGTCAACACTCCGGCACTCATACTCTGCCACTTGGCCATCTGGTTGAACACCTCATCTCCGGCACGGCCCAGGAAATCGCAGTACATCAGTTCAACCGCTGCCCGTCCGCCGCAGAGGGCATATCCTACCCCGGCACCGACTATGGCACCCTCGGAAATAGGCGAGTTAAACAACCTATGATAAGGGAGAGACTCGGTGAGCCCGCGGTAAACGCCGAAGGCTCCTCCCCAGTCACGATTCTCCTCTCCCCAGGCCACAAAAGTGGGATCGATGGCAAAACGGTGCAACAGTGCCTCGAAGAGAGCATCCCGAAAGGTGAATAACTTCACGGCACTCACCTCTTTTCCATTCTCATCCATCGCTGTCCTGATTTTCTGTTTCAAACTTCTTACTCGGGGATTGTCTTCCGGGAGAAGTAAGAGTTCGGGTTGTCTGTCATCAAGGCGTTCCGCCTTGGAGTTTGAAAACATCACGGTTTCGATTAACTGCCCTTTTATCCTGGGAGAAACATCAAGTGAAATCGCCTTCTCCATGGTCTTCACTATTTTTTCTTCTGCCAGGTTTCGAATTTCCGCAGTTCTGAGTTCATCCAATGCCCCATTTTGGATCAGGTAGGACTCATACCCCAGTATGCAGTCATTGGCCTGCCAAAGTGATAATTCTTCCTTACTTCGATAACTCGAAGCATCGGAGGGACTGTGTCCAGATATGCGGTAGGTGACGACATCCAGCAAGGCCGGGCCTCGACCCTTAAGCAACAGAGATTTCTTCCTCGCCGTAGCTTCCGCCACTGCCAGCGGATTATAGCCATCTACTCGCTCGGCATGCATGCCATCCTCGTTCACCCCTGCCCCCACTCGGGCCAAGACTTTGAAGCCCATGGTCTCTCCCATTGGCTGCCCGCCCATGCCGTAGAAGTTGTTAAAGAAATTGAACATAACAGGGGGTGCTCCATCACAGGTGTCATCCCAGAGCTTGTGATACTGATCCATGGCGGCCATCATCATTCCTTCCCACACCGGGCCGCAACCCATGGATGCATCTCCAATGTTAGCAATCACAATGCCCGGCCTACGATTGATGAGCTTATAGAGGGCCGCGCCTACGGCGATGTCGGCACTTCCGCCGACAATTGCATTGTTGGGCATGGAGCCGAACGGCGGGAAGAACGTGTGCATTGAGCCCCCCAGCCCCCTATTAAAACCGGCCTTGCGGGCAAAGATTTCCGCCATAGTACCGTAGAGCAAGAAATCCACGGCGAGGTCCGGCACATCCCCCGAATGCTCTTTCTCCACTGCCTTTAGAATTTCTCCATCCCAATAGCTTTTCATGATGCCCAAAACCGCCGCATCATCCATGCTTGCAACGGAAGCCAGCGTCTTGGCAAGTATCTCCCCATGAGATCGGTGAGAGCCGAAGATGAAATCCTGGGGGTCTAGCACCATGCACTGTCCCACCGCCGCCGCTTCCTGTCCAATCGAGAGATGCGCCGGGCCTTCATGCTTATATTTCAGCCCATTGTAAGCCCCGGTTTTCTTGATAGTGTCCAATGCCGTCTCAAACTCACGGATAAGTAGCATATGATAGTAGACGGTCCTCAGTCTGTCCTCACCCCATGTTTCAACCTCATGAGTCCAATCACTCTTGTACTGGTTTACAGGAATATCCTTGGTTTCAATCTTGGAGGGCTTCCTCACCTCCTTTGGGTCAACAATCTGTATTTTTGGCATGTTTATCTCCTTCGAAATTCAATTTCACACTGCCATAACCAATTCTAGGTGCTCCAGCATACCCACAAACTCCTTTAAGAAACGGGCACCGGGAGCACCATCAACAACCTGATGATCAATTGTCAATGAAAGACCTAGCCGTTTTTCTATCCCTAAGCTTCCGTCTTCTCCTTCTATAGGGGCATTGACAATGGTCCCCACACCGAGAATGGACACCTCGGGTGCGTTGAGCACCGGTGTAAAGGATTCGATGCCAAAAGCTCCAAGATTCGTGATGGTGAAGGTAGAGCCCGTCAGTTGCTCAGGAGCAATTGCACTCTCACGGCATGCACTCGCCAACTCCCGGGCCGTCTTAGACAATTCAAGAAGAGATAGTTGATCAGCAAACTTAATCACCGGAACCATAAGTCCGCGGGGCGTATCCACGGCGAATCCCAGATGAATATGCCTATACTGCCTGATTTCATCGCCAACAAAGGTCGAATTAAGCTCAAGATGGCGGGGAAGAACCCGAGTTACTGTGTACATAATCAAGTCGTTGAGTGTGATCTTCGAAATCCACTGTTCATCTATATTCCCCTTATAAGCCCTTCGCCAAGCGAGCAGAGAGGTAGCACTTACCGAGGTATTCAGGGTGAGTTGTGCCGTTTCTTGGAGGGAAGAGAGCATTCGCCGAGCGATGAGTCGCCTAACACCATTGAGCGGCATCGTGGACATCGGGCCTAAATTTTCGTCGCCGATATCGGTTTCCCGGCCAGAAGTATCAGATACAATTGTCAAGGCATCAAGAGATGTTCTATCCAAAACACCGCGAATATCCCGTTCGATTATGCGTCCCCCAGGGCCACTCCCCTCTTCTGGCAGAGAAGGCAGTTTGACTGAAGCCGCCAGCTTGCATGCTCGCGGTGAGGCGGCACCTTTCTCAGACTTATTCCCAAGAATGCCTACCGGAACTGTCGGTATCCCTTCTTTCTGTGAGGGTTTGCCAGGTAGCGGAGCTTCTGATTCTCCTGATAATGGCTTCACACCTGACTCGGCACCGCCCGATTCAGGGATCTGGGTGTCGTACTTCGAGACATCATCACCGGGCTCTCCGACAATGGCAAAGGGTGTTAGCACCGTCACTTCGTCATTCACCTCAAAGAGCTTTGCAAGAAGCACCCCTGGAAACTCGGCTTCCACTTCCATTGTGGATTTATCTGTCTCAACTTCGCAGATGATATCACCGGCGGCAATATCATCGCCTAAATTCTTATGCCATTCAGCGATTATAACGGATTCAACGGTGTTCCCCAGTTTCGGCATCAATAATTCCTGCATAGTTTTCTTCCTTATATAGAACTCACGATTAATTCCACTCCCAGATTCTTAACCTTTTTCCTGGCATCCTCAGGAAAACCCTCATCGGTTATAAGAGTATCGATGTCTCCCAAAGGGATAATGTGCGCAAATCCAGCACGATTCCATTTACCGGAGTCTGCCAGCAAAATTCTACGCTCTGAGCGTTTGCACATAGTCCGAACCACGTCTGATGCCTCCATCATATAGGTTGTGAGGCCGTTCTCTACCGAAAACCCATCCGTGCCGATGAAAGCCGATTTAGCATGAAACTGTTTAAGATGGGCGACTGCCATAGGCCCCGTCATGGATTCAGCCTCAGGCTGAAAGCTACCGCCAGTAAAGGAAAGGTGCAGGGATGGGTTTAAGCGGGCATAGGGAAGAAGAAGCGTTGAATCCGTCACCACCTTAATGTTCTGTTTTCCAAGTAGGTATCGCCCAATGAGCGCAGTGGTTGTCCCCGCCTCAATCATTATGGAATCACCACTGTCAATCAAATCAGCCGCAGCCTTGGCGATAGACTGCTTAATCTCGAACCGGTGTTTCTGCCGTTTTAGGATAGCCGGATGAAAGGCAAGATGTGCTCCGCCCCGAGTTTGAATCAAATATCCTTTCTCGGCTAACGCATGAATGTAGCTACGCATCGTTACAGCTGACACCTTCAGATGCCTGCTCATTTCACTTACCCCAAGATGTGGATTCTCGACAAGCAGATCAATGACTTTCATTTCCTTTTCATTTAGGCTGTACATTGCTTACGCATCCGCTTCTATCCTCTTGCTCTACCTTGCCACTTTACCTTTTTTCTGTCAACTATAATAAGGGTGGGCCCATCGGGGTGGCGGCCCCCATCGGGCTCACCCAAATTTGGAATTTATTCAGGCCCCCCCCGTCCCCCCCCCTCAAGGGGGGGGGATTGCCACCCATTGCTACCCTTGAAGAGGGGGGATGGAAGGGCTACCACAGGCAAGGCGGCGACAAGTTCTGAAAGCGGAGTGTACATGTTGTCCATGAGCATTTCAGGTTTTTTCGCCAACGCCGCATGCGGGCCAAAGGCGCATTCTGACACAGCCCCACGGGGGCATGAGTGTGCTGGGACTGGATCGGTGTATTAGAAAAACATCATCAGGCAGGCGCAGACAGGTCAGAATACTCACATAGTCCAGCTATGCCTCGCCTGTGCCGCCTTGAATCGGAAAAAATCATCAAAAACGGCCCCCAAATAACTTCGAAGTCCGAAAGGCCCTAGCTTCAATTATAATAAGTCGCTATTATTATATCAGCTTACAATTCCGATATTGCATATTTATGGAAAACATAAGTGAAAGTATTAATTCTCCTGCTGAATCAATAGATCAGTTTAAAACTGTCGTCGAAGGATGGCATATAATCAATCAACATTCTGATCCTCGTTGTAGTGCCCGTAAACTCTGCCGTTTTTTCGCAATGCTCCTGAAGGCTTCATTTGTCAGTCTGGAGTATATCAATCCGAAGGGCTATTGCTGGAGTGAATCTGTGAAGATTGAGGGAATGCCCGCCAGCGATGGGCATTGGTACAAACCTTTTCCCACAGGGAAGTCTCATTGGTTCTTTGATGGCGGTCGTGCCTGCAAGTCCCGTATCGATCCAGTAATCGATCTGCTTACTAAGCAATGGATACGAAATGAACAACTTCGTCGGCAATTCCGATCAAAGAAACTCATTGAACTGGAATTACCTCCTTACGACACAGCCTGGATCACGGTGAGTCCCGCAGCACGCAAGGTTCGTGAACGCCTTCCCCTGCTCTATAATACATTGAGTCCCATCCTGCTCATTGGAGAGGTTGGAAGCGGTAAAAATCATCTCGCCCGTTTAATCCATGCAAACGGCATGAATCCTTTTTCCTCGTTCTCTACCCAGTATTCGAAGTCCTCTGCAAATTCTGATACACACTACATCACTGATTGGCGGCAAGCAACGAAGGAGAAGAAGTCTCACTACATTAAGAACTCAAAGCGGCTCATTGCGGCGATGCTCCCTCTGGATGATATTAAAAATGTTATCGACACTTGGCAATGCGAGACAAAGGGCCATGGCCTCGTACTAGAAGTGCCTGCATTGCGCTACAGAATTGAGGATTTGCCTCTATTAGCAAGCCATTTTCTTTCTATGACTATGAACGGGAGGGGTGGAATCATCCCGGCAATCTCAAGCTCGACACTTAAGATTCTGAAAAGCCATGTTTGGCCTGGAAATGTTAGGGAATTGGCCGAAATGATGACTTGGACCGTGAAAAATCTCGCCTTCGGTTCAGCTTCGATTGAAGTCAATGATCTGCCGCCAGCCTATCGATATGTGCCTCATACTTCCCAAAAGAGTGTATTTGAGTCGAATCTCAAAATGGCGGAGTATGATGTGCTTCTCAATGAAATTCAGTTGCACAAGGGAAACATAACCCGAACAGCCAAGGCATTGAAATTAACACCTCGTCAGGTTTCCTGGCGACTAAAAAAACATGGTATCAACGCAAAAGATTACAAGCCGTATTCCCCATAGGGTTATCTCTTGGAGTTGGAACAGATGAATCAATTCACTTGGTTCAGAATCTCGACATCCTTCAAGAGTGCTTCATTGGCTGGAAACAGGGATAGTCCCTCAGTGAGAATCTTCCGAGCCTTGGCCCATTCCTTGTTCTTAAAACTCTTCACAAAGAGATTGTGATATACTATTGAAGCATTATATTCATAAGTTTTGACCAGGCTATCCCACTTAGGCAAGCGGTAGTATACAGAAGGGGCTTCCTGGAGTAATTCCCAGCCTTTAATCCATTCCCCTCCAACTGAACGCTTCTTTGCTTCAGAAGACCAGAGATAGAGAGCCAATTCAGTCCACCTTCCTCTATTGACATATCCATTATCTAACGCTTCCTCAAGCATAGATAGAGCTTCATGGAAGGGGGCTTTTTGAATGCCTTCTTCCACTAAGCGGATCTTTATTTCACGGCGTTTCTCTTCAAGAAAGGAGGGAGAAATCAACCTGGAAGCCTCAGGATTTTCTATGAGTTCAAGTGCATCATTGATGCGATTAGCATTCCAATAACGGGCAAAGGTGTTTCCAAACAGGGTCATAGCGGTGCCTTCAAGCTCATGGTCTTCACCCAGAACGGCGGCTGCATTGTTAAGAAGCATCAAGATCTCTTCTGGATTTCCCTGCCTATCGGCTGCGGCGGCAACATTGTTTATGGCAATGACAAAGTCTTTGCGGGCAGAGTCCGCACTGGAAAGCACCCACCGATCCAATGCCAAACCAACGGTAGAAGACCACTCCCCCTTATTCTGAAGTAGGGAAATACGGTTTAAGTAGATCAATGAGATAAACTCTTTTTCCCCTACATCCCTTCTAAGATTGTAGTTTCCGGGCGGGACATAGACGAATCCGGTCTGGCCTTCAAATAGGTCTCGGGCTTCCAGTCTGCTACCCGGATCATATCCGTATGGATTCGTGGTTTCCACATCAATGCCATTGCCGATTTGTGGTAGCCTACAAAAAGCATGATCGGTTGTCACCACGCCATGAATCTCTAAATCGATAGCCCTAGCGAGAATTATGTACAGCACCGAAGAAGACACGCAATTGTACCGTCCCGTCTCCAGCAGTACGTCCAGACGGGTTTGCGTTTCGATATACCGGCTTAAGTAGTTGCTGTGCATCCAATAAAGCAATGTCTCACCAGCAGACAAATCATTTCCCGTTATTGTGGATTTCAAGGCTCCAATCATATCACGGAGTATCTTAGAGTAATGAGCCATCTCATCAGTAGCAGTGCCGGATGCGATGAGAGATGCGTGAATGAGGGACTCAATCGGAAGCGGTTCTGGTATAGCGGCAATAGCCTCAATTTCACTATCCGGGGTCAGTCGGCTCTCCCCGAATATGGGAACAGGAAGTAGCAGTGTACAGATTAGGTAGCATCTAAAAAACAGCTTCAGGAAATTGAAATTCTTGGATGGGATTGAGTGAATTGTTTGACTCATTAGGCATAACATACTAATAATTTAGAAAAACAGAGGGAATACCTGATTGTTACATAAGGAGAAGATGATGACACCTGATTACGATGTGGCCGTTATAGGAGGGGGCCCTGCGGGCATGACTGCTGCCCAGTACAGTGCCCGCTCAAATCTTAAGACACTTGTCGTCGAGCAGATGGCCCCGGGTGGGGCTGTACTCCTCATCAGCGATATGGAAAACTATCCGGGTTTTCCAGAGTCCGTTAACGGATATGAATTCAGCGAAAAAATGAGAATGCAAACCGAAAAATTCGGTGCCGAATTCAAGTCGGCTACCGTAGAAAAACTGGTTAAGCAAGATAAGCTATTTGTTATCGAGACAAGTGAAAACCATGTTACGGCGCAGACTGTGATTCTATCTACTGGAGCAACACATAAACACCTCGGTATTCCAGGTGAAGTGGAACTAACAGGGCGGGGGGTTTCATACTGCGCGACCTGTGATGGCCCATTCTTCAAGGGCAAGCGAATCCTGGTGGTAGGAGGCGGCGATGCCGCCTGCGACGAGGCCTCGTATCTAGCGAAGATCACCGATCACGTCGTCATGATTCATCGCCGTAATCGTTTCCGTGCCCAGAAAGCACTTGCACAAAGGGTGGAACAGAATCCTCACATTGAAATAAGGTTTAATCATATTCTCAAAGAAATCATAGGTGAGAAGGGGGTCAGTAAGGTCGTCTTAGCACGAACAGATACGAATGAAACCTATGAAGATGAGATGGATGCAGTCTTCATCTTCATTGGGTCCATACCTCAAACCCAACTTGTACCGGATATTGAGAAGGATGAAACAGGGTACGTGATAACGAATCAGAATATGGAGACCAGCGTCGGGGGACTCTATGTGGTGGGCGATGTCCGATCCTCCCCATTTCGTCAAGTGGTGGTCGCCTGTGGTGAAGGCGCAGTAGCCGCTCACAGGGCATCGGCATATATTGATGATATGAAGGGTGAATCCTATGCGGTATTGAATTGAGTTTGAACAAGCATCTAAGAGGCATCATCATAGGATTTATCGCCTGCACGGCCTTGACCCAAATACAGAGTGAAGAAGTTTTTCATTTCACCGATGAAATAGACCCGATAGTCCTCGCTTATCGTTTGATTGATTCGATGGACAATAGGGAAATTCTTGGCCAAGTGCTGATGTTCGGTTATGACGGGCAGGAGCCGGATAGAAGCATCATACGGTGGATTAAGGAATTCAACCTAGGCGGCGTGAAGATATTCGGATGGAACGCCGAGGACCTCTCCCTCCTTGCCGAAACGGTGTCGGCGTATCAGGAAACCGCACTCGGCTCGAGATTTGGAATTCCCCTATTAATTGCGACTGATCAAGAGGGCGGATGGGTAAGACATATTAAGGGTGGGACATCAATCACCCCCGGAAACCTGGCCCTTGGTGCCGATCCCATACCTGGAGACTCCCTGGACACAGGGCGCCTCATCGCTCGGGAATTGGCGGCAGTAGGCGTGAACATGAATTTCGCTCCGACTGTTGATGTGTTCAGCGATCCTCAGGCCGAAGTCATCGCTCCCCGAACTTTCACGGCAGACCCCTATTGGACGGGAATACTCGGATTGGCCTTCATGAAAGGACAGGAGGAATTCGGCGTTATCAGCACAGCGAAGCATTACCCTGGCCATGGCGACACATCGGATGATTCACACGGAACCCTGCCTATCGTCCATGCCGATATAAACACCTTAAGAAATCGGGATCTCATACCCTACCGCATGATAATCCAAGCCGGATTACCCGCAATCATGGTAGGACACTTGGCGTTCCCTTTAATTGACAATGAACGGTTGCCGGCTACGCTTTCCGAGTATTTTCTTACGACTCTCCTTAGGGAAGAACTGAAGTTTGATGGGGTTATCATTACTGATGATCTTTTTATGCATGGGGCAAGAATTGAGAATATGCCCACCCACCAAATATGCTATCTCGCTATGATGGCAGGTGCTGATATTTTGCTGATTTCTCATGGCAATAGGGAACACAGAGAAATAATCAACCGCTTCATAAAAGAGATGTCTGACAATGAGATATTTGCCAAGAGAATACGTGAAGCCGCTTTCCGTGTAGTGAGAATGAAACTCCAATGGCTTACAGGCCCGAAGGCCGTCCCTTATCATCCAGAACCACCCCAAAAGATATTCTCGGAGGAGAGGTCTCATGAATTTCTTCTAACTCAGGCGGCACGAAGCATAACCCTCGTGAAGGATCGGCGATTCCCTATTAAACAAGAGGATGCAGGCAGGGTGCTTCTTGCCGGAACCTATCAGGATTTCTTTGTTGAAGGAAAGCGGCGCTACCCAAAGGCGAAAACCTGGCTAATTGATTACGCTGAGACAAGAAAGGGTTTACAACGAAACGGCCGGAATCTGGCATGGGTTGCGGCTCGATACGATACAGTCATCGTCCTCGTGGCCGATGCCGAAACAGCGATACTACTCAATGAACTGGAAAGAATTGCTAGTCGTGTCGTGGTCATATCGGTTCTTTCCCCGACTCATCTGGATACGTTGGATTGGGCCCAAACGGCACTCGCAATTTATGGGATCGGCAGTGAAAGTTTTCGAGCGGCATTTGCCGCCCTGGTCGGCGACTTTGTTCCCGAGGGCAGGTTGCCCATCCCCCTCGATTCGGTGCCATGAATTGGCGTCCCATGAGGAATGTCTACTATCAACAACTCATCAAGATGCTGAAAAATGATGAATGGGGGCATGTGGCCCTGGCATCCAGGTTGAAAGATTCCGACGGTGTATTCTTTGGCAACATTGCCGATGGGCGCATCTGGTTATTGGAGAATGACGGTATCATTTACGGATGCCTATACATCTCCCGGCAAGGCTCTGTCTTTCCTGTCTTCGATCCTGAAAAACTGGGAATGCCAGAAAAACAGGCACTACGCAAGATACTCATGTCCCAGCGACACAGGATTTACTTGGTACAGGGCATGATGCCACGTGTGAGTCTTGTTGACGAGCTTCTCGGCATGCACCCATCCCGGGAGAGGAACTATCGTCTGCTCACATGCTCTTCTCCTGCCAACGGTACGAAGGAAATTGGTCTCCCTGTCAAAATTCGTCCAGCAAGCACAGCAGATGTCCGGCTACTCTGGCCTCTGGAAAGAGGCTATCTAATTGAAGAGGTTATAGAGGAAGGAAGTCAACTCAACGAAGACCTGGCCAAGCGGCGGTTACACCATGCCTTGAAAACCCATTTGATCTATTGCACACTCTTGCATGAACTGCCGGTGGCCAAGGCCGGAACTAATGGCAGAGGATGGAAGTATGATCAAATTGGCGGAGTTTTTGTCTCTCCGACTTACAGAAACCTTGGCTTGGGTCGTCTCGTAATGATGGAACTCCTGAAAACCATTGAGAAAATGCACAGGCAGGCCTGTTTATTTGTAGATATCTCGAACAAACCAGCACTTCACCTCTATACTTCTATAGGGTTCGTGGATAGAGGCGGATACCGCATTTCATATTGGGAGGATTAAAAGATGGTTATTCTCATGGTTTGTTCGGAGGCTATTCCCTTTGCGAAAGCCGGTGGACTCGGGGATGCCGTCCCCGCCCTGGCTCAGTCGCTTAGCAAGATGGGGCATGACGTTGGGATTGTTATGCCCCGATACTACTCAACTGATCGGCATGACCTCAAGAAGCTGGATCAGCCATTGGGTGTGCCCATGAGGACGGGAGAAATGTGGTGTGCCGTGTATGAAACCCGGCTTCCCGAAAGCGATGTATCGGTCTGGATGCTCGACAGGGAAGACCTCTATGGGCGGCATGGGTTGTATGGACCTGATGGCTCACAATCCTGGCCCGATAATGCCCTACGCTACGCCTTCTTATGTGCAGCATCATTCCAGCTTTCCCGTTATTTGAAACGAATACCGGATATCATGCACCTGCATGATTGGCCGACGGCTCCGGCTGCCTGGTTGCTTAAAGAATGGGAGAGGGAGCGTGGGTTTAAAAAAACTGCCTCTGTGCTGACAATTCATAACCTTGGTTATCAGGGAAAGTTTTTGTCTTCTGACGCAGAGGTGTTTCCCCGAGCGGCACTCAATTTCGGCAGGGAGAATCTCCTACATGATAACGAACTCAACTATCTGGCCGCGGGAATCAATAGTGCCGATGCCATTAACACGGTCTCTCCTACCTATGCCACCGAAATAATGAAAGAAGATTATTCACACGGTCTCGACGAAATTCTTAGAAGCAATGCCAAGAAGATCACCGGAATTCTCAACGGGATGGATTACAGCGAATGGAATCCTGCTCGGGACAAATCCCTGGCACCTCACAACTATAGTCATTGGACCCTGTGGCACAAGAAGCAGTTAAAGAAGCGATTGCAACTTGAAGCCGGTTTGCCGGTGAATCCTGAACTACCTCTCTTCGGTCTGATTGCCCGGCTGACCACACAGAAAGGTGTAGACCTCATGGACAAGCCATTGTCCCCTGCCCTAGACGCATTTCGTCAAGAAAAGGCTCAACTTATTATACTTGGCACGGGGGAACGGCGTTATGAAGAGGCATTTGCCCTGTTTAATCAGGTTTATCCAGAGAACTGTAGCGTCAGAATAGATTTCAGCCTACCGTATTCTAGGCTTATTGAGGCAGGATCGGATTTCTTCCTCATGCCCAGCCGGTATGAACCCTGCGGGTTGAACCAGATGTACTCCTTTCGCTATGGGACACTGCCTGTAGTCCGCCGCACCGGTGGTCTTGCCGATACCGTTCTTGACCTGGATGACTATCCTGAATCTGGCAATGGCTTCGTCTTCGATAAGCCGGAGAGCCGGGAGCTGAAAGATGCCATAGAACGTGCCATTACCTTCTATGGGGATAAAAAATCGATGAAGACCACACGGAAACGGGCCATGAAGCTACGGTTTGATTGGGATTCTTCCTCTGTAAAATATCTAGCGATGTACAAAGATGCCCTGAATCGGGTCGCAAGAATATAAGATGTCTGATGGACGAGATTGACCCCGAAGATCGAATCTCATATCTTTCATCGTCCATTACAGTGCTTAACTCGCCCTGATCCTCATGCGCCAGCCCATTGCAGAACGCACTTTCTCTCACAGCCAGATTGATCGCCTATCTTTCCGGCGATAGGGAATGCATCGGTTAAAGGTAGCCAGAGTGAGTATAGTGCTCCCTTTGGTCAATACAGCATTATGCCGCTTTTAAGTTAGATTCCCCGGAATAAGTTTCATCCGGAGAATTTCCATTAAGGCTCTGATGAGGCCTTATCGAATTATAGAATCTGAAATACTTTGATAGTCCTTTCCGGAGCTTTGTTAGTGTATCGTAGCGATACAAATAGAGATCTTCATACTTCAAAGTTTTCCAGAATCTATTGAAAATCTCAGGCAAACCATATCTCATCATTGCCTGCATTAGAGCTTCCATGACAAACTACTTTACAGGGAACCCCAGATGGTTGGAGATCTGCCTGTAGCCGTAAAAGATGTACTGCTTCCATAGCTTCTTGATCTTCCTCTTCTCAAGGTTGTCTTGATATTCCCGAATTGGATCTCTTTGCTCCTTGTAATAAAACCAACTACGGCTTTTCCCGAGAAGCTGGCACTGCTCAGTGATACTCAAGTTCTTTAATCAGGATTAATTATGGATTTTGAAGGAGACCCTGTTTCTTCAAGTTTTTTTTAGAAAGTCATTGGCCGCATGAAGTTTTCCAAGCTGCTTGTACAGTTCATCTTGTTCCTTCTCTAATTCTTTTTCTCGTTCTGACTTTCCATTACGAAAAGCAGAATCAGCATTTTCAATGAACTCCCTTTCCCACTTTGAAATCATGTTCGGATGTGTCCCAGGTGCCTGAGCAATCTCGCTGATCGTTTTTTCTTCCCGCAAAGCCATGAGCGCAATTCTTGCTTTCTCTGAATCACTCCATTTCTTACGCATCTGATGTATGCCTTCTGATGCCTATTATACAGCATCAATCTAATTTTAGAGCTGTATCGATCTATGGGAGCACTATGCATTAACCAAATCCATCATTCTGACACAGCCTCGACCTCGGGCAATATGTCTACTTCGTGCTGAAAGAAAGAGGGTATTTTAATGAATTCTTGATGATACAATGCCGCCATCTCTTCATCTTTTTCATCAAGCATCTTCTCTAGCAGGATGGCACCGTCTACATCATTTTTTTCAAACGAAAAGGACTGCTGATTCGATTGAATATAGAGGTTGGTGTGGAGTTTGCCGTTATTCCTATCAATGAAGCTGATCTTGAGGAAGCCGTCGTATCTTTGATTGCTGACAGCCAAAAGCTGTAAGCGACTGAGCTTTATTGTGGTGAGTGCCGTCAGCCTTGTGTCATCAAAGACCCGTACATCATTTTTGATAACGACGGCGGCCTTTGAATCAGTGACAATGAAGGTCTTGGAACTC
Organism: Spirochaetaceae bacterium; assembly: GCA_965226485.1. Lineage (GTDB taxonomy): Bacteria > Spirochaetota > Spirochaetia > DSM-2461 > DSM-2461 > UBA2779. Next base: position 1,717,661 of record OZ245363.1, read on the forward strand.
CAGCCGGCATACCCATTAGGAGATTCGACGAAGATGTAATCTACGCCGTCATAGGCCATTTCCTGGTCGCTCGCATAGACAATTTCTCCCATTTCCAGAGATTCAAAGGCAACGAGAGTCTCGTTACCCTGTTCATCAGCAACTTTCTTCCTAAGGGAGATGTTTTGGTAGAGATTGACGGCCGACACTCCGTTCCCGAAATAAACACTTTTATCCTTCAGTGATGGCCTTTGGACAACCATCTTGCGAAGCGGCTGATTCGTCACTGTGGAATCGGACTGAGTCCAACCCAATAACTCATCATTGTCTATTATCGCATACCAGTCTTCTGCATTTCCTTCCGTATGCGGATTGATAGCAAGAAGCCGTGAAGTCTCTCGATTCTCTATTGTAGGAGAAGAAGTGTCATAGTCTTCGTAAATGACGGAATCGTCACCAAGGTATATAAATGAATCAAATATAGACTCAAGGGAAGCGGCCAGAGCAAAGAAATCATCACGTTGCTCGGGCAACCTGAAGGCCTTCAAGACTAACTGGGCGGCATTCAGGTCTTTCTCATCAACCGACAATGTTTCAAATTCGATGTAATAGGTTTCAGGGTTGGAAATACTCCCATCCTCGTAGAAAGAGAAGGAAATCTCCACGAAACCATTGACAATTCCCTTGTCTAGCGAAACTGCAACTACTTGACCGGAGGGCAGAATTCGGTTGACCGGTGTCGTTATAAGCGGCTTACCGTAGAGACCGACCTGTTCCACCACAGTCGCGGCAATAGCGTTTTTTGCCAATCGAAAAGTGGAAACCCAGCCTTCGATGCCATCATCGAGCCGCACATGAGAGTATCGGTAGGAATTATTCCCGGCGGAAAGTTCTTCATCGGAACTCAGATACACCAACTCTTGCCCCAGATCAAGGAGCGTGAGGGGCCTGGACGATAACTTGCCATTCTCATTTTCCCAAATTCCCACTTCATCTCTGAGTACTACGGAGGGAATCGACTCCGGCTCAACCTTCAATTCATCCGGTTTAACCGCTTCCTCTCTGACATCGCCCTCAATTCGGGTGTGCTCATCGGATTCTTTACTCCCCTGGCACGACAGATGGAGTATCAGCAATACGATAGGACTCAATCCTTTCCATAAACGCATAGTAATCTGCCCCCTTTATTTTCCTTTATTCGATCACCCGGACTGCCTGAATAACTCGCCTCTGCCCCACATACGGTGTTAAAAAATGCTCAAAAATCCATGTTCAGATAGTTCACTACTTCAGCTTTTTACACTTTGCCTGCGAACAAAATTCTTCATTCTTCAACAGGCCCTTATGTAGATTCGATCAATTTTTTCCCGGCTTCCTCTTCTTTGAGCTTGGCCGATGGGGAGGCGGAGGATGTTTTCTTAGGCCGTCTGTTCTTTCGGCGGAAACTCAATTTTCCGGAGCGGGCTTGAGCGGAAATTTTGTCCCCCGCTTCAAACCGTCCCTTGAGAATGGCCATGGACAAGGGTTCCTCAATTTCTTTTTGTATGGTTCGCATAAGCGGTCTGGCACCACTGATGCTGTCATATCCCTTTTCCATCAGCAGAACTCTTGCCTCGTCAGTTACTTCCAGCCTGATATTCAATTCCTTCAGTCTTTTGGACACATCGTTGAGCATTAATTGCATTATCTGCATTACATGCTCGTAATTGAGGCTATGAAAGACCACAACTTCATCGACCCGATTTAAGAATTCGGGCCGAACTAGGTTCTTAAGCTCTGTCATGGCCGATGCCTTCATCTCGGAATGAGGTGTTTTTCCATCGTTGGCCCCAAAGCCGAACTGCCCTTTGTTGATTTGTCTCGCACCGACGTTAGAGGTCATGATCACCAATGTATTCCTGAAGCTCACCTTATGTCCGAAATTATCCTGTAATTCCCCTTCCTCCAAAACCTGCAAGAGGAGATTGAAAACATCGGGATGGGCCTTTTCTATCTCATCAAGAAGAATCACAGAATAGGGCCGCTTGCGAATTTTTTCGGTCAGTATGCCGCCTTCTTCATAGCCCACAAACCCCGGAGGGGCACCGATAAGGCGGGATACGTTGTGTTTCTCCATAAAATCAGACATGTCGATGCGTATCAGGGCATCTACACTTCCAAACAAGTACTCGGCAAGGCTTTTAACCAGCAATGTTTTTCCTACACCAGTGGGGCCCAGAAATATGAATGCCCCCAAGGGTCGTGTTGGAGAACTCAGTCCCGTGCGGGAACGGCGTATTGACGAGGCAATTATCGCAATAGCCTCATCCTGACCAATGACAGATTGATGGAGGACATCCTCAATTTGAAGCAAGGCATCGGATTCGACCTTTTCTATGCGAATCATGGGAATGTTCGTAATCTCGGCGACCAGTTTCTGAATGTCCTCACTCTCAATCAAGTTTTTCCTACTCTTGATGGTTTTTTCCCACTGAATTTTCTTTCCATCAATTTTTTTCTGAATAGATTTTGCCTTATCCCTCATTTTGGCCGCATTCTCATAGTCTTGTGAGTTCACATAGGATATTTTCTCTTCCGTAAAGAGCCGCACCTTCTCCTCTAATCCGCTGATGTCCTCTGGATACACGGTGAGGAGGAGTTGTTTATTGGCTCCCGCTTCATCGATTAGGTCGATGGCCTTGTCGGGCAGATTTCTTTCAGTTATATATCGGGCAGATAATTCGACGGCCGCACGTAACGCATCATCGCTGTAGGTGACGCTGTGATATTCTTCGAAATTCTTCTTCACTCCCTGGAGTATCTGATAGGTTTCCTCTATGGTCGGTTCATTGATGATGATTGGTTGAAACCGTCTTTCGAGTGCTGCATCTTTCTCGATGTGTTTCATATATTCATTCATCGTCGTTGCCCCAATACATTGAAGTTCTCCACGGCTGAGAGCTGGTTTTAGCATATTTGAAACATCAAGCGTCCCTTCTGCCGCACCGGCCCCTATAATTGTATGCAACTCGTCGATGAACAAAATTATATTGCCGTTTTCATGGATTTCCTTAACGATCTTCTTCAGTCTATCTTCAAACTCACCACGGTATTTTGTTCCGGCAATCAAAGCCGCCAGATCCAAGCTGATGAGCCTCTTATCTGCGAAAGACTTCGGTACAGTGCCATTTGCAATGGCTATCGCAAGACCTTCTACCACTGCGGTTTTACCAACACCGGGTTCACCGATGAGGACTGGGTTGTTCTTGGTTCTTCGCGCGAGTATGCGTATGAGTCGGCTTATCTCCTGGTCTCGGCCTATGGCTGGATCGATGAGCCCTTTTTTCACCATGCGAGTAAGGTCTCTGGAATAGTTTTCAATAAATGAATGTCTGGTTTTTTGCGATTCACCGTTGTTTTTATTGAAATATCCATGCTTCCTTATTTGTCCAGGTGATTTTCCTGACTTATTCTGTGCGGCGTAATGCTCTGACACGACATCCCGGAGTATGTCGATATCCACCTTATTCATAGACAGATAGGTACTCATTATGCTTCCAAATTCGACGGCGGTTGCCAAAAGAAGATGACCCGTGCCAATGAAGCCATGACTGAATACATCCGCTTCATCGGAGGCGGTCTTGAGGAGAATCTCAGCCCGCTTAGACGGAAGGACATCATTGGATCGAGGTGAGGAATCAGGATTGGCAAGACTGTTTTGCAATTCGGCGGCCATCTTCATCGTATCAAAGTTCATTTTGATAAGGCATTGAAACGCTGTGCAGTCATTTTGATGCAACATAGCAAGTAAAATATGCTCATTAAGTAGCTTGTCCGCATTAAACCGCCGGGCCAACGCCTTGGCTGAAACCGTGAGTATATGATGAGCGTGTATGGTTAAACTCTTAAACATGGAACTCCCTTTTACAAATATAATGGATCGTAGAAATTTAGGCTATATCACAAGCACCATATCTAGGCATTGCCCAAAATGCAACATATCTACAACATATCTAGGGTCTACTTGGTGACCTTTATATAGTGCCCTCAAGCTTAAAAGAAAAAGGCAACCACGGAACACACGGAAAGCATGGAAGCAGGTTTTGAAGGGATGGTTGGGCTATTTGAGCAGACTCAGACCGCCATGCAGAGGCAGACGGCAAAGTCTGCGGATATTGCGTTTGAGGTGTGCCACGTCTCGGAAAAGTGATGAAGGCTTATTTCTTCTTTCGTGTTTTTCGTGCCTTTCGCGGTTAAAACGGATGTTCCAGCAGAATTGCCACCACTTTTCATACCTATCTATTTATATCAAAAGATCTTAACGTCTATTTTTTAGTTTTGTCTTAGTGTGTACATTCACCTCCCGATTACGGAGGCACTGAGTTCAGAGTTCAGAGTTCAGAGTTCAGAGTTCAGAGTTCAGAGTTCAGAGTTCAGAGTTCAGAGTTTCGCACGGAGGCACAGAGTTCACAGAGGTTTTTCAAAGATTTGTCTGGTCTTCTCTCCGTGTTCTTTGTGATCTCCGTGAGATCTGAAAACGGCATGGGAGGGACTGAGTTCAGAGTTCAGAGTTCAGAGTTTCGCACGGAGGCACAGAGGGCACAGAGGTTTTTCAATGATTTGTCTGGTCTTCTCTCCGTGTCCTTTGAGATCGCCGTGAGATCTGAAAACGGCATGGGAGGCACTGAGTTCAGAGTTCAGAGTTCAGAGTTCAGAGTTCAGAGTTCAGAGTTCAGAGTTCAGAGTTCAGAGTTCAGAGTTTCGCACGGAGGCACAGAGTTCACAGAGGTTTTTCAAAGATTTGTCTGGTCTTCTCTCCGTGTTCTTTGTGATCTCCGTGAGATCCAAAACGGTATGGGATGTATAAAGATTTTCGCACAGAGGCACAGAGGTTTTTAAATCTTTGCCTACTCCCTCTCCTTGGCCTTTGTGGACTCCGTGAGAGGCAGAGTTTCGCACAGAGGCACAGAGGGCACAGAGGTTTTTAAATCTTTGCCTACTCCCTCTCCTTGGCCTTTGTGAACTCCGTGAGAGGCAGAGTTTCGCACAGAGGTTTTTCAACACTTTTTCTGCCCCCCCTCCGTGTCCTCTGTGATCTCTGTGAGATCCAAAACGGTATGGGATGTATAAAGAGTTTCGCACAGAGGCACAGAGGGCACAGAGGTTTTTAATGCTTTGTCTGCTCTCCTCTCCTTGGCCTTTGTGGACTCCGTGAGAGGCAGAGTTTCGCACAGAGGTTTTTCAACACTTTTTCTGCCCTCTCTCCGTGTCCTCTGTGGTCTCCGTGAGATCCAAAACGGTATGGGATGTATAAAGATTTTCGCACAGAGGCACAGAGGTTTTTAAATCTTTGTCTACTCCCTCTCCTTGGCCTTTGTGGACTCCGTGAGAGGCAGAGTTTCGCACAGAGGTTTTTCAACGCTTTTTCTGCCCTCTCTCCGTGTCCTCTGTGGTCTCCGTGAGATCCAAAACGGTATGGGAGGTATAAAGAGTTTCGCACAGAGGCACAGAGGGCACAGAGGTTTTTCAAGGATTTGTCTGGTCTTCTCTCCGTGTTCTTTGGGATCTCCGTGAGATCTAAAAAACGGTATGGGAGGTATAAAAAGTTTCGCACAGAGGCACAGAGGGCACAGAGGTTTTTAATGCTTTGTCTGCTCTCCTCTCCTTGGCCTTTGTGGACTCCGTGAGAGGCAGAGTTTCGCACAGAGGTTTTTCAACGCTTTTTCTGCCCTCTCTCCGTGTCCTCTGTGGTCTCCGTGAGATCCAAAACGGTATGGGAGGTATAAAGAGTTTCGCACAGAGGCACAGAGGCACAGAGGGCACAGAGGTTTTTCAATGATTTGTCTGGTCTTCTCTCCGTGTCCTTTGAGATCGCCGTGAGATCTGAAAACGGCATGGGAGGGACTGAGTTCTGAGTTCAGAGTTCAGAGTTCAGAGTTCAGAGTTCAGAGTTCAGAGTTCAGAGTTTCGCACGGAGGCACAGAGTTCACAGAGGTTTTTCAAAGATTTGTCTGGTCTTCTCTCCGTGTTCTTTGTGATCTCCGTGAGATCCAAAACGGTATGGGATGTATAAAGATTTTCGCACAGAGGCACAGAGGTTTTTAAATCTTTGCCTGCTCCCTCTCCTTGGCCTTTGTGGACTCCGTGAGAGGCAGAGTTTCGCACAGAGGCACAGAGGGCACAGAGGTTTTTCAAGGATTTGTCTGGTCTTCTCTCCGTGTTCTTTGTGTTCTCCGTGAGATCTAAAAACCGGCATGGGGGGATGAAGAGTTTCGCACGGAGGCACGGAGGGCACAGAGGGTTTTCAAACGACCCTTGTACGATACAATTCTCGCAAGAGTGGTTGGATGTAAATTTTACCCTTGTAAGTTATTTTTGTACGATCAACATACATAATAAGAAACAGTGTAAATAATATGTTGTTTTATAGAAATAGGACAAAGTCAAAAAGAGCGGGAGGCTAGTGAGTACAGACAAGCCGTAGCTTGCATTTATTTTATTATAAAATATAGAGATACGATGTGATATTACTTCGATTATCCAGGAAAATCCATTAAAAAATCCTTCCATGTTTTCCGTGTACTCCGTGGTTACAAATAGCAAAGAAGAGCCGCCAGGGATGGTAGCGGAAACGAACGGAGGCGGCTTAAGAAAAGGCAAAAATCGAGCCGTGTGACATAAGTCCGACAGACCCCGAGTATGATTAAAACAGGGAAATTTTTACTCGCTCCAGATAACCGATCTTACTCATCGGGTACTCGACAGGTTCCTCATTGGGGATTGAATAGCCCGACAATATGTGATTTTCTCCCTGCTTCGTTATATGCCTTGGGATAATGGTTATGCTTTCCATTTCATTGCCCCAGGCCAGGCTGATTTTCAACCACTCGTTCCTTTCTTTCATTGCTGCCTCGGCTAGATTGAGTTTGGCCTGGTAATCCAAGCCCGTCGCATTCATGATTCCGGTTCGCCAGGCCCCCGGACGTATCTGTTCAGGAGCGAGTATGAGGCGGCGGTTCAGCCTCTGGTGAAAAATACCCATCTCCTCGGCACTCAGCTCTTCTACCGCCGGATGCCCGGCCAGTTCCTCTAGGATAGTGGTAGGCAGGGGGTAATCTGGTGCCTGCCAATTAAGATGGACTGGCTTGCTCGCAGTCGTGACGGAACTCCACCTGTCAAGAGGACGAATGTCCTTAGTTTTCAATTCATTTAACTTCTCTGTTATCATTTTCGACAGGAATCCGGGTAACCCCCTCACTCGTGGTATGTGCTTCAAGCCTATCTTGACAAGGGTCTGCGACCAGGATTTCCTATCAGCGTAGTCAAGTAGCCATAAACCCTTCGATGGATGGCTGATGGCATGGTCCTTCAGGGCCTGTGTTTCCTCAATGATGCTGAGTTGCCGACCCTTGGCTACCAACACAAGGCCGAATTGAAGGGATAGTGAATCGTATTCTTTGCTCCACTCCTGTATCATGATGGCGATGTTATCGGGGATGGGATATCCGGAATGCCGTTCAATGACTTGGATCAGGGACCCCGGGGCGACATCGGCATCCATTCCTGCTAAAAATCGTTCTTTCACTAGGCGGCAACTTAGCACTGTTTCATAGCGCATCTCTGAGGCCGCCAGGCTCAGGGCACAGGATAGAGGAAAGCCGGGCCTACAGATTATATCTCCCGCAGGGGTGATGCTCAGAGTGTTATTCTCTATCTGTTGCCCAGGGTCCGGTCGACCAAGTCTACCATTTTCACCAGGAACGAGTTCTCCCAAAAGAACGAGAGTGGACAGAATTCTCCTCGCATTCCGAGGCGACAGCAAGGAACTTTCACTGGCAATTATTTGAATCAAGTGAATCATTTTCTCGGCTTCGTAAGCCTTGCTCGGGGGTAACATTTCGGTGAAGATATGAACAATCCTGGCCGCCGTATTCATACTTAGGCCGTATCTCTGGATAGCGTAACTGATCATAACGGCCCGCCTATCACTTGGCGAACAGTCTTCCAAGTCCTGCCAGGCTTTTAAATTCACTTCGAGTTCACATTGATTGAGAGAAACCAGATTAGCCTGCATTAACACATGCCCTATTATGTTGATCCGAGCCTCGCCCCTCTCGTCATGAAAGAGAAAACAGAAGCGTTGGCGCATCATTTCGAGGGTCTTCTTGCGCCAGCTTCCATCTACCCGTAGCAAGAGATGGGACTCAGCGAGGAAATTCAAGATCGAATTGAAGAAAATGTCGTTGAACCATGGTTGTGGATTTTCTTCGAGATCACCGGTGTCCCTGCCGAGGATAGCTCCCGGGCCAATGTATCCGGCCTCGCGTATGCTTTCTCCTAGCGGGGTTAGCGCATATCTTACGTCCTGATCATTAACGGTGCTCTTCCAAATCAAGAGTCGTTCTTCAAGATTGAGAATGTGTTTATGAACGGCAAAATTTTTTATTCCAGGAATAAGCTGAGTCAATATGCCCTTTGATACTGAGCCGCAGAGATCTATGCAAGAAAGCAATAAGGCATCGGTTTCGTCGATGTAGGCGATGCTGTGTCTTCTCACCTCTTCTCGATTCAAGAAGCCAATCAACGAGTTGATGAGTTCTGGTTTATGGTAGGGCGTACTCACCGGTCCTAGATAGTGACGGATAACCTCAAAAAACGCCGCATCGCTCAAGGAAGAAAAAACTCGATCCCAGTCGTCTTTCATTCTGATTCCTCCCATATATCGAGGTTGTAACGATATCCTTGTTCGATTAGAAAACGTTGCCGGTTCAGGGCGTAGTCTTCTTCTACGGTGCCACGTGATACCAGGGAGTAGAACCTGGCATCCCTCTTTTTCGGCCTCAGAATACGCCCCAGTCGCTGGGCCTCCTCCTGCCTCGAACCATATGTTCCCGATAATTGGATGGCCATTGAGGCATCCGGCAGGTCTATGGCAAAGTTAGCCACTTTAGAAACCACTATAACTCTTACCTCGCCCCGGCGAAATATTTCATATATTCGTTCACGTTCTGCGTTGGGGGTTTTTCCGGTCACAATTGGGGCTTCAAGATGTCGTGCCATTTCCTCTAATTGATTGAGGTACTGTCCGATGATCAATATCAAATCTTCCGGACTATTCTTTACCAGTTGCAGGGCGATAGCGATTTTTCTGGGATTTTCTGCCGCTATGCGCACCTTGCGGCGTTTTTCCGCCAAGGCGTAGGGAATGCGCAACTTCTTGGGAAGATCGACACGAATTTCCTGACATCGCCCCTCGGCTATCCATCCCGATGACTCCAGTTCTTTCCAGGGTACGTCGTAGCGTTTGGGCCCAACGAGAGAGAACACATCCCGTTCGGTTCCATCTTCCCTCAATAGTGTTGCGGTGAGTCCAAGCCGTCGTACCGCCTGGAGTTCTGCCGCTACCCTAAAAACCGGTGCGGGAAGAAGATGGACTTCATCGTAGATAATTAAGCCCCAGGGATGATTGCGAAAGAGATCAAAATGCACAAACGGACTCTGCTTGTCCTTGCGCCAGGTGATTATTTGGTAAGTGGCAATGGTGACTGGACCGCTCTTTTTCTTTTCCCCTGAATACTCGGCGATGTCCTCATCCTGAAGATGGGTCTTGTCGAGAAGTTCATTGTGCCATTGATGGACTGCGGCGATATTAGTGGTGAGGATGAGAGTGCGGCGGCCAAGGTTGGCCATGACCTCGATGCCAATGATGGTCTTGCCTGACCCACAGGGCATGACCACGGTGCCGAAACCTGTGCCCGGTTCCCCATTGCCGAGGAAGGCGCGTGTGGCCGACTTCTGGTAGTCCCGAATCACGAATGGACTGCCATCCAGACAGCAACTCCTTATCCTTATGTTGACCGCCTGTCCCTCTTTCAAGGGGGCCAGGTCGATAATTGGAAAACCTATTTTGATGAGTTCGGCCTTAACCGTACCGCGTGAAGTTAGCGGAATGGCGAAATTCTCCCCTATTGGTATGAGCCGACGAGAGAGTGATTTATGGGCACGCAGCCGTTCGCCTATGTCCGCATCCTCTACCTGAAGGAGAAGCCAATCATCCATATTATTTCCCGGCATGTCAATATCCTTAGGGAGAGGAAGTAGCCTGAGCTTACCCCATCGCCCCATGGTGTCGCTTATCTGTACGATGAGTGCATCAGGAATATCATAGCGGCTCCAGAACCTGAGTGATGTAATGATTCTATTCAGATCCCACCCCGCACCGGCGGCATTCCACAGGGATAGAGGAGTAATTCTGTAAGTATGAATGTGCTCCGGCGATTTCTCCAGCTCAGCATAGGCCGATATCTCGCCTTGAGCCGTGTCAAACACAGGAAGATGCACATCAAGTAGCAGTGAACCATCACTCTGCACGATGAGCGGCTTGTCGTCTGAATCCATTAAGAGGAGTATAGAGAGCATCGCAAAAAACATCCATTCGATGGAATCATCTACCCGCCGTATGCATTCGGGTAAAACACTCATAATGCCCAGAGAATATTTAACTGCGGGAAACACGAAATATATGAAATGTTGTTGTATGACGCACTCGGTCAGAGTTGCCTAGGAGCTGTGTCAGAATGCGAATAAGGCAATCCACCCCCTCAGGGGGGGGGGTGTCACCTGTACCTCCAAAGTTGGCGAAAAAACCTGAAATGCTCATGTACAACATGTACACTCCGCTTTCAGAACTTTTCGCCTGTCTGCGCCTACCTGTTGCAGACAGGTGCGTACACGCACAGGCAGGCCGCCTTACCTGTAGACAAATCCATCATTCTGACCCACCCCCTGGATCCTGACACAGCCCCATGCGAGATCAAGAACTATTGAGGTATAGCATTAGAGAATCAATATATGGGCGCAACCCTTCGGGTCGGGCTTTTCACTCCAATGCCTTATTCTGGCGGCCTGTTAACCGACTCATTGCCAATCGCCGGGGCCACCAGCGGCATTTCCGCTAGAATCCCTTGCGCTATTGTCATTTGTCAATCTGTAATAGTGTATCCACAGAGCCAAAGCAACGGCGTACTCATAGAAAGTAAAATAGCCTCAACGCTTTCCCAGTTAGTATATTTAATCTGCCTACCCCTACCCTGCCGACGGTACGGCTACAAAGCAACAAAGGAATATCGGAAGCCACCCCTACGATATATGAAAACCATGCCGTGAAGCATCGAAACCGTGGAAGAAGTTGAGCGACGATAAACTGACTCCAGAGTGATGCAAAAGTTTCTGCTGATCAACTGCCGTTATTCGAGGGATGCATCCCACGCCGGGCGCACCCAGAAACGCATGCCCCGAAGCGTGATGCATCCCACGCCGGGTGCGCCCTGAAACCCATGCCCCGAAGCGTGATGCATCTCACGCCAGGCACGCCCAGAAACGCATGCTCCGAAGCGTGATGCATCTCACGGCGGGTGTGCCCTGAAATGCATGCCCCGAAGCGAAATGCCTCCCCCGCCGAGCACGCCCAGAAACGCATGCCCGAAGTGAAATGCATCCCCCGGCGGGCACGCCCAGAAATGCTCCGAAGCGTGATGCATCCCCCGGCGGGCACGCCCAGAAACGCATGCCCCGAAGCGTGTTGCATCTCCCGCCGGGTGCGCCCAGAAATGCATGCCCCGAAGCGTGATGCATCTCACGCCGGGCACGCCCTGAAATGCATCCCCCGAAGCGAGATGCAGCCCCCGCCGGGCACGCCCAGAAACCCATGCCCCGAAGCAAAATGTATCCCCCGCCGAGCACGCCCTGAAACGCATCCCCCGAAGCAAAATGCATCTCACGCCGGGCACGCCCTGAAATGCATGCCCCGAAGCGAAATGCTTCCCACGCCGGGCGCACCCAGAAACGCATGCCCCGAAGCGTGATGCATCTCCCGGCGGGCGAGCCCAGAAACCCATACCCCGCCGGGCACGCCCTGAAAACCATGCCCCGAAGCGAAATGCACCCCACGGCGGGCACGCCCTGAAATGCATCCCCCGAAGCGTGATGCATCTCCCGGCGGGCACGCCCAGAAACCCATGCCCCGAAGCGTGATGCATCCCCCGGCGGGCACGCCCTGAAATGCATCCCCCGAAGCAAAATTCATCCCACGGCGGGCATGCCCCGAAGCAAAATGCATCCCACGGCGGGCACGCCCAGAAACGCATGCCCCGAAGCAAAATGCATCCCCCGCCGGGCACGCCCTGAAAACCATGTGTAATCTCGCAAAATATCCTAACCAATCTCCCCATGAATATCTGACACTCAGTTAACTAATTTTTCACAACAGATAATCTAACTCTCAATCTCTCCGAACATAAAAAAAAGGAGCAGGGCCCACGCAAATGCACACCTACTCCAATCTCAATCCCTCCCCAAAGGGAGGAACAATCTTGATACTTATTTGTCGGATAGATTTAGAAGAACTTATCTTAACGAGCATAGCAATAGTAAAATTCAAAGAGCAACTCACTTTGAAAAGCAAAAAGGGTCTTTCTTTGAGAAAGCTGCGGGGGATGAATAATGGAAAACCTCAGACACTTCTTTGGCTTGAAAAAAGATCCCTTTTCCCAGAATGTTGCGGTTCGGGATTTATACCCTCTCCCAGCATTGGACCCCCTGAAACAGAGAGTCAGCTTTGCAGTACAACAAAAGGCTCTCACTGTAATTACCGGTGATGTGGGAGCAGGGAAATCCACATGATCATTGATGAGGCTCACCTGTTTAAACACAATGTTTTTTCTCAGTTGCACACCCTGTTGCAGTTTGAATATGATTCCAAACCGGTTATGCTGGTTGTCCTCTGTGGACAGGACGGATTGATGGACCATCTGATGACGAGTGCAGCTAGGCCTTTGGCATCACGGGTTTTGGGAAAGAATCATCTGGAATCAATCAAAAGAGAAGTCATGGAGGAATACTTGAATCATCATCTTGCTTTGGCTGGTTTAGAAAAACCGATATTTGCAGAAAATGCTGTTTATGCGATTCATCAGAAATCGGGTGGCATCCTACGAAGGGCTAATTCATTGGCAAAAGCAGCTATGTTGGCTGCTGCCATGGAAAGGAAAGATTTTGTTTCTGCTGAACATGTTCGAGTCGCTGCTACAGAGCTTATCCTGTAAGAACATAATCCGGAGGGAGGGCTGGATTATGTTATTTTTGAATTAAGAAATTGTCCAACTGGTCGTGAAAAGGTTTGGGTAGGATAATTTGAGAAACTACAGCCGCAACCCTTCGGGTCGGGCTTTTCTCTCCAATGCCTTCTCCTGGTAGCCTGCTAACCGGCTTATTGCCGATCACCGGGTCTGCAAGCGGCATTTCCGTTGCAATCCCTTGCGCTTATTGGCATTTAAGGGATGAGAATTTTTCTTTTCACTATATTCACGAGAATTAAATCTTATTACCATCCTAATGATAAGGAGATTACGAGGTGGGAATAAAGTTCAACATGATCGGGCTGTTTGTAAGAGACTTGAAACTAATGGTGACCTTCTACAGGGATGTTCTCGGTGTGATGATCGACTGGAATGGAGATGGACCGTATGCGGAGTTTAATCATGAGGGTATCCGCTTCGCCATGTATGAGCGTTCCAATCTGTCTGAGCTTCTGGGACAAGAACCAGGATATCCGAGTGGCTTAAACGGCACGTTTGAGCTGGCGATCAATGTGGGTAAAAGGGAAAATGTCGATAGCTTCTTTGATCGTGTATCCAGGCAGGGAGCGACAAAGGTCTATGCCCCCCGGGATGAGCCATGGAAGATGCGCTCGGCCATGGTGGCTGACCCCGAAGGGAACTTGATCGAAATAGCATCAGATTTCTGGGAGTAGCATGTCCCCCTGCGGCGATGACCGTCCAATCTAAAGTCTTCGCGGTATTCATTGCCATTAACCATCAAAGCCGAAAAAACAGAGAGAAATGTGGCCTTGCAATTTGCCGACAGATTTTTGCCATTGCAGATGCCCTAAAGAACCTTGCCAGTTTTAGTTTGCCTCCATGCCTGAGGAATCTATTACATCTTGGTAAAAGTCTCTAAAGTTCCAAGTGTGCCGTGAACCGTCCCGTAGGTCATTGATCTGGCATCAATCTTTGTGAGATGGCTTATATAGTGCCTCGAAGATTGTGGGCAGGGGGGCCTCGACAAAGGCCGTTACAGAATAGAATACATGGGATGAGCCGGTTTTTTAGTCAAAATAAGCCGAAATGGAAACAATTTGGATTGAGACGGGGCGGAGAAATTATAAACACCTGCTTGTAAATCGTTTTTCTATCGAGAGATATATGGATGCAGGTCTACCAATAAGCTTGAGGGCACTATAAATGGCTTTTGGTGATTTGGCGACTATCTGTGAGAGATTATCTTTATACCTTGCCGTAATTCTTAAAATTCCGATCCATATCACGGTCAATATCACGGGTTTTTATGCTTTCACGCTTGTCGAAAAGTTTCTTGCCGCGGCAGAGACCCAGTTCCACCTTGACATAACCCCTGTTAAGATAAAACTTGAGCGGAATTAATGTATTACCCTTTTCATTTACCCGTCGTTCCATCCTGAGAATCTCTTTCTTCTTTGCCAGAAGCCGTCTTGGCCGTTCTGCGATGTGGTTGAAGACACCGCCATGGCTATAGGGAGTTATATGAAAATTCTTTAGCCAAAGCTCACCATCATGTATTTCGGCGAAGGCATCGGTGAAACTGAACTGAGCATTCTTCATCGGTTTAACCTCAGTGCCCACCAATTCTATTCCGCATTCCAAGGCATCCTCTATTATGTATAAAAATCGTGCCTTTCTGTTATTGGCGAGTAAGCCCAATGCATTGGATTTGTTTTTTTTCTTCCCGGCCATGCTAGCAGAGACAATAGCATGGGAAACTCCTAGTGGTCAACGAATAACAACAATTCGGAATCCCAGTACAGGACTTGTCTGATTTGCTTTGAGTGCTCCCCGAGCGGCTACCGGATAAGGGAGATCTGTGTCAATGAAGGCACCGCCTCTAACCGTCCTATACTCGCTTGCTAATTCGGAGTCAATCTCCAGGTAGGAGGGCTGACCTGAAGGATCTCGAAATGTATTCTCATTATACCTGAAGGGGTTGTAACACCATTCACGGACATTGCCTGCCATCCCCGCAAGCCCGATTTCACCCCTTACGCTGTCCTTGGATGCCAAAAGGACATCCCTGTTTTCTATCTTGAATAGATCATCGTTGTTGAGCCGTGCGGCCACTTCCCATTCGTCCTCTCTGGGAAGTCGTACTAGACCATTGCCTGTTGGAAAAACTTTCATGCTTAACCACTCGGTGTATGCCTTAGCGGCATGCCACGAAACATCAGTCACTGGCAAGCCCCCTGCCTCCTTGGTCGGCACGTCATCCTCCCACTGCCGGAGATATTTGCCATCAACCAATCCCCGTTCTATCAATACAGACCTATTCTTCACCGACCAATACGAATTTTCCTCAATGAAATCGGCGAATTGTTCGTTGCTTATTTCCTGAACGGAAATCATATAAGAGCCCAGTGCGACCTTGACCGGCGATGCACCGAATCGGGGCAGGTATTTTCCTGAATCGACAATCTCAACATCGCCAATCACCGCACTGAGGGCGGGAATAGTGACGAAGACGATGCCTCTGTAGTTGACTTGCAGGAATTCTTCCTCGCTCCGAATTTTTTCGTATAACTGACGGGGAACCTCGCCGGAAGCCGCATATTCAGTAGTCTCCAAACCGGTACTGCTTCGGGCGTTGATCTCATCGAGGGCCTCCTCACCAGCGATGGCAAGTAATCCCGACAGGTCAGAGTATTCATTCAAAAAGATAGCGGCTTTGCCTAGATAGACGGCCAGATTCAGAGGGTTGACAACGGATTCAGGGAAACTGAGGAGGTAGAGGGAACGGTTGATGTCGGCCAGATGTCTGGCATCTCTTGCCGTGGGAAGAATGGCACTGGCCATGTCATTCGTTTCAATGATGGGTGAGTATGCCGCTGTGAGATCGCGGGCGAGCCAGGTAAGAATTGGTGGTATTGCATAGCGTTCGTTGTCCGGGCTGGTCGCACTCCAGGTGGCGAAACCCTGTATTCCCTCATGAATTAGGGAATAAGAGAGGTCAGCATCGAGGGTGACTATCATTTCATCGCGCCTAGGAAAAATTCTGGAGGCGAATATTCGCCCGCCTATGTTTGTTTTTAGAACTTTGTCGGAAAACCCCGGTCGCCGTAGACGGATCGTCCGTACTCCCTTGGGTACAAATACCGGCTTGTAGCTATGGCCCAGACGTTGACCATCGGCGATAATCGATGCATCCGGTGGATCACTGTACACGGTCAACCATGTGCCGTTTCTACGGATGCCGGGCAAAATGAGCAGAAAAAACACCAGCATCATACCTATAATCAACCATATAAACGGAGCATAAATCCGTGGTGAGATTCCCAAAACGGGCTTCAGTCTCACCTCAATGGATTCAATATCCGAGTCTTGTTTCCTTTTTAATTGCATGACGACGATTATAGGTGCTGACTTAGACTGTGGTCAATCATCCTCAGTATTGATAAGATGGCGGTGTGAACGAAACATCAGAAACACGAATCGTCTCCTGGACACCTCTAAAAAACAGCTTTAGGAAATTGATGAAGCGGAAAAGATCGAGTCAAGAACGAAGTGGAGGTTTTTCGAGGTGATCTCATGGATACTTGTTTGTACCGAGCGGTTGCTCACCCTCAGGGCCCGCCGTATCGCGAGACTGAAGCAGAAACAGAAACAACGAGGACTCCTTTGGGAATGGGGAGATGCCTTCCTCTGGGCCATAATGATGGTACTACTGTTGAATCAGTATTTCTTTCAGGCTTATCAAATACCTTCAGGATCAATGAGAGACACCCTGATTGGTGGGCGCGACCCCTACACCGGTGAAATTAGCAGAAGCGATAGAATTTTCGTAGATAAACTCACCTTCGGCCCTGAATTACTCCCCGGCGTGGCCAAGCTTCCAGGATTCCGTAGCTCAAGGCGAGGAGAGATTATCATCTTCGAGAGCCCCGATTATGAAAGCCCATCCCTTGTCCATGAGATAGCACAACGGATTCTCTATATGGCATCACTTTCTCTTGTTGATCTTAATCGCCGTGGCGGTCAGACGGCTCATCAATTCCTTATTAAACGCCAGGTTGCCGAAGACGGAGATCGGGTGGTCTTTAAGAGGGGGCATCTCTTTGTACAGCCCCTGGGTGAATCCATGCTTATCCCCGAAGAAGAATTCAAACGGCTCAGCCGTCTGGAATACGGCAACAGCCTGCTTCTCCCCCCTGAGTACTATGACAAAATTGAGGCGGCCATAGAGGTCATCAGGTATGATCAGGAGGGACTGTTCGGGAGCAAGGAACTACGTGATCGGGCATCGGCAAACTGGACGACAACCTTGAGAAAAATGGTAATGGATCCTTATGAGGAAGCTCGTATCCATTCAAGGATATCCAATAAGCTGTTCCCTCAGAACGAAGGCTATTCAAACGATGCCGCCACCTATGAACAAGGCATATACGTTCCTGAAGATTGGGTTTTACCCCTGGGAGACAATCGAAGCGATTCCCTAGACGGGCGTTATTTCGGACCCATTCCATCAACATCCATACTCGGGAAGGCTCTTTTAAACTATTGGCCACTGAGCAGATTCGGCTTGATCCGGTGAGATCCTCATCCTCGTCTCGCCTGTCATATAAGGACAAGCGAAGTCATCAGCAACAAAGATTGCGCACTTTTATTCTGATCCTCTTTATCGTCGTCCTCTACATCCTTCTCACGACTTACTTCATATCGCCTTGGGTTCTCCAATCCAAGGCCATGGAACCGACCTTAGTATCTGGAACACGTGTTCTAGTCGTCCACTATCTGCAAAAGACATCGCAAGGCCAATTTGAAAATCCTCCACGACGGGGTGATATTGTTGCCATTAAGCCTCCACACATTCAAGAAACACCATGGTATCTTTCTCTCTTCAACTCTATCGTTCGACTGATAACACTTCAAAAGTTGTCCTTTTCAAAGCCATTCCAGCATGCCTGGGAAAACGAGATAGTATTTAAACGGGTTATCGGCCTTCCAGGAGATACAATCCGCATGGAAGGATCACTTTCCTATGTAAAACGAAAGGGAGAAGAGGTGTTCCTCAGTGAATTCAAACAAAGCGACCTGGGCTACGACATAGCAAAGATGTCACTCCCGGAGGGATGGAACGAAAACATGCTTTTGTCCGGAAAATCAAAGATAATCTTACTCGATTCAAATCAATATTTCGTTTTAGGAGATAATCGTAACGGGTCTAATGATTCCAATTACTGGGGACCCATTGATGGATCGTCGATTCGTGGCCGGGCAGTCTTTGCCTACTGGCCGATTAAGTCCGTTGGCAAACTTCCCTGAGCTTTCTCTCTATATTCACCTTCCCTTCTGTTCCAGCCGTTGTTCGTACTGCGATTTCTTCAGCGTTGCAGGGGCCTCTCCCCTGCTCATGCAGCGAGTATTGGACAAGATACTCGACGATATAGCACGAAGTTTAGAAAAATATGTGCCATCGCATATCCATACGGCTTATATTGGAGGTGGTACTCCCTCCCTCATTCCATCAAACAAACTCCAAGGCTTCCTTGCTTCGCTGAAAAAACTGATTGGCGATGTCGAAGAGATAACAATCGAAGCCAATCCTGAATCATTGAACCTTGAATTTCTCCAGATACTCGAACTGAGTGGGATAAACCGCCTGAGTATGGGAGCCCAAAGCTACGACGACAGGTTACTTAACTGGCTTGGCCGACCAGGGAATTTAGAAACACTCCAGAAGGCCGATGAAATAATAAAGAATCATTGGACGGGAAGACTGAGCCGAGATATCCTAACTGGTCTTCCCAGAAAAAACCGTGACCTAACCTATGATATCAAACATGCTGTAAAAGACAATCCGGGTCACATATCCATCTACGAATTGACCGTAGAACGGGGCACACCGCTTGCATTAGACTTGCATCGCCTGAGTGAACTCCCATCATCCAAGGCAAGACTTCATGAGTGGTTCAGCGTACTGAATTTTCTTCAGGAATGGGGTTACGAGCGTTACGAAGTATCGAACTTCGCCAAGCCAGGGCAGGAGTGTCTCCACAACATGCGCTACTGGCAGTTGATGCCCTACCTTGGCATAGGCCCCGGTTCCTCCTCCACGATATGGGATGATTCTGGGGCCTTGCGCCTGAAGGAACCCGAGGACATCATCCGCTGGCTTGACGGCTCACAAGAAGGGGTAATTAAAGAATTTCTGGGTGTGCGAGATTTCATGCTTGAACACTTCATTATGGGACTCAGGACGAAGTATGGCCTTTCCCGACCATATTTCAAAGACATCTTCGGTAGAGATCCGCTAGAGGTCATCCATAAAACAGCCGAGAAACTATATGCCCTGGATATGCTGAAACATGATGCGACATTCCTGCGGTTGAGTGTGAAGGGAATGGAGGTATTGAACTCCATCCTCAAAGATGTGCTTGATGAAATCGATGACAGCGAAATTCCCAACTTCTATTCCTGGCCGCAACATTAACCCACTTCCATCTTGATCAACTTGCGGCAATTTCTCATTGATTAACCCAACTTCGCCAAAATTCACCTTAAGACAGCCATTATCCGTACTTTTCAACGATGCCCTGCCTGCTAACTTGTTTCAGGATAATTATTTACATTTCCAACATCCGTCATTTTCACAATGTAGTGATACACAGCATCTGTTACCTATTGCCGAATTGGCCGACATTTGTTACATTATAGGTGTGTTTATTCGACAAATAAGAAAAACAAGAGGCTTCGAGTGAATTCCCAATTGGAGAGTTCTCATTTAGAGATTCATACTAACCTAAGCTCTCAGAGCCCCCCCCTCAATCGGAGGCTATTGAATCATGAGATCTGCAGTGTAAAAAAAATGAATAAATGCTTTCATAGGGGGAATTTAGACTTTATAATGGCGAAGTTGGGTTAAGGGCACAATATAGTGCTCCCTTAGATCGATACAGCTCTAAAATTAGATTGATGCTGTATAATAGGCATCAGAAGGCATACATCAGATGCGTAAGAAGTGGAGTGTTTCAGAGCAAGCAAGAATTGCACTCATGGCTTTGCGG
This sequence comes from Spirochaetaceae bacterium, assembly GCA_965226485.1. GTDB lineage: Bacteria > Spirochaetota > Spirochaetia > DSM-2461 > DSM-2461 > UBA2779. The sequence continues at coordinate 1,737,765 of OZ245363.1, forward strand.
GAAGGACAATCGATCAGCGAGATTGCTCAGGCACCTGGGGCACATCCGAACATGATTTCAAAGTGGAAAAGGGAGTTCATTGAAAATGCTGATTCTGCTTTTCGTAATGGAAAGTCAGAACGAGAAAAAGAATTAGAGAAGGAACAAGATGAACTGTACAAGTAGCTTGGAAAACTTCATGCGGCCAATGACTTTCTAAAAAAAAAGGCTCTTCGAAACACCTTGTGGAATAAGATGGAAATACCCGCATAAACGGTCGGTTCACCTGTGACTTCGTTGCAAATCCTGCCCCATCATAATACAATCCCCCCATGCCCGCCTCGGAACACGATAAACGCTATAAGCGGCTCTTCACCCACCACTATTTCATCCAAAAGCTATTGGAATCCTTCGTCCATGAAGACTTCATTGCCAACCTTGATTTCTCCACCCTCAAGCGGCTAGACAGGAAGATGGTGACAAAACGCTTCAAGGAAAAAGAATCCGACCTGATTTACAGCGTGAATTACAAAGACAGGCCCATGTTCATTTTTCTAATGGGGCTGTGACTGAATCCAGGGGCTGGGTCAGAATGATGGATTTGGTTTGCAGGCAAGGCGGCGGAAAGTTCTGAAAGCGGAGTGTACATGTTGTACATGAGCATTTCAGGTTTTTTCGCCAACGCCGCATGCGGGCCAAAGGCGCATTCTGACACAGCCCCCACTGTAGACAAGAATATGCCGCTCCGTTTCCTACGCTACATAGCCGAATTTTATGAAAATCTGGACCGGGGATCTCAACAAAAACACAGATTGCCCCCCGTGTTGCCCATCCTCCTCTACACCGGTAGCGCAAGGTGGACAGCCCCGGCAAGTTTTCAGGCCATGGTGGAGCAATCAATCCCCTCCAAATACATCCCGCATTTCGAGTATTTCCCCATCCTGGTCAATGAAATACCTGCAGAAACGCTATACAATATGAAAAACGCCGTTTCAGCGGTGTTCTACCTTGAAAACAGCAGGGTGGAGGATATAATCGCCACTATTGACGCGTTGTTTGAAATTGTTAAAAATGGCTGTGTCGAATCCAGGGGCTGGGTCAGAATGATGGATTTGGTCTGCAGGCAAGGCGGCGAAAAGTTCTGAAAGCGGAGTGTACATATTGTACATGAGCATTTCAGGTTTTTTCGCCAACGCCGCATGCGGGCCAAAGGCGCATTCTGACACAGCCCCGGAGTTCAGGCTGTAGCTCAATGATTGTCTTAAACCCTTGGGAGACTATAAAATCCTGCAGACAGTCGACAGGGTATTCAGCCAAATGGAGGGTGATCATGTGTTTGCGGCATCAGTAGAAGAATACAAGGCTAAGTTGTTTGAAGAAGGCAGACAAGAGGGGATCAGCGAAGGTGTCAGAAAGGGCAAACTAGAAGGCAAACTAGAAGGCAAACTAGAAGGCAGACAAGAAGGGATCAGGGAGATCGCCAGGAAACTCAAACAATCAGGCATTGGACTTGAAATAATCAGTAAGAATACAGGTCTGTCTTTAGACGAAATTGAGGCATTGTAAATCAATATCAGCCTAAACTATGCCAAAACACAGGATAACTAACGCATTCACCGAAGGAATCAACAGCGTAATTCAACATATAAAAGCACCAGTAAAAGGCTTTAGAAATTTTGCGAATTATCGAACGGGCATACTCTTTTACTGCGGAAAACTGGACTTGTATCCATAGGATAGTTCGAAGAGCCAATATAACGCACCCGAATCATGTATGGGCTTCGGACATAACCTACGTGAATCTTCCCGGTGGAATCGTATATGTGGTTGCTATAATCGATCTTTATAGCAGGAAGATACTATCCTGGAATGTCAGTAACACAATGGATACATCGTTTGTCATGGAAGCTCTAATGCAGGCAATGATGAGATATGGTTTGCCTGAGATTTTCAATACGGATCAGGGAAGTCAATTCACCAGTAATGAGTTCACTTCCCTCTTGGAAGGAGAAATGGTTCGAATCAGTATGGATGGGAAAGGCCGTGCCTTAGACAATATTTATATCGAGAGATTCTGGAAGACTTTGAAGTATGAAGATCTTTATTTGTATCGCTACGATACACTAAGAAAGCTCCGGAGAGGACTATCAAAGTATTTCCGATTCTATAATTCGATAAGGCCTCATCAGAGCCTTAATGGGAATTCTCCGGATGAAACTTATTCAGGGGAATCTAACTTAAAAGCGGCATAATGCTGTATTGACCGAAGGAAGCACTATACAATGAAGTGTAGGATGTATATATGAGGTCGATCGCCGTTTCTCTCCTTTGCTTCCTTGGTGTGATGGTTATTTTAAGGACGCTTATCCATGCAATTCCATATTGGAGAGAAATGAAAGGCCGTAGGGGTAGAAAATGACTGATAAGCAAGGTGATAAGGTTTTAACGAGAAATCAGCCGGAGATACCTTCATATTTCCGCAATGATGAAATTGGAAGAAAAACATTCCTTTCTCAAATAGGTGCTATTGGGGATGAGTACAGGAATCTGTTCAGCATGCTCTGCGAAATGCTGGAACCTGTTTTGAACTATAAGAAATTTATCAATAAAATGCTTCCTAAATTTCCTGACATTGTCGAAATGCTCGACGTGCTCATGGAACATCTGGAGAAAGGTCGATGTGGAATCCTGGTTAAAGCCCTCCAGGGTGATCAGATGGTAAATGACCTTATAATCCTAACCGAGAGAGATTCACCCAGGTTTTGGTATTGGTATGTTGAGAATGCTTGGCTCACAGTAAGGAATTCGAGGAAAAAACCCTACCCCTCCGCTGAGTCGTTTCAGAAGATGCATGGATTCTCCACAGATATTCTCCAAAGGTTGATTCTTTCTGATATCTCTAGTGATTTTATTGACAAACATGCCAATGAAATAGCCGTTTATTCCATACAAACTACCAATAATCATCGTGTAATAGCTACCTCGACAACATTGGATACCATGATTAATATCTCATGGGAAATGGTTCGTCAAAATATAACAAAGAGCCTTCAATTGCAGACTGAATTTTCCCGTTTATTAGGAATATCGAATGATGTGCTGTTGGGCTCTGTTTCCGGGAAAGATGATAAGTTCTGGTATCGATTTACCAAGGCCTTTATGGACAACAAAGAGAAACTGATTGAGAGGAAAATCAATTTCTCAGCCGAAATGCAAACTGCGGTGGAGATACTCTCGGCATTCATACGGAATGAATTAGACCTGAAAGACACGGAAGAGAAAGAACGCGAAGAGAAGATGAAGGCGATGAAGAGCGTTCTTCTCTCCATCGCCAAGAAACGTGGTTGTGTTGTGACGGTCAAGGAATTTTCTAAATTATTTGATCCATATATTGAACGATGGCCAGACATGCAAGCGGAATTTGGCCAGCATTATATGACGGCTCCAGGACGATCAGGGTTGCCTATTGTTGTTAATATTGGAACCGATTATGTGTATCGGGATCATGTGTATATTCTCTTCAAATCACTTCATAGTACAGCCTCTTCCGAAATAAAAGAACATTATGTGAAGAAGTTCATGGATGTGTTGCGGACGAATCGTAGGAATTTGGTTTCAATATTTTCCAGTGTCAAGTCTTTCCAAGATGATATCAAGGAGAAAATCAATCAGGATTATCCTGTGCTAAAAAATCTACTCAATCAGCCACGCATTGTCGCAGATGGTATAATTCATTACGGTACCAAGGTATTGAAGAAATCGGACATGAATAGGATCAAACCTGTGTTGGAAAAATACTTTGTATCCGGCACCGGGCGGTATAGAGTTGTTGATGAGTTATTTGGACTTGACTTGTCTCATGTCTTTGAAGAGGCTTATTCCCAGTTGAGGCCGTTGCGCCGATTTTTGATGCGATTATCCGGGCGTTATGAGAGTTATCTGAAAATGTATAATCCTATGCTCCGGTATGAGATGAATCAAAACATGGACATCATGAATAAAAAAAATCCTAAAAAGAGAAAACCCCAAAAGGCTTCGAAAAAGAAAACAACTTCAAAGAAGAAAGCCGCTCGCACAACTCCAAAGCAAACGGCCTCAAGGCAGGGTGCCGGAAAACCAAGACGCAGTGCCAATGGATCCAATCCATCAAGGACCTATACGGTTAAACAGCGAGAAAGTGTTTGGAGTGAATATCAGGATTTACAGAACAAAAAATAGAGGATAGTATGCTCAGTGATTTAGTGCCCATTTTAAAAAACTTGGAAAATAATATCCATGACACATGGAGGGGACTTTGACTCGTCAGGATTGAAGCAGGAGGCGGCGCGCCTTGAAAAACTCTCCATGTCACCGGAGTTTTGGCAGAAAAGGGAACATGCCGAAAGAACAATGGCCGAGATTAAGAGAATCAAGACACGCTATGAATCTTGGGATGTGCTACTGAAGGATGTGGAGAATGTGTCAATACTTCTCGAATTGGCCAGAGAGGCCACTGATGAAGAGATGGAAGATGAAATTCGAAGGGAGTTGGAAACGGCGAGATTAACCTACGAGAGATTGAGTGCCCTTGAACTCCTTGGAGAACCAAACGATGCGGCATCGGCCTTCCTCTCCATCCACTCTGGTGCTGGGGGAACAGAATCCTGTGATTGGGCCGCTATGCTATACAGGATGTATGGGCGCTGGGTGGAGCGGCATGAATTCAAGATGACCTTGCTGGACATACAGGAGGCCGAGGGTGGAATGAAATCCGTTGACCTTCAGATTGAGGGACAGTATGCACATGGGTTCCTTAAGGGAGAGGGAGGCATACACCGTCTTGTTCGCATAAGTCCTTTTGATTCGGCATCCCGGAGACATACATCTTTTGCCTCGGTGTATGTATCTCCGATTTTCGACGATGATATTGAGGAGATCGAAGTCGGTCCAGAGGATGTTCGGGTGGATACCTATAGGGCTTCCGGGGCAGGAGGTCAACATGTCAATAAAACCTCAAGTGCTGTACGTATGACACATCTTGAATCAGGTATAGTCGTCCAATGTCAGAATGAAAGAAGCCAGCTTAAAAACCGTGCGACGGCCATGAAAGTGCTGAAATCGCGTCTTTACGAGTATTTCCGACAGAAACAGGAAGAAGAAAGGGCAGCGGGTGCCGCTGAGAAGAAAGACATTGGCTGGGGAAGCCAAATACGTTCTTATGTATTCCATCCCTATACAATGGTGAAAGACATCCGGACTCGACATGAGACAGGAAACATTCAGGGCGTGATGGATGGCGATCTCGATCCCTTCATTGACGCATATCTGCGTTGGCACGGTAGAATGATGCCGTGAAACTTGCCTTCCATAGGGTCTTTCTCCTTATCGTTGTATTTCCCGCCATTGTCTTGCAATTGCCCGCATTGAATGCACTGGCTACTGAGAAGAAGAAATGGAATGTAGGGGTGGCCGAATTTGAAATCGACACTGATAATTTGTCCCTGATATCGATCTCCTCCGTGATGAGTCAGCTTATTCGTGATAAATTGCCCCAGGCACGAACGCATAAGCTATCAGTTGTAGAAAAGTATGCTATTGCCAATGAGACGATCAGGGCCGCAGCACTCAAGCGAATCAACACGCTTAAAAACCATCACGAGAAATTGGATAATCTTCTCTTCGAGTTCAATATCAATCCGGAAAGTATCTCTAAATTGAAGGAGAAAATCGCTACAGAACGTCAGGCCTTGAAAGATGTCGAAAAACTCTCCCCCTTGCAAATATTTATTCCTGATGAAATGGAGATCAGTTTCCCCGAGCCAAAGGACGGCAACCTCCTTTGGGAACTCGACGAAACTCCTCCCGAGATATTTCGTGAAATAAACGATCTTGATTTTCTTATTACCGGGAAGATAGTGGAAGTAGGCGAGTACTATGGCATCCTTATCCAAGCCTGGACAAATACAGGGAAGAAGGTGCTGTGGGAGGGAGTAGCTGACAATGCCGAATTCGCCGATATCGCCCAGGCAACGGCCCAGGTGTCACTGGGAATGGCCTTAGGCCGTCCCTGGAGCTCCTTGAGTATCACGGTAGAACCACCGACTGGACTGATCAGTGTTAATGGGGAACTGGTGGGGGTCGGTTATTGGACTGACGGGACAATGACTCCCGGCAATATAAATTTGGAAGTGAGTGCTCAAGGGTACAAACCGGTCATTCAGGAGGAAAATCTTTTGGAAGGTGATCACCTAGAGCTACTAATTACATTGGAAGAGGCAGAAACGAAACAGGTATTGGTGAGGTCCATACCCCCCGGAGCATCGGTGCGCCTGGGTTCGGTGTGGATGGGATTGACACCATTACCGGTGACGATAGCCGACCAAATACGGTCGTTGTCATTTGAGCTGGAGGGATACCGGAAACGGACCGTGCCGTTTTTCCCCGACACTGAGCGGTTAACAGTTCCATTATATGAGGATGCATTTGATCCCTTCGAGGAAATGAAGGAAGCCAGGCGTAGATTTGACTTCGTAGCCGCCTTGTTTTCCCTATCCTTAGCTCCAACCCTGATTCTCATGGGGGTCAGTCAGAATTTTCTTCAGCAACAAAACACAAGTACCAGTCCGACAGATATCGAAACGGCGAATACAGCGTACCTGGTTTCTACGGGCTTCATGTGGGGTAGCGTCGCCCTGAATGCAACGCTACTCACCCTCTCTTTCATAAATTTAGGCCGATTTCTTCGTGCGACCGAGAAGTTGACCGATTAGATGACCCTAGTAATTATCTCGCCTAAAGATTCGCTTCCAGTCAGTCAAGGCGGAAGAGGTTCTTAACCTGGCACATACTACTTGTATGTGATTCCAATGCCTCATAGGGGCCCGACGGGGGGCCAGCCCCCCCGTCGGGCTCCCCCCTTACAAGGGGGGCATTTACAGGGGGGCATGAATGTGCTGGGGCTGGGGCAGAATTCAGGGGGGGACGGGGGGGCTACCACAGGCAAGGCGGCCTGCCTATGCGTGTACGCACCTGTCTGTGCCTGCCTGTGCGTGTACGCACGCAGACAGGTGCAACGCACAGGTAGGCGCAGACAGGCGAAAAGTTCTGAAAGCTGAGTGTACATGTTGTACATGAGCATTTCAGGTTTTTTCGCCATCGCCGCATGCGGGCCAAAGGCGCATTCTGACACAGCCCCAGAAATTAAAGCGAGATACAGTACGAGTTGGGATTCCAGAATAATCACACATACATTAAAATACCCGTTGTATGTTCGGTAAGCGTAAGAATAAAACACAAATCGCCTCAACACGTGGTTCTGTGAAAAATTTAGGGAGCCGCATTCGGGAGCTTTTTTCACACAGTAACACTGATTTGAACGAATTCTTTGAAAACCTTGAAGACTTATTGATTGAATCGGACTTCGGGGCCTTAGCGGCCGTGACCCTTGTCGAAGAATTACGGCAAGTGGCACAGGCAGATTCGTCGTCCTGGAGTCGTCAACAATGTTTAGAAGAGCTTAAACGCCTTATCAAGCCCTCATTGACAAGGACCGAAATCGAGCCTCCGTCAAAAAATCTTGCACTATACCTTGTACTTGGGGTCAATGGTGTCGGGAAGACAACAACTATTGCAAAAATGGCACATCGTTTCATCAGGAATAATCTTGGGCCGGTGGTACTGGCGGCAGGAGATACATTCCGAGCGGCGGCCATTGATCAGTTGGAAATCCAGGCTAACCGAGTCGGTGCCCGTATCGTCAAGCAACAGCATGGTGCCGATCCCGCTGCCGTCATCTACGACACCATTAATGCCGCAAAGAGCCGGTCGGACAACATAATCATAGCCGATACCGCCGGACGCATGCATAACAGGACTAATCTTATCAAGGAATTGCAAAAAATTGATCGTACAATAAAGGCTCGCCTCGGGGAAAACAGCTACTATCAAAAAATCCTCATTGTCGATGCGACTACAGGGCAAAATGCCATGAAACAAGCGGAAATCTTTCACGAGTCCATCGGAATTGATGCCATCATCATGACCAAGTATGATTCGTCCGCCAAGGGAGGACTCATCGTGGCTATCAGTAGGAAGCTTCAAATTCCATTCGCATTTCTTGGCTTTGGCGAAGGCATGGATGAGCTTCGGCCCTTTGATCCCGATGAGTACTTGAATGAGCTTCTCGATCCGAAACAATAATAATGTGTAGGGCACCTCAAAAAAATAGCTTTAGGAAATTGACGGAGAGATTCCCTGCACCGCATAGGCAGACAGAAAAGATCGAGTTAAGAACTGAAGTGGGGGGTAGAGGTGACCTATAGAATCAGAGCTACCGTGCTACTCGCCATGGTCTCTTTGAACTGTGGTGCGGCAGAGTGGTATAGATCTGGGCCGGAAGGTTATCTCGGGAAATCCATAGATTCGGGAGGTAAGACGGAACTTGGCTGGACCATGGCGGTGGAAATTACTGATGGTGTAGAGACGCGCACGCTCTATCAGAGAGGTGAAATCCACTCCATCGCCGTGATAACCAGGGTGGAGGGGCAGCTTGCATCTTGGGTTGAGAAGGATGCCAAAGGGAATCTAATTTCCAAGGTTGAGTATGTATATGATTCTGAAGGAACACCTCAAACAGTCTATATTGAACTGGCAAGTGATGCTCCCCTAATTGTAGGGAGTCAATCCCTCATCCATGCCGACGGACCAGTATTCCGAAGCATCCATGGTGAAAAAGACGAATGGGTATTCGTCGATATGAATGAAGTAGGTTTGCCGTTCAAGCAGACAACCTACCAAGATGGTGAAGTGTTTGAGATCAAGGAATGGATGCGTTCGGAAGATGGCCGACTACTTCAAACCACAGCCGTAAGGGGAGAAATCACGGATTTCAGTCAATATGATTCACAAGAACATCTTATTCTGGAACAGCGAATGAAAGATGGAGTTCTCCTTTATTCACGCACCTATACCTGGGAAGATGAAAATATTGTTCGGATTGATGAACATGGCGATGGAAAGGTTTTACGACAGGAAATTGAGTGGAACGAGGGGAATAAAAACCGAGAAAGATTCTATGTCAACAACCAAAAAACGAGAGAAATTTCTTGGACCGCATCGGGAAAAAAAACCGAAACAATCTACAGGGATGGAAACCCATCTGTTCGGGTTTATTGGGTGGATGACAGAGCCGTAAGAGAAGAATTCCTAAGCGAGGGACGCATCATTCGAGTCCTTGGATCAAGACGATGAAAATTGGGTGGACATCGTGGGTAGCGGGGCGTTTTCTTACCGGGCGCCGAGGCGGTAGAGGGCGCATGGTTTTTCTCTTTTCAGTCCTGCTTATCTGCATCGGGGTGGCAACGCTTAACACTGTACTTGCCGTGATGAATGGACTTCAGCAGGGTTTTATCAATAGTATTCTGGAAATCGGCTCATATCATCTTCGCTGGATACCAGACCAGGGTGATGGTGAAATTGACGGCGAAATAGAGAAAATAGTGAATATTTTGCAGTCTGATCCTGGTGTTCACCTCGCTACTCCGTTCCGAGAAGGCCAAACCATGCTGGGCGGTCAGCGGTCAGGATTTTCGGGCACCCTGGTAAGGGGCGTTCCTCCCGATGTTTACATGGCGGATGAGTCCATGGCAAGCCGCCTGGAGATAGTTGAAGGCAGATTTGATCTCGGAAATGGGGCCATCGTTTTAGGAAATGAATTAGCCTTGAATCTGGGTGTCGGTATCGGTGACAGTGTCCGAGTTCTGAGTCTTTCCGGGGCAGGCCTGTCCTCTAAGGTGATTCGCCTCGAGGTTACAGGGCTCTTCGGATGTGGCTACAGGGTATATGAAAGCAGTATGGCGTTTGTATCCCTGGATACGAGCGAACTATTTCTGGGCGATATTCCCATGGAAATCGGCATGAAATTGATACGCCCCGAGGCCGACAGGGATGTACGTAGGCGGTTAGATGGGCACCCTTCTCTTGCCGGAGGGGTTCTTCTCTCCTGGCGGGAAAGCAATCATGCCTTCTTCGGAGCCTTGAGAAACGAAAAAGTCATGATGATACTCCTCTTGACACTTATCTTCATCGTCGTCGCTGTGAACATCGATCAATCGTTGCGGCGAATGGCGACAGAGCGTGTCGAGGATATTTCCATCCTTAAGGCAGTGGGAGCCTCTCCGGGTGAAATAAGGATTCTATTTCTACGCCATGGGTGGATAATAGGCGGAGTATCTGGCCTACTCGGAAGCGTGTTGGGAGTTCTGATAGGGAAACATGTAGGCAAAATCATCAAATTTGGCCGTGAAATCCGTCATCTGTTTAATCCCCAGGCTGACAGTCTGATACAGATACAAACCATGGATGCCCTCTTCAAGAACACCCAGGTAATGGCAGTGGATGTGCTAGTCATACTCCTTTTGTCAATCGGCCTGACCTTTCTCGCAGCGATAAGGGCATCATCCATGGCGGCCCGGTCGAGACCGGCGGAGGTGCTTCGAAGTGAATAACATGAGAAAGAAAGTCAAGAATCCGTTGCAGAATATTGGCTTGGGGGTGCCCTTAGGATCCAGGCACCGAAACCGGATGTCTTCGGAGTTAAATGAGCATCTTGCCAGTGCAAGAGGCGGGGGACGCATTGAACCGGAAGACCGATCACACATATCAGAGTTCACCCCTATGCTGTCGATTCGAGAGGTGGAGAAGTCATACAAATCAGGCTCGGCTACATTGAACGTCCTAAGGGATGTCAATCTAGAGGTTCAAGAGGGGGAAAGCATCGCCATCATGGGTGCATCGGGTTGTGGGAAGAGTACCCTGCTCAACCTCATCGGCGGACTCGACAGGGTAAACAAGGGAAAAATTGACTTCTGCGGCTTCCCTGTCAGTGGACTGAGTGAGAATGAACTAACGGCTTATAGAGCCAGGGCCATTGGCTTCGTGTTTCAGTTTCACTACCTGCTTAAGGACTTCACCGCCTTGGAGAATGTCATGCTTCCCATGTTAATGCAGGGAAAATCCAGAAAACTTGCCGCCGCTCAGGCATGGCAGGCACTAGATCAAGTCAGCATCGCCTCCAGGGGGAATCATTATCCTTCTCAATTGTCTGGAGGGGAGCGTCAGAGAACGGCGTTTGCCCGGGCATTGATAAACGATCCCAGTTTGATACTCGCCGATGAACCGACCGGGAATCTCGATGAGGAGCACAAGGAACTGGTGGCAGACCTTGTTTTTTCCCTTATCCGCAAATCGGGAAAAACCCTGCTGCTGGTGACTCATTCCGATGATTTGGCCATTCAGGCCGATAGGGTATACCTCCTCAAAGAGGGGTTGTTGCAGCCTCAATGAGAGGGACTATATTCACAGCCTGGCGTTTGTTCGTGCGCTTTCGCCATGGCCAGCATCAGGGACGGCCCCTCTTTGGTGCCGCATTCGGCATTGCGCTGTCCCTGATACCCCTCGTCGTCGTCGATCATTTTGCCGCAGCGATGATCGATGGAATCATTGCCCGTTACAGGGAAACCTCGTCTTATCATTTTCAGATCACCTCATGGGACACTCATGAACGAGAGGAATGGGACAATCTTGTAGACAATCTTGTCCAGAGGAAGGGTGTCCGTATGGCCTGGATCGAACGGTCAGGTTTTGGCCTGGCTCGAGCCAATGGTGCCAGAGACGGACTCACCTTGAGGGCCTTGCCTGCAGATGCCCCATCACGGGATCCGGTCTTTGCACAATACATCGTATTCGATGAGGGATCCTGGAATCTTGAGGGGAATTCCGTGCTCCTTGGCAGGGAAGCCGCTAGGCGGCTTAGTGCCTCGGTGGGGGATGAGCTTCTTCTCTTGACGGCAAGGACGACGCTCAATAATCGCATCGTCCCAAAGATAAGCCGTCTCATTGTTCAGGGTGTCTTTACCACTGGTTATCAGGATCTGGATCGGACCTGGGCCTTCATTCCTTTGGATCTCGGATGGACCATCCTTTCCGAAGACAGTAGCCGAACCTTTGTCGGCGGCAAACTGGATAGCCTCAACCAGGACCCCCAGCTATGGGTAGATATTCAGCACGATCTCATCTCAGGCTGGGCAACATATGATTGGCGAGACATCAACCGGTATCTGCTTAGCAATTTGGAGAGCACACGTAGTATACTCCTTTTAATCATGGCACTCATCATCATCGTCGCAGTGTTTAATGTTATGACATCCCTTGTAATGCTCACCCTAGAGCATCGACGTGAAATCGGCATTCTTAAATGCACCGGCACAGCTCCTAGAACGATAAGCCGCATCTTCGTGCTAGCCGGGTCCATGGCCGCATTGGCGGGAACGCTATTCGGACTCGGTATCGGGGCATTGATGGCTTACAACATCAATGCCATCATAGGAGGAATCGAATATGTAATGGCATTAGTTGTCAGACTATTTGGCGATGGCCTACCCCCATCTCTGTTAAACGAAGGGTATTACCTACAGCATATTCCTATACACATGCGTTGGTCAGTTATAATTATAATCGGCTTAACTACCCTGGCCCTATCGATTGTAGCCTCCTGGATTCCCGCTCACCGGGCCGCCAAGCTCAAACCTCTGGAGGTTCTTCAGAAACACTAGCCCCCCCGCTTCTTCGTTGTCTGCTGGTTGCAGACAGGTACAACACATATATCGGATGTTCCTGTGTAATCGAAGAGATATAACGTCATATCTCTATATGGTATAACAATATGAGTGAAAAATCCATCGGCTTAATCGTACTTACTAATTTTTTGCTTTTTTGATTTTATCCTATTCTCATAAAATAATATATCTGCCATATTGATTCTCAATCAAAAAAATGGCTATCTGGAACTTAACCCAAGTTCACCATACAACAACATTATCTCCTTCCTCTACCGACAGTTAACCCAACTTCGCCAAAATTCACCTTAAGACAGCCATTATCCGTACTTTTCAACGACACCCTGCCTGCTAACTTGTTGCAGGATAATTATTTACATTTCCAACATCCGTCATTTTCACAATGTAGTGATACACAACACCTGTTGCCTCTTGCCGAATTGGCCGACATTTGTTACATTATAGGTGTGTTTATTCGACAAATAAGAAAAACAAGAGGCTTCGAGTGAATTCCCAATTGGAGAGTTCTCATTTAGAGATTCATACTAACCTAAAGCTCTCAGATCCCCCCCCCCCTCAATCGGAGACTATTGAATCATGAGATCTATAGTGTGAAAAAAAAATGAATAAATGCTTTCATAGGGGAATTTAGTCTTTATAATGGCGAAGTTGGGTTAACTTTTTCGATTATCACCACTGATTTTGTATTTCATTAATTGTCGGTCAAGGTCCTTCCCCGATAAACTAAAGTTTTCTATAAATATCCAGATGCGATTTCTCCGGGCGTGAGTTCGTTCTCATGGAATTCTTTAGCAGTTCTCCGTTTTCGCTTACGATATACTCCAGGTTCACTCTGCAATGCGTTTTTAGAATTGATTTAATGCTATCCCAGTTCCGATTGTCCCCATTTAATCGAAGTTTCCGCCGCGCCAGTATTGGAGCCGCTCAATGAACAGTGATTCGCTACGGCTTGCCATTGATTCCTCTTTGCGCCTTTTCATCTCGCTTTTCACTAATATGTATCGTTCATTTGCAACATCATTGCCTCTTATTTCTATCCTGACCCCTCTAGCGATATCTTCTCTTATCAGGTCCATTTTATCGCCTGCATCCATTTCATTTGGGTGTTTGCCACGATGGACCACGACATAGGAGTTTCCTCTGCTCTTAAGCCAGTCAACATTTTCCTGTGAGGCAATCCCCGCATCCATCACGATTGTCGTCCCTTCTTCTATCCCTGTTTGAGTTTCCAGGCTGAGCACAATATCCTGGAAGGTTTGAGGTTCGCTTTGGTTGCCAGGGTAAAACCGACTGTATTTGGGAAATCCATCCCCATCGACAACCAGCCCCATGGTGGCGAGTTTGCAATCGCTTCGTTTTTCCTTGGAAGGTCCATAGGCCGCCGAAGAATTCTTTGCACATTGTCCCTCGAAATAGGTGTTGGTCAGGTCATAAAGCACAATACTCTCACTCAGGCTAAAGAGGTCGCGTTCCCTTTGGGCCAGATGTTTCTCCAAAGCATTCTTGCATCCGTAGAGCAAATCAGCGGTACGGTATAGGCATTGAGCGAACGTGCCGTAGGATTCCCGCTGATCTCGAAGAGCGAGGATGTATTTTCCACCCATTCCCTGGTGCCCCGTTCGCTTTTTGGATGGATAAGTCTGCCAAGGACAAGAGCTTCGGCAATGGGAATAAGGTTTTTAGGGACTCCTTTTTTGATCAACACCTTATCTATGTTCAATTCCTTCCACATCATCTGACCGACATATTCAGGCCCAAGTGAACGCACATTGGAGGCATCCATGCTATCCACATCAACAGACTGGAAATTGCGTTTTTTCTCACGGGTTGATTTTTCTACGGTTTTGGCCCTCAAGGTGAAAATGCGATCAGAAGCATAGATAAACGTCCTCAAGAGGCTAATGAGAGAAAGTTGTGGGGCACTGGGAAATGGACACAGTCTACAGTGGAAAAGATTGTTCATCTTCATGTCTTTTGACGCTAACGGAGCGCAAAACAAGAACAGAAATTACAAGAAAGATTCCCGATAGAACAGCGGCTTCTGTAAGGGCTGAGATTGATAAAATAGAACGACAGATGGGTGGTGTTCTTTTTAGAAAAATGTTTCTCACTATTACACCGGATAATGGTGTAGAATTTTCAGATGTAAATGATCTTGAGAAATCAGTATTGAGCAAAGGCCCCAGAACCCGGGTGTTCTTTGCTCATCCATACAGTTCTTTTGAACGGGGTACCAATGAAAACCATAATGGAATTATCAGACGATTTATCCCGAAGGGAAATGATATCGGCTTGGAAAAAAAGAGTCGTATCAGAAGAATCCAGGACTGGATGAATCACTACCCAAGAAAAATCCTGGACGGGAAATCCCCATTAGAAGCCCTTGTCGACGAGTTCGGGGCTGGAATACAAATCCCAAAGCTGTTGGAGGTAAAAGATTGAAAAAAACCGGACAAACTACTTTACAGGGAACCGTTGGACTCACGAATCAGTGGGGCAATATTTCTAGGTGGTGTGATAATTGACGGTTACGTTTTTTGAGGTGTTCATAAATTGAATTAATCAGCAGATATATGATCAAATTGGCACGTATCGAGATTTGTGATGTGTTTCAACATTCAGATATGACACAGATTGTTCTGTGCCATATCTTTCATAAATATTGAATTTCCGTGTCTTGAACGATTAAGAATCTTCGTGCAAAGTGGGGATCTTCTTAAACGAAGAGTGCTTCGATCTCCTTAGCGTAGATCTCATTGATGACATGGCGTTTAATCTCTTGTTTGGCCGATAGTTCTCTGCCAGGTTCAAATGACTGGGGAAGAATTGCAAAACGCACGATTTTCTCATAGATTTTAAAACCTTTTTTCATGGAGATGATCCCCGCTATTTCCTCGGAGATCAATTCATGCACCTCGGGACTGGTAAGAAGCTCTTCATCATTGGTATACATCATGTTGTTAGCCCGGGCCCAGTTACTGATATTGTCCTTGTTAAGCTGAATGAGTGCACCAATATATTTTCTATCCTGACCAACAACGACACCGGATTCAATATAGTTGCTGAGTTTGAGTTTTTCTTCAATGGGTGCTGGTTCTACATTTTCACCACCAAGGAGCACAATCGTGTCTTTGACTCTTCCCACTATGGCGAATTCGCCATCATAAGTCTCAACAGCTAGATCTCCGGTATTCAGCCAGCCTCCTTCATCTATAGTCGAGGTAGTGAGCTCGTCCCTTTTGAAATAACCTTTCATTATCTGAGGTCCTCTGGCGTGAAGTACCCCTGTCTTCCCTGGCCCCAAACGGCTACCATCCTCGCCGACTATTTTGATCTCGGTTCCCGTGAGTGGAGATCCAATGGTGCCGGATACCGGATGGGAAAGCGATCGAAGAGTGAGAACGGGCGCACTCTCGGTTAGGCCATAGCCTTCAATAAGGACGATACCCACGGCCTGAAAAAAAGCATCGACATGAGCGGGCAGTCCACCGCCTCCTGAAATGCCAGCAACGAATTTTCCGCCCAACTTCTTCATAATTTTCTGAAAGACAAGAATCGAACCGAGCACCTTGAGCGGCCATAAAAGGATGAATGGGAAAAGACCTATCATGAAGTCCAGGATTCTATTGCGCTTCCGAAACCGAGGAAGGAGTCCCCGCACTAGATTGCAACTTTTTTTCCAGCTACTTCCGATAATGACAAAAAAATGAAACAGGAATTTTTTCACGCCGCCGCTTTGATTGGCACTCCGATACACTCCATCCCGTACGGATTCCCAAATTCTGGGCACGGAAGCCATCCATGTTGGCTTAACCTTTTGCATATCTTCCATAAGTATTGATCCTATGGGCTTGGAATAACACAAGGTGCTTCCCGTTGACATGGCAACATACTGCATTATACGTTCAAAGGCATGCCACACTGGCAGTATGCTGAGCCAGCGATCACCGGGTTTAACCGAAAGCAATCCTGGTGCCCATTTTAACTGGTAGAGAAAATTCTCATTGGTAAGCATCACGCCTTTTGGAACACCAGTGGTTCCCGATGTGTAAATGATTGTTGCCACATCATCCTTGTGTCCCTTATCGATTTCCTCATCGATAGAAGCTAAATCGGCATTCTCTCCCCTGGCTAATATATCGTCGTAAAGATGTATGTTAAAGTGGCCCGTCGATACAGATTCCGGCTGGAGGCCTCTATCCAGTATGATTATGTCTTCAAGCTCCGGAAGGTCTTTCTCCTTTTCAAGCACCTTATCAAGCTGTCGGGCATCTTCAAGGATGGCAAGAGAACACTGAGAAAAGGAAAGAATATAGGCAATCTCATCAGAATTTGAATCACAGCCCCGTGGAACATCGGCAGCCCCGAGGCTGATAAGTGCGAGATCGGATATCAGCCATTCCCGCCTATTGTCCGAAATTAGGCCAACCCTATCACCACGTTTAACTCCAAGTGTCTGCAAGCCGATGGCTAGTTTCCTAACCTGATCATAAAACTGAGCAAAAGTTGTTGCCCTGTACTCATTTTGAGCATCCTTATGCATCAGTATCGGCGATTCTGCGTGTATGCCAGTCATATAACGCAATAGTTTGGGCAGTGTAGATTCCACTACAAGCCTCCTAAAAATTAAGACTCCCTGCTATGGAAAGTGCAGGTAGAATGAGAATACCTCTATTTAATCATCAATTTCTAGTCTTGAAAACACCATAGGGGTCTGTTGGACTTTGGGAGATATACTCAAAAGTTGTGGATGGATTAAAAAAAGCAAATCTTCCTGTAAGATATTGGATATTAAAGTCAATTCATACATCCCATGCCGTTTTCAGATCTCACGGAGAACACAAAGGACACGGAGGGGGAGCAGTCAAAGCTTCAAAAAACCTCTGTGCACTCTGTGCCTCTGTGCGAAACTCTTCATACCTCCCACGCCATTTTCAGATCTCACGGAGATCACAGAGGACACGGAGGGGGAGCAGTCAAAGCTTTAAAAACCTCTGTGCACTCTGTGCCTCCGTGCGAAACTTTTTATACATCCCATGCCGTTTTCATATCTCACAAAGTTCACAAAGGACACGAAGAGAGAGCAGTCAAAGCTTCAAAAAACCTCTGTGTACTCTGTGCCTCCGTGCGAAACTCTTTGTACATCCCTCGCCGTTTTCAATCTCACAAAGTTCACAAAAAACACGAAGAGAGAGCAGTCAAGGCTTAAAAAAACCTCTGTGCACTCTGTGCCTCTGTGCGAAACTCTTCATACATCCCATGCCGATTCAGATCTCACGGAGATCACAGAGGACACGGAGGGGGGAGCAGATAAATCTTTGAGGAACTGGGAATATAAACCGCAGAGGGCGCAGAGTTACGCAGAGAGAAACAAACATGAAGTTCAATAAAATCACTGAACGAATTACTGGCTGTGCAATACGATAAAAGCTAAAAACGGCTGGCCCAGGTTATGGAGGGATCGGAAAACAGGTAAACGGGCTGGCACATAGGCCAGCCCCTACAGGAATCCACCATCAATCACCAATCCACAATCAGCAATTACAACTTTGAGGAACTAGGAATATAAACCGCAGAGGACACGGAGGTTTGCCTTCGGCAAATGACGAATGCTCAGTCCAGAGTTATTCTTCAACAAAGCTTTGAAAAAATCTCTGTGCACTCTGTGCCTCCGTGCGAAACTCTTTATACATCCCATGCCGATTCAGATCTCACGGAGAACACAAGGGACACGGAGAGCACTCAAGCGATAGCAGGGATAGAGATAACACTCTTATCCTGTTATTATAAATCATGTCAAATTCTCACCGTCCCCAGATAATGGGCATCATTAATTGCACACCCGATTCCTTTTATACAGGTAGCCAGTGCATAGACCACTCTAAGATTCAAGAAGTCGCTGAATCAATGATAGCCCAAGGAGCGGACATCATCGACATCGGTGGCGAATCTACCAGGCCGGGAGCCACTGGAGTGACTGCAGAGGAGCAGATTGATCGAGTCATACCGGCAATAAAGATGATTCGAACTATGTCATCGATAGATATCTCAATCGATACTCGCGATGCCGATGTGGCCAAGGTCGCCTTGGAGGCCGGAGCCACGATAATCAATGATATATCGGCCCTTCAATCTGATTCCCGTATGGCCGATTTGGTGGCAAAGTGGGATGTGCCAGTTATTCTCATGCATATGCAGGGAACCCCTGCCACGATGCAGGTGAATCCTTCCTACGTCGATGTCGTCCAAGAAGTCAAAAGAGAATTGCTTCGATCTGCCGAATTTGCCCAGATAAGGGGAATCGACAGAAAGCGAATCATACTCGATCCTGGAATTGGATTCGGTAAGCACCCACAGGACAATCTGATGCTTCTCAAGCATCTATCCGCGCTACGAAAGACAGGGTATCCTATTTTGGTGGGTCTCAGTCGGAAGTCATTCCTGGGCTTTGTTCTTAATCAGGATGATGAGAATATTTCCGGTCAAGTAATAGTACGGAAGGGGAGAGCTCCTGAGGACAGGCTTATGGGATCTATAGCGGCACATACTTGGTGCCTCTCCCAAGGTGTCGGGATACTGAGGGTTCACGATGTGAAGGCCACCCGCGATGCCATCACTATTTGGAAGGCCATCGAATGCGCTTCTTAAACGACATACAATTCTTCAACGATTATCTGCTTCCGGCACTGGATATCATTATCCTCGCTTTTCTCTTGTACAAGCTCTATGAATTACTTGAAGAGACCAGGGCCGTTCAACTCCTGCGAGGTGCGGTAATAATGGCATTGGTGTACGCAATTGCCTGGGGATTTCGACTTTCTGCCCTGCTTTGGATTCTTGAATTGATCGCGCCTGGGCTGTTTATCGGCATTGCCATCGTCTTTCAGCCGGAATTACGAAACATCGTTACACGAATTGGTCAAAGAGAGCTTTTCCATGGAAAGGCGAGACATGATCCTTTTCAGATTGAATCAGTGCTCAACGCCTCCGAGGTGCTCTCCAGTAACCGCCGTGGGGCATTGGTGGTATTCGGGCGCAAAGTCGGATTAAAAGAGATTGTCAGCACCGGAACCCAGATTAATGCGGATCTGTCATCGGCTTTAATTATCTCATTGTTTGGGTACGATGGCCCACTCCACGATGGGGCGGTGGTGATTCAAGGAAGCAAGTTAGTCGCCGCAGGCTGTTTTCTACCCCTGTCGAATCAATTGGATATCCGCCGAAGTTTCGGCACTCGGCATAGGGCGGCCCTAGGGATGGCAGAGGAAACAGATGCCCTGATACTGGTAATCTCAGAAGAAACTGGCTCAATGTCCCTAGCGTATGACAGCAATATTTTTTATGATCTCGGAGTGGATGAGATTCGACAGCGATTAATCGAACTAATGGGGATGGGCCTGCCGGATAATCAGGAGGATGGCGGCTCATGATTACTCATGAGCTATTGAGGCATGTATTTAACCGGTGGTCGATAAAAATTCTCTGCGTAGGAACGGCCATTCTGCTTTATCTCTTGTTCAGGGTGAACACTCTTGCCGAGAGGGAAGTTGCCATTCTTCTCGAAGTCATATCCCCAAGAGATTACATCGTAAGTTCCGATTATCCGAGTAGCATCAATGTAACGCTTAGAGGAGATGAAGAGACTGTCAAGGGAGTACTCGTTGACGATATTGAAGCCAGTGTCAACCTCAGTGAATACTCCCAGGAGGGAACGTATCGCGTCCCTGTTGAAATTAATAAAAAGGGCACAGCCCTTCAGCCGGAGGCATTAGAAGTGCGGCCTCAATCTCGGGAATTAACATTTTCCCTTGAGAGGAAAACAATACGTTCATTGATTGTTCGCCCTGAGCTATCTGGTTTTCCCGCTTTGGGATATGAACTCATCCAGTCTTTCGTATCTCCATCATCGATAACGGTGATAGGCCCCTACCGTCAAATGGAAAATCTATTCGAAATGAGTACGGAAATCATTGATATCTCCGGTCGACGGGAAGATTTCACGGTCACCACCCGCGTTGTACGCCCCTCCCCTCAGATTGAAATACCCGGCGGACAGATTGTTGAATTTCGAGGAGTTATCAAAGAGGTCGTCGTTATTCGGACAATCGAAAACAAAGAATTGGTGGTATTTGACCTTCCAGATGGGTTGAGTATTGACAGCGAGCTTCCCAAGGTGAGCCTCACCGTCCAGGGGAACCAGCTACTTGTTGAGGAGATGAGTCCTCAGGATATGACCCTTTTCATCGATGGTGCAGCAATTCGCCGCCCTGGAACTTACACGATCCCTCTAATGATAGATATTCCCCCCGGACTGGCCGTACTCAATATAGAACCCCGAGAGATCAGCATACAAGTCATTTGGACTTCAAGCGTGAATTCCCAGCCTGTTCTGCCCCGCCTTGATGCCACGCCGACAGCAGAGGGTGTGCTATGATAATTGGAATTGGATTAGACATCGTTTATGTTTCACGATTGAAGAATTGGCTGGAAAACCCCAATCTCTGCGCTCGCTATTTCCATCCCCTGGAGATGGATGAGGTATATGCCCGGGGGGTCAATTCTGTTTTAAGCCTGGCATCCCGATTCGCTGCTAAGGAGGCATTCGTCAAGGCTATGGGAACCGGGTTTGTAGGCTTACGGCTAAGGGATATTCGAGTCGCGAATAAGAAATCGGGACAGCCCCACCTGATACTTGAGGGAAATGCGCTAGAACGGTCTTCCAAGATTGGTGTAAATAGAATACATCTATCCCTAACCTATGAAAAGGCTTGGGCTGCGGCCCAGGTAATACTGGAGGCGGTCAATGCCTGAGCCAAGAATCACTTACAGGGCGAAAGAATCCACCACCTGCCCTCTCTGCGGGAAAGAATTTAATCGTGAAGACATTCTCACGGGTGGCGAACGAATGAACGCCGGAGAGTTGACCGATGAGCTTCATCGTAAGTATCTGCCCACCCAGAAATATGGGAGGGTCTTCCCTCTCATCTATACGATATCGGTATGTCCCAGATGTTGGTTTGCCGCCTTTCCCCGCCACTTCACCTTAAATGAAGCCGAAGTCTTGGAAGCCTTGGACAAAACAATCGGCGAGAGAAAAAATCTTATCCGCCCCTTATTCGATGATATCGATTTCGAGCAGGATAGAAAACTTCCCGAAGGTATATGTTCCTATGTTTTAGCCGCCGCATGTTACGATCATTTCCCGAAAGCAGAATCCCCCACATTCCTCAGCGGTCTCTGCTTTCTCCGAGCCGGTTGGCTAGCGAATGATTTTGATGAAGTGGACTCCCATGAGAATTATAGCTATATGGCCCGGATATTTCTTAGAAAGGCAGCGTTTTACTATTCCGAAGCTCTGCGACACCAAAATGAAAAAACTGAAAACATAGAGGAAATTCCTCATTTCGGTCCCGATATAGATAGAAACTATGGTTTTGATGGCGTGCGCTATATTGCAGGGCTACTACAGCTTAAATATGTCAATCATGAAGACCAAGAGACACGGACTCGCATTCTTAAAGAGGCGCAAACTACGGTGTCGCAGATCGTTGGCATGGGTGAATCATCCAGAGCAAAGCCCTCGGTGTTTCTGGATATGGGCAGAGATCTCTACAAGATGCTCAAGCTGGAACTCCAGGGCATTGATGCTTCGTAACATTGCCCTTACCATCTCGTACGATGGAACCGATTACGCCGGATGGCAGATTCAGAACAACCAACCCAGCGTACAGGGAATGCTAGAAAAGGCCTTAACAGATCTTCACGGCAAACCCACCGCCATTATCGGGGCAGGCCGAACCGACGCAGGAGTCCATGCGATTGGACAGGTTGGAAATTTCATGACCGAAAAAGATTCCATCCCCGGTTGGAAATTCTGCGATGCCCTGAACGCACGGCTACCCCACGATATCCGCATCCTTAACAGTCGCCAGGTAGCCGAATCCTTTCATGCCCGACGAAACGCCGTGAGTCGAAGCTATGAATACAGATTGGTTGAAACCCACTCCGCCCCGGCGCACCTTGTTCGTTTTGTATGGCGGGTATCTCGTTTGCCTTCACTGGGGGTACTCAATGATATGGCCCGTACAATCTGTGGCACACACGATTTCACGGCCTTCGTAACAGCACGAGACGCTTCGCCACATAGGATACGCGAGATACGCCATGCTGTTTTCCTTTCTACCGGACCTATCACAGTTTTTCAAATCAGTGGGGATTCATTCTTGTGGCGTATGGTACGCTCTCTGTTAGGAACAATGATGGATGTGGCCTTACGGGGTGGCGACAGTCAGGCAATTCGCGACATACTATACTTACGAGACAGAAAAGCCGCCGGCCCGACGGCACCCGCAAAGGGGCTGTTTCTTAAGAAGGTGGAATATGGACCGCAATGGCGCATTTATTGAGTACGCCCGTATACTGGACGAGACAATAGACTGGCTTAGAGATGGATACCGTCGAAGCGACGAGGCTCCCCCCATCATTCATCCTCCACAAATTGCTCCTACAAATAAAAATAGCACCTACACCTCAGCGAATTTCATCCCGCCGGAACAGGTGACTCATGAATCAGATGCCGCGACTCGACTCACCAACATCGCCGATGAAATAAAAGCCTGCACGAAGTGCAATCTCAACCTTATACGAAAGCACACCTGTCCTGGGCGGGGCCGAGTCGCCGCCACTCTCATGGTCGTAACACCGCCGCCGGGACAAGAGGCGACGGAAGAATCATCACCCTTTCCGTCCTATGAAGATGAGTATCTTACTAAATGGCTCATCGCCCTGAAGCTCAATCCCGATACGGATGCTTTCATAACTCCCACCGTGAAGTGCCACACACCCGGCCGCAGGCCTCCTCAAGCCGAGGAAGCGGAAGCCTGTGGCGGTTACTTGCGGCGGCAGGTCAGTGCAGTGGCACCGAAGGCAATCCTGGCTTTGGGAGATGCGGCCTGTGGTGCCCTTACCGGGAATCCACGCGACTTTCCCTCCCTTGTTGGCAAGGAGTGGACCTGGGGTAATATCCCCGCACTTGTTCTATGGCCTCCTGCAGAGGTTCTATCCCAGCCCAATCGATTGAGACGGCCTGTCTGGCAGGCATTGCAACGGTTTAAGGCGGCCTGGGATGCCTCACCTTAAGCTGGCTTTCAACCTCCCCATCCAGGGAGTGTTCATCTACTGGTCCGATCTGGACATACCATTGGGTTGTCGAGTGCTGGCAGAAATCGGTCGCCGTCGTCTCACCGGTTGGGTGGTAGGTTCCCTCACCGACCGACCACCGGAGCTTAAGAAGATCAAAACCATTATCAGAGCCGTGGATTCCGATTCGCTGTTCGATGAGGACTTCCTGTCTCTGGCCCAATGGATGGCCGACCTTACCCTCTGTAGCCTAGGAGAAGCCCTTGCTTGTATGTTGCCCAGCGGTCGCCGAGAGGGTAAAGGAATAACGGATGGAGAGGAAGCCGAAGTGGCAAAGTCCGTGGATAAGTTAACCTCTGAGCAAAACAAGGCATTGGATGCGATCAAAGATTCGCCACAGGATTGGTTTTACCTTTACGGAAAAACAGGTTCGGGCAAAACGGAGGTGTTCTTACGTGCGGCAGAAGACAGCATATCTCGAGGCGAGGGTGTCATCTATCTTGTTCCGGAAATTGCGCTGAGCCATCAGCTGGTGGCTCATCTGAGTGACCGCTTCAGTGACAACATTGCCGTACTTCATTCAGGACTTACCCCCTCTCAACGTTTAAACCAGTGGAGAAAAATACAAAAAGGCGAGGCTCTATTGACACTTGGAGCCAGAAGCGCAGTATTCGCCCCGGTTAGCAACCTTGGACTCGTGATAATCGACGAAGAACATGAAGGTTCCTACAAGTCTTCTTCCACTCCCCGTTATCATGCCAGACAACTGGCGATGAGGCGGTGCCTGACATCAAAGGGCACCCTCATCATGGGCAGTGCCACCCCATCGGTGGAAGCCTGGTTTCTTATGAATTCCGGCAGACTCAGACGATTAGAACTCCTCGATAGACCAGCGGGCGGCGCACAGCCGAGAATTCGCGTTGTTGACATGAGAAGAGAAAAAGGCGTGCTGTCTCAGGAAATGCTTAAATCCCTTTCCGCTACATTGAATCAGAAACGTCAAGCACTACTGTTCCTTAACCGCCGTGGTTTTTCCTATCACTACTTCTGCCCAGACTGTGGTGAGGATATTCTCTGCCGGAATTGTAGTGTGCCACTGACTTATCACAAGAATCGTCATACGATGCTATGCCATTACTGCGGCCATCGAAGGTTGCCGCCCGATGTCTGCCCGAATTGTAAATCCCTTCAGATGAGAGCAACGGGGTTTGGAACAGAAAAAATTGAAGAGGAGATAAGGAAACTCTATCCGGAGAAACACATTGTCCGGCTTGATGCAGACACCACGAGACGAAAAGGGGTACTGGCTTCCACCCTCAAAGACTTCCGAACCGGAAAGATCGACATCCTGTTGGGTACCCAGATGGTCGCCAAGGGTCTCAATGCGCCTGGCCTGCAACTGGCCGTCATCCTTGCGGCGGACACAACAATGAACTTGCCGGATTTCCGCTCCACCGAACGCACCTTTGCGCTCATCGTCCAAGTGGCCGGACGGGTTGGTCGTTTTCGCCCCGACGGTGAGGTGCTTATTCAAACCTACCGCCCAGATGCCGTACCGGTGGAGTTTGCCGCCAACAACCGCATCGCCGAATTCTACAAATATGAAATCTCCCAGCGGCATTTGTTGGGGTTCCCCCCCCATAGCCGCCTCTTTCGCCTCGTGGTGAGGGGAAAGTCCGAGGAACGTGTGCGGAACTATATCAATGCCTTAACAAAGGCCATGTCCCATGGAAAAGACCGATGGGAACTTCTGGGACCAGCAGAATGTCCCATCGGATTGATGGCCGGAGAATTCAGACAACACCTCATCGTCAGAACCAACCATTTTGATCATGCCCATTCGGCATTGAAGACGGCAATAATCGAGACAAAGGCAATGAGCGGTGTGCGGCTGGAAATCGACCTTGACCCGGTAGGATTACTATAGATGCCTAGATGGCAGGGGCACCTCATAATAATTTTTTTTATAGTGCCCCGAAGATTGGGGGCTCGGGGGGCCGTTACGGAATAGAACACATTGGACGGGCCGGGTTTTTAGTCAAAATAAGCCAAAATTGGAGCAATGGAGATTGAGACGGGGCGGGAAAGGTGTAAGCAGATGCTTGTAATTCGTTTCTGCAGAATGACATCTATTGTCGGTACTCTACCTCTAAGCTTGAGGGCATTGTATACGGATTATGAGGTGCCCCTGCCCCTAGATGGTCCCCCATCTTGACAGAGACTTGAGACGCTGTGTCAGAATCCAGGGGGCCCGACGGGGGGCACAGCCCCGTCGGGCTCACCCCCCCGGGGCTGGGTCAGAATGATGGATTTGGTTTGTAGGCAAGGCGGCCTGCCTGTGCGTGTACGCTACCTGTCTGCAACAGGCAGGCAACACCTCATGCGGACCAAAGGCGCATTCTGACACAGCCCCAAAACATGACCTTTAATGAGCCTGCCAGCACATGGGGGAATCCATGCTAATCTCATTATACGGACTCCTTGAATCCAAAATCTTTTGCGTGTTAGACTTATATTATATGGAAATCTATACCATCGGGGTAAAAGACCGGCTCCGGATGTTGCGCCGGGTTGCACAACCCCTAGAGAGTATTGATGGCTCAACAGCCAAACTGGCCCAGGACATGATAGAAACCATGATCAAGGGAAAGGGAATCGGACTAGCCGGCCCTCAGGTGGGTCTTCTACAACGCATATTCACTGTGAAAATCGGCACCGCCATGCCCCTCGTCTTCATCAATCCGGTTATCACCGCTACGAGTCCGGAAACAGCCTGTTTTGAGGAGGGGTGCCTAAGCATCCCTGAGCAGTATGCCGAAGTAAAACGCCCGAAATCCGTTCAGATCCAGGCATGGAATGAAAAAGGAAGACCCTTTACGGTTGAGACCGACGGTTTACTGGCAACGGTGATACAGCATGAACTCGATCATCTAAACGGCATCCTATTCCTCGATCATATAAGCCCAGTGAAGAGGAAGCGAATACTGGGTCAATTCAATATAAAACTAAAAGACTACCCTGAGGTTGAATGAGGATCCTCTTTGCCGGTACATCGGAAATCGCTATTCCCTCCCTGCGGGCCATCGCTTCTAAATTCTCCGTCGTCGGGGTGCTCACGGCTCCCGATAAGGCCACAGGGCGAGGTCGGCGGCTTAGGGCACCGGCAGTGAAAACGGAGGCGCAGGAAATTGGCCTGACGGTGCTTCAGCCACCGCTGTTGGATGCAATAACCAGGGCCTCCATTGAGTCCCTCAAACCGGATATGCTCGTGACCTTTGCCTATGGGAAAATATTCGGGCCGAAGTTCTTGAGTCTCTTCCCTCTCGATCGTATCAATATGCATCCATCGGCATTACCACGCTACCGCGGCCCTTCCCCCTTGACTGCGGCCATACTCGCCGGAGACACAATGACGGCCTTGACGGTACAGCGGATTGCGTTGAAAATGGATAGTGGTGACATACTCCGGCAGAGGCCATTGCCCATTAGTCCATACGAAACAACAGGATCGCTCATGGAAAAGGCCGCCAGATTGGCGGCAGACGAGCTGACAACCGTCATTGAACAATTAGGAACAGGATCACTGAAGGGAAATCCACAAGACCCCTCAATGGTTACGTACTGCCATAAAATCTTGAAGGAAGACGGGAACATTGATTGGAGGTGTCCTGCAGTGGAAATTGAGCGCATGGTGAGGGCCTATCAACCCTGGCCCAAGGCCCAAACGGTCTTCTTGGACCAGAAGCTATTCATACTCGAATCCCAACTCTTTCCCCTCGATTCTTCTAGTGAATATACTGATCCGGGCACGGTGTTGGATGTGGACAAGTCTCATGGTATCCTGATAAAAACAGGTGATGGCGTTCTCGGTGTTACCCAGTTGCAGGCGGCCGCCAAAAAATCCATGCACTTTCGTTCTTTTCTGAATGGAGTGTCTATAAAAGCAGGGATGAAATGGGGACAAGAAAAATAAACTCTGTGCGGAAAAAACTCATACCTCACACAGAAAATGCCCGGGATGATGCGATGTCGGTTGAAGTCGATTCTCCAATCGCACGCTATTATTTCCGTTACTCCCTCATGGTTATCGGCATTACTCTCTTTGTGATGCTGTTTTTCTTTGTCGCGGCATTTCTGCTGACTGTCCGGGGTGCCGAACGAACAGTGGTTCCACAGATAGTAGGCCTGGAATTGATTGAAGCCTTGACAATGCTTCAGGAACGAGAGCTTAATCCCCGGCTCCAGGCGAAGTACACAGGAGATCCAGTCGACAAGGGGCTCATCATCGACCAAAAACCCCAGCCGGGATTGTATGTCAAGGCTGGACGGCGGATTGCTCTTACGGTCAGCAAGGGGGCCATCATCGACAATGTCGAAGACTATGTCGGCAAGACAATTGAAGAGATAAGAGGGCATCTGGCAACGGTTTTTTCAACCTATGAGCCTCTTCTTGTCATACGGGAACCTATTATTTACGTTTATGATGAGTCGCCTGTAGGGACGATTCTTTCACAGACACCGAAGCCCGGAACACCGCTGTCCGGGCCCAGAGAACTGATTCTCATCGTCAGCCGCGGTGCTTCCGATAAGCCGGTTATAGTTCCTGATTGGATGCGGTGGAACACCGACGATGTCTTGCAAGCCTTGTCAAAGCTTCCCCTTACTTTTCAATTCATCCAAGACACCCAACCGGCCCAGGGCACAGCCCCGCAAATCACGGCACAGGAGCCCCAGCCCTATAGTCCGCTCCCCCCAGGAGACATGGTAACGCTGTTGTACAGGGCTCCCAATCAAATTCAAGAGGGTTTTCAATACGGCCTGCTAGAGCATGTATTCCCTGACTACCCCGTTCCTGTTTTTCTTGAAGCCATTGTCCGAAAGCCAGGTGACAAGGAGCAGGTACTATTCTCCATACCCTATCTTGGTGGGCCTATTTCCTTTCCCTATGTACTTCCCAACGGTTCCAGCATTACCCTCATGATCAATGAGGCAGAAGCATATCGCCAGGAAATTTTGGCTAAGGATTGAGTAATTTTCCAGGAAGAAGGCGGAATGCGGCGAGGACATCCCCGTATCGATTCCAGAATTCAAGAAATCTCTGTTGGGAATCGTCGAAGAATTCAAACTGCATAATGGCGGCATCAATACCTATCCACCGCCAATGCCAACTCTCCCCGATATATCCGGTGATTTCTTCGGCATTATCGGGATAGGAAAGGCTCCATCCGTATATTCTTGCGTTGTTTATCAGCCAAGACGAGGCGGGTGTTTTGGAAAAACCATGATTGACATCTCCAAAATCCACGGTGGTTCCGAGTTGGTGCTGGCTGAAACCGGGGGGAGCGGAAAATCTCATGGCCGCTTTCTTTCCATACCGTGCTACATACAAATCGAATAACTTCTTCTGATAATCATGGGAGCGGTAAGCCGATGCAATCTTCAGCGCAATCCCTCTCTTGGCGGCGGCTTTTGTCATCGTCAATAAAGCGTTGTATGCGTAGATGTCTAGACGCATTGAGTCTTTACCGACATAAAAATCATCCGGCGAAAGGGTTTTGAGGTCTCTTGGTTTGTAGGTCGGTTCCAATGGATGAGTCTTATCGACAAGGCGGAGGTATTCGGATGATAGATCGAAGATACCGTTTGCTAGGGAAAGAAAGCGTTTCGCCTTCCTCTCCGACGAGAAAGATAATTCGGGGATCAGTGTGTTTAGCTGAGAGAAAGTGAGATCCAAATTTGGATGAAGCAATGCCGTATCGGTAGTAGATAGCTTCGACTGCCGGGAGTCCCACAGCAGGATACTATTGTTTGATGGGATTCTAGGAGGGCTGACTATTAACAAACTTAGGACAATGATGCAATATCTCATATGAAAATGAAAATCCGAACCATGGGGTCTCCCCACTATAATGAAGTGTGAATACGTTTGTACAGGCCAATAAAGAAGCAAGGGATTTAATCACTCGGGGAAATTTCCGAGAAGCCTATCAGCGTATCGTCAATATCAAGGTCAATCGCCCAGATCATCTTTTTAGAAAAATAGCCCTCATGGTAGACGCTGGAGTGGCTCTAAGGGATGTCAAACGTCTGAAGTATTGCCAATATCTGATGGATTTCCACTCCCAAGACATCCTAAGCGTTCCCTCCTTTGTCCCGTTCCACTGGTTAAACCTTGGCAATTTATCCGCCAATATACTGGCATTGAAAGAACACGAGGATGGCAACCGATGCTGGTATAAACGGGAATCAACGCTTCCGATACGGAATGCCTATGTCAATGCCTTCAAAGACAATGAAAAGGCATCTTCTCTCAATTCCCGAATACTCTGCGCTCATGGCCGTTTTTTAATGGGATTGGGACGAGATCATGAGGCGTTTGGTTTGTTTCACAAAGCGACGCAGTTAGATCCGAAGAATAGCGAGCCCGAATTGGGACGCATCAGAGCCTTAATGTCACTTGCGGGCACTGCGCCGACACTCGAAGAAGCACTCCTTAAAGAAGCGAGAGAAAGCCTAGTCCTGCTGGAAAAAAGAGATAACGGCTCTGAGAATCATTATAATATGAGGGAAGTAAAAGACCTTATCTTTGATCGTTTGAGTACAGCCGATGATGAACCTAACCAATATCCACGAAATCAGATTGAAATTAATGATCAAGAATACGATATGACGGTATTCTTCTTGCAGCATCAACTCTATTTGAGTCCATGCTCTGCTTGCCGCAAATGCGATAGGAGTATCGGCGATTCGATAGATATAGGGGTGAAACATGCAGTTGTCGGCCGAAAAGTTCCCGGCAGATACCAGCGCATGGCAATCTTGGTTGGTCGGCTCATTGAGCGTTACAGCGCACTTCGTTCTGCATTATTCAACCATTTCCAGGGCAATTGTATTGCGGATCAAGTCGATCAACGGGGGGGCTCCAACAAGGCCGCTGGTTGGAAACCCATCCCTCCAGACACGACCGCCTTGATCGGTATGCTTTCAGGCTTGCGGTCGGTAGTGGAAGGCATGGCCGCATATGCGGCGTTGTACCTAGACAAAGAGACCAGCACCCTGTCGGATTTCACCCAGATAATGGGAACCCCATCTGCGCCTAACCCTATATTGAAAGAAGTGAAGAATCCGGCTTTACATGCGTTTTGGGATCTCTGGGCCGATGGTATTGAGGGAGTGATTCCCGGGTACGATTTAGTGGAGTCTTTCTGTGATACTATGTCCACCCCTCAGGTGGTCCACCCCTCAAAGTCTTTCTAGGGATAATGACACCCTTACAGATCGTACGACATCCTTGCTGGTATGGTGGGGGGGAATGATTTCCTACCTTGTCAGAATGGCCGATCGAGATGCTCAAGGCGATATAGAAGCCCCCCCGCTATGGCCCTTGGAGCCATTTATCTTACCAGAACCTTAGGACCTATGGTTTTCAGTTAGAGCCATAAAAAGTTCGTTGTTATGACGCAAAAGTTGATTTTGGATGCCACCGTCCGACAATGGCAACAAGGAGGGAGTAAAGAGATATTTTGAGTTCTACAACAGTGAGCGATTTCACCAATCTCATGACGGCAACACACCGGATATGAAGTGCGAATTCTTTTCCAGTATGGGAAAAGAAGAAAACGTGGCTTGAAAGTGAAATAATTATTTTAGAGGATTATTATGTATGACATAGATATAAAAAATTATTTAAAATCCCTTCCAAAAGAAACTATATATTATCGGCCTAACTCTGGTAATGGAGGAGATTTATTAATAGCTCACGCTACATTTTCACTTTTTAAAAATGTGGTTTAGAATATCAAATCATTGATCAAAATTCTAATGTTTCAGATAAGATAGTTATCTTTGGAGGAGGAGGGGGCTGGGTTAAGGAACATAGTAGTGCATCTTCATTTATTAGCTTCGCACATAAAAAAGCAAAGAAATTAATAATCCTACCTCATACGATAAATTCTAATTATAATTTACTATCCATTTTAGACAAAAATACTGATATTATATGCGAGAAAAAAATCTTATGGATATGTTTTTTCAATAGTAAAAGGGCCAAATGTTCTTTTAATGCATGATTTAGCATTGAGTTTATCAAAAGACGATATTCGTAATCTTTCTTTTCCTATGCCTATTTTATCTGTCAGCTATATGAAGAAAGTCTTAAAATATATTTATGTTTGTACAAAATTGAATATATATCGAAAACGGCACTTAACTAATACACTTAATTGTTTTAGACAAGATTCTGAAAGATTAGTTGATCGAAACTCAAGACACAATATTGATATCTCTATGGAATTTAAATTAGGTGTACTGCCAGAAGAATTGTCTCATATGGTGTCGCATGGGATGCTGAATTTTCTAAATAAATTTGAAACTATCAATACTGATCGCTTGCATATTTGCATTGCTACTTTGTTATTAAATAAAAAGGTTAATTTTCATCCAAACTCATATTATAAAAAATAAAAGTGTTTTTGAATTCTCTCTTAAAGGTCAAAGCAACAATATTACATGGCATGGAAAGTAGTGAAGATTTTTTAGTATTTTCAAAAAAATAATTCAATAGCTATTTTCCACCTAGGATAAATGCTTTGAATAAAATATTTTTAAGGCAGATAGTTGTCGAAAAAATAATGTAATCAAATAAGATCGTTATAAAAAACAAACTATAAAAAGAAAGAGCAAATTATTCTATAGTATCCCATCCTACACCAAGGGGAATACGATCAACCTTCTTTAAGTATTTTATAGTGCCCTCAAGATTAGTGGTAGACCTGTATCTATATATCTCTCAATAAAAAAACGATTTACAAGTCTCTGTTTATACCTTGTCCTGCCCCGTCTCAATCTCTTTGTTTTCACCTTGGCTCAGCAAGGATAAAAAACGGCTTATTATATTCCGCAATAGATTTTGTCGAGGCCTAATAGAATCAGCTGATTAAATCTTTTCCTGACAGTACTTATATTGTTCTTAGCTGATAACAATCCACATCTATTTCAACCTATTTAACCACCCACAATCTTCGAGGTACTATACAAGTATTTCAAGATTTTCTTAATTTCAGAAGTATCTTGAATGATCGCTATAACCTTCATCTCCGAGTCGCATTTTGGACAGGTGTATGATGCAGACTGGCTCTTGCCCCTGCTGGTTTTTTATCGGTTTTAGTCGCCTGCCCCACGGGAGATAGTGTAACAGCACCCGGTGCACCGACTGCTGTAAAGGTTTTGCCTGGAAACACAGAAGTACCCGTGTCTTGGACGGCACCATCCAACAATAGCAACGCTGATATAATCGGTTACACAGTACACTGGGCCACTCCATCCACCGTAACAACCTGCCTTCACGGCCAAGAGTTCAACGGAAAACAGATGTCAAGACTCCTGGCCTGAGAAAAACTTGACCAATTATATCAATATATATATATTGATATGTATGACTAACACAGATATACCACCAGTACTGAGACCTGCAAGTAAACACCTGCAAATCAATCCATTGATCGCCGGAAGATGGAGTTCCAGGGCCATTGACCCCCATAAACCTATTGATGAAACTGTACTCAATCGGCTTTTTGAAGCAGGCAGATGGGCACCCTCCGCATTTAACTCTCAGCCATGGCGTTTCCTCTCCTTTGGGCCAGATTCACCCAATGCCCTTGAGGAGGCGAGAAAGGCCCTCTTAGAGGGCAATGCCTGGGCTCTTTCGGCCCCACGACTGCTCTTTCTCCTCGCCAAGAACGAAAAATCCGGCAATCCGCGAACCCACTATGAGGCCGGTATGGCCGCCATACAAATGGCTCTTCAAGCCGCCGAGGAGGGTTTGGTATTCCACCAGATGATAGGTTTCTCGGCGGATGCCGTGAGGAAGTCATTTTCGGTTCCCGATAATTTCTCCATAATTACGGCCATAGCCATAGGCTGGCCAGGAAGCATAGACACAGTACCAGAGAACAGGCGGGATTTTGAAACCAGCGAGAGGATAAGAATGAATCTCAATGAGCTTGTTTTCTCTAACGGTGAAGTGCCTAAAGAGTAGTCATCACTTCATTTAATTGTTGCGAATTGCTGCGTTAGCTGATTGACCGAGATAAATACCGGAAACACATAGGGCTCTTCCCCCTGCCGATAGAGCACATACAGAGGGACACCAGCCTTGCCAAAATCGGCTAGCAAACGGGTGATTGTTTCATCATAGGATGTGAGATCGGCCTTTATATGAATTATGCCCTTGGAAGCCATGAGTTTCTGTATCCTGGCATCCTTAATAACCCTTTGATTCAGTTTGCAAGTAGTACACCACTGGGCCGTAAACTCGAGAAAAACCGTTTCACCTGAGTCAATACGTTTAAGAAAATCGGATTCTTCAAACTGAACAGATTGGTTATTCAAAGAAGGATCCTTCGATAGAGTACCGGTTTTAAGCATAGGGCCGAGAAAACCGATTGCCATGACGACAACGATAGAGATGGCCGTTATTTGCCCCATCACCCTGAACCCCTGCCGGGAAGAGGGATGACGAGCCATTCCAAAAAGCCAGGCCGAAAACCCAAGAAGAAGTAGCCACCACAGGGCAATGCCCACAGCATTGGGAGCAATCCTGGAAAAGGAAGTAAACAAGTAGACGGCGGTTCCCATAAGGAAGAACCCCATCAACTCCTTGAAAGTATTCATCCAGGCTCCGGGTTTTGGAAACCGAGCAATTATACCAGGCCGGAACCCCAGAAGCAAAAAGGGAAAACCAAAACCAATTCCCGTCACAGAAAAAACGGCCAGGATAACCATGGGCGGCTGAGAGAAGGCAAAGCCCAAGGCCGTTCCAAGCAGAGGGGCCATACAGGGAGTCGCCACCGTAACGGCAAATATGCCCGTGAGGAAACTGCCGAGATATCCGCCTTTCGCCCTCGCCCCGTCAATCCCCTTCTCCCCTTTACGGGGTGCCTCAATGACGAATACATCGAACAAACTAAGGGAAAACACCCAGATAACGGAAATCAATATCAACACAAACGTCGGACTCTGAAATTGAAAACCCCATCCCAGTAGCCTTCCCGATGCCTGAAAAACAATGACAATGGCGGCGAGTATCCAGAATGACACCTCAATCCCGGCGACATATAACCACGCATGACCCAGTATGGCTCGACGTTCAGAAGCGGCTTGCCTGACCAGACCAATCGCCTTGACCGAGAGGAGCGGGAGCACGCAGGGCATTATATTCAATAGCAATCCGCCGACAAGGGCCATAAGAAGATACAGTAGTATGCTTGCTCTGGAAGACGAGTCCCCCCCACTCAACTGGCTGTTCCAACTCAGAATCTCCCGGGCAGTCTCATCTGCCTCAATAGCCCTGCTTGCAGGGTCGAATCGTATTTCATGCCGCGCAAAGTCCGGCAGAAGACAGGTTCCCGATTCATCGCATAGTTGGAAATGGGCGATGATCTCCATCGTCAATAAGCCGGTATCGCCCGCAGTACTGAATTCCAACAACAGGGTGGCCTGTTCGTCATATTTAGCCGTTTCATCTTCATAGACCGGTTCCGGTTTGTGCATCGAACCATAGACGATGCCGTCCGAGGCGAGCGGTTCCAAGGTGAAATACTCCGAACTGTCTATCTGATAATAGTTGCCGGGAAACAAAAATTGGACGGCGATATGGCCTTCTCGCGTCTTGGGGTTCCAACTGGCTATATGTATAGAAGTTTCCGCCCGTGCAGGCTCAACCCCTATTGACCCCGTATCAAACCCGCCAAAAAATTCACCCTCCTGAGCAGAGGGCATGATCAATATGATACACGCCGAAAGAAAAGAGAATATAAATCGAAGAACCGTCCGTGAAGGTTTTGCCGTACACCGCATAGCTATGATTATGAATCGATACGGTTTTTTGTCAAACATAATGAGAATGCGCGATAAGGCAATCCCCCCCTCCGCCCCCCCTCAGGGGGGGGGATTGCCTTCCCACGCCATCGGAATCCATGAAATAGCTGTCCGCCCCCCTCAGGGGGGCAAAGGGGACACGCCCAGAAACGCATGCCCCGAAGCGTGAGGCATGTGGCAATCCCCCCCTTTGGGGGGGGGGCTGGGGGGGGCTGAAAAAATTCCAAATTCCAAATTCCAAATTCAAATCAAATCCTGACAGAAAAAACCCAGAAAATTTGGGCCAGGACTGCACAACAGTTTCTGCCTTAATTCCGAAAATCCGCCTTGATATATTGTCCCGCATCCGATATATTCAATAAATGGATAACAATCTCAATATCCAGGATATTCTCAAGGGAATTGAAGAACTCCGCAAAACCCAGGCCGAAAATGCCGTGCAACAGAAGGAAATCCAGGCCGAAAATGCCGTGCAACAGAAGAAAACCGATGCATCGTTGAAGAAAACCGATGCATTGTTGAAAAAAACCGATGCATCGTTGAAGGAAACCGATGCACTGTTGAAGAAAACCGTCAGGAAGCTGGACAGCATAGGCGACCAGCTGGCGGCCATCGGCATTAACACAGGACAGTCGGCGGAGGAGTTTTTCTTCCGTAGCGTGGGAAAGTCGCTTAAGCTGGCGGGCATTCAATTCGACAGCATCGAGCGCAATGTGAGCCCGTCTGACGAATTGCCAGAATTCGATATAGTGCTTTCCAACGGAACGCATGTTATGATCCTGGAGGTGAAATACAAGGCGCACCCGGATGAAGTGGGGGAGCTGGCGATGAAGAAAACGGGAAACTTCAGGAAACTCTACCCGCGATACCAGAACCACGCATTGCATTTCGGCATCGCCTCGATGATAACCAACACGAACCTTGTCGAAGAGGCGAGGAGGGAGGGGGTATGCCTTCTCACCCAGCAGGGAGATCATCTGGCGGTTGTCGATGGGCCGGTGAAGTCGTGGTGAAAGGCTCTAAAAAAATTGAGAGTTGGGAGTCGGGCGAAGTGTATAGAGCCTCTTTCAAAACTAGAAACTTACCCCTCATATACCTAATATCTTTTTTAAGATGAATCACTTTGTAATCGAAGAATAAGATCTTTACTGGATTCAAGTTTGAAAAACGATTTGGCTAGAAAATCTCTGATGCACAGCCCCATGGCGTAAGGTTTTCTTCCTGTAACGGCTCGATTCGGATGTATGGCTTTTTATCCATTAAACTGAGAAATAAGCAGGAAAATCTTTTCAGTCTAAAAATACAGTTAAACATTAGTTTTGAAAGAGGATCTGAAGAAGAAATTTTTCACCGTGGAGTCATTAATGACACAGCCCCAGACAGCCATGCCTGTTGCAGACAGGTGCAACAGGCATGCAGGAGGGAGTGATCAAGTCAAGAACGAAATGAATTTTTTAGCTATGCCCTATGCGTTTAGAGCTATTGAATACTTACGATAGAAGCATCATAGTCATCTGGGGCATCATACCCTAGTAGGTTGAGACAGGTGGCCGCAACTGAACTGATACCCAACCCTTCCTTCAATTCTAGGGAATACTCCCCGTTATAGAGGGGATCATACAGAAGGAATGGAACGGGATTCAGGGAATGCGATGTCTTTGCCTTGGGCCTGCCATCCTCTCGATATACAATCTTTCCCTTCTTTCTCTCATACATATCGTCCGAATTGCCATGATCGGCCGTGATAATGAGTATCCCGCCTGCATCCTTGACGGAGGCCTTGATTCGGCTTAACTGGAGATCCATGCACTCCAAGGATGCTTGGGTAGCCTGGAAATTTCCTGTATGGCCCACCATGTCTCCATTAGGGAAGTTTAGTTTGATCATCTCGTATTCACCGCCAGATATGGCCGCAATGACCTTGTCTGCTATCTCGGCACATTTCATCGCCGGCCTTTGCTCGAATGGCACGACATCAGAGAGGATTTCCACATAGGTTTCCAGCGTCTTGTCGAAGTATCCGGTGCGGTTGCCATTCCAGAAATAGGTTATATGACCGAATTTTTGTGTCTCGCTTATAGAAAACTGCCTCACCCCCGATGCTGCCAAATACTCGGCCATGGTACGGTCGATGGCCGGCGGCATGACGAGGTATTGCTTGGGAATATGGGCATCACCGTCATACT
Organism: Spirochaetaceae bacterium; assembly: GCA_965226485.1. Classification (GTDB taxonomy): domain Bacteria; phylum Spirochaetota; class Spirochaetia; order DSM-2461; family DSM-2461; genus UBA2779. The sequence continues at coordinate 1,775,560 of OZ245363.1, forward strand.
CCATCATCCCCGCAAACTCCACTTTTGGGATGCGAATTCTGTCAAATTTGTCAAATTCTGTGCCACCCTCGAAGGCCTTACTCAGCTCAATCGCCCGATCGCCCCTGAAATTGAAAAGGACGACACTGTCCCCATCGCTGATGGGACCGGCGGGCTTGCCATCATCTCCCGCCACCACGAAGGGCGGTAAGTCCTGGTCTATTGCCCCCGTTCTCTTCCTTAGTATAGAAATAGCCTCACTGGCACTGGGAAAAATTTCGCCCTCGGCCAGGACATGGGTTTTCCAGCCCCGTTCAATCATTGACCAATCGGCATCGTATCGATCCATGGTTATTTTCATGCGCCCGCCTCCAGAGGCGAATCGGACATCAAAGGATGCGTCTGAAATCTCGTCAAAATAAGATTCCATCGGCGAGAAGTATTCGAGGGCACTCGTTTCTCCTACATCGCGACCATCAAGCAGGCCATGAACACGCACCCTTGGAACTCCGGCGGCTTTCGCCCCTTTTATAAGGGCCTTGAGATGATCGATATGTGAATGAACATAACCATCCGAAATGAGACCAATGAAATGAAGGATGCCGCCTGAAGCCTTTATATTCGCTATAAGTTTATTCCAGGTATCCCCTTGGAACAGTCTTCCGGTAGCGATGGACTTGTTCACGAGTTTTGCACCCTGGGCAAAGACACGGCCACACCCCATGGCATTGTGCCCCACCTCGGAGTTACCCATGTCATCATCGGAGGGGAGCCCCACCGCCGTACCATGAGCCATGAGACTCGTTGACGGCCAGTCTGCCATCGCTGCATCGAGGCACTCGGTTCTCGCTGCCCGCACAACGTCCCCCTCCTCATACTTTCCTAAACCCACACCGTCCATGATGCATAGAACTAGCGGTCCTTGTCGTTTTCCATTGAAGGAATTTTTCTTCAGTGATTCAACCATGATATGAGGATACACCCAATATTGAAATCATTGAACAGACAAAGGGATTTTTCTCCTATCTGTCGGAGTAAAAGTTCGAACTTTGATGAAGGCATTTTCTTGAGGCGGCACTGTTTCCATCGATCTACCCTCTCTACATCTAGGGTGCCTCTAAAAAACATCTCTGCAATGAAACAGCTCCTGATGGATTGATAAGGTCAATGTTGTGCTCGTATCAATAGGAATCCCTTGACTTCCCTCTGATTCCAGCCGTATACTTTTGATTAGGAGGCTGTCGGACTTACGTTCAACTGTCGGTTTTTGTCTTTTCCCCGCTTCTGCGTTGCTAAAATGCTTATTTAGCTTAGGCTTTGCTCCGCTTTTAATGCCTTGTATCGGGAAAAATCATCAAACCCGGCCCTAGGAACTCCGAAGCCCAACAGACTCCTAGCTTTCTCGAGGGAGGGATGATTAATCCCGACCGGCGGTAATAGTCCGCAATCCGATGAGATATCGGGGGATCCGGTGCAATTCCGGAACCGACAGTGTAAGTCTGGAAGGGAGAGGAAGCATAGCGACCTACCTTTGTATCTATTCTATGTTCCCTCCTTTTCCAGAAATTCATTCCAACTGGTAAAATTTACAGAGGGTTAGGTATGCGTACAAAAACATTTTCTATAATTGCTATCTTGATATGCTTATTATTCACCACCGCCTGCAAAGGCCGTTCCAAGGAGACGAAAACCGGTATTGCGGTATTCGTGCCCGGAGTACTCGAGGGGAGTCCTACCTATATGATGATGGATGACGGAGTGCGGAAGGCGGCCGAAGCCAATGACATTGTGGTGAAAACAATAGAAGGAGGTTTTGAGCAGGCAACTTGGGCAACCCAGATTACGGCCCTGGCCGCCGCTGGTCGCTATGAACTCATTGTCACCTCTAATGCGGCGATGAGTGAGATATGCGCCAATGCGGCAAAGACTTATACGGACCAGGATTTCCTTGTTCTCGACGGCTCAGGATTGGGTGGGCCAATGGTCTCCGAAGTCATCTACGACCACCTTGAACAAGCCTTTCTCGCAGGCTATTTCTCCGGATTAATCACGACTTCCGCCGACCTTGATGGAGCGAACGAAGCACTCAAGGTGGGCATGATAGTCGGTCAAGAATATCCTCAAATGAACAAACAGATACGGCCCGGTTTTGAAATCGGCCTTCACTCTGTCAACCCAAACATAGAATTGGAGTTTCGTGTACTTGGGAATTGGTATGATGCAGAGAAGGCCAGAGAATATGCCGGAGGGCTGATTGCCGACGGTATTGATGTGATACTCACAATAGCCGGTGGGGCTAATGAGGGTGTGATTGCGGCAGCAAACGAAAACGGCAAATACGTACTCTGGTTTGATTCAGACGGCACTGAGATTGCCCCGGGAACAGTCATTGGCAGTGCAATTCTTCATCAGGACAGGGCTGCCGAAGACTGGACAAATGCCTGGATAGCCGGAGAACTCAAAAAAGGCGAAAAGACTACTCTTGGTGTAAAGGAAAACTATGTCGATTTTCCCTTGGATATAAAAACAATGCGCCGTCATGTTCCAGAAGCCATCCGTCTACAAACAAAAGAGATTCTGAATGACATGCGGCAAGGAGTGTTGAATCTCAGGGATCTGGGGCATTGAATTGGCTGCCAGCCTTAGGCATGTCAATCTCAAATGGCCAAACTCGGGCATAGCGGCATGTTCGGATATATCACTGGATGTGTTGCCTGGAACTGTTCATGCCTTGCTTGGAGAAAACGGAGCAGGTAAAACCACCTTAGGCCACATTCTCGCTGGAGTGCTTCGCCCTGATACGGGAAAGCTGACGCTCAACGGGAGGGAAATTGACCTGCCTAAAAACTCAATGAAAGCATTGCCTGGCGTTGGCCTGGTTCGGCAAAGAAGCATTTGGCCAGCGAATTTAAGACTCTGGGAAGCGGCGATACTGGGCAGGAAGAAGGGGATTCATCGCCCCAGCATCGCCATAAATGCTTTCCGCCGCTGCACCGAAGAGTGGCTAATCCCAGATTTGAACCCAAATAATCAAGTTGGAAAATTAGATGCCGCTACGCTTCAGCGGAGTGAATTGACAGTTGCGTTGATGAACAATCCTCAGTTGATTATCCTCGATGAGCCTGTCGCCGGTTGGGGAGAAGGAAGGAAAGAGGAATTATACAATCTGCTTTGCCGTTTCAAGCGGCACAGGATGGGGGTTCTTCTCATTACACACCGCCTAGACGACGTTTTCCAAGTAGCAGAACATCTTACCGTGTTAACCCATGGCCATGTGACGGCCTGCGGACCTGTGGATTCTTTCGATTCCACCGAAGTGATGAGACTCATGTTTTCCCATGACACAATGAATCTCCCTGTAGCGGATGCGATGGAAGAAGGATTTCTCCAGGCAGGTGCCCCACGCAGACAGGCGGAAAAGATTGAGACAATAACTAATCGGGATTTTTTAGAGCTACCCCAAAGTAGCAAGGCGGTGCCCCCGGTACTCAGATTCGACGCTGTCAGTCTCAAGAAGACGAAAAGAGAGGAGCTTCACCCCGTAAATTTCTCACTCAGCTACGGGAAAATACTGGGCATAACCGGTATGAAAAAAGAGGGCTTGGGTCAGTTAGAGGATATAATCTCAGGACGGTGTTCCCCCACGGGTGGACGGGTGTTTTTGGATGGAAAGCTTATCAGAGGAAAGTGCATCAGGACGAGGATGGACGGAATGGGTCATGTTCCATCAGAGGCAATGACAAGAGGGGTGAGTCTGGAATCGACCGTCGCCGAGAACTTGCTGATGCTGTCGGCTAAGCAGCTTACTCACCACGGTTGGCTCCATCCGAAAAGAGTACGGCAATGGGCCGAGATGCGTCTTAAGGAAGGGGGTATCAAGGGAGAAGCTAACCAGTGCCTGATGAAGCTTTCTCGTGGAAACATACAAAAGCTCATACTTAAACGAGAGATCGATTATGCGAAGAAACTTCTCCTCCTGACCGAGCCAACGATGAATCTGGATGCAAAAAGCCGCTTAGTCGTTCATCGCATCCTGAGGGAATCGGCAAGTCGGGGGATGGCCATACTTTTATTGACAACGGATATCGATGAAGCGTTGGAGTTCTCTGATGATGTGGCTGTCATATCTAGGGGGCAAATATCTCCAATTAGGCCAGTTAATGTTTGGGATAGACAAGAGATTGCCGCCCGAATTGCCGGACTCTGGGAGGATAAGCCCGGACTCTGGGAGGATAAACATCAATGAGAGAATCGAGAGACTCTTCCATAGCCCCGAAAATCTACGGGAGGTCTCTGATAGCTATCTTTGCCGCCCTAGCTCTCTCGGTGGTCGTGATCCTTCTCATAAGCGATACCCCTCTAACGGCCATCACGCTACTATTGACTGGTGCTGTCAGGAGCGAACTCGCATTCGGCAACATGCTGGCAAGTGCCGCAAGGCTTACAATTGCGGGCATCGCTGCAACAATTGTATTCAGGGCGGGCTTGTTCAATTTAGGCGGCGAAGGACAGGCCTTAGTCGGTGGCCTCAGTGCCGCGATGATGGCCATGGCATTTCCGAATTTGCCGAGTCTGTTGGCACTGGGTCTTTCTATAATGATAGGCATCATCGCCGGAGGGTTGATGGGAGCCATTTCCGGCATGTTGAAGACATGGCTCAAGGTAGACGAGTTGATCAGCAGTTTTCTCTTATCTTCGGCGATGCTCCCGGTGGGTGCCATGCTTCTTGGCGGTCATTTGAAAGACCCTGAGAGTTACCTCATCGCCGCGCCACCCCTGCCTACGGCTTATAGGCTGGCCTTATGGATGCCGCCATCCAGGCTAGGCCCCATGTTGGTAATCGCCATTCTCCTCTCTCTCGCAGCGGTTTTATTTCTTTTCTATACAAGATGGGGCTATGAATGGCGTCTCTTCGGCATGAATCCGGCTTTTGCCGCATACGGCGGCATCCGAGTCGGACGCATAACAGTTCTTGCCATGGCACTCTCAGGAGGGCTGTTCGGTCTGGCCGGAACGGCTGCGTTGCTGGACGGGGGTCAGGCTGTGCAGGGATTCACTTCAGGGCTGGGATGGAACGGTCTGGCGGTGGCATTGATCGCAAGAATTCATCCGGGATATGTTCCCCTGGCCGTATTGGCCTACTCCTGGTTGGAAGCCGGTACCCAATCGGCCATCATTAATACGGGGTTCCCATACACTTTGGTCGGCCTCGTACAGGGAGCCGTGTTTCTGCTTGTTACGGTTGGAACGAAATTTAGAGGATCGGCCTCAGCATGATGGAAGCCGCCTTTCTTTCCATGGGTCCATTGATATTCGCCGCACTTGGCGGGCTTCTCTCTCAAAGGGCGGGAGTTCTCAATATTTCGCTTGAGGGCTGTATCGGTGCCGGGGCCTTCACTGCGGCAATGCTAATCAAGAGTGGTTCTTCCCTAGGGGCTGCCTTCATGGGAGCCATACTCATCGGTGTGCTTTCAGGAAGTTTGCTAGGGGCATTCCATTTAAATCTTGGGGCGGATCTGTTCATTAGCGGCTTGGGTATCAACCTGCTCCTCCCCTCTTTAGCTGGTCTGATATCACAGGATTTGTTTGGTCAACAAGGTGTCATACGGTTCCCCCCCCAAGATACGAATATTTTTCCCTGGCTATCGATTTCAATGGCCTGTATAACTGGCTTAATGTTGAGATACAGCTCCTATGGGAGGAATGTCAGGACCGCCGGTTATGGGGGAGAATTTCTCCAGGAACGGGGAATTTCAATAAAATCGGTAAGAATGAGTGTCCTTATGGCATCATCCGGTCTCGCCGCATTAGCTGGGGCCATTTTGAGTCTACGGATAGGGGCATTTGTGCCGGGTATGAGTGCGGGCAAGGGTTGGATCGCCCTTGTAATGATCTGGATGGGATTGCGCCACCCTCTGGGAGTGCTCATCTCATGCTATCTTTTCACCTTATTTGAAATTGCCTCAGGACGAATTCAAGGCATGCCCGCCGGAATGGGTACGCTGATACCTGCCCTACCCTACTTTGCTGCCTTATTAATGCTGATTCTGATCTCCCCAAGGGGATCAAACAGAGATTAGAGCCCTCCGATACATATCCTCATCTGCCTCTCCTCCATTGTGTCTGTGTCATCAACCTTGACACTTTGCCGATTTTTTAGGGAGCTATGCATTTGATGCCTTCGGATTGGAAGTATCTTGTTTAGCCCTCTCTAAAGAAGACTGAACATATCCCCTACTCCATCAACTTCATTGATTGCCCCTGCTCCAATTATGCGATGGAAAAGCGTATCAAGCCAATATTACTCTTGATAGGGTTCTTATACGTGCAAAAAAAAAATCCTATGCCCGTTGACACAAAACCAAATCATGGTTAAATTGCCATCTTCAAGGGCCACTAGCTCAGTTGGCAGAGCAACGCCCTTTTAAGGCGTGGGTCAATGGTTCGAATCCATTGTGGCTCAGCAAAATGTCTCCATAGTCTAGTGGTTAGGACACTGGGTTTTCATCCCAGCAACGGGGGTTCGATTCCCCCTGGAGATGTGTCAGAATGCGCCTTTGGCCCGCATGCGGCGTTGGCGAAAAAACCTGAAATGCTCATGTACAACATGTACATTCCGCTTTCAGAACTTTTCGCCGCCTTGCCTGCAGACCAAATCCATCATTCTGACCCAGCCCCTGCATTCTGACACAGGCCCTGCATTCTGACACAGGCCCTGCATTCTGACACAGGCCCTGAGCCCGACGGAGGGGCTGGCCCCCCTTGTCAGGGGGGGGGATATCGAGTAGGAGGCACCCAGTACTACCCGGGTGCCGTCCTCTCACAGAACCGTGCGTACGGGTCCGTACACGGCTCCTCATGTAAGTCGTATTCAAAGTATTTCTGGATTTCCTGCTCAAGGTTGGCTTTGTAGTCTTTTATGGTGGTTCCGTCGATGCCTGCCGTGCCACCATTCTTACTCACCATCCTAAAGCCTTGCCCCAGTGTCCTAGGTCTGCACAGTGTCTCGAAAAGCTCTGTGCTGTCCACTTTGAATAGCTCCTGTTGTTCCAACTTTCTCTCCTTTGTTCACAAATGTTTGTTTTAGCGCATCTTGCTATATTCCAGAATGTACGTACTGATAGCTCAATGTTCCTTTCAGGCTAAACTCACTTGCTGTGTTACTCATTGTTTCCAAAGAACGCTTACATGTTCCCCCCTTCACCTCCGGCTTCCTTGCCACTTGGTCTTAGTTTTATCCTCTACAAACATCACTGCTTCTTCATCGGCTAAGACCTTTACGATTACTATGGGTTCATCTGACTGCCCCCGGATTCAATTCTGAGAAGCATAACCTTACATCCCTGCACGGCTTAGGAAATCTCATGGCGTAGATCCACAGTTTCCGCTACCAGCGGCTCTCCCTGGGTAAGACACAATCTCCATTTCCGCTTGCCTTCTTTACCACCAAGGATTACGGAAAGGATATGGGACTTCGATGTCAGAGGGCATCTCATCCTCCTTTGGCGGCCTGTACAAAGGTTCACTCAATGTTCAAACGGATATTTTGACTTAGACTTCCTTCAGATTCCTAAATTGGGACTGACAATCTCTAGGGTACCTCTAAAAAACAACTTTAGGAAATTGACGAAGAGATTTTTCGTTGATACAAGGGGCTCTTCGGACACCCTTGTCTTTGTCTACTAATTCCCTCCTTTCAGGGTTTAGGTGGGACTTTCACCCACTGGATTTTGGTCATGCCAGGCGCACCCCCCTGCATTCTGACACAACCCCCAAGGGGGGGGGGGAAATCCATTAACCAAATCCATCATTCTGACACAGCCTCAGGACGGGGAAAGTTAGTTAATTTGGCTCTTCGAAACACCTTGTGGAATAAGATGGAAATGCCCGGAACGGTTGGTTCACTTGTGACCTCGTTGCAAATCTCGCCAATTCATAATACAATTCCACATGCCCGCCTCGGAACACGATAAACGCTATAAGCGGCTCTTCACCCACCACTATTTCATCCAAAAGCTATTGGAATCCTTCGTCCATGAAGACTTCATTGCCAACCTTGATTTCTCCACCCTCAAGCGGCTGGATAGGAAGATGGTGACAAAACGGTTCAAGGAAAAGGAATCCGACTTGATTTACAGCGTGAATTACAAAGACAACCCCATGTACATTTTCCTAATGACTGAATTTCAGTCCACTGTAGACAAAACTATGCCACTCCGTTTCCTACGCTACATAGCCGAATTTTATGAAAATCTGGACCGGGGATCCCTACAAAAACGCAGATTGCCCCCCGTGTTGCCCATCCTCCTCTACACTGGTAACGCAAGGTGGACAGCCCCGGCAAGTTTTCAGGCCATGGTGGAGCAATCAATCCCCTCCAAATACATCCCGCATTTCGAGTATTTTCCCATCCTGGTCAATGAAATACCTGCAGAAACGCTATACAATATGAAAAACGCCGTTTCAGCGGTGTTCTACCTTGAAAACAGCAGAGTGGAGGATATAATCGCCACTATTGACGCGTTGTTTGAAATTGTTAAAAATGAAGACAATGAAGTCTTCAAGGAGTTCAGGTTGTGGTTCAATGATTGTCTTGAACCTTTGGGAGACTATAAAATCCTGCAGACAGCCGACAGGGTATTCAGCCAAAAGGAGGAGAAACCGGTGTTTGCGACATCAGTAGAAGAATACAAGGCTAAGTTGTTTGAAGAAGGCAGACAAGAAGGCAGACAAGAAGGCAGACAAGAGGGCAGACAAGAAGGGAGCAGGGAAATCGCCAGAAAATTCAAACAATCAGGCATCGCACTTGAAATAATCAGTAAGAATACAGGCCTGTCTTTAGACGAAATTGAGGCATTGTAAATCAATATCAGCCTAACCTATGTTAAACACAGGATAACTAACGCATTCGCCGAAAGAATCAACAGCGTAATTCAACATATAAAAGCATCAGCTAGAGGCTTTAGAATTTTGGCGAATTATCGAACGACCATGTTCTTTTACGGCGGAAACCCGGACTTGTATTATCCATAGGATAGTTCGAAGAGCCGTTAATTTAGTAGCTTTGGGCGACCTCTAAATGCCCCCCCTGTCAGGGGGGGACGGGGGGGTGAGCCCGACGGCCCCCCCCCCCCCCCCGTCGGTCCCCCCTGGATTCTGGCACGGGCCCAAGAGATCGGATATCAGGACACTGGCTCGTCTTCAGATTCGCAAAACGATTTATTCAATGTGTTTATAGCCATCGTGCCAATGTTATAGTATAATCAACTTACGGAGGCAATTCATGAACAAGAAAACAATGTTCAAGGTTCTACACTATGGAAGCCTGTGGGGTATTGCCGAGATAACTCTGGGCTATATCCTTCACGCCGTGCCTATATTCGCCGGTGTGAAAATTGCTGGAGCAATCATGTTCCCAATTGGGGCACTATGTATGTATCAGGCTTTCTGCAAAACGAACAAGACACAGGCAATTTTTCTGACGGCTGTAGTAGCTGGCATGATCAAATCGATCAATTTTCTCATGCCTTCTACTTATGTTTATAATCAGATAATGGCCATCATCGCCGAGGGTCTTGCCGTATGGCTGATCATGCCCATTATGCTTAAAAAACAAAGTAGCGTGTTAACATTGTGTACGATGGGTTTCTCGATGGCGGCGATATGGCGCATCCCCTTTGTGTACTTACCCTATCAGTTTGGATGGATAGGGATATGGAAGTATCCGGCTGAGCGCTGGGTGCCGTTTATTACCTCAGATGTCATCCTAAACGGGCTATTTATCGCACTCTTTATCTATCTGGCGGCTCGCTATCCCTTGAAAGAAAAGACAAGGCAGATTTATGAGAATCTGGCCTTCACGCCAGTCGGTGCCTTCGCGATTTTCATCGTGGCTCTTGGCCTGGAATACTTGATTGCATAAGGGTACCTAAAGACCCCATTTGGGTTTCCCCATTTGGGTTTCTTGCCTCGGTCTTCTTCGCCTGCCTGTGCGTTGCACCTGCCTACGGCAGGCAGGCATGTCTACCGCAGGTAGGCGGAAAATCTCTTCGGCTGTTTTCTAAAGTTATTTTTTAGAGTTGCCTATGAGATTGGTTGAAATCACATAGTCCTTTACTTAGCAGACTGCATGATGCGCCAAAAAACCCGGGATGCTTAGCAGGAGCGTTCAAATCTCCACGTAAAGGATTGCATTCGGTGGATAGCCATGGTATACATAAAACTGTAATTGATGCTTTTTTTGAGTGAAGGAAGCAAAAATGGTGAAAGAAAAATATAGGCAATTGTTTTTATTCCTCCAATTTGGCGGTATAAGAACAATGAATATGCACAGTCGTTGTAGCCAATGCGAGAAAAGACACAGCCAATTGATAACATGATAATTACAAAATAAAGATTGGATATGCACTATTTAAAATGTAATAATTGCGGACACTTTAACGAAGTCAAAACCGAGTATTTGATTTTCTGTTCTAATTGCAACAAAAAACTTGAAACAAATTTTTCTGACTGGATTAAACGTAATTCGGACAAGACTTTTGACGATTTTAAGCAGCAGTTTTGTATGACCGAAAAAACAGACATAGAAAAATCTGTAAGCAAAACCAAGAAAGTTAAAGGTCTAAAATATTGGATTGGATTTGCTGTTGCCTTTGTAATCTTTTCTGCTGTTGGACAGATTGGTGGTGAAAAACTCGCTGGATTATTTAGAAAACCTGCATTTGATAAAGCATTGATGGAAGCAGCAAGTGAACTTAACAAATCATGTCCAATAATGATTGATAATGCAACACGTTTGGATAATGCAATTGCTATGCCTGGCAACGTTTTTCAATATAATCACACTCTGATTAGCATGGCTAAAGATTCTACAAACATTGACGAATTAAAGGACTATCTTGAGCCAACAATAACCAATTTCGTTAAGACAAATCCAGATATGCAAACAATGCGCGATCATGACGTGACTGTGAATTATTATTACAAAGACATGCAAGGTGTGTATCTATTTACGATTTCAGTAAAACCAGAACAATATAAATGACATGAATGCACTGGCTACAACAATGTATATACAAAATAGGCGAAATAGTAGTAAATTTAAGGGTTGTAGCCCGCTTCAAACTTGTAACGGTTTGATAAGTTTGAAGCCCACAATCGCCTACTTTGCATATACTAAGCGTTATGCCCAAGATTAAGAAACGAACTGCATAGAACATGATTGAAAAAATTGACATAAGAAATATTGCAACTTTCAATGATTCAGGTATTGAAATATCGGACTTGAAAAAAGTGAATTTTATCTATGGTGTTAATGGCAGCGGAAAAACTACAATTTCTAAATTTATACACGACCCTGACAAGGATTTATTTGAAGATTGTAACCTAAAGTGGAAAAATAATGCTCCAATTAAAACATTAGTTTACAACAAAGATTTTCGAGATAGGAATTTTGGCAATGGAACTATTGATGGTGTATTTACTTTAGGGCAAGCAACAAAAGAAGAAGCCGAAGAAATAGAGAACAAACAAAGGGATTTAAAGGAACTAAAAGCCAAAAAAGTTCAGAAGGAAGGAAAAATTGAAGCTCAAACAATGGAGAAAAAAAAACTTGGGGAAGAATTTAGAGAGGAAGTATGGCAAGGACTTTATAAAAAACATGAATTAAATTTTAAAGATGCATTTAAAGGTTCTTTACAAAAAAAAGCTTTTCTTGAAAGATTACTTCAAGAATATAAAAGTAACTCAGCAGACATTAAGCCAAATGAGGAGTTAATTGAAAAAGCAAAAACTATTTTTGGGAAAACTCCTGAGAATATTCCACTGATTCAAGTAATTGATTTTTCAATAGTAACTGAGATTGAGTTAAAAGGAATCTGGAATAAAAAAATTATCGGAAAGTCCGATGTTGATATAGCAAAACTAATACAGAAATTAAATATTAATGACTGGATAAACGAAGGGAGAAAGTATATCCAAGAAGGAACTGATACTTGTCCATTTTGTCAACAGCCTACTATTGACAATGATTTCAAAGAACAGTTGGAAGATTATTTTGATGAAAGTTTCATGGCTGACACAAAGTTAGTCAGTGAAAATAGTGAGGAGTATTTAAGAATTTCTGAAAATATTCTTAACGAACTGCAAATTATAGAGCAAAATGAAAAGGTTAATCTGAATTCAAAGCTTGATATTGATAAATATAGCTCGCGATTAAGAACAATTGAAAGTCTATTTTCAACAAATAAGGAAATTATTTCTAATAAAATAAAAGAACCAAGTAGGGATTTTACTCTAAAAAACACATCCGAACAGCTTCAAGAGATTGTTACAATTGTTGTAAATGCCAACGAAGAAATAAAGAAGCACAATGAAATTGTCGAGAATTTTACGTCAGAAAAATCTAAGTTAATTTCTCAGATTTGGCGATGCTTAATCGAAGATTTTAGAGTTTTAATTCAAAACTTTTTAAAAAACGATAATGGTCTTCAGAAAGGAATTGAAAGTTTAGCAAAGGATAGAGACAAACTACTGCAAGATTATCTAAAACTTGATGAAAAGGTTAAGGAATTAACTAAGAATATTACTAGCATACAACCTTCAATTAATGAAATTAATAAAACATTAAAATCATTTGGATTCAAAAACTTCGAAATTGTTTCTTCAAAAGTTGGAGTAAATCAGTACCAAATTCAACGAGAAAATGGTGAATTAGCTGAATCAACTTTGAGCGAAGGTGAAATTACATTCATTACCTTTTTATATTTTCTACAATTGGCAAAAGGAAGTACTGATGAAACAACAATTACAGACGATAGAGTTTTAATAATTGATGACCCGATATCAAGCCTTGACAGCAATGTTTTATTTGTTGTAAGTACTTTGGTTAAAGAAATAATTAAAACAGTAAAATCGGAATCATCTAATATTTACCAGGTGATTTTATTTACACATAACGTATATTTTCACAAGGAAGTATCATTTATTGATGGTAGAACCAAGGAATGTAGTAAAACAAATTATTGGATTTTAAGGAGGTTAAACCAATCATCAACTATTCAGAATTACAAAACAAAAAATCCTATTCAAAATTCGTATGAATTATTATGGAGAGAATTAAAAGACAGAGATGAAAGGTCGTGCATTGCAATTCAGAATACGATGCGACGAATAGTAGAAAACTATTTTAAGATTCTGGGGAAATATGGTGATGATGATTTGATTAATAAATTTGAAAATCCTCAAGAAAAAGAAATTTGCAGGTCTCTGATTAATTGGATAAACGAAGGGTCTCATACGATACCAGATGACTTGTTTGTTGAACAACAGGATGATGTTATTGAAATATATTTTGAAGTGTTTAAGTCTATTTTCAAAGAGACAGGACATCTTGAACACTATAATATGATGATGAATTAACAAAAGCCAGGGCATAACAATGTATGTACAAAATAGACGAAATAACAGTAACTTCAACGGTTGTAGCCCGCTTCAACTTTTATGTAACTTGTCAGGAATGAAGCCCGCAATCGTTTACGTTTCATACCCGCAACCATCACAACCAATTTCATGTTTTGAAAAAAAAGGATGCACTATATGCCAGGAGAAAAACATCTCAAAAAATTATTAAGAAACATGTCACCAACGCTTGACGATCAGGAATATGTATTCATAACTACACAAAACCTGTTAAATGAAATGATCAAATTCAATCCATTATGTTCGTTCGTTGAAGAAGAGGGATTAACGCTCATCATCAAAAAAAGAATTGCAATTGAACAAGGATTGAAATTCGATGGCGTATTCAAGAAAATTACATTAAGAGTGCATTCAAGCCTTGATGCTGTCGGATTAACAGCTATGGTCGCATCCAAATTAAAGGATAATAATATAAGTGCCAATGTAGTAGCAGCATACTATCACGATCATATTTTTGTTCAGTCTAGCTTATCAGAAAGGGCATTGAATTGTTTGAGGGATTTAACGCACGAGGTTTGATAACCGGAAATCAAAATAAAAAGCGGCTTATGACAGCGAATATGCGGTTCCGCTTCGCTTACCCCAAATTGGACTGCGTTTAACTTCGCCTATTCACTGACCGTTGTGCAACATTATGCCGATACCGAAAACAATGACTTCTGAAGCAATTCAAAATGATATATATATTTAGTGGAACCTCAAGGTCTGGAAAAACCTGATTGCTAAAAAATGATAAGGAAATCAAAAAAATGCATAACAAATCCCCACACCTGACATTTTCCCGCTCCGCTCCAAAATGCAGGTGAACTCAGCGTCCGGCAGGATTCCTGACCCCGCAAATGCCTTTATCGCCGATTACTTGGCCGGTGACTCTCCCTGCCTCATCATCACTGCGGGGCGAAACGCCGGGAAAACTACCCGTTTCAGGGAAGTCGTCGCTCGTTTGCGGATTAAAATCCCCCTAACCGGTGTTATCTCGGAATCATCGGAAGACAAAACCTGTTACCGGGCACGGAACCTTATCACCGGGGAGATTTGCCCCCTGATGGAGGAATCCGCAGGGCTGGGGCATGGAGACTTCGTCCATGGGCGCTACACTGTCTATCAGAACCAATTCGATGCCTGCATAGACGGAATCATCACCGCATATAAGAATGAAGCCCTAGCCCTTGATGAGGTAGGAGGAATCGAACTGAGCAGAAGAGGATGGTTTCGTCTCATTGCCTTTGCCCAGAGGCGGCCTCTTTTGATGACCGTCCGGCAGCAATTTGTGGACCGAGTGCTCAATGAACTTGTGGGTGACCGAGGCCAGATTTACCTCGATGAAATTCCTCCTAGGGCAGATAATTCTATGAATCATCCAGAAACTTACTCCAGGTGACCACCTCTTGGCGGAATCCATTTCGTTCAAGCCAAGAATCGAGTCTTTGCCCTGTCTGGGGGACACTGACACTGAGCCATTTGGCTCCACGGGATAGCATTTCGGCACAACTCAGATCGGCCAGTAACCGGCCTACACCCAATCCCCGGTAATCCGGCAGAACATAGAGATGGCGCAGTTCCCCCCCATTCTCCGAACATTCAAGAGTGATCCATGCAAAGCCTACCAGTTCGCCAGCGGGGCTCTCTGCTACTAAGAATTCCTCGGCGGACATTTTGAATTCCATGATTTTTTTTCTGTCTAGGGCCATGTAGAACAATCTCTCTACATCCGGCATGTCGGCAGGCCGGGCAAGTCTCACCGAGAAGTCGGCAGGAACGATGTCATCCCAATCCTCCGGCTCGGCTTCCAGACCTTGCAATGCGAGAGCGTCATTCCATCTGTTCAACCAGGAAATAGCGATCTTGCGCATTTCCCTATGCTTGAAACGCCGCCAGAGCTTCTCCAATTCGGGTTTTTCGGCCAGAAAGCTTTTGAAACGCCTGAACACCTTGCTCCCAGAAGAGAGGATGTCCTGAATCTGTTGGGCCGCCATCAGGCCGGATATGCTAGCGGAAAAACTATCCATCAAGCGATAGCCCTCGGTTGGACCCCAGGGCGGCAAGGGGATGAGGTTCGTCTCATCATCCCCTTTGGATTTGAGAATGCCTTCGGAGATATCCAGATAAAGAATTTCAACCTGATTCTCCATCCCAAAGATTACTCGGTCGAGAATTTCCTCTGTCACTTCAAGCCGAACTTTCGCCATATATGAATCCTAATGCGAATAAACGGAATTAGGAAAGTCCATCGAGTAGCGGATTTTTCAGTGGGTCGTCTTATAGTGCACAGAAGTTTAGTGGTGGGGCTGTGTCAGAATCCAGGGGGTGGGTCAGAATGATGTATGGGCTTCAGACATCACCTACGTGAATCTTCCCGGTGGACTATCAAAGTATTTCAGATTCTATAATTCGATAAAGCCTCATCAGAGCCTTAATTGGAATTCTCCGGATTAAACTTATTCCGGGGAATCTAACTTAAAAGCGGCATAATGCTTATTGACCAAAGGGGGCACTATAAAGGCAGGGGAGCTACTTCTTTTGGACAACGGGTGCCTTCATGGAGATTCTGTACGCTAGCTTTCCAGGGGCTCCTCCCTCCCGCTGGGGATGGGTTCAACATACTCCGCGGGCAGAATGGGGCATGCATTTTCATCATCGCCCTGATACACCCAGTAAAGATACGGCCAGGCAGAGGATGAGGCATGGAGGAAGCGGTTGTTTTGATTGTCGATACAGGCGGACTGCCCGTCCGGGAGGTGGTAAAAGATTTTCAAGCATTGAGTGGTTTGTGCATCCCAGAGACGCAGGGTGCTATCACCAGAGGCCGAGAGAACCCGGCGACCATCGGGGGAAAAGGCACAGGAGGTTACATCCTTATAATGCCCCTTGAAGACCCGCAGGGTTTTCCCTGAGTCGGCATCCCAGAGACGCAGGGTTTTATCTCTTGAGGCCGAGAGAACCCGGCGACCATCGGGGGAAAAGGTACAGGAGGTTACATCCTTATCATGCCCCTTGAAGACCCGCAGGATTTTCCCTGAGTCGGCATCCCAGAGACGCAGGGTGTTATCAGAAGAGGCCGAGAGAACCCGGCGACCATCGGGGGAAAAGGCACAGGAGTATACACTATTATCATGCTCCTTGAAGACCCGCAGGGTTTTCCCTGAGTCGGCATCCCAGAGTCGCAGGGTGTAATCACCAGAGGCCGAGAGAACCCGGCGACCATCGGGGGAAAAGGCACAGGAGGTAACCCAACGATCATGCCCCTTGAAGACCCGCAGAGTTTTTCCTGAGTCGGCATCCCAGAGACGCAGGGTTTTGTCTGAAGAGGCCGAGAGAACCCGGCGACCATCGGGGGAAAAGGCACAGGAGATTACAAGAGAATCATGCTCCTTGAAGACCCGCAGGATTTTCCCTGAGTCGGCATCCCAGAGACGCAGGGTTTCATCATAAGAGGCCGAGAGAACCCGGCGACCATCGGGGGAAAAGGCACAGGAGGTAACAAGAGAATCATGCCCCTTGAAGACCCCCAGGGTTTTCCCAGAATCGGCATTCCAGAGACGCAGGGTTTCATCATAAGAGGCCGAGAGAACCCGGCGACCATCGGGGGAAAAGGCACAGGAGTCTACCCAAACATCATGCCCCTTGAAGACCCGCAGGGTTTTCCCAGAGTCGGCATCCCAGAGACGCAGGGTTTTGTCTCTTGAGGCCGAGAGAACCCGGCGACCATCGGGGGAAAAGGCACAGGAGGTTACATCCTTATAATGCCCCTTGAAGACCCGCAGGGTTTTCCCAGAATCGGCATCCCAGAGACGCAGGGTGTGATCTTGTGAGCCCGAGAGAACCCGGCGACCATCGGGGAAAAAGGCACAGGAGGTTACATCCTTATCATGCCCCTTGAAGACCCGCAGGGTTTTCCTTGAGTCGGCATCCCAGAGACGCAGGGTTTTATCAAAAGAGGCCGAGAGAACCCGGCGACCATCGGGGGAAAAGGCACAGGAGTTTACACTATTAGCATGCCCCTTGAAGACCCGCAGGGTTTTCCCAGAGTCGGCATCCCAGAGACGCAGGGTTTTGTCTCTTGAGGCCGAGAGAACCCGGCGACCATCGGGGGAAAAGGCACAGGAGTTAACCCAATCTTTATGCCCCTTGAAGACCCGTAGGGTTTTCCCTGAGTCGGCATCCCAGAGACGCAGGGTTTTATCATCAGAGGCCGAGAGAACCCGGCGACCATCGGGGGAAAAGACACAGGAGTTAACCCAATTATCATGCCCCTTGAAGACCCGCAGGGTTTTCCCAGAGTCGGCATCCCAGAGACGCAGGGTTTTGTCTCTTGAGGCCAAGAGAACCCGGCGACCATCGGGGGAAAAGGCACAGGAGTTAACCCAATCTTTATGCCCCTTGAAGACCCACAGGGTTTTCCCTGAGTCGGCATCCCAGAGACGCAGGGTTTTATCAGAAGAGGCCGAGAGAACCCGGCGACCATCGGGGGAAAAGGCACAGGAGTCAACAGAACTAGAATGGCCTGAGTTAACCATGGGTTTATAGAGTGTGCGGATTTCATGGAAATCCGACACCGTCTGACCCTTGGGAAGGATAAATTCCAAGCCTTGCCCCTTCACCGCCCGTGCCATGTTCTCGGTAGAACAATTTACAATTGTCATGCCTGAGTCATCACAATGCCTGAACAGGGAGTGCCGCAGGGAGCTGTTTGTAAATGTACTATACGCCAGGTTACAGTGTTGAATAAGAGAAATGTCCATGTCGACATCTTCAAATTCCGTATTACGAAGGCTTATATCCTCCAGTATACTACCCCTCAGGACGGTGCGGTGGAAACGGGCTCCATCCCAATTCCAGCGAGTCAAGGTTTGAAAGGATAGGTCTAAATCCGACAAATTCGCTTCCTCGGGGAACCGAATGCCCCTATCCGGGGAACCGTGCCTTGTGATTGCCTTGAACATAAATCTCCTCCACTCGAGGCTGTGTTCCATCTGAGTAAGAGGCTCTTTGGCGAAGAGGTTTTGCAGGGAACTATCGTAGCTCTCCCGTTCTTTCTCCGGCGCAATTTCGTAGAGACCGTCAATAAAATCCAGGGTTTCCGGGCTTAGATTGTCAAAGGCGGTATTCCACTCCCATTTCCCTGCCTGGATCATATCAAAGAGGGCGATGGCAATTAGATACTCCTGCACCGAGGTGTGGGTGAACCGATAATTGCTGTCCTGGGGGCGAATGACCATGGTGGCGGCACGGAAATCATTCGTAAGAACATCGTTTGACAGGTTGGAGTACCGCCAGGCAGGATGCTGTACCAGCTTTTCCAAAAGCCACTCATCGAGTTCTTTAACGTCCATGCTGCGGATGCCCCGAATATGGAAATCCATCGCCAGCATGCGCATTAAGGTCTTCTTATGATCCGGGGACAGGCGGTGGCGGGTGTAATCCCTACTGTACCAGTCATCTTCCATTAACTGATAAAGGAAAACGGCATTGATGGTTTTGCCCGCCCTGCCCCGTTCTTCCAGTTTATACAGGTAACGGGTAATCTGACTAAGAAGATAGGGGCGTTGGGCAAGCTCGCTTAGGTTATGGGTGGTCTCTATGAGTTCCAGGGCCTGGGTTGCTTGCTTTTCTCCCAGGACTTTCTGCAGATAGGAGGAAATTTGCTCGACAGTGAATGGTTGGAGTTCCAGGGTAAGGTATCGACTTTTCTCACGGCCCGTTCTCCCCGGGAGAAAGAGCATGTCTTCGAAGTCCCTATTGTCTCTGAAGTAGTTGCTGCGGCAGGTTACCAGAAGCCGACATTTTGCCAAAGCTCCGGTCGGATTCCTATTCAGTTTCCAGATTTCCCCAATGACGCTGTGTGCCGTTTCGCGGGTGTTCTTGGAGGCCAGTTCGTCCAGTCCGTCGAAGATAACCAGGCAGGGGGTGGAACGAAGGAACTCTATGAGTTCCTCAGGCTTAAGCCGATCTCCCATCTCTCGGCGTTGAATCAAATGCCCAAAGTAATTCTTCAGGAGCAAGTCCTTGAGTTCTTTATCCTGTAGTATACGCAGGTCGAAATAAAACGCCAGGGTTTCTGAATTATCGGCGTTGATTCTCCGGGTGAGCATCCGAGAAGTGAAGGTTTTTCCCATCCCATACTCCCCGATAAGGGCGGCAAAATCGCTAAAATAATTCTCCTTTTCCTTCGACAATTCCCCCTTCAGCCACTCATGAAGATGGGTTATGACATCGACTCGGTATTCAGAGTCTGAGTCTGAGCCGTGCTCAATCGCAAAGGGACGTTCAAAGTAGCGTTGGTTGTATTCATCATCCGATTCATGGGATTCCATAAGTTTCTTTTTATTGATCACCAGCAACTGACAGATGGCTTTGTGGTAGGTGGGCAGGTGGTTCAGTCCCAAATCCCTGGCAGTTTCCTGTTGCTCGCCAAACTTATTCTGGATATCCTTACAGAATTGGAAAATGGCCTCTTTTTCCTTTTGCCCCAAGGTTGAGGCGTTGTTTATGTGGCATTTTGAATGGTTGATGTCAGTAATGTGCGGAAACAATTTTCCGGCGTTTTCTTTGTCGTAATGGGGATTGATCTCCACCAGTGCCCTTTGATAATTTTCGCCATGTTGAATTATCTTCCACTCCTTTTTACGAATATAATCGCTGGCCACATAAGCCGGGCTGAGAAACCCCAGCAGCAGATTGGCAGTACTGAACCGAAAATCAATATCCTTGTTAAATTTATTTCCCGTTGGAATGGCCTTCCATGGGTTTCTCAAGGCCAGTTTTTCAGGAAAACCCTTATCCCGAAACCAGGTTATCCGTACTTGCTTCGCATCGGCCCAGGTTTTTAGATGACTGTCCATTTCCTTTACAATCTTCTGTACGGCTCCATCGTCTTCACTGGCATAGCTTACGGCAATATTGAATTCGGTTATCCGGGGGTCCCGTCCCTGCTGTTCAATATAGTTTTCGTCCTTATACAATTCCCTATCTTCTTCGGAGAGTTGTTGCGCTAGTTCGACAATTTCGGGATTCTCTTCACTTTCGAACATCACATACCGAGAGTTCAGCGGGGCTTTTTGGCTGCCGTCACGGTGCATTGTAATTTTATCTTCGGGTTTTGCCTGTTTTTCCAGTTCCTTGAGGAATCTCTGTACCCTGTCTCTCTGATCCTGGGGATTTTTATCGGGGAACAGTTTATCCGCCAGATCCTTCAGGTTTATCCGCCCATCTACTTCAACCACCTCCTGGGCTCGGCGTATCTTGTTTCTGAAGGCGGGAACTTCTGCCTTTTCGATAAGATTCTCCAGATGGCTTCTGACTTGTTTTTGTTTAAGTATATACATATTTTCCTCCTTTATAAGGAATAAGGATATTCACCCCCCCCTTAGGGGGGGTGCCACAAATTATTCGCTAACGGATCAGGCCTGTGCTCCTGCCCCCCGTGGGGCTGTGTCAGAATGCGCCTTTGGCCCGCATGCGGCGTTGGCGAAAAAACCTGAAATGCTCATGTACAACATGTACACTCCGCTTTCAGAACTTTCCGCCGCCTTGCCTGCAAACCAAATCCATCATTCTGACCCAGCCCCTGGATTCTGACACAACCCCGATTGGCCACCTCTTGCTATGCTACCCTTGAAGAGGGGGGATGGGGGGCCTGCATTCTGACACAGCCCTGGGGGCACCTCGAAAAGGTTTTTCGAGGTGCCTTTACGTGAATATACCATCCTGCTCACAAAACGTCAAGGGAGAAATACGAAAATAAGCGAAAATGCATTACGTAAATATACAGATTGGGGTATTCTTGTAAAATATCTTATCCCGCGTCTCTGAGATGAGGGGGATCAGCCTTTGATTGACGCTGGTGTTTATTGCTCTTGGTGTTATACTCGCTAGTCCCAGGTTTGTCCGGCTACTGACAGATTAACTCTTTACAGAGCAAACTGCTACAATCGGAAATGCCGGACAATTGTAAGATTGATCTGGATAGTAGATATGAGCGTAGTGGCCCATATTCTTAGCGGGCAAAGGCTGAAAAGTATTGAGATTGAGACAATCCACGTTTGGTCCTTTGTGTAAAGCAAATCTCCGCGCCGTCTGAGTTGTGTAAACCAGCGGGCCGTGCTCTGTCCCCGATCTCGGGTTCAGAGAGCAGGATCAGGGCCGAGAAGGGTGCCGGGTGCCCCGAAGAGTGATCTCAGGTCTTGAAGTGGGGGCGGTTTTGCGTGAGGGTGGAAGCCGTGAAGTCTTTGAATTCTTTGCTAAACCAATTTGTGCTTCGGTTCGCATAGGATTTTTGACTCCCCGTTCGGGAAGTAATTTTCAACCCTGCCTGGAACTGGATGCTTGATATATTGCATGATTACGTTGCGTTGCGAGCTTTTTCGAAGTTGTGGTGAACAGTTTTGAACTTAAAAAAAATGACTTGACAAAAGGGCCCACAACAGAAACTATAAAAAATGGAAGTGTATTAGAGCGGAATTCAGATAACAATCTTGTATTCGTATGCTAATATCATTTGCTAACAATATGTACAGTGCATACCCTGCGGGATACGCACCATACACGGGACGTTACCAACAAGCCTAAGAAAGAAACGACAGTGGTAATTTTGCAGTGAAAAAAAAGAAGCATAAACAGCCGACCCTCAAAACAGCACATTCGCAAGCTCTGTCACACAAGCCGATGCTTCAGCTTACAAAAGAGCTGTTTTTTTGCCAATGCACCGATAAAAATCCAATACTGCGACACAGATTGGCTGATTTGAATCTTATTTTTGAAAATAAAAATAGGCACGGATAAGATGAAAAAGGATTTTACAGCAATAGATTTTGAAACCGCCCAAGGTTATCGATGGAGCATCTGTCAGGTTGGACTAGTTCGGGTTGAACACGGAAAAATAATTGATGAAATCAATTTATTAGTACAACCACCTGATAATTATTACTGGGATAAATTCATTGACATTCATGGCATAACGCCAGAAGATACAGTAAACGCCCCGACTTTCAATAAAATTTGGCACAAAATAGAACCATATATCAAAAATCAAACCGTTGTTGCACACAACGGTTTGATTTTTGATTTCCCAGTCTTGGAGAAAACACTTGAATACTATGGAATGAAAGCTCCTTTATATGAAAAGTGTTGTACTTACAGAATATTCAATGATAATTTAACTTCGTTATGCAATAATTACTCGATTCCTCTTAATCATCATGATGCTTTGAGTGATGCGAGAGCTTGTGCAAAACTGTTCCAAATATATTTACAAAAAGAATAAGATTATGAGTTGTTTAACTGAAAAAACAATAAGTGAACTTTTAGGTTTTAATTTTTTTATCCCATCATATCAACGAGGGTATCGTTGGTCAGAAAGACAAATAGAAGATTTATTGGAGGATATTAATGCTTTCAGACCTACTCAGATTGAAAAATCAGATAAAAAAACATGGTATTGTTTACAACCTGTCGTTGTTAAAGAATGTGATGAGAGGACTAAAAGCGAAAATGATTTACAAGGGACATGGTATGAAGTAATTGATGGGCAACAACGATTAACATCAATTTTTCTTATTATTCATTATGCTAATGAAATGTGGGTTGGAAAACAAAAAGTTTCTGAGTTTCAGATAAATTATGAAACAAGAGACAGTAGTTTTCAATTTCTTGAAAAACAAGAAATTAATGAATTAAAAGACGAAGCTGAAATATCTTATGACAATATTGACTATTATCATATCAGTAAAGCATATAATAAAATTCACAATTGGGTTAAAAATTTCAAAAATATATACCAGAAAGATTTTGACAACAATGATTTTCAATCGAAACTGAAATCATATTCTAAAGTTATTTGGTATGAAGTTGCATCCGATAAAGATGCAATAGAAATTTTCACTCGTATCAATATGGGTAAAATCCCGCTGACTAATGCTGAATTAATCAAAGCTCTATTTTTAAACAGCTCGAATTTTCCAAACTCCGAATCAGAAGAAATAAGGCTTAGACAATTGGAAATAGCTTCTGAATGGGATAGAATAGAATATTCATTGCAAAATGAAGAACTATGGTATTTTATAAACAACTTAGAAAATGAATTGCCGACACGTATCGAGCATATTTTCAATATCATGAAGAATATTGAAGGCGTTCAAAACAGCAATGACCAATATTCAACATTTCGTTTCTTTTCCAAAAAGTTTAAATTGAATACAAAAGATGAAATTGACAATAACTGGAAAGAGATTAAAAGAATCTTTCAAACTATTGAAGAATGGTTTTTAGACCGAGAATTGTATCACAAAGTTGGATTTCTAATAGCTTCAGGTGAAGAAATAACTGATTTGCTTATAGGTGTAAAAAGCAGTCAAAAGAATGATTTTAAGAAGTTGCTTAATTCAAAAATTGCTAAAAAAATAGAATGCGATAATTTGGAGGAATTAGAATATGGTGATAGGAGAATAAAAAACATACTGCTTCTTCACAACATACATACAATGTTGGCAAACGAAGATGAGACTAGCAGATTTCCCTTTGACAGGTTTAAAAAAGAAAACTGGGATATTGAACATATTCATGCAATTGCAACGGAAATGCCGAAAAACAAAGAACACAGAATCGACTGGCTAAATAATTCCAAAGAATATATCAATGACGATGAAAAGCTAACTTCTTCAATATCAGATTTTGTAAGTTTATATGATGAAAAAATAAAGGAAAATCCTGAAAGTTTTGATGAGTTAGCAAATAGTGTTTTAGAGTATTATTCGAAAAAAAGCAATACTGAAATATACATTAACGACTTATCAAATTTGGTACTATTAGATTCAGGAACTAATAGAAGTTATAAGAATGCTGTTTTTCCTGCCAAAAGGAAAACTATTATCAACAAGGAAAAAGAGGGAACTTTTATTCCTGTTTGTACGAAAAATGTTTTTTTGAAATATTACACACCCAACCCTGAACAAATGACTTTTTGGGACGAATGTGACAGGAAATATTATTTTGAAAATATTAAAGCAATATTATATCAATAGGAATCATTATGGATGCAGACAGCAACAATATAGAGATAGGTTTTTGGCAATTAATTTCAGATATTTCAAAAGTAGAAATCCCAATAATTCAAAGGGATTTTGCACAAGGTAGAAGCAATGAAAAAACCACAAAAATCAGAGATTTATTCTTAGACAGCTTAATAAAAGCGATTGAATCAGAAAATGAACCTATCGAACTGGATTTTGTTTATGGAGATATAAAAAATGGAGTATTTCAGCCGTTGGACGGTCAACAGCGATTAACAACTTTGTATTTGCTTTATTGGTACTTTGCATATAAGACTGGAAACTTAATAGGAAACAAAGATAATTTCAAAAAATTTACATACGAAACAAGAATTTCATCAAGAGAATTTTGCAACGTACTTGTTGAAAAAGGTGAGGAATTAGGGGAAGGTGAAACCTTAATTGAAAAAATTACCGATGCTTCATGGTTTTTCTTATCATGGAAGAATGACCCTACAATAAAAGCAATGTTGGTTATGCTGGATAGCATTGAATCCAAATTAAAAAGCAAGAGCCAAGAAGAACTTGCTGAACAATGGAGAAAACAATGGAGAAAACTAATATCAGAAAAACCACCCATCACTTTTCATTTTAAACAACTTAGTGATATTGGGCTTACTGATGACCTTTATATAAAAATGAATGCAAGAGGCAAGCTTCTTACCGATTTTGAAAATTTCAAAGCTCGTTTTGAGAAACATATAAAGGAAAATGAATTTGAGAAAGACCTTTCATTATCAGAAGCAAACAAAGTACAGTGGAAAGAGTTAACAGAAAAAACATTTTCTCATAGAATTGATACTGTTTGGACTGATTTGTTTTGGAAACACAGGGGCGACGACAATTTGGTCGATAATGAATTTGTAAAATTTATTGCAGGGATTGCGATAAATTCCTATGCTGAAAATCAAGAAATATTCAAAAGCAAAGATGATGGAAAGATTCTTGAAGAAAAGAAAGAAAAAAATATAACGGATGAAGCTGTAAAACGAGAGCGGATTGAGCGGAGAATCACTTCACTATTTAACAATCCGAATGAAATTACCCCTGAAGATTTCCCCTCAAAAAAATCCTTTGAGTATTTGAAAAGTTGTTTTGATATATATTCTCATGAAGAATTAAAATATGATGAACTAAAACCTGAAGGATTAAAATTGTGGGATTTCCTTGAAATAAAAAAGATTAAAATAAACAGTGAACAAGAACTTGACAATAATTTATTCCTTGATTTATTAAAAGATGCAAGAACTGAGTATAAGCAGAGAGTTTTGTTTTATGCACAGACACAATTTTTATTACAAGTAGAAACCTTCAATTCGAAATCCTTTACTGAATGGATGCGAGTAGTTAGAAATATTGTACAAAATTCTACAATTGATAGTGCTGGTGCATACATCGGTGCAATTGGCTTAATAAATGAATTATCATCTGGTTGTCCTGATATTTATAGTTTTTTAAGTAAGAATTCAATTAAATCAGGCTTTGCTTCAAATCAAGTGAGCGAAGAAATTTTGAAATCATCAATTATTACAATTGATGAAAAAAATAAGGAAGCAATTTTTGCAACTGAGGATACAAACTTTTGTAAGGGAAAAGTAAAATTTGCTTTGTATTGTATTGATTATGATAATACCGATAGTGATTTTAACGCAAATTCTTTATTAGCCATACAAAAAGTGATTAGTGAACATTTAAGCAAATCTGATATTTCAAATGATTTTAGACGGGGATTGTTTACGATAAAAGATAACTGTTTTTATAATTATTGGACATCATCTTGGTTATTTGCAGTTGATGAACCTAAAAGATGCTTAATAGAGAATGTTGCAGATTTAAGGAATTACGCATATAACCCTCATTTTAGAGTTTACTTAAAGGATATTCTTATAAAACTAACTAAAGTAAAGCTATCAGACTTAATTGACGACTATGTAATTCCTGAAAATATGCCTAATTGGAAAAAACGTTTAATTAAGGAGACTGGATTATTAGATTTTAGTAATCGGCATTTTATTGCTATAGAAAGAAAAGATAAGTGTTGCTGGCTGATACCTCAAAGCAAAGTTTCAAATTCAGATGAAGGAGTAGATAAACTGAAAGAAATTCAGTAAAAAAAATGCTACGACATATTTTGAAGCGGCCCCTGCAGTTTGAGAGCCGTTTTGTTGCAAATGAGCGGCTAGCCGATCTGCCAGAATATGATGTTGTTTGGCGCGTTCTTCTACAATTAAAGCTTCGAGTGCTTTTTTAAACAATGCCTGGTCACTTCGTGCTCCTGCTCGCACGAGATCCAGTAGCAGATCAGCTCGTGCCATTGTCTGCCTCCTTGGATTTTGGTTTATAATCGTCCTTGCCTCTCAGGTGCTTTCCTAAAAGGCAAAGCCAAGACATGAGGACGGGGGACTGCCCCAAGGTGTCATCTCCAATTCCTTTATCGCCTATGATCATTTCATTATCCTTAAATATTGGCTTTTCGAAACACCTTGTGGAATAAGATGGAAATGCCCTGAACGGTCAGTTCACCTGTGACTTCGTTGCAAATCCTGCCCCATCATAATACAATTCCCCCATGCCCGCCTCGGAACACGATAAACGCTATAAGCGGCTCTTCACCCACCACTATTTCATCCAAAAGCTATTGGAATCCTTCGTCCATGAAGACTTCATTGCCAACCTTGATTTCTCCACCCTCAAGCGGCTGGATAGGAAGATGGTGACAAAACGGTTCAAGGAAAAGGAATCCGACTTGATTTACAGCGTGAATTACAAAGACAACCCCATGTACATTTTCCTAATGACTGAATTTCAGTCCACTGTGGACAAAACTATGCCACTCCGTTTCCTACGCTACATAGCCGAATTTTATGAAAATCTGGACCGGGGAGCCCAACAAAAACACAGATTGCCCCCCGTGTTGCCCATCCTCCTCTACACTGGTAGCACAAGGTGGACAGCCCCGCCAAATTTTCAGACCATGGTGGAGCAATCAATCCCCTCCAAATACATCCCGCATTTCGAGTATTTTCCCATCCTGGTCAATGAAATACCTGCAGAAACGCTATACAATATGCAAAACGCCGTTTCGGCGGTATTCTACTTTGAGAACAGCAGGGTGGAGGATATAATCTCCACTATTGACGCGTTGTTTGAAATTGTTAAAAATGAAGACAATGAAGTCTTCAAGGAATTCAGGTTGTGGCTCAATGACTGTCTTAAGCCTTTGGGAGACGATAAAATCCTGCAGACAGTCGACAGGGTATTCAGCCAAGAGGAGGAGGGGGATCATGTGTTTGCGGCATCAGTAGAAGAATACAAGGCTAAGTTGTTTGAAGAAGGCAGACAAGAAGGCAGACAAGAGGGGATCAGCGAAGGTGTCAGAAAGGGCAAACAAGAGGGGATCAGCGAAGGTGTCAGAAAGGGCAAACAAGAGGGGATCAGCGAAGGTGTCAGAAAGGGCAAACTAGAAGGCAAACTAGAAGGGATCAGGGAAATCGCCAGAAAACTCAAACAATCAGGCATCGCACTTGAAATAATCAGTAAGAATACAGGCCTGTCTTTAGACGAAATTGAGGCATTGTAAATCAATATCAGCCTAGCCCATGCCAAACACAGGATAACCAACGCATTCGCCGAAGGAATCAACAGCGTAATTCAACATATAAAAGCACCAGCTAGAGGCTTTAGAAATTTTGCGAATTACCGAACGGCCATGCTCTTTTACTGCGGAAAACTCGGCTTGTATCCATAGGATAGTTCGAAGAGCCTAAATAAATATTTGAATTCTATTACTCACAAGCTGTTCCCATATCTATCAAGCCAATTCATGGCATCCTTGTAATCTGGGTATAACGATTTCAGTAGCGTCCAGAACTTACCTGAATGGTTCATTATCTTGGTGTGAACAAGCTCATGGATGATTATGTAGTCAGAAACCAATGTGGGTGCTTTTACCAAGCGCCAGTTTAATGAAATATTCCGGTCATCGGAGCAATTGCCCAGCTTGGTCCTTTGGTCCCTTATATAAATCGCCTTGTAATTGAAGTGCAGCCTTTCTGCTAATTCTTCTGTTCTGGTAACAAGGTACTTCCTGGCTTGGTGTTTGTACCACTTCTTTTGAACTGCAAGATCAAGAAGATCCTTTTTGGCCCGGATGGTTTTAAAGCTGTGATCAATCAATATTTTTCGGCTATAGGTGTCATCGTAAAAATAAGAAT
This sequence comes from Spirochaetaceae bacterium, assembly GCA_965226485.1. GTDB lineage: Bacteria > Spirochaetota > Spirochaetia > DSM-2461 > DSM-2461 > UBA2779. The sequence continues at coordinate 1,804,277 of OZ245363.1, forward strand.
ACCGGTTGCCGAATAAAAGCAACTGGTTTCGAGCCAGCTCAATACGGGTCTTCTTGCTGAAAAAGGATTGTTGCTTGGCAATCCATTTTGATTTTTTCGTTAGAAGCGCCGAAATATCATCATCCGTAAAGGAATGGGGAACCAGCACCCTTACATGACCGTCTTCAGAAACCTTTATTCGGGCATGCTTTATATCCTTTTTATGCAATGTATGGTTTTCCGGCATCATCATTTCAAACCAAAGTTTTTAACAACACTGAGCATTATTGCATCCATCAGTGGTGTATCGTCATCGATAGCCAACTGTTGGTAATTGTCAAACATTGAGAATGTCTCAATCGCTGTCCGTAATCGTTTTTCTTCAATCGCCACATCCTGCCAGCCTATATAAACCTTCTTGCGAATAACCGAATCGACAACATCTTTCGCGAACTCTCTGGTTAATTCTTCATGAAAGTCATTGGTTCGTGCATTTTTAATAAGGGTGAAGATTTCAAATGTCCCCTTATCTTCAAAACCCATTCGCAGCGGAAGCGTTGCGATGTCGTCTAACTCGCTGTAAAGCTCGCCCAGCTCCAAGAGAAGTTGCTCTATCGCTTCACTCTTTTTCTGTTTCTTTTTAATGAGTTCATCCAGTCGATTTTGGAATTCAACATAAGCCGCGCTGTTTGCTTCATTTTTCCGGATCACGGTTTCAATATCACGAATAATTTTTTCAGCTTTATCAGATGGCGAGAGCTTCGTCTCTTTAAGTTCATTTAGATAATTTGAATCAATTTTGACTTCCGGCAGATGGCCCTTAAAATCGATCAGCTTGGCACTTTCCTGAATCAACTTCCGGGTTTTGGCTGCATAAATTTCAGAATCAAAATCAAGACGTTTGAACTCTTCAAGGTAAATCTCGTAGATCTCGTTGAGCCACCGATACTTTTCTTGATGCTCTCTGAGTTTTGGATGAGGGGAAATGGCCTCCCATAACTGAAGGACTTCCCGGTAATCCTGTTCAAACTTTCCCTGATCCAGCTCTGTGAGCTTTCGGACAATTTCAATTGAGCATTCATAGCTGTCTTCCAGCTTGATATCTTTAAATGGATCAAAGGCGGCTTTTAGCACATTTGGAAACTGATCAACCAGGCTTTCAACATCCTCAAATTCTCCGATATCTTTAGGATCATAATTCAGTGCTTCTTTATAATTTTCGAAGACACCCACATAGTCGACGATCCTGCCGAATTCCTTGGAGAGCTTTGAAATCTTGTCATCATAGGGTCGGTTGGTTCGGGCGACGGCCTGTAGCAGGTTATGATCCCTGATCGGGCTGTCCAGATACATGGTCTGTTCAATCGGTGCATCAAAACCGGTTAAAAGCATGTTGCAGACGATGATGACCTTAAGATTATTGCCTTCCCGTTGTTCATCGGGGGTAATTCGCTTTTTAAAGTTGGCGATCAATTGACGGCGCTCTTTATCCTCTTTGTAATGGTCTTTGAACAGCTCGTATTTTTCTCCTTCTTCATAATTTCCGGTCGAAAAAATGATTGTCAGTTCCGAGCGGTCAAAGTATTTTAGAAGCTCATTGTAGTAGAGTACGCATGCCTCCTTATCACAGGTAACAACCTGCGCTTTGAACCCTTGTGGTTCAACCACATTCTTAAAATCCTCCTCAATGTCCTTTGCCAGAACTTTGATCCGGTCTTTGTGTTTCAAAAAGACCTTCCATGCCTGGACCCGCTTTTCTACCAGTCTTTTTTCATCCTCCGTTAACTCTGCGGTGATTTCGGCATAACCAGCCTTGAGTTTATCCTTATCAAGGAACCACTCCTGCGGGCCGAAGGTGTAGCGGATCGGAACCGTTGCACCATCTTCAATCGCATCCTGAATTCCGTATTTATCAAGATAAGATTCATACTTTGCTAATTCTACCTCCTTTGCTGCCGCCATTGAAGCCAGGTTATCAACTTTTACACCAAACTCCTGATGAGTTTTGGGAATCGGCGTGCCAGTAAAAGCAAAACGCTGGGCATTGGGAAGCACATTCTGCAGCTCAATCTGAAAATCGCCGTACTGGGTTCGATGGGCTTCATCAATCAGGATAATTATATTGTCCCGGGTATCCTGACGAGTTCCCAATTCACGGAACTTTTGCACCGTGGTGATAAAGACCCCGGCCGGAGCGTTATCGATGATAGCTTTCAAATCACCAATATTAGATACCGATTTGACATTGGGGAAATCGCAGCTATCAAAGGTGCCGCCGATCTGCTCACGAAGATCCTTGCGGTCAACAACGATATAGACTGTTGGATCATTAAGCCCCGGCGTGTTGCGGAGTTTATAGGCGGTATAAAGCATGGTCAGACTTTTGCCTGATCCTTGGGTGTGCCAGATAACCCCCTGCTTCAAATCGGACTCGGCAACCCGGTGAACAATTTTGTTGGCGGCGCGAAGCTGCTGATACCGAGCAACCTTCTTGATGATTTTGCCGTCTGTCCGCTCAAAGACCAGAAAGTTCTTCACGATGTCCAACACACGGGCCGGTTGCAGCAGGCCGATAATCCCCAGCTTCATACGCTCCAGCACTTCACCATTGGGTCGACGTTCCACGTAGAAATGGTGAAACCCATTCTCCTGATCCTGATAGGTTCGGCAGAGGTCATTATCTTGATTCAAAATCGGATTGGTTTGACCCGTTTCCAGCACGGTACTTTTCCACTCATTGAAATAGGACGAGGATGCGCCGGGAATGCCGTATTTGGTAATTCGCCCATTGCAGGCCACACCAAAGCCATGACACATAAACAGCTTGTCCGCCCGCTGGTCATACGTTGAAAACTGCCTTACCCCTTCCAGCCAGTTGGTTCCCTTTCGTGCCCGCTGCTTGGCCTCAATAGGCACCAGTGGAATGCCGTTTACCAAGAGAACAATATCCGTCTTCACCATCTTGAAGCCCTGAACCCAATACTGATTGGTAACAATCAAACTGTTCTGCCAGATGTCTTCAAAGTCGATAAAATGAAAATCCCGGTCTTCACCTTCCACCGACAGGGTGATTCCCTTCACCAGCTTTTCGAGAAATTTTTCATTACCGATAATCGGACTGGGATTATTCCGGTGCTGTAGCTGTAGCAACTGCTCCACGGCGGTTTCCGCCACATCCGTAGAAATACCATTAATAGCAGCAACTTTTTCAACCAGAATCTGCGTGATGACCGGATTGGAAAAAGGACGATTGTAAACCTTCAGGTCTTCATTGCTTTGGTATGACCAGCCCATTTTGCTGAGCCATTCCGTGACCGGTTTTTCAACGCCGTTTAGTTCAGACAGCCTGCCCATGGTTTACACCTCCTCCAGTAGCTTGTTGATTTTTTCCACATCCACCCGTACCTTGCCGGTCAGAATTGACCCGGTAACCCACCGCTACAATTGCCTCCAGTGCGTAATGTCTCGTGTTGTAGGATTTGCCATCAGCGGCAGTTATTCGGAATTTCCGAATAACTGAATCAGCGTCCAATTCACCCTTTTTAAAACAATTCTTCAAATGCTCATTAATCGTTGAAACGGTGACATCAAACAGTTCCGCTATCAGTTTTTGCGAAAGCCACAGATTTTCATCCTCAAAGCGAACCTCAACCCTCACCCGGCCATCCGGTGTTTCATACATCGTGATCTGGTTCGATTCCACGCTCATTTCACATCTCCAGTAGTTTATTGATTTTTTCCACATCCACCCGTACCTTGCCGGTCAATAGATTTTGCATGAGGGATTTTTTTAATATTGAAAGAGTGCGTGATTTTTCTGCCTTAGCAAAAATATCTTGCTCAATATCTTCTATTATTTGCACTATCATACTTTGTTCATGAGTATTTTGAGGGTAATCAATATCCATGTTCCTCAAATAACGAATATCGAGGTTACCTAAGCCAGTAGTACCTTCAGACACAGAGGTGATTCTTTCCTGTATTGGGTGTGATGAGAGCCAGTAGAAAAAATATTTTGGAAGAATGATACAAGGATCTTTAGGTATAAACCCTGTCAAAAAAGAGGCAAACAAGTAGTCTGTATCATCGTTAATAAAAACAGCATTACCAATTCTCTTCCTGTTCCCATTGGAACTGACAGCGATTGACCAACCTTTTGAAGCGGTTTTTCTTTCTCTATCTTTTGAGGTCACTTGGGTAAGATAAAGCTCGCTCCTCAAATCCAATTTTTTTTGAATGTTGGTCACTGTAAGAACACGAACTGAGCCATCTACAAATCTTGAGTTTTCTTGATCCTTTGACCAAGTGTATCCAGACTTATACTCAATAAGCTTTTTGAATTTCTCCGAGTTCCATGATTTCGGACGGTTGGTGTCGTTTTCATAAAACTCATCCTCACTGCGCCAGGTACCATCGGATTTCAGCTTTCCGGTGAGCAGGTTTTGCATCAGGGATTTTTTAAGACGATCCGCTGTCTTGATGCTGTTTTCCACCGCTTCAATGGCTTCATCCACTTTGGAAAGAATCCCGGCAATGGCTTTTTGTTCGGGAAGAGGAGGGAAATGGGCATATATACGTTTCTTATATGCTTTCTGAGGGATTCGCTGGCGCCCAGTTGAACCTTCCATCAGAGAGACTGCTAAACCATGAACCTGATGATTTGATAAAACAGAGTATAAAAACTCAGGGAAGACATTTGTTTGATTGGGCCTAAATACAATGAATTCCGTTGATCCAAATCCTATTTCTGCCTTGTCAGGTAGGCTTTTAATAAAAGCTATTTTTCCATTTTCTGCACATGGAGTTATTTTTGCGACTATTGTGTCATTCTCCTTGAACGACACTAAGCCAGAACCATCTATTTTTCTTCTCTCAAAATACTCTACCCCACAAAACCCATTTCTAACTGCATCCATTGGAATGAAAGGGTATTCTTCATTTTTAAGATATGAATCATTTGGGTTTATTTCAGAGATAGAACTGTTGCCAATAGGTATAAGGCTAGTTTTAGGTGTCATTTCTGAACTGCCTCCATCAGCTTTGAAAGCAATTCATCAACTGAATTCTCAGCGTTCAAGGCCGCCTTAAACCCTTCAATCGCTTCCTTGAGATCAATCTCTTCCTCTGGCTCGAAGGTATCCACATAGCGAGGGATATTGAGGTTGAACTCGTTCTCTTCCAACTCTGCCACTTTCACCACGGAGAAATAGCGTTTACTCAGTTCCGGATCGGCCAGCATGGTCAACAGTTCGGTTTCCACCTCATCAATAGCGATACGCTCTTTTTTGGCCTGTTCTTCGGCATCGGCAATTCGCTGCTTTTTCTGTTTAATCAGTTTTTCAAGAGCTTCTTTAGCCTTTTGAAGGTTATTCAGCTGAGCATGGGTCAGTTTCTTGCCCTCCGCTTCTTTGGCTTGTATCAGCTCGTCGGCCTTCTGGTGCTTCTCTTTGGCCAGTTCAATGTCCTCCTGGGTATCCAGCTCAATTTCACCTTTTTTGAAATCCAGCTCTTCCTGAATTAGGTCTCCCAGTCTGGATTTTTGGGAAGTGATCCATGCTTTGGCGGAGTCCATATCTCCCCAACTTTCAAGAAGGGTGGAGATACGCAGAATATCCTGCGGCAAGAGCGTATTCATGTTTGATTCTTCTTTGTACCAGCCTTCTTTGGCGGCATAGACCATCAGCACCTTGTCTTTGCGCTCTTTCGGTTTGTTTTTATTGAGCAGCAGGATGGAGCCGGGAATGGTGGTGCCATAAAAGAGGTTGCCGGGTAACACAACAATGGCATCAATTATGTTGACTGCACTGACAAACTCGCCATCCTTATTGACCGGTCCCTGTAAAAATCCACGACGGATCAGATATTCATCATCGGCCTTGCGATTTTGACCATCTTCCTCTTCGGTTTTTTCAGGCTGACCACGAAACAGCACACCCTGCGGACAAACGACTCCGGCCTTGCCGTTTTTATTCATCGAAGCGACAATGTGCTGAAGAAAGGCAAAGTCACCGTTTGAAAAAGGCGGAATTCCATAATCAAAGCGTTCGTATGGATCATTGAAATCTTCCTTGCCAGGATAATTCAACTGAGGAGAACCGTCCTTTTTGGTAATGGGCTTGCCTTTCTTATCCTTCTTAGGCTCCCCATTTTTCCACCAGTTTTCCTGCGAGAACGGGAAATTGGCCATCACCAGATCAAAGGTTTTAATGGTAAGGTCGTTGTCCTCTTCCGTGAATTTGGGATCTTTCAGGGTGTCACCTTTTTTTATGGAGGCATCAAGCCCATGGAGAATCATGTTGATATTGGCAATCGCCCAGGTATTCCAGACATCTTCCTGCCCAAAAAGACGGATATTTTTCTGGGTTCCTGTCGATGTCTTGATGTACTTGGCCGCATTGATCAAGAAGCCGCCGGAGCCACAAGTCGGGTCGTAAAGGGTGCTTCCTTTTTGTGGCTTGAGGTACCGAACAATGATATCGACAACCTCCTGCGGGGTATAAAACTGACCGGCAGTGGTGCCGCCCTTGTTTTCATCCGCAAACCGTTTTATCAAATATTCGTAGGCATCGCCCAGAATATCCACAGAGGCGTTGCGGTTACTCAAATCAACCGCATCCAGGTAGTTGATCAGCAGACTCAGCACCTCAGGGTGCAGCTTCTTTCCGCCGGAGCCATCCGGTGAAGGCTCATTCCAACGTACAGTATTGATGACCCCCTTAAGAGAGGCATTAGAATCGGCAATGGCATTCACCGCCTTGTTTAAGGCATCGTTCTTTTTATCGAGCGGAGCTTTGCGAACATCCTCCCAGAAAAACCCATCAGGAATGGTGAAGTCATGTTTATCAGCAATTATCTTTTGCTTCTGTTTCTCGTTGGGGTCTACACCATATTCTTTTTTAAATTCCTGAATACCGTGTTCAATCTCCCAGGTATAATTATCAGAAAGACGCTTGAAAAAGAGAAGTGAAAGGATGTAAGACTTATAGTCTTCAACCTTGTCTCGGAGAATATCAGCCATTCCGAAAAGGGTGCTACCTAATGCTTGCTTGGTTATCATTAACAGAACTCCGTTTAGCTGTTACTTTTCGCTGTTGTCATCATCTTGCTCACCATTAGCGGCCGCGCCACCAGCCTCACCCCATGCGTCTACCTGTCCTTTTTTGAACTTCCATAGGCGGCCCATTCGATGAGCGGGCATGCCGTGCTTATCGAGCCACTTGTAGACGGTATCCTTACCGATCCCAAGGTAGTTGCATATTTCATTTATTGATAGCCAGCGATCTTCTAAATCGGTCATTTTTACAGCTCCTCGTGGGCGATCTTAGGCAAAGCTCTTCGCTCCCAAGAAAGTTCAGCAAAAGAGAATGGACACACAAATCCTATTCTATACCGAATCACGGTAAAATATTTTTCACAATATATCAATCAATTTCGCAAGGTATCGCACCACCTAGGCCGAATATGGTAGATTATAATAGATTTGGGTAAGAGTTATGGATACCCAAATTATGAACGATTCTAGTGTTGGTGCTTTTGCCTTTGCTCTACCCAATTTATACTCTGGGGCACTTTCTGCAGCTCTCTAGTGCTGATTGGCTCACGGTCAACATCGGCTTCCATGGATAGGGTTTGCTCCTGAATATCAGGGGCCAGGAGCAGGAGGTTTATTATCTGGGTGAGGTGGGCGCGGGTGGGTTGGTGGTGGCGAGTGACCTCGGCGTAGTCTAACAAACGAACGGCACGTGACGCTTTCTGAATCTGGGAGGTGCTTTGTTTTTTAAGAAATTGGTTCCCTTTAAAGTAGTTTGTCCGGTTTTTTTCAAGTTTTTTTATTGATATTGCGCGTTTTTGATGGTAGTCTAAGATTTGAGTTGGGGATGCCTGATAGAAGTGATTGTACTCGGGGGGGCCTCAGGTGAGATGTGAGGGAACGGGGTGAGAACTTGATATGTTCATCATTTATTTTCACTTAATTTTTACTAAATATTTCAAACTAAATTGAATAATTTGGAGGAGATGTCTTATGGATCACTTAGTAACATACTCTCTATTATCTGTCATCAGGGAACGACGAAGTAACCTTAAATCAATTGTAGAAATCTATGAAGAATTATGCGAGACCATTTTAGCCGATAATTCATTCGAAAAAAGTGGGAAAGGAATCATTGACGACTTAAAAGCTGAATTTTTTAAAAAATTCGGGTTAACTATTCCATATCCAACGTTAAAACTTATTTTGCGCCGTCTTAGCACTCGCTCTAATCATTCAATTCAACTTTTTACAAGTGACTATTCCTTCAGTTTTAGCTATTCTGATTTTAAAAGCTTAAATGCAGATATTAAGACCGAAAAAGCAAATCTTGAAGAATTAAAGGAGGCATTTAATTTACTCTGTGAGGATGAAAATATTGATCCGGGTATTGGGATCGAATTTTTCGTACAAATCAACAAGAAAGAAATTGTCGCATTTCTGAACAATGAAGACTTTTCATTTAGTGACAGACCGGAATTTGGAATAATTCAAACACTATTAACAGTACCCGATTACCATGAAGAAATTATCAAATTAGTTAGTGGAAGCCTGATTTCTACCCTATTAGAATTTGACTTAGAAAAACAAACGAAACTCAATGCTCTGGTATTGGATACAAATTTCATCATCAGCTTATTTGATCTTCATAGTGAGGAGTCATTCGCTACATGTAACGAAATTGTAGCTATGGCATTGAAGAATAAAATCCAAATTCTTGTACTACCCGAAACAATCGAAGAGACTACTAATCTTCTGAGAAAAAAATCTGAAGAGATTAATAAAATACAAGTATTTAAATCAGCAGATAGAAAAAATATTGAGTATGGATGCTTTAGGCGGAAATTATCTGGCTCAGATTTATCGCTGTATGCAAACAAGGTACGTAAATTAATTATTAATGCAGGAGGAATAATCATAGATCAAAAAATTAATGATCGTATTAAAAACAGAATAGAAAAAAGCACAATCTATCAAAAACTAAAAGATAGAAAACGGAATAAAGAAGGTGCAATGCATGACGCTATTGCTCAGGAATTTGTTGCTAGCCTAAGGTCAAAAGATGAAGAAGATTTCAGTGACATTACAGCATTCTTTGTTTCAGATTCCAATGGATTTCTTGAGAATCGCATAAGCCATGAATTGAAAATCCCGTACATGATTCGAGCCGAGGAATTGCTAAATATTCTTTGGATTCTGAACCCACTCTCAACGATGTCCATCTCACCGCTAAATATTACTAGAATTTTTACAACATGTTTGAGTAAAAAGCTACCAGACAAAGAAATGCTAAAACTTCTGGATTCAAAATTTAAGCATCTAAAAGATTTGCCAATTTACGCAAAAGATTGCTCAGATATTTATATAAATTTAAGCGTATTAGAAACAAGAAGGCTGACGGAGATCATTGAAGAAGAGGATGAAAATGAACTTGAATATAAAATTTCGCAATTAGCATTAGAAGCAAGAGAGCAGGCTGAATCAAAGGAAATAAATGAAAAAGCTCGAGTTGAAAAACTAGTGAAGCGCATTGAAGAGAAAAAGGCAAATGTAATTCAGGCAATTACCCAAAAACAAAGCGCAGAATTATCAAAGAAGGATAAAGAATTAGAACAGTTGAACGCTCAGATAAAAGACTCGGAAGAAAAAAATACAGCCATAAAAACTTACTTTGAGCATGAATTTTCAACTAAGAATGCACGGTTTCAAAGTGATAATCTGAAAGGTTTAATAGCGAACGAACAGGAACGACTGGAATTAATCGAGGAACATTTATCTGATATTGAAAGAAGCATCCGGAATCGAAGAGCGTTTATCGGAGTTGGAACGGTCTTTTTACTTTTTATATTTTCTGTTTCAATAGGTCTTAAACTGGTTATCCCGAATTGGGATTTATTGGAACCAATTTCTTGGATCATCGGAATCTTTTTGAGTTTATCCTACGCCCTAATTTCAATAACTACGGGTAGTATAAACCCAAAGGATGTTTTAACTAAAATGTTAACAAAGCTATTTAAAAAAATTACAGATAAAAAGAACACTCTTATAGATCGTAGAGATGCTTCAATTAAGAAAATTCAGGCTGCTGAATTGGAATTGAAAGCAGTAAGGATCTGAGAATATAACAAGTGCTTCGAGACCGATTCGCCATGTTAAATAAAGACCGCTTGCCCCTAACACAGCAAGCTACCCTTTTAGGAGTGAGCAGAAGCAGTTTTTACTATCAAAGCCAGGTAGTGGAAGATAAAGATTTGGCGGATATGAGACTGATAAGCGAAGTACTTGAGAAGCTTCCCTTTTATGGGTATCGCCGGATATCGAAACAACTAATTGAAGCCCTTCCTCATCTGACGGTTAAGCGAGCAAGGAGGGTTATGAAGCGATTTGGGCGCATGAGCAATCTACCCGGGACCCAAGACATCGTTGGCGGGAAAAGGGCATCCCAAATATCCCTATTTGCTGAGAGGGAAGGCAATAAGGCACCCAAATCAGGTATGGGCAACGGATATAACCTACATCCGTCTGCCTGGGGGTTACGTTTATCTTGTGGCTATTCTTGATCTTTACAGCCGCAAAGTGTTGGCGTGGCATCTATCAAACACGATGGATAGTGAGTTTTGCGTTCAGGCATTAAGGGAAGCCTTGGATACCTACGGAAACCCTGCGATCTTCAACACGGATCAAGGGAGTCAATTTACCGGTTGAGTCATTTGTCGGAGTGTTGGAATCGGAAGGGATACTCGTCAGCATGGACGGCAAAGGCCGTGCGTTGGATAATGTGTACGTGGAGCGTTTATGGAGGAGCTTGAAGTACGAGGACATTTATCTAAAAAGTTATGAGACAATGAAAGAGTTAAAGGAGGGAGTAAAGAGATATTTTGAGTTCTACAACAGTGAGCGATTTCACCAATCGCATAACTACAATGCACCGATGGGTTCCCTGTAAAGTAGTTTGTCCGGTTTTTTTCAATCTTTTACCTCCAACAGCTTTGGGATTTGTATTCCAGCCCCGAGCTCGTCGGCAAGGGCTTCTAATGGGGATTTCCCGTCCAGGATTTTTCTTGGGTAGTGATTCATCCAGTCCTGGATTCTTCTGATACGACTCTTTTTTTCCAAGCCGATATCATTTCCCTTCGGGATAAATCGTCTGATAATCCCATTATGGTTTTCATTGGTACCCCGTTCAAAAGAACTGTAGGGATGAGCAAAGAACACCCGGGTTCTGGGGCCTTTGCTCAATACTGATTTCTCAAGACCATTTACATCTGAAAATTCTACACCATTATCTGGTGTAATAGTGAGAAACATTTTCCTAAAAAGAACACCACCCATCTGCCGTTCTATTTTATCAATCTCAGCCGTTACAGAAGCCGCTGTTCTATCGGGAATCTTTCTTGTAATTTCTGTTCTTGTTTTGCGCTCCGTTAGCGTCAAAAGACATGAAGATGAACTATCTTTTCCACTGTGGACTGTGTCCATTTCCCAGTGTCCCACAACTTTTCTCTCATTAGCCTCTTGAGGACGTTTATCTATGCTTCTGGTCGCATTCATGGCTCTAGAGTGCTTCTTGGGCTTCCCTTTGGGCTTAAAACGCTTTCCACCATAAAGCAGATTTTTCTGTGTGACATCTGGTATATCTCCCGTAGCGATGTAGTTATACAATGTCTTTTCACAGATCCTGGTATCGCCAGGCCACCTCGTTCTCTTAAAATGCTCGATTACTGCGTAAGGGCTATACTTCTCCTCTTTAATAAGTCTGGAAACCGCATTCACCAGAGCCCAGTCTTGACCAAGTTTTATAGGAGTGCCTTTCGCACTGTTCTTTGAGTTGGCATCGTTCTGTGCATACTCCGCGTTGTATACCGTGATTTTGCTGAGATCACTGGCTATATGTTCTACCATTCCTCGTTTGAGTTCTCGACGAATAGTCCTTTCACTTTTACTCAACAGAGTTCCAAGAAGTGTCGGACTTGTGATCTTTTCGTAACGGTTTGTACCAGTGTGATGATATTGTAATAACAAGCGTTCCTCCAGGGCAATCGCATCTAAAATCCATTAAGAACATCAAGCAGATAATCACTGTCCCATCCAGCTTTCTTGCGTTTAGCGGCAATTCCCGCCTTGGTGACTTTATCCTTCTTTAGCAGATTCAAAGCCAAGTGGCGAAGTATTCCGAAGTTCTCTGCAGCATTGCCTTTGCGTATTCTGCTTTCATCCTCACGAAAAGCAATATCCAATACCCAATGAAGGGAATTTTCTATACCCCAATGTCGGCGTATAGCATTCCCCATTAATTCTGCGTTCATCTCTAGGCTACTGATGAAATACCGGTCTTCCACTGTTGTATTATTGCCAATCGTACGATGAGATCTTACCATCCCGATGGTTCTTAACCCCTCCCATTTTTGCCTTGTCTCCAGCCACTCTAAGTCAGACACACACCAGTATTCCCGTGTTTCTATACGCCCATGGTTTTTGTCATACGTCTTATGATAATCATGCTCAATGTCTTTGAAAGAACAAGCATCTGCGTATTGAAAAAACTGCTCAACATTATTTTTAAGTTTTCCCTGATTTCCTTTTAAGGAAAGAACATAGTCCCCTCCTTTCGCTTTTATCTCTTTAGCTATAGACCTCTGACATCCCATAGCGTCAATCGTGATTATGCAATTTTGAATATCAAGCACTTTAAGCAGTTTTGGTATAGCGGTAATCTCATTTGATTTCTCATCGACTTTAACCTGACCTAATACAATCCGGTTCTCATTTGCCCATGCACTCACCATGTGTATCGCCGACTTTTCAGACACTTTATCAAAAGAGCGACGAACTGTTTTGCCGTCTATTGAGATAACTTCACCACCTATACTTTTGGCTATTGACTTAACCCATTCTAGAAAACACTGTTGTAGTTGTTCTGATTTGATTAATGCAAATACTCGTCCAAAGGTATCGTGTGATGGTATTCCATTGGGTAAATCCAAAAATCTCTTAAGCCATTTAGCTTTTCTTTGCCCATACACTTCGATTTCGAGAAAGGAGTCAGCTCCTGATATAACCGCCGCAGATGCTATAAAAAGTATATCCACCAAATTGTGTTTCTTGGTTCGATCAACTCGAGGATCCTCAATCTTTTCAAACTGATGCCAAAATGCATCTGATTTATCCATAATTCATCCCTCCCAGAATAGAATCTTGGGGAATTATCGTATAAATCTTGGATTCTGACTATTTTTTACACTGTAGTAAGCCTTTTCTATCATCTTGGGGGATAAATTAGATGCGATTGCCCTGAGCGTTCCTCCCAAGTAAAATGTGTATGCTTACACCTTGTTTCTATGTTAAGTTTTGATCGTCCCATGGATTCCTCGCTGTTGTTAGTTTTTGCTAAATCAACTATAGCAGATGTCCTTGGGACTTTCTTTCCCCCGCCTTTTTTAGGCGGACAATTCATTATACTGGGCGCCAAAAAATTTCAAGTTTTTCTATTGACATTGTGCGTTCCTAATGCTAGTCTAAGATTTGAGTTGGGGTTGCCTGATAGAAGAGATTGTACTCGGGGGTGCCTCAGGTGAGATATGAGGGAACGGAGTGATAACTTGTTATGAGCCATCGAATATCGCATTAAACTGAGAATTTATTAATGGATTTAAAGAAGCAAGCATTTTTACGAGATGTAGGGAAAGAGCTCATTGAAGAAAATGTGGCAGTTTTTGCAGGGGCAGGCCTGTCGGCTGAAGCAGGTTTCGTTAATTGGGCTGAACTACTTCGGCCCATAGCTGATGAGCTCGGCCTTGATGTTGACAAAGAAAATGATTTGGTAGCTTTAGCTCAGTTTCATTGCAACGATAATGCGAATAACCGAAGCCAGCTTAACCGAAGACTTATAGAAGAGTTTTCAAGAGAAGCTTTAGAAACTGAGAATCATAAAATCCTATGTCGGCTTCCAATACGGACTTATTGGACCACAAATTACGACAAAATAATTGAAACCGCTCTAGATAAGTCTGGAAAAATCGCCGATGTAAAATATACAAAAGAGCACTTATCTACAACAAAGCCAAAGCGTGATGCCGTTGTATATAAGATGCATGGCGATGTCGATCACGCTAGTCAAGCAGTCTTAACTAAGGATGACTATGAGAGATATCACGTCAAAATGGATCAATATTTGGCAAATTTGAAAGGCGATCTAATTTCAAAAACATTTATATTTATAGGGTTTAGTTTTACTGATCCAAATTTGGATTATATTCTCAGTCGAGTTCGGGTTGCGTACGAAGGAAATCAAAGACGCCATTATTGTTTTATAAGAGGGGTTCAGCAAGAAGATGGGGAAGAGCTTGCTGATTTCGAATATCGAAAAAAAAAGCAAGATTACTTCGTGAAGGACTTAGAAAGGTTCAATGTAAAAACGATACTTGTTGATATTTTTTCAGAAATAACAGAATTATTGAGACGGTTAGAGCAAAGTTACAAAGCTAAAACTATTTTTATTTCTGGCGCAGCCCACGAATATGGACAGATGGGAGAACGCGAAGCTTTAGGATTTGTATATAAATTAAGTCGAAATCTAGTATCCAAAGGTATGCGCGTCGTTTCTGGATTCGGCTTGGGTGTTGGAAGTTCTGTAATTTCAGGAGTCCTAGAGCAAACGTTTACTAGCCCAAAAGCCAAAGTAGAAGACCAGCTTGTGCTACGTCCTTTCCCTCAGTCTACGGAAGGGGGGGTACCTCTATCAGATTTGTGGACAAAATATAGAGAAGACATGATTAACCATGCAGGAATTGCATTATTCCTGTTCGGTAATAAGTCTAGTGAAGATACGGTTGTGTTATCTAATGGCATGCGTGAAGAATATGAGATTGCCAAAAAAATAGGATTATTTTTGATTCCAATTGGGGCTACGGGGTATATGGCCGAAGAGCTATGGGAAGAGCGAAATACTGAGATACAGAATAGTACGGCTGATTCAATCGAGATGAAGCAGCTTTTTTCCAAGCTTGGTGATAGCGAATCCACGGCTGAGGAACTAATTGATTCAGTAACCGAGATCATTAATTTAATGGATGGAGAACAATAGATGGCTAGACAAACATTTTTCAGTTTTCGATACAAAGCTGACAACTGGCGAGCAGCAAATATACGAAATAGTTGGGTAACTCAAGACAGGGAGGCATCAGGTTTTTTTGATACAGCCAAGTGGGAAGAAGTAAAAAAGAAGAAAGACTCTGATATTGAAAAATGGATTGATGAGCAACTAAAGGGAACTTCGGTGACTGTAGTTTTAATCGGTTCAGATACGGCAGGTAAAAAGTGGATTAACTACGAAATAACCGCAAGCCATAAGAAGGGCAATGGCATGCTCGGTATTTATATCCATAAGAAGAAAGACAGTAAAGGAAATACAAGTAAAAAGGGTAAAAATCCTTTTGATGATTGGGAGTTTGAAAAATCGGGGAAAGTTATTACTTATCCAACCTATGACTGGGTTGATGACGATGGTTACCACAATATGGGGGATTGGATCGAAAAAGCCGCAAAGGCTGCTGATCGATAAAATCAAGCCAAGAGCCTATAACAAGTTGTTGCACCGGAAAAATTACTCGCTATGCTCGTAATTTTCCGAAGAGCAAGGCGTTAGCAATTTAAATAGGAAAATTAATAATGAATGTTATCTTTCGATGGTTTTTATTGGTACTTGTACCTTTTTTTTTGTTGTTTTCTGGAACAGCATTTGCAGATGTATTTGAAGTTCATGCCAAACAAAATAGTGTGTCCGGCGGAATTCCCATAGATACAAAATTGAGTGTATCTCCGGGGCAGATACTGGTGATTAGTGTTGACGAAAAGGACACATGGAGTGCGGGTTCCGGCTATCGAACATCAAACGCCAATGGCTTAGGTAATCCTTTAGGTAATGACTTTGGTGTTTTCAAAAAGGACAATTTTGCGTTTTTATACGGTTCGCTTGTTGGCAGTACTGATAACGGAATGTCATTTTTCCCGATTGGTACGGAATTAAATATGCCAATTTTGACTTCCAACGGTGTTCTATTACTATATTATTGGGATTCAAACAACCAGGATAATAGTGGCTCCGTGTCTGTTACGGTAAACATCCACAAAATTGATTGAGTCAAGTAGGTTGGATAACTAATTGTCCTGGTTCCAACGCAGAGCGTTAGAACCAGGACAAGGAGAAATCGGGCGGTAATATCAAGGTGTGGCGGCAGTGGACCTTACCAACAATATAGCACAAAAATTTAAGTCCCGATAATTAAATCAGGGAAACGAAAGATTGAAAAATCGGCGAACTTACAGCAAAGAGTTAGCGCTCCTCCCAAGTAAAATGTGTATACTTACATCTTGTTTCTATGTTAAGCTTTGATCGTCCTATGGATTCCTCGCTATGGTTAGTTTGTGTTACATCAACTATAGCAGATGTCCTTGGGACTTTCTTTCCCCCGCCTTTTTTAGGCGGACAATTTATTATACTGGGCAATCAAGAAAGGGACATCAAATAATGATCTGGACATTAACAATTGAATGCATCATGGGTATGGGCCAAAGCCATGAGTGCGTACGCGTGGTTGAAATGGATTCTGAAACTTCGTTATTGGATCTCCACAATGCGATTCAGGACGCTGTTGCCTTTGACCAAGACCATCTATTCGAATTCTTTGGCGGCCGCAACTGGCGAAATCGTAAAGTTGTATTTGTCGATAATTGCGACACAGAAAACCTCTTCGATATCTATTCGACCATTACGCTTGAGGAAGTATATCCACTACCGAAAGGTTGCAAGCTCATATACCATTTTGATTTCGGAGATGATTGGTTTTTTGAGGTAAAAAAAAGTCGCAAGAAACCTAAGGAACCAGAGAAAGGTGTTCAATACCCACGTGTCGTTGAATCAATTGGTCCCAATCCTGAGCAGTATCCAGTTGCCGGGGATTGGGAGTAAACGGCTTTGCCGAACAAGCGAATTCATTGGCTCGCCTTCGGCGGCCATGATTTGATCGAATAGGAGGCACCCAGTACTACCCGTGTACTGTTTTATCTCAGAACCTGAGCGTACGGGTCCGTACATGGCTCCTCATGTAAGTCGTATTCAAAGAATTTCTGGATTTCCTGCTCAAGGTTGGCTTTGTAGTCTTTTATAGTGGTTCCGTCGATGCCTGCCGAGCCACCATTCTTACTAACCATCTATAGTGCATCAAAGATTGTGGGTGGTTCGCCTAGAGGCGGGCCGCAATTAGTACCCAGAAACAGATTGCAGAAGACTTGGGAATTGACCGAAGCTTACTGAGTTCCTAATGCCGGGCTTATGGCAATAAGAAGGCCTTCCCCGGCCATGGGAATCCACAGGATGAGGGATTTCACCGCCGATGCACCTGACCTTAAATGAATAAGCGATATAACTTATTTGCCAAGCACATCCGGCTGGCTGTACCTATGCGTATTCATTGGCCTGTTAAGCCGTAGGATTATCAGATGGGCACTGTCAATTCCTTCCCTAGAAGTTCTCAGAGTAGTTTACAGATAAGAAAAGCCACAGATATATCTCATGCCCCGAATTTCCATTTGCTTCTCGTGTTCAACAGTGAGTCTTTCACATCTTAAAAGGCCGTACTAAAAACCATGGAACCAGGACTGCCGGGCATTGATTGCCACCCGAGGCTGTGTCAGAATGTGCGATAAGGAAAGGGATAAGGAATTGGCAATCCCCCCTCAGGGAACACGCCCAGAAACCCACGCCCCGAAGCGCAAGGCCCATGACACCCCCCCCCTTGAGGGGGGGGGGACGGGGAGGGTGTCTTTCCTTATGGGGGCCGGGAGGCTAAGTCCATTTCCCAACTTTGGAAGTATGGTGCCAATCCCCCCTCAGGGAGCACGCCCAGAAACCCACGCCCCGAAGCGCAAGGCCCATGACACCCCCCCCTTGAGGGGGGGGACGGGGGGGGTGTCTTTCCTTATGGGGGCCGGAGGCTAAGTCCATTTGCCAACTTTGGAAGAATGATGCCAATCCCCCCTCAGGGAACACGCCCAGAAACCCATGCCCCGAAGCGCAAGGCCCATGACACCCCCCCCTTGAGGGGGGGGACGGGGGGGGGTGTCTTTCCTTATGGGGGGACGGGGGGGGGGGAAGGGGACCATTCCTTATGGTCCATTCCTTATACTCAGGAGATTGTATGCGGTTTAAGTCCATGTTCTGGATTCTCAATGTATTAGTTCTTTTATCCCTCGTCCTGGCGACCATTGCCACATTTATCTTCTTCGACCGGGATTACGTAGCATTCTATTGGCGGAGGATGTGGGCGTTTACAGCCTTTTTCATCTTACTGATAGGAATTCTCGATTACTTCTTCATTCGTAATTGGCGGCTATTCGATCTATTGGGCAAAGAAGACTGGCCTACCCTTCTCGCCTGCTTGGAGGAATACATCTATGTCAAAGGGAAACTCAACAAACAATACGCCAATCTGTTGATCAACACCGCCCTTTCGGTATCCAATGTCAGTTCGGTGAGAAAACTGGAAAGCGAGGTGAGACATAAAAAAGCTGTCCTATTCCCCAGCCTTGGGGTAGCACTCGGCATACCCTTGGTCCTTGAGCAGAATAACCAAGCCATCGCGGAGTTTTATAAGCCTCTTGCCGATAACGAACGGACATTGAGACAAGACCTGGCACGGTGGTGCTGTCTCGATGCCTCTACTCATCAAGATAACGCCGGGCTTATCGCCTTACTGAATACGAAGGATCTATCAGTCAGACTATTGGCCCTTGGAACTCTCGATAAGAGAAAAGAAAACCTATGCGATGAGGAGAGCGCATTGATCGACAAAGCCAAGATTCAAATTCGTTCCACCCTTTCGGGTAATAAGGGAGAGCTGATGCTACGGCGGTCGCGTGAAAGCCATTTGCTGACCATGGTGCTGGCCTCTCATATCAACATGGTCAAGGAGAAAATTCTATGAGCGTCCGCGTTCGCTATGCACCTTCCCCAACTGGATTGCAGCACATAGGCGGAATCCGAACCGCCTTGTTCAATTACGTATTCGCCAAGGTGAACAAGGGAAAATTCATACTTCGTGTGGAAGACACAGACCAGGGGCGAAGCACCCCGGAAGCCCTTGAAGACTTGTATGACAGCCTCAACTGGCTGGGCATAGAGTATGATGAAGGCCCCGGTAAGGAGGGAGACTGCGGGCCCTATGTGCAGTCAAAACGGTTAACGATATACAGAGACAAGGCGACCGAGCTGGTCAAGAGCGGAAACGCCTACCCCTGCTTCTGCACATCCGAAAGACTGGATCGCCTCAGACAATCCCAGAATGCCGCCAAAAGCAATATCGGCTATGACAGAAAATGCCGAAACCTGTCGAAAGATGAAAGCCTTTCCCGCCTCGCCGCGAGTGAGCGGCATGTGATTAGGCTCAAGGTGCCTCTTGAAGGGAAGACCGAATTTCCCGATCTTCTTCTAGGCCGAACAGGCCGCAAAAACAAAGACATCAATCCCGATCCAGTCATCCTCAAGACCGACGGCTTCCCCACCTACCATCTCGCCAATGTTATCGACGACCAGATGATGGGGATCACCCACATAATGCGCGCACAGGAATGGATACCCTCAGGACCGCTTCATGTATTGATTTACAAGGCATTCGGCTGGCCGACTCCCCATTATTGCCACCTCCCCATGGTTATGGGCAAGGATGGACAGAAGCTATCCAAGCGCCACGGGGCCACTGCACTCGCTGAATTTCGCCGTGCCGGATACCTTCCCGAGGCATTGATTAACTTCATCTCCCTATTAGGATGGAGCTATGACGATAGCCGGGAATTTTTCACAATGGATGAACTCTGCGAACTCTTCAGCCTTGAAAAGATAAACAAGTCCCCTGCCATCTTCGATTACCGAAAACTTGAATGGTTCAATGGGCAATACATCCGCATGAAGAAACCCCTGGCTCTTAAAACCGAACTCAAGTCTATATTGATGGAAGACCACCTCATGTCCAATCCGCCAACAAAGGCGGAAGAAGACATCTTTGAGGGGGCATTCCCCATCATTCGAGAGCGCTTGAAACTGCTCAAAGATATTTCTCCAATGCTGCGGTTTCTTTTTACTGACCCTGGGATTGGCTCAGTGGAGGATGCCATCCCAAAGAAGATGGATGGTCCGACAACCGCTACCATCCTGAAAACCTCAATGAAACTCCTATCAGAGACAGGGGCTGTGCCATCAATTCAGGATAGCGAAGCCTGCATGCAATGGGACAAGGAGCTTGAGACCAAATTCAGGACGGAGGCCGAACGCCGGGATTGGAAGATTGGAACGATTATGCAACCCCTTCGACTCGCTGTCACATCCAGCAAAGTCAGCCCTCCCTTGTTCCCGGCCATACGCCTGCTCGGTATCAGCCAGTCCATAGAGAGGGCAGAGCGATTGATCGGCGAACTCGAAAAATTGCCATCCCTTGTCCCTGAGAAATGAAGATGCTATGGTAAGATGCCCATAAGCATTGAATTACCAAAAAGGAAATTTCCATGACCAAAAAACAAAATGCCTTTAACACAGCTAACGAACACAGTGCCTCAATGGAAAAAATCGTTTCTCTCTGCAAGAGAAGGGGTTTTGTCTATCCATCGAGTGAAATCTATGGAGGACTTTCGGCAACCTGGGACTATGGTCCGTTGGGTGTCGAGCTAAAAAAGAACATCCAGGAAGCATGGTGGAAAGAAATGGTACGGCGTCACGATAACATTGTCGGGATCGATGCCGCCATAATGATGCACCCCCGTACATGGGAAGCCTCGGGGCATGTGGAGAATTTTACCGATCCCCTAGTGGATTGCAAGCAGTGCAAGACACGCTTCAGGGTAGATCACCTCGAAGAAATCCGAGCCGAAAGAGGTATCGAAGACAAGAACTGCCCTGAATGCGGCGGAGAATTAACCGAACCGCGGCAGTTCAATCTGATGTTTACCACCCACATGGGGCCGGTGGCCGATTCAGCTTCCATCATCTACCTCCGCCCAGAGACGGCACAGGGAATCTTCGTAAACTTCAAGAACATCGTCGACACATCCAGGGTACAGATACCATTCGGCATCGCCCAGGTAGGCAAGGCCTTCCGCAACGAGATTACAACGAAAAATTTCATATTCCGCACCTGCGAATTCGAGCAGATGGAAATGCAGTACTTCGTGAAACCCGGCACTGAAGACGAGATCTACGAGGAGTGGAAAAACAAACGCCTCAACTGGTACAAAGAACGCCTCGGCATCAGACCCGAACGCCTTCGCTTCTCTCAACATGGCCCGGATGAACTGGCCCACTACGCCAAGGTTGCATTCGATATCCAATACAACTATCCCTTCGGCTGGCAGGAACTAGAAGGAATTCATTCCCGCACCGATTACGATTTGCGGAGACATGGTGAATTCTGCGGCAAGGAAATAACATATCTCGACCCTGTGGACAACAGCCGCTATGTGCCCTATGTCATTGAAACATCCTCTGGACTAACCCGAAGCGTTCTGGTCGCTCTGATGGATGCCTACCACGAAGAAGAGATAGGAGAGGAAAAACGCACCGTGCTTCATCTGCATCCCGATATCGCACCCGTGAAGGTGGCGGTTTTACCTCTGGTCAAGAAGGATGGCTTATCCGAACTCGCCCGGAAAGTAGAGATGGAACTCCGAGAGGATTGCTCTACCTTTTATGACCAAGGAGGTGCCATTGGCCGCCGTTATCGAAGAATGGATGAAATAGGCACTCCGTTCTGCGTTACCCTGGACTACGAAACAAAGGAAAACAAGACGGTAACACTTCGATTCAGAGATTCCATGGAACAGGTGAGGGTACCACTAAATAAACTTTCGCAGGTAATACAAGACGAAAGCCGGAAATACATCCGTACTTGAAAAATCTATGAAAAGCGTTATTGATACATTGAAGGAAAGGGGCTTCTTCAAACAATGCACCGATGAGGGCGGCCTGCGGCACAGTCTCAACCAAAAACCCCAGACTTTCTATGTTGGAGTGGATCCAACCGGCCCCTCCTGCCATATCGGTCACATCGTCCCAATCTATGCATCGGCCCATCTCCAGCGGGCCGGTCACACCCCCATTATCCTCATGGGTGGAGGCACGGCCCTCATCGGCGATCCTTCAGGCAAGATGGAAATGCGGAAAATGATAGATCAGGATCAGATTGCCAAGAACATCGAGAGCATGAAGTGCCAACTCGGTCGGATCATCGACTTCGAGAACTCTAATACAATCGTCGTGAACAATGCCGATTGGCTTAAGCCTCTCAACTACATCGAATTCCTCCGCGATATCGGACAGCACTTCAGCGTCAACCGCATGCTGACTTTCGAGGCTTGCCGACAACGTCTGGAAAAGGGATTATCCTTTCTCGAATTCAACTACCCGCTTCTCCAGGCCTATGACTTTCTCGAACTCTACAGGCGTTACAACTGTCTGTTGCAGATAGGAGGTGACGATCAGTGGGGGAACATCGTTGCAGGCATGGAATTGATACGCCGCATGGAAAGAGCAACCACCTTCGGGCTAACCTTCCCTCTGATTACCCGCTCCGATGGTGCGAAGATGGGCAAGACAGAAAAAGGAGCCCTGTTTCTTGACGAAAGACTTACGCCCGTATATGACTTCTTTCAGTACTGGCGCAATGTGCCGGACGATGATGTTGAGCGTTTCCTCCTTCTTTTCACATTCTTGGAGGCAGAAGAATGCAGGGAACTCGGGGCGGCTTCGGACATAAACGCCTCCAAGGAACGGCTTGCCTACGAGGTAAGCCAAGTCATACACGGCCAACCGAAGGCCGCAGCGGCTCGGGATGCCGCACGGTCGGCGTTTAGCGGCGATGGCGATGAAAGCGGCCTACCAACAACCCAAATGACCTCAGTCCGATTTGACGAAGGCATAGGCATTGTCGATTTATTCGTGATGACCGGTCTGTGCTCCTCCAAAAGCGAAGCCCGACGCCTAATCCAACAAGGCGGTGCCAGGATTAATAAAGAAAGAATTGACAACGTGGAAACAATGATCTCATCCTCCCATATAGTCGACAGCAAGATAATTCTAAAGGCAGGGAAAAAACGATTTCATCGTATCGATGTGGTGGAATAAGGTTCTAACCGCCTAATTGTATATTGCGGGTGACAGGTGCGACGACAACAAAGCTTGATTCATACCCAGGAATTGAACGTGCCGTCATCGCATAATACTCGGCCTCACTGCGGCGGGAAAATGCCCCAATCCGAATACGATACCTCGGCGTTCCATTCACTTCCCTGACTTGAATAATGCTAGGCATCCCCTTCGCCGCTAGCTCGTCTCGAATATCCTCGGCCCTTGATTGATCTTCGGAGGAGAACACTTGAATCCAGTAGGCATTCTCGGTTATCTCTCTGCTCCCCACGGTCCTTACAGGAAGGATAAGGGGCTTTGTTTGTTTCACCGCCTGCTTCTTTGAGACGACGGCCGATTCCGAGGCCACTACTTTCTGCGTAGCGGATTCAACCGTCTGCGTAGTGGATTCAACCGTCTGCGTAGTGGATTCAACCGTCTGCGTAGCGGATTCAACCGTCTGCACCACCTCTAATTCCACCTCAGGAATAGCGCCGTCACCGTTATAATCGATTAACAGTGCCGTCTCTTCCGCTTTCGGGGATTCCTGAAGCGGCGGATATGCGGAGCCTTCACGAGCCCAACTGATAGGATCGAAACTATCTACAGGCGGTTTTGCCTGTTGGAAAGATAGGACTGGCCCAAGATCAAACCCCTGGCCATCCTTCTTCTGCATCAGCAACAATCCGGCGATCAAGGCGACCGATAGCACACCGAGTACGCTGAGTACTATTCCCAGATTCGAGTCATTCTTTGTTTCGATTGTCATAGCATTCCTCTATATGACAAAGAATCTCATCCAGCCTATGCCTGGTTCGGCCTAGGTTTCCAGAGTTCTTTATGCTATAGGTTTCGGCGTATGGGGAGAAAAGTTTAGGCTTTAGATTGTCCTGACTCTTAAACCGTGCCCTGACTTCATCCAATGACAGGCCATCCCGTGCCATAACCCGCTTACGGCGCTGTCTCCGGGATGCCTGTACCCATAAGATGGCATCACAACGCTGCGGCAAGACCGTCTTGTGTAAGTTTATTGCATGAATGGCGACCGAAGTCGAAGTGTCTGCATCTAACCATCCAAGAGCCTCTCTTTCAATCAGTGGATAGGTAATGGATTCAAGTTGGTGGAGCAACTGGGGGCAGTTGAATACCTTGGCACCGAGTCTTCGCCTATTGATCTTCCCCTCTGAATCGATAATCTCAAAACCGAATTTTGATTCAATGTACTCGGCATTCTGATCAAGTACCTGATGAGCTAACGCATCAAGATCAAGCGTTCTCCAGCCTCTTTCCTCCAAGATAGAAGCGATGAGATTCTTCCCCGCTCCCATTTTACCGGCAATGCCAAGAATCAGAGGCATAGTTCTAATGTATATCCCCCCAGGATGAACCGATTTCCACTTCGGCCCGGAGCGGCACAGAAAGCCGGGAGACTCCCTCCATAGTGGATTTAACCAGATCGGCGACGATTTGAACCTCCGAAGAGGGAACCTCGATGAGCAATTCATCATGAACCTGAAGCAGAATTTTCGCCTTGAGACGGCGTTCTTTTAACACGTTGTGCACGGCGAGCATCGCCATCTTCATTATATCGGCCGCAGTCCCCTGAATGCGGGAATTGACAGCGGCCCGCTCGGCCGCTACCTTCTCCACCCTATTGTGGCTGTTGATGCCAGGCAGGGGCCTGAACCTCCCATCCATTGTACGCACACCGCCATCCTGTTCGGCCAATTCCACGGTTTTATCGACAAAGGCTCTTATTCCACCGTAAGTGATAAAGTATGTATCAATGAAGTGCTTGGCCTCTTTGTTGCTGATCCTAAGCTCATTCGCCAGGCGAAACGGGCTCATGCCGTACATAACTCCGAAGTTCACGGCCTTGGCCATGCGCCGCTGCTTCGGGGTAACATCGGCGGTCGCCACGCCATACAAGAGGGCCGCAGTTTGGGCATGAACATCCAGGGAGGATCTAAACGCGGAGGAGAGTGCCTCATCGCCGGACATGTCCGCAAGGATGACCAGTTCAATCTGGGAATAGTCTGCCGATATGAATTGGAATCCAGGACGGCTCTTGAATGCCCTACGAATACGGCGACCGTTCTCATCCCTGATAGGTATGTTTTGTAGATTAGGATTATTGCTGGACAGGCGGCCAGTCGCGGCCCCAGTCTGGGAATAACTTGTATGAATGCGCCCATCCTCGGGATGTATCACCTTAGGAAGAGCATCGACATAGGTGGATTTGAGCTTTGTTAACGAGCGATAGAGGAGAATTTTTTCAGGCAATGGATCTTCCTTGACCAAGCCGCTTAGCACCGAATTATCTGTGGAATACCCTGTTTTTGTTCTCTTTCCCGGTGTAAGTTTCCTCTCCTCGAACAGAACCTGCTGGAGTTGCTTAGGAGAAGCAATATTGAACTCCTTGCCGCAGAGGGCGTAGATTGTTTTCATAAGATCGGTTATATCCTGATTGAGTTCGATGGCATAGTCTGCAAGCTCAAGCACATCCAATCCTATCCCCTCAATCTCCATATCAATCAAAACGGGCTGAAGAGGCATCTCGATGTTCCAAAATATTTTCTTCCTCCGTTCATCCTCCTCCAACAAGGGGCCGAGACACTCATACAGACGCAGAGTGATCAACGCATCCTCGGCGGCATATTCCAACGCCTCATTCAGCGGCACATCGGCAAAGCTTGCTCCACGGGGAACGACATCATTAAATTTCATGGTGTCAATTCCCAGATAGCGTTCAGCCAGCGCATCCATCCCTACCTTTGAAGATGAATCTAGCACCCAAGCGGCAATCATTGTGTCAAACCAAGCATGTCTAACCGGAACCTTGGATCGGCGAAGCACTTTTACGTCGAATTTGAAATTCTGACCTATTATTTTCACGGGGTTCACACAGAACACCTCGGTTAACCAGTCAATCACCACCTCATGATCAAGACATGGCCCATCAGGCCGCTTCAGCGGGAGATAGGCCGCCTCGTTTGAGTCAATTGAGAATGAGACCCCGATGAGAGATGCCTGCATCGGATCAATACCATCGGTTTCGGTGTCCAATGACACGATACCGGCTTGAAGGATTTTCTCTTTCCAATGCGTCAACTGTTCCTGGGTCAATATCGCAGAGTAGTTCACCTGGGGACTTCTTGCGGCCTGCCTTGGTTCTGGCGATCTCTCGATAAGATCGGAATTGCTTGAGAACACATTTATGTCTTCGGCTATCACTCTCATCCCCCGTTCCCTGAAGAATGTCTTTACCCGGGGCATATCCCGTATAGTTTCTGCCGGGCCATTGATTATATCGGCAACATCCAGATCGCAGCGAATCGTCACCAGATCACGGCTGAGATAGGCACTTGTACGGCCTTCGCTGAGCTTGGACATCCTTCCCTTCGTCATTTTGTCGAGGTTCTCATAGAGATTATCCATGCTTTCCCAGCGGCCTAGTAGTTCGGAAGCGGTCTTCTCTCCTATGCCCAAGACACCGGGGATGTTGTCCGAAGAATCTCCGACAAGGGCGAGATAATCAATGAACTGCTCCGGCCGTACGCCTTTTTTCTCAAGTACCGTATCTGAGTCGAAAACACGAAATCCAACACCCTTTTCGGGTTTAAGCATGGTAACCGGGCCGCCGATGAGTTGCATCATATCCTTATCTGCGCTGACGATTCGGCAGGATAATCTGTTTTCACGACAATATTGGGCCGCCGATCCAATTATGTCATCGGCCTCGAATCCATCCATACACACGACGGGAATACCGAGATAGCCAAGGGCCTCTTCAATCAACGGCACCTGAGCGTGCAAATCCTCAGGGGTGGTGTCTCTATTGGCCTTGTATTGAGGATAGCGGTCATGCCTAAAAGTCGGCCCCACCGGATCGAATGCGACGATGATTCTCTCGGCATCGTATTGAGTGCGCAGGGAGATGAGCTGTCGAAAGAAGCCGTGAATCGCCGAGACATTGTTCCCGTCATTATCGGTTAGGGGCTTATTGATGAAAGCAAAATACGATCTGTATATAAGACCATAGCCGTCGAGAAGGTATATAGCATCACTCATGATGCTCTGTATTATAAACGAATATCGATATAGGAGGGAGCGGATGTCCTAAATATTCGGTTTGCCCCTCTGAAAGATTGATTTTGTTCCAAATCTCTTTTGATTTTCTTCATTCGCATCGCAATTTTCTCTTTGAGCCTGTTACACCGAGTCAGTTCATTGGTAGCCATAACTTCATATGTTTCCATTAGAATCTCGTATTGGTTATCAGCCATGGCATCGCTTAAACGAATTCTGGCAAGATTCAATACTCGAATCAATCGCCTAGACGTATGATCAAGCCTAAGCCCCAGATGGTTGAGGGCATAATTCTGATTTCTGTACGGGATATCGTCTAATCGTGTATCTAAAGCATTGGCACATTGGTCGAATTGCTTGAATGCTGAATCCAGTGACTGACTCATATCACACCACCAATCCGGTAAATTGCTTGAGTGCTTACCCTGCCAGATTGACCCCGCTGGTGACATCTCGCTCCTGCTGTTTGACAGTGCCTTCAATGGTGTTCCAGGCCTCCCTCAATTCATTCATGAGTTCATAAATATGCAAAACGCCTTCGGGGTTTTTAGATATGTTCGCCTCAACCAAGGTTTGGTTGAAGTACATATAGAGATGGAAGAGATTCTGCGCGATTTTTCCCCCCTGATCGAAATTCAATGAAACCATCAACTCCGTGATGACATCCTGTGCCTTCACGATCGCATTATGCACGGATTCCAAATCAGGTTGTTGCTCGCTTAACTCTTTTTTCGCATATTGTAGCTGCTTGAGTCCTTCGTCATAGAGCATGACGATGAGCTTATCCTGTGTAGCTGTTTTAACCCGGACTTGACGATAGGCATTGAGTGGGTTAGGTATCATGAATATCTATTCTCCTTCCAGGGGCTGTGTCAGAATGCGCCTTTGGCCCGCATGCGGCGTTGGCAAAAAAACCTGAAATGCTCATGTACAACATGTACACTCCGCTTTCAGAACTTTTCGCCGCCTTGCCTGCAGACCAAATCCATCATTCTGACACAGCCCCTCTATATATATACTACAATCGGTTTCTCTTGTATATTTTCATAACTCAAAGAGAATGTTCCTTGAGTTCGCCAATTGTTACTATATCATAACCATCACGAAGTAAGCCATTGATCAGCAGTTCAATTTCATTAAATAGATAGTCTTCTCTATTTCCCGGCTTTCCAAGACGTATGGGTATAATCGACCCTGGTTGAACCTCTTTAAGTATTCTCTCAACGAGCTGGAGACTGGGTCTATAGAGTTTCCTTGTGCTCTCTGGGGAATCAAATGTTACCCAGTCGAGCGGGTCTACATCCCGTCCTGCATAAAGATAATTCATGCTCTGAGTGGCATCAAGTACAGGAGGGCTAATAACATACCATGGAGAATGCCAGAGGGTGGCAAGCTCCTTACCCGTCACTTTGAAATACTCATCCTCGTTGCGTCCCAGGCCTCTGATTACAAAGTTCTTATCGATGCGGTATCGATAATCCGCCATGTCCATATGAGTGTAGAACAAACTGCCAATCTCATGATTCGTTGATGCCAGAACCCTGGTTGATTCATGGTTGCGGCGGATAAAATCCCCTCCCAGAAAAAATGTTGCACGGATGCCATAGTCGTCAAGTACATTGAGAACATTTTTGATGCCTTCGTCGCTATCGACAGCATTGAATACCAAGGCTATTTCCCGCTGGCGCGTACGTGCCCCATGATCAAACACTCTTTCATCGAATGCGGAATGGAAAATATCATCATCGAAATCCAGAGGTGCCGCCTGCGACACTTCAGGAACATTGAGTAGTGCCCGGTTGCCAAACCCTCTGATACTTCTCACCATTATCTGGTTGGCATAGACTGATGAAGACAGTGTTTTTTCATACACCCTATACGACTTAGAATCCAATCGAGGGGTGCTAATGTTTATCCCAGTACCGACTTCCAGCCAAGTCGATGTCTCATCTCTCCACTGATAATACCGTCCATCGCTTATCACGACGATATTCCCCGCCGGATCAGCCCCCACCTCATCTGCCGTAGAAATAGTGATGAGATTACGTTCATCCTTCTCCCACAGCACTGACTCAATTCGATATCCCCCTGAAATCAACACCGTATCCATGCCTACCCACTGAAGATCTCTAGGATCGGGATGGTTGATATACTTGATTTCCTTGAAGTCATCGACGTTACGCATCGACACCCCCTCCTCTTCCAGCACAGCAAGAATTGATTCATCAGGAGAGGGGACAAATCGTCTGATGTCAATAAGGTTTTGAAGCTTGAACTGCTTCTCTTTATCGGCATCCATCTGATAGAGAAGAGACAGGGAATCATCGTGCTGACTAGCTCCGGCAAGGAGAGTAATATCCCCGTTGTTCCTCCACCAAAACTGAAGGAGCTTCATCTTCTTCGGCAAAAGGAGGTAAGGCAAACTTAGAGACATTTCTTTGTTTTCTTCCCCATCGACATCTAAGGGTATCAAAAACAGAGCCCGGCCACCCTTCAGGAGCATCAATTCACGTCCATCGGGTGAAGCCCAAAATCTATCAAGACTGGGCTCAAAACTGATAGGGATACGTCCCACGGTCTCTCCCGCAGGCAAGGGGTTTGAATAAAAAGTCCGTGTAAAAAGCTCGGAAGGACGAATCAGCGTAACCAATGAATCCGAAAGATAATACAATGTATCGCCATCAGCCCACCGCAGATTCGCTAGCCGCCCTTTCCCAAAATCACGATAGCTCTCATCTGGAATATGAGAATCCTCTGTGAAATTCACCGCCATATAGTAAAGACGGTTATTGCGAGAATAAACGACATAATCCGAATTTTCCGACCAAAGTGCGAATTCTGGATTAAATACGAGGAAATGGTCATGAGAGATAAGGAATCTCTTGTTAGTCACAATTTCATAGAGGTAGAGATTCCCTCTTATTCCATCTGTGGCTTCCTGGATAAGCACCCACCGCCCATCAGGAGAAGCCGCCGTCGGCAATAACCGGCCTTTAGGAATACTGTTTCCCTGCCTGTACGATGGATAAGCATCAAGACGATGAGGACCCATATCCCCTTCTAGTTTGATGCGAAACAAACCGAAGCGGTTGAGTATTTCAAATTCTTTAGTACCAGCATAGTATGCAGTTCGCTCGGGGAAATGGGAGAGAACACTAACAGAATTATTATTTGTATCATTGAGTTGGTCTAAATTGGCCTTGAGCACTGTTTGAAACAATCCCCAGCCTGGTTGTTCCACCTCGCATACAAAAAGCAGTTGATCATTATTGATGAGATCTTTCGGGACAAAGATGGGTTCCGAAGATTCGAGATATGACGCAATGAGAAAAATGACTAAGCAGAGAAGAACAGGCTTCATCATTTCAATATCGGCCTGAGGTTTTCTCTAGCTGAGCCGAAGGTAGTGACCAAAGCCTGTTTTTTGAAATAACTCGCCTCTGAATGCAGTCATACCTTAGTATAGCGTTCCCATAGATCGATACAGCTCTAAAACTAGATTGATGCTGGATAATAGGCATCAGAAGGCATACATCAGATGCGTAAGAAGTGGAGTGATTCGGAGAAAGCAAGAATTGCACTCATGGCTTTGCGGGAAGAACAAACGATCAGCGAGATTGCTCAGACAACAGGGGCACATCCGAACATGATTTCAAAGTGGAAAAGGGAGTTCATTGAAAATGCTGATTCTGCTTTTCGTAATGGAAAGTCAGAACGAGAAAAAGAATTAGAGAAGGAACAAGATGAACTGTACAAGTAGCTTGGAAAACTTCATGATGAAACTTATTTTGGGGAATCTAACTTAAAAGCGGCATAATGCTGTATTGACCAAAGGGAGCACTATATGGCATGTCGAGCTAACAATCACATGCACTCGGACAGCAAAAAGTGCCGCTCGTTCCTCGCTCTGCCTTTTGTTGCCGGTGATGTGAGGCGTTATGCCCAAAAACAATATAGGAACTCTGATGAGTAATGATAGTTTCAAAGATTTTGTCGAAAAACAAAACTTAAAAGCGGATGAAGTCGAAATCGACTGGGAACAGCAACTTCAAGAATGGAAATCAGACCTTAATGATTTTTACGCATTAGTAGAACAGTTTCTGGAACCTTACATAGCTACAAACAAGATGTCGTTGGAGCGAAAAAGCATCACTATCGAAGAAGAATACATAGGTAGCTACTCAGTTGATGCGGTTCTGATAAGGCTAGGTAAATTGGCAATAAGGCTAAATCCGATAGGCACTAATCTTATTGCGGCGAAAGGTCGCGTGGATATGATAGGGCCTAGTGGGACGGTTAGGTTTATTTTAGTCCCAAAAGATTCGTCAGGCCTCAAGATTAATGTTCGTGGTTGGTTTCTTGGCGAAGAGCCACCACCTGAAGAAGAGCGAGTTCCTGTAACCGAATGGTCTTGGAAAATTGCCACATCACCTCCGCATATTAGCTATATCGAATTAGAGGCGGAATCTTTTCAATCGGCATTAATGGAAGTTTCCAATGGCTAGCCATTCAAGGGTTGTATTTTCCGGCTCCAATCAACAGGTTGACGAAATAGCACAGCATTTTCAATATACAGACTCATCCATAAGGTTATATTTTTCGCCAAAAAATCCAGACGTAAATAGACTGTTTCCTGGAGAAGCGAAAACTGAAGTTTCGTCGCATTTAGAAACCGTTTCAGAAGAGAATGAGCGGCTTGTATCAATGAGCTTGCTATCTGCGATCGAAGCTACTTTCAGGATTGACTATCTCCAGCGTTGTTATAAAAGAAAAAAAGATCGCTTATCAGTATCCCTTAGGGAAATACATCGTCAAAAAGGCGGCAGAGCTTCGTTAGAAGATGACATTTTCGATGCTTGGAAACAACATTCCAATGTTCCAAGCAGACTGATTTCCGATTTGAAAAGTGCTTTTAAATATCGTCACTGGCTAGCTCATGGCAGGTACTGGAATCCAAAGATTAGCAGGAAGTATGATTATTTTTCTATTTACTCTCTAGGGCAATTGATCGAAAGTAGTTTTCCGTTAGAGGGGCGATAAGGGCACAAAAAGGCAAATCTATAATGATTTCAAGAATTGAGGCGGTAGATGATAGAGGTTTTAGGTGTTCTCCAAAAAATCGGCTCTTCAAACCACCTTGTGGAAATAAGATGGTAGAGCATCATGAGAAAATGGATGATAGAAAGCTATATCGGCAAATACTAGGCATTATTACCCCATGGCACATCAGGCATTGATCTAAACATAGACAATGAATGTGTGCATATATATCTGGAATGACCGCAAGGGAATGAGGGACCGTGTCAGAATGCGAATAAGGAAATCCCCCCGGTAAGGAAAGGCCCCCCGTCCCCCCCCCTTCAGGGGGGGATTGCCACCCTACGCCATCGAAATCCATGACATAGCTATCCAGGGCCCCTCCTGTCAGGGGGGACGGGGGCATTGGCAACCGCAGCGGTTTTGTGCACGGCCTATAAATGCCCCCCCGCCCCCCCGTCGGACACCCAAGTTCAGTGCTACCTCTGTAAGAATTGCCGCAAGATTTTTTCTGATCAGACATTGTCCCTTATGTCATGGAAAAAAGAAAAGTTTTCCGTAGTAAAAAGCATATCCCGCCTCTAAAAGACAGCTTTAGAAAATTGATGCCTTCCCTGAAAAAAGGCATCTCTAAATTCCCCATCTGGCACTAAAACTGGTATAATAATCCCCTGGGAGGGGAATATGATTACCCTCGACACACTAACGAAGAACACATACAGAGAAAAAATCCCGCCCTAGCTTCCCGGTTTCTAGTTTCCGGTTTCTAGTTCCTGGTTTTTAACCGCAGAGGTCGCTGAGAACTCAAAGTCTTATCGTATTGCACGGCCAGTAATTCGTTCAGTGATTTTGTTTAGTTCCATGTTTGTTTCTCTCTGCGTAAATCTGCGTTCATCTGCGGTTCCTTCCCTTGTAACCGCCCGTTCGCTCCACTCACTCGATAAACGCAAATTAACGCAGATAGAAATTTATACACAATCAGCGTTCATCTGCGGTTTCATCCCTGTTCATCTGCGGTTTATATTCCCAGTTCCTCGTTTTTAACCGCAGAGGACGCAGAGAACGCAAGGCAAGAACTAAATTGGTTTTGTAAGAGGCGGCCTAAAATAGAATAAGCCGTTAGAAGCTATACTTGGCTGTCATATCGAGTCTGAAGGCTTCGGGCGAAAGGTTGTAGGCACCATCTTCCCGAAAGACAAAGAAGCGCGCCTCTGCACTGAGTGAGAAATTATCACTAACAGTGTAATCAAGCGAAGTAATATTGACAAAGGAAAGATCGTCCATCAAAAAGATGGAAGAATTAATGAAGTCCAGTCTCTGAAAGATATTGAGCTTTCTTATCTGCAAAAAGGCATAATGCTGGCCGAGTTCATACAGCTTCCAGTTATCAATACCTCCAACCAGAAATCCTTTATGGGCAGACGCAATAGTTGCATCGAGCGTACTGCTTTCTAATGCATCACCGGATACCTTCAAGGCATCAATGAAATTCTTCTTCTCGCTTTCCGATAACCCGGCACCGTTGTAGAAGTACTCGACGGATAATTCTATGTCGCCGGGGATGCTCACCGTGAAGCCCGTGAGAACCTTCGCATAATACGCATCAAGATCCCTGCTACCATACTCATACTGAGGTAGTACCGCCGGATGTCCATCGACCGACTGGACAGTTTTAATGTCATCATAACCGTTGCCGTAAAGAAACTCGGTACGCCAGATGAGCTTATCGAGTATAGACCAAGAGAATCCTCCCCCTGTGGCTATATAGAATTTCTCAAAGTCATAATCCCCTTTATCCTGAAGGTTCAAATACAGGCTCGTATCCAGACTGTCGAAAAAGAATCCCGACAGGGAAAAGATGAGAGTTTGCCTGTCAAGAAGTGTCTCCATGTCCTCGAAGAATCTCTCCACCTCTGTCTTATCGTTGGGCTCATCCTTGAAGTGTATGGAGGGTAGATAATTGAGGGCGAAATTGACCATGCCAACATTTCCCTTGAACCAGCCATTCCATTGACCGAGAGAATCCCTGTAGTCAAGGGTTCTGGCTGTGTAATTCAGAGGGGAGTACACCCTAGAATAGCCATATCGCAGGGGATATTTTCCATACCCAATGTTCCAGTAGTTAGGGGTAGTCAATTCAAAATAGAGTTGCTCAAACCCCAGGAACACATCCCCCAAGTTAGAATAATTCTCACCGGATGACGTGGACATCAACCGTTTCCCACGCGCATTGTCAGCCGTGATCTTGAAATTGCCGCTGAGTTGCAGGAAATCTCCAAAGTACGCATCAAACCAGTATCTGGCCGTGGCGGCATTGACCAAATTCTGAAGTTCTAGATGGTTATCTGGATTCAGGAGAGATGTCTCGTTATGCAAGAGGGCATAGGGATGCCAACTGATCTCCCCTGCCCCATCGGCACTTACCGCCTGAGCGGTCAAGGCTCCATTGGTCAGGAGTATCAGCCCCCCCGTAAGGAGGCTGAGTTTTATTATGGATTTCGTTTCCCTCAACCGTATCATCTTTATCTTACTCTACCCAGATTATTGGGATTGAACCAGCTTTCATTGATACGGGGTAGCTGTTCCAAGTCGGAGAGAATGATGATTGTATAGACATTGGGGTTGTTTCCATCAACTATCCGTGTATTGGATGCAATCCATGCCTCCCCGTCTACACTCTTCACATGATTGTCGAAGTAGGCCTTCTTCAGGAGAACCCCGCTACGACTGTACATCTCAGATTCAAGAACCTTGTAATCCTGATAGTAGGAAAGTATCTTACCGTATGGTGCCTGACGAGATGAGGCAGTGAACTGGACAACCCTGTTTCCCTTTCTTGGCGTATCATTAAGTAGTGCTATGTCGTAGAGTTCGCCTTGAGGCGGCCTGAGTATATCCCCATTGGATGCGTTTCCAACCATGTTCGCCATGGGGGAAAGAACCGTGGACCTCTTAGCCTTCGGAAAATACATCCAATACTTGCTTCCAATCTGCAACAGGGCCTTCCCCTTATCCCTGGATGGGGTTTGAAACTGCACAATGGACTTGCCCTCATTCTCCCAAAGAAAGAGAAGCGCATTGCTAACCGCCCCTGATGAATTATGCGCCTCGAAGCTCATCCGCGCCTTAAAGATGGATGCGTAACTTCCCCCATCTTTCAAGGTTCCAAGGAATTCCCGATCTGATACCGTCTGGGCGAAAATGCCGAAACGCCCTATCAATAACAGAATAAACAGTAACGATAAATTTCTCATTTCAATCTCCTATGCATGCCGCAAGGCAGAAATAATATTAGTATGAGCCGCCTTCAATGCCGGAAACACTGTTGCAAGAGACGAACACAGGGCAAGCAACCCACCGTAAAACAATACATCTTGTATGCGTAAGGCAATAGATAATCGTATGGGTTCGGTTAAACTGGGCGGTGGGGGCAGTTCGATATAAACCACATCGAGAATATACTGCATAAAATATCCCATACCTACGCCTATGAATGCGCCTAAGATACCCAGAATAATCCCCTCAAGCAAAATGGTTCGGACAATCTCCAGCCGGGATATACCTATGGCCCTCAAGGTTCCAATTTCCGCAGTTCTCTCGATAATGGACATGTAGATGGTATTGCTCACCGCCAGGAGGATCACAAAGAGGAGTATCGAGGCAAGCAGATTCAACTGAAAGGTATAATCACGCATCACCGAGAGATAAAAGGGATCCATCTCATCCCAGACTTTGGTTTCAATATCTAATCCGGTTTTCTGGGCCTCTTCTTTGAAATAGGCATAAATTTCTTCAAGGTATTCGCTTTCATGCAACATCACAAGCAGATATTGCGAAGCATCTGTGTAGTTCAGAGTCTTTGCTACCTCCAATGAGGTGAGAACCACCGTATCATTGAGTTCCTGTGGACCAAAATTGGCAATGCCTCCAACCGTGACATTGGCCCCCTCCATGCCGCCACCCTCATTGGGGATGGTTATGAGCAAGCTGTCATTTAACGAGACCTCCAGTTTCTCAGCCAAACCTGTGCCCAGAACACAGAGATCAGGATTGTCGATGGAAAGTTTCATCCCTTCCTGAAGTGTCCCATAGGTCATGAATGCCTCATAGCTGGCATCGGCACCATATCCTCTGAAGAGTTTGGAATTCTGATAATCTCCAATAAGACCCTGTAAATTGATTCGGGGAAGCACGAAATTCACCTCTTCCCTGCTTTGAAGAATTGATCGAATTTGAGCCACCTCATCTGGAGTAAAAGTGTATTTCATGGTAAACTGATCATCGGCATCCAGATAGCCCTTCTTGTAAATTTGAAAATGACTGTACTTCTCGCCAATCAGCGTTTCTCCAAATCCGACTCGCACCATATTGATATATCCAGCGATAAACATAACCGCCGTCAAGCCGATGATTATAATCAATAGAGTTAAGAGAGATCTCCTCGCATTGCCTAATAGATTGCGTACAGCGATCTTGAGTTCAACTATGCCCATTATCCACCTCCCCGTCCTTTATAAATAGCCTGGTTGTAATCCGCTCCAGCACATTGCCATCATGAGAAGCGATGATAACCGAGGATCCTTGTTGCTCCTGTATTCGTCCCAACAACTCAATAATCCTCTGGCCGGTTTTTGAATCCAGATTGGCCGTCGGTTCATCGGCGATGATAAGTTTGGGATGGGCTACCAGTGCCCGTGCAATGGCTACTCTCTGCATTTGCCCGCCAGATAATTCCCTCGGAAACCTGGTCATATAATCCTCAAGTCCCACATCATTCAACAGCATCGATACCCTATCCTTTCGCTCCTGCTTCGTCATCCCCGAACGAAGGATTGGGTATTCAACATTGTCAAACACTGTCAACACTGGGATAAGACTGAAACTCTGGAAGATAAATCCTATGTATTTACGCCTCAACTGACTTCGCTCAGCCTCGTTCAGCGTCGTTATATCAATCTCGTTGAGCACCACTTTCCCTTCTGTAGGAGTATCCAGACAACCCACTATATTCAAGAGCGTACTCTTGCCGCTACCGGAAGGCCCTGCCACAACGGTGAAGCCCTCCTTAAAATCGTAGGTCAAGTCCCGCAACGCGGGTACCTGAACCTTGCCCATGTTGTAATTCTTTTTCAGTGCTTCGACTTTTACAACAGTTTTTTCACTCATGCTTCCTTCCTATTAATTATCCAATTTCGAGTTATGCCTTCATGCAATAATAATATTCCGCCGTCACCGTATTGTCAATCTAGCTCTTGCGCATCAATGCTTCATCAAGAGTGATCATGATTTCCCAGACCTTCTCCGCTGATGCCCTTAAGTTGCTCCACGCCTCCTTCAATTACCAGTATATACAACTGTTTGATATATGCCAAGAAGATACTCAACTTTCGCACACTTTCAAAGCCGTTTTAAATACCGAGAAACTCAAGGCGGCCATAAATTCATCAATGGCTTGATCAATAATATCTTTTTTCAGCACCAATTTCCCACATAGAAAATCGCTAAGCAATGCCAGCAGAAGCTTGATGGCTTCAAGAAAAGTTCGATGGCGGACTTCATCGCCATACTGGTAAAACAGGTCGCCCATGGTTTTTTCATCCGTTTCTTCTCGGAGTGCCAGGGCCAGCATACAGTACCGAATCAGCACAATCGCCGTATGAGCTGTGATCATATCATAGGAACGCCCCTGAAATTCTTTGGCCAGTTTCAGATAGCTCTTGCAGATTTTGAAGCACACTTCGATATCCCATCTGTAACCGTAAATCCGAACCGCTTCGGTACCGTCAATCTTCAAATCAGTGGAGAGCAGGGCCAACCAGTTATTATCCCGCCTGTCTCTGATAAAAATAATATTGAGCTCTCTGCCTCCGGTGCTTTTCACTTTAATCGTGTAAGGCTCATTCTTTTTGATATTTTTTTTGACATGAGCATGCAATGATTTCAGATTATACTTCTTGCCCTTGAATTCATAATACACTTTGGGCATCCGCTTGAGCATGCAGATGCAATCCATCTTCAAATTGCAGATTTTCTCAATAAGTGATGGAAAGCTAAACCAACTGTCCATAAGGACATAGCCGAAGGACAGTTTCATCTGTCTGGCTTTGCTTAGAATCTGAATCAGGGTGTCGGTTTTTTTCATTTTTGCCTTAATTCGACGTTCTTCTCCCATACTTCCTGATTGGGTCTGACCTATATCGCAAAGACAGTTTTTTCTTTCGCTGAGGAGAGCAATCTGAACATGAGCGGTACAAAGCTGAAACCATCGCTCCAGCCGACCATGAGCTGACAGAATCCTTTCTTGTATTTCCCATCTGTATGATCATGAACACGAGAGAGTCCCTGAACCTTTTTGCTACGGGAACGATCAAAAAACGTGTCATCAACAATCAGAACTTTGACTCTTTTACGGGTCAGTTTGGAAAGCAGGCGGATCAGCTGTCCTGAAATGAAATACAGTAATCCTTCCCAATTGTAATTTTCGCTGTTCAGAAATCGATAGACAACATCCTTGCAGTATTCTGATTCACCCATCCGGCCAAGACGATACCAGTTCCTGCCGCTCCATATCATCTGGATCAGATATTTGATCAGAGCGACTGGCCGTTCCCCATGGATTTTGCGAAACTTCAGACTGGACAGTTGCTGTCCAATTCCCAGCCGATTGAAAAAAATATCGGTTCTGGTGCTTATCTTATTTGCCTGTTCTGTTTCCTGTGTTAAACTGTTCATCGGATGCCTCCTGGTAATTTGTTGTACAAGATGATATTACCATATATGGAGGCATCCGACTACCAGCTCAGATTATGTGCGAAAGTTGAGGAAGATATAGTCAGGGCAATCACATCTAATTTATCCCCCAAGATGATAGAAAAGGCTTACTAGAGAGCCTCTTTCAAAACTAAAAACTTGCCCCTTATATACCTATGAAAATGAAATCTCATTAATAAAAATCGACTATGTTTCTTATTTCACCTTAAAACGGCGTTGTTTCCTCTCATTTTATGCACTCTCAGGACATTCTTCACCTATGATACCCAAAATGAGACACCAAAATTATTTCTTTAACAGGCTATGCCGCTATTTCTGGTTCGGGCAAGTGAAAATACTGTAGAATCTTCACTGCACTCAAGCAGAGTACTGCCGTCATAAGAACACAGTTTACTTTCTTGTATCCTTTAACATATATCTTATCCGGTATAAACCAATCCTTTAGGTGGGAATTCGTTCTTTCCACTGTGGATCTGATCTTGTACTTTTCCTTTTCAGCGGGACTCATAATTCTAAGATCAGATCTTCGTCTTTTATTAAAATCGATAAGGGCAATCCGACCTTTATTTTTAATGTAATTTCTTATTTCCGATGCATCATAGGCCGCATCCATGAGTGAATACAAATGAGTGATTGTGCGCTCCGTTTTTTTCTCCATGGGAATAGCAACCTGGGAGTCATGAACATTAGCTCCGGTTACGAAAGCTGTAACCGGAATGCCCATATCCGTTACATCAAGATGAAGCTTGTATCCCGACCAATAAAAGGTTTTACCCTTGCTGTTTTTCTTTCTGCCCCAAGCACAGCTTTTGTCTATATGGCGAAGTGCTTTGCCCGGTTTCTGACGGATCTGCCTGGTTAAACGGGTATCTTCCTTTGGCGGGACTATTTCTCCTTTCTTGGGGCGTCCACGCTTTCTTTTGGGTTTTTCCGTCTTCTGGACCTGTTTTTTCTTGTTAACAGGCTTTTCCCGGGCTGGTATGGCTGTTGAATCCCGAGAAATATGTCCGACTATGCGATCCTTATGATATTCTTGCATCATCCGATTCAGAGCTTGTTCCATGAAATGGCATCTGCTAAGTTCGTTAAAACGCCTTGAAAATGTCGTTTCACTGGGAACCTTGGTGAAACCGCATATCCTTCTCAAGGATGAATCACTTTGTAATCGAAGAATAAGATCTTTATTGGATTCAAGTTTGAAAAACGATTTGGCTAGAAAAGCTCTGATGAAAGGCATCATGGCGTAAGGTTTTCTTCCTGTAACGGCTCGATTCTCGTTGATGGGCGGGATGCAATCTTCGATCAGTCTTAACAGCACAAGGAAGGAGCGATGCATCTTAGTCAGATAATTTTCAAATACTGCCTGAATATCGTAAGAAATGCCCAAAAGCATCTGGTGATCACCAAGGATTTCTGTTATACTCTTCATGGATAATAAGCCCTCTCTCTTAATGATAGTTTGATATAACTCCATTATATCAGATGTATGGCTTTTTATCCATTAAACTGAGAAATAAGCTGGAAAATCTTTTTAGTCTGAAAATGCAGCTAATTGTTAGTTTTGAAAGAGCTCTTTTATATTTTTAATATGCCAGTCATTAATGACACAGCCCCGCATTTATAGGGGGGCGTGAATGTGCAGGGGCTGGGTCAGAATGATGGATTTGGTTTGCAGGCAAGGCGGCATGCCTGTGCGTGTACGCACCTGTCTGCAACAGGCAGACGAAAAGTTCTGAAAGCGGAGTGTACATATTGTACATGAGCATTTCAGGTTTTTTTGCCAACTTTGGAGGTACGGTGGAAATCCCCCCCTGGGGGGAGGGCCGAGGGGGGATTTCCTTACCCCTTTCCTATACGGGCCAAAGGCGCATTCTGACACAGCCCCCGAATGGCAGGCGCAAGGGATTGTAGCGGAAATGCCGCTGGTGGCCCCGGCGATTGGTAATGAGCCGGTTAACAGGCCACCAGATTGAGGCATTGGAGTGAAAAGCCCGACCCGAAGGGCTCTGCCCATATATTTGATTCCCGAAAGATGCTGAATGCTATAGACTCCCTTTTATTTATGTCATAATAAGAAATGAGGAATGCT
This sequence comes from Spirochaetaceae bacterium, assembly GCA_965226485.1. GTDB lineage: Bacteria > Spirochaetota > Spirochaetia > DSM-2461 > DSM-2461 > UBA2779. Next base: position 1,845,437 of record OZ245363.1, read on the forward strand.
TATGCCCCATGATTCTATGAATTCGCTTGTCGTTGGAATTTCCTCTAGGGCTTTATTTGATTTAGAAAAGGAAAACCGTATCTTTGAGGAAAAAGGCTTGCAGGCTTACTCGGCATATCAAAGAGATAACGAGAGGATTATACTGGAGCCCGGTACGGGCTTCCCTTTGATTTGTGCCCTGCTCAAGCTCAATGAGAAAATCGGAGAACACCTTGTGGAAGTGGTTATCATGAGTCAAAACAATCCACAGACTGGCATGCGTGTAATGCATTCGGTCGATTTCTATAATCTAAGCATCACACAGGCCGCTTTTTCGGGAGGAGCGGCACTGGGGTCCAATCTGAAATCCTTCAATGTCGATCTCTATCTTTCAAAGAGTGCAAAAGATGTCCAAGATGCGGCGGAGTATGGAGTTTCAGCCGCCCTCCTCTATGATTTCCCTTCGGCATTCAACCCCGATACTGATGAAATCCGTATTGCCTTCGATGGAGACGCTGTAATTTTCAGCGAGGATTCGGAGCTTATTTTTCGACAAAAGGGTTTGGAGGCTTTTCATGAAAATGAAACAATGAATGCCGATATACCCCTTCCCGAAGGACCATTCGGTCGCATTCTCAAGACTCTTTCGCGTATCAAACAACTCTCTAGCGAGCCACTGGTCCGCATTGCCCTGGTGACCGCCAGGGGGGGGCCGACTATTGAACGTGTCATTCTTACCCTGAGAAGTTGGGGAGTTGCCGTCGATGAGGCTTATTTCATGGGTGGTAAGCCAAAGGAACTTGTGCTCAAGTCGTTTAATCCCCACATATTCTTTGATGACCAAGACATTCATGCCCGATCAGCATCCGAGCACGTGCCATCGGGTAGGGTGCCGTACAGGATGTCTTCTCAACTTTATGAGGCGAACTCCGAGGAGCAGGGATAGTGTGGATTAGGATTATTTTATTATGACTCATGTACTGGTGGAACTGGCGCATATCCGTGATTACTTGTCCCATCATGGGCTATTCTCCACAGGGACACTTCTCATACTCGGGTACTTTCTTGGTAATCTCGCCCACAAGGTTAGCCTCCCTAAAATCACAGGCTACATCGTAGCCGGAATACTTCTTGGTGATGCCATCTTGGGCATTGTTCATCATGAGATGAGCGAGTCATTACAAATTGTCACCGATGTGGCATTGGGTCTTATTGCGCTCACTATTGGCGGGGAGTTCTCTATCTCGAAATTCAAGCGCATGGGTGCTGAGGTGCTGATACTCACGCTGTCTCAGATACTGCTTACCTTTGTCGCCGTGAGTTTGGGGCTGTGGGTGTTTAGGCTACCGCTACCCTTTGCGTTGCTCCTTGGCGCGATTGCCACGGCCACCGCACCGGCCGCGACTGTGGCGATTGTCCAATCCCTCAGGGCTCATGGACCCTTTATTGACCGGCTTTATGGCATTGTCGCCCTAGATGACGCGGGAGCGGTTATAATTTTTGGTGTCGTTTTTGCTGTTGTCGCAAATATCCTGGGTACCGGGAACTCTTCAGGGGGGATGCTTATATTTGCCGCCTTCAAGGAGATTTTCCTTTCTGTCATTATCGGCGGCAGTGTAGGCGTGGTGATTCACTTTATTTGCGCCAAGAAGAAGCACACAAGCGAACTGATGATTATAACCTTGGGGTGGATATTTGTCCTGACGGCAATAGTCCATGTTGCGCATCTATCACCGCTGTTGGCCAACATGGCGGCTGGCATGATGCTGGTCAACCTATCTCCTAAAAACCTAAGACTCTTCCACAACCTTGAACCGCTTACTCCTCCCATCTATGCGCTGTTTTTTGCCATCGCCGGAACGGAGTTGAAACTGGCTATATTAGGCGATAGCATGATATTGAAATTGGGTGCTGTTTTTATTCTGACCCGGGCCTTTGGCAAGGTGGTTGGAATTTGGGGAGGTGCTCTCATAGTGAAATCCCATGAGAGTATCCGTAAGTATCTTGGTTTTTGTATGCTCCCCCAGGCCGGTGTGGCCATTGGTTTGGTTCTTATGATCCAGGCCTCACCCCTTATTCCGGCACTGGGACCGGGTGAAAGAGATATGATCACGATGATGGTCAACATTATACTGCTGTCGGTTTTCTTCAATGAATTGACCGGACCACCTATTTCAAAGGCGGCCATTGTACGGGCATTGGAGAAGGAAGGTTAAAATGGACATTTCTAAGTTATTGCAAGCGAAATCCTGTTCGGTAAATCTCCGGGCAAAAGACAAGAAGTCGGCCATAGAGGCATTGGCCGCCCTGTCTGTGAAAAGCGGTAAAACCGGAAGCCTTGATGCCGACAGCATTGCCCATGCTCTTTTTGAGCGTGAGAAGCAGGGATCGACGGGTTTCGGAGACGAAATCGCCATACCCCATGCCCATGTCGCCGGGATGGACGACTTCATCGTATTTATTGCCCATGTGCCGAAAGGTGTCGATTTCGACAGCCTGGACAAGAAGAAGACCAAACTCTTTTTTGTAATTCTTGGTCCTGAAGGCAGACCAGTGGAGCATATGCAGATTCTCGCAGCTATATCAAGGTCCTTGGCTGGGAGTTCTCTGAAGAAAGAGCTAATGACTGTCAGTACACCGGAATTGATGGCCGAGTCCTTCCTGCGACACACCGGCGATATTCATGAGGAGACATCTCAGGCAAAGGCTAAGATGAAGCTCCTCATTCTCATCCTGTATCTGGATGAATTTCTCTACCATATTATGGAGTATTTTCTGGAAGAAGGTATTGAAGGTGCGACTATCCTCGATTCCACCGGGATGGGTCGCTATGTGTCCAATATCCCACTGTTTGCTACTTTCATTGGTTTCCTGAACACACAGAAGAACCACAGCAACACTATACTCGCCACCATCCCAGTGGATAGGGAGGAGGAAATCATCAAGGGTATTGAATTGATTACCGGCGATCTCGATAAGAAACAGGGTGCAATGCTGATGACCATCGACATAGGCTTCTGGAAAGGAACAATGAAGATGATGTAGCCTTTAGAGGCTGTATTACGTCCAGTAGGACTCGAACCTACGACCCTCGGCTTAGAAGGCCGATGCTCTATCCAGCTGAGCTATGGACGCTTAGTTGATTACTCATATACAGTTTTTACATTCAAAGAACTGCATATTTTACGAAAAAAGATACGAGGAGTCTGTCGGACTTTGAGACTTCGAGACGATTTTCAGACTCCTAGAGCAACAAATTGCTCATCTCTTTATTGTTTCCTATATATCTCATACACTGGGACTGTGTCAGAATGCGCCTTTGGCCCGCATGCGGCGTTGGCCTGCCTGCAAACCAAATCCATCATTCTCCCCCCTGTCAGGGGGGGACGGGGGGGTGAGCCCGACGGGCCCCCCGTCGGGGCCCCTGGATTCTGACACAGCCCCATACCCAAGGTTTGACTCATTATGCGGCCTTCGGGGATTCCCGTCAAGAACGATTCATTTTTTGGCGGAAATCTTTTGGCTGCATTAGCGAAACCCCGGTGAGGGTCAACCTGTTCACACAATTCATTTATTCGTTCTTCAAATTTTGGAAGAATCCTAAAACCGGCAGTTGACCAGCAGAAACCTTTGCAACCCTGCGAATAAAATCTTGTATAGAAATATGTTAAAAAATGATACTGCTGAAAATGCGACTTGCCCATTTGGTGAACGTAAAATGAACGATTTCTTGAGAACATTTAGCGGTGAAGTACCATAAAAATGGTATCTACCGGATGGTTTTAAGCATAGCGTTCCAGGCTTTGACAAAAAGAAAAGAGGTCCAACTGCTGTTTTTAGCATCACGCTTCGGGGGATGGGTTTCAGGGCGTGCCCGGCGTGGGATGCATTTCGCTTCGAGGCATGGTTTTCTGGGCGTGCCCGGCGTGAGATGCATTTCGCTTCGGAGCATGCATTTCTGGGCGTGCCCGCCGTGAGATGCATTTCGCTTCGGAGCATGCATTTCAGGGCGCGCCCGGCGTGAGATGCATTTTGCTTCGGGGCATGCATTTCTGGGCGCACCCGGCGTAAGATGCATTTCGCTTCGGGGGATGCGTTTCTGGGCGCACCCGGCGTGAGATGCATTTCGCTTCGGGGGATGCGTTTCTGGGCGCACCCGGCGTGGGATGCATTTCGCTTCGGAGCATGCATTTCAGGGCGCACCCGGCGTGGGATGCATCTCGCTTCGGGGCATGCATTTCTGGGCGCTCCCGGCGTGAGATGCATTTCGCTTCGGAGCATGCATTTCTGGGCGTGCCCGCCGTGAGATGCATTTTGCTTCGGGGCATGCATTTCTGGGCGCACCCGGCGTGGGATGCATTTCGCTTCGGAGCATGCATTTCAGGGCGCACCCGGCGTGGGATGCATCTCGCTTCGAGGCATGGTTTTCTGGGCGTGCCCGGCGTGAGATGCATCTCGCTTCGGGGCATGCATTTCTGGGCGTGCCCGCCGTGAGATGCATTTCGCTTCGGGGCATGGGTTTCTGGGCGTGCCCGGCGTGAAATGCATTTCGCTTCGGGGGATGGGTTTCAAGGCGCGCCCGGCGAGAGATGCATTTCACTTCGAGGCATGCGTTTCTGGGTGCGCCCGGCGTGAGATGCATTTCGCTTCGGAGCATGCATTTCTGGGCGTGCCTGGCGTGGGATGCATTTCGCTTCGGGGTATACATTTCTGGGCGTGCCCGCCGTGAGAGGCATTTCGCTTCGAGGCATGCGTTTCTGGGTGCGCCCGGCGTGGGATGCATTTCGCTTCGGGGTATACATTTCTGGGCGTGCCTGGCGTGAGAGGCATCTCGCTTCGAGGCATGCGTTTCTGGGTGCGCCCGGCGTGGGATGCATTTCGCTTCGGAGCATGCATTTCAGGGCGCACCCGCCGTGAGATGCATTTCGCTTCGGGACATGGTTTTCTGGGCGCACCCGCCGTGAGATGCATTTCGCTTCGGAGCATGCATTTCTGGGCGTGCCCGGCGTGAGATGCATTTCACTTCGGGGCATGCATTTCAGGGCGTGCCCGGCGTGAGATGCATTTCGCTTCGGGGCATGCATTTCTGGGCGTGCCCGGCGTGAGATGCATCTCGCTTCGGGGCATGGTTTTCTGGGCGTGCCCGGCGTGAGATGCATCTCGCTTCGGGGCATGCATTTCTGGGCGTGCCCGCCGTGAGATGCATTTCGCTTCGGGGCATGGGTTTCTGGGCGTGCCCGGCGTGAAATGCATTTCGCTTCGGGGGATGGGTTTCAAGGCGCGCCCGGCGAGAGATGCATTTCACTTCGAGGCATGCGTTTCTGGGTGCGCCCGGCGTGAGATGCATTTCGCTTCGGAGCATGCATTTCTGGGCGTGCCTGGCGTGGGATGCATTTCGCTTCGGGGTATACATTTCTGGGCGTGCCCGCCGTGAGAGGCATTTCGCTTCGGGACATGGTTTTCTGGGCGTGCCCGGCGTGAGATGCATCACGCTTCGGGGCATGCATTTCAGGGCGCACCCGGCGTGAGATGCATTTCGCTTCGGGGTATGGGTTTCTGGGCGCGCCCGGCGTGAGGTGCATTTCGCTTCGGGGCATGCATTTCTGGGCGTGCCCGGCGTGAGAGGCATTTCGCTTCGAGGCATGCGTTTCTGGGTGCGCCCGGCGTGAGATGCATTTCGCTTCGGAGCATGCATTTCTGGGCGTGCCCGGCGTGGGATGCATTTCGCTTCGGGACATGGTTTTCTGGGCGTGCCCGGCGTGAGATGCATTTCGCTTCGGGGGATGCGTTTCTGGGCGTGCCCGGCGTGAGATGCATTTCGCTTCGGGACATGCATTTCAGGGCGCACCCGGCGTGAGATGCATTTCGCTTCGGGACATGCGTTTCTGGGCGTGCCCGCCGTGTGTAATCTCGCAAAATATCCTAACCAATCTCCCCATGAATATCTCACACTCAGTTAACTAATTTTTCACAACAGATAATCTAATTCTCAATCTCTCCGAACATAAAAAAAAGGAGCAGGGCCCACGCAAATGCACACCTGCTCCAATCTCAATCCCTCCCCAAAGGGAGGAGCAATCTTGATACTTATTTGTCGGATAGATTTAGAAGAACTTAAAGACTCTGGAAAGGAATTTCCCTGGATCAACCCAGATAGCTGTCCTTGCTGTGGCGGATGTCGGCTCTGGGGCCATGGATTTGTCCTGAGATATTTCCATGGCTACACCGCAGGGTTATGGTTGAAACGGTACCGTTGTCCCGACTGCCATACTGTTCATACCTTACGTCCTGAAAAATACTCACCGGGGTTTCAGTATCCCTGGGAAGAAATCCAATCTTCATTAGAACAAAAGCTCAAGGGTCTCACATTCCGAATAGATCTATCCCGGCAGTGCCAGCAGTATTGGATGAAAGCACTTCTGTTCCAACGAAAACAAGTCTCTAATTGGCCGGGGCCTATAGAATTCCCATTAAATCAAAAACAGGTGACATGCCGTCTTCACTACCGTGAGATACCCTACAGAGTCGCTCCACCCTACCTGCCTTTTGCGGTGACAGTCCGCCCCTTGAGGATTTAGTTTGAAATTAAAGATTAATTAGGAGGAACTGACATGGTTCAAGAGAAAAAAGAAAAGGTAGGGGTCTTTCGATTTGGGGTAATCTTCCCCTTGGTGGAATGTAATGTCCGCGATTATTGGGGAGAGAAAGCCCGGATTCTTCGGGAACAAGTGCGCAAGGAACGGGACAGTGTCTGACCAGGGGGTGGGGCAGAATGATGGATTTGGTTTGCAGACAAGGCGGCGAAAAGTTATGAAAGCGGAGTGTACATGTTGTACATGAGTATTTCAGGTTTTTTTTGCCAACTTTGGAGGTGCGGTGGCAATCCCCCCCTGAGGGAGGGGGGGATTGCCTTATCCGGGCCAAAGGCGCATTCTGACACACCCCCGCCGAAGAATTCTTTGCACATTGCCCTCGAAACAGGTGTTGGACAGGTCATAAAACACGATACTCTCGCTCAGGCTAAAGAGGTAGCGTTCCCTTTGGGCCAGATGTTTCTCCAAAGCATTCTTTCATCCGTAGCGCAAATCAGCGGTACGGTAATAGGCATTGAGCGAATGTGCCGTAGGATTCCTGCTGAACTCAGGTGAGAGAAATTGCGTTTTTTCTCACGGGTTGATTTTTCTGCGGTTTTGGCCCTCATAGAGAAAATGCTATCACAATAATATTGAGCAAGATTGTCAATTTCGGGGGTCTGCTTCAAAGAGCTCTGCCCGACCGACAAGCAGATCTTCGATTCTCTTGGCCAATAGCTTGTGCAAAGAGGGGGCAAGGTCCAGTTTGCCAAGGGAGAGGACAAAACGCTGATGAGAGCCCTTTGGTGTGCGAACACTTTCGACCAGATTGTAGTAAACATTTTGCGATTTCCGAGCCCCCTGGAAACTCTAACACGGCGTATATACATGGAATATAATATACAAAAAAGCAAGGAAGATGACAAGGATAGTCAGGATTAGATAGTCACTATAAAGGCGGAGGAGGGATGCTTTTTGGCCCCTAGGTGCAATATTTCTATGTTTCACGCTATTGAAAAGAATGAAAAAAATTCCAACGGACTTTCAGGGGGTGTTTTGGTGAACTTGGGTTAGGTCATGCAGATATTCACCGAATCCGAGAAATCCAGAGTTGACCCTAGCCTGTAATTGCAGTATTCTTCAGGCTATTATAAGTCGGTTAGTTTTTGTGCTGGCGATTAAGTGGAAGGTAGAATGACATCATCAACGCGAATTATCCCATTTAAAAGAGATGACAAGCCTAGTGGCGGGAAGAAGTTGTTAAAAGCATTTGGTATGGCTATTGTGGCATTTGCCGTCATTGGCCTCGTCTTTTCATCACTCATGGCAGGATTTGGCGGACCAGGCAACAGTGACGAGCTTACCTTTGGCCGATACGGCGATAGGAAGATTTCTTACCGCTATGATAATGCCTTTGGCCAAGCCGTAGCCGCCGGAATGTCCGAGTATGACGATACCCTAAATGATAATCAGGAATTTATGGACTTCATCAGACGCATGGTGTGGCAGAGAGAATTTTCAAATTCCGTCGTCAGAGCGGCCATGGCCTATAACCTCGAGAAATCGGGTTATGTGCCAAGTTCCCGTGTAGTTGATCGTCAGATGATCAAACTCGCAGCATTTCAAACCAATGGTGTGTTTGATTCGAGCAAATATAATGATGCTTCACAAAAATTTAAGACTTCATTGAGAGAGCGCCTCCGCGAGGTGCAAATATATGAAACCTGGTACAACGATACAATCGACAGCCTACATAGATCGGAGGCGGAACTCAGTTTCCTTCAGGATATGCAGGCCACAGTAAGAACCTATGACTATGTAACACTCCCATTCAGTGAATATCCAGAGGAAGATATTATGGAATATGCTCAGGAGAATTCCCAGCTATTTAGAGCCCGGGAAATGAGTCGTATAACCGTAGAAGAAGAAAGCATTGCCCTGGAAGTAGTGGGTTTATTTGATGAAAGACGGCAGAATATCGAGGCTTTCGCCGCATTGGTTCAAGAGTATTCCACAGACAGTTACAAAGATGATGAAGGAAGCATGGGGCTAACCGCCTATCACGTACTCCAGGAGACACTACCTGCCGAGGATGCAGACACAGTGTTTGCCCTAGATACAGGGGAAATAGCGGGGCCCTTTGAAACCGATTTTGGATGGATAATACTTCATGCCGATGAAGACACACAGAACCCCGACCCAGAGACACTCACCGAAGATGTAAGAGACTACATGCTTCAGCACGAAGTTGGCATTATCGAAGAAAGCATGATGGACAAGGCAGGGCAGCTAAGGGAAAAGATCATCAATGCAGAATCATTTCAAGCCGCAATGGAAGGCGAAGACCTTGAAGTAAGCACGACGGTGCCGTTTCCATTCAATTACGGCGGCGACTCCCTCCTCGGCGATACCCCGGATAAAACCGACGACTCGGCACTTATTGGGACGACATCCTCTGTTGAATTTTGGAGTGGTATTGCAAAGCTGGAAAATGTTGGTGATCTTTCCAAACCAATTGTATTATCCGAATCAGTTGGAATTTTTGCCTTAGCATCCATAGAAACCAAGGAACCGCAGGAAAATTGGGATATAATCGTCGATAATGAATTCGGCTCTGCCATACAGCAGGCGTTTCAAGAAACAATCCTCGATGAGGACTCTGCACTTCTCACCGACAACTTTGATCAAACCTATGACAGTATTTTTAGGTAGCCTTGAATCATGGAACAGCCCCGGTTAGAAATAACCGACCTCGGGGCCACCGTCTACTTCAAGCGATACCTCTATTCCAGGAAAAACCCTGCTAGGCACCCGGAATCAATTGCCAAAGCTGTTCCTATCGAATCTCAATGCCTTTACTTCATCGCTTCACCTCTTTTGGGCTATGGCATCGAAACCATCCTTAACCATATACCCGAAGATTCCCACATAATCGGCATTGAAGTATCACAAGCACTTTTTCACCTATGTTCTCCCCATATAAGGGAAGAATTGCTCCATAATCCTCATTTTTCGCTGGTACGGCTATCCGATGAAGAAAGCCTACAAGCCTTGCTGGAAGATCTGGGACTTTGGCGATTTCGCCATGTCCGTCGTGTCAATATCAATGCCGGTGCGGCATTGTATCCAGAACTCTATAGCCGACTACAAAGATTTGCCGAGAATGCCCTGGCATCCTACTGGAGAAACCGCCACGCCCTATATGTATTGGGGCGTCATTGGGTGCGTCATCTGTTTGCGAACCTTAGCCTTGCAGACCCAAGGCCGCATAACCCCTCCGGCAAACCCATCATTGTTACGGGTGCTGGTCCCTCATTGGAAGATGCGCTGGATTTCATCAAAGAGAATCGCGACAGTGTGGAAATATGGTCCACCGATACCGCATTGGGAACCCTGCTCTCAAAGGGCATCACCCCGGATATTGTCTCCATACTTGAAACACAGGCTTGGAACCATTTGGATTTTCATGATTCCCATGACACAGGTATTGGAATTATGGCGGATATCACGTCATATCCGGAAAGCTTGAACATTACAGGGGGGAGCATCTTTTTCTACTCATCGGCCTTTGCAAAACTCAATCTTCTCAAGCGACTAGAGATTACTTATCCAGAACTTCAGCGGATACCCGCCTTGGGGTCAGTGGGACTATCGACGGTACAGCTCGCCTTGAATAGAAGCAAGGGGCCCATCTTTCTCGTCGGTCTGGATTTTGCCTATTCCCCCGGAAAAACACATGCGCGTGGATCGTCTATCCATAGATGGCAGATGAGCAATATAACACGGACGAACCCCACGCCGGGTTGGACGGAAACCATGTGCCGCCCTCGGTTGAAAGCGAAAGGATACGGTCAGCAAGAGTGTGACACCGATATGATTCTCAAAGGCTATGCCGATTTATTCCGAGATCGATTCAGTACTTCGGACCGCCTGTATCTGCTCACAGGGGGATTGGATATCGGGATACCTATCATCGACAGCCTGGAAGCGAGACGGATTATGCAAGAACACAGGATGGTAAAAAATGATTCCCTCGACACGGAATTAAATTCTGTTAATTCGCAGGCCATTTTAAATTTCTTAGGGAACGAAATCATGCTTCTCGACCAAAGTATCAATGCCTGGGAAAATTACAGCGAAGGAAATGAAGACGTAGCAATGATCATTCAGGCCCTGGAAATGATTGATCACGTTTATTGTGACTTCCCTGATAAACCGCCACTCCCCAAAGCAGATGACGGTTTTCTTTTTCGTGCCATAAGACGATGCAGAGAACTGCGGCGTTACATAGGAAGGGTTTTGTAGTGCCCCGAAACTTGGGGCAGTCCTCATGCAGTTTGACAGAGGAGAAGAGATATGAACCGCGAAAAACGCGAAAAGGTTCTGTTTCCTAGGGTCGGGATGAATGCTACGCCATCCAAACGGAAATACCAAGAATAGCCAATACCAGCTTTCGCGATTTGACCAAGGAGCATTATAATAAACAAGATTTATAGTGCCCGAAGATTGGGGGCCCTGCGATCTTCTCTACCAATAAGATTGAGGGCACTATATGATCAATACACAAAGGAGAGAAGCCGTGGACGAGATACACACTCGCCCCACCTGGGATGAGTATTTCATGCAGGTAGCCAATGCTATCGCTGAGCGCGCCACCTGCAACCGGGGAAGGAGTGGTTGCGTGATTGTCAAAGATAAACAGATACTCGCATCAGGATATGTGGGTTCGCCACCGGGTTTGCCTCATTGCGACGAAGTCGGTCACCTCTATCACACCGTTCTCCGTGACGGCAAGGAGTCACAACACTGCATTCGTACCGTTCATGCCGAGCAAAACGCGATTTGCCAGGCCGCCAAGCGAGGAATTGCCCTAGATGGAGCAACTCTTTACTGTAGGATGACCCCCTGTAGAACCTGCGCGATGCTGATTATTTCCTGCGGCATCTCACGAATCATCTGCCAACGCAAATACCATGCCGGTGCCGAATCTGAAGAGCTTTTTGCCCAGGTGGGGATACAGGTGGGATTCGTTCATGATGAGGTGCAATCATACTCTTGAATCACCACGAATGAACATAATTCTTTTTGATGCCTCTGAATTAAAGAAACATATTCCACTTGACGACCCACGCATTGTTCACATGACAAAGATACTTGGGCTAAAGGAAGGCGATGGATTCACTGCGGGCATCATCGGCGGGAAACGTGGAAAAGCCGTGCTGGAAACTAAGTTCGGCGATGGATGGAGTATTCAATTTCATCCTACCGAGGATGCTCCATTGCCCCACCCCATCACCATAATACTCGGTTGCCCTAGACCTCCTGTCGCCCGACGCATAATCCGAGACTTAACCGCTATGGGAGTGACGGAAATTCGGTTTTGCTCAACCAATTTAAGCGAGAAGTCTTATCTATCTTCAAAGCTATGGAGCGAAGGATTATGGAAGAAGGCCCTTATAGAAGGCGGTATGCAGGGAGGGGCCACCCATCTTGCCTCAATCAACACATACACCCATCTCTCACATGCCCTTGCAAACCTGGCAGAGGGTGATTCAATCTTAAGAATCGCACTGGACAACGGTTCTGCATCCTCTCGGCTTCCCAGAACTGCCCTTCATGCCGATTGCGCCATTCTCGCCATTGGACCGGAGAGGGGATGGTCCAATGAAGAGAGAAGCATATTGCAAGCACAGGACTTCAGACTCACATGCTTAGGAGACCGAATTCTTCGAACAGAAACGGCCTGTTCCGTAGGCGTGGGACTGATTCTCTCAAAATTGGGTATTTACTAAAGAAACATACCATAAGGCATTGCCCATTACTTAATTGCCCACCAAATAGAGGAGGCATAGAGAGTCAAAAGCCAGCCGAATGGGGGATGCTACTTAAACAGATTCCCTATTCGAAAAAAAATCAGCAGAAATCGCCTCGAAGGCTCAAAGTCCGACAGGATTTTGAATACGAGAATCCACTAAAATCCAAAACACTGTATTAAAGAAGACCATTTATGACATCTTCAAGGGTACCGATTTTCTCAATCCCGTAGACCGGCACTTCATAGGGATGTGTAGCTATCAGAGCCCGAATTGCATCAGCCAGCTTGGATTGGACACAGCACATCTCAACTTTCACTTCTTCTACCAGTTCCAGATTGTCCTGAATGCCGATAGCTGGACGACTTCCCCTCAATGGTCTGAACTGCCCCACACCTCTTGTTTCCCATGAACACTTATCGTAATAAGAGCCGAAACTTCCGGCCCCGACTGAAAACATGGCCTCTTTTATGGCTTCTACCACATCAGCAGGTGAATAGAATGAAATTCTGTACATGAAAGGAGTTTAACTCACTCGCCTAAGAATAATCAAACAGGTTAGTATTAGGGTTATGAATCATAATGTTGCCTTATTTTGGGATATTGAAAATGTCAATCCATCAAGCTCCAAGAACCTGTTTATCCAAGGTCTGTGGGATTATGCCGAAGGGCTTGGCCGAGTTGTCGGTGCCTATGCCTATGCTGATTGGAGCCGCCCAGGATATAAGTCTCTAGGTCCAGAGCTATCCACATTGCATTTCAATATGGTTCATGTACCCTTCCGCGGGAGGAGACGTGACAAGAATAGTGCCGATATGCATCTTACCAATGACTGCCTTGATTTGCTTAGAGTCCATGACCATATCGATATTTATGTGTTATTAACCGGAGATAGTGATTTCCGACCCCTCGTAATGACTCTTAGAAAAGCTGGCAAAGTGACACATATAATCTGTGACATAAAGAATGCCAGTAATGATCTTCTACGCCTTGCCGATAGTTTTACCGATTTCAGAGACATGTATCCATCTGAAGACGATGACGGTAGCGAAGATGAGCCGATAAAAAAAGAAGGCTCAACCACCTATTCCAAGGAATACTGGTTTGAACGTCTCGCCGAAACCGCTTCCATCCTCCTCAAGGATACAAAAGCGACAGATCCCGGCAATGTCAAGATTACAATGAAAAAGCTGAATCAGGGTTTTGATGAAAAAGCACTGGGATATAAACGGTGGGGGGATTTCATTGCGGGGGCTTCAAAAGCCGGCTATGTGACTCTGGAATCAGATGACCAGAAATCAGAAATCAGACCGGGACGTCAATTCAAGCAGGAAACAGGTTCACTACAGATTGCCTTTAAGACCTTGGTAGAAACTCTCGAGGAAATGGACAAGGGGGCATCCGCTGAATTTCATCGCTATGGAGTAGTGAGTTCCAAATTGAAAGAAAAAGGAATAAACACGAAAAATTTGGGCTTCAGTCAGTTCAAGAAATTCATTGCATCGGCCGAAGCAAGAGGATTGGTGGAAACCGAAGTAATCAAACTTACCAGCTTCATAAAACGGCAAGCTGAAGTGATTGTAGCAAACTAGGCACCATTCTTCATTATTGCTGGTGTTTTGGACGTTCTCCCTTGGCCCTTACGGGTTCCGAGACTGACATTGTGAGGGGGCCCTTCAATCCCTAACGCATTGGTGCCCATTGATAGTCATAAATCTTATTCATATCAAGACACACAATATAACCTACTTCCAACGGATGTTCCAGCAGAACTGCCAGCGTTTTTCATAGTTATCTATTTATATCAAAAGATCTTAACGCCTATTTTTAGTTTTTTCTTAGTGTGTACATTCACCTCCCGATTATAGGCTATGGTCGTCGGTAAAACCACATTTGCCACCTCAAGCAATTTCCTGGCCAGCCCGAAAGAAAACCCGTCCCCTCCTATTCTTCCCTCCGTGTCCTTTATGGTCTCCATGAGATCTAAAAACGGCATGGGAGGTACAGAGAATTTCGCACGGAGGCACGGAGTACACAGAGGTTTTTTTAAGCTTTGGCTACTCTCCTCTTTGTGTCCTTTGCGATCTCCGAGAGAGGCAGAATTGTGTACAGAGGTTTTTCAACGCTTTTTCTGCTCCCCCTCCGTGTCCTCTGTGATCTCCGTGAGATCTGAAAACGCCGTGGGAGGGACAATGAGTTTTGCACAAAGGCACAGAGGGCACAGAGGTTTTTCAAAGCTTTGGCTACTCCCCTCTCCGTGTCCTTTGCGATCTCCGGGAGAGGCAGAATTGTGCACAGAGGTTTTTCAATGCTTTTTCTGCTCCCCCCTCCGTGTCCTTTGTGATCTCCGTGAGATCTGAAAACGGCATGGGAGGTACAAAGAGTTTCGCACGGAGGCACGGAGTTCACAGAGGTTTTTCAATGATTTGCCTGGTCTTCTCTCCGTGTCCTTTGTGATCTCCGTGAGATCTGAAAACGGCATGGGAGGTACAGAGAATTTCGCACGGAGGCACGGAGTACACAGAGGTTTTTTTAAGCTTTGGCTACTCTCCTCTTTGTGTCCTTTGCGATCTCCGAGAGAGGCAGAATTGTGTACAGAGGTTTTTCAACGCTTTTTCTGCTCCCCCTCCGTGTCCTCTGTGATCTCCGTGAGATCTGAAAATGCCGTGGGAGGGACAATGAGTTTTGCACAAAGGCACAGAGGGCACAGAGGTTTTTTAAAGCTTTGGCTACTCCCCTCTCCGTGTCCTTTGCGATTTCCGGGAGAGGCAGAATTGTGCACAGAGGTTTTTCAATGCTTTTTCTGCTCCCCCCTCCGTGTCCTTTGTGATCTCCGTGAGATCTGAAAACGGCATGGGAGGTACAAAGAGTTTCGCACGGAGGCACGGAGTTCACAGAGGTTTTTCAATGATTTGGCGGCTCTTCTCTCCGTGTCCTTTGTGATCTCCGTGAGATCGAAAGACGAAAAACCACCAACAGCTTTTGCGAAGACGTGTTAAAGACATAAACGCAGGTTTAAGCTTCTTCTTGTGCCAATGGGGCGTGTCAGAATGCACCTTTGGGATAAGGAAATCCCCCCCCCCTTAGAGGGGCAAGAGGGGGGTAAAATCCATTGACCAAATCTATCATTCTGACCCAGCCCCAGCGCATTCATGCCCCCCCGTCTGGGCCCCCTGGATCCTGACACAGCACCAGTCCTCATGCAGTTTGTCAGAGGAGAAGAGATATGAACCGCGAAAAGCACGAAAAGGTTTTGTTTCATGATGAATGCTACGCCATTCAAAACCGAAATACTCAGAATAGCCAATACTTGCTTTCGCGATTTTCGCGCATTTCGCAGTTTAATCAAGGAGCATTATAACCTCAATTCCCTAAAGTTATAACTATGCCTCAATGGATTTTTCTTAATTCATTTCTAAAAATATAATTATTTTAGAAATCAGTCTTGACACGAATTGTTTCATAGTTACAATAGTGCTAGAACATAACTATGGAGGGATAAATGTCAAGCATCGCTTATCATCACAACAAGAAATCCGGGGCTGTCTACGCCTATTCGGTAAAGAGCTATTGGGACAAGGAGAAAAAAGCTCCCAGAAACAAACAGGTGTGCCTGGGCAGAGTTGATCCAACCACCGGGGAGATCGTTCCTTCCAAGAGAAAGAACAATATTGCCCGACGGGCTGTTTCCGCCCCCGGGGTGACCGTGACATCACGGGTGGCCGGCCCCTGTTTGCTTCTTGGAGAGCTGACCAAAAAACACGGAATTGATGCCTTGTTGAAACAGTGTTTCCCCGAGGACCATAAGCTTATTCTCAGTCTGGTGTATTACATAATTCACAAAGGGAATGCACTCCACCGCACTGAATCATGGAGTGTCTCAAACCTGCATCCATTTGAAGAGACCATCACCAGTCAGCGCATAAGCGAACTGCTATCAAGACTATCGGAGGATGCCCGTCAGCATTTTCTCTCTCTCTGGCTTGATCATGTCAGGGAGAATGACTGGCTTTGCTATGACATTACATCGGTCTCGTCCTATGCACGGCACAACGAGTATACCCATTACGGTTACAACCGCGACGGCGAATCCCTTGAGCAGATCAACCTGGCAATGCTTTTCGGACAGTCACATCGCCTCCCAGCTTATTACCGTCGCCTGCCGGGCAACATCAGTGATGTTGCCACATTGAAGACGACGACCAAATCTCTCAGGCATCTCGGAGCGAAGAAACTGCACTTTGTGTTGGACCGTGGATTCTACAGCAAAACCAATATAGATGAACTTTTAATGCATCGTCACAAGTTCACCATTTCTCTTCCCACCGGAAGAAAATGGGTTGAGAATATCCTGAATGCGCACTGCGGTCGCATCGCATCGCCGAGAAATTACATAATGGTCGGAGAGAATGAAGCCCTATATGCGACAACTGAACTTTACCGATGGGGAGAAAAAAATCATCGCTGCCGACTACATATTTTTTATAATGCCGAAAGAGCGGCCAGTGATTTCGACCGACTGGTCCGAAGGCTGATCGCCTGCAGGGAGAAACTGCTTGCAGGCGGAGCGATTGAAGACATCAATAAAAATCTTCAACGTTATCTGATCATCAGAGAAACGCCCAGACGGGGATTGCAGGTGGAGTTCAATGATGAAGAAATAGAAAAATTTCGTAAGAAGTACAGCGGTTTCTTTTGCATTCTGTCAAACACGATTAAAAGTCCCGCCGAAGCCTTGTCGATATACCGTAACAAGGATGTCGTTGAAAACTGTTTTGACGATCTTAAAAATCACCTTGATATGAAGCGGCTCAGAGTTCACAGCTCACAGAACATGGACAGTCGGTTGTTCCTGCAGTTTCTGGCACTCATATACGTCAGTTCCATTCGAGCCACCATTCAGGACGATCTAAAACTCAAATTGTTCACTGTCGCAAAGGTTATGGAGGAAATGGAGACTTTGGTTAAAATCAAATACTCCGGACGCTACGGGTCGGTGTTCACTGAGACGGCACCAGTTCAGCGGCGGATAATGGAACTCTTCGGCATTGCCCTGCCGACATAGTTACATTTTTTGGGAATTCAGGTTATAATGAACAAGATTTATAGTGCCCCGGAGATGGGGGGACTGGGGGGACTTTAGCCTTAATGAGCCGACTTTGACTGTGAATCTACAAATCATGCATCTGATTTCATGCTGGGCTGATAGAAGCACATTAGGGCGTATAGGTTAGACCGCCTGAGATGCAAATCACCTCGCCGTTGATAAATCCGGCTTTTTTGGTAGTCAGATAATGAACGGCATCGGCTATTTCATCGGCTTCACCGACACGCTTCATGGGGCAATGCTCCATCCAAATCTCATTGAGTCTATCCGTCAAATGCGTCTCTGTCATATCGGTTGTTACATAGCCGACAGTTATGACGTTGGAGGTAATCCCCTTGATGCCATACTCACGGGCCACCGTTTTTGAGAGAGCGACGAGACCACCCTTACTCGCAGCATACCCCGCCTGACCACTTGAGCCGTCTTGTGCGAGAGATGAGATGTTGACTATTCTTCCAAAACCGTTCCCTATCATCGGCATAAGAAACTGCCGTATCATATAAAATGGGCCAGATAGGTTTGTTCGTATAACATTTCCCCATTCATCATCACTCATTAAGGCCGTTATATTATTACAGTTGATAGCAGCATTATTCACGAGGATTCCAATTTCGCCAAAATCCTGAATGGCCTGATCCACTACACTTTCCACTTGATCAGAATATCCCTGGTCGAGCTGGTAGCATTGAATCTGCACATCAGGGTTGATCTCTTGAGCGAGTTTTATTGTCGTAGTAGCAGAGTCAGAGTCAGAAACATAACTAAAGGCACACCCATAACCTTCCTCAACTAGTTTTAAGACTATGGCGCGGCCTATTCCACGGGACCCCCCGGTAACGAAGGCGTTCATGCCCCCTCCTTATATCGTTTTATCAGAGTGCAACAATTTATTCCTCCAAAGCCAAAAGAATTCTTCAGCATCAATTCGATCTGATGATTCTCTGCTTTGGTTACAACGTCAAGTACTATGGCCGGATCTAGTCTTTTGATATTGATAGTGGGATGGAGTCTTCCATATTTCATTTGGAGGAGTCCGCCGATGGTCTCCACCAGGGGACTGCTCCAACAGGTATGACCTAGCATCGATTTCGGGGCGTTAGCCTTGAGATTCTTCGCATATTCACCGAAAGTTCCTTGTATGGCAAGCACTTCCTGTAGATCGCCTGAAGGAGTACCAGTTGCATGACAGTTGACATAATCGACATCACCAGGGCTTACATCGGCTATGCGCAAAAGGTCTTCCATGACTCGTATCTGATCCTCCACTCCGGGCATGGGTAAGTGATTCGCATTTGTTCCTGCCTTTACGGCCAATATTTCACCGTAGATGTGAGCCCCCCGTTCCAAGGCCGATTCCAGACTCTCGAGGATGAGAGTGGCTGAACCATGGGAATAGAGGAATCCGCATCGATCAACATCAAAAGGCCGGGAGGCTTCAGTCGGTCTGTCTTGATATTCTGGACGTATCACAACAGCATTGATGATAGCCGAGGCCTGGATGTCGGCGGGGGATATATCAAAGGGCGGGCCACAAACGACACTCCTGACTGAGTCGCCGTACTGAATGTCCATCATCCCATTTCTTATCGCCAGGTTTCCGCTGGCACAGGCCCCGCCTATTGTAAACGAAGGCCCCCTTACCCCCAGCATTTCGGAGATAATACCCGGAATGTTGGGATCAATCGCTTCCACCCCTGCCATGGCATCTATCCATTCGGGTTCCTCAAGAAACTGCTTTGTAACCCCAAACATATAATTTGAGTTGAAATTATGACCGGCTACAACGATGCCCGTATCAAAAGATTTCCCCTCTTCCATCTTCAAACCTGCATCCTGCCATGCAGCCAGTGTGGTTAGCATGCCCATCCGTGCGGAAAATGTCGTATAACGAAAGAGTTTCTTTACGGCTTTGAAGCGAGCTGGCCCCAGCAGGTCGGCATATTTTGCAAGTGCGGTCGTTGTGTCATAGTCACCTAAATCCCCGCCTATTTTACATTCAACTTGGTCTAAATCTATGGATTCCCAGCGTTTTATGCCAGATTTTCCGGCAATTAAGGCTTCATAGTATCCATCCAGGGTATCGGCAAGAGGATTGATGGTACCCATTCCGGTTATAACGACTCGTTTGTTCATAGCAATTCCTTGATTGCAGACAATGTTCCGGCTGGTTGTGCACGTAGTGGACTCTTCGTACTTTTCCATAGGCCACAAAGAACCTTCCCAGGGCCAACTTCCAGAACTCGCTGTGGGTTGGAGGCCATCAGGGCACGCTGACAATCAACCCATCGCACAGGATGATCAATCTGCTCTAGACATGCCTTTCTCATATCAGCACCTTTCCTAAACGACTTCGCCTCTGTGTTGACGAAGACAGGTATCTTGGGGTCAGCGAATTCGATACTCTCAAGCACCTCTTTAAACTCAGCCTTGGCATCCTTAAGCAATGGTGAATGAAATGGCCCTGAAACCTTGAGGCGAACCAGTTTCATTGCCCCAGCCTTTTCCAGCTTCTCCTCGGCGATACTCAGCCCCACTGCCGTACCGGAAAGAACGGTTTGGCTTGGGCTACTATGCAGGCCGATGTAAACATCGTCAATCCCATTAATGCATTCCTCCACCTCATCTATGGTCAATCCCAATACGGCTGTCATGCCTACAGGCCCCTCAGGGCCGTCCTTGAGACGGCTGAATTTCTCGAGTATTTTCCCTCTTGCGTCAACAACTCGCAACAGATCTCCCTGCCTAAGAACACCGGCCTCATAGAGGGCCGCATATTCACCGAGGCTGAACCCTGCACAAGACGAGGCCCTAATCCCATATGATGCAAGGGTCATGGAAGCCGCTAAATTGACTAATATGATGGCGATTTGCGTTACATCCGTAGACCTAAGTTCCTCTTCCGTTCCTTCAAATATAGTTCTGTCCCACTTCCGCCCGGCGACATCGGAGGCTTCCTCAAATAATTCGCGTATCCTGCTGTCATTGTTGTAGAAATCCCTGCCCATCCCGGGATATTGCGCACCTTGCCCGGGGAAGAGATATACGGTGTTCATTTTTACTCCCTTGATTACAATGGCAGTATACCTCAACAACCCGAGACGCATCAAGCCTATGGACATCTCTATAAAACGACTTAGAGGAAACAGTGCTAGGAAATTGACGAAGAGATGTTTTGCCATTCCTGCACCTGTCTGCGGGGCTGTGTCAGAATGCGCCTTTGGCCCGCATGCGGCGTTGGCGAAAAAACCTGAACTGCTCATGTACAACATGTACACTCCGCTTTCAGAACTTTTCGCCGCCTTGTCTGCAAACCAAATCCATCATTCTGACCCAGCCCTGCATTCTGACACAGGCCCAGGCATGCCTGTCTGTGACGGCCTGATGCGGACACGCACAGGCACCACAGGCAGGGGCCAAGTCCGACAGGCTCCTCTCACGCCGCATGTGGTCTATCGGGAGCCTTAGGTTTCGTGATTAGAGCATCGGCGGCGGCAGGGGTTCTTAGGGTTACGAACAAACTCAGCGGATGCCAACCCCAAAGCGAAGCGGCGGATTTGATAGTCCGCTGGAGTGCCTTGTTAGGGCATTTCCATTCCTTCATCCTAAAAACGGTAATTGGACATCTTTTTTTAAGCCCGAAACGCTATGCTTAAAATCAGTGTCGAGGGTAATCATATTCCCCACCCAGGGTAATTTAAATTCCCACCCCCTTCCGGTAGTCAAATCGTAGAACCGATTTTATAATAAGTCAAGAGCCTTTTCCCTCTGTCCCCTCACCGAATACTCCATGCATCCTGTAAGACTTAGCTTCCTCGACAATGATCTTAATAGCACCGGAAACCAGTCTATCCAGCACCGCCCCGCCGATGACCGGATCGGGAAAGACACCGTACCAGTCTTGCGGCGGACGGTTGGATGTGATGATGGTCGAACCACTTCCCAAACGTTCGTCTGCCAGCGCATAAAGCAACTCGGATTCTTTCGAGTCATAACGTCGAAAACCAAAATCATCGAGAACCAGCAAGTCCATTGTCTTGATCTGCTTCCATAACCGGGCCACTCTCCTCGGGTAGGATTCGTCTGTCAGACACTCTAAAAGTTTCTGGGTTTTGACGAATAGGGCATCTCCTCCCCGGCGGCACACCTCATGACCGATGGCCTGTGCTATGTGGGTCTTACCAATTCCGGGAGGGCCGCACAGAACCAGACTTCTATGGTCCCGGATAAAGCGGCAAGTCGCCAGATCCCGGATGGTCTGCTGCGGAATGGTGGCCATATTGAACCGGTAGTTAAAGTTCTCAAAAGTCATTCTGGGACTCAAGCTTCCGACTTTCAGACGTTTGCTCAGGATGTTGGAATCGCGATTTACAACCTCATCTTGAATCAGCAGAATCAAAAAATCCAGATAACCGAGTCCGCCATCTTCAGCTTCCCGGAGCCGTAGATCGAGGTTCTCCAGTATCCCCGGCATTCTCAACCGGCGAAGATTGGCCTCAAGTGTTTGCATTTCTTTCACAGTTTTCTCCTTCTTGTTAATTGCTAATGTATTCTCGAATATCTCTGACCATGGCTTCACCCGCCGTTGAGCGAGGAACTTCAAATACCAGGTGTTTCTGTTTCTTTTCATCTTCCAGCATGATCTTCAAGTGCTTCGGTTGGCGTACCTTGAAGGCCGCCGCCTTGCTACACACATCTTGCAGCAACGGCAGGTCCTTGTACTGCTCGAAGAGTGTGATCATTCCCTTGGCGATACGGGCGTTTATAAATGCATGAGACCGCAGGATCTGTTCCACAAGTTGTTTCGATCCGGATCCGTAGGCCGCTGCCCGTCCGATCAGAAACTGCGGGTAATCGCCTTTCATCATCGCACGTTGATCCGGCGGGAAATCACCGTCGGTACAGTACACTTTCCTGGATGTAGTAACGTATTGCCTGATAAAGAGATAATTCTCATCATAGATCTTCACCAGACTGCCAGCCCGTCGGCAGTGCACGATCTTTCTGCGATAGGACAAGGGCATGGAAAAGCGCTTTTTCTCAAAACTGACAAACTGATCCATATGGACGTTTGCAGATTTCCAGACCGGGATCTCAAAGCGAATTGGATTTATAGGTTTTAGCTTAGGCTTTTCTTCATCGATAAAAGCCTCATAAGGCGGGATGCCAGTGGTCCCATGCTTTTTCTGTCCGTACTCATTCAGACACCACTTCTTTGCCTCTTCATTGAGCTCTTTGAGAGTTGCGGAGGGATGAAGCTCTTTCAATCGTCGAAAAAGCTCTCGGGCATCAGGAATCATCCTTTCGACCTTGGCCTTCCCTTTGGCGTGTGCCTTGATACAGGGATTGATAAAAGTACCGTGATGCTCCGCCCATTCCGCATATGCCTTGTTGATCTGAGGATCGTATATGTCGGCTCTAATCACACCGGACTTGAGGTTGTCAATGGTCAGGTATTCGGTGACTCCGCTAAAAAAACGAACCATATTGTCATTGCTCCCGACAAAGGATTCCTGGTTCTGAGAATAGGTAAACTCTATGAATGGCAACCTGGAGGAGGACAGCTTGGCTGCGAAGGCATTGACGACACGGTTCTTACCTGTTTCCGGCTCTTCATGCAAACCGACTCGACCATAATCTATCTGTGTCTCCTCTCCCGGCGGCAACTCCAGTCGCGGGAACTGCTTTTTCCCGGGAACCGTCAAATGATGTTTGCGGGAGAAGACTTTGAAGCTCTCGTAACTGCCCCCCAGACCATACTTTTGCTTGATGACGATGAACGCACTCTTCAGCTTCATAGGCTCCTGTTCCCTTGTGGTGAGCCGGATGATCTCATCTTTGTGCTGATGGAATTCATCGTGTATCGGGCTACTTCGTTCGTTGTTCGGAAGCAGTTCAAAGAGCTTTTCCGCCAAGATCTCTTCCGATGGATCAGGTGATTTAAGCAGTCCGGAGGATTTCATGGCATCTCGATAATGCCTGATTGTTTTTCGGTCATAACCTTCGGATTCGCTGATAGTCTTTATGCTTTGATCCGACCGTAGTCTTCTGTAAATGCATTTTAAATCGATAATATTCATCCTTCTGTATCCCATATGTACTCCTGCGTTTTGTTGCAGGAGTATTGTAAATGATCTACGGAAGGGAGTGGGGAATTGTGATTACCCTAGAGGCCGATTTATGGGGAATCTTGATTACCCTCAGCTGTATCGTATGGGGAATCTTAATTACCCTGGCTGGCTTATCCATGGGGAATTGTGATTACCCCGGACAAATCAGCCGGTAGATACATTTATATGGTACTTTACCGCTAAATGTTCTCAGAGAAACGCTCATTTTACGTTCAGCAAATGGGTGAGTCGTATTTTCAGTAGTATCATTTTCTAACATATTTCCATATAATATTTTATCCGCAGGGTTGCAAAGGCTTCTGCTGTCGAGGGTAATAATTGCTATCACTACTTGAGCATTGCTTAGTCTTGACTCCATTTCAGACAGCCAATCAGACCCAACAGCGATCATTCCAGGTGAACTTGTACAGAATACTTCTAAGCCATTCGCGAATACCTTTTCCTTTTCAAGTTCCTGTTTGAAGGCGTTAGCAAATTCTCCGTCACTTGTAGCAGGACTGATGAATAAGCGAGGTTTTTCGATTTGATGGTTCTCTGACATTATTCTACCTCCAAGATACTCAGAGGATAATGCCGCTAATCAGTAGCACGCACCTTTGGCGCGTCGGCTGGATTAGCCTTGTTAGACGACGTTATTGATTTCTGTAGAAGGTATTGAGAATTCTCGCGATAACCTCGGTCTAAGAAAAATTTCTTTGCACCATACGCTGAATTCACGAATAGCATAGAATAACCACTTCGGCTCAAGTGGCTTTCAATAGCACCTAGTAGCGAACTGCCATATCCTAATCCTTGGGCATTTGCTCTAAATCCAATAGGAGCAACTTCGCCAAAAATTTTTATTTCGCGTAATATAGCTTTTGTACTATCTAATAAAGTAATTCTTCCTATGCCAACCAACAGCTTGGAATTATCTTTAGTCACACAATTTTCAAAGTATATGTCGCTTCCAGCGTAATAAATTTCAAGAATGCTTGGATCGTACTCATATAAGGACCTACTACGGATCTCACGAGACGAGATGTCATGGAGGGGAGAGTGAATTCTCGTTCTTAATCCCGGCTTGAGACCAGCAGTAACCTCACTTCGTGCAAACTGACGCTGAATTCTAGAAATACGAACGTAAGGTGGTATATACCCCGCAACACTGTCGAGCAATGTTATACAATACTCGTCATTAGGTGGTGTCCATTCGCCTCGATTAAAAATGGAATAAAGAGCTGGCTGTAAATTTGAGTCCCTTAGTAATTCGCAAGGATATATTTTTAAATAGTCTGGCTGGTATTCCCGTCCCCAAAGAGTATCGGAGAGCATTTTATGGTCAGAACTATACGAACTCCCTGGCAATCCGATCATTACGTGATAACCTACCTTGAATCCCGCAGATTTCAATAATCGCGTAGCAGTAATTGTTTGTGCATTGCTATGACCTCGCCCTGTTTTTACAAGAACCCCATCATCAGTGTGCTGCACGCCAATTTCTACTTTAGATACACCTAGGCTACGAAGCGCAACACATTCTTTATGGGTGATCTGGTCAGGCCGACACTCCACTGTAAATACGGAGCAAATTGCTTTAACAGGAATAGTTTTTATTACGTGTATTTTTGACAGGCATTCATAAATGCTTAAAACGTATTTTTTACGATAAGGTCTTTTGAGAGCCGAAAATGACCCTCCAAGCACTATTATTTCAAGCGGAATTGTATTGTGCGGAGAAAGTAACTTGTTAGGCAGTTTTTCTAAATTCTTAATAATTTGCTTAGAAGGATCGAAGGAAACAGATGCTGCGTACTCAGTATCCTCATTTGCTATATAGCTCTTCGGAAATCTGTCAGTTTCTGGGCAATATATACATGAGCCGCCACAGGCTTGTGGCTCAACATAAACAGTTATAGGAGCAACACCAGAATTGATGTTAATTTTTGAACGCATTATAGTTCACGATCTATCATCTTTGTGACACCAGGTTCCATCTGAGATAATATATTTTCTTCCAATAAATTCTTTGCATCCTCTCTCAACCGAAATGTATGTATAATAGATGCAATAGTTGAGGGGATGATCGATTCTTTCTTAGTTCCCACATAATTCGATAGCGTTAATAATAATTGCTCGAATCCACCGTAGTAATATAGTTGATATTCAGCAAAAAAACGAAATAGATTTTCCTTGCGCAGAAAAGCAATACTTCTTTTTGCCCCCAAGGCTCCTGCATCAGAAGTAATCAGTTGGCTATTACGTGCCGAAAGAATTGAAAGAGGTATATGAGAAGCGGAATTTTCTTTCATATTACTACGACTTTCATACGGGTCTATGTTCAATATTCGAAAAATCCCGTACAAATGAAATAAATTGACTTTTTCTACCCAATGAGGAACCTGTCTAGCGCATCGGGCTTCAATATCTCGAATCACGGCGTAAAGGGATTCGACATCGATAGCTCCCTTGCATATTTCTGAAAACTCATTGACCCGTTCATGGGTCAAGAACCATGGAATGTAGACCCTCGCTTTTCGACTATTTATGTTTGAAACAATTGATTCGAATTCCTGCTTATTCGGTTGCTCAAATGGAGCACCTCCACACCGCGCAAGTGCGAGCAAAGTAGTCTCATCAGCTTCATGTGCAGATGGATTTGATGAATATTGCAGTTGCGGTATCATCTCGCGTCTCTTGAAAGACTATCTTTCATTTGGGACGAAAAAGCTTCATGCATATCGTCAAAATGCTCATTTATATTTATGGTACTAACAGAGCAACGCTGAAGTAACAGTTGGT
This sequence comes from Spirochaetaceae bacterium, assembly GCA_965226485.1. GTDB lineage: Bacteria > Spirochaetota > Spirochaetia > DSM-2461 > DSM-2461 > UBA2779. The sequence continues at coordinate 1,871,817 of OZ245363.1, forward strand.
CAATAAAACAGATTTCAATGTGATCTCTACATCTTATGCCCGAATAATTACTGTAACTATCCTTAAACGGTGAATCCAAAATGCTTAAAGAGAAAGAATCCCCTTCCTGAATGGCTGCTGCGATAATGCCCATGTTCTTCTCCATAGCGGCTAAGCGAAGTGCTGCAGAATCCCAGTTGCCTGATTTATTTAGATATAGCGACAGCACCTGCTCCGCATTCTTCTCGAACTCTTTAATTTTATGTTCCAAGTCCGATTCATATTCATCGGGTTTATATACATCGGGGGTTCTCGCATTGTTTTTATCCTGTCTTTGATTAAACGCCCGATATAATCTTAGATAGCAACAAAACAGGATGTTAAGGCCACTATCTGATGTTAAATCTAAAATGGTGTCATTATCTTGTAGATTAAATGAAACTTCTAATACAACTTCGGAACTTCTATCTACCAGGGTTGCTTTACATGCAAAGCGATAAGCAATAGACGGCCGGTTTGATACAAAGTAAACACCATTGGAGCCGAGCCAGCGATCTTCTTTGTGCGGTGGAATTTGGAAACCATTTTTGCGAATGGACTTGGCTCGCTTACTGCTCGTGCCATGATATAGTGAATTTTCCTTACTTAGACCGAAAGACATCTTATTAGGGGCTCCTCGCGAGTACTTCTATAAGAATAGAAGCATATAACAAATACAAGTGCAACCAAAGATGTGATGGTTGCGCCAATAAGCACAGTTAAGCCTGCAATATAGATGTTACCTATATATGCAGGATGTGTTAGCCTTGAATATATACCGGTTTCTATACGGCGATGCCCTGCGTAGAGACCAATATGGTAACACCACAACGAACCAAGCTCACGAATTGCCAATATGCGTAATAAAATTCCCAATACAATTGATACCAAACCGATAATGATATAGGCAAAATGCGGTAACCCGCGATCTAAAAGTATTACTTCGGCTGAAGCTAGGAATATTAGTATATGCCGTGTTACCTTAAAATACAGTAGGGATTTCGATTCGTATATTTTTGGTTCATTCTCCGGTTTACACACAAATATTTTTTCTAGTTTTGACAGCAAGATGACTATTACAGATAATACAAAATAGATTATCACAGTATTGAGAAGGTTGTTCATCATAAATAGTTGGAAGTCTCCTTTCGTCTAACGACTGAATTCAGCGGCGGGCGGGGTCTATACGTTTCATTACCGATGCGCCTAACCAGTCCGCTACAATGGCGGGTTATTTTTCTTTGCAACATGCCTTATCCGCTCATCACATCAAAAATCTGTTCCTTTTGTCGGACCCGCAGTTTCACAGCCTTTCATACCCGAACCCGTTATGATTTGTCAGAAAACAGCTATTCCGGATTGTCTCACTCTTTCAGACTTGTCACTCTTCCGGCTTTCTCATTTCCGAGAGTTTTTTCACTCCGCAGTTTTCACTCTTTCGGTCTCTTCCGGAAAAATGCTTTTTCTCTGAACAGGATTGCCATCCGGCTTCATAATTTATAATTATGAGCACTTTTGCAGACCTGTCAAGAAAAAAATGGTGATTCCGAAAAAACATATTATCTCTCAAACCATGTTTCGCACATAACGATCAAACTCACCTGATGCCAGCCGCAAAGTGGATGGTGGTCAGGTGGAGGCATAGTTATATTTTTTGTTTGTACCATACCACCTTACCCAATAATGATTCTGGAGTAAGCATTACTACTGCCTTTTTAGCTAACTTTCTTGACGATTTTGTATTTTCATACTGCAAGTAATCATGGATGGTTTTAACTGGGTCATTCTCTGTATAGTTTCTTATTGACCTTACCAATACATCTACTTTTCTTCCTGTGTCTTTAGGCATTGATGGATGCTTGCCGAATTTTAGGTTTTCATAATCCCAGTTCCAGATCGTGCGATAGGGTAGATGATCTTTATTAAATGGATAAAAGAACCATACATCAAAGTCTTTGATGCCGTAAACTCCATCATGATAGTGCATGGCAGCTCCTTGACAGAGTGCAACAGCTAATGGCTTTTCAATATTGTAGCGATCTTGCCATTTGCTTCCTTGCCCTTCAATAAAGTATTCATTTACACAATTGACGCTACCCTCATAAATATCTTTAAGGTCATTTTTTGTCAGGGGCTCTAGTGTTCGTTCAATTTCCATTACGGTCTCCATAAAAACATAACGCTACAAATCACTAAAAAATGTAAGATGCGGAACGAAGTAGAGAAGCTTATATTTGTCCATGTGAATTCACCTTGTTATGTGTTTTTTTCATGCATTGATATTACAGTCGCTGACTTTACAGAGTTTTTAAAATGCTGACTTTTTATCTTCAAGTAACTTGGATCTGAAAAAAAAGCATCCATTACTTCTTTGCTGGGAAAGTCAATTGTAAATACACGGTTGATAGGATTTTCAGTTTTAGACTTCAAAACTTCCTCAATTTTGAAGTCATAGCCAAAACTACCACCGAACGACTCAAGAATTGGAGTCATACCTTCTCGATATCTTTGGTACTCTTCGTCATTGATGACATCCAACCCCATTATTCTTTCAAAAGACATATTCTCTGTATCCTCGATTGAATCACATAACGTCAGCCATCACCCGACGTGGAAGGATCGGTAGCGACTGTAGCGGTCGGATGTATGGCCTTGTTATGCGACACACGCAATCTTTCTGTTCGGCTACGCCAAAACTCTATTTCTTCTTGCCTTGACTTTCCTGATAACATTTGTGCAACATGTACTGCACCACGATGTTTTAACTCTACACATTCTGGCTCATGAGTTGTCATAATGTATTACCTCTAAAGGTGAGTATATTCCGATGTGGTTATAACCACTCAAAGTATTAACGGCATTGTATTTTGGTATTTTGTCAAAATGTACAATATGCTTAAAATTCCAGCTCACGATAAGGTCACAGCCTGAAACAGTTGAGATTGCCACGTGTAGCGCATCATCAAGTGATTTTTCAGTAACGACACCTGATTTAATATAGCTTAGCTGTAATTCTAATGCTTCTTCACTGATATCAGCAATTTCAGCAAAATCTGCATATTTATTGAAAAGTTGCCTAATGTTATCTGGGGCCGGTTCAATTTCTGCTTCTACAACAGCAGAGGTTACCAATATGAATCTCCCTGATTCGACTTCATCAAAAAACTGTTTGCTTGGCTCAGAGACCTCTTTGTCAAACATTCCGCCAAAAACTGATGTGTCTGCATATATTCTCATAAATTACACTTCATATGTGTAGTTGTCTTTTTCACATAACAAGCTATCAATCCGTTTCTTTACATCTAATTTGAGGTGCCGCCGAGTACAATCTTGTCTGCCAGGCAACACCGAATCAATTTATCTTATTATAGCATAGAAACGCACAGTGTCAATAAAAAACTTATAATTTTTCTAATTCCCCTCTGAAGACACCGCAATATAAAATCCTTGACAGCTGAATGTGCGTCTACCGGACTGATGTCGGAGCCTTCAGCAATGCGCTCTGCGTAGCCTCGTCAGAAAGCCTATCAAAATAATAAAGCATCAACATCCGTTGAAAACGGTATTCCTGTAGTGGCACCGGCTCTGGTTACCGCAAGGGCACCGGCGGCACAGGCCCGTTTTAGACCTTCCTCCCTGGAAAAACCTGCCACCTCCGCTGCCAGAAAATAACCCATAAAAGTATCACCGGCACCTGTGGTGTCAACAATGGGGCCCTGGTCAGGGAATGATGTGCGAAACAGACCCTCATCGTCGGCCCGAATGGCACCTTTTTTGCCGAGAGTCATCACAACCACGGTATTTGGATACCGCCGCCGAAGCTCAACCACAACATCTTCCTCGTTCCCCGTCTCACCAAGACCCGAAAGCTCCCGGCCCTCAATCTCATTCACCACCAACCAGGAAAGCCGTTCAAGAGAATAGTTCACGACTTCCCCACTCATGGGTGCCGGGTTCATCGCCAGCCTGAGGCCTGAGTCAGAGGCCCCTCTTATCAGGCCCTCAATCCCATTGATTTCGTTCTGGAGAAGCAAAACATCGCCTGGAGATACCGCACTTAAAAGCCTATCCACGTCCGAAGTGCCCCAGGTCTGATTAGCACCGCCAAAAAGAACAATGGCATTCTCTCCATCATCGGCCACCTGAATAATCGCACGGCCGGTAGGAGTTTCTCCAACCAAAATGCCCGAAACATCCACCCCGTCGGCGGCGAGCCCATCTTTGAGGAAAATACCATCTTCCCCTATGCGTCCAACATGGCGAACAGATGCCCCTGCCCGGGCAAGGGCGACCGACTGATTCATCCCCTTTCCCCCGGCAAACCTCTCAAGTGCCAGGCTGGGAATCGTTTCCCCGGGACGGACAATGTGGGCGGTTCGGAAAACATCATCGATGTTCAGCGATCCGGCATTATGAATCATAAGACCTCCTCTTGTCCCTCCGTGAATGGATGTCAATCATAACAGCGAGGATGAGGATGAACCCCTTGATAACCTGTTGCAGGTAGGAGGGGATCTTCAATAAGTTCAAACCATTGCCGATAACCCCCATTATCAACGCACCAGCCACCGGTCCGCCAGCACTTCCCGATCCCCCCATTAGAGAAGTACCGCCAAGAACCACCGCGGCGATGGCCTCCAATTCCAACCCCGTCCCCGCCGTAGGCTGGGCCGACCACAGGCGGGCGGTAAGGAGAATTCCGGCGAAGGATGCGGTGAGAGCACTGATAACATACGCCGAAAGCGTAATTGTCCTAACCCGAATACCCGCCAGCCGGGCTGTTTCCACATTGCCCCCCACAGCATACACATGGTGCCCATAGCGCGTTCGCGTAAGAATTAGGTGGGTCAAAAGGAAAAGAAGAATCAAAAAAATAACCGGCATGGGTATGGGTCCAAGCGACCCTGATCCCAAAACGACGTAATTCTCCGGCAATCCGGCAATGGCCTTGCCTTCGGTATAGACAAGAGTAAGACCCCGGGCCACCGCCATCAAAGAGAGCGATGCCACGAAGGGCGGGAGCATTCCCCACACCACCAGAGCACCAGTGAGAAATCCGGCAAAGGCCCCAGCACCCAGTGCGATAAAGATGGCCCATCCGGTGCCAAGGCCAATCTGGGCAGCCAATCCGGCCGATAGGGCACCAGCGAAAGCCACGACCGAACCCACCGAAAGGTCAATCCCGCCGATGAGTATGGGAAAAGAGAGACCCAGGGCCACCAATGCCGTAATTGATGATTGAAGCACAATGTTGACAAGATTTCCGGTTCTCATGAACCGGGGTGATATTAAGGCGAGAAGCAACGAAAGACCAAGGAGAACAAACAGAACACTGTAGCGCCGAATCCATTTCATAATGACGATCCCGCCGCTAGGCTCATAATTTTATCTTGTGTGGCCTCTTCACGCTCTAGCAACCCGGAGAGACCCCCGGACTTCATTACGAGAACTCGGTCGCTGATGCCTAAAATTTCAGGCAATTCCGAGGAAATCACAATCACCCCCACCCCATCAGCGGCTAAACGGTCAATTAAAGAATAAATTTCCGCCTTGGCACCAACATCAATTCCCCGTGTTGGTTCATCGAGTATCAGAACACGGGGATTTAAGGAAAGCCATTTGGCAATAACAACCTTCTGCTGATTGCCGCCGCTGAGATTGCGAATCTGTTTCGCAGCGTCCGGCGGGCGAACATTCAAACGCTCTATAAGTTCACCTGCCATGGATTTTATTTCAGCGAATTTTAACACACCCCAGCGAGTGAGCTTGCCCAGGATGTTCACGGTTAGATTCTTTCGCACTGAAAGATTGAGAAAGAGACCCTGAGCCTTTCTATCTTCGGGAACATACACCAAACCGCGGGCCATTACAGAAAAAACATTTCGGCGGTTGAGCACAGCTCCATTAAGGAATACTTGGCCCGATGAGCTGGCATCCAGTCCGAAAATGGCCCGAGCCAGCTCACTGCGTCCGGCACCCACCAAACCGGATATGCCAAGAACTTCACCCTTTCGCAATTCAAATGACATATTATCAAAACCATCACCTGAGAGATTCACCACTTTAAGGAGAATATCACTTTGAGGCTTGGCTTCCTTTACGAACATTTCGCCAAGTTCTCTTCCCACCATCAAGCGGATAACATTATCAGGTGAAGTTTCACTTGCCCGCAGGGTTTTGATAAGAGTTCCGTCACGCAGAACTGTTATGCGGTCGGCCGTTTCAAAAACTTCTTCCAGGCGATGCGAAATATAGATGAGTGTAATTCCCTGGTCTCTAAGATTTTTCATCATATCCAGAAGGAGACGGGTTTCATATTCGGTGAGCGAGGAGGTCGGTTCATCGAGAATAAGAACACGGGCATGCAGGGAGAGTGCTTTGGCAATTTCCACCATCTGACGGATGGCAATGGGCAGGGTTGAGACTTTAGTGGCCGGATCAAGGTGCAACCCCATGGGTTCCAAATTGGCCTTTGCCTTACTGTTCATGGCTTTATAATCTACAAGACCCAAATTCCCTCGGGGCTCCCTGCCGAGCATAATGTTTTGGGCAATACTCCGATCTGGAAGCAGGGTGAGTTCCTGATGAATCATTCCGATTCCCAGATCTCTCGCCCTCGTCGGAGTGCCCAGCCTGGTGGGCTCTCCACCAACGAAGATTGCCCCCTCATCCCTGGTGTAATCGCCAGCGAGGATTTTCATCAGAGTGGATTTCCCCGCTCCATTTTCCCCAACAACGGCATGGATTTCTCCGGGAAGAAAAGAGAGATTAATTCCATCAAGGGCCCGCACCCCAGGAAAGCTCTTCCCGATTCCTTTAAGTTCGATAATGGGTTGACTCATGCTGCCTTCTCATAGTTACAGAAAATTTTTGGGGGCTGTGTCAGAATGCGCCTTTGGCCCGCATGCGGCGTTGGCGAAAAAACCTGAAATGCTCATGTACAACAGTACACTCCGCTTTCAGAACTTTTCGCCGCCTTGCCTGCAGACCAAATCCATCATTCTGACACAGCCCCGGATTGCCACCGCACCTCCAAAGCTGGCCTGCCTGTACGTGTACGCACCTGTCTGCGTGCAACGCACAGGCAGGCGCAGACAGGTGAAAAAACCTGAAATGCTCATGTACAACATGTACACTCCGATTTCAGAACTTTCCGCCGCCTTGCCTGCAGTAGGCAGATACCCCCCTCCCCCCCTGAGGGGGGGCAAAAAAGGGGGGGGGGAATCCATTATCCATCATTCTGCCCCCCCTGGATTCTGACACAGCCCAAAAATTCTATTTTACCAGGGCCAAATCAACAGGGATATTCTTTGAAACAGATTCCCCTTTCAAAAATTTGTAGGCGGTATCAACCCCCAAACTCCCAATTTTACCGGGTTGCTGGGCAACAGTAGCGGCAAGAGAGCCATCTTTAACAGCGGCAACGGCATCATCAACGGCATCAAAGCCAACAAACACAATGCCTTCTCGTCCCGCCGCCCGAGCGGCTTCGATGGCACCGAGAATCATTTCATCATTGTGTGCGAATACACCGGCGATATCCGGCTGAGCTTGAAGAATGTTTTCAAAAACGCTCAATCCCTCGGCTCGGTTGAAGTTTGCTGTTTGACGGGCAACAACTTCTATCCCTGAGTTCATGCCAACAACTTCATTGAATCCCGTGCCCCGATCCCGGGCAGCCGAAGTACCGGCAATACCTTCGAGCTCAACAACTTTCCCGGAACCGCCAATCATTTCCAAAAGGAATTCAGCCGCCATCTTGCCCCCCGCCACATTGTCGGAAGCCACATGGGAGACAACTTCGCCGCCAGCCGCACCGCGGTCGATTGTGAAGACAGGGATACCTTTGGCATTGGCCTTCATTATCGAGGGAACCACGGCATCGGCATCGGTGGGATTCACCAGAATGGCATCAACCTCTTGCTGAATCAAATCCTCAAGATTCACGGCTTCTTTAGCCGGATCATCCTGGGAATCCATCACCACCAAAGTAACACCGAGTTCGGCAGCCTTGGCTTCCGAACCCTCCTTCAAAGCGACAAAGAACGGGTTATTAAGCGTGGAGATGGAAAGCCCATACACCGCTTCGTTGGAATCCGAGCCTCCATTAGCAAACAAGGGACTGACACATATGGCCAGAACCGATAACACTACGAAAAATTTTTTCATTGTGACCTCCTTCAATTGGTCATTTTTTATTTCAAACCGGCTAACCTGCCGGCCTGTTTTCATTTTTTAGCCGATGCCCGATTGAGAAGTAAGGCCAGGGCAATAACAACACCCTTCACCACCTGTTCCCAAAACGAGGGCACATCCAGGAGATTCAGGCCATTGTTGATAACCCCAATTATAAGGACACCTATCACCGTTCCAGAAAGCCCTCCGCTACCGCCAGTGAAACTCGTTCCCCCAACAACCACGGCGGCAATGGCGTTAAATTCATATCCCATACCCATCACAGGCTGGGCCGAATTCAATCGCCCGATCAATACCTGACCGGCCAAAGCCGCCAATGCTCCGGCGATTATATAAACCGATGTTATGTATCGATGCACAGGAATTCCAGTAAAACGGGCCGCCATGGGATTATCCCCCAGCGCGTAAAGACGCTCTCCTTGAGGAGTAAGGCGAAGGAAAACTGCCGCGAGAATAAATATGAGCGCGGCGACAAGCACAGGAGAGGGAATGCCGCCGATCAAACCCGTTCCCAATGCACGGAACGAATCGGGCAATCCGCTAACCGGCTCGCCTTGAGTAAAACTGAGTGCCAATCCCCGGGTAAAAGTCATCGTACCCAAAGTGGCAATAAATGGCGGTAGAGAAAATCGGGTAACAAGAATTCCGTTTACAAGACCCAGCGTTCCGCCGATGAAAATTCCAATCAGTGCTGCAAGGACAGGCGGCATTCCGTTCACCATCATCTGGGCCGTTATTACCCCCGAGAAAGCCAATACGGAACCCACCGATAAATCAATACCGGCGGTAAGAATAACCAAGGTCATCCCTACAGCAATGATTCCGTTGATAGAAGACTGCCTGAGAACATTGAGAATATTAGAGAGTGTAAAAAACCGGGGAGAGAGCAGACTCAGAATGAAACACATCCCGAAAAATGCCAGAATGAGCCCCGAACGTTTGAGGATTGAAAATGTTGATGCCGCAGAAATTCTCATCAGAAGGGGACTCCTGAATAGAGAATTATGTTGGCAAAAGGGCTAAACTCCCCTGTGCGCACAATGGCTTGAGATTCGCTACTTCGCTGTTTGAACTCGCTATGGGGCACATAAAGAACTTCACACGATCTGAATTGAGCGATCCTGGGGAGAATCATTTCCAAAACATCCAGGTTGCGTTCACGGATTTCCTCGGCGAGAAGCACCCGTTCAACAACAAGCTCATCAAGTACAGCGTCGAGTACCTCAATAAAACGAGGGATATTGGGAGATACCGCCAGGTCAATTCGTTCCGGCCCCAAAGGTATGGGGAGCCCGGCATCGGCAATGCAAAGTCCATCGGTATGCCCCATCTGAGCGACGATGCGAGATAACGGCGCATTGAGAAGCACTGTTTTCTTCACGCGACACCCCCATGGGATTCTCGAAGCACAAGATGAGTTGAAAGACTCTCGGAACGGGTCGTTTCGCCAGGATATTCAATGCGCCTGAGAAGAATTTCGGCTGTTCTCTGGCCAATCTGATATTTAGGCTGGGCCACAGTGGAAAGTGCGGGAGATACGCAGGATGCCATGGCGATATCATCGAAGCCGAACACTGAGAGATCTTTGGGTATAATCAGTCCCAATTTTCGAGCCATATTCATAGTGCCGATGGCCATTATATCGTTGGCCACAAATAATGCCGTTGGCCGGGGATCTTGAGTAAGGAGGGAGCGCGCTGCAATTTCTCCACCGGGCAATCCAAAATCCCCTTCAATGATGAGTCCTTCATTGGGGGCAAGGCCCGCCTGCTCCAATGCCTCGCGATATCCTCGTTCACGTTCTATGCTTGAAGAGAGATCCCGCGGCCCTGAAATAAAGCCAATGTTCTGATGGCCATGTTCAATGAGAGTCGCTACCGCCTGCCGTGCTCCGCCCCGGTTATCCACCAGCACAGAATCTATATCTACCCCGGGGATAACCCGGTCTATAAGCACATGGGGCGGCTTTTGCTTGGCGAGAACTTCCACCGCGTCGTCATCCTCTCCGATACTCACAAATGCGATGCCATCAACTCCTTTGTTCTCCAGGAGTTGAAGATAGCTCACTTCTTTTTCCAGGCTGTTATCGGAATTGCATAGAATAACGCTGTATCCGGCAATGAAACAGGCATCCTCCACCCCTCGGGCAACTTCGGCAAAAAAGGGATTTGTGTTATCGGGCAAAATAAGGCCAATCATGTGAGTTTTTTGTCCCCGCAGACTTCGGGCAACAGCGTGAGGCTCATAGCCCAATTCGTCTATCACCGAGCGCACCCTACCCGATAGTTCATCGCTCACGAAACGGGTGTGATTTATAATGTGACTCACTGTGGCGATGGAAACACCGGCTTTCTGAGCAACATCCTTGATTGTGGGCATTTCACAGGTTCCTTTTTGCTAGAAAATCGTTTACGTAAACGATTTTCTAGCAGTTTACAGGTTACTGGCCTTGTAGTGCAAGGGAGAATTTTGGAAAATTTTGGGTGATGCGATAAAAGATGAGATACTCATGCCGCGTGCTTTTTCCGATTCCGAGAAACTAAGTCCCTTGCTCATCATAAAGCTCTATCAGTCGTACAACTGATTTTCCGCTACCTGCCACAGGCACAGGCAGGTGCAACGTGCAGACAGGCGGAAAAGATCAAAGCAAGAACTAAATGGGGTTTTTAAAGGCCCCATAGGACATGGGAGATAGAACCAGGAAAATTTTCTTTTCGAATACTGATTCATAAAAGTATAATATTACTTAAATCTCTTCTGGAAATAGAGTTCTAAAAAAATCAACCAGCAATATTTGTCAAGAATATTTTAGAGTTGGTTATTTTGATAATTTCTTCAAAACAAAGAAAAACAAAACGCTAATTATTGAAATTATTGGATAAACTATCATTATGTCTACTCTTATTATTGGACCAAAAACATCCTTGCTCCAATTAAAAACAGATATCTCATAAATTAAAGATATTAAGAAAAAAAGCAAAAATGAAAACAGAAATTTGTATTTATTTATTATTTTTTTCATAAAACAGGTAGCTCCTGATCCTACATAAACTGTTCAATTTAAGAATAATTGGCTTTTATAACAATAAAAATCTAAAAAATATCTCTTGGAACTTGACGAAGATATTTTTGTCATACTTACCGATGGCAGGTGTAATAACCGATGAGTGCAAGTCCGCCATTGGAAATCATGCTCAAAAATCGTCAAAAAAAACCTTCCACATCAGAACTATCATATAGTGCCCTCAAGCTTAGTGGAAGAAGAACAACGCATGCATCCATATAAGACTCGATAAAAAACGATTTACAAGCATCTGCTTATGATTTCTCCGCCCCGTCTCAATTCCTATTGCTCCAATTTCGGCTTATTTTGACTAAAAACCCGGCTTATCCAATGTATGACTCCCCTGAAAAATTTATATATCAGTATTCCTGAGGAGGAGGACCTGGGAATATAAACCGCAGAGAACACAGAGTTACGCAGAGAAAAGAAACTACTCTGTGCTCTCAGCGACCTCTGCGGGTTAAAAAATAAATAAAAACCCTTTCGAGCTGTTACTTTCAGGGAAAACTGGGAAGATGAACCGCAGAGGACGCAGAGATACGCAGAGAAAAACAAACATGGAGCTAAATAAAATCACCGAACGAATTACTGGCTGTACAATACGATAAAAGCTAAAAACGGAATAGAAAAACTGGCAAGAAACTACCAGAAAAACTCTGCGTTCTCTGCGTCCTCTGCGGTTAAAAACAAAGAAGTTAGGGCGGGATTTTTTCTCTGCATTATGTTCTTCGTTAGTGCGGAACATGACATCATCCCTGGGGAGTATTATACCAATTTCAATGTAAGGTGAGGAATTCGGTGGCCCTTTTTTTCAGGGGAGTCATATATTATTTTATAAAAATTAGGATGAAGTCAAAAAGAGTAGAAAGTTAGTAAGTACGACCAAGCCGCAGGATTTGCATTTATTTCATTATACCATTGTGATCTCCGTGAGAGCTAAAACGGCATGGGGTGTACAAAGAGTTCAGAGTTCAGCGTTTCGCACGGAGGCATAGAGTACACAGAGGGGATTCAATGATTTGACTGCTTCTCTCTCCGTGTCCTTTGTGGTCTCCGTGAGATCTAAAACGGCATGGAATGTATAAGAGTTTCGCTCCGAGTTCAGAGTTCAGAGTTTCGCACGGAGGCACAGAGTTCACAGAGGGGATTCAATGACTTGACTGATCCTCTCTTTGTGTCCTTTGTGGTCTCCGTGAGAGCTAAAACGGCATGGAATGTATAAGAGTTTCGCACGGAGGCACAGAGGGCACAGAGGTTTTTTAATCTTTGCCTGCCCCCTCTCCTTGGCCTTTGTGGTCTCCGTGAGAGGCAGAGTTTCGAACAGAGGTTTTTCAACGCTTTTTCTGCTCCCCCTCCGTGTCCTCTGTGATCTCCGTGAGATCCAAAACGGTATGGGATGTATAAAGAGTTTCGCACAGAGGCACAGAGGGCACAGAGGTTTTTAAATCTTTGCCTGCCCCCTCTCCTTGGCCTTTGTGGACTCCGTGAGAGGCAAAGTTTCGAACAGAGGTTTTTCAACGCTTTTTCTGCCCCCCCTCCGTGTCCTCTGTGATCTCCGTGAGAGCCAAAACGGTATGGGATGTATAAAAAGTTTCGCACAGAGGCACAGAGGTTTTTTAATCTTTGCCTGCCCCCTCTCCTTGGCCTTTGTGGACTCCGTGAGAGGCAGAGTTTCGAACAAAGGTTTTTCAACGCTTTTTCTGCTCCCCCTCCGTGTCCTCTGTGGTCTCCGTGAGAGCTAAAACAGCATGGAATGTATAAAGAGTTTCGCACAGAGGCACAGAGGTTTTTAATCTTTGCCTGCCCCCTCTCCTTGGCCTTTGTGGACTCCGTGAGAGGCAGAGTTTCGAACAGAGGTTTTTCAACGCTTTTTCTGCCCCCCCTCCGTGTCCTCTGTGATCTCCGTGAGAGCTGAAAACAGCTGGGAGATACAAAGAGTTTCGCACGGAGGTACAGAGGTTTTTCAAAGCTTTGACTGACCCCTCTCCGTGTCCTTTGTGGTCTCCGTGAGAGGCAAAGTTTCGCATGGAGGCACTGAGGTCACAGAGGGGATTCAATGACTTGGCTACTTCTCTCTCCGTGTCCTTTGTGGTCTCCGTGAGAGCTAAAACGGCATGGGGTGTACAAAGAGTTCAGAGTTCAGAGTTCAGAGTTCAGAGTTCAGAGTTCAGAGTTCAGAGTTCAGAGTTCAGAGTTCAGAGTTCAGAGTTCAGAGTTCAGAGTTCAGAGTTCAGAGTTCAGAGTTCAGAGTTCAGAGTTCAGAGTTCAGAGTTCAGAGTTCAGAGTTCAGAGTTCAGAGTTCAGAGTTCAGAGTTCAGAGTTCAGAGTTCAGAGTTCAGAGTTCAGAGTTCAGAGTTCAGAGTTCAGAGTTCAGAGTTCAGAGTTCAGAGTTCAGAGTTCAGAGTTCAGAGTTCAGAGTTCAGAGTTCAGAGTTCAGAGTTCAGAGTTCAGAGTTCAGAGTTCAGAGTTCAGAGTTCAGAGTTCAGAGTTCAGAGTTCAGAGTTTCGCACGGAGGTACAGAGGTTTTTTAAGCTTTGGCTGCTCCTCTCTTCGTGTCCTTTGCGATCTCCGTGAGAGGCAGAATTGTGCACAGAGGTTTTTCAACGCTTTTTCTGCCCCCCCTCCGTGTCCTCCGTGATCTTCGTGAGATCTAAAACGGTATGGGATGTATAAAGGGTTTCGCACGGAGGCACAGAGTTCACAGAGGGGATTCAATGACTTGACTGATCCTCTCTTTGTGTCCTTTGTGGTCTCCGTGAGATCGAAAACGGCATGGAATGTATAAAAGTTTCGCACGGAGGCACAGAGGGCACAGAGGTTTTTTAAGCTTTGGCTGCTCCTCTCTTCGTGTCCTTTGTGATCTCCGTGAGAGGCAGAATTGTGCACAGAGGTTTTTCAACGCTTTTTCTGCCCCCCTCCGTGTCCTTTGTGATCTCCGTGAGATCTAAAACGGCATGGAATGTATAAAAGTTTCGCACGGAGGCACAGAGTACACAGAGGGGTTTCAATGATTTGGCTGATGCTCTCTCCGTGTCCTTTGTGATCTCCGTGAGAGGCAGAATTGTGCACAGAGGTTTTTCAACGCTTTTTCTGCCCCCCCTCCGTGTCCTCTGAGATCTCCGTGAGATCTAAAACGGTATGGGATGTATAAAGGGTTTCGCACGGAGGCACAGAGGGCACAGAGGTTTTAAAAGCTTTGGCTACTCCTCTCTTCGTGTCCTTTGTGGTCTCCGTGAGATCTGAAAACGGCTGGGAGGTACAAAGAGTTTCGCACGAAGACACATCGGACACAGAGGCTTTTCAAGGATTTGTTGAAAAATAACTCAGTACTGAGCATTCATAATTTGCCGAAGGCATTCCTCCGTGTCCTTTGTGATCTCCGTGAGAACGGAATCAGAGCGGCATCGCGATTCGCCATCATGCTCTTCTGCTCGCATTAACCGGGGGGAAGGGGGGGCCTAAAGATTCTTTTCGTATATTCGGTGAGTCCTGTAATGCTTACAACCCAGCTTCTTCACTAGATTTATCAAGGCATAATTGGTTTCAAGGATCCAGCTGAATTCTCCAATATCAATGTTGCAGGCCATACAATCGTGATACAGTTTCGTCAGCATAATGCCATCAATGCCCTTGTTCTGGTGTTCCTTTAAGACTCCAAAGGCTGCCAGTCTGATGGAATTGGCCTTTTTCTTCGCGGCGAGGAGATGGAATATACCCGTTGGAAAAAGTTTTCCATTGATCTTTTGGAAGGCGAAATTTATATCCATAATTGGAAAACAAAATCCAACGGGTTTTTCGGCTATCTCTGCGATATAGGTAATTTGGGGATTCATCACGAGTTTGAGATTGTTTGCCAATTCGGTAAATTCAAGATCATACCATGGGGTAAACCCCCAGTTGTTACGCCATGCCTCTTCCCAGATTTTCTTGACAATGGCAACTTCCTGTGCCCACTTCTTCTTTGTATTGGCTAATCTGATGGTGACTCCATTGCGTTCGGCAGCCATTGCCGAAACACGCTGAATCTTATCACTTACCGGATGCTTTTTGAAATTATTGCGGAACGAGTAAATATCCTTATCCTTCCTGTAGCCGACATTTTCAATCAGGTTTCCATAAAAGGGGGCCGAGTAGGGCATTTCGATGACAGGTATCTCATCAAAACTGTCGATTTGATTGCCAATTTGGTGGTTTGTTGAGCCATTCACTGGGCCGATAACCCTTTCCATTCCATTGGCCCTGAGCCATTTTTCGACACAGTCAAAGAGTGCCCGCGCAACTTCGAGTTTGTCATAGCACTCGAAGAAACCAAAAAACCCCGTTTGAGTCTTGTGAAATTCAATGAAATTGCGATCAATAAATCCTGCAACTCGGCCCAAGATTCTACCGTTTTCTTTGGCTATCCAGAATTTGCCGTCTGCATGATGGTATAAAGGATTCTTCTTCTTATTCATTGCCAGCCGGACATCAAGATCAAGAGGGGGTACCCATGCTTCATATCGCTGACCCTCTCCGCGATAAATTCCATACGGTAGGCGAATAACAGCTTCCCGATCCCGACGGCTTTTAACTTCTACCACTTCTACAGACATTGCAATCCTCTATTTTTTGGGGCACCTCTAAAAACCAATTTAGTTCTTGACTCGACCTTTTCTACCTGCCTGTGAGCGGCACCTGTGGAAAAGGTGAACAAAAAGTAAAAAATCCCATAGAACATAATGAAATGTTCACCTGCAGAAAAGGTGCACAGGAGGGAAAAGTCCCATGGGACACGAAGATAATACAATGTTCAGGGCAATAGGGCAATATCTTGACTCAGGATAATCGAATAGTGCTTGAAAAGACATACAAAAACAGAAAAAAGTCGGCTCACAAGGCATTAGCCTACCTCCTTGAATGTCGCACAAAAACGATCCAGAGGGGGATGGGGGGCACCTGCGCTCTGATTTGACGAATTGCTGGACTTATAGCGCAGAGCTGGCACAAAGGAAAATGGAGAACAGATATCCTGCCAGAGGCCCCTGGCTAAAGATTGACATGATTACGTACTGGTAGAGGCCATAGCTCGAATAATCAAAGAAATACACTAAATCTCATGCACTATGCTCAGCATGGCTGGCCTACAGAGACGGGGCGGAGAAGTTATACCCTCATACTTTAATTCGTTTTTTCACCGGAACATTTATGCCCCCCTGAAAAAAGGCATCTCCAAGGTTAAGTGAGGGAAGGTTCCTGCCATAAATTACAATATCTTTAATAATTGCACAGGGTCACCTCATAATAATTTTTTTGGAGTAAAATGCAGGAAAATTCATAAAACTGACTTGGTTGAAACTTCTTTTTCATCGAAAGTCTCGGATTTTTCTCGCCAGTCTGGGCATAGGGCTGGAAAAAAGGAGGATTTGAACGGTTACACATCCATCATCCTTTCATTTACGGATCATGAGGTGACCCTGTGTTCGCCCCTTGACAAACAGCCGCATTCCGGGTAGATTGATGCTATGGCAAAATCCATGAAGGAAATACTCCAGGGCTTGGAAGAGATAAGCCGCATTCAGTCCGAAACTTCCCAGCAGATACAGGAACTCAGAGTATCTCAGCGACAAACAGATGAGCAGATACAGGAACTCAGAGCATCCCAGCTAAAAACCGATGAGCAGATACAGGAACTCAGAGCATCTCAGCGACAAACCGATGAACAGATGAAGAAAACCGATGAACAGATGAAAAGAACCGATAAGAAACTGGATCACATTGGCCAGAGACTGGGAAGTATGGGCATTAACATTGGCGATATGGCAGAAGAATTTTTCTACCGAAGTCTGGAGGAAACGAAAACGCTGGGCGGCATGGTTTTCGATACAATAGAACGCCGGGTGCAAATGACCGATACAGATGAAGAATACGACATACTTCTGGTCAATGGATCGGCTGTCGCTCTTATCGAGGTGAAATACAAGCTACACCCAAGGGAGATCAGAAGACTGACAGAGCGCAAGGTGCAAAGCTTCAGGGATTGTTTCAGAAAATACGATGACCATAAACTTTATGTCGGCTTTGCCTCCATGACCACCAATCCGGCCATGATTACAGCGGCAAAGAATGAAGGCTTGTTCGGGGCTGTGTCAGAATGCGCCTTTGGCCCGCATGCGGCGTTGGCGAAAAAACCTGAAATGCTCATGTACAACATGTACACTCCGCTTTCAGAACTTTTCGCCGCCTTGCCTGCAAACCAAATCCATCATTCTGACCCACCCCTGGATTCTGACACAGCCCCAAGGGAACGCACCTAGAAGTGGCCAGTGAAAACGTGAGAGCCTTTTAACGCCACGAAAATCCGGAAGGCCCCCCGGCCCCTTTTAAAAACTGTACAAAATAACATGACCCCGTACACGAACAACCTCGTGTTCGTTCCCAGGGTCACCTCATAATAATTTTTTTGGAGTAAAATGCAGGAAAATTCATAAAACTGACTTGGTTGAAACTTCTTTTTCATCGAAAGTCTCGGATTTTTCTCGCCAGTCTGGGCATAGGGCTGGAAAAAAGGAGGATTTGAACGGTTACACATCCATCATCCTTCCATTTACGGATTATGAGGTGACCCTGAATAATGGCACTCTGTTCCTGCCATATCTTCAGTATATTCGTCGATATTCAAGGGGATTCATCACCTGTCTTTTGAATTGATTTTGATCTTTTGCTTTTTGCAGTGGACTCATCCATGTCAGCTCGTATTTTTTGCCCACCACTAAGCTTCTAGGCACTCCCCCCCCTGCCCCCCTGGGCATCCATGTTCACTCCCGCTGTGGATTTCTCGGATTCCAGTGTTTTTGTTGACCATTACAAGGCTTTTCAGATATTATGGCAAAATTAGGTTTGCCTCAAAAAACAGCTTTAGGGAACCTCCAAAAACAGCTTTAGGAAATTGCCGAAAAAATTTTTCGCCTGCCTGTGCCATGTCCTGCACCTGTCTGCAACAGGCAGACAACGTCGCATGGGTGCGAAGATTGAAGCAAGATACAGTACTAGAACTAAATGGGGGTTTTTAGATGTGCCCTTTAGTAAATTGTCAAGATCTTGGTGTGGAGGCCGATCATAGATAGAGCCTGTCCAACACAACTTAATGTGTGACGTTTGTGGAAGAGTCTGAAAATCGTTCCTTTATGGTCCAGTTTCAGAGCTTCGCCGTTACCTTGATTTTGTGGAAAGTCCCTCTCAAGGGGAACGGGTTTCGATCTAACGGGATGTAGCGCAGGGGAAGCGTGCCTCGTTCGGGACGAGGAGGCCGTGGGTTCAAATCCCACCATCCCGAATATTTTGTCAATCGATTCGGGGATTATTCCGATGATTAATCATATGACTAAGAAATTCAGGAATGTGGTCCTACTCTGTTTCCACATCTCTGTCTCGGGTGTATTGAATGCCGAAGATATCCATATAATTTCTTCCGGTGAAACACTTTACTCGTTAGCAAAACGATATGGAATAAGTGTGGAAGACCTTCTTGCAGAGAATGGCATAAAGGACCCTTCATCCCTGTCAGTTAATATGAGACTGGTTATCCCCAAAGACAAGGCCAAAGATGTCTCAAAGAGTATTAAAAATAAGTTCTACCAAGTAGTCAAAGGTGACACCTATTACGGCATTGCCAAGCGGCATGGCCTGTCCGTAGCGGAGTTGCTCCGTCTCAACAGGCTCTCAAAAAACCATGTTCTGAGCATCGGAGAACGATTAAATGTGGGGAAGTCGAACGGATTTATGCTTCCCAACTCCTCACTGAACATCGCCACTGTGAAATCAGAGAATGTCACACGAGTCGACACGGTTCCTTGGTGGCCGGTCGCAGGCATCAAGAAGCCCATGGAAGGTAAACTGAACGGCGTAACTATCAAGGCTGAGCCCCTGAGCTATATCCATGTCGTAGCCGAAGGGCGTGTGGTTTGGACCGGACCCTATCGGGGATTTGGGAATGTGGTTCTCATTGATTCTGGTGGTTATATTTATCTTTATGGTGGCAATGATGATTTGTTTGTTAATGTCGGCCAATCGGTGAGCCGGGGAAGCAGAATCGGCAGACTGGGTACTTCAGGCCCTACCGGAGGTCTTCAAGATATGTATTTTTCTGTTTTCAGGGAAGGGGTGCCGATAGCTCCTGAAGATGCACCCCGAGGATGAACCCGATGGGGCTGTCAGAATGCACCTTTGGCCCGTATAAGGAAAGCCCCCCCCGGCCCCCCCCCTCAGGGGGGGGAATTGCCACCGTACCTCCAAAGTTGGCGAAAAAAACTGAAATGCACATGTACAACATGGACATTCCGCCACAGCCCCAGCACATTCATGCCCCTATAAATCCGCCCCCCTGTCAGGGGGGCGGGGGGCTGGCCCCCCTCCAATTCCTTATTCTGGTAGACTGTTACCCGGCTTATTGACGCTCGATGGGTTGAGTAGCCTGCATTTCTGTTTCAAGCCCTTGCGCAATTAAGATTTCATAATTTTTTTTGGGTATAGCACATTGTAAATATCATATAGTATTAATTCATGGACGACCTCCTTAGTATAAAAGAAGCATGCGATAAGCTAAGAATCGGAGATGATGCCTTTCATGAGCTTATGCGATGGCGGGTTCGTCGAGTGCTTCTCGTCTTGCCCCATTATGACGCATGGATACTAGAACATGACGCAAAACTCTCCGATCAGATTGTCGGAGAATACCATCAGCTCAATCTGACAACCGTTCCCCGCCTCTCAACGGTCGCCGATGGCATGGAAGGTCTGCATCTTCTTCAGGAAGAATCTTTTGATTTAATGATTATCGGAATGAGAACAGGCGATCTTTCCCCAGAAGAATTAGCCGAAAAGGCTAAGCAACTACATCCAGACCTTCCCATTTTAATGCTTTTCTCCTCCAGAAGTGAATTGATTACCTATCCCTCCAAACTCCAGGGGAGAAATCTAATTGATGCCAATTTCATATGGACCGGCGATTCCCGGCTGTTATTGGGAATGATCAAGTATATTGAGGACAAGAAAAACGCTCCCAGTGATGCTGGCGATGGAAAGGTGGGGGTGCTACTTGTTGTGGAGGATTCAGTTCTCTTCTATTCTGCCTACCTTCCCTTGCTCTATGGAGAGATAATGACGCATACACAGCGCCTTATCGCCGAAGAGATGAACGATACCGACAAGTACTGGCGTATGAGATCAAGACCCAAAGTACTCCTGGCAAGAAACTGGGGTGAGGCATTGGAACTGGGGAAAATTTACAAGGACTCCATAATAGGCATTGTATCGGATATTGCTTTTATACGGAATGGAAAAACAGACTTTCAAGCAGGCTTTGCCCTCATCAAGGCTTTTCAAAAGATGGGTATCAAAGTGCCTGTTCTCTTTCAATCCTCTAATACTGACCTTGCCGACAAGGCCATGAAGTATGGTGCATCGTTTCAGGGAAAACTCACTGGCGATCTCCACAGGGGGATTCGTCGTTTTATCCTTAAGAAGCTGGGTTTTGGCGATTTCATCTTCAGAAATCCGGCGGGCAAAGAAATTCATCGAGTGAGAACAATGAGGGAGTTCGAGTTGGCGATGAATTCCTTGTCGGTAGAAAATCTGCTCTTCAATGCCGAACATAATGATTTCCTGCTCTGGATGGCGGCACGAGGTGAATATGGTGTAACGCGGCGCTTGAGGCCCTTCCGTATGTCCAGTTTCCATAGTGCCGAGGATCTCAAAATCTTCCTGACCCAGGCTCTGAAAGAGGAAAAGGAGAATCGCCATCGCGGGCGATTGATAGATTTCAGTTTTACCAATCCCGGGGCACCGGGGGCGGTAATTCGCTATGGTAGTGGCTCCCTCGGGGGAAAAGGAAGGGGCCTGGCCTTTTTCAATACCTTGCTCCATGCCGCAGCTCTAGCGGAGAGGTTTTCTCCCCTCCGCATAGAAATCCCCAGGACTCTCATCATTGCGACAGGTGAATTTGACAAGTTTTTGGAAGGTGGTGAAGTGCCAATCGAGTCGGTTGTTCAAGACGAAGAATTGCGGCAGATATTCCTCAATAAGCCCCTGCATGAAGATTTGAAATTAGTACTGAAAACCTTCATCGCCAGAGAAACAGGTCCGCTTGCTATCCGCTCATCGACCCTCTTGGAGGACTCTCAATCTGTGCCTTTTGCCGGTGTTTACGACACATATATGATTCCCGGCGGCGGTGATGCAGACATTCGGTTCAAACTTATATGCGATGCCGTTAAACTGGTTTGGGCCAGCACTTTTTCGACAGAGGCTAGAAAATATCGTGATGCTCTCGGCATCGGTCAGGATGAAGAAAAGATGGCGGTTGTAATTCAGCGAGTTGCCGGAAGGCAATATGGCGAATACTGGTTTCCTCGTCTTTCCGGGACGGCACAGTCACTTAATTACTATCCCATTGGTCCGATGAACAGGGAAGATGGTGCTTCCCGAATCGCCGTGGGCCTTGGCCGCTCCATCGTCGAGGGTGATAGGGGGTTCTTGTTCTGCCCCAGATACCCAATGGTTCCCTGGGGTACGGAAGAAGACCGATGGCGGGAGGGGCAAACGTATTTCTGGGCTCTCCAAAGTGATCCGAACAAGTTTGCCGATATTGACTTGACTAAGGGCCAGGGTAGCACGATGCGCCGTCTGAGTATTCGAGATGCCGAGAAGCTTCAAGTGCTTGGACACATGGTTTCAACATGGGATCCCATCGGCCATCGATTGGTAGATGGGACAGAATTCTTCGGGCCACGGGTGGTGGATTACCGGGACATATTGGCTTATGAGTGGCTTCCCCTTGCTTCGCTACTGGACTATCTCCTGAGGATTGCCAGAGGGGCCATGGGAATTCCTGTAGAGCTGGAATTCTCGTTGGATTGGAAAGGTGATCTCCCTGAGGAAACAACTTTTTCCCTCCTTCAGGTTCGCCCCCTCATATCTCAGACGGGGGTCACGGCCTCACTCCCCACTTGTCCCGAGGATTCACAACTTATACTGCGTTCAAAAAGAACCCTTGGGCATGGAATGGTCGATAATGTCCGTGACATAGTGTGGGTGGAGCCATCGCTCTACAATCCAGCGGAAACAGAAACATTCCAGCGGCAAATCGGCGAAATCATGGAATGCCTAGCAGCCGAGAACAAGCATTCCATTCTCATCGGCCCCGGGAGATGGGGGAGTCGCGACAGATTCCTTGGAATTCCGGTTTCCTGGGCGCAAGTCCGCCAGGCAAAACTCATCATCGAAATAACTCGCGACCATACAGATCCCGAACCATCCCAGGGGTCACACTTCTTTCATAACCTTGTTGCCCTAGGAGTTGGCTATGCTCATATTTCCCTGAATAGCAAGAATGGTTTTATCAATTGGAAATCCATAAACAAGACCTCAGAATGCAAGGGTGCGGTCAGACACGGTGTCTTCGATCATCCTATGAGAATCGTCATGGATGGGAAAACCGGCTCATCCTGGGTTGAGAAGATGCCCTAGAGACATGGTCGGTTTGATCTTCTTATTGGTTGTAGTATAATCGGTTTGAGTTTCTTATTGGTTGTAGTATAAAATGAGGTATCATGAATATAGAGGTGAAATATGGATGGCTATGCGAAAAATGTATATGACAAATTGGCAGGGAAATATCCTTGGGAAGAGGAATTTCTCCAAGCCGCACGAGAGGTTTTAGAATCTCTCGATACACTGATGGCCAGGGAGCCGAGATACAGGAAGCATCGTATCTTGGAGCGGTTGGTTGAACCCGAGAGGATCATTCTATTCCGGGTCCCCTGGATAGATGACAGAGGCGATGTCCATGTCAATAATGGATTTCGGGTGGAGTTTAGTAGCACATTAGGGCCTTACAAGGGAGGTCTTCGTTTTCATCCATCAGTTACCCTTGGAACATTGAAATTTCTTGGATTTGAACAGGTTTTCAAAAATAGCCTCACCGGATTGCCGCTTGGCGGAGCCAAGGGAGGCAGTGATTTCGACCCCAAGGGCAGGAGTGATGTTGAGGTTATGCGCTTTTGTCAGGCATTCATGGACGAGCTATATCGGCATATAGGACCCAATACGGATGTACCGGCAGGGGATATTGGAGTCGGCGGTCGGGAAATCGGATACCTGTTTGGGCGTTATAAGAAGATCCGAAACACATTTGAGGGAGTCCTCACCGGAAAGGGGCTGAAATGGGGGGGGAGTTTAATTCGGCCTGAAGCCACCGGATACGGGGCCGTGTATTTTGCCCAGGCCATGCTCAAGACACGCAAGCACACCCTTGAGGGAATGAAAGTCCTCATCTCTGGCTCTGGGAATGTGGCTCAGTTTGCTGCTGAGAAGGTATTGGATATGGGAGGTGTTCCTATATCTTTTTCTGATTCGTCAGGCACTGTTATTGATCTCGGTGGGATCACCAAGGAAAAGGTGGAATGGGTTAAGGAATTGAAGAATCAGCGCCGTGGCCGCATAAAAGAATATGCCGATGAATTCGGAGCAGATTATTACGAGGGGAAAAGGCCCTGGGGTATTTCGGCGGCCGAAGTGGCCTTGCCTTGTGCTACCCAGAATGAGATTAGCCGGGACGAGGCGAAGACTCTTGTAAATGAAGGCTGTATATGTGTGTCAGAAGGTGCCAATATGCCTGCCACATCAGATGCCATTTCCCTTTTTCAAGCCTCTAATGTGCTCTTTGGCCCGGGTAAGGCCGCCAATGCGGGGGGTGTAGCGGTCTCTGGCCTTGAGATGTCTCAGAACAGCATGCGCCTAGCATGGACTCGGGAAGAAGTGGATGGACGGTTACGTACAATCATGGATACCATACATGAGAGTTGTCTTGCCGCCGCAATGGATGTGGGTGCCGAGAATGACTACGTTGCAGGTGCTAATGTCGCAGGATTTCGCAAAGTCGCCGATGCCATGATAGATCAGGGAGTCGTATAAGAGGGCCTAATTCTCGAAATTACAATATACTTAAGCCCATGCCGAAACTACCTGAAGCGATAGGAAAATACAGAGTCATTGAACGCCTTGGCCGCGGAGGCATGGGGCTGGTATACAAGGCCGAGCATCCCAGTCTCGGCACTCCCGTTGTGATCAAAAAACTCATGCTCCGAGGTAGTAAGGCACACCATGAGCGCTTTCGCCGTGAGGCTATGATCATGATGGGCATACGGCATGACAATGTTGTGGGTGTGTACGACCATTTCAAGACTGGCGGGGCGGGCTATTTGGTGATGGAATATGTCGACGGTGCCTCCCTAGCGGAAGTGATAGCTAACGATGGGGCCTTAGCCCCAAATGAGGCGGCATGGATAATCGGCAAAGTCGCACTCGCCTTGGCCCATATCCATGAACATGGAATCATCCATCGGGATCTGAAACCCTCCAACATTCTCCTATCCAGAGAGGGCAAAGTGAAGCTAGGCGACTTCGGCATAGCCTTCTCTCCCACCGACAGCAAGGTGCTCACTGCGGATGGAACGGCTCTGGGAACCCCTTCCTACATGGCTCCTGAGCAGATGCGGGATGCCCGCAGGGCCAATGAACGCTCCGATACCTGGGCATTAGGAGTGTGTTTCTTCGAGCTGATAACGGCCCGGCAATTTATAACGGGGCCCACTCCGGCATCCATATTAGAGACGTTGCCGACGTCCATCAGAAGTATGTCGGCAAGACTGCCCCCTGGTCTGCCAAATGGCCATCGGCGATTCTTAAAAAAAGGCCTTCGCCTTCGCCCGCAGTCCCGCCCCACCGCTGAAATGTCCGCGGCAATGATGATGGCCTATAAGTCCCCGGAGTTACCAAAAGAACTTAAATCCCGCATGGCTAGGCTTTTCTCCGCCCAGAATCCTTCATCATTTTCTAACTCACAATCGGCATCCGTGGCCAAGAATCCCCAACCGAACCAGAAAACCCTATCTTTAGCCACTCTTTTATCCTCGGTAGTAAGAAGCCCCTTGGTCCGTCATAATAGACAGGAGGGTGGACTTTCGGAAAAGGAAATGTCTTTTCGATTTTCGAGATTCGGTCTTCTTTCCGCTGTCATATTGGTTATCCTCTTGGCCGGTCTATTAACTTTCAATTTCATGGACAGGCGGGCCGACCGTTTCGGTCACCTGCGTCTCATGCTGGTGCTTCCAGAGCAGGCTCCAGTCTTTTGGCAAGACGGGGTAACGGCTAGGATATATCGAGGGAACGACAATGATTTAGAGATCGTGGCTGATCCGTCATTCAGGTTATCAAAAGATGGTTCTCGGCTGACGAGCGGGGTTGTTTCCTTGCCGGCTGGCTCTTACAGGATGAATTGGAGCCTAGGTGACCGTATCGTATGGAAATCCTTCCGTCTCGGTTCCATCCGAGAGAACAAGAACCATGATCGACATCCTCTCATCCTGGAGGAGACCCTAGGAACCCCGCCAGTCTTTTTATTGGAAGTCCACAAAAAAGTTGTCGATGCAATGACCCAGAATGACATCAATGCTCAGATCGAATGGGAACGGTTGGACGAATTGGGTGGAGGCTTAAATTCGGGAGGAAGCTTCAGGTTTACCGTAAAGGCCGAAGGCTATCGTGACGAGGTGTTCACCATAGCGACCAGCCCATGGCGGCGGGAACTCGCTCTTGAGGCCGCCCTGTGGCCCATGCCGGGCATTGTCTACATCCTGAACCGGACTTCACGCCGAGTCCAGCCCCTCCTAAATGGAAGCAGGAATTATCTTAACCTTGCGGGGGTGCCGGAGATGGACAGCCTTCAACGCCTGGCACCGGGCGAGGAATTGATTCTGATGCTTCCGCCAGGTCTCTACAGCCTCACCCCTGCCGGACCGGAGGTAGAAATCCATTCAAATGAAGAAGTCCATGTAATCATCGATAGAGAGGGAGAGGCCAAGCCCTTCTCTCGTATTTTGGAGAATTAAATCCGGTTTTTGCTATCGAGGATGATGGTGACAGGCCCCTCGTTAACTATATCCACTCTCATAGAAGCCCCAAATTCTCCGGTAGGTACGGCCTTGCCGAGGATTTGGGTCAATTCTTGAACAAATTCTTCATAGAGAGGGATAGCCTCATCAGGTGCTGCCGAATGATCAAATGACGGTCTGTTTCCTTTTTTCGTACTCGCAAGAAGCGTGAATTGGCTCACCACAAGGGCCTCCCCGTCTATTGCAAGCAGGGATAGATTCATCTTGCCGTCTTCATCTTCGAATATTCGCATCGATGTGGTTTTCTTTGCCATCCACCGAACATCCTCAGGCGCATCATCTTTTGACACTCCCAACAGTATCATCAGCCCATTTCCTATGGAGCGCGTAGCGGTGTTCCCGATGGTTACGGATGCTCGGCTAACCCTTTGAATAACGGCTTTCATTACTTTCCTCCTTTTATAGTGCCCTCAAGTTTATTGCTAGACCTGCATCCATATATCTCTCGACAAAAAAACGATTTACATGAAGGTGTGTATAATTTTTCCGTCCCGTCTCGATCTCCACTGCTCCAATTTCGGCTTATTTTGACTAAAACCCCGGCTCATCCCATGTCTTCTATTCCGTAACGCCCTTTGTCGAGGCCCCCCCACCCACAATCTTCGAGGCACTATATACTCCTTTCAATAAAAAGCATCGTCCGTAGTCTTGAGTTGCTAGCCGGGGGCATTACTCCTCAGGCCGGTTTGCCCCTGTTCCCACAATTGTTTCATCAAAATGCAACCCATTTATAGTGCCTCAATTAATGGCCGATTTTCAGTAGCAAAAAATATATTCTCCAGATCTGCTGAAGCGAATTTAATAAAATACCAGAATAGTATACCAAAGAATCATCAGGGAGTAATATACAGGCCATGAACTACTGTCTGACCGGAGGAAATGGGATAGCCGAGGCGATAAAGAAACAGAAAGGCATCTTCTATCATTCAAAGATGAGCCATCGGGTTAAAGAATTGATTGCGTTGGCAAAGAGCCATGGAGTGTCCTGCCGAAGCGTTTCAGAGAGGGATATCGACATCAAGGTGGGCCATTTGGATCACAGAGGCTATATGCTGGAAATCAGCGATGACAAAAGAAACAGCCCTGTCAATACTTTGTCCCAGTTGTTTGAGTCCGCAAAGAAAGATGGCAGTTTGGTCATCGTTCTCGACGGTATCACGGATCCAGGCAACCTTGGGGCCGTTATAAGATCGGCTGAGAATTTTTCGGTTGATGCGGTAATCGTGCCTAAGCGGCGAGCCGCTGGAAAAGACATCGATACCTTGAGCCGAGCCTCGGCTGGCGCGATCGAATGGGTTTCCCTTATTGAGGTGACAAATATCAGCCGAACCATCAAGGAACTAAAGGATAACGGATACTGGGTTTGGGGGGCTGATAAGAATGGGGAGCCAATCCATCGGCTTAAGTTCAAAGGGCGTAGTGCATTTGTTATAGGACGGGAAGGGAGAGGATTGCATCGATTGGTAAGCGAGTGTTGCGATGGGCTTGTCGGCATACCTACCTCAGGAAACATTGATTCCCTGAATGCGGCAACCGCCTCAGGCATTCTGATGTACGAGGCCAGACGACAACAAGGGTGGCCTTCCTTGAACTAATGTTTAGTTCCCCGAAGCCTGTTTTTTGAAGTAAATAGCCTCTAAACGCAAGTCATTCCTTAGTAGGAAAACACCAAATTAAGCTACGGGCCCGCAGGAGCGTAGCGAAGAGAACCTGTCTGCTTCAATTTTCTTGTTATATCGACATCTTCCAGCGAAATTGCGCACCTTTCTTTCTTAGCAATTCAAAAGTGTCCAAGAACTGTACATTGAAGTACTTGCAGACGTTGGGAATTTTTACTTTCCTGGGCTGACCAGAGAGGAATCTCTCCCTGGTTACAACAAACGAGGTATTTGTCTTCGCATACGCTACGACCCATGGATCAGCTCCGTCCAAGAATAGCTCTGCATATTCTGACGGATAGCTCGTCGCCACGTGGGCCGCAACATCTTCGAAGGTGCTTTGTATTGCTTCATTGGGTTCCATAAAAAGGGGAGAAGATTTTCGGCCCTTAACCCATGTGGCCAGTTCATCGCTACCGACTGCCAACTCATCGTAGACACTCGTAGGAGAATATATAGTACCTTTACCCGCCATCTCATCCAACCACTTCCAGAAACCAGGGACGATATCAAAACCGTACGGTCCGTTTTTTGCTTCGATGAAAACATTTGCGTCGAGACAAAATGTATCCACAGTTGCTATTCCATGTTCCTAGCGATCTTATAGAAGGTGTCTGCTTTCACATCGAGAATCAAGGCTGCTTCTCGGTATAGAGTCCTGCCCTCAAGAACCGAATTGATTATACTTCTGATTAACAAGGGGCTGTGTCTCGCAGCGAGTATTTTGCAAAAGTCACCTCCCCCTGCCCTACTTTTCTTTGTTGGCTTCTGTTTACTTTTCTGTATCCGAACCATCTCGATGAAGTCTCTTTTGGAGATCATCTTGAGATCGTAGGCCCTGCGGAGAACCACTATTGTGCTTACTCGAAAGTGCGTAGCCAGACGGTCCACGGTGTCGGAATTAACCCGGACCTTTTGGAAATCATGCCGGGGAACAAGGATCTCTGCCGCAACCTGGTTGCAGAAGTCCTCAATACTGGAGTCTCCCGTTTCTTCAGATTCATCGAAATTGGAAACTCCACTTTTGCCAATCCATAGATGTGCCAATTCATGAGCGAAAGTAAAGATCTGGGCCGCCTTGGAGTCATTCGCGTTTATGAAGATTAGTGGTGCAAAAGCATCACACAGAGCGAAGCCACGAAACTCAGATACAGCGAGAGACCTGTTTGTGTTATTTCCAACAACTCCATTTCTCAAAGCCATTATACCGACTTCGTCCGCTCTCTTCGTCAACATGCTAAGGTAGTCAGTCCAACTGGAGCTATTTTTCGTAAGCTCTTTGTTTATCCCTACAACCCTCATAATGTCGAGAGAAACTTCAACGGGGTCGCTGTATACGGAATATTTGCCAACAAAATCCTGGGGGAGTTCGCCCTCCTCTTTGAGAAAAGAGCTTAACCACTGCTGTTTTCGGAGAACGGAGTTCAGGAGTTCCCGAAAATCTGGGCTTAGGTCACTTATGCCACCATGTATAGTTCTCAAGTCTGGTATTTGAACTTCCTGTTTCGGAGGCGTATCTAGGTATAGATAGCCAAATGGAATTCTGAGTTTCTTTGCGAGCTTTTGGGCCTGCCGGAAACTGGGGAGCGTCTCTCCTTTTTCCCACGAAAGGTATTTTCCTTTGTTAACATTTAGAGACTTGGCGATCTCGGCTTCATTGAGATTCGCCCGTTCGCGGGCCCACTTGACTATGTTGTGTTTAATGACCGCTTGTAGCATGTCTCCCCCTTAACTACACACACCATTATATCATCTCTATTTGCAATGGACAGCTCATGTTTCTATGTGGGTCTGACCCTTGGCAACAGAACAACTTACTAAGGAGGTATCTATGACTTTTCCACACTGCCCTAATCCCGATTGCTCCAATTTTGACGATCCCTCCTGGATTCTGCCCCACCCCCTGCATTCTGACACAGCCCCATTGCCACCCCTTGCTACCCTTGAAGAGGGGGGGTGAGCCCGAAGGGGGGGGCGCCCCCCTTCGGATCCCTTTTGAACGGATGGCAAGATGCTGCCAGGCCATTCATTTCGAACTGCTCCAAACCGCATCCCTTCAACGGATGTTCCTGAATAGAGGTGAACAGAGTTCGGGGCACTGCCTATTCCTTGTTCATCCCGCAGGCCGTTGCGTAGGTTTTCAGTACTTCCATAACATGATATTCTGCCAGGTCTTCAGGGTCGAGGCTCAGCACTCCGTTACGCCATGCCCTGTACTCCAGTGGCAGATATTGGCTGTAGATTGATGGCGGCGGGTTTATTCGCCTGAGATTCTTGAAGAGCCTCTGAACAGCTTCTTGGAGTCGGTTGATCGGCCAGTAATAGCGACTGCGATCCAAGTAGCTATACATCCTCTTGAAGCGTTTCTCTCCCTCATCGCCAGTATAATAGTTTTCCCAGTGAGCCGGATTGGCAAGCATCTCTTCTTCCAGCATCTGCTTGAGTCTTGATGCCTTGCTGTCATTTAGAAATTCAGACTCTATATCAGCGAGGGCAAACACCGCCTCCCTCCAGGCATAGGTTAACATCGGACCGACTTTGAGGATGCAGAAATGGCCCCTTACCAGGGCATTGAGGGCCGAGGCGGATTGGAAGTCGGTGGAATTGGCCTCAAACACCAGGTTTGGAATATTGTCGAGCGTAAGGGAGAGTTCTTGGGCCTTTTCAGGATCAAAGTCAAAAACTTGATCATCCCCGAATTCGACTCCGGGCTGTACAACGAGAGCATTGACGCGCTCCCATGCCGCTTCCATTCCCTGCTCTTGAAAAGCCTCATGAGTAGCCGCAATTGTTTCCCGAACATCTGCAACGGCGGTTAAGCGCAAAGAAGTCTCTTCGCTGTCTTTTGCACCACCGGGCGCAGGTACTTCGGTGCCTATCACATAGATCGGCTTTAAGTTTCCTCTATGATTGCTCTGTTGAGTTTTCTCCGCCGTGGCACAGAGCGATGCGGAGCGGGCAGCGACGATGTGATCGGCCATGGGCATCTGTGGATCACCCCGGTCACCGCTAAGATGCATGGAACAGTCGAGGTGAATCTTCCTGTATCCGGCGGTTATATATTGCCGAATGAGTTCATGGGCCTTATCCATGGCAGCTCCAGCATCTTCCTGCCGCCACACATTGGGTCCCAGATGGGCTCCTCCGAGGAGCAGGCATTCAGATGGGAAGTTCACTTCCTTAGCAATGCGTTTAACATAGGATACAAATTCTGCCGGCTTCATCCCCATGTAGCCGCCGTATTGATTGACCTGGTTCGAGGTGGATTCAATAAGAAGAATAGAGTCATCGTTCATAGCCTGCTTCATTGAGGCACGTATGACATTGCGATGGGCCGAGCACACCGAATAGACTCCCTTGTGAATACCCGCCTTGTTATCCTCAATAATCTTCGTATACCGGTCCACTGCGTCATTCATACATTGTCCTCTTCGTTTGTGATCATAACCTTGATGGGGTTCCCCTCCCCATCAAGAACGGCATCCAATGCCTTTTGGAAATCTGTCAGCCGAAATCTGTGGGTAATCAGACAGGCTGTTTCGACAAGGCTACTTCTCAACATCCATACAGCGGTTTCCCATTCATCCCCAGGCCAGGGGGCGGAGTAATTCATCCACGAACCTATGATACTTATTTCTTTGCGGGTTATGCGCTCAAAGAGGGCCGCATCATAGGTGATGTCTTGAGGGGATGTTCCCACCTGAATGATCTTTCCTCCACCCCTTACCACTCGCAGGGCACTTAACTTGACCGCATTATTTCCCGATGACTCGAAGACGATGTGGGGCCCGCCTATACTCAGTGATACATCTTCAATTGACTCGCTTGAACTGTCCACCGTGTGGGTGGCCCCGATTCTAAGGGCCAGGGCCAGTTTCTCCGGGATTATATCGACGGCGATGATGAACCTTGCGCCCATGGCGCGGAATACTTGCACGGCCAGTAATCCGATGGTTCCAAGACCGGTGACTGCGATTGTTTTTCCAAGCAGGCTACCCAGACGCATAATTGGGTGCAGGCAGGCGCTGAGAGGTTCGATAAAAGCCCCTTTTTCCAGGGGGAAATCACTGCCTAATTGGATTATGTTAACAGCAGGCACCTTTACATATTCGGCGAAGCAGCCGTCAACGCGCGATCCGATAAAACTATAGCGTTCACAGAGCGAAAAATTCCCCCTCGCACAGTGTTCGCATACATGGCAGGGAAGCAAGGGTGCAACACCCACCCTGTCTCCTATGTTATAGCCCATGACATCCTCGGCGATGGCCGCAATGGTACCGGCGAATTCGTGGCCGAGAATCAATGTATTCCATTTCGGGCTGCTATCGGCAAAGCGGTGAATATCCGATCCGCAGATGCCTGCATGGGTCACCCTCACGATGACTTCTCCGGCGGCAGGGAGTGGATCTTGTTTATCAACGATGGTGATTTCCCCTGGAGATGACCTTAGGATGGCTTTCACTTCAACTCCTTCTTCTGTGTCAGCAAGCTGAGCGTCTCAAACTTTAGGTTCGAGGATATGATATATAGTGCCCTCAAGATTAGTGGTAGAGAACAAACACGTGCATCCACATATCTCTCGATAAAAAAACGATTTACAAGCATCTGTTTATAATTTCTCCGCCCCGTCTCATTCCCATTGGTTCCATTTTGGCTCATTGAGTCTAAAAAAACCCGCTAATCCCTTATATTCTATTCCGTAATGGCTTTATCGAGGGCCCCCCTGCCCCCAAACTTCAGGGCACTACATATATGATACAGTCTTTCGAAGAGATTATAAACTTTATCGTGATACACGCACAGGTGCGGGTTAGGAGGCTGCCTTTCGCTCACAGTAACCGCTTGGAACCATCTTTTCGTAGCTGTCGAATTAACCCGCTACCTTGGCATCAGCCATGGCGGTGCCAAGAGTGGCACTATCGCTCCGACCCATGCGGTGTATTTCCATCTTGAAATCGAGAAAGGAGAAAGCCAAAGTGGGGATTCGAACCCCAGACCTACGCATTACGAGTGCGTTGCTCTACCGACTGAGCTACTTTGGCGATTCTAATCCATTATAGACAAACTCTCGGCGGAGTCAAGATAAAGGAAGGGGCAATTCCCCCCCCCTCAGGGGGGGGCCACCCCTTGCTACCCTTGGAGAGGGGGGATGGGGGGCTACCCCCCCCATCGGGCCCCTATTAGTTCATGATCAGCCCCAGTATCTAGGGCAACAATTCTCACGCGAAACATCTGATTATACACCATATCGAAAGCCGGATTTCCGACAACCGTAAATCGGACTGGAACATAGTTGGCCGATAAACCCCGCGCAATACATACCCCGTCGGCGTACTCCACTTTTTCGACGAGAACCTCCTGAAATGAGTCAATCATTGTTTCTCGAAACTGCCTTTTCTTCGTCGTGGAAATGCCACGGATGCGTTCTGCCCGCTCTCGTTTTATTTGAGGACTCACCTGGTTGATCATACGGTCTGCAAGGGTGCCATGACGTCTGGAATATGGGAATGTGTGGATGTGCCCGAATGGCAGATCTTGACATAGGGTGACGGTATCGGCAAAGTCCTCATCTGTTTCTCCTGGAAAGCCGACAATTACATCGGTGGTCAGATTGAACCCCGGAACACATTGCCCCAGACGTTTGACTATTTCGACATAATTGGATGCGGTATAGCGGCGTTTCATGTTGCGGAGTATTGCCTCGGACCCAGATTGGAGGCAGAGATGTAAATGAGGTGTCATCTTCGGATGCTTCATCAGATGTATCAAACCGTTATCGATACAATCCGGTTCGATTGAACCCAATCGTAGTCGAAAGGCCCCATCAGCATTCAGGCAGGCTTCCAGCATATCGACGAAGTGATTAGTGCCATCCTGCCATCGGCCTATATTCACACCCGTGAGAACAATCTCCCTGTAGCCTGAAGCTACGGCATTTTCAACAGATCGAACAATATACTGCAAGTGTCGACTTGCGGCCCTCCCTCGAACGAACGGGATTATACAGAAGGAACAGCGATTATCACAGCCATCCTGCACTTTCACCATGGCGCGGGTTCGGAAAATTTTATTTGCCGTTGGATAATCGAAGGGATTCTCGTTGAGGTCTTGGTCACATCGAATCTTCTCCCCTTTGAATTGAGCCTCTACCAGCCAGGGGATGCGGCTTTTATGTTTGTTTCCGACCACGTACAGACGGTCATCGGCCTTTAATGACTCCCGATACGCATCGGCATAACAACCTGCCACAACTATCAGGGTTTGATTATCATGATTGGTCCGCAACACATTATTCAAGATCTGCCGACTCTTCCTGTCCGCCTTGTTGGTGACGGTGCAGCTATTGATAATCACCGCATCTGCCGGATGCCCGATATCCACGATGTCCCAGCCCAGGGACTTAAATCCGGCGGCGATGGATTCGGTTTCGGCCTGGTTGAGCTTGCATCCCAAGGTCTTGAAGGCGACTCGCTTAGGATGGCTTGTGGTGGATGTCATTAAGAAAGTTCCCCTTCGATGCTCAAGGGCCTGGCAGAAGTGACTTTCAGGTCAACGAAGGTGCCGATGGTTCGATCATCCGCATTGAGCCGCACGGGGATGCGGCCTTCGCTGTGGCCGGTGAGATATCCGGTTCGAGGATTCCTGGAGGTCACCAAAACCCGAATTACTTGCCCCACTCGTGCGGCATTGATTGGGGCCATACGGGCAAGCAGTAGTTCGCTGAGAATTCTGTACCGCCTTTCCTTCTCCTTTCCGCTCACATCGTCTTCCCAGCGTGCACTTCTGGACCCAGGCCGGGGGCTGTACCGCGCGATGTAGGCCATGTCGAAACGAAACTCCTCCATAGCCTGAACACTTTCTTGAAATTGCTCATCGCTTTCGCCGCTGAATCCAACGATTATGTCGGTGAACAGTGCCGCATCAGGAAGGATGTCCCGTAGTGCCTTCACGACTTTCCGGTAATGTTCCATCGTGTAATTTCTGTTCATCCGACGTAAAATCTCATCGCTCCCGGACTGGAGTGGGAGATGTAACCAATCCGCCAGGACCGGATAGGCGGCCATGGCCTCTAAGAGTTCTTTCGAGACATCCCGGGGATGAGGCGAGGTGAAATAAACCCAGAAGTCATCACGGTTTCGCCGACCAATCTCGCCGATTTCTCCCAGTAGCTGAGGAAATGTCAATTCAGCCCCCTTGCGATCCAGCCCATAGGAGTTAACATTCTGCCCGAGTAATATGATGGATTTATACCCGGAGGCAACCAACTTGCCCACCTCGGTGAGGATGTCATTAGAAGACCTTGAAATCTCCCGGCCACGGGTGTAGGGCACGGCACAGAAGGAACAGAATTTGTCACAGCCATTCTGTATGGGAATATATGCCTCCACAAGGGATGAGTAGCTGGGTTTGACATGCCAGTGCTTCTCCATGCTCTGCCGTGTTATGGATGAGGCATCGAGTTGGGGGTATTCTCGACCACCTGTGCCGTCGGCATGTATCCTGGCTTCCTGCTCTCCATCCCTGCGGAAGAAATCGTTGTTTATCCCCATGGGGGTGGAAAGCCCGTATTGCCGGATTAATTCCGGTAAGATCGGTAATTGGTCAATGGTAAAAACCAAATCAAACAGCTTCAGGAACTTCTTTCTATCCGCCGGAAGCACACATCCGGTAAGGAAGGTGATTAGATTCGTTTCATTCTTGGATTCATTCCATAGGCGAATCTTGCCGTAGACTCGGTCTATCGCCTTTTGACGCACCGAACATGCGACGATACCCTTGATGACGATGTCATCGTTATCACTATCTGTCGCCGCCTCAAGCCCCATCCCGTTGAGAACGGTCTGAATCCTTTCGGCATCGGAACGGTTCATTTGACAACCCAATGGCACGAGGTGATATTTCATCCTAAACATAGATTAGAGGAATTATGTAGAAAAATCTATCGGAATTCCATGCCCGGTGGTTTTGTACAATGAAATGGCCACATACTAGGCCCCCTGCCAGGGGGGGGGATTTATAGGGGAGGGGGCCTTTCCTTTAAACACAAAAAAAGGGCCCCAGATGGAGCCCCCTTTTTTCGCAGTTAAATTACTGTTTTTTCTTTCCGATAACGGCTTTGCCGTTATTAGACACCAGCCTCAACTACTATAGGAACTGAAATCGCCGCGTTCTTGGTTGTAGCATCAGTAGTATCTTCAATCGCACCTGCTGCAATGTCGATCGTGAGTGTATCGCCTGCTGCCAAGTCTGTTTGGGCAAAAGTCAAAGCGATTGTAGCACCATTTATCGTAGTATCAGTGACATTGGGGTTTGGGGTTGCTGCTGTGCCCGTTGCGGGTGTATGCGTCAGGGTAATCTCATCTTTCAAAGCCTTACCACTAACCACTGCCACCTCTTTGTCCAGAGTAACTGTGTACGATGTAACGCCGTTAGCAGCAGTTAGTGCAACCTGTGTTTCGGCGAACTGCGGGCCACTTGCTGCGGCGGCTACAACTTCTACTTCAACTGAAATCGCCGCATTCTTGACTTTGTCCGCAGTAGTATCTGCAATCGAATTTGCTGCAATGGCGATCTTGAGTTTATCGCCGACTGCAAAGTTTATTGTGTCAAAAACCAATGCGATTTTTGTCTTATCACCGCTGTCTATCGTAGCAGTAGTGACTGCGGGGTTTGGGGCTGTTGCCGCATTACCATTGGCCAATGTATGAGTCAGGGTAACCTTAGCTGCCAAAGCCGTCGCATCCTTAACCCCATCAGCTAATGCCACCTCTTTGTCCATAGTAACTGTGTACATTGTAACGCCATCGGTAGCAACAGTTAGTGCAACCTGTGATTCTTTTGCGGCGAAGCCCGGGCCACTTGTGGTGCTCGAATCATCACAAGACAACATCCCAATTGCTAATAAAACGATTCCTAGAGTAGTTATTACCTTTCTTATCATAACTATTCTCTCCTTAAGAAATAAAAATTTACCTTTCACAACTGGAAAGGCTTGTGTTTTCGGCATTCGTGCTTGCGCAACATAGAACCGTCACTTCGCGTCCTGCCTTGAACTACGCACCTAATATACAGCTGGTGTCAAAACCTGTCAAGCATTTCTTGAAAAAAATCAAAAAATCTTTAGAGGAGCTTATTTGGAATTTTTTCAGCCCCCCCCTCAGGGGGGGGGGGGGGGGAAAAGGGGGCTAGCTAACTACCGCAGGCAAGGCGGCCTGCCTGTGCGTGTACGCACGCAGACAGGCGCAGACAGGCGAAAAGTTCTGAAAGCGGAGTGTCCATATTGTACATGAGCATTTCAGGTTTTTTCGCTATTTGGACTGGACTTCCCCCCCTTGAGGGGGGGATTTCCTTATTCGCATTCTAACACAGCCCCCTTCCAAGGTTAGAATTCCTTTTCTCTATCTGTTTTTCGGCTACTCAAGCACTAAGATTTGGCAGAGAGTCAAATTGTAAGGTACTTATAGTGCCCCGAAGATGGGGGGCTGGGGGTGACTTTATCCTCGGGATTACTGATATGTTGGTTTTTCACAGGAGTCATATATGACGAATTGAGATGGCAACTTCCCTACTTTGCAATATAATCCCTCATCAAGACTTAATTAAATGAAAAGAATACTCGTATTTGGAACATTCGATACTCTCCACCCAGGGCATCGCTGGTTTCTCCGTCGTGCAGCGGCGCAGGGAGACTGGCTTACCGCCGTTGTCGCAAGAGATGGCTTCGTGAAAACATGGAAAGGTCATTATCCTGTATCCACCGAGCAAGCCAGGATGGACACATTGAGAAATTCAGGATTGGTTGACCAGGTTCTGCTGTCCGATGAGCGGATTCGCACCTATGAGGTGTTGAAAAAAGCTGAGCCGGATGTTATTTGCCTCGGATATGATCAGCAGGCCCTATACGATGATATAAAATCGTATCTCAATGATACACGGTCTCAGGAACACCGCCCACAGATAATTGTCCTGCCTCCATGGCGCAGACGGCGCTACAGCTCAACCCGCATCAGGGCATCGAGGCAATTGGGTTTATATTCTCTGATGATACTCGCGATGGCGGCGTTCGGCTTCAGTTGGGTGTCAGGAAAAAGGCTATCAACGGCCATGGGGCCAGCGAACCTGGCATTTATCCGCTTTTTATGCACGGCCCTAGCCTACCTGCCCCTTATAATATTTCGTAAAAGACATCCCCATAAAAGGCTGAGGGACGGACTGCCCTGGGTGTTTATGGCGGCATCTTGTCTGGCCATCTATAATCTGATGTTTTTTCTCGCTCTGCGTGCGAGTCTCGCGGGAAAAGGCGGGCTCATCGTCACGACGATGAATCCCTTGTTCACCCTGCTCATCATATCGGCTGCCGCCAAGCGCCCCCTGCGTTATTTATCCATTGTCGGAGCCGTCTTAGGTTTGGCCGCCGGAATTTTGCTCATAGAGCCATGGAATTACACGAAAGGAGAGCTTGCCGATTCGGGAAATCTTATATTCATGGGGGCGGCACTGTTCTGGTCTATGATGACAATTGCCGCCCGCAAGGCACAGGGCTATATGAGTTTTACAAGCTTCATGATAATCCTTTATACGCTCGCCTCGATTCTGGTTCTTCCTTTTGCACTGCTAGAATCCGGCAGGCTGGATTTTATGGGACAGGATATGGCTTTCTGGCTGGATATGCTGGTTATCAGCATGGCGGTTGGCGCCTACGGTACCGGGATGTATTTCTTTGCCTCCAAGAAACTCGGTGCAGATAAGGGAAGTGCATTCACCTACCTCGTGCCGGCATCGGCGATAATTTTCACATGGATTATATTAGGCGAGGTGCCAAGACTTCTTTCTTTGCTTGGCGGCCTATTGGCCATCATCGCCTTCGTCATTATAAACTTTCGCAGGGAGTTTAAATGACCGAGATTATCGCCTCTTTGAGAGTTGAGTTATGATCTTGGCAAGGGAGAACCGTGGATTGCGGCGGGGTTTTTCTGGATAGCCCATCACCCGGGCCAGTATGGCAAAATCATCATGCCGTTCCAATAGTAGCCGGATAATGACCATGAAGGGAACGGACAGCAGCATACCGGGCAACCCCCAGATATACCCCCAAAACAACAGGCCGAATAGGATGCTCACCGGATTGAAACGCAATCTATTCCCCATCAGCATGGGGTCAATTACATTCCCCACAACAAGTTGGGTAAATACCAAGGTAGCGACTAATGCAAGGGTGGTTCCAAACGAATCAAACTGTATGACGGCCATTAGAAACGGGAAGATTGTCGCAGCGAAGGATCCGATTGAGGGAATGTAATTCATTATAAAGGCGATGAATCCCCAGAAAAATGCGAATCTGAGACCGAATAACGTGCAAATCAACCCCACTATGATGCCAGTCGCAAGGCTTACGAGAGTCTTGATAGCCATGTAATCGGCTATGCTCTTCTGTGTCTGCTCATGGAGTTCTTTCTTAGCCCCCTCATCATCGGAGCCCATGACATATTTTATGTAAGCGGAATATCCCGTGGCTCCAGTCAACAGAAACAGATAGTAGAGGAGAAATAGAAAAACTGAGGATCCGAAACCACTCACCAAATCCCCCAGCAAGGTGCCTATCAGCGAGGCAATTTTTTTCGGTGAGAGCATCTGATAGAAATCATCGAGAAGGTTGTTGACATCGTTGACATCAAGGACGGGCAGGGTTTTATCAACCCATAAAACAAGCGAATCAATGCGGTGATAAAGTTGTCTTGCTAGCAGTTCTCTATCTTGTATGAGTTGATCAATTATACCACCTATCATTCCGATAACGATCCACAGAATGGCGATTGTAATAACGGCGACGGTGACTGTGATTAGAAACCGAGGAAATTTCAATTTCCTTAGGAGATCAATGAGGGGCAGGCTGAGCATTGTCATCAATCCGGCTAAGGTGAGCGGGATAAGCAGATGCGAGAGAGTCTTCATAACGAAGAAGATGGTAATGATCAACAGCACCATCAAGATGTTGCGTATGCTCTTCGTGTAGTCGGTCATTCTACTCCTCCATGTTCAGACAGCAAGAGATGCTGTAGGTGCTGTTATTCCAGGGAAAAGTGAAACTCCTTCCCAATTTCTCCAGTTCATCCTGCCCGGGACATCCGCCTATTTCCCAAACACTCCTGCCTTTCAATTTCAACCAGGCTTCTTTTTGGGTCCATAGGGTGAAGAAATCCTGCAAACTCATACCGTCTTGAACAAGGTGCCGTTCCTCCGGTCTGAACCAATAGTTTGCTACGCAGGCATAATCACGGGGCCTATGGCACTCCAGATCCAGGCCGATCTCCACGGTCGCATAGGCACAGCATACGAGTTCAAAGCTGTGCGAAAGGCTGAAATGCCAGCCATCGGGATGAAGCACCCTGGGCTTCTTCGCCTCCGGTCGATCAATCTCGACACGGGAATGGCCGGAAAGTGCCGCTATTCTCTTGGATACTCTGGAATAATTCATTTCCCGGTCCAAGCCGGATTTCCAAAACTCCAGATAAATACCAACCTCCCCCACCTCTAAAAAATCCATTTCATTTTTGACTTTATAAATCCCTTTGCTTCTACGTTGCCTAAATGTGGTATCTGCACCTGTCTGTGCGTGTCCGCACCTGTCTGCGCGTGGACGCACCTGTCAGGCAGACGCAGACAGGCGAAAAACCCTGAAATGCTCATGTACACTCCGCTTTCAGAGCTTCTCACCGCCTTGCCTGTGGTAGCCCCCCCATCCCCCCTCCTCAAGGGAAGCAATGGGTGGCAAGCCCCCCCTAGGGGGGGCAAAGGGGGGGGAAATTCCATTACCCAAATCCATCATTCTGACCCACCCCCTGGATTCTGACACAGCCCCGACAGGGGGGGCATCCCCCCGTCGGGCCCACCCGAAATCTATAGACTACACCTGCCGCCCTTCCTTCAATTTTGTCTCAAATCGGTTGGCCGCTTTCCCGGAGAGCCCATGATGTTTTCCAGAGAGCAGACGGTTCAATGCCTGCATTTCCTCCTTTGAAAAACGAACCCCGCCTAGCTGATGCCGTTCAAACGCATCGAAGGCTATCGGACAAACCTGGGATGCGATGTCTTTTATCACGGTCGCATAGGCCCGAATTTCAATTTGGGCATGCGGATCCAATCGAAGCCTAAGAAAATGGAACAGGTTATGAAGGTCAATCTGCCAATACCACTCTGTGTAGAGGCTGAGCGGTAAAACGATGCGAGCTAACTCCCTGGCCGTTTCTTCCTGGATTAAACCTTTATAGCATTCATAGGCGGCACTATGCGCAATCCGCATGCGGTCTTGCACATCAGTAGCTATTTCGGTCTCCATGGGC
Organism: Spirochaetaceae bacterium; assembly: GCA_965226485.1. Classification (GTDB taxonomy): domain Bacteria; phylum Spirochaetota; class Spirochaetia; order DSM-2461; family DSM-2461; genus UBA2779. Next base: position 1,913,080 of record OZ245363.1, read on the forward strand.
TGATTCTCACGGCCCTGCTTATTATCGGTGCTCTGCTTGGAGATATCGCCCGTATCCGGCAGGTAGAATTCGTCTGGCATCTGGCTGTACCGCCCTGACACCTCGTTCAATCTGGCCGTGCGGTGTCGCACCCATTGCCTGGCGACAAAAATGGGCATCTTCGCGTGAAATGTAAAAACAACCTGTTCGAAAGGAGAGGTGTGGGCATTTCTGAGTAGGTAATCGATGAGTGCTTCATTTTCCCTCACCGCCCTGGTGCCGCCGCCATAGGATACCCGTGCCGCCTGAACAATGCGTTCATCACTTCCCATATAGTCCACGAGACGAACAAAGCCATGATTGAGCACGGTATATTCCTTGTCGAGTATCTTTTCGGCGGCCAGAGCCCTACAGTGTCCCATAATATCTCCTACTTATAATGTCATTTCAGACTCAGATTGTCCAAGGGTGGTTCTAATTCCTTTTATAGTGCCCTCAAGTTTGTTGGTAGACCTGCATCCATATATCTCTCGATAAAAAAACGAGTTACAAGCAGGTGCGTATAATTTCTCCGCCCCGTTTCAATCTCCATTGCTCCAATTTCGGCTTATTTTGACTAAAACCCACGGCGCATCCCATGTATTCTATTCCGTACTGGCCTTAGACGGCCCCCTCCCACCCACAATCTTCGATGCACTATAAATTCCTTTCTCTGCTTCGAATACCATGCCCCGATGCCAGTCTACCAGATCTCTTTCGTCTGCCTCACCACCTCCTCGGATTTCGGCGGCCACTCGAAAAACGGCTTCGGTGCCGCTGGCCCTCATCCACAGGAATCCCGCGTATTGCCCGGTAGCATCCCGGAAGACGATTTTCAGCCCCCCCCCTTGCTTGACGGCTTCTTCTCTTCCCTCACGGCTTGATGTTCCCTCGTTATTGATTTCAACCCAATCGGCAAAGCCATGTTTCTTTCTCAGGGTCTTCGCCCTTTGGGCCCATTGCCGCTGAAAGACGGCCTTCCATCCCGTTTTCAATGCCTCAGGATGAGGGCCTTGAAGCCTGATCACCGCCCTGGGTGCGGATATCGGGGTGGTGGCATAACAGGGGAGAGTGTCGATGACATCGGAGAGACCGAAATTATTTCGCTTCGAAAGCGGCCTGCCGATGCGGACGCACCAGTCCTCAAAGGGGCTTAAGCCGTCTCCAAGCGACGGGAGCCGCAACAACTTCAGCAGTGCCGTTACCATGTTCAGTGGGTCACGAACAGCCGCCGGATGAGTGATGCATCCGCCGTTGGAGCCTTCTCCCATGAGTCTCACCCGGTAGCCTTGAGCCCTCAGTTCTCGGGCTCGGTTCACGACGTTGGCCTCCCCCACCTCAACCTCATGAACCTCTGTGCCGTAAGCCCGGGCAATATCCCGTATGCGGTGACTGGTAGGGCCATTCACAACGAGGGCACGGGCAGTATTGTTAAAAGACCCCTTGTCAATCCCCGTCAGTCTTTCAGCCTGCCAGTTCTCCACGGCCAGCTCAGCCAGTGCGGCAAGTGCGAAAACCTCCTGAGCATCGAGACAGCGGGCCATGCCCTGTTTTTCGTCCCAAAACACCAGATTCCCCCTGTCGCCGTCGTTGTCAGTCACATAGCCAATTGAAACTGCGGCATTCCCGGAATGTATCACCTCAAGTGCCTTGCGGCAGGGTTCCATGGCCTCCCCCTCAGGAAGGATGGCATGGTCAATCTGCCCGGGAACGGTGTTAATTCCCCGGAAATCCACCCCGAGAAATTCAAGGAATTCCCTGTCTACCGAGACGGTGCGGGCACTGCCGTTCAAATCTGCGACAATACCAAGGGGCTTGGACTTGAGTTCCTTTCGGAGAATTTCAATCGTTCGTTGCCTCTCGGCCTTTCCCCAAGGTCCGCTGGCAATTTCTTCGAGAAATTCCCTATAAAGCACAAGGGATCGCCTCTTCTCTGCCGGATCGGGTGCCCTGGGACAGACAATCCTTTGCCCGGTCGAGTCAAGGGTATCGAGAGAGGATGTGTCGGCAATCGCTTCCAACCGCCTTTCGGCACCCTCGGCCTGTATCAGCCGACGATAACACCTGATAAGTTCCACGGCATCATCACCCCCGACAAGCCCGCCATCCATGCCGAATTTGACACCATTGTGCCCCACAGGGTTATGACTTGCCGAAACATAGGCGAATGCATCGATGCCTTCATCCATAGAGCTACGGGCCATAATTTCCGGTGCTGGAGCTACACCCATGTATAGAACTTCGCAAGCCGTATATTCCAATCCCCGCATGACCATTTCGGCCAACACGGGTCCGGTCGGCCTGGTATCTATGGCCACCAGCACCGTCTTGCCCTTGCCATTATCGCATAGCCACTGCCCCCATGCCGCACCCATGCCTAGGGCCAGGAGGCTGTCCCGCCAATCAGGAATCGCATCGGTGCCATGTTCACCATCGGGCGCAAAAATCTTGCGCCAGCCGGAGGCAGAGAGAATCATATCCTTAAGGGCATCTCTAAAAAGCATTGGCACGCATAGCCCTAAAAGCCTGTCGGACTTTGAGGCTTCGAGGCAATTTTTGATGATTTCCTTCCGATTCAAGGTGCCAAGAACTCAAGCGCAGATTGGCTCGCCTGCACATTTGGCCCTGTGGGGCTGTGTCAGAATCCTGGGGGTGGGTCAGAATGATGGATTTGGTTTGCAGACAAGGTGGCCTGCCTGTGCGTGTACGCACGCAGACAGGTGCAACGCACAGGTAGGCGCAGACAGGCAAAAAGTTCTGAAAGCGGAGTGTACATGAGCATTTCAGATTTTTTCGCCAACTTTGGAGGTACGGTGGCAAGCCCCCCCCCTGAGGGGGGGGACCGGGGGGGAGGGCTTTCCTTATACGGGCCAAAGGCGCATTCTGACACAGCCCCGTGGTTATTCGCAAAGGAGCTACCCCCACCTGTAAATCGTTTCGATGAGCCTCATCCAATCAATACCTGAAAATTAGGATGAAGACGAGCCTTCAATATTCCCTCTATGAATCCCAGTGTTCCATAGGCAGCACTCATGCAGCCTTGGCAGGCACCCATATAGGCTATGGTGAGCACAGGATTATCCCCTTCCACCACGAAATTCTCTATGTCGATATCGCCTCCGTCCTGATGCAGGGTGGGTCTTACCTCGGCATCAAGTATGCGCTCGATAACCTTGAATTGCTTGAATATGCTCATCTCCAAAAAGGGCACATCATCTTCGGATGCCGACCGATTCTTCATTTCATTTCGGGTCTCAGTGAGGATGTCTTCCAGATACCACTTGCGTTTTTCATGCCCTCCGGGTCGAACACAGGATTTGCAAAACGCTCCGGCTTTGCTGTAGTTTGTAATCTCTTCTATGGAATGCAGGTCATTTGTTATAATTAATTCCTTGATAGTCGGCAAGGTAACTCTGGCGCATTCGCATACCATTCCCGCTTCATCAAAGACTTCGGCTGAAACTCCACGCCAGGTTGCGGCAGCGTTCTTGATTACCTCATAGGCCATGACTGAGCAGTGCATCTTCTGAGGTGGTACTGCGGGGGTGTCTGGGCTGTCTCGAAGAGCCTTCTCCACTTCGATGTTTGTGATCTTTACAGCCTCATCCACGGTTTTGCCTAGGCAGAGTTCGGCCATCATGTCGCTAGAGGCGATGGCCGTGCCACAGCCAAAACTCTTAAACCTCGATGCAAGGATGACATCACTGTCTTTGTCTACGGCCCAGTAGAGCCGAACGGCATCTCCGCAGGCCTCCGAGCCGTGTTCGGCGATGACTAATTCACCACCCAGTGCGGCGGCCTCCTCCTTTGAGATTTCTCCCATATAGCGGGGATTGTTCATCCTGTCGGATACCTTGTCAGAATAGTTCTGCCACAGTGTCCCGCCTATTAAGCTACTCTTTGACATATTACCTCCTAAAAACTGCTTGAAATTGACCTTAGACGTTTCACGGCGGCACCGATGGCATCCAGTGCCGTGTCGATTTCCTCATCCGTGGTGAACCGGGATAGGCTGAATCGCACCGCCGTGTGTGCGAGATCCTCATCCAGTTCAATGGCCTTGAGTGTGGCATCGGGTTCAAGAGACTCCGATGAGCATGCACTGCCGGTACTCGCGGCAATGCCGTGCTTATCCAAGTCCCAGATAAACGCCTCTCCCTCAATGCCTTTGAAGCTTACAAGCAGGGTGTTGGGAGTTCGCAACTCTCTTTTTCCTACCACGACGGTATCAGGCAGGGCGAGTATCCCATCCTCCAGCCTGTCACGCATTTTGCGCACCGCTGTCTTCTCATATTCAAGAGCCTCGACGGCTAATTCCATCGCCTGCCCCATCCCGATGAGGAAAGGAACATTTACTGTACCAGCCCTGCGTCCATTCATCTGTTCACCGCCGTGAAGCAGTGGGCAAAGTCTCCGGTTCTTTCTGATAAACATTCCTCCGACACCCTTGGGTCCGTGAAATTTATGGGCTGAAAAGGTTAGAAAATCGACCGGGACCTCTCGAAGATTTACAGGAATTTTGCCAATGGCCTGCACGGCATCTGAATGAAACAGAACATCCCTCTCTTGACAGAATTCGGCAAGTTCCCGCACAGGATTTATTAGGCCGGTCTCGTTATTCACCCACATGATACTCACCAAGGCGGTTTTATCGGCATCGAATCCCTCGGCCAGTATTTCCGGGGTGATAATCCCTTCGGCATTCGGGGCTAATCGCACAACCTCCACACCTTGGGTTTCCAGCCAATCGGCGGTATGGGCAATACATGGATGCTCCAGCAGGGTTGTCACGATGCACGACTTGTTTCCGTTGAGCACCTCATCAATCCACACACCTTTGAGGACGGTGTTATTCCCTTCGGTGGCGCATCCGGTGATTATGACATCGTCTTCTTCATCGGCACCTATGCCGTTATAGATTCGATCCAGTGCGAGGCTCATCCCTGGGTGGGTTTCCGTTCCGAACTCATGGATGGAATTGGGATTCCCATAGAGCTGTAGCCAATAAGGCTCCATTGCCTGCTTCACCCGGGGATCGACTATGGTTGTCGCATTACTGTCTAAGTATATTCTATTCATGTCTATCCTTCGTACTGCCACGGCCCTGCGGGTTTTACACGGCCCCTCACCGGAATTGCCACCTTGTAACAGGATTAATCATAAAAACTCACACAAAAACTTCAAGCCCGCAAGGCCGAAAGACGCTTAGAAATCGTTACTGTGATCGTTGATGATTTCAATTTCGCCATATCCGCTTTTTTCCTGATTCGACAGTTCATCACGGGTCATCACGAGAAAAACCCCATTGTCTCGCCCCGTGAGTATATCATCTCAGATTGGTTTTTGACGAGTGTTTTATAAGGGCACCCGATAGGTGATGAATATCTGAATAAATTTGCATATTCGCCCAAAACCCGCTATCTTAATTGTCAATGATTCGCACCCCTCTCAATCTCAGTCATGCCAAGGAAATTGGCGATCAGCTTGATGCAATGGGTATGCATCTCTCAGAGTACTCGTTTCCAAACCTCTACCTGTTTAGAAACACTCATCAATATGAGGTGCTCAGAACCGCTGCCGACAAATTCTATATATCCGGTGTAACCTATGACAAGAAGAAATACATAATGCCTATGACTAACCCGGAAAAACCTGGGATGCCCTGCCTCGAAGAGCTGAAAGGACTCCTGGCCACCGGTGAATGGGATTTTATATTCCCCATACCGGAAGAGTGGCTCAGCTGCTTTGACAAACGACGGTACCAGAGTAGCTACCATCTAGACGATTCGGATTATCTCTATTACACAGATAAAATTAAAACATATCCCGGAAAGAAGATGCATAAGAAGAAGAACCTGCTGAATCAATTTCTACGGAACAATGATATTCAGGTAACATCCATAAGTGATGCGGTTCTCGATGACGCGAAAAGAATACTTGAGCTATGGCAGGAAACATCCCCTCAGGAATTATCCACGAGTGATTATCACCAGTGTATGGAAGCACTCGAATTTAGGGAAGAACTCAAACTCATTGATTTCATTGTCTTTGCCGATAGTAGGCCAGTGGGGTTTCTTCTGGGCGAACCCCTTAACGAGGAAACTTTTACAATTCACTTCGCCAAGGCCGATATATCGTTCAAAGGTGCCTATCAGTTTCTTTTCAGTCATGCCGCCCTTGAATACTGTCCCGGCTATCTCTACATGAATCAGGAACAGGACATGGGTAATGAAGGTTTGAGAAAAACGAAGTTGTCCTATCGGCCGGATTTAATGGCCCATAAGTATAGAATATCCACGATCACTTCGTAGGGCCAAATTAATTACACAAGGCAATTAACTACGCAAGGCATTGTGGCTACGCAAGGCATTGGAGCGAAAAGCCCGCCCCGAAGGGTTGCGGGCAATTATTGATTTCTACAAATAGAGGCTATTCTCAGTAAGTTATTAAGCGCACTGCCCACTTTTTCCCTACAAAACTCATATCCTCATCCTATGCCTTTTATAGTTCACTCAAGCTTAGTGGTAGAGATCAAACAAATGCATCCATATATGACTCCCCTGAAAAATCCACATATCAGCCGCCACAGGAGTCCTCTTCAGGATAAGTATAATGAGCTGAAAAAGCGCGGGGGCACGGGTAAAGCTATAGTGGCTGTGATCCGCAGGATGATCGAGCTGATGTATGTGCTGGTCAAGAACAAGGAATCATATGCCTTCTGAGACGGGTATCCGTAGCGGTGACTGCAATGGAAGAGGGTATGCCCCCATAAGGGATAACCCCTATAAAAAAGTCAAAGGTAGAATAGAAAAAGTGAATATGATTAGTGCCATAACAAACCAGGGCACGGTGCGATTTGAATTTTATGAGGGAAACTCAAATATGAAATTCTCGTTGATTTTTTTAGTCGAGTCATCCGAAGTTCGCAAAAGAAAGTGTTTCTGATACTTGATAACCTCCCCGCTCATCATAGCAAACGAATAAGAGCATGGGAGTTGAAACGAAGGGATAAGATTGCATTGTTTTATTTGCCAAAGTATGCACCTGACCTGAATCCCGATGAATATCTTAATTGTGATCTGAAGCAAAGCATAAGAGCCAAGGCTGAACCAAGGGAAAAAGGACAGCTGAAAAAGATGGCATTAAGCCATATGAGACGACTGTAAAGAATGTCGAAAAGAGTAAAGAGATACTTTGATTGTGAGTCAATATAATATGCATCTGATTTCATGCCAGGTTAATAACATGGTCTCCGGCAACATAGGGTTTCCAAAAATCTATGCTCACAGCCTCTACTTGGCAAGGCCTCGGCGAACCGCCCTCTTCGTTATGTTGCTCATCCTTATTCCACAAGGTAGTCCGAAGAGCCAATGATGAAAGAAGGGCATCCATATTATGCGGCATAAGCAGGACCAGGGAAAAATATCACTAGCTAGAGATATTTTCCTTGACTTTTATCTCTACATAGAGGTATGTTATGTTATGAATAAGAATTTCGATGCAGAAACCGAATTGAATCTGAAAATGATGATCATCATCGCACGGATGGTGAAGGTGATCGATCAGACGGTCATCCCCGATATCTGCTCCCGCGGATTGACACCCTCACAGTTTGGTGTCCTCGAAGCACTTCTTCACAAAGGCCCTTTGACTGTGAACGAGATCATAGAGAAGACCCTGTCCACCAGCGGGAATATGGGGCTTGTGATTTCAAACTTGGAGCGCTCCGGCCTGGTCCTTAAGAAGGTATCCGAAACGGACAGGCGGAGCCGAACTATCGAATTGACCGATGAGGGGAGAAGACTAATCGAGGAAATATTCCCCCTCCATGTAGAAGTCGTTAACAGGATGTTCAGCGGCATTGAGTTGTCTGAGAAAGAACAGATGGCTGAACTGATGAAAAAATTAAGCAAATCCATAGGAGATCAATTGTGAAAAAAATAGTAATCATAGGCGGCGGCGTAGCCGGAAAGAAACTGGCGGAAACACTGAGCGGAAAAAATGCCGCGGAAATCATACTCGTGGAACCCAAAGAGTACCTCGAAGTCCCCTTTGCTCAGTTGAGAGCACTCACTGAACCGGAGACATTCTCTCCGATGATTCGAAAAAAGTGTTCCCGTCTGCTTCCTAGAGTGAAGCATATACAAAAGAAAGCGTCTGGATTAAAAGGGAAGACGCTGATGCTGGAGGACGGCTCAAGTCAGGATTTTGACTATCTTGTCATAGCGACCGGCTCAAGCTTCAAAAAGTGGTCCTTCCTGAAGAGTGATGAACCGGGCATGGCTGCCCGGCAGCAGGAAGTGGAGCGGGAAGGGAAAAAGCTGAGAGCCGCCGATTCCGTTCTGATCATCGGAGGCGGTTCCGTAGGCGTTGAACTGGCGGGAGAGATCGTCTATAAATGGCCTGAGAAAAAAGTGACCGTAGCCAGCGGAGGATCGAGAATACTCGGCAGGCTCAGCAAAAAGATGTCCGACCGGGCAGGGAAACTCCTGAGGGATATGGGCGTTGAGATTCGGGACAACACGCATTTGACAGAGGGTTCCGACGGCGTTTGGAAAGATGGAAAAGGGACTGCGTTCAAAGCGGATATCGTCTACCAGGCAGTGGGGATCAGCCTCAACAGCAACTGGCTGGACGGATCGGATATTCCGAAGAACGAAAAGGGTTCCATCAAGGTTGATGCGGACTTAAGGGTATCGGGAAGCGATTCCGTCTTTGCTCTCGGAGACATCAATGACGTTCCCGAGCAGAAAATGGGGGCTCTGGCTGGCATGCAGGCCGATTTGACCGCGAAGAATATCCTCAAGCTGCTTAAAGATCCGGAGGCGGCACTGAAACCGTACAAGCCCGGAAAAACGATGGGATTCATTCCGGTGGGCAAGAAGAAGGGTGCCGTACAGCTTCCCTTCGGACATCCGCACTTTATGATCGCCATGAAACAGAAAGACCTGTTCGCCTCTATGTACTTGAAGGAGAAGAAATAATGAATAATACGAAAGTCGCATATAAAGTTGCTTCCCTACTATGGATAATCTGGGGCTTGATCCATATCTTCGCCGGGGTTATGACTGTTTCCTTCATATTGAAGGGGGATATGGCCGCAGCCGTGGGAGGCATTGCCGATGCGGTGGATCCAGCCGTTCTGCAGATGGCTTACCCCGAAGCAGCCGGGGCCGTCATCGGACAGCACGGCTTCAACCTGCTGTGGATCGGTACCGTTACATTTATCAGCGCGTTTTATATCTGGAAGGCTAAAGCCGCGGCCATTTTTATCGCTGCTTTGGTCGGAGGGCTGGCTGATGTGGGGTACTTCCTGTTTATGGACCTGGGAGGGTATGTCAATTTCATGCCCGGAACGGTGATGACCATCGTTTCCGCCCTGGCCGTCATTATCAGCTTCGTCGCTTATTTCCGATCAAAAAGGCAATAAGCCGATCAAAAAGGCAATAAGTAATTCAGAAATCGAAATTAATGCCGCTGATTGAAGATGTGATTCCAGAATCAGCGGCATGATCGTCGGGAAGAGTTTTAATAATGAACGATAGGAAGAGTTATAATCCCTGTCAATTACGCCAACCGAACTGCTGAAATTGCCGTAAGCCAATAAAAAGGAGAATAATCACGACATGTGGGACCAACGATATACCGAAGACGGTTTTGCGTATGGAATTGATCCAAATGATTTTTTGAAATCTGAGTATTCTCGAATACCAAAGGGAGGTCGAGTTCTTTGTTTGGCTGAAGGTGAAGGTAGAAATGCCGTTTTTTTGGCGAAGCAGGGCTATGCAGTCACAGCGGTTGACCAGTCTTCGGTTGGTCTTGAGAAGGCACAAAATCTTGCTATTGAGAACGGAGTAGAAATCTCAACGATAGTAACAGACTTGGCGGATTATGACCTTGGAAATGAGGTTTGGGATGGTATCATTTCAATCGCAGCCCATGTTCCATCTGAGTTGCGTAAAAAGTTACATGGCCAAGCCGTTAATTCGTTGAAAAGAGGCGGGGTATTCATTTTAGAGGCATACACTGAACGTCATATTGAAATGAATGGAATCGGTGGGCCACCTCCGTCAAAAAAGGAAATGTTTATGTCTCTGAAAGAGTTAGAATCTGAGCTTAACGGGCTTGATTTTATTGTTGGTGCTGAAATAGAGCGAAATATTTCAGAAGGAAAATATCATCAAGGAGAAAGCGCAGTTGTTCAGGTTGTAGCCTGCAAAGTCGGCTAAGGCTAACCTGCATTTCTCACCAGTATAAAAATGTATGTGAATCCCCGTAGGATTTCAGCACCCAAGCAAGAATTTATTAACAGAAAAAATATTGCCCAGATATTTTCAATATATTTTATATAAATTGAGTCGATTCTTCCCGAAATTTCTCATTTTTCAAACCCTCAGAGCATAGCTTCCCTTCGGGGGTTCAATGAGGATATTCTATTTATTTGATTTGATACACTCAGATTGCCTGGGCCGTTCTTATCCAGATGTCCCACCAGGGGAAGCTTTCCGGGAGACTGATCCAAACTCTACGAACAGAGATTTTTACCGCAGCGGAGATTTTAAGCATCCGTAATCTGATAAAGGGGCAAGTAGCTGTGATGATCATAATACCCATGAAAAAACCGTCCCTGCTGTTCACCGCAAAGGGGAATGTCAGTGGCATCAAAATCCAGAATCAGAGACTTCGGAGGCTTTTCGAAACTACCTGAGAAACAGCGACCAGAGCAGTGCCTCGATCCCTTTGGCATCCCATGTGATTTTACTGTATTTGTCCCCCATGTTTTGATCCGGTTCATGCCCGAGTTCCAGCCGATTTAAAGTGCTCTTGCCGGCCGTCGGAGTTTTATCAGCTCTTCCACACACATATTGAAGTAGCGGATCTTCGCGCAGTTTTTCATGATCATTGAGATCTTCCTACCCCAACTTCGCCAAAATTCACCTTAAAACAGCCATTATCCGTACTTTTCAACGCTACCCTGTCTGCTAACTTCTTGTAGGATAATTATTTGCATTTCCAGCATTCGTCATTTTTACAATGTAGTGATACACAGTATCTGTTACCTCTTGCCGAATTGTCCGACATTTGTTACATTATAGGTGTGTTTATTCGACAAATAAGAAAAACAAGAGGCTTCGAGGGAATTCCCAATTGGAGAGTTTTCATTTAGAGATTCATACTAACCTAAAGCTCTCAAAGCCCCCCCCCTCAATCGGAGGCTATTGAATCATGAGATCTGTAGTGTGAAAAAAAATGAATAAATGCTGTCATAGGGGAATTTAGACTTTATAATGGCGAAGTTGGGGTAGGTTATGTCCGAAGCCCATACATGATTCGGGTGCGTTATATTCAAGTTACGAAGCAAATAAGGATATTTCTTATGCTTCTTACCCGGCTTGGAAAGGCATCGCTTAGGAACAACAGCTCTTATCCCCATCTCCCTCATAAGCCTGTAAAACCTTTTTGGAGAGGTCTCGCAACCCATATTTTTATCCAGATGGTTGGAGATCTGCCTGTAGCCGTAAAAGATGTACTGCTTCCATAACTTCTTGATCTTCCTCTTCTCAAGGTTATCCTGATATTCCCGAATTGGATCTCTTTGCTCCTTGTAATAAAACCAGCTACGGCTTTTCCCGAGAAGCAGGCACTGCTCAGTGATACTCAAGTTCTTTGAATCAGGATTAATCATGGATTTTGAAGGAGCCCCTGTCTCTTTAAGTTTTTTTTTAGAAAGTCATTGGCCGCATGAAGTTTTCCAAGCTGCTTGTACAGTTCATCTTGTTCCTTCTCTAATTCTTTTTCTCGTTCTGACCTTCCATTACGAAAAGCAGAATCAGCATTTTCAATAAGCTCCCTTTTCCACTTTGAAATCATGTTCGGATGTGCCCCTGTTGCCTGAGCAATCTCGCTGATCGTTTGTTCTTCCCGCAAAGCCATGAGTGCAATTCTGGCTTTCTCTGAATCACTCCATTTCTTACGCATCTGATGTATGCCTTCTGATGCCTATTATACAGCATCAATCTAATTTTAGAGCTGTATCGATTTATGGGAGCACTATTGTTCGTATATCATAACCTGATTCAAAAAGATGAGTAGCCAAAGAATGCCTGAAAGTATGTCAGCTTGCATGTTACGTTATACCTGCGTCCTGGTGAATTGTCAAGATAACTGTCCGCTTTTTCTCATGAACTCATAGCCTCTACCGTCTCAAGCTACCCCTGTGTATTCCTGTGACCTCATTGGCTGATTTTTAACCCGATATCCGCCTGAGGGTAGTTATTCATCCAGTCCTGTATTTCCCTGATTTTCCTCATGGCCCATGTTAACTCCTGTTTTTTATTTGCTTGGGAAACAACATATTCTATGAGTTTCATGGGTCTTTTTACACATCCTTCAAAGGGGTCTGTTAATATTACAATTCACCTTTCACTAAGTTAGCTTGACATAATTCTAATTAACACAGCATAGTTGATAGCCCAACTATGGAAAGTTTCAAAAATCTGATGATTGGAGATCAGGCCGAGGTAATCGGATACAACAATTCAGAAAAGGCCTATAGGCGCAAGTTACTCGCCATGGGGCTTACGAGGGGAACGGTGTTCACTCTCACGAAGGTGGCACCCCTTGGCGATCCGGTGGAAATTGCGGTTCGGGGATATAGGCTCTCTATGCGAAAGGATGAAGCCAATATACTGAAAATCAGGAAGATTGGGGTTTCGGCTGAAAATGACGCACTGGTTTTCTACCCAAAAAAAGCTATAGAATGAATCGGCAATCCATCGCCATCGTAGGAAATCCCAACTGTGGAAAAACTACTCTTTTTAACGGACTGACGGGCAGTAAACAACATGTCGGCAACTGGCCTGGGGTGACTGTCGATAAAAAAACAGGGAAACTCCTCGGCACAAGGGATGTTGAGGTGGTTGACCTTCCGGGCATCTACTCCTTTAATGCCGATAGCGAAGATCAATCCATCGCTAGGGACCATATTCTCGCTGAAGGCACAGATTTAGTGGTGAACATTGCGGACACATCGAATCTGGAACGCAATCTATACCTTACAATGACTTTTCTTGAAATGCGGAAACCCATGATTCTGGTTCTCTGCATGAAGGATTTGCTGGAGAAGCAAGGTAGCTCCGTCAATACGACTGCCCTCTCCAAGGCATTGGGCATCCCTGTCATCGCCATTAATGCGCTCTCCGGCAAGGATATTCGGGATGTCCGCCGATTGATAAACGAATCTCTTGAATCATTAAAGCCTGTTCCTGCCGGAGTGAAATATCCTGATCAAATCGAATCCACTGTCACCGAATGGGCGGCAAAACTGTCGGGGAGGCATCCTCGGCAGACGGCGATAATGCTACTGGAAGAAAATGAGAAGACAATGGAGGCCGTTATTGAGGCTGGGGCCCTAGGTGCCGACGAAATTCAATCGGCGATAGAGAATATCACACGAGCTAACGGACACCCCCCGGATGTCTTGATTGCCGAGGCCAGATTTGCCTATATAAGAAGCATCCTCCGTCAGGGAATGACGCATGTGCGGGGCTTTACCATCGTCACGGAGAAAATTGACAGGATCATTCTCGGCAAATGGTTGGGAATACCCATTTTTCTGGCTGTAATGTTTCTGCTGTTTCAGGTGGTGGTACAGATAGGCGGTTCATTAATTGGCTCCTTTGATAGGTTATTTGGAGCGGTCTTCGTGGATGGGCCTAGATTGTTGTTGGAGTCGATCTCATCGCCACAATGGCTAACGATGCTACTCGTGGGAGGCATCGGCTCCGGTATCAAGACTGTCGCCTCTTTTATTCCTGTCATGTTTTTCATGTTCCTAATGCTGTCCATCCTGGAGGAATCCGGGTATATGGCTAGAGCGGCATTTGTCGTGGACCGCTTCATGAGGATTATAGGACTTCCGGGTAAGGCGTTCGTACCCATGCTCCTCGGTTTTGGATGCACTGTACCCGCCGTTATGGCTGTACGCACTCTGGAAAATAAAACAGATAAGTATATGACGATATTCATGGTGCCATTTATGTCCTGCGGAGCCAGATTACCTGTTTACACGTTGTTTGGGGTGGCGTTTTTCGGCAATCGGTCCGGCTTGATGGTTTTTTCTATCTATCTGATAGGAATATTGATGGCTATATTGACCGGATTATTACTGAAGAGAACGCTGTTTCGAGGCACATCTTCCTATTTCGTCATGGAGCTTCCCCCCTACCACTTACCACGGCTGGGCATGACTATGCTTCGGACCTGGACCCGGTTAAAGGTGTTTCTGTTCCAGGCCGGCAAGGTTATTATCATCGCCGTGTTCCTGCTGTCGGTATTCAATTCTCTGGGCAAAGATGATTCCAAATCCGCTCTTGCCGTTGTAGGGGAGGCGATGACACCCATATTCAAGCCTATGGGTATCGAAAAAGACAACTGGCCGGCTATTGCCGGTTTGATTTCCGGCTTATTCGCCAAGGAAGCTATCATCGGCTCCATGAGCAGTCTCTATGAACAGATGGAGATGGATAGGGAAATCAACAACCTCAATCGAATGAAGATGTACTTTGACAACGATTGGCGCAGAGCCTTTGCATTCCTGCTTTTTGTCTTGATTTATTTCCCCTGTGTTTCGGCCTTCAGCGCAATCACTCGAGAGATTGGTTATGGCTACGGTTGGCTGGCCATGGCATATCTCACAATCCTTGCCTGGTGTACGGCAACCCTGTTTTTCCAGATAAGCGTTGGCCATAGCATGTTCTGGATTTCTTTTTCAATTCTGCTCATCGCCGCATTCATCCCCGTATTTAACTTGCTAAGCGGTCGGTGGAGCAAATAGGCCGAATTCGGTGGCCTAATCTTAGGAACCCTGAAAACAGCCTCAGGAAAGGGGCTGTTGAAGAATGAAGGTTAGTTCACAGGCAGGCGACACCGTATGTGGACCAAAGACGAGGCCCCCCTGCCCCCAATCTTCGGGGCACTAATATCCGGTTCAGTCAAATCACTATATTGTAGACCGAAAATGGTCTATGATATCTTCATGGTACCGGGCTACAAGATTCTTGGAATAGACAGGCAATATGCCGGTAAATACATTCGGATAGTAGGTCGCCAGCTTTCTGCCGGGCCAATTGATTCCGCCGAGGCTGTGCTCTTCCCGGGGAACCGCCGCATTCGGGTGAAAGAGCTTACACCGCTCAATGAAGGCAAGACAGCCCTGACTCTAAAAGGGGCACCTAAGGATTTCCTTTTGCCCGGAGCCGTTTTACTCGATGGGAACTGGCCTGTTTTTGAACATAGGGAAGGAATATGCCTTCACGGCGGATTACATAATTTGACAGAACCACAACTTATCACCGGCGGCATTACCCCGGATTTCAATGAAGAAAGCTTGATAGGTTCAGCAAAAATATCGGATATAGGGGCTTGTTTGCATGTTCGCTTCCCAAAGCCATATCCAATGCTACCAGGAATGAATGTTCTCCTCCATGCGTCTGACAGCACGAAAAAAACGCTCACCTTAATTCTACCGGGAGTAGCCCATCCTGCGGCATTAAAACGGTTCAACCAATGGGCGAGGAGTCGGCGGAGCTTTCATTCCAATCTGGATGAGATTTATGAAAAATTACTCCATTTCATAGGTTATCAGCAAATTTCACCGAATCTCGTCGCATCTGACCAAGGTGTTAAGCTGGGGGCATGGATTGTCCTTGAGGAAAAACTTCAGGCCATCAAGAAATACCTGTTGAAAACGAGTTCAATACCGGGAGGCATGAGAGTAGAGAAACTGACTCACTCTGAATTTCCCCAGGATCTGCTATCACAAGCGGCCAACTGGCTTTGTCTTCACGGAGAACTCATCTTGCGAAATGGTTGGTACTTTCCCCCCAGCGAGGCCCCCCTCTCTCCCTTCCATCGCGCATGGTTGGAAAAGATTCGTCGAAGCGGCAAGGAAGGGATTCGGGCAAGAAGCACGGTCTCTGCCGCCGACATAGACGCATTGAAGGTGCTGTGCCGCTCGGGATTCATCTGTGGCGGAAAAACTCTTTGGCTTTCCGTCGAAGCTGTTGACGCGATGGCAATGAGTCTTCTATCCGGCACCTGTCCAGGTGATACAATTCTTATTGCCGATGTGAGGGCGAGAATCGGAGGTAGCCGTAGCCTCGCATTGGAGCTGTTGGGAATTCTTGAATCCCAGGGTAGATTACTGTTGCAAGCTGACAAAACAACGAGGATGGTCAAATGAAAAAGAATCGACCTCTTTTGGGTCTTTTATTCCTGATCCTTCTTGGATGCAGTGAATCCCCACCTGAGATAAAACAAATGGATTGGCGCATTATTTATAGAGACCAGGGATTTAGGCGGGAGGAATTGCTTATATTCCTTCATGTCTCCGATCCCGATGATGAAACAGATCCCAACGATGTCACCGTTATCGCTCAGGGAACAGGATTTCAATGGCAATTCCCAAGAAGCCAATGGATACCGGCGAAATATGAAAACATAGATTGGTGGGGAATGCCGGCCATCACACCATATAATGGCGACAGGCTTCCTGATGCGGTTTACTTGGTACGGCTAACCGATTTGGGTGGAAAGTCTACTGAAATGAGCATACGGCCCAGCCCCAGCCGAACTCAGCCCATCAACATCGATTGGCCGACTGTGAATGTGAAAAAAAACATCCTGCAATACTCAGGGAAAGCCGCCAATCCATTACTTATATTGCGCACGAGTGACTACAAAGTGACAAAGAAAACCAATGCCACCAACGGCTACGATTTGTCAAATACCGGTGCCGCCTGGTGGGAGATATGGATAAACACGGAAAACACCAGTAGCGGTATACGCATAGGCCCATACGCTCTACCTGCCAAATAGTTTTTTAATCCACCGTCTCCATCGGGATGATACAGCCTTCCCGTGAGAGGCCACATATTCCGAGGCGGCCTTGTCGAGCGGATAGGCAGATCCATATTGCTCCTTAAGGCTGTGCCAGTGTTTGATAATCCAAATATACAAATCTGCCTCAGTCCTTCCGGGAAATCGTAGCAAAATGTTTTCGTTACGCACTATTTTCAAGATCGACATGTAAAGATTATCATACCAGGAGCGTGTGGCATCCTGGAATGAGACTTCTTTGTTCTGCTCAAGACTCAAGTAATACTTATGCCCCTCAATATGATTCAGCAATTCATACCACCGCCCAGGCGCAGTGAATTGTATCGTCTCGACCGGGATGATGCGTTCAAGCCCTGTCTGATTCAGTATTCGCTGACGTTCCCATTCCAGTACGGCCTTGAGAATATCATCTCTGGTGGCATTCGATTCGATATGGAGTTCGGTCGTGAGTTCAATCACCTCGGCATCAATTGCGTACATCCCCTGGGAGAGTGCTACAGACACCCTGTGGTTTCCATCCCTGACAAAATACAAATCCCCAATTTTCAAAAGCTTGATGGGGGGTAATACAACATCGGAGAGATATGCTTGATCTATACGCTTCCACCGGTTCCTCAGATGCTCTCTTTTCGGAAAGAAATGATGACTGAAATCGCGATATCTATCCTCACTTCCAACTATAGAAGCAATCGGAACAGCCTTCATTCCCAGATACCTTTCACCACCCGGCTTCACGAGATTTTTAATATCATGAAATGCAAGCAGTTGCCCTGCCTGCATGTGAACAATGCTTCGCAGAGAGTCTATCCAGGCGCGAAGCTTTGCCTGGTTGAAATCCTGATCGGCCTGGCTCTCCACATAACTTCTTTCTTTCATTCCATGCTCCCAGTCAACAAGAATGTGATCATATGCGTTCAGTATAGTCGTATTATACAACAGACTTTGTCTACTGGCATTGAGATCATAGAGATGGACATGTCCATGAATAAGATAGCGAGGTTTGAATCGTCTTATGAACCAAAGAAAGCATTGAAATCCACGGTGGCATGGATCATCTCTGTCATGTATTCCAGCCGGTGAAGCATGAGTGACAAGGATGTCTATCCAGCGGCCATGAAACAGTCTAAAAAAAGCCATGCGTGGAATGAGCTTCAAGATGCGGATGAACATCTGAATTTCGGTGTACTGGTTCTCACCATTGTTGTATCGGAGACAACCGCCAAGACCGGCAACGATAAGATTGTTATTCTTGTCTCTCACGATTGATCCATCAACACAATGGGAGCCAAAACCAGTTATCATCCTTTCTCCGGTACCAGGAGAAGGACGAGCAACAGCCTTCGGGCGAAAAAACGGCAGGGTAGTGAGGTTGTGATTCCCAAATACAAAATACAGTGGTTTATTAAGGCAGGAAACAACATACTCACAATATGCAAGATCAAGATCGCCGGCACTAATGACAAGATCAACATGATTGAATCTCTGCTTGATTTTTACAGAGTAAACTCGAGGGTCAACATGGTCGGCAATGGCAAGAATGATCAAGGTATAGCTATTTCGCTCTTCTGGGGCTGTTGAACAACTCGCCACCGTGCCTGCAAACCAAATCCATCATTCTGACCCAACCCCTGGATTCTGACCCACCCCAGCACATTCATGCCCCCCTCCCCCGTTGGGCCCCCTGGATTCTGACACAGCCCCCTACCTACGTCTGCCTGTTGCAGATAGGTGCAACGCACAGGCAGGGGCAGACAGGAAAAAATGCTCATGATCCGATAGTACACTTTGCTTTTTCCGCCTTGCCTGTAAACCAAATTCTTCATCCTTCAACAGACCCATTCTCTATTTTTTGGAGAAGAGACCCCAGTTTCCCTCCTCCAATAAGTTCTATTCGGCGGACAGAAGCAAATTCGCTTGCCTGATATGAGAATTCCGAACACGTGATAAAACACCCACTTTTCATGCTCATTTTTCTTAACTTCTCATTGAATTCACGGATACTCGACAGGCTGATATTCTCCGGCACTCTGAGAAACTGTATCAATATCCTCGAATTAAACTGATTTACTTTCTTCTTGATCGTCTTTTCGGCAATGACCAAGGAACCATTTTTAATTGATGAATAACTTACAATACTAAATCCCAGAATTTTCGTAATCTGGCAACAGGTTTGCTCGAAGCGCTCCAGATTCATTGTGAAAAATTCCTTAATCAGATCATTTAATCCATAGGGCTTGTACGTATTCAATTTCTTGGGGATATCTTTATAGTTTTTATGCGTTCTATCTATTATTTTCCACTGTGCAATGGCCTTGTCAAGTTGTCTAAATTTCTCATAGCATATCGATAGATTATATCGTGCAAGAAGAATCTCGTTCGCCTCAACTTCATTATCAGCAAGTCGAATTGCCCGTTCTAGTTCATTTTGAGCCTGGCCGTAATTCTTCATTGACAGGAAGCAGATACCGCGTTCAATCAGAGCCGATACTTTCACTTCGGGATCATTTAACGCTCTTTCAAAAGCAACTAAGGCATTAGTGTAATTTTTTGTATCCTTGTAAACACGCCCGAGATATAAATAGGCTTGGGGGAAATCCGGCTTGTACTGAATTGCTTTAAGAAAAGAATCCTTTGCTTCTACTAAAAACCGAGCCCTATACATTGATTTACCATACGCATTCAATGCCTCGGGAAATTCTGGAGTTAATTCAATGGCCTTTTTATAATAACTAACGGCCTTTTTTGAATTGTTTCTCTGTTCAAATAATTTCCCAGCCTGGTAGTGGCTATAACCATCATCAGGTTCTAGCTTAATTAGCAGTATGAATTCCTTGAGTGCTTCCTCTTGTTCGCCGAATTCTAGGTAGAGGGAGGCGACTTCTTTCCGAAATTGGGCTTCAGGGCAGATATCGGAGAATATAGAAATTTGTTCTACAGCCTTGTATTCCATGAAAGCCAACTCTTTTTTGGAATCCATGATATAAGCCTTGGCGAGAAGATAATGAGCATCACCATTTCTAGAATTCTTCGCAAGAATTTGCTTGGCCCTCTGAATAGCCTTATTGACCTTTCCTTGATCAAGGAACTCCTTCACTGTCTCGACTCTCCTTGGTTTTGAGCGGACAACGAGAAGACGAATAAGGAATACAATAACGACGGAGGCAAAAATAAAAAGGAGAGGCATGAAAACTGATGTCATCGATTATCCTAAGGAGAATAAATGCTTGAAATCAATGTAATACATAAGCAACGCTGTGTCAAACAGATTGCCAAAATAGCGTCAATTATCCTTTTTTTCACGAATGCGATAAGTCCTTTGAAGGCTCAAACAGTGCTTGAGTGGTTCAACCTAGGCTTAGACGCTTTCAGATTCCAGCGAATTGATGAAGCAGCCGCATATTTCATCAAAACCATGGAACTCGATCCCTATTCCCCTGATTACCCTTTTTACATCGGTCTTTGCTACCATCTAACAGGCCGGTTTAATGATGCAGAAACAGCTTATGAGAATAGTTTAGCCCTCGGTGGAAGCCCTGACCTCATCCTATTTCAACGGGGAAATCTTCGTTGGGAAAGCGGAAACATACAAGGAGCACTTGAAGACTATACAAAGGTTATAGAGGGGAATGGTGAATCTGTTTCGGCGGCTCTTCTGAATAAGGCCAACCTTGAGCTGAATCAAGGTAAATACGGCATGGCCATAAAGGATTATGAGGCATATCTTATCAAAGAGCCTAATGCGCCGGACGCGCAAAATATCCGGCGGATAATCGCCCTAATCGGTGCGGATATCCAAGAGGCCCAACTAGCTGAAATCAAGCGGGCGGCAGAAGAAGCGAAACGAGCCGCAGAAGAGGCACGCAGTAAGGCCCTCATGGCGGATATTCTCGAATCATTGAAAGATAGTGGTGAAGAAACGAAGAGCATAGGGGCCGGCTCCGAAGACATTCGTAAACAGCTTGAAGAATCCACACTGGAGGATTAACACATGGAAAAAAAGAAAGCCCCATACATCTGGGCAGGAATTGTACTGGCGATGATGGCAATCATCGGTACAGGATTAATAATCAAAAGAATTATCAGCGTGCAAAGTCATGAGAGAATCGCAAAAAGCGAAGCCAAGCGAGAAAATACGCTCACTCTAGTGAGAGAATATATAGCTCAGGGTGAATATGAATTGGCTCTTGAACTCATCAATGATCTGCTGATTGAAAATTCTGAAGATGAGGAAGCAAAGAGCTTACGGGATGAAATAATAGTCGCGAAAAAGGGCAGGGATGAGGCAGCAAATGAATTGGAGCTTGAGGCCCTCAAGGCCCAGAACGATAAGCTGACAGAAAACCTAGAACGCCTAGCCCAGACATTGAACGAAGAGTCCAACGAAGAGCGGGCGGCCCGTTTGGCGGCCGAAGAGAGACGGCAGAGGGAACAGGAAGAGCGGCGTCAGGAAGTCGAAAAACTGATACAGGACGGTCGAAAATCCCTAGATCAAGAGCACTTTGATACAGCCATCAACTATGCCAACGATGCCCTGCGCATCATCCCCGGTTCAACTGCGGCGAAAAGACTCAAAGACGATGCCAACCAGGCAAAGAGAGATGCCGAAAACGCCGCCGAGCGCCTTGCACGCGAAGAGAGAGAAAAGAAGATCGCCTCATTGCTCAATGAAGCCCGCAATCATCTTGAAGCAAACCGTTACCCAGAAACGCGTAAGGCCACTACTGAGGTGAGGGAAATCAATCCCAATTCAAGTGAGGCATGGTCAATTGAAGGTGATTCCTGGTTTTTTGAAGACCGAGAGAGCAGGGAAAACAGACGCCGAGCCCGCAACGCATATAATTCTTCTCTAAAAACAAACCCCGAAGATTGGAATTCCCTTCATCGGCTTGGCCAACTCGACCTTCTCGACGACAATCTCTCTGGTGCCCTCCAAAACTTCGAGAATGCGGCCAGTTTAAATCCATCCAGCATCGAAATTCAATACGATCTCGGCAAGGCCCAGTTCAGGGCACAGCGTTATCCCGATGCCGTTAAGACATTCGAGAAAATCACAAAAATGGATTCAAACCATAAAAGCACATGGTTCAATCTTGGACTTAGCTATTTCAAAACCTCCCGGACTTCTGATGCTGTCATCGCGTTTGAAAAGAGTATAAAAGCGAGAGCCGACCACGCCGCCAGTTATTACGAACTCGGAAAAATACATCTTGCTTCGGGAAACTTTGCAGAAGCAGCTACATCCTTCACATCGGCAGTCGACCTCTCGCCTCAAAAAGCCTCATACTGGCGCGGACTTGGAGCCGCCTATTTTGGCAATGAATCATTTTCAGCCGCCCAAGATGCCTACAAGACCGCATTGACATTGACACCGAGTCATGGCGACACCCTATACAATCTCGCACTCATCTCCATGAAACTCAAAGAGCCCAACGAGGCTTTCAGATATATCACCGAAGCCATCAAAACGGACAGATCCAATCCTATTTACCTTTACACACTGGGACAGATAGCCGAAGATATCAACCTTATAGATGAGGCCATAGCAAGCTATAAAAAGGCCCTATCTATCGATGCTCGGTACGTTAAACCTCTTATCAACCTCGGCATAATTCTCGTCAATAGGGGCGAATATGATGCGGCCCTTGATTACCTTCTTCAAGCTTTCCGCATCGCACCACAATCGGCAACCGTGTGGAACAACCTCGGCAAAGTTTATCTTCACAAGGAAGACTTTCAAAAGAGTCTAACATATTTCCAAAAAGCCGCCGCCGCCTCTCCAGATGACGCGGAGTTGCAAATGAACTATGCCCTCGTATTAACAGAGACAGGAGACAAAGAGAAGGCAATAGCAATGCTCAGGCGGGTTATTGACTTAACTCCTTCAAATACAACTGCCTACGATCAACTGGCAAGAATCTTGTATACAAGCGGAAACATCGAAGAAGCCAAAAAGGTTGTCGCCGATTATGATAAGCGAAACCCCGGAAATACCGGACTTTCTGAATTGAAAAGTCTATTGAAGCAGTAATTTTGGAAAAGATCGATCTGAAGGCCATTGAGAAATCGTTTAGAAGTATAGCTAGCGGACCTATTCAACTACTTGAAGATAAGAAGGTTATGTAGTGCCCTCAAACTTAGTGGTAGACCTGCATCCATATATCTCTCGATAAAAAACGATTTAAAAGTATCTGCTTATAATTTCTCTTCCCCGTCTCAATCCAATTGTTTCAATTCCGGCTCAGCAAGGCTAGAAAATGGCTTATTCTATTCCACAATGGTTTTTGTCGAGGCCTAATGGAATCAGACGATTAAGCCTTTTTCTGAAAATACGTAATATGGTTCTTGGCTGATAATAATCCGCATCTAATTCCGCCTATTCAACCACCCACAATCTTCGAGGCAGTATAAAAGGATACCGGAAAGACATTGACGAGTGACCTACACAAATCGTATACACGGGCCTTCGCTAAAATTGAGGACTTTTAAAAAGACTTTCTTCATGAACGCCCCCCTGAAAAAAGGCATCTCCAAATTCCTCATATGTCACTAAAACCGGCATAATACTCCCCAGAGAGGATGTTATGTTCCGCAACACGTGCAAGGAAAAAATTCCGCCCTAACTTCCCGGTTTTTACCCACAAAGCTCGCAGGGAACGCAGAGTTTTAGCGTATTGCTCAGCCAGTAATTCGTTTAGTGATTTTATTTAGTTTCATATTTGTTTCTCTCTGCGTCCTCTGCGGTTTATATTCCCAGTTCCTCAAAGTTTTTGTGCCAGAACCTGATTGCAATATGTGTCGAGAAGATCGAAGGTTGTAGATACACAGCTTGAGAAGCCGCTAATCAAACCCTGTCTACAGAGGAAGGACTCCACTCAATGCTCCAAAACATCATTTTCCCTTCAATCCGTTATGGATGATGAGAAGATTGCTCACCCTAGCATCATTCAGATAACCGCATAGACCCACATTGTCCTCTTGGGAGTTTATCAGCGAGAACTTGAATTTCTCTGATAAACTGTTATGCGGTTTCGCCCATTGCTTTTCGACTGATAGAGGGCTTCATCGGCTTCGTTTATCACATCATCCATACTCTTCTTGCTGTTCGCTTGAAGGCCTGCGATACCGGCACTAACTGTTACAGGGCGAGAAACTCCTTCGATTTTCAAATTGGCAACATCCCGACAGATACGGACAACAATTCGAGCCGCCGTGTCGGTCGATGCATCGGGAAACAAGATGATGATTTCTTCGCCTCCATACCGAGCGATGAAATCTGTGGTGCGGAGAGTCCTCTCGCAAGATTGACAAACGGCTTGAAGCACCCTATCCCCGACAAGATGTCCAAAATCGTCATTGATCTTCTTGAAATGATCCAGATCTAACATGGCAAACGAAAGTTCTCTGCCATCACGTCTGGCTTTTTCAAAGAAATACTTCCCGTTGAGATTGAAGGCATGGCGATTGCCAATACCTGTGAGGGCATCATGCATAGCCAGTTGATAGGTTTCACCGTGCATTCTAGCATTTTCGAAGGCAATGGCCACAGGTCCTGCAATGGCCTTTGCTAAATCGAGATGTCGTTGATGAAACGAATCGGCTTCAAAATTGGCAAAGGTCAATAATCCGATAACATCGCCATGGGCAATCAGTGGAATACCCAGCCATGATCTTATCGTATGCATACCATCAGCTAATTGATTGTATTCGAGGGAGTCATGAGCTACATCATTGCTCTTCCATGGGTGTCGTTCTTGGATGGCCCTGGTACTCAAGGACAACTCATCGGGAAATGGGTACTTGATATTCTTACAAGGAACATCATCAGGAAAACCCTCTCCGCCGAGAATCTCGAGAGAACTCTCATGTAACACCTGTATTGTTGCCTGATCATAGGGAAACAATCGTTTTGCCTGGTCCAGTATACGCTGCACCGTATCATCGAGGTTAAGACTTGATATGATAACCTCAATCGTGGATATCAAGATATCCGCATCCTGTGCTTTCTGCTCCACGGATTTCTGTTCATCCCTTAACGATGTCAAATCGCTACCAATACTGATTGTGATTTGAGGAGTCCCATCCTCATTCCTTAGAAGCACTCCTGATTTACTGGATAACACTTTCCAATTCCCCTGGTCGTCACGAATACGAATCTTATTTTTACATGCCAGGTTCTGACCACGTCTCAATGCCTCTTGATCCTTTTTGAATTGCTCTAAGTCATTGGGATGAATCCGTGATATCCACTCATTTTCATCAGGATTATCTATACCGTCAAACTCACTGAAAACACCTTTTGATATGAAACGGGATGCATTATTGTCAATGATGGAGACACCCAAACTATTCAAGACTTCGACTATTGAAGGATGCTCTCTCCCTGTTTTCAATAGCCGGGTCAAACTGATGGGAGTGTTCAAATTCATTGACTTGTCCTGCATGCGTATAGAAAAAGCATAAGGATACCTCTAAAAAACAGATTTGAAAATTTGAGGAGGAAGTTTTCGCCTGTCTGCATGCGTTGCATAGGCAGACAAAAGCGGAGCCAGGTTAATTTACGAGAACATCTTGTCCCGCCTTCGGCAGACAGACCTGCGTTCGGCAGACAGGCCTGCGTTCGGCAGACAGGCGACACCGTAGTGCCGGAAAAGATTGAATCAAAGGTTCCCATGAGATTTAATACAACGGCATGACATGTCAGATTCATAGCCTAGTAACGATAAAGATCGGATTTAAATGGGCCATCAACCGGAAGACTCATGTAGTCGGCTTGCTCTGCTGTAAGCCTAGTGAGCTTCACTCCAAGTCGGCCGAGATGAAGCCGCGCCACCTCTTCATCGAGTTTCTTGGGAAGGGTGTACACCTTGTTGCACAATTCATCATTGGTGGCCAATTCAATCTGAGCGAGAACCTGATTTGTAAATGAATTGGACATAACGAAAGAAGGATGCCCTGTAGCGCAACCAAGGTTGACCAATCGGCCCTCTGCAAGAACGATGATGGACCGCCCAGATTCCAGAGTCCATTTATCAACCTGCGGCTTGATGTTCTGACACCTGCATCGTGAATTGTTCTCTAAATAGGTCATTTCAATCTCATTATCAAAGTGTCCAATGTTGCAGATTATGGCTTCATCTTTCATCTTCTCCATCATCTTGCCAGAAATCACATGAAAGTTTCCTGTAGCCGTCACAAATATATCCGCGTCATGTATCACTTCTTCCATGACAACCACTTCGTAACCTTCCATCGCCGCCTGTAGCGCACAGATGGGGTCGATCTCGGTAATCATAACTCTTGCGCCCATTCCTCTCATCGCCTGGGCGCAGCCCTTGCCGACATCTCCATAGCCGAGAACAACCACCTTCTTACCCGCTATCATCATGTCAGTCGCACGCTTTATGCCATCAATGAGCGATTCTCTGCACCCATAAAGATTGTCGAACTTAGATTTTGTAACCGAGTCATTAACATTGATGGCGGGAAAAAGTAGCTTGCCAGTTTTTTCCATCTGGTACAGTCGATGAACACCAGTCGTCGTTTCTTCAGATACTCCCCGTATCTGTGAGGCTATCTTGCTCCATTTACTGGAATCATGCCGGTATGAACCTGCAAGACGATTCATCAGAATACGCCCCTCTTTACTATCATCGGCATCATAGGCGGCATCCAGCAGAGAGGGGTTATTCTCGGCTTCTACGCCCTTATGTACCATTAACGCAGCATCCCCGCCATCATCGACGATGAGGTTGGGCCCTGAGCCATCCGGCCAGGTTAAGGCCATCTCCGTACACCACCAGTACTCCTCGAGAGATTCACCCTTCCAGGCAAATACGTTAGCCATACCGGAATCGGCAATGGCTGCGGCGGCATGATCCTGTGTTGAAAAGATATTACAAGAAGCCCATCGCAGATCGGCACCAAGTTCATAGAGAGTTTTTATGAGCATTGCTGTCTGAATAGTCATGTGAAGTGAGCCGGTAATCTTGAACCCTTTCAGTGGTTTCTTCCCGCCATACTTGGCAATGAGCGACATTAAACCGGGAACTTCCCGCTCGGAAAGCTGCATTTCCTTATACCCGAGTTCGGCCAAAGCTATATCGTGGACCTTGTATCCGACATCCCTATCAAGAGGAATTATGCTGTCAATATCTGTCAAATTCGTTCTCCTTAAAATCATGATACTATTTTATGAGCATGATACTACTCTATGAGAATATAAAGCAATTAGCCGATAGCCTCAAGGGTGTATCGTGAAAACCCCATGTATAGCCATAATGGGGCTGTGTCAGAATGCGCATAAAGGAAATGGATAAAGGCAATCCCCCCCCCGTCGGGCCTTGACAAGGCCGAGGCTCCTAACTACCGTTACCTATGATTCTTAAGGGCGAACACCGGAAGGCCATCCTCCTATACTTGAGTATACTGTTCATTACTGCCACGGGTTTGGGAATAGCACTCGGCATGATCCTTGCGGTGAATAAAAACACAATGGATATGGAAGAACTGATCGCTTCCAGACCGGCTATTCCATCACGTGTTTTGGATATAAACGGCAATCTGATCACCGAATTTTTCTCGGATGAAAAACGAGAAATCCTCCCCATTAATTCATTGCCTGAGAACCTTATCCACGCGGTGCTGACTCGGGAGGATGCGCCTTTTTTTAAGCACAACGGCTTCTCCTTCACGGGATTTCTCAGGGCCTTAATGCATACAACTCGTTATATGGCTACTGGCAAGGGTTCACTACAGGGGGCCAGCACCATCACCATGCAGTTGGCCGGGGCTAGGCATGCCGATAGAACGGATATCTCATTAAAGCGCAAACTCAAGGAATTATGGTGGGCCTATCAAATAGAGCGCCGTTTCACGAAGCTTGAGATACTCGAACAATATCTCAATTCTGTTTATTTCGGACATAACACTTACGGAGTGGAGGCGGCTAGTCAGTTCTTCTTCGGCCATACTTCGGTTGAAAACACCCCCGCCGAGTCTGTAATGCTGGCGATACAACTTGCGGGATCGGGCTTGTATTCCCCGATCATTAAACCAGATGCAGCCCGAACCCGACAACAACAAATACTCGAGCAAATGGTGAATGCCGGCTTCATCACACGTGACGCGGCAGATACTTCGTTTAAGGATTATTGGAACGATTTCGACTGGTCTCGCGCACCTTCCGATTCACCATACTTTGCCCGCTTAGCCGATGATCGGGCTCCATACTTCAGCGAATACATCAGACAGGAGATTGAACAGCACCTCTTTGGGCAACAGGATATTTATAAAGAGGGCTATGTGATTCACACAACTTTGAACCTGGATTATCAGACTATTGCCGACCAAGAGATAGCCAAAGGCCTAAGTCAATGGAATCTCAATTATCAAAAAGATAGAACGTCGAAGATGAATTACTCTTCAACGAATTTAATAGAGACCATAGATTTACTCTCGTTGGCCTTTGGTATTCCAGACATTCAAGTGGCCGGAGTACAAAATACTCGTCAGGCCCGGAGATATTTGGAAAATGAACTCACTCCCTTGTTAGACACATTGTCTATGTCCTATGGAATGTCAAATCTGAAATCCCTGACAAAACTTATATATAAGGATGTTAAGAGCCATGCCCAGATGAACAATGTGGAAACGGCATTGATTACAATTGACAACAGGACCGGTTATATTTTAGCGATGGTTGGTGGCAGTGAGTTCAACCGAAACAATCAATTCAACCGCGCTATGAGTGCCTATGTCATGCCTGGATCGGCATTCAAGCCCTTGTATTTCGCTGAAGCCATCAGCTCCGGCACATATACCCCGGCCAGTCTCATCTATGATGGCCCCGAACAGTTTGTCAGTCCTGATGGAACCCTTTATGTTCCAGGGAATTATTTTGGACGGTGGCATGGATATGTTCGTCTGAGAGAAGCTCTCGCTAAATCTTTGAACATTCCCGCACTCATCGTGCTGGAGTCCATAGGATTTGATGCGGCAATCGACAGAGCTGCCGCACTTCTTGGCATCACCGATCCACAGGAAATTGGACAGACCTTTGATCGATTCTATCCATTAGGGCTTGGAACACTGAGTGTAACTCCTGTAAGCCTGACCAGGGCCTATGCCACAATAGCAAATCGTGGACGTGCAGTAGAGCCACTCGCCATACGCTATATAGAGGATAGAGACGGAAATATAATCGTTAATCCTGAAAGGGAACTTAGAAAAACGCAGGAACAGAGGGACATCCAGGTACTGTCCCCCCAGGCATCCTATATCATGTCCAGCCTGCTCCAATCCACTGTCCGTGCAGGCACCCTCGCATATGCGCGCCGCATTGCTGGTGGATTCGACGGCATGCCCATTGCGGGAAAAACAGGCACAACCCAGAACTGGACGGATGCCTGGACCGTGGGCTTTAGTCCATACTATACAACAACCATCTGGATAGGTTTTGACAAGAGAGGGAATTCTCTTGGGCCGAACCAAACCGGTGCCACATCGACCGGCCCTGTGTGGGCACATTATATGAAAGCCATACATGAAGATCTTCCAAGAGTAGATTTCCCGAAGCCGGGAAGCGGCATTGTGGAAGTTCAAATTGATAGAAGAACCGGCATGTTGCCCGACAAGGACACCCCAAAACAACATCTCATATCCGAAGTTTTTATTGCGGGCACTGAACCTAGGAGCAGAAGCCCCTTGGTAGTATTTGAGGCCGAGCAAGAGGAAACCCAAGCAATCAGAATCGCCATAGATTCATCCACCTTGAATATCAATGACCCGACAACATCGTCGAATACCACTCGGGATCTCTTTGAAGAGCTGGGGATCGAACCTCTCTACCTCAACGAGGAATCATCATCGACTCCGAACCCTGCATCCTCCGATATAAACACCAGCATACTGGACTAGACACAGTAGCATTTATGAGTTTACTGCAAAAAAGTATCTCCAAATTTCCTATCTGGTACTAAAATTGGTATAATACTCCCAGGAAGGATGTCATGTTCCGCATTAACGAAGAACACATGCAAGGAAAATTGTTTTCCGCCATCAACCAGTTGCACAAAACAGGGAAAGCACGGCTTGAATCATCCTGGGCACACTCGTTCTACCAGATTTTTTCACTCTGATCGATGAAGAATTGTTTGCACCCCTGTACTCTGAGAAAAAATTCCGCCCTAACTTCCCGGTTATTACCCGCTGAGGTCGCTGAGTTTTAGCCCATTGCACAGCCAGTAATTCGTTCAGTGATTGTATTTAGCTCTATATTTGTTTCTCTCTGCGTAATTCTGCGCCCTCTGCGGTTTATATTCCCAGTTCCTTCTGAAAGTATAATGAACCCAAGAAATAAGACGGCAAATGATGAATGCTCAGTGCTAAGTTATTTTTCAATTCATCACTCATAACTCATACCTCATCATTTGGCGAAGCCGCTAAATGAATGCTCAGTACTGAGTTATTCTTCAACAAACCATTGAAAACCCTCTGTGACCTCTGTGCCTCCGTGCGAAACTCTTATACATCCCATGCCGTTTCAGATCTCACGGAGTCCACAAAGTGGATTTCACCGATAATATAGCACAAAAAGTTAAGCCCCGACAATTAAATCAGAAAGATGAAAGATGGAAAAAAATCGAAGAACTTACAGCAAAGAGTTCAAGAAAAGGACAGTAAAACTGTACTTGAAAGGGGGCAATACCCAGAAACAGATAGCAGAAGACTTGGGAATTGACCGAAGCTTACTGAGTTCCTGGTGTCGGGCTTATGGCAATAAGAATGCCTTCCCCGGCCATGGGAATCCACAGAATGAGAGGCTTTACAGAGTAAGGCGTGAACTTCATGATGTAAAGATTGATGCTAGAGGCTTGTATGTGATGCATTCAGAGAAGCCATTAGGGAGAGATATGCGCCTGAAGGGGTGATTGTGTACTCAGACAGGGGGAGCCAGTACACCCGTCATGCATTCCGTCGAATGCTGAAATAGAAGCCGTGCCATCCAGAGCATGGGCCTCAGGAGGAACCCCTGGGGCAATGCTGTGGCTGAATCTTTTTTCTCTACTGTGAAGACTTAAGGAAATAGACCTGTGCTTGTATGACGATGCAGAGCTGTCATTAACGAATTATCTGGAAGTATACTATAACAGGCAACGGAAGCACTCCTCTATAGGCTGGCACACCCCAGTGGAATTCGAGAGGTTAAAGCAAGAAAAATGTGCTTAACTCTTTTTGCTAAAAAATCGGTAAAGTCCAAACAAATCATTGAAAAAACTCTGTGACCTCTGTGCCTCCGTGCGAAACTTTTCCTTAATCACCTCTCGCGGAAGCCAGCATATATCGACTACGCCTATGAGTTCGTTGTGTCACTTCGGATGGAAAGAGAAGATTTTTTAGAAGAATCCGAAAAAAAATCTGCAAGGAACGAGAATCTTTATCTCACATCGTTTCCAATGTATCCATAAATTCAAAATCGAGGATCAAGGGCAAATGATCGCTGTAACCTTCTTCTAAATCGGTCCGCCACCTCAAAGGGAGACCCTGATTATCCAGCATATCCGACAATTCACCAACCCTGGCACCGAGAAACAGGAGGCCGGAACCTTGGACTAAACCTCTGCTAAGAAGTGCCCTGTCCGGTCTATCCCAATCACCCCGATAGTTATAGGTGCCAGGCGGACCGGAAATCGGTTCAGGATCGTAGAGGATAATCTCGTCCGTATCAAAGGGCGGGAAATCGGCGACATCGATCCGCCATAGAATAGCCTCACCCGCCGAAAGACCATAGGGCCCTAGTGCGGCTGGGCGAAAGAGTCCATCGCCAGGAGTGTTTAGGTCACCCAAGATAAGAATGGCGGCTTCAGGATCGGCTTGAATACGATTTCTAACCATATCCCTGACGACGCGGGCCTCTCGCCGCCTTGGTTCCTCAGTCGCGGCCCTGTTCCCTCTGGGCGACTTCCAGTGAAGGGCGATGACATTGACCGTTTCCTTCTCTCCTATCCGGACAGAAAAACTCAATGCGGGACGCAGAGCCCGTTCCAGCCATTCGCCGCAGTCCACGACATCGACCTGTTCAATTGGATGACGGCTGATGATGCCGCAGCGAATGATTCCGAATCCAGGGATGCTTAACGCATAGTCGTATCCCCTTCCTTTAAGGGGACCTTCTAATAGCTGATTGAGGACGTTATGATTCTCGATTTCCTGAAAGACAATCAGGTCGGCTCCACCGGATACGGTTTTAATCACAACCTCGGCAACCCTGTCCAGACGCCTCTGAAACAACCGAGAATTCCAGTCGCCGTTACCCGGATCGAATTCGGGGTATTCACCCCCATCGTCTACCGCATCGAACAGGTTTTGAACATTCCAGGTCATCACGGTCCAGGTCTTCTGCCCTTGAGGGATTAAACAGCTCGTGAGGAGCAACAGTGTGCAGACAAAAATAGTTTTCATATTGTATTCCACTCTATAAGACGAGGCTCTCGCCGATTAATCATTAAAATAACGAATAAACCTTGGATTTCTTGCTGATAGGGTTTTTCTAGGTTATCCTTGGAACCGATGAAAGAGCTTTGGCTGATTAAAATCGGTGAGATGTCGCTGAAAAAGGGTAATCGCTGCTATTTCGAGCGCATTCTAAAGGAAAACATAAAACGGCGCTTCGCAGAGATAAACGCATCCGCTCAAATCAATATAAGGCATGGCCGTTACTATCTTGATACAGCCCTCGATATACAAACTACGGCGAAAATTCTAAGAACCACGCCGGGCATAGTCGCATTTAGCAGGGCGGCAAGGGTGGAGAAGAATCTCGATTCTTTATTTGCCGCATCCTTGGATATGGCACGAGATGCTCTCTCTAAGGAGCAGAATCAGACCTACAAATTCGAGGTGAGGCGGGTGGATAAAAGCCTTCCACTTGACTGCTATGCCTATGCGCGAGAGCTGGGAAACATGATGGGCAAGGCCTTACCGGAGTTGAGCGTCGATGTAAAAACCCCTGATTTCTGCATAAGGGTGGAATTGCGTGAGTGGGGATACGTCTACCAGAATCAACAACCCGGCCCGGGTGGCTTGCCGGTGGGAACCGGGGGGAGGGGCTTGCTGCTTCTTTCAGGTGGCATCGATTCACCTGTCGCAGGCTACCTGATGGCAAAGCGGGGGCTAAAACTAGCGGCAATACACTTCAGCACTCCTCCCTATACAGATGATGAGGCCCATAAGAAAGTTGAGCGTCTATCCGCTACTTTGGCACCCTGGTGCGGCGGTCTTACCCTGATCAGTATCCCATTCACCAAATGCCAGTTAAAAATCAAGCAGTCCGTGGAACGATCGACTCTCATCCTGCATACACGAGCCTGCATGATGCGGATTGCCGAGATATGTGCGACTAAAAGACGTTACATGGCTCTAGTTACAGGGGAATCACTGGGGCAGGTTGCCAGCCAGACTCTGGAGAGCCTCGCCTATACCAACTCATCTGTTCACTTGCCCATTTTCAGGCCGCTTATCGGCATGGACAAGGAGCAGATAACGCAACAGGCCAGGGCCATCAACACATACAACACATCGGTGGAACCCTTCGAGGATTGTTGCTCTTTATTCAGCCCGGACAGGCCGCTTACCCGCCCAGACATCCCATCACAGCAGTCGATGTTTGATTCGATTGAGGGTTTGGAGGAAATGATGGATGAGACGGTATCAAAATCCCGAAGTATACGTTTTGACTCCCATGGAGAAAGAGTCGCAGGCTAAAGGCCCTGTCAGGCACTTGCCTTCCCTGTTTTGTTTTCCGACTTACCCGAACCTTCTGATGAGGTTGGTTTTGTAGAGACATCGGGGGGTTTGCCTTCAGAGGCGGATTCAGACTTGCGGGTATCTGTGACATAGAAACCAGATCCCTTGAAGATGATGCCCAATCCACCGCCGATAAGTCGGCGCAACTGGTTGATGCCACACTCTGGACAATCAGTCAATGCATCATCGGATATTTTCTGAAAGGCTTCAAATCGATAACCGCAGGAGCGGCATTCATAATCATAGGTTGGCATCAATATGCTCCTCAACGACAATAGATAATATATACAGATAATCTCGATCAGACAATAGGTTTTGAGCCTCTTCCACGAAAATTTTTGTTCAATGCATATACCTACTCTTTGGAAATATCTTTAGGTCACTAAAAGCATTTATAGTGCCCCGAAGTTTGGGGGCAGGGGGGCTATTCGATAGTTCCCTTATCATAAAGGGCGACAATCAACTCGACTTCACCACGGCTTGACCCGGTTTTCTCTGCTATGCTGTCTAGGGATTCGCCCCCGCGGTGCATCACAAGTATTTTGTCCTTCGCCGATAAAGAGGCGAGAGCTATTCGCTCCGATTCTGATTTGGGTTCGACTTCTTGGGCTGGAATTGTCGGAGCTTTGCCAAGCTCAGTATAAATCCGGCTAGCAATGTTATCTTTCTCTTTCTCTTTATCAAGTACCTTCTGTATCTTGACCGCCCTTTCAATCAATTTATTGAGTTCTCTGATTCGATCCTCCAACAGCAGAATATTCCGGTCTGTCGTACTGTTGAGTTCGGTTATAAGATCGGCAACATCTGCTCGTAGTCGCTTGACAATTACCTCAACCTCCGCTCCCTTCTTCATTCGGCTAAGCCACCAAATCCTGAATATAAAGCAAGTAGCCCCCGTTATGACAAAGGGAACTAAGAAGGTAAAAATTGTCATTATACCTAGCCTATCAGATCGATATTCTGTCCAACATCTTCATCTTTGATTACGGCTCGGTTGTTTTCGGCGGTAGCACTCTGAGCATTCTCTTCCTGGCTATGCTTAGAAGAGTCCCTTCTGTTCTCCGATTCATTGTCCTTAATTGAATCCAATCCTCTATCCTCCGGGGATTGGTTTATCCGCCTATCCTCTTCCAATTCCTTATTGATTTGCACATTAGCTGCTTGGTTCTGCTGGCGAACCGCCAAATTCTTGATGTGTGACTGTTCCTTACTCACCTCACTCATCTTGACAAAAAGTGATTGTAAATCAATGGGCTTTATGCTCATCGACCCTTCTTCCTCTCGATGTCTTCCTCTATATCCTGATACTTCATCATGCGAATATACTCGCCATCTAGAACAAAGGACACAGCATGTTCATGCGCAGTACGGACGGTATACTCGACATCCTTGAATCTCAATATAACCCCTGAGAAAATTTTGTTCGATGCCGACATCCTCCCATTGGTAAGCAATGAGTCTAAATAGACCCGAAGCTTATCAATTTTCTTGTCGAGTTGCCCGATTCTCTCATTTATATCTTTGAATTGTAGGCGCAAACTACTAAATAACTTCTTCTTTTGATCCGACAATTTGACCCTTCTAACCTGAACCTGTCGTATAAGACCCTGCAAACTAACATGAATAGTAGATCGTTTTTCGTCCAATTCATCACGAATAGATTGCAGTTTATTCATTTCATCCCTTGCTACCGGATCAAAGCCAACTTCAAGAATTGTCTTTACCCCACTGGTGGACCCGAAGATAACAGCATTGATTTCCTCAGAAGCACATACATGCCCTCCAACTATTCTAGCTCTTCTTCCCTTACATAGTACTTTTTTTTGTGCGGATATATCCGAGTTCACGATTCCTGAACTTACAATGACATATTCACCGGCTTCGACTCTGGCATTCTGTATATACAATGACCAAATGCTTTTCCCTGCAATGATACGACCAAACTCATCATCTTCTCCCCCATTAATCCCTTTGGATACAATTATATCACCACCTGCTTTGAGATTAGCCTTGCCCACATAGCCGTTTACAGCAAGGTTGCCCTGGGCAGTGACAGAATATCCGTCTTCTATATCTCCCCTGATTTCAACCGATCCCAATGCGTCAATATTTCCAGTCTTCAAATCAACATTCCCCTGAATAATCAACAATGTTTCTACACAGACTTTTTCGGATTTCAAAATAACATGACCATCGACATCGGCGACGGCTTTAGAGTTATCTATGATTGAAATATTTTTTCCAATTGGAAAACTGACATCATGACCATCTTTCGCCGGTTTTATAACTCCGAAAATACTTTGGCCATCAACCCCTTTTGATGGAGGTATTTTGTTCAATAGCATTTGGCCCTTGGCAACATTTTGTATTTGATGGAGTTCCTTGAAATTGACCGAACCGTCTTCTTCATCCTGCATTTTTATTTTTTCGGGGGAAGTCTCAAAATTGTACAAAATCTTTGCGTCATCACCAGGCTTTGCCGGTGTACCTTGCGCGACAAGAATCGGCTCGTCATAATCAGGGAAGCTCTCTATTTCCTGTATCTTGTCCTCAAGGATGCCATGAACAACGCCTCTGCCCAGCAATGAGTCCATAATATCGTTCGCTGAAACATCCATCCCGCCCAATCCGGGTTTCTGAATGGAGATATGAGCTTTCATCTCATCTTCAGATATATGAAGGGACACCATAGCATCATTCCCCGGTATGTATTCAAACTTCCCTACCTTAACCCAGATTTGGTCTGCTTGCTTAACGACAGAAGTCAGAATTTGCATATCAATATCGAGAACCTGTCGACTTTGAAGTTGCCCTAGAACTTCTCCCATTTCAACCGCCAATCCATCACCTTCCGGAGGAAATACTTTGAGCAACACTTCTCCTCCAGTTGAAAAACGAATTGAATATCGCCCGTTCAGATGACTAGGTGCTTCTTTATCATCAAGGCTAAGCCCCGATATTTCACCTGGCTCTGAACTCTTCTTTTTTCCATCCTTACTGAATTTCAAAGATTCATAAGCAACAATGCGGCATGGGGTTTTCCCTATGCCTACCAGCCCTTGTTTTCCTTTATCGAGAATTTCGTATTCGATGGATTTCAGTGGACGGGAAAGCTCAATGGAGGCCTGATTCAATGCATCCTCTAAGCTGTGCCCAGTAACCTGCACACTTTTGACAGCCTTAGTTCGCTCGACCTCTTCCAACATCCTTGCTCGGAAAGTTTCAAGGTCTAACATCATCAAATAATTCCTATTTTCATATTTGCAAGTTTGCTACGCAGACGGCTGATAGCCTTAGTATGAAGCTGTGAAATTCTTGATTCTGTGACATCTAGAACCTTACCTATCTCTTTAAGGGTAAGATCCTCATAATAGTAGAGTACGAGAACTTTTTTCTCTTTATCGGGCAATTCATTAATCGTTTCGACAATAACTCGGCGCAATTCACTCTTCTCGGCGATAACATCAGGCCTAAAAGAACTCAATGCCTCAATGCTTTCAACAATGGATATTTTATCGCTGTCCTCCCCGACATACCATATATCATTGAGAGACATCAAGGATGTCCCACTAACCTTGAGTATCATTTGATTGTACTGCTCAATGCTCATACCCATTTCATCGGCGATTTCCTCATGAGTAGCCGAACGCCCAAGCCGTGCCTCTAGATGCTGTGTCGTCTCATCAATTTCCCGGGTTTTTTGCCGCACCGAGCGTGGCACCCAGTCAATAGAACGCAATTCATCGAAAATAGCTCCGCGAATCCTTGTTACGGCATATGTCTTGAATTTAATATGCTTGCCCGGATCAAATTTCTCAATCGCGTCAAAAAGACCGAAAATTCCAAACCCAACCAAATCGTCGAAATCAACATTTTGAGGCATCCCAAAAGAAATTTTGCCGGCAACATATTTCACTAAAGGAGCATACTGCTTGATAATGGTATCCCGTATGCTTTGATCTCCAGTCAATCGATACTTATGCCACAATTCATCTTCTGCCATCTCAGGCCCAGCACCCTGGGCATCGTCATCAAGCATTACCTAACCTTCATTATCCTTATTCATAACTGTATATACAGCCTTAGCCATTTCAGAGGGTTCGAATTCACTGCTGATTGTGTCAGCTAGTGCATTGGCTCCAGTGGTTTTTCTTTCTCTTGATTCCTTGTAAGAGTCAACTGCGATATCATGACCACCGCTACGGGCATTTCCCGACCCGTAAGCATTAGCATCGCCATTGTCGAAAGAAGAGACTGCAAAATCATTGACTCTCCCTCCCTCCGATAAATCATCATCATCGTCTGCCAGAACATCAACCTTTGTGCCAACCATATCATCACCATCAATGCTGTCATCACCATTCTCGGTGGCAAAAATCGACAATATCTCCGGAAATATCATGCCAATAAGAATGTCGATACCAATAGCTAGAACTGAAAAAATGCCGAGAACAAACAGGGCCCTGAGCCCCAATATGCCAAGACCTACTCCCCCCAACAAGCCGCTGGTTAAGGAAATCACTAACGCCATAACATCAGTAGCAATAACAAATTTCCAGTGAATTCTAGTCATTGCTCGTCAGCAATCCCCATATCCAAGGATAGGCGACCTTGGAAACACCGTCAACTATCCAAGCGCCAAAAGAGTCTCCTAAGAAAATGGGCAATCCCCTTACCCTCACGGTACTCCACTTTTTCCAAACGACCAACTATATGATGAATACATTGCGCTGCTCGTCCATGAGGATTAACGGCAATGAATGGTTGTTGCCTCCTCACTGCGCTTGGAACAGCCGGGTCATCAAATACAAATCCAAGATACTCGACTTTGAGATTCAGAAATTGACCAGTGATATTGATTACCCGCTGAGCCACTTTTTTTGCTTCAATGACGGTAGCGGCTCTATTGACTACGAGCTTCAAATTCATATCCAAGTTGTCGATTTCAGTCGCTATTATCTTAATAATCCCATAGGCATCGGTAATGGCTGTGGGTTCCGGCGTCGTCACAATTATAGTTTCATCCGCGGCTTCAACAAAAGCCAAGACATTGGAGCTTACCCCGGCACTTGTATCGATAATTATAATTTCCGCATCGGCGAGAGCGGTCAATTCGCCAACGAAGTGTTGCCGTTCCTCCTCCGAGAGATTCGCTATCCGACTGAAACCAGATGCTCCGGCTACAATTTTGATTCCATACTTTGTCTCGAAAATTATATCCTTCATCGTTTTTTGTCGACGGATTACATGGTAAAGGTTGTGATTCGGTATCACGCCCATAATAACATTGACATTGGCCAAACCCAAATCAGCGTCCATCACCAGCACATTCTTGCCGAGTTTCGCATATGCAATAGCCAGGTTAATGGACATATTGGTTTTACCCACCCCGCCCTTTCCGCTGGTAACCGTTATAATTCGAGTTTTTGAGCTATTTTGATTTTTTATGATTTCTCTCAGTTTCTCTGCTTGATCGGACATGCTTATCTCCAGGATTTTGTAAGATCCAAAGTAGGATAGCACCTATCGATTTCGGCGCAATCAGCTTCCAGGCCCCGCACCATCCTCAGGAAGCGGGACGGTGATGCAAGGGCGATATCGACCGGAACACTTTGGCCATCTGTGCAATAACTGACACCTACATTGTGTTCAGATAATATGCTTATAAGACTGCCTATACTCGATGTTTCATCCAACTTCGTTACGACGATGGAAGAATAATCAAATGATTGAAATTGTTTGAGGATTTGCCGGAGATCCGTAGGTTTAGTCGTCGCACTCAGTGCGAGATGCACAGATGCTTCGGACTCGCAGGCGGAGAGCAACTCCTTCATCTTGTCAATATTGGCCTTCTTCCGGGGATTCTTCCCAATTGTATCAATTAAAATCAGATCAGCGCCTACAAATAAGGCGATCTGGGTTTTTAGCTGTTCATATCCGTCTACGGCCTTAACCGGAATTTCCATGATTTCACCGTAGGTTTCTAATTGGGCACGAGCCCCTATTCGAAAGTTATCAACGGTCACCATACGGACATCACGCTTCCTCCCCGAAAGACCGTGGATTGCGGCAAGTTTCGCGATTGTCGTAGTTTTCCCCACTCCAGTTGGCCCGACGAGTATGAAAATTCGAGAGCGGGGCAGTGTCTCCGGCTTGAGAAATTCCAGGGTTCTGGCAATTTCCAATGCGGCAGTACAATGTACAGTCTTCCTATTTTCCAATTCCGAAGCTGTCAGCTTGCCTCTGATGCCATTGAGCAATTTCTCAATATAGACATCCTCAAATTCATTATCTTTGAGGATTTCAGTCAATTCCGAGAGCGTCTTAAAGGGCTCTGGCGACGATGGTTCTTGAACGCCCAATTGCTCCTTTAAGCCCCTGATTTCCTCTAATACCTCATCCATGCCTTGATTCGGTTTTCTGTTTATATTTTGAACATCCACACCAACAGAAGTCAAAATTGCGCGTTTATTCCTTTCATCCTCGATTCTCTGGGAGCTCCCGACACCCTCCTTGATGATGAAATACCCGAAGCATTCAATCTGTTTTTTTCCAAACAATCCACGGAAACCGGTTGCAGAGATTTCTTTCTTGGTTAATATGCGGAAATTTCCACCATATCTCTTGTTGAGTTTCTCCATGACTTCCATGTAATCATCTCCCCGTTCATAAAAATACTGCTGCATTATTTCCCTCCTATCTTTATCTCACCTAAAGACTCTATATTTATTCCATCGGCAATTTCCTGTACCGATAACACAGGTAGATCAGACAGCTCCTGAATGATCGTCGTGCGAACCAAGGGTCTTGCCGTTTCCGAACACATGATGACAGGCCATTTCCCTGTGCCCCTTGCGGCCATTATCGTGTTAACAAGGCTGTTAATCCATTTGCGCCGAAAGTCCTTATCCAGAGCAGCCACATCTCCACCTGCAGTCTGCGTCCTCGAATCTATAATTGTTTTTTCGACCTGGGGTTCTATTGTGAAAACATGTATCACTTTTTCTGCATCTGCGTATTGAAGACTGATTTGCCGTCCAATGGCCTGTCTGACCTTCTCTATCAGATAACCAGTATCCTTTGTAATAGATGAATAATCCCCCATGGTTTCAAATATCGCGACGAGATTACGAATACTCACTTGCTCTCGGAGCAATCCCCTCAAAACTTTTTGAATCTCCCCCAAGGAAAAAGCCTGGGTGACTTCGTCCACGATGGCTGAAAAGTCATTTTTCAAGGTATTCAGCATGGATTGTATCTCTTGCCGTCCTAAAAGTTCGCCCGCATGGCGCTTTATAATTTGAGTCAGATGTGTGGCGATGATAGACGGCCCGTCGACGACGGTGTATCCGGCCCTTTCGGCATTCGACCGATCGGCTTCAGCTATCCACGTTCCAGGAAGTCCGAATGCCGGGTCTGTTGTCTTTTCCCCCTGGAGGGGCTCCATGTCCTCTTTATTCTTGATGGCCATATAACGACCCATCTGTATGACACCCCTGCCAACTTCGGTTCCTCGAAGCTTGAAGGCATATTCTAAAGGCTCAAGGCGCATGTTATCCATGATTCTAATCCTCGGTACGACCAGTCCAAGATCAAGAGCCGCCTCCTTGCGAATCATAGTGACACGTTCTAACAATTCTGCGCCTTGATCCTTGTCCACCAGGGGAATGAGGCTGAAACCTAATTCGAGGGAAATCGGATCCAAAGGAACCACTGGAGATACCTCGACAGATTCCTGCCTCGACTTCTTCTGTGAATCTTCACTTTCCTGTGTTGCGTTCTGCTTCCTGTTCAATCGCAATGCCAAATAGCCCGTAACAATCGAGAGAGGCATCATCAAATACCATGGGAACCCCGGCAATATGGCCATTCCGGCCATAAAGAAGGCGGCGATGAAGTAAATCCTTGATTGCCTCGAGAATTGTTCCTGGACATCACTCCCAAAACTTCCCTCACTGATGGACCGGGTGACGATGAGACCCGTTGCAATCGACACCAAAAGCATAGGAACCTGTGATACCAAGCCGTCTCCGATGGTAAGCGAAACATAGGTGATTAGGGCCTGTTGTATAGGCTCATTATGGATGGCCATTCCGACGATGACGCCGCCAACGATATTCACCAATGTTATAACGATGCTGACCTTGACCGTGCCACTGATGAATTTGGTTGAACCATCCATTGAACCATAAAACTGCACCGTAGCATCTAAATGTTTCTTCCGCTGCCGTGTCTCTTCTTCGGTGATGGCACCCGAACTGTACTCAGAATCAATGGCCATCTGTTTGGCGGGAAGAGCATCCAGGGCGAACCGGGCGGCAACTTCAGAAACCCTCGTCGCACCCTTAGTGATCACCATGAACTGCACGGCAACGAGAATTATGAAAATTATAAACCCGATAACTAAACCCTGATTTCCATCAGCACCCACGACAAATGTCGCAAATGCCCTAACAATCTGACCATCGAATTGGGATCCCTTCCCAAGAATAAGCCGTGTCGATGAGACATTGAGGGCCAATCCGAAGACGGTTGAAATCAGCAATATGGTTGGAAACAGGGAAAATTCCAGTGGATCCTTGTTATACAGAACAAGGAGGATAATGAGTAGCGAAAGCATGAGGTTAATTGCCATGAGCAAATCCAGAATGACCGTAGGCAGGGGAATGATAAGCATCATGATGATGAAGACCACCCCCAAGGCGATGTAAATATCGCCTCGTTTCTGTCCGAAAACACTCCGAATCGTATTAATAGCCGCATCTGACATAGTTTTTTCCTATCCTACCTTCCCGGCCAGCCTGTAGACTTCGGCCAAAACTAGAGAAACAATGTCCCAGTACTCCTCGGGAATCTCATCGCCAATTTCAACATTATTGTACAATGCACGGGCCAAGGGCTTATTCTCCACCAACGGGACATCGGATTTCTTAGCCAATTCCCTCATCTGTAACGCCATATTGTCCGCTCCCTTTGCCGTTACCTTTGGAGCAACCATGGTTTCAATATCCCACTTGATGGCCACTGCGAAATGAGTCGGGTTGGTAATCACCACATCTGCTTCCTGAACATTCCGGAGTGACGAAGAAGCCAGCAATTCCTGCATGCGCTGTCTTAACCGGCTCTTAATAAGGGGATCACCTTCCGATTCCTTATATTCTTCCTTCATTTCATGCTTTGACATCTTCAAAGACTCTCGATACTTAGCTCTTTGGAAAAAATAATCGGGTATCGCAAACATGAATAATAGCACCGCCGCTTCCAACATAAGCTTGACGGCAATTTCGGCAATGACTCCAAGTCCCCGAAGCGGAGTCATTTGGATGGTGCTCATCAACCTCGGCAATTCACTCTTTATATTGAGATAGGCCAGTAAGGCTATGATCACAACCTTGGCAATGGACTTAAAAAGGTTGAACATGGCCTCGGAAGACCAGAATGACCGCTGGGCCCATTTTCCGAAATTTGGCTGGATTCGGCTAAAATCAGGAGTAATGGGCTTAGTGGAAAACAAGAATCCGACTTGAACAGCATTTCCCAAGAAAGCTGCAATGAAGCAGACTATCATTGTCGGGAGGGTCAGCCTGATTATGTAGATGGCAAACACCCTAACCACGTTATCTGAATGCGCCGGCTCAGAACTAGCCAAGGAAATGAAATGACCTATCATTCCCATGGTGGTTTCCATGATCCTCCCGGAAAGGAACAACAATGCGATCAGACCGAAAAGCATTATCAGGAATGAAGTGATTTCCCCCGATTTGGAAACATTTCCCTCTTCACGCGCCTTACGGATTTTACGCTCTGTGGGATCCTCGGTACGGCCTTCATCCTCTGCGGCAAACCATTGAAGATGTATACCAAATCTATGATCCTCTTTGATCGAGGGCATTCCACGAGATAAAGCACTAACCTTGATCTTTTCCACCTGCCGCAACACCTGCCAACGGCAGGTAGACATAGACAGGTGCAGAACACGGCGGCAGGCGGACAATTTCTTCGTCAATCTCCTGAAGCTGTTTTTTAGAGGTAGCCCAAGGCATATCCACTTATGTAAAAGGGGATGTTCGATCATCATGGCAACGCCCCTTTAGTCGCCAGGAAATAGTCCGTAATCATCTGAAACCCCAGATCGATTAGCGAAGACATCCTTTCAACAATGAAAGGAACGGCCAAGAAGATGATTATAAACCCGACCCCAATCTGTATTGGAAAACCCACCATAAGAAGATTCATCTGCGGTGCGGCTTTGGCAAGTAATCCCATTGTCACGGAAATCAGTACGAGAGTGCTCAATATAGGAATGCCGAGTAAGAGAGATTGCTCGAAAAGTCCGCCAATCGCTTGAGTGAAGGTTTCCTGTAAATGCTCCCGCGCCACAAGGAAATCCGATCCCTTCATAACCCGAAATGAAGTGGCTAGACCGTGAAGGAAGATCTTCTGAGCACCGCTAATGGAAATGAAGACAGCGAGGCCAATGAGATTGAGAAACTGCCCTATCAGAGGAATTTGAACCTGTGCCATAAGATCGTAAACCTGAGATGCCCCAAAACCCATTTGAAACGAAAATAATTGGCCCGCAGTTTGAAAAACAGCAAAAATGATTTGGAGGAAGAGTCCCATGATGATGCCGACCATGGCCTCGGCGATCAAAATATATGCATAGCCGACTCCCGATGTCGGCAACTGTTCATAGGCAACGCCCGGTAAATAATAAAGAATAAGAGAGCCGAAGAAAGCCAGTGCTCCTCTTGCTGGCATTGGAATAGCAAGAGACGAGAGGAGAGGAGCAGTGCGGAGCAATGCCGCTACTCGTACAAACACGATTAAGAA
This sequence comes from Spirochaetaceae bacterium, assembly GCA_965226485.1. GTDB lineage: Bacteria > Spirochaetota > Spirochaetia > DSM-2461 > DSM-2461 > UBA2779. Next base: position 1,957,633 of record OZ245363.1, read on the forward strand.
TACCCGGGCCTCATCGATTAAGCCGGTCCAATCAATCATGTCGAAAGGCTCCCAATCCTTTCGAAGAGGATAGTCGTAAAGGTTACCAGCCGTATGGCCATCCATCCGAACAGGATGGCCAAGACTCCAAATATCGCGAGAATTTTCGGAACAAAAGAAAGCGTTTGATCTTGAATACTCGTAGTCGCCTGAATGATGGAGACAATCAAACCAATGCCCATAGCCACCATCAATATCGGCGATGCTACAATGAGCAAAGTAGCAATGGCCGAGCGCATCAGATCTATAATACTGCCTAATTCCAAGAGTCTACTCCTACCTGAAGCCAATCACGATTTGTCGGATCAGCAGAGTCCAGCCATCAACGAGAACGAACAATATGAGTTTGAAAGGCATTGATATCATCACGGGCGGCAACATGATCATTCCCATTGACATCAGCACCGAGGCCACGAGCATGTCGATGATGATGAAGGGAATGTAAATATAAATTCCTATCCGAAAGGCCACGATGAGTTCATGCAAGACGAACGCGGGGATGAGAACATAAGTCGGAACATCTGCAAATGTCGTAGGTTTCTCCAGTCCTGAAAGGTTCATGAACAATGTTATGTTTCCCGAATCCCCATCCATCTGTCGGTACATGAAATACCGTAGTGGCGAGACGGCCTTCGTATACAATTCCTCTGTTTGAATATCCCCATTCGAAAAAGGAAGAAAAGCTTCCTGATACACTGAATTAAGAGTGGGAAACATTATAAAAAGTGTCAGAAACAAGGCTATGCCCATGAGGACGGAATTCGGCGGAACCTGTTGGAGGGAAAGAGCACGTTTCACGAAGTCCAACACAATGGCAATCCGCAGGAAACTTGTCATGAGCACAGCGATAGAAGGCGCAAGGCTTATCACGGTTAATAGCAAGAGCAATTGAATAGATAGGGATGTTTCTCTATTAGAAGTAGGCTCTCTTAGCGTCAGGTCTACAAATGGGATGGGGAGATTATTTACTTGTCCAAGCGCTTCACCTCCCTCGCCCTCAGTCTGCGCCGTTAGCGGTATTGCAAGCATGACTGATAGAACGAGAAAGACGATTCCCCTCACTCCAATCATAGTTTCTTCAACCTTTCCTTCTGTCGTTGCAAGAAACCGACCGGATTCGCTGTTTTCCCTAGATTGATTGTATTCGCATTCAATCTCTTCTTAAAAAGCTGAGAAAACCCTTCTCTTGTTTCTTGAATACTTGAAGCCTGCAAGCGAATTCCGTCAATAGTTTCCTTGTCGTCAATTTCCGCAATGAGATTCACCGAGCTTCCCGCGCTACCAATCAGCAGAAGTCGATTGCCTACTTCCACGAGATGAAGAGCGGCATCCCCCTTTAATGGGCGGGAGGAGATAATCTGTAAAATTTCTTCGCCTTGAACCTTGCCGACAGAAAACCGCTTAAGAAGCCAGAAAAGCCCGTAGATCAACGCAATAACGAACCCCAGTATGAGAAACATGCGCAAGAAGTCGCCAAAACCAATCCCGGGTAAATCAACGGTGTCTTCTATGGGAGTTTCCCCGTTGTCCTGGTTCAACAAGAGTTCTGTCTCTGCTGGTCTATCCGATACCGAATTTTCATAGGCATCGCCTGCTTCCTGGGCGGATACACTTGCACAGAATATAATTATGACGAGAATTATAAATGTTGTTTTCAGTTTTTCCTCCCAGTTCTTAAACAAGATCCGCAATTTCTACGGATCTTCTATCACCCTAGACCTTCATCGTTCGGCCATCCTATCTATCGTTGTAACGATTTCCGTGACACGAACACCAAAGTTTTCATCAATGACAACAACCTCTCCCTTTGCAAGAAGATTGTTGTTGACCAAAATATCAACAGGCTCACCTGCAAGTTTGTCCAATTCGATGATGGTTCCTTCACCTAAACTTAAAATATCCTTGATTTTCCACTTCGTGCGCCCCAGCTCTACGGCAAGCTCCATGGACACATCCATGAGCAACCCAATATTTCGCTGACTAGCAGGAGCATCAGGGGCATTGAAGGGAGAAAAACTGGGCAACTCAACACCTTGAACACTGGGGCCTTGCTGCCCCCCTGCTCCACCGATTGCCGAAGTCGAAATACCGCCTCCAGAGGCACCCCCAGCCCCTGATATATCTTGTGTCCCCCCTAAGAGATCTCCGCCAAGCAATTCAGAAAGATCGCCCATCTCGGATGTTTGCTGATTCTCGGCTTTGCCAAGTTTCTCCACAATACCTTCCAGTGCCCGGACCTCGAAAATTTCATAGATGGAAATGATACCGTCATCTTCAACGGTAAAATTGTAGGTAACCCACAGAAAATGTTCACCGGAAAGGCTTAAATCAGACTTACTGACGCTTTGTCCATTTATGTCTTCAAAAACCACTGTCTTCCCGATCCTATTCCCAATAGTCTCCGAAAGAGCATCATTGCACTTGGTCAAAGCCTCCCCTACCGCGTTGATCGTGGTGGCATCGATATCCAAGTCATCCTGCCCAATCATCAGCCCAGCCAATTTCAAGGTGTCTTCTGCTGTAAAGATGTGAAGATGCTCCCCCTCTAATCCACTCTTAAAACCACTGCTATATGCCACTACTTCATCGGGCATCAAAGCCAGAAGCTGTTCCTTGTCGACATATTGCAATTCCTTAGCCGAGCAACTTGTATTCTTAGACAGAGCATCTGTTATTCTCATGCCGAATTCAATAGAGACATCGCCCAGTAGTGCTTGAATTACACTTTTCCCCGCATCGTCTAATCCCTGACTTCCAGCATTATTGACTGAAGCCGATTGTATAGAATCCCCACTTAATAAGGCATTAATCTCGTCTTGCGAGAGCGCACCATCACTCATTCTTATCTCCTCCCATTGTGAAATCCTTTAGTTCTTCAACATCTATATCTTCAAGCTGTCGAACAACCTGAACAGCTAGATGGGAGCCCGCTATGCCTGGACTACAATGGAACTTCGGGCGATTCCCCAGTTTCAAGATTACGGGATTGCCAACACGTGCGTTAGGAAGCCGGATGACATTTCCCGGCATCATTTCCAAGATGTTTTTTAGCGGCAAATATATTTTGCCAATCTCCACTATTAATGGAATTGAAATTTTCTCTAATCTCTCCTGCAGGACATCGAGGTTCTCCGATGTATTCCCCTGTCGAACCGACGAATACCAGTACTGAGCGGACAGTTTTGAAATAATGGGTTCAATTGTCAAATAAGGGATACAGAAATTAATCATACCTTCAGTATCTTCAATCTTGGTTTCAAGGGTAACCAAAAGCACCATTTCCGTGGGTGGAACAATCTGCACAAATTGAGGATTGGTATCAATCTGCCCAAGGCGAGGACGTAAATCAACAACCTGGCTCCATGCCTCCCTAAGATTACCTAAGACTCTGACGATAATCGACTCCATTACGGCTCGTTCAATCTCTGATATTTCCCGATTTACCTTTAAACCTTCACCAGTGCCGCCAAACAAACGGTCAATAATAGTGAATGTTATAGACGGATCAATCTCAAGGATAGCCGAACCTGAAAGGGGGTCCATATTGATGACGGCCAACGCAGTGGGCGATGGAATAGATCTTAGGAATTCTTCGTAGGTAAGCTGGTCCACCGAAGCGACATGAACATGTACGACAGACCTCAGTTGAGCGGCTAAACTTGTCGTTGTAAGCCGAGCAAAAGTTTCATGCATAAATGAAACAGTACGAATCTGCTCTTTTGAAAACTTATCCGGGCGGCGAAAATCCCACATGCGGATATTTTTTCGCTCAGTCGTTTCTGAGGTGCTTTCAGTCTCGTTACCACCTGAGCTTATCGCGGTGAGTAACTGATCAATTTCATCCTGGGATAAGACTTCCGTCATATTCTACTCCAAATATGATCACAACCCAATTATCTGGTACTGCAAGAACAAGATTTGCTCAATTTCACCCTGGGATAATAGGCTATTCACTCTGCTTTGCAACTCCGCCTTGACCGCCATTTCATCCGAAAGTTGTTCCTTTGTACGCTGACTGAAATAAAACCTGATCGCATCCATCAGAATATCATTCTTACTGGTCAATTCACTAGGAAGTTCTTTGTATTGCCGACCATTATATCCTAACTTGATTTTAGCTGAAATGGTGTAGCGCTCTTGATCGCTGGTTTGAGTTCTTAAATCGTACCCTTCGTCAGCGAGAAATGTCCAAATATCATATTCAGGCACTTCAGTACGATATTCCTCGGATAGGACAGGGAACTGGCGTGTTCTATTCCCTCTGTCCATGAAACGAACGGTAAGAAAGCTCGCTGTAATGACAACCAGCAGACCAACAATCCCCAATGCCAAATAGACCAAAATTTTAACAAGCTGATCTGAGAAGAGATTCTTCTTCGCCGGTTTTCCCGGAAAACCATCATCTTCGGTCTCTAAAGCATTCCCGAGTTCAATATCCTCATCGGACATAAGACATCCCTCCCCCTTAATGCCTACTAAAGTGTACCCCTAAAAAACCCATGCGGAACATCTTTTCGTCAGTTTCCTAAAGCCACTTTTTAGATACACCCTAAACAATATCATAGTTTTAATTTGTATGCCAACCCCTAGTTCAATATATTTTATAGTGCCCTCAAGCTTAGTGGTAGAAAGCAAACAGATGCATCCAAATATGACTCGATAACGGGGCCCCCCCAGCCTCCAATCTTCGGGGCACTATAAATCTTGTTCATTATAATGCTCTTGGTTAAATAGCGAAATGCGCAAAAATCGCGAAAGCTAGTATCGGCTATTCTGAGTATTTCTGTTTTGAATGGCATAGTATTCATCAGGATACAGTACCTTTTCGTGTTTTTCGCGTTTTTCGCGATTCATATCTCTTCTCCTCTGTTAAACCGCATGAGGACTACCCCAATCTTCGGGGCACTATAAATGTATTTCATTCATGCGCCTCTTTCAGAATAACAACATCAACTCGTCGGTTCTCTGCCCTATCGGCTTCTGTACTTTCAGGATCGCGAAGTTTGACCGTGTCGGCAAATCCTGCGATTTGGAAACGGTCTTCCCTGGCACCATAATCAACCAAATAATGCAATACCGATGAAGACCGGGCTGCCGACAATTCCCAATTGGTGGGCCATGGACCTTGCGGATCTGTTAGCAGAGAATCTGAATGCCCTTCAATACGAATTTTCCGATTGGTTATTTCATCAGATTCGAGATATTGGGCCAGCTTTCTCAATGTCTTGCGGGATTGTTCGAGATTCACTTCGGAACTGCCTCTACTAAATAAAAAATCACCCGCGAGAGTGATGACTAACCCGCGTTCGTCTTCCTTGATCTTGACAAACCGGTTCTGTATTTCAGGTTGAAATTCACTTACAGCCTTCTTACGCGACTTGTTCAACCTGGTTCCACCGGTTTTGGAAGGAAAAGCCGCGACATCATTCCCCAATTCAGCGAGTATCCCCTCCGAAAGCGTATTCCCACCCTGCATTGGTCCAAGTCCCTGAAAGGCCTGAACAATGAGTTCAATTCGTTGACTGTCAATTGGATTCTCAGGATTCATCAACAATACAAAGAAAGTGAGCAAGAGTGTGACCATATCGGCATAGGTTGTCAGCCAGTCGTCGGCTCCTCCATCCTGTTTTGAGCCTTTTTTTTGTCTACTGTTCTCATCAGACATGGAATCACTCCCCTCCGGCACTCTGGGTGGGACGCTCAGCGGGGGGTAGGAAAGTATAGAGCTTGTCTTCCAGTATTCGTGGGTTATCCCCGCTCTGAATCGAGAGAATCCCTTGAACCATTATTTCCTTGACCTGCATCTCCTCTTTATGCCTGTCCTGGAGTTTAAACTGTATGGGAGAAAGAATGAGATTGCTGAAAATAGAACCATAGAGAGTCGTAACCAAGGCGACCGCCATGTTCGGGCCAATCGACGCAGTATCCTCCAAGTTAGCCATCATGCCAATGAGTCCCAGAAGTGTCCCGATCATCCCGAATGCCGGTGCGAGCTTCGCCCATTGTCCAAATAAATTTATACCTTCATCATGCCGACTCTCAACTTGATCAAGATTCGTGTAAAGAATGCGCTTGATAACATCTGGGTCCGTACCGTCAACGACCAACCTCAGGCCATTGCGAAGAAAATCATCCTCCAAATCATTGAGCGAATCATCCAAAGACAGTAGCCCTTCTTTACGGGTCTTGTTAGAGAATTCGACGAGCTGATTGATAAGGGAAATTTTGTCCTGGAATATGGGGACACGGAGAGCATTGTTCAGATACTTCATTACACCAAGAACCCGCTGAAGCGGATTGGCCGCCATAACCGCCGCTAAAGATCCGAATATGACGACGATGAATGATGTGGGGTCAAACAAACCACTGATGTTGTTACCACCGATAAGAAAGGCCATAACGATGAGGACCAACCCTATCGACATTCCTCCAATTGTTGCTATATCCACGTACCTACTCCTCTTGAGCGCTACAGCCGATCTCACGCCTATAGGCAATGATGAGAGTGCGGATTTCCTTTGCAGACTCGGTTACGATGAAACGCTTCCCTGTTGTCAACAACAATATCGTTCTACCCTCGCCGGCCTCTTCGACATACTCTATGAGATGGGGGTTGAGAAGAACACGTCTCTCCGTTCTTCCTGGCAAGCTTACTCTAATCATACCAAGCTAAATCCCCCCTTTATCGGCTACAGTGTTCCGCAATTTTCAAAATCAGCATCTGGGCGCAACCCTTCGGGTCGGGCTTTCCTCTCCAATGCCTTCTTCTGGCAGCCTGTTAACCAGCTCATTGCCAATCGCCGCTGCCAGCGGCATTTCCGTTTCAATCCCTTGCGCATATTGCCTTTTAGCGATCTATTGTATAAATCACAGAAGTTCTACCTTACCTCTTCAGTGTTAAGATTTCCTGTAGCATCTGATCTGATGTCTGGATCGTCTTACTATTTGATTGAAATCCGCGTTGCGTAACGATCATATTAGTAAACTGTTCCGCTAAGTCAACATTGCTCATCTCCAATGCCCCCGAAACAATTTTTCCCTTACCCGCTATGCCGGATGGGCCGATTAAGGCTTCACCCGAATTGATTGTCCGAGTGAAGGCCGTTTCCCCTATCTTACTCAGACCGCCGGGATTGATAAAACTCGCCAGGGCAATCTGCCCAAGCTCACGATTAGTGCCGTTCGAGTAGACACCAGTAATAACCCCTTTTGAATCTATGTTGTAGGATTCCATATACCCCATTGTATACCCATCCTGCCGAAAGGCCTTAGTGCTGGATGATTCAGCAAATTGAGTGGTCGAATTCGTATAGCTTCCCACTTCTCCGATATCAAGAAGCAGATTTTGTGTTATAATTTCACCATTGGCATCATTTTCGACATCATAGGTGAGGGGCAGTTGAATCCGACCCGCATCAATAATATTGCCCTGCGCATCGATGGCTGTCGCAAGGGCACCAAGGTTATCAAACGTAAGGGTGAACTCGCCCTCTCCATCGATATTGCCTGCCGCGGTTGCCGGATCAAATCCGAGGGTAACATTGGAAGGCGCATCGGCATCGAGGGGTCTATCAGGATCCACCTGAACAACGACATCCCATGAGTTATTGATCCCAGGTGTTCTCGTAAAATTCATACGCAGTGTATGGGCCCCTCCAAAAGGATCGTACAAGGTTTTGTCCAGGCTCCAGGTTCCCTCAGTAATCGTCGCAGGAGTGGCCCCGGGTGGAATTATAGGCGTTCTTTTATCCAAGTTGCAGGCCAATTCTACCAGAGTTGTGCTCCGGGCAGGATCCTTGGAACCCACCGGTATAACGAGGCTCTGCACATCGGCCGCAGTTTGAATCGGGCCAAATTGCCCATTGCCCAAATCGGCAGGTAGCCAACCCTGTACTCTCATGCCATTGGCTGGATTGACAAGATAGCCCTGTTCATCCAGACCAAAGGCACCGGCACGAGTATAAAGCTCTGTATCCCCGGCGCGCAAAACATAGAAACCATTGCCCTGAATGGCCAGATCGGTTGCTACACCAGTGGTTTCCAGAGCGCCTTGAACGTGAATTGTATCAATAGCCGCAACCGTCATGCCAAGGCCAACCTGCTTTGGATTCACACCGCCAACTTCTTCGGTAGGCCTTGCGGCACCGCTTAAATTTTGGGAAATAAGATCCTGGAAATTGACTCGCCCTTTTTTAAACCCAACGGTATTTACGTTGGATATATTGTTTCCAATGACATCCATCCTTATCTGATGGTTTTGCAAGCCGGAAACACCGGAAAACAACGATCTCATCATAATCTAATCCTCCTTTATTCCATGACTCGTGTGATTTCATCGTAGTCATAATACACACCATTTACTTGTAGCTGGGGAAAATCCCCACCGGTAACGGCCTCGACAGTTCCCTGGATCATGGAACCTTGGTGAGGAATTTCAACAACTCTGCCAATGAGGTTCATTGCCTGGGACTTCTTCAAGATCGACGAGAGATCACTGAATTGCCGCCCCATATTTGTTATCTGTTCCAGCGATGAAAACTGTGCCATCTGGGCAATAAATTCCCTGTCTTCCATAGGTTTCGTGGGATCCTGATGTTGAAGCTGGGTAATCAAGATTTTAAGAAAATCATCTTTGTCGAGATTTTGCTTATAGGTTCTTTGGGAATTCAAACCCGCATTGAACGCATCTACCTGCCTATTCAAATTGACGAGATTCTCGCCGCCTATTTTCTGCACTATATCCATTCTAACTCCTATATAACCATGTTAACTCGCCCATTGATGTTTTCGATGGACAAGGCCGCCTGACTGTCGAAATCTCGCATGGCATTGCCACGATTCCAAGAATTGTCTTTTCCAGCGAATTGTCTATGTTTTCCTCCATGATGCGCCCCCTCGTTCCTTTGGTCCCAATACAATTCCAAATCAGCGGAATTGAACCCGCTTTCCATCAGCTTATTCTGCAATCCTTCTATACTGGCCTGAAACGCTTCACGCGCGACGGCCGACTCGACAAAGATCCTTCCGGAGAGGCGATTGCCATCCATTTGAATATCGACTCTTACACGACCGAGATTATCCGGCTTCAGATTTATACGGATTTCACCGGATTCGGCCTGTTTGAGAATCACCTTAACCCCTCGGACGATCTCATTTCCTGCCTGAGAGTCAATCTTCTTAGCCAGTGATTCGGCGGCACTTTCATTCTTCCCCCAAGAACCATCTTCCTTGGAAATAGCTATGTCTGCTTCTACTACCGCTAGTTTCGCATCCCTTAAGACTTGTATTGGTTGTATTGTGTCATCACGAGATGAAGAAGCATTCTGTCTTTGTTTGCGAAGCGGCTGAACATCATGAATTACTACTGGGATGGGGCTTCGATTGTCTACGATCTCTACCGTGCCGGTCTTACTTGTAAGATTTGGAATTTCATGAAGCGATTGCGGGGCAACATCGCTCTGTCTCGATGGTGGATTCTCAGGGACAAGTCTATCCTTCGAATTATTCTCCAGAGTCCCCGCTACCCCGGCATTTTTCGCCGGAATTAACTCAACAGCATCCTTCGTGAGAGAATGCTCCGACATTGTTGCATTTTTCCTGTCTTCAGTGTTTTCTTTGGCTTTGTCTTGAGTTTCCACTGTCAATGGGGGCTTAAATAATTGAAACTTGTCTACCTTGAGAGAACCCTTTGACAGTAGCGATTTTTCCCCCGGGACAATTGTGTTCTTATCGATAGATTTTTTTGAAAATCCTATGGATCTGGTCTTTAAGAGCTTCTCAAATCGAGAATTTTTTGTAGATTTTTTGATGCCAGTCTTAGCTGAAACATCCGTTTTTGGCTTCACTGCCATGTCGGCAGTCTTGTTCTTCATAGGAGAGCTTGAATGCCCGGAAATAGCCTGTTTTCCCGAATTCTTCAATGTTGCTACTGGCAATTGGGCCATTCATACTCCTCATTGAATGATGACTACTCATTCATACTCAAACCTGGTTTAATCACAAACAAACGTTGAATCTCTGCCGCCCTTCCCCGATCGGGCATGAGGGACAACCAATATGGCACTAACGAAGCCTCGCCTTCCGCCTGAGACAAACGTTCGCTCGTCCGAAGCAGATCAACAAGGTTCTTGATCTCATATTGATCCATGATGGCTACGGCATCCTCAGGCGGCATACCCATCAGATACCTTGCCGTTTGCTCCAGGTTTGCTACTTTATTGTCGTATTGACTTACAGTCTCGTTTAGGGAATTCTGTCTTTCCTCGACAGATTTCTCCCTTTCGGCAATTTCACTCTCCTTTTGGTTCAACTGAGCCTCTTTCAATTCTAAGTCTGCACGCAACTGATCGAGTTCTCTTTGTTCGATAGCAATGGCCTGTCTTTCTTTGATTAATCTCTCATCATCAAGCAATGTGGGGGAAAACGGTTTATCTTCTATGACCTCTTTATTCATCCCAATCAGCGATGTAAGGGGAGAGAGTTGAGATTTGAAATCTATAATTCCAAGAAAATCCATCCACACCAGCCCTCCGATAATAAGAGCCATAATCAAAATCACTAAAAAGACTAGTTTCGCAATTGTCCCGCCAAGACTTTGCAAGCTCATCATTTTCCTCCTGTCATGGATAACGGCCTTTTCATATTCTTCGCAATCTCGTCGAGATGCCGAGTCTGTGCTTGGTTATAGCTCTTCCTCCATCGTTCATGTTTTTTCTTCTTAATACGGGCTAAAGCATCCCTCTCGATATGAGCCTCGATGTATTTGGAATTGGCATCTTTATACCTTGCTTCAATCTCTTCCCTGGTTGCCTGAAGCATTTCTAGGTCATTCCTCGATTTCAACACAACCCTGTCCCTGATTAAAAAATCGTCCTTTGTCTGCATCGACCAGTTAAAGGCATCTGCCATTTTCTCTCGCATCGAATTAATCTGTCTGTCGACCGACTTGAGTTCTCCCACTATCTTCGCCAAGGCAATCTCACATTCCTGTTCCCTCTCAAGACGAAGACGGAGCAACTGTTCAAGCGTAAACCGAAACCTCTCCACCACTCGACTCCTCTCTTCCAGAAGGAACCCCCGCTATCTTGGCCATCCTGTTGAAAATTTCTTCTGGTTCATCACACTCCGCGACATCTTGAATAAAGAATTCATCAATATCTCGCCGCTTCTCGATAGCCTCATCCACCTCGGGGTCACTGCCTTGGACATAAGCTCCGACATCAATGAGATCTTCTTTCCCTCTATAAGTTGCCACAAGTTTGCGGATTATCCTGGCGGCTTGAGCGGTTCTGCCATCCATGAGCCGAGGCCCTATCCTGCTGATGGAAGCGAGAATATCAATGGCCGGATAGTGATTCATATCGGCTAATCTTCGACTAAGCACGATGTGCCCATCCAAATAGCCCCTCACGGCATCGGCGACAGGCTCATCCATATCATCACCTTCGACGAGAACAGAGAAAAACCCTGTAATGGTCCCCTTTGCGGATACTCCCGTACGCTCCAATAATCGCGGCATCAATGAAAAAACTGAAGGGGTATAGCTTCGTGTCGCGGGCGGCTCTCCAATGGCCAGACCGATTTCCCGCTGGCTCATGGCGAAACGCGTGATGGAATCGAATAAGAGCATGACATCATTTCCCTGATCACGGAAATATTCCGCAACGGCCATCGCAGTGAAAGCTCCTTTTACGCGGGCAAGTGCTGGTGTATCCGATGTAGATACGATGATAACCGACCTTTTGAGTCCCTCCTCTCCGAGGTCATTTTCAAGAAATTCTCTGACTTCTCTCCCCCGCTCACCAATAAGAGCAATCACGTTCACATCGGCCGATGTATTGCGGGCAATCATACCAAGGAGTGTCGATTTGCCGATGCCTGATCCGGCGAAGATACCCATGCGCTGTCCTCGTCCGATGGGGAGGATGGAATCAATAACCCTTATCCCTGTATTAAGTCTTCTCGTGATTGGCGACCTTTCCATCGGGGAAGGCGGAGATGCGTGCAGTGGATACTGCTCATTGATGACAACAGGCCCCTTGCCATCTAAGGGATACCCAAGGGAATTGAGCACCCTGCCTAACATTTCTTGCCCAACACCAATAGTCATTGTCGAACCAACCGCCACAACCTTGTCACCGGTTACCAGACCATCGAGGGAATTGAAACTCATAAGCTGAACTGTTGCACCCCTGACCGCCACCACTTCTGCCATTATGGGATTCCCACGGCTTGGGACGATACGGCAGAACTCTCCAACCGCCGCCCTGGGGCCGGTGCTCTCTATAAGAAGCCCCTGCACACGATTAACCTGCCCTACATATTTAACAGAATCGACACGATTCACGGCCTCAAGATACTTATCTAAAACCATGCTAGCCATCTTCGGTCGATTTTATTGGGACAATTTCCAATATCTTGTCTTCGATTTCACGAAGTTGACTGTGGATCCGTGCATCAATCTGTCCAAAATCCGTCTCAATAACCGCTCCACCCTTTTCGATAGACGAGTCTTCAAGCACATTGATGGACTTTACATCTTCAATCATATTCATAAAATCTTTGACATGTGCAGTCGCCATCTCCAGATCGGCTAGATTTACTCGAATAGTCACATCCGCCCGGCTTTTAAGCTTATTAAGAGCCTGTTCAATGTTGTGGATTACCACATTTTTTTGATTCTCGCTGATTAACTTGATCACTTTTCGGGCGATCAGAAGCACCAAATCGACTATCTGAGCCTCCACATCCACGAATATCGCACGTCGCTTCTCAATCGTTGCATTAATAATACCGTGAAGGCGTTCGATCAAACGCTCAACCTCGGCCTTACCCCCTTCCCATCCAGTCTCATGCCCTTCCTTTTCGGCAATCTCACGCGCCTCGGCGTACACCTTATCCCTTTCCGCCTCGGCATCAAGGAGAAGGCGTTTCGTCTCTTCCTTAGCCTGACTTATGATTTCAGCGGCCTCAAGTTCTGCCGCTTTCTTTATCCGCTCTGTCTCTTCCGTATTGGATATTTCGAGTTCGGAGGCCGACTCCCGGGCATTGCTTATGATGTCCTTGGCTTCATCTTGGGCCTGTTGTATTATTTGCTCCTTTTCTGCCTTCCAGGATTTCCTAAGAGCTTCTGTCTCTTCTCGCAGCTTCTCGATTACAGCCTGCTCGGAGGCTATTTCAGAAACAGGCACTCCCTCTTTGAATACAGGAGCATCGATTTTGACCCTCTGCTTAGTGAGGTCCACGATTTCCATCGGTTGAAAAATATGCTTGGCCATATTGTATTCCTTATCTTTCAGACAAGGATGTTTTCCTCCCCTGATCTAGCGATTACGACATCCCCCTGCTCTTCAAGTTTACGGATTATCGAGACGATCCGCTGTTGCGATTCTTCGACATCCTTCCTGCGTGTTGGTCCCATATAATCCATATCTTCTTTGAGAAGAACTGCGGCACGTTTCGACATATTGCGGAATATTTTATCCTGCACTTCCGAATCCACTGCCCTAAGTGCCTTGGACAACTCGCTGGTATCCACCTCCCGAAGAACGCGTTGAATAGCCCTGTCATCGAGCATAACGATATCTTCAAAAACGAACATGCGTTTCTTTATTTCTTCGGCTAATTCAGGATCTTCCTCTTCAAGCGACTCAATAATGGATTTCTCAGTCGTCCTATCAGCAAGGTTGAGAATATCTACGATATGCTCAACCCCTCCAGCGACGGTGAAGTCTTCTTGGGAAAGCGATGCCAGTTTTTTATCGAGAACTCTCTCTACCTCCCGCAGAATTTCAGGACTCGTCCTATCCATAGTTGCGATGCGCTTCGCAACATCGGACTGCTTTTCCACATTGAGTTGCGCTATTATCTGAGAGGCCTTAGCCGGTTCCAAATAGGCCAGGATGAGGGCAATAGTTTGGGGGTGTTCCTGCTGAATCAGATTCAAAAGGTTAGTAGGATCTGTACGCCGGATAAATTCAAATGGACGTGTCTTCATAGAACTGGTAAGACGGCTAACGATCTCCACCGATTTCTGCACACCCACGGACTTCTCAAGCAACTCCCTGGCATAATCAATACCGCCAGTGGTAATGAAGTCCTGAGCCAGCATCAGCGCGTGGAATTCTTGAAGAACCAAATCCCTATCCTCAGATTCGATATTCTCCAGCCGGGTAATCTCCCAGGTCAATACTTCAATATCCTCTTCTCGAAGGTGTCTAAATATATCGGCAGAGATCTCCGAACCGATAGTAACCAGAAAAATAGCTGCTTTTTGTTTATTGGTAAGATGACTTTGAGAATCTGATTTACCCGTCTCAGAGCTACCTTTCTGCTGATTTCCTGTCTTAGCCATGTTTACTTCTCCGATAATAACCAGGACTGAATGAGTTGAGCGACATCTTCAGGATATTCTCTTGCAAGGTTCTTGGCATTATCCTGAAGCTCCATTCTCGCCCTCTCCTCAACGGACATTTCGACTTCTATTCCTTCTTCCTCGGCACTTCTTAGGGCCTGCTCCCGCATGGCCTGATGCTGTCTGGCAAGTTCTTCCTCTCGTTCTCTACGGCGCTTCTCAAGATACCGACTTATACTTTGAGCACCGATGAACAAGATGATTATGCCCAGCAGACCGACACTCCCCCAGAGAATGATCATCTGAATCTGCTGCTTCCTTGCCCACGCTTCATCCTCAAGCCGAAACTGAGCACTTCTATCAAAGGGAATATTCTCAACTGTTACAACATCGCCGCGAGACCGAGAAAATCCAACCGCACTCTCAACAACCTCTCGGGCCTGTTTTAAGACATCCGGTGACAGAGATACATACTCACGTTCTCGGGCCCCATCTGGAAGAATTAACGGCTCATTATTCTCGTCAAACTTCAGCCTCCAAGTTCCGTCGATAATTATCCCCAAGCTTATACGTTTTATCTCATAGGGGCTTCTCTCTTCAGTGACTTTGCGCTCGTTTATCTCGAAGTTTTCTATCTTTCGATCCGACTCATAATGGCCAACAAGGTTTGTCAAGTCCTGATAGGCGGGAGGCGTCTGGCCCTCCTGCCCCGGAGGACCTTCAGGGTTAAAGCCGGTTCCCTCGAAATTCTCTGATGAATTTTCGCGGCTTCGGATTATCGATGGAACAACTTCTAATTCGCTATAGGGGGTATTGGGATCATCCTCCTTTATTGTCACGGGGAAGTGCTCCTGAGTCTCGATGGATTTTTTAACAAATTCTAGGTCAACATCAAAATTGACGATGTTCACTCGTGACGATGTGAAGACATTGCTTAAAGACTTCATGATGACTGCCGTATACTGAGCCTCCAACGCACGTTTCTGTCTTAGCATCTTAGCCGTGAGATCCAACCGATCATCATCCTCCAACGAAGAGAAATCATTGAGAACCGAACCACGAAAGTCCATGATAGTTATATTCTCAGCTGTCAAGCCCTCTACTCCAAACTGAATGAGTTTGACGATCCCTTCCACTTTTCTACGATTTTCTCCGATGTCACTCCCCGGCTTGGGGTGGATTATCACCGAGGCGGTAGCGGATTTTTGATCCTCTATGAAAAGCTCCCTCTCTGGCATGACAAGAGTCACCTTGGCTGAATCGATATCGTTGAGAGCCGCAATGTGTTGCTCAAGATTTGTTGTGAGTGCCCTCTGAAGATTGACATTTCTATCGAAGTCGGTGAGAGTCCAGCGATCCATATTGGTGAAGAAGTTCCATGGATCCAGCTGTCCTGGGATAAGATCTTCTCGAACGAGCAAGGTTCGCGCTAAGCGCGCCGTTGCCTCATCACTGGCATAGAAGCGGCCATCGACACTTTGAGTATAATCGATGTTTTCGCCGTCCAATGCCGCCGAAATCCGGAGGATCAGTTGGGTATCGGTAATCGCGGCATTGAAAATCGCCACTTGCGGCGGTTTTGATGACAAAAGGGCCAGAAGCACAAACGCCCCAATGGTAGCAATGGCCACACCTGCAAGAATGAGTTTCTTCATCATCGGCCACTTTGACCAGTATTCCTGAATCTTGCCGAAGAATTCCCTAAGCTTTTTAAACATATTCCCCTCCCATTTTAACCGCAGGGGACTCCCCTCCCCTCGGCCGATACTACTTACCTCATGGCCGTTATATCATTGTATGCCTTTATTGACCTGTCCACCACGGCTTTGACGAGTCTAATATGCATCTCCGCCTGTGCCATTGCAGTTGTTACTTCGTGAATTTCCACCTCATCAGGCTTCGTCATCACTTTTTCAAATAATTTGCTTGCTCCTAACTGGCTGTCGGAGACCCTATCTAAGGCATCGGTTATGAGATCACTAAATTTTCTACTGCCTGCATCAACAGCTTGATTCATCTGCCCCACACTATTCATGTGCTTGGGATTGGCTAGCAACATCTGTACGGTATTCCCGTTTGAAATCATTATACCCTCCCGATTTCCAGAGCTCTTCTAAACATACTTTTCGAACCATCTATGATTGCGGCATTAGCCTCATAGGCCCTTGATGCCGAAATCATGTCCACCATCTCGTTTACGATATTCACATTGGGAAGCTCAACATAACCAGCCTTTGCTCCCGTCTTCAACGCATCAGGGTGAGTAGGGTCCCACTTAAGCACGAGTTCGGAATCCATATCTTTCTCAATCGCCACAACCCGAACTCCATCCCCCACTTTGTTCTTTAAGAATTCAGGCAGAAACGGACTGCGCCAATAAGGCTGTTCGGTCCGTGGCCTAAACACAACCCTGCTTCGGCGATAGGGCCCACCCTCGGCTGTTCTGGTCGTGTTCGCATTGGCGATGTTGTCCGAAATCACATCGAGTCTGAGTCTTTGGGCCGTGAGTCCAGAGACGGCCGTGTTGATTGTTGTAAACAGTCCCATAGTTACTCCTTAAGCGAGAACGATATTGACCGTACGGAATTGATGTCCCATGATGCTGGTCATTAATTCATACATCATCTGATTCTTCACACTATCATTCAATTCCCGTTCTACATCGACGTTGTTCCCATTGTTCTTAGCCGTTGTAAGATAATCCAATGTCACCCGAGGCAGCACATCACGATAATCTACGGGCTGCTCAAATGGAATATGCCGTTCATTTGTCGTGACTCCAATCGAATTTTGGGATTCTTCCTTGGCCAGGGCTCGTCCAAGCATGGCCTCGAAGCTTACCTCTGAACGCTTAAACCCCGGCGTCTCGGCATTTGTTAAGTTGTTCAGAATCACCTGCCGCCGCAATGTCGACATAGACATGCTTCTTGATAATAAATCGACTGTACGGTTAAAGCTCGAATTCCCTACCATTTTCACTCCTGCATTCTTTTGTGTCTGTCAAAATTAAAATTCATGCAGACAGACTCTTAATACATTTTCGGATGGCTATTCTTCCTTTATTAAGAAAATAAAAAGAGGCCATCTCTATAGAATATATCTCGATAGATCCCTATCCTCCATAGTCTTCGTCAATCGTTCATCAACATAATCCCGAGTAATCACGATGGTTTGTCCATCCAGGTTCGGTGCGTCAAACGAAACCTTTTCCAGAAGGAGTTCCAATACGGTATGAAGCCGCCTGGCCCCTATGTTTTCGGTATGCGTGTTCACCTCGGCGGCAATATCCGAAATCCGTGCCACGGCTTCGTCCTGGAAAACGAGGTTGATACCTTCGGTGGCAAGAAGCTCCTCATACTGCCTTGTCAAGGCATTTCGAGGCGAGGTAAGAATTTCACAGAAGTCGGCCGCACTCAGGGGCTCAAGTTCAACCCTAAGCGGAAATCTTCCCTGGAGTTCGGGTATGAGATCCGAGGGTTTGGAGAGATTGAATGCACCGGCCGCGATGAAGAGGATGTGGCTGGTATCCACCATTCCATGTTTCGTGTGCACCGACGACCCCTCGACAATGGGCAATATATCTCGCTGCACGCCTTCTCTCGAAACATTTGGCCCACTGGACTGGCCTTCTTTGCCGGCGATTTTATCAATCTCGTCGATGAAGATAATACCGCCGTCCTGCACTCTTTGCCTCGCCAATTCAGACACGCTCTCCATATCGATGAGCTTCTCTTGCTGCTCGCCCTCAAGAATCTCTCTAGCCTTTGACACCTTGACTTTGCGAGACTTTTTTGGACCCTGAAACATAGAGCCGAAGCTGCTGAAATCAAAGCCCATCTGCTCGACCCCTCCGCCTGTAATTACCTCCACATGAGGCATTCGCCCACTACTCGCCGTGATTTCTACCGTCTTGTCATCTAACTCACCGGCGTTGAGTTTCTTGCGAATCACTTCTCTGGCGTGTGCCCCTTTACCTGGTTCAACAGGCGTTTTGGAGGTCATGCCCTCAGGGGGAGGGGCATTCGAGCCGGGCACAAGGATGTCTAAAAGAATCTGCTCCGCCTCCTCCTTCGCCGTTTTTTCGACCTTGGCCTTCATTTCCGATTTCACCATGTCAACGGCTCTGGCTATCAGATCCCGCACCATAGATTCCACATCACGCCCGACATACCCGACTTCGGTAAATTTCGTTGCCTCGACTTTGATGAAAGGTGCGTCATCAAGCTTGGCCAGACGCCTGGCGATTTCTGTTTTCCCCACTCCGGTAGGGCCTATCATGAGGATATTTTTCGGTGCAACTTCATCCCTTATATCATCCGACAACACGGCCCTACGCTGGCGATTTCTCAAGGCGATGGCCACGGCCTTCTTAGCGGCATTCTGACCTATTATGTATTGATCTAGGGCATCAACAATTTCTTGAGGGGTTAAGCCAGTTAACCTATTCATTTTTCAAGACCTCCAACACAATATTCTTATTGGTATAGATACAGATATCCGCGGCAATTTCCAAGGACCTTCGGGCAATCTCGTCTGCAGCGAGTTCCGTGCCGTCCAGGTAGGCGCGTGCTGCGGCATAGGCAAAACTGCCGCCGCTCCCAATGGCAACAGCCTGGGCATCCGGCTCAATCACATCGCCGGTTCCACTCAACAATAATGTCCGCTTCTCGTCGGCAACCAGCAACATGGCTTCCAGTCTGCGAAGAATACGGTCGGTTCGCCATTCCTTGGCTAACTCCACAGCCGCCCTAGTTACATCGCCGGAGAACTCCTTCAGCTTACCCTCAAATCGTTCCTCCAATGTGAAGGCATCCGCCGTGGAACCGGCAAAACCAGCCAGCACCTTCCCCGAGTAAAGGCTCCTAACCTTTTGGGCCCGCCCTTTTACTATAATGGCCTGACCAAGTGTCACCTGACCATCTCCTGCCATCGCAACGAGGTTATTCTTTCTGACAGCGATTATTGTTGTTCCTTTTATTTCAGTCATTACGTCTCCCGTGAGGGTGTGAATCTCTATACACCCTTTTAATACGCTCAATACCCGTATGAGTATAAATCTGGGTCGTGGCAAGGCTGGCGTGTCCCAACAACTCCTGCACGGTCCTAATATTCGCCCCTTCGTCGTAAATATGTGTAGCAAAACTATGTCTAAACGCATGAGGGTGAATCGATTTATTCGTTCCAGCCTGCCCTACATATTTTTGGAGCAGATGCCTTGCGCCTCGTGGGGTTAACCTGTTCCCCCTTGCGCTCAACAGAAGAGCCTGACGACTATCGGGATTATCAGAAACCTTCTCCAAGCGGATGGGAAAATAGTCTTCCAGCACCTTGGCCGCCTTGCTTCCAATAAACACGAATCTCTCCCGATTGCCTTTGCCGCGAATCCTTACCTGCCGTTTTTGCACATCATCAATATTCAGGGAGCAGAGTTCTCCAATGCGGCAACCAGTGGAGTAGAGCATTTCCATCAAAACCCTGTCTCGTTTCCCGCCGAAGTCATCGCCTGTAATACAAATGAGTGAATCAATTTCCTCATAGCTGAGATAATCTGGAAGCCGTCGTCCCTGCTTGATAGAGCGGATGTCTTGAAAGGGGTTTTCTCCCCCGCAGCCATGGCGGCGGCACCAGTTATAATAGCTGTTTAGAGCCGCCAGCCTCCGATTAACCGAAGAGGCCGCCATCCGGGCCTTCGACATACGCGTCAGAAATGAACGGGCATCTGTTTTCACCGCCTCGTCAGGTCCCAAGCTCTTCTCCGCCAGAAATGCAATCCAAGCATCCACGTCTTGCCTATAAGCCAGCAAGGTCGCTTCTGAGAGCCGGTTGACATTCTTAAGATGGCATAGCCAATCATGCACTCTGTAATTCAAACCATGCTCCGGTATGCCGGAACATACGTCCGGCCAACTCTCTCTTCATCCGTCTGGAAAGTTCACCCGCATCCCTGGGGGCTGGTAGGGTTTTTACGCTTCGCACACCCATGATAATGCCCCAGTCTGCGAGCACATCGGCGGCTTTACTCACCACTGGAGCCCCCTGCTGCTCAAGATTTATGGTTCCCTCAAACGCACTCCCCCTTATCCCTGAAGAACCGACATAAATGTCTCGTCCCTGATCCAATGCGAAATCTGCCGTAATCAAGGCCCCTGATTTCTTCGGAGCCTGCACGATGACTCCGCCTCGGCAGAGTCCACTTAGAATACGATTTCTCCTTGGGAAGGCGTACTTCTGAGGGAAGCTACCAGGAGGCATCTCCCCAAGTAGTGAGCCTCCGTTATTGAGAATCGATGTAGCCAGAGTTCGATGCGAATACGGACTCGGCCTGTCGAGTCCCCCTGCCAATATGGCCCAGGTGGGGCCATGTCCGTCCAAGGCCCCTTCATGCGCAGCACGGTCAATTCCAAAAGCCAATCCCGACACAACAGGATAACCGCATAAGGCAAATTCAAGGCCTAGTTTATAGGCTTCCCTCAATCCCTCAGCAGTCGGCCTTCTGGTTCCAACGATGGCGATACAGGAACGAGCGTTCTGAGATGCCACGCCCCGTCTATACAAAACAAAGGGAGGATCGCAGATCATGGAGAGATTCATCGGATAATCGGAATCGCCGAGTATGCTGTATTGTATATTAAAATGCCTCAGGCGACGGATTTCCACCTCTACCTCGCGGAGCAAGAAATCAACATTTATCCTTTTCCTGGATGCCGGTAGCCAGGATTGATAGATGTCGGCGGCATGGGGAAGATCCTTTATATCCCGGCACTCCTTGAGCACGCGCCATTTCAACCAGCCTCGGCACCCAGGGAAGCGATTGATTGCAAGTACTAATTGGAGACTATGATCCATAATTCCCCTCCGAAACCCTTTGGAACAGGTCTTTTGCTTTTTGCCTGTCTTCTTCTGCCTTAGCGATACGGTCAATTTCAGCATAGATATCAAGGGCATCGGCAATCTGTCCATTTTCCACATGAGCCCTTGCAAGCAGGAAGCGCGCCTTCACATCGCTTCGTTCAATTCTAAGATAGTTCTCCAATAGTTCCACCGCTTCCTGAAACTCGCCAAATTCATAGACCGATAGCACGGCCAGTGCGTACATCGCAGGGGAGTAGCGCGGATTGATGGCCAGCACACGCCTATAGCCTGTTTCGGCCTGGGCGATGAAATCCTCCCGTGCATTGGAATCAACAGCAGCGAGAGCCATCTGTCCGGAGCAGAGTGCCCGGTTGAATAGCAGGACAGCATGGTTCGGATCAATGCCGATAGCCTCATCAAAGGCTTCAATAGCCTTCCCCCACATCTGATAATCCATATATTTAAGACCTAAGAGACGCCAGTAAGTTCCTAAATCCCGCACCAATGAAATTGTTTTTTCCACCGCCGAATCCACTTTCTGTATATCCCGTTTCATTTTCCTAACAGACTCGCCATCCTCCTGGTTTCCATCCAACTCCACCATACGCCTGACCAATTCATCTTTATTCTCTTTTCCGGCACATGAAATAATCGGAGTTATCGAAGCGACAATTAGAAACCATGAAACTCTTATAAGGGGACATCTAAAAGGCAACTTCAGGAAATTGGCGAAGCGATTTTTCGCCTGCCTGTGCGGGGCTGTGTCAGAATGCGCCTTTGGTCCGCATGCGGCGTTGGCCTGCCTGTGCGTGTACGCACCTGTCTGCGTGCAACGCACAGGTAGGCACAGACAGGCGAAAAAACCTGAAATGCTCATGTACAACATGTACACTCCGCTTTCAGAACTTCTCGCCGCCTTGCCTGCAAACCAAATCCATCATTCTGACCAACCCCTTGGATTCTGACACAGTACCGACCATGATTTCTGGACTCTCTACATCGCATAATCAAATTCATCCTCTTGGGTGATAGTTTTTATGGGCATCGGCCAAGTCTCTGTTATCAAGATGCGTATAAATTTGAGTCGTGCTGATATCCACATGCCCTAGAAGTTCCTGAACACTTCGCAAATCAGCACCGCCACGCAATAAATGAGTGGCAAAGGAATGCCTCAAAGTGTGAATTCTCCCGTTCACAGCAACCTTGCCCGCGATGCCGTGGAATCTCTTCCACATTCCCTTGCGACTCAGGCCTGCCCCTCTGTTATTCAGAAAAACCCTGTTTGTCAGGGAGGTCTTCTTGACGAGCTTTGGACGACCCTGAGAGAGATAACGCACAAGCCAAATCTCGGCCTCCTCCCCCAAGGGAACGAGCCTTTCTTTGGAACCCTTCCCCAACACCCTGATCAACCCCTCTTTGATGAGAAGTTGAGAAAGTTCCAATTCAACGGCCTCACTAACCCTGAGCCCACAAGAGTAGATCAGCTCAAACAGGGCTCTGTCCCGAAGTCCAAAAAGAGAATCCAAATCGATGGAATCGAGGAAGGTTTCAACCTCATTAATTTCCAAAACATCGGGGAGTCTCCGTACGACATGAGGCCGCTCCACATCACAGGATGGGTCATCCTCCCTATATCCCGAAGTCCTGAGGAATCCGCAGAAGGACCGCAGAGAGCTGATTATTCGTGATACAGTACCGGTCCGGAGTCCTGCCCGCACACTCCTGGATACAACATAAGATTCGAGATCCATGGCCTTGATTACATTTATATCGAGATGGTTCTCGTCAATCCATTTCATGAACTGTTGAATCTCCGCCATGTATGTATTCACCGTGGATTCGGCCACTCGCAACTCATGCCTAAGGTAGCCCTCATAATCCTCAATTAAGTGCCGTTTGTCCAATTTTATTTGGAACCCCGCCGGTTCGGATTGCGCCAATAGGTAGGTATTGTCAAATCCCCTCTGCCCTCATCACTACCCTGTTTGTAATGCCTCCAATTATCCGAGGGAAGTCCGGTCCCCACCCCTCTGTCGTTAAGCCTATTCCATTCCTCAAAAGTTACCTCCTCATTATTGTGCCTATTATAATCAGATTTGCCATTCTGTTCAGCATTCTCCACAGGAGAGTTATTTTCTTCTCCTTTCTCTGCCTCGCCATCTAGCACCTCCTTGCCCGATTCACAAAACCCTGTCGCAATAACAGTCACACGAACCTCATCGTCAAGGCTCTCGTCCGTAACCTGCCCGGCGATCAGATTGGCACCTTCAGCGGCCTGTTCACCGATGTATGATACTATTTGATCATACTCTGTCATGGACAAACCCTTTCCTCCTATGACATTCACCAACACCCCTGTCGCCCCGGCAATCTGCGGATTCTCGAGCAATGGGTTCTCTATGGCCATTTTCGCAGCTTCAATTGCTTTGTTTTCCCCTTTTGCCCTGCCCATTCCCATGAGGGCATCACCCTTACCCTTCATGACTGAGCGAACATCGGCAAAATCAATGTTTATCCTCCCCTTTAGCATTACGATGTCAGAAAGCCCTTGAATGCTCATCTGCAAGACTTCATCGCCCTTTAAGAACGCATCTTCCAGAGAGGTGTCCGTCTTAATGACCTTGAGCAGGTTTTCATTTAGAATCGCAATCAACGCATCGGAATGTTCTCTTAATCTGGCAACCCCTTGAATGGCCTCTTCCATTCTAGCCTTTCTTTCGGCATGGAATGGGAGGGTGACAATGGCTACCGTAAGGCATCCGATATCCATAGCTATTTGAGCAATGACCGGTGCGGCACCAGTTCCTGTCCCGCCACCCATGCCGCCTGTTATAAAAACCATGTCCGCACCCTGCAAGGCTTCTCTTATTACTTCACTATCTTCTTCGGCTGCTTGTCTGCCTATGTTGGGATTACCCCCGGCACCCAAACCCTTGGTTATTTGCCTTCCTATGAGTATTTTTTTCGGTGCCAAAGACTCCCCCAGTGCCTGCCCATCTGTGTTCACCGCAATGAAATCTATGCCTTCTATGCGGGAAGCCACCATTCTATCCACGGCATTACTTCCTCCGCCTCCGCAACCCACAACTTTGATAACAGTCCTGCTAACCGAACTTTCATCAACAATATCCATATCCATAAACCCCTCCTTTATGACTCAACTCATCAAAAACATACTATCGGGTACCAGAAAAACCCAATTTAATTTTTGCCTCATTTTTTCTCTACTTCTACCCTACCTGCAAACCAAATCCATCATTCTGACACAGCCCCGCGCAGACAGGCGAAACTTCCTTCTTCAAATTCCAAAATCTATTTCTTTGAAGTCCTCTCATTCTAAAAAAACTGACCAATCCCATTCCTTATCCGACTCAAAAAATTCTTTCCGCCACCTTTAAATGAGGTGCCTATTCCCTGATCACAAGCTACCTCTGCAGCGGCCATCTGTGTAATTCCGTCAGCCGTAGACCATTCCGGCCCACGGCATTCAGACGGCAAATTCAAAGAAGACTTCGGCATTCCTATACGCACGGGCAAGTTAAAGATTTCTCCCGCCAGTTCACTGGCACCACTGAGAAGCGAACCTCCACCTGTGAGCACCAGGGATTCCATTGAGTTATTACCATATGGCCATTCCCCCAGCTGTTCTCTGATAAGATCAAACATCTCTGCCATTCTTGGTTCGAGAAATTCTACAAGAGAATCGCTAGAAACCGAAATTTGCCCATGCCCTCTGCTATCGGGAACGAGCACAGGTTCATTGATTTCTGTGCCATTTGACCAACAAGCTGCCCATTCGCACTTCAGTTTTTCCGCTGTGGATACAGAGATATTAAGAATCTTCGCCAGATCCGCGGTTACAAGATAGCCCCCCACAGGAATAGAACCCATAGTCGTTGCGAAGCCTCTATTGACAGTCATGAAATCCGTTCCACTGGCTCCGATATTGATCAACAACACCCCTCGTTCCTTCTCGTCCTGACTTAAAACGGAAGCGGCCGATGCGAGAATGCCATGTGTCATTCTCCTAACTTTATAATCAGCTCGTTCAATTGCTTCCTGCACATTGCACAACATGGCTTTTGTGGCCGTGACAAGAAGAACTTTCGCCTCAAGTCGGTGCCCTAACATGTTCAGCGGATTTCGGATCCCTCGTTGATGATCAACTGTATAATTGAAAGGCAGGATATGGATGATATCTCGGTCACTTGGCAAGGAGATAACCGATGCCTGATCTATCGCCCTGTCGATGTCAGATTGTTTTATCTCATCTCTCTTTCGAGAGAATGTGGTGATTCCCTGTGAGTAATGGCTCTCCACCGAAGAGCCCCCGAGAGACACCCAGAGCTCATTAATTGTCCGATAGGCCCTCATTGAAGCTTCATCGACGGCTTGTTGGATACAATCTCGAGCCTTCTCAATATTGATGATAACACCATCACGAATTCCTGAGGAGGCACATGAAAACCAACTCAGATAGCTTATTGTACCGTCATTATTCACCTCAGCTATCAAAACTCGCACCTTAGAATTCCCTATATCCAAGGCGGCGATAACAGATCCATCACTCATTCTCAAATCCCCTCCACTCGGCGAAAAACTACGTTTCCACCTCTAATATCCGCCTCAACCACCTCGCCAATGACATCGGATGAGAGCACATCAAGCACCAACAGGCTCTGTTGAATTTTTGCACCAGTTAGATTCCTGCCAATCTTCACCGGGATATTTATATGATTCAGATATAGCCGCAGCTCATACCTCCCATCCTCCAGAGGAAGAATCTCCAATTCTGAAAGCAATTCAAATAGTTGTGGATCATTTTTCTTTAATTCTGCTAATTCCAGCAAGAGAGACTGCATGGATTTCGGTAGCCTGGCTCCAAGACTCGGTTTGCCGAATTGTGGTCCTGACAAGATGGGCAGACTCACTGTCCTAGAGAAATCACCCACTCTGATTATATAGCCTTCGTTGTCGAACACGGTGGGCAATACTCTTTCTCCAGCGTCAAACAATGCGATGGCTAAGGGTTTGCGGCGATACAGAAAGATTCTTAGAGCGTCGGGAAACACCTTCAAGACACGGGCCTTCCGAATGACAGGATATGCCTCCAATTTCAATTCAAGCTCATCTACACCCAAACTACTCCAGGTTTCATCTTCGATTCCAAGCATCATTAACAGTTGTTCGTCCGAAACATCCAAATCGCTGTCGAGTGTGATTCGGCGAATCCCAAGACGGTGCACAGACCAATAATTCCAGGCGAGTACGAGTGCCAGGGCAAATGCAAGTATAAGAACCATGGCCCATGCCGCCTTCCGAACTGGTGATCGATAGTATAATGCCTTCATGTGCGATCTCCCGCAAAATTAAATATCAGCCCCAGGGAAACGAGAGTCATGAAAGCTGCGGACCCTCCCGCTGAAAACAACGGTAAGGGTATGCCCGTAGCTGGCACCAACCCAGACACGACGGCGAAATTCACCAAAACCTGCCAGTAAATAGCCGTGACGAGGCCAAACAATCCCCATCGGGAAAACTCATTTCGGATGTTTTTAGCCGCTGACCAACCCTTGATAGCGAACACCGTGTACAGGCCCAGGACTATCGCTATGCCTATCAATCCTGATTCCTCGCCGATAACGGCAACCAAGAAATCCGAATGAGCCGACGGAAGCCCGCCTTTTTTTATGACCCCCTGCCCAATTCCCTGTCCCCAGAGTCCGCCGCTTTCCAAGGCTGTCTTGGCTTTCAGAAGCTGATACCCATTCCCAGTGGGATCGACTCCTGGCTGCAGCCATGCCAACACACGCTCTATGCGGTAAGACTTGGCCGCCAGCATTGCAACCGAAATGAGGCCTCCCGAAAGTGCGAGAAGGCCAATGGTGGCTCGTGGAACACCGGCAACAAAGAAGAGCATCAACGCCAGAACCAGCAGATAGGCCACCGTCGAAAAGTCATTTTGGAAATACACAGAAAGTATTAAGACTGCGACGATGCAAAGCGATGGGAGAAAACCATACCTAAAATCGTTGAGTTTCTCCTTGTTTTTTTCCAGCATCCTCGCCAGGTACAAGACAAGCACAATTCGGGTAAGCTCTGACGGCTGAAAAGTTATTCCAAAGATATCTATCCACCTACGAGCCCCTCCTGATTGATATCCTATTCCCGGTAGATAGGTGAGCCAGTTCAAGGCTAAGGCAATCCAGACGAGCGCAGGCACCGAACGCCTGATATAGGTTCGTGGAACATGGCACACGACGAATCCTGCAAGCGAACCCATTATTACAAGGATGAGTTGCCGCCGCCATATCCTAAAAGGATCATCAAAGACTGCCCTGGCAAAATACCACGAGGCAGAGAAAAGATAGACGATACCAATGCCCAGCAGAAGCCACAAGAGAGCCAACATGCCTCGCATCGGCTCTTTTCCTCCCCACTCTTCGGGGATGAATAATCCTTGTTTCATCTCACTCCCCTATTGAATCTTCAGGGTACTCAGGCCGAGAATAGCGAACATCCCGCCCAGTATCCAGAACCGCGCCACCACCTTGCTCTCCTCCCAACCAGACAACTCAAAATGATGGTGTAAGGGGGCCATGCGAAACACTCTCCTGCCTGTTTTCTTGAAATAGAACACCTGAATCATCACCGACAGCACCTCAATTACAAAAACGCCGCCAATAATGAGTAAGAGTATTTCTTTTTTCAGCAAAAGGGAGAAAACGGCTAACACTCCCCCCAATGTCAGGCTACCCGAATCGCCGAGCATGATTTCGGCGCGATGTGTATTGAACCAGAGAAAACCCACACATGCTCCAAGCAGGGCCGTGGAGGCAATCGTCAACTCTCCAGCACCAGCCAAATAGGGAATAATGAGATAGTTAGCGAATTCAATATGTCCGGAAAGATATGCCAACACTGTCACTGCGATAAGGGCGATAATGACCAAGCCCGTAGCCAGACCATCGAGCCCATCGGTGAGGTTGACCGCATTGGACATCCCTACCATCATGAGCATGCCGAAGGGGATATAGAGTAGCCCCATGTCGAGCACAGCCCTCTTGAGAAATGGAAGGTATAGTAGTGTCGTTTCCGAATTACGCGTAACAAAGATGACAATCATCACAATCATTGCAACAATGATTTGCCCGGCAAATTTCACCCCGGCACGCATGCCGGAGGAATCACTTTTTGTGATTTTCAGGTAATCATCTAGAAATCCAATAAGACCGAAACCCAGGGTTGCAATCAGAACTATAAGGATGTAGCCTGATGACAAATCCTGCCAAAGTAAGACAGATAATATAAAGGCTAAGATTATCAGGAGGCCGCCCATCGTCGGCGTGCCTGCCTTCGCTTGATGCGATTCTGGCCCGTCGAGACGAATTATTTGACCGATTTTGAACTTCGACAGCTTCTGAATAACCCATGGCCCCAATAAAAAAGCCAACAGCAATGCGGTTACTGCTGCATAGGCAGACCTGAAACTTAAATATTGAAAAACGTTAAATGCGCTAACTACATCAACCAAAGGGTATAAGAATGCCTTAATCATCTCCCCTCCCAAGGATAAAAAAACATCATTGTTATAGTCTAATTATATTACTCCATAGCCATATAATCAATCTATTGTAATAAAGTGCAAGGAAATATCAAAAGCCATGTGGCTTCTAGCCTAATTCCTAGAGACACTCTGGCATACTACATCAAAAAATCCTTTACTCTTTCCATCGCATTCATCCTAGATCCTTTGAGCAACACCGCATCCCCCGTCCGGACATATTCGGCAAGCCCATGCCCCAACTGCTCCATGCTTGAATATCTCATCATATATCCGTTATAGTGCTCGGATTGGAGCACCTCCTCGACGATAGAAAGCGAATCCCCGAGAAGGAACACTGCATCGGGCTTGAATCGGGCGATGCCCATCCCTGCTTTTTGCAAAGCAGCCTCGCACTCATGCCCCAATTCAAGCATTTCGCCCAGCACGGCAATATGTCGGCCTCTTGAACTCAGATTCGAAAAGAACTCCAAAGCGGCCATCATCGATTCGGGATTTGCGTTGTAACAATCGTCAACAATAGTGACTCGGCCATCGTTAACCTCACATCGTCCGGTGGCGGGCCGCACCGACTCCAAACCGGCCTTAACTGCCGAATCGGATACCCCTAGAACGATGCCGGCCTCCGCAGCTGCCATCGCGTTTCTTAAATTGTGTTCGCCTACCAAGGCGAAGTGAATACTGGAGCCCTTGTACTGGATGTCAGAACCGTCGAGCCCTCTGTCTTTGAACCCAGTCCATCCCTTCTCTTTCCATTTGCCAAAATACCGTACTTGTCCCGGGAAATTTTCCACAAGGAAATCTTTCCAGGGCTCGTCTTCCCAAATAATCGCCGAATCAGCCCCGCTGAGAATGGCCATCTTCTCTCTAGCGATGGCCTCTAGGGAGCCCACTTTGCCGACATGGGCCATGCCTATATTAGTAATGACACCGACTCTTGGTCGGATGAGTTCGGCAAGAAGCTTTATCTCACCGACACGATTCATACCCATCTCTATAATGGCATAACGATGTCTTGACCTAAGATCGAACAACGTAAGAGGCAATCCTATATCCGAGTTGTAATTCCCCGGCGACACAAGCACCTTGTCGCCATGACAGGCTATCATGATGGCCGCGAGAATATTTTTTGTCGTTGTTTTTCCATTGCTACCTGTGATCCCTACTACTTCGAGATCCGGTGCGGCATTTCTGAGTGCCGTAGCAACTCTGAGCAAGGCCTTGTGCGTATCTTCAACAAGGACTAATGCCTTCCCAGGAACAGGCTTTGGTAGCTTGCCGCCTTTTTTGGCAAGAACAACAGTAGCTCCATTGTTCCATGCATCTGCAATAAACTGACTCCCGTCCAACTTCTCCCCAGGCAAAGCAACGAAGAGATCTCCCTGCCTGCAAATTCTTGAATCCGCCCTGGCCCGCAAGATTGGGGCCTCCGGGCTACCCTGCAAGAGCCCCCCTGTTAACTCTGCCAGCATTAAAGCATTGAAGGAATCTAACAGCTTACTCATCAATCACTCCCTGGCCTTCCCTGGTTCTTCGGCAACTGAACCTGTACAACCTTGGTCTGATCCGCCGATTCCAATCGGAGGTATTCATTGCTAATAGAATATATGCGCTCAGGCGCACTATAAACGGCGATTCCGGCCAATAGACGCTTATTCTCCTCAAGGCTTTCTTCCTGCATGACTCTATAGCTCTCTATGGCTTCTAATGCGATTGAGTATCGATAGGCCTGAACACCCCGCACCATCAACAACACAGGGACGCTTACCAGAACAAGTGTAGTTATGAGCCTCTTCATACAGCCTCCCCAGAACCACGCCTACGGAGGATTCTAAATTTAGCACTCCTTGATGGCGGATTCTTCCGGCATTCCTCCATCGTAGGAACAAGGGGCTTCTTGAAGAGGTTCTCATACATTCCGTTGGATTGTTTCTGGCGATATCGAAACGATTTTTTCACCTCTCTATCCTCAAGGGAATGAAAACAGATAACCCCAAATTTTCCCCCTGGCATCAATATTTCTGGAACTGACTCAAGCAAACGGCTCAGACGATCAAGTTCGTTATTCACGGCAATTCGAAGAGCCTGAAAAGTGCGCGTAGCAGGGTGAATCCGGCCATGTCTTGCCTGTTTCGGAACTGCCGAAGAGACGATTTCCGCCAGTTTCGATGCTTCCATTATGCGGGCGCGCTTTCGCTGTTCAACTATCCGCCTTGCGATTCGTCGACTATATCGTTCCTCTCCATATTTATATATCAAATCGGCCAGCTCATTTTCATGGAATGAATTGACAATATCCGAGGCACGCAATTCACCGTTTTTGTCAATGCGCATGTCCAATGGATCCGATGAAGCGAAGGAAAAGCCCCTCCCCCCTTCTTCGTAATGATAAGCCGAAATTCCTAAATCCACGAAAACAACTCCTGGAGCATCGCCTTGCCAATCGGCGAGCAGTTCATCATTCCAACCCACCCGGCATTCAACCCTGTCGCCATACAGAGGAGAAAGCCGTTTAGAGGCCCTGTCTGCCATGACAGGATCGGCATCAATCCCGACAAGGCGAGCATTTGGATTTTTTTCCAGAAAGAATTGGGAGTGCCCTCCTTCCCCTAGTGTGCCGTCAATTATGAGGGCACTCCCACTCTCGGGTTTCAGATACTCGACAACCTCATTTGGCATTACGGGCGTATGCCGTATGCTCATCAATCCCCTCCCAAGGCCATCGACATCAATTGAATACCCTATACATCGCCGAACCCCTTCCATGCTTTTTTCACCTCGTCGGCATTGCTCGCATCATAATCAAGGTAGATAGCTTCATCCCATATCTCCAGCCGCGTACCCATTCCTATCAAACGGCATATCTTTGATATTTCCATGGCCTTCATTAATGACAACGAAAGCTTCACTCTACCTGATCTATCAATCATCACTTCTTCCGCCGGCGCAATGAATCGTCGCCGAACGGCCTGAGAATCAACGTCGAAAATAGATTCCTGGCCCGCAATTTTCTCCTTTATCCGTTTCCATTCTTCGGGAAAAAAGAGCCACAGGCACTTCTCAATTCCTTTCGTAAGAATCAGCACATCGCTGGAAATCTGCTTGCGGATCTTCGCTGGCAACAGCATGCGGCCTTTGTCATCGAGCACAACACTGTGTTCACCTTGCAGATCCACCAATTACTCCCACCTTAATCCACTAATTAACCACATTTTCCCAGAAATAGTATTTTATGCCGCAAGAAACGTCAACAACAAATAGGATTTTGATTCAAAAAAAATCGTTTTTTCAAATACACAAAACATTAGATAAGTACTTGATGGTTTCCCATTCTGCCGTTATCATAGTCTTATGAAAAAGGATGGTGCGAAGAAGGCCAGTGTCTTTAGAGGGATAGATATAACTCTTATGACTATTGTTGGATTAATCGCCGTGACAACGCTGAGTTTGTCCTGTATCGTCATTTTTGTTACAAGAGCAATATAATGGGCACCGCTAAAGACTCCCATTTAGTTCTTGTCTCGGTTTTTTTCGCTGTTAAGCCTTTGCTTGCTTATGAGCTGGTTGCCAACAGGCCGCCTTGTATCGACCTATCAGCGACAGGTAGGCAAAAATCTCTTCTTAAATTGCCTAAAGCTGTTTTTTAGGTATCCAAATGAGCCCTTCGATCAAACCAATACGGCATCATGGCCCCATATCAGGCTATCGAGGTATAGTCAGTGTGCTCATTTTCTTCATCTATTATCCTGCCATGCTGTCGGCCATTTCTGTGCCTCAAGCCGAAAACACGGAAAACCAATTCGTAGAGACCGGATATATACTTCTTAACAGGGCGATTGAGCGCTACTGGGAGGCGGACGGCACGCAGATAGGGAACTTAGGCTTATTGAATCGAGCGAGTCGATCATTCGCCTATATCTCCGATCCGGCGATTCGATATCTCCTTTTGGCCGAGGTAGAACTCTATAAGGGGCGCACAATGCTTGAAATCAAACGCCGTTCAAAGGCCAGGCGATATTTTCAAGAAGCGATGAGACTAGCCAAACTCTCCATAAGCTATATGAAAAGCTCCGAGGCATTGCGGGTGCAAGCCGAAGCCGGTTATGCTTGGCTATATTCAAAGAGGTTCCGGCTGAAGACAAAAATGAAACTGGACATTCGTGAATGGAGCCGAAAATCACTACTCCTTGATCCAAGTAATCACGTTGCCGAGGTAATCCAGGTCCAAATCGAACTTCGCAATTTGAAGAGAAACGATGAGAAACTCACTCAAATTCGCTCTCGCCTGGAAGGTATTGAATCAACAGAGGGGCTTGAAAAGGTATTCATTTTTCGTACAAGAATCTTGCTTGCGCAGGTTAATCAATTGCTGGACGATGAAGAAATGCAGGCGATCTGGTGCAATAAGGCTCTGGAAATTTACCCCAACAACGCCCTAGGAGTCTGTCGGACTTTGGACACTGAAAGCGGTTTTTGATGGTTTTTTTCCAAATTCCCCATCTGGCACTAAAATTGGTATAATACTCCCTTAGCGAGGATGCTATGTTCCGCATTAACGAAGAACACATACAGAGAAAAAACCCTGCCCTAACTTCCCGGTTTTTAACCGCAGAGGTTGCAGAGAACGCAGAGTTTTTTTTGTAGTTGGTTACGAGTCTTTTTATTTCGTTTTTAGCTTTTATTGTATTGCACAGCCAGTAATGCGTTCAGTGATTGTATTTAGCTCCATGTTTGTTTCTCTCTGCGTAACTCTGCGCCCTCTGCGGTTTATACTCCCAGTTTCTTTGTGATCTCCGTGAGATCTAAAACGGCATGGAAGGTATAAGAAGTTTCGCACGGAGGCACGGAGGGCACAGAGGTTTTTCAACGCTTTGACCGATCCCCTCTTCGTGTCCTTTGTGATCTCCATGAGAGGCAGAATTTCGCACAGAGGTTTTTCAACGCTTTTTCTGCTCTCCCTCTCCGTGTTCTTTGTGATCTCCGTGAGATCTAAAACGGCATGGAAGGTATAAGAAGTTTCGCACGGAGGCACAGAGAGTTCAGAGTTCAGAGTTCAGAGTTCAGAGTTTCGCACGGAGGTACAGAGGTTTTAAAATCTTTGTCTGCTCCCCTCTCCGTGTCCTTTGTGGACTCCGTGAGAGGCAGAGTTACGCGCAGAGGTTTTTCAACGCTTTTTCTGCTCCCCCCTCCGTGTCCTCTGTGCCTCCGTGAGATCTAAAACGGCATGGAAGGTATCAAAAGTTTCGCACAGAGGCACAGAGGGCACAGAGGTTTTTAACTCTTTGCGCCTCCCTCTCCTTGCCCTTTGTGGACTCCGTGAGAGGCAGAGTTACGCGCAGAGGTTTTTCAACGCTTTGACCGATCCCCTCTTCGTGTCCTTTGTGATCTCCATGAGAGGCAGAATTTCGCGCAGAGGTTTTTTAACGCTTTTTCTGCTCTCCCTCTCCGTGTTCTTTGTGATCTCCGTGAGATCTAAAACGGCATGGAAGGTATAAGAAGTTTCGCACGGAGGCACAGAGAGTTCAGAGTTCAGAGTTCAGAGTTCAGAGTTTCGCACGGAGGTACAGAGGTTTTAAAATCTTTGTCTGCTCCCCTCTCCTTGCCCTTTGTGGACTCCGTGAGAGGCAGAGTTACGCGCAGAGGTTTTTCAACGCTTTTTCTGCTCCCCCCTCCGTGTCCTCTGTGCCTCCGTGAGATCTAAAACGGCATGGAAGGTATCAAAAGTTTCGCACGGAGGCACAGAGGGCACAGAGGTTTTTAACTCTTTGCGCCTCCCTCTCCTTGCCCTTTGTGGACTCCGTGAGAGGCAGAGTTACGCGCAGAGGTTTTTCAACGCTTTGACCGATCCCCTCTTCGTGTCCTTTGTGATCTCCATGAGAGGCAGAATTTCGCGCAGAGGTTTTTTAACGCTTTTTCTGCTCTCCCTCTCCGTGTTCTTTGTGATCTCCGTGAGATCTAAAACGGCATGGAAGGTATAAGAAGTTTCGCACGGAGGCACGGAGGGCACAGAGGGTTTTTTAATCATTGCCTAATCCCTCTCCGTGTTCTTTGTGATCTCCGTGAGATCTAAAACGGCATGGGAGGTATCAAAAGTTTCGCACGGAGGCACGGAGGGCACAGAGGTTTTTCAATGCTTGGGCTACTCCCCTCCCCGTGTCCTCTGTGATCTCCGTGAGATCTAAAACGGCATGGAAGGTATAAGAAGTTTCGCACGGAGGCACAGAGGGCACAGAGATTTTTCAACGCTTGGCTTGCTCCCCTCTCCATGTTCTTTGTGATCTCCGTGAGATCTAAAACGGCATGGAAGGTATAAAAAGTTTCGCACGGAGGCACAGAGGGCACAGAGGTTTTTCAACGCTTTGACCGATCCCCTCTTCGTGTCCTTTGGGATCTCCATGAGATCTAAAACGGCATGGGAGGTATCAAAAGTTTCGCACGGAGGCACAGAGGGCACAGAGGTTTTTCAACGCTTTGACCGATCCCCTCTTCGTGTCCTTTGGGATCTCCATGAGAGGCAGAATTTCGCGCAGAGGTTTTTTAACGCTTTTTCTGCTCTCCCCTCCGTGTCCTCTGTGATCTCCGTGAGATCTAAAACGGCATGGAAGGTATAAAAAGTTTCGCACGGAGGCACGGAGGGCACAGAGTTCAGAGTTCAGAGTTCAGAGTTCAGAGTTCAGAGTTCAGAGTTTCGCACGGAGGTACAGAGGTTTTAAAATCTTTGTCTGCTCCCCTCTCCGTGTCCTTTGTGGACTCCGTGAGAGGCAGAGTTACGCGCAGAGGTTTTTCAACGCTTTTTCTGCTCCCCCCTCCGTGTCCTCTGTGCCTCCGTGAGATCTAAAACGGCGTGGGAGGTATAAAAAGTTTCGCACAGAGGCACAGAGGGCACAGAGGTTTTTAACTCTTTGCGCCTCCCTCTCCTTGCCCTTTGTGGACTCCGTGAGAGGCAGAGTTACGCGCAGAGGTTTTTCAACGCTTTGACCGATCCCCTCTTCGTGTCCTTTGTGATCTCCATGAGAGGCAGAATTTCGCGCAGAGGTTTTTTAACGCTTTTTCTGCTCCCCTCCCCGTGTTCTTTGTGATCTCCGTGAGATCTAAAACGGCATGGGAGGTATCAAAAGTTTCGCACGGAGGCACAGAGTTCACAGAGATTTTTCAACGCTTGGCTTGCTCCCCTCTCCATGTCCTCTGTGATCTCCGTGAGATCTAAAACGGCATGGAAGGTATAAAAAGTTTCGCACGGAGGCACAGAGGGCACAGAGGTTTTTCAACGCTTTGACCGATCCCCTCTTCGTGTCCTTTGGGATCTCCATGAGATCTAAAACGGCATGGGAGGTATCAAAAGTTTCGCACGGAGGCACAGAGGTTTTTAACTCTTTGCGCCTCCCTCTCCTTGCCCTTTGTGGACTCCGTGAGAGGCAGAGTTACGCGCAGAGGTTTTTCAACGCTTTGACCGATCCCCTCTTCGTGTCCTTTGTGATCTCCATGAGAGGCAGAATTTCGCGCAGAGGTTTTTTAACGCTTTTTCTGCTCCCCTCCCCGTGTTCTTTGTGATCTCCGTGAGATCTAAAACGGCATGGGAGGTATCAAAAGTTTCGCACGGAGGCACAGAGTTCACAGAGATTTTTCAACGCTTGGCTTGCTCCCCTCTCCATGTCCTCTGTGATCTCCGTGAGATCTAAAACGGCATGGAAGGTATAAAAAGTTTCGCACGGAGGCACAGAGGGCACAGAGGTTTTTCAACGCTTTGACCGATCCCCTCTTCGTGTCCTTTGGGATCTCCATGAGATCTAAAACGGCATGGGAGGTATCAAAAGTTTCGCACGGAGGCACAGAGGGCACAGAGGTTTTTCAACGCTTTGACCGATCCCCTCTTCGTGTCCTTTGGGATCTCCATGAGAGGCAGAATTTCGCGCAGAGGTTTTTTAACGCTTTTTCTGCTCTCCCCTCCGTGTCCTCTGTGATCTCCGTGAGATCTAAAACGGCATGAAAGGTATAAAAAGTTTCGCACGGAGGCACGGAGGGCACAGAGTTCAGAGTTCAGAGTTCAGAGTTCAGAGTTCAGAGTTCAGAGTTCAGAGTTCAGAGTTTCGCACGGAGGTACAGAGGTTTTAAAATCTTTGTCTGCTCCCCTCTCCGTGTCCTTTGTGGACTCCGTGAGAGGCAGAGTTACGCGCAGAGGTTTTTCAACGCTTTTTCTGCTCCCCCCTCCGTGTCCTCTGTGCCTCCGTGAGATCTAAAACGGCGTGGGAGGTATCAAAAGTTTCGCACAGAGGCACAGAGGGCACAGAGGTTTTTAACTCTTTGCGCCTCCCTCTCCTTGCCCTTTGTGGACTCCGTGAGAGGCAGAGTTACGCGCAGAGGTTTTTCAACGCTTTGACCGATCCCCTCTTCGTGTCCTTTGTGATCTCCATGAGAGGCAGAATTTCGCGCAGAGGTTTTTTAACGCTTTTTCTGCTCTCCCTCTCCGTGTTCTTTGTGATCTCCGTGAGATCTAAAACGGCATGGAAGGTATAAGAAGTTTCGCACGGAGGCACGGAGGGCACAGAGGTTTTTCAATGCTTGGGCTACTCCCCTCCCCGTGTCCTTTGTGATCTCCGTGAGATCTAAAACGGCATGGAAGGTATAAAAAGTTTCGCACGGAGGCACAGAGGGCACAGAGGTTTTTCAACGCTTTGACCGATCCCCTCTTCGTGTCCTCTGTGCCTCCGTGAGATCTAAAACGGCGTGGGAGGTATAAAAAGTTTCGCACGGAGGCACAGAGGGCACAGAGGTTTTTCAACGCTTTGACCGATCCCCTCTTCGTGTCCTTTGGGATCTCCATGAGAGGCAGAATTTCGCGCAGAGGTTTTTTAACGCTTTTTCTGCTCCCCTCCCCGTGTCCTTTGTGATCTCCGTGAGATCTAAAACGGCATGGGAGGTATAAGAAGTTTCGCACGGAGGCACGGAGGGCACGGAGATTTTTCAACGCTTGGCTTGCTCCCCTCTCCATGTCCTCTGTGATCTCCGTGAGATCTAAAACGGCATGGAAGGTATAAAAAGTTTCGCACGGAGGCACAGAGGGCACAGAGGTTTTTCAACGCTTTGACCGATCCCCTCTTCGTGTCCTTTGGGATCTCCATGAGATCTAAAACGGCATGGGAGGTATCAAAAGTTTCGCACGGAGGCACAGAGGGCACAGAGGTTTTTCAACGCTTTGACCGATCCCCTCTTCGTGTCCTTTGGGATCTCCATGAGAGGCAGAATTTCGCGCAGAGGTTTTTTAACGCTTTTTCTGCTCTCCCCTCCGTGTCCTCTGTGATCTCCGTGAGATCTAAAACGGCATGGAAGGTATAAAAAGTTTCGCACGGAGGCACGGAGAGTTCAGAGTTCAGAGTTCAGAGTTCAGAGTTCAGAGTTCAGAGTTCAGAGTTCAGAGTTCAGAGTTTCGCACGGAGGTACAGAGGTTTTAAAATCTTTGTCTGCTCCCCTCTCCGTGTCCTTTGTGGACTCCGTGAGAGGCAGAGTTACGCGCAGAGGTTTTTCAACGCTTTTTCTGCTCCCCCCTCCGTGTCCTCTGTGCCTCCGTGAGATCTAAAACGGCGTGGGAGGTATCAAAAGTTTCGCACAGAGGCACAGAGGGCACAGAGGTTTTTAACTCTTTGCGCCTCCCTCTCCTTGCCCTTTGTGGACTCCGTGAGAGGCAGAGTTACGCGCAGAGGTTTTTCAACGCTTTGACCGATCCCCTCTTCGTGTCCTTTGTGATCTCCATGAGAGGCAGAATTTCGCGCAGAGGTTTTTTAACGCTTTTTCTGCTCTCCCTCTCCGTGTTCTTTGTGATCTCCGTGAGATCTAAAACGGCATGGAAGGTATAAGAAGTTTCGCACGGAGGCACGGAGGGCACAGAGGTTTTTCAATGCTTGGGCTACTCCCCTCCCCGTGTCCTTTGTGATCTCCGTGAGATCTAAAACGGCATGGAAGGTATAAAAAGTTTCGCACGGAGGCACGGAGGGCACAGAGGTTTTTCAACGCTTTGACCGATCCCCTCTTCGTGTCCTCTGTGCCTCCGTGAGATCTAAAACGGCGTGGGAGGTATAAAAAGTTTCGCACGGAGGCACAGAGGGCACAGAGGTTTTTCAACGCTTTGACCGATCCCCTCTTCGTGTCCTTTGGGATCTCCATGAGAGGCAGAATTTCGCGCAGAGGTTTTTTAACGCTTTTTCTGCTCCCCTCCCCGTGTCCTTTGTGATCTCCGTGAGATCTAAAACGGCATGGGAGGTATAAGAAGTTTCGCACGGAGGCACGGAGGGCACGGAGGGCACAGAGTTCAGAGTTCAGAGTTCAGAGTTCAGAGTTTCGCACGGAGGTACAGAGGTTTTAAAATCTTTGTCTGCTCCCCCCTCCGTGTCCTCTGTGCCTCCGTGAGATCTAAAACGGCATGGAAGGTATAAAAAGTTTCGCACAGAGGCACAGAGGGCACAGAGGTTTTTAACTCTTTGCGCCTCCCTCTCCTTGCCCTTTGTGGACTCCGTGAGAGGCAGAGTTACGCGCAGAGGTTTTTCAACGCTTTGACCGATCCCCTCTTCGTGTCCTTTGTGATCTCCATGAGAGGCAGAATTTCGCGCAGAGGTTTTTTAACGCTTTTTCTGCTCTCCCTCTCCGTGTTCTTTGTGATCTCCGTGAGATCTAAAACGGCATGGAAGGTATAAGAAGTTTCGCACGGAGGCACAGAGGGCACAGAGGTTTTTCAATGCTTGGGCTACTCCCCTCCCCGTGTCCTTTGTGATCTCCGTGAGATCTAAAACGGCATGGAAGGTATAAAAAGTTTCGCACGGAGGCACGGAGGGCACAGAGGGTTTTCAATGCTTGGGCTGCTCCCCTCCCCGTGTTCTTTGAGATCTCCGTGAGATCTAAAACGGCATGGGAGGTATCAAAAGTTTCGCACGGAGGCACAGAGTTCACAGAGATTTTTCAACGCTTGGCTTGCTCCCCTCTCCATGTTCTTTGTGATCTCCGTGAGATCTAAAACGGCATGGAAGGTATAAAAAGTTTCGCACGGAGGCACAGAGGGCACAGAGGTTTTTAACTCTTTGCGCCTCCCTCTCCTTGCCCTTTGTGGACTCCGTGAGAGGCAGAGTTACGCGCAGAGGTTTTTCAACGCTTTTTCTGCTCCCCCCTCCGTGTCCTCTGTGCCTCCGTGAGATCTAAAACGGCATGGAAGGTATAAAAAGTTTCGCACAGAGGCACAGAGGGCACAGAGGTTTTTAACTCTTTGCGCCTCCCTCTCCTTGCCCTTTGTGGACTCCGTGAGAGGCAGAGTTACGCGCAGAGGTTTTTCAACGCTTTGACCGATCCCCTCTTCGTGTCCTTTGTGATTTCCGTGAGAGGCAGAATTTCGCACAGAGGTTTTTTAACGCTTTTTCTGCTCTCCCCCTCCGTGTTCTTTGTGAACTCCGTGAGATCGAAAACGGTATATAGTGCCCTCAAGCTTAGTGGTAGAGAACAAACACACATATCCATGTAAGACTTGATACAAAAAAGATTTAAAATATGTGTCTATAATTTCTCCGCCCCGTCTCAAGCCAATTGTTTTAATTTTGGCTCATTTTGACTAAAAAAC
Source organism: Spirochaetaceae bacterium (assembly GCA_965226485.1). Classification (GTDB taxonomy): domain Bacteria; phylum Spirochaetota; class Spirochaetia; order DSM-2461; family DSM-2461; genus UBA2779. Next base: position 1,998,037 of record OZ245363.1, read on the forward strand.
CCCGCTAAACCCAATGTATTCTGTTCTATAACAGCCTTTGGCCCACATAAAGGAAAGGCCCACCCTCCGGCCCACCCTTGCTACCTTTGAAGAGGGGGAATGGGGAGGGGGGGGCTGGATTCTGACACAGCCCCCTGTCTGCGCCTACCTGTGGTAGCCCCCCTATAGGGGCTGTGTAGAATGATGAATTTGGTTCGCAGGCAAGGCGGCGAAAAGTTCTGAAAGCGGAGTGTACTGTTGTACATGAGCATTTCAGGTTTTTTCGCCTGTCTGCGCCTGCCTGTTGCAGACAGGTGCGTACACGCACAGGCAGGCCAACGCCGCATGCGGGCCAAAGGCGCATTCTGATACAGCCCCACGGGGGGGCTCCCAAATCTTCGGGGCACTATATATCCAGTATGGCGATAGCGCGCAAGGGATTGTAGCGGAAATGCCGCTGGCGGCCCCGGCGATCGGCAGTGAGCCGGTTAACAGGCTGCCAGAGTAAGGCATTGTAACGGAAAGCCCGACCCGAAGGGTTGCGCCCAGATATTGGATCTTAGAAAATTGCGGAAAACTAGGGTGTCGGTGATGGAAAGAGGAGTTTTTTGAAATTTTTCTTTTTCGTTGCACCATCATAGAATATATGAATTTTTGGAGGGGGTGCTTGGCGAAATGGCGAGTGATGTTCTCGGGGTTCTACCCTGTTTCGAGAAGTTGCTAATGTCAAGACTGGGCTCTTCTATCATGGGCAGGAGGCTTGTCATTTGCTTCCTGGATTTCTTCCTAATGTTTCTCATCCTGATTGACGGAGGGGGATGAGGGGGAACGCCTTTTTTGAAAGGCACGGAATTGCTCATAGAAAGCGATGGTGGATGGAATGAATACAACCGTGCCTATCATGGCCGAGAACAATGTCCCCGCAATAAGTAATCCAAAGAACATGACAGGCCTGAAACTGGCAAAACAGAGTACGGCAAGTCCTGAAATTAGGGACAATGTGGTAAGAACTATGGGCCTTCCTGTAAATTTTAGAGTGGACAAAATGGCCTGTTGATAAGACTCTTGAGCACGTTGCTTTCTGTATTGGAGCAGGAAGTGAACAGCATCATCTAGCCCGACACCAACAGTAACATTTGTGACAAGTATTGTTGTCATATCTAAGGGAATTTTAAATACATAAAGATTGATGAAATAGAAGAAAATTCCGCTCAATAGGGGGATAAGGGCCATGATGCTGTAAATGAATGAATGGAAGAACAGCCATATTATTACCATTCCAAGAATAATGGAAATCAAGGTTGACCGGAACTGATCTTCTTTAATTAATCGGGAAGAATCCAGAACCAATAAAGTATTCCCCCATAGCGTGAATTCCACCGTTTCGCCGAAGGCTGTATGTATCTCTTCATTGACGAAATCGAGGAATTTTCTCATCCCATCCTCATTGATCATGCTGAAAGTTTCGGTTTCAGCCAGCTTCAGGTAGATAGTTATGAGGGAAGCATCCTTGTCGATAATGGCCGATTCCTGACCAAATGCAACCTTGTCTTCGGGAATTATCCTGAAATAGCGGTAGAGCAGTAGAATCAAACCACGTGATTTGGGGATGGCTTCTTCTCTATTGACCGCTTTGTTCATGGCCTTAAGAATGCCATTGAATGATAGTTTGTTGGTTACTGAGGGATGTGTATCAATAACTGTTTCAAACTGGTCTACCTTCTGCAGAATCTCAGGGTTCAAGAAATAGTCTTTTTGTTTGTTTTTTGCCGTCAATGTGATGTTGAAAGTCTGAGCACCCCCACTGTGCCGGTTAACAAATCGGCTACCGACTATTATCGGATCATCTGATGGAAAATAGGAAAAATAATCTGATTGATGAAGGATGTATGGGTAGCTTAGGAAAAAGAAAATCATTAAAGAAATAAAAATAACAAGGACGACATAATTCTTCCGCCTCGACCATTCACCCAATTTGCCTACGGCTAAGGTCATCCAGCCAGTCTTGACCCGGTTGCGCTGATGGGTAGAGGGGTTTTTGAGATGATACAGGATGGCCGGAAGGAAGAAAAGAGAGAGTATGGCACAGGCGAAAATTCCAAGACTGATGGATAATCCAAATTCCTGTAGTTGTTTCAGTCTTGTGGTCAATAAACTCAAGAAACAAATCATTGTTGTAAGTGCGGCCACGATGATAGTTCGGAGGACATGTTCAACGGCACCAGCCAGCCATTCTATCTTCTCTTTTCGAGCACTATTCCCTAATCGATTATATTCATTGAGTATATGAATAGTATATGAGCTGCCGATGGTAAGAACTAAGGACGGAACGATAACGGTTAACACTGTTATTTTGTAACCGAGGAGAGCCATGAAACCTAAAGACCATATCGCCCCGATAACAACAACCAGTAGCGGTAATATGACGGCTCTCATTGAGCGAAAGCTGAGCCAAAAAATTATCGAAATAGCAATGATGGCAAGTATCAATAATATGGAGAAATCTCTTATCAGGTAGTGTGAGATACGTTCCTGAAACAACGCTTCTCCGGTATAATGCACCGTCACCAACTCCTGTAATGGATGAACGGCGGCATTAAATGCAGAAATGAAAGTGATACGATCCTCCACAAATGAGTTCAGGAATACTGCGGTAAGAACCCTTCCATTGTCGGCAACAACAAAATTTTCTGTTAATGAACTCTCCTTAATCTGCTCTTCGAATAGTTTCAACTCTTCTGCGGTGACAGGTGCCCGGCCTGTAGGAGAAATCATTGCAGGAAGAATTTGTCTATTTTTGACTTGAAATGAAATGAAATTGAAGGGTGTCAATGCCGCCTCTAGTTCCGGGATCTTGAGTATGTCGTCGATTGTATTCTGAAAGGTCTGGAGGATGGTTAAATCATAAAGATCATATCCATGAATGCTTAAAAATATGTAGTTTTGCGCTTCCTGTACGACACCCAGTTGTTTCTGCAGTTCTTCTATTCGTGCATTCTTCTTTGGCATGAGGGTGTTGTTTATATCGGTGTCAATTCCAATTTTCGTCGCCATCCAGGCCATAAATGCCGTTGTCAGGATTGTGAGTATTATGATGTGCTTAGAAAATTTAAGGTTGGACCGAATGAAGGAATTGATGCTCAAACACACCTCTCTTATCGAAATCGCAAGGAGTATTCCAATGGCTCTCTCAGCATTAAGAAAGGTAGCATGGGGATTATGTATCGAACGGTATTCTTATTAATCATCTTGCCGGATTTTTGTTCAAGAATCTGGCCTTCCACTTGTATTGTCAGTTCGAGAAATGACTCACTTATTCCTCGTCGGCTTTCGGTTCCTAGGGCGAACTCCATCATCGTGAGATAATCTTCATCGCTAAGCCCTTCGGTCGTCATTGGGCCAAAACTCTCGACAAGAGGGTTGTTGAAGGAAGGATTAGCCGCCAAGAGCGTTTGCACCGTCTCACGGTCAATTCTGACAATAAGCTCAGACACGTCTCCTTGTCGGTTGAAACTGATTGGATAGCTTTCGGCGAGGTTAAGTTCAGCATTGTTAAGAAGATCATTTATATCCTGAAAGGTGATATCTGCGACGAGAGTGTTTTTTGAAGGGGTATCAAGGCTTATCAGTTCAACTCCTTCCTTCTGTTGGAAGTCTTTTCTTATTTCAATCAAGTCAAAAAACGATTCTTCGTCACGATTTTCCTGGTTCTGAATTTCCTGATTCTCCGGTTCTAACAGCATAGTGATTTGGTCGAGGATAACGGTGAGATACTCTGCTAGTTTGATTTCAAACTGGCTGGATCCGCCACCGGACTTGTCGATGTAGATATTCTGCTTCATCGTACAAGAACTGAATATGACGAGAAGGAATAGGAAGGAAAGGATGTTTATCTTCACTTGTTTATACATATTCAGAACCTAACCCCGTTGTACAGATTTTGCATTCTTCCTCGTTTCAATAAATGCCAGGTGCGGTATTTATTGTCTTTACCTTAGCTTATCCAAAAGTTCAGCAAAAGACAAGCCATCCCCCGAATTGTGCTGAATCCTAATCCTTCATTCTGACCCACCCCCTGGATTCTGACATGGCCCCGGACGGGGGGGCCTTCAGGGGGCCAGGCCCCCCCCCTGACAGGGGCAGTAGATTTTTGGCCCGTTTCTGTTGGTAGCGATACTGCCGGTTGACTTGCAGAATCTTGTAATCATTTTATAGTGCCCCAAAGCCTGTTTTTTGAAGTAAATCGCCTCTATACGCAAGTCATACCTTAGTAGGAAAACAACTTACTAAGGAGGTATGTTATGACTTTTCCACACTGTCCCAATCCCGATTGCTCCAATTTCGAGGCTCCCGCCGGGGGAAATTGGTATATTCGCTATGGTTTTCATCCAACATCGGCCTTCGGCCAAGTTCAGCGTTACCGCTGTAAGAATTGCCGCAGGACTTTTTCTGATCAGACCTTTTCAATTGATTACTATGCCAAAAAAGTTGTCGATTATTCAAAGATCTTCGAGCATCTTGTCACCGCTTCAGGGCTGGGCGATATAGGCCGTGCTATTGATGTCAGAATAGAGACCGTTCAGAACCGATTCGAACGGCTGGCAAGATGCTGCCAGGCCATTCATTCCGAACTTCTCCCTGATTTACCTCTGCAAGAAGATATGGCCGCCGATGGGCTGGAATCCTTCTCCGAGTCCCAGTACTTTCCCCATCATATCAACATCTTTGCTGGCTCCGAATCCGAGTTCATTTACAGCATGGGTTTTGCCAATCTTAGGCGCAAAGGAAGAATGACCAATGCACAGAAAAAGCGGAGAATGGTACTGGAATCCATAGAAAAGGCCGATCCGAAGGCCATTGAGAAATCGTTTATAAATATAGCTAGTGAACTTATCCAACTACTTAAAGATAAGAAGATTACCGGAAAGACCTTGACGACAGACCTTCACAAATCGTATACACGGGCCTTCGCTAAGATCAAGGACTTCAAAAAATACTTTCTCCATGAATGCATATCCTCTCATGAGTTCAGGAATAAAAACAATCCGCTATTCCCTGTGAATTACATAGACCGTCAGGTACGCAAAGATAACTGCAATCATGTGCGGGAGACGATGCAGTTTTCCCGGTGTCCCAGTGCGATGATGATGCGCATGACCCTCTACCGCCACTACCATAACTGCATGATTGCCCGGCGGGTCCAGGATGCCCGAAAGAACGACATGACAACGCATGTAGAAGAGGCAGGAATAGTGCGCACAGACCTGGAAAAAATAATCGGCAAATATTGGATGAAGCGTCCATTCCTGAGGAAAATCAATCTGGGCACAGAAGAACGCAAGACCTGGTTCAGTCAGTGGCGCAATCCTGGGGTAAAAATTAATCGCTATAGACCGTTGTACATTCGGGTATAGCGGTGAACACAAAGTTCTGGGCACTATAAAACCTTCTCGAAGTGCCCTCGGACCGCAGTGCTTGCTACTTAGCCGCTATCCCGCTTCCTTCTCAAAGACAAAAGTGGTCCCAGGGGTCAAGATGCCAGTACCAGAACCATGTTCACTCATTATTTTGAAGTCTGTTATGGTGCTTCCTTCTTTTAATCCTCAATTCCCTAAAGTTGTAACTATGCCTCAATGGATTTTTCTTAATTCATTTCTAAAAATATAATTATTTTAGAAATCAGTCTTGACACGAATTGTTTCATAGTTGCAATAGTGCTAGAACATAACTATGGAGGGATGAATATCAAGCATCGCTTATCATCACAACAAGAAATCCGGGGCCCTCTACGCCTATTCGGTAAAGAGCTATTGGGACAAGGAGAAAAAAGCTCCCAGAAACAAACAGGTGTGCCTGGGCAGAGTTGATCCAACCACCGGGGAGATCGTTCCTTCCAAGAGAAAGAACAATATTGCCCGACGGGCTGTTTCCGCCCCCGGGGTGACCGTGACATCACGGGTGGCCGGACCCTGTTTGCTTCTTGGAGAGCTGACCAAAAAACACGGAATTGATGCCTTGTTGAAACAATGTTTTCCCGAGGACCATAAGCTTATTCTCAGTCTGGTGTATTACATAATTCACAAAGGGAATGCACTCCACCGCACTGAATCATGGAGTGTCTCAAACCTGCATCCATTTGAAGAGACCATCACCAGTCAGCGCATAAGCGAACTGCTATCAAGACTATCGGAGGATGCCCGTCAGCATTTTCTCTCTCTCTGGCTTGATCATGTCAGGGAGAATGACTGGCTTTGCTATGACATTACATCGGTCTCGTCCTATGCACGGCACAACGAGTATACCCATTACGGTTACAACCGCGACGGCGAATCCCTTGAGCAGATCAACCTGGCAATGCTTTTCGGACAGTCACATCGCCTGCCAGCTTATTACCGTCGCCTGCCGGGGGCTGTGTCAGAATGCGCCTTTGGCCCGCATGCGGCGTTGGCGAAAAAACCTGAAATGCTCATGTACAATATGTACACTCCGCTTTCAGAACTTTTCGCCGCCTTGCCTGCAGACCAAATCCATCATTCTGACCCACCCCCTGGATTCTGACACAGCCCCATTGGTCACTCATCCGCACAACCTGCGGATGAGCCAGAATTCCCAAGGGCCCGTTGAAACGCCTATCTTCCATCCTTGTCAGTTTCATGATATGAGTAAATTCATGAATAGAACCGTAAATTTCTACTCCGGTCCTTCTATGATTTCGGTCGAAGTCCTGACAAAACTTGCTCAGGAAATGGTTGACTATCAGGGAAAGGGCTTGTCCCTCATCGAAATGAGTCACCGCGATGATACTTATGTCGAGGTGCATTGCCAAGCCATTGCCCTCCTCAGGGAACTAATGGGCATTCCCTTAGACTATTCCGTGTTACTCCTAGGCGGCGGTGCCACCTTGCAGTTTTCAATGATGCCGATGAACATGCTGCTCTCAGAAGGTAGCTGCGACTATGTCAATTCAGGCATGTGGGCGACTAAGGCCATCAACGAAGCAGAGAAGCTTGGTAAGGTGAATATAATATGGGATGGCCGAGGAGTTGGTTACAGGGCACTGCCCCCTGCAAAGAATATTCGGGTGACAAAGGAAGCCTCCTATGTGCATATCACCAGCAACGAGACGGTTAATGGGATGCAATGGAAAGAATTCCCAGATACCGGGGACATCCCCCTCTTTGCCGATATGTCGAGCGATATACTAAGCAGACCTGTGGATGTCAGAGATTTTGGTCTTATCTATGCCGGTGCCCAGAAGAACCTTGGTACTGCGGGTGTGACTGTTGTGATCATAAGAAATGATCTTCTTACACGTTGTGGAGCACACCTCGGATCCTATCTGAATTATGCGACACATGCCAGGAATGATTCCTTGTTAAACACCCCCCCTGTTTCTGCTATATGGACAATGAAACTGGTGTTGGAGAGTATAAAGAAACAGGGCGGAGTAGCGAAAATCGCCCTAACGAACAGGGAAAAGGCCACCGCACTCTATCGTGTTATAGATGAATCAGACGGCTTCTACCGATGCCCAATCGACCCATCGGTCCGGTCGGACATGAATGTCGTATGGCAGATGCCCGATGCCGATATATGTGCTACCTTCATCAAAGAGGCCGCCGAGGTCGGCTTAGTCGGGCTACAGGGGCATAGGAGTGTGAAGGGATGCCGGGCATCCCTTTACAACGCAATGACCATGGACGGGGTAAACAGGCTCATAACCTTCATGCAAGAATTTAGGGGATGAACGTGACACAACTTGATCGAGACGGCATTCTCAAGATTGCGGGATTCGTCGATCCAGAAGCCATGGAAGCCCATCAAATCATCTATATCGAGGAAGCTCAAGGACATGATCTATGTCTTTAAGGGCGAGGCGATCAGCACACTCAAGCCTATTGTCTTTGTCGGGGCTGAAACAGACCGTTACACCTCTTCGTTACCGTCCACCTTGAGCCTGGATACAGCTTCCTTGGTTTCTTTAGTGAAGAGCAAAGTCAAGTGCAGAGAATAGAATGTATAGGGTCCGACATGGTTTACATGGGTTTTGAAATTAAAGTACCCTTTGTAGCCGATGCGACGGATCAGGAGGAGCCCACCCAATGACCATAGAGAAACGGCTAAATCGTCTCGGGATAGCGATCCCTCACATAATGATACCCAATTCCTCGATAGATATGCGGACGTGGTCTGTGATCGCCTGTGATCAATTTACATCTGAACGTTCTTATTGGGATGAAACACGGCGCATCGTTGCCGACAAACCATCCACGTTGAATCTTATAATTCCTGAATGCTATCTTGTGGACGGTGATTGGCAAAAGAGGGTTAATGCGGTCAATCAGGCCATGGTAGATATCCTCGAGACAGAGACATTGCGCGATCTTCCGCCCGGATTCGTATTGGTTGAGCGGACAATGTACAATGCCGTCAAACGGCGTGGATTGGTTCTTGCCATAGACCTCGAAGCCTATGATTTCCTTGAGGGGGCAAAGAGCCTGATTAGGCCCACGGAAGGAACCATCAGCGACAGATTACCCCCGCGCATCGCTATAAGGAAGAATGCAGCCATGGATATTCCACACATTCTCCTTCTTATGGACGATCCCGAAGACAAAGTTATGAAGACCGCGTTATCGGAGGGAAACGAGATTCTCTATGATTTCGACCTCATTCAAAACGGCGGTCATATAACCGGGCGGTTTGTCAAGAATTCGGAACTGCTGGTTGATGCCTTTGAATCCATACTCACGGATAATCATCTTATGTTCGCCGTCGGTGATGGCAATCATTCCCTCGCCGCCGCCAAAGAAATATGGCAGGCGAACAAGGCTCAGGGCTTCCCGTCGGATCATCCCTCTCGTTATATACTAGCCGAGGTGGTAAACATCCATGATGAGGGTCTGCGTTTCCACTCAATCCATCGCGTCCTGTTCAACACGGATCCAGATGATTTCATCGGGGAATTCAGGGAGGCAGTGGCGCATCTTGTCCCCAATCGGCACACGGGACAGTCAAGAAATTCCCCCGTCAACTTGATCCATAGGAAAGGTGGTCAGAGTTTTTTCATACCTTCATCGGAGAATCGGCTTGCAGTCGAATCGCTACAGGAAATCCTGGACGAATATCTTAGCCGTCATCCGGAAGTTGACATTGATTACATACATGGCGAGGAATATGTCAAGAATATGGCTAAAGTCAAAAATAGGGTGGGGATATTCTTGCCGACTATTGACAAGGAATTCTTCTTTCATAGAATTACAAAAAATGGTCCATTTCCTAGAAAAACATTCAGTATAGGGAATGCCATTGAAAAGCGATACTATCTCGAAGTTCGACGATTGTATGCAAAAAAATGAGGAGTCTAATAGACATGTCTGAAAGAAAAACCCGTTGTATTGAAAGATTATACGGCGAAAACTGCTTCAACGAAGCCCAGATGAGGGAAGTTTTACCCAAATCGATTTTTGATGAATTCATCAAGGTTCACGATGGAAAAATGCGTCTTTCAATGAAAGTTGCCGAAGTTATTGCGAATGCAATGAAGGATTGGGCGCTACAAAGAGGTGCAACTCACTACACTCATTGGTTTCAGCCGCTCACAGGATACACCGCCGAAAAACATGATTCATTTATCTCCCCCAATTCCGATGGAACAGTATTGATGGAGTTCTCCGGGAAGGAACTGATTCAAGGAGAGCCGGATGCCTCATCGTTTCCTTCCGGAGGATTAAGGTCTACCTTCGAGGCAAGAGGCTATACGGCCTGGGACACGAGTTCTCCCGCTTTCTTGAAGGCACAGGGCAAACGGGTGACCCTATGCATACCCACCGCCTTCGTGTCCTATACAGGGGAGGCCTTGGATAAGAAGGTTCCACTGCTTCGTGCTATAGACGCATTAAATGTTCAGGCGTTACGCGTACTCAAGGCAATCGGTGATACCGAAGTGAGCCGTGTCATTACAAACTCAGGACCGGAGCAAGAATATTTCCTGGTGGATAGGCAATTCTATGATAATAGGGCGGATTTGCGCCTCACCGGACGCACGGTGTTTGGAAGCATGAGTGCCAAGGGTCAGGAAATGGATGACCATTACTTCGGTGCTATCGAAGAACGTGTGGCGAATTTCATGTCCGAAGTCAACGACGAACTCTGGAAGCTGGGCATCAGTGCGAAAACACAGCACAATGAAGTGGCCCCTCATCAGTATGAACTGGCGACAGTTTATTCGCCTGCAAGCATTGCGACAGACTGGAATCAACTCGTTATGGAGACTCTGGAGAGAGTCGCTAGGCGCAATGGCTTGGCCTGCCTCCTTCACGAAAAACCATTCGCTGGAGTCAATGGATCTGGTAAACATAACAACTGGAACATCGCAACGAACACTGGTGTCAATCTGCTTAAGCCCGGTAATAGTCCTCATACCGATGCGCGGTTTCTTCTATTTCTAACAGCGGTTATCAAGGCCGTGGATGTCTATTCACCCATACTCCGGGCTTCTGCCGCTAATTCGGGGAATGATCATAGACTGGGTGCCAATGAGGCTCCTCCCGCAATTATCTCAATATTTCTGGGTGACCAACTTTTTGAAGTATTGGAAAAGCTCATCAGTGGTAAGAAAATTGAGGATGATAAGGGCAAGCGCCTTGAGATCGGCGTTACAACGCTACCGGATATCCCCATGGACGTTACCGACAGGAATAGAACCAGCCCGTTCGCCTTCACTGGCAATAAGTTCGAATTCCGCATGGGAGGATCGTCCCAATCGGTTGCTGGTTCAAATATTGTCCTGACCACTGCCATGGCCGAAGTCCTCAGAGAAATTGCCGACAGACTAGAATCGTCAAAAAATGTGGATGGCGAAGTAAAAAACATAATCCTTGAAAATTACAGAAATCATAACCGTGTCATCTTCAACGGGAACGGATACTCTGATGAATGGGTTGACGAGGCTAAAAGAAGAAAATTGCCCAACATCAAATCCTCAGTGGAAGCCCTTCTGCAGTATAATGAACCATCGGCAATCAATCTCTTTGTCAATCACAAGGTGCTTACTAAGGAAGAGATCGAAAGCCGGGTAACCATCTACCTTGAAACATACAGCAAGCAGATCAACATTGAGGCTGGTATAATGAAGGAAATGGCCGATAGGCAGATTTTTCCGACGGTAGCGAAGTTTGCTGAATCTCTTTCTTCCTCTATTGCTGGCATGGAATCCATGGATGCGGATTGCAAGAATCAGAGGGCATATCTAAAACACCTCAACGAAAACATAGAGGGACTTCTTTCCTCTTCTCGAAAACTCGGCAAGGCGATGACAGATGCGCAGTCTTTGGAGGATGATGTAAAAAATCAGGCATGGGCTTACCTCAAAGAGGTGATTCCGGCCATGGCAGAACTCAGAAAACATGGGGATGAGCTTGAGTGCCTCACCGACAAGAGCATCTGGCCCTATCCGAGTTATGAGGATTTACTGTTCAAGATGTAGGAAAGGCATGGATTGACTGAAGGGCACTTCAAAAAAGTTATCTAAGTTTTTTATAGATTCCTTAGCCCGCATTTCTCACCAGTACCTTGATACAAAGCGGGCTTCTTATGATAAAGTATTATCATGAAAAAAAAAACCAAAAAGAAGCCTGATCTGCAAATACAGGGTTTACACCCGGTCAGTTGGAATTGCAAGGTCTGGAAACAGTAAAAACCAGGAAAATCATTGTCAGGAATGACGGAAAGACCAACAGTTCCGATGCCGGATTCCTTTTGCTTCAGCAGGTCGAGCAGAAGCACCGAATCATTGAAAAACTTTCAAGATGTTTTACCGATAAACGGAAGCAGGCACTGCTCTGGGTGCTGTTTCTCAGGTAGTTTCGAAAAGCCTCCGAAGTCTCTGATTCTGGATTTTGATGCCACTGACTTCCCCTTTACGGTGAACAGCAGGGACGGTTTTTTCATAAGTATTATGATCATCACAGCTACTTGCCCCTTATGTGTTTTGTGATGATTTTCCACTGATCGCAAGGCTTCGACCAGCCAGTGTAGATGCCTGTGACGGTACGGAAGCCATTCTGAAAAAACTTGTCAAAGCAATAAGAACCCGCTTCCCTGATGTCCGCATCATCTTCCGTGGTGACTTAAGGGTTCTGCCGGGACAGCATTCTGAATGAATGTGAGAGCTTGGGAATCGAATATATCGTTGGCATGGCTAAAAATAGTCGATTATTGAAAAAGATTGAAGTGCCGATGAAACAGGCTGAAAATCTGTGCGTTCAAAGTGGTCAGGCCAGGGGCTGTGTCAGAATGCGCCTTTGGCCCGGATAAGGAAATCCCCCCCCCCTCCCCCCGGCCCCCCCTCAGGGGGGGATTGCCACCGCACCTCCAAAGTTGGCAAAAAAACCTGAAATGCTCATGTACAACATGTACACTCCGCTTTCAGAACTTCTCGCCTGTGTCTGCGCCTGCCTGTTGCAGACAGGTGCGTACACGCACAGGCAGGCCGCCTTGCCTGCATACCAAATCCATCATTCTGCCCCACCCCCAGGATTCTGACACAGCGTTTCAGCTGGAGAACCCACGAAAGCTGGAGTCGGCCTCGGGACGTGATTGCCAAAGCGGAACAGCTACCTGGAAGAAAGAATCCCCGTTTTATTGTGACAAATATTTCGTCAAAAAACGGAGATGAGAAATCATTGTATGAAGGTATGTACTGTGCCCGTGGAGACATTGAAAATCGAATTAAAGAACAGCAGTTATATCTTTTGCCGACCGAACTTCCGCCTGGTGGATGAGTTCAAATCAGCTTCGATTATGGTTCTCGACAATCGCCTATATTTTCTTTGTCCATCTTCGAAAAACTATTCAGAAGGTCAGTGGAGATGAGACCCGAAGCATGCCATCGACAATCAGATTACGGATGCTAAAAATCTCCGCTGCGGTAAAAATCTCTTTTCGTAGAGTTTGGATCAGTCTACCGGAAAGTTTCCCCTGGTGGGACATCTGGATAAGAACGGCCCAGGCAAACTGAGTGTATCAAATCAAATAAATAGAATATTCTCATTGAACTCCCGAAGGGAAGCTATGTTCTGAGGGTTTTAAAAATGAGAAATTTCGGGAAAAATCGACTCAATTTATATAAAATATATTGAAAATATCTGGGCAATATCTTTTCTGTTAATAAATTCTTGCCTGGGTGCTGAAATCCCACGGGGATTCACATGCATTTTTATACTGGTGAGAAATGCAGGCTAGTTTTGAAAGAGCCTCTTTTAACTTGTTGATTCAAAGAGGTCCAACTGCCGTTTTTAGGTTTGGGCACACGGGCTACTTCTCTATTGCTTATAGCAACAACAACTGCTGTCGAGAAACGGTATTCAAATTTCTTCAAGTATAGACAAAATACTCCGAGGAAATGCTTCAGTTCGCATAGATTTTGTATTTGGCGGACATCAGATTCCCTTTTTCAAGGTTCCAGAAATTCTCAATGCAATCGAAAGAGAATTCCAGACACACCCTACCTGCCTGTTTCTTGGAAGGCTTGAAATCGCGCGAAACGCGGGGCGAAATGGAGTTTTATCATGCCGGTAGGTCCATTCCTTTGTTTGGCGACAACCAATTTTGTCTCGATTAAACTCTCAGATATTCGCTCGCTTTCATCTTTATCAGAATCACGATCCCGATGAAGGAATAAGACAACATCCGCATCCTGCTCAAGGGCACCGGATTCTCTCAAATCGGCCAAGGAGGGAGTCTTCCCCTCGGATTGTCTTCCTACCTGAGAGAGGGCGATGAGCGGGATATTCAGCTCGCGGGCAAGGGATTTCAGGGAGCGGCTAATTGAAGAAATTTGCTCATATCGGGGTAGGTTCATATCTTCAGGACCGATCAAACCTATGTAATCGATGAATATGATGCGAACATTGTGATTCAATACCATTTTTCTGGCCAGGGATCGTAAATCAAGTATTGGAATATTGGGGGAATCTTGCAGTATCAGCGGTGCTTCATAGATATTTCCAGCGATTTCAGTGAGTCGGGTAAAATCTCGACCACTCATCAATCCTGAACGAATCTTCCCTGAATCTATGCTCGTCACAGATGAGATTATACGCATCATCAATGACACGGCCGACATCTCCAATGTGAAGAAACCACAGGGGATTTTCTGGGTCACCGCAATATTCGTGGCCATTGTAAGGGCCAATGCCGTTTTTCCAATAGATGGCCTCGCTCCAAGTATGGTTACCTCTGAATTCTGAAACCCATTGGTGAGTCTATCTAAGGCATCGAAACCCGATGCTACACCTGTATGCTCTTCATTTGATTGATTGCGTTTGGCGATTATATCAACAGCTTCGGGCACCACAACAATGGCTGGTTTGAGTTCGCCACGGCTTTGATCTTCAATTAAGCTAAATAGGGATTTTTCGGCTTTTTCTACAGAGGAGCGAACATTCTCTGAATCATCATGGGCATGGGCAATCATATCCCGTGCGGCATTGATAAGAGCACGGCGAAGGCTGGTTTCCTTAACCATTTTCGCATAGTAGGCGACATTAGAAGTTGTCGGGACTCGGGAAGTGAGTGATGCAACATAGGCCGCCCCTCCAGCCCTGTCAAGATTCCCCGAAGCAGAAAGCTCATCTGTCAAGGTAAGAATATCAACACCTTCCCCCTTGTCACTGAGACTGGTTATTCCTTTAAAGATGAGTTGATGAGCACCCTTGAAGAAATCATCGACTCGAACATGCTGTACGACTTCATCCAAGAGACTCGGTGAGAAGCTCAATAACAAGGCACCCAAAACCGCCATTTCTGCCTCTTCATGATAAGGAGGAATGGAATCCTTCAGAACAGGCGATGCCAATAGTATTAACTCGATTCAGACGCAGGCGAAGTCGATTGAGTTTCAAGATTCCGTTCATCTATATCGTTCACGAATACTTCATCTTGGTGCTCTTTTTCTTTGGGCTGACTAGCCGATACATTGACATTGAGAAGAGCCTTTTCTCCTCCATGAAGCTTCACGGTCACAGTATGGTTCCCCACAACTTTTATGCCGTTTTCGGGAAGTTCAATGCGCTTGCGCTCGACCATTATCCCTTGTGTATGGAGATATTCCACGATGGCGGATGATGTGACTGAGCCGAATAGCTTGCCACTCTCTCCGGTAACGGCCAATAATTGCATTTCAAGTGATTCAATCTTGGCTTTATCTCCAGCGGCAGACAATGCCTTTTCGGCTTTGCGGCGACTAATTGCTTGTTGCTTCTGGGCTAATTCTGTCTCTGTCACCTTAGTGTATCGAACGGCTAATTTCTGGGGTATCAAGTAATTACGGGCATAGCCATCGGCGACTGTCTTAATGTCACCTTCCTCTCCCAAACTGGGAACTTCCCTGTATAAAATGACTTTCATTGGGCTACTCCTTATTTAGTCACAAATGGGAGAAGAGCTAATGCTCTTGCTCGCTTAATTTCTTTTGCGATCAGTCGTTGGTGCTTTGCACAGGTACCTGTAATTCTTCGCGGAAGGATTTTGCCTCTTTCCGTCGTGAATCGCTTCAAGGTATCACTCTCTTTGTAGTCGATCTTCACCCGGCCTGTGCAAATCTTACAAACCTTTTTTCGATAGTACTTCCGGCGGGGCCCGCCGGACATCCCGGATCGATCTCCCTTATCATCGCGATGGCCACTTGATCGACCACCATCTTTCTCTATATCCATATAACCATAATTATCTGACATGAATTACTCGTAACTCCTTATTTCTAAAATGGAATGTCATCTTCAAACCGAGAGACCGGCTGATCAAAATCATTGCTCTGTGAAGCAGGCGGACTTGGGTTTGCCCCTTCATTCGCTTGAAAAGAATTGGAAGCCGAACCCTCTTTGCGGTTTCCAATAAGCTGTATGTAGTTAGCTTCTACATAAACCTTGGAGCGTTTGGAGCCATCCTGCGCATCCCATCTATCCTGCCTTAGTTGCCCTTCGACAGCAATCTGCCGACCTTTCGTCATGAAATTTACAATCGCTTCACCCTGACGCCCAAAGTTTGTAACATCGAAAAAATTAGCCTCATCAACCCAGCCATCGCCTTGTTTTTTCCTGCGATTAACCGCCAGAGAAAATTTTACCAGAGAATAGCCACTTTGGGTATACGATTGCTCAGCATCTCGCGTAAGGCGTCCGACTAATACTATTCTATTGATATCGGCCATTAACTTCCCCTTACTACGAGCATATACCGCAGTATCTCATTTCTAAGCTTCAGTAACTCTTCAACTCTCAATAGTGATTTCTGGTCTAGGTCCACTATGAATAGGCGATAACGGGCTCTGGTTTCATTATCTACTTCGTAGGCAAGCTCTCTATCCCCCATATCCTCTTCAGATTGGATGGATGCTTGGGCATCGGCTAGTATTTGCTTAACGGCTTCAATTCCCGCCACATCCTGCCCTGCTTTCATTCGAAAGGCACAGGTTAATTCATAAGTCTTCATCATATCCCCCTTTTGGACATACTCGGGGGCTGTGTCAGAATGCGCCTTTGGCCCGCATGCGGCGTTGGCGAAAAAACCTGAAATGCTCATGTACAACATGTACACTCCGCTTTCAGAACTTTTCGCCGCCTTGCCTGCAAACCAAATCCATCATTCGGACACAGCCCCAAGGAGTTTGTATACTTTATACTCCAAGGGGGTACCCGTCAAGAGTATGAGGCGACCTGCCGATAATTTTTTTACTTGGTAATGAGGATGTGAAATGTCAAAAAAAACTCGCCACGAAGATGCCTTCTTCTTTCTGACGGTCATGATCCGCAATCTTCACGATGCGGTGAATCTCAATATTGACGATGATTATTTTTTTGATAAAATTCTTGAAGACTGTTTCTTTATTGATTCAGCAATTCAGAGAATATACAAATCTCTAATGGAAAACAACCATTTAATATATAATTCTATATGCTTTCATTCCATCATGAAGGTCAAAATTGTCTATGGTCGATTACTTGATGCCGTTGTTCGGACAGAGGGTGATTTAGGAGAAACCTTTGCTCCTCATCACTCAAGGTTGCAACATATTTCGGCAGATCATCTGGATGATGTTCAGGTCATCAGGGAAAAACTGGAACAAATGGGTCCACAGAACGACAATACATGCATCATCTCTAATGATGAACTCAATTTTCTCTTAACTCCGATAGAATAAATGTTTAAAGATCCTCAAAGTCTTCCTGAACCAAATTTTGATGCCTTTGAAGGGCTCATCCCTGTTATCACTCAAGATTATATGACTGGGGAAGTGCTCATGCAGGCCTGGATGAACCAGGTAGCGTGGGAACTCACACTAGAACATAAATCGGCCGTCTATTGGTCTAGAAGCCGTGGCTGTTTATGGGAAAAAGGCGAAATATCGGGGAATAAGCAGATTATTAAAGAAATATATCTTGACTGCGACAGAGACTGCGTACTGCTGAAAGTTGACCAGGTGGGAGAGGCCGCCTGTCACACTGGTAGAAGAAGCTGTTTCTTCCAGAAGGTCGATGAAGGGAAGCTCAAAATCATATCAGAGCCACTGTTTGATCCCGCCGATATTTACGGGATCGATTCTTAGTTATCAGGCGACCGTACATAGGGATTCATACGGTCAAACGTCCCTAGCACACCCTGAAATTCGGCATTTTCCCGGTACACCCTCACTTCGAAATGGAGATGGGGGCCGGTTGCCCTGCCTGTATTTCCTATATCACCGAGTTTCTCATTCTGCAATACAAGATCTCCCTCCCTCCATTCGGGATCATTGGCAAGATGTGAATAGAATGTTGTGAGATGCCTTAGCCCAGAGTACCGTTCTTTCCAAATCGAAGTAGTGGGATGACTCACCTCTATGTACCAGCCGTAGACACCGCTATATCCTTTATTGACTACCTGACCATCGGCGGCAGACACGACACTTCCCGGTTCTCCGGGGAACCGTATGATAGAGTTGCTCGGTGTAACCGTGAGAATATTGCGCACATTGATTATATCGACAGCCATATGGGGAAGGTATCCGCCTGTTCCAAGGCTTGAGGCTCTAAGCGTTCCAAACCCACTTGAGATCATGAAATCCCGCCCATCGGCCTCCTTCCCATCTAAACGGACAGGATAGATCAAATCGGAGACAGTGGACATATAGGCAGACAGCGGGACAATATTAGCCCTATCTGTCATCATGAGTGTTTCGGCCTGAGCGTTATCATCCGGTAGCCGCGAAAGCTGCCGGAGGATACGCCCATAGCTTTCGGCATACTCAATTTGATCGGCTAAGTAGTTATAGGCTCGTTTTCTCGATAAATCAGAATTGGGTAACTCATCAGCCTGTTTCCGAATAGACATTGCCGTATTCTTGCGGCTAAATTCAAAGGCCATCCGTTCCCGCCTCACGTCGCCCCTAAGTTCTTCAAGCTCATTGTCCAAGGATGTCAGCCTTGTTCCCATGGATTGAAGAGTTTGCGTATGCTTTACAGAGGATATCCCGATTGAAGAATTAATGCTCTTCACCAAATTTGATATATTATGAAACTGAAATGTGCCAACAACCATGAGAATAAAAAATGCGAAGACAAATGCGGCCAGTCCTAATCCAGCATGAAACCTCCTCGGCCAGGTTCCCATGATGGGCGAAGGAACAACCGGTGCGATCAGTTTCGCCTTGGGAATTTCTAGAATGGATTTGGCTGTTTCTGGATCTTCTAATCGCCCAATGGTTTCTTCAAGCTCATCATTGATCCATTCGTCAGGCACCATCTCGTGATTCTTCGTAGCAGATTCTAAATTCCATTGTCCGTCTTCCCTTGGGGCAAGAATCCAGGAGCGAACAACCCTGGCATCCCTGCCGGTACTTGTAACGGTTTCAATCAAGGTTATCCGTGGTCCCACCCGATGGGCAACGAGAAACCAGTGGACGGGCTTACCGTCGAGACTTGTTCCTGATTCGATGTCCCCTGACCATGAATCCCTGCCTCTCAGCACTGTTTCGATCAATGCAACAATACGCATGGTCAATCGACTTCGTCGTGTCACTGCTACATCCACCGCCCTGCTTCCTGAGCCGCCATATCCAGCAACTCCCTTGTTTCTTCCCAGTCGATACATGCATCGGTAATAGATTGCCCGTATACGAGTCTGGACAAATTGCTTTGGATTATCTGTTTTCCGGCCTTGAGAAAGCTCTCAAGCATAACCCCTCGAATTGATAATTTGCCCTGCTTCCTGAGGGTTAGGGCCGACCTGAATACTTGGGCCTGTTTATCATGCTTTTTACCTGAATTATCATGAGAACAGTCGATGATTATTGAGGCCCTAACTCCAATATCTGCAAATAAGTTCTCCGCTCTTTCGATGTCTTCCTTATAGTAATTGGGACCACTGTCTCCCCCTCTGATGATGACATGGCCGGAGCTATTGCCTCGAGTATGGAGCACACAAGTTCTCCCCTCTTGATCAATACCGATGAAACTATGTTCTCTTTGAGCCGAATAAATCGCATTAATTGCCTTCTTGAGGTCTCCATCGGTGCCATTCTTAAATCCTACAGACATGGATAGTCCGCTGGCAATTTCCCTATGGGTTTGAGACTCAATGGTACGTGCCCCAATGGCTGCCCATGAAATAAGGTCTGCGATGTATTCGGGGATAATGGGTCCTAGTACCTCGGTACCTGACGGCATACCCATTCTCGTTATATTAACCAGAAGGCTACGAGCCTCTCTAAGACCATCCTGGATGTTGTACGACCCATCCAACTGCGGATCAATGATGAAGCCTTTCCATCCAACCGTGGTTCTTGGTTTCTCGAAATAGACTCGCATCACGATGTTCAGAACTTTCTTATATCGTCTCCGCAATTCCATCAATCTCTCGGCATACTCCATGGCCGCAGTGGTATCGTGAATGGAACAGGGGCCAACAATGACTAATAGCCTGTTATCCTCATGGGCTATGATGCGCACCAAATCCTCCCGAAAGTTCAAAACTGCATCACAAAGTTCATCATCCATCGGTAGAGAAGACTTGAGTTCGCCCGGGCTTATAAGAGGTTTTTGCGAGAGAATATTGATATTGCTTGTACTCCGATGCAATTTCGACTCCTTAGGAGCTTGTCATGAGACAATATATGACTTCCCCGAAAAAAGGGACAGCCCCCTCCCTGCACGCCATATACGGGGTATCCGGGAATGTCATCACCCTACTCATGGTGCTATGAGGATTTTTTCAATCCTTTTTGCAAGGGGCTGTGTAGAATGCGAATAAGGAATAAGGAAAATCCCCCCCCCCTCAGGGGGGGCATTTCCATAACCTGGGCCAGTTGCGCCTGCTTTTTCAGGGGTAGAATGCTCAAATCGGCACACAGCCGCAACTCCTATCCTTTAAAAATTCTTTGCGCCTAAGGCGGGTTGGGAGTGCCTGTCGGCAACCATCTTGCTTTTTGCAAGATTCCCCTTTTCCCGCCTCCTTAACGCTCCTTTTTGAAAAATAGTTAAATTGCTAAATAGTTAAAAAGCCCTCACAGCACGAACCCTGTTATCGAGGTTCCTGGTGTCGACGTTCTGGTTGCCTTGGCCAAAGTGCTGTACCCATGCGCTATCGGAAGCGTACGCCGACGACGACCAGTAGTAGTCGTACGAAAAAACACCAACAGTGTCTTTCTGTTCGTACAAAGTGTCTTTCTGTTCGTACAACTTGTTCAATTCATCCTTCGATGGGAGAAACCAGTCAGTAAAACCGCCCTCGACAAGTTCGTTGCATATCTTTGCCGCATAAGCTTTATTCTTATTATCCTGCAACGTCGCTACTATCGCATCCGTATTGTCCTTGCCACTCCCTATGCCGTCTTGTGTACCTCCATTGATATCTCCATCTCCTCCCCATGCAAAATCTCCCTGATCGCTGGGTGCCGCCTCCAGGTATCGCCAGCCTTTGGTATAATCGCCCTCGTCGTAAAACACTTTGCCTCCGGCGGGGCCGTCGTCGCCTACGTTATAAACAATAACTTTCACGGTAGCGGTAGTGGTTTGCTTGGAACCATTCAAATAGCTAGAATTTTGATTTGCCGTGGCCTCCACCGTATAGTCACCGCTATTGGCCTCTACGGCATCAGCAGTGATGGTAATCTTGCCGGTGGCTGTGTCAATGTCCACTGCTGGGGTGCCTCCAGTATTGCCGTTAGCGGTGGCGGTGGTGCCAGCAATGCTGTAGGTTATCTGATCTGGAGTGGGGGCCCCTGTTGGTGGAGTCCATGCGGGCTCAACGCCAGCATCATTGGCAACACCCTCATTCGTCTCCACTGTGGCATATGAAAATGTTGCTGTGTTAAGATTTCGCTTAGCAATTGTCACGGTAACGATATATTCCTTCTTCGTCGTACCGTCCTCGGCGGTGATGGTTACGGTTACGGAACCCTCAGTAAGGGTTAGTTTCTGATCCTTGACCAAACCGCTCGCTCCAGCTGAAAGAGTGACCGATTTCACGGTTGCGGTGCTTGGTATGGAAGCATCTACTGGGAGTTCGAAACTAGCCGCACCATCCTTTCCAAAGGTGATGGTCTTAGCCACACCCTCTATGGTCAGGGTAAGCTCGGTAATTGCCGTCTCGGTACTTTTGGGCTCACCTGAATCACCACATCCTGCCAATACAAGGCCTAGAGCCAAGCCGACAAGAAACAACCTTTTACAAATCCTCTTGTTCATTTTCATCATTTTTACTCCTTCTGAATAAAATGAATTACACTTACTGTTACACCAGCCTATTTAGTATAACATTGCTTTTGCCATAATATAATACTATTACTTAGTATGATATTACTTGTAACATATAGCATACTGTAGCTTTTTGTCAAGTAAAAAAGCATGTTGTCAAGTAAAATATTCTTGGGATGTCGAGGGGAGCAAAATCTTATGGGATATGAAGATAATACTACATTCAAGGCAGGGGTTACATTCAAGGCAAGAGGGAAATATTTTTACTTGGGTGATCGAATAGTGCTGGAAAGGACGTACGAAAACAGAAAAGCCGAATCGCGAGGAGTTGATCTGCCTCCCTGGATGTAGCACATAAACGATCCAGGGGGGGGGAGCCAAATGCGGTTTTACAGCGGATGTTCCAGCAGAATCGCCACCGTTCTCCATATCTATCTATTTATATCAAAAGATCTTAACGCCTATTCTTCAGTTTCGTCTTAGTGTGTACATTCACCTCCCGATTATGGGCTATCGTCGTCGGCAAAACCACATTTGCCGCATCAAGCAATTTCCTGGCCAGCCCGGTTGGTTCAGGAATTTTTGTCAAAGATATCCCTTTTTCAATAATCATGTGTTGTTCGCTTATGCGGCCAAGTATCTCTATTCCCTCCTGGACTGTTACATCAAAGCCTGCCCAGCATTTGTCCAGCTCCCTTTTAATCAGATATGAGAGCATAACAATAAAAACATGGCCGCGAGTGGATTCCTTTTTCCGCACGTATATAGGCCGAAGTTCCAGATGACCGCTTTTGCAGGTACGGAAGGCATGTTCCACCTTGGCCAGGTCCTTGTAGCGGGCATGAACGATTTCGCTATCAGCATCCGTAGTATCAACATCACTTCGCAGGACATAGCATCCGTCCAGCGTCTCAAGCTCCTCGATGACGGAACGATCTATCGTCAATTCCAATTTTCTTTGATTGATTGTCACTTTCAGCCATGAACCGATCTTAAGCTTGTCTATTTTTTCCTGCACTTTTCTTGCTGCGACACCTGTCTTGGCACGCGTACATTCTTCAAGGTAGGTATTTTTTGTTACCATGAATTCTTTTATGCTACTGTATTTTGATTTTCGGTTCTCTTTTATTTCTCTTGCCCTCAAGGGATTCCGTCTTAAAATCAATCGCTCTCCGTCTACTTGTGTTTCACAGATGTTTTCATCGAAGAGTTCTAACTGAATGCTACCCTGAGAAACGAGCTTTTGGATCTGCCCTCTAGTCAGAGATGATATATAGTGAAACCCCGCTTTCTTTAGCTCCTCAATGCCTCCAGATTTGATCATCCCCCTATCTCCGACAAAAACGACCTTTTGAACACCAAAGACTTCCGCCGCCTTATGGATCTGATTTGAAAGAGTGGTGGTATCGCTTCTGTTCCCATGGAAGACTTCCACGCTGACAGGGACACCATGAGAATCGCAGAGCAGACCGATGACAATCTGTTTCTTGCCTTTCTTTTTATCTCTATTGTATCCATATTTTGCAAAATGGTTTTTCTGTCCTTCAAGGTAACTACTGGTTACATCGTAAAGAAAAATTGACTTGATAGTTTTTTCTTTGACTCGAATAGCGTAGAGCTTCTGTTCAATTTGAGTCTGGTTATCGGAAAGCCAGGCAAGATTTTCATAGAGTCGGTTTTCATCAAAGCCCTGTTTGATTTTAAGAACATCAGCAAGAGCGCAAGTTTCACTAAGACGTACCGCAGAAAGTCTGGAACCTTGAGCGACAACCCGAGCAATGATCTGCCAGAGAGCCAGTTTAGCATCGAACGATCTTCCGAGAGCCTGCTGAATTCCCAGTCTGCGGGCAATTTGTTCAACCAGGTATACAGAACCCACCGAACGACCTTGCTCAAGTTGGATGGAATTGAGATCGACATGTTTGCCTGAAAACCTTTTGGCCTTAAGGGCATGTTCAATCGCTACAATTACTTGAGGTGGTAAACGTGTAAGATTTGCGACGGTACGGAGTTTGACTTTTGAAACTCCATCGACCTTGGTACGATACGATTCCCGTAAGAGTGTCTGGATGTAAATTTTATCCTTGTAAGTTCTTTTTGTACGATCAATATACATAGTGAGAATCATTATATCAGATATATTATTTTATGCAAACAGAATAAAACAAAAGAGAGCAAGATATTAGTGAGTACAGAAAAACGGCGGGATTTAAAACTATCTTATTATACCATATAGAGATATGGTGTTATTTTGCTTCGGCTCTCCAGGAACATCCGTTACAGAGGAACAGAGGAGAAGAGATACAAACCGCGAAAAACGCGAAAAGCACGAAAAAGTTTTGTTTTCTGATGAATGCTACGCCAATCAAATGGGGAATTCGGAGGCACCTTTTTTCAAAGGAGTCATATATCTTTCCTCTATAGATGTGTCAGCACCCTGACAGCTCTTTTACACAAAAAACAAAGCCGTATCTAGGCCTGACTATTAGGTCTTACCCTGGCTGAAATGGTTTAATGAGCGGTATCGGTGAATTTTGTACACATAAATATTCTTGTCCTTGAGGAGCTACGTCAGAATGCGCCTTTGGCCCGCATGCGGCGTTGGCGAAAAAATCTGAAATGCTCATGTACAATCGAGTAGGAGGCACCCAGTACTACCCGGGTGCCGTCCTCTCACAGAACCTGAGCGTACGGGTCCGTACACGGCTCCTCATGTAAGTCGTATTCAAATAATTTCTGGATTTCCTGCTTAAGGTTGGCTTTGTAGTCTTTTATAGTGGTTCCGTCGATGCCTGCCGAGCCACCATTCTTACTAACCATTCTAAAAGCCTTGCCCCAGTGTCATAGGTCTGCACAGTGTCTCAAAAAGCTCTGTGCTGTCCACTTTGAATAGCTCCTGTTGTTCCAACTTTCCTCCTTTGTTCACAAATGTTTGTTTTAGCACATTTTGCTAGATAGTATGTTTTCAATAAATGGGAGTAAATGGTAGTCTCGCCTTGACGGAGGCGGGGAGCCGATGGCAGGACGGCAGGAATCGAAAGGCTTTTAAGACCCTGATTAACAGATTAAACCCAAGACGGCCATCGAAAACTAAAATGAGGCACGAGGATGAGTCCTTCGCGACCTCTGATAGGAGTACGGTGTAAACCACCCGTTTATTTTAGACTCCCATCTCCTTTGTTAACCCAGAAGGAGGGTGTTATGGAAGAGCGAAAGAAAGAAAAGAGTACTATCAGAAGAACCCAGGACTGGATGAATCACTACCCAAGAAAAATCCTGGACGGGAAATCCCCATTAGAAGCCCTTGTCGACGAGTTCGGGGCTGGAATACAAATCCCAAAGCTATGGAGGTAAAAGCTTGAAAAAAACGGACAAACTACTTTACAGGGAACCTTTTTTTTAGAGATGCCCTCTATCAATGACAGGTATCTCATTGCTATGCTGTCGGTCTTTCTTCGGATGCCCTTGTCTTTGTCTACTAATTCCCTCCTTTCAGGGTTTAGGTGGGACTTTCACCCACTGGATTTTGGCCATGCCAGGCACACCTCCGCTTTCAGAACTTTTCGACACCTTGCCTTCGGTAGCCCCCCTATAAATGCCCCCCCTGTCAGGGGGGGGAAGCCCGACGGGGAGGTCGCCCCCGTCGGGCCCCCTGGATTCCGACACAGCCCCTATCGAGACTCATTCAAAGCTACCAAATTGAAGGCCTTCATGCAAGGTGTTGACTTATAAGGCCACTTCTAAAAACTACAGCATTGCAGTTGACCTTTATTGCTGAAACACTTAACCCGTTGAACAATTAACGATATGGATCATGTCTGACCGAAAACCTTGGAGGGATTTTCCCGAGATGATCAGTGTTTCATCTTAGCCGTTCCAGCTTAGAATTAATGACTCCCCTGAAAAAAGGTTATCCCCGAATTCCCCACCTGTCATTGAAACTGGTATAATACTCCCTAGGGAGGATGTCATGTTCCGCACTAACGAAGAACACATGCAAGGAAAATTGTTTTCCGCCATCAACAAGTTACCCAAAACAGGGAAAGCACGGCTTGAATCATCCTGGGCACACTCGTTCTACCAGAATTTTTTCACTCTGTTTTTCACTCTGATCGATGAAGAAATGTTTGCCCCCCTGTACTCAGAGAAAAAATCCCGCCCTAACTTCCCAGTGAACATCCTCGTGGGACTTGAGGCGATCAAGTCCGGCCTTGGCTGGAGCGATGAACAACTCTACGACAGTTTATATTTGACATGAAGGTCTGTTAAGCACTTGGTCTGTATGATCTCGGTGAGGGACATTTTGAACTGTGCACACTCTACAACTTCCGCAAGGCACTCGTGGAGCATGAGAAAGAGAGTGGCGAGAACCTGATTGCAATGTGTTTTGAGAAGATCACAGACACACAGCTTGAGAAGTTACAAATCAAAACAGGTCTACAGCGGATGGACTCCACTTGAGGTGCAGAGCAACATCCGCTCCATGGGACGCTTGCATCTGTTGGTGGAACTGCTTATCCGCATGCACAGGGAATTTAAGTGATATTGATGCGAAGCTCTACAGGGAAGCCTTTGGTGAGTTTATAAAGGAAAATTCTCTTCACTACTGCTATCGTCTTAAGAGCAAGGATGCGCATCGAAGCTGGAAAAAGTGGGCCTCTGTATCCACAAATTGCTTGATCAGTTGAAGGGTGATTATAAACACAGCGAAGAGTATAAAAACCTGGGGCTTTAACGACCATTTCGAGGTGATTGAAGGGGCTGTGAGTGCGAAAAGGCATGATCAATTGAAAGGATCGGCACTACAATCTCTTCCACGACCCCGAAGCGACCTATTGCAAGAAGGGACGTGATCAGGCTAAGGGGTATGTTGCCAATATCAGCGAAACCTGTGTCGACGAGAATGAAGTGAACTTGATTACACAGGTTTCAGTAGAAGCGAATGTGACTGACGATCAGGAGCTTTTGAAACAGGATGTGGAAAATATCGTCGGAAGAATGGAGCTTGATGAGCTTTGGACGGATGCCGGATATGAAGGTGAGAAGGCACGTGATGCAGCCGAAGAACATGCAGTTGACCACAAACTGACAGCGATCAAGGGGAAGAAAGGCGACCGACTCACACTCGATAATTTTCAGATACAAGAGGATGAAGAGGGCCTGTTTGTGTCGGTAGATGTCCTAATGGACAGTGTGCTACGGTGAAGGGGAGCAACAAACCTCATCGGATCAAAGCCGCATTTGATTCGGGAGTCTGTAACAAGTGTCCCTTTTCTGGTGATTGTCCGGTCAGGCAGTTAAAGAAGCCGATTCGAATACTTCGGTTTACATATGACGAAGCCAGGGCGGCATGTCAGCGAAGAGTGGCTATGAAAGCGGATCGGAGCAGGAACATAAGAGCGGGAGTGGAGAGTACGGTAAGGAGTGTGATTCATCCATTTGGCGGTCATCTGTGCAAGCTTCCTGTGCGAGGAAAGATACGAATAGCCCAAATGGTCATCCTATCAGCGGCAATGGTGAATATCAGGAGAATCAGGTTGCATGAGGAGAGAAAATGGAGTGAAATGGACTCGGGGTGGACATCATTTTGTGATTTGGGCAGAAAATGGCTCTATAATTTTCATTCCATCACCATTACTTGGCTGTGCCAGTGTATCGAAGTTTTGAAACCGCCTCGTTGGGGGTGTTCTTTGCCCGGTGACTTTGTCCTCGGGAATACTGAGATATGGTTTTTTCACAGGAGTCATTAATGAGTTGGAGTTGAATGCTTTGACAAGTCAAGGGGATGGAAAAGGATGAGGAAGGAAAGCCCTAAATGCTTTTGCTTCCCTTTGGATATTATATAAAATTTTTAAGGTTGGTTGTAGGAGAAAGTATTTTGAAAAGAGTGATAATCTGCTGTGTACTAGGGTTTTGCATAAACCTCGCGTTTTTGATGGCCGTGCCGGGCCCTCTATGGCTGGTACAACGGCCCTATTCGAGTGAATTTTTCTTTGGAAGGGGTAAAGGAACTACGGAGGAAGCGGCTATTTTGTCCGCAAAAAATGAGTTATTGCTCCAAATTGCCTCTCAAGTGGAAGGGGTGATTCGGCATAGTCGTTTGTCTACCCAAGATATTCAGAAGGCTGTTGAAGCGACTGATGCATATATCAATGCAACCGGCTTGAGATCAGCCACGGTAGAGGCGACTGTTAAGCAAGGTCAATTTCATTATGCACTGCTGCGATATCCGGAAAAAAGCGGCTTACTCATTGCTGCCAGTTCCATCATGAGGTTCAAGAATCACCATGGTATTGATCCCCTTCCATTGATTGAGCAATGGAAAGATGGCACCATGATAAAGGCCGCCCGCATGGATCGGGTTCTACATGACCTTGCGAATGGTGAATATGGGCCTGACATAAAGGTAATGATTCGGGGAAGTTCCTTGGTCGTTCAGGTGCTTAACTTTGAAGCCTATGATATCCGGCTTACCGAGGGGCAGCGACAGGGGCTTGAACTCTTAGGCCAAAGCCTCCTGCCAGAATTGCAGTATATGAATCATGGCGAGATATCGGTTATGGGGTATGCCAATCCCACACATATTAGGGGAGAGCAGAATGCCTTGATGCGATTTTCTAAAGGACGGGCCGAAACGATGGCTGAAACCCTGCGTGAAACTGGGCTAGTTGTAAATTCGGTGAAGGGGCTTGGGGGTATCCGATTGCTTGGCGATACAAAATCGGCTCAAGGCAAGGGGCTTAACCGGCGTGTAGAAATTAACATGGAGATTTTGAAATGAATTGGAACTGGAGTTTTTGTCAGAAAATGGGTTTGGCTCTGATAATTGCCTTTGCTGTTAGTTGCCAGACTACCGAAGAACCGGATCAAGAAGAAATTGCCACTCCTGCATCTATTGAGCCTGAGAAGGCCGACGAGGCAACTGATGGTAGCGAAAGTGAAGAGGTTATCATTGATTACCCGGAATGGGTGCTCAACCCTCCCGTAGAGGAAGGGATTGTCTATGGAGTCGGTAATGGGGTTGATCAATCCAAGGCCCTTCTTGCCTCTATAATGGATATCACCTGGCAACTTCAGGCCCAGATAAGCACAGCAATCTTGAATGAAGCCACAGCCGTTGAAGAGTTTGAGAATACCGTGAGCACAGAGCTGGATATGCAGATTAGCCATGTGGCCCAATGGGAAGCAAAGGGTGTTGATGAGTTTTCTGCCTCAGATGAAGAGGTGTGGATTCTATCGAGTATGCCTATCGGGGATGCCTTAGATATTGCCCAAGGTATTCTGATCAGCTATGCCGATGAGATGAAAATGAATGAAGTGGAGATCGTCAAGTTGATTAGCTTAGTCGAGAAGCAAATAGCGATTGAACGGATAGACTCCTAGGTCGGCATCCTAAAAGCAATGCTCAGAAGTTAGTAATGAATTCTTCTTCTCGGGTTTTCATGCACTGAAGAGGTTGCTAGAGCCTTTCTTTTGCATCTCAAAAACGATGAGGGTGTCATGTTGTCTTTTGTATTGAAGGAGGAACCGGAGGCAAGGCTTCTTTGAGGTTGTTTACCAAGGAATCCAGTTGAGCGATGTTCCTTGGTAACAAATGAATGATGAGTTTCATTTTTGTTCTCGACTCAAGGGACATTGCATCAAACCTTCTGCTACCATAGTGTGTTACTCTTATATCAGATATCTTTGGCATTACAATTTCTTTGAGGAGCTGAATAAATGTCTCAAAAGCGGATATCCCATAGTGCAACGTCTGGATATCTGTTGATTGAGGTTCACCTATGGTCAATGTAGAACGAATATCATGAAATTGTCCACGAGTCATGGGGAGATCATTCAAGAACAGAGAGAGCCAATTCTGATCAAAGAAGCTCGTGTAAAGTTCTCTGATTTGGTTCAAGATTTCAGTGGTTGAATCTGGAAGACTCCTGGCATAAGAGGACATAGCGTATTTATTATGAATGACAATGGGAGCTGTGTCAATATCTAACTCTTTTTTCGGGTCCCGCCCATTCTCAATTATTTCATTAATGCCCCAAAGCCTGGTGGTGGGGAACAATTATTTATTGATACATGTAATTCGATACAGAAACAGGTTACAGATATGTGCCTATCCCGACATCATCTTCATTGCTTCAATTTTGACTCATTTAGATAAAAAACGGCACATCCCGGGATATGCTATTCCATAACAGTCTTTGTCGGGATCCGATGGGGGGCTTCTCCGTAACTCTTTCTCTGGCAGTGAATAATAGGTTTTCAAATGACTGGGGACATTCCTAATTCAATCTTATTGAATCATCCATAATCTTCGAGGCACTATAGTTTAACGGGCATTGGAGAACTTCCTTAAGCCAGGAGGGAAGGTTAACTATCCCGCCTTTTTGAACCTGTTCTACGAGGTGAATTCGCTACGTGCAACTCATGTATGTTTGCTCAAGCCTAAGAAGCCGGACTTCTTGACCGCACTGTACCTATTTCAATCGATTCATTTCACAAGAAATCTTCAAGATGGTCGCACGCCTAGCAGAATAGATGTCCCTTGACGGCCAAAGTATTTCTACTTGATAATCTAGTTAAAGGAGTTGATATGCCCATCAAGATACAGGATGGACTTCCTGCCATAGATGTTCTCCAGGATGAAAACATCTTCGTGATAACAGAGAGCAGGGCCCTTCACCAGGATATCAGACCCCTGCGAATTCTAATATTGAATTTGATGCCGCTGAAGATAATCACGGAAAACCAACTTCTCCGTATGCTTTCCAATTCCCCCTTGCAATGTGAAGTGGAATTGATGCTGCCGGCCACCCATGAGGCCAAAAACACTCCGCAAGAGCATCTTGAGGTGTTTTATAAGACTTTTAACGAGGTGAAGGACAAAAAATTTGATGGGCTAATAATCACTGGCGCGCCAGTAGAAACCCTGGACTTTGAAGAGGTGGACTACTGGCCGGAGATGGTAAGAATAATGGAGTGGGCCAAGCTTCATGTCTTTTCAACTATGTATATCTGTTGGGCCGCGCAGGCTGGCCTCTACCATCATTACGGAGTGCCTAAGCATCCTGTTACCGAGAAGGTATCAGGGGTTTTTTCCCATCGTGTGAATGACAAACATGTGCAGTTGGTACGAGGATTCGATGACAGATTCTATGCGCCCCATTCTCGGCACACCGAAATCAGACATGAAGACATAAAAGATATTGAAGAATTGATGATTCTTGCCGAGTCCGAGGTTGCGGGTATCTTCATCGTCACAAACCGTGATGGACGCCACGTCTTCGTAACCGGTCATGCGGAATACGATCCCCTAACCCTGCATGACGAGTACCAGCGGGACTTGAAGCAGGGTAAAAATCCCCCCATCCCACGTAACTACTTCCCCGAGGATGACCCCTCACGGCAACCAATCACCCGCTGGCGCAGTCACTCTCATCTTCTTTTTTCAAACTGGCTTAACTACTATGTCTATCAGGCTACACCCTACAATCTGGAATCGATTCAGTAGTGAATACTGACAGATCCTTTGGTGCAGTTGTCTACCATTATCCTAATGCGGGCATGGAAAGGCATTATCTATTGGTGCATCATATTAGTGGAGGCCACTGGGATCATCCCAAAGGTCATCCCGAACTGGGCGAGAGTCCCAAGGATACGGCAAGACGAGAAATCGGTGAAGAATGTGGCGTGCTGATAGAATTTGAAGAGGGATTCTTCACCGAGGTTTCCTGGGTGCTACCTGATGGGCGGCGCAAAGTGGTTGGATTTTACCTCGCACATAAAACGGGGAAGGAGATAGACAGGTCGGCCTTTATCGAAAAGGAAATTCTTCAATTCAGATGGCTCCCCTACAAAGAGGCAAAAAAGCTCATTACCTATGATACGGGTAGACGGGTACTGGATGAAGCCGAAAGGTTTATTTCCAAGGCATATTAGCAAAATACTTCGAAGCTTCCTCAGGGCTCAGGGTCTCATCCTCTTTGGAATCCAAGGCATCCATGAGTTCCTCTGGAATCTCTTTTAGGAATTGTGAAGGTGTGCAGTCAACCGTCACATTCCTAACAGTTCTAGTACGGCATGACGAAAGATAGAGCTTCTTTCGCGCCCTAGTGATGGCCACATAGAACAGACGGCGTTCCTCTTCCACCAGACTCTTCACGTGTGGCAGGAGTCCTTCTTCCAATCCTGAGAGAAATACAACATCGAATTCAAGGCCCTTAGCGGCATGTATAGTCATGAGGTTGACCTTGCCGGCATCGCCGTCATCCAGCTTGTCTTTGGCATTGAGTGTGATGCGGTTAAGCCACTGTGTAAGTGTCGGGTCTAGGTTGTCTGGGTGTTTTTCCCAACGCTCCAGAAAACTAATGAAGTACTGGATATTGTCATATCTCCATTTTGCGATTTTATTATTTTGCCGGAATTCCTGTAACAAATAGCCCCAGTAGTCGATGTCTTCAATGAGTTCTTTGAGAGGCGAACTTAGGGGAGTCTTGTTTTCCTGCGCCAAGCTGAATATATCCCTATACCGTTCAAAAAGATCGACAAAATCCGCCATGGCACCCCTTAATCGGCTGTTGATAGTGTCCCCACCATCGAATACGAAGTCACATGCAGCACTGTAAAGGCCATATTCTTTTTCACGGGCCTTCGTGACCAATCTCTCCAGGGCAGATTTACCCATACCGCGGCGGGGGGTGTTGATAATACGCAGAAGATTGACATCGTCATCGAGGTTGTCGATTACCCGCAGGTAAGCGATTATATCTTTTATTTCCGGCCTACCAAAGAAACTCATGCCCCCACTCACGGCGTAGGGTATGTTATAAGACAGCAAGGCATCTTCTATGCTTCGAGTAAGGGAGTTTGTTCTTGCCAATACTGCCATCTTCCCATAGGGAATGCCTTCTTCCACTCTGAGGGCAATCATCGTTTCGGCTATGTAAGCCCCCTCGTCTCTATCATTATCCGGCTCGCTATACTGGAGCGTCATCTCATCATTCTGACTGATTGTCCACAGTGTCTTGGATTTTCTATCTTTATTGTGGGCAATTACCGCATTGGCGGCATTGAGGATAGTGCCGGTAGAGCGATAGTTTCGTTCAAGTTTAATCT
Source organism: Spirochaetaceae bacterium (assembly GCA_965226485.1). Classification (GTDB taxonomy): domain Bacteria; phylum Spirochaetota; class Spirochaetia; order DSM-2461; family DSM-2461; genus UBA2779. Next base: position 2,030,862 of record OZ245363.1, read on the forward strand.
CCTTGAATTCGGGAAAATCAGCCTCGAATTTAAGGATGTTGGTGAAGTCCGCGCCCCTCCAAGAATAAATAGACTGATCATCGTCTCCCACACAGCAAAGATTGCGGTGCTCCTCTCCGATATGCCTAATCAGCAGGTATTGAATGGTTGAAGTGTCCTGAAACTCATCCACCATTATATAGCGGTAGCGTTGTCTATATTGTTCCAGGGTTTCTTCATTGTCTTCAAAAAGCCTCAAGGGTTTAACGATGAGGTCATCAAAATCAACAGCGTTATAGAGACTCATGTGTTGGTTATACTCTGCATAAAGAGGCTTTTGGGTCTCATTTTCCTCGTTCCACCTTCCACGGCGGGTTTTTATATCCGAGAAGAGGGCGGCGAAATTCGAGACCTCGCTCGGCTCAAAGTCGAATTTAAGTTCTCTTGCAGCTTCCCTGATGGCACTCATCTTGTCTGATGAGTCGTAGATGGTGAAATTCGGACGGAGTCCGATCAATTGACTTTGTTCCCTGAGTATGCGAGCTCCGAAGGCGTGAAAGGTGGAAACAGTGAGTTTTGATAGTTTGATACCGGTAATCTCCTTTACCCGCTCCTCCATCTCCGAGGCTGCCTTGTTCGTGAAGGTAAGGGCAAGGATGCAGGACTGGGGAATACCTTCCTGCAACATTCTGGCTATGCGCGCCGAGATTACACCAGTCTTGCCACTTCCGGCACCGGCGACGATGAGAACAGGCCCTGCTATGGTGTTCACGGCGAGCCTTTGCTCCTGATTAAGCCCGGCAAGAACTCGGTCGAGATTAGTCATGTTTGATTAAAAACCTCAAGCCTGCAAGTCCGAGAACACGCCGGGACTCATACCTTTCGCAGGAACCAGTTGCGCGAGGGTTCTATAAGGCAATCCTCCTCTGAGTTCGACAGGGTATATCAAGATAAGCGAAGTATTCCGAATTCTATCAGTCATAGTCAAGAAGCCAGCATGTATGCAAACTTACGCGGGGTCAAGTGAAAGCGAAACAATTGAATCCAAAATCTTGGCGGGACGAATGCAGGCCGAGCCTTGCGCCGTCTTGGAGGCGCAACTTTTAAGAAAAAATATCCGCACACACCCATTCAGGACAGGCGTTTCGCTCCAATTCCTTAATTTGTCAGCCTGTTAACTGGCTCATTGCCAATCGACGGGATGAGTAGCGGCATTTCCGTTGCATTCCCTTGCGGCTATCGCCATTTGGAAATATGTTTATAGTGCCCCGAAGATTGGGGGCGGGGGGCCCTCGACAAAGGCCGTTACGGCATAGAATACATGGGATGAGCCGGTTTTTAGTCAAAATAAGCCGAAATGGAAACAATTTGGATTGAGACGGGGCGGAGAAATTATAAGTACATGCTTGTAAATCGTTTTTTGATATAGCTATATAAAGATGCATGTGTTTGTTCTCTACCTCTAAGCTTACGGGCACTATAAAATATGTTAAAGACAGAACACGGGGTATACGGGCCCCCCTCAATCATAATTCGAGAAGGGCTTGCCCTTGGACACATATGGAATTGAGCAATAAAAACCTCAGATTAAGTGTCTTTGATGAAATAGGAGAAATCGATTCGGCCCAATGGAACAGCATTGCCGTATCCGGGAAGTACTCACCATTCCTGGAATATGAATTTCTTTCTTCTCTGGAGACCTCCGGTTGCATTTCACCTGATACAGGCTGGTACCCTCGGCATTTCGTATTGCATAACGGAAATCAGCTCATCGGTATAGCTCCGGCTTATATAAAGACACATAGTATGGGGGAGTTCATATTTGATCAGGGATTAGCCCAAGTTGCTATGAAGATGAATAAAACCTACTATCCAAAACTCGTGGCCACTCTGCCATTTACTCCCTCACCGGGATACCGATTTCTAATTGACTCCACATTCAATGAGATGCTTGTTGCGCAAACACTCCAGGATGGGATGATGTTCTACAGGGATAAATCTAATCTTGCTTCCCATTCGCTGTTATTTGTCGATCCCAACTGGGAGTTCTTCCATGGCGACAACGGGTCAAACACCTGTCCTCATTCCTCTGATGAGCAATCATCATTTCAGTCATGGGTTCATCATTATTTTCTATGGGAGAACAAAGAATATGCTAATTTCGAAGATTTCCTATGTCAATTCAATAAGAATCAGCGGCGAAACATCCAGCGGGAACGGAGTTCCATCAAAGAAGAGGGAATTGTTATCAGGTCTCTCACAGGAGCAGAGCTGAGCAAACCGATCATGGACAATATGTTCAAGTTTTATAAATCGACTAATGAGCAATTCGGCCCATGGGCAGCTTTCTATCTCAACCGAGAATGGTTCCATGAAATAGCCCGAATATGGGGGCACCGCATCCGAATTTTCGCGGCATCTCGGGCCAATAGGGATGAGATTATCGCAATGAGCATGATAGTGCAGAAGGAAGACAGTTTCTTTGGACGTTATTGGGGCGCATCCGAATATGTTCGCAATCTTCACTTTGAACTATGCTTCTACACCCCCATTGAGTATGCGATAGAACATGGCATAGCCAACTTTGATCCAGGCATGGGGTCGGCACATAAAACCAGGCGGGGATTTGGCAGTCACGGGTTTAAGAGCTACCATGCCTTTATTGATCCGGATATAGCCCGGCTATTCTCCGAGGTGCTTCCCGTAGCAAACAACGAGGAGTGGGAGCTGATAAGGAAACTCGATAACATGATTCCCTGGAGAAACCCAAAATGAAAGATTATTATGCCATTCTTGGCTTGTCTCCCACCTGCAAAAAGGCTGAAATCCGCAAGGCGTACAGAAAACAGGCCAAGAATTTCCATCCCGACCGTATCGGAGACGAGGGTACGAGGAAGTTTCTATCGCTCAAAGAGGCTTATGAAATCCTTATATCATCCACGGCAAGGGCATCTTATGATGCTGCACGGAAGTCCGCCGCTCAATTCGAGAAGAATTCAGGGTGGAATTACAGGGATGCCCTTCTACAGAACAAGGACGACCCCGTTAGTCAGGCCAAGCTCATTTGCTTCGACCTTCTTCATGACAGGGAGGAAGATGCCGTCAATCTCCATGACAGAGTTCGAGCCCATGGGTTTTTCTCCCTACGTGCTCACTTATCGAAAGAAGACTTCATGGATTACGGATTCTTACTCGCCGAGGCATATATCCGGTGCAATGCGGTTGTAAAAGCCTTCAGACTCCTTTGGAACCTTGCTGACCTGGAAGAAGAAAATCCGTATTTTAGACATTTTTATGTCGAGATATTGAACCACTTGGCCGCCATCGTCCGTCATCCCTTACCGGATGATGCCGACAACAAACTGAGGATGATCTTCATAAACAAGCTACTAAGACTCTCCTACCCCGCCAGGGAAGAAGCCTATTTACGGAAACTCTTGTCGGAGATTCTTAGCACATTAGAGCGTTACGCTGAGGCGGCCAGGGAAGTGTTTCGGGCCTATGAACTGGCTCCTAATCTTGCCGGACTGCGCGAAACAGTGAATGCCTTAAAGGGCATGGGCTATACCGGCAACCATGCCGAGTAGAAGCTACATGAATTTCGCATCCCCTCTCTCATAATGCCTCACATAATCGTCTTCGGAAAACCAGAGATTGGATTCCAATTCGGCATTTTCGGGAGAATCTGATGCATGGATAAGATTGGGAATAACCCCTAAACGCTCTCTGCTCCGTTCATAACTCATATGGCAATAATCCCCACGAATGCTTCCCGGTACAGCTTCTTTGGGCTCTGTGGCACCTGTGATTTTACGGACAACATCAATCGCATAAGCTCCGGCCACACTCATTGCCACCACCGGACCGCTGGTTAGTAATTCAATTAACGGCTCAAAATATGGTTTGCCTCGATGACTCTCATAATGTTTCTCGGCTAACTCCCGTGAAATGGCGCACATCTTCAGGGCCATAATAACGAGCCCGGCTCGTTCGAATCGGGCGATCAGTGTGCCTACCAAAGCCCTCTGGATGGCATCGGGTTTTAACAAGATAAATGTCTTTTCCCAAGTTCTATTCGTGTTCATCTGGTCATTCTAGCTTTTTCTAAACAAACCTGCTAGGAGTCTGGCGGACATTGGACACAAGAAGCGGTTTTGATGACTTTTTCCCTGATACAAGACGGCCTGTCTGCACCTGCCTGTGCGTTGCAGGCAGACGGAAAATGATCGAGTCAAGAACTGACGGGGGGGTAGCTTGTATTTTTTTATGGCTCTTCGAACTATCCTATGGATACATGTCCAGTTTTCCGCAGTAAAAGAGCATGGCCGTTCGGTAATGTGCAAAATTTCTAAAGCCTCTAGCTGATGCTTTTATATGTTGAATTACGCTGTTGATTCCTTCGGCGAATGCGTTAGTTATCCTGTGTTTGGCATAGGTAATGATGTTTTCAATATGCCTTTTAAACTTTTTTGCCACATCTATGATCGGCTTAAGCCTCGAATGTGTTGCTGAAAAATACCATTTCTTAAAATGCTTCCTAGCATCATCTTCGCTTTTACAGTCCCACAGAGCCTTTAATAGTTCCTTTCTATTCCATGCACGACCAACAGAAAGTTGCCGTAGATTCAACGCTTTAAAATCGTTTTCATTTTTATCCGTGAATTTCTCTTTGTTTTTCAACCAAAGATATTTGGTTCCCTTCAAGACACTGTCATTCTGGCTTGACAGATGTTTGTGTTCACTTTTGCGCACCTTGTCAACCGCCTCATTCATATACTTCATTATGTGAAACTTGTCATGAACTATGGCCGCATTTGGGACATGTTCCACTGCTCCAGTAATATAGGGCTTCCAAAAATCTATGCTCACAGCCTCTACTTCGTCTCGTTGTTTTTCTGTGAGACTACCCCACAATGCGTTCACAGACTCTTTTTTGCGGTCTACGGTCACATCAAGAACCCTTTTCCCGTCAATGTCGGTTATAACGCTGACATAACTGTGGCCCTTTAGAAAACTCTTTTCATCCATTCCTATATGACTGATTGTTTCATCTTTCCTTCTGGCAAGGCCACGGCGAACCGCCCTCTTCATTATGTTGCTCATCTCATGCCAGCTTACCCTTAGGCCCAGGGCGGTTTTGCTTATGTTTTTGCTACCCTCCAGGAATAGTATTGCCACTGCTTCAAACTGCGCTGTAAATCTGCTCGTCTCTTCTGCCCATGGAATATTCATCGTCTTGGTTTTATGTTCAGGACATTTCACTCGGGGAATTCGGCAGTGAATATATGTCTTTAATTGACAGGTATCCAAATGCCTCCACGTCCGCTCTTCTCTTCTGTCATGAATTTTGCAGGTAGTAGCGCATTCAGGGCAGATGCCGTCATTCCCATGCGGCCATTCCAGATATATATGCACACAATCATTGTCTATGTTTAGATCAATGCCTGTTATGTGCCATGGGTTAACAATGCCAAGTATTTGCCGATATAGCTCTCTATCATTCATTTTCTCATAGTACTTTGCTTCCATCTTATTCCACAAGGGTATCCGAAGAGCCAAATGTACAGCCCAGGGTGATCAGGTTCATGGTTTTCATACGGCACTTGATGACTTGGCGACTATCTGTTGCAACACGATTGAGCCGGATTATCAGGGGGCACTGCCTTTCACGACATTAACCGAGCCGACTGCTCATCAGCAGAAGATGCTTGATATTTTAGGAGTTAAACTGTGATGTCCCCAGTATAGTGAAGTATGAGTTTTTGATTAATCCCTTATGGGAGAATGGGTTACTTTGCTTATTTGGTGAAAACTTCAGTCTAAGCTTTCTATTGATGGTATCAGTGCAAACGTCGTCACAGCATATTATCATGACCATATTTTGATACAGGATGAATTTTCAGAGAGAGCACTTGAATCATTAATTGAATTGAAAAATTGACTTGATGGGTGGAGTGTATTAAACAACTCTCTCTATAAACCTGACTGCTTCATCCATTGTTTCATTCCAATTTTTGAAAGTTGAGGCTTTTTCTAACAAGGCCACAGACATTTTTCTCAATACCTCAGGATTATCAATTAAATCCCTGAGAAGCCGTTCCAACTGGTCATCATCGCCGGGGGAGAGAAGAAATCCGCTTATTCCGTCCTCAATTATCTCCGTAGCTCCACCGTTGTTTGATGCGATTGGAACAACTCCAGCCTTCAGGGCCTCAAGATAAATTATCCCGAAACCCTCCCAATCAGACGGAGATATAAGAATATGGGCTTCGGCAAAGAATTCAGAGAGCTGTCTATTTGTCACCCTTCCGTTGTAGATTACTTGTTTATTTTCCTCAAATTCTGCTGATAATCTGTGAAGAATTTTCATGTAAGATGGGTCATTATCTTCTGATCCACAGATATTAAGCTGCCATTTTCTCCCAGCAATTTTTTTCAATACTCTGAGAACCATATCAAGATTTTTTCTTGGTATAATATTTCCGGCAAATAGTAATTTAATACTGCCAGAGTATATCCGACTGCCTTCTCTATGAGGGAGATTGTCCTTTCCCGGATAGATGATTTTATAAGACTCGATCTCTGTTTTCAGGAGTTTGTTGACAGTCTGCAATGTGTTTTTGCTGTTTATTATATAAGCATCGCATCCGCCTAAAAACAATGCTTCGATTTTCCTCGCTATGATCTTGAATAATAAATTCATCTTTTCTTCAGATCGAAGATGATGGACTACCGCAATGATGGGTACCCTTATTCCTGATTTTATCCTCTTATTGATTAAGAAAAGACTCGTATGATTTAACTCATCCTCTATTATCAGATCCGGTTTATATTTCTTAAGCTCATGAAATATACTGCTTGAATTTTCAAAAATACGGGTTATGAGGCCTTCTTCCCTCTGGGAAAAGGCTTTCACATCATGTCCCCTCATCAATAAACTATCGATTAGATACCGGTCGTACAGGAAGCCTCCGGAGCGCCCATCGGGTTCTCCGTAGAGAATAAACGCTATTTTCATTTCAGAGGCTGCTCCCAGGATGCCCAGGCGGAGTCATTTTCCCAAAGCCTTACTTCAATTGAATTTACGGGGTCTTTACTGATTCTCCCCGCAATCTCTACGGCAATAATCCTGCTGAAAAGTTCGAGAGATGGATTAGTATCCTTGAAGGGGGGTAATTCATTGAGTGTTTTGTCTTCATAGAGACCAATCACCTGTTTCAGAGTCTGTTCGACCTGGACAAGATCTACAAGATAGTTGTGCTCATCGAGTTTGCCACCCCTTAATTGGAGTTCCAACTCGTAGGAATGGGAATGCAGACGGTTCTCCGTTCCCCAGTCGCCTCCAATCAGGAAATGCTGTGCTATGAACTTTCTTTTAAAACATAATTTATACATTTTTTCTACCTCATGTCAAGAATAACCTGGAGATATTCTCCCCCCGGTTCATCAATTATTTTGTAGGCATCGACAGCCTCTTCAAATTTAATCTTATGGGTAATCCATGAAGAATACTGATTAGCGGCAAGCCACTTGATGGCGGTGTGCATCCGTCTTTTGTAATCCCATCGGCCTCTCAAAGCAGGTGCGATGCTCGATACCTGGCTACTGATTATGCGAAGCCGTTTTCTGTGAAACTGGCTACCGAGTTCAAGGCAGACATTTTTACTTCCATACCATGAGCCTGCCAATATCCTCCCGTCATAGAGTGCGTGTTCGAGGCAGGATTGCAGGGCTGCCTGGTTTCCTGACAACTCCAGGCTGAGATCATAATCACTTTTTCCCGGAATTTCCGAAACGGTAAGGGCTGTCGCCTTGATATCAGAAGCAAGATCACGGCGATACGGGCTGGGGTCAACTAACGTAATGTTCTCAAGCGGGAAGCCTGACAACATTCTGGCCGTGATCTGGCCGATGATACCAAGGCCGTAGAGGCAGACTCTTTCTCCCATTATGGGTGCCGAGTCATGGATGAAGGTTAGCGCTGTCTCGCAACTAGGGATAAGAACGCATAATTCAGGGGAGATATCACCCGGCAGGAATATCAGCCGGTCAACACTCACTACCGTCCAGTCCTGATGCGGATGGAAGATTAGTACTTTTCTACCATCCATCCAGCTATTGTTTCTGTCTCCGGTGGATACGACTTCCCCGATTAAAATATAACCGTAGGGAAAGGGATATTTTGCTTCACGGCGAAGTTCTTTGATCGATTCGTCCAGCAGAAGATCTTCTGGTAACTCACCCCTATAGGCTAATCTTTCGGTCCCGGTGCTGATGCCGCAATATAGGGCATGAACAAGTGCCTCAGCTGTTGAGGGTTTACCAATTGATACATCAGCAACGGCAACTTCCCCTGGTCTAATAAACTGTAGCCTTCTCGCAATCATAGAGGAGCCTTATCTATCAGGCATATCTGATCTCTTCCTGCTTCTATCCAGCGGGAAGTTCCTGCACTCAGCGGAGCGCTGAGGGTACTTGACGCAAGCAGATTATATCCGCCTAAAAACATCGGGCTTACAGTAACTGCCATCTTGTCCCATAAGCCTGATGCAAAAAAGGACCGTAGAATTCCTGCTCCTCCCTCAACCATCAGGAGGCGGATTCCTCTTGTATAAAGACTCTTTAATACTCCCGGAAAGGACAAGCCCTCATCATTCAAAACTGCCACCGAAATCAAGGCTCCTGCCTCCACTAAAGATATCTTCCTTTTTTCATCAGTATCAGGGCCACAGAAGATTATCGGATGTCTGTTGCCTCCGAAAGCATTAGCAGTAGGAGGTGTTCGCAACTTTGAATCAAGGATTACCGGAACAGGATTATCCCCTTTTACCAGCCGGACAGACAATCTTGGATTGTCAGACAGGATGGTGCCTATTCCAACCATGATGGCATCGCAGCAAGATCTTATATAATGTGCGAATTTCATTGATTCATCACAACTGATTGATGTCGAGCTTCCGGGTTCGGTGCTAAGTGAGCCGTCCAGTGACAATGCAAAGCTGAGAATTACCTGCGGTTTATCAGGGCTACTAGAGTTGGTTGATGATTGAATCCAGTTTTCTATTTCTGTTAAGGCCGACATGATAAGAGGCATTATTTGGTTTTATGTATATCAATTAAATGATTCATACGGACTGCCTTGGTCTCGATATATCTGCGGTTATCTTCGAGAATTTCTATTTCAATCGGAACTCGTTCGTGTATATTGATTCCATAGTTTTCGAGACCCTCAATTTTTGCAGGATTATTGGTTATAAGTCTGATATCTTTAAGCCCCATTTCATTCAAAATGGATACCCCAATTCTGTAATCTCTGCAATCGGCATAATGACCCAGCGCAATATTGGCATCTACTGTATCCATGCCAGCATCCTGTAGATTGTATGCTTTGAGTTTTTCAGTCAATCCAATTCCTCTGCCTTCCTGCCGCAAATAGATTACAGCACCTTTCTGTTCCATGCTGATCATCTGCAGTGAGACTTCTAGCTGAGGGCCGCAGTCACACCTGAGTGAGCCTAGAACATCACCGGTAAAACATTCTGAATGAATTCTTATCAGGGGCGGTTTTCCTTCATTTAAATTGCCGAGGGTGAAGGCCATATGCTCTTTACCTGTGTCGGGGTCATAATACAGGCGGAGTTGGAACTCCCCATATTTTGTCGGGATTCTGGATATAACTATGTTTTCGATTTTTGCTTCACGCTGCATTTTTATCCTGCTTTTTAAGGTTTACATTCACTAGCTTGATTCATATTATATATTCATTACTCAGGTTTCTGCCACATGTTTTTTACTGATGCGTGCTGTTTCAGCGATTATAAGAAGGCCGCAGAGGATGGCTGCAAGCCGAAGCATCCAGGGAGTATCAAGAGACAGTTTTGAAGCAAGTAAGCCGCCTATTATATAGCTGACAGGAAGAACAGCTGTAGCCACTGCCTCAAGAAAGCCCTGGCGTGTGGCCGCCGAATTGGGCGGGCCATTAGTAAATACCTGATGAACAGTAACAAGATGAATCCATCCCAGAGAGGCTCCGCAGATTATTAAGAGGATACAGGGCAGAAAGAAATCAAGGCCGACGGGGTTGATGAAGCTCAGTCTAGCCGCAAAGAAGTAGACTATAAAGGCTATTCCGGTAGCGGCAATAGTTGTCTTCGAGCTTACCCTCGTGGCAAGTCCCGAGATTCCCACAATGAATCCGATCAAAATACTTCCACCCATCAATGCTGCGAGCCCATAACCAATATACCTGGATTCAAATCCCAGTCTTCTGGTAATAAAAAAGGGCAGGTTCAGGATTATCAGACTGTTGACTGCCTGCATTCCGATGTATAAGAGAACGGGGACATTTTTTTTATCAAGATCCTTGAATTCGCCAATGACTGATGAAAGGGTTATTTTTTTAGATGCTATTTCCTTATCTGTTTTCAGGCACCGTGCTTCTGTTTCAGTCAGAAATAGTTCGGAGATACCGCTTGTCAGAAAACAGAGGCTATTAGTAAACAGTGTGGGAACAAGTCCTAGAACAGGATAAAGTAATGCACCCAGGCTCTGTCCTGCAAGGCTTGCAAGATGACCGCTTCCGGTCCGAAGACCGAGGAGATCTGTCTTTGTTTTTTTCTGATCGAGAATAAAACTTATGACAGCTGGTGAGAAATGCGCCTGCATTACAGCATTCAAAAAAACCATCGGCAGGATTACAGCAAGAGGATGAATATTTGCTACCCCTGACAGAAGCATGGCTCCAGCGGCAAGGAATAAACTTCTTATAAGGTCGGTTCCTGCAATAAGGGGTGGACGACGGCTTCTGTCAGCCCGTTTGCCGCCTTCAAGACTGAAAAGGATCACAGGCAAGTAGACCGCCGCCTGAATTAACCCAATGTATAAGGGGTCAGGATAGGTATCCGAAACAAATATTATCAGGGCAACCACATACATACTGTTCCCGAGACTCGTAAGCATATTGCCCATGATAATCAGTACTGCATTCATCACATGGACTCAGCATGCGTATCCGGCGACAAGAGACTCCTGATCAATCTGGGTATTTCCGCCATCTTGGGGATTCCATCGTGGTTGGAGGGTAGCACGGGAGGCTGGAGGCCATGGCTGAGCACCCATGATTCGGGGAATGTCAGCGGGTTTTCCGCTGGCACAATTATATGGAATGGAACAGGATAGCCCGGGTTTGAACCACTCACAGGCTTTCTTGGCTGGTGATCTCCAATTATTACCATAAATTCCTGATCCGAGAGAATCTCGGTAAGATAGCTCACGGTGGTTTCAAGGCTGTAGGAAATTCCTGCCAGGTAGCCTTCCGCCAGCTCATTACCATAAAGCCAGTTGTTCTCAAAAAATTTCAGATAGCCATCTTCATATTCTCTTCCATTCAGACTGAAATACCAATCTGGCTTGAATATGGGAATTCTCACGAAGGGGGTATGCGAACTGACCAGTACATAAAATGCAAAATCATTTCGCTTATCCTGGAGATGATTTTCTGAGAATACACTCAAAGCAAACTGATCAGTCAGGGTTCCGAATGAAATATTCGGCCCCTCATAACCGAAATCAGGCCTGATCATGTAGTTTTCAAAGGGATATGCAATCTTCCATTCTTCCGATGTGTTAGTGGTTCCCGGAGCAACATAATGCCTGTAGTAGCCTGCGTCGCCCATCAGTTTTAATAGTTCAGCGGGGGAGCCTTCGGCTATTTTTTCATCGAATATCTGCTGGTTTACCATTTGTATGCCTGTAAGCAGGGTGGCATCTGCAAGCCAGCTCCTGCCGCCGAAGGCAGGAGAAAGGACAAAACCGGTTTGTGCTGTCCAGCCGTCCATCTGTAGCAGGGGTTCCAACCGATTGTAGAGATTCTCAATGGTTTCAATGTATTCAGGCCTCTGGAAAAGTGTTGCGCCATAGGACTCCACCACGACAATATGTACATCCATGTCCTTTATCCCAGGAAATTTCCAGCTAATCCCGGACTCAACAGGCTCATCTGCAACCCAGGCCCCCCCAGTTTCAGGAGTAATAGGCTTGTCATAGACTTCTGGTATATCCTCAATCCCTACTCTGCCGTTCTCCGAGGCTGAGACACCTTTTATAATCTGGATGCCTGGAGAGTAATCCGGGAACACAAGCATCAGTCCCAGTGCAATAATCATGGTCGAAAAAAGCATGGGGAATCGAATAGAAGTTGAATTTGTTTTCAGAAATACTTTTGCTGGTATCAGAATGATCCAGGTGAGTATTGCAATCAGACCAACTGTAAATATGACTGATAGTACTCGTATAAAATATGGTGATAAAATTCCATCAGGGATCAACATTACGAACATACCGGGAATGAGCGGGATATCTTTTAAGAAGTGGAAATTTTCCATGTAGAAGAAGCGATAAAAAATCTCACCCATGTTATATAGAAGCAGAGTTCCTGAAAACATCAGACATACCCAAAATCGAATTTTTTGCAACCTTCCGGGGAACAGAAGTAATGCCATAAGAAATACTTCTCCGGCAGGGAGTATGAACCACAATGGAGTGAAGCTTTCTATTGTGGGAAGCAGCCTGTAGGAAAAAAATACCGAATGGAAAAAAATCAATAACAGGACCGGCCTGTATAATTTACCGAAGCTTCGCATAAATATCTCCACTTCGGGCAGTCTCAGGATACAAGGAAATAAACTTCACTATTTCTTCGTTTGACCGCCATTCTCGGAAGTATAACTTCATCGATTCTCCTCTTGAAAAATTGAAGGAGTAATGCCCCAGCCGATTAATTTCTTCCAGGCATTTAACAGCCCTCTGCGGCTGATCTGGAAGGAATTCAAAACTTATATTTTTAACGGCTGTTGATAATCCCTGAAGGACATGGTGCTCGAAACCTTCAGTATCAATTTTGATAAATTGCGGAAGTCCATATATTTCTATTGCAGTATCGAGGGATATCATTTTAATAACCAGTTTCTCCTGCCATCTGACTTTTTCAAATGCGTCTTTTTTCCCAATCTCACTAACCCAGCCGCTGTCTACACTAGTTAGGGTGGGGTTTTCATGAGAGATGAGAAGTTCTGCGTTGGTATCTCTATCACCCAGTGAACAGAAGTTCAGGGAAACACTCTGATTATTTCCGAACCAGCTTGTAAGCAGTGCGGCGCAGACCGGCTGAGGTTCAAAGGCTGTCGCCCTAGCTCCTAAATCAAGAAATGTTCTGGTCCGGTTGCCAAGGTGTGCGCCCACATCGAAGGCAATAGACCCCGCAGCAACGAATTCTTTGTAGAAATTCTTCATTCGGAATCTTCTGAATGGAATCGTATAGTAAATGAAATATGATGTCAAAATGCCTTTTCTATAGCCACGAGGAACGAGGTTAGCGATAGTTCTTATGCGAAAGTATCCTTCGACTATAAAACTGATAATAATCAGATAACTGACCACCGGAATCAGGATTCTGGTCTGGAGGACAAAAAAATATTGGTAAATCTGACCACCTGGAATAAGCAGTGCAGCGGCCCAGATAAATCCCAACAGAAACTGAAAGACTGCAGCCGAATTTTTTGAATACCAGAAATACCAAGGCGGAGTTTCAAGCGGGACGGGAAACAAGAGATATACCGGACCAAATACATAGCGTGCGATTGCCGGAATTATAAGAATCACGGGCATTTCTGTGATTGGAAATAAACATATGCAACTTAGCAATATAATCAGCGCATCAGACTCAGCATCAAACCATCCTCCCCATTTTGCTGAAAGTGGTTTTTCTGCCTCGTGACGGGCCAGCCATCCATCAAAAAAATCTGCGGCGAATCCGGTTGTAATAAACACAGCCGAAATTATTGCACATACTCTGATTCCATATTTTTTTGAGTACAGGGCCAAGCCTAATCCGGCGAGTATGAGTACGGCTCTTGAGAGAGTGGCTATATTCGCAGGTCTCTTAAAGAAAGTGATTAAATCTATACTGGAATCCTTTAGAGCAATCTTTAAACCTATGATGATGGTCGGTAAATACAAGAGCAGGCCTGCGGTAAGAAAAATACCGGGACTGTTGTTTAGTCTAAAAAAAATGAGAGTGTAGAGAATGGCCGCCAATGATGTAAACGGTAGCCAGTTAGTAAAAACTCTATTAAAGACATACATCTGTGAAATCATAGATGAAAAATGAGTAAACTGTCCAATGATTTCTTTGGGAGAGACTGACTTGGTGAATCGCAGTATTGACTGTCCACTCTTGATGGGAGTAGGAAAAATTCCATAAGGCTGTGAATATGGATTCAAACCACATAAAAAAACAGGAATTGACATGGGCGAACATCAGGGTGATTCCAGGACAGAGAAAGAAACACTTCAACGGGGAAGAACGACTCATTCTGGGAGTAATTAACTAAGAAAATGTAAGCGGCAGGTCTAAAAACTCCCACCAGGCTCTTTCCTCGATTCCTTTCCGTCTGCCTGTGCCCGCAGACAGACGGAAAATCGCTTCGCCACTTTTCGAAAGCTGTTTGCTAGGGGTCCCCTTTGAATGAATGAGTCCCCTCGGAGAATGCTGGGAGGGAATTCGGCTAGGAGTCTAAGGAATAAGGAATACATTTGGCGGCTTGAGGTATGAAGAGGCAGGCGTTTTATGACAAAATGGGACAGTTAACTCAAAAATTCGCATTATAAGACTGATTTATGCACTATAATGTAAATATGAAAAGAGCCCATTCTATCCAGTCCGGTGTTGCGGATTATTATGATATAAATACCCTTTATTTCCTGAAGTCGAAAAAGAGCAGACTTGCCGGTGCCATCCACCGACGGCTCTATCCGCCTGGGATAACGAAAAAGGCGGCGGCGGAGTTTTACAGCAATCGTCTGATATTGGAAGTAATAAAGGAAAAAAGGGCTGAAAGAATTCTTGATCTGGGCTGCGGGGTCGGCGGAACTATACGCTATCTCAAAGACAGGTATCCAGCAGATTACTGCGGAATAACGATAAGTCAGGTGCAGCGCAATCTGGCCATAGCCTTAGAAACTGAAATTGAAGTGGCGGATTTTCAGGACAGCGGCTGGTTTGAAAAACAGAAACCATTTGATGCGGTTCTTGCCCTGGAGAGTCTTCAGCATAATCCGGATCATCAAATCCTGGCCAGGAACATCTTGAAGCTGTGTAAGCCCGGAACGATTTTCATTGTAGTGGATGATTTTTTGTTCCACGCAGAATCTCGTTTTCCGGGAAATATGACACTTATTAAAAGATTCAAAAAGCACTGGTATGCACATGGATATACAAGCACTGATGAGTTCATATCCGTCTATGAAGATGAAGGCTTCATTCTAAAAGAAAGACAGGATTTGAGCGGATATATGAAAAAAACTCCTGTGAGAACATTCTTGATAGGCCTTTTCTCGGTATTTGTACTGCTTTTTTCATTACGATCGCCCGCACTTGATAATATTATCGGAGGCAATGCCCTGAAACAACTCCAGCAGATGAGTTGTTCAGGATACTTTAAACTTGTATTTGAATATAAAAAGAACTAGATGGCACCTCCCCAAAACCGGTGAATTGTCAAGATAACTGTCCGCTTTTTCTCATGAAACTCGAAGCCTCTGAACCCAACTTCGCCAAAATTCACCTTAAGACAGTCATTATCCGTACTTTTCAACGATGCCCTGCCTGCTAATTTGTTGCAGGGTAATTATTTACATTTCCAACATCCGTCATTTTTACAATGTAGTGATACACGGCCTCTGTTACCTTTTTCCGAATTGTCCGACATTTGTTACATTATAGGTGTGTTTATTCGACAAATAAGAAAAACAAGAGGCTTCGAGTGAATTCCCAATTGGAGAGTTCTCATTTAGAGATTCATACTAACCTAAAGCTCTCAGATCCACCCCTCAATCGGAGGCTATTGAATCATGAGATCTGTAGTGTGAAAAAAAATGAATAAATGCTGTCATAGGGGGAATTTAGACTTTATAATGGCGAAGTTGGGTGAAGGTGGCGGAGTTGCAGTTATTCAGGTGAAGGATCTTCTGGATGACAACACGGTGGACTGTGATGGTTTGGTCAGGATAATTATGGAGGCCTTGAAGGATCACCACCTTGCGCAAAGAGGTGATCTGGTACTCAGGTCTCGTGGGTCTCTAACCACGGTAGCGGTTCTTCTTGAAGATCCAGGCAAGGCCGTTGTTGCCGATCCTTTATTAAGGATAAGGGTGACCAAGCCGGAGAAGGTTTTGCCCGAATATCTGAACTGGTACATCAGCCAGCGGGATGCGCAGATTTTTCTGACCAGCCGAGCCAAAGGGACGGTTCAGAAGATGATCAGCAAGCAGGCCATTGAAGATTTGGAGGTGGCACTGCCAAGTCTGGAAAAACAGAAAAACACCGTAGAGCTGGCCACGCTGTCTGCTCATGAACAAACCCTGCTTCATACGCTGGCCGACAAGCGGGAACAATACATTGGGGCAGTATTAATGCAGTTTGCCAAGGGGGAAAAGATATGAACTGCGAAAAACGCGAAATACACGAAAAGGTTTTGTTTCCTGATGAATGCTACGCTATTCAGGGAGCAATCTTCGATGTGTATAAAGAAATGGGATGTGGCTTTCTGAAGGCTGTTTATCAAGAGTGCCTGGAGAAAGAATTTGCTAAACGCAGTATCCCGTTTCAGCCCCAAGTTGAGCTTCAGCTTGAGTATAAAGGTGAAGCTTTAGAACCTGAATTCCCGGAAAATGCAACTATGTCGGCAGGGCAATGCCGAAGAGTTCCATTATCCGCCGCTGAACTGGTGCCGTCTCAGTGAACACCGAACCGTAGCGTCCGGAGTATTTAATCTTAACCAAAGTCTCCATTTCCTCCATAACCTTTGCGACAGTGAACAATTTGAGTTTTGGACCATCCTGAATGATGACTCGAATGGAACTGACGTATATGAGTGCCAGAAACTGCAGGAACAACTGGCTGTCCATGTTCCGGGAGCTGTGAACTCTGAGCCGCTTCATATCACGGTGATTTTTAAGATCGTCAAAACAGTTTTCAACGACATTCTTGTTACGGTATACCGTCAAGGCTTCGGCGGGACTTTTAATCGTGTTTGACAGAATGCAAAAGAAACCGCTGTACTTCCTGCGAAATTTTTCTATTTCTTCATCATTGAAATCCACCTGCAGTCCCCGTTTGGGCGTTTTCCTGATGATCAGATAACATTGAAGATTTTTATTGATGTCTTCAATCGCCCCACCTGCAAGCAGTTTCTCCCTGCAGGCGATCAGCCTTCGGACCAGTCGGTCGAAATCGCTGGCCGCTCTTTCGGCATTATAGAAAATATGCAGTCGGCAGCGATGATTTTTTTCTCCCCAGCAGTTCGCTTATGCGCTGACTGGTGATGGTCTCTTCAAATGGATGCAGGTTTGAGACACTCCATGATTCAGTGCGGTGGAGTGCATTCCCTTTGTGAATTATGTAATACACCAGACTGAGAATAAGCTTATGGTCCTCGGGAAAACATTGTTTCAACAAGGCATCAATTCCGTGTTTTTTGGTCAGCTCGCCAAGAAGCAGACAGGGCCCGGACACCCGTGATGTCACGGTCACCCCGGGGGCGGAAACAGCCCGTTGGGCAATATTGTTCTTTCTCTTAGAAGGAACGATCTCCCCGGTGGTCGGATCAACTCTGCCCAGGCACACCTGTTTGTTTCTGGGAGCTTTTTTCTCCTTGTCCCAATAGCTCTTTACCGAATAGGCGTAGAGTGCCCCGGATTTCTTGTTGTGATGATAAGCGATGCTTGATATTCATCCCTCCATAGTTATGTCCTAGCACTATTGCAACTATGAAACAATTCGTGTCAAGACTGATTTCTAAAATAATTTTTAGAAATGAATTAAGAAAAACTCATTGAGGCATAGTTACAACTTTAGGGAATTGAGGTCCACAAAGGACACGGAGAGGGGAGCAGACAAAGATTTTAAAACCTCTGTACCTCCGTGCGAAACTCTGAACTCTGAACTCCGTGCCCTCTGTGCCTCTGTGCGAAACTTTTTATGCCTCCCACGCCGTTTTGGATCTCACGGAGGCACAGAGGACACGGAGGGGGGAGCAGAAAAAGCGTTGACAAACCTCTGCGCGTAACTCTGCCTCTCACGGAGTCCACAAAGGGCAAGGAGAGGGAGGCGCAAAGAGTTAAAAACCTCTGTGCCCTCTGTGCCTCTGTGCGAAACTTTTTATACCTCCCACGCCGTTTTGGATCTCACGGAGGCACAGAGGACACGGAGGGGGGAGCAGAAAAAGCGTTGAAAAACCTCTGCGCGTAACTCTGCCTCTCTCGGAGTCCACAAAGGACACGGAGAGGGGAGCAGGCAAAGATTTTAAAACCTCTGTACCTCCGTGCGAAACTCTGAACTCTGAACTCTGAACTCTGTGCCCTCTGTGCCTCTGTGCGAAACTTTTTATGCCTCCCACGCCGTTTTAGATCTCACGGAGGCACAGAGGACACGGAGGGGGAGCAGAAAAAGCGTTGACAAACCTCTGTGCGTAACTCTGAACTCTGAACTCCGTGCCCTTTGTGCCTCCGTGCGAAACTCTGAACCCTGAACCCTGAACCCTGAACTCTGAACCCTGAACTCTAAACTCTGCCTTTCACGGAGTCCTCAAAGGGCAAGGAGAGGGAGGCGCAAAGAGTTAAAAACCTCTGTGCCCTCTGTGCCTCTGTGCGAAACTTTTTATGCCTCCCACGCCGTTTTGGATCTCACGGAGGCACAGAGGACACGGAGAGGGGCAGAAAAAGCGTTGAAAAACCTCTGCGCGTAACTCTGCCTCTCTCGGAGTCCACAAAGGACACGGAGAGGGGAGCAGGCAAAGATTTTAAAACCTCTGTACCTCCGTGCGAAACTCTGAACTCTGAACTCTGAACTCTGAACTCTGAACTCTGTGCCCTCTGTGCCTCTGTGCGAAACTTTTTATGCCTCCCACGCCGTTTTGGATCTCACGGAGGCACAGAGGACACGGAGGGGGGAGCAGAAAAAGCGTTGACAAACCTCTGCGCGTAACTCTGAACTCTGAACTCTGAACTCCGTGCCCTCTGTGCCTCCGTGCGAAACTCTGAACCCTGAACTCTGAACTCTGAACTCTGTGCCCTCTGTGCCTCTGTGCGAAACTTTTTATGCCTCCCACGCCGTTTTGGATCTCACGGAGGCACAGAGGACACGGAGGGGGGCAGAAAAAGCGTTGAAAAACCTCTGCGCGTAACTCTGAACTCTGAACTCTGAACTCTGAACTCTGTGCCCTCTGTGCCTCTGTGCGAAACTTTTTATGCCTCCCACGCCGTTTTAGATCTCACGGAGGCACAGAGGACACGGAGGGGGAGCAGAAAAAGCGTTGACAAACCTCTGTGCGTAACTCTGAACTCTGAACTCCGTGCCCTTTGTGCCTCCGTGCGAAACTCTGAACCCTGAACTCTGAACCCTGAACTCTAAACTCTGCCTTTCACGGAGTCCTCAAAGGGCAAGGAGAGGGGGGCAGACACGGATTCAGGAGGGCATTATTCAGTGCACCGAAGCCTGTTTTTTGAAGTAAACCGCCTCTAAGTGCAAGTCATACCTTAGTAGGAAAACAACTTACTAAGGAGGTATGTTATGACTTTTCCACACTGCCCCAACCCCGATTGCTCCAATTTCGAGGCTCCCGCCGGGGAAAAATGGTATATTCGCTATGGTTTTCATCCCACGATGGCCTTCGGTCCGATTCAGCGCTACCGCTGTAAGAATTGCCGCAAGGCTTTTTCTGATCAGACCTTCTCAATTGATTACTATGCCAAAAAAGTTGTCGATTATTCAAAGATCTTCGAGCATCTTGTCACCGCTTCAGGTCTGGGCGATATAGGCCGTGCTATTGATGTCAGGATAGAGACCGTTCAGAACCGTTTTGAACGGCTGGCAAGATGCTGCCAGGCCATTCATTCCGAGCTACTCCCTGATTTACCCTTGCAAGAAGATATGGCCGCCGATGGGCTGGAATCTTTCTCCGAGTCTCAGTACTTTCCCCATCACATAAACATCTTCGCCGGCTCCGAATCCGAGTTCATTTACAGCATGGGTTTTGCCAATCTTAGGCGCAAAGGAAGAATGACCGATGCACAGAAAAAGCGGCGGCTAGAACTGGAATCCATAGAAAAAGCCGATCCGAAGGCCATTGAGAAATCGTTTAGAATTATAGCTGGCGAACTTATCCAACTACTTAAAGATAAGAAGATTACCGGAAAGACCTTGACGACAGACCTTCACAAATCGTATACACGGGCCTTTGCTAAGATCGCGGACTTCAAAAAATACTTTCTCCATGAATGTATATCCTCACATGAGGCCAGGAATAAAAACAATCCTCTATTCTCTGTGAATTACATTGACCGTCAGGTACGCAAAGATAACTGCAATCATGTGCGAGAAACGGTGCAGTTTTCCCGGTGTCCCAGTGCGATGATGATGCGCATGACCCTCTACCGCCACTACCATAACTGCATGATTGCTCGGCGGGTCCAGGATGCCCGAAAGAACGACATGACAACACATGTAGAAGAGGCAGGAATCACGCGCACAGACCTGGACAAAATAATCGGCAAATATTGGATGAAGCGTCCATTCCTGAGGAAGATCAAGCTGGGGACAGAAGAACGCAAGACATGGTTCAGCCAGTGGCGCAATCCTGGGGTAAAGGTTAATCGCTATAGTCCCTTGTACATCCGAATTTAGAGGTGAACACAAAGTTCGGGGCACTATAAAAATCTTTGTTCGATGAGGTTTTATCCTATTAGCGTGTAGATTCTTGATATATGGGCATGAGCCAAGCCCTTTTCCATGGTTCGCACAGGCCCGTCACGTGTCCATTGGGCGGCTCACACCCCTCTGGTCTTAGATAAATCTCTTCGGGAATAGTGGGTGGCTTCCTTGGTCGGCCTTGGGGAGGGCATTACGAGAAGTCAAGAGCATATAACGATAGCACAACACGAAATAGTAGACAGCCTTACATGAATAGGACTGTATAATTGCATAACAAATTCGCTATTGAAAGCCGAAAGCTGTATAATACAACCAAGGAAGGAATTTTATGAGGATAGTCATTGCATCAGACTCGTTTAAGGGGACTAATTCAAGTATGAGGGTGGCTTCACTCATTGAGGAAGGAGCAGCGAGGGTTTTCCCCGAAGCCGAATTTGTGAAGCTCCCCATCGCTGATGGCGGGGAAGGGACGGTTGATTCCTTGGTGAAAGGGCTTGACGAGTTAACCATGGATGCAGAGGTTGCAGATCCACTAGGGCGGCCAGTTTCTACATACTTCGGCATCATCGGAAATCATGCGGTATTGGAAATGGCTAGTGCCAATGGACTCACCCTCCTTTCAAAGGATGAATTGAATCCCTTGGCAACCAGTACCTATGGGACAGGCCAGCTGATTGTTGCTGCACTGGAAGCCGGTTTTACCGATATAACCATCGGCATAGGCGGCAGTGCCACGAACGATGGAGGTGCCGGAATGGCCACCGCCCTGGGCTATCGTTTTCTGGATATCAATGGAAAAGAATTGCCTTTCGGTGGTGCCCCTCTCGCCGCCGTGGCGGAGATTGACGACACGAATGTACATGAATTGCTTACATCCGCGACTATTCATATCGCCTGTGATGTGGACAATCCCCTCCTCGGGGAACAGGGGGCATCCCAGGTATATGGCCCTCAAAAGGGTGCGACACCGCAAATGGTTCAGTTCTTAGATGCAGCGTTGGGATACTTCGCCGATATCACAGAAGAGTGGAAGGGGTGCCAAATGCGAGATATTCCTGGAGCAGGGGCGGCAGGCGGATTGGGGTTTGGCCTCATGGCTTTTTGTGATGCGCAGATGCGTAGCGGAATTGATACAATACTGGACTTAATTGATTTTGAGGCTATGCTTAGCGGGGCCAATCTCGTCATCACCGGAGAGGGGCGAATCGATGGTCAATCTATTCATGGTAAGGTTCCTATCGGGGTAGCATCGAGAGCGAAGAAGCACCGGATACCGGTGCTTGCCATCATAGGAGATATTGGACAAGGCGCATCGGCCGTATACGATTACGGGATTGATGCCCTGATGAGTACCGTAGATAGGATTATGCCCTTCGACGAGGCTATGAACCGATCTCAGGAATGCCTAGTCGATGCCGCCGAGAGAGCCTGCCGTATATTGCGGATGGGCCTCAGCATGGCAGATTTGAATCCATCGCGTTCCCACCTGTCTGCCTGTGAATAACTCCACTTCTCGAAAGGTGTTTTGATGGACAAAAGGATTAAGGTATGTTCTCTCGTGGTACTGGTGTGTGGGTTGAATGTTATTCCGGTCTTGCAGGCCCAGGCCCTTCCTTCTTGGAAGGAACCTGCACTGGGGCCATTGGGAGGGCGCAATGTCTACATGCCTCATTTGGCATGGTTCAGCTTCCCCGCCGATCATGCGTTTGCATTGCCCCATGAAGCATTGGTTTCACGAAGTGCTCTGTACTACCTCAATGAATTCGGGGCCTATCCATCGACCACAGGCGTAAACGCACCCAGATATGGAGAGGATGGGAAACTCTTGCCTGAATCTCAAGTTGATTTGACGGCCATGGATTACGAGAGCACCATTTTTGAACTTGGTGCTGATTGGCAATTTCACGAGATGATCAGGATTTGTGTCGATTGGCGGTTGCATTTCCTATATGGTGGATTTCTCGATTCGTTCATAGAGGGCCTACATCAAACATTCAATCTATCGAATGCGGGACGGCACTACTTCGACCAAAATCAAGTGCGCTGGAATATAATAAGCAAATCAGGATTCAATTATTCGGCAGAAGGCAAGCAAATAGCGGCGGGTGATCTTGATTTGAGATCGGTCCTCACGCTTATCCAGCGGCATTCATTCGCAATGGCAGTTGGTGCAGCGTTCAAAATTCCTGTTGGCGATAGGAATCTTGGTTTTGGATCGGGCTATCCTGACATTGCCTTAGAGGTGCTTTTAGATTGGAGTCCATGGAAAAGATGGCTGTTCTATGGGAATATAGGGCTAGTCTTCCCGTTCGGTGGAATGGCAAACATAATTGTTCAAATCATTCCGGCAGTCGAATTTCGAGTCAGCCGGGCTATATCCCTCGTCATGCAGATGCACTTTCAAACGGCCGCGATCAGCAATTCCATGATTCTTAATCATGACAATTTTGGGAATGTGGAAGTATTCTCACTGATGCAAACAGACATCAAAGTTGGTATCAAGGGTAGGCATGGAAGATTTGAATGGCAATTCTATTTTGAGGAAGATCCCATCACCTGGGAAGGGCCTGATATCGTTTTCTTTTTCGGTGTCGGCTACAATTTCTCCTCAAAGCCCTAGTACGCCGACAGCCTTGTTTCTGGCAATGAATTGACAATAAAGAGGATTTCATTGCCTGCATGGAAGATATTCTGAAAGTTTACAAAACCCCGTGGAATTCTAAGTATCCTGCTGTATGAATAAAGGAGTAGCCGGCTCAGTTGATCAAGGAGGCATGGAGAGTTTTGCCGCCCGAAACAGGCAGAGCTGAACGAGTCGATTATGAATACAAGGAAATGGGACGGCGGAAATATTCATGTTTACTCAGCCGTTGGAAAAATGGCGGCGAACACGCATCCGCAAAACAAAAACGAAGAATACTGGGCATTGGAAATCCGGCATTTGCTTGAAATAGATTTTCCGGATGCCGAGAAAATCGTTAGAGGCATGGACAATTATGGAACGCATGTATAATGCCCCGAAGATTGGGGGCAGGGGGGGCCTTTTTATCGAGCTATATGTGGGTGCATCTGATTTCATGCCGGACTGACAGTAGGCCATCGGACTTCGAGACTTTGGAGTTCTTAATGCCGATCCGTTTCGTTTGCCCGAGGATCGCAGTAGTCCTACCTTGGTGTTCCTGTTTCCTAGAACTTAATGTCCTTTTTAGAAAATAAAACAATACCTACTAGAAAAAATAACATCCCCAAAGCAGGCCCCAGAATGTGGGTGATAATCCAATTGAATCCCAGATCGAGATAGTTCTGAGATAGGAATTGAGGCGTGAAAAAGAATTGATAGAATACAAATCTAAGTGTCTTTACTATCAGGGGAAACTCATCCCCTTGGACTAATAATTGAATGTAGAAGACTTCGTATATCAGGGAACCAATTGGGTAGGCCACCGATAGGGCAATTCCAAGTTTAGAAGTACAGGTTAGTTGATAGATTAGAGCGACCAATCCTCCTATAAACAAAAGGAGAAGGACAAACAAATAAAAACTATGAAACAAAAAAATCCAATAGTTCGCCTGAATATCAGGATTGCTAAAGAATATTTCCGATGAACGCCCAATCCATATTGCCGATTTTATTGTAGCAACAAAAAAATAGATAATCAAGGAAATAACTAAGCTTGAAACAAATTTGGAAATAAATATATCGGCCCTTGAATTTGGAGAGTTCAAGGGGATGGCGACTCTTCCATCTTCATAATCTCTCAAATAAGTTTGAGATAAATGCATGAGAAATGCCATAAAAGGAAGCATGGACAGGGTTAGAAGAACGCCCATGGAACCGGGAGAATCTAATGAATTAGTAAAAATTTCTTTTGCATTTGTCCCTGAAACCACCCCTAAAATTATAAACACCAAAATGAATTTCAGATTCCCCTTCAATTCTCTCTTCAGTATGGCAACATTCATGATTGAACTCCCGTTTGATAATCCAGAATAAAAACACTCTCCAAATCTTTTGATTTAATCGAAATATCGACCAGATCCTTGTCTGTATAGAATTTATTTAATGAAAGAAGACGATTAAATTCAACAACATTGCTGGGGGAAATATTTATCTTGTTTCCCTTGTAACTTACAGAAGGCATCCCCCCTGCATTGTGCTTTGCATCCGTTTTCAGTTCCTTAATTAGACCAAAATTTCTAAGGGCTGCCTGTTCATTTGCATACTCCAGGAGAATTTCTTTCTGCAGTAGCGATTCGATCTTTCCAGTCTTGGAGATTATCCCTTCCTTAATAAAGATAACATCTACACATATATTCTGTACTTCGGATAATATATGAGACGAAAAGAATATTGTAGTCCCCTGTTCTCTATTGACTTCCTTTATCAGATTGAACATTTCAATTTGTATAAGAGGGTCAAGCCCCGTGGTCGGTTCATCAAGAATCAGCAGTTTAGGCTCTCCCAATAATGCGGATACTACCGAAAGCTTTCTTTTATTTCCCCGAGAAAGATCGTTGGCCTTTTTCTTCAAATCAAGACCAAGTTTATCGGCATATTCTCTAATTTGCCTTTTTGCATCATCCCTTGGTATTTTATGTAATTCCGCGATAAACAATAAATTATCCATACCACTGAGATTTTTATAAAAATAATCCTCCGAGAAGAGAACTCTCATATTCTTTTTTATCTCTTTGATCTCCCTGGTAACATCCCTTCCAAAAACAAGAACCTCACCATTATTGGGGAACAGCAAATTTGATATTGTGTTGATTGTTGTTGTCTTTCCCGCACCGTTAGGCCCTATGAAGCCGCATATATTGCTCTGGGTTACATTGAAGCTGATGTTATCGACGGCGGTAAATTTACCATACTTCTTTGTAAAATTTATGACTTCGATATCATTTTTTTCCACGTCTTGCTCTCCTCGTCGTTCAATCATAGCACCCTGTTCTGTGAAAATTCAATCCCCTGGAAATCGGAGAAAGCCTAGGAGTCTGTCGGGCTTTGGGCACTGAAAGCGGTTTTTTGTATTTTTTTTTTCGATGCAAGGCACCTTGTCTGCACCTACCTGTTTTTGCACCTGTCTGCAACAGGCAGGCGCACACAGGTGCCAACGGCGGAGTACAGGCAGGCTCAGACACGCGCAGACACAGGCGGCTGGAAAGGAAAAAGGAAGAAATCGAGCCGTGAGCCGCAAGTCTTACAGACTCCGAGAATATCGCAGAATATGACCGTTGTTATTGCACACTGCTTCTTTCTCGCCGAATGGCGACTTCAGGAGAGGAGGAATGGGCTCCCTATTCTGCCCCACCCCCAGCACTTATTAGCCAGCAAGATCAATTTCTGCAAGATCAGCTAGTTGTTTAATAGCCTCGTCTTTTTGCTCAACCTTAGTTTTCTTCACGGCCTTACGGATGACATTGGCCCACTGTTTCTCGGCGAGTTCTTCTTTCATTTCTTCGAGAAGCATCAGTATGTCCTCGCTCATTTCTATGTTGTATATTTTCTTAGTATCAAAAAAAAACGCTTCTTCGAAAAGATTTATATAGTCTCCGGGTGTTCGGGCATCTCGTTGACCCTTGCGTTCAAGAATCATCTGCCTCTTCTTCGCCTTCTTTATCTCCCGGTCTCTACGCTCTAAATCGGTGCTTTTCATGGCAAACCTCCCAATATCAGAAACACTATCTACACGATAATACTGCTGACAAGAAGAATGGACAAGTTACAGCATTGTTAGGATTGCCAGTTGGCTGCCGCGATTAAATTCCGAAACAGGGGACCGGGTCTTATAGGTCTGGAGGTAAACTCCGGGTGAAACTGGACCCCCACCGACCATATGTGTTCAGGCCATTCGGTGGATTCCACTAGGCAACCATCGGGGGTGAATGCGGAGAAAATCAATCCGGATTTACTCAATTCATCACGATAGGCATTATTCACCTCATAGCGATGGCGGTGACGTTCTCTAATAATGGATTGACCGTAGGCCGAGTGGATATGAGTATTGGCCATGGTCTTCGTTTCTCCAACTCCCAATCTCATCGTTCCGCCATATTGGGTTATATCGATCTGTTCCTCCAAGAGAGCTATCACATTGGCTTCTCCATCGGGGGTGAATTCTACGCTGTTGGCATTTTTCATTCCCAAAACATTGCGCGCCCATTCGATGATTTGAACCTGCATTCCTAGGCATATCCCCAAATAAGGTATGTTCCCTTCTCTGGCGATTTTGGCAGACTCAATCATGCCTTGGATGCCTCGGCCCCCGAATCCCCCCGGTATCAGGATTCCCTGCACCCCGTCCAAAGCTCTTTCAGCGGACTCGGGTGTCGGGATGGATTCAGAATCAATCTTACGGATTTTCAAACGCACCTTGTTTGCAAGGGAGCCATGCACGAGGGCTTCATCGATGGACTTATAGGAATCATCAAGATCGATGTACTTCCCTACCATGGCGATCTCTAATGTTTTCTTGGCACCATGCCAGACATTATTCAAATCCATCCAGCCCTGAAAACAGTCTTTCTCATGGGGTAAACCCAAGCGTTCGCATACAATTCTATCCATTCCCTGTTCGCGGTATATGATGGGTATTTCGTAAATCGTAGAATGGACATCGCGGGCCGATAGGACGCATTCGTAATCGATGTTTGTAAAATTCGATATCTTCCGTTTCATCTCCGCATCCATTTCATTGGAAATGCGGCACAAAAGCATGTCGGGCTGGATACCAATTTCCCTTAGAGTTTTCACAGAGTGCTGTGTTGGCTTGGTCTTGAACTCACCGGATGAAACCTTGGGAATCAGTGAGATATGAACGCTTAAAGCGTTCATATGGGATTTTTCGTGGATGATTTGTCTCACCGCTTCTAGGAAGGGGATGGACTCGATGTCACCGACCGTGCCGCCAATTTCCACTATGGTGACATCGATTCCCTTTTCATTTCCGAGTGAGAAGATACGCCTTTTAATCTCATCGGTAAGATGCGGCACAACCTGCACACATTTGCCCAGATAGTCGCCCTTGCGCTCCTTGCGGATGACCTCCTGATAGACCTGCCCCGTAGTGATTGAATTCTTTGCGCTCAGCGGAGAATTTGTAAATCGAGCATAGTTTCCAAGATCAAGATCGGTCTCGGCCCCGTCATCGGTTACGAAAACCTCACCATGCTGAAATGGGCTCATTGTTCCGGCATCGACGTTGAGATAGGGGTCAATTTTGATCATACATACCGACAGTCCGCGGCTTTCAAGTAGACACCCAAGAGAAGAGGCTGCGATGCCCTTGCCTAGGCTGGAGCATACCCCACCAGTAACAAATATGTACTTACTCATGGGATTTAATTATTCCTCAAATGGAGTTAGAAGGTCAAGCGAGCGGTTTTCTTTCTTTGTAGGAGGTTTTTTCTCTGATCACAAGCCCGAAGGACCATCCTAGGAGTCTTGCTTCAATTCTCATGCCGGAGCCTTATCGTGCGGATCCTTCCTTACGAATTTACGGATTTTCTCAATGAGTTCTCCATAAAACCGTGCCGCCGGAAGCTGAGGATACTGCTCCCTTATAGCCTGAGGCGCACGAAAAAACATACCGGAATGAGCGGCCAGAAGCATGGTGACATCGTTAAAGGAGTCTCCGGCGGCAAACACACGGAGTCCCATCGCTTTGAAGGATTCGACGGCCTTGCGTTTGCCATCCTTCTGCCGTAGCCTGTAGCCGAGGATGCGTTCAGATGAATCTGCTATCAAGGTATTGCAAAACAAGGTGGGCCAGTTCAATTTGCGCATAAACGGGGAGGCAAACTGCTCAAAGGTATCGGAAAGAATGACTAATTGGGTTTCCGAACGAACCTGGTCGATGAATTCTAGGGCCTGGTCAAAGGGTTCGAGAGTGGCGATAACATCCTGTATGTGCTTGAGCGTTATTCCTTCTCTATTCAGTATTCCGAGTCGGTGATTCATCAACTCATCATAGTCACTTATATCCCTGGTTGTGAGTTTCAATTCGTCAATACGAGTTTCTCTGGCCACGGCAATCCATATTTCCGGAACAAGAACTCCTTCGAGGTCGAGACAGATAACTTCCATTTGCTTTCTCCATTGGTATTATATACTGAGTATTTCTAAGAAATCTACAATCTTTCCCATCCCCGTTGTGTTGTGAAATTCTCACTTCTCGTAGACGACAGAATTACCGCATGACAGGCGCAAGGGATTGAAACGGAAATGCCGCTGGCTACCCCGGCGATTGGCAATGAGCTGGTTAACAGGTAGCCAGAAGAAGGCATTGGAGAGAAAAGCCAGACCCGAAGGGTTGCGCCCAAATATTGAATTTTCTTAATTGATCTTTGGGGATGGACCAATTTTCAACAGACCGTTATACTACGGCGAATTTGATCAGTATAAACAATTATTGGAGCAGTATAATATGAGTTTTGACATAGAGAAGATGCGGAATCTCGGAATCAGTGCCCATATTGATTCAGGAAAGACCACGCTGACCGAACGCATTTTATTCTTCTGTCAGAAGATACATGCCATTCATGAGGTGCGGGGCAAGGACGGTGTCGGGGCCACCATGGATTCCATGGAACTCGAACGAGAACGCGGCATTACTATCTCATCGGCCGCGACCAACGTCGAATGGAAGGATTATCAAGTCAATATAATCGACACTCCAGGACATGTCGATTTCACTATTGAGGTAGAACGCGCACTGAGAGTTCTCGACGGGGCAGTCCTCGTGCTTTGTTCGGTCGGCGGTGTTCAAAGCCAGTCCATCACGGTCGATAGGCAGCTAAAACGCTATGGCGTGCCTCGAATCGCCTTTATCAATAAGACAGACAGAACCGGAGCGAATCCATACAAGGTATGTAGCCAGCTAAAGGAGAAACTGGGGCTCAATGCTATAATGATGCAAGTGCCCATCGGTTTGGAAGACAATCATCAGGGTGTGATTGACCTTGTATCCATGAAGGCTCTCTACTTCGACGGCGATGAGAATCATTCTGTTCGCGAGGCTCCAATTCCTTCTGAACTCCTCTCAGAAGCCGAAGAGAAGCGAGAAACCATGCTTGAGGCGATTTCGATGTTTGATGATGAACTGATGGAGAAGGTTATGGAAGGCGATTCCATTCCCGAGGCTCTTATTCATAAGGCCACGCGCACCGGTACGCTTGGGAATGAACTTGTCCCTGTCTATGTCGGCAGTGCCTACAAGAACAAGGGAGTTCAACCTCTTCTCGATGCCGTAAAAAACTACCTCCCATGTCCATTGGATGTAAAAAACGAGGCCATGGACTTGGACAAGGATGAGGCCACAGTTGAAATCCACCCCGATCCTGCCAAATCCCCTGTAGCCCTGGCCTTCAAGCTCGAAGACGGGCAGTATGGTCAGCTTACCTATATAAGGATATACCAGGGATCCATCAGGAAGGGGGCGGATCTATTCAATGTTCGCACTAAGCGCAAATTCAAGGTGGGTCGGCTGGTAAGAATGCACGCCGACTCCATGGAAGACATCAGCGAGGCGGGTGCCGGCGACATTGTCGCCTTATTCGGCATTGACTGCGCCTCCGGCGACACCTTCTGCGGTGGAGATCTCAACCTCACGATGACTTCGATGTATATCCCAGATCCGGTGATTTCTCTATCGGTTAAACCGAAGGACAAATCCGCCTCTGATAAGATGGCCAAGGCGCTGGGCCGCTTTACTAAGGAAGATCCCACCTTCCGCACCTATGTTGACCATGAAACGAATGACACAATCATTCAGGGAATGGGGGAACTTCATCTTGATGTGTACATTGAACGAATGCGCCGCGAGTATAAGGCCGATGTCCAGACTGGTGCGCCGCAGGTGGCCTATAGGGAGACCATCACCAAACGGGTTGAATGGGAATACGTTCACAAGAAGCAAACTGGCGGTTCCGGTCAATATGCGAAAATCAATGGCATCATGGAACCCTTTAATGATGGGGAAGAAACCTATTCATTTACGAGCCTGGTCAAAGGCGGCAACATTCCCACGGAGTTCATTCCCGCCTGCGACAAGGGGTTTAAAACCGCCATGGTCAAGGGCACCCTCCTCGGTTTTCCAATCATAAATGTTGGAATGACCGTTGTCGACGGGGCCTCTCATTCGGTGGACTCCTCGGACATGGCTTTCCAGACAG
The DNA here is from genome assembly GCA_965226485.1 of Spirochaetaceae bacterium. Classification (GTDB taxonomy): domain Bacteria; phylum Spirochaetota; class Spirochaetia; order DSM-2461; family DSM-2461; genus UBA2779. Next base: position 2,061,781 of record OZ245363.1, read on the forward strand.
CGGCTCTCATGGGTTTTAGAGAAGCCTACAAGAAAGCCAATCCCATCATTCTGGAGCCCATCATGAAGGTTGCAATTGAGGGTCCAACCGAGTTTCAGGGAAGCATTTTCGGGAGTATTAATCAGCGTAGGGGAATGATAATTGCATCCCAGGAAGAAGGACATAGTTGTACCGTTGAAGCAGAAGTTCCTCTGAGTGAGATGTTCGGATACTCGACGACCCTCCGGTCATCCACCCAGGGAAAAGCCGAATTCACAATGGAATTCGCCAAATATGCCAGGGTTCCTCAGTCCATCAGCGAGGAACTCATAAGGAACAAAAATGATTAAGCAGGAATTACTTAAAAAGAGTCCGCTCAGAAAACTCGACAATTCCATTCATGGCGGTGTGGGTGCCGGGCGAATCGGAATTATCGCATCCCGCCGCGGAATAGGAAAAACGGCTTGTCTCGTTCACATTGCCACCGACAAGCTCATGGCCGGGAAACATGTCATCCATGTATCCTATGCGAAAAACACCGATCACATAATTAGGTGGTATGAGGATATATTCAAGGAAATCAGTGCCAAGCGCAACCTTGAGAACGCTATGATGGTTCATGACGAGATAATCCATAACAGGGTTATTATGAATTTCAGCCAGAAGGGCACAGTAGTGAAACAGGTCATCGCCAGTTTAACAGCGATGATAGTACATGGTCAGATGGAAACAGATGTTGTCGTCATTGATGGCTTCGATTTCACTGCGGCGACAGAACAAGATGTGATTGAATTCAGAAATTTCGCGGCTGATAGAAAGGTGGAACTCTGGTTCTCAGATGATTATCATCGAGAAGATATGGATGGGGCCATTCTCAATGAAAAAGGAATCCCCATGAATCTGGTGCCCTATTTGGAATTGATTGATGTCATTATAACCCTAAAGGCCGAGAAAGATGCCCTTCATCTCTACCTGGTCAAAGACCATGACAAGATTGTCGGTGCAGACTTGCCTCTCAGACTGGATCCCAAAACCCTGCTCATAGCAACCCTATAAGGGGGGGGCATATCTAAAGCTTGGAAATAAGCATGGAACATTTTCCTGAAGGAATGGGCAGAGTTTTGTCCTTATCCTCTTCCAGTAGATGAACCGAAAAATAGTAGAGCTTCTCGGATTCCAGTTGAATCTCCCATCCCCAGTTGGTTTTGTTGCTAATAATTGATACCTTGTTGCGTTTGAGCGGAAGATTTTCGATTCCCATCAGTTCCAGGGTGGGGACATACCATTCAACGGTTTTTCTTGGAAGACTGACATAGAGGCCGACGATGTTCTCAATCATCAACGCAATGGTTGAAAGCCCGGCATGGGCGAGGCTTAACGGCCTGTTCCACTCTTCATTCCCCGGCCAAACGGCCGGACCTTCCTTGAACGGCTTATAGGCCTTCCATAATGTTCCCTTCTTTCCCCCCTCCAGATGAAATGTGTCAAATATGAAGTACATATGCCGAATGGCCGCCTCACGTGCCAGAGCGTATTGTCCATATTTTTCAAGACCCTTGATCACCATATAAGTAAAGGCAGGGTAGACAGAACCACGTGCTCCACCGCCGTTTTCATCAAAGCCCTCCTCATTAACCGCCAGGTTGGGAAAGGGGTTTTCCGTACCGAAGGTATCAGTGTTTTTCAGATGATCGAATAGCCCCTCTGCCCTGTCATCATTTGGAATTTTGGCAAGGAGCGTCCAAAAGGCGGCAATCGTTTTCACCTTAATGCGCTTTTCATCGGCATCAAGATCGTAGTATATCCTATCATCAGGATCCCACATCAATGTGTTAATACGGGTTTTAAGAGAGAAATATTGCCGCTTAAACCGGAAACCCAACTCCTTATCATTCATTATATCTGCCAATGACGCCATATATAACGCATTGATGGCAACCTGGGCATTGAAATCGAGTGGATACTTCACTTCTCCACGTGGTGCATTAGGCATCATGCTTACCTCAGGAGGAGGAGCATAAAGCCCATTTTCTTCCTTGAAGTTCGTCTCCAACCAATTATGATAGGCTATCAAATTCGGCATTATAGTTTTCAACCGCAACTTCAGCCCAACCTTGTGATACAAGTTGTATTCAACCCATGCCAGCATTGGTGGAGAAAGGCCTTCTGGATTAGTTTCGGTAAGAATCGGCTTTCCCTCAATCAAACTGTAGTGCCCGCGAATAGCACCGGATTCCTCTTGTAGAGCATAGAAATTGTCCAACATAGGGCCAACAGGGTATTTTCTATTGAAATAAACAAGGAAAAAGGAAGAGAGACAACATTCATATAGGCTCAATTCTTTGTCGCCCTTATAAACATAGGATGGATTCTTGATGCCTGTGGTTGGCTCTACCTTATACCAGAAATCATTCATCCATGCCCATGTCCACTCATAGATATCGACGAGGTCTTGATCATAATAATGTATCAGTGGGAATTCTTTCTTGAGCACATTTTCTCCATCAGGATGCAAGTACGAATAGACAATGCAGATTATATTAGATTGATAATACTCAATATATTGACCGAATTCAAGCTCTTTATTTGCATGACTGCCGTATGGGTTCCTCTAAAACAGCTTTAGGAAATTGACGAAGAGATTTTCGTCTGCCCCACGGTAGCTCCATCTGCCTGGACATACACAGGCCGTAGCGGCCTGCCAACGGAAAAGATTGAACCAGAAACACTCATACCTCCCTTGGCGATTTTCGCCTTGGGCAGGGAAGGTCCAACAAATGTTCTTAGGGCAAGAATCCATCTCTTAAGCACAAAAAAGGGCTCCACTGGAGCCCTTTCGCAATTGGATTCTTTCTATATCGGCGTTGCCGTTATTGTGCGCTTATAATAGTTTTCATCTCTAAGTTGTTGTTGGCACTCCCATCTTTGACCGCATCCGCTGGAATCGTAATCGTGAGCGTATCGCCAACGGCAAAAGTTGTGCTGTCAAAAGTCAAATCGATTGTCGTCGTGTCTGTACCTATAGCCGCCGTGACTGGGAGGTCCGCAGCATTATGAGCCAGAGTGATCAGGGCCAAATTAACCGCTGTCACCGCTTCGGCCAGAGCAACTGTGTACGTAGTATGAACTTCTGCGATTAGAGTAGCCTGTGAGCGGCTAAGCCCGGGCCAGTTGTGTCTGCTCCTGCTTCACCTGTTACTTTTACCGTAATTTCAATCGCTGTGTTGTTGTTTCCACTCGAATTTTTGACCGCATCCGCTTTGATCGCAATCTTGAGTGTATCGCCAGCTGCAAACTTCGTTTTTGCAAAAGTCAAATCGATTTTCTTTTTGTCAGTAGCGTTTATCACAGCAGTAGCGACTTGGAGGCTAGCAGTATTATGCGTCAGAGTAATCATGGCTTTCAAATCCGTCGCAACCAATGTCAACTCTTCGCTCAGAGTAACTGAGTACTTAGCCCGTATTTTTCACCAGTACCTTGATACAAAGCAGGCTTCTTGTGATAAAGTATTATCATGAAAAAGAATAAAACCCAAAAAGAAGCCTACTCTGCAAATACAGAGCATACACCCGGTCAGTTGGAATTGCAAGGTCTGGAAACAGTAAAAACCAGGAAAATCATTGTCAGGAATGACGGAAAGACCAACAGTTCCGATGCCGGATTCCTTTTGCTTCAGCGGGTCGAGCAGAAGCACCGAATCATTGAAAAACTTTCAAGATGTTTTACCGATAAACGGAAGCAGGAGTTGCTCTGGACGCTATTTCTCAGGTAGTTTCGAAAAGCCTCCGAAGTCTCTGATTCTGGATTTTGATGCCACTGACTTCCCCTTTACGGTGAACAGCAGGGACGGTTTTTTCATAAGTATTATGATCATCACAGCTACTTGCCCCTTATGTGTTTTGTGATGATTTTCCACTGATCGCAAGGCTTCGACCAGCCAGTGTAGATGCCTGTGACGGTACGGAAGCCATTCTGAAAAAACTTGTCAAAGCAATAAGAACCCGCTTCCCTGATGTCCGCATCATCTTCCGTGGTGACTTAAGGGTTCTGCCGGGACAGCATTCTGAATGAATGTGAGAGCTTGGGAATCGAATATATCGTTGGCATGGCTAAAAATAGTCGATTATTGAAAAAGATTGAAGTGCCGATGGAACAGGCTGAAAAGCTGGCGTTCAAAGCTGTCAGGCCAGGGGCTGTGTCAGAATGCGCCTTTGGCCCGGATAAGGAAATCCCCCCCTCCCCCCGGCCCCCCTCAGGGGGGGATTGCCACCGCACCTCCAAAGTTAGCGAAAAAACCTGAAATGCTCATGTACAACATGTACACTCCGCTTTCAGAACTTCTCGCCGCCTTGCCTGCAAACCAAATCCATCATTCTGCCCCACCCCAGGATTCTGACACAGCGTTTCAGCTGGAGAACCCACGAAAGCTGGAGTCGGCCTCGGGACGTGATTGCCAAAGCGGAACAGCTACCTGGAAGAAAGAATCCCCGTTTTATTGTGACAAATATTTCGTCAAAAAACGGAGATGAGAAATCACTGTATGAAGGTATGTACTGTGCCCGTGGAGACATTGAAAATCGAATTAAAGAACAGCAGTTATATCTTTTGCCGACCGAATTTCCGCCTGGTGGATGAGTTCAAATCAGCTTCGATTATGGTTCTCGACAATCGCCTATATTTTCTTTGTCCATCTTCGAAAAAATATTCAGAAGGTCAGTGGAGATGAGACCCGAAGCATGCCATCGACAATCAGATTACGGATGCTTAAAACCTCCGCTGCGGTAAAAATCTCTGTTCGCAGAGTTTGGATCAGTCTACCGGAAAGTTTCCCCTGGTGGGACATCTGAATAAGAACGGCCCAGGCAATCTGAGTGTATCAAATAAAATAAATAGCCCCCCTTCCCCCCGAAGGGAAGCTATGCTCTGAGGGTTTGAAAAATGAGAAATTTCGGGGAAAATCGACTCAATTTATATAAAATATATTGAAAAGATCCGGGCAATAGATTTTCGGTTAATAAATTCTTGCTTGGGAGCTGAAATTCTACGGGGATTCACATGCATTTTTATACTGGTGAGAAATGTAGGTTAGAGGCTGTCGGACATACGTCTCATGGCTCGGTTTTTGCCTTTCTCTTCAGTCACTACCTCGGGTCTGTGTCAGAATTGGAGCAATCGGGTTGTGGGTCAGCGTGGAAAAGTCATAACATACCTCCTTAGTAAGTTGTTTTCCTACTAAGGGAGGACTTGCGGTTAGAGGCGGTTTACTTCAAACCACCAGACTTCGGGGCACTAAGAAAGAATGACATCACACATTGCGAGAAACATGCTAGTTCGGGTATCATTCAATAAAGGAAATAAAATGAACATACAAAAAATGATAGAAGCGTTGAAGACCAAGGATACCGATATGTATCGTAAAGACTTCCTTCTCACCTGGGATAAACGGTCCGATGAGATTGAGGCGGTTTTTCTCGTTGCAGACATCCTAAGGAGGTTGCGGGAGAAGAATATCTCTTCCAGGCTTTTTGATTCGGGGCTGGCTATCAGCCTGTTTCGGGATAATTCCACACGTACCCGATTCAGCTTTGCAAGTGCCTGTAATTTGCTGGGTCTTGAAGTGCAGGACCTGGATGAGGGCAAGAGTCAGATTTCGCATGGTGAAACTGTCCGGGAAACAGCTAACATGATTTCTTTCATGGCAGATGTCGTTGGCATACGGGACGATATGTACATCGGACGGGGACACACCTATATGAAAGAAGTCGCCACCTCGGTAGAAGAGGGTTTTAAGGATGGTGTGCTGGAACAACGTCCCACCTTGGTGAATCTCCAGTGTGATATTGACCATCCTACTCAAAGCATGTCGGATGCCCTGCACCTGATAAACCATTTTGGCGGTGTCGAGAATTTAAGAAACAAGAAGATTGCCATGACCTGGGCATACAGTCCGTCTTATGGCAAGCCGCTGTCGGTGCCGCAGGGCATCATCGGATTGATGAGTCGTTTTGGAATGAATGTCGTATTGGCCCACCCAAAGGGCTATGAGGTGATGCCCGAGGTGGAGAGAATTGCCAAGAAACAGGCATCAGAGAGCGGCGGGAGTTTTGTCAGATCAAACAGCTTAAGCGAGGCATTCGAAGGGGCGGACATCGTCTATCCCAAGAGCTGGGCACCTTTCACCGCAATGGAGAAGCGCACCGAATTATTCGATAAAAGCGAATTCAACGGTATCAAGACATTGGAAAAGGAACTTCTGGAAGAAAATGCCAGGCATAAAGACTGGGAATGCACAGAAAAACTGATGGCAAAGACTCGGGAAGGGCAGGCATTGTATCTGCACTGTCTGCCTGCAGATATTACCGGAGTGAGTTGCAAGGAAGGCGAGGTTGAGAAAACTGTTTTTAACCGCTATCGAGTGCCACTCTACAAGCAGGCAAGCTATAAACCCTACATAATTGCCGCAATGATCCTGATGAGTCAGTTCCAAAACCCGGCTGAAAAGCTTGATATCCTGTTACGGAAAAAGCAAAGCCGCATTCTCTAGTAAGCTCGCAGGGCAATCGCATCTAATTCATCCCCAGAAAGATAGAAAAACCCTGCTGCATAGCATATCCGATGAAAACTTGTTTGTTATAATTTGGGCGTTACCCCGCCCCACCTAGCGGTGTGCCGGGGTCGGGCTTTGCGGGGGTTCCGCCTTGGACAAATACCTCCTCTGTCTGTATTTGTCCAAGGCCGCCTACGGCGCCCCTCCAATCCCTAACGCGCTGGCGCAAGTCGGAATCAGGGACTGTGTCAGAATGCGCCTTTGGCCCGTATAAGGAAAGGGATAAGGGAATCCCCCCCTCAGGGGGGAGCTTGCCACCCCTTGCTACCCTTGAAGAGGGGGATGGGGGGGCTCGACGGGGGGCATTCATGCCCCCCTATAAATGGGGGCTGTGTCAGAATCCAGGGAGCCCGACGGGGGAGCCCCCCGTCCCCCTGGCAGGGGGGCAGAATGATGGATTTGGTTTGTAGGCAGGCCAACGCCGCATGCGGGCCAAAGGCACATTCTGACACAGCCCCAAACTACGAGGATTACCCCATCTTAGCCCGACAGACCGATTTGAATTTGGCCCCTCGTTCGAACTCATGCCGAAACAGACCGAAGCTGGCCGCCCCAGGTGATAGAAGTAGCGCATCTCCTCGTTCTGCCAGTTCCAGGGCCCTTTCCACCACAGCTTCCATACTCGCGAAAGGGCCTTCAACGGCTACGCCAAGCCGTTTCAGTCGCCCTAACCAGGAATCTGTAGCACTGCCCGCGAGCATGAGTATTCGTTTCGGTATAGCTGCAACCTCATCGAAGGTTGAGAAATCCAGAGACTTGTCCGCCCCCCCCGCGATTAAGATAATTGGGCAGTTGAGCGAGCGAACAGAGGCGGAGGCGGCCTCGGGTATGGTGGAGGTCGTATCGTCGTAGAAACGAATCCCGTCGGCCTCAAGAAAACACTCCATCCGGTAGCAAAGGCCCTGAAAGTTGGCCAAAGCGTCATAAATCATGGCGGGTTCACATCCCCAGAGACGGGCCATCACGGCGGCAAACAGGCTATTTAATCGAAAAGGAAGGCCGGGGATATACAATTTTCCAGGCAGGAGCTGTTCCACTCCATCCTCGCCATCAAACCATCCGCGGCCATCCTTGTCCAGCCAGGCACGCGGCGTATCGTCATCAGAAAAACCGTTCTGACCTACCAGCACGGCATTTCCACCCGAGGCATCTCGCCACCTCCGGCCATACTCGTCATCGGGAAACACACACCAATCCCCCGGCTTGGAATTCTCGAAGATCACTTTCTTGTCCTCCTCATATTCGGCGAAGGAGGCATAACGGTTCTGATGATCGTGCAGGAGGTTGGTGATGCAGGCTATCGTCGGATTGAGTAGCTTGCAGGCGCGCAGATCAGCCAATTGCCATGAGGAAAGTTCCAGCACCACCGGTTCCCCTCCTGTCAATTCATCGACAAAGGCAAGCGGGCTGACTTTGATATTCCCTCCAATCCGGGCATGGGGGTGTTCCCTAAGAAGCACATGGTGCAGTGCCGCCACAGTCGTTGACTTCCCCTTGCTTCCTGTCACAGCAATGACCGGCGATTGGCATGACTTCAGAAAGAGGGAAATATCCGACTCCAGGTTGTGTCGTCCGACGAGAAACTTCGAATCTATCGGGACGGCGGGATTCTTAACGATGATGTCCGCTTCGTCGAAATCCCTCTCGTCATGCCTGCCGAGAACAAAGCGAATGTCGAGGCCATGTAGCGCGTCAATAGAATTCTTGAGTATGCCTTCATCTCGCAGATCAGTGCAAACAACCTTCGCTCCATGTCTCACCAAGTAACGGGCCGTTTCAACACCGCCGCCATGCAGTCCCAGCCCCATGACAAGGGCTTTTTTTCCGGCGAACTGATCGGTTCTTTGTTGATCAGGACTCAATTCTCCTCCTCCGGGAGGGGCAGTGTTATCGTCATGCGGTCGCGACAGAGGAAGGCGGAAGGGATGAACTCCCGGCATTCGTTCCTGAGTATCTTGAGTTCACTGTCGGTGTAACGGGGGCTGTAGTGAAAGAGCCCCATGCGGCGCACACCGCCAGCTTTCATTGCAAGACGACCTGCCTGCCTAGCCGTAAGATGCTTCTTCTCCCGTGCGGAATCCGCGAATTCCTCGGTAAACATGGCCTCGCAAAGCAAGAGATCCGCATTAGAGACTTCTCCCGGAATGTTATCCCGCCAAGCCGTATCGGTTACATAGCACACCTTACGCCCGCGGCGGGCCTCGCCCATCACCTGGGAGGGCTGAATGATTCGTCCGTCATCCAGTTTGACTTCCTGGCCCTTCTGAAGGAGGCCCCACAGTGGCCCTCGGGGTACGCCGACAGCCATGGCCTTCTCTGGATAGAAAACCCCTGGGCGGTCATCCTCTAGGAATGTATAACCAACACATATCTTGGAATGCCGCAGGGGGAAAGATCGAATAACATAGTCCGCCCCCCTGAACACTTCCTGTGGGATTTGCGGCTGTTTGATTTCTTGTATCACGATGGGATAGTTGATATAGATGTCCAATACTCGGCGGGTTGTCTCTACGTATTCTCTTACCTTGGGCGGCCCAATGATGGCTAAGGGTTCAGTCCGATCCACCTGAGCATTGAGCATGAGGATACCTGGCAATCCGGTTATATGGTCGGCATGCGTGTGGCTGATCAATACGACCGATATCTTCTTCCATTTGAGGTTTAACTGCCGGAGGCTGATTTGAGTGGCTTCGCCACAGTCAAACAGGAAGAGCTCACCCTCCCGCCGGAGAAGCATTGATGTAAGATTACGATGGGGGAGAGGCACCATGCCTCCGGTGCCAAGTATGAAGCTTTCCATTATCTAGAGCCTTTTTCTGCATTCTATTTCAATTCTGTATCGGAAGAGCATCAGTGTGACTGCACCGAAAAAACTTGTCAATGACCTATACTAAAAGAACTTACCGTCTCCAAAAGGAAGGGGTGTTGCTTCTCGGACTTGAATGTGGTTTGGCGAACTTGGATAAAGCTGTTTTTGTGTCTCCTAACGGGGCTATGTCAGATTCCAGGGAGGCTGTGTCAGAATGCAGGGGGGATTTATAGGGGGCTACCACGGGCAAAACGGCGAAAAGTTCTGAAAGCTGAGTGTTCATGTTGTACATGAGCATTTCAGGTTTTTCCGCCCTGTCTGCGCCTGCCTGTGCGTTGCACCTGCCTACAACAGGCAGACGCAGACAGGTGCGGACACGCACAGGCAGACAACGCCTCATGCGAGCCAAAGGCGCATTCGGACACAGCCCCGGAAGAAGTCGCTCAAAAATTAAATTTGTATTTCAGAGGCTCTCCAATGCCGTAGGGAGTTGATAAGAAGTCGACAATCTGATAGCTATTAAACGAATGGATTCGAATTCCCAAGACAGTTTCGAGAAGAAGGCTGAGGATTTTGCGCTACGGTTATGGGATAATCCATCCTTATTAGGCCTTTCACCTCTTCAAAAGGAAGAACAGCTCCATGCCTTCATCGAAGCTAACGTTGCAACACTTCAGCCAGCACTAACATCAGCGGCATATTTTAAGGATCTCCCCTGGCCCAGCGTTATGGAATTGCTTCGACAAGCGATTTTTAAGTTAGCCAGCCAAGACCTTGGATTCTTGTATGAGTCAATACTAAAAGACCGAGTGGATATTTCCTTTTTCCGAGAGTTGGTACCATCCGCCGGAGAATTGCCTTTCCTAAAAGAGCAACTCGGTCAGTATGTAAAAAAATTCGCCAACAAGTCTATATCAAGGAAGGAACTTACCGGCCCCCTTATGGGTGCTGCAACCGATATGGTTGACAAGTATATGGCCATAGCATTAAAGCGGCAGAAATACATTGGCATTGAGCTTAGAAAGGTGCAACGGCTGAAATTCAACGAGAAGCAGATTGCCAGCTTCGTGAAGTTGACCATGCTACTTCGGCCTTCCGTATACTATTATTCGCCTACTGAGGGAACGATCAACATCTCACCGGGTTATGCCCAGATGGTGACCCAGGCAACCTTAAAAGAATTGAAATTCATTCCCAGAGCACTTATTCAATCAGGCATTAATAGTTTTCTTTCTTTCCAGAATTATCCTCACATCGAAAGCACAGCCCGTTTGGCAGCGATTTTTTCACTTCGGTGCCGGGATATGAAATCCGGATTAAAGGTTGGGAGAGGTGCCGAATCATCAGATAAGAGCTGGTTCAGCATCGCCCGAAAAAACTATAAGTACCACGGTTTTGATATGGATATGCTCTATGAGCTTTATAGTATCGCTACTGAAAACGGATGGTAAAATATGAAGAATAGTCTTGCCAGTTTCTTAGAGAAAATAGTAACTCTGGCCATTATATTGGTTCTTGTGCAAGCACTGCTCGAAGATATCATGGTATTTACAAGAGCTTCCTGGTCCCTCAGAAGAATATTCATTTTCACTAGCTTCTCATTCGACTTGTTTTTCACAATCGAATTTTTAGCCCGAAGTTGGATAGCATTAGGCAAAAGACAGTTTAAAACATATTTTTTCCAAGGATATGGATGGGTAGATTTTGTGGCCTCGGTTCCATTGCTTGCGATCACCTCAGCACCGGAGATGATTGCCTACTTTAACGGGGTTGTTTTCGCTGGGGCTGGCGGACTCATGGGTATACTTAAGGTCGTAAAGGCTGTTCGGATTGCCCGGGTTCTCAGAGTGCTTCGGATTCTGAGGGTTTTCCAACGGATCCGTTTTGCTGATTCGCTCATGGTACAACGCCATCTGGTGAGAATTATCACGGCAACTGTAACCATTATGATTCTCACCAATATGGCAATGAACACCGTATTCACATTTGTAGAGGGCTTTGGAATGGAGCAATTATTGATAAAGGAACAGCATGGTATCTTGAATTCCTTGAAGGAAACAAAGCTAATTGGAAACGAGGCTGTCAAAACTTTAGGAATTAATAATCCAATGATTTTGGTCATTAAGAATGCCGACACAACCATATATTCAAAGACCGATGATAAGCAACTGAAAAAATACTATGGTCCTGGTGACTATGTGGTTTTTACAGAAGACCCATATACCGTCTGGTTCGATGTCCAGCCCTTTGCCGTAACTCAATCGCGGCTGAACCTGACGATATTCACTGTCGTATTAGCAATGATTTCAGTTTTAATAGCTACTTATGGCACTCACTTCGCTCTTACCGTGAGTGATCCTATAAATGTTATGATGAAAGGAATGAAAGAAAGAAGCTACAACCTTGAAGTAAGAATACAACCGAAGTATGCAACGGATGAGGTTTTCCTCTTAGCAGAAACATACAATGCCGAGTTTTTGCCGATGAAAGCACGCAACGAAAACAACAAACTAGATATCACGCTTGATGATATAAGTGATCTACTTAAACCATGATACCGCTACTACTATTAGGCACCTCTAAAAAACCCCATTTAATTCTTGCCGCAATCCTTACCGTCTGCCGCAGGCAGGTGCGGACACGGCACAGGCAGGCGAAAAATCTCTTTGGCAGTTTCCTGAAGCTGTTTTTTAGCGGTGCCCTATTCGTTATTACAGGTATGCTTCCCGCCCAATCCCCTCAAACCAAGCAGTGGGAGCATTTTATCTCAGCCCACTCAGGTACTTATGAATTACCCAGTGATGCAGAAATGGGCCCACTTGCAGATGTCCGCAATCCAGATCTCGGTTTGAAACAGGTTGTCGCCGTCTGTGAGACTGTTTTTGAGGCCGTGCGGGAGGCAAAAATTCCCATCGAAACATTCTATGAAGAAACAAGACTGCCTTTGACTGTTGCATTCACCAAGGTTGTGGAAGCAGGTCCACGAAAAGAAGAACACCGTTACGGCACGCCAATCAGAAGAGGGAACCGTATTTCTATCCCTGTGCGAGTATCCGGCGGCTCGCACATCGGTTACGGACAGATATACCTGGTTTATGATGAAGAGGATTGGTATATAGAGCTGTGGTCGGTCGATATTTCAAAGTTGCCGATCAAAGAACAGCCTGAAGGTGATATACTGGCGGATGATGCACTCGAGGACGAGGTGTCGGCTGAGGCACTCGAGGACGAGGTGTCGTCGGATGAAGCACTCGAGGACGAGGTGTCGGCTGAGGCGGTTTTGGAGGAGCCTTAGACTACAATTTCTATGCGGGTACCTATGACTTTTCCCGGTGTATAGGGAATAATTGAATCGTTTTCGTCGTAGAAACAAATTTTGAATACAGAAAATAGTTTCCTCGCCAGTTGAAGCCCCTTTCCGAAACTCATGTGATTTTGGAGGTACAGCAATGTCAAATCCTCCTCCATGATCGGTTATGGTAATATGGAGACGTTCATCCATGATGGCAAGAGCGAGCCGTATTTCTTCATTTGAGCCCTTAACTTGATGTGCCCGAATAGAATTGCCGAGAAGTTCCAGCAAGGCATAGCGTACATGGTCATTCCTTGTAGGAACTGAAGGAAAGGAAAGAGAATTGATTTGTTCAAAGATCCTACGAAATGGAATCTCTTTGCTCATATTCAGAAGGAGGCTGTCATATTTCTGTCCCTGATATACTATATAGGGCATAAACCGCTCAGGTAGACCGTCTTGTCTCGCTCTGCGTGTAGCAGATAGGCAAGAATTTCTTTCGTCAATTTCCTAAAGCTGTTTTTTAGATATACACTATAGTTCATAGGCATTGTCGTTTAGAATAACATGAGGATTATATAATGTGTTGTTATATCATATATATTGGAATAACTCATATCAATCAATTAACGAGGCTCTACCCCAGCTTAATCCGCAGGATTTCTCAGGGTCTCAAAGAGGTGGCATTGAAATATGGTTGCATATCGCCTAGTCAATATTACTATGATTTTCAGCCTAGATACAATGTAGCGACTCGCAATATAGCCGAAGCAGCTTATGCCATGCATGCTTTGTTACAGGAACACCGAAAACAACTTTATGGCTCATCGGTGATCATCGGTATGGGAAAGGATGATGATTTCAGCAGAATTGATTATTTTGAAAAGTTAGCATTGCGAGTATTCGACGAAGACAGAATATGGCTTGATCCAGGGCTAGGCAATGATTTCAATGACCATTTTGAGTTTTCCAAGTTCGAAGGTATATACAGAATTAATACGTTAAGAAATACAGGACTGCGATTTGAAGAACGTCTTGCAAAAATGCTTATCCGCCCGGATCGTATTGGTATAGTTAAACGTATTCTTCTGAATATGAAAGAGAGGAACAGCGAGCGGAAAATATTTGTCCTTCGGGGAATACAGGGTTCCGGAAAGAGAGCCACATTGCATGAGGTATTGAAAATGCTGTATCCGGAAAATGGCGGCGACCCCATCACTCTTTTTGTCAGTAGCAAAGATGGAAACCCTCTTGATCCAGTTTTCCGGGTGTTAGCCAATATAATAGATACTTCAATCATGGACGATTTGAATGGAGAGGAAAACTACTGGTGGGCATCTGTAGGGAAGAAATTCTTTGAAACCATTTCGGGAAGTATGTGGTTGAAGAGTATCGGGGATCAGAATCCTATTGATATGGTTCACGCCTTTTACAATTATATCAAGGCATTTGCCGGACACCGCCGTCAATACTTTTTGCCCACCTATGTCATTTTTGATGGCTATTCTCCTGATTCCGAAACGATGATCTTACTCCGTCCCCTTTTGTCGGATTTGCTCAAGATAGAAGGAGTCTGCCTCATTGTGATACGAGACACCGACGACTTCACTGAAACATATCCCCTTCCCGGAAAAGGGCATGGAACCGCATTCCGCAGTCCGTCCCATAAAGATTGGGTGAAAATAATCACAAATGCTACCATTGGAGACATACCAGAAGAGCACGAACTCAAGCATCTCATTTCTCAAAACGGTGGTAACTTTTATCGTCTGTTTCATAGCTTGCTACTCAGGGAAACAAATACCGACCCCTCTTGCTATTCCGATAATCCAAGTGAAAAAATCGCCGCTTCGCTGGATGTAGCTACAAGGCAAACAATGTTTCTTGTTCATATGGGTGAAGGCTTGGTGACTCGGACATTGATTTTGGAGCGGTTCTCCAATCCTGAAGAACGTCATAATGAATTGTTGCGTTACAATGAATTGCTAGCCTATGGCCTTATCCGGGAAGAATCAGATGGGCGAGTCTGTGGATTTCCCAGCTCCATCACTCAAGACAATATAGGTTATACGGAGTATCCTGATGAGGCTAAGAATTTCGGTGAATACCTGTACAAATGTTATAAATCAGGGATAGTGCTGAATCCCCTCCGTCTTTTCCGATACCTATCGACATGGGGCCCAGAAACCCGTGCGATAACTATATTGGATGAAATGCTGGAATCCCTGCTGACACAGAGACAGTTAGACGTAGTTGGGCTCCTGTTGAACAGCCTCCCTACTCTGCTTTCAAACCTTACCTCACAAGAATCTCTCTTATACCAAGAGGTGGTAGGCAAGGCAAGATTGAGATACAGTCTCCTCTCGGGAAGCATCAAGAAACTAGATAGCGATCACCACACTGATTATTCAGGACTCCCCTACGCTCAATATGCCTATACTCAAAACAATTGGGATGAAGTCTTGGATGCCTCTAAGAAGGCACTTCTTTGTTTTCAAAAGACAGGAAACCATAGTGGAGAAACCTATGCCCATATCGAATTGTCCATGGCTCTTCTTGCGAAGAACAATATTAGAGACACTTTGGAGCATTTGAGTATCGCTCATCGAATCGGTGATCAAATCAGTTGCAATTGGGGTGTTTTCAGGGCGGTAGCAATGAGAGCCGTTACCTTGTTTCTTTCAGGAAATCTATCCAAATGCGCCCGTGAATGTGAGGAAAACAGAAAACCTATATGGGACGCAGGTCGCCGTGATCTTTGGCTACTTCTCACATTGATCGCATTGCGAATTTCTTGGGAACTCGGACGCTTTGAGCAAGCCATTAGGCTGGCTGATGAAGGAAGACAAGCTACGGAATTTTACAGTTTAGAGGCAGAATACTCTGTTTTATCGATCTGGAAAGGCAGATGTCTGCTGGCAATGAGAGATGAGGAGGGCACTGTCATTCTCGAGTCGTATTCTTCCCATAGGGAGGCTCTCGCGTTTTTGGCCGAACAGGCATGGATAAACGATGAACGCAAAGAAGCCACGAAGTTGATTCGTCTTGCCCATCAACAAAAAAGACTTTCAATACGGCTACAAGGTGAAGCCAGTGATTGGTCCGATGGATATTTCCCTATCGAAGGTCGGTTAGCTGATTCTTCCGGCCCTCTCGATGTACTGGGAGATAGAATTCAAGGATTGAAGACGTATTTCGAGGCAAGCACAGAAAGCGGTAGCGATATTATCCAATTAGACTCCCTGCTTGAAAGAAAGGGGATGCGCATTACAAGACCCTATAGTCATCACTACTCCCTTTGGGCTGCCATGACGAACCAGGGTAAAGACAAGAATACCCAAATCCAGTATATGAACCGGGCCTTCAACGATCTTCAGGCGAGGGCATCCCGTATCGATGATATTCAGACGAGAAATGCGTGGCTCATCATGGATTATTGGAATAAGCTCCTGATGAAAGAAGCAAAAAACCACAAATTTATATAAGGAGACTCTAGCATATGACCTATCATGCTGTTTCTGTCGATAACTATTGTTCTCAAATTCCAGAAATCAGAAAGGAGCCATTTAATCGTCTGAGGAATGTGATTCTTGAAAACATACCTAAAGGCTTTCAGGAAACAATATCCTACGGAATGCCATCCTATGTGGTTCCTCTCTCCGTTTATAGCGCAGGTTATCACTGCAAACCTGAAGAACCCCTGCCATTTCTATCCATAGCTTCTCAGAAGCATTTCATAAGCTATTATAATATGGGACTATGCGCTATGCCCCAGTTAGCGGATTGGTTCAAGACCGCATGGAAGGAACTGGGAATTGGTCGTTTAGATATGGGCAAAAGCTGTGTACGATTGAAAAAGATTGATGCGATCCCTTATGATTTACTTGGCGAGTTATCTTCCAAGGTTTCTATCAATGAATGGATAGAGGTTTATGAGCAATCAATCAAACCCGCTAATCGAAGGAACCCATAGTGTGGTTCTCATTCCCCGGCATATGCACCCACTGCCGCAGGCCTGGTGTATGTAACATTATAATCTTCATATGACTCCAAAGTGATGATGCCGTCAAGCCAGGCACCATAGCTGCTGGGATCCTTGGGCAAACTATCGAGCACCCCCCAATTCCAGTCATCATCAAAAAAGGTTTGATAACTAGAGGTATCGCTAAGCGGTGTAAACTTCTTAAAATAGGTTGTAGCATTGTTCCCCGTATCTACATAAGTGTTCTTTTTGTCGTTATCGGCAGTAAGCGAAAATGTGGTGGTTCCTATGGTTCCATAATTCATAAACTCGTCAAGATCAGTATAGCCGTACTCCTCAAGAGGGCTTCCTGCCTCGAATCTGAATGGATCGGAAATGCGAGGTTTTGTCGTTATAATGAAATTATTCAAAAACAAATCAGCAGGTTTAGTACCTGTCGCGAAATGGAAATTCCCAATTAATGCAGGAATGCCCGGTTGCCCTAGGCCCGATTGACCTGAGATGAAGAGACTATTTATAATGTTACTTACTGCCCCTGCAGAATCCATATCCAACAAACTGGTAGTCCCAGAAGTATTTAAATTTTCACTATAGATTATATTATGCAGAATTTGGCTATCAGAACCCTGTTCAATCTTGATGCCTGTCTTATGGCCAGCATAAGAATCGCCGCCATGAATAAGATTATTAAGCAAGTGAGTATTCCCGATATTTATATGAATAGCTGAAAGAGAAGCTCCATAAATTTTATTGCGCCTTATCACTTTTTTGGGAGGATCGAAAGTTTGACTGGGATTACCAGTAATATATATGCCACTGGAATTTAGGATGCCCGTTCCTCCCACAATTGCATTTCCTTCCAGAAGTACGTCATTGGTGGCTATATCGAGATACACTCCGTAAGATACAGCTGGATCACGGGGGGATTACTGCTTAAAACTTCAAAGAAATTTTTCTTTGCAACCAACTTATTCGCATCACCCGAATTCAAACCCGGGGCATCAACAAACCATCTGGCATAAGCTTTTTCTCCATTGGCCTGGGTGCGGAGAATGTTATCAGTGAGAGTTTTTGCCCTTGCTGAGCCTGAATGATTATAGTGCTCCCATAGATCGATACAGCTCTAAAATTAGATTGATGCTGTATAATAGGCATCAGAAGGCATACATCAGATGCGTAAGAAATGGAGTGATTCAGAGAAAGCAAGAATTGCACTCATGGCTTTGCGGGAAGAAAAAACGATCAGCGAGATTGCTCAGGCAACAAGGGCACATCCGAACATGATTTCAAAGTGGAAAAGGGAGCTTATTGAAAATGCTGATTCTGCTTTTCGTAAAAGAACTTGAGTATCACTGAGCAGTGACTGCTTCTCGGGAAAAGCCGCAGCTGGTTTTATTACAAGGAGCAAGGAGATCCAATTCGGGAATATCAGGATAACCTTGAGAAGAGGAAGATCAAGAAATTATGGAAGCAGTACATCTTTTACGGCTACAGGCAGATCTACAACCATCTGGATAAAAATATGGGTTACGAGACCTCTCCAAAAAGGTTTTACAGGCTTATGAGGGAGATGAGGATAAAAGCTGTTGTTCCTAAGCGATGCCTTTCCAAGCCGGGTAAGAAGCATAAGAAATATCCTTATTTGCTTCGTAACTTGAATATAACGCACCCGAATCATGTATGGGCTTCGGACATCACCTATGTGAATCTTCCCGGTGGAATCGTATATGTGGTTGCAATAATCGATCTTTATAGCAGGAAGATACTATCCTGGAATGTCAGTAACACAATTGATACATCGTTTGTCATGGAAGCTCTAATGCAGGCAATGATGAGATATGGTTTGCCTGAGATTTTCAATACGGACCAGGGAAGTCAATTCACCAGTAATGAGTTCACTTCCCTCTTGGAAGGAGAAATGGTTCGAATCAGTATGGATGGGAAAGGCCGTGCCTTAGACAATATTTATATCGAGAGATTCTGGAAGACTTTGAAGTATGAAGACCTCTATTTGTATCGCTACGATACACTAAAAAAGCTCCGGAAAGGACTATCAAAGTATTTCAGATTCTATAATTCGATAAGGCCTCATCAGAGCCTTAATGGGAGTTCTCCGAATGAAACTTATTCCGGGGAATCTAACTTAAAAGTGGCGTAATGCTGTATTGACCAAAGGGAGCACTATAACTTCTTGCTGATATCACTGGTCTGGACAAGGATTTAAGCCAGAAGGACATCTATGAAGCGTTGGGCTGGCTCCTCCTGCGTCAAAATGCTACCTCAAAAGAAACTCGCCAACCGCCATCTGAAAGAAGGCTCCTTTGTTTTTTATGACCTCACTTCCCTCTGGTATGAAGGAAAGCATTGCCCATTAGCCAAACGAGGATATTCACGGGATGGCAAGCGGGGCAAACTCCAGATTGAGCTGGGTCTGCTTTGCGACATCGACGGTCGACCGATTGCCGTGGAGGTCTTTGAGGGAAGCCGCTCTGATCCTACAAACGGTATCCCTTCAGATTGAGCAACTCCGCCATCGCTTCAAACTGGATCGCGTCGTGATTGTTGGGGACCGGGGAATGCTCACCGAGGCTCGCATTAACAACGAGTGCCGACCCCATGAAGGTTTAATGGGTCAGTGCATTAAGAGGACCTGCAATACGGAAACTGATGAATCAGGGAGCCATTCAACTTTCTCTGTTTGACGAACAGGATCTGGCTGAGATTAAAAGTCCCGATTATCCAGATGAACGACTTGTTGTATGTCGAAATCCTTTTCTGGCCCATGAGAGGAAAGTCAAGCGTCAGGAATTACTTCTAGCAACAGAGAAAGAATTAAAACGCATTGCCCAGGCCGTCCACAAGAAAAGCAAGCCTCTTCGTGGAAAACAGAACATCGCTTTGCGGGTGGGGAAGATCATCAACAAGTACAAAGTTGCCAAGCATTTCAAACTGACGATAGAAGACGATAGTCTTGACTATCGGCGTTTGGATGACAAGATCAAGGAAGAGGCTCTTATCGATGGTTTCTACATTGTGCGGACCAGTGTGGATACCTCAGAACTCTCGGCGGAACAAGTAGTATTAACTTACAAGCGGCTTCTCGATGACTTGGCGACTATCTGTTGCAACACGATTAAGCCGGACTATCAGGGGGCACTGCCTTTCACGACATTAACCGAGCCGACAGCTCATCAGCAGAAGATGCTTGATATTTTAGGAGTTAAACTGTGATGTCCCCAGTATAGTGAAGTACGAGTTTTTGGTTAATCCATTATGGGAGAATGGGTTGATTTGCTTATTTGGTGAAAACTTCAGGTTAAACTCGCTGTATAGGGTATGGGGATCTCAAGCTCTGACTGATCGCTCGCGACTTCAATGCCATAGTCTTTGTTCGCTCCGGTATTATCATTCAATCGGAAGCCTATAGATTACAGAGCGACTGTGTTGTCGATATTGAAGTTATCCCCCCGGAATAGGGCATCGCACCCGAGCAGAAGGAAAATAAGAGAAAGGACGATGTTTATCCCGAATATCTTTGGAATCAACCTGCACATATATAAGAAATTATATACATAACAATGTCAGATGTAAATCTTTTTGTAGGAATTGTTGAAATTCCCTATTCCATTTGCATGAATATACGCTTTTCCAAGTCTCTGCATGAAGATTACATACAGAATTCTCTCCGACAGGTTGGCCAGAAAAGATGATCTGGAAATTCTTGCGGATATTGTTGAAGTAGTGGGGCACTGGCTTTGCTCCGTGAATTCAAAATCAATACCTGTCCGCAACCCTTCGGGTCAGACTTTTTTCTGCAATGACACAATCTGATAGCCTGTTCCCTGGCTCATTGCTAATCGACGGAGCGGCAGGTAGCGGAATTTCCACTACAATCCCTTGCGTTAATTGCCATTTGGTTATTTGTTACCTGCAAGTCATTTGCATGTAGAGTCTCAAATGACATGGCTGGAGTATCTTTTCCCGAAAAGGATTTTTCCCGAAAATCCTAATCAGTTAATGAATATGTTGACACACTGTGATATGCTGGATAAATTACCTATTAATTCGGTGGCGTAGCTCAGGTGGTAGAGCAATCGGCTCATATCCGATCGGTCAGGGGTTCAAATCCCTTCGCCACTAATTATCCTAAAACCGGCAGTTGGACTTCTTTTTTTAAAAAAGCCCGAAGCAAAATGCATCCCACGCCAGGCACGCCCTGAAATGCATGCCCCGAAGCAGAATGCATCTCTCGCCGGGTGCGCCCTGAAACGCATGGCCCGAAGCATGAGGCATCCCACGCCGGGCGTGCCCAGAAACATGCCCCGAAGCGTGAGGCATCTCTCGCCGGGCGTGCCCTGAAACCCATGTCCCGAAGCGTGATGCTTTCCTCGGCGGGCGCGCCCAGAAACGCATGCTCCGAAGCGAAATGCATCTCACGGCGGGCACGCCCAGAAAACCATGCCCCAAAGCGAAATGCATCTCTCGCCAGGCACGCCCTGAAATGCATGCCCCGAAGCGTGATGCATCTCACGGCGGGCACGCCCAGAAACACATGCCCCGAAGCGAAATGCCTCCCACGCCGGGCACGCTCGGAAACCCATGTCCCGAAGCGAAATGCATCTCACGGCGGGCACGCCCAGAAAACCATGCCCCAAAGCGAAATGCATCTCTCGCCAGGCACGCCCTGAAATGCATGCCCCGAAGCGTGATGCATCTCTCGCCGGGCACGCCCAGAAACACATGCCCCGAAGCGAAATGCATCCCTCGGCGGGCACGCCCAGAAACGCATGCCCCGAAGCGAAATGCCTCCCACGCCGGGCACGCCCTGAAACCCATCCCCCGATGCGAAATGCTCCCACGCCGGGCACGCCCTGAACCGCATCCCCCGATGCGATATGAATCCCACGCCGGGCACGCCCAGAAAACCATCCCCCGAAGCGAAAGGCATCCCACGCCGGGTGCGCCCTGAAACGCATCCCCCGAAGCGTGATGCATCTCACGCCGGGCATGCCCAGAAATGCATGCCCCGAAGCGAAAGGCATCCCACGCCGGGTGTAATCTCGCAAAATATCCTAACCAATCTCCCCATGAATATCTCACACTCAGTTAACTAATTTTTCACAACAGATAATCTAATTCTCAATCTCTCCGAACATAAAAAAAGGAGCAGGGCCCACGCAAATGCACACCTACTCCAATCTCAATCCCTCCCCAAAGGGAGGAACAATCTTGATACTTATTTGTCGGATAGATTTAGAAGAACTTAAAGACTCTGGAAAGGAATTTCCCTGGATCAACCCAGATAGCTGTCCTTGCTGTGGCGGATGTCGGCTCTGGGGCCATGGATTTGTCCTGAGATATTTCCATGGCTACACCGCAGGGTTATGGCTGAAACGGTACCGTTGTCCCGACTGCCATACTGTTCATACCTTACGTCCTGAAAAATATTCACTAGGTTTTCAGTATCCCTGGAAAGAAATCCAATCTTCATTAGAACAAAAGCTCAAGGGTCTCACGTTCCGAATAGAGCTATCCCGGCAGTGCCAGCAGTATTGGATGAAAGCACTTCTGTTCCAACGAAAACAAGTCTCTAATTGGCCGGGGCCTATAGAATTCCCATTAAATCAAAAACAGGTGACATGCCGTCTTCACTACCGTGAGATACCCTACAGAGTCGCTCCACCCTACCTGCCTTTTGCGGTGACAGTCCGCCCCTTGAGGATTTAGTTTGAAATTAAAGATTAATTAGGAGGAACTGACATGGTTCAAGAGAAAAAAGAAAAGGTAGGGGTCTTTCGATTTGGGGTAATCTTCCCCTTGGTGGAATGTAATGTCCGCGATTATTGGGGAGAGAAAGCCCGGATTCTTCGGGAACAAGTGCGCAAGGAATGGGACAGTGTCTGACCTGGGGGTGGGGCAGAATGATGGATTTGGTTTGCAGGCAAGGCGGCGAAAAGTTCTGAAAGCGGAGTGTACATGTTGTACATGAGCATTTCAGGTTTTTTCGCCAACGCCGCATGCGGGCCAAAGGCGCATTCTGACACGGCCCCTTACTCGGATCGTCACTATATCAGTAAGGCTACAATTCTCAGCTGGCTCAGAAAGTATGAAGAAGGAGGCAGGAAGATCGAAGCCCTTTATCCCAGAGATCGGAGTGATCGTGGCAGAGTACGCAGTTTAGACGATGAATCCCTGGAATCATTGGTACGATTGCGGAAGGAGAAACCCAAGCTATCGGTTCCCCGGTTGGTGGAAATTGCCCGTCAGGGGAATCTCCTGCCAGCAGAGAGGGATATTTCCATGGCGACTATTTACAGACTATTGAAGAAATATAAGGTCGATAAGGTTCAGAAGAAAAAGGATATGCGAAAGTTTGAGGTACAAATGCCCAACGACCTCTGGCAATCAGACTGCATGCACGGACCGAAGGTTTTCCATGACGACCGACTTCGAAAAACCTATCTCTTTGCCATCATTGACGATCATTCTCGGCTGATTACCCATGGCCAGTTTTACTTGGCCGAAAACCTGGATAATTATCTGGGTTGTCTCTGGACAGCCATGAGAAAGCGTGGGTTACCTAGGAAAATTTATGTGGACAATGGGCCCTCCTTCAAAGCTCATCGCCTACAGTTGGGCTGTGTGTCTTTGGAGATAAATCTATCCTTCGCAAAACCCTACAGACCCCAGGGGAAGGGGAAAATCGAGCGGTTTTTCCGAACTGTTCGATCTCAATTTCTTCCAGAGTTACCAGCAGAGCTGACCTTGCAGGAACTAAATCAGCTATTCGAGAAATACCTGGACCACTACCATACCCGCAAGCACGGGACCACAGGTCAGGAACCTATTCGGCGATACCTGGAAAGTGCAGAGTTCCTGAGGTCTGCCCCGGAGAACCTGCCGAAGTATTTCCGCAAAAAAGCTGTTCGTAGGGTTAACAAGGACCGGACTGTCAAACTAGATGGGAGGATGTTTGAGGCTCCCATTGGGCTGATCGGGATGAATGTCACTCTTCGTTATGAAAATTACGATCACATTGAGGTTTTCCTGGATGATGAACCCAGGGGATATCTTTCCCTTCTTAACGAGCATAGCAACAGTAAAATTCAAAGAGCAACTCACTTTGAAAAGCAAAAAGGGTCTCTCTTTGAGAAAGCTGCGGGGGATGAATAATGGAAAACCTCAGACACTTCTTTGGCTTGAAAAAAGATCCCTTTTCCCAGAATGTTGCGGTTCGGGATTTATACCCTCTCCCAGCATTGGCCCCCCTGAAACAGAGAGTCAGCTTTGCAGTACAACAAAAGGCTCTCACTGTGATTACCGGTGATGTGGGAGCAGGGAAATCCACCTCCTTGAGATACATGGCCCATCAGTTTCAAACCAGTGAATATCAAATAATTTCCCTTATTGGAGGACAATACAGCCTGATGGAACTATACCGGCAAATCCTGCTTTCCTTCGGGATTGAATTCTCCTCATATCAAATAACCTTCATGATAAAAATGATAAGAGAAAAGATCCAGGAAATCGCATCGAGAAATGTGACACCCATTATGATCATTGATGAGGCTCACCTGTTTAAACACAATGTTTTTTCTCAGTTGCACACCCTGTTGCAGTTTGAATATGATTCCAAACCGGTTATGCTGGTTGTCCTCTGTGGACAGGACGGATTGATGGACCATCTGATGACGAGTGCAGCTAGGCCTTTGGCATCACGGGTTTTGGGAAAGAATCATCTGGAATCAATCAAAAGAGAAGTCATGGAAGAATACTTGAATCATCATCTTGCTTTGGCTGGTTTGAAGAAACCGATATTTGCAGAAAATGCTGTTTATGCGATTCATCAGAAATCGGGTGGCATCCTACGAAGGGCTAATTCTTTGGCAAAAGCAGCTATGCTTGTTGCTGCCATGGAAAGGAAAGATTTTGTTTCTGCTGAACATGTTCGAGTCGCTGCTACTGAGCTTATCCTGTAAGAACATAATCCGGAGGGAGGGCTGGATTATGTTATTTTTGAATTAAGAAATTGTCTAACTGGTCGTGAAAAGGTTTGGGTAGGATAATTTGAGAAACTACAGCCGGGCACGCCCAGAAACGCATGCTCCGAAGCGTGATGCCTCCCACGCCGGGCACGCCCTGAAATGTATGTCCCGAAGCGAAAGGCATCTCACGCCGGGCACGCCCTGAAACACATGCCCCGTAGCGTGATGCTTCCCACGCCGGGCGTGCCCAGAAACATGCCCCGAAGCGTGATGCATCCCACGCCAGGCACGTCTTGAAACGCATACCCCGAAGCGAAATACCTCTCACGCCGGGCACGCTCGGAAACCCATCCCCCGAAGCGAAATGCATCCCACGCCAGGCACGCCCTGAAATGCATCCCCCGAAGCAAAAGGCATCCCACGCCAGGCACGCCCTGAAATGCATGCCCCGAAGCATGAGGCATCCCACGCCGGGCGTGCCCTGAAACCCATGTCCCGAAGCGAAATACCTCTCACGCCGGGCACGCTCGGAAACCCATCCCCCGAAGCAAAAGGCATCCCACGCCGGGCGTGCCCTGAAACCCATGTCCCGAAGCGTGATGCATCTCTCGCCGGGCGTGCCCTGAAATGCATGCCCCGAAGCGTGATGCATCTCTCGCCGGGCGTGCCCTGAAACCCATGCCCCGAAGCGTGAGGCATCCCACGCCGGGCGTGCCCTGAAATGCATGCCCCGAAGCGTGTTGCATCTCTCGCCGGGCGTGCCCTGAAACTCATGCCCCGAAGCGTGAGGCATCCCACGCCGGGCGTGCCCTGAAACATGCCCCGAAGCGTGATGCATCTCACGCCGGGCGTGCCCTGAAATGCATACCCCGAAGCGTGATGCATCTCACGCCGGGCACGCTCGGAAACCCATGTCCCGAAGCGAAATGCATCTCACGCCGGGCACGCCCAGAAACGCATCCCCCGAAGCGTGATGCATCCCCCGCCGGGCGTGCCCTGAAACCCATGCCCCGAAGTGTGAGGCATCCCACGCCGGGCGTGCCCTGAAATGCATGCCCCGAAGCGTGTTGCATCTCTCGCCGGGCGTGCCCTGAAACTCATGCCCCGAAGCGTGATGCATCTCCCGGCGGGCACGCCCAGAAACCCATGCCCCGAAGCGTGATGCATCTCACGCTGGGCGTGTCCTGAAATGCATGCCCCGAAGCGTGAGGCATCCCACGCCAGGCACGCCCTGAAATGCATGCCCCGAAGCATGAGGCATCCCACGCCGGGCGTGCCCTGAAACCCATGTCCCGAAGCGTGAGGCATCTCTCGCCGGGCGTGCCCTGAAACCCATGCCCCGAAGCGTGAGGCATCTCTCGCCGGGCATGCCCTGAAACCCATGTCCCGAAGCGTGAGGCATCCCACGCCGGGCGTGCCCTGAAACATGCCCCGAAGCGTGATGCATCTCTCGCCGGGCGTGCCCTGAAATGCATGCCCCGAAGCGAAATGCATCTCACGCCAGGCACGTCTTGAAACGCATACCCCGAAGCGAAATACCTCTCACGCCGGGCACGCTCGGAAACCCATCCCCCGAAGCAAAAGGCATCCCACGCCAGGCACGCCCTGAAATGCATGCCCCGAAGCGTGAGGCATCTCTCGCCGGGCGTGCCCTGAAACCCATGTCCCGAAGCGTGAGGCATCCCACGCCGGGCGTGCCCTGAAACCCATGTCCCGAAGCGTGAGGCATCTCTCGCCGGGCGTGCCCTGAAACCCATGCCCCGAAGCGTGAGGCATCTCTCGCCGGGCATGCCCTGAAACCCATGTCCCGAAGCGTGAGGCATCCCACGCCGGGCGTGCCCTGAAACATGCCCCGAAGCGTGAGGCATCTCTCGCCGGGCGTGCCCTGAAATGCATACCCCGAAGCGTGATGCATCTCTCGCCGGGCGTGCCCTGAAATGCATGCCCCGAAGCGAAATGCATCTCACGCCAGGCACGTCTTGAAACGCATACCCCGAAGCGAAATACCTCTCACGCCGGGCACGCTCGGAAACCCATCCCCCGAAGCAAAAGGCATCCCACGCCAGGCACGCCCTGAAATGCATGCCCCGAAGCGTGAGGCATCTCTCGCCGGGCGTGCCCTGAAACCCATGTCCCGAAGCGTGAGGCATCCCACGCCGGGCGTGCCCTGAAACCCATGTCCCGAAGCGTGAGGCATCTCTCGCCGGGCGTGCCCTGAAACCCATGCCCCGAAGCGTGAGGCATCTCTCGCCGGGCGTGCCCTGAAACCCATGTCCCGAAGCGTGAGGCATCCCACGCCGGGCGTGCCCAGAAACATACCCCGAAGCGTGATTCTAAAAACGGCAGTTGGAACTCTTTTTTTTAGCCCGGAATGCTATGCTTAAAATCAGCCGGTAGATACCCATTTCATATGGTACTTTACCGCTAAATGTTCTCAAAAAATTGTTCATTTTACGTTCAACCAATGGGTGAATCGTATTTTCAGTAGTATCATTTTTTAACATATTTCAATATAAGATTTTATCCGCAGGGTTGCAAAGGTTTCTGCTGGTCAACTGCCGATTTTAGGATTATTGAGATCTCAGAAGCAGTGATAGCGAAGAAGAGCCGCCTCGGATGGAGCATGCAGGAGGCAGGATCCTGGAGAGAGAAAAGGCAAAATCGGCCAGGATGGGGAAGTCCGAGAGGCTCCTAAGGCAAGACAGACCCCAAAAAGTGTTCTTTGGGACAAGAATTCATCGTAACCGTCAATTTCACACCACCTACGAATATTCCCCCATTGCTTCATGCTTCCATCAGAAGTCAAAATATATCAAAAAACCCATGAGCACAGGGGGAAAGGTTTTTGAGGATTGGGAAAATCCGGAAGCAGCCAAAGGGTCTGGTGCCAGAACCCCCAAATCAAATTCCAAATGCTTGTTACTGGAAAAGACATATGAAAAGGGAAGAACTCCCCTTGGTGAAGATACGGTAAAACAGAGTCACAATCGCCGTTTGCAGATAAACCAAGTATGACGCTGGAATTTTCAAACGGGTTAAAATTGAACCTTGCACGTCCTTATAGCCTGGCGCAATACAAGGCGGTGCAAGCAACGAAGTCAGCTCGGCTTATGCTCAGATCAATCGCTGTTCTGTAGCATGACGGCTCCCCTGCCAAATTTTATGCGTATGCTTCTGTCATTTCTGCCCAGAACTGTTGCCAACTGCGTGACAGACATCTGTTCTTGTACAATCTCTCCAGAACAAGCCGTACTTCCCATCTTCCCAGTTGAAGTGGGTTCCCAGTTGAAGTGTTTCCTTTTTCTGTCACTGGTGATATTCTTTTTCTAATCCCATCTGAACTCCTGGTTTTTAAGCCAGAGCACACGAACTTCATTGGGATCTTTTATATCCTTCAAAGTGGATAGCTAATATTGATGTTCACATTGTTTCCCGATAAATATTGAATTGGCGGACAGTTATCCTGTAGGAGCATATTTATAAAGGGCCGTAAATAGTGACGACAAACAATATAGCATTACAAACTACCCCTGAAGTTGCCGATGCCCTGGCTTCCGGCAAACCCGTGCTGGCACTGGAATCCACGATTATTGCCCATGGAATGCCCTGGCCTACCAACGTGGAGACGGCTCTGTGCTTGGAGGACATTGCACGGAGCGAAGGTGCCGTTCCCGCCACCATCGCTATATTGGGAGGCCGCCCCGTTGCGGGTCTGACTGTCGATGAAATCGAAAGACTGGGCCGAGCAGGCGAGAAGGTCGCCAAGGCCAGCCGACGAGATATTCCCATTCTTGTTTCCAGCGGAGAGGATGGGGCAACAACGGTGGCAGGTACCATGATCATTGCTGCAATGGCGGGCATTCGAGTCTTTGCAACTGGCGGCATCGGTGGAGTCCACAGGGGGGCACAGGAGAGCTTCGATATATCTGCCGATATTGACGAACTGGCCCGTACTGATGTGGCTGTCGTTTGTGCAGGAATAAAATCCATCCTTGCCATTGGGCTCACCCTGGAATGTCTTGAATCACGGGGGATCCCAGTACTGGGCTTCGGCACAGACAGAATGCCGGCCTTCTACTCGGTGGACAGCGGTTTTGGGGTAGATCGCCGCCTTGATACGCCCGAGGCGGTGGCAGCAACGATGCAGGCGAAATGGTCCATGGGTTTGAATGGCGGTCTTCTTATTGCACAGCCGATTCCGGCAGATTATTCAATGGACGGTCGGCAGATTGATGCTACTATCGATACGGCAATACGGGATACTACTGCCCAGGGAATAACTGGCAAAGAACTTACACCCTGTATCCTTGCCCGAGTAGCCGAATTGACTGGGGGGAAGAGTCTGGAAGCCAATATCGCTTTGGTTAAAAACAATGTTCGGCTGGGTGCCAGAATAGCAGTGGCATACAGGAAATCCATAAAGAATCTGAAATGAAGCAGCCATTAGCTGTTGTTGTGGGTGCCGCGGCCCTGGATACCATTGGCTTTGCATCTCAATCACTGAAGATGAGGGATTCCAATCCGGGATATATCCGCATGGAGGCCGGGGGGGTAGGTCGCAATATTGCCGAGAACCTTGCCTGGTTGGGTATTCCAACCGAGCTGATATGTGTTATCGGGGACGATCCTTCCAGCCGTCTTGTTCAGGAGAAATGCAAACGATCCGGGCTGGGTATGTCCCACAGCATTATTGTTCCCGGAATAACATTGCCGCAGTACTTAGCCATTACCGACGAATGCGGTGATATGGTACTGGCACTTTCCGATATGAAAGCTGTTTCCCGCCTGGTTCCTACAGAATTGATGGAAAGGCATTCCCTGCTCGCCGGTGCGTCAATCTTGGTGGCAGATGGAAATTTACCGCAAATCACACTTGAATATCTGGCAAGGGAGTTTCATCCGACACCATTCTTTGTCGATCCTGTCTCAGCCGCCAAAGCCGGAAAGATCATCAATATTCTTGACAAGATCCATGCCTTGAAGATCAATGCCCTGGAAGCCAAAACCCTAACGGGAATCCCTGTTCATAGCCAGGATAGTGCGGCCAGGGCGGGCCGGATGCTGATTGACAAGGGACTGAATAGCCTCTTTATAACAATGGGATCTCGGGGTGTCTATTGGAACAAAGAATCCAGGGAGGGCTATCACTGTTTTGCCAGAATCGATCCCGTCTCTGCCACTGGTGCCGGGGATGCCTTTACGGCTGGACTTGTCTACAGCGAATTCAACGGCATCCCCATAGAGCAAACAATAAAAATTGCAACAGCGGCAGCTGGTATAACCCTGAAATCCCCGTCAGCGGTGAATCCAGAAGTAAGCAGGATAATCGAAATTTCTAACCCGCATTATCACCCGTAATTTTTGCTCCCACCTCCCCATCGGCAAACAGGATTTCAATGCCATCGCGGGCCTGTGTCAGAATCCAGGGGACCCGAGGGTGGGCATTTATAGAGGGGGCATGAATGTGCTGGGGCACGGAGTGTACATGTTGTGCATGAGTATTTTATAGTGCCTCGAAGATTGTGGGTGGCTAAATCGTCGGAACTAGAGGTGGATTATTATCAATCAAAAACAATTTTAAATACTGTCAAAAAAAAGATTTAATCAGTTGGCCCAATTAGGTCTCGACAAAAGCCGTTGCGGAATAGAATAAGCCGTTTTTTAGTCTTACTGAGCCGAAATGGAAACAAAGAGATTGAGACGGGTCAAATCAAGGTATAAACAGATACTTGTAAATCGTTTTTTATCGAGAGATATATGGATGTTCTCTACCACGAAGCTTGAGGGCACTATATGAGCATTCCAGTTTTTTTCACTGCTGTCTGCCTGTGCATATCCGCGCCTGTCTGCAACAGATAGCCGCTTACAGTAGCAGGAAAAAAGCAAGTGCCAAGACGACGAAAGCAAAGAGGGACAGACTCTCAATATTTCTATAGACTGAGAATCATGACGATACCCCAGAGAGTAGAGAATTTACGGAAGGTCATGGCCAATTCTGGCCTCGATGCCTATATCATCACAGGGATTGGGCCACACGGGAGTGAGATACCGGCAGAGAGATGGCAAACCCGAAAATGGATTAGCGGATTCACCGGAAGTGCGGGAACCGTTGTTGTCACCAAAAAAGAAGCTGGACTTTGGACGGATTATCGTTATTGGATACAGGCGGAGCGGGAGCTGGGAGTCTCCGGCATAAAACTTTTTCGCTCCGGGAAACAGGGCATACCACAGCCGCATGAATGGTTGATTCAGAATCTCAATTCGGGTTCTGTGATTGGATTTGATGGCCGTACAATCAGCTATCAGACGGCCAGAGAATGGGAATATGCATTTGAAGAGGCTGGGATTGAAATCAACCCATCCATGGATCTCCTCGCCAAGCTATGGAAAGACATACCTCAAGTCCCTATGGAGCCGATTATCGAACTGGATGAGTCACACTGCGGTGAATCCCGTTCAACACGCTTGCTTAGGCTACGCGAACACTTAGGAGAGACCGATGCCGACACCTGGATTGCCTCCGCCACGGACACGGTATCCTGGATGCTTACCGTACGCGGACAGGACCTGCCCTACACTCCCGTGGTAACGGGTTACATGATTGCAAATACAGAGACAGCCGTCTGGTACACCAATACGAATCGGCTCACGCACAAACTCATTGCCTCATTGAGGGAGGATGGTGTCGAAGTGGCCCCCTATGAAGACTTCATCCAGGCGATCACCGCCTTACCAAAGGATAGCCGCATTTTGATTGATCCCGAACGGCTCAATTACTCGATAGTGACAAAACTGCCACAAGGGGCAAAGAAGCTCATAATGCCCGATCCTGTATACAAGATGAAAGCTATAAAGAATTCAGTGGAACTGTCTCATTTACGACACGCGATGGAAAAAGATGGTGCTGCCCTGGTGAAATTCTTTGTAGATATTGAGCGGCGGCTAAGATACCAAGAAACAATAAACGAATTCCAAGCGGCAAAGCACCTGCATCGGCAAAGATCAGGCTTTCCTGGATTTCTCGGCAATAGTTTCTCCACCATTGCCGCGCTGGGTGCTAACGGTGCTATTTGTCATTATGAAACCACCCCCGAGAGTCAAAGTCTTCTCAATTCGACAAACAGTCTGTTCCTGCTGGATAGCGGAGGTCAGTGGGAAGAAGGGACAACTGATATAACGCGGACCGTAAAATTTGGCAAGCCATCTCCGGAAGAAATCAGGGACTATACAAAGGTTTTGAAGGCCCATGTCGCCCTCTCCCGCCTCTGCTTCCCTTCAGGCACCCGCGGATACCAACTTGATGCCATCCCGCGTATGGGCCTATGGCAGGACGGAATGGATTACGGGCATGGTACAGGACATGGTGTGGGTTATCGGCTCGGAGTTCATGAGGGACCACAGGTGATAAGTCCGAAACCGGTGAATGTACAACTGGAACCCGGAATGGTGATAACGAATGAACCGGGGATATATCGAGAAGGCCGTTATGGCATACGTATCGAGAATATTATGGTTTGCAAAGAGGATGTTAAAAATGAGTTTGGAGACTTCCTTTCCTTTGAAACTCTGAGCCTGGCCCCCTATCACAGGGAATTGATTGACCTAACCCTATTGGATGCGGAAGACATCCGCTGGATAGATGACTACCATGATATGGTGAGGAGGAGACTTTCTCCTCTGCTGACAACAGATGAAGTTCGGTGGCTCCATTCAGCAACCGCGAAATTAGGATAACCCTCGGTAAGTTCGTGGAATGGGGAAGGGGGAAGGGGGAAGGGGGAAGGGGGAAGGGGGAAGGGGGAAGGGGGAAGGGGGAATTGTATCAGGTTTTTTGGGTTTGAACTATGATTCGATAAAAAAAGGCCTCTCCGAATTTCCCCATCTAATACTATTCCCCCGGCGGTTAATCAAAAGTCCCGATATGAAATAGCACCCATAGCCGGTGTCAGCCGTCAAATTGGTGGTGCGCGGCTTAAACTCTAACGAACAAGGGCACGGTGCGATTTTAATTCTATGAGGAAACACTCAAATATGAAACTGGTTGATTTTTTTAGTCGAGTCATCCGAAGTTCGCCAAAGAAAGTGTTTCTGATACTATGGCAATCTCCCCTACACTTTTCCGTAAATTCAAGTGTGGCTCTAAAAAGCCAGGTTTAGGAAACTGACGAAGAGATTTTGCAGGCATATCTGCGTCTGCCTGTTGCAGACAGGTGCAACAGGCAGACGGAAAAGATTGAGGCAAGAACTAAAAATGGGTTTTGGGAGGGGGGACTCAGGCAGTGACGCAATCCTGGAGTAAATGTTAATCGCTATAGCCCGTTGTTCATTCGGGTATAGAGGTGAACACAAAGTTCGGGGCACTATAAAAACCTTTTGGAGTGCCCTCGAACTGCTGTGTTTGATACTTAGCCGCTATTGCTCTTCCGGCTCAAAGACAAAAATGGTCCCAGGGGCATAATCGTAGCCAGTAGTACCATGTTTAATTCTTATTCTGAAGTATATTATGGTTTTTTCTTCTTTTAATGCCTTTTGAAATACTATAAAAGAACGAGGGGGTGTGGTGACAAAAGTGTGGAAACACTCACAGGCAGGCAATGTAGAAGCAAAAAAATCGTTAAAAATCGCATCGAAGTCTCAAAGTCCGACAGACTCATAGACTGATAACCGGATAAAGTTTATTTTCATTTCGATGGAAATAGACAAAGAACGATTATGCTTCCTGGAGAATTTCCTAAGTGCCCGTCGGATAAGCCGGATGAAGGCCGTTCTTGAGCAACGCACCAGATACATTGTCTGCGTTGTAGAAGATTTATACGATTCCCGGAACGGAAGCGCAATAATCCGTCACTGTGACGCGTTGGGCATACAGGAAATTCACGCCATTGCCAATAAAAACCGCTTCAGGACCGACCACCAAGTGGATTTAGGAACCAGCCAATGGTTGGATGTAATTATTCACAATCTAAAAGATATAACCCATGCTCAGGACACCGCGACGGGACATGGCTCATGTACGCCAGAAGCCCTCAGCACCCTCAAGCAACGGGGGCTTCGAATTGTGGCAACCAGTCTGCAAGCCGATAATACAGTGTCCCCGGAAGCCCTTGATCTGGCCAAAGGGCCTATTGCCGTAGTCTTCGGGACAGAGAAGCATGGCATTTCCGATGAGGTGAAGAAACAAGCCGAC
Organism: Spirochaetaceae bacterium; assembly: GCA_965226485.1. Taxonomy (GTDB): domain Bacteria; phylum Spirochaetota; class Spirochaetia; order DSM-2461; family DSM-2461; genus UBA2779. The sequence goes on from OZ245363.1 coordinate 2,095,622, forward strand.
GAATTTCTCCATATCCCCATGTTTGGATTTGTGGATAGCTTTAACATTTCTGCCGCAGCGGCCATAATACTCCATGTGCTTTCATCCCGTATTCGTCAGGAGCATCTTCCTTGGCCACTTGAATTGAAGGATGCGATGGCGACTTATTTTCGCTGGGTTGAAACCTCGGTACGCCATTCAAAGGCTCTCCTTGACCGATTTGAAGAAAATCTCCGGGCCGACAATGGATTGAATTTATAGTGCCCCGAAGATTGGAGGCAAGGGGGAACCTGACAAAGGGCGGTATGGAATGGAATACATGGGATGAGCCGGGGTTTTAGTCAAAATAAGCCGAAATTTGAGCAATGGAGATTGAGACGGGACGGAGAAGTTATAGACACCTGCTTGTAAATCATTTTCCTATAAAGCTATATGTGGAATCACGTGTTTCTTCTCTACCACTAAGCTTGAGGGCACTATAAATTGAATTAAAAAAGGAGCTAGAAAATCTTGAATTATACGAATATAATACTTATTTGCTGGATTGTTTTATTTGCCTTGGACTTCTTTACCGAGTGGTTGCTGGACATTCTTAACATAAACACAATCATCAGGAACCGAAACGAAGTACCAGGAAATTTTTCCGGTTTCATAAATGCGGAAACTTACCGAAAAAGCCATGAGTATTCCTTACGCAAAGCGCATTTTGGGCTTTTCACTTCAGTACAGGGAAGAGTGTTTATAATCCTGATTCTCGCTTTTCAGTTAACCGGGTTTTTGGATAACTTAATTTCTAGATGGGCACTACCCGCTTATTGGCATGGCCTTTTATTTCTAATGGCTGGCTCACTCGCACTGGGTTTGGTGAGGTTGCCGACTACTCTTTATTCAAGATTCATAATTGAAGAGGAGTTTGGATTCAATACGACAGGGATGAAAACCTTTTTATTCGATTTGATGAAGTCTTCTATCGTGGGTTTCTTGCTTGTCTTGGCACTGCTCGCAGGATTGTATATGGCTCTTGCCCTTGCCGGTGAATACTGGTGGCTAGGCTCCTGGCTGTTCGTCACTATTTTTCAATTCATACTGACCATTCTTTATCCCCTTGTTATCGCTCCACTCTTTAATAAGTTCGAGATGTTGCCGCCAGGAGACCTGAGAATTAGGCTTGAGGAATTGGCAAACCGCTGTGGGTTTGCCGTAAAAGGCATTTACGTGATGGATGGAAGTCGTCGTAGCCGACACTCTAATGCGTATTTCACCGGAATAGGGAGATTTCGTCGCATCGTCATCTTTGATACACTGATAGAGTCATTAACAGCCGATGAATTAGAGGCGGTATTGGCCCACGAAATAGGACATTGGAAGCATGGCCATATCCGCCAACGCCTTCTAATCGGGATTGTGATCAATTTCGCAGTATTTATAGCCGCTGGGTGGGCACTGGAGTGGGAGCCGCTTTTTCGAGCCTTCGGCTTTAACCGGGTTTCTCTTCATGGATTAATCGTTGTACTCACATTTTTTTCAGCACCGATAACCGCATTCTTCTCACCGTTGATTAATGGATGGATGCGGAAGCATGAGTACCAAGCTGATAGCTATGCCGCTCGGCAAACAGGAAGCAGTAAAACCCTGAGCGATGCGTTAATAACGCTAAGCTGTGATAACCTGAGCAACCTTACGCCTCATCCGGCATACAGCTTCTGGCATTATTCACACCCCTCACTGGCTGAGCGGTTAAAAGCCCTCGCTTCGTTGGCCTAAAAATCGGGAATAGTTGTTGGCGTAAACAATATCCAATGCACCGAAACTATGTTCACCTCTATACCCGAATGTACAACGGGCTATAGCGATTAATACTTACCCCAGGATTGCGCCACTGGCTGAACCAGGTCTTGCGTTCTTCTTTACCCAGCTTGGTTTTCCTAGGAATGGGCGTTTCATCCAATACTTGCCGATTATTTTGTCCAGGGCTGTGCGCGCTATTCTTGCCTCTTCTACATGCGTTGTCATGTCATTTTTTCGGGCATCCTGGTCCCGCCGGGCAATCATGCCGTTATGGTAGTGGCGGTAGAGGACCGGGGCTGTGTCAGAATGCAGGGGGTGGGTCAGAATGATGGATTTGGTTTGCAGGCAAGGCGGCGAAAAGTTCTGAAAGCGGAGTGTCCATGTTGTACATGAGCATTTCAGGTTTTTTCGCCAACGCCGCATGCGGGCCAAAGGCGCATTCTGACACAGCCCCCATCGCACTGGGACACCGGGAAAACTGCATCGTCTCCCGCACATGATTGCAGTTATCTTTGTGTACCTGGCGGTCAAGATAGTTTACAGGGAATAGAGGATTGTTTTTATTCCTAGCCTCATGTGAGGCGATTTATTTCAAAAAACAGGCTTCGGGGCACTTGTTATGTTAAAAACGTGAGTTTTATGAATTTTCACAGAACCCGACCCTCTTTGATGACATCGGCGTAGAATCGACCACTAGCCTTGATTGTTCGTTTCTGTGTCCGATAATTCACTCGAACAAGGCCGAAACGCTTAGAGTAACCACTGGCCCATTCAAAGTTATCCATCAACGACCATGCAAAATAACCTTTCAAGTTTACGCCATCCCCAATGGCACGGGAGGCCATTTCAAGATGGGTCCGGTAGTACTCAAGGCGGTCGATGTCCCATACCTCTCCATTTCTATCTTCGCTGTCCTGGGCTGCCTGTCCATTTTCGGTTATATAAATCGGATGATCTGGAAAAAAATGTTTGGAGAAAGATAGAGTCCAGTACAAACCTCTCGGTGATATATTCCAACCCATGTCGGTCTGTGGATAGCCTTTTGGATAGGGGATAATTCGGTAACCTATATCGTTATCCGCGGGGATGATAGGGTATGCAAAATAGTAGTTATAGGCCAGGAAATCGACCTGGCTTGCGATTATATCCATGTCACCTTCCTGGATGTCAGGAAGATCTCCATAAATCCGTTGATAGGCTTCCGTGTCATAAGATGCGGTGATTTGAGGAAAAAGGCGCTGGCAGTTGTAGTCCCGAAAAGCTGTTCTGGCGGCCTCAATATGTCTCTTTTCCTCATAGAGGGGCCAGCATGCTACCAGATTTTCTACTAGGCCGACATGAGCATCGGGAACGATTCCCCTCAATTCCTGTGTTGCTCTGCCATGTGCAAGTAAGGCGTGATGTATTGTTTGATTTACCTCTTTGATGGCGAGTTTCCCTCCTGGAGCGAAGCGGTCATCGGCATGGGCCATATGGGTAAAGCAACTTATCTCATTAATCGTGAACCAATTCTTTACTCTGTCACCAAATTCCTTTCCACACAGTGCGGAATAATCGGCGAAGCGGTCAACAGTTTCCCTGCTTCTCCACCCCCCGTAGCGTTGTTGCAAAGAATAAGGAAGATCCCAGTGAAACAGTGTGATATAGGGTGTGATCCCGACTTCCAGTAGGGCATCAATAATCCGGTTATAGAAATCAAGTCCGGCCGCATTTGGTTTTCCGTCTCCATCGGGTAAAATGCGCGGCCAAGAGAGCGAGAATCGATAGGAGTTGAGATTAAGCTCTTTCATCAAGGCAATATCTTCACTCCACCTATGGTAGTGATCACAGGCGATAGCACCTGAATCGCCGTTGTCGATTCGGCCGGGCTCATCACAGAAAACATCCCAAGTACTTAGGCCACGCCCGTCTTCCCTCGTGGCACCTTCAATTTGGTATGACGCAGTAGCCGTACCCCATGCAAAATCCTTTGGAAATTTGAAATTCATATAAAGTCTCCCAAGTAGAGATTATAACGACCGGCAGATTGTGTCGAGTTCAAAGCTTCATTAACCCATCAAACCACTGCAAAGTATGGTGAAAATCTGGTATTAGATGATTTTATAGGGACTGCCCCCCTCTTCAGGGAAGTAAGCGGTTGGCGATCACGAGGCTGGGTCAGAATCCAGGGGGTGGGTCAGAATGATGGATTTGGTTTGCAGGCAAGGAATTTGGAATTTTTTCAGACTCCATTGGGAATTTATTCAGGCACAATTTGGAATTTATTCAGACTCCGGGGCTGTGTCAGAATCCAGGAGTGGGTCAGAATGATGGATTTGGTTTGCAGGCAAGGCGGCGAAAAGTTCTGAAAGCGGAGTGTACATGTTGTACATGAGCATTTCAGGGTTTTTTCGCCAATTTTGGAGATACGATGGCAATCCCCCCCTGAGGGGGGGACGGGGGGGGGGGGGGAAATTTCCTTATCGCGCATTCTGACACAGCCCCGGATTGCCACCCCCTTGCTTCCCTTGAAGAGGGGGGCCGGGAGCTTTATCCTTGGGACTACTGATATGTGGATATTTCAGGGAGAGTCATTGACTTCTAAAAAAATATGCCAGCAATCTGCAATTTTGCCCCGGTGTTGACACCCATTCCACAAGAACCATGGTTCAAACCCAAAAACCCTGATATAATTTTTCAATGCCATCGTCGCCAAGCCCCAGGCCAATCAAAATCACCATGGATCATTTCTTTAAATCCCGCTTCATGAGCGTACTCGGCAGTGCCGGCGACTGCACCGTGGAGGCAGAACATCAGCTTCTCAAGCAACCCAAAAGGCTAGACCTCGTTATCGAAGGGAAGAGTTCTTTATTCCGCGATTTCAAGGTGTTAAATTACTTCAAAACCTACAATCTAATAAGCTACAAGTCCTTCCGGGACAACCCTCGCCAGAAGGACTTCCTTGACCTCATCACCTATTATCCCCTCTATCTGCGGGAAAACCCCCATGCCGATTTTGACAGCACAACCATCACCATGATATGTTCCGTAACACCAGAAAAATATCTCGCCCAGCACAGTAAAACTGTCATAGAAGTAGTCCCCGGTCATTACACAGAGGACCATGGGTCCTATAAAACGCATATTATCAACATCGAGAAAGTATCCCTGGAAGGTCCTGATGGCGTGCTGCTATCTGCATTCTGTCGCGACCCCGGCCGGATTGTTAAAGCGAACGAAATCCCGAGCATGAATATCTCGGAGGTACTTCTTGACAAATTAATTGCCGGATATAAAATGAGAATGAGCTTATTTGAAAACGAGGAGGTAGACGATATGGGAGCAGTAGCCGATGTAACAAAGCTTGTCATGCCATACATTGAACAGGCCCGACAAGAAGGTATGCAGAAAGGCAGGCAAGAAGGCATACAGAAAGGCATGCAGAAAGGCATGCAGAAAGGCATGCAGAAAGGCATGCAGAAAGGTATGCAGAAAGGCGTGAACCAAGTCGCCAAAGGATTGAAGCAATCGGGTATCTCCACGGAAATAATCAGCCAGAATACGGGCTTAACCCCAGAAGAGATAGACAAACTCTAGTGCTTTTTATAGCGATAAGATGCGCTTCCAGATAAGGCGGCCTGCCTGTGCGTGTACGCACGCAGACAGGCGAGAAATTCTGAAGGCGGAATATACATGAGCATTTCAGGTTTTTTCGCCTGCCTGTGCGTCGCACCTGTCTGCGTCTGCCTGTGCGTTGGGGCTGGGTCAGAATCCAGGGGGCCCGAGGGGGGTGCTGCCCCCCTCTTCAAGGGTATAGCAAGGGGTGGCAATCTACCCCCCTCAGGGGGGGGATTTCCTTATCCCTTTCCTTATGATTTATCACTAAGAACTGCGGAGTATTAGAATGAAAATGCCTCGTGATGAATCTGTTTCTTCGGTATGTTTATCGCCATAGCGCAACGGATTACCAGTTTCATTAGTGGCGGTGGGGCGCATACGTAGAGGCCGCTTCGGGCTGGATCGATAACTCTCGCCTTGAGCTTCTCTGGACTTATATTTTCTCCACGACGATCTGTGACGAGTTCGAGTTTGAAATTTTCCAACTTATTTGCAGCTTCTTGAAGCTTTTCTCCGGCAAAAAAGTCTTTTTCATGGGCACATAGCCATAGCAAATGGACTGACTCGGATGAATTTTGTGTCATCAGGTCCTCGACGATGCTTAGGAATGGTGTGATTCCCACGCCACCGGCTATGCACAGGGTCTTCTTATACAGACTAGGATGGAAAACGAATTGACCGTATGGACCGGTGAAACTCACAGGGGTTCCCTGAACACAGCGTTCATATAGTTGCTTGGTATAGTCTCCGATTGCCTTGATACTTATCTGAAATGTTCCACCCGACTGAGTGTTTCGGGATGAGAACGAGAAGGGGTGCTCTTCAGTGGGCAGTCCTGACCCCAGTATTCTCAGGTAACCGTACTGCCCCGCCTGGTACTGGATGGGGCGGCTCAGGTCGCCGATATTCAGGCTGATGATGCCAGCATTATCGTATCGCTCTACGCTCAGAATCTGCCCCCGATTTGCGATGTGCGGCAGGGAACGCCATTTATGGCGAAAGTATAGGATGAGCACTACAGCCAAGTAGCTTGTCACGATGGCCGTACCTGGGAAGTTGCTTTCATGTGCACTCGATATGATGACATGCACCCAAAGGAGCACGGTGGTAGGTACCATTAAGTTGTGTATAAACCGCAGTTTGTTGTATGGCCCGGCCTTGCCCCTGCTGAAAGGAGTTTTAACCCATTTCATGGCAGACATGGCGATGATATACAAGACGACAAATCCGCCGACGAATCCCGAGATGGTTGAGGCCGTTCCTAACTCGTACCAATCGAATCGAAGAACAAGATGAAATAGGATGAATAACACGATCATGAGGGCAGAGACGATGTGCAGGCGGATAATCCACGGCTGACCAAAGGCCCTATCCATCACCCGAAGTCGCGAGCCTGTCAGTATCTGGGTATTAAGGTGGAAATAGAGGAATATCCCAGGTACATGGGGCGCGAGTAAGAACAGAGGAGGCTGATACTGAGCCAAGTAATATGTATACAGCACCAATATGGGCAGTATTATCCACCCAAGGAGTAATATTCCGAGTGTATAGACTTTCGGTGCAATCCTATTCAGGATGACGGTCCCAAGATAAAAGGAATTATGTGTTTTTTTATAGCGGGACTGGCCTCTCGTTTGATGGTGGCCGTACTGATGACATCCACTGAGACCTCGGCTTCTTTTGCCTTGGATTTGCTTAAATGCCAAATAAGGACATCGGCACCATTCTTGCCCGATTTGCTCTCTGCCTTGAGCAGGGCTGTTATGCCTGGCTTATTCATGTCTACAGGGCTTAGCATCAGCAATATTGCATCGTGTTGATTCAATATGGCCGGTTTCACGTCCCGTATCCTATAGTCCTTGACATCAATCTTGTTCTTACGTGCTGCCTTCAAAATTGCACCTCGGGCACGGTTTGAGAACTGGGGATGTCCGGTAGGAAATACCAATGCCACAGATCTATCCTGGGCCCTATCCTGGGCAAATACCGCCGTGGCGGTTAAGACGAAAAGGAATAATATAATGTGTTTCATGGAATTCAGTATGCAGGAAATACAGAATACATGTCAAGTGAATATTGACTCGTATTGACTCGGAGAAGATGGGGGTATTCGTCAGGCAGTATAATAGTATAATATGGAAAATCCATACGCATTGATCAATGTCGTAACACCTGTTATTTTGATGATTGATAATTGATGATTGGGACAAAAGGACAGAGAGTATCAAAGCTGGTTTGTCCACAAGAATGGATAGTGTTGTCGCGAGGCATTTGGGCACCTCTAAGGAGTATGTGCTAATCTAATAAATATGGGATGGGATGGAGGCGGAGCGTATTATATGAAAATTTCTATTTTAAAATATCTAAGTGTATTTGTGGTCTATTTCATAGTAGATGTAACTTATCAAGTTGCATTCGGAATTCAGTTTGCTCAAGGTGCCCAAGAAGAGGCTGGGATCAGAGAAATATTTGCTACTGATATTCAAAATCCAGTATTGATTCTGATTTGGTTTGCCATCATGACTATAGCCATTGTCAAGTTGGCTGTAGAACCCGCTGTTAAAGAAAAAAGTATAAAAAAGGCGGCATTTAAGGGTTTATTGTTAGGTATTACTGCTTATGCGACTTTGGCTCTTCCGAATGGCTGGTCTTTAGCTAATTACCCAATTTCTTTGATACTTGAAGTTATTATGGAAGGCGTATTGTTCGCCCCTATCGCTTCTATCATAACGTCATGGTGGTTGATTAAAAAAGGAGCCCGCTCCCCCATTTAGTTCTTGAAGCGAGAATTTTTTAATTTCCTGAATCTGTATAAATGCCGCCCCTAAAAAATCCACATCTTGAGTATTTCCGAGGATGAAGCCCCCCCATCTTCGGGGCACTATAAAATAATCACATACCGCCCAAAGATTGACAGCATCCCCCTTTCCTTCAATTCTGATTACTCCTCGATACTCAAAACCTTAATAAGCGATAAAACTTTCTCTTCAATTAAATCCCTGACTTGATCGAATTCTGAATCATTCATGTTTTTAGGGTCTGGGATTCCCCAATCTTGTCTTTGCTTTGCTTTGACATAGGGGCATTCATCGCCGCAGCCCATTGTGATGGCGAAATCATATTCAACATTAGGAATATCGTGGAGAAATTTTGATTTATGTGTGCTTAAGTCATAACCAACTTTCTGCATTGATTTTATGGCTTTATGATTAACCTTTCCCGATGCACGCGAACCGGCACTGTAAGATTCTATTACATGTTTCCCGTGTATTTTTGAAAATGCTTCTGCCATTTGACTTCGGCATGAGTTTTCTACGCAAACAAATAATATTTTTTTCATTGTCGAATACCTTTATCGAATACCTTTCATTTTGGAGCAAAGCGGGAAGATGTAAGGTTCAGCGATTTGTTATATATTTTTTAATTTCATTTATATTCTCAACAGCGCGAATGTTCGTAGTGCTGGATTCTAAAGCTTAGATCTATCAAGCTGTTACACCTTTTGTTAATTGTTTGTTTGTCTAATTAAAGCACTTTCCCTGCACTACTTATGTCCGCTTGTTACACCTCGTCATTCCTTCCTAAAATGCATTTTATCTTATTTATTAATGGTTTAAATTTCATAAATGATTCTTGTGATGCGCCATCAATTATAAATCTCTCAAATTTAGGCTTATTGAGACTGCGCTGAGTCCCTCCATCTGATTTATTTCTTGTGGGATAAAACTCTGGCTTAAAGCATTCAATAGGAAATAGGTTTTCAATTCCTTTTGAAACTTTTGCATTTTCAACATTTTTTTCAAAAATAAAACCATAAGTCTTATTTTTTTCTGTGAATTTCGTAGTCGCCTTACAGTCACAGTCATAAACAAATAACACTTTGTTCTCATGGGGCATTCTCGTAAAAAAATCAAACAATAAGCCTAGCTGTTTTTCACCACTTTTATCTTTTATATAAGTAACAACCTCAATTAATCCCTCTAATTCAGGTGTAAATAAGTTAATAGCTTTTTCAATGAATGAAATATTATTACCCTCAGTAAATATTGCTAGTTCCTTTTTGCTGAATTGGTCAAATATTTGCAATCCTTCTTCTAAGGTTATAAATCCCTCTGACAATATCTTAAAAGCTTCTTTTTTTTGCTGCTTTTCAAAACGATCAGAACCCTCTTTATTGGCTACATATATCCATTCTTCCTCAGCGAAAGCAATTGTTGTAGCTGAATGAGATGCCAAAATTACTTTTACATTATGCTCAGAAACAAAAACGTCGTTTATAACATCCAGTAAGTTTTTAATCATAGAAGGGTGAAGAGATGCATCGATTTCGTCAAGTAGTATCAGCCTAGGAAAAATATCATCTCCAAGTGATTTGTAAATTGAAAGTACTAGAGCAAATAGAACCTTTTCGCCGGAAGATAAATCACCAAGTTCAATTGATACTCCTTTCCTTTTATTTTTTAAAGTCAAAGTAAACCTTGATTGTGTGTCATGCTTAATTTTCATATCATCAGGGTTGTTAATTGTATAGTCAAAGGATTCAAATTTTGCTAAGATTTTTTCAATCACTTCCCATGGTTTTGGACCATACCTTTCAACAAAATCTTCGGCAGATTCTATTTTAATTTCATCACCATAATGAACTGCTTCCGCTTTCTTAATAACTAGCTCATTATATTCTTTGCACTTGTAATCTAAAAAAACCTTACTTAGCTGGATAGGCAAAAAGCTATTCTTCAAATTTACAGGTTTGTATAAGTCTTTAAAGTCACGTTCTGATAATTCATCAAGACTTACAAAGGCACTTTCTGCTACCATTCTTATCCCATATATCTCTGGCTGACCTTTAAGGTTTTTATGACTAAATATATCATAAATCTGTTTCTTGTAGTTTTGATATCTATCATAGAGAACTTGATTGCCGTTAAAGTCAGATTTTTCTAGTTTTAGTAATGGCTTATTGGCTGTGACTTTTAAAATATTATTGTAATCATTTCCTAGTTGCTGCTTAAGTGATTGTACTTGTTGTCTTATAACAATATTATTGAGGCGCTGATCTAGTCTTTGCCAAGCACTTCTTTTCTCTTGAATGATTTGTTGATTATTAAATTCTTTCTCATTTTCAACAAAAAAAGTATGGTAATCAAAATACACTATTTCATCAACTTCAATATCATCAATTTGACTATGCCCAGCTTTGATTGATTCTAACAATTGAGTTTTGCCGCTACCGTTTACCCCTGTTAAAACTGTTAAATCATTGAGATTTATGCTGTTAAAGTGGTCTATTGACTTGTAGTTCTCTATAAATTTTAAAATCATAATTAATTGTCCATTTCATTTGGTTTTCTACTTTAATGATACCCAACAACTGTGCATAGTCATTGTTCTTATGCCCCTGAATTGGAGGGATAAGAACAATTGTTTATATTTTTCTTTTACCATTTTTGCTTCCTTTATTCAACAAAATCATCAATTGCATTTATATATATCTCTCCTCAACCACCGGAGCGGTGTCAGAATCCCGGGGATGTATCAGAATCCAGGCCCCCTCCATCCCCCCTCTTCAAGGGTAACATGAGGGGGCAATCCCCCCCCTGAGGGGGGGACGGGGGGGGGGGGGGGAAATTTCCTTATCGCGCATTCTGACACCGGGGCTTACTAAAACTCAATCCTATCAATCTCCTTCATCAATCTGTCTGTTTCCGAAAGTGCGACAATGATTTTCTGATAGTGAAAAATATCGTCAAACTCCAATTTGCGGCCCTTACGGTCCTTTAGCCATTTTTGGGCTGGTTGATAACCGCCGATGTAAAACTCCCAAGCAACTTGCGGAACATTGTCAAAATACTGTGTGTCGTTTATAAAAACTTTGCCGTCTTTGTATTTGGGCTTGCCAACCACATTAGTGCCATTCTCTGGATATTCTGTAATGTACTGCTCCACTTTCGGACTTTCCAATAAATGAATTTGGCGTATTTCTCCACCTAGTTTGACAAGTTGCCAAAAAGTGGCTACATCTTTCGGATAAGGCACTCTTGGGAAGTCTATTTTTAAGAACTCTTTGTATTTCTCTCGATACGTTGGCGAATGTAAAACCGCATAGATGTAATCTAAAATATCAATTGGGGCAAAGGTGTTTTCGGTTGTTTCTTTTTCGGTGGTGAATGTTGAGCCTAATTTCTCTGCTATCTGATTTACAATTTCAGCCTTTAGATTTGGTTTTCTTTCGGTGGATTGTTCAATGATTTGTTGTCCGTTTGTTTCTGGGTAGAGGTAGAGAGGGAAAGTGGAAGTTATTTCACTCGTTCTATTTGATACATATGAACTTTCAATTATTTTATTAGCAATAAATGCGTGAACGTAATTATCTCCTGTTTTAAACTGCTTACAAAGTGTCAGGCCAATATTTTTACCGAGTGTAAAGTGTTGCATTACTTCGGTTCTTGGATAGCAATGAAAACCTTTAGATTTACCTGTAAAGAAAGTCCATTTATCATCAAACGGACGATATGACAATTTTGTAAAACTACCTTTATCTGGATAATAGTCTTCCAAATCTGATTTTGCATAACTTACTTTCCAATCTCTAACATCTTTACCAAGATTAAACTTTTTCCGAGCTTCTTCATCTTTAAGAGATAAAAAATTTTCTATTGTTAATTTTGCTTCTTCCTTAGATTGATGTATCGTAAATTTATCTCTTGCCGTAACGATTCCTACACTATTTAATGAGAAAAGTTCCAAAACTGGAAAACCTTTGTCATATGATGCTTTTGTTTCAAAATCTTTTTGCACCATAAAATACATTGGTGCGACATTTGGCAACTCATTAAAATCAATAGAATTGATTGAATTTTCGGTTAGAAAATCATATTTAGAATCACGTTTCCCATAAAGGTCATAATGTAAAACCTTGCCTAATTCATTGGCTTTCTTTTTTCCTGTCTTCACAAAAACATTGATTGAAACGCCTTGCATAATATCAAAAACATTGATGTCAACACTTCCGTCTGGTGCAGTTTCCTTTTTCTTGCTGTTTCCGTGTAAATCTATCGTATAGATCTTGTCATAGGTTTTAAGCAAGTTCCAACGCATACCCCTGAAAGTTGGGTTGTCTAAAAATCCGTGTGGATTTATAAAAGCCAAAACGCCACTTCCGTTTTTCTCAATAAAATGCTGACCGTATCGCAAAAACTTTACATAGTCATCATTTATCCATTTTGGGTTTCGTTCTTGTAACTTTTCTTTTCCGCCTGGTTCTTTTTTGTAATCATCCATTAGGCCCATAATCCATTTGCCTTTATTGGCACTTTCTCCACTGTATGGCGGATTGCCAATCACACACATTACAGGCGTATCTCGTTTTATGTAATTGGCTTCATTGGCTTCCGTGCTCAACCAACCGGCAAATAAGGTTCCTGTATCGGGGTGATATTCTTCTAAACTGTTGGTCAGGTAAACTCTAAATCGTTGGTCAGTAGTTGGCTTATATCCTGTTTCGGCCAAAAGCAAATCCAATTTCAAATGGGCCATTGCATAGCTTGCCATAAGCAATTCAAAGCCGTTCAAGCGCGGCAATAAATGCGTTTCTACATAATTGCTCCATATACCTTGTTGTCCTTGGAATTTTTTGTGGATGTGCTTTACAACTTCGGCAAGGAAAGTTCCTGTGCCTGTGGCTGGATCAAGAATCTGCACCTTGTGTACTTCTTGCTCCATCTGTTTGTAGCCTGTGGCCGTACGCTTGTCAGATATTTGGCTATCAAGCTTTATTGTTGTCTTGCTGGTGTCGGCGAGACCCTGCGGTAAATCAAATTCCGTTTTCAGAATGTCGTCAACTGCCCGAACGATGAAATTGACCACGGGCTGCGGTGTGTACCAAACCCCACGCGCCTTTCTTAATTTCGGGTCGTATTCACTGAGGAAGGTTTCGTAAAAATGGATAATCGGGTCTTCCATTTGGGTTGACTTGCCGTAGTTCTTTAAAATTTCTTCTACGTTACATGCCAAAAATACTCCTGCAAGGTTTTCAACTACCCATTTGATGCGGTCGTCAATGTCTGGCCCTGCAATGTAGTTAAAAAGTTTTCGTAGAAATGGATTCGATTTCGGAATAAGTTCAGCGGCTTCTTGGCGGCTAAAGTTCCCCAATGTTGGATCGTGCAAACGAGCAGCAAACATGCCATAGGCAATTGTTTGAGCATAAACATCTGCAAAGCCCTGTGGCGTTATGTCATGGATTAAAAATTCCCTAAAAGCTAGCATTTGGTCTTTCAGGGTGCTGTCTTCTTGGCTGGTCTCATCACTCAATAAGGCTTTGCTGATTATGTCGGAAAGCAAGCGGGCTTTGCCCGCCATCATCTCTGCCAGTTTTCTAGGGCTTTTTATTGTTTGCCCAACATGAACGCAAAAATCTTTGATTAGGTTTTCAAAGTCACCAAAATTTTCTTGTAAAGGTTTTATGCCTTTGTCGGTTATTTCTGCAATGGCAATCTTTCTAACGAGTTCGCCTTCTCGGTATAGATGAAAGTTTATGTAGTCCGTAAAAATCAGGTTATTTAGTGAAGCCTTGTAGCGGTCAAACTGTTCTTTGTTTCCAGTTTTCTTGGCACCGTCAAGGTCTTTGTCGCCAATGTCTTTCGCCTCAATAAAGCCAATAGGAATAACATCTTTCGTCAAAATATAGTCAGGTGCGCCGCAACGCTGTCTTTTTGGCTCGTTAGTAACGAGAACATCTGAAACAAGTGCCCTGATTAGTTCTGCGAGATCACCTCGATAGGTATGCTCAGTTGCATGGCCTGATTTGTAGTGTTGATTAACCTTGTCTAGGTAATTAGTAATACTCATTGACTTCCTCCTTAAGGCCCGACGGGATGGGCCCATATCTCACGGATGCGGCATCTTTGCTAATCACTCTGCTCTAGGGAAGATATTTCCCATTTCGTGTAGCTTTCGGATAGGGGCAATGCCTTTTCCTGATCGAATATGGCCGATTCAAACCAGGGAATGACGACTTCCTCCCTGATTCGAAACCATCGATCAGGCAAGGTTTCTTGCATAGTGAGGAAGTGATTCTCTGGAATCATTCCACTTACCGATGGGAACTTATCGATAATGGCCGTCTGATTGATCGTCGGAATTGATGATAGGCCATCGAAGAAGCCGAAAACCGTAAGCCCCTCCTGTGCCCAACGGTCGATAAGCGACTTTTGGGTTTCTGGCTCTAAAAGCCATTTCATAAATGCTTCGGCACTGCCTCCGGCGGTGTTGTTCCTGCTTATCCCGCCCCAGGTAACCGACTGAATGGGGATTGTACGGTCTCCTGAAAAATAACGGATGTCGAGATTCTGCTTGGCTATATCGGGAATGCTTATCCAATAGTTAAAGTCAACACGGGCAAACCTTATTCTATTTTGGGTCAATAACACCTCATCCGGAATATAGCGATATTGGCGGTCGAATTCCTTTACTAATTCAATGTTTTCGCCCGAAACGGACATCCAGTCGAATAAGGCATCCCGTACGTCTCCAAATACCGAGTCGTAGTCATTCATATTTTCCAGCTGACCGCCTGCAATGCGGAAGTTCAGCCAGAGTAAATCTATGTAGCTGAGCGGATTCCAACTCGGAGCGAAGCCGAGCCGAGTAAGGCGGCCGGAGTCATTCCTTTTCATAAAATCGGCCTCTATGGCGCGCATATCCCTCTCACGGACAACGATCTGGTCTGGCAACTGTTCCATTTCTTCACGGCGGCCCATTATTACCGGCAGTTTGAACGCAAGGGGGATAAGCATTTCTCTTCCCCTGGCATCCTTCGGCCCCGTCAACGAAGGATAGATTTCCGCCGTGAATTCCATCGGTGACAAGAGTGCCGTCATGGCCGTTGAATTTATGTCATCGCCAATAACAAGGTCTGGGCCAAGCTTTGTCACGGTCCCCGAATCAATGGAAGGGATATGACGGAAGATGACACGGACATCTTCGTTGGCGACGGCGAACATCTCCGTAGCTATGGCCAATTCTGTCTTATCGCTCAGTATATATAGGATGTCGGTTGAGCGATTACAGGCAATAAAAATGATGAAGATGAGCCCTATTTTGAGTGTTTTTATCATGCTTCCATCAGAGGAGTTTTAATTGGTCAACCAATGACTTGAATTGCACAAGGGCCTTGTTCACAACTTCAGGGGAGGCCATGTCCGCACCGGCCAGTTTCAATGATTCCAGGGGAAACAAAGAGCCGCCGGATTTCAAAAAACTTAAGTACGAATCTCGTTCCGATGGGCCGCCTTCTATAACGCGTTTTGCCAGTATCATGGCCGCCGAAAGACCGGTTGCATATTTATATACGTAGAAGGAGTGGTAGAAATGGGGTATGCGGAGGCATTCGAGATCGCTGATATCCTCAAGATTCATCGCCGGTCCAAAATATGCTTCCATGAGTTCCCTGTATTTGGCTCTCAATGTGTCAATTGTGAGGGGCTCGCCGGCTTCCGCCATCGCATGCGTGTCCCTTTCAAATTCGGCGAACATTGTCTGTCTGTAGATGGTGCCGATGATTTCATCAACACGTTTGCCAATGAGATATGCCTTTGTTTTTTCATCGTCAGTCTCTTTGAGTAGTTCATGGCCGAGTAATTGCTCGTTGAAGGTGGAGGCCACCTCTGCCTCGAAAATTGTGTAGTTGTAATGGGGAAAGGGGTTATTGCGCACGCTATACCAGGAATGCATTGAATGCCCGCCTTCATGGGCCAGCGTGAACACGTCTCGGAGGCTGTCTTCCTTAAAATTCATCAGGATGTACGGGTCTCCAATATAAGACCCCGCACTAAATGCGCCGGATCGCTTGCCCTTATTCTCATAGCGGTCGGCCCAGCGCCCGGAAAGCCCAGCCCTTAAGGTTTGAGTGTATTCCTCACCCAGCGGACGCATGGCCTGGGAAACCACCTCCACGGCTTCATCCCAGCTATGCCGCACCTTGACATCTTCTACCAGGGGGACATGTGTATCCCAATGCCGTAGGTTGCCGGAAACATTTAGCTTCTCGGCGCGAAATTCGTAGTAATCATGGAGGGCCCCCAGGTTTGCCCTCACCGAATTTACGAGGTTGTCATAGACATCTATGGAGATCTTGTCTTTGTAGAGAGCCTTGGCCAGGGCGGAGGGGTATCCCCGCACTTCTGCGAGATATTTATCTCGTAAGATACTCCCCGACAAGAGATTGCCCAAAGTGTATTTATGCCCGTCGAATACACGGTAGAATTTCCTGTAGGCATCCTCCCGTATTCGTCTATCAGCGTTTAGAAGCAGGGTTGAATATGTGCTCTGGGTGAGGGGCTCATCCCCCTTAGCCGTGCGCACCGTGCCGAATTCCATGTCGGCATTGGTGAGAGCAGAAAATGTTTCAGGCAGAGCCTGGGAAGATTCGATCTGTTTGGCAAGGAGCTTCTCTTCCTTGTCGCTCAATATATGCTGTTTGAATCTCAGTAGTTTAGATAGGTAGACCTTGAATTCCGCCAGGAGAGGGTCTTCCAGGAAGGAACGCATAACCTTGTCATCTATGGCGAGGATTTCTGGCTCCACCCAACTCATGACGGCGCCTAATTTGGTTGAGACATGCATATAACGGGCATGAAGCCCTTGCACATGCCCATCGCCAAGATTCTCAGACTGCCGTAGCATCACATAGTATCCAAGGCGTTCTGACAGTTGACCAAGGGTGTTTTCGAAGTATTCCAGAGCCATGGCGAGGTTGTGGGCAGATTTTTCCAGTGTTCCCTTGAATTCGGAGACTCGCGGTATGGCCGTTTCCAGTTCGGCAAGGGCAGTGCTCCATGATTCGTCATCAGAATACAGGGAAGAGAGATCCCATGTGTCTTGGACGGGGACATCCTTGCGTTCTGTTATGCTGATCATTGTTCACCTCTCGCTGTGATTGTATCTATAATTCGATTCAAGGTGGCGCAGGGGCGCATTACCATGTCGGCCAAGGCCCTGTCGGGCTTATAATAGCCACCGATATCCACCGGTCTTCCCTGTATGGCGATGAGTTCGGCGGTTATCTTCGATTCGTTTCGCTCAAGCTCCTCAGCCATCATTGAAAACAGCTTCCTGAGTTTGTCATTCTCCTTCTGCCTCGCCATGGCCTGGGCCCAGTACATGGCAAGGTAGAAATGGCTCCCCCTGTTATCCAGTTCTCCACAGATGCGAGAAGGAGATTTACGCATGTTCAGGAAAACCCCGGTCGCCTCGTCCAAGGTTTTTCCAAGTAGGTCGGCACGCCTATCCTTAAAGGTGCGGGCCAGATGCTCTAATGAGGCCGATAGGGCGAGAAATTCTCCGAGCGAGTCCCAGCGTAGATGATTTTCCCTCAAGAGTTGCTGTACATGCTTTGGGGCACTCCCGCCGGCACCTGTCTCAAACAGCCCGCCACCCTTCATCAGTGGCACGATGGAAAGCATCTTAGCACTGGTGCCCAGCTCCAGTATCGGAAAAAGATCGGTGAGATAGTCTCGAAGAACATTTCCTGTAACCGCTATCGTATCCTTCCCCTTTTTTACCCTCTCCAAGGTGTGAAGGCAGGCATCAGCGGGAGGTAGGATGGAAAACTCCAGACCCTCGGTGCCCAGAGTGCTGAGACAATGCCGCACCTTGGCGATTACCTGGGCATCATGGCCGCGGTTCTCATCCAGCCAGAACAGGGCTGGCGTTCCTGAATCCCTTGCACGCCTAAGCGCCAGCTTCACCCAATCAACCACCGCCTCTTCCTTAACTTGGCACATGCGGAATATGTCATCCTTCTCAACTGGCTGTTCGAGAAGCACACGGCCATCAGGGGCCGTCGCTCGGATTACCCCCTTGCCCGGTGCGAGAAATGTTTTGTCATGAGAGCCATATTCCTCCGCCTTGCGGGCCATCAAGCCGACATTCGAAACGCTGCCCATGCTGGCCGGATCGAATGCGCCGTGCCGCTTACAAAAATCTATGACGGTCTGATACACCCCTGCATAACAGCGGTCGGGAATAACGGCCTTCATATCCTGTTCCTTGCCATCCGGCCCCCACATCTTGCCGCCCAGCCTGATAGCGGCGGGCATGGATGCATCGATGATTACATCACTTGGGACATGAAGACTGGTGATTCCTCTTTCTGAGTTCACCATCGCGAGAGCCGGACCCGCTTCAATACATCGGGCGAGGTCGGCTTCCACGGCGGCTCTTTCGTCGGCATCTAAACTCGTGATTTTGCCCAAGAGGTCTTTCAAACCATGCGCCGGGTCCACACCAAGCCGATCAAAGAGTTCGGCGTGCTTCGCGAAAACATCCTCAAAAAATACCGATACCACATGGCCAAAGATGATGGGGTCCGAAACCTTCATCATGGTGGCCTTCAGGTGGACGGAAAACAGAACTCCTGATTTCCTCGCATCTTTGATTTGATTCGCCAGAAACTGCCTGAGTTCCCGTCGGCTCATTACCGCCGCATCCAAAATCTCCCCCTTCTCCAGGGGAGAGTCACCTTTAAGTTTTATCGTCTTACCATCATCTCCGGCATAGACAATGCAGAAACTCGTGGCTTCATCGAGAGTGACAGACTTTTCGCTTGCGAAGAAATCCCCCGACTCCATGCTGGCCACATGGGTGAGGGAATCAGGCTTCCATGCACCCATGGAATGCGGATTGTTCCTGGCATACGCCTTCACCGAAGACGGGGAGCGGCGATCAGAATTCCCCTCTCTGAGAACAGGATTGACGGCACTTCCCTTTATTCGGTCATAACAGGCACGCACTCCCCTTTCTTCATCATTACGGGGGGAGAGCGGAATGCTAGGCAGGGCATAGCCCTTGCCCTGAAGCTCTTCTACCGCCGCTTGGAGCTGCGACATGGATGCAGATATGTTAGGCAGCTTGATTATATTGGCATCGGGAGAGTGAACCAGCTTACCCAATTCAGACAGGGCATCATCGATTCGTTGCTCATCAGTCAGGCAGTCTGAAAAAACCGCCAGTATTCTGCCGGCAAGCGAAATATCGCGCGTTTCCACCTCAATCTCCGCAGCATTGCTGAATGCCTTGATAATGGGGAGGAAAGAATGGGTCGCCAACATGGGCGCCTCATCGGTGTATGTATAGATTATTTTGGGGATCATTCATTGATTCTACGTGATAAAGGGGGAATGGGGAATGGGGAATGGGGAATGGGGAATGGGGAATGGGGAATGGGGAATTGGGAATGGGGAATTGGGAAGGGGGAATTGGGAAGGGGGAATTGGGAAGGGGGAATTGGGAAGGGGGAATTGGGAAGGGGGAATTGGGAAGGGGGAATTGGGAAGGGGGAATTGGGAAGGGGGAATTGGGAAGGGGGAATTGGGAAGGGGGAATTGGGAAGGGGGAATTGGGAAGGGGGAATGGGGAATGGGGAAGGGGGAATGGGGAATGGGGAAGGGGGAATTGGGAATTGGGAAGGGGGAATGGGGAATGGGGAAGGGGGAATTGGGAAGGGGGAAGGGGGAATTGGGAATTGGGAAGGGGGAAGGGGGAATTGGGAATTGGGAAGGGGGAAGGGGGAAGGGGGAATTGGGAATTGGGAAGGGGGAAGGGGGAATTGGGAATTGGGAAGGGGGAAGGGGGAAGGGGGAATTGGGAAGGGGGAAGGGGGAAGGGGGAATTGGGAAGGGGGAAGGGGGAAGGGGGAATTGGGAAGGGGGAATTGGGAAGGGGGAATTGGGAAGGGTGAATTGGGAAGGGTGAATTGGGAAGGGTGAATTGGGAAGGGTGAATTGGGAAGGGTGAATTGGGAAGGGTGAATTGGGAAGGGTGAATTGGGAAGGGTGAATTGGGAAGGGTGAATTGGGAAGGGTGAATTGGGAATTGGGAAGGGTGAATGGTAAAATGAAACATGATATATGTGGAAGAGCATTTCAATTTTCATTGAGAATTGTGAAGTTGTGTCAGTTTTTAGAAAATAAGGACAAAATATCAAAGACCTTAGCAAATCAAATACTCCGCTCAGGAACTTCTGTTGGTGCCAATGTAGAGGAAGGCCAGGCCGCACAATCAGAAGCTGACTTTCTCGCAAAAATGAGTATTGCATGCAAGGAGGCACGCGAGACGCATTATTGGATACGACTACTTGTAGCCTCTGAACTTGTTGAATTTAAAAGACTGGAAGGCATAGAGCAGGAAGCAAATGAACTGATTGCAATACTCTCTACTATTTGTAAAAGGATAAAGAAGAACCGCTCATGATTTATAGGCAGTATAGTTTCCCCCTTCCTAATTCACCATTCACAATTCATTTACTCTCCACTATTTGTAAAAAGATAAAGAAGAACCGCTCATGATTTATAGGCAGTATAGTTTCCCCCTTCCTAATTCACCATTCACAATTCAATTACTCTCTACTATTTGTAAAAGGATAAAGAAGAACCGCTCATGATTTATAGGCAGTATAGTTTCCCCCTTCCTAATTCCCCATTCACAATTCATTGGCACGGCCTTTCCCATCCATACTATAGTGCCCCGAAGATTGGGGGGCTGGGGTGCCCTTGACAATAGGCCCACTTCACTATATAATAATTATAATTACATATTGGAGGTATTAGATTTATGAAGACAAACACGGCAATCTTGCGATCAAAGAGCAAGTATCGTTTCCTGCAGCTGGCTATCCTATGCGGTATTATCGGCATAATTGGGTGGCTCACTGCCTGTTCAGGAGGGGACGATCTCATCGACATCTCAACGGGCTATACAATAAGTCTTTCGAGTACTACTGTAACTGCCGGTGTGGCTTCGGTCTTAGAGCCGACGGTCGCAAAGGCAAGCTCTACGGCCTTATCTGCGGCGGATGATTACACACTGACTATCAAAACCCGACCCTCAGGTGCCAGCACAGAAGCACTCACCATTAATGCCGAGGGGAAAATCGCCGTCGCTGATTCCGTCGGATCCGGTGATGCCGGAGACTACACCCTTGCAGCGCAGGGGAAGAATGCGTACACGGGCACCCTCGAACACACCTTCACCCTGGTTGTTAATCCAGCGACCAGTAATTCAGTGACCATCAAGGAAGGCGGTCAAAATGCCGCAAATTCCATTTCCAAAGAGTATGGTGCTGAGTTAGCCCTGACGGCCGATGTGACGATAGCCGGAGGAGCTACCGATACAGTTAACTGGGCTTCTTCCACCCCCTCAGTGGCGACAATACAACCCGATGCAACCGGCAACGGGGCCACTATTACGGCAGTTGGCCTTGGCGACACGACGATAACCGCTACCAGCACAGCCGATTCTGGTGTGAAAGACACAATTGACCTTACAGTAACCGCAAAGGCTATTTCACAGGCGAACCTGAGTTACGATTCGCTGACTGTTACTGCGGGTGCGACTTCCGGCAATACCGTATCGCCAACCCTTGATTCATCATTTCTTGTTAGTGGGGATGCCCTTCCTGATGCCGTGAATTTCACAATAGCGAAAGTCAGCGGTACTGGCCCGGAGCCAGGCACTTCTATCACGGTTGGCGATACTGGCATTCTTACAATCGCTTCAACACAGGCCGCATTCACCGCAACCCAATACAGGATAACCATGGCCGGGAAGGGAAACTATTCTGGCCAATCGGAATCTGAAATAACCCTGGTTGTAAATGCCGCCATGGAGGGCTATGGCACGCCGGCAATTATCACGGAAGTTGAGAATGAGAATTCTAATTTCAGTTTTTCATGGGATGAGTTTGACAATGATGACAGCACTGTGTATGCCGTATACGCCTACAACCTGACCATACGCACCGCCACAGGGGGAACGGCCCCAGATCTTACAACTTTTTTGGCAGGTAAAAGTTCCGTAACGGATGTAATTCAGGACATGGCTCCCCTTGAATCATGTTCACAATTGACCGACCCCAATACACCGGCTAGCACACTCGTCAATGCCCTGTATTTATTTCCTCAGCATAAGTATGTATTTGTGGTAACCGGCACACGTGGTGGTTCAGTTCTTCCGAATACTATAGCGGCTGGGATTATCGATATTGCGGCGGTCACTGGCAGTCCGGGCTATGTCGTTGTTAAGGCCTCTGCCGATAGCACCCAATTCTATGCCGCTATCGTTGATGACCACTATATGGCGTGGGCAGACGCGGCCAAGGCTGCCAAGGCGCAGGGCGGCGGTGCTACGCTGGCTGAAATAGGCAGTGCGGCAGAACAGACTCTGGCTCAAGATGCCATTGATTTACTCCCCGCAGCAAGCATAGCTATACTAGAGGTTATACCGGATGGAGGGAACGGGAAATACCTTTGGATTGGAGCGACTGATAAAACGACTGAAGGAACCTGGGTATGGGATGGTAACAACGATGGAACGACCACTCCTCTCGGTACCGCAACTACTTCTTTCAACAGTTTAACGGCGTGGGCACCAGCAACGGGAGCATATGAGAATTGGGGGAAAGCTGGAGGAGCCCAGAGAGAGCCAGATGATTCTTCAAGTATTCAGGATTACGCGGCCATTAGTGTAACAGGCTGGCCAAATGGAGCTAAGTACCAATGGAATGATATTGGCACTAAGGGCGTTCAGCTTATAGCCATTCAGCTTAAGGGAAATAATGGCTATCTCTTGGAGGCCGAAAAGCACTGGGATTAGGGATTTGGAATTTGGAATTTATTCAGACACCCCCCCCCCCTCAAGGGGGGGGTGGGGGGGGTGTCATGTGTCTCACGCTTCGGGGCAAAGGAAAGGGATAAACCCTCCACCCCCCCATCCCCCCCTCAAGGGGGGGGTGTCATGTGTCTCACGCTTCGGGGCATGGGTTTCTGGGCGTGCTCCCTTTGCCCCCCCTCAGGGGGGGATTGCCACCGCTTGCTTCCCTTGAAGAGGGGGCCCGACGGGACGGGGGGGGGGGGGATTTCCTTATCCTTATGCGCAAGGGATTGTAGTGGAAATGCCGCTGGAGGCCCCGGCGATTGGCAATGAGCCGGTTAACAGGCCTCCAGATTAAGGCATTGGAGCGAAAAGCCCGACCCGAAGGGTTGCGCCCAGGCATTGATTTTTGAAAGTTTCGCCTGGTTCTTGAATTTGCTGAAACGATTTTTAGAGTTGATTTCCTTTGCTCATACAATCAGAGGGGACGGCGTGGAGAACTGTGTGGGTGCGTTCGCAGGTTCAAAGCGATGATAACGCTTGAAGCTGTCCAGAATCTAAATGCCTAGCACGGCATCAAGGTCTTCTTCCGGAACCTCTTGCAGGATTGGGCTTCCCGGCTCTCGTATCATGACAAACCTCAAACGCCCCGATCTTTTTTTCTTGTCGCTTACCATCGCCGCCTTGATTTCTTCCGGTAAAACCTGGGGTGTCGGTATGTCAAGATCGTATTCTGAAATCATTTTTCGGCATTCATCGGCCCATCTCTTATCGGTTATGGACAAGCGCTCACCCAGTTCAAGGGCCTTGAGCATGCCCCATCCCACGGCTTCGCCATGGCTCCATCGGCTGAAATTGGTTGCCGATTCTAGGGCATGGCCGAAGGTATGGCCTAAATTCAAGAAGGCTCTTTGTCCTTTGTCCTGAATATCTGAAGATACAATATCGGCTTTCACCTTGATTGCTGCGATTATGATTTCTTCTAAGACGGCTTCATCTCTCGCGAGTATCATCTGTTTCTTATTGATGAGCATGTCCCATAATCCACCAGGTTCACCTGGTGCAAGAATTGAGTGTTTTATTACTTCCGAAAGGCCCGAACGGTATTCATTTTCAGGGAGGGTCTGCAGAAGCTTCGGACAGATGCGCACCTCCTCGGCGGGGTAGAATGTTCCGACAAGGTTCTTATGTCCTGCGAAGTCAACACCTGTTTTCCCTCCTATGGCTGCATCTGCCATAGCCAACAGGGTGGTGGGGATCAGGATGAGTCTACAACCCCGCATATAAAGGGAAGCAACAAGGGCAGTAACATCGGTAACGACACCGCCGCCTATTCCCGTGATGAGGCTGTCCCTGCCCAAAGAAACCGCTAGTGCCCGATTGATGATTCGTTCCACCGAAGCCCAGTTCTTCGCGCCCTCTCCAGGGGGAAGAACGACAGAATACTCAGGGTCTCTATCTGAGAACAGCGAAGCTGTGTTTCCATCGTATACAGATAATGAGGATTCTATCTGTAGAATTTCTTCTTTCGAAACGATGAGTATGCGTGACAAGCTATTTATATACTCAATTCTAGCAATTTCTCTCATGATCAAGTTAATACTAAGGTGAATGGCGGGGATCGTCCAGGTGGAATAGTCTCAATATCTTGATTGAGATATACTAATTCACCAGAAGATTGACATGGTTGACGTGAAACTGACAAAAACCCTACCCATTGTGTTGAAAACAATTGATGCTATTACATCTATAGCCGCCTGGGAATTGGCATATTTCATCAGATTCTATATAATGAAAGACGGGAATTCTGGGCAGTTTGACAGTTTTCTTTTCCATTCATTCATACTGGCAGCATTTGTAATCCTCTATTCCACCAGCAATTCTCTCTATGATTCAAACAGGTATTCTTCATGGTACAAAGAATCCCTTCTCATTATCAAATCGCAGGTTCAATCAATTGTCAGCTTCATCGTTCTTCTCTACTTCATCAGGCCGGACCGCTTGTCGCGGATTACAATTATATTATATGCGACATTAGGAGTTATCTTAGCCTTAATTATTAGGGGAGTGATTCGCAATTTACATTCCCGGGCAAGGCAGGGTGGACGCAATCTGCGTCGTGCCCTTGTTCTTGGTCAGGGCAATGCCTTAGAGGACATTGTGGCTATGTTCAAGAGGCATCCGGAAAAAGGCATACATATAATCGGTTGGATAGGGGAGCCTCAACAGGCGGAGAAGTTCAATATCCCTCAGATGAGTTTGAATGATGTTTCCCTCGATGGCCCCGATGCCCCAGATGTCGTGATTTTCGGTTTTAACGCCGAAAATCACGATGAACTTGATTCTGCACTATTTGAGTTTAACAAGACCACAATCCCCACGTTCGTTTTTCCCGATATTGAAAATGCGTTTATCGGCTATAAAACTGAAGAATTTCATGGAATACCGGCGATTTCCATCAATGCCGCCCGGATTACAGCACTTCAAGCCTTTATCAAGCGGATGATAGACATCTTCGGTTCCACTATAGCCTTGCTTATTCTGTCGCCGCTTCTTTGCCTTATTGCGATTCTTGTGAGGCGGAGTTCCCAGGGGCCGATCTTTTTCGGGCAGGAAAGAATGACCCTGGATGGCGAGACCTTTACTATGTGGAAGTTCAGATCTATGTACATCGATGCCGAGAAACACGGTGCCAAATGGGCAGAGATTGGGGATGATCGATGTACGTCAATAGGTCGGTTCCTCCGCCGTACAAGCTTGGATGAACTCCCTCAGTTCTGGAATGTTCTAAAAGGGGACATGAGTCTGGTTGGTCCACGACCGGAGCGTCCTATGTTTATCGAGGATTTCAAACATGAGATACCCTCTTATATGCTACGACATAAGATGAAGAGTGGGATTACTGGATGGGCGCAAGTTAATGGGTGGCGTGGGCAAACCAGCCTCGTAAGCCGCATTGAATGTGATCTATATTATATTCGAAATTGGTCGCTGACATTTGACATAAAAATACTACTTCTTACCTTTCTTCGCGGGTTTATTCATGAAAACGCATATTGATATTGCCCCCCCGCCATTATCCGTTGCGGGTTGAACCGGTTTTCAACGCTACGGGTGGGGACATGTAGGGGCTGGCCTGTGTGCCAGCCCGATTACCGGTTTTCCAATGCGTTTATATTGCGGGTGGGGGCATGTTGAGGGTGGCCTGTGTGACAGCCCGGTTACCGGTTTTCCAATGTGGTTATATTGAGGGTGGGGGCATAGCCCCATCCGTTCTATTTTAGCGGTTCTATTTTCCCCATTTCTTCATTTTTCTTGCTAATTCCCAACTCTCCTCAAGGTCTGACACATGCAGGGCAGTCCATTCACGAACAAGTTTGGTTGCCGTTCTTGACGAAAGACTTCCCTGGATTACATTCCCGTCAAAATCAAATACGGCTTTCTTTCCTGGATATTCTGCGTGAAGATGGGGGGATTATGTTCGTCATAGAACATTCTGATTATGACTCCAAACGATGCCTGGAAGATGCCATTTCCTTGGGTAGGCATACTCAGTATCATGCCATTGGGGCTCTTTTCCATGGGCCGCAACTGCGGGCTACGCAAGTCGGGTAAAAGTATGATCTTGGGGAGTTGACGTTCATTCTGCCTTAGCTCCCCCATCCCTACTCAATACTTTAGAATGATAGGGTACGAGGGCCAATGCCCTGTATCCTGCCTCTCCATCTCTCTTTCAACCTACAGATAGCAATGCTTGGAAAACGGCTTTATAAGGCGCAGAAGGTGTGTGGCCTTGGGGCATCCTTGCCGCAACAATACAGAGCCATTTTTCAAAAAAAATCACGCCTGCGGCGGGCTTTTCCTTCGCCTGTCGGCACCCTTCAAGCCCCTTCCCCCCCCAATACCAGCCTGATACAAGGGCCTCTTTTGGAAAATAGTTAGCTAAAGAGTTAAAAAGCCCTCACGGCACGAACCCTGTTCCCGTGGAAACTGTGGATGTCGTACTGGCTGCCACTGCCGAAGTTCTGTCCCCATGCGAGAGGGAAATTGGTCTCCGACGACGACCAGTAGTAGTCGGACGAAAAACCACCAACAGCTTCTTTCTGTTTGTACAACTCGTTCAATTGGTCCTTTGACGGCAGAAACCAGTCATCATAACCACCCAGTACCAGATCGGCACATATTTCTTTGGCTTTTTTCCAATTATATTCGCCCTGATCGCGGGGAGTCGCCTCCAGATACCGCCAGCCGTCGGAATAGTAGCCCTTGTCGTAGAATACTATGCCTCCGGCGGGGCCAGTGTCGCCTATCGGAAACCGTATACTGACACTCAGTATGGAACTCCACGGCCCCACAGCCCCGTCCGAATCAACGGCCCGCACCCGCCAGTAATGTTTTGTCAGATTCACCAATTCTCCCGAAGGGGTGTAGGCAGGGCGTTTCACGGTTTGGTGCTCGGCATTGGCCACGGCATTGCGGGTTTCCGCCATCTGCAACTCGTAGCGGGCCGCTCCGCTCACGCTGTACCATGTAAAGCGTGGCTTCAATGTATCGGTTATTTTCGCATTGTTCGAGGGTTTCATATTCCTTATGTCAGCCTTCCACAGCATGGCCAGTCGCTCTATTCTCTCGGGAAAGGCCCTTACCGTGTTGTTCAGTCCCCCTTCCAGGGCCACCGAAACCACCCGCTTCTTTCCGCCCGGCCAGCGGTATTCGGCCCGGATCGTTCCCGTTTTGCCCGCTGGGCTTGTGTACACATAGGGTGTTTTACCCACATCCCTGCCGTTCACGGTCAGTTCGGCCTGCCCTCCCGTGCCCGATTCCAGCCTGATGGCCGCACCCAGCACTTCCAGTTTGCCCGCCGTGCTCACCAGCATGTCCCTGCCTTCGGTGGCTCGGGCCAGAACGGCATCGTCTTCAAGAAGGTTCAGCACCCTGCCTGTACCGGGCTTCAGCAGCCACAGATCGGGGAACACTTCCAGGGCCTTGTAGGTAATCTCTCCGCCCAGGCCGTCCGACTGGGCCGCACTGTACACGCCGTAGTATTCGTCCATCATGGCCTGGCGGTCCTTGGCCTTTAAGGCGTAGAAGGCAGGCATGGTTAAACGGATGTTCTCGTCGGTGCTTTGCAGTTCCATGGGGAAGTGCTTTTCTTGCGTGTCAAAATTGTCCACCTCCACCCGGGTGGCCGAGGCATTCAAGGTGAACCGGGCATTGTTCAGGGCGGTTTTTTTCTGGGCTACCTGCTTTTGCAAATCGGCCAGTTCGATGCGGCGGGCCTGGTTCAGTTCGTTTCTTCGCTTGTTTGTTTCTGTTCTCTGCTTGGCTCGGAGTTCCTTGGCCATGCCGTCGATCAGGGCCTCGTATTCGGCCTGGGTTTCAAACGGGGCCTTGGGGTTGCTTGCCTTTAATGCCTCTACCTGTCCATCGTAGAGCGTCTTCACTTCCTTTTCCATCTGGGATACCAGCCCGTCGAAACGGGTGTTTAAGTCGGCTATGGCCTGGTTGATGGTGGCGATGGTGGCAAGCTGTTGCCATGCCCCGGTTTTCCCCTTGTCCTGCTGCTTCAGGGCGGCCAGTTGGGCACGGCGTTCCTGTGCCTTTTGCGATAGATTTACCCGCTCTGTCTCCAGCTGCTTCTCCATCTGATTGCGCAGGGCTTCCTCGGATTTTCTTTGCTCCAGTACTCGCCGTGCCTGCTCCTCGATGGATGCCAACTGGGTGGCCGCCAGGCGTTTGGCGGACTCTTCGGCACGGGCCCGTCGCTGCTCGGCTTCCAGCCTGATTTTTTCCTCCTGGTTCCTGGCGGCGTTTATGGCCTGCTGGCGTTTGGCTATTTCCGCTTCCAAAACAGCCACTTCCCTGTTGATGGCAGCTGCCCGGGCCGTGGCACCAGTAAGGTCTTCTGCCGCACTTAAATACACGTTGCCCGTGTAGGACACGTTGAACCAGGGCTTCTGCCGCCCCTTCGTGCTCTTTTCCACTTCTCCGACGACCTGCCGCATCAGGGTGCTCACTTCCAGTCCGGGAACGGCGGCGTTCTTTACAAAGGCCTTTGTAAAGGGACTGTTGCGCCCGCTTCCGTCCTGGGCCACCTCTCCGGGACTGGTGGCAAAGGCGATGACGCTACCTTTTCCGCTGCCGCTCATAACCGCAAGGCCCCGGCCTCCGCCGCTTTTTGTCTTGAAGAAGGGATTGTCCCGACAGGCATCCAGCACCACCATGTTGAATTCGGCTCGGCCCCTGTCCAGTGCGCGGGTGACGCGGTCCATGCTCACACCCTGGTCCAGAAGCTGGTACTCGTCTTCAATCCGGGCGTTCACCGGGATAACGTAATTCACGCCCTCGTACTCCACTCCGTGGCCTGAGTAGTAGAACAGGGCCACTTGAGTTCCGGTCTTTTTGGCCCGATTGGCAAATTCGTCCACGGCCTTCTGTATGTCGCCCCGGCTGGCATCGTAGAGCCTGCTCACCGAAAACCCAAGGTTTTCAAGGGTGGCGGCTATGTCGCTGGCATCGTTGACGGGATTACTCAACTGCGATGTATGCTCGTAGGCCGCATTGCCCACGACTAGGGCGATGCGCTCTTGTGCATAAGCTACAACGCTCAACAAAACTAAACTCGTCAAAAGGGCGGTTTTACGCATTTTTCTGCCTCCGTATTTGGGCCTTTATTATTATGAAGGGATGATGGGTTTGTCAAGGATTAATGCAGTCGTTCTGTATGCGGCTTTCTGCTTGCTGGCAGAGGTTTGTTTCTTTCCTCAAGGATGTTGTTTTATCGGATTTTCGTGTGCGTTAAAAGGCTTTCACGTTCTCACTGGCCACTTCTAGGTGCGTTCCCTTGGGGCTGTGTCAGAATCCAGGGGTGGGTCAGAATGATGGATTTGGTTTGCAGGCAAGGCGGCGAAAAGTTCTGAAAGCGGAGTGTACATGTTGTACATGAGCATTTCAGGTTTTTTCGCCAACGCCGCATGCGGGCCAAAGGCGCATTCTGACACAGCCCCGAACAAGCCTTCATCCTTTGCTGCTGCAATCATGGCCGGGTTGGTGGTCATAGAGGCAAAGCCGACATAAAGTTTATGGTCATCGTATTTTCTGAAGCATTCCCTGAAGCTCTTCACCTTGCGTGCCGCCAGTTCTTTGATAGCCCCTGGGTGTAGCTTGTATTTCACCTCGATAAGTGCGATAGCCGATCCGTTAACCAGAAGGATGTCGTATTCTTCATCTACGTCGGTCATTTGCACCCGGCGTTCTATTGTATCGAATTTCATGCCGCCCAGCGTCTTCGTTTCCTCCAGACTTCGGAAAAAAAATTCTTCTGCCATATCGCCATTGTTAAGGCCAATACTTCCCAGTAGCTGGCCGATGTGATTCAGTTTCTTGTCGGTTTTCTTCATCTGCTCATCGGTTTTCTTCATCTGCTCATCGGTTTTCTTCATCTGTTCATCGGTTTTCTTCATCTGCTCATCGGTTTTCAGCTGGGCTATCTTCAGTTCTTGTATCTGTTCATCGGTTCTTTTCGTCTGCTCATCAGTTCTCTTCATCTGCTCATCAGTTCTCTTCATCTGCTCATCGGTTTTCTTCATCTGCTCATCGGTTTTCTTCATCTGCTCATCGGTTTGTCGCTGAGATGCTCTAAGTTCCTGTATCTGCTGGGAGGTTTCGGTCTGAATGCGACTTATTTCTTCCAAGCCCTGGAGTATTTCTTTCATGGATTTTGCCATGGGATCATTCTATCTGAGATGCGGCTGTTGGTCAAGGGACGAACACGAGGTTGTTCGTGTACGTGAGACATATCATTCCGTACAGTTTTTTAAGGGGGGCCTATCGGATTTCCGTAGCGTTAAAAGGCTTTTACGTTTTCACTGGCCACTTCTAGGTGCGTTCCCTTCTGCGTAAGAAGGAACAAGCCTTCATTCTTTGCTGCTGCAATCATGGCCGGATTGGTGGTCATAGAGGCAAAGCCGACATAAAGTTTATGGTCATCGTATTTTCTGAAGCATTCCCTGAAACTCTTCACCTTGCGTGCTGCCAGTTCTTTGATCGCCCTTGGGTGTAGCTTGTATTTCACCTCGATAAGTGCGATAGCCGATCCGTTGACCAGAAGAATGTCGTATTCTTCATCTATGTCGGTCATTTGCACCCGGCGTTCTATGGTATCGAAAACCATGCCGCCCAGCGTCTTTGTCTCCTCCAGGCTTCGGAAGAAAAATTCTTCTGCCATATCGCCATTGTTAAGACCAATACTTCCCAGTAGCTGGCCAATGTGATCCAGTTTCTTACCGGTTTTCTTCATCTGCTCATCGGTTTTCTTCATCTGCTCATCGGTTTTCTTCATCTGCTCATCGGTTTTCTTCATCTGCTCATCGGTTTTCAGCTGGGCTACCTTCAGTTCCTGTATCTGCTGGGAAGTTTCGGACTGAATGCGGCTTATTTCTTCCAAGCCCTGGAGTATTTCTTTCATGGATTTTGCCATGGGATCATTCTATCTGAGATGCGGCTGTTTGTCAAGGGGCAAACACAGGGTTGTTCGTGTACGTGGGGCATGTCATTCGTGCAGTTTTCAAAGGGCTCGACGGCCCCCTATCGGACTCACCCCCCTGGACCCCCATTATCCGTTGCGGGTTGAACCGGTTTTCAATACGTTTATGTTGAGGGTGGGGACATAGCCCCACCCCTACGTGTTGCGGGATGAATTGTTTTTCAATGACGGACAGGCGAAAAATCACCCAGATTCTCTGATTTGGGGCTAAATGAGACTGGCTCTATATATGCCCTGCCATATACACTAATATAATAGTTGAGATTCCTGCCTGAGCCAGCAAGTAGTCTGAATTTTTTGCCCGAAACGCTTGTCGGTTTGGCTTGGAAGCGTATAGGAGAAAGCAATAAGAGGGAGGGTGAAGAGGATGATATGCGTTTTTTACAAACAGGATTCATGATAAAGAGGTTATTATGGATATGCGTTATATTGACTCTGGGCTCGCTTGCCTGTTTCGGCGAGACTCCACAGAAAGCTCATCTTGTCAAAGAAGTGCTCATCAATGTGGAAGGCACCACTAAAACATCAGCACTTCGAGCGGTAATCAAGATCAAGGAGAATGACAAATTTTCTTCAGGAGAAAAATTTCTTCAGGATGTTGAACGGGAGCGGCAGAATCTAGTTAACAAACGGGTTTTTCGCTATGTGAATGTGCGAATGGAATTGCTTGATTCAGGAAGAAATACCCTGCTATGGCGACTAATATTTGATGTGGAAGATCGCTGGACATTCTACCCCTTGATTTATCCAAAATTTGATTCTAACACGGGATTAAAGTTGGGGACAAAATTATTTTATGATAATGCCTTTGGCACGATGACAGATATTTTCTTGGGGATCGGAATAAATTTCGGCATAAACAAAACCACAGAACAATTGGAAGTTGGATCGTGGAGTATCAATCCTAAATGGGAAAATATCCGCATAGGATCCTTATTGCTTTCGCTTGGTTTCCTTCAGGCCTATGACTATGAGAAATTTGAGTCAGGATCAAAAGACACCGAATTCCATTACAGTTATTATGAGTCTGAATTTTCTATAGGCTCCTCTATAGGAATTTACAAATCCCTACTCAAATATGATTTTGGTATCTCCATGGGCGTGAAGTATTTGTATAATAACTTCTTGACAACAAAGAACTACAAAGAGGAGCCGATTAACCTTGGCTGGCAACACGCTTTGAGCTTAGGCCACATCGACTGGAAAGGCAACTTCCGGCATGGCCAGCAACTCACTCTTCAGCACGGGATTAGCCCTGTTTTTAATAATCAGTCCGGCGAGTATTTTGTTACCAACTTTCTGAATCTTACAGGGGGGATTTACAGACCTTTCGCTGGGATATTCAATTTTTACGGATTGGCGAGTGCCTTTGTCTCTTTTAACAGAAAAAATTACAGCGTTGGTACGTATCTGCGTGGTGTGAGTAATTATTCGATGAGTGGTGACTGGGGATTTTACTTCAATACATCCATAGGCATACGGTTCTGGAGATTGAAAAAAGTGTGGGACGCTCAGGTGCATCCTTTTTTCGATATAGGCATGGCTTCACCGTATGGAGGTCCCGATATCAACCGTGATTTACGATATGGTGCCGGCTTAGACTTTGTGCTCTTCCTGGATAAGGTTCCAAATCTCGTCGCTCGGGGGATGATAGGTGTCGATCTTAGCCGACATGAATGGAATAATTTGGACAAATACGAATTTACGATAACAAGCTCATTACATTACTAGCCTCAGGGCAACTCTCAAGGATCTACAGATTTTTCGTTGGTTTCAGCCATGGATACACAGAAGTCTTTCAACTGAGAACAACAAAGCAAGTAGATACACGTGAGTTTTTTGATAAGTCTTAACATGTCGGCGTTCATCCGATGGTTTAGCCGTTTACCTGTACGCCAAATGCAGAGCCCTTAATGAACCACGAAAAGCACGAAAAGCACGGAAGTAAGTTTTGAAGGGTTGGTTGGGCTATTTGAGCAGACTCAGACCGCCATGCAGAGCCAGGCGGCAAAGTCTGCGGATATTGCGCTGATGGTGCGCAACATCTCGGAAAAGTGATGAGGACTCATTTCTTCTTTCGTGTTTTTCGTGCCTTTCGTGGTTAAAAAATCCTTCCGTGTTTTCTGTGTTTTCCGTGATTGCAGAGGAACCTTTAATGAACCACGAAAAGCACGGGAATCTCGAAAAAAACAAACCGCAGAATACACGAAACATTCAGAAAGAAAAAACCCCGGATAGAGGGATTTAGTCGCTGTTATTTTCGGGCATTTCAGGCACGCCCGGTATATTCCCCCCAGATTTTTTTTGAGAACTTGAATGTGTAATTTCACGGTTTCCCAGCTTCTTGCCGAGAAACTCCCTGACCGTTTCGGCCACCTCATTACCCACCCTGGCCGTCCTTGCAATTTCATCGGTACTTCTGTCGTAGATGCCCTCCAGGGACTTATATGTGGTGAGGAGTCTGGCACTTTTTGCGGGGCCAATTCCCGGTACGGCTTCAAGGGATGAGAGGGAGAGAGCCTTTGAACGAAGTCGCTTATTATGAGAGGTCGCGAAACGGTGGGTTTCGTCCCGGACATGCTGAAGGATACGCAGACAAGGATTCCCTGCCGGTAGTCGAATTGGCTCGGCTATGTGAGGGAGCCATATCTCTTCATCCCGTTTAGCGAGACCGATGAGGGGCACCCTGTCGTCTAGTTCCAATGCCTTGAGAACCTTGAGTGCCGAAGAGACCTGGCCCCTGCCGCCATCGACGAGTATCAGGTCAGGAAGGGATTCCTTGTCTTCGCTTAGGATCCGTTGGTATCGTCTGGTTACCGCCTCGGCGATGGCTTTGTAGTCATCGACGGCACCGGCGGTGCTCCTTATAGTATAGTGACGGTAGCCAGCCTTGTCTGGTCGGCCATCCTGGAATGAAACCAACGAGGCCACGGTGTGTTTGCCATTCAGCTGGGAGATGTCGAATCCTTCAATACGTCGAGGTACTTTGGGAAGGTTTAGCACGATTTTGAGTCCCTCTAGTGCGGGGATGTCGCCGCGTTGTCTGATTAAACGATTCAGTTCTGATCCGGCGTTTTGCTTCACCATGGCCAGCACAGCGAGATCGCTCTTTTCCTCCGGGACCTTGATCCGTATGCCCTCATCTCCTGCGAAGAATTGGTCAATAAAGACATCGGGCGAATTTGGGATGTACAGCGTCCCGGGGCGTTCCCTCCCTGTCTCATTGTAGTACTGGATAAGGAATTCAGGCAGTGCTTCTTCTCGGCTACCTGCATATTCATTGATGAATATCTGACGATCCATCACCTGTCCGCCGCGCATCTGTATGACGGCAAATACTATGTATTCACCCGAGACGGCGTAATCAATATAATCGCTGGATTTCTCCCTGAAATCCATCATGACGGGTTCCGCATTGAGAAGCTCTAGGGACTGTAGGGCATCTCTGAATTCGGCGGCACGCTCGAATTCGAGATTTGAGGCGGCCTCTCTCATCTTTGTCTGGATTTCCTTGCGGAAACCTATTGTTCGCCCATTCAGCAGAGTGCGAATCTTCTTTATCATTTTGCCGTAATCAGTTTCGTCGATTCTATCTATACAGGGTGCACTACAACGGCCAATTTGATGGTAGAGGCATGGTGCATTTCTTTTGACAAGTTTTTTACATCTTCTCAGAGGGAATAGTTTTTGAATGAGGTCTATATATATATCCACCGTTTTCGCATTGGGGTAGGGACCGTAGTAGGCGGAGCCGTCCTTGACGATATGTCGGGTACGAAATATGCGGGGGAATTTGTCCGCCGTAATACGGATCACCGGATAGCTCTTACCGTCTTTGAGGTTTATGTTGTAACGGGGGCTATGGCGTTTGATAAGATTGTTCTCCAACAGCAATGCCTCGTATTCTGTCGAAGTGAGGATTGTCTCGATGTCGGTTGTCTTCCTCATGAGGAGGGTTGTTTTTCGATTTTTTCCTGTGCCAAAATATGATAAGACCCGGGATTTGAGGTTCTTGGCCTTGCCGACGTATAATATCTTTCCATGGGCATCCCGCATAATGTAAACCCCAGGAGACGAAGGAAATGCTGCGGATTTTGTTTTAAGGGTGGTTTCTTGATCAAGCATGATTAATTCCGATATTAAGGATAAGCGAGTAAGGTGAAAATAAAAAGATTCCAATTCCTTTTCTGCCTCATGTTGACCACGGTTCTGGTCCAGGCAGAAACAATGATCTTCGGAGGTGCTGAAGGGTGGGGGCATAGCACTTCCAATGGATTAAGGGAAGTTGATGGCTGGAAGGGAATGGCTGCACTCACTCTCTCACCCCTGGGCCGAAATCCTTTCAATGATGAAAATGGAGATACCGACTCCATTGATCTTCTTGTCCTCGCCGAGCCTACTGGTTTGGAGATTCCGAGTGGATACTATCATGCTGAGGGCGTATATGAGATTACTCAACGGATGGCAGCCCGAACTGATCTATCTATTCGCCCGGGGCCGGGCGGCATCCGGCTCTATCCCTCCCAAGGTGCCATGTGGCAACCGGGGGCCCAGTGGGGGAATTTCACGTTTGAATTCTTCCTCTGTCCCTCGCAACTCAGGGATGGGGAGCGGTTCTTTTCCTGGGAAGGCCGCGATTCGTCCGGGGAAACCCAATCGGTTAGTATCACGGTGGAGAAGAGACGGCTGGTATGGGAATTCAGGCGTTTTTTCCAACTGGACATCGGAAGGTCTCTTACCCTGATTTTGACCAGCCCTCCCCTGGTGCCAAACGAATGGCATCACCATCGGGTGGTTTTCACTAAAAATGCCGATCCCGCTGATTCCTCAGGCAATTCGCCAGGGTATTTCGAATACCAGGTGGATGGCCTGACCGTGGATGCCGTCCATGCGACGACTACGGGCCGAGAAGAGGATGAAACC
Source organism: Spirochaetaceae bacterium (assembly GCA_965226485.1). Taxonomy (GTDB): domain Bacteria; phylum Spirochaetota; class Spirochaetia; order DSM-2461; family DSM-2461; genus UBA2779. The sequence goes on from OZ245363.1 coordinate 2,132,103, forward strand.
TTTTCCCCTCGAGTGGGAAGTCTGTCGGATCAGTCGCTTAACATCGCTCCTGAATTCAATGGCTTTTTCGACGAATTGAGATTAACCTTCAAAGCATTGTCCACGCCCTATATTGCCCGGTATTTCAATCAAGACCAAGCGGCCTATGGAGTGGGGATAACCGAACCCATAGATGCTGAATATCCCGGTTCTAGCCTTCAGGGTATCCGCACAAGGTATCATGCTTCAGAACTTTCACGCATCAGCTTCTTCGCTCGGGCCTTCGACGATTCAGTTCCCTTTGGCACACTCGGTCTGCCCGATCCTTCCGATCCCAACTGGATGATGCTTTCAATGAAGGCTCTGCCCGAGGATCCCACTGGATTTGGCCGCTGGTTCCTTGGAGAACCGGAACAGCCTATTAAGGGAAGGTATTTCGTCATCGGCTATATACTGCAACCCGATTCTGGTGCCGATATTGCACCTTCGCTGTCTGTGCTGGAGGTGTCATACACTCCGAGGCTCCCGCCCTTAGCCCCCAGGGATCTCAAACACTCAAAAGACTCTGTCGGTCGGATAATCATTACCTGGAACCCTGTCGCCGAAACAGATGTCGCCGGTTGGTGGGTTTTCTGGGGTTCCCGTCCCGGGGTTCATTCGGATGGGATGGCATGGATTCCTAGGATGTCGGAAGCTGGTGAACGGCCCCAATTCATCTGGCCGTCAGGTTCTCTCGACGGCATAGTCTATGCAGTAGTGAGAGCCGCATGGCAGGAGGGAGCACCAGATACTTCCCAAGGACCGGCAGAGTACAAAGCACTGAGCCCACCATCGCCGGAACTACGGTTTCGACGATAGGGAATTGTCAAGATAACTGTCCGCTTTTTCTAATGAAACTCATAGCCTCTTTATTTCCTATGCCGCCATTGCCTGAGCGTCGCTTATGCTCCCGAGAATCCTCCTGGGGTAGTTGTTTATCCACGGTGCTATCCATTCTGTAAAGTGTAATCTCGCAAAATATCCTAGCCAATCTCCCCATGAATATCTCACACTCAGTTAACTAATTTTTCACAACAGATAATCTAACTCTCAATCTCTCCGAACATAAAAAAAGGAGCAGGGCCCACACCAATGCACACCTACTCCAATCTCAACCCCTCCCCAAAAGGAGGAACAATCTTGATACTTATTTGTCGGATAGATTTAGAAGAACTTAAAGACGCTGGAAAGAAATTTCCCTGGATCCACCCAGATAGTTGTCCTTGCTGTGGCGGATGTCGGCTCTGGGGCCATGGATTTGTCCTGAGATATTTCCATGGCTACACCGCAGGGTTATGGTTGAAACGGTACCGTTGTCCCGACTGCCAAACTGTTCATACCTCACGTCCTGAAAAATATTCACCGGGTTTTCAGTATCCCTGGAAAGAAATCCAATCTTCATTAGAACAAAAGCTCAAGGGTCTCACGTTCCGAATAGAGCTATCCCGGCAGTGCCAGCAGTATTGGATGAAAGCACTTCTGTTCCAACAAAAACGAGTCTCTAATTGGCCGGGGCTATGGTAGGGTTTTTGAAGCTCCCATTGGGCTGATCGGGATGAATGGCACTCTTCGTTATGAAAATTACGATCACATTGAGGTTTTCCTGGATAATGAACCCAGGGGATATCTTTCCCTTCTCAACGAGCATAGCAATAGTAAAATTCAAAGAGCAACTCACTTTGAAAAGCAAAAAGGGTCTCTCTTTGAGAAGGCTGCGGGGGATGAATAATGGAAAACCTCAGACACTTCTTTGGCTTGAAAAAAGATCCCTTTTCCCAGAATGTTGCGGTTCGGGATTTATACCCTCTGCCAGCATTGGACCCCCTGAAACAGAGAGTTAGCTTTGCAGTACAACAAAAGGCTCTCACTGTGATTACCGGTGATGTGGGAGTAGGAAAATCCACATGATCATTGATGAGGCTCACCTGTTTAAACACAATGTTTTTGCTCAGCTACACACCCTGTTGCAGTTTGACTATGATTCCAAACCGGTTATGCCAGTTATCCTATGTGGACAGGACAGATTGATGGATCATCTGATGACCAGTGTAGCCAGGCCCTTGGCATCACGGGTTTTGGGAAATCATCATCTTGCTTTGGCTGGTTTGAAGAAACCGATATTTGCGGAAAATGCTGTTTATGCGATTCATCAAAAATCGGGGGGGATCCTACGAAGGGCTAATTCATTGGCAAAAGCAGCTATGCTTGCTACCGCCATGGAAAGGGAAGAGTCTGTTTCTGCTGAACATGTTCGAGTCGCTACTACAGAGCTTACCCTGTAATAACATAATCCGGAGGGAGGGCCGGATTATGTTCTTTTTGAATTGAGAAATTGTATAACTGATCGTGAAAGGGTTTGGGTGGAATAATTTGAGAAACTACAGGCACGCCCAGAAATGCATGCCCCGAAGCGTGATGCATCTCACGGCGGGCACGCCCTGAAACGCATGCCCTGAAGCGAAATGCCTCCTACGCCGGGCACGCCCTGAAACGCATACCCCGAAGCGTGATGATCCCCCGGCGGGCACGCCCTGAAACGCATGCCCCGAAGCGTAATGCATCTCACGCCGGGCACGCACAGAAACGCATCCCCCGAAGCGTGATGCCTCTCACGCCGGGCACGCCCAGAAATGCATACCCCGAAGCGTGATGCATCCCCTGCCGGGCACGCCCTGAAACGCATCCCCCGAATCGAAAGGCATCTCACGGCGGGCACGCCCAGAAATGCATGCCCCGAAGCGTGATTCATCTCACGGCGGGCGCGCCCAGAAATGCATGCCCCAAAGCGAAATGCCTCTCACGCCAGGCACGCCCAGAAATGCATCCCCCGAAGCGTGATGCATCTCACTCCAGGCACGCCCTGAAATGCATACCCCGAAGCGTGATTCATCTTACGGCGGGCACGCCCAGAAACGCATGCCCCGAAGCGAAAGGCATCTCACGGCGGGCACGCCCTGAAATGCATGCCCCGAAGCGTAATGCATCTCACGCCGGGTGCACCCAAAAACGCATGCCCCGAAGCGTGATGCATCCTCCGCCGGGCACGCCCAGAAATGCATGCCCCAAAGCGAAATGCCTCTCACGCCAGGCACGCCCAGAAATGCATCCCCCGAAGCGTGATGCATCTCACTCCAGGCACGCCCAGAAATGCATCCCCCGAAGCGTGATGCATCCCCCCGCGGGGCACGCCCTGAAATGCATACCCCGAAGCGAAATGCACCTCACGCCGGGCACGCCCTGAAACGCATGCCCCGAAGCGTAATGCATCTCACGCTGGGCGCACCCAGAAATGCATCCCCCGAAGCGTGATGCATCCCCCCGCCGGGCACGCCCTGAAATGCATACCCCGAAGCGTGATGCCTCTCACGCCGGGCACGCCCAGAAATGCATCCCCCGAAGCGTGATGCATCTCACTCCAGGCACGCCCAGAAATGCATACCCCGAAGCGTGATGCATCCCCCCGCCGGGCACGCCCTGAAATGCATACCCCGAAGCGTAATGCATCTCACGCCGGGCATGCCCTGAAACGCATACCCCGAAGCGAGACGCATCTCACGCCGGGCACGCCCTGAAATGCATACCCCGAAGCGTGATGATCCCCCGGCGGGCACGCCCTGAAACGCATGCCCCGAAGCGTAATGCATCTCACGCCGGGCACGCCCTGAAATGCATCCCACGCCGGGCACGCCCTGAAACGCATGCTCCGAAACGAAATGCACCTCACGCCGGGCACGCCCTGAAAAACATGCCCCGAAGCGAAATGCACCTCACGGCGGGCACGCCCAGAAATGCATGCCTCGAAGCGAAATGCACCCCCCGGCGGGCATGCCCTGAAAACCATCCCCCGAAGCGAAATGCATTTCCCCCGGCGGGCGCGCCCAGAAATGCATGCTCCGAAGCGAAATGCATCTCACGCCGGGCACGCCCAGAAACGCATCCCCCGAAGCGTGATGCATCCCCCGCCGGGCATGCCCTGAAACGCATGCTCCGAAGCGAGATGCCTCTCACGCCGGGCAGCCCTGAAACGCATGCCCCACCCGAAGCGAAATGCATCCTCACGCCAGGCACGCCCTGAAACGCATGCCCCGAAGCGTGATGCATCTCACGCCGGGCGCGCCCAGAAACGCATTCCCCGAAGCGAAATGCCTCTCACGCCGGGCGCGCCCTGAAAAGCATGCCCGAAGCGTGATGCATCTTACGGCGGGCACGCCCTGAACCTGAAAAACATGCTCCGAAGCGAAATGCACCTCACGCCGGGTGCGCCCAGAAACGCATACCCCGAAGCGTGATTCATCTCACGGCGGGCGTGCCCAGAAACGCATCCCCCGAAGCGTGTTGCATCTCACTCCGGGCGCGCCCAGAAACGCATTCCCCGAAGCGAAAGGCCTCTCACACCGGGCACGCCCTGAAATGCATGTCCCGAAGCGAAAGGCCTCTCACGCCAAGCGCGCCCAGAAACGCATCCCCCGAAGCGAAAGGCCTCTCACGCCGGGCACGCCCAGAAATGCATGCCTCGAAGCGAGACGCATCTCACGCCGGGCACGCCCTGAAACGCATACCCCGAAGCGTGATGAATCCCACGGCGGGCACGCCCTGAAACGCATGCCCCGAAGCGTGATGCATCCCCCCGCCGGGCACGCCCTGAAATGCATACCCCGAAGCGTGATGCCTCTCACGCCGGGCACGCCCTGAAACACATCCCCTGAAGCGTGATGCATCTCACTCCGGGGCACACCCTGAAATGCATCCCACGCCAAGCGCGCCCTGAAAAACATGCCCCGAAGCGTGTTGCATCTCACTCCGGGCACGCCCAGAAACGCATGCCCCGAAGCGTGATGCATCTCACGGCGGGCACGCCCAGAAATGCATGCCTCGAAGCGAAATGCACCCCCCGGCGGGCATGCCCTGAAAACCATCCCCCGAAGCGAAATGCATTTCCCCCGGCGGGCGCGCCCAGAAATGCATACTCCGAAGCGTGATTCATCCCTCTCCGGGCACGCCCAGAAACGCATGCCCCGAAGCGAAATGCATCCCTCGCCGGGGCACGCCCAGAAACGCATGCTCCGAAGCATGATGCCTCTCACACCGGGCACGCCCTGAAATGCATGTCCCGAAGCGAAAGGCCTCTCACGCCAAGCGCGCCCAGAAACGCATCCCCCGAAGCGTGTTGCATCTCACTCCAGGCACGCCCTGAAATGCATACCCCGAAGCGTGATTCATCTTACGGCGGGCACGCCCAGAAACGCATGCCCCGAAGCGTAATGAATCTCACGCCGGGCAGCCCTGAAAAACATGCTCCGAAGCGAAATGCACCTCACGCCGGGTGCACCCAAAAACGCATGCCCCGAAGCGTGATGCATCCTCCGCCGGGCACGCCCAGAAATGCATGCCCCAAAGCGAAATGCCTCTCACGCCAGGCACGCCCAGAAATGCATCCCCCGAAGCGTGATGCATCTCACTCCAGGCACGCCCAGAAATGCATCCCCCGAAGCGTGATGCATCCCCCCGCGGGGCACGCCCTGAAATGCATACCCCGAAGCGAAATGCACCTCACGCCGGGCACGCCCTGAAACGCATGCCCCGAAGCGTAATGCATCTCACGCTGGGCGCACCCAGAAATGCATCCCCCGAAGCGTGATGCATCCCCCCGCCGGGCACGCCCTGAAATGCATACCCCGAAGCGTGATGCCTCTCACGCCGGGCACGCCCAGAAATGCATCCCCCGAAGCGTGATGCATCTCACTCCAGGCACGCCCAGAAATGCATCCCCCGAAGCGTGATGCATCCCCCCGCCGGGCACGCCCTGAAATGCATACCCCGAAGCGTAATGCATCTCACGCCGGGCATGCCCTGAAACGCATACCCCGAAGTGAAATGCATCCCACGCCGGGCACGCCCTGAAACGCATGCCCCGAAGCGTGATGCCTCTCACGCCGGGCACGCCCTGAAAAACATCCCCTGAAGCGTGATGCATCTCACGCCGGGGCACACCCTGAAATGCATCCCACGCCAAGCGCGCCCTGAAAAACATGCCCCGAAGCGAAATGCACCTCACGGCGGGCGCGCCCAGAAACGCATTCCCCGAAGCGTGTTGCATCTCACTCCGGGCACGCCCAGAAACGCATCCCCCGAAGCGTAATGCATCTCACGCCGGGCAGCCCTGAAACGCATGCCCCGAAGCGTAATGCCTCTCACGCCGGGCACGCCCGGAAAAACATGCTCCGAAGCGAAATGCACCTCACGCCGGGTGCACCCAGAAACGCATACCCCGAAGCGTGATTCATTTCACGGCGGGTGCGCCCGGAAACCCATGTCCCGAAGCGTGATGCCTCTCACGCCGGGCACGCCCGGAAATGCATCCCTCGAAGCGTGATGCATCCCCCCGCCGGGCATGCCCTGAAACGCATACCCCGAAGCGTGATGCCTCTCACTCCGGGCGCGCCCTGAAAAGCATGCTCCGAAGCGTGATGCATCCCCCAGCGGGCACGCCCGGAAACCCATGTCCCGAAGCGAAATGCATCTCACGCCGGGCACGCCCTGAAACGCATGCCCCGAAGCGAAATGCATCCCACGCCGGGGCACGCCCAGAAACGCATGCTCCGAAGCGTGATTCATCTTACGGCGGGCACGCCCAGAAATGCATGCCTCGAAGCGAAATGCATCCCACGCAGGGGCACGCCCTGAAAAGCATGTCCCGAAGCGAAATGCCTCTCACTCCAGGCACGCCCAGAAACGCATTCCCCGAAGCGAAAGGCCTCTCACACCGGGCACGCCCTGAAATGCATGTCCCGAAGCGAAAGGCCTCTCACGCCAAGCGCGCCCAGAAACGCATCCCCCGAAGCGTGTTGCATCTCACTCCGGGCACGCCCAGAAACGCATGCCCCGAAGCGTGATGCGTCCCCCGCCGGGCACGCCCAGAAATGCATGCCTCGAAGCGAGACGCATCTCACGCCGGGCACGCCCTGAAACGCATACCCCGAAGCGTGATGCATCCCCCGCCGGGCACGCCCTGAAATGCATACCCCGAAGCGTGATGCCTCTCACGCCGGGCACGCCCTGAAACACATCCCCTGAAGCGTGTTGCATCTCACTCCGGGGCACACCCTGAAATGCATCCCACGCCAAGCGCGCCCTGAAAAACATGCCCCGAAGCGTGTTGCATCTCACTCCGGGCACGCCCAGAAACGCATGCCCCGAAGCGTGATTCATCTCACGGCGGGCACGCCCAGAAATGCATGCCTCGAAGCGAAATGCACCCCCCGGCGGGCATGCCCTGAAAACCATCCCCCGAAGCGAAATGCATTTCCCCCGGCGGGCGCGCCCAGAAATGCATACTCCGAAGCGTGATTCATCCCTCTCCGGGCACGCCCAGAAATGCATCCCCCGAAGCGTAATGCCTCCCCCGCCGGGCACGCCCAGAAATGCATGCCTCGAAGCGAAATGCATCTCACGCCGGGCATGCCCTGAAACGCATACCCCGAAGTGAAATGCATCCCACGCCGGGCACGCCCTGAAACGCATGCTCCGAAGCGTGATGCCTCTCACGCCGGGTAGCCCAGAAACGTATGCCCCGAAGCGTGATTCATCTCACGGCGGGCGTGCCCAGAAACGCATCCCCCGAAGCGTGATTCATCTCACGGCGGGCACGCCCAGAAATGCATGCCTCGAAGCGAAATGCACCCCCCGGCGGGCATGCCCTGAAAACCATCCCCCGAAGCGAAATGCATTTCCCCCGGCGGGCGCGCCCAGAAATGCATACTCCGAAGCGTGATTCATCCCTCTCCGGGCACGCCCAGAAATGCATCCCCCGAAGCGTGATGCATCCCCCGCCGGGCATGCCCTGAAACGCATACCCCGAAGCGTGATGCCTCTCACGCCGGGCACGACCTGAAACGGAGGAAAAATACGAATGACCAAAATGGACATCCTATCAGGGGGGACTGGGGGGGCCTATCCGCAGGGATGAAGCAACCCAAGGGACTGTGCCAAAAACCAGGGGGCCCGACAGGGCCCCCCATCGGGCTCCCCCCCGCCCCCCCCTGACAAGGGGGGCATGAATGTGCTGGGGCTGTGTCAGGGTGATGGATTTGGTTTGCAGGTAGGCCAACGCCGCATACGGGCCGAAGGCGCATTCTGACACAGTCCCTAAGGGGTCTCTTTGAAACGATAAGTGATTCGTCCTCGAATCGCATTATCCGAATTATTGTAATACACCCAGCGGGAGAGGCCATAGAGTATGGCTTCATCAATCATTGGATTACTCGTCCGTGTGATCATCTTCAAATCGGTCAATTCGGCTCCAAGGATTTCATCAGAGGGACGTACCTTGAATTCGATGATAACCGGGGGCATATCCATACTTTTCCAATCCGCATCGGCATCATCAAAGTGTAGTGCATTGCGTAGAAGACTCCAATAATAAGGTCTATCGCCTAAGGGAATAACGCCTTGAGTTCCTGGTTTTTTGATATAATCACCGCGGAAAGGTTCCCAGTGCTTCTCTAATTCCCGCCGAATATCATTCAAACTCAAATTTAGATATTCGCTTGCATTGTCGAATAATGTCGCATCAATGCTTTCGGGCAGAGGCATGTAGCTACTGATTAATTCGTAAGCCCCGGCCCGGCCCACTTCACCTTCTACGCCATCGAAATCCATGACATAGCTATTACCTGTGTCCTTACCCTGCACCCTTGCAGATCTTTTCTGAACATTAGGAACCCTCTCTTGAGGTGATTCAGTGGGTTGGATATCTGCGGCTTGAGATTCTTGGATTTGAGGTTTGTCAGCCGAAGGCCGTGACATAGGCATGGAATCTCCTTCCTCAAGTAGCGACTCGGTAGCAGAAGGAGGCGTAATCGGATGTAAGGCCTCCGCCGAATCCTCCACATCAGGTTTTAGCGATTCTGGAGCAAGGACTGTGCCGATTTTCACCCGAACCGGCCCCCGCCACTGCCCGACATCCATGATTCTCCAAAGATCCAAGAGCAGAATGCAACAAATGACCAATAGATAAAGCAGTAATGCACAGGAAATAGCCAATAAGGCGTTCTGCCTGTCCTGATACCGCCTGAGCCGTTCTCTTGAGCGATTTACTTCTGTTGGTTGACTTATAATTCCTTTGTGCGAGAGATGCCTCATTGTTCCACCGGTATCGGAGCCGTTACGAGGTTTACATTTTCAATACCCCCTTCTCGAACCTCGTCAAGGACCGTGATGATTGTCTCATAAGGGACATTGCTATCGCCCTCAATGAGCACCGAAGTGTTCTCGGTGAATCGGCCAGTTGTTTTCCATTCCATCAGGGTCTCCCCCAAAGAGAGCAAAGGTATTAATTCACGGTTGAGATAAACCTCATTCTTCCCAACTACGGTAATCCGGATCTCAGAAACCTCCACAGCCTCACTCGTGGATGAGTCGGGGAGAGCGAGTTCAATTCCGGGAGTTGTATTGAAAACACTGGAGATCATGAAGAAAACGACTAGTTGAAAGACGACATCGATGAGGGGTGTGAGATCCAAAAATACACGGGGTTTCAGACCTCGCTTGAGTATCACGATGAGGAATCTCCTTCCAGAAGAAGAGTCATTTCATTAACTTGGTTTTCCATCCTGACGATGAGCGCATTAACCCGCGAAGAGAGCATGTTATACAGGACTGTTGCTGGTATGGCAACAATGAGCCCCGCCGCCGTCGTTATCAGGGCCTCGGAGATACCTCGTGCGAGAACAGAGGGGTCACCCACCGATCCGAAGCGTCCGAGAATTCCAAATGCCTTGATGTTGCCTGTTACCGTTCCCAACAATCCAATCAAGGGAGATATATGGGCGATGGTCCCCACTGCGCCGATATTCCGTTCCAATCGGGGAACTTCCTGGGCGGCCGCATCCTTGAGCACTTCCTTGCGTTCATAGGGACTGCGTTCCCGATGTCCAATGCCGGTTCTAAGCAATGAACTGAAAGGTGAAGGGCTTGAATCACAGATGGCGAGAGCCTCGTCGAAATGGCCCTTGGAGATGGCCGATTTTACCCGTTGAAAGAGCTTCTCTTCATCTGTTCTGATTCTACGAAAGTAGATCAACCGCTCTATCACAAGGACGGTAGCGAGTAGGGAGAGAGCAATGATTGCCCATAGGACAATTCCACCCTTAACCAAAATATCTAACATAGGGATTTCCTCTTAGGCATGACTATACAACACCGCAAACTATATGGGTACTCCCATTTAATTGACATAAGGAAGTGGCGGGGGCTGAAAATTCTCCGGAAATTCCATCCTCACTAGATGAACCATGATTTCAGGGACGAGGGAATTTCCCTCTTCATCCTCGCCCAGTTTCGCATACTTCGTAGCCAAAGCTATAATTTTACTCAAGAATGGGGGAGTATATCGCATTCCCGGTTTCCTAAGCAGGGTTTCCGACACATCGCCCGTATCAAGTATCGCCACACGAAGACTCCCTATTTCCCCTCCCTTTCCGTCTTCAAACCATGGTGCGAGTGCAAGGACATGCCAGTATTGATGGAGAGGCAGAGTCTGGGAATCGGATTCTTCGGAAACAAAACGAGAATTGATAGCTGCTAAATAAATTGATCCTGGATGGAGAATCGCTAACTGATAGAGGACTGAACTCAAGTCTTCTAGCCGATAACCAACATCCTGGGTATAGGGTATGCTATAGAGCTTGCCGGAATCCAATGCCCGTTGCTCCTCTGCTGTAAGATTCCTTTTGATTCGCGCTGATTCAGCGAGATAGGCTAAATTTCTGTTCCAATCAAGGCCAAAATACGGATCCCTCATGCTATCGGATTGACTCCGAATTTCCGGGTTGACGGCGAAACGAGACTCAGACCAGGCATTCCATGTCAGCCGCTCGGTCGGTTCAATTAGCGGCTTTATATCCAAATAACCTCTACCAGAAGTTCCTTCCCAAGCCGAATGCACGCCATCGGCAAGCCACTTCACATACCCAGAACAATTCAACCCCACCAAACCCGATGGCACCAGTCCAGAGGGCAGTGCGTTCCCACTCTCAATAAAGACATTTTGGCCTTCGCCATCAATGCCCGCATCGTCAATCTCGATGATTCGCTCTTCGAAGGACTTCATCGTGCGGACAAAAGTCTCAATTCTCCTATATCCGATTTGTAGGGGGTTAGGAAAAATCAAACTCCAGTCGAAGGCATTATCAGTAAGGGATACAATGTAAGCGAAAGATTTCAGTATCAACTTCTCGAAGGGCGCAGGCAGAATAACATCATCACCAAGTTGTCTTCCAAAGAGATGAATATCGAGTCTGCTTCGATGACTTCCATGCGGAAATATCCGTATGAAACTCTCCTCCCCATCCTGTAGAAAGACTTTTGCTTGAATGAATTTATCGGAAAATAGGTCTTTCTTTATAATCCATGTACCACGCCCCCAAAGAGGATACTTCTCCCATGGCTCCTCCCCACGCTGGCTACGGAATATAAGATACCACTCACGTATGCCCTTCCTCAGTTCAAACTGCACAAGGCGGCCATCCGTGCGTTGACGGAATATACGGAATGGTGGTTCGGTGTCCGGATATGCCGGGGCCATTATCAAATCGCTGAAAAGATGCCGACTCTCCTGGTTCTCAGGGAAGGCGGAGACATCAAGCATTTCACGGACTGTCGCCAGTCTACCCTCATTCGCCCACAACCATGATATTTGGATTGACACAAGGATGACGAACACGACAATAGGCTTCACCGCCTTCCCTCCTTTAGTTCTATTTCGACAGGAATCAGAGTGAATCCGAATGTCTGACGAATCTGATTGATGAGAAAGCGCCGGTATGAGTCTGGAAATCCTGTTATCCTATTCACAAAAGCAAGAAACATAACAGGTTTCGTGCTCACCTGTGTAATATACTTGACCTTGAATGGTCTACCTTTCTTCGTCGGGGCAGGTGTCAATGTCTGCCATTCGACCATTGACTGATTGAGTACCGACGTTTCAACTCGCTTGTTTTGCTGCCGGTCAACTTTGAGAACCGTATCCATCAGCTTAGAAATACCGTAGCCCTTAAGGGCCGAGATTGGCACCAAGGGAGCCCACTCTAGGATGGGGAACTGGAATCGAATTCGTTCCTCTGCCTGTCTGTAATGCCTGGAATCAGGGTTCTCTTCGTCCCACTTATTGAATGCCATAACGATGGCTCTTCCCTTCTTCACCGCCTGGGCCGATATTTTCTTGTCCTGATCTGAAAGACCTTCCTCCTTATCAATAAGAAGAATCGTGACATCGGATTCCATCATGGCCCGAAGGGCGCGGTTAACGGAATAATACTCAATGTTCTCAGTCACCTTTGCCTTGCGCCTCATGCCGGCTGTATCGTTAAGCCTGATCAGCCTATCTTTGTAGCGCATCTCGTGTGTGACGGCATCGCGGGTAGTGCCGGGAATGGCCGACACAAGGGATGCATCTATCCCGACAAGGCGATTCGACAAGGTTGACTTACCGGTATTGGGCTTCCCCGCAAGAGTGATCACCAACGGGGTTTCCTTCTCCATGGATGCGTCTTCGCCGTTCAATCCGCCCACCGCATTCTCTAAACAGTTTTTTAACACCGCACTCAATGAGTCGATATTCCGGCCATGCTCCGCCGATAGTGGGATGGGAGTTCCAAAACCCAAGGCATGAAACTCGGCTGCCATGTAATCCTTTTCCACGTTATCAACCTTATTGATAACAAGAATTACCTTGTCCCTATGCCTTCGGAGTTCACTGGCGAGAAGATGATCCTCCGCCGTCACCTTCCCCACCTCTAGGAGGAACAGTACAGCATCGGAAGAGTTCAATGCATGATGAGTTTTACTGGCAACAAGTTGATCAATTTCATCGATATAATCTGCCTTGATCCCTCCAGTATCAACGAGGGTCATGGCCATGCCGTCAAGTATACAGTCTTCTTCTATGACATCCCGGGTCACCCCGGGAGTGGGATCGGTAATGGATCGGCGACGGCGACAGAGTCGATTGAATAGGGTTGATTTCCCGACATTGGGACGTCCGACTATCACCACACGTGGTTTTCTAATTGGCAAAATTGGCCCCAAAGCTTCTCGAAATAATGGCTTCCACCGAGGTAGCACAGTCGGCTTCCATTACCTCATCCAAAACATCTTCGACCTCACTAAGCGTTATAGATCGGATAGCACTTTTCACCTTGGGGATGTCAAAACTACTCATTGAGAGTTCTTCGAGACCAAGAGCCATGAGTAGAATGGCCGCCGCTGGTTCGTTCGCCACCTCTCCACACACAGAGACAGGAATTCCCGCTTCCATGGCATTATCCACGGTGAGCTTGATCAGGCGCCACAGGGCCGGATGCCAGGGCTGATAGAGATCGGCAACCTTCTCATTCCCTCTATCGACGGCCATTGTGTATTGAATGAGATCATTTGTTCCGATGGAGAAAAAATCTGAATGGCGGGCGAGGATATCCGAGATACAGGCTGCCGAAGGAACTTCTATCATTATCCCGATGGGAATTTTTGCGGTCATCAAAGTGCCGGCAGCCATGAGCTTCTCCCGTTCCTCATTGAGTATCTTCTTCGCTATTTTTAATTCCTCGACATTGGAGATTAGGGGAAACATTATACGCAGATTGCCATAGACAGAGGCCCGTAATAAGGCCCGCAACTGTGTGCGGAATAATTCTTCCTCTTGAATACAGTAGCGGATAGCCCGACATCCCAGCAGAGGGTTCAACTCATCAATCGAGTTCATGGAGGGGAAAAGCTTATCTCCACCAATGTCCAAGGTTCTTATTGTTGTTGGCTTTGCGCCCATGGCTTCAAGAACATAGCGATACTCCTGTAGCTGGGCCTCCTCGCTAGGATGCTCATCTTTGTGTATGAATAGAAATTCCGTTCGTAACAAACCTATACCGTCTGCATTGGCTGATTGTGCAAATTCAATCTCTCCCGGAGTTTCTATATTTGCCATCAATAAGATCGACTGCCCATCCAATGTTTTAGCTTGGAATTCTCGAAGATTGTCGAAATTAGATTCCCGTTTTTTCAAATCGACAAGTTTTTCTCGATAGTGAAGAAGCGTTTTTTCATCGGGATTGACAACTACACGTCCCTCATCTCCATCAATGATGAGGAGGTCATTTGGGGTTGTACTCCGGCACAGCCCCGAACATCCAAATACGGCCGGAATACCCAAGGATCGTGCGAAAATAGCCGTATGAGACATTCTGCCCCCGGCATCAAGGGCAATACCAGAAACTCTATCTGTATTGAGTTGCATGGTTTCAGAGGGAAAAAGATTCGGAGCGACGATTATGCTGTCCTCGCTTATAAATGCAAGTGCGTTTCTTTCCTTATAAAGAAGACTATTTGTGATGCGTCTGGAAATGTCCAGAATGTCTATGGATCGTTCGGCTAAGTATTCATCCCCAGAGGTCTCCAATAAGTTTACGATGGATTCAATGTACTCCGAGAGGATGGATTCAACGTTTGTTTGGGTCTCTTCGAGTCGTTTAAATACGTAATTATTCATCTCCGGGTCATGAAGCATGAGCAACTGGGCATCCAGTATATGCCGTTGATCAGTAGCAGAGGATTCGAGTTTGGCATGAATTTCTCGAATCTCGTGAGCTACCTGCTTGATCGCCTCTTCGTATCTGTTCCGCTCATTTTCAATATCAGCCTTATCAATAGCATAGCTGGGGATAAAAACAGTATCCGGATAATAAACTACCACCCTGTGTATGGCGATTCCTGGCGATGCTGGGATACCATTGAATATCTTCACTCCTATATAATATGAATAATGACTAGAGGCTGTCAATTTGAACTGGAAACCAAATGACAATTATACGAAAATAGAGGTATAATACGGCATGAAAAAGAAAGGAAAGAAGACATTCAGAAGCATGGTTCTCCCACCTCCGCAAAAACCTCGTCATATTGATTATGGAACAATATTACTGGTTTTCATTGCTATATTACTCGTCATTCTCATCACTTTTCTTTTAGTGAAAGATAGAATCTTTGATTTCAATAACATAGACCAGCCTCAAAAACCCCTCATTGAACGAGTCTTAGACCCTGTTTCGCAGGATGTTCCCATTGATCCCGTCATTGAGTTAGGTTCACCACAAGGAACTGAGGACATCAGTGAACAGACGGATGAAACACCCTCCGAAACCACTGGGGAACAGAGCCAGGCCAGACTGTTTTTCATCAAGGTTATAGACGAAAAAAACATAATTTCAAAGAGTGTACTACGGAATGTGCCGGTCTCAAAATCACCGATGACGGTGGCTATTCATACCTTATTAGAGGGGCCAAAGGCCGGTGAACTCAATAATGATATATTTTCCCTTATCCCCAAGGATTCCAAACTCAATGACGCAAGAGTGGAGGGGGGTATTGCCTACCTTGATTTCAATGAAGAGTTCCGCTTCAACCCTCTAGGAATTGACGGATACAGGGCCCAAGTCGAACAGATCGTGTATACTGCCACCGAATTTCCAACTGTCGACAAGGTCCAATTTCTAGTAGAAGGACAGCGTGTCGCCTTTCTGGGAGGAGAAGGGTTTTGGATTGGAGAACCCTTGGGCCGGGAGGATTTCAAATGAAAATCTTATCCCATTTATTAAAAAAACAGGCTTCGGGGCACTGAAAAAGTGTTAAATCAATATCTGGGCGCGGGGCTGTCTCAGAATCCAGGGGCCCGACGGGGGGCATGAATATGCTGGGGCTGTGTCAGAATGATGGATTTGGTTTGCAGGCAAGGCGGCCTGCCTGTGCGTGTACGCACCTGTCTGCAACAGGCAGGCGCAGACAGGCGAGAAGTTCTGAAAGCGGAGTGCACATGTTGTACATGAGCATTTCAGGATTTTTTCCCCAACGCCGCATGCAGGCCAAAGGCGCATTCTGACACAGCCCCAGAAAAGATTGGGTCAAGAGCTAAATGGAGGGCTATGTATTCGTAAGGTGATTTTATAGTGCCCCGAAGATTGGGGGTAGTTCAACAGCTTGAATTAGAGGCGGAAAATTATCAGTTAGAAACCCTATTACGTACTGTCAGAAAAAGAATTATACAGTCGATCCAATTGGGCATCGACAAAGGGCGTTCTGAATAGAATGTATTGGATTATCGGGGGTTTTAGTCAAAATAAGCCGAAATCGGAGCAATGGAGATTGAGATGGGGCGGAGAAATTATAATCACATGCTTGTAAATCATTTTTCTATCGAATCTTATATGGATGCATGTGTTTGTTCTCTACCACTAAGCTTGAGGGCACTATATAAACTACTGGACGCATAGGTAAGTAAAAACAGATGAAGCAAGCACTATCTAATTCTATTGCCATTATTCTATTTTTTGGCTTGGTATCCATTGTGGTAGCCAATGAACCGAATGAAGGGCTCTCTATGGATGCCATTTCAGCCATTCCATGGTGGGGATGGGCCATCCTGCTTTTCGGATTCAGCTTTTTTCTCGGCATACTTGCTGTTATGGCTGGCATAGGGGGAGGTATACTCTATGTTCCAATTGTCGGCTCGCTCTTTCCCTTCCATATTGATTATGTTCGCAGTGCCGGGGTTATTGTCGTCTTGACCGGTGCCCTATCGGCGAGTCCACGGCTGTTGAAGGGCAGACTGGCTTCATTGAGGCTTGCCCTGCCTCTGGCCTTGATGGGGTCCCTCGGGGCATTAATCGGCGCAAACATCGGCTTGAAAATGCCTGAATATCTCATGGCACTATGTCTTGGGGGCGTTATCATCGGGTTTGCAACGCTGATGTATTTCACAAAGAGGGCAGACTTCCCCGAAGTATCACACCCTGATCAACTTGCTCTGCGCCTGGGCCTCGTTGGTGAATACTTCGATTGGTCAACTCAAACATCGATTCAGTGGAGAATTCACCGCTTCAAGTTGAGTCTGCTCGTTTTTTTCTTCATTGGAATCATGGCGGGTATGTTTGGCTTAGGCGGAGGCATTGCCAATGTTCCAGCCTTGAACCTCATGATGGGTGTGCCGCTCAAGGTATCGGTGGCCACGAGTGTTCTTATCATAGCTATCAATGGCTCGACGGCATCCTGGGTTTATCTCAACCGTGATGCAATACTCCCCCTCGTCGCCATCCCGTCGGTGATAGGAATGATGATGGGCACACGCCTAGGTGCAAAACTCCTTGGCAAAGCAAATACGGTAATCATACGGCGGATTGTAATCATCGTGCTGATCATTATCGGCATCAGGTCGATTTTAATCGGAAGCGGGGCAATATAGATGAGATCCATAGAAGAATTAGCCGCACACATAATTCACTGGCTCAGTCTCTTGGGAATCATTCTTCTTATAGCCGTATTTATACTGGAGGCCATAGGCATACCGGCTTCCAGCGTATCCATGGCTGAGTCGATAGAATTGCAACAGGCCAGCACTCATGGTGCCCAGAAGGGGAGCATCGTCTTCAACACCCATCCCGTGAAGCCGACGATGATTGCATTGGCCTTCCTGTCCTGCGTTACGACGACGATGCTGGTGAGCCTAGCCGGTGTGTTCATGCTCAAAAAAAATTACTTCTCCCTGATAATGGCACTGGGCATTGTGTTGGTCCATATCGCCGCCGCCTTGGGGATCGTATAAGGGAAATTTTGAATTCCCACTACCCTTCTACTCTCTAAATTCCTCTTGCAGTCTATTTCGATACCACCCGATGAGGGCGATAACCCTGTTTGTAAAAGAATCCCGAGCCTTTGATCGAAATGCCTTGATATTCAAGGTTTTAGCGGCAATAGCCCCGTAAAGTAGCAACCCCTCTTTCACGGGAACAACGATTATGTGAGTTTGCATGTCGCCGGAATTCACTACCCGAAGCAGGCCCATATACCGAAGGTGTGTTATGTTGACTATGGTGGCGGCGAATGAGTCTTCACGAGCTTGAAATGTCATTTTGGATTGATTTTTGGCAAAACTCTTGTCTCGCTGATGTATGTAGATGAAATCACTCACAGGAATAGTGTCCACGAAGGGATCGGGGAGAACCTCCTTAGGGGACGACCCGTCGGGGATTACCCAGGACTCTTCAAACAAAAGACGCATCTTCTTCCTGGAGGCTGAGTAATAATGCAATCCGGTTAAAGTGCTCACCGATCTTAGCATGTTGTAGAGCTTGAGGTCTCGGTCATCATCCAACAAGGCCGAGTAGGTATCCGGTAATTTGTCCAGAGGTGTGAAAAACAGTCCCTCTATACCGATGTTAAGGCCGCCTGAGATTAACTCCCTCGCCACCGCAGCACCAAGAGAAGAAAGGGGGAGCAATCCAGGGGATACAGACTCGCCGTGAAACCGCATTATCTCACTTCCGTTTAGGAGGTCTCTCCTATCTTGGGGAGACAGAGATGGAAGAACTTCTTGGAGGGAAAGGGTCTGCCTAGCTTCGGCGAATAGAAGGTTTAATACGGAAACCAAGAACACGGCAAGGACAAATCGCTTCAATGACATCACGCCTCCAACACTGTTTCAAGAAGGTCAAAAAAACCAGGAAAGGTTATATTGACGGCCTCCGCCCCCGTGATAGAGGTGCTTCCAACACACCCAAGGGCCGCGATAGCAAGGGCCATCGCCACTCTATGGTCCGCATGACTATCGACAAGGGTGCCTCTTAGCGGAGCTCCGAGAGTACCGCGTATCACCAAACCGTCAGGCAACTCAGTTATATCGGCACCAAGTTTCCTTAATTCCGCACTGATGATGGCGATTCGGTCGGTCTCTTTTAAGCGCGCTTGAGGTACATTCACCAGGCGAGTCTCCCCTTCGGCGAAACAGGCGACAGCGGCCATGGCCGGAAGCGCATCCGGGGTGGCGTTAAGATCCAGTTCACACCCGACAAGGTGCCCCCCCTCAATTCTCACCCCTCCAGGCAGGGCATCCCATCGGCAGCCCATGGATTTGAGCATGTCGAGCACGGCTTTATCACCCTGAGAGTCCCCGATATCCAAGCCCTCCAGGACGAGACTGCCGCCTGTTATCGCCACGGCAGCCAGAAAAAAAGTGGCCGAAGACCAATCCCCAGGGATGAGTCTGTCAAAGCATCGATAATGTTGCCCTGAGGGCACCCGGAACAGGTGCCATTCCTCTCTATCGTAAATGATGTCCTGAGAGTCAAGCCAATCTAGGGAGATACCCACGTAGGGGGCCTCGTTAAGGCTGCCTTTCACTTCGATAAATGTTTCTCCAGGAGGGTGTATCAATGGTGCCGCGAGGAGAAGCCCGGAGAGATACTGGCTTACCGGACATTCGATGGTCACATGGCCCGGCGTAAGAGGACCCCGAAGCGTGAAGGGGGCACATCCTTCCGTAGAGGATTCCACCTCGGCACCCATCTGTCTTAGGGCATCGAGAAGAGGTGCCGCCGAGCGCCGTCTCATCTGACTATCCCCATCAAAGGAAAACCCCTTAGACGACAATGCGGTAAGGGCGGCAGAGAGAAACAAGGTAGTCCCAGAATTTCCGACATCGATGTGTCCGCCGCAGGCTTTTGGCATCCCAGCAAACCCATCGACGATCCAGTCCCCTCCATCTTCAATTACCTCTGCCCCAAGAACCTGTACCGCATTGCGGCAGCTCAGTGTATCGGAGGACACGAGGGGGGAGCGCAGGCGGCTCTTCCCTTCGGCGAAGGCGGCGATGAGCAGGGCCCTGATTGTATGAGATTTCGATGCGGGGGGGATCATCCGCCCGGTCACTCGACGGGAGGCTTCTCCCGAAGGGCGGCCCGCAATTGTTTTAGTCATGTTAATAGATTAGATAGACGGCATGACGTGGTCAAGCGGGCTGTGTCAGAATGCAGGGGGTGGGGAAATAAGCACTTGTGAACTTTGTGAGATTGAAAACGGCATGGGAGGTATAAAGAGTTTCGCACGGAGGCATATAGGGAGGGAGATACAGCCGTGAGCAGACAAAGCAAAACCTCTTTAATAGTTCTTCAGGAAAGAAAACTGGGTCTAACTCTATTGGCTAAATCACCCAGATGTGCACCATTTGATAACGGTCAGGAAAATCGGGAGCATCATCTGTTAAAGGATGAAATCGGCGTGGATACCTATTTGTGTAATCCCTATAGTTCATGGGAAAAGTAAGCATCGAAAATGCAGTAGGCTTAACCAGACGGGTATGGCCAAAAAAGATAAATTATGAATTGATACCGTCTGAGGAAAAGTTGAATAACAGACCAAGAAAGCACTTGGTTTACCTTACCCTCTTGAATATGCTCAATGTGTTGCTTTAACCGGTTGAATTCGGGGGGGGGGGGGGGGGCGACTTACATAATTCTTTTTCTGCTAATTCATAATAGGCTTTCGAGAGGGTAGAATCGGGGTCTCTTCTATGCCCCATAGTTCCACCCATAAGCTTCAAGGCACTATAAACTCAAGATGTCACCTCATAAAAACCGCATACCGGAGCAGTCTGTATATGTATGACGAAGCCGAAAATTTTGAGCTTTTTTCTGACTTGTGCAGTGATGCTAACCGGATGTGAGATATTCGCCGTGAGCGACCGGCTGGAACTGATTACCCCAGAGCTACCCTACCCGCTTCTTGAAACCGATCTGCCCAATCTGGAAACCAAAGATTTTGCGAATCAAGTGTCATGGACAGTTCGACAGCTTGCAAACGATGGACAAATAAGAAGTTGGACGGTTGAAGCGGCTGAAGCCTTAACCATCGAAGTCTCCCGTGAAATGCCCATTATTGTCACCCTCCTCCCCTCGATTGCTGGAGGCCCGAAGTACTGGCAATGCAAACCTGCCGGGTTCATCTCGGGAAGAGAAAGCCTTTCCACGGTAGTGACACCAAGCTGGGCAGACGGGTTTGCGGCGGAACTCCTTCTTGACCTTGCCGAAGGCGGAATGGATGTGACGGGGCTCAACGTAACCCGGTTTGCGCAGGTGGTACGGGATAGAGGCTCGGGGGCCCCGTGGAATATCGACAGGCAAAAACTGGTTGCCGACATTGTAGGAGGATCACTATGGGTGTATAGCGTGAGACTGGCGGAATCCCGAGAGATACATCTGCCGCTACCTCCAGGGGTATGGTATTCGGATTACCCCCTCGCCTCCCCCATCGTCAGCCAGGGGGGTGGATGGGTGGGGTCTCTCGTTGATGGCCATCACCACTTAATTCACCAGACGGAGCACCATGTGGCCGAAATATGGATAGCCGAAGATGAAGCCCCCGTTCTTCTGCTACACTCCCCCTAAGAGAGAGCATAGGGGCAGAGGTCTTTTAGAAAACACTCATTGCAATTGGGCTTTCGGGACATGCAGTATCGACGTCCATGAAAATTGACGGTCATGGAGAACTCGTGTTGCCTATCCTCTGGTATGAGGTGAGAGAGTTCCATTTCCACCTTATAAGGGTCGTTTTTCTCCGTGAGCCCCAGTCTTCTGCATACCCGGCCAAAATGCGTGTCTACGATGATGCCAGGCAGATTCCAGATGTGCCCGCGAATGACATTGGCACTCTTGCGGCCAATACCCGGCAGGGATGTGAGATCTTCCATGGACTGAGGAACATCTCCCCCGAATTTCTCGGTTAGAAGCCTCGCAGTAGCAATGAGATTCCTCGCCTTCTGACGGAAAAACCCCAGAGAATGGATAACCTCTTCGACTTCTTCCTGAGCCGCACCGGCAAGAGCAGAGGGGGTTGGCCAACGGCGAAACAGCACAGGAGTCACATTGTTGACTGCCGCATCGGTGGTTTGAGCCGACAGGGCAACGGCCATGGTCAATTCGAAGGGATTTATGTAGCAAAGCAGTGTTCTCCTGTCGGGATAGCTTTCTTTCAAGCGGTCCATGATTTGGTTCAAGCGGGTTTCATCAATCATTTAACATGACTTATAAAGGAATTGAGTAAGAATTTCAAGAATTTCGGTTTTTCCGGTTACGGGAAGGCTATGGTTCTGTTAGTATTCACTCATGGGCTCGTCTAAAAATAGATTTTGTAACTTGACGAAGAAATTTCTCGAATGCCTGGTGCTGGCAGGGCAATTTAGGGTGGAGTTTAACAGGACTAAATGAGCATTTAACCCGTCTGCGCCTACCTGTCGCAGACAGGCATACCTGTGGGGCTGTGTCAGAATCCAGAGGGGTGCCCCCCGTCCGGGGGTGAGCCAGAATGATGGATTTGGTTTGCAGGCAAGGCGGCGAGAAGAACCGAGTCAAATACAAAATGGATTTTTTATCGGGCCCCTCATTATAGATGGTGCACTGAAAGGACCGTATATGAAACCCACAGATACTAAAGACCCTGATTATTATCATCGAGTCGTCGATTGCCAGTGGGCATGCCCGGCACACACCCCTGTGCCAGAGTACATCCGGCTTATCGCCCAGGGGCGTTATTCCGATGCCTACCTCCTCAATCGGGAATCAAATGTTTTTCCGGGCATACTCGGGAGGGTTTGCGACCGCCCATGCGAGCCGGCTTGTAGGCGTCGTCGCATTGAAGAGAAACCAGTGGCGATATGCCGCTTGAAACGTGTAACAGCCGATTTCCGAGACGAAATCACCGACCGGCTCCCCAAGGCTCCAGAAAAGAAAAACGGAAAGCGTATCGCCCTTATCGGTGCCGGCCCGGCCTCGCTCACGGTGGCAAATGATTTGCTTCCATTAGGATATGAAGTGGTGATCTATGAGAAACTCAACACCACAGGCGGATTGATGCGCACCAGCATACCAGCCTTCCGGCTACCGGGCAAGGTGATTGACGAGGAAATCGATAGGATCCTCAACATGGGTGCCGAACTTCATCTCAACAGCCCGATCACAAGTCTGAAGAAACTACTCGATTCAGGTGATGAAAACGGACCTTTTGATGCCATATTTGTTGGTAGTGGGGCCCCTCAGGGGAGGGAGCTTGAGATTCCCGGACGCCATGACACCGACAAGATATATGTGGGTCTTGCCTGGCTCGAAGCCGTGGCTTTCGGACATGTGAATTCAATATCCCAAAAAGTAGTAATCATTGGCGGCGGAAACACGGCCATGGACTGTTGCCGTACCGCCAAACGTATTGGCGGTACGGATGTCAAGGTGGTAGCGCGAAAACCCTATAGCATGCTCAAAGCATCAGAATGGGAATTGGAAGACGCTGAGCACGAAGCGGTAGACATAATAACCAATCACGCCCCAAGCCGATTCATCATCGAAAACGGTAAATTGACCGGAGTCCTCTTTGAAAATGTTGAGTGGTACAAGAATGAAGAGGGCAAACTTGTATCCCAAAAAATCAAAGACATCGTCTTCCCCTGCGATGCCGTTATACTCGCGGTAGGCCAGGAAAATGCTTTTCCGTTCATAGAAAAAGACATAGGCATAGAATTCGATTCTTGGGGGCTCCCCGTGGTTGATAAAACCACCTTCCAATCGACAAATTCAAAGGTGTTTTTCGGCGGCGATGCGGCATTTGGCCCGCTGAACATAATCTGGGCGGTCGCTCATGGTCATGAGGCAGCCATCTCAATCCACAATTCCTGCCAAGGAATTCCGGTCAATCAACGTCCGCCTAGAGGCATCAATCTCATCAGCCAGCGCATGGGTCTTCAGCAATGGAGTTACAGCAATGATTGGGACGCAACAAGGCGACTGAATGTCCAACAGTTATCCCTCAGGGAACGATTTGTTGATCTCAAGCTCGAAGTGGAGCATGGGTTTGATAAGAAGGAAGCATCAAAAGAGGCCGAGCGCTGTCTAAATTGCGATATGCAGACCGACTTCCTCGCCTCTAAGTGCATCGAATGCGATGCCTGCATTGATATCTGCCCCGTCGACTGTCTCACAATAACCCACAACGGAGAGGAAGCCGACCTGAGATCTCGGCTCTCGGCACCTTCAATCAACCTCGACCTTCCCCTCTTTGTCTCGGAGGGACTCCCTCAAACAGGGCGTGTAATGGTGAAGGATGAGGATGTCTGCATTCACTGCGGACTTTGTGCCGAACGTTGTCCCACCGGCGCGTGGGACATGAAGAAATCCATTGTACATATTCCAAAAGTCGGAGATAGCGATGAAAAGTGAAGCCATAAATGATTTTGTCTTGAAGATAGCCAATGTAAACGGCTCGGGATCTGCGAGTGCGAACAGCCTCATCTTTAAGGCCATATTCCGCTCCGGAATCCCTGTATCGGCCAAAAATATATTTCCATCCAACATTCAGGGGCTGCCGACCTGGTATGAGGTGAGGGTGAACGCCGAAGGGCATATCGCTCGCTCTCCCCGGGTGGACCTCTTTGTCGCTATGAATCCTCGGACTCTTGAGGAAGATATCGAATTGGTCAGCCCCGGCGGCTACTTCCTCTATGACTCAACATGGCCGATCAAAGAAGACTCTCACCGCTCTGATATAAGCTACCTTCCCATCCCGCTTTCCAACTTGAGCATTGAAGCCTTCCCCGATGTCAAGACAAGGATACTGATGAAGAATATCACCTATGTCGGGGCTGTCGCCGCCTTCCTGAACATCAGCATCTCCATACTGCAAACTCTGCTGGAAGAAACCTATTCAAAAAAGCCACAACTCGCCGAGGCAAATATGAAGGCGGTGATGATGAGTCATGACTTTGTCTCCGAAAATTTCGATCATCCTCTCCCTGTCCGTATAGAACAAATGGACAAGACCGATGACTGCATTTTGATCACCGGCAATGCGGCATGTGCCTTGGGAAGCATTTATGCAGGGGCAACAGTCGCTGCCTGGTACCCAATCACTCCGGCTACTTCGATAACAAATGTGTTCAGTCAGCTCTGTGAGCGGTTCCGACGGGATCCCGACACCGGTAGGTTGAACGCCTCCATAATACAGGCGGAGGATGAGCTGGCTGCAGTGGGAATCGCCATAGGTGCCGGATGGTCTGGGGCACGATCCTTCACGCCGACCAGTGGGCCCGGCATCTCCCTCATGAGCGAGTTTATCGGCTTTGCCTACTATACAGAGATACCCGTTGTAATCTTCGATGTTCAGAGAGCCGGGCCGTCTACGGGCATGCCTACTCGAACACAGCAATGCGATATGCTCTTCACGGCCTATGCCTCCCACGGCGATACAAAGCACATTCTGCTGTTTCCCGCCGATCCCGAGGAATGCTTTTACTTCACGGTAACGGCATTTGATCTGGCGGAACATTTCCAAACGCCAGTGTTTGTCCTTTCTGATTTGGACATAGGAATGAATGAATGGCTCATACCACGATTGGAATGGGAAGACAGCTATAAGCCTGACCGAGGCAAAGTTCTCAAAGAAAAGGAACTGGAAACCATAGAAAAATTCTACCGTTATCTTGATACAGATGGAGATGAGATTGCGGCACGGAGCCTTCCTGGAGTCAATTCCAAGGGATCTTACTTCCTTCGGGGATCGGGGCATAATCGCTATGGGCAATACACCGAGAAGTCCGATGAATATATAGAAGTCGTCGATAGACTCCAGCGAAAATTTCTTTCTGCGGCGAATCATGTTCCTGAACCCATTATTAAGACAACACA
Source organism: Spirochaetaceae bacterium (assembly GCA_965226485.1). Lineage (GTDB taxonomy): Bacteria > Spirochaetota > Spirochaetia > DSM-2461 > DSM-2461 > UBA2779. The sequence goes on from OZ245363.1 coordinate 2,157,662, forward strand.
GGAGAGCATGGTGGGTGTCATCACCGTCGGCAGTTGCGAGCTTGCCGTACGTGAGGCCCTTTCCATCCTCGCAAAAGAGGGAATCCACCTGGACTATATGCGCATACGTGGCTTCCCGTTTTCTAAGCAAGTAGAGAGTTTCATCGAGCGTCACGAGCGTTGCTTTGTCATTGAGCAAAACAGGGATGCCCAGCTACAAAGCCTACTCATCCTTGAAACCTCTACGCCAAAGAATAAATTGATACCTATACTCGAATACGGCGGGATGTCACTGGATGCCGAATCGATCACGACCAAATTGAGGAGTCAGCTATGAGTTTCGTACAAAAACCAACGGTCACCCACCCCTCCATGGCCCTCAACGAAGTGGGGCTTACCCGGCGAGACTACGAGGGAGCACTCTCCACCCTATGTGCAGGTTGCGGTCATGATTCGGTTACCGCATCCATCATTCAAGCGATATGGGAATCATCTCTCCCACCCCACCGCATAGCCAAACTGAGTGGCATAGGCTGTTCTTCAAAGACACCCACCTATTTTGTTTCAGGAGCCCATGGCATAAATTCCGTACACGGTCGCATGGCCGCTGTTGCTACTGGTGCATCGGCGGCAAACCGCGACCTGTGCCTGATCGGGATTTCCGGCGATGGAGATTCGCTTTCCATAGGGCTAGGGCAGTTTGCCCATGCTGCAAGACGGAACGTGAACATGCTCTACATCCTGGAAAACAACGGAGTCTATGGCTTGACCAAGGGCCAATTCTCCGCCTCCGCCGATGTCGGTTCCAGGATGAAGAAAGGCGAATCAAACCCCTTCGGCCCAATAGATCCGGCTCATCTGGCCATCAGCATCGGGGCATCATTCGTCGCTCGTTCCTTCTCCGGGGATAAATCACAACTCGTCCCCCTCATCAAGGCGGGGCTTAGGCATCATGGCTTTGCGTTCATTGATGTCATTTCCCCATGTGTATCCTTCAACGATCATGAAACATCAACAAAAAGCTATCTACACACCCGGGAATTTAGCCATGAGGCCACCCATGTGGATTTCATTGGAGATGCGGAGAAGATTTCCGCCGATTATGCCGACGGAACCTCTAAGACTCTCACCCTCCATGATGGGTCTCGTCTGATTCTCGACAAGGTTGATAAGGATTTCGACCCCACCGATTCAATACGCTCTCTCACCTATATTCGGAATTGTGCACTAAAGGGACAGGTCGCAACGGGGTTGCTCTACATCAACAAGGATTCACAAGATATGCACGACCATGCCACAACTACTGAGAAGCCACTCGTCAATCTCCCATTCGAGACACTTAATCCCGGAAATACGGCATTACAGAAACTTCAGAACTCCCTACATTAAGGGAAATAAGGGTCATTTTGCCCTCAATATATCTGTATCATGGTAAGGGTACCTCAAAAAAACCACGTTGTTCTTGCTTCGATCTCTTTTTCGGGGCTGTATCAGAATGATGGATTTGGTTTGCAGGCAGGCCAACGCCACATGCGGGCCAAAGGCGCATTCTGACACAGCCCCGGTAATCCTATTAAGCGTGTCTGCCGATACTGTGACTATCAACTTGCCTCTAAGGAACGACAACAAATGATCAAATCATTTCAAGAGCATGCGCGTTTACTATTCATATTTTCTCTTATAGTGCTACCTGTTAACTCTCTTTTCTCGGCAGGCAACCAGGAATCCCGCAATAAAAATAAAATCATCACCTATGAATCATCATCGAGTGGGACGATTTATAGAATTGATTATACACCGCCGAAGACCATCGATAAAGCAACTGTGCATTATATACAAATCAAGATATATGATTCATTAGGCAAGAGCTTCAATAAGATTTACTACTTAAAATCCAGTGACAAGAAATCAAAGAGAAACACATTCAACTTGATATTCCCAAGTGATTACTTCATACCCAATGCACCCCTGACAGTTTCAATAGATTATTATTCTGAGAATGCGATTCCACTTGGCTCTGTCAGCGAACAATTCAAGCCAATATTTCAACTAGTTTTTGAATCAATCGCACAGGACGAGGCAGGCATTGGCCCATATCGAAAAAGCAATAGATTGTTGACTGACATCATCGATGAAGTTGACCTAAAACCTTCACATACTGATAATACATATGTTGAATTATTCAAGGAGTATTTCGGGAATATTCCTAAGGAAATTCAAGAATTTATTTCTGACGATAGTGATGTGTATTTTTTAGTCAAAATGGATGTATATCTTGATCAAAATCATGATATAAATTCGATCAATCAATCCGTCATAGAGCACAATAAACTTATAGATAAATTCACAGCGGCGTTAAAAAAATACATTGATGATTATTTTCCATACAAACTCAGTTTTCCGCAGTCCGCCGAATCCTACAATATCAAAAGCTTAATTCATTATGAATTCCCTGATTCATCGGGAGAATATCGGTGGTCACCCTATATCCAGATATACCTTTTCAAAAATATTGATGATTCAAGTTTCATCCAGAAGACTTCATTCGGTATAACACGATCTACCTTGAATACATTACTTGATAAGCACATAGTCGAAAATATGAGTGAAACCGATTCCAAGGTTGTGGAACTCAAGAATGAATTATTGTCATTAATCGATAGAAACAAACAGACCAGCAAGGAATTTCTGGATAAGAATAGTCGGTATTTAAGCATATTATCGCAGTTTAATACAATTCTAGGAGATGAGCAGTATAGATTAAAAAACTGGATAGATTCAAGAAAAACCGTCGCAGATGAGGCAATTGAAAAAACAAAGATTTCTAAGGATAGAATTAGTGATATCCAGGAAAGAATAAACTCCATAAAACAGGAAATTGCGCGTAGCACAGAAGGAGAGATAGTCATAGCCTCTAAACAAAAGGAATTAGATTTCTTAAGCAGCGAAGCGATGCAACTCAATGCAATGGTCATTGAATATGACAGGGAGTTCAACAGTGTGCTGTCTGATATGAACGAAAGAGTGGAGAAATTTAACTCTGCCAACACTCAATTCACATTGCTCAATGAGAATCCGGAAGATGTCATTGGCCGTTACTCGCTGGTCTATAATAATGCAGAAGCAATACGCCCAGAAAAAACGAACGAAATAAACAGATTGGATATCGTGCTTGAGGCCATTGCGCAAATAAGCATGAAAGAACAGGAGGGCATTACTTTAAATTTGAGCTATTTACCGGATCGGCAGAATCAGCTTTCTTTGAACCTGGAAGATATGATTGATCAGATTGAAAAATTTATGAACGATGCGCAAGAGAACTACGATGCTTCTGTTGACGAAGTCGTGAAACAGATAAATGACATACAAGACTCAAATGAATTCAAAAGCATAGTTGAGATAATTCAAAGCATGAACAGTTCTTTGCACTTTGAAGGTATCGCAAGTGCCAATGCTTCTTCCTCATCCTTAGTAGAGGCCCTAGAAAATCTTTTGAGTATAAATCAGTACTTGAGTAACGCCGTCTATAAATATAACAGCGAAGTGACAAACGAACCTCTTCTCAAAGATGTATACGATGCCATCCAAAGCCTCCCATCAACCGCCATCTTAACAGAGCATGTTGATAGACTCATAGGCAATATCTTCCCGGCTTCCGGCATAAACCAAAGAATAATCAGTGCGGTTCCTCCTCTTGATGCAGACTCTCTAGCGACAGATTCGATACACACAATCGAAGAAGGGAATCAATCCCTGGGTTACAATGCCAACGCAAGCACCGATATAGAAAGAGCTATAAACCATATAATAATGATCAACCCCTACGTGAACGAAGATGAAATCAGAGAAATTTTGAATATATATTTCTCTGAATCCCTGTCTGAGAATACAAACCCTTTAGTTCCTATTGCGCAGATGCTGTATCATACAAAGTATTTCAAGAGCAAAGAAATTACCGAAACAACCTTCAATTTCGGCTTCATAGGTTCCGACAATGCAGAATCAAAATGGGCTTCAGCAAGTTTCCCCACACCTACATTGGGAATCAGAGCCCATATCCAACATATCAAGGCATACTCAACGACCGATCCTATCAAATCTGAGATTGTCGATCCTCGATATCCAATTCTCGTAAGGGAAGGATTAGTCGGCACAAAAAACACCTTAAGAGAAATGCTCGGCTCATGGTATCCCCCGGAAAACAGCGAAAAGATCTATGCCGAAATAATCGCCATCCTGGAGCAATTAAAGAGATAACGGCTAATTGAGAGTTTCACTTAAGGAATGAGGAACTCAATGCCTATGGTGAGCATCGTTATCCCTACCTACAATAGATCGGCACTCATCTCTAGAGCGATAAAGTCGGCACTGAACCAGACATATCGGGATGTGGAAATCATTGTCATCGACGACGGCAGTAGTGATGATACCGAGGCGAGTCTTCAGGGCTATCTCAATAGGGATAACGGTATTCCGGTTTATTATAGAAAGATTCCCCACCTGGGCGTGTCCGCCGCACGCAATACCGGCGTGAGCATGGCATGTGGAACATGGATAGCCTTCCTCGACTCAGACGATAGTTGGATGTCAGACAAGCTAGAGAAACAAATTAAATTCGTGCGAGCAAACCCCAGTATTCGCTTGGTATACACCCATGAGCGATGGTTTCGTGACGGCAAGCGGGTCAATCCTCCTGCCGTCTATAAAAAGCATTCAGGGGATGTCTTCATCCATTGCCTCCCTGTTTGCATGATAGGGGTATCCACTGTTCTCATCGCCAAGGATCTGTTTGACCAAGTGAATGGGTTCGACACGGCTTATCCGGTGTGCGAGGATTATGATCTCTGGCTGAGAATTACAAACAATTGCAAGGTTGGACTGCTCAAGGAGGAGCTAATTTGTAAATTCGGCGGCCATGATGATCAACTGTCCACCTCTTTTATAGGGATTGATTACTGGCGACTCCGTGCTCTGTGCGGAATTCTCCAAGCCCCTGGGTTCTCCACGGTGAAAATCAAGGCAATCCATAGGGAAATTGAACAAAAAGCGGGCATATTCCTGCATGGATGCAAAAAACATGGCCGAATGAAATGGCATGAAGAATGCTTAGCCATGATAAAGAAGGCTTGGCCCGACTATGGGTCTGCCTAAAGAACTTGCCTTTGCCCCATATATTGTGCTGAAAAAATGCTCATGTGCAGATAGTACTGCTTTAGCTTTTTTCGCCTTGCCTGTGGACCAAATACTTAATTCTTCAACGGCCCTCGATCCTCATATCGCCACTCATAGCTACGTGATTGCCCGGCGGGTCCAAAAAGTCCGAAAAAAACCCCCAACAACGCATGTGGGAAAAGGCAGGAATCGCGCATGCAAATCTGGATAAATAATCAGTCAGTATTAAATGAAGCGGCCATTCTTGAGGAAGGTCAAGCTGGAATCAGAAGAGAGAAAGACCTGGTTCAGCCAGTGGCGTAATCCTGGGGTAAAGGTTGATCGCTATAGCCCGTTGTAAATTCAGGGTTAGAGGTGAACACAAAGTTCGGGGCACTAGAACTCTTCACCGAAGATCTTCCAGAACCCTCCAGAACTTGAGGGGTTTACATCCTTTTCGAAATGCATTTTGAAGTGGCCTTAGCAAAACAGATCAATGCAATTACCCCGCCTTCTCAAGCAGGTAGAGATACTCTGTTACATAAGTATCTCGATTTCTAAGATTCCGACTACCTCGAAAGGTGTTATAACTGGTCTCTAATACGGAGATAGAACCATATCGTCTTAGAATCTTCATCATTTCTCCCCTGCCAATGAATCCTTCCGAATTGAACGATATTAATAGGAAATTTGAGTCAAGGCATTGTATAAGTTCCTCAATAACTTGAAGAGCTTTTTTTCTGCTATTGTATTCAGACCTATTCCAGTCCACAGGTATCCCTGAAATCTCACTTATTGGATGGGGATGTTTGTTTTCGGCGATCAGATTCAGCATGAAGTAGTTGGAACCATACGGATGTTGATTATATGGTGGATCTATGTACGTGACATCAAGGTTCCTTATACCCTTCGCAATTTCATTTGTATCACCTTTATGAACTTCAATGGCGCATTCGAAATAGCTAAACTCAGGGAATGGCAAATGTATATCTCCCAGGATCCTGCTTAACGCATCGCCATTGGTTCCCCCATACTTCCCAATACCCGTTGTCGAATCCTTATAAAAACCCTTGAAAACACCTGACGTATTTACATGCACAGAGGCCTCAGCCAAAAGTGGAGCCAGAAAGAAATGCTGCAAATCGGGATCTATCGCTTCGATCAGGCATCTGGCGGTATAGATATACCGTGCATTGCGTTTCGTGTAGTACACTCGTTCTCCTTCTTTTATCTGCTTATCATTAGTCGGCGCATAAAGATTGGATAGCCAACCACTCTTTAAATCTCCGCTCTCAAGTTTAGATAGCATCTCTCGATGCTGTTCTTTAAGACGAGGAAAGGGAACTTCAGATTTATTCGATAAATAACATTTATTTATAGTATAAGAGTATGTTTCTAGATCATTCGTTATCAACCGGTTTGAATAACGTTTTAAGAACCGTGAGACAACACCCGATCCGGAAAACGCATCGAAGACATCAAGTTTGCTCTTCCCTGTTCTTGAAATGACCCTCTCTATCCCCTTTCCAATGAAGGAAAGAAGTCTTCTTTTATTTCCAATATATGAAATTATCTGTTCGTTCAAGTACCGAGGATTCTCCTTGTTGTTTCGCGGCTGGTCCTGACGAATGGATTTGGTGGCTACTGTGCTGGACACGGCTAATTGCCTTTAATGACATTAGCGCAAGGGTTTGTAGCGGAAATGCCCCGACCCACCCCGGCTATTGGCAATGAGCCGGATGAAAGACTCCCAGAGTAAGGCATTGGAGAAAAATACCCGCTCCGGAGGGTTGCGCCCAAATGTAAATTCCTAAATATACGGCACACCTTGTCTACTTCTCTTACTCTGTGTGAAAGCCATTGAGTACAGTCTTGCCGATAACGTGGCCTTTTTCTTGCTGTGCGTGGGCCTCTTTCAATGTTTCAACGCTAATTGTCCCGATATTGGTTGTCACGGTGGAGATCAATATACCATCGTCGATGAGTTCTGAGATTCTATTGAGTAATTCATGTTGCTTATCCATGTCATCCATCTGGAACATCGATCGTGCGAACATGTATTCCCAACTGAAGCTGAGGGCTTTGACCTTGCCCTGTTTTATATCAAGGGTTGGTGGATCATCAATAACAGCAATATGCCCCCTCGGCGCGACAAGCTCTAATATGTCAGGGAAATGCCCAGCTGTCCCCGTCAGAGCCGCAACGTAGCGAGGAGCAATCCCTATTTCCTTCATCTGTTTCACAAGGGATTCCCGGTGGCTGATAACGTAGTCGGCTCCCATCTTCTGAACCCATCTCAAAGTTTCCGGCCGCGATGCCGTTGCGATAACATTGAGTCTGGTGAGCTTCTTCGCTAGTTGGATAAGAATTGAACCGACCCCTCCAGCCCCGCCGATAATCAACAGGCTATCGCCTTTGCCTTCGTTTTCCTTGATGGATAGGGAGTCGAACAATAACTCCCAGGCGGTAATTGAAGTCAAGGGAAGACCGGCGGCCTCTGCAAAATCGAGCGACATGGGTTTCCTTCCAACGATGCGCTCATCGACGGCGTGAAATTCTGAATTGGTACCCGGGCGCGTTATATCACCGGCATAGAACACCTCATCCCCCATCTTGAATTTGCTGACTTGCCTGCCTGTTTCTTTCACGATGCCGGCGGCATCATAGCCGATAATTTTGGTGCCGTTCTCTGGATCGACATTTGCACGAACTTTGACATCTACCGGGTTTATGGAAATTCCTCGAACATCTACCAAGAGATCATGCGGCCTAAGACGGGGTGTATCCTCTTCAAGGTCAATCAATGAATTTGGCTTGGTAATCGCACCGGCTTGAGTATATCCTATTGCTTTCAAAGGGAGTCTCCTTGTTTATTGGTTCATTGTACTACACAGATATTACAAGAATTATATAGTGCCCCGAAGATTGGGGGCAGGGGGGCGGGCTGGGGGGCCGTTTTTTTTAGCCTTACTGAGCCGAAATGGAAGCACTCGGGATTGAGACGGGACAGAACAAGGTATAAACAGCTGCCTGTAAATCATTTTTTATCGTGCTATATGTGGACGCACGTGTTTGTCATCTACCACTAAACTTCGGGGCACTATAAAAATCTTACAGAAAAGAAGGTAGCAAAGTGCAAGGACTTTTTGAGCGACAATATCAAAAGCGTGAGGGCCTATCTGACTAAAGAAGATTTTCAGGGGTTGTGAAATTAGGTTTCTCCTACAAGGGCTGGTAAGTTCATTGACCGATGGACCAGGCGGGTTATGTGCTCAAAGATTGAACCTATGAAGAAGACCGCAACGATGGTACGGACACATAAACCCCTAATTCTCAACTGGGTCAAGGCAAAAGGATCTATTTCAACAGGGGCTGTAGAGGGAATGAACAACCGGATAAAAGTCACTGACAGAAGATTCTATGAATTCAGTTTCTTCAAAATCATGTAGATTGCCCTCTACCATGAACTTGGGAAGCTTCCTATACCGGAACTTACCCACAGATTCTGTTGAGCAACCACTTTTTGAATGCAGGACGGCTCAATCGAAAACAATGTCATTAATCCCTATGTTATTTCTGACGGTATTTAGGGAAGATTTCAATACGACTGACTGCAACTCTCTTACGTTGCCTGGCCAATGATATTCCATGAGGATCTTCATTGCGGAACTATCGATTTCCTTGAGATTTCCCTCGATTTGGTTGAGACTAGTCCTAGCGAGAAGGGGAATATCTTCACGGTGTTCCCGCAGTGCAGGCATTGTTGCGCTTAAGAAGTTAAGCCGGTAGTAGAGGTCCGTGCGAAAGCGGCCTGAGGCAGTAAGTTGTTTAAGATTCTGATTTGTAGCGGCGATGATTCGCGCTTTGACTTGGCGCAGATGCGTAGAGCCTATACGCCGTATTGTTTTTTCTTCGATAACTCTAAGAAGCTTGCTTTGCCCTGAAAGGCTGAGTTCTCCGATTTCGTCGAGAAAAACGGTCCCTTCATGTGCATCTTCAAATATCCCGGATCTGTCAGTGGCTCCGGTGAATGCACCTCGACAAGAACCAAACAATTCAGAACTCAATAGGTCGTCGGTATAGCTTGCACAATTTACAGCTATAAAAGGTTCGTCTTTATGGGCCCCATTGCAATGGATCGTCTTTGCGCCTAATTCCTTTCCGCTTCCGGTTTCTCCAGTAATCAAGATGGGGTGATTAAACTTTGCATATTTGAACAACTTTTGCTTCAGCTTGATGATTGGTTCACTCCGCCCAAGAATCAGGTCTTCTCCTGAGGGGGTTGTCATAGTCTTCGCTATAAGCTGGTTGATGACATCACCAAGGGCTTCTCCCGACAAAGCTCCCATAAAACAGTCATACGCACCATTTCGCATGAGGCACACGGCTTGGGCAACAGTTAGATACCTAGCGGTAACAACTATTCTGGGAACATTAGGTGTTCCGACAAGTTTTTGGAGTTGGCACAGATCATTAGGTAATGGCATGGGCTCGCTGAGCGGCAATATAATGGCAATGGATGAATGAGTCCTGAGAAATTTGTGCAACTCAATTTCTGTTGGTGCATAAGTGAGTTCCATGGTTTCTGGCAACCCGTCTTGTAGGTACGAGAAAACCTCTTTGTTTTCCCCATAAAATAAGATGCGATGCATGGACAACTCCAGTTTTTCATTATCCAGTTGGTTGGTAGGCCGTCGAATGCTTTATCTCATGACCAATCGGGAAATCTCAAACAAGAATACTCCGAATTGTCCACTGCCTCCTTGCCCATTCTTGAATCATCACTGGGTCACCCAAAGGTGGCCCATCCAAGCATGACAGAATACACCCGGTTAAAATAATACACTGAATAATTAAAAGAGGATACAGCGACTACTAGCGAGTTCGCATCTAGCCCTAGGGCGTATATCGGCGTGTCGATCACCCCGGGGAAAGGTTTTTGAGGGGAGCCCCTCCTTGTCCTTTGTGATCTCCGTGAGATCTGAAACGGCATGGGAGGCACTGAGTTCAGAGTTCAGAGTTCAGAGTTTCGCACGGAGGCACGGAGTACACAGAGATTTTTCAATGATTTGTCTGATCTTCTCTCTGTGTCCTTTGTTATCTCCGTGAGATCTGAAAACGGTATGGGAGGCACAGAGTTCAGAGTTCAGAGTTCAGAGTTTCGCACGGAGGCACGGAGGGCTCAGAGGTTTTTCAATGATTTGTCTGATCTTCTCTCCGTGTCCTTTTTGGTCTCCGTGGGATCTAAAACGGCATGGGAGGCACTGAGTTCAGAGTTCAGAGTTCAGAGTTCAGAGTTCAGAGTTCAGAGTTCAGAGTTCAGAGTTCAGAGTTTCGCACGGAGGCACGGAGTACACAGAGGGTTTTTAATGATTTGTCTGATCCTCTTTCCGTGTCCTTTTTAGTCTCCGTGAGTGCTAAAACGGCATGGGAGGTACAATAGGTTTCGCACAGAGGCACAGAGGGCACAGAGGTTTTTATATCTTTGCCTGCCCCCCTCTTCTTGGCCTTTGTGGACTCCGTGAGAGGCATAGTTTCGAACAGAGGTTTTTCAACGCTTTTTCTGCCCCCCTCCGTGTCCTCTGTGATCTCCGTGAGATCCAAAATGGTATGGGAGGCATAAAGAGTTTCGCACAGAGGCACAGAGGGCACAGAGGTTTTTATATCTTTGCCTGCCCCCCTCTTCTTGGCCTTTGTGATCTCCGTGAGAGGCATAGTTTCGAACAGAGGTTTTTCAACGCTTTTTCTGCCCCCCCTCCGTGTCCTTTTTGGTCTCCGTGAGTGCTAAAACGGCATGGGAGGTACAATAGGTTTCGCACGGAGGCACGGAGTACACAGAGGGTTTTTAATGATTTGTCTGATCCTCTTTCCGTGTCCTTTGTTATCTCCGTGAGATCTGAAAACGGTATGGGAGGCACTGAGTTCAGAGTTCAGAGTTCAGAGTTTCGCACGGAGGCACGGAGTACACAGAGGGTTTTTAATGATTTGTCTGATCCTCTCTCTGTGTCCTTTGTGATCTCCGTGAGAGGCATAGTTTCGAACAGAGGTTTTTCAACGCTTTTTCTGCCCCCCCTCCGTGTCCTCTGTGATCTCCGTGAGATCCAAAATGGTATGGGAGGCATAAAGAGTTTCGCACAGAGGCACAGAGGGCACAGAGGTTTTTATATCTTTGCCTGCCCCCCTCTCCTTGGCCTTTGTGATCTCCGTGAGAGGCATAGTTTCGAACAGAGGTTTTTCAACGCTTTTTCTGCCCCCCCTCCGTGTCCTCTGTGATCTCCGTGAGATCCAAAATGGTATGGGAGGCATAAAGAGTTTCGCACAGAGGCACAGAGGGCACAGAGGTTTTTATATCTTTGCCTGCCCCCCTCTTCTTGGCCTTTGTGATCTCCGTGAGAGGCATAGTTTCGAACAGAGGTTTTTCAACGCTTTTTCTGCCCCCCCTCCGTGTCCTTTTTGGTCTCCGTGAGTGCTAAAACGGCATGGGAGGTACAATAGGTTTCGCACGGAGGCACGGAGTACACAGAGGGTTTTTAATGATTTGTCTGATCCTCTTTCCGTGTCCTTTGTTATCTCCGTGAGATCTGAAAACGGTATGGGAGGCACTGAGTTCAGAGTTCAGAGTTCAGAGTTCAGAGTTTCGCACGGAGGCACGGAGTACACAGAGGGTTTTTAATGATTTGTCTGATCCTCTCTCTGTGTCCTTTGTTATCTCCGTGAGAGGCATAGTTTCGAACAGAGGTTTTTCAACGCTTTTTCTGCCCCCCCTCCGTGTCCTCTGTGATCTCCGTGAGATCCAAAATGGTATGGGAGGCATAAAGAGTTTCGCACAGAGGCACAGAGGGCACAGAGGTTTTTATATCTTTGCCTGCCCCCCTCTCCTTGGCCTTTGTGATCTCCGTGAGAGGCATAGTTTCGAACAGAGGTTTTTCAACGCTTTTTCTGCCCCCCCTCCGTGTCCTCTGTAAACTCCGTGAGATCTAAAACGGCGTGGGAGGTATAAAAAGTTTCGCACAGAGGCACAGAGGGCACAGAGGTTTTTATATCTTTGCCTGCCCCCCTCTTCTTGGCCTTTGTGATCTCCGTGAGAGGCATAGTTTCGAACAGAGGTTTTTCAACGCTTTTTCTGCCCCCCCTCCGTGTCCTCTGTGATCTCCGTGAGATCCAAAATGGTATGGGAGGCATAAAGAGTTTCGCACAGAGGCACAGAGGGCACAGAGGTTTTTATATCTTTGCCTGCCCCCCTCTCCTTGGCCTTTGTGATCTCCGTGAGAGGCATAGTTTCGAACAGAGGTTTTTCAACGCTTTTTCTGCCCCCCTCCGTGTCCTCTGTAAACTCCGTGAGATCTAAAACGGCGTGGGAGGTATAAAAAGTTTCGCACAGAGGCACAGAGGGCACAGAGGTTTTTATATCTTTGCCTGCCCCCTCTCCTTGGCCTTTGTGATCTCCGTGAGAGGCATAGTTTCGAACAGAGGTTTTTCAACGCTTTTTCTGCCCCCCCTCCGTGTCCTCTGTGATCTCCGTGAGATCCAAAATGGTATGGGAGGCATAAAGAGTTTCGCACAGAGGCACAGAGGGCACAGAGGTTTTTATATCTTTGCCTGCCCCCCTTTCCTTGGCCTTTGTGATCTCCGTGAGAGGCATAGTTTCGAACAGAGGTTTTTCAACGCTTTTTCTGCCCCCCTCCGTGTCCTTTTTGGTCTCCGTGAGATCTAAAACGGCATGGGAGGTATAAAGAGTTTCGCACAGAGGCACGGAGGGCACAGAGGTTTTTCAATGATTTGTCTGATCTTCTCTCCGTGTCCTTTTTGGTCTCCGTGAGTGCTAAAACGGCATGGGAGGTACAATAGGTTTCGCACGGAGGCACGGAGTACACAGAGGGTTTTTAATGATTTGTCTGATCCTCTTTCCGTGTCCTTTTTGGTCTCCGTGAGTGCTAAAACGGCATGGGAGGTACAATAGGTTTCGCACGGAGGCACGGAGTACACAGAGGGTTTTCATTTTCTTCCCTTTGTGAACTTTATGAACGGATGCTCCAGAATAATTGCCATTGTTTTTCACAGCTATCTATTTATATAAAAAGAATTAAAGCCTATTCTTAGTTTTGTCTAAGTGTGTACATTCACCTCCCGATTATGAGCGATGGCCGTCGGAAAAACCCCATTTGCCGCATCAAGCAATTTCCTGGCCAGCCCGGTCGGTACAGGAATTCTTGTCAGAGATATCCCGTCTTCAATATCCAGGTTTGGATCAATATTGATAATATGATCGGCCTTGAAAAGCCAGACTTCCAAAGGAGATTGGCCTTCCAGGGATCGGTGAGGAACCTATTGTATAGTGCCCCGAAGACTGGGGGCTGGGGCACTACTTGGGGTAAACATATTCTGGGGCGTTCTCCCCCTCGGTCATTATAAGGCTCGCATGGGGGGCATCACAACGAGATTCACATTGCTAAATTCGCTACACCTGCTACACGAAGACACAAAATTTGGCATGACGAAGTACGAAGAATCTGTTAGTCTTCGGCTCTCAAGCCAGTTTGTAATGATTGCTCTAACACATGACAGCAACGTAGCCAAGCATAAGCTACGTGTTCATTTCATACTGACACAACAATGAAAAAAACCACGCTAAGAATATAAGTGATGTTTCAGGAGACGCACTTACCCCAATGGGTCAATATCGACTCCGTAATCCACACCTTCCCAGCCGAATCCATGAAGCTGCATGAAGTCGTTTCGAAAACCAGCAATATCGGTGAGACTATCGAGATTTTCAGTATTGACCTGTTGCCATAGGTGCTCTATTTTGGTCTGGATATCGGGGTGCATTTCCCAATCATCCATGCGAACGAGGCCTTCTGAATCCCGCATCGTACCATCGGAGCCATAGACTTTCGTAGCCAACAGCCTATACATTTGCTCTATGCAACCCTCATGGACACCCTTTTCCTTCATTATCTTAAACAGAAGAGAAATATAGAGTGGCACCACGGGTATCACCGAACTCGCTCGCGTTACGAGAGCCTTATTAACCGAAACGAAGGCTTCCCCCTGGATGCTTGCCAGCCTCGTATTGAGGGCTTTGCTAGACTCTTCAAGGTGTTTCTTTGCAGCACCAATGGTGCCAGCCCTGTAGACAGGATAGGTAATCTTCGGACCAATATACGTATAAGCCATGGTCTTGGCACCATCGGCCAAGACACCAGCCCTCAACAAGGCATCTACCCAGAGCCCCCAGTCTTCTCCGCCCATAACCTTCACCGTATGGGCCTCTTCATCGCCTGTAGCTGGAGCAATTTCAGACTCAGCAACGATGCCTTTCAGGAAGTCAACGGATTTAGCTTTGTACGTATTTCCAAGTGGCTTGAGTACGGACTTGTAGGTAATGCCGCTATTCGGATCCTTGCGCACCGGAGATGCAATTGAATAAACCAATAGATCAATCTGTCCAAAGAGATCTTTGATCTTACTGACAACTTCAGTTCGTGTTTCATGAGAAAACGCATCTGCATCCATGCTCACTGCCGTCAGTCCGGATGCCTTTGCGGCTTCGTCGAAGAATTTATTGTTGTACCACCCTGGGCTTGCGGGCTTGCGCGCAGTGGGTGCCCGCTCAAAGGACACATTCAATGTTCCCGCCCCGCCACCAAAGGCAATAGCAATCCGGGTTGCCAAACCATAACCTGTAGATCCGCCTATCACCAAGACACGCTTAGGCATTTCGATCTGTTTTTGTTCCTTGACATAGGCAATCTGTTGTTCGATAGATTTCTTCAATCCACCTGGATGGGCAGTCAAGCATACACCGCCGATAATTTTAGGTTCCAGAATCATGTCAGTCTTCCTTTTCGCCCATGAGGCAAAGCCACGAAGCCTCGGCTGCTAATTGCTCGCCAACATAGGCCTTTCCGGTTTGGCGGATGCCCCGGGAGGTCACCTGAACATTAGCGATCTCGAAGCGCACTTCATCACCCGGCACCACCTGCTTGCGAAATTTTGCCTTATCTACCGTTGCTAGGAAGAATAGCTTATCCCCCAACACACCGGACTGAGCCGCACCGGCACCTCCGCATTGGGCCATGGACTCTACAAGGATAACCCCAGGTACTACGGGATAACCAGGAAAATGTCCCTTAAAGAAATAATCATCCTCTGTATATTTTCTGGTACCGACGATGTGATCATCACTCACCTCATCCAATTTGTCTACATACAGAAAGGGCTCCCTATGAGGAAGCAACTCTTTTATATCTTTCATTTTTTCTCCTTTATTCTTTGAATTTCTTATAAATCAGGGCTCCATTATGTCCGCCAAAACCCAAATTATCGGACATGACCGCACGGAGTTCCGCCTTGCGCCCAACATTGGGCACGTAATCCAAGTCACACCCTTCGCCTGGGTTCTCAAGGTTAATGGTGGGTGGAATGAAGCCATCACGGAGAGCCAAGAGACTGATGATAGACTCAATGCCTCCTGCTCCGCCAACCAGATGTGCCGTCATGGATTTGGTTGAGCTTATCGCCATTTTATAGGCATGATCTCCAAAAGTTTTCTTGACGGCCAAGGTTTCTAACGGATCATTGGTGAATGTAGAAGTTCCATGTGCGTTAAGGTAATCTATCTCAGACGGCTCCATTCCTGCATCTTGCAAGGCCCATCTCATCGCCTTAGCCGGGCCATCTCCTTCTGCGTCGGGACTGGTAAGATGGTAGGCATCGCAACTGATCCCATATCCGGCTAGCTCCCCATAAATTTGAGCCCCCCGTTTCAGGGCATGGTTGAGTTCCTCAAGAACCAAGATGCCGGCCCCTTCTCCCATGATAAAACCGTCCCTATCCTTATCGAAGGGTCGGCTAGCCTTCGTTGGATTATCGTTATAACGCGTAGCCAAGGCCGTAAGTTTAATAAATCCGGCAATTGAAAACGGAGTAATGGCCGCCTCCATCCCTCCGGTAACGGCAACATCTATGAGCCCGGAGCGCAAAGCCATCAGTGCATTGCCAATAGAGTCGGTGGACGATGTGCAGGCGGTTACCACTGCGTAGCAGGGCCCGAAAAACCCAAACCGTATAGCTATATTGGCCATTCCCTCATTAATGATCATCTTGGGGACGGTCATGGGTGATATTCCCCGAATGCCCTTTGTTATTAATTGTCGCATTCCTTCCACGACACACTCATTGCCGCCGATACCATTTCCCAGAATCACCCCTACCCTATCAGGATCAGCACCGCCTTTGTCTAATCCGGCATCAGCGAGGGCTTCGACGGCACCAGCCATGGCAAATTGAGAAAATCGTGCCATTTTTCTGACATCTTTCTTTTCCATCCAATTAGTCGGATCAAAATTTTTAACCTCGCCGGCTATTTTGCAGGCATACTCCTCGGTATCGAAAGCCGTGATGGGTTCGATACCGCTCTTGCCAGACTTGATAGCCTCCCAGGTACTGGGAATATCATGCCCTAGGGGATTGACAGTTCCCAGCCCGGATACGACGACTCTACGACGCTCCATAGATGACCTCCTACATCACCAATCCACCATCAACGCGAATGACTTGTCCGGTAATATAAGACGATAAATCACTCGCAAGAAATAGCACTGTATTAGCGATATCTTCAGGCAGTCCCATCCTGTCTAAGGGGATGGCCTTGACATAACCTGCCCTTACCTCAGCCGAGAGTTTATCTGTCATGGCGGTTTCGATGAAACCAGGTGCCACGGCATTCACCCTGACATTGCGTTTCGCTGTTTCCTTGGCTAGGCTCTTTGAGAAACCAATAAGCCCCGCCTTGGATGCCGAGTAATTAGTTTGTCCGGCATTCCCCATCTGCCCTACCACCGAGGCCATGTTGATGATACTCCCCGATTTCTGCTTCAATGCCATGAATGCCGAAGCTTCCCTCGATACAAGGAAGGCCCCTGTAAGATTCACTTTGAGCACCGACTCCCACTGTTCCAAGGGCATTCTAAACACCATTCCGTCTTTCGTGATACCGGCATTGTTCACCACAATATCCAGAGGACCTACCGTTGTAATACTCTTGATCAACTCTTTCACCTGATTCTCATCGGTGATATTGGTAGAGTGGAAGGTTACAGAGGCACCGCTTGCCGCAGCTGCCTCCATTTCTCCCTTGAAAGGACCTTCCTCTAGATCGCAATAGTGTATAGATGCTCCTTCCTTGAGGAACTTCATAATGATTTCCTTCCCGATTCCCCGTGCTCCACCAGTTACTAGAGCGACTTTTCCCTTTAGCATCATTGACTTACTCCTTTAACTCTATTCTGGGGCTGTGTCAGAATGCGCCTTTGGCCCGCATGCGGCGTTGGCGAAAAAACCTGAAATGCTCATGTACAACATGTACACTCCGCTTTCAGAACTTTTCGCCGCCTTGCCTGCAGACCAAATCCATCATTCTGACCCAGCCCCTGGCCCGCATGCGGCGTTAGCGAAAAAACCTGAAATGCTCATGTACAATATGTACACTCCGCTTTCAGAACTTTTCGCCGCCTTGCCTGCAGACCAAATCCATCATTCTGACACAGCCCCTGGCCCGCATGCGGCGTTAGCGAAAAAACCTGAAATACTCATGTACAACATGTACACTCCGCTTTCAGAACTTTTCGCCGCCTTGCCTGCAGACCAAATCCATCATTCTGACACAGCCCCATAATACTTAGCTCATTGACTGAATCATAAAATGAGTGGCATGTCCTACCATATTATATAGTTACCACCATACGTGAGCCCGCCTCCAAACCCAACAGTTAGAATTTTCATTCCACGCTTTAGAAGCCCCTTATCATCCATCTCCGCCAAGGCCAAGGGGATGGATGCCGAAGAAGTATTAGCGAATTTTTCTATGTTTAGATAGTACTTCTCCATAGGTATTTTTGCCCGTTTGGCGGCGGCGGCGATGATACGATAGTTTGCCTGATGAGGTACGATATAATCAATATCGTCAGGTCGCAAGTCATTTCGTTCCATCAGATCGCTAACCACTTCAGTATTCACTCTGACCGCAAAACTGTATACCTTCTGGCCATCCATTTTTAAATAGCCCTGCTCCTCAAAGGGTATATCCGAATCGTAGGGAGTCGCCGTACCACCGGCAGACATGAACAGGTATTCGGCACCGCTACCATCAGTTCTCAGTATACTGTCCTGAATTCCTGAATCGGATTCGACTTCTCCGAGTATCACTGCACCCGCACCATCACCAAATAAAACGGCAGTACTGCGATCCTTCCAGTTTACTATTGCCGAAAGCTTCTCGGCACCGATGAGTAAAACGTACTTAGCCGTTTTTCCTAAAACCAATCCTCGCCCAACTTCCAAGCCATAGACAAAACCGGTACAGGCCGCCTTCAGATCCAGAGAACCCACCTGTCCGATAGACAAATCTCTCTGCACCAGATTGGCCGTAGCGGGGAAATCCTTATAGTCCGGTGTAATACTGGAAACAATGATGAAATCAATGTCATCTTTGGCCAATCCTGCATTGACAATGGCGGATTTTGCCGCCTCGGATGCCATAAACGCAACCGTTTCCCTTTCCGAAGCTATATAACGAGTTCCTATTCCCGTGTGTGAACGTATCCATTCATCAGAGGTATCAAGGATTTGTGATAACTCATCATTACTCACACATTTTGAGGGGACATAAGAACCAATGGACAGTATTCCAGCAGCCATTTCATCTCCAAACTCTTATTATTGCACATTATTCTTTCAAAGTAGCGAACTGTCAACATTGATTTAAGGTGCGGAAGGAATGAAGTTCAGATTCCGGCTGGATTGTTACAACGGCATCATCTCGATAGCATGACCATTCAATCCGGTTGGACTCAAACCCTTACCGCATTGTACAGAAAAATCACCTGAAATGCGGCTTCCAAACCCGTCAGCCTCCCAATGTGCCGTAATCCCTTATATAGTGCCCCGAACTCTGTGTTCACCGCTATACCCGAATGTACAACGGGATATAGCGATTAATTTTTACCCCGGGATTGCGCCACTGACTGAACCAGGTCTTGCGTTCTTCTGTACCCAGCTTGATTTTCCTCAGGAAGGGGCGCTTCATCCAATACTTGCCGATTATTTTGTCCAGGTCTGTGCGATTGATTCCTGCCTCTTCTACATGCGTTGTCATGTCGTTCTTTCGGGCATCCTGGACCCGCCGGGCAATCATGCAGTTATGGTAGTGGCGGTAGAGGGTCATGCGCATCATCATCGCACTGGGACACCGGGAAAACTGCACCGTCTCTCGCACATGATTGCAGTTATCTTTGCGTACCTGACGGTCAATGTAATTCACAGGGAATAGAGGATTGTTTTTATTCCTGAACTCATGTGAGGATATACATTCATGGAGAAAGTATTTTTTGAAGTCCTTGATCTTGGCGAAGGCTCGTGTATACGATTTGTGTAGGTCTGTCGTCAATGTCTTCCCGGTAATTTTCTTTTCTTTAAGTAGTTGAATAAGTTCGCTAGCTATATTTCTAAACGATTTCTCAATGGCCTTCGGGTCGGCTTTTTCTATGGATTCTAGTACCATTCTCCGCTTCTTTTGTGCCTGGGTCATTCTTCCTTTGCGCCTAAGATTGGCAAAACCCATGCTGTAAATGAACTCGGATTCGGAGCCAGCAAAGATGTTGATATGATGGGGAAAGTACTGGGACTCGGAGAAAGATTCCAGCCCATCGGCGGCCATATCTTCTTGCAGAGGTAAATCAGGGAGCAGTTCGGAATGAATGGCCTGGCAGCATCTTGCCAGCCGTTCGAATCGGTTCTGAACGGTCTCTATTCTGACGTTAATAGCACGGCCTATATCGCCCAGCCCTGAAGCGGTGACAAGATGCTCGAAGATCTTTGAATAATCGACAACTTTTTTGGCATAGTAATCAATTGAAAAGGTTTGATCAGAAAAAGTCCTGCGGCAATTCTTACAGCGGTAACGCTGAACTTGGCCGAAGGCCGATGTTGGATGAAAACCATAGCGAATATACCAATTTTCCCCGGCGGGAGCCTCGAAATTGGAGCAATCGGGATTGGGGCAGTGTGGAAAAGTCATAACATACCTCCTTAGTAAGTTGTTTCCCTACTAAGGTATGACTTGCGTTTAGAGGCGATTTACTTCAAAAAACAGGCTTTGGGGCACTGCATTTGGGTTAACATGAAATGAGAAAATTACGATAAAGAGCCAAAGGAGCTTAAAAATTTGGAGGAAATCCGATCATGAGGAGTATTTTTTTGAAAGGGAGTTGGGCAGTTTGCTTAAAGATGTGTTCAGAATAGCGTTCGTCAGTGGAAAGCTTGGAGATGTCGATGGAGTGTCTTTGGAGACTGATAAATGGATAGAGGCCCTATCGGAGCTTGGCCATGAGATTTATACAATTGCGGGTTATTACAAAAATCCTGTTAGCAAAGTGCCTGCCGAGAGACAGATTCTGCTCGAAAGAATGGGCTTCAATTCACCGGAGCAACGCTACTTCGAACAGCATGTCTTTCCATATCTATCCACTCGTCCTCAACATGTTACCAAACACCGCATAGCACAGATTCAGTCTGAGATGGAAGCGGCTGGAGCCGATGTGGCGAATCACCTCTTCGAAATCATTAGACAGAATCGAATTGATGTGATAATCGCTGAAAACACAAATGCTATGCCCATGAGCCTGCTTGGTGGCATCGCCGTATATAGGCTGGCCACAATTCATAGGGTGGCGACAATCTTTCACCATCATGATTTTTGGTGGGAACGAAGCAGATTCGGAGAGAATTACATCACCCAACTTCTCAACCGTATAATGCCGCCCTCCGATCTCGGCACCGAGCATGTCGTTATTTCATCTTATGCTGCGCACATCCTGAAATCCATCAAGAGGGTCAATCCATATATAATTCCCAACTGTGAAAACTTCGACAACCCCGTCATTAAGGATGAATGGAATTCGGACTTCAGGGATGAACTTGGATTCTCTGCCGACGATCTACTCATCGTTCAGCCGACACGCATCGTCCCTCGCAAACGTATTGAGGATTCCGTTAGGCTTGTCGGGCGTTTTATTGATTTGAACAAGGATTTAGCTCCCCGTATTAAATTCATTATTTCTCTTTACCAGGGGGATGAAGCAGATGATTCTTACGTAGAGAATATCAAGAAGTTGGCACACCAGTACAAGGTTCCCATGTACTGCATATCTGATAGATTATCTTCCCACAGAGGTAGGGATGAGAATGGGAAAAAGCTCTATTCAACCAGGGATATCCTGTGCCATGCCAATCTGGTCACCTATCTTCCTATTTGGGAGGGATTTGGCAATGCTTTCCTTGAGGCTGTCGCCTGCCGTGCCCCCATTATCACAACCACCTATCTTGTTTATAAGGTAGACATTCAGGGAGCCGGGTTCAAGGTAGTTGAAATTCGGAATCGCTATGGCAATGACGGCTCGCTGGAAATACCCGAATCGGTCTTCGGTGAAATGCGGCAATACCTAACTGATCTCGAAATGAAGGAAGAGGCGGTCGAGCACAACTTCAATGTGGGGAAAAGGGAGTTCGGTCTCAGCCTCCTTAAATCAGGTTTAGAACGTATAATTGATGAATATGAGGATGAAATCAAGGCATCCCGCCGCCGATTAGCCAAGAGCATGACTTCCTATTTCGTTTAGATGGTTTTATCGCCGATAATCGGAAGGTGAGAATCGGTTTTTTACTCATAGCTCCGTTATTATTTCTTTCATTGCCACTACAAGCATTTAGTGAGGATCTGGAAATTCAACCAGGGGATGCCTACATTGAACTGTCCGAAAATGGCGAGGGATTTGATCTTTACATTCGTGCGGCACCTGGTCTGGGGTCTATTTTGATTACCGAGTCCACAGCCGATCCGCTTAAGCAAGCAGATTCTTTTTCTTTTCGAGCCTGGGACTACAACCCGATAAACGGAGATGAACGGCGAATATTGAACGGCCAATTTCTCGAATCTTCACAACCTCAGTACTTCCTCTTAGATTCCTCTCCGGAAGAGAATGCCTTACTCGGAAGTGCGTTTCATATCTATGTGCCATTTCAGCTCACCTATGGCTACCCATGGAGTAGAGAGGGGCAGGTTGAAGTGCATCGTGGGACATGGCTTAACATCCGTGCATTTGAGAAGCCCTATGCCGACTACAGAGGCAACTGGAAGGACAACCCCTTCATTCTCTCCATGAAAGAAATGCCGCCACCTCCTATAGAGGAGATAGAGGAAGGGCCAGTGGAAAGCATAGAGGCGGCTGTCGAGCGTATTTCCGAAATTATTGAAGTGGCTCAGGAGAGCGTCGATGTTGTGCTAGTGGTTGATACGACAATAAGCATGAAAAACGACATAGGATTCATCCGCGAGGCTCTGGTGCCCCTCGTGAAGGAGAAGGTGGAGGGATTCAAATCTTTCCGTGTTGGCCTTGTCCTTTATCGGGATTACAAGGAAGCTTATCTGACTCGTCACAGTCCGTTCTCCAGCGATTTGAACATACTTCAACAAAGACTTAACGAAGTGACGACGGGAGGTGGCCGTGATCTCCCTGAAGCGGTGAACGAGGGCCTCTTCGCTGCCTTGACCGAATATGAGTGGCAGGCTCTCCAGCGTATAATCATCCAAGTGGGAGATGCCCCGGCACATGAAAAGCCTCGCGGTGCGATAACAGAAGAAATGGTGACTCAGGTTGCAGAAGAACTTGGAGTTGAAATATACACGATAAGACTACCCGATAAGTGACACTCCGATGGCTTTCTTTATTCGCGACAAGGTGATTCTAGCCGTCTGCATAGCCCTGCGGGCACCATCGGCAAGAATTGCGTCAATCTGAGACTTGTCGGCCATGAGGGATTCATATCTGCTCCTCATTGGTGCGATGTGCTCGTTCATTTTCTCAAAGAGTATCTGTTTGGCTTCGCCCCAGCCCATGCCTCCCTGGCGGTAGCGTTCTGCCAAGGCCGTCTGCTCCGATTCATCCGCAAAGAGCCGATAAAGGGCAAAAAGGTTGCAGGTTTCCGGGGTCTTGGGCTCTTCGAGTGCCTGGCTGTTAGTAACGACTCTCATAACAGCTTTCCGAAGCTGTTTTTCCGGAAGGAAGAGAGGGATGTGATTTCCATAACTTTTCGACATTTTCCTGCCGTCGAGTCCAGGTACGGCCATGGATTCCTCGGTGGTTTTCGCCTTGGGGATGACAAGAAGTTGTTCCTTGTAATTATGGTTCAGCATAGCGGCGATGTCCTGGGCCATCTCCACATGCTGAACCTGATCCTTCCCGACCGGGACCACATCGGTGTCGAACAGCAGAATGTCTGCGGCCATTAGGACTGGATAAGTGTAAAGTCCCATGTTTATCTGATGATCGTCGGGCTGACCTTTTTTATGGTTGCTATCCACAGCCGCCTTGTAGGCATGGGCCCGATTCATTAATCCCTTGGCGGTGAACGCCATCAGTATGGTACATAGCTCAAAGATTTCAGGGACATCAGATTGTTTGTATATAAGAGATTTCTCAGGATTCAGCCCCGCCGCCAGCCAACTCGCCGCTACTTCGTATATGAATGAACGGAGAGTATCAGCATCTTTTACCGTGTTCAACGAGTGGCAATCAGCAATGAAGAAATATGCAGTGGTTTTACTCGCCTTGGCAATTTCCAGTGCTGGATGGATTGCGCCGAAGTAATTACCTAAATGAGGCATGCCCGTAGGCTTTATGCCAGTCAGTACGACCTGTTTCCTCATGAATCAAGGATTGTACGGTAGTTCTGGAGATGGGTATAGGGGTACTCAAAAAACCTCCAATTCTTCATAAAATCTTCACAATTCCAGAAAAAACACTAGCCACATGATTAGAAGATCACTAGAATGAAGCTATGGCATGCATATATCTTGTGGAAGATGAAGATGCAATCCGAGAAGCTGTGATGGGCTATCTACAACTGGTCGATTATGAGGTTTCCGGGTTTGGCAATCTCGCAGACGCAAGAGAAGCGATAGCGACACATCCACCTGATCTTATTTTGATGGATGTCAACCTTCCCGATGGCGACGGATTTTTATTTGCCAAGGAATTGCTTGCAAAACAGTCTATCCCACTTATTTTTATCTCGGGAAGGGAGTCTGAATCTGATCGAATAACGGGTTTTGAGGTAGGCGGCGATGATTATATCATCAAACCGTTTAGCCCGAAAGAACTCGTTCTGCGGATTGCCGCAATACTCAAACGCACATCAGAGCAGGAGAGTTTATCAGAATATACCACCTGGACCTTGGATGGCTTCACCCTATGCGCAGACGAACTTGTCCATAGAGCCACCTTGAATGGGGAGCCATTGAAACTCACCGCCACCGAATGGAAGATCCTTCTTTTTCTCTCATCCAGCAATGGTGCAGTTGCAACAAGGGAACAAATTCTGAACCGTTGCTTAGAATACACCTTTGAAGGATATGATCGGACAGTCGATACACATATCAAGAATTTGCGTGCCAAGCTTGGTCCACCCGAGTGGATAGAGACAGTAAGAGGGTATGGCTATCGATTTACAGGGGAACCGGTATCATGATCACTCAATCTACATGCTGTTTTCACAAAGTGACCATGAATCTGATTTTTTTATTGACAAAGATGGTGAAGTCTCATAATATTGAGAATATGGCTATCGGAGGGATTTGGATATGTTGATTTTTCAACATCCATTGCCGACAGAGGGAATGGTTATAGTAGTAATAAAAAGAAAACGCCGGGTTCCGGCGTAATATATCATTTCATTGCAAATAGGAGAAAAAGTGATGAAGAGATTCTTGATTTTAGCCCTCGTGGTGACAATCGCTGGGCTTGCGTTTGCGGAAGTGGATCCTGCGTTTAGTGGGACATTCTCCACTTATTTCGGTTTATCAGTCGTGGACATGGATGTTAAGAAAGATGTTTCTGACGCGATGAAGCTGGACCTGAATGCGACTATCGATGAGTGGAACACTGTTTCCGTTACCGTAGAAGTGGCCGATGCTCTCTACTGGGACGACATCAATGATGACAAGAACATTGCAACGAGTAGGCTTGGCACCGATACAACTAAGCTTGCCGTGGCTGGCGACGAGCTTGACAACAGGCAGGATTATCTCCGCATGGGAGCTTACACCCTGACGACGGATCTGTTTGGTGCTCTTGGCATTAGCGGGCCAGTTGGCTTGAGCCTAAAACTCGGTAAATTCGGGTTTGGTGATTCGGCTTCCGTTGTCAATGTAGCGCCTCTTTCCACCAAATCGGCCGATGGCACTAAAGGGACAGATGATGGCCTGATCGGCATTGGGTTTGATTTCAAATTCGTTGACAAGGTGACTCTCAGTACCGTTATTTATCCCGAGAACCTGGGTGCTATCGGTGATGACTCAAACAAGAGATTTGAAGGTGGAGTCACCCTCAAGGGTGTCGGTATTGCCGATATGCTCGACTTTGCGGCCTATTTCCTTGCATCGGACCTTGATGCTAGGAAAAAGGAAAACAAAAAGTCGGATACAAAAGATGACGGCGGAATGAGTGTGGGTGCCAGTGTGGCACTGGGCTTCGGCGATCACAAGGTGGGTCTTGGCTTTCAATATGATTTAGATGATGCACTTGCTCCAAATGGCCCCAGATTGCAACTCGATTACTCTGCAAAATTTGGTATCCTTACGGCAGGCCTCTCATACGGAATCGAAGGTATTGAAGCATTTGGCGAAAAAAGCAAGGTGAAAGTATCGCTATTGGCGGATGTATTGGATAATTTAAGTATCTTTGGCGGTATCGAATTAGGCGACTTCGAAAATTTTGATGCGGCTAACATCAAATACGATGCCGGTATTTCCACAGCTCTTGGTTCATTGTCAATTCTATTTGGCATGACTAATAATATGGACTACAAGGCACCTGAAGATGACTGGAACGATACAATTTACCTGAAATTCAGCACAGCCTTCTAGGGTAAAACCTAGTTAGACAGCTTTGATTACCCCCGCTATCGAGCGGGGGTTTTTTTAGGGGCTGTGTCAGAATGCGCCTTTGGCCCGCATGCGGCGTTGCCTGCAAACCAAATCCATCATTCTGACACAGCCCCGTTTTTTAGATAGTGTCCATTGATTTGCGATATGAGATGCCTATTAGGATTACTTTGTGTATTTTGCAGTTATAGAGGTTGCGCACACCTTGCGTAGCGGATAAAATCCGTCAATATTGAAGGAGATTTACTATGCGAGGGAATACAATGAAAAAATCAGCCATACGAGTTATTATTATCAGTCACCTATTGATTGTCAGCTGTAGCACGGCTCCTCCCAAGCCTGTTCTTTCTGAACCTATTACCCATGAGATTGCCGATCTGAAAATAGTTCTCCGGTTCCTCGATAAAGAAACCCTTGTCGATCGACATGGCCGCAATGATGCCAGAATGTATTTGAATCCCTACTATGGCTATCCCGCACTGATCACTAAAATACGCCTATTGGCTTTTGAATTATCGGCCGAAACGACTGAGTCAGAGGTTGAATTCAGCCTCGATAAGATCTCCTTGGAGATAGATGATGTACGAGGGAAGGCAAAAAGCCGGGCATATCTTAGAAACACATGGAGAATTGTCTCCTTTTCCAAAACCACATTGATGGATTTATTGATGAAAAAAACTCTCTTACCTGATGAATTCCTTGTCACCCCTGATACACCGGTCTCCGGGTACTTGGTATTTGGAGAGAACTACCCTGAACTCGGAGGTGAGGGGTTATTGAAATTCAAATTAACGACACCTTCAGGGGATGGCGGCCAACTGGAAATACCCATCTATTTCAGCGAAGATGGGTCAATAAAAAAAGATTCTGCCGACAATACAGGAATCTTCGGTGAAGATTAGAGATATGCACAAATACAACAAAGGGATAATACCCATCAATTCGATTTCTAGCTGAAGAACTTAATTCGCTATATCTGGCATCCAGTGAAGATGTGTGCTTTCCTCCTAAGTATTTCAGCAGGACAAATAATGTAAGTCTCTTCAGTTTTATCCGTGCATCCACGGTTGTGAACTTCCAGTCTACTCCCTTCTACATTTCATTATTTCATTGCGAACGAGATTCCATGCGGCTGTCTCCTTGATATTCAGCCAGCTTCCGTGTATGGGGGCTGTTTTATATTGGGATCTTTTTTCTTGAGTATGACAGTTTGGCAACTCACCCTCATAAAGAGACTGCGGTGTTATTGTTCGAGCATCTCGTATTTCCGTTGTATCATTCTATTTTATATCAGCTTATTTATATGGTGATTAGCCACCGGGTTAATAGTACGCCACCGTTGTGAACTCCGTGAGAGCTGGCATGGGAGGCACTGAGTTCTGAGTTCTGAGTTTCGCACGGAGGCACGGAGGGCACGGAGGTTTTTCAAGGCTTTGTCAGCTCCTTTCTTCGTGTCCTTTTTGAACTTTGTGAGATTGAAAATGGCATGGGGTATATAAAAAGTTTCGCACGGAGGCACGGAGTGCACGGAGGGCACGGAGGTTTTTCAACGCTTTGTTTGCTCCTTTCTTCGTGTTCTTTTTGAACTTTGTGAGATTGAAAATGGCATGGGGTATATAAAAAGTTTCGCACGGAGGCACGGAGTGCACGGAGGGCACGGAGGTTTTTCAACGCTTTGTTTGCTCCTTTCTTCGTGTTCTTTTTGAACTTTGTGAGATTGAAAATGGCATGGGGTATATAAAAAATTTCGCACGGAGGCACAGAGTACACAGAGGTTTTTCAATGATTTGTCTGATTCTCTCTCCATGTTCTTTCCGTTTTCTTTATGAACTCCGTGAGATCTGAAAATGGCATGGGAGGTACAGAGAATTTCGCACGGAGGCACAGAGTACACAGAGGTTTTTTAAAGATTTGTCTGATCTCCTCTTCGTGTCCTTTGCGATCTCCGAGAGAGGCAGAATTGTGCACAGAGGTTTTTCAACGCTTTTTCTGCTCCCCCTCCGTGTCCTCTGTGATCTCCGTGAGATCTGAAAACGGCGTGGGAGGTATAAAGAGTTTCGCACAGAGGCACAGAGGGCTCAGAGGTTTTTAAATCTTTGCCTGCCCCCTCTCCTTGGCCTTTGTGAACTCCGTGAGAGGCATAGTTTCGAACAGAGGTTTTTCAACGCTTTTTCTGCTCCCCCTCCGTGTCCTCTGTGAACTTTGTGAGATCTGAAAACGGCGTGGGAGGTACAAAGTGTTTCGCACGGAGGCACAGAGTACACAGAGGTTTTTAAAGCTTTGGCTGCCCCCCCTCCGTGTCCTTTGTGATCTCCGTGAGAAGCATAGTTTCGAACAGAGGTTTTTCAACGCTTTTTCTGCCCCCCTCTCCTTGGCCTTTGTGGACTCCGTGAGAGGCATAGTTTCGAACAGAGGTTTTTCAACGCTTTTTCTGCTCCCCCTCCGTGTCCTCTGTGATCTCCGTGAGAGCTATAACGGCGTGGGAGGTACAAAGAGTTTCGCACAGAGGCACGGAGGGCTCAGAGGTTTTTAAAGCTTTGGCTACTCCCCTCTCCTTGGCCTTTGTGATCTCCGTGAGAGCTATAACGGCGTGGGAGGTATAAAAAGTTTCGCACAGAGGCACAGAGGTTTTTAAATCTTTGCCTGCCCCCTCTCCTTGGCCTTTGTGGACTCCGTGAGAGGCAGAGTTGCGCACAGAGGTTTTTCAACGCTTTTTCTGCCCCCCTCCGTGTCCTCTGTGAACTTTGTGAGATCTGAAAACGGCGTGGGAGGTACAAAGTGTTTCGCACGGAGGCACAGAGTACACAGAGGTTTTTTAAAGATTTGTCTGATCTCCTCTTCGTGTCCTTTGCGATCTCCGAGAGAGGCAGAATTGTGCACAGAGGTTTTTCAAAGCTTGGTCTGCCCCCCCTCCGTGTCCTCTGTGAACTTTGTGAGATCTGAAAATGGCATGGGAGGTACAAAGTGTTTCGCACAGAGGCTCAGAGGGCTCAGAGGTTTTTAAATCTTTGCCTGCCCCCTCTCCTTGGCCTTTGTGGACTCCGTGAGAGGCAGAGTTGCGCACGGAGGTTTTTCAAAGATTTGTCAGCTCCTTTCTTCGTGTCCTTTTTGAACTCCGTGAGATCTAAAACGGCGTGGGAGGTACAAAGAGTTTCGCACAGAGGCACGGAGGGCACGGAGGTTTTTCAAAGATTTGTCAGCTCCTTTCTTCGTGTCCTTTTTGAACTTTGTGAGATTGAAAATGGCATGGGGTATATAAAAAGTTTCGCACGGAGGCACGGAGGGCACGGAGGGCACGGAGGTTTTTCAACGCTTTGTCTGCTCCTTTCTTTGTGTTCTTTTTGAACTTTGTGAGATTGAAAATGGCTTGGGATGTATAAAAAGTTTCGCACGGAGGCACGGAGGGCACGGAGGTTTTTCAAAGATTTGTCTGCTCCCCCTCCGTGTCCTCTGTGAACTCCGTGAGATCTGAAAACGGCGTGGGAGGTATAAAGAGTTTCGCACAGAGGCACAGAGGGCTCAGAGGTTTTTAAATCTTTGCCTGCCCCCTCTCCTTTGCCTTTGTGATCTCCGAGAGAGGCAGAATTGTGCACAGAGGTTTTTCAACGCTTTTTCTGCCCCCCTCCGTGTCCTCTG
This sequence comes from Spirochaetaceae bacterium, assembly GCA_965226485.1. Classification (GTDB taxonomy): domain Bacteria; phylum Spirochaetota; class Spirochaetia; order DSM-2461; family DSM-2461; genus UBA2779. Next base: position 2,187,429 of record OZ245363.1, read on the forward strand.
TGAACTCCGTGAGATCTAAAACGGCGTGGGAGGTACAAAGAGTTTCGCACAGAGGCACAGAGGGCTCAGAGGTTTTTAAATCTTTGCCTGCCCCCTCTCCTTGGCCTTTGTGAACTCCGTGAGAGGCATAGTTTCGAGCAGGGTTTTTTCAACGCTTTTTCTGCTCCCCCTCCGTGTCCTCTGTGAACTTTGTGAGATCTGAAAACGGCGTGGGAGGTACAAAGTGTTTCGCACGGAGGCACAGAGTACACAGAGGTTTTTTAAAGATTTGTCTGATCTCCTCTTCGTGTCCTTTGCGATCTCCGAGAGAGGCAGAATTGCGCACAGAGGTTTTTCAAAGCTTGGTCTGCTCCCCTCCGTGTCCTCTGTGATCTCCGTGAGATCTGAAAACGGCGTGGGAGGTATAAAGAGTTTCGCACAGAGGCACAGAGGGCTCAGAGGTTTTTAAATCTTTGCCTGCCCCCTCTCCTTGGCCTTTGTGAACTCCGTGAGAGGCATAGTTTCGAGCAGGGTTTTTTTAACGCTTTTTCTGCTCCCCCTCCGTGTCCTCTGTGAACTTTGTGAGATCTGAAAACGGCGTGGGAGGTACAAAGTGTTTCGCACGGAGGCACAGAGTACACAGAGGTTTTTTAAAGATTTGTCTGATCTCCTCTTCGTGTCCTTTGCGATCTCCGAGAGAGGCAGAATTGTGCACAGAGGTTTTTCAAAGCTTGGTCTGCTCCCCTCCGTGTCCTCTGTGATCTCCGTGAGATCTGAAAATGGCATGGGAGGTACAAAGTGTTTCGCACAGAGGCACAAAGGGCTCAGAGGTTTTTAAATCTTTGCTTGCCCCCTCTCCTTTGCCTTTGTGATCTCCGAGAGAGGCAGAATTGTGCACAGAGGTTTTTCAACGCTTTTTCTGCTCCCCCTCCGTGTCCTCTGTGAACTCCGTGAGATCTAAAACGGTATGGGAGGTACAAAGTGTTTCGCACAGAGGCTCAGAGGGCACAGAGGTTTTTAAAGCTTTGGCTGCCCCCTCCGTGTCCTTTGTGATCTCCGTGAGAAGCATAGTTTCGAACAGAGGTTTTTCAACGCTTTTTCTGCTCCCCCTCCGTGTCCTCTGTGAACTCCGTGAGATCTGAAAATGGCATGGGAGGTACAGAGAGTTTCGCACGGAGGCACAGAGTACACAGAGGTTTTTTAAAGATTTGTCTGATCTCCTCTTCGTGGCCTTTGCGATCTCCGAGAGAGGCAGAATTGTGCACAGAGGTTTTTCAACGCTTTTTCTGCTCCCCCTCCGTGTCCTCTGTGAACTCCGTGAGATCTAAAACGGCTTGGGATGTATAAAAAGTTTCGCACGGAGGCACAGAGTACACAGAGGTTTTTCAATGATTTGTCTGCTTCTCTCTCCATGTTCTTTCCGTTTTCTTTGTGAACTCCGTGAGATCTGAAAATGGCATGGGAGGTACAGAGAATTTCGCACGGAGGCACAGAGTACACAGAGGTTTTTTAAAGATTTGTCTGATCTCCTCTTCGTGTCCTTTGCGATCTCCGAGAGAGGCAGAATTGTGCACAGAGGTTTTTATATCTTTGCCTGCCCCCCCTCCGTGTCCTTTGTGATCTCCGTGAGATCTGAAAACGGCGTGGGAGGTATAAAGAGTTTCGCACAGAGGCACAGAGGGCTCAGAGGTTTTTAAAGCTTTGGCTGCCCCCTCCGTGTCCTTTGTGATCTCCGTGAGAAGCATAGTTTCGAACAGAGGTTTTTCAACGCTTTTTCTGCTCCCCCTCCGTGTCCTCTGTGATCTCCGTGAGATCTGAAAATGGCATGGGAGGTACAAAGTGTTTCGCACAGAGGCACAGAGGGCTCAGAGGTTTTTAAATCTTTGCCTGCCCCCTCTCCTTTGCCTTTGTGATCTCCGAGAGAGGCAGAATTGTGCACAGAGGTTTTTCAACGCTTTTTCTGCTCCCCCTCCGTGTCCTCTGTGATCTCCGTGAGAGCTATAACGGCGTGGGAGGTACAAAGAATTTCGCACGGAGGCACGGAGTGCACGGAGGGTTTTCAAAGCTTGGTTGAAGAATAACTCAGCACTGAACATTCATCTATAGTGCCAGCTCTGCACTATGAGTCCAGCAAGTCATCCAAAGAGCGCAGTTGCCCCCCATCCCCTCTGGATCGTTTTTGTGCTACAATTCAAGGAGGCAGGCCAACTCCTCGTGAGTCGGCTTTTTTCTATTTTTGTACGTCCTTTCCTGCACTATTCGATCATCCTGAGTCAAGATATTTTTCTCTTGCCTTGAATGTGGGTATTACCTTCTGTGTCCCATGGGACTTTTTACCTTCTGTGCACCTTTTATAGTGCCTCGAAGATTTTGGGTGGCTCAATTCGTGGCATCCCACAACTGCGTGAGGGATTATTATGCATTGTCAGGAAAAGAATTATGCAGTCGGATCCATTGGGCCTCGACCAAGAGTGTTCTGGGTAGAATTATATGGGATTAGCGGGTTTTTAGCTTAATGAGCCGAAATTGAAACAATGGCATTGAGAGGGGGCGGAGAACTTATAATCACATATTTGTAATTCGTTTTTTCGCCGAAACAACCATGTCAGCACGTATTTGTTGCCCACCACTAAGCTTCTAGTCACTATATCCACCTTTTCTACAGGTGGACATTTCTTTGTACCATTCACACCGAACTTAAGAAATTTTGCAGAAATAGCATTGCAGTTTTTTTGTCTTTCATGTAGAATAACATACAGTAGACAAGAATTAGACGGATTTTTTGAGGAATGCTACTTAATGACGACATGCTTAAAATGCGTTAAAGGTGTTCTTTGATAGTTGTCAGTTTGAGAAATTGTCTATTAACAGCCTACTGGCCAGGCTATCCTATGGTCACACATGAATTAAAAATTCGGCTCGCATTCTATATGTATATACAATACAATAGATAACTAGGGTCGAAGTATTCTAAGGAGGAATACATGAAAAGAGTTTTGTCGGTATTAATTATGCTCAGCTTAATTGCGGGCTTTGGTTTTGCCAACGGCGGCAATGAAGCAACGAAAGGGCCAAGTCACGTTACGATTGGAACTGGCGGTGTCACAGGGGTCTACTATCCCACCGGAGGTGCCATAGCGCAAATTGTCAATCAAAAAAGTGATGAGTACAATCTGCGGGTGACATACGAATCGACCGGTGGGTCTGTTTACAACGTGAACGCCATCATGTCTGGAGATTTGGAATTTGGGATAGTCCAGTCTGATAGGCAGTATCAAGCCTACGCCGGAACGGCTGATTGGGAAGGCAAACCACAGGAAAAACTGAGAGCCGTTTTCTCAATTCACCCCGAATCGGTTACCTTGCTCGCCTCTGATGATTCAGGCATTTACAGCCTGAACGACTTGAGAGGAAAAATTGTCAACATCGGAAACCCCGGTTCAGGACAGCGTGGCAATGCCACAGATATATTGATGGCCGCCGGAATTGACCCCGATACAGATATCAAGGCCGAAGGGCTCAAGGCTGCCGAAGCGGCGGGTATGTTGCAAGATGGCCGCATAGATGCCTACTTCTACACGGTGGGCCATCCCAACGGTTCATTTAAGGAAGCGACTGCAGGCTCCACGAAAGTGCACTTTGTCCCTATGGAAGGAGCCCCGGTGGATAAGCTTGTTGGAGAGTATACCTATTATGCAAAATCCATCATTCCTGTCATGGCCAACTATCCGGGTTCAACCAATTCCAGCGATGTGCCGTCCTTCGGAGTGAAGGCAACATTCTGCACTTCTGCCGATATCAGCGATGACATTGTGTACGCCATTGTCAAGGAAGTGTTTGAAAATTTGGAAGATTTCAAGAAACTCCATCCCGCCTATGCAATTCTCACAGCCGAGGATATGCTGGCAGGACTCTCCGCTCCCCTTCATCCTGGAGCAAAGAAATATTTCACGGAAGCCGGATTGCTTTAGTTTTCAATGATAAAAGAGCCTCTTTCCCCGCCTTAGACCAAGGTGGGGGAGGTTCTGAATTTCTTTTAGGACTGTGTCAGAATGAGCCTTTGGTCCGCATGTGGCGTTGTCTGCCTGCAAACCAGATCCATCATTCTGACCCACCCCCTGGATTCTGACACAGCCCCACTGAGATTTCAGTGAGGATTAGGGAAAAGAGACTCCAGAGTTTGCTGGAGACCAAACCGATCAAAAAATTCGATTCCATAATGAGAAAATGAGAAAAATATATGCCTGATGATACAAATATTCAAAACGAAAATGCAAATTTTAGGGAAGCTCAGCGAATTGCGGAAGAAGCCGAAGGTGGTTCTCGGCATATAACGAGAGGCATAGGGAAATGGCTGGTGCCCTTGATCGCCGGGGCTTGGTCTATTTTTCAACTCCTTCTCCCAAGCTTCATTCTTTTGGAGAGTACCATCGTCCGGGCTATTCATCTGACCTTTGCCATTGTCCTTGTATTTCTAACTAATCCTATGCTGAAGAAAACCCGGAGAAGTAATTTCTCCAGATACCTTGGTATAAAGGGCCATATAACGGCACTTGACTACTTGACGGCTCTCATCGCTGGTGCAGCGGCGTTCTACTTGGCCTTTGAGCTGATTATGTCGCAGATAAACCCCAGCTACGCAGGTATAGCATCACGTCAGGGAATTCCGCTCCCTCGTGATGTGGTTTTTGGTGTTTTGCTCACCATTCTCCTCCTAGAGGCCGCTCGGCGTGCGTTAGGACCGGCCTTGGTCATAGTGGCGCTGTCCTTCATTGTTTACAGCTTCGTTGCATCTAAGATGCCTCTTGCATTTAGTTTCAAGAGCGTTTCCATCACAAAATTCATCAGTAAGATGACCATGTCAACCGAGGGAATCTATGGGGTGCCGCTCTATGTGTCGGCGAACATCGTATTTCTATTTGTCCTGTTTGGTGCCCTACTCGAAAAGGCTGGTGCTGGGCGATATTTTGTTGATGTGGCTTTCAGTCTATTAGGGCGTTTTAGAGGCGGGCCGGCGAAGGCTGCCGTACTTGCAAGCGGCCTGACCGGTATGATTTCAGGGTCTAGTATCGCTAATACGGTTACCACCGGCACCTTCACCATTCCATTGATGAAGAAAGTCGGCTACCCTGACTACAAGGCTGGTGCCGTAGAGGTCGCCGTCTCCACCAATGGCCAGCTCATGCCGCCCATCATGGGGGCAGCGGCTTTTATAATCGCCGAAACTGTCAATATCCCCTATATCGAAGTTGTCAAGGCTGCCTTCATTCCGGCACTGATAAGCTATATAGCTCTTCTATACATAGTTCATCTCGAGGCATCAAAACTTGGAATCCGAGGACTCACCAAGGATGAATTACCCCGCTTTCTCCCCACTTTTCTGAGCGGATTACATTTCCTTATACCCCTCACATTCCTTATTGTAGAACTTGTCATCTTCAGACATTCCCCAAATCTTGCGGCATTTCGGGCTATCATCGCTCTCGCATGCATCATTCCTCTCGAAAATCTCTGGCGAGCCAGAAAAAAGGAAGGTCTGAAAGCCGGATGGAAGAAAGCCCTTCTTGAATCATGGAATCAGATATGGGGAGCCCTCGTTGCTGGCGGCAAGAACATGATGGGCATTGGTGTCGCCGTTGCGGCGGCCGGCATAATTGTCGGCGTGGTCACCTTCGGCTTGGGCGGCATCATCACCGAAGCCATCGAGTTCCTCGCCGGTGGACGGTTTTTCCTTATTCTCATTATAACGGCCATGGCATCCCTGCTACTGGGAATGGGGTTGCCAACAACAGCTACCTACATCGTCATGGCGGCTCTTACGGCTCCTGTAATCGTCGAACTTGGAGCCAAGAATGGGGTATTCTTTCCCCTTATCGCTGCCCATCTCTTCGTTTTCTTCTTTGGCATATTAGCCGATGATACCCCGCCGGTAGGCCTGGCGGCTTTCGCAGCGTCAGCCATCGCAAGATCCAACCCCATGAAGACAGGTTTGCAGGGGTTTAGTTACGACATACGCACGGCCATTCTCCCCTTCATTTTCATGTTTAACACAGACCTGCTACTCCACGAGGTGATTCGGCCTTCCTATGCTGTATGGGTGTTTTTCACAGCCATGTTTGCCATGTTTGCCTTTGCGAACTTTACCCTAGGCTTTATGCGAGTAGCCTTGAAGTGGTGGGAATACGCTGTATTGGCCTCTATATGCTTCGGTCTACTCATGCCAAAACTCATTGCAGTGAGACTCTTCAACCCGCTCTTCGGCAACGACAGCCCCTTTGCCACAGGCCGAGGAACCACAGTTCTTGTCGGAGTCATCGCATTGCTCATATATGCCCTAGTCTACGGTCGACAGTTATGGCGAGAAAAACGAATAACGGGTGTAGCCACCAGTTAATCAGTGACATTATTCCTCGACATTGATGGCACCATACTCAATTCAGAGCACCGTCTTCCTGATAGGGTAGCAGAATCAATAAAGAAACTGAACCGCTCTGGTGTATTGATTATCCTTGCCAGTGGGCGAATATGGAATTCCATCCAACCGCTCTACGACCGCTTGGAGCTTAGCGGTCCCTCAATTTGTTGCAATGGGGCACATATAACCGCCGACCCCGATGGGCGATGTATCTATGAAAAAACTATGGATGACCAGGTAAGCCGCTCAGTCATCGCACGGCTCAGAAATCGGGGTTTGGAGTTTCTTGCTTTCAGAGACGGTGAGCTATTCTATGAGTTTAGGGCCAAGGAAATTGACAGCTATCACAAGCGAGTAAACATACCAGGAAAGATTGTTAATTTTGACAGTTTTACAGAATTGAACATCACTAAGGCGGTTGCCCTTGCCGACCATGATCAACTCAGCCAGTTCAAGGACGAGATTGAAAAAGAATTCTCAGAAGAACATCTATACGTCACTTATTCCTATCTGACATGCCTCGAAATACTTGCCGGCGGGGTGAACAAGGGCACCGGTATGATGGAAATCTGCCGAATTTGCGGCATAAAGCCGGAGGAAACCGCCGCTATCGGAGACGGGTGGAATGACCTGCCGCTCCTCAAAACAGCCGGTCAATCCTGGGTTATGGGAAATGCCCCACCGGAGCTTAAATCAATGTTTCCCCCAGACCGCATTCTCCCCAATGCCGATGAAGATGGAGCGGTTCAAGCTATGGAGACCCTGCTGGCTTGAATGAATGGCTTAAAAGAGTGGATGTTGTCTTATGTCGTCCCGAAGGCTCGCTCAATGTCGGAGCCTGTTGCAGGGCGATGAAATCCATGGGTCTTACAAACCTCATATTGGTGTCACCGGGCACCTTTGACGACGAGGAAATCACGAAGATGGCCATTCATGCCCGGGATGTTTATGGGCGGTCTCGGAGGTGTGAATCATTACAAGAGGCATTGGCCGAATCGACTCTGTCGGTAGGTGTAACTCGGCGCCGAGGTGTGAAGAGAAAATGGGTCAGCCTAATTCCCGAAGAGCTTGCCCTACGTGCATCCGAACTCGCTGGAGGAAGAATTGTCCTGGTATTTGGCAACGAACGGACCGGACTAACAGATGAAGAACTTGCTCACTGCAACCTCGCCTGCCACATTCCATCTTCACCAGATTTTCCTTCTCTTAATCTGTCTCATGCGGTTCAGATTATCGCATCAACTTTCTGGAGACAGGCCGCAGGCGACAGGATAGGCCGATATGAACCGGTAAACCGTGAAGAAATAACCGACCTGGTTAGGATAATACATGAATCCTTGGATACGATGGAATTCTTCAAAACCGCCGACAGATATTACACAGATCACTATTTTCGAGACATTCTTACCCGTGCCACCCTAAGCAAGAAAGAAGCCGACTACATGGCAAAGATTTTTCGCAAAATCCAGTATCTATAGAGTACTCATCACAACAGCCACCCTATACGACGAAGTTAACAAGGCGTTCCGGCACGATTATGAGTTTCTTGATTTTCTTGCCAGACAACCACTTGTTAAGATGCTCATCTGATCGAGCGAGTTTCTCTAACTCTTCTTCTGAGGTGCCGGCTGAGACAGTTATCTTAGACCTAACCTTTCCGTTAATCTGCAAGACGATTTCCTTTTCGTCATCAAAGGTAAGAGATTCATCCCATTGAGGATAGCTCTCATAAGCTAGGCTTTCTTGATGTCCAAGCATACGCCACATCTCTTCACCAAGATGGGGCGCATAAGGAGAAATGGCCAGGACGAAGGGCTCCCAGAGCTTTTTCAGGCATCTTGCTTCCTGATACAACTCATTGATGAAGATCATCATCTGGGCGATGGCGGTATTAAAATTCAAGGTAGAAGTGTCCTCTCCGACCTTCTTCAATGTCTTGTGCAGAAGCTTTTTCAAGCTCAGGGGCGGCTCATCATCGGTAATCGGCCGTTCGGCAATGGCCCATACCCGGTTGAGAAATCGATGGACTCCGATGAGACCTTGGGTTTGCCAAGGCATTGAAACCTCAAGGGGCCCCATAAACATTTCGTACATCCTCATGGAATCAGCACCGAATTTCTGAATTATCTCATCAGGGTTGATGACATTCTTCAAAGTCTTGGACATTTTGGCGGTAACTTGTTCCAATTCCTTGCCAGTTGCCGTTTCAATATATCTTCCTCCCGAAAAGGTCACCTCATCGGTGGGGACGAAGGTCTTATCAGCACGAATATAGGCGAAAGAGGTAATCATTCCCTGGTTGATGAGACGAGTGAAGGGTTCGGAAGTGGACACCAAGTCCAGATCGCGGAGAACTTTGTGCCAAAACCGGGCATAAAGCAGGTGAAGAACCGCATGTTCCGCTCCGCCGATGTAGAGGTCAACAGGCATCCAGTATCGTTCCTTTTCCGCATCGACAAATGCGTTTTTGTTTTCCGGATCGATATATCGGAGGTAGTACCAGCATGAACCGGCCCACTGCGGCATTGTGTTCGTTTCACGTTTCGCTTCTTTGCCGCAGGAAGGGCAGAGACAGTTCACCCAGTGGGAGATTTCAGCCAGTGGGCTCTCGCCAGTGCCTGTCGGTTCATATCTCTCTACCTCAGGCAAAGTGAGGGGTAGCTCATCTTCGGGCACCGGAACTATCCGGCAGCTGGGACAGTGAACCAGAGGGATAGGTTCTCCCCAGTAGCGCTGGCGGCTGAATATCCAGTCCCTGAGTCTATAATTAACCGTTTTATAGCCCTTCTTATCGGCTTGAAGCCGCTCAATTATGACATCTATGGCCTCCTGCTTGCCCAGGCCGTTCAGATAGTCTGAGTTTATATGAGGACCATCACCAACAAAGGCCTCTTTGCTGATGTCTCCCCCCTGAAGAACTTCGATAATAGGAAGATTGAATTTTCTGGCAAATTCCCAGTCTCGCTGATCATGCCCCGGAACAGCCATAATGCTGCCAGTTCCGTAGGAAAGAAGGATATAGTCCGATATCCAGATGGGTATTTCCTTGTCATTTACAGGGTTTATGGCATATGCACCGGTGAACACCCCTGTCTTCTCCTTGGACAAATCCGTGCGTTCCAGGTCACTCTTATAACGGGCCGCCTGGATATAATCCTCGACTGCCGATTTTCTATCAGCAGTACATATCTTCTTTACAAGAGGATGTTCAGGGGCAAGGACCATGTAGGTGGCACCAAAGAGGGTGTCAGGTCGGGTTGTATAGACTTCCAGATGCTCGGCGACATCACCAGCGAGGCTGAAAATGACATTGGCCCCTTCAGAGCGACCAATCCAATTGCGCTGCATGGCCTTGATCGATTGCGGCCAGTCAAGGTCTTCCAAATCATTAAGCAGTTCCTCTGCATAGACGGTGATCTTCAGCACCCACTGGCGGATGTTCCGTCTTTCCACCAATTGCCCGCAACGCTCGCATTTGCCTTCTTTGACTTCCTCATTCGCCAAGCCGGTTTTGCAACTAGAACACCAGTTAATTGGCATCTTTGCCTCATACGCCAGCCCCTTCTTGTAGAGTTGGAGGAATATCCACTGGGTCCATCGATAATACTCCGAAGTATGGGTTTGAACCTCCCTGTCCCAATCATAGCTAAACCCCAGACTCTTTATCTGTTTAGTAAAATGCTTGATATTGAACTCGGTCGTACTTCGCGGAGGCTTGCCGGTTCTGATAGCATAGTTCTCCGCAGGCAGTCCGAAAGAATCAAATCCCATAGGATGAAGCACCGAGAATCCTTTCATCCGCAGGTAGCGACAATAGATATCGGTGGCGGTGTACCCCTCAGGGTGGCCTACATGCAAACCAGCACCTGAAGGATAGGGGAACATATCGAGGACATACCGTCGCCTTTCTTGAGGTACAAGGGGATCTTCCTCTACCTTAAAGGTTTTGTTTTCTTCCCAATATCCTTGCCACCGGGATTCTATCTCTCTAAATGGATAATTCTTCATAAATGATATAATAGCGATTTACATGGTTCCTGTAAAACATAATGACCATATTTCAAAGGATCATTGATGCATCGAACCTTATTTCGTGAAGAAATTCTCAATATCCATCAGAAAGAGTTCGGTTTATATCCTTCTTGTACAAAGTATCATACACAAATCCCCGGTTTCGCAACTCATCTTTCACCGATTGAAGAAATGGGATATATCGCCAAAAAATACTGCGGACTTCTTTGTCCAACCGCTGAACACCTTCCACTTCCTTGGTAACCCAGAGAACATAATCGTCAAGAAACTGTAGTCTCACTTCGCCTTTGCCATTATTCTTGTCGAAATACTGAAGGTATTCACCTGTCAACCCTTCTTCCATCCAATACTGGGCCGCACTCTCCTTCGCGACATGCCATCTAAGATCGCCTAAAGCATAGATTACCGCAAGTTCAACATCTTTCGGGAACATTGGTACCGCAATTCTCCCCCGGCTCATCGCTCGTTTAGTGAATTCGAAGGGCTCCCAACAAATACCTCTGTCACCAAAACATGGCACTATGATTGTATGAGGGACGATACGCATCGTCCTTCTCTTGAATGTTCTTTTAAATACGCTATTATCAATTTTCTCAATTTCCGCCATACAGCGTATTACATTTTCTCGCGTTGCAACACGACTGATATTCGAACACATAAATCCCTTAGTGAGGAAGGGAAAATGGTTGCCTTGGCGGCCTATACACAGCTTGATAATTTGTCGCAAGCTAGATAACTCATCCTGAACAAGCGATGTATCATGGATGTTGCTTTCTTCTATTTGCTCCATCTCATCTTTAATCTTATCGACCTGTCGGTTCGCATCCGTCATTTTCTCTATGCCACTGACAATCTCATTATTAAGCCTATCTAATTCCTGGAGTTGCCCTATCGCACTCTTCAAAGCTCGCTGTTGATCAGTGTCATAGGTATCTTGGATATTCGGAAAGACAGGATGTGGCCCATGAGTGAGAATCATCCGAATTCCATCCTCAAGCCTTGATTCAATACCCTCTCGCTTAAGTATTAAGGTATTAACGAGAGAAAATATTGCCTCCTTGTCCCCTTGGGCCTTATTTAATCTATTCTTCTTTCTGGATTCATTAAGTCCTTTTGAAATTCGCAATTCATCGCTTGCCAAGGGATTTACTTTGCCATCGATAATCAGATCCATCCACTCGTCTAAATAATGAATGGGTTCATCAAACCCTTTCCCGGTGATGATCATGGCTATCATGGTTCGCTGTTCATTGTTCAATAAGGTTGGTAATAAATATGCGTAACGTAAAGCCCACCTTTTCTCAATATTACTACCTCGAAAATTTTTAGCAAGATGTTCAAAAAGAGATCCCCAACTGCCTACCAACTGCTGTCTATATACACCCTTCTGTCTAGGATCTGTTTCTCTCAGAAATTTCTGAAGAAGGGAATGGATTTGCTGGGAAATATCTCCTCCACCAGTGAGTACTTTTGAATAAAATTCCTCCCTCAGCAATACCGGATCAGGTGTTTGCTCAAATTGATCAATTTTTGGGAATTCTTGCGCCAAAAAATTTTCAATCAAATCAGACTGATCTGTGTCGTCATTGATACTAGGCAACTCTATCTCACCTAAGGGAACATCGTTTAACAGTGCATCAAGTTCTGGATCAAGTGTACTCATAAATGGATTAACTTCGCCGTAATAAGAAAGATTGAAAGGAAAGGAGCCCTGTGCGTCTGTCGGACCTATGTCTCACAATTCGATTTCTGCCCTTTCTCTTCAGTCGCATGCCTCTTTCACTGCATACTCCTTCCGAGCCGCCTTTGTTCGTTTTCCGGGGCTGTGCCAGAATGCACCTTTGGCCCGCATGTGGCGTTGCCTTGCCTGCAAACCAAATCCGTCATTCTGACCCAGCCCCTGGATTCTGACACAGCCCCGGGCGGGGGATGAGCCCAACGGGCCCCCTCTTCTTCGCTATCGTTTAAGCTACGCTGAAGGTTTTGCCGCCTTGTTTCAGGAATAAATCATCAGAAATCGCCTCGAACACTCAATGTCCGACAGACTCCTAGAATAAATAGTCGCTAATTCACAGAGTTCCTCATACCTGATGGTGCTATTATACACTCCGAGAGCCTTCTCCACAACTATTTTTGAAAAGATATGATTAGGGAACACTTCCCCAATGCCCTACTCTGGTAGTCTGCTAACCGGCTCATTGCCAATCGGCGGGGGGAGTAGCGATATTTCCGCTACAATTCCTTGTGCCTATGTCATTGGCTCTTTGAACTACCTTATGGAATAAGATGGAAATAAAGTACTATTTGAAAATGGATGCTAGAGAGCCATATCAGCAAATACATGGAATTGTTACTAGGCCCTGATCTAAGCATAGACAATGATTGTGTGCATATATATCTGGAATGGCCGCAAGGGAAGTCGGCATTTGCCCAGAATGCGGTACTGTCTGCAAAATTCATGACGGAAGAGAAGAGCGGACGTGGAGACATTTGGATACCTGTCAATTAAAGACGTATATTCACGGTCAAATTTCCCGAGTGAAATGTCCTGAATATAAAACCAAGACGATGAATATTCCATGGGCAAAAGAGACAAGCCGATTCACAGCACAGTTTCAAGCAGTGGCAATTGTCCTTATTCCTTCAATACAGAGGAATAAGAACAATAATTATGTACAGTCGTTAAATATCATTAGACAAATAAAGCATTACAAATACAATTAACAAAAGGACGCTGATGAAAACAATAGTAGATGACCAGAATCACACACACTACAAGCTTCGACTCAGCGAGGTAGAAAAACCTGTGCCAAATGACAGTGAAGTTTTGTTGGAAGTTTTATCTACATCGCTAAATGCAGCGGACTACCGTTCAATGAAAATGGGGATAATTTCAAGGAAAAAGATAGTCGGATCTGCGGTATCAGGTAGAATAGAATCAGTTGGTAAAAACATCCAATATTTCAAACCAGGTGATGAAGTAATCGGAGACCTTACAGATTTCGGATTTGGAGGATTAGCCGAATTCGCTGTAGCTCCTGAAAAAGCGTTCACTCACAAACCTTCAAATGTTTCCTTTGAAGATGCTGCAACATTGCCTGTAGTAGCAATAACGGCACTGAAAGCACTGCGAGATAAAGGCAACATTCAAGATGGAAACGATGTGTTAATTGTCGGTAGTACGGGCGGTGTTGGCAGCTATGCCTTGCAACTAGGCAAATGTTTTGGTGCAAATGTGACTGCAGTATGCAGTTCTAAAAACATGGAGCAAACAACTTCTTTGGGAGCAGATAAAGTAATAGACTATACAAAAAATGATTTTACAAAAAGTAGCGTTCGCTACGATCTCATTGTGGCAATCAACGGCAATTATCCATTATTAGGTTACAGACGCATTCTACATTCAAAGGGCATATATGTTATGGTAGGCGGTACGCTTACCCAGATTTTTAAATCTATATTTTTCGGTTGGTTATTATCTTTTAGAGGAAATAAAATAAAAAATCTTTCTGCGAAATCTGATTCAAAAGACCTAGAGTACATTTCAAAACTCTTGAATGAAAATAAATAATGAAAGTCATTAATAAGCGTTACTCACTTGACAAGTCAGCAGAAGCAATGGATTATTTAAGTAAAGGACACTCGCCCGGCAAAGTGATTATAAATGTTCAAAAATAATAACGAATGTCCAACAAGACCTAGACTGCATTAGAACTCAACTTAACCAGAACAAAAGAAGGAAAAGAAGCAGAGGAATTGTATAATCAAGCCTTTGACAAATTCCAAAAAATATTGAATACGGGGCAATTTCCTGTAATCTTTTATGTATTTTTTCTTATAAGGGAGAAAAAGAACATGGTTTAAAATATTTGGATATTAGTCTCTCCAAAGATGAAATAATGTAGATTTTGTTCAAAAAAATGAAGATTGGAGATCCTTTCTTGAAGATAGTGATTTTATTAAGCTGATAAAACAGCATGTAAAATGAAGCACGAAAGCACAGTATTTTGTATAAGTAATGGCAGGTAAAGAGGCAACTATTAAGATTTATAGCCTGCCAAAACTGCATAGTGGTTTGACAGGAAACTAGTACTAGTCATATAATTTTCCGTTGAGGATATAAAAAAATAAAAAAACTGCATAACAAATCGTTGCACCTGACATCTTTCCGCTTTACTCAACAATGCAACTGAACTCAGCGATATGCAGAGAACTGCAATTGATGATTTTCTTGAGTAAAGGAAGCAAAAATGGTAAAAGAAAATATAAACAGTGGTTCTTATCCCTTCAATTCAGAGGTATAAGAACAATAATTATACACAGTCGTTGTATGCAATGTAAAATAACTGACAACCGTAACTTAATTGGAATAATATGAGCGGAAAAGCGGAATTTAAAAATGCGGACGAATATTTTGATGCCCAACCCGAAAATGTCAAAAAAATTCTTTTGGAATTAAAGGAATGTATTCTCAAAGCAGAACCAAATGCAACGGAACTGTTGAATTATAACATTCCTGCTTATGCTTTAGTCGAAAATGGAAAAAGGGAACAGCAGATTATGATAGCGGGATATAAAAAACACGTTGGACTTTATCCACACCCAACGACTATGGAAAAATTCGACTCGGAATTGAAAGAATATAAACGAGCCAAAGGTTCGGTTCAGTTCCCATTAGACAAACCATTGCCGAAAGAACTGATTATCCGAATGATTAAGTATCGAATTGAACTATTAAAAGAGTAAAAAGACACTACATACAACAAAACCTATACGCAATACCCTTCGGGATAGTGCGCATAGGCAAACCGTTGGGTACAACTATAAGAAACAAACAAGTGACAGAATTAGAACTGATAATTGACTTGCATAAAAATTCCGAGAAACAAAAGCCAGGTAGCGAAAATGATACGCTAAGAGCACCTGATTTATTGAATCTGCCGACTGACCAAAATTTGAAAGTGTCCGACATGGGTTGTGGTTCAGGTGGGCAGACGATTTCACTTGCCAAAAATTTGAACGGAAAAATCACGGCAGTTGACTTGTTTCCAGAGTTTTTAAATGAAATCAATGAAAAATCACAGAAATTAGGATTGCAGATAAAATCGTTACGCTTGAAAAATCAATGAATGAATAATCAAGATATCTGCCCGCTTTTTTTCATGAAACTCATAGCCTCTACTGTCGCAAGCTACCCTGTGTATTCCTGTGACCTCATTGGCTAATTTGCCAACCAGTATTTGCCTGAGGGTAGTTATTCATCCAGTCCTGTATTTCCCTGATTTTCTTCTTGCTGTAGCACCCTATATCGCAACCTTTGGGAATGGCTATACGTAATTTCTAAATCCTGCCTACTTCTGAAAATCCTCGCGGATTTTTAGTTTGGTGTGTACTTGCAAAGCTGAGTGCTAAACCACGCAACTACTTATAGCCGAGATCGTTTGCAACATAGTTGACCGTACAAAGTGCAAGATAAAAATTTGAAAATATTGATTAATTTGTATCTTTCGGACTAAAATAATCTAATATGAGAACCAACGAGACAATAAAGGAGATTCAAAGATTACCCATCCAAAAACGGATTCATGTGATTGAAAAAGCTATTCATTCGATTAGTAAACAAGAAGATGTAAACCAGATGGAAAGGGTAGCCGAAGCTTTATATGCTGATTACAAATCCGATAAAGAATTGACTGCATTTACAAGCCTTGATTTTGAAGACTTTTATGAAGCAAGGTGAAGTTTGGCTAATAAATCTTGATTCTACAATTGGAGCTGATATTATAAAACAAGACCTACAATAATTGTAAATGATGACTCGTTGGGTAAATTGCCTTTAAAGATCATTGTTCCGATTACGGATTGGAAAGACAAACATGAAATTGCCCCATGGATGGTAAAAATAGAGTTATATTCGAAAAATAGGCTGACTAAAATCTCTTCTGCCGATTATTTTCAAGTTCGTTCTGTGTTACAAGAAAGATTTGTAAAAAACTGGGCAATATTTAAATGATAATAATGGATGAGATAAAGATCGGTTTATCGAGATTTTTGTCGATTAAAAATGAATAAACTACGTTGCAGAACATGATATAGTTAATTGGCGGGCCGGTAGTATGCAAAAGTTATATACTTTTTATGTAAAGCAAATTGTAACTTGACACGGAAGTACTTTGAAATCGCCACCTAACCATAGGCCCATTCGTTGAGAGTATAAAAAAACTTTATAACAAACCGTTGCACATGACATCTTCCCGCTTTACTCGACAATGCAGCTAAACTCAGCGATATACAGAGAACTGCAATTGATGATTTTCTTGAGTAAAAGAAGCAAAAATGGTAAAAGAAAAATATAACAGTGGTTCTTATCCCTCCAATTCAGATGTATAAGAACAATAACTATACACAGCTGTTGAGTACAACTATAAGAAACGAACAAGTGACAGAATTAGAACTAATAATTGACTTGCATAAAAATTCCGAGAGACAAGGACCAGGCAGCGAAAATGATACGCTAAGAGCACTTGATTTATTGAATCTGCCGACTGACCAAAATTTGAAAGTGGCCGACATTGGTTGTGGTTCAGGTGGGCAGACGATTTCACTCGCCAAAAATTTGAACGGACAAATCACGGCAGTTGACTTGTTTCCAGAGTTTTTAAATGACCTGAATGAAAAATCACAAAAGTTAGGATTTGCAGATAAAATTGTTACGCTTGAAAGATCAATGGACGACTTACCGTTCAAAAAGAATGAATTTGACCTAATATGGTCAGAAGGTGCGATTTATAACATTGGGTTTGAAAACGGACTAAAAAAATGGAAGGACTACTTGAAAGTCGGCGGCTATTTGGCTGTGAGTGAAATCACTTGGATAACCCAATCTCGACCAAAGGAAATTGAAGAGTTTTGGAAAGCGGAATATCCTGAAATTGATACTGCTTCTAACAAAATTGGGCAATTAGAAAATAATGGCTATTCGACTGTAGGATATTTCTATTTAAGTCAAGACAGTTGGATTGAGACCTATTATAAGCCAATGCAATCAAGGTTTAAGACTTTTCTGAAACGCAACGACAATTCAGAACTTGCAAGAAAGGTAGTTGAAGATAATCAAGCGGAAATCGAATTGTATCAAAAATTCAAAAATTATTATAGTTATGGATTTTACATAGCGAGAAAAAATGAACAAAAGGTAGCACACAACAATGGCTGTACGTAATGCAAGCGAAAGTGCTGATATGAAAGCAATTACATTAAATAAACTAACAACTAAACGGAGGGTGAAATGCCTTGAAAGCCCGCACTACGCATGGCCGAGCCCGTTGCACAACATTGTGCCGATAACGAAAACAAGAATTTTAAAAGTAATTCAAAATGATATATATAATTAGCGGAACATCAAGGTCTGGAAAAACTCTGGCTGCTAAGAAAATGATGGAGCAGTCTGAAATTCCATATTTATCACTTGACTGGTTGATAATGGGATTTACAAACGGTATTCCTGAATATGGTATTCATGACAAATTATGGCCTAATGAAATTGCTGAAAGATTTTGGGATTTCTTTAAAGCTATGCTTGAAAATATGATATGGTCAGAAACTGATTATATCATTGAGGGTGAGGCTGTACTCCCTGAACTTATATATGAATTATTAAAAAAGCATCCAGATAGGATTAAAGTGTGTTTCGTTGGCTATACGAATGTGAATATAAGTGAAAAGGTTGAGGATGTTTATCATTATAGTAAAGGGAGACATGATTGGTTAACTAGCAAATCGAAAGACTATATCGAAAGGCATATAAGCAACATGATTGAATATAGTAAAAAGATAAAAAAATCTTGCAAAAAGTATGGTATTAGATATTTTGATAATTCCAGAAAATTCACACAAGTCTTAGATGATGCAATAGAATATTTGATTAAAAAGGAATAGCAATGCGTAAAAAAGTAGCATCTAGCCACTTCAATGACTTTTTCAGCAAGCCCTACATTTTCCAGGGAATATGAAATTTATACTATTCTAAAAATGGCAGTTGAACTTTTTTTTTTTAGCGGGGAGCAGTGGGCACGCCCTGAAACCCATGCCCCGAAGCGTAATGCATCTTACGCCGGGCACGCCCAGAAATGCATAACCCGAAGCGTGATGCATCTCACGCCGGGCACGCCCAGTAATGCATCCCCCGATGCGAAATGAATCCCACGCCGGGCACGCCCTGAAACGCATCCCCCGAAGCGGAATGCATCTTACGCCGGGCATGCCCAGAAACCCATCCCCCGAAGCGAAATGCTGTAATCTCGCAAAATATCCTAACCAATCTCCCCATGAATATCTCACACTCAGTTAACTAATTTTTCACAACAGATAATCTAATTCTCAATCTCTCCGAACATAAAAAAAGGAGCAGGGCCCACGCAAATGCACACCTACTCCAATCTCAATCCCTCCCCAAAGGGAGGAACAATCTTGATACTTATTTGTCGGATAGATTTAGAAGAACTTAAAGACTCTGGAAAGGAATTTCCCTGGATCAACCCAGATAGCTGTCCTTGCTGTGGCGGATGTCGGCTCTGGGGCCATGGATTTGTCCTGAGATATTTCCATGGCTACACCGCAGGGTTATGGCTGAAACGGTACCGTTGTCCCGACTGCCATACTGTTCATACCTTACGTCCTGAAAAATATTCACTAGGTTTTCAGTATCCCTGGAAATGTCCAGGGTAATCACAATTCCCCATGGATAAGCCAGCCAGGGTAATTAAGATTCCCCATACGATACAGCTGAGGGTAATCAAGATTCCCCATAAATCGGCCTCTAGGGTAATCACAATTCCCCACTCCCTTCCGTAGATCATTTACAATACTCCTGCAACAAAACGCAGGAGTACATATGGGATACAGAAGGATGAATATTATCGATTTAAAATGCATTTACAGAAGACTACAGTCGGATCAAAGCATAAAGACTATCAGCGAATCCGAAGGTTATGACCGAAAAACAATCAGGCATTATCGAGATGCCATGAAATCCTCCGGTCTGCTTGAATCACCTGATCCATCGGAAGAGATCTTGGCGGAAAAGCTCTTTGAACTGCTTCCGAACAACGAACGAAGCAGCCCGATACACGATGAATTCCATCAGCACAAAGATGAGATCATCCGGCTCACCACAAGGGAACAGGAGCCTATGAAGCTGAAGAGTGCGTTCATCGTCATCAAGCAAAAGTATGGTCTGGGGGGCAGTTACGAGAGCTTCAAAGTCTTCTCCCGCAAACATCATTTGACGGTTCCCGGGAAAAAGCAGTTCCCGCGACTGGAGTTGCCGCCGGGAGAGGAGACACAGATAGATTATGGTCGAGTCGGTTTGCATGAAGAGCCGGGAACAGGTAAGAACCGTGTCATCAATGCCTTCGCAGCCAAGCTTTCCTCCTCCAGGCTACCATTCATAGAGTTTACCTATTTTCAGAACCAGGAATCCTTTGTCGGGAGCAATGACAATATGGTTCGTTTTTTTGGCGGAGTCACCGAATACCTGACCATTGACAACCTCAAGTCCGGTGTGATTAGAGCCGACATATACGATCCTCAGATCAACAAGGCATATGCGGAATGGGCGGAGCATCACGGTACTTTTATCAATCCCTGTATCAAGGCACACGCCAAAGGGAAGGCCAAGGTCGAAAGGATGATTCCTGAAGCCCGAGAGCTTTTTCGACGATTGAAAGAGCTTCATCCCTCCGCAACTCTCAAAGAGCTCAATGAAGAGGCAAAGAAGTGGTGTCTGAATGAGTACGGACAGAAAAAGCATGGGACCACTGGCATCCCGCCTTATGAGGCTTTTATCGATGAAGAGAAGCCTAAGCTAAAACCTATAAATCCTATTCGCTTTGAGATCCCGGTCTGGAAATCTGCAAACGTCCATATGGATCAGTTTGTCAGTTTTGAGAAAAAGCGCTTTTCCATGCCCTTGTCCTATCGCAGAAAGATCGTGCACTGCCGACGGGCTGGCAGTCTGGTGAAGATCTATGATGAGAATTATCTCTTTATCAGGCAATACGTTACTACATCCAGGAAAGTGTACTGTACCGACGGTGATTTCCCGCCGGATCAACGTGCGATGATCAAAGGCGATTACCCGCAGTTTCTGATCGGACGGGCAGCGGCCTACGGATCTGGATCGAAACAACTTGTGGAACAGATCCTGCGGTCTCATGCATTTATAAACGCCCGTATCGCCAAGGGAATGATCACACTCTTCGAGCAGTACAAGGACCTGCCGTTGCTGCAAGATGTGTGTAGCAAGGCGGCGACCTTCAAGGTGCGCCAACCGAAGCACTTGAAGATCATGCTGGAAGATGAAAAGAAACAGAAACACCTGGTATTTGAAGTCCCTCGCTCAACGGCGGGTGAAGCCATGGTCAGAGATATTCGAGAATACATGAGCAATTAACAAGAAGGAGAAAACTGTGAAAGAAATGCAAACACTTGAGGCCAATCTTCGTCGGTTGAGAATGCCGGGGATACTGGAGAACCTCGATCTACGGCTCCGGGAAGCTGAAGATGGCGGACTCGGTTATCTGGATTTTTTGATTCTGCTGATTCAAGATGAGGTTGTAAATCGCGATTCCAACATCCTGAGCAAACGTCTGAAAGTCGGAAGCTTGAGTCCCAGAATGACTTTTGAGAACTTTAACTACCGGTTCAATATGGCAACCATTCCGCAGCAGACCATCCGGGATCTGGCGACTTGCCGCTTTATCAGGGACCATAGAAGTCTGGTTCTGTGCGGCCCTCCCGGAATTGGTAAGACCCACATAGCACAGGCCATCGGTCATGAGGTGTGCCGCCGGGGAGGAGATGCCCTATTCGTCAAAACCCAGAAACTTTTAGAGTGTCTGACAGACGACTCCTACCCGAGGAGAGTGGCCCGGTTATGGAAGCAGATCAAGACAATGGACTTGCTGGTTCTCGATGATTTTGGTTTTCGACGTTATGACTCGAAAGAATCCGAGTTGCTTTATGCGCTGGCAGACGAACGTTTGGGAAGTGGTTCGACCATCATCACATCCAACCGTCCGCCGCAAGACTGGTACGGTGTCTTTCCCGATCCGGTCATCGGCGGGGCGGTGCTGGATAGACTGGTTTCCGGTGCTATTAAGATCATTGTCGAGGAAGCTAAGTCTTACAGGATGCATGGAGTATTCGGTGAGGGGACAGAGGGAAAAGGCTCTTGACTTATTATAAAATCGGTTCTACGATTTGACTACCGGAAGGGGGTGGGAATTTAAATTACCCTGGGTGGGGAATATGATTACCCTCGACACTGGAAAGAAATCCAATCTTCATTAGAACACAAGCTCAAGGGTCTCACATTCCGAATAGAGCTATCCCAGCAGTGCCAGCAGTATTGGATGAAAGCACTTCTGTTCCAACGAAAACAAGTTTCTAATTGGCCGGGGCTATGGTAGGATGTTTGAAGCTCCCATTGGGCTGATCGGGATGAATGTCACTCTTCGTTATGAAAATTACGATCACATTGAGGTTTTCCTGGATGATGAACCCAGGGGATATCTTTCCCTTCTCAACGAGCATAGCAATAGTAAAATTCAAAGAGCAACTCACTTTGAAAAGCAAAAAGGGTCTCTCTTTGAGAAGGCTGCGGGGGATGAATAATGGAAAACCTCAGACACTTCTTTGGCTTGAAAAAAGATCCCTTTTCCCAGAATGTTGCGGTTCGGGATTTATACCCTCTGCCAGCATTGGACCCCCTGAAACAGAGAGTCAGCTTTGCAGTACAACAAAAGGCTATCACTGTAATTACCGGTGATGTGGGAGCAGGGAAATCCACATGATCATTGATGAGGCTCACCTGTTTAAACACAATGTTTTTGCTCAGCTACACACCCTGTTGCAGTTTGACTATGATTCCAAACCGGTTATGCCAAGTTTAGTCGCCCCCCGTGCGGGGGCGTGGATTGTTGCAGTTTGAATATGATTCCAAACCGGTTATGCCAGTTATCCTATGTGGATAGGACGGATTGATGGACCATCTGATGACCAGTGTAGCTAGGCCTTTGGCATCACGGGTTTTAGGAAAGAATCATCTGGAATCAATTAAAAGAGAAGTCATGGAGAAATACTTGAATCATCATCTTGCTTTGGCTGGTTTAGAAAAACCGATATTTGCAGAAAATGCTGTTTATGCGATTCATCAGAAATCGGGTGGCATCCTACGAAGGGCTAATTCATTGGCAAAAGTAGCTATGCTTGCTACCGCCATGGAAAGGGAAGAGTCTGTTTCTGCTGAACATGTTCGAGTCGCTGCTACAGAGCTTACCCTGTAATAACATAATCCGGAGGGAGGGCCGGATTATGTTCTTTTTGAATTGAGAAATTGTCTAACTGATCGTGAAAGGGTTTGGGTGGAATAATTTGAGAAACTACACCGGGTGCACCCAAAAACGCATGCCCCGAAGCGAAATGCCTCCCCCGCCGGGCACGCCCAGAAACGCATCCCCCGAAGCGGAATGCATCTTACGCCGGGCATGCCCAGAAACCCATCCCCCGAAGCAAAATGCATCCCCCGGCGGGCACGCCCAGAAACGCATGCCCCGAAGCGAAAGGCCTCCCCCGCCGGGCACGCCCAGAAACGCATGCCTCGAAGTGAAATGCATCCCCCGGCGGGCACGCCCAGAAACGCATGCTTCGAAGCGGAATGCATCTCCCGCCGGGTGCGCCCAGAAATGCATGCTCCGAAGCGGAATGCATCTTACGCCGGGCATGCCCAGAAACGCATGCCCCGAAGCGAAATGCCTCCCCTGCCGGGCACGCCCTGAAACGCATGCCCCGATGCGAAATGAATCTCACGCCGGGCACGCCCTGAAACGCATCCCCCGAAGCGAGATGCATCTCACGCCGGGCACGCCCTGAAATGCATGCCCCGAAGCGAAAGGCCTCCCCCGCCGGGTGCACCCAAAAACGCATGCCCCGAAGCGGAATGCATCTTACGCCGGGCATGCCCTGAAACGCATGCCCCGAAGCGAAATGCCTCCCCCGCCGAGCACGCCCAGAAACCCATCCCCCGAAGCAAAATGCATCCCCCGCCGGGCACGCCCAGAAACGCATGCTTCGAAGCGAGATGCATCTCCCGGAGGGCACGCCCAGTAATGCATGATCCGAAGCGTGATGCATCTCACGCCGGGCACGCCCAGTAATGCATGATCCGAAGCGTGATGCATCTCACGCCGGGCACGCCCAGTAATGCATCCCCCGATGCGAAATGAATCCCACGCCGGGCATGCCCAGAAACCCATCCCCCGAAGTGAAATGCATCCCCCGGCGGGCGCGCCCAGAAATGCATGCTTCGAAGCGAGATGTATCCCCCGCCGGGCACGCCCTGATACCCATGCCCACCGCAAACGCCCCAAACACCGGCTTTATGAAGTTGGCGGCTTTTTTTCGTAAGCGAAAAAGGTGATAGCTTTACAAAGTCCGCATGATTCGACTTGTTAGAAGCCCTTTTTCATTATGTTACGTATCCTGGCCTTTACAGATGGTGTTTCAGTTCTCATGGCCATTTCAAAAAGATTCTTCGCTTCTTCCTTGTATTCAGGGTATTGAAGAGAAATTTCGTAGAACCCATTATATGCCCACGCTCTGACAAATTTTTTTGTATCTATAAGGCAATTTCGCAGAAACAATTCGACACAATTTTTCTCAGCCTCACCAATCGGCATATAACAAATGCTTTGAAGAATATGTAGTTTTGCCTCCCAAGCATGAAAACTCAGAGAAATTTTGTATATAGCAGTCACCTCATCAATATTTAACTTGTGCTTATTTTCAAGATGATGCTTTAGAAGCCACGTAGCTCCTTTCTCAAATTCTTCATAGCGAGAGAGTTCGATAAGGGAAGCTACAAAATTAGCCTCCTCAGAGTAACGGTTATAAATGACACCTATATCACTCGAAGATTTTCCATCCCAAATTTTTAATTCATGTTCAATGCTCATACTCTGATTTGGCTTCTAACTTTGGTTTATGGTAGAACCTACTCCACCGTAACGGATTTTGCCAGATTGCGTGGCTGATCAACATCCCGGCCCAGTGCCAACGCACTGTAGTATGAGAAAAGCTGCAAGGGCACCATCATCAGGAACGGGGCGAAGAATTCATGAATCTTTGGAACGAACAGTACTTCGTCGGCGATTGCTGCTACTTCTTCATCTCCCTCGGTGCAGAGGGCGATAACAGGGCCCTTGCGGGATTTGATTTCCTTCATGTTGGAGATGATTTTTTTTCGAAGGTGATCATTTGTGATGATGAATAGGCTGGGGGTGCGTTCGTTGACGAGGGCGATGGGGCCGTGTTTTATTTCTGCGGCACTATAGCCTTCGGCATGAATGTAGGCGATCTCTTTAAGTTTTAGCGCACCTTCCAGTGCCACCGAGAGATTTATACCCCGTCCAAGGAAGAGAAAACTGTCTGCTTTGTGATATTTCTGAGCGAGTGCCTTGATGCTGTCTGTTTGAGCAAGGATTTGAAGCATCAGTTCCGGTAATACCTTCAGGTTGTCGATGAAGCGTTGGCCGTCTTCCTCCGGCATGTGTCGTATCCGTGCCATTTTAAATATGAGCAGATACATGACGGCAAGCTGGCTGGTGAAGGCCTTGGTTGAGGCCACGGCTATCTCCGGGCCTGAGTGGATGTACACTCCCCCATCGGTTTCCCGCGCTATTGTCGAGCCCACAACATTGCAGATGCCGAGCACTCTTGCCCCCTTTCGTTTGAGTTCCCTGACTGCCATGAGGGTATCCAGGGTCTCTCCTGATTGGCTGACCGCAAGATACAGGGTTCCTTCCTCGACAAGGGGATTGCGATAACGTAACTCCGAAGCCAATTCCGCCACAGCCGGAACACGAGCCAGATATTCCATCAGATATGCTACTACCCGACCGGCGTAAAAACTGGTGCCGGCGGCGAAAATCACCACCCTTTTGATCCCGAGTAGGTCCTGTTCATTCATATTCAAGCCGCCGAGCATAGCCGTATGCTGGACTTCATCGATACGTCCGCCGATGGCACGGGCAATTGATTGAGGCTGCTCATATATTTCTTTGAGCATATAATGAGGATATTGCCCCTTTGAAAACTCGTTGAGTTCCCAGGATATGCGGGTTATCTCCTTGTCTACCGGCTGGTCATGGAGATCGGTAACCGAGTAGTCATGGGCATTAATTTTTATGACATCGCCGTCCTCAAAGTAGACGACCTGTTTTGTATGGGCAATCATGGCACTCACGTCACTGACAAGGAACATCTCATCATTGCCTATCCCTAGGGCTAGTGGTGAGCCGTTTCTCGCCCCCACAATCTCATTCGGATGATCCGCATGCATCGCCAGGATGCCATATGTCCCTTGGAGGAAGGTAAGGGCCTTTTTCACTGCATACTCAAGATTCCCGTTATAAAAGGATTCAATGAGATGCGCAATGACTTCGGAATCGGTATCCGAGACAAAATTATGTCCTGTTTCTTGGAGCTTGCTTTTTAACTCTTCGCAGTTTTCGATGATTCCATTGTGACAAATAGCGATTTTACCGCTACAGTCGGTATGTGGATGGGCATTGCAGTCATTCGCGCTTCCATGAGTAGCCCAACGGGTATGCCCGATACCCCAATTCCCTGAAACGGTTTCAGGCAGGATTTCCCTGAGCCGGTGCAGCTTGCCTTCTTTTTTGTAGATGATGAGTCTGTTATCTACGCCTAGGCATATCCCTGCAGAGTCGTATCCGCGATACTCCAGCCTCTTCAACCCGGCTAATAGGATGTCCGGGGTGTGTTTTGGGCCGCAATAACCAATAATTCCACACATTTTTATTCCTTTTTAATAGAAATGGCAATTGTCTTGAGTCCTATTATATATGAACACCATTCATTTTCTAAGGCGTAATGCGGGCTATTTTGTGGTATTGCTACTGGCAATTTTCTTTTCTTGTGCACCAAATGCCTATATTGAAGGTCCGCCTTACAAGATTGATATTCAGCCTCCAGTGATTCAATCAGCTGAAGTGTTGGATAATCAAACTATCGAAATGAGATTCGATGAACAGATTAGTTCCGCTATCGAGAATATCGAAATCGAACCGGAATTGGGTATTGCGTCTGTCGAATCTGACGAGAAGCGGCTCATCGTTCGGTTTTCGAGTAGCCAGGGAATCGGGGTATCCTATACGATGAGAACTGAGGTAGAAGACCTAAAAGGCAATTCTCTCTCCTTTCTCTATCAGTTTTCAGGATGGAATCCTCACGTTCCCGAACTACTCATAAACGAAATCAATCCCAGAGGGTCAAAATCTACACCCGATTGTGTTGAACTATTCGTACTTACCGACGGGAATCTCGGCGGATTGATGTTTGTTATCGGAACCGAGGGGAATGCCATCGACACATTGGCTTTCCCCGCTATTGAGATTTCCAAAGGCGACTACATCGTTATTCACACAAAGCCCGAGGGTCTTCCTGAAGAAGTTGATGAACTGGAGGAGGTAAACACTTCAGGAGGCCGCTTAGCCCTGGAGACAGCCCGCGATTTTTGGATGAGGGATGCGCCTGGTTTGCCGAGCAATAATGGTGCGGTCACTCTATACAAGCGCAAGGGTGGAGCTATTATCGATGCAGTAATCTGGTCGGACAGAGATGATGTGCCAGGTGAGGATGACCTTGGGTGGACCTCAACATCCTTCCCCTGGGTGCAGGAAATCGGCTTGCAAGGAGAGTGGCTAGCAGACGGAGACATTCCTCTGCCGTCCGAAACACTGCCTGTCGGCAGTTCTACAGCCACTCGTTCCCTATGTCGTGGTTCTATTCCCCACGATAGTAATGCGCCTGATGATTGGCACACAGTTCCTACGCGAGGGCAAACATTCGGTATGATCAACATCGATGAGGTGCATGAGCCATAGGAGATGTCGGACTTTGCCCAGCTGGGGGGGGGCCCTTTTTTCTCTCTCGGGGGAGGGGCAGAATCCAGGGGGAGGGTCAGAATGATGGATTCGGTTCTGCTCGCCGGACTGGGTTTTATTCCACCAGGTTTTGCGGTGAAGAATTTAGATTAAGTCTGGCATTGTTGTAAGAAAAGGCTATTGGGGAAAATTTTTTGTGCCTCTTCACAGAAGTGTGCGGATTTATCTTTGTTTTTTAGTTTCCTATGTGCTTGAACTAGGCTCAAATAAGCCCTGAACCGTTCGATATCACTCAAATCTGGGCGGGAAATCAATTCAGTTAGCCGCCTTACAGCTTCCTGAGGGTTTCCGCCGGATGCCTTAGGAGCATGTATCTGTCCTTGTGAGCTGATAATCACGGATAAGGCATTTTCGGGGTTTATGGCGATGGCCTTATTCGACCATTCCTTAACATTTGGAGCCATCTTTATTATACCGCCCAGGCCCTTAGTGGCCATCCAGGCAGAGCCCGCATCGGCGAGAACCCTGTATCCGTCGGCACTTTCGTAAAGGTCCAGGGATTGCTGGACCAGTTCCATGGATTTCTCGAAATGAACTCGTGCGCGAGCTTTATCCTTGGCGCGAATTCTTGAGGGAGCCAATAAAACCGCCCTGCCCCGGGATAGTTCGATTTGTGACAGTAAGTAGCTTCGCGCTGCAACATCTTCGATGGCATTGAAGTCGGTCTCAACCTGGTCAAGAAGAGACATGGTTCTCTCGAGTTGAATCCGCTTGGCCCACAACTCAACGGCGACTTGCAGAAACAAGTCCATCCCCCTGTCCTTGAATTTCCGATCTTGATCACTGAAGTCCTGAAAAGGAGTGTCGTCAGCGAACACTCCATGAATTGGGTAGAGTAGGGCGAAAATAAATAGGGTCGTGGCAAAGATGCGAATAGCATTTCTTTTATGATATGGCATCGACAATCAGAACCTCCTTCTTCTTCTTAGGCTTTCTGTCAAATAGAACTCCGTAGAATGCGGGTATAAACACAAGGGTGGCTAGCGTGGAGAATAGCAATCCGAAGATGATAGTCCCGGCCATTGGTCCCCAAACAACGGATTCGCCGCCAAGACCAAGTGCCGTTGGGGTAAGCCCAGCAATAGTTGTGAGGCTGGTCAATAAGATGGGCCGCAGTCTTGTCTCTGAAGCCGTCAGCACGGCATCCGTTATGGCATCACCATTTTTGCGCCGTTCGTTGATGAAGCTGATCAGGACAATGGCATCGTTGACCGCTATACCGGCCAGGGCTACACCCGCATAGATGACGGGGATGCTAAACATTGTGTTCGTCGTTATCAGGAAAATCAGCACACCGGAGAATGCGAGGGGCACCGAAAACAGAATAAGAAAAGGCTGGCTATAACTCTTGAACTGGGTGCCGAGAATTATGTATATCAGGAAGACCCCGATAAGGAATATCCTTAGAATCTGGGTGAGCAGATTATTGAACTCGGCGAATTCACCGCCGATGGAAAACTCCACATTTGGATAACGGTTAGCGAATTCGGCTTCATACATCGCCTTTATCCGTGCATTGATGGCCGAAATGCTTTCCTTTGTGTAAGTGTCGGCCGTTACCGTTACTTCCCGTCGGCCTTCATAGCGTTTTATAGCCGCAAGAGAGTCTCCGCTTTCAATGCCCGCAACAGAGGAAAACGGAATTGAAATTCCCGCTGGAGTTGGTATGCGCAACTGGCTCAATATGCCGGGGTTGAATTTCTCCGAGTCGGAGAATCGCACCACGACATCCAGTGTTTCATTATTTTTGAAAAATGTCGTGGCTTCAATTCCTTCCACTGAGGCCCTGAGATAGCTTCCTATTGATGATACAGACAAGCCATAGGATGAGGCTCTTTCTTCATTAATCCGGACTACCAGCTCCGGTGTTCCGGGTTCGTAGTTATCCTCAATATTGAAGACCACTTCCTCATTTGCCAGTTCGCTACGTATGCGATCGGATATAATTAAGAGTTCGGAATAGCTATCACCGAAGATCCTGAACGAGAACGGAGGATCAGTGGGTGGCCCGCTAATCGCCTTCCTGAATAGTATTTTGTCAGGACCAGGGATGTCTTCTGTCATTTTTCTCGTTTCAGCCATGATGGCGGTAATTGACCGTTCACGGCCCTCCGCATTTTCGGTGAGGTCGACAACGATTTGAGCCACGGCGGAGCCTTCTGAATTGCCGGTTTGGCCGGAGAGGAATCCAACGGAGGTGTTGACGGCACTTACCTCCCCGTTGCCGACTAAAGGGATGAGTCTCTCTTCGAATTTAGAGGTTATTTGATCGGTTCGGTCCATGGGCGTTCCGGGGGGCATCGTGATATCTATGTAGAACACAGTGTTATCCTCTCCACTGAAGAGGTCTTGTTGAAGAAATGGAATCAGCCCGAAGGAAGCAACCATGAAGAGGAGGGTAAAGGCTACCGTCAGTCTCCTTCTTTTATATGTGATTCCCGAAAAACGTCGAAATGCCTTGCGAAATATGTTGAATATTCGCTCTGGTTTCTTCTTTCTCTTACCGATCGGCCAATCTGAGTAGTGAGACGGGAGAAACACCAGGGCTTCGGCGGTGGAAGCCACCAATGCGATAGTTACGGTGAGAGGTATGACTCTCAAAAATTTCCCCATGGTTCCAGGTACTATCATCAGAGGAAGAAAGGCGGCCACCGTAGTCGCCGTGGCCGCAATAACGGGAATGGCCACCTGGTTTGTTCCCTTAACTGCCGCATCATGGAGATTAAGACCCTGCTGGCGGTAGCGGAAACAATTCTCGGTGATGACGATGGCGTGATCTACGATGAGCCCTAGAACGAGAACCATGCCGAAGAGGGTGTTCGTATTGAAAGTTTGACCCGTGGCTTCGAGAAGTATGAACGTAATGGCAAAAGTAACCGGTATGCCTAATGCCGTTATCAGCGCATTCCTAAGGCCAATAAACAGGTAGAGTATGACAATCAGGAAAATTAGACCGAAAACAGCATTGTTCAGAAGTATGCGAATACTGGATTGTATTGGATAGGAAGAGTCGTTGAGATAGCTTATTTCTATGTCGTCAGAGATTCTATCATCCCATTCCTCCTTCACTTTTTTGACTTCTTTGATGATGCGGATTGAATTGCCCTTGGGAACCTTTGTAATCCGAATGGTGATGGCGGTTTCTCCATCAAGACGCACCCTTTGTCCATCCTTGTCGTATTCCTCGACTATTTGGGCTACATCCCGAACCCGGATGAGTCCGGAGGCCTCTGTAGCCTGGCGGATTACAACCTCGCCAAAGGCTGTAATATCATCGACTTCCCCCACCGTGCGTACAAGGTAGTTTCTCGTATCGGTATTCAAGGTTCCACCGGGGACATTCACATTTCGCGACTGCACCGCCCGCACGAGTTCGTCCAAAGATATGCCGCGAGCCTCAATATCCGCTCGGTCCGTGGAAAGAATTATCTGTCTATCACGGTCTCCGATGATGGTTACACCCTGAACCTCTCTTATCCTGCGCAATGGATCGACCAGGCGTTCAGCCGATTTAACTAACTCATCATATCCGACATCCCCTGAGAGAATAATTTCGATAACAGGAGCAAAATCGTTGGAGGAAAATGTATTTACGGATGGATTCAAGGTATTTTCCGGTAAATCAACTTTGGAGAATCTGGTGTTTACATCGGTATAGAGTTTGTCGAACTTGTCCTGATTGATTCCATCATCAAAACGAATGTTGACTATTCCCACCCCCTCGGAACTTAAGGAACTAACAGCGTCCAGTTCATCCAGCCCCTGCATTTCTTCTTCAATTGGAATGACAACCTGTTGTTCAATTTCTTCGGCGGATACACCGGGCCAGGGAACCATTATATTGACGAAGTAAAACGGAACCTCGGAAAACTGCTCCTTGGGCATGCGGTAGAGCGTCAGGGAGCCAATAACGAGTATGGCTATCATGAGGATGTTTACAAAAACGGGGTTTGCAACCGAGAATTGACCTATTCTCATCAGTATTCCTCACCATCATTTATAATGGTTGTCGTTATGCCTACTTCAGGGCTTAGAGATGCAAGACCGCTTGTGATCAATATGTCACCCGATTCCAGGCCAGAGAGAACTTCGATTCGCTCTCCTAACTGGTTTCCCGTATCAATGCGCCGGAGTTTGGCCGCACCATCCACATCGACATAGACGAATTTCTCACCTCCACGAATGAAAATCGCCGTCACCGGGGCGATTATGTGGTCAATCTCCCCCATGGCTTCAATCGCCACATCAACGGACATACCGGATTTGAGTCTATCATTCTCAAGTGGCTTCCAGTTCACGATGACCGTAAAACTTCCCGTGCTGTCGTCACTGCCGGCGGATACGGCACTCACCCATCCGGTGCGGGGAAGTCCATCATTGCCTGTTATTTTAACCCTTGCATTTTCCCGAACCAATAGTATTTGCCCTTCCCCAATGCTTACTTCAGCCTGATATGCCGAGTAATCGACGACGCGGGCAATACGGGTACCTCGGGAAACATAGTTGCCGACTCCTAGTCCCCGGCCCTTAGCGGCGATGGCCCCGGAAAAAGGGGCCTTTATGAATGTGTTCTCATAGGCATCTTTTGCCGTAGAGAGGGCCGTCTTAGCGGTGAGAAAGCGACTGTAGGTTTGGCTAAATTGGAGTTCGGAGATGCTGTTCTTATCCTTAGAACGCTTGGCAGCCTCATACTCCAGTAATACCGTTTGAAATTGCCCCTCCGCAGACTCCTGATTTTGGGCCGCCAAGGTGTTTTCTATGATTAAAAGAACATCTCCTTCCCGCACATTGTTGCCGAGGCGAAAATGCAACTCCTGTATGAGGCCTTCGGTTTCACAGATTATCCATGCTTCTCTAATTCCTTCTACCACGCCCGCACTACGAATTTCCTCTACGAGAAAACCGCTAGCGACTATAACTCCCTCAACGGCGATATTCCTTGGTTCCTGGCCCACGGCTTTTGGTGTCGCTCCTGCCTTGCTGTCGGGCTTTCTTGAACAGGCAGTCATTGACAGGGCAAGAACTGCGGTAAATGCGAAGATTGTGATTTTTCTTATATTGATCATATGGTTATTTATACTCATTAAGAAAACTCTGTCAAATGGAGTTGTGAATCTACCAGGCTAAAGGGCATCTCTAGGAAAGCCATTTCGTTCATCACTTGGAAAGGACTGAGCCTATGGGGTATTTTGAGACAGGGGGGAAAACTCTTTGAACGTCGCTTTGAACGCCGTATGGAGAAGTTGCTGAGTATATGGATGCTCTGGATGATTGAGGAGCCGCTCCGTTACACCAGCTTCGACGATTTTACCATTTTTCATCACGGCGATAGCATGGCAGAGATTGCGTATCAAAGCCATATCATGACTTATGAATATGTAGGTAAGGTTATGGTGGCTTTGAATGTCTTTAAGGAGTTGAACAACCTGAAACTGAATGGTTCTGTCAAGAGACGAGGTGGGCTCGTCCAGGATGAGCAGCCGAGGCTTGAGAATCAGTGCCCTTGCGAGTGCAATGCGTTGCCGCTGTCCGCCGGAGAATTGATGTGGATAGCGGTCACGAAGATCAGGGTCTAGCCCTACCTCTTCCATGGCTACCTGGATAAGGTTTTTCCTCTCCGATTTGCCGACAATTTCATGTATCTCAAGACCCTCTCCTATGATGCGCTCAATGGTCATTCTCGGACTCAACGAACCGAAGGGGTCCTGGAATACAATCTGTATCTGCCGCCGAAATGGGCGCATCTCCTTGCGATTCAATCCTGAAATGGACTTGCCATCAAACAGGATGCTCCCCTGACTGTTTTCGAGGCGCAAAAGAGCCTTGCCCAAGGTGGTTTTTCCAGACCCACTCTCTCCAACTATTCCCAGGGTCTGCCCTTCTCTCACCTGTGCACTAACGCCATCGACGGCTTTTATGTGACCGACGACATGACGGAAAAGGCCTCGCTGAACGGGAAAATGCACCTTAAGATCGGAGAACTCTATCAGGAAAGGCCGACTCTCATCGGATACGGGATATTCTTCATTGGGCTCGGCATTCAAAAGCATACGGGTGTATTCGTGCGTTGGATGAGCGAATACGTCTTCTGTGGCACCAGTCTCGACAATAAAGCCATCCTGCATCACCGCTATCTGTCCGGCGAAATGTTTCACTATGCCCAGATCGTGAGTAATGAATAAAACGGCCATGCCTGTTTCAATCCGTAACCGATTTATCAGCGCAAGCACCTCGGCCTGCACGGTAACATCCAATGCGGTGCTAGGTTCGTCCGCAATGAGTAGGCGGGGACCGTTCATCATCGCCATGGCAATCATCACACGCTGGCGCTCTCCGCCGGATAACTGATGAGGATAGGCATTTAGGCGTTCTTCGGCTTTTCGTAAACCAACATGGTTCAGCCATTTCAAAGAAATAGGGGTGGCCTGTTCCGGCTTGAGGCCCTGATGAAGAAACAAAGACTCATTCAGTTGCATTTTGATACTGTGTAATGGATTGAGAGAGGTGAGCGGTTCCTGGAAAATCATGCCAATCGCCGACCCCCTCAGACTTCTCATATGGGCCTCATCGGCATCAAGGATGGAAATACCCTCGAAACGAATAGCCCCACCTGTGTAGGCTACCAGAGATTCGGGCTGAAGCCGCAGAATGGATTGTGCTGTCACGGTTTTCCCCGAACCGCTCTCACCCACCAGGGCCAGGGTTTGGCCCGCGGAAAGGGTTAAATCTACACCATGCACAACTTCGTTGATTTTATCGTCCTTCTTGAATCCTATGCGCAAATTGCGAATTTCCAGGAGGTTTCCCGGCTGGGAGCGGCATTGATCGTTCATCAGGATGCCTTTCGGGGGTCAAAGGCATCCCGCACGGCCTCACCGATGAATACCAGAAGGGTAAGAACGAGTGCCAGAACAAAGAATACCGACAATCCCAGCCAAGGTGCCTGCAGGTTGGCCTTGGCCTGTGCCAACAGTTCTCCAAGAGAAGGGGACCCGGGAGGCAGTCCGAAACCAAGAAAATCCAGGGCTGTGATGGAGGTGATGGCACCGCTTAGGGTGAAGGGCATAAAGGTGAGAGTCGCCACCATCGCATTGGGAAGAATGTGGCGGTAAATGATCTTCATATCGGAAAGCCCCATGGCCTTAGCCGATAGAACGTACTCGAAATTCCTCACGCGCAGGAATTCCGCCCGTACCACGCCGACGAAACTCATCCAACTGAAGAGAAGGAATATGCCGAGAAGCCACCAGAAATTAGGCTGTACCACGCTGGCAAGGATGATGAGGAGGAAGAGGGTCGGCAGGCTTTTCCACACCTCGACGAACCGCTGCCCTAAGATATCAAGTTTTCCGCCATAATAGCCCATGAATGCCCCTGCCGATGTGCCAACCAGCGATGATACCAGTGTGAGGGTGAGGCCGAAGAGAACCGAAACACGAAACCCATAGATTATACGCGCCATCACATCTCGCCCCCTGTCATCGGTTCCGAGGGGATTCTCCCTCGTCGGCGGCGATGGTGCGGGGCTGGGCAGGTTGTAGTTGATTGTTGTATAGCTGAAACGGATGGGGGGCCAGATCATCCAACCATCCTTTTCAATAAGACTCGTCACATACGGATCACGGTAATCAGCGGTTGTCTCGAACAGACCGCCGAAGGCTGTTTCTGGATAATCTTTGAAGACGGGAAAATAGAGCCGACTCTGGTAGCCGAGGACTATGGGTTTGTCGTTGGCCAGAAATTCGGCAAAGAGACTGACGAGGAACATTGTTCCGAATACCCAGGCCGATATAAGCCCTAACTTGTTGCGCTTGAATCGCCTTAACCGTTCGGCCCCGAGTGCATCCATCCTAGACTCTCCTTCTTTCGAAATCGATACGTGGATCGACTATGGTGTACATGAAATCGGAAATCAAACTCATCGCTAAACCCAGAAGAGTTGAGATGTAGAGAGTGCCGAAGATGACCGGATAATCCCGCTGCATTACGGCCTCGAAACCCAAAAGCCCAAGTCCATTGAGGGAAAAAATAGTTTCGATAATCACAGAAGAAGTGAAAAGCATGGAAACAAAGGCACCGGGAAAACCGGCGATGATGAGGAGCATGGCATTGCGGAACACATGGCCGATGAGTATTCGGTTTTCGGAGAGCCCCTTGGCTTTTGCCGTCATTACATATTGCTTGCCTATCTCATTCATGAATGAGTTCTTCGTCAATAAAGTGAGGGACGCAAAGCCCCCGATGAGCATGGCCATGAGTGGGAGGGTTAAATGCCAGAAATAGTCGACAATCTTCATCCCCAGGCTTAGATTCTTCCAGTGGGGAGACACCAGCCCTCGAAGTGGAAAGATGGAGAGGAAGGATCCCCCGGAAAATAGGACAATAAGCAAAATAGCAAACAAGAATGATGGAACGGCATTCCCGAATACTATCAACGCACTGGTCCATCGATCAAAGCGCGACCCGTCACGAATGGCCTTTCGTATACCCAGGGGAATGGACACGAGATAGACGAGGAGTGTGGTCCAGAGTCCAAGAGAAATCGACACTGGCATGCGTTCGAGCACAAGATTCACAACGGAACGAGCCTTGAAGAGACTGTCCCCAAAGTCGAAGAGGATGTAGTTACGGAGCATGTGGAGGTACCGGATATGAAGAGGCTTGTCAAAACCGAATTGCCGTTCGATTTCCGCTATCACCTTCGCATCCAGACCTCTGGCACCCCGGTATGAATTCGCCGGGCCGTTGTCGGTGGAGTCTCCTGTGCCGGATTCCTGTTGGCCTGTTCCGGAGATGCGTTCCATGGCCATATTGGATGTGAGGCCCTGGGCGTTAGCTATGAATTGGTCTACCGGACCACCCGGAGCGATCTGAACGATGAAAAAGTTCAACGTGATCACCGCCCAGAGGGTGGGCAAGATTAACAACAGTCTTTTGAGGATATATGTCGCCACTTTGCTAGAGACGGGACTCTTTGGCGGGGTCTATCCACCAGGTGTTCAATCCATCGCTATATTTCGGTTTAATGGCCGGGCGGCTAAACTTGTCCCAATAAGCCACCCTGGTTGTGGGGGCGTGCCACTGAAAAATTCCGTAGTAATTCCATTGGAGCACCCTGTCTAAGGCCCTGCCCCAATTCAGTAATTCGGCGTTGTTGTTCTGGTTGGCAACAATGCCTTCGATGAGATAGTCAATCACCGGATCGGTTACACCTGAAGCATTATATGTGCTGTCGATGAACTCGGAATGCCAGGCAAGCTGAAGGGAAGAATCGGGATAGAAACTCCCCCCTGAGGGGCGGGAAGCCATGTCGTAATCCAGTTTCCGAATTCTGTTGATATATTGAGTTGTATCGATGAGACGGAGTTGGAGATCGACACCGATTTTTTTAAGATTCTCCTGGAAAGGTATGGCAATACGTTCGCTGACAGGGCTGACCATTATGAGTTCCAGCTCTAAGGGGGCACCACTATCGGCGTTCACCATTTTTTGGTCTTTCAAAATCCATCCGGCTTCGGAAAGGAGATTGATTGCCTTGGCCATTTGCTCACGGACATTGCCCGAACCGTCGGAGACGGAAGGCTGAAATTCCCGGGTGAATACTTCCGGGGGTATCTGGCCGCGCACACTCTCGATGATTTCCATCTCTTCTGATGAGGGAATTCCGAATGCCTCGAAGGGGGTTCCCTGGAAATAGCTCCTTGTTCGACTATATTGGTTATAGAAGAGATTTTTGTTCAGCCATTCAAAGTCCATCATGTAACTTAATGCCTGCCTTACCCTTCTATCGCTGATCTGCTCCTTTTGGGTATTGAAGACAAAGCGCTGTATGGGCGGGGGAGTGTCGTCGGGCAATTCCTCTTTAATGATATATCCGGCATCGAAATTGGGGCCTGTATACTGAGTTGCCCATTGCTTTGCGACATTCTCTATTCTTAAATCTATCTCGCCGGCTTTCAAGGCTTCGAGTTTGACTACTTCGTCACGGTACATATCGTAGCGGATATATTCGAAATTTAAGGTTCCCTTTATGACCGGAATATCCATTGCCCAATAATCCCGCAGTCGTTCATATTCCACATACTGCCCCATGGCATAATCTGATACCACATAGGCCCCACTTCCCATTGGTGGTTCCAATAATGGTTCGGTGAAATCCTTCCCCTCCCAGAACTGGGGCGGCAGAACGGGGGTGCCCCCAAGAGAAATCAGAATGTCCTTGCTACCTTCGCTGAGTGAGAATTTCACCCGCCCCTCATCAAGAGCCTCGACGGATGATACGGTTTCATAGTAGGTACGAAACTGAGGAACTCCTTCACGTAAGAATTTATTGAAGGAAAAAACAACGTCTTCGGCTACTATGGGCCGACCGTCTTGATGCCGTGCCTCAGGGCGAAGGTGAAAGATTATCCATGTATAATCGGGGGAATACTCTATCTTCTGTGCGATGAGCCCGTAATACACTTCAATTTCGTCCTCACTTTGCGTAAGGAGAGTGTCGTAGAATCTTTCTGCTCCAGGTGCTGAATCACCCCGCCTCGCATAGCGATGAAAGCTATCGAAGGTGCCGGTGCCTGCCATCACGATGGTGCCGCCTTTGGAAGCCTCGGGATTCACATATTCGAAGTGAGTGAAGCCATCGGGATATTTGGGTGTGCTACGCAGGGAAATAGCATGGGTGACGATAAATCCATCGGCATTGATCTCTTCAACGGGATTAGGGGGCACCTCCCGATTTGGATCGGCCACAGCGGCAGTGCCTTTAGCTTCAGGTGCTTCCTGATCGGGTACCTTGCGGGGAGAGCAAGCACTGAATAGTGACAAGAGAAGCATTCCCAATAACCACGATTTCATTTCATGTTCCTTTAGGGCACCTCCAGGTAGACTTTAAAAACTCCCATTTTTCCTGACTCGAGCTTCTCCGCCTACCTGTGCGTGTCCGATGCAGACAGGGCACAGGCAGGCAAAAATCTCTTCGTCAATTTCCTGAAGCTGTTTTTTGGAGGCCCCCTTTAATGTGAGCATAGAACACCTGACGCAATGAGTCAAACTGCATCATGAAATCTAAATGGAATTCGCCCTGGCAATCTGGGGCTGGCTATCTCATTATAGGGAACCTCTAAAGTCTCTTTCAAAACTAACATTGTGCTGTTAAGACTAATCGAAGATTTTGTCCCGCCCATCAACGAGAATCGAGCCGTTACAGGAAGAAAAGCTTACGCCATGATGCCGTGCATCAGAGCTTTTCTAGCCAAACCGTTTTTCAAACTTGAATCCAATAGAGATCTTATTCTTCGATTACAACGGGATTTATTTTTTAAGGTGGAATAAGAAACATAGTCGATTCTTATTAATAAGACTTCATTTTCATAGGTATATGAGGGGTGAGTTTCTAGTGCTGAAATAGGCTTATTTATTCATTGTTTTTAAACGCTGAGATCGCTGAGATCGAAGAGTAATTTCTTTTCTCTGCGTAACTCTGTGTTCTCAGCGGTTTCAAATTCCTTACACCACCACCTCGTCAGTATTTTATATGTTAAAGTAAATTGTGTCCTATGTCGGCAATACTTTGCTTAAGTGCAGTGAAGATTCTACAGTATACTCACTTGCCCGAATCAGAAATAGCGGCATAGCCTATTAAAGAAATAATTCTGGTGTCTCATTTTTGGTATCATCGGCGAAGAATGTCCTGAAAAGGAATGTTCCAGAGAAATTGCCAATGTTTTTCATGTTTATCTATTTATAGAGAAAGATGTTAACGCCTATTTTTCAGTTTTGTCTTAGTGTGTGCTTTTACCTCCCGATTATGGGCTATGGTCGCAGGCAAAACCACATTTGCCGCCTCAAGTCCCTCCTGGACTGTTACATCAGCCTACCCAGCATTTGTTCAACTCCCTTTTAACAAGGTATGAGAGCATGACAGCAAAAACATGGCCACGCGTTGATCCCTCTTTCCGCACGAATACAGGGCTTAAGTTCCAGGTAGCCACGTTTTCAGATTGAGACTTTCCTGCTGAAATTTTTCATAAAGACTCATAAATCATGGGTGCCATATTGCATTTACACAAGAAGTTAATTCCGAAGTCCGACAGACTCCTAGAAATAGCGTGTCCTGGTCGCACGCCGTAATGAGAACCAGGCAGACGAAGAAATTCACTGCATTGAATATCTTCAAGTCTGAAGAAAATAATTGAAGCATGTCCGAGAAGAGTTCTTGACAATGCTCGCAGGAGAATGTGACCATCTCACTTAAGCTTTTTGTTTGGGACTGTGTCAGATTCCAGGGGGTGGGTCAGAATGATGGATTTGGTCTGCAGGCAAGGCGGCGAAAAGTTCTGAAAGCGGAGTGTACATGCTGTACATGAGCATTTCAGGTTTTTTCGCCAACGCCGTATGCGGGCCAAAGGCGCATTCTGACACAGCCCCTATGTGCAAGAAGCGTGGAGAACCAATGAAACCAATGACCGTACTGCTAACCGGCGGATCCGGCTTTCTCGGATCGCATATCGCCGAACAGCTCTGCCAGGATGGATGCAGAGTCCGTGCCATCGTCCGAATGACAAGTGACACGTCGTTTCTGGAAACACTCAACAGCACAGAAATCATCAGGCTTTCTATGGCCGATACCCATGGTGTACGTGAAGCGGTAGAGGGGGTTGATGCGATTATTCACTCAGCCGCAGTGCTCAAGGCCACACACGAGGAAACCTTCAAAAAGGTCAATGTTGATTATACAATCAATCTCCTCGATGCCGTATCGCAAACCGGAACCAAGTTGAAGCGGTTTGTCCATATTTCCAGCCTTGCCGCCGTTGGCTCCAGTGGCACGGGTGAAATCATCCGCAATGATGCCCCCGCTACCCCGCTCACCCGTTATGGGAAGAGCAAACTTGCCTCGGAACAGGCCGCTAAAAGCAAATCGGATCACATTCCCATCACAATATTGCGTCCTGTCAGTCTTTATGGACCGCGAGACAGGGCTACTCTGACGATGTTTAAATGCGTTAAACATCGTCTCTTGCCCTATCTCAGTTCACCGCATACCCGAATCATGCTTCTCTACGGGCCCGATTTTGCCCGTGCATGCATTCAAGCGATTCATGCAAACGTCCCTAGCGGGTCATCCTATCTTGTCGACGATGGACAAGTCCACACTTGGGAAGAGCTACTCTCTACGATAGAATCAATTATGGGGAAAAAGGCATGGGTTCGCTTCACCATTCCCCGTCCACTTATCGTTGCCGTGGCCACTGCTTTGGACATGTATAGCAAATTAGCTAAGAGGGCATTTATGCTTTCCCGGGACAAGCTTCAAGAACTCTGCGAAGAATTCGTCACAGATGGAGAAGATGCCTGTACCAATCTCAAGTGGAGACCAAAGACACATATTAGAGAAGGGTTACTTCACACTTTGGATTGGTATAGAAAAAATGGCTGGTTATAACACATCCTTATCTTATTAACTGTGTGATGTAAGCAATTGGAACATTCGTAATTAAGACAAGAAGCTGATTCCCCAGTCTTGCCGTGTAAGTTGAGCTATTACTACAGTGACGTAAAAAAACCAGGCCAGAAAAATCCAACCGGATTTTTTATTGTCACACTGTAATTCTATTCTATCGACAATACACGGGAAAGGGCGACAGATCGCTTGCGGTTGTTGACTTCTACTTGGACCTTGTTCGCAAAAATACCGAGAACCGTCGCTTCTACAACTTTGTTAGTCGGACTACTCTGTTTGAACGAGATAGTTTGCCCAATTTTAATCTTATTCCTCAACTTACTTGCGTCTTGTTCTTTCAATGTCCGTTGAACAGCTCTTTCCTTCAACCGAAGCTCTATAGCGACTTCATTTTTCAATATCTTTAAGTCTGGAACACTCAAAGATCCGAGGACATTCGCAAATTTTAATGCTTTTCTAGGTCTTGCCATATGTTACTCCTTAATTATAGCGTATGAAATATACTATATTAAAATATTGTTTAATGGTCAAGAAATATAGAATAAAAAAATTCCACTATGGTGAAATTCTTCTGAAAAGACCACTTGTTGGGGCCCTCAAAAGCAGTTTTCGGAGGCTGACAGCACCGTAACAGCCTGGAGATATTGTCAAAAGCTATGGATAGGATGAAAAAAAAGCCAATCCTCTTGTAAAATAATAGTGTTCAAACCAATGCAATCGGGAGGTATTCTATGGATAAAGAAACTACCACAGGAACAGAATTTTGTAAGAGAGCGACAGATGGTCTTCGCAGGGAATTGTATTACGGGAGGGAACTCGAAATATGCTTCAGTGGGCACTGAAACACGAGAGTGAAGAACATCTTCAGAAACACTCTCAAACCGATAAAATAGTCATCGTCTTGCTGTTCGCAATGGCTATCATCCCGTAAAGGAAGATTGTCACCGGCATAGGTCCAATGCCTGTCAAAGTTCCTCGGGGAGATAACCGAGAAGCGGGTCCATATAGAGAGAAGCCATTTACAGCGGATGTTCCAGCGGAATTGGTACTGTTTCTCATAGCTATCTATTTATATCAAAAGATATTAACGCCTATTTTTCAGTTTCGTTTCAGTATGTACTATTACCTCCCGATTATAAGCTATAGTCGTCGGCAAAATCACAGTGAAATGCCTCCCCTGGCGGGCACGCCCAGAAACGCATGCTTCGAAGCGGAATGTATTTCCCGGCGGGCACGCCCAGAAACGCATGCCCCGAAGTGGAATGCATCCCCCGCCGGGCACGCCCAGAAACGTATGCTTCGAAGCGGAATGCCTCCCCCGGCGGGCACGCCCAGAAACGCATGCTTCGAAGCGGAATGCCTCTTACGCCGGGCACGCCCAGAAACGCATGCTTCGAAGCGGAATGCCTCTCACGCCGGGTGCGCCCAAAAACGCATGCCCCGAAGCGTGATGCCTTCCCCGGCGGGCACGCCCAGAAACGCATGCTTCGAAGCGGAATGTATTTCCCGCCGGGCACGCCCTGAAACGCATGCTCCGAAGCGGAATGTATCTCCCGGCGGGCACGCCCAGAAACGTATGCTTCGAAGCGGAATGCATCTTACGCCGGGTGCACCCAAAAACGCATGCCCCGAAGCGTGATGCCTTCCCCGGCGGGCACGCCCAGAAACGCATGCTTCGAAGCGGAATGTATTTCCCGCCGGGCACGCCCTGAAACGCATGCTCCGAAGCGGAATGTATCTCCCGGCGGGCACGCCCAGAAACGTATGCTTCGAAGCGGAATGCATCTTACGCCGGGTGCACCCAAAAACGCATGCCCCGAAGCGTGATGCCTTCCCCGGCGGGCACGCCCAGAAACGCATCCCCCGAAGCGGAATGCATCCCCCGGCGGGCACGCCCAAAAACGCATGCCCCGAAGCGAAATGCATCCCCCGGCGGGCACGCCCAGAAACGCATCCCCCGAAGCGTGATGCCTCCCCCGCCGGGCACGCCCAAAAACGCATGCCCCGAAGCGGAATGCATCCCCCGGCGGGCACGCCCAAAAACGCATGCCCCGAAGCGTGATGCATCCCCCGGCGGGCACGCCCAGAAACGCATGCCCCGAAGCGAAATGCCTCCCCCGCCGGGCACGCCCAGAAACGCATGCTTCGAAGCGGAATGCCTCCCCCGCCGGGCAC
Source organism: Spirochaetaceae bacterium (assembly GCA_965226485.1). GTDB lineage: Bacteria > Spirochaetota > Spirochaetia > DSM-2461 > DSM-2461 > UBA2779. The sequence continues at coordinate 2,230,519 of OZ245363.1, forward strand.
GCCCAAAAACGCATGCCCCGAAGCGTGATGCATCCCCCGGCGGGCACGCCCAGAAACGCATGCTCCGAAGCGGAATGCTTCCCCCGGCGGGCGCGCCCAGAAACGCATGCCCCGAAGCGTGATGCCTCCCACACCGGGCACGCCCAGAAACGCATCCCCCGAAGCGTGATGCCTTCCCCGGCGGGCACGCCCATAAACGCATCCCCCGAAGCGGAATGCCTCTCCCGCCGGGCACGCCCAGAAACGTATGCTTCGAAGCGGAATGCCTCCCCCGCCGGGCACGCCCAGAAACGCATGCTTCGAAGCGGAATGCCTCCCCCGCCGGGCACGCCCAGAAACGCATCCACCGAAGCGTAATGCATCTTACGCCGGGCACGCCCAGAAATGCATGCTTCGAAGCGGAATGTATCCCCCGGCGGGCGCGCCCAGAAACGCATGCCCCGAAGCGAAATGCATCCCCTGGCGGGCACGCCCAGAAACGCATGCCCCGAAGTGAAATGCATCCCCCGGCGGGCACGCCCAGAAACGCATGCCCCGAAGCGAAATGCATCCCCCGGCGGGCACGCCCAGAAACGCATCCCCCGAAGCGTGATGCCTCCCACACCGGGCACGCCCAGAAACGCATCCCCCGAAGCGTGATGCCTTCCCCGGCGGGCACGCCCAGAAACGCATGCTTCGAAGCGGAATGTATTTCCCGCCGGGCACGCCCTGAAACGCATGCTCCGAAGCGGAATGCCTCTCCCGCCGGGTGCACCCAAAAACGCATGCCCCGAAGCGGAATGCCTCCCCCGCCGGGCACGCCCAGAAACGCATGCTTCGAAGCGGAATGCATCCCCCGGCGGGCACGCCCAGAAACGCATCCCCCGAAGCGGAATGCATCCCCCGGCGGGCACGCCCAGAAACGCATCCCCCGAAGCGAAATGCATCCCCCGGCGGGCACGCCCAGAAACGCATGCCTCGAAGCGTGATGCATCTCCCGGCGGGCACGCCCAGAAACGCATGCTTCGAAGCGGAATGTCTCTTACGCCGGGCACGCCCAGAAACGCATGCTTCGAAGCGGAATGCCTCTTACGCCGGGCACGCCCAGAAACGCATGCCCCGAAGCGTGATGCATCCCCCGCCGGGCACGCCCAGAAACGTATGCTTCGAAGCGGAATGTATCTCCCGCCGGGCACGCCCAGAAACGCATGCCCCGAAGCGAAATGCTTCCCCCGCCGGGCACGCCCAGAAACGCATGTCCCGAAGCGGAATGCCTTCCCCGGCGGGCACGCCCAGAAACGCATGCCCCGAAGCGTGATGCCTCTCACGCCGGGCACGCCCAGAAACGCATGCTCCGAAGCGTGATGCATCCCCCGGCGGGCACGCCCAGAAACGCATGCTCCGAAGCGTGATGCATCCCCTCCAAGTGCGATTTCACCCAGATACCTCAAGATTACCCATCATAGATAATCTGTTTCCTGTATTAGGCTATAGTGCCCCGAAGATTTGGGGTGGTTCAATAGATGGATGCATGTGTTTGCTCTCTACCACTAAGCTTGAGGACACTATAAGAGGTATAAGGAATCTTCTGCAAAGATGGTGAATTCGTTGGATGCTACATGAAAATGAAGGATTTTGTTCTTTTTTCATCCACAGCATCTGGCAATAACCCTGAAACGGGGATGTCGCTACTCACCTCGGTGATGAGCAATGAGCCGGTTAACAGGCTCCCAGTTTAAGGCACTGGAGAGAAAAGTCCGCCCCAAAGAGGGTCACCCAGATATTGATTTCCGAATTTACGGAAAACGAGATATTGCGTGAATTAGAAATTGCGAATTACAACTTCAGAGACTTCATTCCTTGCATCTTGGAACGCAGAATTTTCCCACAAATTTCGATGGGATGGCTTCGAATCGACTCATTAATCTTTATTAGTTCATCATCATCCACTTCCAAATCTTTTGGAAAAATGGCCCCTAGGTCTTCTGGCCCCACTGCGGACATGAACTCCTTTAGAAGAGGAATGCAACTATTTGAAAACAGATAATTTCCATATTCGGCCGTATCAGAGATAACCCGATTCATTTCATAGAGCTTCTTCCTACTTATAAGATTAGCGATGAGCGGAAGCTCATGAAGAGATTCATAGTAGGCAGATTCTTCCTTGATGCCCGATTCCACCATCACCTCAAAAGCTAATTCAATACCAGCTTTTACGAAGGCTACCATAAGTGTGCCTTCATCAAAATAGCTTTGATAGGGAAGTTTTTTAGTTCCGGAGATTCTTTCAAAGGCCACCGCACCTGTTTCTTCCCGCCATGCCAGAAGGTCTTTATCTCCATTGTTCCAGTCCAACATCATCGTCCGGGAGAACTCGCCTGAAAGGATATTATCCATGTGCTTCCTATATAAGGAAGCCAGGAGAGCCTTGAGCTGTTCCGAAAGCGTGTGGGCACGAACTTTGGCCGAATTCGATAATCGGTCCATCATATGAGTGATTCCGCCATGTTTAAGGGCTTCGGTAATGCCTTCCCACCCGAATTGAACTAACGAGGCGGCATGTTTTTCTTCAATGCCGAATTCTATCATTTTATCATAGCAGAGAAGGGTGCCACTCTGGAGCATACCGCAAAGGATTGTTTGTTCTCCCATGAGATCAGACTTAACCTCGGCGGTAAATGAAGAAGCAAGTACACCAGCATGATGCGATCCCAAGCCGACCGCATAGGCCTTGGCGATTCCCCATCCCTTGTGTTCAGGGTCATTGAGTGGATGAACAGCGATCAAAGTGGGAACACCAAATCCGCGCTTATACTCGGCACGCACTTCCGACCCCGGACTCTTGGGGGCTATCATGATGACGGTTATATCGTCACGAATTTGAATGCCTTCTTCCACAATGTTGAAACCATGTGAATAACCAAGAACCGCCCCCTTCTTCATGAGAGGCATGATTTTTTTAACCACGGAACTGTGTTGCTTGTCAGGAGTGAGATTCATCACCACATCGGCCTTCGGTATAAGCTGATCAAAGGATCCCACCTCAAAACCATTGTCTATGGCACTTTGCCAAGATTGCCGTTTCTCACTGATGGATTGTTCCCGAAGGGCATATGCGACATTCATGCCGCTGTCTCGAAGATTGAGTCCCTGGTGCAAACCTTGGGCACCACAACCGAGGATAACAATCCTCTTATTCTCAAGAGCCTGCATCTCATTAAATTCATTCACACTCATGAAGCGGCAAACTCCAAGCTGTTGAACTTGTTCTCTAAATCGAAGCGAATTGAAGTAATTCATAATATCATCTCCAGACAATGTAGCTGAATTGTAAAGACAATTATAGAGAGAGTCAATTCCCTATTGTCGCGAGCATCACGGCCTTGATTGTGTGCATTCTATTCTCTGCCTGATCGAATACCGCGGATTGCCTTGAGCGGAATACCATGTCACTGACTTCCATGGAATCTAGCCCATGTTCGTCGAATACCCTCTTCCCTATTATTGTTTCGGTATCATGAAAGGCCGGAAGACAGTGCATGAATAACGCCTGAGGATTACCTGTTTTCTCCATCAGGCCTGAATCAACCTTGTAGGGCCGAAGTAATGCTATCCGTTCGGTGAACTTATCCTCTTCGCCCAGGGATGCCCAAACGTCGGTATAAATCGCATCGGCACCGTTGACCCCACTGGCTATATCGTCGGTAACAACAATTTCCGCCCCGGTCTGAGTCGCCGTGTGCCGGGCATAGCCGATGATTTCCTCCGCCGGAAATAATTCTGATGGAGAAACGGCAGAGAAGGAGATACCCGTCTTTGCCGCACCTATCATTAAGGAATTTCCAATGTTGTTGCGGGCATCACCGACGAAAGCAATTTTCATATCCGAAAAGGGCTTCTTGAGCCGCTCCTTAAGAGTCATCATATCGGCCAGTATCTGAGTGGGGTGGTAGAGATCGGTCAGGCCATTCCACACAGGAACTCCCGCATGTTTCGCGATAAGCTCGACAGTTTCCTGATGGAAGCCTCTAAACTCTATGCCGTCATAATAACGGCCAAGAACCTTGGCCGTATCCTCGATGGATTCCTTTTTGCCCATCTGGCTATTCGTCAGGAAAGTTACATTGCCACCTTCATCATGTACGGCAACCTCGAAGGCACAACGGGTGCGTGTGGATGCTTTCTCGAAAATTAGAATTATGTTCTTGCCTTCCAGCCCCTTCCCGCGAATGCCAGCAAGTTTTTCGGCCTTCAGGGATATGGCGTAATCAATTAAGAAGAAGATCTCCTCGGAACTGTAATCACGTAACGCTAAAAGCGAACGTCCCTTGATATTGACGGACATGATAAAACCTCTTAGATTGAATTGATTCTATTTGAATTGATTCTACCGAAAACTATTCAACTGATCAACAGAGAGGGCAAGCCATGAAAACAGTCATAAGAAGAATACTTGTGCTTATCGGACTCATCTCCGGTCTTTTTTTAATCTCATTCCTTGCCACGGGCCTTCTCTCCCGGGCGGACATCCTACAGAATTTAGGGATTGGAAAATTCCTTATAATAGCTTGCGCCATTACCGGAATCTACCTGCCGATATTGATATGGCTGTACCTCCAGGCCTCATCATTGAAACATTATTCAGGGGTAACCCTAGAAGAAATGGAATTGGATGAAGATGCGCTGTCGGAAGCCGTGTCGAATTGGATCTATTTCACCCATAAGAAACGAATGGAAGGCCGTGCGCGATTCTTAGAAGATAAGGAAAAGAACATCAGGTGCCGTGTAACGATTCAGGCAGATTAGGGGCTGTGTCAGAATGCGCATAAAGGAAATTCCCCCCCAGCCCCCCGGGGCTGTGTCAAAATGTGCGTTCGGAAAGTTAAGGATGGCCGCATCAAGGTATGCAAGTGTTCCATAAAATCAGACATCAATATTTGGGCGCGCCCCTTCGGGTCGGGCTTTACTCTCCAATGCCTTAATCTGGCAGCCTGTTAACCGGCTCACTGCCGATCGCCGGGTCTGCCAGCGGCATTTCCGTTTCAATCCCTCGCGCAATTTTTATGCCGTCGAACACCTTCAGGAAATAGCTTGAAGATAGAGGTGCCCTCAAAAAAGACGGGAGAAAAAAAATTATAAAAAGTTTAAGCATTTCCTATTGACACAATTATCAATCCTTGATAAACTTGGTTTAATCGCTTTGAGAAACGGTTCAACCCGTTAACAAAGCCTTCCATTAGGAGGGCTGTAAGATGAAAGAGGGTGCTCCGGCACCCTTTTTTTTTGAGGAGGGATAACGATGGAATACAGACTCGGCCTGGATTTAGGCACTAATTCGATTGGATGGGCTTTGTGGAAGAACCAGGATGGTGATCCTACAGATTTAATCGACATGGGTGTTCGTATCTTTTCGGATGGCTGCGATGCCAAGAGCGGAGAATCGTTGGCCGTTACCCGCCGAGATGCCAGAGGTATGCGCAGACTGCGCATGCGTACGAAACGTCGGCAGAATTCACTGCTCCACCTTCTGCGCCAATATGAATTGCTCCCGGAAGATAGGGAAGCTTTCAAGAAGGTCCTGGATACCACCGATCCATACAAACTACGCTATGAAGCCCTAAGACGGGGCTTAACGCCGTACGAACTCGGGCGAATCCTCTTTCAACTAGGCCAACGCCGAGGCTTTAAGAGTAATCGGAAGCTCTCCCTGCAGGATGATGGCTCAGAGAAATCAAAAGAAGAAAAAGAGTCGATGAAATCAATCGGGAATCTGAAAGAAGATATGATGAAAATGCAGAGTTCCCAGGAAATGGACAGACCCATTACTCTTGGAGAGTTCTTATATCTAAGGAAGAAGGAAGGCTTCCGGATACGTTTCATGAAGAACTCCCCGTGGCGAGCCGACAGAAACATGTATTCCTCCGAATGGGATGAGATAAGAAAAGCACAGGAGGAATTCAATCCGGATTTTATAAATAAGCTACCTTTGGAAAAGATGAAGGATTGCGTGTTTTACCAGCGGGCACTGCAAGCACAGGAACGGGGTAAATGCGCCCTATACCCAGAAGATGAAATAAGGGCCTATAAAGCCCTGCCCTCTTTCCAAAATAGCAGAATACTTCAAGACCTCCGCAACCTTGAGTATGAAATTCCAGGCGAACAGTTCACCCTCAGCGACGATGAAATTCAGAAAGCTTTTTCGAAATTGCAGGGTCAGAAGACAATGTCATTCACTAAAATTGCCGACTTTCTTGACTATCCGAGTGGGGGGCGGTTCAATTTGGAAACGGAAAAAAGGTCAGCATTAAATGGAAATGAAACGGCCTACCTAATGCAGAAACCAGAATTCCTGAAAGGTTTCTGGAATGAGTTCGATGCCGAAGAGCAAGATCGATTGGTTGAGTGGCTTCTTTCTCCACTTCAGGAAGACGAGGAAAAGGCGAGGGAATGGATGCGGGGCAAGGAGATTCCCGAAGAAAACATACAAGCCGTCTTGAAAGCATCACTCCCGTCTGGAGTGGGCAACCTGTCCGCTCTCGCCATGAGGAGGCTGAACGAGAGGATGCTCAATCATGGGGAAGACTATTCAAAAGCCTGTGAGTCCTTGGGATTGCACCATAGCGACCATGCCTATAAGGGGGAATTACTCAATGAGCTGCCATATTATGGAAAGATATTGAGTCAGTCCTGTGTGTCCATTCCTGAACGCGAGGGTAAGTGCATCGACCCGGAAGAAAAAGAGTATGGCAAAATCGGAAACCCTCGGGTGCATGTCGCATTGCGCCAGCTTCAAAAAGTTGTAAACGCCATCATAAGGCGTTATGGCCGTCCAATATCCATTACGATTGAGGTTACTCGGGAACTGAAGAGCAGCCGTGACAGCCGTGTGGAAATGACGAAGCGGCAGACCCAGGCTCAAAAGGATAACGAGAGGATAAATACATTCTATAAAGAAAATGGATTCGAACATCCAGGCAGGGCGGACCGGCAGAAGCATAAACTTTGGGAAGAACTCAGTAATGGTGCCAGCCATACATGTCTGTATTGCGGTAAAAACATTGGTCAACAGCAGCTTCTTACCGCAGAAACAGAAGTGGATCATATTTTGCCATTCTCCCAGACTCTGGATGATGGCATGGCCAACAAAACAGTTGTCCATCGCCAGTGCAACCAGGAAAAGGGAAACAGATCGCCGTATGATGCCTTTGCGTCAAATCCTGATCGCTGGAGGGAAATTGAGGAACGGCTCCTGTCCAACAAGAATATAAGGAAGGCCAAGCGGCATCGCTTCAGGGCCGATGCGCTGGAAAAACATAAAGACGAGGCGAGATTTCTCGAACGGCATGGCAATGATACGGCCTACATAAGCCGAAGTGCCCGCTCCTATCTGGCTGTTATCTGCCCCTTTAGCAAGATTGTTCTAAGTCCGGGAATTCTAACCGACATGCTTCGGGGTAGTTTGAATCTCAACTATCTTCTCAACAATGGTGAAACCAGCGTTGATCGCAAATGGAAGAAGAATCGTTCCGATCATCGGCATCATGCCGTCGATGCCCTCGTGGTTGGGCTCCTGAGTCATTCTTATCTCAAGAAGATGGCGATGATGAATCAGCGCATAGATAACCTTCACGGTTCCGTTAAAACGGGTAGAGTTGATCTAAAAACACCGCCACTCCCCGTCAGCCACGATAGGATAGCGAAGATACTGGATGCCTGCCGCATCTCCTTCAAGCCCGATCATGGGCAGAATGGTGTATTCTTCAACGATACGGCGATGGGGTTATCCCATAAAGACAGAGCCCTTACCTTTGAGGCTTTAGGGCAAACCCACTACATCCTGGATGATGAAATTCGAGATAAATTGCAAGCCCAGAAGGCAGGCAGTTTCAAGAAAAAGAAGGCAGATATGCTCAGGGAAAATCCAATACTTGCCACCAGGGAGATATGGGTAAGAGATTTCTACTGGACAACCCGAAAAGAGTTAATCACCCTCAAAGAAAATGAAATCCAACGCGTGTATGACGATTCTATTAAACAGGCCCTGGAGAAGTTGAAAGAAGGGCCTGGTAAATGGGAAGAAAAGCTGAAGGAATTCTGCCGCAAGAAAGGCTACCGGCGGATTAAGTTTATCCCAATGGGGCAAACAGCCTTTGCCCTGCCATTGGAATTTCCCCTGCGTTCCCTGGATGCCCGAACTGCTACCTTCCGGGACACTCCGGTTCAAAAGGGATATGCCCCGGGTGAGTACTGTATGTGCATTGTTTGGGCCATGCCGGATAATAAACTCATCCCGCACTTCTACTCCTATCTGGAGGTGAGGCTGAGTGCCGTTAGGAATTGCGAGCTGTTCAAGCCCCATCCGGCGGCCAGGAAGCATTTGCAGGTGTTCAAGCAGGATGTGCTGTTTCTTGAGCCGAAGGATGGCACCCCGCCTTTTTATGTCAGGGTTGCGGGGTTTGAAACTGATTCAAACAGATTAGATTTACAGCCTATTTACGCCGCCAAAGACCATGTCGATTGGCGGTCGCAGACAAATTCCGGTAGGATTTCCTGGCATATCGGTCACAATAGCAGGAATAACTACAAAGCTATCAATACCTTATTCAAGGAATATTTCGTTAAAAAATCTGGCTTGGATGTACTGGGGAAAACCGCATATTGCCGATAAAAAGGTATGCCCCGCCGTATTGTCGAAATAACTCGGGAGGGTGCCTATCTCAGTGCCTATCGCGGGTTTCTCACAATCTCCAGAAATCGAAGCGAAATTGATCGCGTTCCCCTCTCCGACATTGGGGTTTTACTGATTACGGCCCAGGGTGCCAGCTTCTCGAAGGCCATTATCAATCGGCTAACCGAGACAGGTTGCATGATGCTTCTCTGCGACAAATCGTATACGCCCAGTTCCTACACCCTTCCTCTTCAGGGCAACTGTGACAGTGCCGCCCGGATACGATTGCAGGCCGGCATCAGCCAACCGCTAAGAAAGCGTCTTTGGCAGAAAATCGTCCAGGCAAAAATCAGAAACCAGGCACAGCTACTTCATGTTACTGATCATTCAGAGACGGCAGAGGGCTTGAATCAGATGGCAAGAGATGTTCAGAGCGGGGATGTTACCAACAGGGAGGCGGTGGCATCCCGTGCCTACTGGCAAACCCTGTTCGGTTCGGATTTCCGCCGAGATCAGAACCTGCATGATACCAACCGGTTCCTTAATTACGGCTACGCCATCACCCGTTCGCTTGTTGCCCGCTCCCTGGTAGGTACAGGTCTTCATCCAAGTTTCGGGCTACACCATAAGAGCAGGATGAATTTCTTCGCTCTTGTGGATGATCTTCACGAACCGCTCCGGCCCCTTGTCGATGCCATTGTGTACAATATCGAACCCGAGGAGCGGAATGGAGGGGGTGTCGAAAAACATCACAAGGCTATTCTCACCCGTCTTATCTGGACAGATTTTCAGAGTCAAAATGGCCTGACACCCTTAATCAATCTTTGTGAAACCTACTGCTATTCGCTGTACCAGAGTTATGAACTAAAGAAATCTGTACTTGAAATACCTATCTGGAAGGGGCAATCTGCCGTTCGGGAGGTGATTGAAACTTGTTTCTCAGTGGATATAAGCTGATGTGGTTACTGGTTATGTTCGATCTGCCCGTGGTAAAACCCGAAGAACGCAGGAATGCGACGGCATTCCGTAATTACCTTCTCGATGAGGGATTCTACATGGCTCAATACTCTGTATATATGAAGGCGTTATCCGGTAAGGTGATGGGTGAGGCCGTGGAACGGCGGATACGCAATGCCTTGCCGCCGACTGGCAAAGTCGATATAATTTCAATCACGGATAAACAGTATGAAAACATGCGTTCCTATATCGGACATAGCACCAGCCAGAAAAAAAAGACATACACGCAACTGCTATTGTTTTGAATTTTATTCCCTTTTTCACCAGCATACGGCCCTCATACAGGTCTCTAGTGCCGATGAATCCATACTAGGACACCTTTTTCAAGGTGCCCTAGTATAATCGCTTTGAAAAATGGTTCAACCCGCAACAGTATGCCGTAGGTCAATTTCACAAATTCGAGTATAATCGCTTTGAAAAATGGTTCAACCCGCAACACAATGACAGAAAACGAGATGGCAATCTATAGTATAATCGCTTTGAAAAATGGTTCAACCCGCAACCAATTTGCTAGGCTTAAACGGTGCGTCGTAAGTATAATCGCTTTGAAAAATGGTTCAACCCGCAACACATTCAGGATCGATACGAGGAGGCGGAAAGTATAATCGCTTTGAAAAATGGTTCAACCCGCAACAGGTGCACAATACTCACCCTCCGTTGAAACAGTATAATCGCTTTGAAAAATGGTTCAACCCGCAACAGAGCCTACATCTTTTAGCACATAATTTCCAGTATAATCGCTTTGAAAAATGGTTCAACCCGCAACCGTCCCTCAATGCCTCATCGATGATTCCGTAGTATAATCGCTTTGAAAAATGGTTCAACCCGCAACTTTGGCAAACAAAGTAGATGCGTGTCCTGAGTATAATCGCTTTGAAAAATGGTTCAACCCGCAACAGATGCAACGCCATATTGACGATAAGTTTGAGTATAATCGCTTTGAAAAATGGTTCAACCCGCAACGCTCCTCTTTGCATCACTTCGCCGAGTCTAGTATAATCGCTTTGAAAAATGGTTCAACCCGCAACTGATACAAAATACCCAACTCCAGGCACGCAAGTATAATCGCTTTGAAAAATGGTTCAACCCGCAACCGCCGGAACCATATTCAAGCACTCGGCCATAGTATAATCGCTTTGAAAAATGGTTCAACCCGCAACAACATTGATTGCACCGCCATTAATGGCCGAGTATAATCGCTTTGAAAAATGGTTCAACCCGCAACAGACCACCCAGAGTTGAAAATATTGACTTTAGTATAATCGCTTTGAAAAATGGTTCAACCCGCAACCTGTCAAACAAATCGATGTCTCGCAAAGCAGTATAATCGCTTTGAAAAATGGTTCAACCCGCAACACCTTGAAATGTCAAATCTACAAGGAGAAAGTATAATCGCTTTGAAAAATGGTTCAACCCGCAACCCATCGTGGCCTCCTTTTTTATTCTTCGATAGTATAATCGCTTTGAAAAATGGTTCAACCCGCAACTCCTGCGAACACACTGTCAAGATAGCTTAGAGTATAATCGCTTTGAAAAATGGTTCAACCCGCAACAGCCCGTCAATCCATGCGGTAAAGCGAGATAGTATAATCGCTTTGAAAAATGGTTCAACCCGCAACGCCGGGGGGTGTAGCCTTCCCGTCCTGCAAGTATAATCGCTTTGAAAAATGGTTCAACCCGCAACCCTGGACGCGGATCTCCGACGAAATCTGCAAGTATAATCGCTTTGAAAAATGGTTCAACCCGCAACCCAGAAGAGTCGCATGTTCATGCCTTCGCCAGTATAATCGCTTTGAAAAATGGTTCAACCCGCAACGGATGAGCCTCTCGTGGCCTCTGGCGACCTAGTATAATCGCTTTGAAAAATGGTTCAACCCGCAACCTTGGGGCGGAATTTCTTTGTTGCACCGGAAGTATAATCGCTTTGAAAAATGGTTCAACCCGCAACCACATATCCGTGATCATACCCTTGCCCAAAGTATAATCGCTTTGAAAAATGGTTCAACCCGCAACTGGATAAATGTTCTCCGGCGCAATCTTCCAAGTATAATCGCTTTGAAAAATGGTTCAACCCGCAACGAATCCATCCCGCACACCTTCGGAGGCGGCAGTATAATCGCTTTGAAAAATGGTTCAACCCGCAACGTCAACGGCAATCCAACCGCATCAGCTTTGAGTATAATCGCTTTGAAAAATGGTTCAACCCGCAACTACGAAATTTTGACAAAGGATGCGGAGAATAGTATAATCGCTTTGAAAAATGGTTCAACCCGCAACAACCCGCCTGACTACCTCTACGGACTCTCGAGTATAATCGCTTTGAAAAATGGTTCAACCCGCAACTTGAAAGGCCGACGGAATTAGGTGCCTTTAGTATAATCGCTTTGAAAAATGGTTCAACCCGCAACAGAGATTGTTGGTTTACAGAGGGAAATTCAGTATAATCGCTTTGAAAAATGGTTCAACCCGCAACCTGCCGTCCGGAGGCCGTGATTGCTCATTGAGTATAATCGCTTTGAAAAATGGTTCAACCCGCAACGGTAGATGCTGTGGATCCCAATGGGGATCAAGTATAATCGCTTTGAAAAATGGTTCAACCCGCAACTGACGGGGCATAAACCCCCAATGCTCGCCAGTATAATCGCTTTGAAAAATGGTTCAACCCGCAACTGATCTCATTCCTCTGTGTCTCAAATTTCGAGTATAATCGCTTTGAAAAATGGTTCAACCCGCAACGTATGACTCGGCGGTAGAAGGTGGGCAAAAGTATAATCGCTTTGAAAAATGGTTCAACCCGCAACTTGTAATGGTTTTCTAAGCCAAGTTTCCTAGTATAATCGCTTTGAAAAATGGTTCAACCCGCAACTATGTCAACATCAGTGATGCGGTCCATCGAGTATAATCGCTTTGAAAAATGGTTCAACCCGCAACTGAGTATGATGAGTATCAGGAAAAGGTACGAGTATAATCGCTTTGAAAAATGGTTCAACCCGCAACGGCTATGGTGGCCGGGGGAAAGCGGATGCAGTATAATCGCTTTGAAAAATGGTTCAACCCGCAACAAGAAACACAAGATGAATTAAAAATACATAAGTATAATCGCTTTGAAAAATGGTTCAACCCGCAACATAATCCGCAATCAATATGATGCTGGGGTAAGTATAATCGCTTTGAAAAATGGTTCAACCCGCAACAAGGAGGCAAGGGAAAAGGGGCTCACATCTAGTATAATCGCTTTGAAAAATGGTTCAGCCCTCAGTTGAGAATTGAGAATAATCGCTGGGAGAAATGGTTCAACCCGCAACCCCCGAGAGGATTGTAATAATGAAGCGTGTAGTATAATCGCTTTGAAAAATAGTTCAGCTCGCAGTTGAGAATTGAGAATTGATTATAATCACTGTGAGAAATAGTTCAACCCGCAACACGTAGGGGTGGGGCTATGTCCTCACCCTCAACATAATCGCTTTGAAAAACGGCTCAACCCGCAACTGATTGCTTCGCCTTTTGTTAGCCGAACATCCCTTCCAGATCGCTCTCTAGTCGGCTCAGGACTCCGTATAGGTTCGCCTCTGTCACATCCTCCCCCGTCTTTAACAGAGCGTCCACCGCCATGTTCTTCAACGCCTCCGCCCCGTACCGCTTCGTTAGCTGAGGGTAATCTTCCTCGGGTATCTCTAACTCGATCATCTCCATCTTCTTTAACTCCTTTTGTATAGATTTCCCATGCTTTTTTCATCAAGCCTGTTATTATTTTTTGGTTTTTTGTGTCCCCTCCAACACTAGTGCTGGTCCTGACACCGCCGGTGATTCTACCCGGCTTCTTCTTTCCCGCATCTTTGCGGTTTTTCTACTGGAGAAAACTGATTCCAACGACCCTTGTTGGTTTGGTACTCCAGCACATGGGCTACGAATGTCTTCTTCGTGACATCGAATTCGCCTTTGATATTGTTTGTCTTGTAGACCTGATCAGTCCGATTTCTCTCTATACCGAAAAGGTCTAGCAACGCCCTAAACGCCAGTATAAACGCTTTTAAAAATAGTTCAACCCGCAACACGTAGGGGTGGGGCTTGTCCCCACCCTCAACTTGCCCCCTCCCTTAGTATAAACGCTTTGAGAAATGGTTCAACCCGCAGTTGAAAATTGAAAATTGAAAATTGTATAATAAGGCCATCTACACCCATCCCAAGATAAATGTCTCGATATCTTCTAACGGTTCTTTCGTCCAATAACAGAGCATCTTTTATTTGTTGGTAGGTATAATACTTGCACAAGAGAATAAGAGCATTAAGTTTATAGGCAATGCGTTCATCCTTGGTGTTTTCATGATCCTTTTTCAGTTTTTTGATTTCTCCCTGGTCTCTTTACCCATACAAAAATTTCACCAGATTTCTACATATAGTAAATTTATTTCGGCTAAACTCTGAAATTTTTGGTATATCTAATTTAAGTACTGAAATATACAAAATAATGAAGCAGCAAGTGTTAAAACCCATGCAATGGCCTGTATCACTGCCCATTTGATAACCAATTTAAAATGGTCGACTTTTTGCCTATTAGAGACTTCGCGATTTAGTCGCTCTATTTCGCTGCGGTGTTTTATGATTTCATCTAATAGTCCACGGGTATTAACTATATCTACAATATCTTTGCTAAAAATCATACTAGTTCGATTGAGCAGGTTTTCTGTAGTTTCACCCATTGATGTATCCTGCAAGTATTTCAAGAATGCGTCAATCTTTATATGAGGCTCATTTTTTTCTCAAGGAAATATTCTATCAGATTGAATATTGTCTCTTTCTCGCCGTCATTCATTATTTATCCTATGATTAAGATGCTGAAGATAGTCTTGTCGAGACATCGTGCAATCTTTAAGAGCAACACCCTGTTCTTTTGAATCCAAGTGGAATTGATGTTTTATTATCTTTATAGCTGTTCCAATTGGAATATCTTTGTTCCTTTTTCCATGTGGCCAGCATGTAGCTACGACAGGCCTGTCTCTTACATATAAACGGGCATTTGTGTGCTTTTTTCCTTCTTTTATGTCCATTTCCAATTTTCTTGCAATGGTAGCCATGTCCTCTATAGTAAACATTATTCAACTTCTTTTATAATTTTGATTTTTCGAATAAAATGGGCAATGTCCAGACAGGCTCCGCCCAGCTTGTCGTCCGGCCTCAAAGCCAAATCCTGATTAAATTGTATAAATTCAAATAGATGTTCAATGGCATCCTTTTTTGTTTCTCCCCATGCAAGAATTGCCGGACAACCGACCACTTCCATCTCACAGCCGCTGCTGCTTTGCCTGCACCAGACGGAAAAATGCCTGTATATTTCTTCCTCATTATTAGGATATATTATTTCCATGGAATATCCTAAGTCATTACTATCTAAATCTAAAACATTATCCTCTGCAACCTCTGCAATATTTCCTGTCTCTTCAGTTGGAACTGCTAAATCAGGGTGTTTCCGATCAGGAATCTTCGACTGGTTTTTAAATTTTCTTGTTCTTGCAATCTTAAGTGTTTCTTCAAACATTTGCTCACGTTCAGCAATTTTTATTGCCTTAGGATAAAAAACATCAAAAAGTGACTTATCTTCCGGGGAAATATCGTCCGTTTCGAAATATGCGGAATGTCCTGCAATTGCTGCCTTTGGAAATATTTGACGCACATAACGTGCAAAAGCAATTCCAGATTTATCGTCAGTTTTATTGCTGCTACCATTCAGATTAATATCCGTGAAAAAAAGATCAAATGTCATTGCTGGGTGTTCATATAGAATTTTTATTGCTTGGTCATAATTATTTGCGCAAAGAACTTTGTTCTCCTCTGGTTCAAAGAATTGCCTGTATACAGCAGAGATTGCAGGGTTGTCTTCTACAATAAGTATTTTTAACAGATCTTCCATAGTATTACCTCCAGATTAGTCCTGACTCCCGGGCAAAACAATTCTCGTCATACATCCATTCCTGCGGTCTATCAAATCGATAGATCCCTTGTGCATATCGATAGCCCGGCGTACAAGATAAAGACCCCACCCAGACCCCAAACCTTTTTTAGATGAAACCTTGGGAAGAAAAATCATCTCTTTGATCGGCATTTCTGGATACTGCCTGAATTGTGCATCAGATATTCTATAATGAGACTTTGTTTGAATCAATCCGTCTGCATTGTCAGAGTATTCAATCTGACATCTGTTGCCGCCAGCAATTTCCGATGTATATAGATTTATCTTTCTTCCAATTTTCTTCTGATTTTTAATGCATCAATGCTGTTAAGAATCAAATTCACAAACGCATTTTTAAGCATTTCAGCGTAGAAATCTCCAGGACAGACAGGACCTCGATAATCTGTTTTTATAGCCATTGAAGTCAATCGTGTGCCAACTAATTTAACAACTTCGTCCCAGATAGATCTTATTGATTTTTTTTCAATGAGTTCTATAGCTTTATCTCCAAATGTTAACTTCTGAATGTTATCAATAAAACTATCAATGCATTCTCCTAATTCGTTCAGTTCATTTATGTATTTATTCCTATGATTAGGTTCCAAGGCTTTTTTAAGAGCTATGAATCGCGTTGAGGCTACAGCCTGGCTGTTGCTCAATTCATGTTTTGTTGACTTGGCCACTTCCAATGTGGTTGTATTTATTATGTGTTCAGTTCTTAAAGCCTGTAATGCTTGTGTATCATTGTAGTAATTGTTGCTTGTCGATACCCCTATGATTTGCATCAAACTGCAGATCGCCTGTTTTTGGGCTTCTGTGAATACATATCTGCACCGGGAGGCAAAACTCATAATGCCGAACAGGGAGTTTCCATGTACAATGGGGAATATAATGAAGGTTCGTACATCTTTCAGTCTTTGATCATGAGAAAGAAATACGTATTCCGGTTTTTCTATGTCTACATCACAGTGATAATCCGGTTCAATATTCTCCATCATGTTATTCTCTATAATCTTTTCTGTTTTTTCTATTAATGCTGTAAATGCTTCAGGCAATTCATCTGCCAGGAAATCCAAATAAGAAATTGATTCATCTCCTGCATCATAAAAACATAAGGATTCAAGGTCATTATCCGTGGTTAGCCTTCGTAGTGCCACCAGCGGCATATTAAGAGTTTTAGACAGTAATTTCGCAGTATCGAAGTAATAATGCTCACTTTCAGTGAAATCAATAGGTTTGCGAATTTCTTTGAAGTAATTCGCAGTAAAGTACAGTTCAAATAAATGAAGAAGGATGCCTTGTAGCATTCTATCAGTTTTGTCGAATAGTTTTTTATATGGCTCTGTGATTACAAAGGCGTATATACAGTGATCATGTTCTGTTTTAGCAATACATTCTCCATGGAATGGATAATCTAAAGGTATATACTTGCGTCCATGACTTTTTGACATCCTCATATAAGAATTATTCAATGTTGATATGAAATAGATTTGAGGATTATTCATATTGAACTTCTGTTCAAGCAATTCTGCAAACCGTTGAATGGCCTACTCCGGTTCTTGCTGAAGCAGAACATCAGCGAAGTCAATCGCCATCTGATATCTCCAACTAAAGAGGCTCTCAACGCAATACTTCTTTCATTCTTATTGAAAGTGTATCACCTTGCCCTGCCTAGCATAGTAACCCAGGGGATGCCTATCCGTATATATTGTTTCTTGATAATTTATAATATTTTTTGGAGTTGCCTGTCAAGATGTGAGTTCACTTTTTTATAGGGTGCCTCTAAAAAGCAACTTTAGGAAATTGCCGAAGAGGTTTCCCGTCGATACAAGGCGGCGAAAAATTCTGAAAGCGGAGGTGTGCCTGACATGGCCAAAATCCAGTGGGTGAAAGTCCCTTCTATGCCCTGAATTGATAATTGGTAATTGGGTTCCCTGTAAACCCAAGTTCACCATACAACAACATTATCTCCTTCCTTTACCGACAGTTAACTTTTTCGATTATCACCACTGATTTTGTATTTCATTAATTGTCGGTCAAGGTCCTTCCCCGATAGACTAAAGTTTTCTATAAATATCCAGATGCGACTTCTCCGGGCGTGAGTTCGTTCTCATGGAATTTTTTAGCAGTTCTCCGTTTTCGCTTACGATATACTCCAGGGTCACTCTGCAATGCGTTTTTAGAATCGATTTAATGCTATCCCAGTTTCGATTGTCCCCATTTAATCGAAGTTTCCGCTCTATGGAATGCATCAGGTGATAGGCCAGAACGGATATAAACATATGGGATTCAACCCGGTCCTTAGATTGATGGAAATTTGGCCTGAAACCAAGATGGGATTTCATATCTCTAAATGATTTCTCGATGCGACCAAGCATAATATAGGTTTCCCATATCTTCTTGTCTGTCCAATCTTTTCGATTGGTTCTCAAGAGGTAGGTTCCCTGCTTCTTTTGTGCCACTGTTTCTTTCTTTTCTTTCTTTTCTTTCTTGGTCCATTTGATGGATGCTGTTTTAATCTTGCAAGTGCGCTTATCTTTCTCTCCAGGTTCGACTTCAATATTGAGCAAGATTGTCAATTTTAGGGTCTGTTTCAAAGAGCTCCGACCGACCGACAAGCATATCTTCGATTCTCTTGGCCAATAGCTTGTGCAAAGAGGGGTCAAGGTCCAGTTTGCCAAGGGAGAGGACAAGACGCTGACGAGATCCCTCTGGTGTGCGAACACTTTCGACCAGGTTGTAGTAAACATTTTGCGATTTCCGAGAGCCACTTGGAACTCTAACACGGCGTATATACATGGAATATAATATACAAAAAAGCAAGGAAGGGGAAAGGCTAATCGTAATCAGATAGTCACCACAAAAGCAGGTACGGGGTTCGTTTTGGCCTCTGGGTGCAATATTTCTATGTTTCAGGCGATTGAAAATGATGAAAAAAGTTTTTCAACGGACTTTTAGGGGGTGGTTTGGTGAACTTGGGTTGAGGCCAATCTTCGCCAGTTGAGAATGCCGGGGATACTGGAGAACCTCGATCTACGGCTCCGGGAAGCTGAAGATGGCGGACTCGGTTATCTGGATTTTTTGATTCTGCTGATTCAAGACGAGGTTGTAAATCGCGATTCCAACATCCTGAGCAAACGTCTGAAAGTCGGAGGCTTGAGTCCCAGAATGACTTTTGAGAACTTTAACTACCGGTTCAATATGGAAACCCTTCCGTAGCAGACCATCCGGGATCTGGCGACTTGCCGCTTTATCCGGGACCATAGAAGTCTGGTTCTGTGCGGCCCTCCCGGAATTGGTAAGACCCACATAGCACAGGCCATCGGTCATGAGGTGTGCCGCCGGGGAGGAGATGCCCTATTCGTCAAAACCCAGAAACTTTTAGAGTGTCTGACAGACGACTCCTACCCGAGGAGAGCGGCCCGGTTATGGAAGCAGATCAAGACAATGGACTTGCTGGTTCTCGATGATTTTGGTTTTCGACGTTATGACTCGAAAGAATCCGAGTTGCTTTATGCGCTGGCAGACGAACGTTTGGGAAGTGGCTCGACCATCATCACATCCAACCGTACATCCAACCGTCCGCCGCAAGACTGGTACGGCGTCTTTCCCGATCCGGTCATCGGCGGGGCGGTGCTGGATAGACTGGTTTCCGGTGCTATTAAGATCATTGTCGAGGAAGCTAAGTCTTACAGGATGTATGGAGTATTCGGTGAGGGGTCAGAAGGGTGAGGGGTCAGAGGGTGAGGGGTCAGAGGAAAAAGGTTCTTGACTTATTATAAAATCGGTTCTACGATTTAACTACCGGAAGGGGGTGGGAATCGCTACTATACTACCCTCAGATTCTGGTGACGAGCCCAATTTCTAATTATAGTCGGCTCCTCTTCACTGATGCCGACAGGAGGAAAATTATGGATAATGTGAAAAGCATTTCAAGAAAAGGCAAAGCGTCCAAAGGTGCCTGCCATCCCGCAACTCTTTTTATGGCCCAATTTGGGCAGATGTATACGGGAAGGGTATGCAAGACTCTCTTCATCCCGGCAATCATCGTACTGGCATTACTCATAGCCTGTTCCCCACCAGGCGGGGATGAGAGCGTAACACTGCCCATGCCAGTTGGTGTTACAGTACTGCCCGGTGACGGTTTTGTCGATATTAGCTGGAATGCACCTGATACCGGTGGAATGACTATAACAAAATACACCGTGTACTGGGGCACGGAATCAGGCGTTACAAAATCATCTATATCCAAAAAGACTACTTCAGACAACACAAGCACCAGCCTGAGGGTGGATGGCCTTACCAATGGCACAACCTATTACTTCGTGGTAACCGCTACCTATGCCGCGGGGGAAAGTGACGAATCCGATGAAAAAAGTGCCTCCCCTACAGAGCAAGCTTCAGCGACCTACCCTGACATCATTGCCACCGTTAACACTGCCATCGCCACAGCATCGCCCACGCTAGGTAACAACACCTGGACTGGTGAATATACGGCATCTGAACTGCCTGCTGGACTCACCATTAACCCGGACACCGGTGCCATTACCGGTAAACCGACTGCAATTGCGAGTGAGAAAACATTCATCATCACCATGACGGGAAAGGGGAATTCTACCGGAATAAACGGAACCGTTTCGGTAACAATAACGGTGAATCCCAAGTCAATAGAATCGGTTACCTACACAAAAGTAATCGCAAATGCCGGTGTGCTGATTGCAAACCCGCTAGCCCCCACTGTAGTACCAGCCGATGCGACCGTTACTTATGCCCTTTCACAGGATGTTTCACTTCCTGGCGGGCTTAACCTGGATACAAATGGGGCCATCTCAGGTACGCCGCAGAATCTCCAGGCCGAACAGACCTATAGCATTACGGTAACAGGCACCGGGGACTGGCAGGGAACTAAAAAAACTGTCGATGTTTCCATTACTATTGAAGCAGCATCTCAAATTTCAGCGACTTACACTCCCTTCACGGTAACCATTGATGACACTATTATTGCACAAAGGCCGGCATCGACAACTCCTTCCGAGCTTACAGCCGACTATGCCCTGGCCGCTGGCGTAACACTACCCTCTGGCCTGACCCTGAATACAGATGGAAGTATTACCGGAACGGCTACGGCCATAACCGCACAGAATACCTACCGCATTGAACTGACAGGAACCGGTAGCCATTCTGGAAAATCCGGTACGGCCCAGGTAACCATTACGGTGAATCCCAAGTCAATAGACTCGGTTACCTACGAGGACATCCTTGCTGTGTACGATACCGACTTGACTGCTGGTGTTTCACCAACGAAGGCTCCATCAGGGCTGACGGCCACTTATGCATCTCCGGATCTGCCTGAAGGACTGCAACTTGACCAAGATACAGGTGAAATTACCGGAAAGCCGACAGGCGGTACCCAGTCGGCTACCGAGGCCAACATAGCCGTAACGGGTGTGGGAGACTGGGAGGGGGCTACTTTTTCAGCCACAGTTTCCATAACAATAACTGCAAAGAACCTGGCAGACATGGCCGTTGCCTTTACCGTACCCGCAACAGACATAGACGTGCTGGCCGGAACGGGCGGATCCTCCTCGCTTACCATAAGCAATGATGGGGGTCTATCGGATGCGGACTACGTTCTTTCCATCACTGGCCCCTCAGGTGTTGTAGCAGCTGTAACCATAAAGTACGACGGTACGATAACCATTGGCAGTGCCATAGCCACTGAGGATTCTGGAGAATACACCATAACCGCAACCGGAACAGGCGGGTACACTGGCAGTAAGGAGGCGGGGAAAATAAACATCTGGGCGAATACATTGCCGGAGCCATTTGAATTAATCGTTTATAACTATTCTGCTATATTTATTGTAGAGGATGCAAACACAAATTCAACCATCAATATTCGTTTGAGGTTCAATACAAATGCTTCAGGATATTATAGAGGACAGACTGCAGATATTACTGATTTTAAAATCTATTGGGGTACAACATCGGGATTTACACTGGATACTGCCCAAAGTGAATCCGTTACAATTAATGATAAAGATGAAAATACTGCAACAATAGAGAACATTACTCCTGGTCAACGCTATTATATTGTTGTCTGTAGAAAAACAGATGCAGGAAAAAGCTCCCCAACAAGAGAGCTGTTTGTGAAAACTGGCGGAGGTCCCCAGTATATTGATATTAGCACCTCCCTTCATAGTACTGCATATGGCGACACTCCCTGGTCAATTGACACTAATATTATATGGAATTCGAATAGTAATCATCGTACTTATGAATTCTCCATACTTGAGGAGTCATTTACTGACGAGACTGGTCTAACTATGGATTCAAATGGTTATTATACCGGGAAAGCGACAAAATTATTGGAATCAAAACCATATACACTAGTCTTAGCAGAACCATCTGGTAATTGGGAAAACTCCTTTCCCTTTCCGGTAAGGATTATACCTAAAGACTTTGCAAACCTTCCCGATTTCACTATGACAGTCTTCGATACAACGCTACCGGCATCCTCAGGCGGAACCATCCAGGTTGGCATTACCCTTCCCAGCGAGATACCCCACAATACCATGCAGTATGGAACAGACTACACCCTGTCCATAGACAAAGGAGGAACCACCATCTCCGGTGTAACTATCAATGCGAACGGGGAGATAACTATTCTACCCGGCATAGATAAGTCTAATGCCGGGAAATACAGCGTAAAAGCTACCGGAACAGGTAACTATACAGGGAATAAGTCGGTCGAGTTCAATTTGACCTTAAACTGATGTGGCTTTGATTCTGGAGTCTATCAGACTTCGGTGTTCTTAAGAGCCGTTTTTGATGATCTTTTTTCCGGGCTGGCACTTCCTGTCTGTCTCAGGCCATCACAGACGTGATGGAGATAAGACCATGATTGTTGATCTGGAAAACACCAATCTGTATATCAAAAACGGCTATACCGACCTTCGGAAACAGGTATCCTCCATTATTGAGAATGAGCAAATGAACATGGATGCATTCACTCAAAGTATATTCCTGTTTTGCAGTCGGCAAAGGAAATTGATCCGTTGCATCTATTGGGATAAAACAGGGTTTTGCATGTGGCAAAAAAGACTGGAGAAAGCCAAATTCCCCTGGCCACAGACAACGCAGGAAGCCCTGAACATCAGTAAGAATCAGCTTGAAATGCTTCTTGCGGCATAGATTTCTGGAAGGCCCACCAGGAACTTGATTATAAAAAAAATAAGTTAGTAGAAAATGCTTAACCCCCTTCCCATAAAATTCAGAAAAGATTAAAATCTTATCTTATGGATAAATTGGGATGGGTGTCGGCCAGTTGCTGGCCAATGGAAGTGCAAATTCAGATCCAATCTCTGATAAAAGAGAATCAAGACCTCAAAAATAAAATTGAACTCCTTGGAGAAGAGTTGCGCCTTTTGACCGCCAAGCGATTTGGCCGTTCCAGTGAAAAAATAGACGATGGTCAGCTTGAGTTGTTTGATGTGGCAGAAGAGGAACAAGCCCCAAGTCCAGATGAATTGGAAGAAATTGAGATACCATCCCACACGAGAAAGAAACAAGGCCGCAAGCCGATAGACCCGTCTATTGAACGCCGTGATGTGGTCATTGATATAGCAGAGGAAGAAAAACAATGTGCGTGTGGTTGTCAGATGGTCAAGATAGAAGGCGAGGTGGCCGAAAAGCTCCAGATTATTCCAGATCAGGTATATGTAGAGCGAACAATCCGCCCCAAATATGCCTGTCGCAATTGCGAAGGATCAGGAGACGAGGATAAGCCAGTATTTCGCCAGGCCCCCACCCCTCCATTCATTTTACAGCGAAGTATCGTTACTCCATCGGTATTATCCTCCATACTTGTGGGTGATTATGCCGACAATCTTCCCCTGTATCGGATGGAGAATTTGAATAGCTGTCAGGGTGATATTCGGGAGGGCCCCTTCGACAAGCTCAAGGGGCCTGGTAATTTGACGGTTACGACTTTTTCGACTCTAAAAACCCCATGGAGGAGGTTTTTAGAGGTACCATATGAGATACAATGAAAAATTCAAAACCTGAAACCATCAATCTTATCCAGGATATTGTGGTATGGGGCGGCATTATCGTTTTTATTCTGTATTCATGCCTTGGCATGGCAGGCGGAGCAGACCTCTGGATGGCCATGTCCGCCGGACGGCATATTGGCAATCATGGAGTAGATACGGTAGACCCATTCAGTGTTAATTCCAACGCTTCCGGCCCAAGTGCGGATGACGTTATTAACTGGCCGGGATGGGCCAGGAGACTGGCAGAAGGGATTGGTATTGAAGCCACCCGGTATTGGCATCCTACGGGTTGGATAAACCAGAACTGGTTGTCCGGGATTTTTTTCTACAAAATGGCTGTTGCCTGGGGTTCGGCAGAAAATTTGTCCTTCGATGTCTTGGTTATATTTAAATTTGCCATATATATTATGGTAACTTTGTGTGTGTATGCAATGGGAAGGACGATGGGTGTCAGACACAGTCTTTCCGTTATCAGCGCATGTTTCGCTCTCTGGACAGGCTCAACCTTCTTTTCTATTCGACCGGCGGAATTCACCAATCTGTTTGTACCAGTTTTCATCCTGATACTGTTACAGGCAATCTACAACCGTACTTATGCAATCTGGCTAATAGTTCCTCTGGCCGTGCTGTGGGGTAATTTGCATGGAGGTTTCATCTATTTATTCATTATGCTGGTACCATTTGCTCTGTTTAACATACCCTTGCAACGCATTAAAAAATATTCCCTGACCCTGAACAATAAAGGTATCCTTCACACCCTGGGTGCTGGATTAGCCGCCCTTCTGTCAGTTATATTATTTAATCCGTACAAACTGACGAATCTGACACACCCGTTCGTTATCGGTCTGGGCAAGGAGGCAGAGTATTGGCGCAGAATAGTGGAATGGCGCCCGGCTTTCGACTGGAAAAGTCACGTCGGGACAGCCATTCCCTACCTGGTTCTTTTCATTTTTTTCTGGGTGGTGCTTGCGGTCTGGCTTACAGGGCATGGACTTGCCAATCGGACTGCACACAAGGGTTTTGCAAAGAATACACAGAAAAAGTCAGAAAAGACGGCCAGAAAGGGTAAGGCGAACAACCGTTTTCTCTGGCCCAAAATTCCTCTGTCCATGCTGGTGATTTCCACATTGACAATGTACATGGCGGTTCAATCTCGCCGCTTCATTCCCATTGCGGCGTTTATTACCTGCCCCCTCATGGCTCTGCTGATACAGGATGTCCTTAAACTCAGACCCTCCTGTGTGCCCATACTGAGAAGATGGGCACTGTGGATTGGAACCGGTATAACAGTGTATACAGCCGTTTTGACGGGGGTGAAAATCCACCGAGCCTATATTGAACCTCCTCCTTTCATGCAGGAGGAGCAGTCTCTTGCCATACGCATGACCAACGCTAACAGAGAACCATTCCTTGTCGGCGAATTCTTGCGAATGAACAGTGTCAAAGGCACGGTGCTGACGGGTTGGAGAGAAGGTTCGACACTTGCCCTTTCGCAGAATCCGGATCCCGAAACCGGAAAAATTCCGGTGCAGCTGTTCATCGATGTGCGTGCCCAGGCAGCCTACAAACGGAAGACCGGAGAGCATTGGCAATACATCTGGAATGGAGGCCGGGTGGGGCAGGCCATAATGAAGCAACAAACAAGACCTGATGCTGAAGACTACAAAGAGTTGGGCGAATGGGTTAACCAGATTCTTGAAGAACAGAATGTTGGTTTTGTCCTGATAGCACTCCAGGATTACGGTAAGAACATGTTCATAGCTATGGAAACAATTCCTTCATGGCGAATAGTCTATAAGGGCGACAGATATTCTTTATATGCAGATCTCAAAACAGAAGAGGGCAGACTCCTGCATTTTGGTATTGCAAGCGGTCAAACGCTGTATCCCAGTGATTACTTGCGGCACCTTAATCAGGGTTTCCATGCCCTGCGCTATAACCGGTCATTAGAAAGCGGTCGCAAGGGATTGGGTCTGTCTATTAAGGCATTTCAGGATTTCCCAACGCCTGAACCTATGATCAGCATAACCAGGATTGTTACGCACCATCCACAGCTGATACCTGAAGTCAACCAGTACTGTGAATCGGTATTACAGGATTTTCAGTTGAATGTTGATGACTACCTCAAGCTGCCAGGTCGCGGATCGCGGCTTAATGCCATGGCTCTTACGAGCCGATACCTGGGCAAAGTAGCAGAAGCCCAGAATAATAGTCACGAGGCGGCAATGTATAAGGCAAAGGGTGATGAATACAAGAGTATGGCCGATGAATTATCTTCCAGGATGATGTGGAGAGACTACAAGAAGCTGGAATAAATCGTGTGAATTGTCAGGATAACTGTCCGCTTTTTCTCATGAAACTCTCTCCCGTCCCAAGCCACCCAGTGTATTCCTGATGACCTCATTGGCTAATTCTCCACCCAGTATCCGCCGTGGGTAGTTATTCATCCAGTCCTGTATTTCCCTGATTTTCTTCTTGCTGTAGCACCCTTTATCGCAATCTTTGGGAATGAATCTCCTCAGGAGGCCATTGCCATTTTCATTGCTTCCCCTGCCTCTAAGAGTGGCAAACCCCATGCTGTAGATGAACCCGGATACTGAGCCTACGAAGATGTTGATATGATGGGGGCAGTACCAGGAAAAGGAGAGAGATTCCAGGCCGTCGGCGGCCATATTTTCTTGAAGGGGTAAGGCTGGGAGTAGTTCAGAATGAATGGACAGGCAACATCTTGCCGGCCGTTCGAATCGGTTCTGGACGGTCTCTACCCTGATGTCAATAGCACGGCTTATGTCGATGAGGCCAGAAGCTGTGACAAGATGCTCGAAGGCCCTGGAATAATCGACAGTTTTTTTGGCATAGTAATCTATGGAGAATGTCTGATCAGAAAAAGGCCTGTGGCAATTCTTGCAGTGGTAGCACTTGATTGGGCCGAAGGCCGATGTGGGATGAAAACCATGGCGAATATACCAGTTTTTCCCGGCGGGAGCGTCAAAATTGGAGCAATCAGGATTGGGGCCGTGTGAAAAAGTCATACCTACCTCCTTAAGCAAGTTGTTATCCTACTAAGGGATGACTGTTTTCAGTGAGGGTGTATTTCAAACCACCAGGCTTCGGGGCATTATATAATCAATATTGGGGTGCACCCTTCGTGCCGGAATTTTCCTCCAAAGCCTTATTCCGGTAGCCTGTTAACCGGCTCATTGCCAATCGCCGGGTCTGCCAGCGGCCTTGTCATTACAATCCCTTGCGCAGTTGTCACTTAGAATGTATTGTTTACAGAAGTCCGATAGCCTCTCAGATGGATATTGGTGAACTTGGGTGGAAGAAAAGAAAAGTTCCCTGCAAGTAAACCATAATCAATGAATCAACTGAATTTCCAGGAAAAATCTGGCCAGTTAGATACGTCAATATTGAAGATTGAATCATAGAGCTTTTACTCTCAGTGGCTTTGTTAAAACCCATTACACCTCGCTCCCCCAGTGCTGGAGACTTTCATGGAACCAAACAGTGTTTTCCTTCTACAGGGCACCTACAGTATTTCTACTACAGACTATCTCCAATTTGAATACGGGGATGAGGAAATCTCTGACAATGGGCACAATTGCTCCCAGGAAATGTCAAAGGTGATGTTCGGTGATTGAGAAGCCGAAGCATGGGAAGACTGCCGGGCAGATGGTCCGTTTTGCTCTGGTGGGGGTGGGCAACACACTGCTGACTCTTATTGTGATTTTTGTGCTCACTGGCATTTTTAAGTTAGACTATTTGTTAGCCAATGGAATAGGCTATACATGTGGTTTGATTTTCAGTTTTGTGGTTAATAAAATATTTACCTTCAGAAGTAAAGAGTATTTCTTGAGAGAGGCGGTGTTTTTTATTGGAGTATGCATTGTCTGTTATTTCGTACAACTGGGAGTTTTGGTTGTTTTAAGAGGGGCTATGAATTTGCCGGTGAGCATTGCTCAGTTGCTGGCCATGGGTGTTTATACCTCTATGAACTTCTTCTTGAATAAATTTATAACATTTAAGGAAAAAGGATAGTTTATTTTGAAATTCAATGCAGAAAAAGACAGGTTGAGTCTTCTTGTCCCCTGTTTCAATGAAGAAGATGTTGTCGTTGAAACCCATAAAAGAATTATGGAGGTTATGAAAAAGAATTTCCCCCTTTATGAAATTATATACATAAATGATGGAAGCGTAGACAAAACTCTGGAAATCCTGAAAGGATTCTGTGAATCAAACCCCTTTGTAAAAGTGATTGACTTCTCGAGGAATTTTGGCCATCAAAATGCCGTGACAGCTGGTATCAATAGCTGTCAGGGAAAACTGGCTGTGATTATTGATGCAGACCTTCAAGACCCACCGGAAATGATTCCCGGAATGGTGGAAATGTACAAAAATAATAACTGCAATATCGTTTATGGTCAGCGGACAAAAAGGAAGGGTGAGACTTTTCTCAAAAAAATCACGGCAATTCTTTTTTACAGGATTCTCAACTACTTCTCCGATGTTCAGTTTCCTGTAGATACAGGAGATTTTCGTCTAATTGATAAAACGGTTATTAATTCTTTCAACGAGCTAAGAGAAAAAAACAAATATATCAGGGGGCTTATCAGCTGGCTGGGGTTTAAGCAGATAGCTTTTCCCTATCTCAGACAGAAGCGTTTTGCAGGAGAAACTAAATATACCCTGAAAAAGATGACAAAACTGGCCAAAGCAGGGATTTTTTCTTTTTCAAAAAAGCCGTTACTCATGGCCTCGAAAATGGGAGGCATTGCTATTTTTGTCGCCTTGATCCTGTTGGTTTATGTTTTTTATCAGTACTTCTTTGAACCCGGCTCACTCGTACCCGGCTGGGCTTCCCTTGCCGTAACCATGCTCTTTTTTAATGGAATAACCATGATTTTTATAGGTATCTTAGGAGAGTATATTGGAAATATATTTGAAGAAATTAAAGATCGACCGGAATATGTTATCCGTAGCAGATACAACTTTGAGGAAGAATGATGTTTCAAGGTATTTCGTTTAGCAAACAAAATAGAGGATTGATTTTTCTCTATCTTATCGCGGGGATACTCTATTTCCTTCTCCATCAGAGATATATGGCTGAATACATTGATGATGCCTGGACTCTCTCCTGGGCTTACGGTTTCTGGGAGAAGGACACCCTCCTGGACTACGTGTTTGGTCATACGAACAGCCGGGGCTCTGTTCTCTTTCACAGAACATACGCTATGGTGTACGGTTTCATCCTCTCTCAAATAGGCTGGAGCCGTTCCAATGCCACCTTGATCTCCACCCTCTGTATCTGGGCTGCATCCTTCTTCTGGTATAAATCCCTGAGAAAGGCTGAGTATAACAAAACTATAGCTCACACAGTGGCACTCCTTATGCTAGTTATGGAGATATACGTGGCGTTGGGGAATAAGTTAAGGGTCGATGCCCTCTCCTTTTTCTTGATCAGTCTGGCTTTTTATCTCTTTGTCAGCAGGAGATATTTTTTCGCCGGACTTCTTTCTCTTGTCGCCTTTGAAAATCATCCAATATCTATAACCTACTACTTCTGGGTATTTGGGTATCTCATTTCCCTGCGGGAAAAGATTCGTGCTAAGCCTGCATATTATGGGAAAGGAGCACTTCTCTTCATTGCCGGAGCCTTGGTGGGACTAGGGTATTACCTCTTCCTCCAGCATGAATATCTGAAATACTTTTTTGAAGAGACAGGCAGTGCGGTGAAAGGGCACGTTTTTCTGTCTTACTTTTGGGCTATGAAGTTTGCCTGGCGGCATCTGCCTGAAGCCTTCATCACTCTGCTGGCCTTGGGAATTTTTCTAAAGAAGGGGTATCGTAAGAAGTACAAATTGGTACTGCCCCTTTTTCTATTTTCTATTCTCTCTACCTTCGTGCTGCGCAGGGGAAATTACCATTACACGGCCTTTGTGTATCCTTCCGTGATCCTTCTTATTGCTGTCACTGCTTATGAACTAAGGAAGTTAAAACTTCTGGCCGTTGTTCTGGCACTCTATCTGCTTCCCCAGTACGGTTATTTATTGAAGCTCAGTGAAGGCCATGATCAGAAAAGCTATGAACGGCATATCCAGGCCATAGTTCCCGATGATGGGACTCTCATCGTAGGGAATTCCGGGGCCTGGTTTGCCTTAAAGGAGAGGGATTTCAAGCAGTACGGTTATTTCAGCCGAGCAGGGATATCGGGGGAAGATCTTCCGCCCCGTTTCTATCTTATTAGTACGAAGGCGTACAGGGCCAACGTGTCAGGGAATTATGAGGATCATCAAAGACGTTTTGCCCATCTCTATAAAAACCAACTTGTGACGACATTGTCCAACGAGAGATTGGCGATAGAAGTCTATGAATACTGGAGAGAATAAGCAAAGGGTGCCCTACTCTTTCCTATCAGGGTTGGCTTAGTTTTTCATGCCTGCTACAACAGGCAGGCGCAGACAGGGCATCGTTGAAAAATACGGATAATGGGTGTCTAAAAGTGAATTTTGGTTAAGTTGGGTTCGGCCTATATACGTGCGGAAAAAGGAATCCACTCGCGACCATGTTTTTATTGTTATGCTCTCATACCCGATTAAAAGGGAGCTGGAGAAATGCTGGGCAGGCTTTGATGTAACAGTCCAGGAGGGAATTGAGATACTTGGTCGCATAAGCGAACAACATTTACAATCAGTCACCCGAGGGAGCTTGCGGCTGTATTGACTTGTTAGCTGCTTTTATATACTTTACTTCGATGTGCGACCTTGACTACTAATACTATAAGGTCTGCATCCTGTATCTCATACAGAATTCGATACACCCCATGTCTTATTCTATATTTTTCCTGTCCTGAAAGTTTAATGGAACCTTTTGCTCTTGGGTTTTTACGCAATGATTCAATACGTTTTAGGATTGGTTTTACATCATGATTAGGGATACTATGTAAATCTTTAGCTACAGATTTTTTGAAAGCAAGGCTATAGCTTGCCATGGGACGATAAATCTTTCAAAAGCTCTTCATAACTTAGGGTTGGCTCATCTGCTCTTTTTTCAAAAACACTCAAGTCTTCCTGATCCTCTTGTAAAGCAATACGTACAGCTTCATTAACCAGCTCAGATACTGAGATATGGGCTGTTGCGGCTTTCAGTCGCAAGGCGAGGTGAATGCTAGGGTCAAAATAAACCGTAGATCTTTTTGATAACTCACTCATAATTCTAATCCTCCTATGCGAAGAATAGCGTTATGGCGCCATAACGTCAACCACTATTTTGCAACTAACCACAATTCCTTCCCCTTGTGATGTTTTCCGCAGTGAGATTTCCCCAGGATCAGTGTTCGGGGGAACTCCCTTTGAGAAAGGTATTCTTATCCTAACCAGGGTTCAAACATGATTACAGCTTCGTCCATTGGTGATGCCCACCACCGGGGCAACTGAATACGCCAGGATGTTTTTTGGACTTAACCAGTGCCGCACATTTCTTATATAGTGCCCCGAAGATGGGGGGCGGCTCAATAGGCTGAGTTGGTCCCATTAGCCCGTATTTCTCACCAGTAACTTGATACAAAGCAGGCTTCTTATGATAAAGTATTATCATGAAAAAAAATAAAAAACAAAAAGAAGCCTGCTCTGCAAATGCAGAGTATACACCCTGTCAGTTGGAATTGCAAGGTCTAGAAACAGTAAAAACCAGGAAAATAATTGTCAGGAATGACGGAAGGACCAACAGTTCTGATGCCGGACTCCTTTTGCTTCAGCAGGTCGAGCAGAAACACCGAATTATTGAAAAGCTTTCAAGATGTTTTACCGATAAACGGAAGCAGGAAAAGATTAAGCATCCCCTGGTCGCTCTGCTCAAGTAGCGGATATTCGGAATCTGCCAGGGTTATGAAGATCTCAATGATCATGAAAAACTGCGCGAAGATCCGCTACTTCAATATGTGTGTGGAAGAGCTGATAAAACTCCGACGGCCGGTAAGAGTACTTTAAATCGGCTGGAACTCGGGCATGAACCGGATGAAAACATGGGGGACAAATACAGCAAAATCACATGGGATCCCAAAGAAATCGAGGAGCTGCTCTGGACGTTGTTTCTCGATAGTTTCGAAAAGCCTCCGAAGTCTCTGATTCTGGATTTTGATGCCACTGATATTCCCCTTTACGGTGAACAGCAGGGACGGTTTTTTCATAAGTATTATGATCATCACTGCTACTTGCCCCTTTATGTGTTTTGTGATGATTTTCCACTGATCGCAAGGCTTCGACCAGCCGGTATAGATGCCTGTGACGGTACGGAAGCCCTTCTGAAAAAACTTGTCAAAGCAATAAGAACCCGCTTCCCTGATGTCCGCATCATCTTCCGTGGTGATTCAGGGTTCTGCCGAGACGGCATTCTGAATGAATGTGAGAGCTTGGGGAGCCTCTTTCAAAACTAGTAATTAGCTGCATTTTCAGACTAAAAAGATTTTCCAGCTTATTTCTCAGGTTAATGGATAATAAGCCATACATCTGATATGAAGGAGTTATATCAAACTATCATTAAGAGAGAGGGCTTATTATCCATGAAGAGTATAACAGAAATCCTTGGTGATCACCAGATGCTTTTGGGCATTTCTTACGATATTCAGGAAGTATTTGAAGATTATCTGACTAATATGCATCGCTCCTTCCTTGCGCTGTTAAGACTGATCGAAGATTTTATCCCGCCCATCAACGAAAATCGCGCCGTTACGGGAAGAAAACCTTACGCTATGATGCCTTTCATTAGAGTTTTTCTAGCCAAATCGTTTTTCAAACTTGAATCCAATAAAGATCTTATTCTTCGATTACAAAGTGATTCATCATTGAAAAAGATATGCGGTTTCACCAAGGTTCCCAGTGAAACGACATTTTCAAGGCGTTTTAACGAACTTGGCAGATGCCATTTCATGGAACAAGCTCTGAATCGGATGGTTCAAGAATCTCATAAGGATCGCATAGTCGGACATATTTCTCGGGATTCAACAGCCATACCAGCCCGGGAAAAGCCTGTTAACAAGAAAAAACAGGTCCAGAAGACGGAAAAACCCAAAAGAAAGCGTGGACGCCCCAAGAAAGGAGAAATAGTCCAGCCAAAGGAAGATACCCGTTTAACCAGGCAGCTCCGTCAGAAACCGGGCAAATCTTTTAACCAAATAAACAAAAGCTGTGCTTGGGGCAAGAAGAAAAACAGTAAGGGCAAAACCCTTTATTGGCCGGGATACAAGCTTCATCTTGATGTAACGGATATGGGTATTCCGGTTACAGCTTTCGTAACTGGTGCTAATGTTCATGACTCCCAGGTTGCTATTCCCATGGAGAAAAGGACGGAGCGCACAGTCACTCATTTGTATTCACTCATGGATGCGGCCTATGATGCATCGGAAATAAGAAATTACATTAAAAATAAAGGTCGGATTGCCCTTATCGATTTTAATAAAAGACGAACATCTGATCTTAGAATTATGAGTCCCTCTGAAAAGGAAAAGTACAAGATCAGATCCACAGTGGAAAGAACGAATTCCCACCTAAAGGATTGGTTTATACCGGATAAGATATATGTTAAAGGATACAAGAAAGTAAACTGTGTTCTTATGACGGCAGTACTCTGCTTGAGTGCAGTGAAGATTCTACAGTATTTTCACTTGCCCGAACCAGAAATAGCGGCATAGCCTGTTAAAGAAATAATTTTGGTGTCTCATTTTGGGTATCATAGGTGAAGAATGTCCTGAGAGTGTATAAAATGAGAGGAAATAACGTCATTTTGAGGTAAAATAAGAAACATAGTCGATTTTTATTAATGAGATTTCATTTTCATAGGTATATAAGGGGCAAGTTTTTAGTTTTGAAACTCAACTTTCGCACACTTTCAAAGCCGTTTTAAATACCGAGAAACTCAAGGCGGCCATAAATTCATCAATGGCTTGATCAATAATATCTTTTTTCAGCACCAATTTCCCACATAGAAAATCGCTAAGCAATGCCAGCAGAAGCTTGATGGCTTCAAGAAAAGTTCGATGGCGGACTTCATCGCCATACTGGTAAAACAGGTCGCCCATGGTTTTTTCATCCGTTTCTTCTCGGAGTGCCAGGGCCAGCATACAGTACCGAATCAGCACAATCGCCGTATGAGCTGTGATCATATCATAGGAACGCCCCTGAAATTCTTTGGCCAGTTTCAGATAGCTCTTGCAGATTTTGAAGCACACTTCGATATCCCATCTGTAACCGTAAATCCGAACCGCTTCGGTGCCGTCAATCTTCAAATCAGTGGAGAGCAGGGCCAACCAGTTATTATCCCGCCTGTCTCTGATAAAAATAATATTGAGATCTCTGCCTCCGGTGCTTTTCACTTTAACCGTGTAAGGTTCATTCTTTTTGATATTTTTTTTGACATGAGCATGCAATGATTTCAGATTATACTTCTTGCCCTCGAATTCATAATACACTTTGGGCATCCGCTTGAGCATGCAGATGCAATCCATCTTCAAATTGCAGATTTTCTCAATAAGTGATGGAAAGCTAAACCAACTGTCCATAAGGACATAGCCGAAGGACAGTTTCATCTGTCTGGCTTTGCTTAGAATCTGAATCAGGGTGTCAGTTTTTTTCATTTTTGCCTTAATTCGACGTTCTTCTCCCATACTTCCTGATTGGGTCTGACCTATATCGCAAAGACAGTTTTTTTCTTTCGATGAGGAGTGCAATCTGAACATGAGCGGTACAAAGCTGAAACCATCGCTCCAGCCGACCATGAGCTGACAGAATCCTTTCTTGTATTTCCCATCTGTATGATCATGAACACGAGAGAGCCCCTGAACCTTTTTGCTACGGGAACGATCAAAAAACGTGTCATCAGCAATCAGAACTTTGACTCTTTTACGGGTCAGTTTCGAAAGCAGGCGGATCAGCTGTCCTGAAATGAAATACAGTAATCCTTCCCAATTGTAATTTTCACTGTTCAGAAATCGATAGACAACATCCTTGCAGTATTCTGATTCACCCATCCGGCCAAGACGATACCAGTTCCTGCCGCTCCATACCATCTGGATCAGATATTTGATCAGAGCGACTGGCCGTTCCCCATGGATTTTGCGAAACTTCAGACTGGACAGTTGCTGTCCAATTCCCAGCCGATTGAAAAAAATATCGGTTCTGGTGCTTATCTTATTTGCCTGTTCTGTTTCCTGTGTTAAACTGTTCATCGGATGCCTCCTGGTAATTTGTTGTACAAGATGATATTACCATATATGGAGGCATCCGGCTACTAGCTCAGATTATGTGCGAAAGTTGAGTTTTGAAAGAGGCTCATAAATTAGGGTTTATTATCATGAAACCGGCGTTATGGGAACTTATTGGTTTGAAAATTCTTCGATATGGGTTTTGGCTGAGGCGAAACCTCACCCTACCGAAAAACCTCAACAGCGCAATAAAAGCGGTTTGGGGCTGTGTCAGAATGCGCATAAAGGAAAGGGATAAAGAAATCCCCCCCCCCCCCCCCCCGGCCCCCCCCTCAGGGGGGGAAAAGAAATCTCTTTCCGGGGCAAATCGCCACCGTAAGAATCGGTGGTACATGCCTGTGCGTGTACGCACCTGTCTGCAACAGGCAGGCGCAGACAGGCGAAAAAACCTGAAATGCTCATGTACAACATGTACACTTCGCTTTCAGAACTTTTCGTAGCCTTGCCAGCAAACCAAATCCATCATTCTGACCCACCCCCTGCATTCTGACACAGCCCCGCTCATTTCCTCTCTTCCTCAAATCAATATAGGCGTTACTTGGCGGATAAAGCATCGAACTGTCCCAAGGACACGCTACGTACAGAGAATCAGTGAAATCACAGAAAGTGAATGATTTCCATTCCAAATGCGATATTTTCCGGGTTTCTATGCCGGTTATTCCTTATATAGTATGCATATAGTAGTTTGCACCCATTTTTTTTCATAAACAGTCTCATTATCGATATAAATTTCCCTTGACAGAAAACATAAATTTCCCCATAATTTTTTTATAAGGAATAAAGGAGTGAGAAATATGGTAAAAAAAGTCAAATTCGGATTTATCTTAGTAGCGGGATTGGTGTTGCTGATTACGTCATGCGGGGGTCTTGAAGATCCCGCCGGAACCGGGGATCTCGCCACATTGATATCGGCAATATCCACTGCGGACGATCTCAAGTCCAATACAGGGATAGGAACGGGGGTTGGGCAGGTGTCTCAAGCCGCTTCAACAGCCTTTGCTGAAGTTATCGTTGCAGCAGAAGCCGTGCGTGATAATCCTAATAGGACTCAGCAGGAAATTGATACAGCTATCGCTAATTTAGAAACAGCCACCACGGCTTTCAAGGCTGCTATCATTCCCGTCGGCCCCGGGGATCTCGCCACATTAACATCGGCAATAGCCACTGCCGACGATCTCAAGGCCAATACAGGGGTAGGAACAGAAGTTGGGCAGGTGCCTCAAACCGCTTCAATAGCCTTTGCTGAAGTTATCGTTGCAGCAGAAGCCGTGCGTGATAATCCTAATAGGACTCAGCAGGAAATTGATACAGCTATCGCTAATTTAGTAGCAGCTACCACGGTTTTCGAGGCGGCTATCATCACCGCCGGAACCGGAGATGCAGATACTACCCTGCTAGATGCAGCAATTGCGGAGGCAAACGGATTGCTCAATGGTACAGGAGTGGGTGATGAGGTTGGAATGGTTTCCCTAGATGCTTCAGGTGCCTACGCTATCGCAATAACAGCCGCAGGCACTGCAAGTACTGTTGCTTCAAGTCAAGCCTATGTCGATGCAGCCTTGGTTACATTGAATGCGGCAACGGCAACTTTTCGAGCCGCAATAATCAAACCTGCACCAATAGTATATCCAACGACATTACCTACCGCCCCAACATTGCCTGCAGATCGGGTTATCTCTCTATACACTTCCCATACCTACACAGACCTGGCATGGACTCAAGCCGACTGGGATCAGGATGACTTTGTCGATGCCGAAGTAGACATAGGTGGAACTAATTACATCTTTAAACAGCACACGATGTCTGGTATCGCCGCATTTGAAATCCCGGCAACTGACATTGCCGGTAAAACGAATCTTCATTTAAGTTACCATACGACTGACGCATCAAGCGTAGAGGTTAAAGTTGTGGAATTCTTAAATGGAAAATGGGAGCAGGATTCCATCGTTGAAATTTTGCATAAGATAACGACTACTCAAGGTTCATGGGTAGACTATGATATAGATCTTTCAAAACTAGCAAGAACTGATAATGTGAAGCAACTGCTCTTTATTGGAGACTCAGGTACCATCTTCTACGACAATATGTACTTCTGGGGAGAGATTATCGATCCAGCAGTTCCTGTCATAACTTTGCTGGGGGATTCAACAGTAACCATAAACGAAGGTGAGGCCTATGACGATGCTGGTGCAACTGCAAGCGATGATGTAGATGGAGATATTACTGATCAGATCGTAACAAACAATCCAGTCGATACATCAGTAGCTGGTACCTATACCGTAACTTACAATGTAACAGACAGTGACTCAAATGCCGCAAAAGAGGTGTCAAGAACTGTTATCGTAAAAGCCCCACTTTCCAATCCCTCACAGGCGGCACAGGAACCAACGGCAACCACCCTTGCTACGGCCGCAATTATCTATACCGATGTAGCAAAACCTGCAGGAGCAACGCAGGCTACTGTCACTAATTTCGCAGCACAATGGTCGGCAGGTTTTATCCATTCCACCATTACGATAGGAAGTAATAATACCATGAGATACATAGCGAGTACTCATGGAGCAGCGGCGGGAATTGAATTTGATTCACTTGATGTATCAGGGCAAACAAAAGTTCATATTGATTGGTACGTTGTTGGAGATATTAATCAAATAACACTTCAGTTTGTCGGCGGAGTGGTGGCAGCCGTAGAACCGGTAATGACCCCAACAAAGGATAGCTGGATACCAATCGATTTAACATTGTCTGAATTATCAGCTGTCGATGGTTCCGTACCGGATTGGTCAGCGTTGACGCAAATTGGACTCACCTTTTATGGAGAAGGTGAAATTGCTGATCCAGAGTCCAGAGTGTATATAGATAATATTTATTTCTATTAAAGATTCTCTAACGAGCAACTGCAAATTGCCCTGTAAGAGCAAGATTACTGTGGCAGAATGATGGATTTGATTTGCAGGCAAGGTGGCCTGCCTGTGCGTGTACGCACCTGTCTGCAACAGGCAGGCGTAGCCAGGCTAAAAAACCTGAAGTGTTCATGTACAACATGTACACTCCGCTTTCAGAACTTTTCGCAGCCTTGCCAGCAGTAGGTAGATAGCCCCCCTCTCATCCCCCCTCTTCAAGGGAAGCAAAGGGTGGGGGAACTGAAAAAATTCCAAATTCAAGGGGTGGCAATCCCCCCCTGAGGGGGGGCCGGGGGGGGGCCTTTCCTTATCCGGGCCAAAGGCGCATTCTGACACAGCCCCGGCGTTCAGGCTGTGGCTCAATGATTGTCTTAAGTCTTTGGGAGGCTATAAAATCCAGCAGAAAGCCAACGAAGTATTCAGTCAAAAGGATGTTAAACAGATGTTTGCGGCATCAGTAGAAGAATTCAAGGCTAAGTTATTTGAAGAAGGTAAACAAGAGGGGATCAGCGAAGGTGTCAGAAAGGGCAAACTAGAAGGGATCAGGGAAACCGCCAGAAAATTCAAACAATCAGGCATCGAACTTGAAATAATCAGTAAGAATACATGCCTGTCTTTAGACGAAATTGAGGCATTGTAAATCGATATCAGCCTAACCTATACCAAGCACAGGATAACTAACGCCTTCGCCGAAGGAATCAACAGCTCATTCAACTCAGCTAAAGGCTTTAGAAATTTTGCGAATTATCGAACGGTCATGCTCTTTTACTGCGGAAAACTGGGCTTGTATCCATAGGATAGTTCGAAGAGCCAAAAAAGAAATACAAGAAACCATGTACGGACCCGTACGCACGGTTCTGTGAGAGGCGGCACCCGCGTAGCACCGGATGCATCCTCCTTGCGCATGTCAGGAGTCATGCGTCCGAGAGGAAAGGGCAGAACTCAATCCGTGAGACGGATATCCGACAGACTCCCAGGGTGAACACCTTTGGACTCCAAGAGGGGGAATTCCGGCGGAAAAGGACTTGCCGGAACTTTTCTCTTTTAGTATCTTCTCAAAACAATATGGCTAAACGAAAATTCAAAACAGAAGTGAATCAACTTCTCGACCTCCTCGTTCATTCCCTTTATTCCCACAGCGAGATATTCCTGCGGGAACTCATATCCAATTCTTCGGATGCGCTGGATAAGCTGAAGTACCTTACGTTAACCGATGAAGGGCTCAAGAAGCTCGAATTCAAGCCCTGCATCGATATACGGGTTGATGGGGCAGGGGCGAACACCTTGCTGATCGAAGACAACGGGATTGGGATGACAGAGGAAGACTTGGTGGATTCCCTCGGGACCATCGCCCGATCCGGCACAAAGGGCTTCTTAGAGTCTCTTTCGGGCGATGCGCAAAAGAACTCAAGCCTTATCGGCAAATTCGGGGTGGGGTTCTATTCCTGCTTCATGGTGGCCGACAAGGTAGAAGTTATTTCCCGCAAGGCCGGTGATGACAATGCGTGGAAGTGGATCAGCGATGGGAAGAGCGGCTACTCGGTGGAAAAGTGCGAACGGGATTCCCAGGGAACATCAGTTGTCCTTCATCTGAATGACACAGGCAAGGAATATGGAACGCACTGGCAGGTGAAATCCATAGTAAAGAAGTATTCTGACCACATAGCCTTTCCGATTCATCTGCATTGGGAGGAGAAGAGCGGAAGCGGCGACGACCAGAAAACCGAAACCAAGGAAGAACAGGTAAATATCGCCGGAGCCCTGTGGAAACGCGCCAAGAGTGAACTCTCGGAAGAAGACTACAATGAATTCTACAAGACCCTGAGCCACGACTCGGACGAACCGTTACTACGAGTGCACACCCACGCCGAAGGCACCCTTGAGTATACCACCCTATTCTATGTCCCCAAGACGGCCCCGATGGACATGTATCAAGCCAACTACACCCCCGGTGTAAAACTTTATGTGAAGCGGGTGTTCATCACCGATGACGAAAAGGAACTCATGCCCGTCTGGTTGCGCTTCATACGAGGCATAGTCGATTCGGAGGATCTGCCTTTAAATGTTAGCAGGGAAATACTTCAGCAGAACAAGGTGATGTCCAAGATCAGGGAAGCCTCGGTTAAGAAAATCTTATCCGAGTTCAAGAAACTTGCTGAGGACGGAGAGAAATATAATGATTTCATCCTCCAATATAACCGCCCCTTGAAGGAAGGCTTGTACAGCGATTGGCTTCATCGGGAAGACCTCCTCTCGCTGATTCGCTACAAATCAACCGCCATCGAAGGCTGGACGAGTCTGTCAGACTATAAGGCACGGATGCCCGAGGATCAGAAGGACATCTACTATCTCATTGGCGATAACGAAGCCACTCTTAGAAAATCACCTCTCCTTGCGGCCTACAAAGACAAGGGCTATGAGGTTCTCATCATGGATGATGAAATAGATGAAATCGTCACACCGATGATAGGGCCCTTCGAAGAGAAGGCACTCAAGGCAATAAACCGCTCAGGTGCCCTAGACGACTTGAAGACAGACGATGACAAAAAGAAAGAGAAAGATGCCGAGCCCCTCATTGCGAAGATTAAAGGAATCCTCGGGGATGCTGTGAAAGATGTCGTGGCATCACCCCGATTAGTCGATGCCCCAAGTTGTTTGGTTTCAGAAGACGGTGATCCCTCGGCTCATATGAGACAGGTTCTCAAGGCCATGGGACAGACGGACATTCCTGAAGCCACATTCATTCTCGAAATCAACCCTGATCATCCGGTTGTCAAGGGTCTTAGCGAGTCTTCCGACGAAGAGATGATAGAGGATGTATCGAGGCTCCTCTACGAACAGGCATTGCTTGTCGAAGGAGTTGTTTTAACAGACCCAATGGGCTTTGCCTCCAGGGTCAACCGTGTCACGGCCAAGGCTTTGTAAATGATTCCTGTGCCGTGTCAGAATCCAGAGGGTGGGTCAGAAGAGAATTCTCCGAAACTGACTTAAGAATTCAACGTCCAATAGGTTTTCTAGGAGACCCATTGACCAAAGTTGAAGCGTTTGATATATTGGCTCAAACAATAACGCAAAGGAGATTCGTTATGAAAAAGTTATTTATTGTTCTCGTCATTCTGCTGACATCAGGGATGTTGTTCGCTGGAGGCGAGATGGACAGAGAGGTTATCAAAATAGCCGTCGTCGGCCCACATTCGGGAGATCTTGCCTCTTATGGGATTCCTACCGTCAGGGCGGCGGAACTGGTGGCCGCTGATTACAATGCCAAAGGCGGCCTTCTCGGCAAACAGATTGAGTTGGTAATTGAGGATGATGTCTGCACACCGGAAGTCGCGGCAAACAGTGCCGCCAAGGTTATCGGCGAGGGGGTTGTGGCAGTAATCGGCCATATTTGTTCGGGGGCCACCAGAAGTGCCCTGGGTATTTACGATGAAGCTGGGATACCAGCTATCAGCCCTTCGGCGACTTCTCCCCCGTTAACTCAGAGTGGTGATTATCCTAATTTCTTCCGCACAATAGCCCCTGATGACGCTCAAGCCGCAACGGATGCCGAATTCATTGCTAACAATCTGGGGCTTAAAACTGTGGCTGTTCTTCACGACAAAGATGAGTACGGCAAGGGATTCGCTGATTTCTCGGTTACCTCTTTGGAGGGATTAGGAGTGGAGATTGTTCTCTATGAGGGAATCACCGCAAATGCGGTCGATTATTCGGCCATTCTGAACAAAGTTGCGAACTCCGATGCCGAGGGTCTTGTCTATGGCGGGTACCATCCGGAAGCATCAAAGTTGGTTCAGCAAATGAGCCAGATGGGTTTGGATATTCCCTTCATCTCCGACGATGGCGTAAAGGATGCTACATTCATTTCCGTAGCCGGAGAATTCGCCGAAGGCGTGTATGCCTCGGGACCGATGGATACATCTTCAAATCCAATGAGCCAGAAGGCCGTTGCCGACCACAAGGCTAAGTGGGACGGTGAGGAACCCGGTGCGTTTTTTATAAATGCCTATGCCGCCGCCATTGCTTTGTTCGAGGCGATTGAAGCCGCTGGCAGTACCGAGGGTGCGGCCATCATGAACGCCCTGCGGGAAAACGATGCCGATACTCCCCTTGGAAGCATAAGGTTCGATGAAAAAGGCGATGCCAGCGGAGTTGGGTTTGCCGTTTACCAAGTCCAAAATGGAACCTTTGTTGAGCTGTAGCCGATAGAAACTGTTTGCGCAGTTCTGCGAGATTTCAAAAACACCGGGCTTGCCCGGTGTTTTTTTAGGCACTTTTAACCACCTTGTGGAATAAGATGGAAATGCCCTGAACGGTCGGTTCACTCGTGCCCTCGTTGCAAATCCCTCCCCATTCATAATACGATTTCACATGCCCGCTTCGAAA
The DNA here is from genome assembly GCA_965226485.1 of Spirochaetaceae bacterium. Lineage (GTDB taxonomy): Bacteria > Spirochaetota > Spirochaetia > DSM-2461 > DSM-2461 > UBA2779. The sequence continues at coordinate 2,272,727 of OZ245363.1, forward strand.
CACGATAAACGCTATAAGCGGCTCTTCACCCATCATTATTTCATCCAAAAGCTATTGGAATCCTTCGTCCATGAAGACTTCATTGCCGACCTTGATTTCTCCACCCTCAAGCGGCTGGACAGGAAGATGGTGACAAAACGGTTCAAGGAAAAGGAATCCGACCTGATTTACAGCGTGAACTACAAAGATAGCCCCATGTTTATTTTTCTAATGGGGCTGTGACAGAATCCAGGGGCTGGGTCAGAATGATGGATTTGGTTTGCAGGCAAGGCGGCGGAAAGTTCTGAAAGCGGAGTGTACATGTTGTATATGAGCATTTCAGGTTTTTTCGCCAACGCCGCATGCGGGCCAAAGGTGCATTCTGACACAGCCCCGGAGTTCAGGCTGTGGCTCAATGACTGTCTTGAACCTTTGGGAGACTATAAAATCCTGCAGATAGCTGGCAGGGTATTCAGCCAAAAGGAGAAGAAACCGATGTTTGCGGCGACGGTAGAAGAGTTCAAGGCTAAGTTGTTTGAAGAAGGCAGACAAGAGGGGATCAGCGAAGGTGTCAGGAAGGGCAAACTAGAAGGGCAAACTAGAAGGGCAAACTAGAAGGGCAAACTAGAAGGGCAAACTAGAAGGGCAAACTAGAAGGGCAAACTAGAAGGCAAGCTAGAAGGCAGACAAGAAGGGATCAGGGAAATCGCCAGAAAACTCAAACAATCAGGCATCGCACTTGAAATAATCAGCAAGAATACAGGCCTGGGGCTGTGTCAGAATGATGGATTTGGTTTGCAGGCAAGGCGGCGAAAAGTTCTGAAAACGGAGTGTACATGTTGTACATGAGCATTTCAGGTTTTTTCGCCAACGCCGCATGCGGGCCAAATCCAGGGGTTGGGTCAGAATGATGGATTTGGTTTGCAGGCAAGGCGGCGAAAAGTTCTGAAAGCGGAGTGTACATGTTGTACATGAGCATTTCAGGTTTTTTCGCCAACGCCGCATGCGGGCCAAAGGCGCATTCTGACACAGCCCCGAAATTGAGGCATTGCAAATCAATATCAGTCTAGCCCATGCCAAACACAGGATAACTAACGCATTCGCCGAAAGAATCAACAGCGTAATTCAACATATAAAAGCATCAGCTAGAGGTCTTAGAAATTTTGTGAATTATCGAACGGCCATACTCTTTTACTGCGGAAAACTGGACTTGTATCTATTAGGATAGTTCTAAGTGCCTCCTTTTTAAACCCGAAGCTTCAGGGCCCTTTATTTTATTTGCTAGTAGGTGTAGTCTTGTTACAGATTCCTTTTAAATTGAGGAGGCATTCTTGAATTTCTTCCTTCACCTTGTGTTGTCGGGATTGACCAAGGGTAGCATCTACGCCTTGATCGCTCTCGGGTATACCATGGTTTATGGCATCATCAAACTAATTAATTTCGCCCATGGAGAAATCTACATGATAGGGGCGTTCACGGCACTCATTATCGGCGGGGTGTTGCAGATAACAACCTCATTACCCCCAGTACCAATACTCTTGATTTCTTTAACTGCGGCGATGATTTTTTCCGCCGGTTATGGGGTGACCATGGAGAAGATCGCCTATAAACAGCTACGCAATGCTCCAAGGCTTACGGCATTGATCAGTGCAATCGGCATGTCGCTCATCCTTCAAAACTATGTTCGGCTGGCCCAGACATCGAATTTTCTCCCGGTTAGATCAATGATCCCGAATTTTCCCTTTCTAACCCCGGGAAAGTCATTGATAACCACTACCCAGTTGGTGATTCTCGTCTCGACAGTGGTGGTAATGATACTTCTTACCTTCCTGATCAAGTTCACGCTCATAGGAAAGGCGATGCGTGCCACATCCCAGGATAGGGTTATGGCTCAATTGATAGGCATAGATATAAATAAGGTGATTGCCGTCACATTCGCCATCGGATCGGCGATAGCAGCCATCGGTGGCGTGCTGGTTGCAAATCACATGGGACAGATAAACTTCTACATCGGCTTCCTGGCTGGCATTAAGGCATTTGTCGCCGCCGTATTAGGTGGTATCGGCAGTATTCCCGGTGCGGTTCTCGGTAGTTTTGTGTTGGGTATGACCGAGAGTTTTTGTGCTGGATATATATCCAGCGCATACGAGGATGTATTTGCCTTTGTCATCCTCATCCTTATTCTCATCGTCAAACCATCGGGTTTATTGGGCCGCAATGAGGTGGAAAAGGTATGATACAGATGAACAAATACTTGAAGTATTTCCGCACTTCGTTATTGAGTGCTGGCTGGCTGATGGTGCTCACCTTCCCCCTCATGGTTATCAAGGTGAACACTATTGAGGCAACGGTGAAATGGCGCTGGATGAACCTTGTTTATGTTGGTATCTTCAGCTTCATTTTCACTTGGCTGTGGAGTTATTTCATCGACAGGAGGAATCAGACTTCTTCTGGGTTCAGCACCGACACGGGAGCGGCGGATGAATCCGATATGCCGAGGGGCGCAAAAATCCGCAATTTCTGGGCCCTCCTATCCCGCAAACAGGTGCGGGTTCCCATGCTGGCGGGCATGGGGATATTGGTGGTTCTCCTTCCCCTCATGGTGAGTTTCTATCAGGTGGGAATTATAACAAGTGCTCTTATATTTGTTATTCTCGGCCTCGGATTGAACATCGTCATCGGCTACGGCGGGCTCCTCCATCTAGGGTATGCGGCATTCTATGCCGTGGGTGCGTATAATTACGGACTCCTGTATCTCTATTTCGGATGGTCATTCTGGATTGCCCTGCCCCTGGGTGCCTTGTCGGGCATGATATTCGGTCTGCTAATTGGGATTCCTGTTCTCAGACTCCGAGGGGATTATCTGGCCATTGTTACCTTGGCCTTCGGTGAAATTGTCAGGATAGTTTTGGAGAATCTATCGGGATTCACCAATGGCCCTGCAGGAATAGCCCAAATTCCAAGACCCGATTTCTTCATCAAACTTTCGCTCCAGAGTGCGGCAACCTATCTCTATTATATTGCCATCGCCATGGTCATACTGACCATATTCATCATACGCCGGTTAGAGGACTCTCGGATTGGCAGGGCACTTGAGGCGATGAGAGAAGATGAGATTGCGGCCCAATCCATGGGAATCGATATAACCAAAACCAAACTCATCACATTTGCTCTCGGGGCGGTATGGGCAGGATTGGCAGGGGTGGTTCTCGCGGGGAAAACCACCTATATCAATCCGGGTAGTTTCACACTCCTGGAATCTGTGATGATACTGGTTGCCGTGGTTCTCGGTGGAACCGGTTCCATACCGGGTGTCTTCCTCGGCGCATTTCTGGTCACCCTGATTCCTGAATACTTCCGTGCACTTTCGGATTACCGTATGCTGATGTTCGGGGTGGCCCTGGTCATCATGCCGATATTCCGTCCGCAAGGAATAATCCCCAGGGTAAGGAAGCGCTACATAATCGGAGGAAGCCAGTGAGCCGAGTCATACTCGATATTAAGGATTTCTCCATGGTTTTTGGCGGCTTACGGGCCGTCGATCAGGTGGATATGCACATCTGTGAAGGGGAAATCGTGGCCCTGATAGGCCCCAACGGGGCAGGGAAAACCACGCTGTTCAACTGTGCCACTGGCGTATACACACCCACAAAGGGTACAATCACAATTACCTCCGGTGATGGCAGGGCCACGCCTGTAAATGGGCTGAAGCCGAACAAGATAACCGAGCTGGGATTAGCTCGCACTTTCCAGAATATCCGGCTGTTTTCTCATATGACGGCCTTGGAGAACGTCATGATAGGCCGTCATTCAAGGCTGAAGGCAAACCTCTTCGGGGCCATATTCAGGGATAGGCGTACCAAGGAGGAAGAGGCTCAGGTTATAGAAGAATCACTGCGAGTACTCAGGATTCTTGGCCTCGAAAAATATGCCAACGAGGTTTCTTCCTGCCTCCCTTATGGTGCTCAGAGGCTGTTGGAAATTGCCAGGGCCATGGCCTCCGAGCCGCAGCTCCTTCTGCTCGATGAACCGGCCGCCGGAATGAACCCATTGGAAACCGGAGAATTGGCACAGACAATCACCCGTATTCGGGATGATCATGGCATAACCATACTGCTCATTGAACATGATATGAGTCTTGTTATGAACTTGTCGGAGCGTATCTATGTCTTGGATTACGGAAGGCTGATCGCTGAGGGTTCCCCTTCGCTGGTGAAGCGGAATCCTGCCGTTATCAAGGCCTATTTGGGAGAGTGAAAATGCTGGAAGTCGAGAATATTCATTCATACTACGGGAACATACATGCACTCAAGGGCATCAGTCTCAATATCCAGAAGGGTGAAATTATAACCCTCATCGGTGCCAACGGAGCCGGGAAATCCACGACGCTTATGTCAATCTGCGGCATCGAACAGCCGCGAAGCGGGTCTGTTATATTTGAAGGAAGGAACATAACCCGTCTACCTGCCCATGAAATCGTTTCCTTGGGAATCTGCCAGGTTCCCGAAGGCCGAAGAATCTTCCCCCAACTCACCGTCCTCGAAAATCTTGAGATGGGAGCCTATCTCAGACGCGACAAAGACGGTATAAAGGATGATCTGGAATACGTTTTCAGTCTCTTCCCGATACTCTCCCAGCGTCAGCATCAAACAGGCGGAACCCTCTCCGGCGGGGAGCAACAGATGCTTGCCATCAGCCGGGCCATCATGGCCAGGCCGCGCCTGCTTCTGCTGGATGAGCCCTCCCTCGGACTGGCGCCCCTCATCGTGCAGAAGATATTTGAAATCATTGAGCGCATTAACTCCGAGCAGGGTACAACCATTTTCTTAGTGGAACAGAATGCCAACATGGCCCTGAAACATGCTCATAGAGGGTATGTCCTCCAGAATGGTGTTGTCGTGCAGACCGATACAGCCGAAGCCCTAAGAAACGATGAAAAGGTTAAAGAAGCCTATCTTGGCGTGTAAGAATGACTAGCAACACAAAGATTGAATTACACAGTCTTCTTGGCAAGAGAATTCTGATACTCGATGGGGCGGCAGGCACCTGGTTTCAATCCAAAGGTTTGGACGAGAAAGATTACCGAGGAAAAGCATTTGCCCAGCATCCCACAGATCTTCGGGGGAATCACGAGATGCTCAATCTGGTGAAGCCCGATCTTGTCCGGGAGTTGCATCTCGAATTTCTTCGGGCCGGTGCAGATATAATTGAGACCAACACCTTCAACGGCACGTCCGTATCCCAGGCTGATTACGGCACCGTTGATAATGTCTATGAAATGAATTTCAAGGGGGCACAAATTGCCCGCGAAGCCGTCGATGGATTCCTTGCCGAAGGCGGACGAACTCCTCGCTTCGTCGCCGGTGTTTTAGGGCCGACAAGCAAAACCCTCTCCCTTTCCCCCAGGGTGGAGGAGCCGAGCTATAGAGATATTGGCTTCGATCAGATGGCCGATGCCTACCAGATAGCGGCACGGGGTCTGCTGGAAGGCGGTGTCGATATAATCCTGATTGAAACGATTACCGATGCGCTGAATGCCAAGGCGGCCATCTATGCCTTGTATAACCTCTTTGACAATTATAAGCGGCACTGGCCCATCATGATATCTGGCACCATTCCAGACAGCTCGGGCCGAATCCTCACCGGACAAACCCCCGAAGCCTTCCTGTATTCGATTATTCATGCACAGCCACTCTCGGTGGGCCTAAACTGTGCCCTAGGGGCCGATGCCCTTGTCCCGCATATCCGGGCACTGTCTGATGTTGCAGACATGGCAATCTCCATCCACCCAAACGCAGGGCTTCCAGACGAAGAGGGGCAGTACAACCATAGCCCCGAATACATGGCCGAAATCCTCCGAGAAATGGCTGCCGAGGGTCTTGTCAACATTGTCGGCGGCTGTTGCGGCACCCGGCCCGAGCATGTAATGGCTATACGGGAGGCGGTTGAGGGCATACCGCCTCGGGCCTTTGGCAAGCCGTCAAAAACAACGAAGCCTACGAGACTCAGCGGACTAGAACCCCTTTCCATCGATGACGAGAGCCTGTTCGTCAACGTGGGGGAGCGAACAAATATCTCAGGATCACGCCGTTTCGCCCGGCTGATTCGTGAGAAAAACTACGAAGAGGCGATGGAAATCGCCCGGCTTCAGGTAGAACATGGGGCGCAGATAATTGATGTCAATCTCGATGATGCCTTATTGGACGCTTCGGAGGAGATGCCGCACTTTCTAAACCTTCTCATGACCGAACCGGATGTGGCACGCGTGCCCATCATGATAGACTCCTCCAGACCAGAGGTGTTGCAGGGCGGCCTGAAATGCCTTCAGGGTAGGGGAATAGTCAATTCCCTGAGCCTCAAGGAGGGGGAGGAGTCCTTCCTTAAACAGGCCAGGCTTATCAGGAGACTTGGTGCCGCCGTCATCGTGATGGCCTTCGATGAGGAGGGGCAGGCCGAAACCTGCGAGCGCAAGGTGGCCATCGCCAAAAGGGCCGTGAACATGCTTATCAAGGAGGCTGGCTATGCCCTTGAGGACATCATCCTTGATCTCAATGTGTTTGCCGTGGCCACCGGCATTCCCGAACACTCTCACTATGCCAAAGATTTCATTGAGGCACTTAAAATTCTAAGAAACGACCTGCCGGGAATACGATTCTCCGGCGGCATCAGTAATGTCTCCTTTTCCTTCAGGGGCAATGATGTCTTACGCGAGGCCATGCACTCTGTATTCCTCTATTATGCCATTGCCGCCGGACTCTCCATGGGCATCGTTAATGCAGGTCAGTTAGAGATATACGATGAAGTAGACAACGAATTGCGGGAAAGGGTGGAGGATGTCATTCTGGCAAGGCGCAAAGATGCCGATGACCGCCTGCTGGACATAGCCGAAAGCTATGCGGGCCGTGGCAAAGCCAATGAGGAAGACCTCTCCTGGAGAAAGGAACCGGTGGAGGCCCGCCTCAATCATGCCCTAGTGAAGGGAGTCACAGGCTGGGTGGAAGAGGACGTGGAAGAGGCCCGCCTCGCACTGAAAGATCCATTGAAGGTGATCGAAGGCCCATTGATGAAGGGCCTGAACAGGGTTGGAGAGCTCTTCGGATCGGGCAGGATGTTCCTTCCCCAAGTGGTTAAGAGTGCGCGAGTTATGAAGAGAGCCGTAAGTGTTCTCCAGCCCTATCTGGAACCAGGTAAGAACCGGACTGATTCAAGGGGACGAGTACTGCTCGCGACGGTGAAGGGCGATGTCCACGACATAGGTAAGAACATCGTTGGTGTCGTGTTGCAGTGCAACGGCTATGAAGTTGTCGATCTTGGCGTAATGGTTCCGACTGAATACCTGCTTCAACAGGCCAAAGAGATAGGGGCCGATATAATCGGACTTTCAGGACTCATTACCCCCAGCCTGGATGAGATGGCACGGGTGGCGAAGGAAATGGAGCGGCTCGGCTGTCAATGGCCCTTGCTCATTGGCGGTGCCACCACCAGTGAGGTGCATACGGCGTTGAAAATTGCTCCGTCCTATTCTGGTGCTATCGTTCATGTCCAGGATGCCTCATTGGCACCAGGCATCGTTGCCACGTTATCCGATGAAACCTTGCGGGAGGAATTCGTCAAGAACAATAGGGCGAGGCAGGAAAAAATACGCATCGAGAAACTGGGACGAATCGCCGAAAAGCCATACATTCCATTGAGCCAGGCGCGGGCCAAGCCCTGGAAGCCGCCGGGCGGCTGGAACTCGGAGGCCCAGCTTCCTCGGCCCAATTTCACCGGCGTGAAGACATTTAAGAGCATCCCACTTGGCGAAGTGATACCGCTTATCGACTGGGAATACTTCTTTCTGGCCTGGGAATTCAAAGGCAAATATCCGGCTATTCTCGACGATCCGGTGAAAGGAAAAGAGGCCCGCCGCCTGATGGCCGATGCCCAGGGCTGGCTCAACCGCATCCAAGCCGGTAATTTGCTTACAGCCTCTGCGGTAGTCGGAATATTTCCAGCCCGCTCACAGGATGATAACATCTTGATCTATACCGATTCGACCGACACAGAGCCCGCCCTCATTCTGCCTCAGATGCGCCAAAGTGGTCTCAAGAAGCAGACACCCTATTACCTGTCGCAGGCCGATTGGGTGGCCCCTGTGAACAGCGGGGTGGAAGACTGGGTAGGGCTGTTTCTCGCCACCGGAGGGCTGGGGGAAAGTGAAATAGTCGCCGCCCGCGAGGCCGCCAATGACGACTATGGCGGCTTCATCATCAAAACACTGGCCGACCGCATAGGGGAGGCCGCCGCCGAATGGCTTCATCACCATATACGCACCGAACTATGGGGCTATGCCCCGGAAGAGGATGCTAACCCAAAACGCATAATCTCCGGTTCCTACACAGGCATACGGCCCGCACCGGGCTACCCGCCATGCCCCGATCATACGGTGAAGAGAGATATATTTAGACTTCTAAGAGCCAAAGAAGCCATAGGCGTGAGCCTCACCGAGAGTTCAATGATGGTACCTCCCTCATCGGTGTGTGCCTACATCTTTGCTAGACCAGGTGCCGAATACTTCAGCGTGGGCCGACTCACAGAAGAGCAGATACTCGATTACGCCAAACGCCGTGGAATAAGCAAGAAAGAAGCGGAACGCTGGCTGGGAGCCTTCCTTACATACACCCCAGAGACGGTATAGCCATGAAATGCCTTACCCCGGCAACCATTCTTGCCTCACTTTTGATTCTCATATCCTGCGTTACCCCCGGGAAGATGCTGAAATGGGCCGAAGATTCCTGGACAGAAGGGGAATATGCCAAGGCCATCGGCCATGCCTTAGATGCCTACACCGCCGCCCTAGACCTTAGAAATGCCTCGAAAAAAGCCGATTCCGCCCGATTGTTCTTGGAGGAGAATTTCCCCCTAGCCAATGACAGGCTTTCACAAGCCGCCACTAGAAAACTCGAGGGAACCGCTTCGGAACAAGCCACCGCCTGGGAAATCTACAACATTCTGGTGAACATGAATACAAGAGTATCCAATTCCACCGCCGTGGCGTTTTTACCTATCCAGGACTTCAGAGATGAACTCATGAGGGCAAAGGAATTGGCGGCACGGCTTCTGTATGAAAAGGCCATTCAGCACATGGCTGATGAGAGGCGTAGCTCATACATCGAAGCCGTTAGGCTCTTTGACAGTGTCAATGCCATAATCCCAAACTACCGTGATATCGGTAATCTACGCAAGGACTGCATAGAGGCCGGAGCAATCACCATTGCATTTTCAAACCGTATGCTGAATATCGTTGATCAATCGAATACAGGCATCAGCATCGACAGCCTCAGCTCTAAAGTCTATGAGGAAATCAGGCACTACGTCATAAATAATGATCATCCAGACTTTGTATTTTTCACAACAGCATTTGATTCTTTGGAGGCCATCGATAAAAGTGCCTCATACTTCGTGGAACTTGATGGTACGATACAGATAAATTCAAAGATAAACGATAATTACTTCCTTTGGGGTGAGGTTACCTGGGAACGCTCGGTAAGCGGCTCTCCAAAATTGAGCATTGTCCGATTCTCCGACCGCCATCGGATTAACTCCTCTGCCCCCATAAACATACGGCAATCAGTCAAAGTTATATTCTATCCGGAAAAACATAAAACGGAAATCATTTCAAGCCATCTTCCCGATAACTATTTCAACAACAGCCTGTGGATGCACACGCAACTTACCAACGTCGAACATGAATTAAGAAAAGATATTGCCAACACAAGCATGACTGTGTTTGCGGAAAGAAACTTCAATGGCTCCAGCCAATTCCTCGATACTGCGAAGATAAGCGAAACGGAGCAGCAAACCATAGACTGGACTGTCTATAGCGCGACAGAGCAGTTCATCGATTTCAGGCTACCGGAATTCCTCCGTTTCAGAGATCTTGATTTTCAAGAACGACTCGTAGACATAATGCTAGGGCAATACCTCGCCGATAGTGCCATAAAATCCATATTGGAAAACCTTTAGATTGACCGCAATTCTCAAAAACTAATAATTGGGCGCAACCCTTCGGGACGGGTTTTCCGATCCAATGCCTTACTCTGGCTACCTGTTAACCCAAGTTCACCAGAAAACCCCCTGAAAGTCCGTTGATTTTTTTTTCATCCGTTTCAATAGCGTGAAACATAGAAATATTGCACCCAGGGGCTAAAACGCACCCTGTATCTACTGAATCCATATTGAGGGCACCTCTAAAAACCCCCGTTTAGTTCTTGACTCGATCTTTTCTGCCGTTACGGCGTTGCCAAAATGCTCATGTAGCCTAGCTGCACGCCGCTTTTGCCTGCCTGTGCGTGTCCGTACCTGTCTGCATGCAACGCACAGGCAGGCGCAGACAGGTCGTCTTGTATCGACCTGTCTGCCGTGCAGGGACACGGCACAGGCAGGCAAAAAATCTCTTCGTCAATTTCCTAAAGCTGTTTTTTAGAGGTGCCCTTGAGAAACATAGGTCGCCTCACAGAAAAATATCCTCGTGCGGCTCGCCTTAACCCTGCGGGTGCGTGGATTGAAACTGGTCTGAAAGAAAGCGACACGGTGTCGCTTTTTGTCGCACCCCCTGCGGGTGCGTGGATTGAAACGTCAATTTCATCCAGAATCTCCCACTATCAAGCCGTATCATTCTCTTTAGATATACCCCCAAGTTCTGAACAGTTCCCGGTAGTCCGGATTGCCCCTGAAAGTAATATAAAACAGATACTCCGGGGCCAAGTCCAATTCGTTGAACCAAACCACTGTGCCGTGCGATTGCTTAAATGTACCAAACACGGCTTCGTCTCTTAATCGGGAAAAAATTGGACGTTTATCGTTTAATATGGTTTCTTCAAGATCGGCTACACCATGCTTCCCGTTGTTGAACAGGACTTCTATTTTGTATTGGCCTGCATATTTTGTTTTTTCTATCTTTAGCATTGTAATTTCATCCTATTATGTCAGGGGAGGTATTTTCTTATATTTGCCTTCCCGTTCAAGGGTACTCCAATTTTCAAGAAGTTCCTCTCGATGCTCTTGAGCCCATTCTACAACCAAGCTGAATACTCTGGCAGGAAGATTGCCTTCCAACAAACCGAGAGTGCCAATTTCAATAGAGGCGGAGTATTCATTATATTCCGCATGGAAATGGGGTGGATTGTGCTCATTGAAGTACATGTAAATGACGATTCCTAAAAATCGGCTTATCTCCGGCATGGGGTTTCCCTTTGCGTATTATATCTGTAGCAGATGGTTAAATAGTCAAAAAATTCGGATGGTGCGAACAGGATCAATGAATCGTTCCTTGTTATTGATCCATTGATTTCCACTGGGAAATGTTTGAGCCCAAGAATGAAGAAAAGAATTTTTCGATGAAGACCAATAGCTATTTGATTCAAATCCTTCAACAATACTTCGCTGTTAATACAACTCATTCAACTCATCTTTGGAAGATGGTTGTTCCATATCCTCCCCACTCATAATCACTCTGATCACTGGACACCGCCTCCAGATACCGCCAGCCGTCGGAATAGCTTCTCCTGTCGTAGAACATTTTGCCCTCTGCGGAACCAGTGGCGCCAATTGCATTAGTTCTGATACTCATGTTGTTACTGTGGCGACTGAAATACGCTTCAAAGGCCCCTTCTTGCGAAAGCAGCCATTGAACATCAACACGACACATAAACAGAGGAGGCTGAGTAGAAGAACCGATGGAAATAGTTTTTTGATTGTCACCGTAGCAATATTACTCTCCCGGTGGAGAGGTGTCAACTTGATGGGTTGCCTCATGTGGGTGACGGGGGGTGTGCCTTGTGGGCTTTGGCACAAAATGGCTGCAATTTGGTGTATTGCTTGATGAGTCCTGTGAAAAAACAATATCTTAAGTATTTCCGAGGATAAATTCACCGGAGTAAGGAACACTCCCTCTGAGTACAGGGGTACAAAAATTTCTTCATCGATTAGAGTGAAAAATTATGTTAGAATGAGGGTACCCAAGATGATTCGAGCCGTGCTTTCCCTGTTTTGGGTAACTGGTCGATGGCGGAAAACAATTTTCCTTGCATGTGTTCTTCGTTAGTGCGGAACACGACATCCTCCCTGGGGAGTATTATGCCTGTTTTAGTATCAGATGGGGAAATTGGAGATGCCTTTTTTAGAGGAGTCGTATATGAAATTGCTTGCCTGCGTAAGCTTGTTGGAAAACAGAAAATGGGATATTCATGATCTGAAGGAGCTTCTTGTGGAGGGAATCTTGTGATGTATATTGCCCATCAAAGAAAGAAGGATAAAAGACAACAGTCAGTTGCGGAGCATCTTTTTGAAACCGCCGAACTTTCGAAGAGATTTGCAGAGAAAATAGATTTGCCTCTTTGCGGGGAACTGATCGGGCTACTTCATGACCTGGGTAAATACAGTGATGAATTTCAAGAATATATAAGTTTTTGCATTCAGAAAGAATCAGGTGAATACGACCCAGACGCAGAAGATAGTCTTTTATGGAAAAAAGGGAAAATAGACCACTCCACAGCAGGCGCACAGCTCCTCGTTAGAAGAGGTGAACGAGAGCATCTGGCATTTCCTTATCTCCGCCAAATTCTGACCCTTTGCATTACCTCCCACCATGGCGGTCTGATTGATTGCCTGGCTCCCGATGGAACTGACAAATATACCATGCGCATGAATAAAGAAGACTCTGCAACACACTTGAATGAGGTTCTTGATAAGTGTGATGCAAAGATTCTCTCACGAGTCTATGAGATACTGGACTCCGATGAGATTCTTGCAGAAATGGATGCTCCACTAAAGTTGGTAGCAGGACGTGCTATTGATGTTGGGCTTATAACCCGAATGCTCTTTAGTTGTCTTCTTGATGGAGACAGGACAAACACCATTGATTTTGAATATCCCGAGAACAAAGAAAATCGTCTCAACTCGAAATATCCTGATTGGGAGAATTTCATTACAGCTCTTGAAAATCGTCTTGCAGAGTTTTCAACAGAAAACTGTGTCGATGAAATTCGTGGTGGGGTGTCATTGGCCTGCAAGAATGCTGGAATACGTGAGCAGGGGATCCTTACACTTACGGTTCCTACGGGTGGAGGAAAAACACTGGCCAGTCTCAGGTTTGCGCTGGAACATGCGAGAAAGCACAAGCTTGACCGAGTCATTTATGTCATTCCATACATCTCGATAATTGATCAGAATGCTCGTGAAGTTCAGAAAGTATTCAAGGCTCTTTCAGAGGAATACGGTACAGAACTCGTATTGGAACATCATTCAAATCTTACCTCTGAGAAAGAGACGACAACTCAAAGATTAATGGCGGAAAACTGGGATGCTCCCATTGTTTATACCACCTCAGTACAGCTTCTGAATTCGCTTTTTAATGGCGGAACCCGTAGCGCGCGCAGAATGCATAATCTGGCAAAATCCGTACTCGTCTTTGATGAAATCCAAGCCCTGCCTGTAAAAACCGTACACCTTTTCAACAACGCCATGAATTTCCTGACAAAGGTGTGCGGAAGCTCTGTTCTGCTCTGTACTGCGACCCAACCGTTATTACACACTGTCGATAAGAAGAAAGGAGCTATCCAGCTTTCAACAAACAATGAAATCATGCCGGATGTTCAATTTCTTTTTGAAAAACTAAAGCGAGTCGAAGTGATTGACAAGCAGAAAATCGGAGGTCTGTCAGACGAAGAGATTGCGGGATTTGTAAAGGATGAGTTGCTTCAAACAGGAAGCGTTCTTGTTATAGTCAATACAAAGAAAGCTGCAAAGGATCTCTATATGCTCTGCAAGGATTTTGATGCCGAGGTCTTCCATCTGAGTACAAATCAATGTCCTCAGCATCGCCTTGAATTAATTGATGAAATCAGAGAATTGGCAAAACCTGATTCTGAGGTGCCTGTAGTCTGTATAAGCACACAGCTTATTGAAGCCGGTGTTGATGTTGATTTTGGTTCGGTTATCCGCGTCATTGCCGGACTTGATTCGATAGCACAGGCCGCTGGACGATGTAATCGAAACGGGAAAAGGGCACAAGTTGGCCGGATGTTGCTGGTTAATCCTGTAAAAGAGAATATCAGTATGCTTGAAGATATTAATATCGGAAAGTCAAAAGCAGAACGAGTTCTTAGTGAATATAACAAAAATCCGGCAGAATTTGATAATTCTTTATTGAGTCCGAAAGCCATAACCCAATTTTTCCAATACTACTTTTATGAGAGAAGTGGGGTTATGGATTATCCGGTTACAGGTAACCGGTTAGCACAAGATACTACACTGCTGAAGATGCTCGGCAAAAACAAGGAAACCTTAAGTATCTATAAAAGAGAGAATAACTCTTCTCCGCTGTTTCCACTTAGGCAGTCGTTCAAAACTTCCGGAGAATTGTTTAAGGTTATCGATTCACAGGCACAAGGGGTTATTGTTCCTTACGGTGAAGGAAGCGATATCATAACAAAACTCTGTGCTTCTGAAAATATTGTCAAAGAGAAAGAGTTGCTTAAGCAGGCACAGAGGTATTCTGTGAATTGTTTCAATCACACTTTGTGTGATTTAAGTAATGCGGGGGCATTGGTAAATATTCAGGACAGCGGGATTTTCTGTTTAAGAAAAGGGTATTATGATGATGATACTGGGATTACCAGGGAATATGGAAGGCCTGATTTTGATGGTGTTATCTAAGAAATCGGAGTCCTAAGTATATTTATTGTCGTACTGATACGATTTATCTGTACGTGGATTGAAATATGTAAGTGTTTATTAGAGCGGCAATTACAGCTTTGTTTTTGTCGCTTTAAACTTTGCTGGTTGAGGAATCTTCATGTAAGTGTTAATTAAGAGTTGACAAGTCGAAGCTTTTGAGTTAGTTTGTATAGTAGTAGAAGTTACAAATGGAGGTCACAATGTCTACTTCGTATAAATACCGATTTATATCAGATATTGGTAATGACTGGAAAAAACTGGCATCAAAAGAGCTGGGAAGCTTAGCTCCCTTATGGGTTGAACAGTCAAAAAAACTGCAAGAGTCAGAATTTTTGCAGGATTTCAATAGAGAACTATGCAGAGAATGGGCTGTTGAGACGGGAATAATAGAGAATCTGTACACTCTGGATAGAGGGATTACTTAAATGCTGATAAAAACAGGTTTTGAAGCCAGCCTGATCCCTCATAGTTCAACTAATAAGCCGCCAGATGAGGTTGTTTCAATATTGAAGGATCAGCAAACTGCTCTGGAGGGCTTGTTTCAATTCGTCAATGAGGAAAGAGATTTAAGTATCGGCTATGTTAAAGAATTGCACCAGATTATGACGAGAAGCCAGGATGAAGTAGAAGCCGTAGACCAATTTGGGGTAAAAAGAAAAGTCCTATTAAAAAAAGGGGATTGGAAGGAGCAACCCAATAATCCGACACGTCCAGATGGCACTATACACGAATACTGTCCGCCTGTACATGTTGCGGCCGAAATGGATAATCTGATCAAAATGTATAATAGAAATGCTGGCAAAAAGGTTGCAACAGAGGTTCTTGCCGCATGGCTTCACCATCGATTCACTCAGATACACCCATTCCAGGATGGGAATGGTAGAGTCGCAAGAGCCATAGCGTCATTGGTTTTTATAAAAGCCAATTGGTTCCCACTTGTTATTTCCAGAGATATCCGGGGTGAATATATCGATTCTCTTGAAAAAGCTGATGAAGGTGATTTATTGCCCCTTGCACAACTCTTTACGGCCATCCAAAAGAAAGCCTTTCTAAAAGCCTTAAGTCTATCAGAGCAGATTCTAAAGGATGAACCAGCAAATCGTATAATCTCTTCTGCGATTGTAAAAATTAGAGGAAGAAAAATCCTTGAGCATAAAAAACTGGAGAAAGTTTTTGACCATGGTGAAAAACTAAAAGAGAGCATTGTCGATAAATTGGAAACAATAAAAGACTTTCTCAACGAAGAACTCAAAAACCTGGATGCTCACTATGCCGCTCATGTAGATGAAAGCAATGAAAGTAATGATTTCTGGTTCCGCTTTCAAATAATTAATACCGCAAAGGCTCTGGATTACTATTCCGACACAAGGACATACAAAGAGTGGGTGAGACTAAAGCTAATAGAAGACCAACGGAGTGAAATAGTATTTTCCATTCACTCTTTAGGAACTGAATTTATTGGGATATTGGCCATATCTGCATTTATATTCTTAAAGGATCGCTCTGAGGAATCAGAGAATATGTTTTCAGAAACTCATACTATTTGCAAAGATGTTTTTCAATTTTCCTATAATGAGGAATATGAAGATATAGAAGAACGATTTAGTCCCTGGATTGATGAAACCATAATCGCAGGACTTGAAGAATGGAGACGGCAGTTGTGATCGGAAATACTTCATGAGGAGAAATTATGAAAAATCAGATTGAATTCAAAGTGTCTGGAAAATTTGCCTTATTCACCGATCCGGTAACAAAAATCGGTGGTGAGAAGTGTAGCTATCATATCCCCACATATGAAGCTTTGAAAGGGATTATCAAATCTGTGTACTGGAAGCCGACTCTGGTTTGGTATATCGACAGAGTACGGATTATGAAGCAGATTCGTTCGCAGGCGAAAAGTGTAAAACCGTTGAAATACGGTGGGGGGAATGAACTCAGTATTTATACCTATCTTCTTGATGTTGAGTATCAGGTGCAGGCCCACTTTGATTGGAACGCATTTCGCCCGGATATGGAGAAAGACCGTATTGATGGAAAACACTATCAGATTGCTCTAAGAATGATTGATAAAGGGGGACGCCAGGATGTTTTTATAGGAACTCGTGAGTGTCAGGGATATGTGGAACCTTGCACCTTTGGTGAAGGGAGCGGAGCTTATGACGATCTTGACGAGCTTGGTTACGGTTTAATGTTTCATGGTTTCGATTATCCTGATGAAACTGGTGTAAATGAACTCCATTCCCGGTTTTGGTATCCAAAGATGGAGAAAGGCATCATAAAATTTCCTCGTCCTGAAGATTGCAGTATCAGGAAATTTGTGAGGAGTATGGTTCCAGACCCACCACAGTCGGTAGGACTTCAGGAGGAAGGATTGCTGTATGAGCTGGATTGATAAATTACAGAAAACTTATGATAACAGTGCAGGAGATATCGGTGTAGAGCACAAAAATGAAAAGGGTGAGCTGAAATACATCCTCTTTCCCGTTTGCCATACAAGTCAAAATGCTCAAATTGATGTAATCCTGGATGGCGATGGAGATCTCCTGCGGGCCTCCATTGTTCCCAAAGATGGCAATCAGCAGACAATTCTTCCGGCTACGGAGGGTTCTGCCGGGCGAACTGGAAGCAGAATTGCCCCGCTTTCTTTGGGTGATAAGCTTCAATATATTGCAGGTGATTATGAAGAGTTTGGAGGAAAAAAGAAACCTGGTTTTGATAAGTATATTTCCCGTCTTAAGCGTTGGGCGGATTCTTCCTTTGCAATACCGCAAATCAAGTCTGTTTTAGTTTATTTGCAAAAAAGAACAATTATTTCAGACCTGATTGAAAAGAAAATACTCTCTTATGATGAAGAATCCAATTCTTTTCCAGAAAAATGGAATGGGGAAAAGGAGGAAAGGCCAGGGATCTTTTCTGTGTTGCAGGGTGGGCAACTTGATTGTTTGGTTCGGTTTTCCGTTGAAATCCCCGGAGTAGGGGAATCTCATCTTTGGAAAGATTCCAAAGTGTGGGGAAGCTGGAATAATTATTATCTGGCCAACAAGGTGCTTGAAGATAACTATGATATCGAAAAAGAGAGTGACCGCCACAATCCCGAGAAGAAAATCTTTTGCTACGTAGAGGGAAAAGATCTGAATTGCGCTGGGAATCATCCTGCCAAGATAAGAAATACTGGTGACGGGGCAAAATTGATCTCATCAAATGATACTACTGGCTTCACATATCTCGGCCGATTTCTTGACGACGAGCAGGCATGTACGATCAGTTACGAAGTTTCACAGAAAGCTCACAATGCACTTAGATGGTTAATTGCAAAGCAGGGGTATCGTGATGGAAATTTGGCCGTAGTCGCATGGGCCCCCAAGGGTGTTGACATTCCCAACCTGCTTGAAGATTCCTCTAACTGTTATGCAGACAACGACAAAGATGACAAGGATGACGATGATGTCATTGATACGGCGGAATACACCGGGAAAACACTTGCCAGTAGAATTGCTGGATACTCCGTGAAACTGGGACCAACAGATGATGTTGTTGTCATGGGGATTAATTCGGCGACTACCGGGCGACTGTCTGTATCATTTTATCGTGAATTAATTGGTGTGGATTTTCTTACGCGAGTTGAAAACTGGCATACAGGCTGTGCATGGCGTCAGCGTTATTCCAAAGACAAGATTTTTTATGGAGCACCTGCGCCAAAGGATATTGCCTGGGCCGCTTACGGGACAAAACTGGGAGCTTCTGGCAGAGTTGTTGATGACAAAATTAAATGGCAGACAATTGAGCGGTTGCTTCCATGTATTATCGATGGAATAAGCATTCCTTCTGACATTGTGAAATCCCTTGTACGAGAAGCGTCCAAGAGAGTTATACACGATTTCTGGGAATGGGAAAAAATATTAGGTATTGCTTGTGCAGTAATTAGACATTCGGATAGTAAGGAGGATTTCAAAGACATGGCATTGATAAGAGAACGAAAGAGTCGGGATTATCTCTATGGCAGATTGTTGGCTGTTGCTGATGGTTTAGAGAAATATGCATTAAAGAAAACAGGACAGGAAAGACCTACAAATGCAACTCGTTTAATGCAAAGGTTTGCTCTTAAACCATACAGTACTTGGTTGGAGATTGAACTTAAATTACAGCCTTATATTCAACGATTGGGAGATGAAACAATCTACAGCAAAGAATTGAGGGAAATTGAGGGTTTGTCATTTGACATTGAATCATTTACCAATGATAGGAAACTGGAAGGCGAATTTCTTCTGGGATTTCACTCTGAACGAGCTTGGATAGTTGAATGGATTAAGGAGCATTCCACGAAAAATAAAAAAGATAATTCTACAGAAGGAGAAGAGAAATGAGTCTTTCAAAGAAAATTGATTTTGCAGTAGTGTTAAAAGTGAAAAATGCGAACCCTAACGGCGATCCACTGAATGGGAATCGTCCCCGCACGACTCTTGACAGCTATGGAGAAATGTCGGATGTGTGTATAAAGCGAAAAATCCGCAATCGTTTAATGGATGCTGGAGAAAAGATTTTTGTTCAGTCCGATGACAACAAAGTTGATGAATGCAGGAGTCTTCGGGAACGTGCTGAGACCGTACTCCCAAAAATCGGTTCTCCGGCTGAAAAGGCAAGGGTTGTCTGTGAGGAGTGGCTTGATGTACGTGCCTTTGGTCAGGTTTTCGCATATAAAGGATCAGGTAAAGCCAAAGGTGATGGATTATCAATTGGTATTCGCGGCCCTGTTTCTGTTCATCCGGCGTTTAGTGTTGATAAAGTTGAAGTAACCAGTTTGCAAATTACCAAAAGTGTTAGCGGCGAAGGCGAAGGAGACAAAAAAAGCTCCGATACTATGGGAATGAAACACCGAGTCGATGAAGGAATCTACAGCTTTGTCGGCTCTATAAATCCCCAGTTGGCCCACAAAACCGGTTTCAGTAATTCAGATGCAGAGAAGATTAAATCTGTTCTTCCAAAACTGTTTGAAAACGATGCGTCTTCGGCCCGACCGGAAGGAAGTATGGAAGTTCTCAAAGTTGTTTGGTGGGAGCATAGCAGTTCTTCCGGGGATGTCTCTTCAGCAAAGATTCATAGAACATTGGAAGAAAATCTGAACCCTGATGGAACTTTGAATGAGGATGAAATGAAAAAATGCGATGTAACGCCTGAGTTTATTGATGGATTTTAGCTTCTTTAAAAAACCGTTCCAGGCATTGTAAACGCGTCAAGGATTGGCTCGACACCGAAGGCGGACTCCGCAGTGAGCGGTGAGCGGACGAGGAGGCCGGAGCGATAGCGGAGCCGCGGAAAGACTGAGGGGCTGTGTCAGAATGCGCCTTTGGGATAAGGAAATCCCCCCCCGCCCCCCCCTGGATTCTGACACAGCCCCCAATAAGAATTGTTCCACCGGAGATCCAATGACTGAAACCATACAGCTTTCAGCAGTACAGCATTATCTCTTCTGCCCGAGGCAGTGCGGTTTTATTCATATTGAGCAGGTCTGGGAAGAAAACCACTTAACTGTTCTGGGCCATTTGATGCATGAAAACGTGCATAAGGATAAGCAGGAGAAGCGTTCGGATGTGATTAAATCCAGCGGACTGTATGTTTCTTCAGAAAAGTATGGGCTTTCCGGTATATGCGATCTGGTTGAGTTTCATAGAGCGGAAGAGGGGGTTAGGCTTTCAGGCCGTTCAGGGCAGTGGCGGCCATTTCCTGTGGAGTATAAGAAGGGGAAGCCGAAAAAAGACAGCAGCGATAAGGTTCAGCTCTGTGCTCAGGCGATTTGCCTTGAGGAAATGCTGGATTGCGCTATTGAAAACGGCGCGTTGTACTATGGGGCGCAGCATCATCGGGTGGAGGTTGATTTTGATGAGAGTCTTCGGGAGGAGACTGTCGCGACCATTCTTGCGGTTCATAAACTCTTTGCGGATGGAATCACGCCGAAACCGGTGTACAGTTCCAGGTGCCGAAGTTGCTCACTGATGGATCGCTGTCAGCCCAAACAGTTTGAACATGACCGGAAATCATCCTATATCGATTCGATATTCGAGGCGATATGAAAAAGTATCTGAATACCCTGTATCTGACATCGAATGGAACCTACATTCACAAGGAACGGGAAACGATTGTTGTTGAGATTGAAAAGGAAAAGGCGGCTCAGTTTCCCCTGCATACGATTGGAAATATTTTCTGTTTCGGTCAGGTGATGGTTTCGCCTCAGCTGATGGGATTCTGCGGAGAGCAGGGTGTTGGTCTGGCTTTTTTTACCTGGTACGGGAAGTTTCTAGCCCGTATCAGCGGACCGGTTTCCGGGAATATTCTTCTCCGCCGGTTCCAATACCGCTATGCGGATGATGAGAAAAAGTGCCTGGAATTCAGCCGGAATCTGATTGGTGCAAAAATTGCTTCCACCCGTGCTTCTCTCCAAAGACATCTGCGTAATTACCCGGAAGCTGAAAATAAAGCGGGCATTGCTGAGGTCATCAATCTGCAAAAAAGAAATTTGAACAGAATCAAGAAGGCAGGAACGGTTGATCAGATACGGGGATTTGAGGGGGATACCGCCCATGCCTATTTTGGGGTTTTAAACGATCTTATCCCAACTTCGCCAAAATTCACCTTAAAACAGCCATTATCCGTACTTTTCAACGATGCCCTGTCTGCCAACTTGTTTTAGGATAATTATCTACATTCCCAACATCCGTCATTTTTACAATGTAGTGATACACAGCGTCTATTGCCTATTGCCAATTTTTTCGACTTTTGTTACACTATAGGTATGTTTATTCGACAAATAAGAAAAACAAATGGTATCACGAAAAAGCAATACACATACCTCAATCTCGTTGAAAGCATCCGTACCGAGAAAGGACCACGACAACGCTTAGTCCTTAATCTCGGTAATCTCCAGATTGATCGCTCGCAATATAAAGCTTTGGCACGAAGAATCGAGGACATTCTTACAGGTAATCAGAGCCTCTTTGAGATCAACCCACAAATTGAGCGTCATGCTCGAAAAGCTGCCGATCAGATTTTCACTAAACGAGCCCAAGAGATAAACAGACAGGCTGCCGAAGAAGACTACCAGAAAGTTAATACCAAGAGCTTAGCGGTCAGCAAACTACGATCTTTGGGTCCTGAGTATGTTTGCCACCGGGTTTGGCAAGAGCTTGGATTTAATCAAGTTCTCAAGAATAATGGTGTCCCTTCGGGAACTCTCCCTCTTTTAGAGGCTCTGGTGGTCTCTCGGCTCATTGAGCCGGGGAGCGAGCGGCGAAACGAGAGATGGGCCGAAGAAGAATCGGCTCTCTATGAGTTATGTGACCTTCCTAAGGGGCGTTCCTTACAGTCTTACTACCGGGGTGCGGATGTCTTGTATAGGTGTAAGGAGGCGTTGGAGCAACATTTGAGCCATCGAGAAAAAGAGTTATTTAATCTGGATGAGAGTATCGTACTATACGATTTAACCAACACCTACTTTGAGGGACAATGCTCCAGGAACCCAAGTGCAGCCTACGGTAGGTCGAAAGAGAAAAGGTCTGATTGTAATCTGGCCACTATGGGACTGATTGTCGATGGTGATGGATTTGCTAAGTATAGCAAGCTATATCCGGGGAATCAGTATGAAGCGCATACTTTTCAGGAGATAATCAGTGAGATGGAGTCTCACTTGACACCAGAAAACGGTCCTACCATTGTCATGGATGCCGGGATAGCCGAAGAAGCCAATGTTGCCTGGCTGAAAGAGAAGGGATATCGCTATATTGTGGTCAATCGGGGAAAGACACCCTCTGAAATGAATACTCGGGACATGGAAGTTATTAGAGAGGATAAGAAGAAGGATATCAAGATTGAGGCTCGGAGGTACAACGGGGAGAAGGAGCAGTATGTTTTAATCAAGAGCGAACGAAAACGGAAAAAAGAAGCCTCAATGGTTACCCGGGTCGAACAGTTGTTGCTTGACCGCCTTAAGTACTACAAGGCAGGCTTGAATAAAAAGTATCATATTAAGTCCTATACTAAGGTTTTAGAGAAAGTAGGCCAACTGAAGGCGAAATATGCCAAAGTGGCGAAGTTGTATGAGATTACCGTTCTTCCCCAAGAGAGAACAGGGAAGGGGGTGATAAATGCGATAGATATCCAATGGACTAAAAAGATCCCCAAGCATGATGAGGCAACCATGTTCCAGGGAACCTATGTTCTGCGGACGAATCATGATGAACTGAGCAACAAACAGATATGGCAGACGTACCTCATGTTGGGTCGTATTGAGACTGCATTCCGGAATATGAAATCACATCTTGGCCTACGTCCCAATTTCCATCAACTTGAAAGCCGTGTAAATGCTCACATGTTCATATCAGTACTTGCCTACCATGTGATGCAAGCCATTGAACACAAGCTACGAATAGCTGGCGACAACCGAAGTTGGTGGACGATTAAGTCAAAGCTAAGTACACACCAGCGGGTAACCATTGAGTACGACTCTAAAGAAGAGGATGGAGTGTATCACAACAAGCTTCGAGTGAATTCCCAATTGGAGAGTTCTCATTTGGAGATTTATACTAACCTAAAGCTCTCAGGTAACCCCCTCAATCGGAGGCTATTGAGTCATAAGATCTGTAGTGTGAAAAAAAATGAATAAATGATTTCATAGGGGGAATTTAGACTTTATAATGGCGAAGTTGGGTTATTGTTCAACAGAAAGATGATTTCATTATTAGCCATCGGAACAGGCGGCCACCACGTGATAATGTGAACGCTATGCTTTCGTTTGTGTATACCCTGATTGAGCATGACTGTGTTTCCGCCTGTGAGGGCGTGGGACTTGATCCTTCCGCAGGATTCCTTCACCGGGATCGGCCCGGGCGATACAGCATGGCACTTGATTTTCTTGAAGAATTTCGTGCCTTTATTGCAGATCGATTAGTTCTGTCATTAATCAATCGCAGTCAGGTAAAAAAAGACGATTTCAAAACAACAGAATCCGGTGGGGTAAGAATGAATGATGATGCCCGCAAAACAATTCTCACCGCCTATCAGGACAGGAAAAAAGATGAATTGGAGCATCCTTTTTTAAAGGAAAAGGCTCCCTTGGGACTGTTCTTCCACATACAGGCTCAGCTCCTGTCTCGGCACTTACGCGGGGATATTGATTTCTATCCTCCCTTTGTCTGGAGAGGCTGATGCTTGTTCTGATAAGCTATGATGTTTCCATTGAACAGGCAGGAAATAAGAGATTAAGACGAATCGCTTCGATCTGCAAAGACTATGGTCAGCGAGTTCAGAATTCTGTTTTTGAATGCGAAGTCACTCCAGCCCAGTGGGAATCCTTGAAAGCCAGTCTGCTCCGTGAGTACATTTCCGACCTTGATTCCTTGCGGTTTTATTACCTCGGTTCCAACTGGAAAAGAAAAATAGAACACTTTGGTGCAAAGCCATCTATTGATATGCAATCCCCTCTAATCTTGTGACCGCTAACCCCAAGTGCACATACATTGACAGGGGGTATAGCGTCCTTTGATGTACATAAACTTAGGGAATGGTTATACTTTATTTTGTAGGAGTTGCTACTCTTTTATGGAGCTTAGCGATTCTTTGCCTTTAATATCTTTTTAGATAAAGAGATATTTGAGGTATGTCGCACCCCCTGCGGGTGCGTGGATTGAAACTGTTTGTAACTGGCGTTGAGAAAGCCAGAATCGGCGTCGCACCCCCTGCGGGTGCGTGGATTGAAACATTAATAATTCTCTAAGATGGTAAGAATTCGGATGTCGCACCCCCTGCGGGTGCGTGGATTGAAACAGGGATTTGTGAGGAAATCGACATATCGAAAAGACGGTCGCACCCCCTGCGGGTGCGTGGATTGAAACGAAATCGTATTGGTCGACACTCGCCCGTATTGAGTCGCACCCCCTGCGGGTGCGTGGATTGAAACGTGAGGGTTCTGATTATATCCGCTCGGTTTACATCGTCGCACCCCCTGCGGGTGCGTGGATTGAAACCCATTTTGTTCGCTTGCTCGCCGGTCTTGTATCCGTCGCACCCCCTGCGGGTGCGTGGATTGAAACCATTATTAATTGCCGTTACGGTTTTTGTTGTCCTGTCGCACCCCCTGCGGGTGCGTGGATTGAAACTCTGCTCATAGCACCCCCATATCAACCATTTGAAGTCGCACCCCCTGCGGGTGCGTGGATTGAAACGATGGCGTTTATGATGTTGCGGGGTGAGGCGATGGCGTCGCACCCCCTGCGGGTGCGTGGATTGAAACCACACCGCCAACACGGGTACGTCGTAGAACAGATGTCGCACCCCCTGCGGGTGCGTGGATTGAAACAAGCGATGGTAGATTCAGACCTTTCAAGCTCATCGTCGCACCCCCTGCGGGTGCGTGGATTGAAACGCCGAACTTATCTTTGGCGCGGCTGATGGCTCCTTGTCGCACCCCCTGCGGGTGCGTGGATTGAAACCGCGAAAAGGGGAATCTACTCCAGCAAGCCGTGCAGGTCGCACCCCCTGCGGGTGCGTGGATTGAAACTGGCATCGGAGCAATCGTCGTCCTTGTAGGTCTGGTCGCACCCCCTGCGGGTGCGTGGATTGAAACACCATTGTAGACTCTCAAGGGACTAATCGTCTAATGCGTCGCACCCCCTGCGGGTGCGTGGATTGAAACACGAACATAGCGGTTATCGTAGGCAAACTGTCGGGTCGCACCCCCTGCGGGTGCGTGGATTGAAACAATCAGTTGATAAGATGGTATGCGGAGTTGGAGAGTCGCACCCCCTGCGGGTGCGTGGATTGAAACCTTCATTAAATAATTTGATGTTTTCTCTTTTATATTCGTCGCACCCCCTGCGGGTGCGTGGATTGAAACTTGCAACTCTTCATCGGTCGCTGGCGGCAATTTGGTCGCACCCCCTGCGGGTGCGTGGATTGAAACTTGGAGAGGTGGGAAGACCTGAAAAGGCGAGAGCAGTCGCACCCCCTGCGGGTGCGTGGATTGAAACAGAAACCACAGAGAGAAGAGAACCCTGTCATTGAGTCGCACCCCCTGCGGGTGCGTGGATTGAAACCATGTTGCCAGCATAATAACTCGACCACCCAGAGGTCGCACCCCCTGCGGGTGCGTGGATTGAAACTTTTTTTGTAAAATCATACCAGTAGACATCGCATGTCGCACCCCCTGCGGGTGCGTGGATTGAAACTGTGATATGGCAGATTATTGATTTTTCCCCGATAGTCGCACCCCCTGCGGGTGCGTGGATTGAAACATGAGATCGCTAATCAAGCCGACCGGGGAAACGGGTCGCACCCCCTGCGGGTGCGTGGATTGAAACATTACAACTATTTGCGTGTATTGTCGTAACCCCCGTCGCACCCCCTGCGGGTGCGTGGATTGAAACTTAAGCATTTTATCTATGCTTGCACTCAGGTTTGGTCGCACCCCCTGCGGGTGCGTGGATTGAAACAACCCGAGTGTTGAGTTACTAATATGCAACGACGTCGCACCCCCTGCGGGTGCGTGGATTGAAACGGAAATCAGGAGTCTCCTGAAGAAGTCATAGCAAAGTCGCACCCCCTGCGGGTGCGTGGATTGAAACGGAAATCAGGAGTCTCCTGAAGAAGTCATAGCAAAGTCGCACCCCCTGCGGGTGCGTGGATTGAAACCTCTCGGACAGATATTCCCTCGGTTTTCGTCTCTGCGTCGCACCCCCTGCGGGTGCGTGGATTGAAACAGAAAATGTTGAGCTTGCCCATATTGTTAGCCGTGTCGCACCCCCTGCGGGTGCGTGGATTGAAACGCTAACTCATTTTCAAGTCTCTCGACGTTTGCGGGTCGCACCCCCTGCGGGTGCGTGGATTGAAACAAAAAATATGATTTTCTTCGCCCTCACCGGAGGCGTCGCACCCCCTGCGGGTGCGTGGATTGAAACTTTCTGTGTGCTGTTGTGGTTTTACGGGGGGGGGGGGGGTCGCACCCCCTGCGGGTGCGTGGATTGAAACTTTTGGCGGATCCCCGGAATGCCTGATGCATTTCGTCGCACCCCCTGCGGGTGCGTGGATTGAAACCAATACCCTTTTGTTCTTTGTACTTCATTCTTCGTCGCACCCCCTGCGGGTGCGTGGATTGAAACGGAAATCAGGAGTCTCCTGAAGAAGTCATAGCAAGTCGCACCCCCTGCGGGTGCGTGGATTGAAACCAGCAATGCGGTGTAGGATTTTAATGCTCGGATAGTCGCACCCCCTGCGGGTGCGTGGATTGAAACCTTGTCTCTACGATTGCAAATCCTCCGCCTCGGCAGTCGCACCCCCTGCGGGTGCGTGGATTGAAACAACTGACCCCTGCTGACGGCCCTTAAACGCTAATGTCGCACCCCCTGCGGGTGCGTGGATTGAAACCGGGGACACCTCACATTGATATAGATATTGTTTCGTCGCACCCCCTGCGGGTGCGTGGATTGAAACTTTCTTTGCGGTTTGTTACGCTTGACATCTTGGTGTCGCACCCCCTGCGGGTGCGTGGATTGAAACTTTCTTAGGTATCGATAGACACGCCTGGAGCCCAGTCGCACCCCCTGCGGGTGCGTGGATTGAAACATTCCTTTTGATTTCTCCCAGGAGCCAGCCCCGAGTCGCACCCCCTGCGGGTGCGTGGATTGAAACAAAAAACGTGCCGAGCCCTACACACTCGGGGAAATTGTCGCACCCCCTGCGGGTGCGTGGATTGAAACCAAATCGGGATCAAGGCAATCCAACTGGCCTACGGGTCGCACCCCCTGCGGGTGCGTGGATTGAAACGGCTTCCGGCGGGCCGACCGCCAATGCGGTGACCGTCGCACCCCCTGCGGGTGCGTGGATTGAAACGCAGAACTCTTGATCGTAGAACCTTTCCAATCAAGAGTCGCACCCCCTGCGGGTGCGTGGATTGAAACGATGAATTTTGGAGAGCCAGAAAAGTTGCGTGCGGTCGCACCCCCTGCGGGTGCGTGGATTGAAACTTATCTCGTTTTCCGTTTCGGCGAATTGCCAGGCGGGTCGCACCCCCTGCGGGTGCGTGGATTGAAACCGAAAGAAATGAGTGGTAGACATGATCGGCAAGTGGGTCGCACCCCCTGCGGGTGCGTGGATTGAAACGCAGGATACCCGACAGCAAAGGCGATGTCCGACGCGTCGCACCCCCTGCGGGTGCGTGGATTGAAACAGCATATCAGCATAGACTCGCTCAACTTGGCCTAGTCGCACCCCCTGCGGGTGCGTGGATTGAAACATAGATTCCATTATCACTCCAATCATCGCGATTGCCGTCGCACCCCCTGCGGGTGCGTGGATTGAAACACCAGATGCGTCAAAAACCCCCTGATGAATCCTGTGTCGCACCCCCTGCGGGTGCGTGGATTGAAACGAATTTTGTCGCCGGAAGCAAGATTGCCCGCCATCGTCGCACCCCCTGCGGGTGCGTGGATTGAAACCAGTGAGGGGAGTTGCACCCCGGAAGCGGGGAAAAGTCGCACCCCCTGCGGGTGCGTGGATTGAAACTGTTTTTGTTACCTCAAAATCCCTAACCTGACACCGTCGCACCCCCTGCGGGTGCGTGGATTGAAACCTTTTCTGCCGCTTCCTTTTCGGCCTGCGCCTCCGTCGCACCCCCTGCGGGTGCGTGGATTGAAACAGAAAAATTCCCGGGGGTGACGTATTCCTTCCGCGTCGCACCCCCTGCGGGTGCGTGGATTGAAACGCAAACAAATTCCAATACCCTAACCACCTCCAAGGTCGCACCCCCTGCGGGTGCGTGGATTGAAACAAATAAATAGTGGTGGAACATTAAACATAGGGGAAGTCGCACCCCTTGCGGGTGCGTGGATTGAAACATGCAGATGTGGGGGAAATTAGAAAGTCTGGAGTGTCGCACCCCTTGCGGGTGCGTGGATTGAAACAGGCCGCAACCGTGGTGTTATTTGGCGGGATCTCTCGTCGCACCCCCCGCGGGTGCGTGGATTGAAACTCCATACAAAAGCGGAGACGGGCGTTCACGCCCCGTCGCCCCCCCTTGCGGGTGCGTGGATTGAAACAGTTAATGCCCTACGTGTATGCTGGGCTCATTATCCTCATCGGCCCTTGATGAAGCGTTGATCACCCTCTTCTCCCGATACCGTTTCAACAAACTGTTTGGCATTCTCATACATATCAACAAGAAGCGTTTGCTGTTCCCCCTTGGCCTCATCCGTCCAGGCAATATCGACTAAGGCAGGGGGAGAGAATAGCCCTAACAGGCCTTTTCTCTTGGGGACGATTTCGCATTTGTTCAGAGAAGAGAGTGGTATTTCGATCCGTCGATTCTCGGTTCGTTTTCGGCCCTTCTTCCCTGTGAAGAGAGATGATAGCCAGTTTTCGGATTCAAAAGTCTGGAAGTATATGGCATAGCTTGTCGTATAAAATAGCCCCCAGAGGGGATAATCCTGAACCACCCGCCCCAGTACGCGGCACAAGATGGGGGTGCCCAGCTCATCTTCGAGGTCTTTCCAGAATTGATCAACATCGGGATTAATGTTCTTTGAGAAGAGCATGGGTTATGGTTTCCTTCTTCTTAAAAACCATTTGGCAGCACGCGAATAGATTATAAATGTCCCTCCAATTGATCCTACTAAAATAATGACAATGGCTAGCAGGGACAGCCCCATGGAGACATTTTCTATGTTCCTATATAGAAACGAAAAAGTTGCCATAAGAAGAACAGATATTGCTAAGAGAATCAATAAGTTAAAGAGGGTTGCACCAACAAGAAAAACTATCGAGGTAAGTCTTTTATTCTTCATTCTCGGTGCTTCACTTCCTGAATAATTACAGACACAATGAGAATAATCGAAGCCACAACGAGCGTGGAATCAGCAACATTGAAGGTGGGCCATCGATCCAGTCCAAACAGACCGTAGAACTTAAAATCGAGAAAATCGACAACCCCTTCGCTACGAAATATGCGATCAATCAGATTGCCTAGTCCACCTCCAATGATAGCCGCAAATATCCAGCACCTGGCAGTCGAAAGCTCCCGGTTTCTCACGATGTGCACGGCGACGAAAGCGAGTATGATCGAGGGCATTATGATGAGAATGAGTATTCTCAGTATGTCGGAAATTCCACTACCGATGCTGAAGGCCATGCCAAGATTTCTTACATGAATGAGACGAAAAAAATCTCCCCAAAGATTCCAAGCAATTGTGTGAAGAGGAATATATTTAACGACGAGCCATTTCGTCAGCTGATCAATGAGAACAATCAAAGTCGAAAGAATGAAGTATCGATACCTTTTCAAAATAGTCTCCAATCAATACCCGGTGGGGACATCGATGAATTTGGTTTCTAATCCGAGTTCCATCTTAACACATTCGGCCATCGCTCGAACACCGAACACCTCGGTGAGATAATGCCCTGCGAAGAGCATATTGATGCCCGCCTCCCTGCATTGATGGTAAACGCTATGGGCAGCATCACCGGTGATGTACAGATCCAGTCCTTCATCTATAGCTTGGTCAACCTGAGAAACGGCTCCACCGGAAACAATGCCGATCTGACGGATATTCTCTGGCCCGAACCTGAGTGCATTTATACTATTATCCCAAGCTCCAAACAGACGAAGAACGATGGACTCCAAGTCCATGCCCTGGGGCAGTTGTCCTTTGTAACCGATTTTTTGCCCCTTGTATTCGCCAAAGGTTTTCACATCCTCAAGCTTGAGAAACTTGGCTATCTGGGCATTATTGCCCAACTCTCCGTGCCGGTCCAGTGGAAGATGGCAGGCATAGAGTGCGATGTCGTTCTTCATCAGGAAACGCACCCGCTCGCCATGAATCCCGCAAAGCGGCATAACCCTTCCCCAGAATAGACCGTGATGAACGAAGAGAACCTGGGCCCCCTCCTCTTTTGTGCGAATCAAAGTATCCCGGCAGGCATCGACCGCAAAGGCCACCTTTGTGACATCCGCCGCAACATCGCCAACCTGAATGCCATTGAGGGCAGAGTCTATCGCATCGAGATCGCCGAATTCCAGGGTCGTCCTGACCCACTCATCAAATTTTCCTAATTTCATTTCAACATTGTAGTATGGAAAGGCGATTGTCGCTATATTCATTGTATGCTGAAAGCCCCGATTGAATTGAAACCACAGGATATAGCCTTGAACATATCCGATCAGCCTGATGTCGAAATAGACGCAAAGAACCAGGAAAGAACCTGGGCCATTGTCGGACAGGAGAAGGCTGTAAAGGCATTAGAGATGGGTATCTCCATTAAGGGAAAGGGATACAATATTTTCGCTGTTGGAGAATCCGGTATCGGTAAACATACGGCTATTTTTGATTTACTCAAGAAACACAAAATCAATAAATCCGAACTGCGGGACATCGCCTATGTCCATAATTTCCAAGACCCAGACAGGCCGATACCCCTCATGTTTCCAGGGGGCAAGGCACGGGAATTCTCGAATGCTATGTCATTACTCATCGACCAGCTAAAAGACAGGGTTAAGCAGGGCCTTGATTCGGAGATATACAAGGCGAAAGAAGTCGCCATGATACATGAAGCCGAGAGGAAGGAAAACAAGGTTCTTGCCGAATTTGAGGCACAGATAAATGCCGAGAGATTCAGCATCATCCATACGGAGGATGACAAAGAAGGCGGGGTGATGGATATAGCACCAGTGATAGACGGTGTGACCGTTCCCTTCGAAGAACTCCAGGAAAAAGTGTCTGCCGGTCTTGTTCCAGAAGAAGTGTGGACAGACACTCGTGAGCAATACTTTGATTTAATGAATAGGATGAACAGAATCCATCAGAATTTCAAAATGAACCGAAACATTCTGGATAGAGAAATCAAGAAATTGAGAACCGAGACGATTCGCCCAGGCGTAGAAGAAGAATGCACCAGAATTGCGGCTTCCTGGGAAGAAGAAAGCATTAAAAACTATCTAAGCACCCTGGCGAAAGATGTCATAGAGAATATTCCCTGGATGGAGGCGGAGGAGGAAGAAGAATCGGACCAAAGCACCCGCTATGGGGTGAATATAGTACTAGACCGTTTCGCCGTTGATGAGTTGCCGATTATTCATGAAACTAACCCGACGAAAACCACTCTTTTTGGTTCCATTGAGGCTCGTTACGATGTTTCAGGAGAGTTGCGGACGAATATGATGATGATCAAGGCAGGATCACTACTCAAGGCCGACGGCGGATTCCTCATCCTACAGGCCGATGGCATATTCTCCAAGGAAGGGCTCTGGCCCGAATTTAAGCGTGTTCTCAAGACGAGGCTGGTCTCACCTGAAATCCAATCGACTCCCATGGGCCCCCTCCCGATACTTATGAAACCTGAGCCAATTACAACGGAAACAACTGTTATTCTTGTGGGATCTGAAAATATTTATGAATCGGTTTGTGAGCAAGATGTCGATTTCTCAAATCTGTTCAAGATTACTGCCGAATTCAGCCCCGTTATGTTGCGCAACACGAAAACCGAACGTGAATATGCGATTTTCTCTCATAGTTTTGCGGCGAAGGAAAACCTCAGGCCAGTGAGTACCGACGGAGTCAAAGAAATCATTGCGTATGGGATTCAACTAGCGGAGCGAAGAAATCGGCTTAGCACGCGTTTCAGCCTGATCGGCGACCTTATCCGGGAGTCTGATTATCTAGCAGGAAAAGAAGAGAAAGCGATAATAGACGGGAAAATAGTCAAGAAAGCCATTGAGTATCGGGAGCAGTTTAGCAACCTGTTGGAAGTCGATCTCTTGGAGCAGATAAAGTGCGGAAACATTTCCATCGACGTTGACGGAACCAGAATCGGCGCAGTCAATGGCATGGCTATATTGGAACGTGGGGTATATGACTTTGGCATCCCCTTGAAAATCAGTGCGTCGGTGAGTCCCGGAAAAGAGGGACTGATTAACATTGAAAGGGAATCGGGTCTATCGGGCGAGATGCATGATAAAGGGGTGTTTCTAATCGAAGGTTACCTAAGATACCGCTATGCCCGTCATCAAGCCCTTGCCCTTACAGCCGGTATCGCCGTTGAACAATCATATCACGAGATTGACGGCGACTCGGCATCGGCCGCAGAACTGGCGGCGCTACTCTCTGCCATCGCAGAGGTGCCATTACGGCAAGATATTGCCATCACCGGTGCGGTGAATCAGCAGGGAGAAGTTCAGCCCGTCGGCGGCGTACAGAAGAAGATTCAGGGATTTTTTCAAGTATGCAAGGACAGAGGGTTAACCGGCAGGCAGGGAGTGATCATCCCAGTCGCTAGTCTCGACGGCGTGATTCTTTCCAATCCCGTCGCAAAGGCATTGGAATCCGGCCAATTCCATGTTTGGTTGGTCAAGAATATTGACGAAGTGATAACCCTTCTTAGCGGATTAGATGCTGGCAAGGAGCACCGGGATGGCCGCTTCGCAAGGAATAGCGTCAATAAGAGAATTGCGAAAAGACTGATGGAGTTTGCGGCTCTTTCTTGACCGTGTAGTGGTATAAGTAGTAACACGAGAAGTATTAACACTTCTCGTAAATATCGATAAACTTCACTTTGGAGGCTAGAATGAACCCACAGGCAATATCTCTAAACACCGTCCTGGAAGAAGAAGGTAAGTCTGCGTCAAGGCTACTGTCGCAACGGGGGAAAAGCATATTTTTTCCTCGCAAAGGATTGATAGCCCAAGGACTGGATGCCAAGAATAAATCGATAAACGCATCGATTGGAGAGGCAAAGGAAGACGATGGCAGTCCATTGAGACTGGCCCCACTCGCCAAGATGATCAAAATCGATCCCGCCGATGCCTTCAGCTATGCCCCAAGTTTCGGCAAACCGGCCCTTAGAGATCTGTGGCAAGGCCGTATCCGGGAAAACAACCCCTCGCTGGGCAATGCCGAACTATCCCGCCCTGTGGTGACGAATGCCCTCACTCATGGACTCGCCGTTGCCGCCTACCTCTTCGCCGATGAAGGTGATCAGATAATCCTTCCCGAGCATTATTGGGGAAATTACAGACTCATCTTCACGGAGGCATATGGTGCCGTGTTGACAACCTTCCCCACCTTCGTCACGGAAAATCAAACGACCGCTTTCAATGTCAGGGGTCTTTCAGAAGCCCTAATGTCTTCAGGTGATAAAAAAATCGTGTTACTCAATTTTCCTAACAACCCCACCGGATACACACCCAGCACCACCGAAGCTACGGCCATCGTGGAGGCCGTAAAAGAAGCCGCCGAGGCTGGGAAAACAATCTTGGTCATCACCGATGATGCCTATTTCGGCTTGGTCTACAGAGAAGGGATATATAAGGAGTCTCTCTTCGCCCAATTCGTAGCCCTTCACGAAAACATATTGGCCTGCAAAATAGATGGTGCGACAAAAGAAGACTATGTGTGGGGATTCCGTGTTGGATTTATAACCTTCGCCGGAAAGGGAATGAGTAGCAAGGCACTCGGAGCCCTTGAAGACAAGGCCGCTGGAAGAGTGAGGGGAAGCATTTCCAACGATTCCCATCTCTCTCAATCATTACTCCTTGCGGCCTATTCTCATCCCGCCTATAAATCTGAGAAGGAACGGGCATACAATTTGCTAAAATCGCGGCATGATGCCCTCGTAGATGAATTGAAATCCCACCCTGAATACGGCAGGGAATTCGAAGCCATGCCGTTCAATTCAGGTTACTTCATGTGCGTTCGAGTGACGAAGGGGGATGCCGAGGCCGTAAGGCAGAAACTTCTGTCCGATTACGACACGGGAGTCATCGCATTGGGGGATATTGTACGCATAGCCTATTCCTGCCTGCCACAAAACCAGATACCCAAGTTGTTTGAGAATCTGTATGCGGCATGCAAAGAAGTCTAGGGACCGTGTCAGAATGCGCCTTTGGCCCGCATGCGGCGTTGGCGAAAAAACCTGAAATGCTCATGTACAACATGTACACTCCGCTTTCAGAACTTTTCGCCGCCTTGTCTGCAGACCAAATCCATCATTCTGCCCCACCCCCGCAAGGGGGTGGCGATCCCCCCTCTTTAAGGGAAGCAATGGGTGGCACATCCCCCCTGAGGGGGGGCGGGGGGGGATTTCCTTATCCCTTCCCTTATGCGCATTCTGACACAGCCCCCGTAAATTCAAAGACTAATAGGACTCACCCTTTCGGGGCGGGCCTTCCACGAAACGATTATTCAACGGGCAATGAAGGAATCTGTTCATAAGACTGGGGTAGACAAGCTTAATGGCATACTTTCCGCCATTCGGTGAATGCTAATGCCATCAGCATGTGATATAAATTCATTGAGAGGTATAATCATGGACCAAAAGCGATTCATTGATGTTGCCGCAGGACGTAAAAAGGCAGACTTGGTGTTCAAGAATGCCCGCATTGTCAATGTCTTTACCCGAGAGGTAATTGACGGTAGCATCGCTGTAGATCAGGGAAAAATAGCCGGTATTGGTGCTTATCAGGGCAGAGTTGAAATAGACCTCAATGGCCAATATGCCGCTCCGGGACTTATTGACAGCCATGTACACATAGAATCTTCACTGGTATCCCCGGAGCAGTTTGCCTGCCTCGTGCTACCACGTGGTACCACCTCGGTGATTGCCGATCCTCATGAAATAGCCAATGTTTGCGGGTTGGACGGTATTCGTTACATGATAGATGCGGCCAGGGAAGTGCCCCTTGATGTATATTACATGGTGCCCTCCTGTGTTCCGGCCACCCGGTTTGAAAACGCCGGTGCCGTGCTGGATGCTACGGCCATTGAGTCCATCATAGACCATCCCAACATCCTCGGCCTGGGCGAAATGATGGATTACCCTTCTGTGGTGAACGCCGAAGATGGCACTCTGGCCAAACTGGCAACGGCTTCAGTAAGGCATAAACTCATTGATGGACATTGCCCCATGTTAGAGGGTCGGCAGTTAACAGCCTATGCGGCGGCGGGGGTTCAGACTGACCATGAATGCTCCACCCTTGAGGAAATGCGTGACCGGCTAAGACTCGGCATGCGTGTGCTGATCAGGGAAGGTTCGGCGGCGAAGAATCTCGCCGTTCTAATAAAAGGGATTGATGCCGATAATTCCCGACGCTGTACGTTTTGCACCGATGACAAACAGCCCGAGGATATATTTAAGGATGGTCATATCGATTTCAATATCCGTCTGGCGGTAGACAACGGGCTGGATCCTCTCATGGCGATACAGATGGCCACCATCAATGCCGCCGAAGGGTATGGGTTGAAAGGAAAGGGTGCCATTGCACCGGGATATGATGCAGACCTCGTAATACTAGAAAACCTGAATACCTTCGCAATTAAGGCTGTATACAAGCTGGGGGAAAAAGTTGCGGAAGACGGAGTTCCTCTATTCCAGGTTTCCACTCCCGCCAGCAACATGGTGCGTAATACGGTCAATTTACCGTCTTTGAACACGGCTTCCTTCAATATCAAACTGACCAGCGATCTTGTCCATGTGATACATATTCATCCTGATACATTGATTACCGAAAAAGTCATTCGCAGGGTATCTAGAAACAAGGCGGGGTTTTTTGAGGTCGAGCGAAAGCTGGATATCCGAAAAATCGCCGTTATCGAGCGGCACCGAGGGAGTGGTAACATCGGTCTGGGGCTAGTGGAGGGGTATGGTGTTACAAACGGTGCAGTTGGGCTGACTATCGCCCATGATTCCCACAACTTGGTGATTGCCGGCGATAGCGATGAAGACATGAAATTAGCCGCAGAGGAATTAGGACGCATAGGCGGAGGTGTTGTCTTGGTGAAAGATGGCAGAGTGCTAGACAGCCTTTCGCTTCCCATCGCCGGGCTTATAACGAATGAATCCGCCGAAAAGGTAAACAATGACGTTCAAAGACTTAGCCGCCGGGCCTATGATGAACTGTCCGTCAATCCTGCCATCGATCCGATAGTGATGTTATCATTTCTAACCCTTCCGGTTATTCCTGAGCTGAAAATAACAGATAAGGGTCTTTTCGACGTGATAGCCTTTGATTTTATTGATATAAATACATAGTGCCCCGAAGATTGGGGGCAGGAGGCCCTCGACAAAGGCCGTTACGGGATAGAATACATGGGATGAGCCGGGGTTTTAGTCAAAATAATCCGAAATTGGAGCAATGGAGCTTGTAAATCATCTTTCTAGCGAGCTATAAGTGGATGCACATGGTTGTTTTCCGCCACTAAGCTTAGGTTCACTATAATATAAATACAGGGGCCCGTCGGGGGGTTGCCTCCCCGTCGGGCTCACCCCCCTGTCCCCCCCCCTGACAGGGGGGGCATTTATATAGGGGGCAAGGCGGCCTGCCTGTGCGTGTATGCCCCTGTCTGCGCCTGCCTGTTGCAGACAGGGGGGTGTGTCAGAATCCAGGGGGCCTGACGGGGGGCCGACCCCCCTCTTCAAGGGTAGCAAGGGGGTGGCCAGGGGCTGGGTCAGAATGATGGATTTGGCTTGCAGGCAACGACGCATGCGGGCCAAAGGCGCATTCTGGCACAGGCCCAACGCCGCATGGATGCGAAGACCAAAGTGAGATACGGTACTAGAACTAAATGGGGGCTTTTAGAGGGCCCTACAGCATAAAGGAGTGTAAGCATGCCTGAAACCATTGTTGTTGCCATTGGCGGAAATTCCCTTATCACCGACCCTGAGCACATAACGGTACATGATCAATACAATGCGGTTGTTCTCACCGTAGAGAATTTATGTCCGCTGTTCACCTCGGATAATAGGATAGCCATCGTTCATGGGAATGGTCCCCAGGTGGGATTCATTTTGCGTCGGTCGGAAATCGCCAAGTCGGAGCTTCACATGGTGCCCCTGGACTCCTGTGTCGCCGATACCGAAGGTGCCATCGGCTATGAAATTCAGATGGCAATCAGAAATGCTCTTCACAAGAGAGGGAAGAAACGGCAAGTCGCCACAGTGGTTACCGAGGTGCTGGTTGATGCCAACGATTCAGCCTTTGCCTACCCGACTAAACCCATTGGGTCATTTATGAGCGAAGAAGACGCAAGGCGGCAGCAGGAGAAAGAAGGCTGGACCATCAGGGAAGATGCCGGACGGGGCTGGCGCAGGGTAGTGCCTTCTCCCGCTCCTCAGGAAATCATAGAGATGCCCATAATTCAGAAGCTGGTAGAAGACGGCACCATCACCATTGCCGCCGGCGGGGGCGGTATTCCGGTTATCAGGGACGACGAAGGTCTATTCTGTGGTGTCGAGGCGGTGATAGACAAGGATCTCGCCGCCGCAATGATGGCAATTGATCTTAAGGCTGATAAATTCATCATTTCAACTGCCGTGGAGAAAGTGTGCCTGAATTTCGGAAAACCGAATCAGCGGGAGTTGTCAACAATAACCGTTTCCGAAACCAGGAAGTATATCGAAGAAGGCCACTTTGCTAAGGGGAGCATGCTACCGAAGATAGAGGCGATGATGGAGTTTGTCACCAAAAGCGGACGAATCGGCATAATAACCGATCCAGATCATCTCATTACTTCTATGAGCGGTGATGCCGGAACCCGTATCATACCATAAATGAATTGAAATCGGGCACACCCCTCCAATCAAACCGGTATGACACTTGCTTCACTGCTCAACAAGAGGCAAAGTTCTGGATGCAGGTTAGCGATGAAATATGCATGAATATCGTGAAACCTTGGTTAAAGCCATAGGTCGATAGTTATATATATCAAAGATAATGCCAGAATCACGTTGACAATCCGCAAATGCAGAGGTTTTTTCAGCACCTTGGAGATAAATACACCTCCCATAGTCCAGGTCAGGGTGGAGCCAACCGATATCATAAAAATAAGTATCTGGGCGATCAGGATGGAGTAAATTGCCCGTGTCCTTGGAAGAGCGGCTGTGGCACTTAGCGCAAAGAGCCATGCCTTGACGTTGACCCATTGAAAGAAGAATGCTCCCCAGAAACCAAGTAGCCTTCCCTGTTTTTTGCGTCGCCGATGCTCTTTGCCTTCTGAATCATCCTTCGGTGATGATTCCTTTTCCATAACAGGAGCCATGGTGATCATGCGGTAAGCCAAATATGTGAAATACACCGTGCCTATGATTCTAAGAACTATATTCAATGCAGGGAAATTGTTGACGAGCGCATAGCTTCCCATGTTTATACAGAAAAATAAGAGATTGAACCCGATGACTATGCCAACTATGTGCCGGATGGTTCCTCGTAGCCCAAAATAAATGCCGGACTGCATAAGCATGCTGTTATTTGGCCCCGGGGTGAAAGCCCCTATTAATGCGATGAAGAAGAAATCTAAGTATGCTGACATACTAAGACTATACAGCGTATCAACCAGGTAATCACCCCGATTTAGGAAAAACAACCGTAGTCATTGAAGGTCAAGGTGTTATCTGAAAAAATAAAATAATGATTTCAATAGGAGATTCTCATGGAAAGCTGATTCTCTTAGGAGA
Source organism: Spirochaetaceae bacterium (assembly GCA_965226485.1). Classification (GTDB taxonomy): domain Bacteria; phylum Spirochaetota; class Spirochaetia; order DSM-2461; family DSM-2461; genus UBA2779. The sequence continues at coordinate 2,311,901 of OZ245363.1, forward strand.
ACACGCCGTCATCTATGGCAGTCCGGCCATTGGCATAGGTCTACCTTGCCGATTAAGGGTGACCTTCAAACCAAACGAAGGCGCATCCATAGCGTGTCCCGGAATGGATGAGACAGATGCGGCAGTTCTACGAGAAACCCTAGAACTGGCCACAGGAGAGGGCCGTCCCGCCGTTAGCGGGCAGTGGTACATCAACAGTGATATACCGCGGTCCGGAGGATTCGGATCGTCCTCGGCTCTCTGTGTCGCTATCGCGAGAGCCCTTCTTCGGAATAATAAACCCAACTATGACTTAACCGTCCACCGCCTAGCAAACCGCCTTGAGAAGAGATTCCATGGCAATCCCTCCGGCATCGACACCGGCCTATCCTCCCTTCCTGGGTTAAGTGCATGGACAATGAAGAAATACGATGTCCCGGAAATTCTCCCAATAAAGATGCCACCGCTCCATCTGCTCTATGGAGCCCTGCCGCGCATGGCAAACACCGCCGCCACTATCGATAAAATGAGACAGAACTATGAGTCAGATGGTGGAAAAACCTCTTCCATGATTAGAGAGTTAGGCGAAATCACCTCATCTTTCATCCGATTGATTCACAGCCACCAAGGCATCAGTGGGCGGGATTTTCATCTCCAAGCCACCAATGCAATAAACCGCTCTCAATTCCTGTTGCGGGATATGGGGTTTTCAACCGAGGGAATAAACGACCTATTGACCATCGCTCAGGAACACGGAGTGATCGCTGGGAAAATGAGCGGCGCAGGAAGGGGAGGGGCATTTTTCCTCTTGGTACCGAATGCCCAGTCTCAGGTGCGACTTCTTGAAACCCTTCCTCATTACCTAGCAAAAAAAGGAATAATGCTTTCAGAGCCACTTAAGCCGATAGTAGCAGGCAGTCCCCGGACATGAAATAGCCCGTAGGTCTGGATGTCAAATCCCTACGGGCTAGAACTATTCATGTCACTTCATTCTTAACATCGACAATAGGCGACATAGACTTAATCAGGCTCCAGAAATTCCCCAGGATTTTTTCAATCACCTCCGGACCTACTGGGAAGACCATGGGACACCTCAAAAATAGCCCTTGGAACTTGACGAAGTGATTTTTCGTCCTGGGGGGCTGTGTCAGAAGGCAGGGGGGCCGACGAGGGGCGGCCCCCCCGTCAGGCTCCCCCCACCCCCCTCTTCAAGGGAAGCAAGCGAGTGGCGATCCCCCCCCTGAGGGGTGACGTGACGAAACGTTATTTTGAAGAGCAATATAGAAAAAAACTTAAGAAAATGTCTTCTCGCCAACAAATCCTCTTTATATGGCACTGTGGGATGCGGGCCTTGCCATTCTTGGGTGTGGGGAAAAATTTCGACTATTAGAAGAAAGAGGACCGACAACGGCATTTGTATAGTTGCTTTCTCGCCAGAGCCACCAGAGCCACCAGAGCCGCCATAGCCGCCATAGCCGCCATAGCCGACAGAGCCGACATAGCCGACAGAGCCGACAGAGCCGACAGAGCCGCCAGAGCCGCCAGAGCCGACATAGCCGACAGAGCCGACAGAGCCGACAGAGCCGCCAGAGCCGCCAGAGCCGCCAGAGCCGCCAGAGCCGACAGAGCCGCCAGAGCCGACATAGCCGACAGAGCCGACAGAGCCGACAGAGCCGACAGAGCCGACATAGCCGCCATAGCCGCCATAGCCGCCAGAGCCGCCATAGCCGCCATAGCCGACATAGCCACCAGAGCCGCCAGAGCCGCCAGAGCCGACAGAGCCGACAGAGCCGACATAGCCGCCATAGCCGCCATAGCCGACAGAGCCACCAGAGCCGCCAGAGCCGCCAGAGCCGACAGAGCCGACAGAGCCGCCAGAGCCGCCAGAGCCGCCAGAGCCGACATAGCCGACATAGCCGACAGAGCCGCAGAAATCAATTCAGATGTTTTTCGATCCGAAATCCTAGCGGATTTAGAGGCCGTCGGCAAAGGGAAAAACCCCTCGGTTTCAATAGGGCTTTACGGCCCGATATGGAACAATTTTCGGAAAGCCCTCAAAAAGGAGGGCTGCGACTATTGGGGAAGGCTGTATCAATCCATCTTCGAGGGGAATTTCAACCTGGACGTGGATGCCCTCCAAGCCCTCCAACGTCGCCTGAATGTTCCACCGGAGATGACGAACAGGGGTGCCGCCGCCGTGGGCAACTACCTGGAAGCCCTCGAACGGGGTGCCAGGAAACTCAACGAAGCCCGTATAATCATCCTGGGAGACAAGGATGCCGGCAAGACTTCCCTGGCCGTGAAACTGAAAAACCCCAGCGCAAAGCTTCCCGAGGAGAAGGACAGCACGGCGGGAGTCGATGTATCCCCCTGGAAACCGGAAGGGGAAGACATGAACATACATATCTGGGATTTCGCAGGACACACGATTACCCACGCGGTTCATCGTTTCTTTCTTTCGGTGCGCTGTGTCTATGTCGTGGTCTGTAACGGACGCAAGGAGGATAAAAGAAATCTGCCTTATTGGCTCGACCATGTGAGGAACTACGGGGGAAGCTCCAGTAGCTTCATCCTTATCAATAAAAGAGATGACCACCGACCCGATATCGGGATCAACAATCTGAAGGAACAGTACAGTATCCAGGGAGGTGCCTCTTTCTTCTCCCTGGATACAGACTCCCAGAATACGGAAGAAAACAAAAAAAATACCGAGGCCCTATCACAGTTTCGAAAGACATTGATTGAGTATATAAAGAACAATCCCTCCTGGAATGCCCAGCAAATGCCGGAGGAACATTTCTTGGTGAAAGAGAAACTGGAGGAACGCTTTCAGAATAGCACGAAGGGAGCCGAATTCATCACCTTTGAGGAGTTTCACAGTATAGCCAAGGAATGTAAGGTGACCAACGAGGACTCCCTGCTAGAGGATCTCCATTCCCTGGGAATAAGCCTCTGGTACAAGGACATGGAGGAATTCAATACCCTGGTACTGAACCCCGAATGGATAAGCCATGGGGTCTATGCGGTGATAAACTGGGTGCATGAGCAGGAACGATATTCCCTGAAACTTGAAGATTTCGCCACGGTGTTCGAGGAAAACGCCGTGCGCTATCCCAAGGAAAAACACAAATACCTCTTTAAGCTGATGAAGGCTTATGAATTGGCCTATGAAACCGAAGACAAGGCATTGATTATCCCTCATCTGCTAAAAGAGGATCGTCCTGGGGAATTGCCAGAATTCCCCGTGGGAGAAAGCCTGATGCTCCGCTATACAGCCGATCAGTCCCTGCCCCCAGATACAATTTCACGCTTCATCGTCCGGCACAATCAGGAGATAACGAAGAAAGGTAATGACTCTATCATGTGGCGTTCTGGAGTGCTACTGGAAGACGGGAAGGGGAGCATGGCTCTCGTGCGGGAGACGGATCGTCGTATAATCAGCGTATCCGTCAAAGGAAAGGACAACACCGCCTATCTCAGCAAGTTGAGAGAAACACTCGACGAAATCTTCAAGAGCTACGAAAGCAAGAAGCCGGAATTGCAGTACCGGGTGAGACGTTATGGAGAGATCCCTGATGAAACTGAGAAAGAATTCCCCCTGTGGCTGACCGAAAACTTTATTGCCACCTATGCCCAGGAAAATAGACTATATTTAGACGATATCACTAGGAAGAATATCTCTCTCAATATAACCTTCAACGAGTATTATAAAAGCTCGCCAAGTGATCGTTGGGGATCAGGGTTCTATCGTAGATGAGTCAAACAATTTCAATTTTTATGATTGCAACATAACCCTTCAGGGCAGTCTCAACGAATTAAAGTCATTAATGGACAGGGCAGGGCACAGTAGTGAGGCAGAAGAAGTGGCCGAAGTCTCTGCATTTCTGGGGGAAATAGAGAAGTGTACCAATCCAGACGAAGCGAAAAAATCAGGAAGGCTCAACGGGCTTCAACGTTTCATGAAGAAGTTGGCTGATGAAACAAGTTCGCTGGGCAAAATTGTCAGGGGAGTCAGAGATGGCATCAGCATCGCTCAGGATATTGCCAAAGGGTATAACAGCATTGCCCAATGGGTTGGGTGGCCCCAGGTCCCGAAACCCTTTTTGACGAAGCGAAAATGATATGCCTGGTGGGTGCCGATGCCAATGGAATGTATCGGAACGGTTTCAGGCAGGTTTACGGCGGGAAACGGCAGGATCGGCGAGTATTTTTTTATAGTTCCCGAACCTTGTGTTCACCTCTAAACCCGGATGTACAAGGGGCTATAGTAATTAAACCTCACCCCAGGATTACGCCAGGGGCTGTGTCAGAATGCAGGGGGTGGGTCAGAGCGACTATGAGTTTCATTAGAAAAAGCGGACATTTCACTTGGTAGCTTTCCATGCAAGGAAAAAGCAAACATTTCACTTGGTAGCTCACCTGCTAGATTATGTTTATTTTGGGTATTGACAAATGTACCGGAATTGCCATAATTTAGAAGACTGAATACGCATTGTTGGTAGGAGTAAATGTTATGATAAAACGCCTGAAGATAAAACAGCCCAAGCCATTCCGCTATTTTAAGTCTGATTTTCTTGAAAGATTCACCCATGTCAGGCTTTGGCACATCTGGGTCACTTGGGGGCCTATTCTCATATTAACGACTCTGGCGAGTTTCTACCTAGGTGGACGCAACGACGTATCGATATTCAAAGTGATCGTCATCGCCATTCCCGTGATGGCCGCGGGTTTTGTCCGATGGACCATCCTTGAGTATTTCTTACACCGATTTGTCTTTCACTATGATGGTGCAAGCCAAATCCTTAAAAAGTTAGCCTGGTTTGCCCACGGCACCCATCACGCACAGGCCATGCTTAATACTCGTCTTGTCATGCCCGTCATCGCCAGCCTCACAATAGGCGGGTTTATTGCAATGCTCGACTGGGTGGTTTTCGGTCTGATCCTTGGTATAGGCTGGGTTGGATGTGCTTTCTTCGCTGGTCTGGTACTTGGATATTTGTTTTACGACACCGTGCACTGGAGCGTTCATTTCTTCGAAACAGATTGGCCGTGGTACCGAACCCTGCGCAGGAATCATATGCGACATCATCGATTCCCACAGAAACGCTTCGGTGTATCCAACATCTTCTGGGACCGTGTTTTCGACACTCACCCATCTCTCGAAGAGGAAAAGGCCCTTCAGAAGAGCCCAGTGCATTAAAAGACTGAAAGACTAAAAGACCGGTTAGAGCTTCATAATTCTCAAGAATCAGTCCTTTGGTGGGGGCTGTGTCAGAATTTGGAATTTTTTCAGGCCCCCCCCCTCAAGGGGGGGGGTGATCGCGCTTCTCTTGAAGAGGGGGATGGGGGGCATTTATAGGGGGCATGAATGTGCTGGGGGTGGGGCAGAATGATGGATTTGGTTTGCAGACAGGCCAACTTTGGAGGTACGGTGGCAATCCCCCCCTGAGGGGGGGAGGGGATCTTTCCTTATGGGACCTTTCCTTATCCCTTTTATAGTGCCTCGAAGATTGTGGGTGGGGTTAAATAGGTTGAATTAGAGGCGGATTATTGTCAGCAAAAAACCATATTACGTACTGTCAGAAAAGATTTAATCAGCTGGTCCTTATTAGGTCTCGACAAAAGCCATCGCGGAATAGAACAAGCTGTTTTTTAGTTTTAATGAGCCGAAATGGCAACAAAGGGATTGAGACGGGGCAGAACAAGGCATGAACAGATACTTGTAAATCGTTTTTTTATCGAGAGATATGCGGAGGCAGGTCTACCACTAAGCTTGAGGGCACTATATATCCCTTTCCTTATACGCATTCTGACACAGCCCCGAAAAAACTCTCCGCCAATTTTCTAAAGCTGTTTCCTAGAGGTGCCTACTGAATAAACTTAAACACCGACATCAGCACGGTCAGCAGTGTGAATCCAAAAGTCATGAAGACAAACATCATGTTGAAGCGACGGTTCATATCCTCCCGAAGGGTCTTCATGTCCTGGGCCATATCTTCCCGAAGGGTCTTCATGTCCCGGGTCATGTCCTCCCGAAGGGTCTTCATGTCATTGCGCAGATCCGTGTCCAGGTGGTGGAAGTGGTTGGACTGCGCCTTCAGTACCAGCACGATCATCTCCTCTGAACTCAAGGGGATGCCTTTTCCCATCTTTTCCACGATCTCTTCTGCCTTCTGATCGAGCCATTTTTCAAACATGCTGTTGTCAAACATCTTTGTTCTCCTGCTTATTTCATCCTTGATTCTACACCATTTTGTTATTTATGGGAAAACTATCTCTAGTGTGCAAGATATTAGAATGCTCATGCCATCATCAGACGATTTATTTCTAAAGGGGTGGAGAACTACCGATGGGAAGCAAGTATAAGCATACTTCCCTCGGTATCCACTCATGCCTGGGCATTGTAGCCTTGTTCAAAATGATTACTCCCAGACATTTTCATGATTCGGTTTTCTTCATTGGTGTAATTCACCTGCGTTCCACCAGGGGTGTGATGTTGCAGACTTGACGACCTATGGAACAGGACTGTATCTTGACCTATATGAGTGAAGGAGTTATTTCCGCCATTTTCGGCACGAAACAAGAACGGGATTTGAAATCTCTCATGCCGTTATTGCATGCCGTGAACGAGAAAGAGAGCTGGGCGCTGTCCTTGCCCGACGAGAATTTTGCCATTCAGACCGAGAGCTTTAAACAGCGCATACAGCAGGGTGAGTCTCTTGATAGCATTCTGCCCGAGGCATTTGCATTGGTGAGGGAAGCGGCCAGGCGCACCTTAAACGAACGGCCATACGATGTGCAGATACTCGGTGCCATCGTCCTCCATCAGGGGATGATAACCGAAATGAAGACGGGTGAAGGGAAAACCCTAGGCAGCATCGCCGCCGCCTACCTGAACAGCCTAGAGGGGAAGGGCGTGCACATCGTAACGGTGAACGATTACTTAGCCGAACGGGATACGAACTGGATGCGGCCCGCATACGACATTTTAGGGGTCAGGGTGGGGGCAATCCTCTCGAACATGGATTTGGATAAACGCCGGGAAGAGTATGAGAAGGACATCACCTACGGCACCAACAACGAATTCGGATTCGATTTTCTACGGGATAATATGAAATGGGATCTCTCCCGGAAGACCCAAAGAGCGCATCATTACGCCATTATCGACGAAATCGACTCTATCCTCATAGATGAAGCACGAACACCCCTCATCATATCAGGGCCAGTTGAGGATGATGTATCAAAGTACATTCAAGCCGACCGACTAGTTCAGCGGCTCAAGGAATGTGAGAAAGACCCAAACACCGGCGACTATCCCCCGGATGATCCCATCACGGGCACCCAGGCCCAGGGAGATTATAAGATCGACGAGAAGGGCAAACGTGTGATGTTCTCCAACGAAGGCATGAACAGCATCGAAGGCATACTCAAAAAAGAGGGACTGCTCCGCAATGGCGATCTCTTCGATGAGGAAAATTTTGAGTACATTCATTATTTTACTCAGGCTCTCAAGGCCAGGCGGCTCTTTCATCGGGACAAAGAGTATGTGGTTCAGGAAAGGCAGATCCAAATTGTCGATGAATTCACCGGACGCATCCTCCATGGCCGCCGTTATTCAGATGGCCTCCATCAGGCAATTGAGGCGAAGGAGAAAATACGCCCTGCACGGAAGAACCGCACCCTTGCCACTATAACCCTTCAAAATTACTTCCGAATGTACGGAAAACTCGCGGGGATGACGGGTACAGCGGATACCGAGGCCAAGGAATTCAGCAAAATATACAATCTTGATGTCGTCGTGATTCCATCCAATAGACAGGTTAGCCGTATAGACGACGACGATATAATCTATCTGAACGAGGATTTCAAGTTCAACGCTATCTGCGATGAAATAGCCCGTGTTCATGAGAAAGGACAACCTATTCTCGTTGGCACCGTCAGTGTCGAAAAGTCCGAAATACTTGCCAAATACCTAGCCAAGAGAGGAATTCGGTATGAAGTTCTCAATGCAAAGAACCATCATAGAGAGGCCCTTATAATTGCCGAGGCCGGAGCGAAAGGTTCTGTAACTATCGCCACCAATATGGCCGGACGCGGTACGGATATTAAACTCGGAGGAAACCCGGAATTCAGGGCTAGGCGCAAAGTAGGTGATGAGGCGAGTGATGAGGAATACGAGAAAGTCTATGCCCAGGAACTGGCCAAGTGGCTCCCCCAGAACGCCGAAGTGAAGGCCGCTGGCGGTCTCTATGTTCTGGGCACGGAGCGCCACGAATCCAGGAGAATCGACAATCAGCTCCGTGGACGATCTGGGAGGCAGGGCGATCCGGGATATTCGCGGTTCTACATCTCATTGGATGATGATCTCATGCGACTCTTCGGCGGGACAACATTCCGCTCTGCCATGGCCAGGCTTGGTATGGCTGGTGGAGAACCAATTTTTCATCCACTGATCAACAAATCCTTGGAACGGGCACAGAGGCGGGTAGAGGATAGAAACTACGAGATAAGAAAGCATCTCTTGGAATACGACGATGTGGTGAGCAGACAGCGCAATGCCATATACGCAATGAGAGATGAAATTCTCGCTGGCAAAGAATTGATCACCAAGGTGATTGAGACGGGCAAGCACATCCTTGAGGTTCTGATTGACGACTATGCAGAAGACATGAGAACCGATGCGGAAAATGCCCTTATCCGCCTAGGGGAGAGACTTCTCCAGAATTTCAACTATCGGAAAGAAGGACAGCTTTCTGTGAACATGGACCCCAATGATGTTCTCAAAGCACTCACCGCCTATCTTGAATCCGATATAGATTATAAGTCCAGTCAAATAGGCAGAGATCAGCTTGAGCAGTTCATTCGCTATAGTTATCTTCGCCAGGTCGATACTCGCTGGCAGGAACATCTCGAAGAGCTTAGTAGCTTAGGCGAGGCGGTCAGGCTACGTGGCTATGCTCAGAAAAACCCCCTGGTTGAATACAAGAATGAAGGGTTTGAGTTATTCGATTCCATGCTGGACGACCTGAGAGTCGACATAGCCCGGAAAGTCTTCAAGGTGAGAATTCAGCACAAAGATGATAGAGCCAAAGGCGAGCCCTCGCGGGGAATGGCAACCCACACCTCCATGTCATCCCTGATACGTTCTAGGGAGCGCCGAGAAGCCAGCCCTGAGAAAGCGCAAATCAGGCGAAGCACACCCAAGGTTGGGCGGAACGAGCCCTGCCCCTGCAATAGCGGCAAGAAATACAAGCACTGCCATGGAGCCTGACGGAGGGGGGGGGAACTTTCCTTATGGGGGGATTTCCTTATCCCTTTCCTTATCCGGGCCAAAGGCGCATTCTGACACAGCCCCTATCTCCGGCAGGCAGGAAAGATTCTCTGTTGGGGTTTGTGTGAGGTGTTCTGAAGAATGGAAGTCGAGGTTGGAAAAAAGATGAAGAACAGATTAATTGGTCCCAGAACCATGGAGCAATGGCTCAAAGAATGTCCTGTTCTGGAAAAAATCATGCAGGAAAGAGAAACATTGTGGCTTAACCCCTCGTATGATGCATTTGAAAGAGCCAGCAGAAGCACGCCCTTAACGAATACAGATGTTGAAGAAGCTGAAAAAAGACTGAGACGGTTTGCTCCTTACATTGCCAGGGTATTTCCTGAGACGAGAAGGCAGGATGGCATTATTGAATCTCCTCTTGTCGATTTGACCAGGACCATGCAACAGCTTGGAAAGAGTTATGAAAAGAGGATTTCTGGCACCTACCTCCTTAAATGTGATAACAAGCTTGCGATTTCAGGCTCCATAAAGGCTCGAGGAGGTATCTATGAAGTGTTGAAGTATGCGGAAAGCATTGCCATGAAGCACGGATTTCTCAAAGAGAACGACAACTACATTGAGTTTGACAGTAACGCATTTCGTACCCTGTACTCCCGGCATTCCCTGGCGGTAGGCTCTACAGGAAATCTTGGTTTAAGCATAGGTTTAATGGGCTCACAACTTGGCTTCCGAGTCTTTGTGCACATGTCCAGCGATGCAAAAAAATGGAAAAAAGACCTACTTCGGAAACGTGGAGTTACTGTTATTGAGTATCAATCTGATTACAGCATGGCTGTTAGGAAGGGACGGGAACAAGCTAGAACAGATCCTGAAATGTATTTTATTGATGACGAGAATTCCAGCGACCTCTTCCTTGGATATGCAACGGCGGCTTCACGGCTGGCAGATCAGCTAAAAGATAAGAACATCCAGGTCAATAAGGAAAATCCCCTCTTTGTCTACCTACCCTGCGGAGTTGGTGGAGGTCCTGGAGGAATATGCTTTGGCCTTAAACAGATTTTCAAGGACAATGTACACTGCTTTTTTGCAGAACCAACAGCATCACCATGCATGCTTCTGGGTTTGCTCACCGGATTGCATGGTGATATCAGTGTACGAGACTTCAATCTTTCCAATGTAACGGAGGCCGATGGTCTGGCGGTTGCCAGTTCTTCGACATTTGTTGGGCAAGCCATGGGAGGGATGATCAGCGGTGTCTACACTGTTACGGATAAAACGCTCTTCTTCCTGCTGTCACAACTTGCAAAACTGCAGAATATCTATCTCGAGCCCTCAGCTCTTGCAGGTGTTGCGGGTCCGTTTGCACTCCAAGGCGGTGAGGCTGGCGCACAGTATCTAGAAAAACAAAATATACGACCGCAAAGAGCGACTCACATCGCATGGGCGACAGGGGGGGATATGGTGCCCGATAATGAAATGATGCAGTACTGTCAAAAGGGCCTTGAGTAATTTATAAACCTAAAAACGTCAGTTGACCATCAGAAGTTTTTGCAACTCCGCGGATTATAGTGCTCCCATAAATCGATACAGCTCTAAAATTAGATTGATGCTGTATAATAGGCATCAGAAGGCATACATCAGATGCGTAAGAAATGGAGTGATTCAGAGAAAGCCAGAATTGCACTCATGGCTTTGCGGGAAGAACAAACGATCAGCGAGATTGCTCAGGCAACAGGGGCACATCCGAACATGATTTCAAAGTGGAAAAGGGAGTTCATTGAAAATGCTGATTCTGCTTTTCGTAATGGAAAGACAGGACATAACCTACGTGAATCTTCCCGGTGGAATCGTATATGTGGTTGCAATAATCGATCTTTATAGCAGGAAGATACTATCCTGGAATGTCAGTAACACAATGGAGACATCGTTTGTCATGGAAGCTCTAATGCAGGCAATGATGAGATATGGATTGCCTGAGATTTTCAATACGGATCAGGGAAGTCAATTCACCAGTAACGAGTTCACTTTCCTCTTGGAAGGAGAAATGGTTCGAATCAGTATGGAGGGGAAAGGCCGTGCCTTAGACAATATTTATATCGAGAGATTCTGGAAGACTTTGAAGTATGAAGATCTCTATTTGTATCGCTACGATACACTAAAAAAGCTCCGGAAAGGACTATCAAAGTATTTCCGATTCTATAATTCGATAAGGCCTCATCAGAGCCTTAATGGAATTCGCCGGATGAAATTTATTCCGGGGAATCTAACTTAAAAGTGGCGTAATGCTGTATTGACCAAAGGGAGCACTATAGCGAAAGACGAGATTTGAACTCGCGACATCCACCTTGGCAAGGTGGAGCTCTACCACTGAGCTACTTTCGCATTTATAAATCGCCCCTTAGGAGCCCCCCAGTTTGACTTCTTTTTCCGCTTCATGAATTGGCAAGAGACTCACAATCATGCTGAGTTTCTGCCATCTTGAACCAGAAAGAGGCATCCTTACCGGGCTTTTTCACTCGCTCCCTCAAAGGCACTATGGATAAGATACTAATATCACGGCAGATTGATCAAGTCAATAATTACAGATTTTCCCCACTATTATCATCAACCCGAACAATTTATACTTCCGCCTATGCGTGCACTGTATTTTCTAATGGATGAACATGCCTTAAGCCGTCTCTTTCAAGACGTGCCGCTCTGGCTTCTCCTCTGCATAATTGTGGGAACGATCTATCTTCTATCAAAGGGAGCCGATTGGATGATAGATGGCTCAGTCAGTCTGGCTCTTCGCTCCAAGCTTCCTAAAATTGTCATAGGTGCAACCATACTCAGCCTAGGAACGACGATGCCGGAAGCCTTCGTATCGGTTATGGCCGCAGTTATGGGCAATCCGGGGCTTGCGCTCGGGAACGGTGTAGGCTCCATTATCACCGATACGGGTTTGATATTCGGCATCACCGTATTGATCACGTCCACCCAGATGAATAAATGGATACTCAGTCGAACGGGATGGTGGCAAATTGGTTCAGCCGGTTTGCTCGTTGTTTTTGCACTTATATCAAGTGCCGTACATCCTGGCACACCTGTCATTAGCCGATGGATGGGTGCTGTTTTCGTTCTTCTCCTCATTGTTTATCTATGGAAAAACTACAACTGGGCAAGAAATAAGGAATCGCACGGGAAGGATGAGGTATCTGAGGTATCTACCGAGAAAGTCGTATCGCCATTTCAGATATTCATTCTTCTTCTAGGCGGGTTGTTTTTCGTAATCATCGCATCACGATTATTGATTCCCGCGGCCGGCGAGATTGCCCTCCGTCTCAATGTACCCGATGATGTCATCGCTGCTACCATGGTAGCCTTCGGCACATCTCTCCCTGAGTTAGTCACGGCGATAGCAGCCATTAAGAAGGGTCATCCAGAAATTACAATCGGCAACATAATCGGTGCGGATGTTCTCAATGTACTCTTCGTCATCGGGTTGGCCTCATTTGCTACACCTCTTGCCATACCGGGGACTTTCTTCAGAATCCATTTTCCCACCATGATACTCATCCTCCTATCTTTCAGGCTATTCATTGGGATGAATAGGGGCGGACACTTCAGACGCTGGCAGGGCTTTTGCTTACTGCTTATCTATGCGGCCTACATTGCTGTACAATACTTCGTCGTCATTTAATTGGAGTTTTGAGATATGGAAGTTATTGTCGCGAAATTCGGTGGAAGTTCTTTAGCGGATGCCAAACAGTTTGAAAAAGTCGCCGATATTGTCCACAGCGACAAGCGTCGGAGAATCCTTGTGGTTTCCGCCCCGGGCAAACGCCACGAGGAAGATCAGAAAATAACCGATCTTCTTATCTCTTGCCATAAACATGTCACCTCGGGCTTGGAATTTCGTCAGATTTTTGAACAGATACGTACCCGCTTCTGCACAATTGCGGAGAAACTAGGAATAAACAGGAATATAGATTCAGCACTGGATGAGGTAGAAAACCAACTGGACCATGGTGCCGACCTAAACACAATCGTTTCACGGGGCGAGTACCTTAATGCAAGGCTCCTTGCCGATTATCTTGATTTCGATTTCATCGATGCCATGGAATTAATTGAATTCAGCTCGACTTCCAAGGTGAACATTGAAGCAACCAAAACACGAATGGTCAACCGGATCAAAGATGGCCGCTATGTAATTCCAGGATTCTACGGTGTTTCTCCCGCTGGTAAAATAGAGTTATTCACCCGCGGCGGTTCGGACATCACCGCTTCCTTTATCGCCAGGAATATAGATGCTACTGTCTATGAAAACTGGACCGACGTCTCCGGTTTGTTTCGTGCCGATCCCCGCATCGTCGAAAAACCACAATCCATCGAATCAATGTCCTATCGGGAGCTACAGGAGTTGAGTTATCTTGGTGCAGGTGTTTTTCATGAGGAAGCTGTCACACCGGTAAGACAACTTGGGATTCCAATCAATATACGCAATACAGATGATCCCCATCACCCAGGAACAATGATCACACTCGATTGGAAACCATCTAAACCCATCACTGGCATAGCAGGCAGAGCGGGTTATCGTTTTATCTACGCTGAGGAAACAACTGGAAGCACTGGTATGCAAGTCATAGGTGAACTGAGTCGTGTTTTTTCAAAATACACTTTGCATCCTATCTCCATGAGCAAGGGTTTCAATTCGTTTTCCATCCTCGTGTTAGACAAGGAAGGCATTGATTGGGGATTATTGACCGACGAGATCCATCAAGCACTTCCTGCCTACCAGATAAAGACACAAGTGCTCGCCGCAGTGCTGGGGGTGGTGGGATTCAACATATCCCAAAATTGCGAAGTGATTGCTCGTGCACTTCGGGAATTCGCGCCAAGAGGAATCCCCATGCTCGCTATTCGTGGAGATTATTCTCCCCATAGTATAATGTTTGTGGTGTCCCAGAAGCTCCATCGCGATGCATTAACAGTGTTGTACGATACGGTAATAGAGTGAAAGGGGCTGTGTCAGAATGCGCCTTTGGCCCGCATGCGGCGTTGGCGAAAAAACCTGAAATGCTCATGTACAACATGTACGATACGGTAATAGAGTGAAAGGGGCTGTGTCAGAATGCGCCTTTGGCCCGCATGCGGCGTTGGCGAAAAAACCTGAAATGCTCATGTACAACATGTACACTCCGCTTTCAGAACTTTTCGCCGCCTTGCCTGCAGACCAAATCCATCATTCTGACAAAGCCCATAGATTCTGACACAGCCCCGGGGATTGCCACCCCTTGCTACCTTTGATGGGGGGGCTGGATTCTGACACACCCCCGGCAGAATGATGGATGCACCAGCATTTTTGAGGCAAACGTCCCGAAAATGAAGAAAAAGCCGTTTAGTTCGACTTTTTCAACCCGCAAAACCTCGTGGAGGGGTCTTGGGGGACGCTATAAAAGAAAGAGAGGAGAAATTTTATGCTGAAAAAGAAGTACAATGTCGCTGTTGTCGGGGCCATGGGTTTGGTTGGCACCGAGATTATCAGAACCCTGGAACGCCGTCGGTTCCCCATTGCCGAGTTTCGGCCCCTTGACTTGGAGTCTTATACAAGTAGCCACATCGATTTCCAGGGGCAATCGGTTCCTGTACAGGTCGCAGAGAAGGATAACTTCAAAGATATTGATATCGCCATATTCTCCGCCGGTTCCAACGCCAGTAGGATATTGGCATCACAGGCCGTCGATATGGGGGCAGTGGTGATAGACAATTCATCCCAATGGAGGATGGACCCGGAATGCCCTCTGGTAATTCCAGAGGTCAATCTCAACCAACTCCAGGGCCATGGAGGTATAATCGCTAACCCAAACTGCTCAACCATCCTCTTGGTTACGGCACTCAATCCCCTCTATAAGCACTCGAAAATCACCCGTGTCATTATCTCAACCTATCAATCGGCCGCCGGAATGGGTCAGAATGGATACGATGGACTACGGGCTGAGGCAGAGGAATATCTGCAAACACTTGCTCCGGTCACACCCAGGGTTTGTCCCGTACAACTTGCCTTCAATGCCATTCCCCACATCGATGCTTTCCAGGAATTGGGCTACACAAAAGAGGAATACAAGTTGGTGAACGAGACGCGTAAGATATTGAATAACCAGGCCATCTGCATTACCGCCACCTGTGTGCGCATTCCCGTTTTCATTGGCCATGCCGCATCGGTTTACATTGAAACCGAAGAAAGAATCGGTGCCGAAAAGGCGCGTGAAATACTGACTGATGCGCCAGGTTTATGTGTAAGAGATGATCCCTGGAACGATGTGTACCCCACTCCATTCTCATGCGAAAACACCGACGAGACATTGATTGGCAGAATCAGAGACGATCTACATATCCCTAAGGGAATGAATCTGTGGATAGTATCGAATAACATCCGCAAGGGAGCTGCCCTGAACGCAGTTCAGATCGCCGAAAAACTTGCTCAAATGAATTTAGTATGTGTACCGGAAGAGGATATTATAAACTGATCTACTACGGTATTATAAAATAGAGCCGATTAGGAGGACTGCTATGCAAGTCAAAGATCGTATGACCCATACCCCGTTCACGGCAAAGCCGACGACACCGGTGTCAGATGCCAGAGAGATGATGAAGAAGGATAAGATTCACCGTTTACCTGTCATCGACAATGATGGTCATTTGGTGGGAATCATCACCGAAAAAGACATTCTCTGTGCTTCCCCATCTCCGGCAACATCCCTTGATGTCTGGGAGATTTCATCTCTTTTAGCCAAGCTTATGGTTTCAGAGATAATGACATCTCAACCCATTGCTTGTTCGCCAGACACGCCGATAGAGGAAGCGGCCCGAGTGCTTTCCGATAACGACATCGGCGGTTTGCCGGTAACGAATCAGGGATTACTCGTGGGTATCATCACAGAATCAGATCTTTTCAAGGTTTTTATTGAGTTATTCGCCATTCGGGAAAAAGGCATTCGCATAACCTTTGTAATTCCTGATCACCTCGGGGAATTGGCAAGTATTTCCGGGGCCATAAGGGATGCGGGGGGGAACATCCTGTCTTTTGGTATTGTGCGAGGGGAATACCCCACCAACAAACTGTGTATTGCCAAGGTTTCCGGGATAACGGAGCAGGAACTCGAAAAGGCGGTGGCTCCATTTATCGAAACAATCGAAGACATCCGGCTTATGTAGTCCTGTATGCTGTCATGAGTGCCCAGAAGTTTATTGCTAGAGAGATAAGCACTTATTGACGCATATAACTGGTGAAAACCCGGTTTAAATGTCTGCTGGGGCCGGGGCTGTGTCAGAATGCGCCTTTGGCCCGCATGCGGCGTTGGCGAAAAAACCTGAAATGCTCATGTACAACATGTACACTCCGCTTTCAGTACTTTTCGCCGCCTTGCCTGCGAACCAAATCCATTATTCTGACCCACCCCCGGGGCTGTGTCAGAATGCGCCTTTGGCCCGCATGCGGCGTTGGCGAAAAAACCTGAAATGCTCATGTACAACATGTACACTCCGCTTTCAGAACTTTTCGCCGCCTTGCCTGCGAACCAAATCCATCATTCTGACCCACCCCCGGGATTCTGACACAGCCCCGGGGGAGTACCCCATTCCTTATAGATTTCCTTATCCCAAAGGCTCCGTCAAAATCGACAATTCAACTCAACCTTCTATCAGTTCCTACCAGGCGTTTTGATCTTCTAACTCACCCCTGATGTTCACATAGCTTTGATAACGATCAGGATGGATGTCCCCGCATTCCACGGCGGCCATTACAGCACATCTAGGCTCATGCCGATGAGAACAGGGCTGGAATTCGCAGGTATCCCGATGCCTCATGATTTCCACGAAAAAACTCTCAAGCTCATTCGGTTCGATGTTCCTGATCAACACATCTCTCACTCCCGGCGTGTCAATCAACTGACCCATTGAGGGCGAACGGACAAGCCGTCCGAAATTCGTCTTATGCCGTCCCCGGCTATGTTTCTGGGAGACAGCACTGGTTGAAAGCTCCAACCCGGGGATGAGAGCATTTATCAGACTCGACTTGCCAACACCCGATGGACCGAATAAAACAGTCGTCTTCGAGATCAGGTTGTCTTTGAACTCAGATAGTCCATCGCCGGTCGCTATTGAACAGCAAAACACGTCTATGCCAGCAGCCTTCCATGCGGCTAAACGTGTTTCGATGGAAGGTTTGATTCCTAAATCTGCTTTATTGAGCAAAACCATTACCGGAACATCATCTAGGGCCGCACAGATTAGTCCCCTATCGACAAAGCGTGGACGAAATGGAGGGGATGCGGCTGACATCACCACGACGACCTGATCGAGATTGGCCGCAATAACCTGCCATACTCCACCTTTCTTATTCCAACGCCGAAATTGATTCCTTCGTGGGATGCGCTTAGTGATCAGTCCCTTGTCTTCATCAACCGGTGAGAATTCAACTCTATCGCCGGGGGCCAAAGGATTATATGCTATCTCGGCATCATCCAGGATTTTGCCCTTAAAGCGGCATTCGTAGCAAATTCCCTTCTTGTCATATACGCAGTAAATATTATTGATTCCAAAGTGAACAACCCCCGTCATACGAGAACGCCAGACCACTCTAGTCCATAGATCTCGGCAAAACGACGATAGCGGTCATTACGATCTTCTCCTCCGGTAATATAAAACGAATCGTTGCCAGTCCCTGGTGAACAGTTCTTACAAAGTGACAGGATGCGGCGCCCCACCCCGTCACGGGAATCGATCAGCAAAACGTCTCCCATCATCTCATGTATGGGCCTAAGCACATGGAGAAAATGGGTACATCCAATCACAAGCGACTCAATTCCAGCCTCCTTCAGCTTGGACAGGGCCACTTCCATCACATCCTTGGCTCCATCGTCTCCTTTACTAAGCAGACATTCCTCCACATATCGGACGATGTCGCCAGCGGCCGCCCGAATTATCCTTCGGTGAGGAGCAAATACTTCGATCAATCTATCGACATAGGAAGAATCAACTGTACCCTGCGTTGCGAGTAATCCTATAGGTGCAGAGCTTTCATTTTGAGCCGCCGACTTCACCGCCGGAACTGTACCGACAACCGGACAATTCGCAATACGGCGAATGTCATCTAATGCCGCCACCGAAGCTGTGTTGCATACGACGGCGAGAAGACATGGATTCATCTTAGAAAAGACAGACTCAGCCACAGCGACGACGGCCTCTCTTACCTGGTTTTCGGTCAACTCTCCGTAAGGAAAATGCATCGTATCAGCAAGATATGTCACGACCAAATCTGGTCGTCTCTCCTTTACCCAGGCCAGATATGGAAGACCCCCAATTCCCGAATCGAGAAAAACTATGGATGGATTATTCATCGCCGAAAAGACTAGCGAAGGCATCTTTCGCCGATGCCGCTTTGCTCCTATTATCTGTATCAGAGGATGAGGGTCGTTGTGCAGGAATAAACCAATCACAGAAATTTGCCCTGTCTTTTTCCCGCACGGGTTCACTTACTGGCTCCCGGCAATCATTTGCCATACCCAAAGCAAAGTGCCCACAGTTGCGGCAAGTTTTTAATTCCCTGTTGCATTGGGCGCAGAGTGTGGTTCTATAAATCGGCACTGTGTATTTCTGCCCACAATGAGCACAAGATGGCATGATGGCATCCTATCTGAAAACGACAATTCTTATCAATACGGCTGAACTAGCTGGTGAATTGTAAGGCTGCCAGTTGTACTAGTGTGAAAGGAAACAAAGAGACTTAGAGGTTCTCCAGTTTTATTGGCGTGGGCTCTTCTTGCTCACCATGACTGTTGACAAACTGTTTTAACAGTTCTTTTTCCTTAAGAGACAATCGTACGGGTATTTGCACCTTGAGTTTGACATAAAGATCGCCGCGCCGGTGGCTATCTCCTAGATGAGGTACTCCTTCTCCACGAATCCGTAGCATCTTGCCATCCTGAGTTCCACTGGGGACCTTCAGGCGAATACGTTTCTTATCCAGGCTCCGAACCCATATATCGGCACCGAGGGTTGCCTGTGTCATGGAGATGGGGATGGCACAGTACAGATCATGATGGTTTCGCTCGAAGTACCTATGCTCACGGACATTAACGTATATATAAAGATCACCAGGGGGAGCCCCTTTAGGCCCATAATTCCCCTGCCCGTCCAAGCGTATGCGTCTATCAGGATCCATGCCGGGGGGGATGTTGACCTTACCCTTCTGGTGCATCTGCAAGGTTCCATTTCCCCTGCAATGGCGGCAAGGATTATCGATCACCGTTCCCTCACCGGCACAGGCTGAACATGAGGATGCAATGGAGAAAAAACCAGAATTACGCCTTACCTGTCCCGAACCACCACATTGGCCACAGGTTCGCACCCCTTCACCGCCGATCCCTTTACATGCATCACAGGATTTGAGTCGGTCATACTCAATTTCCATCTCATCTCCGAATACGGCCTTTTCAAAGTCAACCCAAACATCAGTCCGCAGGTCATCCCCTCTGGATCGGCCACCGGATTTACGCCGTCTACCACCACCCAGGAAGGAATCGAAGATGTCTTGGAAACCCCCAAGATTATCCCCGAAGAGATCTTCGAAACCTCGGAAAGCCGAGGCATTAAAGGAAGGCCCGCCCATGTTTTCCACACCCGCAAAGCCATAATTATCATAGGCCTGACGCTTCTGCTGATCGGTGAGAACTTCGTAGGCCTCGGTGGCTTCCTTAAACTTTTTTTCGGCTTCCGCATTGTCTTGATTCCGGTCCGGATGATATTTCACCGCCAACTTGCGGTAGGCTTTCTTTATCTCATCAGGACCAGCACTTCTGCTGACTCCAAGCACTTCGTAATAGTCTCTTTTGGCCACGCAATCCTACTTATCTTCATCGACGACTTCGTAATCTGCGTCTTCCACATCATCGGCCTTCTTGTCAGCTGGAGGAGTTTCTTCCTTTTCTGTAAAGCCTTCACCTGAATTCTCGGTTGCACTGGCCTGTGACTTGTACATCTCTTCGGCAAGTTTCTGAGCAACCATGGAGAGTGATTGGGTCTTCTCTTTTATGGACTCCACATCCCCTGATTCCATGGCCTTTTTCAGTTCGTCCATCGCCTTTTCAATGGAGGCCTTTTCCTCGGCACCTACCTTGTCTCCAAAGGATTCGAGAGATTTTTCAGTTTGATAAAGCAGAGTGTCCGCCGTATTGCGTGCTTCGGCGGCTTCCTTGGCCGCCTTATCCTCTTCGGCACTGGCCTCGGCTTCCTTCACCATTCGGTTGATTTCTTCTTCGGATAATCCACTGGAAGACTCAATACGAATTTTCTGCTCTTTGCCGGTTCCTGTATCCTTGGCCGAAACATGCACTATTCCATTTGCATCTATGTCGAAGGCTACCTCAATCTGAGGGACACCACGCGGTGCTGGCGGAATTCCGGTTAATTCAAACCTTCCGAGTGTTCGGTTATGAGCGGCCATTTCTCTCTCACCCTGGAGGACATGAATGGAAACAGCCGGTTGATTGTCGGCCGCAGTGGAGAACACCTGGCTCTTCTTGGTTGGTATCGTCGTATTTTTTTCGATGAGCTTAGTAAATACCCCACCGAGAGTTTCAATACCAAGCGACAAGGGAGTGACATCAAGGAGTAACACATCGTTGACATCGCCTCCGAGAACCCCGCCTTGTATGGCCGCACCCATGGCGACGACTTCATCCGGATTCACTCCGCGGTGTGTGTCCTTCCCAAAAAGTTTTTTTACCATTTCCTGAACGGCGAGGATGCGTGTCGAGCCACCAACCAAAATCACTTCATCAATGTCCGATGCCTTATATCCGGCATCCTTGAGGGCCTGTAGACATGGTTGCTTGGTGCGATCTACCAGGTCGGATGTCATTTGATCGAATTTCGCTCGGCTTAGATTATACTGTAGATGCTTGGGCCCCGTAGCATCGGCCGTGATAAACGGAAGATTGATATCCGAACTCTGGGTTCCCGAAAGTTCTTTCTTGGCTTTTTCCGCCGCCTCTTTTAAGCGCTGAAGAGCCATGCTGTCTTTTGAAAGATCGACACCGTGGTCTTTCTTGAATTCGCCGACCAGCCAATCGATAATTTTCTGATCAAAGTCATCACCACCAAGGTGGGTGTCGCCATTGGTGGATCTCACCTCAAACACTCCGTCGCCAAGATCAAGAATGGAAATATCGAAGGTGCCGCCGCCAAGATCGTATACGGCGATTTTCTCATCCTTTCCTTTCTTTCCTATGCCATAGGCGAGAGCCGCGGCAGTGGGTTCGTTGATGATTCGTTTTACCTCAAGCCCGGCAATCCTACCGGCATCCTTGGTTGCTTGCCGCTGGGCATCGTTAAAGTAGGCCGGAACAGTAACGATGGCCTCTTTAACTTCCTCGCCTAGATAGGATTCGGCTGTTTTCTTCATCTTCTGCAAGATAGCCGCTGAAATCTCCGGCGGTGTGTAATGATTTTCCTTGATTTTGACCCCTACGACATCATTCGCACCCTTTTCAATCTGATATGGGACCATTGATATCTCATCGGCCACCTCCGCATAGCGTCTCCCCATGAATCTCTTGATGGAATAAACCGTACTCATCGGATTGGTGACCATCTGATTCTTGGCAGATTGTCCCACCAAACGCTCTCCCTTGTCTGTATAGGCCACCATGGACGGTGTCGTCCTCGCACCCTCTTCATTTTGAATTACGATTGATTCTCCACCTTCCATGATTGCGACACATGAATTGGTCGTCCCAAGGTCTATGCCTATTATTTTGCCCATTATTCCACTCCTACCTCATTATTTTGCTTTTTATTCTCATTATCTGCATCCTCATTGCCTGAGGCACTCCCTTCCTGGACGGGTTTTGCAACCACGACCTTGGCAGGGCGTAGCACTCTGCTATGTAAGCGATATCCGGCTTGATATACCTGCTTTATGACTTCACCATCTACATCCGGTGACTCTTCCATCATCATCGCCTCATGCGCTGCGGGATCGAATGCCTCACCGACCTCCCCAAAACGCTCAAGATTGTATTTCTCCGTAAGCATCCCGGTGAACTGCTTTTCTATCATTGTAATACCCTCATGGAAGGCATTGAAATCCCCCGATTCTACCGAGACAATGATGGCACGTTCGAAATTGTCAATTACCCCCACCAAATCGAGCAAGAGGTCTTGATGTCGGTATTTATAGTCTTCCTCTCGTTGCTTCACTAGGCGTTTACGGGTGTTCTGCATCTCAGCAACCATCCGAAGCTTTGCTTCCTCAAGATCAGCAACCCTATCCCTCAGAACATTCACTTCATCGGTATCTTGAGAAGCTGTGGTATTTCCCTCTTCGGATTCTGCCTCTTCGCCTACGTTTCTTGGCAAATCCTCTTCAATATCGTCTTGTGTACTCATATCATTCCGCATATTAATGATTTATTGTGATTTCTAAGGGTAAAAATACTCAAAGGCCTGAATTAAGGTCAAGAAAATAATTCTATTCTCTAAAATCCATTGCCTGATACAGAATTCCCCTGTACACTATAGTGAATGATTCGAAAGGTATACATGAACGGGCAAGTGAACACATTCTTGGTTTTCGAGGACCATCACATTGAACCCGGCTTCAACCCCATCCTCGAAACCCTCAAAGAACAGGCCGAACGCATTGAGAGTCTTGAATCTCAAAATCGGGACCTCATCAGACAAGAAGAGATTCTCATCCGCCTTGTGGAAATAACAGCACAAACCGGCGAACTCATTATCCGTAGTCTGCAATCCCTTGAAAAACTCGAAGACAACCTCCTGGATAGTAATATCCCCGAAGAATCCTAAACATCGCCAATCCTTCTCACCCCGTCATCTCAAGTATTCGGGCAAGAGGATAACGCGGTTGTATAATCACCTTACTCTCCTTGAAAGAACTTTATAGTGCCTCGAAGATTGTGGCTGGCTCAATTCGTGGTACTCTACAACCGCTTGAGGGTGCATTATGCATTGTCAGGAAAAGAATTAAGCCGTCGATCCCATTGGACATCGACCAAGAGTGTTCAGGGTAGAATATATGGGACTAGCGGGTTTTTAGCCTAAATGAGCCGAAATTGAAACAATGAAGATTGAGGCGGTCTGGAAAAGATATGAGCGCATACTTGTAATTCGTTTCTTCACCGGAATATCCATGTCAGCACGTGTTTGTTGCCCACCACTAAGCTTGAGGGCACTATAAAAACAGAAGATCGGGATCGGGGCACAACTTCCCGATCTTTACAAACCATATCTCATTCCGATATCCCACATTGCCCTTGAAAACGAGCTTCGACTCCTTGAATTTATGGCCAGATAATAGTAATATGAAGGGAAACGATATAATGAGAGTCAAGACGGAATGGGTATCTGAGGTCTTTTTTCCTGTCTTCCATATAAAGAAAACATGTCCAGGAATTCTCCGGTAGGACAGAAGGGCTTCGGTTAAGAACCTATCCGGGGCACCTTGAAAACCCCTTATAGTGCTTGACTTGATCTTTCCCGCTTGACTGTGCTACCTGTCTGTAGTAGGCAGGTGCTGACATGCCAGCAGCAGGCTAAGACATTCATTGTCGTTTATTCAATCAATAAGAGATAAGGGCGTATTATGAGCAGTGAGACGCAACACAAACTATCAGGACTTCAAAAAGTAATAGAGTCCAGAATCATCGGGCAGAAAGCTCTCATTGAGAGTCTTTTAGTGTGCCTGCTCGCCGATGGACACATGCTGATCGAAGGCATGCCCGGCCTTGCCAAGACAACGGCGGCCAAAGCAATAGCAGAAGGTATTGAAGGCGATTTCCACCGCATACAGTTTACCCCGGATCTTCTGCCCTCCGATCTCATCGGCACCGAGATATACGTACAGGAAAAGAGTGATTTCATTTTCCGCCAGGGGCCTCTGTTTAACAACATTCTGCTTTCGGATGAAATAAACCGTGCTCCGGCCAAAGTGCAATCCGCATTGCTGGAAGCCATGGAAGAAAAGCAGATTACGGTAGGCCATCAGAGTTACAAACTTCCAGAACTCTATATGGTACTGGCCACCCAGAACCCGATTGAACAGGAGGGCACATATAATCTGCCTGAAGCCCAGCTTGATCGATTTCTTATGTATGTGGTGGTGTCATACCCCAGTCACAGGGAAGAACGCCAGATTCTGGATATGGATGAACAGAGACAGCTTGAATTGCCGGAAACTGCCCCCGTGGTGACAACCCAGAAAGAAATCATGGAAGCACGTAAGGCTGTTTCCGCTACACATATAAATGATAACCTCAAGGACTATGCGGTATCCCTGGTTACAGCCACACGGGAGCCGGGTAAATACGATGAGAATCTGGCCAGGTGGATAGCCCATGGTGCCTCGCCCCGTGCGACATTGGGGATGATTCGTTGTGCAAAGGCGCTGACTTGGTTGCGTGGCGATGAATATGTGACTCCCCTTCATCTGCAGACGATGGCATTGCCAGTCTTACGGCACCGCATAATCCCCTCCTTTGAATCAGAAGCGGATGGTATTACACGGGAGCAAATTGTCAAACAATTGATTGAAGTGGTGGCAGTACCGTAGGAAGGCCCGATGCTATATCCTGATTTTAACGAATTGACAGCCCTGAAGAATTATGCCTCCAACTTGTTATTGACATCCAACCGTGCGGCTAATTTCGCGGGAGATTACAGCTCCCCCTTTCGTGGCCAGGGATTGGAATTTGAGGAAGTACGGGAGTATGCTCCCGGAGACGATATCCGCAGCATCGACTGGCGGGTAACCGCCCGCACCGGGAAACCTCATACAAAAGTTTTCAAAGAAGAGCATGAGCGCAACGTGATTATCTGCGTGGATGCCAATGAGAGGATGCGTTTCGGCACCAGGGGAACATTCAAGTCCGTTCAGGCGGCGCGAGTCGCCGCCCTGCTTGGTTGGCAGGCGAATGCCAACCGGGACAGATTAGGGGCCTGCGTATTCGGCGATGTACCCGACGGGATGCGATTCTTCGCTCCAACCCGTTCCCGCTCATCTCTGTGGACAATGCTTAAGCAACTGAGCGAACCCCCTTCCGTTTCCAAGGAGATAACCCTGGAAAATATGCTCAGCCATATAAACAAAGCGGCTTCTACAGGAGCCCTGATTTATATAATAAGTGATTTTAATAAAATCGGCGAAGAGTTTGAGTTACAGATAATCAATCTGAAGAGACATCACAATATTGTGCTTATCGCCATCGATGATCCGGCAGACCGCATAATTCCACCGCTGGGCATACTGCTATGCCATAGCCATTCCCGCCATTCACGAATGAGTTGCAAAGTCAATACAGACAGTCAATCCGGGAGAGAAGCCTATATGCGAATCTGGATGGAAACCCGCCTTCAACTGGAACAGATTGCAGGCAGAGTCGGTATTCACATCCTGAGCATCGCTACAGACAGCAGTGCGCAGAAGGAACTCATGTTGGGATTGAAGCGAATCAGAAAACAACGGGGACCCGCTTTATGACACCCAATATCGATCCGCTTGCCGAGTTGCATGATATTGAGGGGATAGATTCAATCAGTTGGTGGCCGCCAGCTGTTGGCTGGTGGCTCCTGGCGATTGCGGCCATCCTTCTGCTGGCAGGTATTACGATTATTTACCTGAAAAGACGTACTTCTGATCGTGGATGGCAAAAGAACATACTTCGCACCTTATCGGAAATGGAACATGGCGTGTTTACTCAGGAAACCGCTATAAAATTGTCCGCATTGATACGGCATATAACCATTCATCAGCACTCACGGGAGGCCTGCGCAGGGTTGGAAGGCACAGAATGGCTACGCTGGCTTACCGACAATGATCCCGAGCATTTCAACTGGTTTGAAAATGCTTCCTGGCTGATAACCATTCCTTACGCACCACCTGGTACCCCGTTTTCTGAATCTGAATTGAGAACAGCCATAGGAACTATAAAGAAATGGATACGCTAAAATTTATCTTCTACTGGCCATGGTTTGCGCTACTGATTCCTCTTCCTCTATTTATATGGAGGTTTCTGCCTGCCATCAAAAACACACAGAATGGTGACGCGCCTGAATTGCTGTTTCCCGCGCTGGAGAGACTTGAAGCAGCATTCCCCACCTTTGCTGTTCCCGAAGGTCAATTTCGTAAAGGTTTCCTGACACTGCTGTCGCTTGTATGGGTGTTGTTGACACTGGGGATGATGCGCCCCCAACTGGTAAACCAATACACATATGTTCAAAATGAGGGTTATGATCTGATGCTAGCGGTTGATATTTCTGGCTCCATGCGGGCCCTCGATTTTTCGACCCAGGTCAAAGCCATCAGCCGACTGGATGTTACAAAGGAGGTCGTCGGGCAATTCGTACAAGCACGTCAGGGAGATCGTGTCGGGCTGATACTGTTTGGAAACCATGCCTATTTACAGGTTCCCCTGACGCTAGACACCCTATCTGTCGGCAATATGCTCAACAATACCGTGGTGGGGATGGCGGGAGAATCCACTTCTATTGGAGATGCCATCGGTCTTGCGGTAAGGAATTTGCGTGAACGTCCCGAAAATTCCAGGGTCATCATCCTCCTTACCGATGGAGAGGACACGGCAAGTTCTATACCGCCGCTCGAAGCGGCAAAACTGGCAAAGCAATACGGCATTCGTATTTACACAATCGGTGTCGGGAAAGAGGGGGCGGTGCCCTACCCCGATGATTTTAGGGGTGTGGTTATGGCCAATATTCCTATGGACAAGCAACTGCTTGAGGCCATTGCCAGAGAAACAGACGGAAAATCTTTTCTGGCCACCGATGCCGACTCGCTGGAAGAAGTGTATTCAACAATCAATGAACTTGAAAAAACTAAATCCGAAACACGGGAATACATGATTCGCCAACCACTTTATCGCTATCCGGTTGGAATTGCGTGTATCCTGCTGATGATTCTATGTCTTACCCCAATCTACAGGAAGGCTATCCATGGTGTATGACAGTTTTCATTTTGAAACCGCACCCTGGCTGTTTGGACTGGCGCTTATCCCAGCCGTATGCTTGCTCTATTCGTTATTTCACAATAAACATGCCGATACAAAACGCCTGGATGGATTCATCGATGCCCACCTCATACAACATTTGCTACTTAACAGGAGTGCCCGGAGCCGCTCGGTATGGAAGTCCGTACTGCTGTGGTCTCTGCTATGGAGCCTGCTGATGGTAGCCATGGCCGGGCCCCGTTGGGATTTCCGGGAGATTGAAGTCTACCAGCCGGATCAAAACCTGGTTATTCTGCTGGATTTATCTCAGTCAATGAATGCGGAAGATGTAAAACCGTCCCGTATTGTCAGGGCAAAGCAAGAGATTGAAGATATTCTGCGCCTGGCGCAGGGTGTGAAAATCGCCCTAATCGCATTTGCCGCCGATCCGCATATGATAAACCCACTCACCGATGATATGGGAACGATACGTCATCTTCTGCCTTCTCTGGATACCGATCTGATTCATACACAGGGGAGCCGATTGTCTCTGGCCTTTGATTTAGCCGTTAGCGTGCTGACCTCTAATCCTGGCGGGAATAATTCCATGCTCGTTGTTTCTGATGGCGGATTTGAAGATTCTGGTGCGATTGCCACCGCCAGCCGGATAGCGGATAAGGGTATTGTCATCCATACGATGGGGATAGGTAGCACGGAAGGCGCACCGGTAAAAAATGCCCAGGGCGGCTTCATCAAGGTAAATGGCAACATGGTTATTTCAAGACTGGAGGCAGAGAAACTCAAAGAAATCAGCAGGGTTGGAGGGGGAGAATATCTCCAATCCCATTATTCCGATACTGACGGCCTTGCCGTGTTGAATCAGTTGGCGTTGAGCGCAAAGACAGCGCAGGTAAAACAGCAAAAGACCCGTCATTGGGAAGAACGGTTTTATCTACTAATCCTTCCTGTAATGGCCATACTCCTGTTTGGGTTTAGAAAGGGCTTCGTGTTTCTGGTGTTCCTTCTTGTTTTTTCCCTGCCGGTGGAACAGGTAAACGCCGTCGAGATTGGAAACTATTTCAAGAACGATCAACAACTTGGAAAACAAGCCCTGGAAAATGAGGATTACGAAACGGCGGCAGAAAAATTCAAAGACCCGTATCGTCAGGGAGTTGCCCAGTACCGGGCTGGAAATTTCGTCGAAGCGGAAAGACTTTTCAAACAGGCTTCACGTCCGGAGATTGCCGAGGATGCCCTGTATAATCTGGGTAACGCACTTGCCAGGCAGCATAAATATGACGATGCCATTGAGACTTATGAATCACTTCTCGATCAAAATCCCACCCACGAGAAGGCAAAGCATAATCTTGATCTCATAAAAAAACTGCGCAGTCAGCAGCAGGCCGATCAAGATAGCCCCCAGAAAGATGACAATAAAAACAAGAATAGCGATGACAATCAGGCGCAACACGATGGTGAGACCGCTGATGAAAAAGACAAGCAGTCATCCAAATCGGAAACCAGCAGTCAGGACAAGGAACAAAGGGGGGATGCCGCAACACAGGGCGACGAGGAAGATCAAAAAAACGACCAGCAATCATCCCAATCGGAAGCCGATATTCAGGACAAGGAACAAAGGGGGGATACCGCAGCACAGGGCGACGAGGAAGATCAAAAAATGACAGAAGGCGTGATGCAGGACGAAGAGGGAGAGGAACAGTCGGCCCGATCCCTGGAAGACCTGGATGCGGATCAATGGCTGAATCGGCTTACAAATGATCCCCGGGCATTCTTGAAAAATCAGTTCTATCTTGAGTCTCAGCGAAGGAAGACAGAAGAAGGCAGTCAGCCATGGTAAAGATCACCTCCAAGAAAACTCTTATAACAGCCATTATAATTGCTTCATTGTCGAGCCTTCCCATAGGGGCGGTGGAGTTTACAGCTGTCGTGAATCGCGATCAGGTTGCCGTGGGAGAGAGGCTGACGCTGAAACTGGAACTTTCCGGAGCCAAGGCTAAAAGCAAACCTTCTGTATCCATCCTGGAGGACAGTTTCATTGTAGAGGATAGAGGTCAATCTTCCAATTTCTCGATTATCAATGGCGAGATGTCCTCCAGCATCACCTGGAACTATTCTCTGACACCTCAAAAAGAAGGGAAAATCACTATTCCTCCTTTAAGCATAGAATCCTCGGACGGAACATTGCGTAGCAATGCCATAACCATAACTGTGGACAAGACTTCATCATTGCCCGCCGAAAATCAGCAACAGAGTGTGTCAATCACCACAAAGGTGACTGATCGGGAGCCATATAAAGACGAACCAATCACATATACGGCCACACTGACCTCCCGGCATGAAATGACAAATGTTGAATTCAGTAAATTATCTATAGACAATGCGATTGTAGAGCTTATTGACAAACCGTCCAGCACAACCAGGGTTCTCAACGGTGTCGCCATGAACGTGATTGAAATTCAATATCTTATTACGCCGCTCAAGCCCGGGAATTTCACAATTCCTTCCATGGTAATACAGGGTGCTATCCCTGTACGGGATACCCACTCTTCAGGGGATGATATCTTCGATCCGTTCAATTTGTTTCAGGGAATGCCCTCTGTCAGGCCCTTTGGTTCAACAAGGTTGGAGCCTTTCGGTGTTGCCGGAAATGAGATTGTGCTGGAAGCTAAAGCACCGATTGCGGGAGTTACGCCATGGCTTCCGGCGGCTTCCCTGAAAATCACCGAAAGCTGGGATGAGGATCAAATTCTAAAAGTGGGAGAGCCTGTAATTCGCGGCTTCACACTCGTAGCGAGAGGCGTAAGCTCCAGTCGGTTACCCAGTCTTGAAGCACAGCAGAAGAAGCTGGAAGAATTCAAGGTATACGCTGACAACCCGGTTCTGGAAGACGATATTCAAGCCAAAAGCGTCACCGCCCGCCGCCAGGAAAACTATACATTGATCCCTCAGCAAGCCGGACGATTTACTTTGCCGAAAATAACGGTCAGCTGGTGGAACGTGAACACTTCCCGTATTGCCTATACGACCGTCCCGGCCCGTGTGCTTGAAATTTTGCCAGGGCCCCAGGCTGCCGACAGTCCACCCGCCACAGCACAGCAGCCAGCGGCCCCTTCAAGCCCGATTGAAGTGGTTTCCTCCACTCTGGGGGACACCCGGTCGGATAATTTCCTTCTCTACGTTATCATTGGATGTTTAACTGTCATTCTATTGTTTGGATTCTTCTGGATAATCAGCCTGCAGCGCAAAGTAGCACGGCTGGCGCAAACCAAAGAGAATACAGAAAATGATTTCGGCCCGAAAAAGAATAGCAGACAGACGAATAGAATCACCAATAAGGACCTGGAAACAGTCTCTTCTGCCGAACAGCTTCAAAGCTTTCTACAACGATACGGGCAGGCGCATTGGGATACATCCCATAACACATCATTGGAAGCCCTGATTGCCACCGTTAAGCAACGCTTCCCGGAATCTGCCGGAGAGGCTGATTTTATATTGAAATCCCTGCAGGATGCGCTCTACGGCGATAAAAGAATCAATATCGAAGAGCTGAAAGAACTCTGCAACGCTCTTCTGGAAGCTGTGAAGAAAACAAAAAAAGTCTCTCGGAATAAGAAGGGAAATGAGTTGCCTGATTTGAATCCGAGTTAGGGTGGGGATTTGGCAATCTATGCTGTTTAATCGATCTGTGATAGTCTCTATAATCATACACAAGCTACCTTCCGGGTTCTTGCGTGTTTTTAGTCTAATTATTAGCTGAATGAAAATTTCATGCTTTCTGTATAAATAAAAAGACGCATACCAAGTTAATCAAGCAGACGGAATAACCTTTCGCGTGGCTTCCGCCGCTGATTATTATGTTGAGTGTCAAAAGAGAAGATTTGATGGGAAAAATAGACTACAAAAAAGAATTCAAGCATCTCTACAAGCCATCAGCTAAGAAGGTTGAGGTGGTGGAAGTGCCAAGGTGGAACTATCTCATGGTCGATGGTAAAGGAGACCCAAACACTTCTCAAGCATTTCAAGATGCAATTGAAGTTTTGTACCCACTTTCATATACATTGAAATTCATGATCAAGAGGGGTGAGATAGGTATTGATTACGGCGTGCTACCGCTAGAAGGGCTCTGGTGGGCCGATGATATGTCATCGTTCAGTGCCGGGAATAAAGATGAGTGGAAATGGACGCTTATGATCATGCAGCCAGAACCTGTTACAGAAGAGTTAGTTAAAAAGGCAATAGCACAAGTAAAAACCAAGAAAAACCCGGTATCTCTGCCATTGGTAAGATTTGAATCCTTTGAGGAAGGTAAGGCTGCACAAATAATGCATATAGGCCCTTTCTCAGAGGAAGCCCCAACGATAGAAAAAGTTCACTCATTCATTGAAGAGAATGAAAGCCAGCGAAGAGGTAAACATCACGAGATATATTTGAGTGATACTAGGCGAGCTTTGCCAGAGAAATGGAAAACCATCATTAGACAGCCAATGTCATGAAAAGGCATCATAAAAGCATCCAGCGGACAGCTATAAGCATCGTCTCGATACGCTACACACTGCCTTTAACCGCCGCTGATACTAGGCGTTAGATGGACCTTCCACTATAGCACTCGTCCATCACTGCGTGTGGAAGTACCCTCTGATGATGACCGCCGTGCACCCCGAGCTTGCGCAAGCCGTCAAGCGAATCCCCAGCCTCCCGATTCGCCGCTGGACGCTTCCCATTATGCGCAGACTCATTCGTGTAGGGGCTGTGTCAGAATGCGAATAAGGAAATCCCCCTATAAGGAAAGGTCCCTATAAGGAATGCCCCCCCCGTGGGGCTGTGACAGAATCCAGGGGCTGTGACAGAATCCAGGGGCTGTGTCAGAATCCAGGGGCTGTGACAGAATCCAGGGGCTGTGTCAGAATCCAGGGGCTGTGTCAGAATCCAGGGGCTGGGTCAGAATCCAGGGGCTGGGTCAGAATGATGGATTTGGTCTGCAGGCAAGGCGGCGAAAAGTTCTGAAAGCGGAGTGTACTGTTGTACATGAGCATTTCAGGTTTTTTCGCCAACGCCGCATGCGGGCCAAAGGCATATTCTGACACAGCCCCGCCTACCCAGAGAATCACTCTGGAGAGACGGGATGTCTTTTTTGAAATGAATGGAGGTGAAGGGAGTCGAACCCACGGCCTCGTGAATGCCATTCACGCGCTCTAACCAGCTGAGCTACACCCCCAATGCTTTCTATATTCTTATCGCAAAGTTCACTATTTTGTCAATACCTATATTTTGGTGCAAGCTCAAATCCCTTCAATATTGCTTCTTTCATGCTCACGGGGTTAGCAATACCTTGCCAGGCTATGTCAAAGGCAGTCCCATGATCAACACTCGTTCTTATAAATGGATAACCGAATGTAACACTGACGACACGGTAAAAACTATAGCTCTTAGCTGCGATATGTCCCTGATCGTGATAGAGGGAGATAACGGCATCATAATGGCCTTCTGCAGCATGATGAAACACACTATCTGCCGGTATCGGTCCTACGATATCGATTCCCCGTCTCTTCGCCTCGTCAACAGCTGGTTTTATCTCCAAAGCTTCCTCATCTCCAAACAGGCCTCCATCCGATGAATGGGGATTCAGTCCAGCCATGGCTAAATGCGGATTGACAATACCTATCATTGAAAGACAGTCGCAGGCCGCTTCAATGGACTCAAGGAGCAACTCCTTCTTAGCAAGATCAATTGCCTGTCGCAGACTTACATGGCGGCTATGGAAGAATATATTCATCTTATCAACCTGGAATTCTGTAAATCCCTTTCTGCCATTGGACATCTCCGAGATCATCTCGGTGTGGCCGATGTAGTGGTAGCCGGCCGCCCTGATAGCTTCCTTGTTAATGGGGGCAGTACAAATGCCATTGGCATACCCCGCCTTGCACAGATTAACAGCGGCCTGGATATAGCTTACAGCCGCTTGGCCCGCCAGGGCATCTACCTTGCCAACCTTGAGATTGGATACATCGGTGATTACCCGCTGATCAAGAATGGGAACCATAGGCATTCCGTTTATCTCCCCCGATAGCGCGGCAGCCTCCAGGGCGTTTTTGACGGGAACAACGGAAACAGGAATTGCGAGTTTCCTACAAACCTCGTCCATGACTTTGAGGTCTGCACAGACTAATGGCACGCCGTATTGCCAGAGATTCTCCATGGCAAAACTCTTGAGGGTTATCTCAGGACCGATGCTGGCCGGATCTCCTGCCGTGATTGCCAGTAAAGTTTTCTTTGTCATAATCATTGCTCCGTTAGAAGCCAATTCATAGCCCGTAACATAATGGCGCGATCCCCAACAAGACCTCCCTTCGTAACAACTTTCACGCCATCAAGCTGTCCATCAAGCATGACACCACCCATCACCAATGAGGCGAAGTCTTTCTCCGGGCGAATGAGGGAAGCACCCAAACGGCTTATCAGTTCTCCAGCGGTTTCGCCTCCTGAGAGTATCAATCCAGAGACTTGGTTATTCAAGGCACTAAGCACCATTTGGGCAGCATCAGTTACGGTCCTAAGAATTGTCGATTCCAGACCAGGTCTTCCCATCCTCCATTCGGGGCGAACCACGAGAACCTCTGCGTCTGCTCTGTTCCAGACTGAAAGGAATTCTTCAGTGGCTCGGCTTACCGTTCCCTGAACGATGACATCGGCCGGAATCTCAAGATAGCTTACCTTGTACTTCTCTTCCAGCACTGACACCTGCTTGCGTGTCAATTCGGTCGCACTGCCAATTACTACCAAGGCTGGGTGACGTGTCGTTTTTCGACAAAGAAGACCCAGGACTTCACTGATAAACACTCCTGGACTCGTTAGAATGTGCTCGCCATCCACACCGATTAATGCCTTAGAAATGCGGTTTATATCAGCATCGCTATAGGCATCTACCACGAGTACTGCACCAGGTTGTAGAATCTTTTTTAGATCGACCCTCAATTCTTCATCGCTACTCGAAAGTGCCTGTAGCGGGAGATGATGCACCCTGTCTGCCCTTTCGGAGTCCATCACCCTGAAATAATCGGGCACATAGCTACTGCGAATAGGCCAGCAGGGATCCGCTCCTGCCTCGGTTTGCTCGATTGGCACGCCGTTGATGAGCTGATATCCGCCTAGACAATGGCGTCCACCAGCGGGAAAGGATGGAACCACGATCGCCGCCGCCTTGGGTCTATGTCTCAATATCTCGTCCAGTTCCACACCAAGATGTCCACGCAGGGTTGTATCAAAACGCTTCACTACTCGTGTTTCGGGGGGGAGGTGATTCATAACCTCTGCGATTCGGTCTCTTGCTGTATCGGAATCAAGAGACCGGGTATCGGTATTAATCACCAAGGCTTCGGCCTGACTCCGGGAATCGCCGACGAAGTTTTCATCGTCTGCCTCAGTCCTGCCTGCTAAGGCCCATTTCTCCTTATCCCAGGCGGTGAGAGTGAGGACGGGAATGCTTTCGTTGGCGATCAGCATGGATAAGCCGAGTGCGCCAGTTAAGTCATCCGATAGTGCGACTATTTTCGGGACTTTGATCATCTTAACCGCCCTTTAGTATCCGCAGTAGTCCCAGGCTGATTGCGGGAATGTTGCTCACCATCAGAATTCCCACCAGTTCCGCCAATAAAAAGGGCACAATTCGTAGCCCAAGTTCACCATACAACAACCTTATCTCCTTTCTCTACCGACAGTTAACTTTTTCGATTATCACCACTGATTTTGTATTTCATTAATTGTCGGTCAAGGTCCTTCCCCGATAGACCCAGTTTTTTATAAATGTCCCGATGCGACTTTTCCGGGCGTGAGTTCGTTCTCATGGAATTCTTCAGCAGTTCTCCGTTTTCGCTTGCGATATACTCCAGGGTCACTCTGCAATGCGTTTTTAGAATCGATTTAATGCTATCCCAGTTCCGATTGTCCCCGTTTAGCCGAAGTTTCCGCTCTATGGAATGCATCAGGTGATAGGCCAGAACGGATATAAACATATGGGATTCAACCCGGTCCTTAGATTGATGGAAATTCGGTCTGAAACCAAGATGGGATTTCATATCTCTAAATGATTTCTCGATGCGACCAAGCATAATATAGGTTTCCCATATCTTCTTGTCTGTCCAATCTTTTCGATTGGTTCTCAAGAGGTAGGTTCCCTGCTTCTTTTGTGCCTCTGTTTCTTTCTTTTCTTTCTTGGTCCATTTGATGGATGCTGTTTTAATCTTGCAAGTGCGCTTATCTTTCTCTCCAGGTTCGACTTCAATATGGTAAAGGCGAGCCGCACGAGGATATTTTTCTGTGAGGCGACCTATGTTTCTCAATATGGATTCATAGGTTTTCAACCGTCTTGGCTTATCGAGCCCATCACGCCAGTATTGGAGCCGCTCAATGAACAGCGATTCGCTACGGCTTGCCATTGATTCCTCTTTGCGCCTTTTCATCTCGCTTTTCACTAATATGTATCGTTCATTGGCGACATCCTTGCCTCTTATTTCTATCCTGACCCCTCTAGCGATATCTTTTCTTATCAGGTCCATTTTATCGCCTGCATCCATTTCATCCGGGTGTTTACCACGATGGACCACGACATAGGAGTTTCCTCTGCTCTTAAGCCAGTCAACATTTTCCTGTGAGGCAATCCCCGCATCCATCACGATTGTCGCCCCCTCTTTTATCCCCGTTTGAGCTTCCAGGCTGAGCACAATATCCTGGAAGGTTTGAGGTTCGCTTTGGTTGCCAGGGTAGAACCGACTGTATTTGGGAAATCCATCCCCATCGACAACCAACCCCATGGTGGCGAGTTTGCAATCGGTTCGTTTTTCCTTGGAACGTCCATAGGCCGCTGAAGAATTCTTTGCACATTGACCCTCGAAATAGGTGTTGGTCAGGTCATAAAGCACGATACTCTCACTCAGGCTAAAGAGGTCGCGTTCCCTTTGGGCCAGATGTTTCTCCAAAGCATTCTTGCATCCGTAGAGCAAATCAGCGGTACGGTAATAGGCATTGAGCGAACGTGCCGTAGGATTCCCGCTGATCTCGAAGAGAGAGGATGTATTTTCCACCCATTCCCTGGTGCCCCGTTCGCTTTTTGGATGGATAAGTCTGCCAAGGATAAGAGCTTCGGCAATGGGAATGAGGTTTTTAGGGACTCCTTTTTTGATCAACACCTTATCTATGTTCAATTCCTTCCACATCATATGACCGACATATTCAGGCCCAAGTGAACGCACATTGGAGGCATCCATGCTATCCACATCAACAGACTGGAAATTGCGTTTTTTCTCACGGGTTGATTTTTCTACGGTTTTGGCCCTCAAGGTGAAAATGCGATCAGAATAATATTGAGCAAGCTTGTCAATTTTGGAGTCTGTTTCAAAGAGCTCTGACCGACCGACAAGCATATCTTCGATTCTCTTGGCCAATAGCTTGTGCAAAGAGGGGTCAAGGTCCAGTTTGCCAAGGGAGAGGACAAGACGCTGACGAGAGCCCTCTGGTGTGCGAACACTTTCGACCAGGTTGTAGTAAACGTTTTGAGATTTTCGAGATCCACTTGGAACTCTAACACGGCGTATATACATGGAATATAATATACAAAAAAGCAAGGAAAGGGTCAAGGATAATCGTAATCGGATAGTCACTACAAAGGCGGATGCGAGGTGCCTTTTGGCCTCTGGGTGCAATATTTCTATGTTTCAGGCGATTGAAAATGATGAAAAAAGATTTTCAACGGACTTTCAGGGGGGTGTTTTGGTGAACTTGGGGTAGGGCTATTTTCTCCATCGTTACTCCATATTCCTTCACTAGCCCCGAGGCCACGAAGAGATTGACCGCCATGGGTGGCGTTATCATCCCTACCGAGGTTATAGTGTCGCCTTTTAGGAATTTCTTTGAGACAATGGAAGCGGGTTTCGATGATTTTTTCCGATTCAGGGTGCCAAAACTAGTCTGACATTCTCAAATCATCTGGAGACCTGAAGAGGCTCATGCTGGTGGGATATTCGGTATGATAGATAACAGCCTGTTTATCCATGGTGGAAACAGTGTTCTCATTAGCTCCTGCTTGGGCATTCGGATATGTTTCATATGTGATGTAATGAAGAGCCGCTTCAACAAGTGGATCTTCTCTCGATCCAAATTCTTTGAGGACATATAGCGTGCGAGGAGCGCCGCCTGTTGTCGTAATGGTTTCCTTTTTGAATTCGGAAACGACGTAATCGGGGTCTATTCCATCAAAATACAACAAATCATCGAGATTATTGGACGCAATAGCATTCTTATTAAAAACGGCAAATGCCACAAGGAAGAAGACATATCCGTATTCTTCATGATTCCAATAAACCTCCTGCCCCACAGGCTTGCCGTAGGTTTTTTGACCAATGTGGTGAACATCTATGAAGGGGCGGAGTGTCGAAATGAGGGCTTCGCTTGCGGACGCGGAGTTTCCAGTCGTCAATACAAACACCCTCTTCAAACCGAGATTTGTTATTTCTTTCTCATCCAATTGATCTTGGCTGAGAGTCTTGTATTCAATAACATTCTTATACTGAGGGTTGAATTTCAAATAGAGCATACCTTCTTCTCTGTTTGCCTCCGAGAGAATGGCACTAACAAATGTGATACAATGGGAGAGAAAACCTCCCCCATTGTAGCGAAGATCAACAATCAATTCATCAATGCCTCCGCCGCTATCGTAATCATTGAAATACTTGATCGCCTCTAACAACTCCTCATCGGTACTACTAAGGAAGGATAGGTAATGCATATATCCGACGTTGTTACCGTCATGCTGAATTACCGTGCATATTTCAGAAGTCCCTGTGCTATCATCGACTATTGGCATCACGAATGGATATGTAATCTCAGATTTCTCAAGGTCCTTGAATGTTACTTGACTGCCATCTGGTTTTTCAAACACTATTGTATTGGTGCTATTCCCCTGAAGCTGGATAGATACCTCCTCTACACTGGCTGTGACGGAAGAGTTGCCTCCTATGCTCACAATTCGGTAGCCTCTTTTGATACCCTCTTCGGCGGCTACAGACCCCTGATACACATTGCTTAGATATACTTTGCCATCATATTCTATCAAAGCAAAGCCATGCACAGGGGATGCCGTAGCCCCATATATGCCTGTTAAATATTCATATGTGCTTCTGAACCTGGAGAAATTCTTAGATTTATCCTTTTCGTGAAGCATTGAGCTTAGAAACAGATTGGGATCCTCGCTAGTTATGTTGCGGGTTTCAGGGAGTTCATCATGCCAATAATACCTATTCTTCATGACATGCCATGTCATAGTATTGAAGCCGTAATTCCACAATACTTCTGGATCATATGTGGATAAATCACTGATCGGTTGACAGGCAACGATGGACAATACGGCTATCGCTGCTAAATATAGACGAACAAATCTCCGCAAATTCCTAATGCCTAAGCTCTTTATCCTCGTATAATCGAGAATCTCTGAAATGGCCACTGGTCAACTCTCCTTAGTATTCTATTGGCTCTATGGAGCTGTGTCAGAATGCGCCTTTGGCCCGCATGTGGCGTTGGTCTGCCTGTGCGTGTCCGCACCTGTCTGCAACAGGCAGGCCGCTTTGCCTGCAAACCAAATCCACTATTCTGACACAGCCCCGCTGGTCATTCCGAGGATTATACTCTTTCTGGAGGGAAAAGTCTTTCCTGAACGAAAAAAAAATCTACAATACTGCTTTGCAGTATTGTAGACCGTCTTCGGCACTTCCATCTACTGACTCAAGTGGGCGGTTCATTATACAGCATAAGGAGCCCAAGAATTAAGACGGTGAATTAGGGAGGCTTTAGGTGTTCTCCAAAAAATCTATAACAAAGAAGCCTCTTTTAAGACCATAAACTTACCCCTCATATACCTATGAAAATGAAATCTCAATGCATCCTTTAACATATAAAATACTAACGAGGTGGTGGTGTAAAGAATTTGAAACCGCCGAGAACACAGAGCTACACAGAAAAAAGAAACTACTTTGCACTCTCAGCGACCTCTGCGGTTAAAAACGTGGAGCATAAAATCGAAGAGAGTCTGAAAACGCCACCGGATTCATCCATTGCCGAGGATGGGCCTTCCGGTTCATAATACAGCAATGATTTTTCCTCAAGGTACACCCATGAAAATCCGCCTCATTCACAGCTTTATCCCCGCATTGCTGATTGCCCTGTTCTCCTGTGACGGGAAATCACCCGAAACCGTTGTGGATTTCACAAAGTCCGATGCCGGTGAGAGGGAGGATGCACTCCGCAAAATCCAGGCCGAAATACTGGACAGCAATGCGGAAAAAACCGCCGACACCCTTATCAGAGCCGCCGGACGGAAGAAGAGCATCGAGCCGGGCCTGATCAGAGAAGCCATCGACTTCACGCCGTTGACCACCGAATACTTCGCCATTCAGCCATCCGATGTCCTCCAGGTTGCGGGACGCAGCGATGGCCGACCCTTGATGATACGGGATTACGGCCCCGTCGGGGAACTGCCGGTGGAAAACCGCCGACCGAATATCTACGTGATGTTCAACAAACCCATAGTGCCACTGGGCCAGCTGGGCAAACCCATTTTTGAAACCGATCTATTGACCATAACTCCCCCGGTGGACGGCGTGTACCGCTGGTACGGGACCAGGACCCTCGGCTTCCGCCCCGACCGGCCCCTCCAGGATCGTCCAAAATACACCATCTCCGTTTCCAGCCATGCCGCAGCCCTCGACGGCGAAACCCTGGGCGCGGCCTTCAGCTTCGATGTATTCGGCGAGAAGGTAAAAATGGTCAACATGTTTCCAGGCGACAATGCCGGGCATGCAGTAAATCTTTACGATGTGCCGGTAGAACTCGCCCGGCAACTGACAGTGGAATTCAACCAGCCGGTTGATCCATCCCACATCGCCGCATCGATGACCGTGAGTGCCGACGGGCAGTCCCTCGCTTATAGAGTATCCCGGCCCAACTACCCCGAGCATCTGGCCGAACGCACCGACCGGGCCGTCCTGCTCAGCCTGGAGCGCAGACCGCCGGAGGACAGCACCATCGAAGTCACACTGCAAAAAGGCGCCGTCCCCTTCCCCGACTACCCGCCCTCTACCCGTTCCCAGAGCTACCGCTTGAGAACCATCCGCCCCTTCGAAAGCGAGGGCCTAAGTGCCTACCCCGGTAGCTTCCCCCGGGATAACCGCCCCGCCCTCTATCCCGTGTACCTCCGATTCAGTCACCCCATGGAAGAAGCATCAGTCCCTGAAGAATTCCAAATCGACATCGACGGGCAGAGAGTCAAAAGCACCGACATCACGGCCTCGTGGTCCACCATCGCGCTGTACCTGGCAGACATTGCGCCGGGCATGGAAGTAGAAGTGATCATCCCGGAAGGAATTCGGGATATTCACGGACGTGAAGCGGCATCGTCCCGAGAGTCCATCACCATACCCCGCCCCAAGCCGATGGTGGACTTCCCCTACCACTACGATGGACTACGGCATCTGGAAGCCGAATTCCCCCCGGCCTTAGTCTGGACATCACGGAACATCGTCGAAGGTCAATTCGGTATCGCGGGAAAAGCCAATTATTTTGATGATCCCGAATTCACCCCGCTAATGGGTCCCCTGGATCTCAGCACGACAATCCCGGACCTGACCTACTTCCACCGGGAGGATCTTGCGGAACATCTGAATCCCTCTGGCCGGGGCACAGTGTATATGAACTACCGGCTGCGCAAAGATCCGTCACAGGTGGACACCGCCCGGCAGTGGGATGAAGAAGAAGTGGCCGTGCAGGTCACCAACCTCGGCATCACCGTCCGGGCGGCCTACAACAAGGTTTTAGTCTGGGTGAACCGTCTCTCCGACGGCGAAGCCGTGGAGGATGCCGACATCACCGTTTTTAACCTCTTCGGCACCCAGTATTCCGGACGTAGCGATGCCGAAGGCCTCACCGTCATTCCCATTCCGCCGGGAGAATTTGCTCAGAACTTCTACAACATTTCCAATACCCGTGCGGACAATCTTCATGTTCGCGCCGAGAAATCCGACGATCTCGCCGAGATGCGCATCTCCGGGAGCCACAGCCCCTATGCCTTCGGCATATACAGCACCGAGCGCCCCGAAGATGTCGAACAGGTTCGCCACCGGATTCATATGTTCACCGACCGCGGCCTCTACAAGGGTGGCGAAGAGTTGGCCCTGCGGGGCATTCACTGGCTCCAGAATCCCAAGGGATTCAACAGTTACCTCGGCCCCTACAGACTCGCAATCGTGGAATCCGAAACCGACACCGTCATCTGGTCCGAAACCGGTGAAACCAGCCGCTCCGGCGGCTTTTCCCACCGCCTTAGACTCCCCGATGACCTGGAACCGGGCAATTTCACCGCACAGTACCGGGGATCCGGTTTTTCGGGTAGCGTCGGCTTCCGCATCGCATCCTTCCGCCGGGTGAATTTTCAGGTGAACGCCAACACCGAGAAAAATGACTACTTTCACGGCGATACAGTGGAAGCCGCAGTACAGGCCGAGAGACTCTCCGGCGGTGTCCTGCCGTCCGCACCCTACCACTACTTCTGGACGCGCAAACCCTTTCGATTCGTGCCGCCGGGGCCGCAATGGGAACACTGGACTTTCGGCACCTCGGCATGGGCCGGGGAACAACGGCTCAGCTCGGGTGACGGGAGCCTCTCGGGGTCGGGTACGGTGCGCATATCCGAAGGAACCGTGGCGCATGAGGTGACCGGCAAAGCCTACCGCTACACCCTGGAAACCACCGTCGAAAACATAGACCGACAAGTCGTAACCGCCAGGGCCCAGGCCATTGTCCATCCGGCGACCTACTACATCGGGGCCCGCTTCTCCCAGGGCTCAGTCGACGGGTGGTGGTCTACATTTGTCTCGGCGGGTGAGCTGGTCACCGCCATGGGCAAACTCGTGGATATCGAGGGCAGGCCCGTGCATGGCGGCGACAATCTCCGCGTGGGGTTGATCAAAAAAGAGTGGAAATCCGTACAGCAACAGGGTCTTTATGGGCGCATCAGCACCCAATGGGAGTATGCCGAAGAGGAAGTCTGGCGGAAAGATCACACTCTGAAGAAGGGCGAGGCCCAAATCGCCTTCACGCCGGAGACCCCCGGCAGCTACACCCTGTTCATGGAGTACACCGACGAAGAGGAACGGATATCCCGGAGTGAAATCGACTTTTACGCCTCGGGTAGCGGCTGGGTTGCCACTGCCGGC
This sequence comes from Spirochaetaceae bacterium, assembly GCA_965226485.1. Taxonomy (GTDB): domain Bacteria; phylum Spirochaetota; class Spirochaetia; order DSM-2461; family DSM-2461; genus UBA2779. Next base: position 2,354,428 of record OZ245363.1, read on the forward strand.
CGCACCCCCCAAGACATCAAGCTCATTGCGGACAAAGAACTCTATGAAAGCGGTGAGACCGCACGGATTCTGGTGCAGTCCCCCATCCCGTCGGGGCGCTACCTCCTCACCCTTGAACGTGAGGGCATTCTTGCTCAGCGCATCGTTACACTGTCGGGGTCGAACGAGGTGATAGAAATCCCCATCGAAGAACACTACCTCCCGGTGGTATATGCGGCCTTGAGCAGTTTTACCGAGAGAAAAGCGACCGAGGATGACTACTTCGAGCCGGATCTCGGCAAACCCCGCGGCCTCTTCGGCATCACCACCCTGCGGGTGGCCACCACGCCGATGGAACTGAGCGTCGATGCAGCGACGGTGGAAGACAGCTACGGACCCGGTGAGGATGCGGAAATCGTGATCACCGTGAAACACGACGGAAAGCCTGTCGCCGGTGCCGAAGTGACGGTACTCGCCGTGGACCGAGGAGTTCTCGACCTCATCGATTACCACGTTCCCAACCCGCTGGACTACTTCTACAACGAAGCCCATTTCCCGCTGGGTAGCATCGGCGACGACAGCCGCCGTTTGCTACTGAGGCCGGTTACCTACGAAGTAGCCGATCTTCAGGGAGGCGGGGGAACAAAGATGAATGAACGCAAGGATTTCAACCCGCTGGCCCTCTTCGAGCCGGCACTCGTCACGGGGGGTGACGGCACGGTGCGGCTCACCACCAGCCTGCCCGACACCCTGAGCACTTACCGCCTCACCGCCGTCGCATTGGACGGGACGCGGCTGGGCCTGGATGAAGGCGAGTTCACGGTCTCGAACCCGGTAAATGTCCGCAGCACCCTGCCGCGGAGGTTCCGCAACCGGGACTCCGCTGCGGCAGGTCTGGTACTCACCAACACCACCGCCAAAGAAGTCCAACTCCGGGTGTCCGTGGAATCCGACATCCTCAACGTGGCCGGAGATGCGGTGAAGAACATCATATTGCCGAGCAAGAGTTCCCTGGAGTTGCCCTTCCTCCTTGAAGCCCACAAGAAGGGTCGGGGTGAGCTACGCTTCACCGTTCGTAGCGACATTCTGAACGAAGTCCTGGTGGAGCAGGTTGAGGTGGAAGAACCCATAGCGGTTGAGGCATTCACCACCGTCGGCATCGCCGATGGGGCAAACCCGGCAGTGGAAACAGTCGTGTTGCCCGGATACTCGGTCGATGGGTACGGCGGACTCTCCCTCTCAATAGATTCGTCTCTGTTTCCCTACATCGAGACTTCGATCACCAACATCCTCGACGAAAGATACCCATCCCTGAACGAAGAACTCTACAGAATCGCCGCCGAACTCCGGCTCTTCGGCACCGCCGACAGTGCCGCCGGAGTGTTCAAGGAATTGGCCGCCAAACAGTTTGCGGACGGCGGCATCGGTTACCATGCACCGTCGATGGAGTACTCCCGGCCATCCTGGTTCCTCTCGGTGCTGAGCACACACATCGCCAACCGACTCGCCCGCAGGGGATTCACCAACCCGGTGGATGCCGTCGCACTGGATGACTACCTTCTTGGCCGTCTCGCCGAAGCCGAAGCACGGGACGCTGCGTCCTTCCTCGCCGCCTGGACCGCCCTGGTTCTCGCTGAGCGCGAAAAAGTGGAAAGTTCGGATATCCAATGGTTGCATGATTCCGAAGATGAACTCGGCATCGCCGCCTACAACCTCCTCTCCCAGGCATACACACATTTGGGCAGCAGGCAAAGAGCCAAGAGGCTCTACGAACGCAGCAAGAACTTCATCACCATCGGCACACAGACCGTCACCCTGGCCGAAACCTACGAAGTGAAGGAGTATTTTTCCACCGGCGAGGTTGAGCTGTCCGCATTCCTGTCCACAGCCACCCTACGTGGTGAGGAGGCCGAACTGTTGATGCGCATCGCCGGGGCACTGAATCGGAACCGGACTTCCCGTCGTTTCCACTCCCTCTTCGACGATTTCTGGATTATCGAGGGCTTTAGCAATCTGCTGGATGAAGAGTCCGGTAGCCAAGTCACGGCAATTCGTGCGGAACTGGCCGGCGAAACCCTGATTCAGCGCGAAATCGAATCCGAAGCACTGTCAATCAGCGAGGGTTTCCCGTTCACAGTAGCACCGCTTTCGCAATTCAAAACTCAAACGCCACTGGAACTGCGCATCACCTCCGACGGCACAGGCACCCTCTACTATAGTAGCACCCTCCGCTACGCCCTTCCCGTCGAAACCGCACTGCCCCGTGACGAAGGAATCGAGGTCAACAGCAGCATCGAAACCCTGAACGGCGACATACTGGACCCCGGCTCCCTTCCACTGGGTGAAACACTGAGGGTGAGGGTCAACTTAAGCACCCTTGTGCGCCGGAGCTTTCTGAAGCTGACCGTGCCGGTGCCCTCCGGGGCCGAGGTGGTGGATGCAAGTTTCAGCACCACCAGCAGTTACGGCGATGCCGGCGGTACCGACAGTGAATCCTGGACACGCGAAACCGTGTACGGCGACAGTGCCGAGTTCATCGCTGACGGGCATGCCGCTTACGGGCCTGACCGCTGGTATTTCTGGTTCTACAGACCGATGCAGCAGATCTATGACAACGCCGTCACCTATGCATGGGAGGACTTCTATCCCGGACAGCGGGAAATCACCTTCCTCATCCGCACCACAACTCCCGGCATCTACCCCACCCCGCCGGTGAGTGCCACAACGGAATTCGAACCGGAAGTGTTCGGACGGGATGCCGGACGATTGGTAGTAATACACGCAGAATGATGCGCCGCATCCTTCGCCGCCCTGCTGTTCGCACACTGGGCATAGTGCTTCTGGGGATGCTCTTGGTTCTTCGCATCCTCCCGCGCATAGTGCCCTGGTCTCCCGATACTGCGCTACAGGACTGGTCTGCGGTGCTACTGGCCCGCGGGGGGGATCTCTTGCAAGTGAGGCCGGTGAACGCAGAAGGGCTACGCCGTATCTATGCCGATACCCGCTATGTGCCCCGCTCACTGCTTCGCATCATCCGCATCAGTGAAGACAGACGTTTTTACCTGCATCCCGGCTTCGACCCTCCCGCCCTGATGCGTGCGGCCTTCCACCGCCTGCGGGAAGAGAACAGCCAGGGCGGCGGTAGCACCATCACCATGCAGCTGGTCCGCATCTTAAGTCCACGGAAACCGGGCACAGTGGTGAATGCGGCGATGAAACTCCAGGAGATGGGAGAAGCCCTACAGATTGAATCGCGCTACTCCAAGCACGAGATACTGGATCTCTACTTCAACCGGGTACCCTTCGGGCGCAACATCGAAGGCTACCCGACGGCGGCGCATCTGTACTTTGACCGCAACATCGCCGAACTTGAGCCGGAAGAGATGTGCATCCTTGCCATCGTGCCGCGCTCGCCGAGTCAACTGCATCCGATGTCGCCGTCCAACCGTATAGCGGCCCACCGGCTGGCCCGGCGCGCCCTCAAAAACTCCTACAACCGGAACCGCATGGACGCGGCCTACCGGCGCATCCAGGAACACAACCCGTGGCCCTTTGAAGCTCCCCATTTCGTGGAACATCTGATGGCCACGCGGGATGAATGGGACACCGACCGGGGGCGCATTCCCGTTCACACCACCCTGGATCTGCGGATGCAGAAATCCGCTGAAGCCCTGTTGGATTACCATGTCGATCTTGCCGAAGGCTTCCGCATCAGCAACGGTGCCATGTTGCTCGCCGATGCCCGCACCATGGATGTCCTGGTCTACCTCGGTTCAGCGGACTTCCACGATGCAGAGCATGCCGGAGAAATCGACGGAGTGCGCATGCTACGGGAACCCGGTTCCACGCTCAAGCCCTTCCTCTACGCCACAGCACTGGATGCGAGATGGAGCGCATCCACCATACTCCCAGACATTCCATCGGAGTACGGCAGTCAATTCAGCTACACCCCCATGAACTACAACCAGCAGTTTCACGGCCCGGTGCGGCTACGACAGGCATTGGCGGCCAGTCTGAACATCCCGGCGGTCCACACCCTCGAACAACTGGGGGTGGACCGATTTATCGATACACTGCTTTCCAGCGGATTCACCAGTTTGGAAGACCAGCGGCCTCAACTGGGGGTGAGCCTGGCCGTCGGCGGTGGCGAGGTGAGTCTGTGGGAACTCGTGCAGGGCTACGTAGCACTCCGCAACGGCGGTTTTTACCGTCGGCTCCGACTCACCGCCGCCCTCTCTTCCAAAGCGGTGAGGGTATGGTCGTTGGAGAGTGCGGATATCATCACCGATATCCTAAGCCATTCCGACGACAGGGTCCTCACCTTTGGACGGGGCGGAGTGCTCAACTATGACTACCCGGCAGCTATCAAGACCGGGACATCGAACCAATTCAACAACATATGGGCCCTCGGCTACACCGCTGATTTGGCAGGCGGTGTGTGGATGGGCAACTTCGACGGTTCCACCGTCATCGCGGCCCCGGGTTCATCCCTGCCCGCCACCGTGCTCAGAGAGGCATTCGACCAGTGGAGCACCAAGGGTGCCCTTGTGCGCCATTCGGAACTGGAACAGCACAGCATTTGCTCCGTCAGCGGCAAACTGGCGACACCCGAATGTCCCTACACCATGGTGGAATACTTCGCCCCCGGTACCGTTCCCCCGGACTGCGACTGGCATGTACGCGACGGGGCAACCGGAAAGATCACACTTATCTATCCCCAAGAGTACGCCTACTGGTCCGGCCGCTACGGGTACAACCTCCAATTCTCATCCGCTTCGCCGCTGGGCATCACCTACCCTCCTGAGGGAGTGGTGTTCTATGGGAACATTGCCGGTCGGCTACGCATCAGCCTCATCGGCACCGGCACGGGTCAACTCGATGTCAACGGCACGAGAATCTACCGGGGACCGCTTCCGGCAGACTTGCAGTGGATCCCTGTACCCGGAGAGGTTCACCTACGGCTGCAAAGCGGCAGAGAGACTGTCCACCGGCGCTTTGAAGTGCGCTAAGAATCCGCCTGTATGGAAACGGTATCCTTACTACCATCTCAGATGGGAGAGTTGCCGTATAGGAAATGTAAAATGATCAGCTATAAATTATCACACACTAAAGTTTCTAAACATGGCTAACATCTTTATCCACGACGAATTTTCCCCCGAAGCTATTACGATGATGCAGGCTCTTTATAGCTGGTCTTCTGAAAGCGTTGCAAAACATGCGGATAAGGTAAGAAAGTCTGGCTCTTCTCGGTTCATGGAAAGCTATTATGTTGGCTATGGGCATGCATCAATAGTCGATTGCGGTATGGATCACGTCATTTTTTTGAAGGTGTTTCTATACTCGCTACAAAGGCGATACAGGATAACCCCCTCTATTCTGGAACAGTGAATTGTCAAGATAACTGTCCGCTTTTTCTCATGAAACTCCTCTACCGTCTCAAGCTACCCAGTGTATTCCTATAAGTATGGACCGCCCCGAACGTTCCATAAGTGTCATAAGAGTTGCTTTCCCCGTTCCTTTGTCACCCACAACACTGTCTATTTCCCAATGTCCAAAGTCCTCTCGGGCATTGATACTTTCCGGTCTGGTGGAAATGCTTTTCATTGCAGATTTTGCGCTACTATACCTTCTATGGCCTTTAGAGCCTTTTCTACGTCTCCGTTTGCCTCGAACAAGATACCTTTCGGCATCCCCCAGCAGTCCCTCGTAGATATATCTGTAGAGAGTTTTCGTGCTGACTCTCGTGTCTGTCGGCCCCTGTGTTTCTCATTATTATAATGATAGCATCAGGGCTGTATTTTGACTCAAGGAACTTTTTGACATCCTGGACAAACGCATAATCTGCCCATGGTTTTAAGTCTGGCCCCTTGGCTTCAAGGTTCCTTCTGGCCTTTCTATCGACTATATCTGCGCTGTAGGTCTCATACTCAAGACAAATCACTTTTCTGCAGTGTGACGGTTCCCCGTTTGAGTTCTCTTCTTTGCTTTAGCCTTCCCAATGCTACTGCTCACTGCTTGATTGTCAACTTCTCTTTACCCTTTTTCCGGTACAATCTCTCCACAATAAGCCGCTCATCCCAGTTGAAGTGTTGGCCCTTCCTGCTACTGATGATATTCTCCTCATAACCCATGTTAACTCCTGTTTTCGGGTGTTTTCGAGAACAGTATATATGAGTTTCATGGGTCTTCTTACACCTCTTTCAAAGTGGACAGTTAATATTACAATTCATCTCTATGAAAATTCCTACAGAGTTTGCTTGACAATTTGATTCTTCTATTCTATAAAACCGTAAGGAGTTCTAGATGAAAAAAACGGTTCCAATCGTCATCGTGGTCTTAATTACCCTTGCAATGGTTTCCTGTGCAACCATTTCCAAGCCTGTTGCAGCGACAGGTGTCTCGTTAGGAAGCAAGGTGGGTGTTGCATCCGGTAAGACATTTTTTGGTGTTTTTGGGAAGGATACCAATTCCACCATCGCCCAGGCCGCAAAGAATGGAGGCATCACTCAGATTTCTACAGTTGATTTTTCCTTCAATCCTGGCTTTTTATATATTGTTCAGACTTACACTTGCACTGTTACCGGTGAGTAGTGAACAGTGTAAATTTTATCCAGTCTCTTGAAGCAGACACAACGGGTGTGGCATCCAAGATGTGCTGAAGTGCATATGGATGCCGTATCCAGTACATTGGTGCAATACCTGATTTTCATGGGTGTTGCACCAAAATCAAAAGGGAAGCAACACGCTTTAGGGAGGTGATTGTCTCTCTTCTTAGGTATATCGTGAAGTTACTCCCGATGTTGTCGAGGCTCTTTCAAAACTAAAAACTTACCCCTCATATACCTATGAAAATGAAATCGCATTAATGACTCCCCTGAAAAAAGGTATCCCCGAATTCCCCACCTGACATTGAAACTGGTATAATACTCCCTAGGGAGGATGTCATGTTCCGCACTAACGAAGAACACATGCAAGGAAAATTGTTTTCCGCCATCAACCAGTTACCCAAAACAGGGAAAGCACGGCTCGAATCATCCTGGGCACACTCGTTCTACCAGAATTTTTTCACTCTGATCGATGAAGAATTATTTGCACCCCTGTACTCAGAGAAAAAATCCCGCCCTAACTTCCCAGTGAACATCCTCGTAGGACTTGAGGCAATCAAGTCCGGCCTTGGATGGAGCGATGAGCAACTCTACGACAGTTTCATATTTGACATGAAGGTCCGTTATGCACCTGGTCTGTATGAACTCGGTGAGGGACATTTTGAACTGCGCACACTCTACAACTTCCGCAAGGCACTTGTGGAACATGAGAAAAAGAGTGGCGAGAACCTGATTGCAATGTGTTTTGAGAAGATCACAGACACACAGATCGAGAAGTTACAAATCAAAACAGGTCTCCAGCGGATGGACTCCACTTGAGGTGCAGAGCAACATCCGCTCCATGGGACGCTTACATCTGTTGGTGGAACTGATTATCCGCATGCACAGAGAATTGAACGATAATGATGCAAAACACTACAGGGAAGCCTTTGGTGAGTTTATAAAGGAAGATTCTCTTCACTACTGCTATCGTCTTAAGAGCGAAGGATGCGCATCGAAGCTGGAAAAAGTGGGCCTCTGTATCCACAAATTGCTTGATCAGTTGAAGGGTGATTATAAACACAGCGAAGGGGCTAGAAACCTGGGGCTTTAACTGACCATTTCGAGGTGATTGAAGGGGCTGTGGTTGCGAAGAGGCATGATCAATTGAAAGGATCGGCACTACAATCTCCTCCACGACCCCGAAGCGACCTATCGCAAGAAGGGACGTGATCAGGCTAAGGGTTATGTTGCCAATATCAGCGAAACCTGTGTCGACGAGAATGAAGTGAACTTGATTACACAGGTTTCAGTAGAAGCGAATGTGACTGACGATCAGGAGCTTTTGAAACAGGATGTAGAGAATATCGTCGGAAGAATGGAGCTTGATGAGCTTTGGACGGATGCCGGATATGAAGGTGAGAAGGCACGTGATGCAGCCGAAGAACATGCAGTTGACCACAAACTGACAGCGATCAAGGGGAAGAAAAGCGACCGATTCACACTCGATAATTTTCAGATACAAGAGGATGAAGAGGGCCTGTTTGTGTCGGTTGGATGTCCTAATGGACAGTGTGCTACGGTGAAGGGGGGCAACAAACCTCATCGGATCAAAGCCGCATTTGATTCGGGAGTCTGTAACAAGTGTCCCTTTTCTGGTGATTGTCCGGTCAGGCAGTTAAAGAAGCCGATTCGAATACTTCGGTTTACATATGACGAAGCTAGGGCGGCACGTCAGCGAAGAGTGGCTATGAAAGCGGATCGGAGCAGGAACATAAGAGCGGGAGTGGAGAGTACGGTAAGGAGTGTGATTCATCCATTTGGCGGTCATCTGTGCAAGCTTCCTGTGCGAGGAAAGATACGAATAGCCCAAATGGTCATCCTATCAGCGGCAATGGTGAATATCAGGAGAATCAGGTTGCATGAGGAGAGAAAATGGAGTGAAATGGACTCTGGGTGGACATCATTTTGTGATTTGGGCAGAAAATGGCTCTATAATTTTCATTCCATCACCATTACTTGGCTGTGCCGGAGTACCGAAGTTTTGAAACCGCCTCGTTGGGGGTGTTCTTTGCCCCGGTGACTTTGTCCTCGGGAATACTGAGATATGGTTTTTTCACAGGAGTCATTTATCCCGAAGGGAAATGATATCGGCTTGGAAAAAAAGAATACTGTCAGAAGAATTCAGGACTGGGTGAATCACTCCCCAAGAAAAATCCTGGATGGGAAATCCCCATTAGAAGCCCTTGTCGACGAGTTCGGGGCTGGAATACAAATCCCAAAGCTATTGGAGGTAAAAGCTTGAAAAAAAACGGACAAACTACTTTACAGGTACCCCCCATAGAGCATCTCCCTTTTGTTTTGGCGTGAATACCAGTATTTTACAAAAGGATTTGCTCTTTTTTCATCCTATCCACAACTTTTGATTAGATCTCTTGACAGTGGATCAAACGCTGTACTACCCTAAAAAAGGTAATGCGTATGACTGTTTGTATGCAAATATCTGTGAGAACAACATATTCGATGAATAAGTGGACGAAGAAAGTCCCCTTCATACACAAGATGAAAATGACAACATCGAGGGTATCGTTCAACCACATCTAAAGCAGTCAGTTGCTTCAGTGAGAACAAAGCCGGGGCAGTCCAGAAACCCTGTCTCACTACAAGACCAAGTTTTGACTGAAGTCTAATCCCACCACATCAGAGGTTACATATTATGAAAATCGTCATCGCATCGGATTCATACAAGGGCAGTAATACCAGTCTGAACGTTGCTGGTCTCATCGAGGAAGGGGCAAAAGCCGTCTTCCCCGATGCCGAATACGTGAAGATACCCATCGCTGACGGTGGCGAAGGAACCGTGGAAGCCTTGGTAAGCGGCCTTGGAGGAGAGATTGTCGATGTCAATGCTGAAGATCCCTTAAGCCGACCAGTAAAAGCGTTCTACGGCGTAGTGGACGGCAAAATGGTGGCGGAAATGGCCGCCGCCAGCGGACTTCCTTTACTGAAAGAGAACGAAAAAAATCCTCTAATAGCTAGCACATACGGAACAGGCCAAATTATCGCTACGGCTCTAAGAGATGGATATAGGGACATCACCATCGGCATTGGCGGAAGTGCAACCAACGACGGAGGAGCGGGAATGGCTCAGGCCCTGGGTTACAAGCTCAAGGATGCCGAAGGAAACGAGCTTCCCAAAGGCGGTGCGGCTCTAAAGGACATCGCATCAGTGGAAGCCTCTGGTGCAAATCCCCTCCTAAAGGAGGCTACGATTCACGTGGCCTGCGACGTGGATAATCCGCTGTTGGGAGACCACGGTGCCTCGGCGATTTACGGGCCCCAAAAAGGTGCCGTTCCTGAAATGGTAAAGGAACTCGATGCGGCCCTGGCCAAGTTCGCCGACATCGTGGAGGATTGGAAGGGTAAAATGATGCGAGAGATACCCGGTGCCGGTGCCGCCGGGGGACTGGGATTCGGCCTGATGGCGTTCTGCAACGCCACAATAAAAAGCGGCATCGATACGATCCTAGATCTCACGGATTTCGAGAAGAAGTTGGAGGGTGCCGATCTTGTGATTACCGGCGAGGGGAAGATCGACGGCCAATCCATCCGTGGGAAAGTCCCCATCGGAGTGGCGGCCCGGACGGCCTCCACCGGACAGCCGGTTCTGGCGATTGTCGGAGACATCGGCAATGGTGCATCGGCGGTGTACCAATACGGTATAGACTCAATCATGAGCACTGTGGACCGGGCAATGTCCTTGGAAGATGCCATTGCCCGGTCTCAAGAGTGTTTGGTGGATGCCGCCGAACGTGCCTGCCGAATGATTCGTATGGGAATGAAGGTGGCCGGTGGCTGATGTGCCGAATAATTGATCCGGCATGAATCTTCCATCTCTGGTAAATGCCTCTCTACCCTTGGCTCTAAGTTCCCATAGTGACTTTATAAATAAGGCTCTTCGAACTATCCTGTGGATACAAGTCCAGTTTTCCGCAGTAAAAGAGTATGGCCTGTTCGATAATTCGCAAAATGTCTAAAGCCTCCAGCTGGTGCTTTTATGTGTTGAATTGGCTGTTGATTCCTTCGGTGAATGCGTTAGTTATCCTGTGTTTTGGCATAGTTTAGGCTGATATTGATTTACAATGCCTCAATTTCGTCTAAAGACAGGCCTGTGTTCTTACTGATTATTTCAAGTGCGATGCCTGATTGTTTGAGTTTTCTGGCGATTTCCCTGATCCCTTCTAGTTTGCCTTCTAGTTTGCCCTTTCTGACACCTTCGCTGATCCCCTCTTGTCTGCCTTCTTGTCTGCCTTCTAGTTTGCCCTCTAGTTTGCCCTTCCTGATACCTTCGCTGATCCCCTCTTGTCTGCCTTCTTCAAACAACTTAGCCTTGTATTCTTCTACTGATGCCGCAAACATCGGATTCTTCTCCTTTTGGCTGAATACCCTGTCGACTGTCTGCAGGATTTTATTGTCTCCCAAAGGTTTAAGACAGTCATTGAGCCACAGCCTGAACTCCTTGAAAACTTCATTGTCTTCATTTTTAACAATTTCAAACAACGCGTCAATAGTGGCGATTATATCCTCCACCTTGCTGTTCTCAAAGTAGAATACCGCCGAAACGGCGTTTTTCATATTGTATAGCGTTTCTGCAGGTATTTCATTGACCAGGATGGGAAAATACTCGAAATGCGGGATGTATTTGGAGGGGATTGATTGCTCCACCATGGCCTGAAAACTTGCAGGAGCTGTCCACCTTGCGCTACCGGTGTAGAGGAGGATGGGCAACACGGGGGGAAATCTGCGTTTCTGTTTGGATCCCCGGTCCAGATTTTCATAAAATTCGGCTATGTAGCGTAGGAAGCGGAGCGGCATAGTCTTATCTACAGTGGACTGAAATTCAGTCATTAGGAAAATGTACATGGGCCTGTCTTTGTAATTCACGCTGTAAATCAGGTCGGATTCTTTTTCCTTGAACCGTTTTGTCACCATCTTCCTGTCCAGCCGCTTGAGGGTGGAGAAATCAAGGTCGGCAATGAAGTCTTCATGGACGAAGGATTCCAATAGCTTTTGGATGAAATAGTGGTGGGTGAAGAGCCGTTTATAGCGTTTATCGTGTTCCGAGGCGGGCATGGGGGGATTGTACTATGAATGGGGCGGGATTTGCAACGAAGTCACAGGTGAACCGACCGTTTATGCGGGTATTTCCATCTTATTCCACAAGGTGGTTCGAAGAGCCATAAATAAAGAAGTATTCCTTCTTTTCGGTTCTATTGTCCTGCTGTTGAATAGAATACATGAGGTGCAGGCTCTGGAAAGAACTATAGCCCGGCATGCCATTGAATGTCGGATATATTATAACAGAAACACATGACTATTATCGCCATGGAACGACAACACTTTTTGCCGCTTTGAATTATCTTGACAGTACTTTGATTTCGACAATCCAGCAGAAACACAGAAATGAAGAGTGGTTGACACATCTTAAGCAGATAGATGCAGAAATACCTGAAGGAGTGGATTTACACATCATAGCTGATGACTATTCCGTCCATAAGCATGAAAATGTCAAGAAATGGTTGAAAAGCATCCTTGATTTCATATACATTTCACACCAACAGGCAGTTCCTGGATGAATCTTGTTGAAAGATTTTTTACCGATATCACATCTGGTGTAATTAGAGATGTAAGCTTCTCTAACTTGAAGGAATTGGAAAAAGTGATTGAGGTTTATTTAGCAGAGAAAAACAAAAATCCAAAGCGATAAGTTTGGTAGGATGATGGGGAGAAAATCCCTGCAATAATAAACAAAGCTCAGGAGGTGAATTGGTTGGAAGCCTATTGTATAGGGGATTAGAATTCAGGACACTAGCTATTAAGAGATCCATAGAACATATGGCATGATTTATCCGCTTAGTGGTAAGATCATTTATATGTTAAGGAATTTACATCAAACAAAGATACATGGACGCAAAAAATATGGAAACTTTCAAGCCACAAAAGCGGGAATCCGCGGTCGATATTGTACTCAACAATGTAAAGAGACTGTTGATCAACGGCGAACTTAAATCTGGGGATAAAATCCCAAATGAAACGGAATTGTCCAAGGCACTGTCTATCAGTCGAACGTCCATTCGAGAAGCCATGAAAATATTGTCGGCTTTTGGTATCATTGACATTAAACCTGGAAATGGTACATACGTGGCTGACTCGATCAAAAACGGTCTATTCAATCCTTTTCTGCTTAATCTTATTCTTTCAAAACTAGATATTGAGGAGATAACCGAATTCCGCTCTTTGATTGAGATTGATATAGTTAATCTCATAATCAAGAAATCGAACACGAACTCAGAAGAGGTAGCAATGCTCGTAGACTCTCTTAAAAGATTTCAAGAAGACCGCACACATCACGAGATTCCGCCGGAACAACTGGCAAAATCCGATATTGAGTTTCATAGGTTAATGGGCAGAGCTACAAAGAACAGATTGGTCGAAAAATTCTACTCAATTATTTTGGAGTTTTTAGAACCCTATATTGTCAGAAGTCATATGCACCAGGAACACGGTGCCGCGGCTGTGAATACTCATGAACACATCGTAGATGCAATTCTATCAAAGGATTTAACAATTGCCGAAAAAGCAATCGAGGAATCAGTGGAAGTGTGGCGAAAGCTGGTAGTCAGCGACTTCTAATTGTTGCATTATGGACACGGATTTCTGTACTGAGGCCTTGAAAAAAATCCATAGCCTTCTACGGAATTTCTGCAGTCTCCAATACCGATTATGACGGCCAATTCACATCCTTCGGCTTCATCAAAGCTTTCCAGGATGCCGGTGTGGAAATCAGTATGATCGGCTATGTACAATGGAGGGCAACACCTATGTTTAGCTATTGAGTTCAGCATAAAATGCAATTCCGCTACTGCTGACTCAGACAATCTGAACAAAGTACTATACCGAAACGCGGTAAAAATGTACGACCTTGAAATGAAGTGTTCTGCTATGGGCTTTGCTAAGGCTGTAGATGTATCGGTTATTAACAACATCATCCCTCTAAGGCCGTATGTTTTTAAATGAGAGCGAAAATTGTTCCAATCCGCCCTACTCTCTTTACCTTTCTCGGCGTTTGTAACATTCTATTATCGCCGTCCCAGATCTCTGCATTTTGTTGAGTGTTTCTTCCATTATTTATTGAACCAATTACAAAGGCTGGTATCCATATCACTAGGCCTTTATCGATTTCATTTTTTGTGCGGGATTCTCATCCCTCAATAGGCCGCCGGTCACCCCGGCGCAGCCTACTTCAAAATAGTTAATCTCAAATCTCTACTACTTTATTACGGCGTTTGGTATAGCCGTTGCCAAAGCGGGAAAAATCAGAATAAGTGCCAGTACAATGAAGATACCGACAATGAAAGGAATCGTTGATTTTGCTCCTCTCAATAGAGGCACATTGGCAATTTCACACGATATGAACAAACAAGCCCCAACCGGTGGTGTAATCAATCCCAGGGCCAATGACATAACTGTAATAACTCCAAAGAGCAGAGGATCAACACCGAAAACCTGGACTACGGGATACAGAACAGGCACTAGCAGTATTATGCTTGCTCCAACATCAATGAACATACCGGTAATGAAGTATACGGCGACAAACATCACCAAGACCATATATCGATTCGTGGTAAATGCAGTAATCATTTCTATGATTTTCTGCGGTACTTGATCGTTGGTAATTATCCAGCCATAAAGATATGCACCTGCAATCATAAACATAACAATTGCCGATGTTTTTGCAGATTCAAGTAAAAGTTTCGGTATGAATTTGAGTTTTAATTCTCTGTAGAAAAAGAATCCGATAATAAGTGCATAGATGGTTGCCAATACAGCGGCTTCGGTAGGTGTCACAACTCCAAAAATGATTCCGCCTAGAATAATCACCGGCATTAGAAGTGCCAAGAAACTCACTCGCAACTCTTTTATAAAGTTCAAGAGATTAAATTTCTTTCTGTCTCCGACGTGTTGTTTCGCGGCTGCAAAATAGGAGATGACCATTTGCGAGAAACCAATCAATACTCCTGGTATCAAACCAGCCAAAAACAGTTTCCCGACAGAAACTCCTGTTATGACACCGTATAGGACGAATGGAATACTCGGCGGAATTATTATCCCGATCACCGAGGAACTTGCAGTAACGGCGGCCGTAAAATGATCACTATATTTCTCTTCTTTCATGGCAGGAATGATAATAGACCCAACGGCGGACGTATCGGCCACGGCGGCACCGGTGATTCCTGCAAACAGCATGCTTGTGAGTATATTTACGTGGGCAAGCCCACCCCTCACCCAGCCGACAGAGGAGTTGGCGAACGAAACTAATCTTTTAGATATTCCTCCAACCCCCATAAGGTTTCCTGCAATCATAAAAAACGGGATTGCCAGCAAAATAAATGAATCGGTTGCGGTTACAGCTCTTTGGATAACCACTATTATTGGGATTCCGCCGTATATCAACGCCAATGTCGAAGAGATGAAAAGACTGAAAGCGATTGGGATATTGAGTAGCAGCAGAATAGCAAAACTAATGAATAGGACGGTTGTCATGAATTCTCACCTCTATATTTTTTTTCACGTAGCAGTATCCTGAAAATTGTTTCAAGAAACATAAGAAACAACGAAACGGGAAATGCTAAATAAACGACTCCGATCGGCAGATTCAACGTAGGAGACCTTTGTTTGAACGCAATCGTGATGATTCGTGGAGAAACAGCAAGCATTGAAACGATGAACACAAAAATCAATAACTTTGCAATTATTTGTACGTTGTGCCTAACCTTGTCTGGGAATGCCTTTACTAAGAAATCTACTCCCATATGGCGGTCTTCCCTAAAGACAACTACCGAAGATGTGAACACAATCCAAACAAAAAGGTATCGTGCCAATTCCTCAGACCAAGTTATCGGATAATTAAGTGCATATCTCGAAAAAACCTGAAGAAAAACAACACATACCAAAGACGCCGAAAGAGCAATAACTACAATATTTATAGTTGTATCCATGCCCTTTTTTATTTTTCCTATAAAATCTTTTAGCATATCCGGCAACTCCTCTTTCCCCGGGGCTGTATCAGAATCCAGGGGGTGGGTCAGAATGATGGATTTGGTTTGCAGGCAACGCCGCATGCGGGCCAAGGGCGCATTCTGACACAGCCCCGGAAATTAGCGATAGAAATTTCTATCGCTAATCAGTCCCATATATCACATACCAGTAGCAATGATACTCTCGATTAAGTCTTTTCCGAATACACTTTCATACTCGTCGTAGACTGCCTTCGCCGCCGCCTGGAACAGTGCTCCATCGACCTCATAAACCTCCACACCTTTTTCGATAAGGGTTTGGATATGTCCATCGGTCTGTTCGGCCATCAGCTTCCTCTGATAGTGTGTTGCATCCATTGCGGCTTTACGAATTACGTTCATATCCGCATCGGACAGTTTGGAGGCGGTACTTCCGCTCATCAGGAAAACCTGGGGTGCATAGACGTGATTTGTCAGTGCATAATAGTCCTGAACTTCCCACAACGCATTTGTCGTCAGTATTACTGGGGCATTTTCCTGTCCGTCAATAACTCCCTGCTGAAGACTGGTGTATACTTCACCCCAAACCATAGGAACTGGGGAAGCACCCATAGCCCTAAATGCTGCCATGTGCACCTTGTTCTCCATGGTTCGAATTTTTAGGCCATCAAGGTCTTCAGGAACGACAACTTTTTTTCCAGAAGTGGAGAGAGATCTCCATCCGTTCTCCATGAACGCAAGACCCACAATGTCGTTTGCCTCAAATTTTTTGAGGATACTTTGACCGATTTCTCCGTCCAATACTTTGTATGCATGTTCCGACGATGAGAAGAGGAAGGGAAGGTCAACCACACCGATTTCAGGTACAAATCCACCCAAGGGACCGCTGGATACGATGGTAAGATCTACTGTTCCAATCTGAAGACCTTCAACCATGTCCCGTTCTTCGCCCAGTTGCCTATTAGGGTATACCTCTATTGTGATTCTACCATCGGTTCCCGCTTCTACGGCTGCGGCGAACTGCGCAGCCGCCAGATGAGCTGGATGGGTCAATGTGATACCGTGACCAAGTTTGAGAACAACCGATTCGTCCCCAGCCCCTTCGTCTTGGCCATTTGCGAAAGTAGCTGAAATAGCCACGCAAAATACCAACACAATAATTCCGATTTTCTTGAACATAAATGTTCCTCCTATTATTTTAATAAGGGGCCTAAGCTCCCCTTTTTTCTGTTTATCGTCGGTTCTGTTAACCGACCAGATTGACGGGATTACCGTCTAGAAATGCTCGAACATTGTTGACTGCGATGTCCATCAGCCTCTGCCTGGACTCCTTCGGTGCCCAAGATATATGAGGAGTGATGATGACGTTCCTTGCTTGAAGTAGAGGATTGTCATTTTGAATAGGTTCGGTTGAAACAACATCCAAACCGGCGGCTGCCACTTTTCCAGAGTTCAGGGCTTCGGCTAAGTCCGATTCGATGATGAGGGGCCCCCTTGAGTTGTTTATAATGATGACTCCATCCCTCATTTTAGAGATTGTGTCTTTGCGGATTAGCCCTTCGGTTTCAGGGAATAGAGGACAATGCAATGCTATTACATCGGACTCTCTGATCAGTTCGTCCAATTCGACATAACGACAAGTATCCGTCTCCAGTTCCGGGTTCTTGAACTTGTCGCAAGCCAACACCTTCATTCCCAGGGCTTGCGCAATCCTTCCGGTGGTCTGTCCTATTCGCCCATACCCGACTATACCCATGGTTTTTCCGGCTAGTTCGACCAGCGGGTAATTCCAGAAACACCAGTCTTCGTTATTCGTCCACTCTCCCTGTTTTACCGCATTGAAATGAGCACCGATGTGATGGCAAATTTCCAGCAGGAGCGCAATGGCGAATTGTCCGACAGCGTCGGTTCCATAAGTGGGGATGTTGGCTACGGGAATGCCTTTCTGCCTAGCTGTCTCGGTATCGACGACGTTGTACCCCGTTGCCAGGACATCGATAAACTTTATGCTTGGACAAGCATTGAGAGTTGCCTCGCTGATGGGGGTCTTGTTTGTTAAAACAATCTCGGCCCCTTCCAGCCTGGCAACTATTTCCTTTTTGTCGGTTCGGTCGTAAACAGTCAGTTCTCCGAGTTCTTCCAGGGGCTTCCACGAGAGGTCTCCGGGATTCAATGTGTAACCGTCCAGTACTACAGTCTTCATACAGTCTCCTTTTAGATTTGAGGTTTTTCCGGGTGGAGCATCGTCGCAATGACCTTATCGAGTACGTCATCGTCCCAGATCTTCTTCCAGTCATCCCGTAGAACCATCCTGTTTCCAATTCCGATGGCGATATTACACGCATCAGAAACAGGAACTTTGCCCATTAAGCCCAAAAAATTGGCTGTTAGCGTGTAAATATGGCCAGCTAAAAACGAAATTGCCGCATCTCTGTTGATGCCCCGCCGTTCGGCTTCATCCACTGTTTCGGCCATAGCGTAAAGACATGTCGCACCCAGGGTCTCTACGAGCGTCGGTTCCAAAAAGGCAATATCTCGGATTCCCATGACATAGCTGTTTAAGACAGGACCATACATAATCTCCGACACTCGTCGGCATTGGGCAAACTTCTCATCATCGCCCTGAATCTTGGCCATAATGATGTCTTGTTTGCCTCCCTGACCACCGAAAAAGTCGTGTCTGGCCTTATAGGTGTCTTGATCATGAAAGTAGGAGGGATGGCAGGGATGCGCAATTGCGAATGTACAGTCATCCCGCATCACCAGCTCTTTCGCCACTGCGGCGGCGGGGTCGAGGATCACCAAAGCCGATCCGGGATTCATTTCGTTGACGACCTCTCGGCTGGCTACCTTGATCACCGAGTCGGGAACGGCCAGCACTACGACATCGGATTTCTTAACGGCCTCCTCCATAGGAGTAACGGAGTAGCCCCTTTCCTCAATGTCCTTGATGCCCGCCTCGGCATTTTCAACAAAAAACAGGTCAATTTCGTCCGGGGCGTTGGCCAGATTGTTACTGGTGCGGGTACCCATTTTCCCGCTGGCACCGATTACAGAAACGCTAATTTTATTCATTTAGATTCCCCTATTAGTGTCTCAATTATTTTCCAGATGCGACTTTCGCAATATTTTCGGGAGAGAATCCGTAGTGATCAGCAAGCTCCTTTGCCAGTCCAGATTCTCCAAAACTTGTGAGACCCATCTTCTTAACCGGGAGAGGAGCGTGTTCGCAGACAAGGTTGCAGATATAGGAGCCCAAGCCGCCGTTAATATTGTGGTCTTCGACGGTTACAATCCTTTTTGCTTTCTTGATTACCTCGACAATCCCGGACGGATCTTTTCCGAAAAGAATATTGACATCCGCAACGGTGGAATTAATTCCTTGTCCTTTCAGTATCTCTGCGGCCTCAAGTACTCTCTCCAGTACAAAACCTGTGGAGAGTATCAGTACGTCGTCCCCGTACTCTTTGAGAACAGTGATGCCGCTCATACTGAAATCGGCATCAACCTTGTACACATCGTTCTCCCGCCCACTTCCGGCACGGATATACACAGGTCCATCGATCTTTGTAGCTTCAATGCAGGCTTTGTAGGTTTGTGGCCCGTCCGCCGGAGAGAAGATGGCAAAATTGGGAATATTCGATAGAATACCCATGTCTTCGTAGAACTGGTGAGTAGCGCCTTCTCGTTCTCCTCCGATGAGTCCCGCATTGATACCGACAAATTTTACGTTTAACTTCGGATATCCAACAAATGTTCTCATCTGTTCGCATCCCCGCATTGTCAGGAACCCCGCGTATGTGGCAACGAAGGGCAACATTCCGGCGGCCGCCAATCCAGCTCCGACATTGACAGCGTTCTGTTCCGAGATTCCAACTTCGATATATGCTTCAGGAAATTTCTCCGCAAATTTGGTGGCTCTCATAGCCTTGAGAGAGTCTGGAGAAACAAACATGACCTTTTCATTCTCACTCGCCAAATCAATCAAGCTGGCAGCAAAAGCTTCTCGTGTTCCTTTGAAATCAGTCATTAAACTGCACCTCCCAGTTCCATAATCGCTTTCTCATACTGTTCTGCATTCGGGACACCTTTATGCCAAAGATTGTCGTTTTCCATAAAGCTGAGATCTTTTCCTTTGACGGTATTGCAGACTATGACATGTGGTTTTCCCTTAACTTGTTCTGCCGTAGCGACTGAAGCCTTTATCGCACCGATATCGTGTCCATCGATTTCCTGGGCATCCCATTGAAAGGATTCGAATCGCTCTTTGTAGTTGTCTGATCCAAGGATATTGGCAACGGATTCACCGCTCTGCCAACCGTTCTTATCAACAAACACATACATTTTGTCGAGACCAAGTGCGGCAGCCGTGTTGATGCCTTCCCAACAGACACCTTCCTGTAGCTCACCATCGCCGACTATCACAAAAACTCGATAGTCTTTCTTCTGGTATTTACCTGCAATTGCCATCCCGCAGCCGATTGAAATACCATTTCCCAACGAGCCGGTCGTCATATCAACACCGCTTGTTTTGTACATAACCGGATGCCCCTGAAATCGGCTGCCCAGTGCTCGAAGTTTGAAATCTTGGATTTTATCTCCGAAGTAACCTTTCTCCGATAAGGCGGCGTAGTAGATAGGGCAGGCATGACCCTTTGAAAGAATGAACCGATCACGATCTTCCCACTGTGGCTTAGACGGATCGATGTCCATGATGTCGTAATACAGCGTTGTAACAATGTCAGCAATGGACAATGCGGGTCCCGGGTGGCCATCGCCACCTTCATGAACCATCCTTACCACTTCTAAACGGAGTATCTTTGCTACTTCATCTAATTCCTTGATTTCCATATCAAATCTCATCCTTTTCGACAATACGATAATATGATAATACGTATGATGTATTATGGCAATGCGTTTGTCAACTTTTTTTTTGCGTTTGTCAACTTTTTTTTGGGGGGGGGCGAAATGTAGGTGAAATGATCTTCCTAATTCTCCCTATTCTCCTTTGTGGTTTAGTTTGAGGGGCTTGCCTGGTGCTATGCCTTGAGCAATCCAACATGGTTAGTGAAATTCCTAGAATCTTCAAAAAATGTCTCTCTCAAAGGTTTCGACGCTAGACTGAAGTTTCAACCGAACAAGCAAGGTAAACCATTCTTCTATAAGGGATTAACCCCGAATCAGGCTTCACTATACTGGGGACATCACAGTTTAACTCCTAAAATATCAAGCATCTTCTGCTGATGAGCAGTCGGCTCAGGTTAATGTCGTGAAAGTCAGTGTCCCCTGATATTCCGGCTCAATTTGCTCCGCGAGAGTTGCGAGGTATCCACACTCGTCCGAACAATGTAGAAACCATCAAGAAGAGCCTCTTCCTTCATTCTGACCCACCCCCTGGATTCTGACACAGCCCCACATTGAAGACGACGACCAAATCTCTCAGGCTGTCTCAGGGCGAAGAAACTGCACTTCGTGTTGGACCGTGGATTCTACAGCAAAACCAATATAGATGAACTTTTAATGCATCGCCACAAGTTCACCATTTCTCTTCCCACCGGAAGAAAAAGGGTTGAGAATATCCTGAATGCGCACTGCGGTCGCATCGCATCGCCGAGAAATTACATAATGGTCGGAGAGAATGAAGCCCTGTATGCGACAACTGAACTTTACCGATGGGGAGAAAAAAATCATCGCTGCCGACTGCATATTTTCTATAATGCCGAAAGAGCGGCCAGCAATTTCGACCGACTGGTCCGGTGACTGATCGCCTGCAGGGAAAAACTGCTTGCAGGAGGGGCGATTGAAGACATCAATAAAAATCTTCAACGTTATCTGATCATCAGAAAAACGCCCAGACGGGGATTGCAGGTGGATTTCAATGATGAAGAAATAGAAAAATTTCGTAAGAAGTACAGCGGTTTCTTTTGCATTCTGTCAAACACGATTAAAAGTCCCGCCGAAGCCTTGTCGATATACCGTAATTAAGGATGTCGTTGAAAACTGTTTTGACGATCTTAAAAATCACCTTGATATGAAGCGGCTCAGAGTTCACAGCTCACAGAACATGGACAGTCGGTTGTTCCTGCAGTTTCTGGCACTCATATACGTCAGTTCCATTCGAGCCACCATTCAGGACGATCCAAAACTCAAATTGTTCACTGTCGCAAAGGTTATGGAGGAAATGGAGACTTTGGTTAAAATCAAATACTCCGGACGCTACGGTTCGGTGTTCACGGAGACGGCACCAGTTCAGCGGCGGATAATGGAACTCTTCGGCATTGCCCTGCCGTCATAGTTGCATTTTTTGGGAATTCAGATTCGAGATTCACCCTGTCTACAGCCGAACTGGAGAACAGAGCGATGAGCAGACTTGATTCATCCGAACCCAGAGCCAGGCCACGGGGAGTGGGCCCGGTGTCAAAAGACCGTATTTCCTGGCACAAACTCGTATCAATAACAGAGACAGTATTGCTTATCCAGCAAGACACATAGATGAACTTTTC
Source organism: Spirochaetaceae bacterium (assembly GCA_965226485.1). Taxonomy (GTDB): domain Bacteria; phylum Spirochaetota; class Spirochaetia; order DSM-2461; family DSM-2461; genus UBA2779. Next base: position 2,376,571 of record OZ245363.1, read on the forward strand.
ATCAGGTGAGGAGACAAGAACCTTCGGCCACCTTCCACTCAACTGCACATGGCCCAGATACGATCCGCTCACAATGTGGAAGATATGGACCAGTCCCATGGTCATCTGAGAGACCCAGAGTTCACTTCTTGACTCGATGATGCAAGATTCGACAAAACCCTTTTGCTGGGCGAACTCTTCGGGTAGCGTGAAATGCCTTATCAATTCTAGTGGATTCGTTCTATACTGACTGATCGGCGTTTCATCATCAAGATGGATGGCGAACAGATGCTCACCATCAGGACTGAATCGGACACTCTTGGGCTGGCGGCCAGTCGGTGCTTCTCCAATTCGATGGACCTCCGAGTTTATCCGTTCGATCTTCACATCAATGATTTCATCATCGACAAGAGGTAGAACTTGGCTATGATAACCCTCGGAGCGGATAGCGACAGCTGAGGCATCAGTGTGGAACCAGGCCGTGTCATTTATCCTAGCCCCTGGCTCGATCTCCGCTAGTTCCTTGTCCTTTAATGTGAGAATCACGGCATCCTGAAGGTATTTCCCTCTTGCCTTGAACATGGTATTATTATCATGACCCATGGGACTTTTCACCTCCTGTTCACCTTTTCTACAGGTGGACATTTAATTGTACCATTCACCTTAGAAAGAGCATAAATGACTTTAGTTTGACTTTTAATGGTCTTTCCATTACGGGCCATGCCGGTATCGGAGGTAATGAGAAAATAGAAGTGCCCGGCACCCTGGCGGGTAGCGACACATGAAGGTGCTCTGAAGGGCATACTCGAATACACGGAGGCCCCACTGGTTTCTTCAGGGGGAATAGCCATTCGGCCATCTTTGATGCAGGTTTCACCATGAAGCCAGAAGTTTATCAAGGTTAGCGAATTGAATGATAACGAGTTTGGATATGCGGCGAGAGTTGTTGACCTTGCGCAAAAACTGATATAGTTTCAGCCAATAAAGGAGAATCAAGTGGCGATCAGGACGATAGAAAACATTAATGTTTCAGGGAAGAAGGTGCTGATAAGAGTCGATTTCAATGTACCCATAGCAAATGGCCTTATTACCGATGATACCCGTATGCGAAGTGCTTTGCCAACTCTGAGGCATCTACTAGACAGAGGAGCCGCCCTGGTCATCATGAGTCACATGGGGCGGCCAAAGGGTCAAAAAAACATTCAGTACAGCATGAAGCAACTTCAGGATCACCTTGCCGAACTTACCAATGCCGAAGTCATTATGGCTCCCGATGTCATCGGGCCTGAGGTGGAAAAGTTGGCAATTACGCTAAGAAGCGGGCAGATATTGCTATTGGAAAATACCCGATTCTATAGCCAAGAAACTGAAAATGAAACGAATTTTTGCCGTAGCCTTGCGCGACTGGGTGATATATATGTGAATGATGCGTTTGGGGCCGCCCACCGTGCCCATGCGTCCACAGAAGGGGTAACGAAGTTTCTCCCCTCGTATGCCGGTCTGCTCATGGAGAAGGAATGTTCCTTTCTCGATAAGGTGTTAAAGAATCCTGTTAAACCCTTTGTCGCCGTCATCGGCGGTGCCAAGGTGTCATCGAAGATTGCCGTACTCGAATCTCTCCTTGATAAGGCCGATGCCTTCATCATAGGCGGTGGCATGGCCTACACCTTCTTGAAGGAGCAGGGTAAGACGGTGGGGAAGTCCTTAGTGGAAAACGAATATGCCGATACCGCACGCTCTTTTCTGGATAATGCGGCACGCAGAGGAGTAACCGTACTGCTTCCCTACGATCATATTGTGGCCGATGAATTCAGCGAATCGTCTAAACCTGAATTGATAGATGGTGAAAACATTCCGGCTGGAAAGATAGCTATGGATATTGGACCTAAGACCATTTCTGCGATGAAGAAACTCATTGAAAACGCAGAAACAGTGGTCTGGAACGGCCCCATGGGGGTGTTCGAGTTTGATGCCTTTAGCCAAGGAACCCTGGAACTCGCCAAGATGGTCGCCGATTGCCCCGGGATGACAGTGCTAGGCGGCGGCGATTCGGTGGCGGCTGTGAATAAATTCAATCTAAGTGAGAGAGTTGATCACGTATCAACCGGAGGCGGAGCCTCCTTGGAATACCTAGAAGGCAGGGTGTTGCCCGGTATAGCGGCCCTAAATGAGGAATAACCAGCATACCGGGTTATAAAATATCTAGCAGGATGCACGTTGCCTGAGAGAGAACACGCCAGATGATGAGGGCCGTCTATTTTGACTTGCCGAGCGACTGACTCAAGGGCCGCTCAATCCTATCTTCCACCCCAAAGATAACGCCTGTTCAATTCGATCATTCAGGAACATCCGTTGTAACCACGGAAAACACGGAAGTTTTGTTTTTCTTCTTTCTGAGTGTTCCGTGTATTCTGTGGTTTTTTTTCGTGCCTTTCGTGCTTTTCGTGGTTCATAAAAGGCTCCTCGGTCGCCTCAAGCAATTTCCTGCTAGCCCGAAAGAAAAACTGTCCCCTCCTATTCTTCCCTCCGTGTCCTTTGTGAACTCCGTGAGATCTGAAAACGGCATGGGATGTATAAAGAGTTTCGCACAGAGTTCAGAGTTCAGAGTTTCGCACGGAGGCACAGAGTTCACAGAGGTTTTTTAAGATTTGGCTACTCCTCTCTCCGTGTCCTTTGTGATCTCCGTGAGATCTGAAAACGGCATGGGATGTATAAAGAGTTTCGCACGGAGGCACGGAGTACACAGAGGTTTTTCACAGATTTGTCTGCTCCTCTCTCCGTGTCCTTTGTGATCTCCGTGTGATCTGAAAACGGCATGGGATGTATAAAGAATTTCGCACGGAGGCACAGAGTTCACAGAGGTTTTTTTAAGATTTGGCTACTCCCCTCTCCGTGTCCTTTGTGATCTCCGTGTGATCGAAAACGGGATGGGATGTATAAAGAATTTCGCACGGAGGCACGGAGGGCACAGAGGGGTTTCACAGATTTGTCTGCTCCTCTCTCCGGGTCCTTTGTGTTCTCCGTGAGATCTGAAAACGGTATGGGAGGTTCAGGGTTCAGGGTTCAGGGTTCAGGGTTCAGGGTTCAGGGTTCAGGGTTCAGGGTTCAGGGTTCAGGGTTCAGGGTTCAGGGTTCAGGGTTCAGGGTTCAGGGTTCAAGGTTCTGGGTTCAAGGTTCAGGGTTCAGGGTTCTGAGTTCTGAGTTTCGCACGGAGGCACAGAGTGCACAGAGATTTTTTAAAGCTTTGACTGCTCCCCTCTCCGTATCCTCTGTGATCTCCGTGAGATCCAAAACGGCGTGGGAGGTATAAAAAGTTTCGCACAGAGGCACAGAGGGCACAGAGGTTTTTAAATCTTTGCCTGCCCCCTTTCCTTGATTTTTGTAAACTCCGTGAGAGGCAGAGTTTCGAACAGAGGTTTTTCAACGCTTTTTCTGCCCCCCCTCCGTGTCCTCTGTGATCTCCGTGAGATCCAAAACGGTATGGGAAGTATAAAAAGTTTCGCACAGAGGCACAGAAGGCTCAGAGGTTTTTAAATCTTTGCCTACCCCCTTTCCTTGATTTTTGCAAACTCCGGGAGAGGCAGAATTGTGCACAGAGGTTTTTCAACGCTTTTTCTGCTCCCCCTCCGTGTCCTCTGTGATCTCCGTGAGATCTGAAAACGCCGTGGGAGGGACAATGAGTTTTGCACAGAGGTACAGAGGTCACAGAGGTTCTTTGAAGCTTTGGCTACTCCCCTCTCAGTGTCCTTTGCGATCTCCGAGAGAGGCAGAATTGTGCACAGAGGTTTTTCAACGCTTTGACCGCTCCCCCTCCTTGTCCTTTGTGAACTCCGTGAGATCTGAAAACGGGATGGGATGTATAAAGAATTTCGCACAGAGGCACGGAGTACACAGAGGTTTTTCACAGATTTGTCTGCTCCTCTCTCCGGGTCCTTTGTGATCTCCGTGTGATCTGAAAACGGGATGGGATGTATAAAGAATTTCGCACGGAGGCACAGAGTTCACAGAGGTTTTTTAAGATTTGGCTACTCCCCTCTCCGGGTCCTTTGTGATCTCCGTGTGATCTGAAAACGGGATGGGATGTATAAAGAATTTCGCACGGAGGCACAGAGTTCACAGAGGTTTTTCACAGATTTGTCTGCTCCTCTCTTCGGGTCCTTTGTGTTCTCCGTGAGATCCAAAACGGCGTGGGAGGTATAAAAAGTTTCGCACAGAGGCACAGAGGGCTCAGAGGTTTTTAAATCTTTGCCTGCCCCCTTTCCTTGATTTTTGTAAACTCCGGGAGAGGCAGAATTTCGCGCAGAGGTTTTTCACCGCTTTTTCTGTCCCCCCTCCGTGTCCTCTGTGATCTCCGTGAGATCCAAAACGGCGTGGGAGGTATAAAAAGTTTCGCACAGAGGCACAGAGGGCTCAGAGGTTTTTAAATCTTTGCCTGCCCCCTTTCCTTGATTTTTGTAAACTCCGTGAGAGGCAGAGTTTCGAACAGAGGTTTTTCAACGCTTTTTCTGCCCCCCCTCCGTGTCCTCTGTGATCTCCGTGAGATCCAAAACGGTATGGGAGGTATAAAAAGTTTCGCACAGAGGCACAGAAGGCTCAGAGGTTTTTAAATCTTTGCCTACCCCCTTTCCTTGATTTTTGCAAACTCCGGGAGAGGCAGAATTGTGCACAGAGGTTTTTCAACGCTTTTTCTGCTCCCCCTCCGTGTCCTCTGTGATCTCCGTGAGATCTGAAAACGCCGTGGGAGGGACAATGAGTTTTGCACAGAGGTACAGAGGTCACAGAGGTTCTTTGAAGCTTTGGCTACTCCCCTCTCAGTGTCCTTTGCGATCTCCGAGAGAGGCAGAATTGTGCACAGAGGTTTTTCAACGCTTTGACCGCTCCCCCTCCTTGTCCTTTGTGAACTCCGTGAGATCTGAAAACGGCATGGGAGGTATGAAGAGTTTCGCACGGAGGCACGGAGGGCACAGAGGGGTTTCAAGGATTTGGCTGCTACTCTCGGTGTCCTTTGTGATTTCCGTGAGAGCTGAAAACGGTATGGGAGGTTCAAGGTTCAGGGTTCAAGGTTCAGGGTTCAAGGTTCAGAGGTCTGAGTTCTGAGTTTCGCACGGAGGCACAGAGTGCACAGAGATTTTTTAAAGCTTTGACTGCTCCCCCCTCCGTGTCCTTTGTGATCTCCGTGAGATCCAAAACGGTATGGGAGGTATAAAAAGTTTCGCACAGAGGCACAGAGGGCACAGAGGTTTTTAAATCTTTGCCTGCCCCCTTTCCTTGATTTTTGTAAACTCCGTGAGAGGCAGAGTTTCGAACAGAGGTTTTTCAACGCTTTTTCTGCCCCCCCTCCGTGTCCTCTGTGATCTCCGTGAGATCCAAAACGGCGTGGGAAGTATAAAAAGTTTCGCACAGAGGCACAGAGGGCACAGAGGTTTTTTAATCTTTGCCTACCCCCTTTCCTTGATTTTTGCAAACTCCGGGAGAGGCAGAATTGTGCACAGAGGTTTTTCAACGCTTTGACCGCTCCCCCTCCTTGTCCTTTGTGAACTCCGTGAGATCTGAAAACGGCATGGGAGGTATGAAGAGTTTCGCACGGAGGCACGGAGGGCACAGAGGGGTTTCAAGGATTTGGCTACTACTCTCGGTGTCCTTTGTGATCTCCGTGAGAGCTGAAAACGGTATGGGAGGTTCAGGGTTCAGGGTTCAGGGTTCAGGGTTCAAGGTTCTGGGTTCAAGGTTCAGGGTTCAAGGTTCAGGGTTCAAGGTTCAGAGGTCTGAGTTCTGAGTTTCGCACGGAGGCACAGAGTGCACAGAGATTTTTTAAAGCTTTGACTGCTCCCCTCTCCGTATCCTCTGTGATCTCCGTGAGATCCAAAACGGCGTGGGAGGTATAAAAAGTTTCGCACAGAGGCACAGAGGGCACAGAGGTTTTTAAATCTTTGCCTGCCCCCTTTCCTTGATTTTTGTAAACTCCGTGAGAGGCAGAGTTTCGAACAGAGGTTTTTCAACGCTTTTTCTGCCCCCCCTCCGTGTCCTCTGTGATCTCCGTGAGATCCAAAACGGTATGGGAGGTATAAAAAGTTTCGCACAGAGGCACAGAAGGCTCAGAGGTTTTTAAATCTTTGCCTACCCCCTTTCCTTGATTTTTGCAAACTCCGGGAGAGGCAGAATTGTGCACAGAGGTTTTTCAACGCTTTTTCTGCTCCCCCTCCGTGTCCTCTGTGATCTCCGTGAGATCTGAAAACGCCGTGGGAGGGACAATGAGTTTTGCACAGAGGTACAGAGGTCACAGAGGTTCTTTGAAGCTTTGGCTACTCCCCTCTCAGTGTCCTTTGCGATCTCCGAGAGAGGCAGAATTGTGCACAGAGGTTTTTCAACGCTTTGACCGCTCCCCCTCCTTGTCCTTTGTGTTCTCCGTGAGATCTGAAAACGGCATGGGATGTATAAAGAGTTTCGCACGGAGGCACGGAGTACACAGAGGGGTTTCAAGGATTTGGCTGCTACTCTCCGTGTCCTTTGTGATCTCCGTGAGATCTGAAAACGGGATGGGATGTATAAAGAGTTTCGCACGGAGGCACAGAGTTCACAGAGGTTTTTTAAGATTTGGCTACTCCCCTCTCCGGGTCCTTTGTGATCTCCGTGTGATCTGAAAACGGGATGGGATGTATAAAGAATTTCGCACGGAGGCACAGAGTTCACAGAGGTTTTTCACAGATTTGTCTGCTCCTCTCTTCGGGTCCTTTGTGTTCTCCGTGAGATCCAAAACGGCGTGGGAGGTATAAAAAGTTTCGCACAGAGGCACAGAGGGCTCAGAGGTTTTTAAATCTTTGCCTGCCCCCTTTCCTTGATTTTTGTAAACTCCGGGAGAGGCAGAATTTCGCGCAGAGGTTTTTCACCGCTTTTTCTGTCCCCCCTCCGTGTCCTCTGTGATCTCCGTGAGATCCAAAACGGCGTGGGAGGTATAAAAAGTTTCGCACAGAGGCACAGAGGGCTCAGAGGTTTTTAAATCTTTGCCTACCCCCTTTCCTTGATTTTTGCAAACTCCGGGAGAGGCAGAATTGTGCACAGAGGTTTTTCAACGCTTTTTCTGCTCCCCCTCCGTGTCCTCTGTGATCTCCGTGAGATCTGAAAACGCCGTGGGAGGGACAATGAGTTTTGCACAGAGGTACAGAGGTCACAGAGGTTCTTTGAAGCTTTGGCTACTCCCCTCTCAGTGTCCTTTGCGATCTCCGAGAGAGGCAGAATTGTGCACAGAGGTTTTTCAACGCTTTGACCGCTCCCCCTCCTTGTCCTTTGTGTTCTCCGTGAGATCTGAAAACGGCATGGGATGTATAAAGAGTTTCGCACGGAGGCACGGAGTACACAGAGGTTTTTAAAGCTTTGCGTTAATTGGAATCGTCATTCACCGTTTGAAGCCGTAATCATGAAGAATCGGCTTGTCCACGCGACACGTTCGCCCTTGAGGAGGTTTCCGATGGCTACCGCTGTAGTTTGCCACTTCGTCTGACCAAGCACATTGGCCATGCGCTGCCCATAGCCGCCTTCCTGAGCCGGACGTAGCCACCGATCCAGCATTGTGCCGCTAAGCAGACGCTGTTCCTGCACTTCAAGGGTGTCAACCCTGATTTCCTGCCAACCTGATTCGGTGAATAGTTTGATCAGAAGGCTCTCCGTCATCCCAGAGGCGAGTTCCGCAAGAATGGAGGCTTCGGCCGCACGAAATTCCTCTTCAGAGGAGTTCAATGCGACAAATGGAATGAGGTCGCTTAGGCAGGTTCCGGCTCCCGGAATGCTTTCGGTAAGATAGCAACGGCCGGGGGGAGCCATGAGCCCTCGAACTGAAGTGAGAATTGCTTTGGCATCATGGTCTGCAAGCCTTCTCATGACATTGGTAGCCAGTAGAACATCGAAACGGATATCGCTTTCATGAAGGTTTTTCAGTATTGCGGTTTCATTGAGATTCCCGAGGAGAAGTTGCGGTCTTTCGCTCAAAGGTAGCCCTCCGGCTAACCAGCTCAGGGCATCGTAGGAGGATGCCGAGGAACATAGAGCGGTGACACCGCCCTCAGGCACTCTTCGATGGGCCTCCCACAGCAGTAATCCCCCGGCATCGAAGGGAATCAGAACTCGCTGGTGCCGTTGGGCTTTCCATTTGGAGAATAGGATTTTTCTTTTTCGAAGAACTATCGAATCTTGGTTGTTTTCAGTCCGTCTTACCCAGCGTTCCCGTTCGGCATCGCCCGGAGAATAGGTGAGGATTTCCTCATGGTGCCATTCGACTTCATCTAGCATCGCCGCAATTTGTGTCTCTCGACGATTCATTACACTATCTCTGATTTGTCCTTCATATCCGAGTCTTCCGGGACGATAAAATACCCGGCCTACGAGGCCGTCCGGAAGATACTGCTGAGCGACCCAGTGATTCTGCCAGGCATGAGGATACTTATACCCCTCACCATGTCCGAATGCCTGTTTATCTCGATTCGCATCCTTGAGAGGGAGAGGCACATCCCGCCCGGGCTCCTCATCTACTGCCTTTACTGCATCGAAATACCCAAGGGTGGAATTGGATTTCTCGGCAGTTGCTAAGTAGAGGCAGGCATGGGCGAGATGAAATTGCCCCTCAGGAAGGCCTACTCTATCGAAGGCATTGGCACAGGACTGCACTACGCCTATGGCTTCGGGAGCAGCCAGGCCTATGTCCTCACAGGCACTGATGAGCATGCGTCTAAAAATGAATCTGGGGTCTTCACCGGCGCGTATCATCATTGCCATCCAGTAGAGGGCGGCATCTGGGTCCGATCCCCTAAGAGACTTAATGAAGGCACTAATGCTGTCAAAGTGGTAGTCGCCCTCTTTATCATACAGGAGAACCTTTCGCTGAATGCTTTCCTCGGCGGCCTCCGTGGTGATGTAGATGGAGTGGCCTTCTGGTAGCGGGAAAACATCCGGTGTGGTCTCTACTGCGAGTTGCAGGGCATTGAGCAGACTTCGGGCATCTCCATCGCTCACCTTCACGAGGTGTTCCAGCGCACCGGATTCGAATTTCACCGACCAGCACCCGTATCCCCGTTGCCTATCCTTGAGGGCTGCATCGGCGATGGCAAGAAGATGATGCTCTTCGAGCCGGGTCAATTGGAATACCCGGCTACGACTCACCAATGCCCTATTCACCTCAAAGTATGGATTCTCGGTGGTTGCGCCGATGAGAATGACTGTTCCATTTTCAACCCAGGGAAGCAGGGCATCCTGCTGAGACTTGTTCCAACGGTGAACTTCATCGACGAACAGAATGCTTCTTTGGCTTTGAAATTTCCAGAGATCTTTTGCGGAGGCAATTTCCCGTCTTATATCGGCCACGCCAGACAGGACGGCATTCAGCGTTATGAAACGGCTCTTCGTGCTTCCGGCAATCACCCTAGCGAGGGTAGTTTTCCCCGTTCCGGGGGGACCGTAAAAAATGAGACTCGATATCTGATCGGCGGCGATGGCCCTGCGCAGTAGCCGACCAGGGCCGACGATGTGCTCCTGTCCGACAAACTCATCAATGACACGGGGCCTCATTCTCGCCGCCAATGGTTCTGCTATATTGGAATTCTCGAAAAGGTCATCCATACACAGGCATCAGATATATCGCCGTATTTCCATTTTCCCTTTGTGGAGCACCTCATTATATTGGGCATCCAGTTCGGCGAGATGTTCCGACAGTGATTTGGCGAATACCGGATCTTGCTCAGGACTCAATTTGATCGACTGACCCGTTTGCTGCCTCAGCATTTCTTCCTTTCGTCTCATGAGTGGCTCCCATTGAAGCCGAAGGTTTTCCTCTAGATTATTGACATTTTCCTGGTATTGCTTAAAAAGGTTCTGACATTGATTCATTATATCGTCGATATTCTTTTTGGCACTCCTACTCTTCGTGAGTGCCTGCAAACCCTTGCTGATGGTTTGCGACCGAAGAATATCCGTTTCATAGCGAGGCAAGGTTAAATTTGAAAGGAGTATATCCAACATTCCTTCACGCAACCAGGTGGCCTCTTTCTTATCTATCTCCTGCCATTGTTTTTCCAGATCGATATCTTCTGGATCATTTAAGAACTGCCCGACAAGGCTTTTCCCCTTGTTGACCACTTCATTCCGCCGAATTGCTTCTTTGTCGATTTTCACATCACCGGTTCGCTCTAAGGCGAGTTCTAAGGCAGTCTTTATCTTACTCATTCTGATTCTCCCAATAAAAAAGATACGACTCCCTGACTAAATATGCAACCTTAACTTGAGGGTGTGTCCAATTTTTAATTACAATGTCCAATGCCGATGCTAGAAATTGAAAATTCTATAATTGATGTCGATTGCATATTGTTAGCGGCAGGGGAGTCCCGGAGAATGGGCTATCCTAAGCAACTGATAGAAATCAAGGGAAAAACGATTTTCCGTCATAGCTTGGAATTGGCTTTGAAATGCTGTAAACGAGTGATTGTCGTTCAAGGGGCGGTTGATCTAAGATCCGAAATTCCAAGTGAAGGCAATGTCGAACTCATTAACAATACCGATTACAAGGCGGGGCAACTCGGATCGTTGCAGCACGGTATCAGAGCCCTCAAAACAGATGCCTTCTTTGTCTTGTTGTCCGATCTCATTTTGATCAAGCCGGAAACATTTTTTCACCTCGGGGCATCCATGAACGGCCACTATGCCGTATATCCTATATGCAAGGGTAGAATGGGGCATCCCGTACTTCTAGGCCGCCATGCTGCCCAGCTTATCTTAGCGGCGAATCCCGCAAATAAGGCTATGGAGGTCATCTGGCCCTTAAATCCTATTCCGATAGAGGTTGATGATTCTGGGATATACATGGATATCGATACTGAGGAAGACCTCGTACGCCAGCATGCTTATTATTGCTAGATGCATTGAAGCTGGCCCGCCTGGTGAAGCGCTTTCCCCGGGAAGAGCTACCGGAAGTGTCTCTGCCTTCCCAAGAGGAGGAGCACAGCCGAGCACTGATGAGCGAGCAGGGCTTTCTTAAAAAGGAGCGGACCAGAACTTGTCAACCGCCTTCACAGCATTTATCTGCGGGCGGGATTGACAACAGGCTCCAACAGATTCCTAAATTGGGACTGACAATCTCTATCAATGACAGGGGGCTGTGTCAGAATGCCCTTTGGCCCGCATGCGGCCTTGCCTGCAAACCAAATCCATCATTCTGCCCCACCCCCTGGCGGTCTTTCTTCGGACACCCTTGTCTTTGTCTACTAATTCCCTCCTTTCAGGGTTTAGGTGGGACTTTCACCCACTGGATTTTGGTCATGCCAGGCACACCTCCATAACCTGGGCCAGTCGTGCCTGAGGCATTGTACCAGCCCCTACAAGCCGGAATTTCAAAAAAAATCCGCCCGCCTTACGGAGGGATGGGATGCCTGTCGGCTTCCCCCAGACCATCAGGAAACATCCATTCTTTGTTCACCTCCTGTCCCCAGGACAACGGGCCGCCACAGGCGGCCCGTATTGCCCCCATTTGCCTCCGGCATGGGGCATTTCGCCTTACGGCGGGTCGGATGCCTGTCGGCCTCCACCAAGCCATCTGGTAGCTTCCTTTCTTTTTTCCCCTTCCATCCCCAAGGATAGCGGCCCGCCTTCGGCACCCCGCACTGCCCCACTTTCGCCTTACGGCGAACCTGCCTTACGGCTTCCTTCACACCCTTTCCCCCAATTCTTTATTATCCTTTATCCGTTGGCATATATTTTCTCATAAGGTAATAAATCAAAATTTAAGGAGTCCTCACCACGAGGCGAAAGCCCAAAGAGCTGCTGCTATAGTCGGGGCGGTTCATGCCGCGATTGGCAGGACGCAAGTTATCAGCGTTGTCTTGCCCGCTACCGCCACGCCGCACGCGGAAGGCCCCGGTGGATAGCCCATCCGGGTTCGTCTGGCTTTCGTTTGAATAGCCTCCCTTCCAGTCCCAGCACCACTCCGACACGTTCCCGCTCATGTCGTAGAGCCCCAGTTCGTTGTCCTTCTTCTGCCCCACCGGGTGGGTCCTGCCCCCCCCGCTGTTACTGGAATACCAGCCCACTTCACCGACGCTGTGGCTCCCCGCGTAGGTGTATCCCTTGGATGAGGCACCTCCCCTTGCCGCATACTCCCATTCGGCCTCCGTCGGCAGGCGGTAGCCATTCGCATCCCAGCTTGGCGTTACGCTTGTACCGTTTATCGTGTATACAGGGGTCAGACCAGCCTGATTGCTTAGCCAATTCGCATACTCCACCGCTCCGTACCAGGTTACATTGGCTACCGGGGTGTCACTGGTTGGGAATATAGTAACACCATCCTTGAATCTAAATTTCCCTTCAATATTCTCTACCGCAATGGTGATGTCAGCCATATCAATCAACTCGATCCCGTCCTTTCTTCCATCGGCCGCCACCTCTGCCGAGTTGAGAAACTCTATGTACTCTGCATGAGTTGTTTCATACTTGCTTATATAAAACTGACTCACCGTTACATCGTGCTGAGGTTTTTCATCTGCTTCTGCTTTTTCCTCGTCGTCAGGGCTCCCCATCTTGAAGGTGCCACCTTCTGCCAAGGCATATCCCAGCCGTTCCACTGTTGCCTCGTCGCTACTCCCGAGGCTTTCTCCGGCAGAATTTGTCGCCGTTACGATGAAGTAATATGAGAGACCGTTGATAAGTCCATCAACTAACAATGAAGTATCTGCGTTTCCAGTTGATTTTTTGTTCGTGTCCGGTACTACTGTTACGATGGCTTTAGTGTCCCAGTATACCGTGTAATCGGTTATGTCAGCTCCGCCAGTGTCAGACGGTGCCGTCCAGGATACAGTTACTTCTCCGGCCCCTGGCCCTGATACAGCCGCTACAGCAGTCGGCTCATCGGGAACAACAGGAGTCGGTGTCGCTGAAACCTCCGTAGATGCGACACTTTCTCCGATAGAGTTTGTCGCCGTTACGATGAAATAATATGAAAGACCGTTGGTAAGTCCCGTAATTGTCAATGAAGTATCTGCGGTTCCAGTTGATTTGTTGGTCGAGGAGTCGGTTGTTACTCCGGCTGAATCGGCCCAGTATACCGTGTAATCGGTTATGTCAGCTCCGCCCGTGTCGGACGGTGCCGTCCAGGATACAGTTACTTCTGTGTTTCCTGGTGCGGTCGCTACATCGGTCGGCGCATCGGGAGCAACAGTAGCCGGTGTAGCTGAAACCGCCGTTGTTGCGACACTTTCTCCGATAGAGTTTGTCGCTGTTACGATGAAATAATATGAAAGACCGTTGGTAAGTCCCGTAATTGTCAATGAAGTATCTGCGGTTCCAGTTGATTTGTTGGTCGAGGAGTCGGTTGTTACTCCGGCTGAATCGGCCCAGTATACCGTGTAATCGGTTATGTCAGCTCCGCCCGTGTCGGACGGTGCCGTCCAGGATACAGTTACTTCCGTGTTTCCTGGTGCGGTCTCTACATCGGTCGGCGCATCGGGAACAGTAGCCGGTGTCGCTGAAACCGCCGTTGTTGCGACACTTTCTCCGGCAGAGTTTGTCGCCGTTACAATGAAGTAATACATGGTACCGTTGGTAAGTCCCGTAATTGTCAATGAAGTAACGCTTCCGTTACCCGTTGATTTTTTGGTTGTGGTGTCGGTTGTTACGGCGGCTTCAGTGCCCCAGTATACCGTGTAATCGGTTATGTCAGCTCCGCCCGTGTCGGACGGTGCCGTCCAGGATACAGTTACTTCTGTGTTTCCTGGTGAGGTCTCTACATCGGTCGGCGCATCGGGAGCAACAGTAGCCGGTGTCGCTGAAACCGCCGTTGTTGCGACACTTTCTCCGGCAGAGTTTGTCGCCGTTACAATAAAGTAATACATGGTACCGTTGGTAAGTCCCGTAATTGTCAATGAAGTAACGCTTCCGTTACCCGTTGATTTTTTGGTTGTGGTGTCGGTTGTTACGGCGGCTTCAGTGCCCCAGTATACCGTGTAATCGGTTATGTCAGCTCCGCCCGTGTCGGACGGTGCCGTCCAGGATACAGTTACTTCTGTGTTTCCTGGTGCGGTCTCTACATCGGTCGGCGCATCGGGAACAGTAGTATCTCCCGTGTGGCAGGCAATTAAAACCGATACAATCAGCAGGGGCATAAGCCAGCCTACATACTTCTTTAACGCTTTGTTCATAATCATGAACCTCCTATTATTTCTCCTAAATATAGTCACATCCATATTGTATGACAAGAGGGTGAATTGCAAGCGGGAAATTTTTCTTGCCCCAAGTTCACCATACAACAACCTTATCTCCTTCCCTAACGACATTTAACTTTTTCGATTATCACCACTGATTTTGTATTTCATTAATTGTCGGTCAAGGACCTTCCCCGATAAACTAAAGTTTTCTATAAATGTCCAGATGCGACTTCTCCGGGCGTGAGTTTGTTCTCATGGATTTTTTTAGCAGTTCTCCGTTTTCGCTTACGATATACTCCAAGGTCACTCTGCAATGCGTTTTTAGGCGGAAGTTTTCACAATATCCATGCATCTTTCAACGTTAAGTGCTTCCATAACAATAAATTACGGGGGAAAGTCTGCTAAAATCCGCCCTTTTGTATATCGAATCATTTTTATTTTATCCTATTGTCACATAAACCTATCATCGTATATGACACCCCCATGTACATCCAAGTTGTTCCAATTCGCAAGTCGCCTCCTTGCATCCTGCGAAGAGAAGATCATCGTGAGGGTAACCGTGTTGTTAAAAAAACCTTGGCGAATCTGACTAAATGGCATCCTCATATGGTCGAAGGACTACGTCAGGTCATCAAGAAAAACTCAGGCCTCGTCGATAAAAACAAATTGCGTATTACCCGATCATTACCCCATGGTCATGTCAGGGCTGTAACTGAAGTTATGAAAGACCTTGGACTGCCTCAGATGCTCCACTCCCACAGAACTCCCAAGCGAGATATCATTACCGCTCTGATCGCCAGTCGAGTCGTGAATCCTATAGTCCAAATTGGCCATTTTCCGTGAAATAAATGGCCCATCCCAAACCAGTACCCTTGCCGATATCTATTGAGAAGAAACTCGCCAGCCGTCATCTGAAAGAAGGCTCCTTTGTTTTTTATGACCTCACCTCCCTCTGGTATGAAGGAAAGCATTGCCCATTAGCCAAACGAGGATATTCACGGGATGGCAAGCGGGGCAAACTCCAGATTGAGCTGGGTCTGCTTTGCGACATCGACGGTCGACCGATTGCCGTGGAGGTCTTTGAGGGAAGCCGCTCTGATCCTACAACGGTATCCCATCAGATTGAAAAACTCCGTCATCGCTTCAAACTGGATCGCGTCGTGATTGTTGGGGACCGGGGAATGCTCACTGAGGCTCGTATTAACAACGAGTGCCGAACCAGTGAAGGTTTAGGTTGGGTCAGTGCATTAAGGGGGCCTGCGATACGGAAACTGATGAATCAGGGTGCCATTCAACTTTCTCTGTTTGACGAACAGGACCTGGCTGAGATTAAAAGTCCCGACTATCCAAATGAACGCCTTGTCGTATGCCGAAATCCTTTTCTGGCCCATGAGAGGAAAGTCAAGCGTCAGGAATTACTTCTAGCAACAGAGAAAGAATTAAAACGCATTGCCCAGGCCGTCCACAAGAAAAGCAAGCCTCTTCATGGAAAACAGAACATCGCTTTGCGGGTGGGGAAGATCATCAACAAGTACAAAGTTGCCAAGCATTTCAAACTGACGATAGAAGCGGGGCTATGTTAGATATGCAGGGGGGACATTTATAGGGGGCATGAATGTGCTGGGGCTGGGTCAAAATGATGGATTTGGTGGTCCAGCCGACAAAAAGATCGTCAAAAGCCCTCTCAAAAGCGTCCTTACAATGTACAGCCCAGGGAGATCAGGTTCATAGTTTTCATACGGCACTCGATGATTTGGCGAATATCTGTTGTAACACGATTGAGTCGGACTATCAGGGGGCACGGCCTTTCACGACATTAACCGAGCCGACAGCTCATCAGCAGAAGATGCTTGATATTTTAGGAGTCAAACTGTAATGTCCCCAGTATAGCGAAGTACGAGTTTTTGATTAATCCCTTATGGGAAAATGGGTTGCCTTGCTTATTCGGTGAAAACTTCAGGCTAGCGCAAGGGAAATTTTGAAAAAAATTAGCATATCTGTCGTACAAGTGGTTATTTTCTGTATAAAACTTGTATAGTTGCAATGTTACAAGTGGGAAAATTGCTAAAGGGTATCGTCAATCCAGGGATTCCAGCGATGGGTATCCTGGGAAGGATCTGGCTTTGTCCTGTCCTGAGACACGGCTCTGGCAAGGTGGCGAAACGCATAAATAGTGGCTAGTTCGGAGTCATTGTTCGTTATGCCGTTGTAAATGTTGTATAGTGCCCTCAAGCTTAGTGGTAGAGAACAAACACGTGCTTTCACATATAGCTTGATAGGAAAATGATTTACAAGAATCTGTTTATAATTTCTCCGCCCCGTCTCAATCCAATTGTTTCAATTTCGGCTTATTTTGACTAAAAACCCGGCTCATCCCATGTATTTTATTCCGTAATGGCCTTTGTCGAGCCCCCAATCTTCGGGGCACTATAGTATTCTTACATACCCCTTTTTCCAATTGCGATTGAGTATGACAGAAGAATTATCTCAAATTCCAATGAATTCCGTCACAGACATCTGGTATATCTTCATGCCCGCAAGGCACAAGCTACTGTGGCTCAACAACCAGGATGGAAAAAGCAGAGAGCTTTGCATCCACCTGAAAATCTTACCCTAGCTTCCCTGAAGCAATATTCAGAAGACCAGCGCAGGCCCCCCCCCCCCATAGGACACGGCCTGTCCACTCTGCTTTTTACCGCCTATAATCGTGATCGTTGGCAGTTATTGCGAAAGAATCAATGAGCCTTCACTGTACTCTTCTTCCGTTTTCATCAAAATGTATCTCCACATTTGCTCTCCAGATCTCTCCGTTTATTGGATCGTCAAAATCCTCAGCAAGAGTAATACGGGAGACTTTGCCGTTTTCATGCCAGTGTAGCTCGGTTCCACCCTCCCACACCATGCCATCGGAATCGGTATAATCCTCGGCGAGAGTATATCGGGAGACATAGCCGTTTTCATGCCAGTATACCTCGGTGCCATCCTTCCACACCCTGCCGTTGGAATCGGTATAATCCTCGGCGAGAGTATATCGGGAGACATAGCCGTTTTCATGCCAGTATACCTCGGCGCCATCCTTCCACACCCTGCCGTCGGAATCGGTATAATCCTCGGCGAGAGTATATCGGGAGACTTGACCGTTTTCATGCCAATGAACCTCGGCTCCGCCTTTAAACACCCTGCCATCGGAATCGGTAAAATCCTCGGCGAGGGTATATCGGGAGATTTGGTTGTTTTCATGCCAGTGCAGCTCGGTTCCGCCTTTAAACACAAGGCCATCGGAATCGGTAAAATCCTCGGCGAGAATATATCGGGAGGGATAGCCAGTTTCATGGATGTATACCTTGGTTCCGCCTTTCCACACCCTTCCGTCGGAATCGGTAAAATTCTCGGCGAGAGTATATTGGGAGGGATAGCTGGTTTCATGCCAGTACACATCGGTGCCGCCCTTCCACACCCTGCCTTCGAAATCGGCAAAATTCTCGGCGAGAGTATATCGGGAGGGATAGCCGGTTTCTCGCCAGTACACCTCAGCTCCGCCTTTCCACACTATGCCGTTGGAATCGGTATAATCCTCGGCGAGAGTATATCGGGAGGGATAGCCGTTTTCATACCAGTACACCTCGGTGCCACCCTTCCACACCATGCCGTCGGAATCGGTATAATTCTCGGCGAGAGTATAGCGGGAGATTTGGTTGTTTTCATGCCAGTGTACCTCGGTGCCCCCCTTCCACACCATGCCGTCGGAATCAGTAAAATCCTCGGCGAGAGTAATACGGGAGACTTTGCCGTTTTCATGCCAGTACACCTCGGTGCCGCCCTTCCACACCCTGCCGCCGGAATCGGTAAAATCCTCGGCGAGAGTATATCGGGAGGCTTTGCCGTTTTCATGCCAGTACACCTCGGTGCCACTCTTCCACACACTGCCGTCGGAATCGGCAAAATCCTCGGCGAGAGTATATCGGGAGAGATAGCCGTTTTCATGGAAGTACACTTCGGTGCCGCCTTTCCACATAACGCCGCCGGAATTGGTAAAATTCTCGGCGAGGGTAATACGGGAGAGATAACCGTTTTCATGGAGGTATACCTCGGTACCTCCCTTCCACACCCTGCCGCCGGGATCCGCAAAATTCTCGGCGAGAGTATATCGGGAGGGATAGCCGTTTTCATGCCAGTACACCTCGGTGCCACCCTTCCGCACCCTGCCGCTGGAATCCTCAAAATCCTCAGCGAGGGTAATACGGGAGAGAGAGCCGTTTTCATGCCAGTACACCTCGGTGCCGCCCTTCCACACCCTGCCTTTGGAATCGGTATAATCCTCAGCAAGAGTACGTCGGGAGGGATAGCCGGTTTCATGCCAGTACACATCGGTGCCTCCCTTCCACACCCTGCCTTTGGAATCGGTATAATTCTCGGCGAGAGTATATCGGGAGGCTTTGCCGTTTTCATGCCAGTACACCTCGGTGCCACCCTTCCACACAATGCCGCCGGAATTGGTATAATTCTCGGCGAGAGTATATCGGGAGGCTTTGCCGTTTTCATGCCAGTACACCTCGGTGCCACCCTTCCACACAATGCCGCCGGAATTGGTATCATCCTCGGCGAGGGTAATACGGGAGAGAGAGCCGTTTTCATGCCAGTACACCTCGGTGCCGCCCTTCCTCACCCTGCCTTTGGAATCGGTATAATTCTCGGCGAGAGTAATACGGGAGGTTTTGCCGTTTTCATGCCAGTACACCTCGGTGCCGCCCTTCCACACCCTGCCTTTGGAATCGGTATAATTCTCGGCGAGAGTAAAACGGAAGAGATAGCCGTTTTCATGCCAGTGTACCTCGGTTCCGCCTTTCCACACCATGCCGTTGGGATCGGTATAATTCTCGGCGAGAGTATATCGGGAGGCTTTGCCGTTTTCATGCCAGTACACCTCGGTGTCACCCTTCAACACCATGCCGTCGGAATCGGTATAATTCTCGGCGAGAGTAATACGGGAGAGATAGCCAGTTTCATGCCAGTGTACCTCGGTGCCGCCTTTCCACACCATGCCATCGGAATCGGTATAATTCTCGGCGAGAGTAATACGGGAGGCTTTGTCGTTTTCATACCAGTACGCATCGGTGCCGCCCTTCCACACCATGCCATCGGAATCGGTATAATTCTCGGTGAGAGTATATCGGGAGACATAGCCGTTGTCATGCCAGTACACATCGGTGCCTTCCTTCCACACCCTGCCGTGAGAATCGGTAAAATTCTCGGCGAGAGTATATCGGGAGACATAGCCGTTTTCATGCCAGTACACATCGGTGCCTTCCTTCCACACCCTGCCGCGGAAATTGGTATAATTCTCGGCGAGAGTAATACGGGAAGGATAGCCTTTTTCATGGAGGTACACCTCGGTGCCTCCCTTCCACACAACGCCGTCGGAATCGGTATAATCCTCGGCGAGAGTATATCGGAAGGGATAACCGTTTTCATGGATGTACACCTCGGTGCCCCCCTTCCACACAATGCCATTGGGATTGGTAAAATCCTCGGCGAGAGTAAGACGGGAGGGATAGCCGTTTTCATGGAGGTAGACATCGGTGCCGCCCTTCCACACAATGCCGCCGGGATCCGCAAAATCCTCGGCGAGAGTATACCGGAAGACATAGCCGTTTTCATCGAGGTATACCTCGGTGCCCCCCTTCCACACCCTGCCATCGGAATCGGTATAATCCTCGGCGAGGGTAATACGGGAGAGATAACCGTTTTCATGGAGGTAGACATCGGTGCCACCCTCCCACACCATGCCGTCGGAATCGGTATAATCCTCGGCGAGGGTAATACGGGAGAGATAACCGTTTTCATGGAGGTATACCTCGGTACCTCCCTTCCACACCCTGCCGCCGGGATCCGCAAAATTCTCGGCGAGAGTATATCGGGAGGGATAGCCGTTTTCATGCCAGTACACCTCGGTGCCACCCTTCCGCACCCTGCCGCCGGAATCCGCAAAATCCTCAGCGAGGGTAATACGGGAGGGATAGCCGTTTTCATGCCAGTGAACCTCGGTGCCTCCCTTCCACACCATGCCGTCGGAATCCGCAAAATCCTCAGCGAGGGTGATACGGGAGGTTTTGCCGTTTTCATGCCAGTACACCTCGGTGCCTCCCTTCCACACAATGCCGAAGGAATCGGTATAATTCTCGGCGAGAGTAATACGGGAGAGATAATCGTTTTCATAAAGGTATACCTCGGTGTCACCCTTCCATACCATGCCGTCGGAATCGGTATAATTCTCGGCGATGGTAATACGGGAGAGATTGCCGTTTTCATGGAGGTACACTTCAGTTCCACCTTTAAACACAGGTCCGCCGGAAACCGCAAAATCTTCGGCGAGAGTATATCGGGAGAGATAGCCGTTTTCACTCCAGTACACCTCGGTTCCGCCTTTCCACACCACGCCGTTGGAATCGGTAAAATCCTCGGCGAGAGTATATCGGGAGATATAGCCGTTTTCATGGAGGTATACCTCTGTGCCGCCCTTCCACACCCTGCCTTTGGAATCGGTATAATTCTCGGCGAGGGTAATACGGGAGACTTTGCCGTCTGCAAAATATTCCACAGAGTTTTTATAGGCAAGGACAAAGATTGATTCGCCTATCTTTATTTCAACTATCTTTCCAGAGGCTTCGTTTGAGTTTTTGGCGGTTTGGCAGGCTGTTAATACAAGGCTTATCAGAACGAACCATTTCATTGCTTTTTTCATTATTTCTCCTCGCTTTTCTTATGCGAGCGAAAACTCTTAGCTCAATTCAACCAAGACCTCTTAAGAGGTACTAAATCCTGAAGGTTGTCCAAGCCGTTCATTTAGTAATCGTACTATCTGACCAATATGATATTGATTATATCTAAAATCATCAACTATCGAGTGAAGAAGCTGTTTTCAACCGAAGTGCAGGATACCTCTAAAACCCCAATGAAGGGTTTTTTTAGAGGTGTCCTAAAGTCATTGCTCAAACAATATAAATGCACTATCATTTTTATAAATGACAAAAAAGCCCCTGTCTCTCCCTGTCTACACACAACGGCAACGCATACTTGATGCTCTCAATGAAAATCAGGTAATAGTCGTCGAGAGCCCAACCGGTTCCGGAAAAACAACTCAAATTCCTATCATTCTTCATGAAGCCGGCTATGCTGCGAAGGCCGTCATCGGCATCACCCAGCCAAGGCGCATCGCCGCCGTTGGAGTTTGCCGATACATAGCAGAGCAGCTAGAAACCAAGGTAGGCGGTTATGTTGGCTACAAGATGCGTTTTGAAGATGTCACAAGCAGTGAAACCCGGCTGAAGATACTCACCGACGGCACATTGCTCCAAGAGATGAAAGGTGACCGGCTGCTCTCACGCTATGGGGTACTCATCATCGATGAAGCCCATGAACGCACATTGAATATAGACTTCATCCTTGGTTTGTTGAAAGAAATCCTGCCTCATAGACCCGATATCAAGGTGATCATATCATCGGCTACCTTGAATCCCCGAGTTTTTAGCGAGTACTTCGACAACTGCCCCATAATAACCATCGACACCCCTATGTATCCTGTGAAGCTTGTCTACAAGCCACTGCCCGTGGCGGGCAACGAGGAGATGTTGATCACATCCATCACGACTACCGTCGAGAAGATCGCCAACGACATAACTATCCCTGAAGACGGCGGCATTCTCATCTTCTGCACCGGTGAGAAGATGATCAAAGACACCGTTACCGCTCTGTTGGGTTGCAATTCACGAAGACAGTTGTATGTATTGCCCCTCTATAGCCGTCTTGGGAGTGAGGCGCAGGAGAGAATTTTCGATCCGGCTCCAATTGGTCAGAGAAAAGTCGTTGTCGCCACCAATGTAGCCGAAACCAGCATCACCATCGACGGCATAGCCGCCGTTGTGGACACGGGTCTTGTTAAGCTCAACTACTATAATCCCCGCACCTATGCAAGTGCCTTAGTGGAAACGGAAATATCTCAGGCCTCGGCCAAGCAGCGCCTGGGCCGTGCCGGGCGTACCGGCCCAGGGATCTGTTACCGGATGTACGCTGAAAAGAGTTTTCATCAACGTCCAGAATTCACGCAGGAGGAGATATACCGCACTGATCTCACCGAAGTAGTGTTGAGAATGGCCGAAATAGGCATCAGGGATTTTGAGTCTTTTCCATTCATCAATCCCCCCAACGCCAAGGCCGTGCATGGGGCCATCGAAGCCCTTCGCCTGATGAATGCCATCGACGATGAGAATTGCCTTACCGACATAGGAAGGCAGATGGTGCCCTATCCCCTGATGCCCCGCCATGCCCGCATGATAGTCGAAGCCATCCTCCATTATCCCGAGGTACTCAAGGAAACCATCATCGCCGCCTCTTTTCTGTCCGCAAAGTCGCCCTATCTTCTGCCTCAGGGAGAGGAGATGGAAGCCCGCAGGGCGCATCATGTGTTCCGCTCCGAGCATCATGGAGATTTCGCCAGCTATCTCAATCTTTATTGGGATTATATCGGCGCAAAGAAGAAACAAGAATTCGCTGAACGCCATTATCTGGACAAGAAAATCCTCGATGAAATTCTGGCGATCACTCAACAGCTTGAGGATATAGTCGGAGAGATTGGTGTTCCCATAACCGGGGGAGGCTCCACCGAAAATTTCCTCAAGACCTGCGCCCGGGGTCTTATTCCTTTTATATGCATTAAGGATGGCCGCTTTGATTACCGGAGTGTCGGTATGGATCGCATTGTTATTCATCCGGGATCGGTGCTCTTCAAGGAAAACCCCGAGTACATCGTTGCCGGGGAAATCGTTCAGACGACTCGAACCTATGCCCGCTCTGTGTCCCCCTTGCTAAAGTCATGGCTACCGCAGATCCATCCCAGACTGCTCACCATGCTTCGGGATGGCAGAAGAAAGAAAGGAGCGCAAAGAGACAAAGGCCATGGGATTGAGAAGTCATCGCACAAGGACACGACAAATCAGATATGGATAGCCGGCGAGGCATTTCCTCTCACCCGAGTGCCTGGAAGGGGTAGCAAAAAACGTGTGCTGTTTGAATGGAATCAACTCCATGAAGCCCTCTCGCAATCGAATGAAATACTCTCTGATTTTGGTAATCTTCGCGGCACACTCCTTCTCGACAGGGATGAAGTTCTTCCGGATTCAAAGGTGAATACCATCATAAAGGCGGCCAGGCTCCTGGATCCCCGCAAGGATGTCCGGGACCACAGCCCCCGCGGCAACTATCATATCCATAAGGAAAAATCCCGCAAGAAGCTATTAAACGAGCTGGAACATCTTCTCACCGTTACCCGAAGCGGTAAAAAACCCAAGCGTAGGGCGATGGGATTCGTCGCCCTCTACTCAGACGGTGAAGGGCATTGCTGGTTTAAATCCATTCGCAGTTTCCACGGTGCGGTGTCGGTCAGTTTAGAGAGCCTTGAGAGCATAGCGGATTTTATCGGCGATGACGTGAGTGATGACAGCAGCAAGGCATTGGGTCAGGCTTATCGGCGCGTAGAATCCATGCTGTAGCGGGTTTTATTTCTTTTACCTCTCGGGCTCCGCCTCCCCCCAGTATCAGATTTTTGACTCGATTTCTGGGACTGTGTCAGAATGTGCCTTTGGCCCGCATGCGGTGTTGGCCTGCCTGTGCGTGTACGCACCTGCCTGCAACAGGCAGGCGCAGACAGACGAAAAAACCTGAAATGCTCATGTACAACATGTACACTCCGCTTTCAGAACCTCTCGCCGCCTTGCCTGAGGTAGCCCCCCCGTCGGGCCCCCTGGATTCTGACACGGTCCCTCGGCCGCGACACCCTGTGCGTCTCCACACGCAAGAAAAGATCGAGGCAAGAACTAAATGGAGGGAGAGGGGCCCGAAAGTCGCTTTTTAGGGACACTCCGACACTTTATCCTAAAAACGGCAGTTGAATTTCTTTTTTTAAAGAAGCGGAGAGCAAGTGTTCCGGTGCCTCAAGTACTCGGGTTTTCAGAAAAACCCGGACCGCCATGCTTAACCCAACTTCGCCATTGTAAAGTCTAAAATCCCCCTATGTCAGCATTTATTCATTTTTTTCACACTACAGATCTTATGATTCAATAGCCTCCGATTGAGGGGAGGACCTGAGAGCTTTAGGTTAGTATAAATCTCCAAATGAGAACTCTCCAATTGGGAATTCACTCGAAGCTTTTTGTGATACACTCCATCCTCTTCTTTAGAGTCGTACTCAATGGTTCCCCCAGTACGCAATCATATCCAACTTTAGCCGGGGCTCTCTGGCAGAATATCAGTCCTCCATCTTCCTTTGCGCAAGCTCTGCACTATAAATTTAACAAGTCGTCAAATCAGAGCACAGGCACCCCCTCCCCCTCTGGATCATTTTTGTGTTACATTCAAGGAGGTGGGCCAACTCCTCGCGAGTCGGCTGTTTCTGTTTTGTACGTCCTTATTCAGCACTATTCGATCATCCCAGTCAAGATATCTCCCTCTTGCTTTGAACGTGGTAGTACCTTCGTATCCCATGGGATTTTTCGCCTCCTGTTTACCTTTTCTACAGGTGGACATTTAATTGTACTATTCACCTCTACCCCCCTATGTTTTCTTGACATATATCAAACAGTTGTATATACTGGAATAGTTAAAGTAGTCATAATGCTACTGAATAACACAAGTGAGGTATAGATGAAACACTATTTATTACTAGTTGGTCTAATTGCAGTCGGGATAACGGGATGGTCGAGTGATATGGTTCTCGACGATTTCTATGGTATGGCCACCTCAGAGGCAGATGCCCGGTCAACATCGTTGGATTCTCAGGATGCGCAGGCACTCAAGGAAGCTGGAGTATACTTTTTCGCTCTCGTCAATGGGGTAAACTCCACAAGAGTCGATAAAAAAAACCTGATACCAAACGCAAAAATGGCAGTGGACTACTTTGAGGCGGCCTATGCACTGAACAGGAGAGATCCAGTTATTTCAATTTGGAGAGCTACGGCGAATCTGGCCTATGCCGGTGTCAGCAAGAAACTGAAGAATAAAATCAAGTATTCAAACCTAGGTATTAGTCATTTCAACCAGATACCCATGGATCAGCGGAATAATCTGGACTATTTGTATATGCGCATTATTTCCTTCATACAGGTTCCGAAAAGCTTCAAGAATCTTACTGATAGTGTGAAGAAAGACTCCCAAACGTACATAAAGATGTATTCTTCATTAGAGAACCCTGAGCCTCACGACACTCTGATTGAATCGGTGAAGGTGATGCAAGCTTATGCATATTACATAACGCGTAAGAAAAAAGAGGCAAAAAAAATCATGCTTACGGTTAATGAGGAATTGATGCTTAGTGGGCAGGGGGAGGATACCACGCCGGCAGAATACTATTTCACAATGAAGAAGAAACTCAAAATCAAATAAGAATAGGCTGGAAGCATGAGTGGAACAACTGCTATAGGGTCCGTGATTCGATCAGGTCAAATTTAGAAGGAGTAGGAAATGAGATGGCGATTCGCTTTTTTAACCGTTGCATTAGCCCTTGCGGCAAATATAGCCTGGGCGCAAACGAAATCCGATGAGACTATTTTAACCATCAAGGAAATCAATATAGAAGGAACTCAATGGGCAGAAAAGTCCATTCGGCGTCTTCTGACTTTCCAGGAGGGTGATAGCCTTACAGAGGATGATTTGGAAAAAAAACTCTACACATCAAGGGTTGTGTTGCAAAACGATAGCAATATCTATCTAGCTGAATTTGAGTATGAGAAGAAAGGTTCTGAGGTGTATGTCGAACTGATGGTGTACGATGCCACGATGGGGTTCTCCTTCAGTGCTTTTTCCACAGGACCCATCGTGAAGTACCGCAATTTCCTCACCGAGGGGTTTGATTTAGGCACCCATATGGGCTACTCACGGCAAATGCTTCTCATGGACTGGAAGCACATAGGCGGACTGCCTGTAGGATTTTACTTCCTCACAGGACATCAGATTTTCAACCCTTTCGAATCAGAGTTCAGGACTTCCGCATTCTCCAATACCGCCCGATTGTATTTCTGGCTGGGGCCGCATATTAAGCTGGGACTGCTTGATAAGTTCAACATAACTCTCGACAGAGGGGAAGATGTCGGCAATCTCAAGGCTAATGCCATCGGAGGAAGCCTGGAGGCGGATTTCTATTACCTGCTTGATATCATAAAATTTGGCTTCAGTCTCAAGGCGGAATATCTCTATCACCATCACGGGAACCTAAATAAGGCTCACAATGTTCGCATTCGTGGTAAAACGATTTTCCGGCCCTTCAATACAAACAGGGTGACCTTCAATCTCGGCACTCGAATAAAATGGGCTAGCGACAACTTGCTAGACCGCGAGAAAATCACCCTATCAAAAAACGGAGGAAAGGCTGCCTGGGAATTGGCATTCTTCGTACCAGTACACTTCATCAAAATATCTGGTGGTGCGAATTTCCACATCGGCCTGGAACCCGGTGTCCTTGTCGGTAAAGGCGGAACGGACAACTTCGATTTTTCCAGCCCCGAAATCGGGATTTCCTTTGCCCCGATCTTACAGGTGGGATTCCCTGCCTCGGTGTTCTTTGCTCCTCGTTTCGTATACAACATCAGTGAAAACAGGCTGACGTTTACGTTTGGATTCAGTAGCCTGCCCTACACCAAGGAATTGGACATGGATTGGTGAGGGGCTGTGTCAGAATACGCCTTTGGCCCGCATGCGGCGTTGGCGAAAACCCCTGAAGTGCTACATGTACAATCGGGTAGGAGGCACCCTGTACTACCCGGGTGCTGTCCTCTCACAGAATCTGAGCGTACGGGTCCTTACACGGCTCCTCATGTAAGTCGTATTCAACTAATTTCTGGATTTCCTGCTTAATGTTGGCTTTGTAGTCTTTTATGGTGGTTCCGTCGATGCCTGCCGAGCCACCATTCTTACTAACCATTCTAAAAGCCTTGCCCCAGTGTCATAGGTCTGCTCAGTGTCTCAAAAAGCTCTGTGCTGTCCACTTTGAATAGCTCCTGTTGTTCCAACTTTCCCCCTTTGTTCACAAATGTTTGTTTTAGCGCATCTTGCTAGATAGTATGTTTTCAATAAATGGGAGTAAATGGTAGTCTCGCCTTGACGGAGGCGGGAAGCCGATGGCAGGACGGCAGGAATCGAAAGGCTTTTAAGACCTTGATTTTTAGATTTAACCTAAGTCGGTCATCGAAAACTAAAGTGAGGCAGGGGGATGAGTCCTTCGCAACCTCGGATAGGAGTACGGTGTAAAACCCCCGCTTATTTTAGACTCCCATCTCCTTTGTTTACCCAGAAGGAGTGTGTTATTGAAGAGCGAAAGAAAGAAAAGAGATGGATCGGCATCGACTGCGGCAAGAGAACCTTTGAGGTGAAGGTCATAGATGGTGCCGACAAGGTTACAGGGTTCAACGGTCGTACAGACCCAACAGGCACAGACAGACTTATTGTCCGACTCCGAAAGAGTGACACTGTCGGCATAGAAGCGGGCTATCCGGCCTTTGTGATTGCCCGGCAGATACTTGAACAGACGGGTTGCGAGGTTGTTGTCCTCAACAAGGAAACATATGCCTTCATGGACAAGCAAACTGTGTCCATAAAGCTGAAAAGATACGGCATCAGCTCTCCCCAAAGGGAGGTGAATGGAAAAAGTCCCGTGCTGGTAGCAGGAGGCATAAACCTGGTGTAATTCCAGGGAAAACTGTATTTTATTGGAGATGGGGGTTGATTGAAAACATAGGAGGGCCCCCTCTCGTAGGGGTCCGGGGACCTGATGTCACATCGTAGGGCCCCCTCCCCCCTCGTAGGGATGCCCAAAATTTATAGATCAAAAAAGGTATGAAGGATACCATTAGAGAAGAGGCATGAAGAGTTTAAAAAAAGCGGGTGGACTCGCCGCAGTGTATGCAGGCGTAGCATATATCGTGGGCATTGTGGGATTTCTTTTTATTGTGGGTTGGCCTGATGACCCCGTGGAGCAAATGTCCATACTCGTCAACAGACAAGTCAGTCTGCATATACTGTATTTGATAGTCTATCAGGTATGGGCGGTTTCCTTGATTATCCTGAACCTTTCCTTATACGAACAGATGAAATCCGAATCGCCTACAACAATGGCAGTAAGTGCTTCTACAGGCATAATCTGGGCTACTCTGGTAGTAGCCAGTGGTATGATTTTCAACATCGGCATGGACAATGTTGTTGGTCTTTATGCCCAGAACCCAATGCAGGCCACAACGGCTTGGGTGGTGATTGCCTCAGTATGCGATGGAATAGGTGGTGGAAATGAGTTGTTGGGTGGTCTCTGGATTTTGCTGATATGCGTTGCGGCATTGCGGGCAGGAAAATTTCCCCGCATATTGAATTATATCGGCTTAGGGGCCGGTGTGTCAGGAATTCTCTCGGCATTGCCGCGGCTTGGCGAGGCGGGACTCTTTTTTGGATTGCTTCAGATTGTGTGGTTCTTATGGTTGGGAATAATTCTGCTTCGAGGTAAGCAGAACTGACAAGACAATCTATCAACCCAGTGGTTAATCACTATACAAATAAGCTAATATAAAATGGAATGATACCAGGGCAAAACCCGCCAGTTAGACGTAAGTCCTACTTACTAGCTCCTAGTTCTCTATCTCGCGTAAAGATTCGCTTCCCGGCTGGGTGGAAATGGTTCTTTCAGTCTGCGCCTGTCTGCGCGTTGAAGCTGTCTGCAACAGGCTGACATTTACGGTTGGATTTAGTAGCCTACCCTATACCAAGGAATTGGACATGGATTGGTGAGGGCTTGTGTCAGAATGCAGGGGGTGGGGCAGAATGATGGATTTGGTCTGCAGGCAACGCCGCATGCGGGCCAAAGGCGCATTCTGACACAGCCCCGGGGCTAGAAATCTGAAATCTTATGATACCCGTAGCGATATGTCTTCACGGCCACCACCGTGTCGCCACTCGTATAAAAGCGTGGAATGCGGGGAGTAAGATCGCAGGTAATCTCGTAAGTGATTGTATTGGTAAGTTCCGCCAACTCCTCAACTGTAATCTCTTCTGGAGGATTCTTTGTATTTATGGGTTGTGTCTGGGAGCCGATGAGAACGACTTCCTCTTCAAGTTCAGGCCGATACGGCAACTTTGATAGATCTAAAGTAATCATATCCATCGAAATTCTTCCAACAATAGGTACGCGAAATCCGCCTACTAATGCCGAACCACGGTTGGATAAAGATCGGGGGAACCCGTCTCCATACCCGATTGGGACGACGCCTATTACCGATCCCTTTGTTGCGGAGTAGGTTCGGCCATAACCAATTGTCCAGTCTTGATTGTATTCGGTGATTTTGATAAGTCGACTCGCCAGACGCAACACAGGCCTAAGGCCTATGCTCTGATCAACATCCTGACTGGGATAAAGGCCATAGATGCTAATTCCCGGGCGCACCATTTCCCAGGAAACCATGTCTGCTAAATCAATGATCGCCCCGCTGTTTGCGATATGGCGATATTTTGGTTTAACTCCCCTGGCCGCAACTTCGCTAAGGATGTGCTTGGTTAGGGAGATTTGCTGGTATGAAAATTCCTTGTCGGTTTCGTCAGAACAGGGAAAATGTGAAAAGACCCCCTCAATTTCAGTATTATCCATTTCCGCGATTGTGAGGATGTCATCCACCGGCTTGTCGGAATACAAGCCCATTCTGCCCATACCAGTATCGATGTTCAGGTGCAAGATAGCCTTTTTGTGTAATCTACCGGCCTCCTGATTGACAAACCATGCATATTCCATGGAGCCAACACTTAACCTTGCACCCTCCTCTAGAGCCGTTTCAACCTCGTGTGTGAATAAATTCTCAAGAATCAGTATCGGTATCTGAATGCCGCTATCCCGCAGTGACAGGAATTCTTCCAAGTTCGCCACTGCCAGCATTGCCGCTCCCCATGATTCACAGACATCGGCAATGGCGTTTGCGCCATGCCCATATCCATCGGCCTTGACGGCGGGAATCAAATCACAGTTGGGAACACGGGATGCAAGGCATGAAAGATTATGTCTCAACGCATCCAGGCTTATTTCCGCCTTAGTTACACGCAAAGGAAAACTGGTTCTCTTTTTTAATCCATAAATATCCATGCATCCCACTCCCAACTGTTTAAGAACTAGCTCTTTTTCTCATATTCCTTGAGAGCCAAGAACACAACAGGGCTTAACGCAATGAGTGCTATAAGGTTTGGAATAGCCATCAATCCGTTGAATGCATCGGAAAGGTTCCACACAAACCCCAATTTGGCCGATGCCCCAATAAAGGCCACTAAAACCCATATCCATTTGTAGTATTCGGCGATTTTGCGGTTTGTTAGGAATTCTAAGGATTTGAATCCATAGAAGTACCAGGTCAACAGTGTGGAGAAGGCGAAGAACACGAGGCCGAAACTAACAATGAATCCACCAAATCCGGCAAATTGAGTACTGTACGCAGCCGTAGTGAGTTGAGCACCGTTCAAGTTATCAGCAACCTGCATAACCCCTTCGGGCATGGTTACAAGACCACTGGTTAAGATAACCAATGCGGTCATCGTACAAATAACGATTGTATCAATGAAGGAACCCAGGCTGGCAATCAAACCCTGCCTTACAGGATCATTGGTTTTACTTGCCGCATGGGCCATCGGCGCACTACCTAAACCGGCTTCATTAGAGAAGATACCACGGGCAACACCAAACCGGATTACCGCACCGACCAATCCTCCGCTTACCGCCTTACCGGAAAACGCATTGCTGAAAATCCAACTGAAGGCTGTCCCAAGATTCGAAGCATTAGTGAACAGAATGATGATTGATCCAATGACATAGACTGTCGCCATAATTGGAACAATTGTTTCTGATACACGAGCTATGCTCTTGATTCCACCGATAAGAACGAGGGCCACCGCAACTGCCAATATGCCCCCGGTAATCCATGTGTTAATACCCAGGGATTGATTCAAGGACGCGGCCACACTGTTCGATTGAACCATATTGCCGATACCAACTGACGCGAGAAAGGCAAATAAAGCAAACAACCAACCTAGCCATTTCCAGTTTCCGCCAAATTTATCTTCCATGCCCTTACTGGCATAGTACATAGGGCCACCGGACTGCTCGCCCTTTTCATCGGTAACACGATACTTAATCGCCAATACCGCTTCACTGAATTTCGTGGCACCTCCCAGGACTGCTGTAACCCACATCCAGAAGACGGCACCAGGTCCACCAAGGGCAATGGCTGTGGCAACACCCGCGATATTACCAGTACCAATAGTGGCTGACAATGAAGTCATAAGAGCGGCAAACGGGCTGATCTCACCATCTCCCTCCGGCTTGCTCGCCAATAGCTTAAAGGCCGTTCCGATTTTTCTGTACTGAACGAACTTTGTTACGACAGTGAGCACTAAACCTGTCGCAAACAGCAAAATGATCATTACCGGTCCCCAGGCGAATCCGCCTATCTTACCGACAATAGCGTTAATAGCTTCCATGACATTCCTCCTATAAAATGTTTGTCAGGAAAAAATATATGTCACTCGCCGACCGCATAGCCGACGAATAAACATTCATCTCATTCAAGAACCTCGGACACAGGCTTATAGGGCAAATTAAAAGTCTTTGCCACAGCATTGTATACGAGGTGTCCACCATATGTATTGAGACCTTTGGCAATTGCCTGATTCTCTCTACTGGCTTTTTCAAGACCTTTCGTCGCGATTTCCATACCAAATGGCAATGTGGCGGAAGTAAGAGCCTGGGTTGAGGTTCTTGATACTCCTCCCGGCATATTCGCAACACAGTAATGCACAACATCATCAACGACGAATACAGGGTCATCATGAGTCGTTGGCCGGGTCATTTCGGCGCAACCACCCTGATCGACTGCCACATCAACAATGACAGAACCCTTCTTCATGTTCTTTACGTCTTTTCTGGTCACAAGACGAGGTGCTTTGGCTCCATGAATCAATACCGCACCAATAACCAAATCACTCTGAGCCAAAGCCTCTTCCCGATGCGCCTGACTAGAATACAACGTTGTAATCCGTCCAGAAAAGACATCATCCAAATATGTGAGTCGGTCTAAATTGACATCAAGCACCGTCACATCAGCACCTAATCCAACGGCCATTTTTGCCGCTTCGGTACCAACAACCCCGCCTCCAAGGATAGTAACCTTACCCTTCTCTACCCCAGGGATCCCACCAAGAAGAACACCACGGCCTCCATGCGGTCGCTCCAGGAAGTATGCACCTTCCTGAATACTCATTCGCCCTGCAATAGCACTCATGGGACGCAATAAGGGCAATAGCCCATTATCCAATTCTACAGTCTCATAGGCTACACCCTTAACCTTGCGTTCCATCATCGCTTTTGTAAGCTTTTCATCGGCTGCAAGATGAAGGTAGGTATATAAAACCAATCCTTCCTTCATCAGGGGATACTCATTGGGCTGAGGTTCTTTTACCTTGACCACCATATCGGAGCGTTCCCAAATTTCCCTAGCAGAATCACAGATAATCGCCCCGGAAACTTCGTATTCATCGTCCTCGTAGCCCGCTCCCAGACCGGCTGATTTCTCAACGAACACCTTATGCCCTGCCGCAGTGTAACTTTTTACACATGCAGGAGTCATGCCGACTCGGTACTCATGTCGCTTAATCTCTTTTGCGCAACCAACAATCATTCAATCCTCCTTCATTTAATAATTCAACTCTCTCAAAACACACCCCCATCAGGAAAATCACCCAAATGCTCTTCTACTTTTTTCTCAATTAGGAACACATCGAAAACGACTTCCGGGCATCTCTTGGACATCTCTAAAAACCCAGTAAATTGTCAAGACAACTGGCCATTTATTTCCATGAAACTTATGCACCCCGTCTGTCTTGCCCCAAATAAATTTCCAAAACACCCTGGACCAATTTCCCTCCCAAAATCCGATCACGAATAGTTGATGAAATCTGTGTCTCTGCCCCGATCGGCGGGCTGTGTCAGAATGCGCCTTTGGCCCGCATGCGGCGTTGCCTGCAAACCAAATCCATCATTCTGACCCACCCCCTGGATTCTGACACAGCCCCATTGCCACCGCTTGCTTCCCTTAAAGAGGGGGGATGGGGGGCCACCCCCCGTCGCCCCCCCATGCACCGCACAGGTAGGCAGAAAAGATCGAAAGCACTGAATTGGATTTCTTGGAGGTTCCCTGCTAAGTAACCTCCTTTGCTATTGAATAGATTCCCATGTAATCCAAAACTCGATATGATGCTGAGCACTTTGGATGCTTATTCAAAAATTCTGAGATATATTGCAATCGAATAAATAGAACCAGGTTTTTGTTCCACCAGATAATGAACAATGCAGATAATAGATTTTGTAAGGCATATATGCACATCCGGACAAGCTCCCGAGCCTCGACAGTAACTACTAATATGGTAAAGGCGTTTTTCATCTATGTCGTTAGGAGAAATTCAACAATATCGACACCTACTTCACATACTTTCACACTGTATAGCATGTATAAAAAGACTTGTCGAGTGGTTTCTTGGTTTTTTTCTGATGGGATGAGTGGCGCAATGAAATGCATACCTGTAGAAAAGGTGAACAGGAGGGGGAAGGTTGCCAAGCATTTAGGCAAAGCCCAGTTGCAGGGGTGCGTCAGAATGCGCCTTTGGCCCGCATGCGGCGTTGGCCTGCCTGCAAACCAAATCCATCATTCTGTCCCAGCCCCTGGATTCTGACACAGCCCCGGGGGTGAGTCCGTCGGGGGGGGGGCGTTAGGGACACAGACACCTGTCTGCGGCAGATAGGCGGCAGATAGGCCTGCCTGTTGCAGACAGTCCGCTTTGTCCCAGAGGGAATCATCAAAACTACCTCAATAAGCCCAAAGCTCGATGGACTTCTGGAGCGTCCCCCATGAAGAATTCAGATCTCCTTGATTCGGTTTCCGAGTTCCACCGCCTTGTTGCAGGCCTCTGTAAAAGTCAAGCCGTTATAACTTTCCCTATGGAGCAGATCTTTAAGATTCACCGTACCCGCCGCCACCTCTTCAGGCCCCACTATCAATGCAAGCGGTATGCCTTTCGCCTCGGCATATTTGAACTGAGCGACGAGCTTTTTCGCTTCAGGATAGACCTCAGCCGATAGCCCTATTGATCGCAGACTGCGTGCATATCCCTGATACTCGGCAATCAAATCCTCGTCTAGCATGATGACCAACACGTCGCATGACGAGGGATGGGTGTTCAACTTCCCGAGTTCCGTGAGGCCAGTCATGAGCCGGTCCAAGCCTATAGATGCCCCGACCCCGCTTAAGGGCGTTTTCATAAACAAACCGGTAAGATTGCTGTAACGACCTCCCGAGCACACCGAGCCAAGCGACGGCAGGTCTTTCAAAAAGGTTTCAAATACCAAGCCTGTGTAGTAATCCAATCCACGAGATATAGATGGATCCAACAGCAGTTGGACTTGCATCTCCTGGGCTACATCCAGAATAGTGGTCACACTTCGGCAGATTTCATGGTCTTCTGAATTGGTTAGGGAAGCCATCTTCGCCAATGTCTTCCTGTTATCTGCCTCCGGTGTGATGAAGTCCATGATTGCTTCGGTATTTCGTGTGCCGACAATATCGCTAATCCGTTTTTCAACTTCCCGTGGCCCTATCTTGTTCTGCTTATCGACAATACGAAGCACCGAGGTATATTGGTCTTCTATCTTCAGCACTTCAAATAGTCGATTGAAAAGACCTCGATGGCTGAAACGAATTTGAACTTCTCCGGCACCTATGGTCTCAAGGCTCGTGCCAATCATAAGCAGTATCTCCAGGTCTGACGATGGGGCATCGGTTCCAACGATGTCGAAGTCACACTGAATAAATTCACGGTATCGGCCTTTCTGAGTATTTTCTCCTCGCCATGCCTTGCCGATATGATAACGCTTAAAAGGCATATATATCTCATCTTTATGGGCCGCTACGAAACGAGCGAAGGGTACGGTGAGATCGAAACGCAGGGCAACATCCCTGCCGCCGTGATCAGTGAAACGGTAAGTTTGCTTATCCGTTTCGTCGCTACCCTTGGATAGCAGTACTTCGGCGTATTCCAGCACCGGAGTGTCTATAGGAACATAACCGTAAGAACCGAAGTGCTTCTCAAGGGCATGAACAAGATTGCGCCTAGAAATCTCCATATTAGGCAAGAAGTCCCTGAAGCCTTTGAGAACCCTGGGCTTGATAATATCGGGCATAGTTCCTCCTAAACTAATTTGAACTCATCATAAAGCATTTTTCTTATAAGGGAATTACAGTTACCCCGCTTTTGGATGCAGGATATTCCTTAGAGCTGTCCTTAGAAAACATCTTTCCTGCATACCCTCATCTTTAAATAGCTATAACAGGGCGCATCCCTTCGGGTCGGGCTTTCCTCTCCAATGCCTTACTCTGGCAGCCTGTTAACCGGCTCACTGCCGATCGCCGGGGCTGCCAGCGGCATTTCCGTTTCAATCCCTTGCGCATCAGGAAAGGGATAAGGCAATCCCCCCCCTCAGGGGGGGATTGCCACTCCTTGCTACCCTTGAAGAGGGGGATGGGGGGGCCTGCCCCCCCTGGCCGGGGCTGTGTCATTAATGAATCCAAGGTGAAAATTTTCTTCTTCAGATCCTCTTTCAAAACTAATGTTTAACTGCAATTTTAGACTGAAAAGATTTTCCTGATTATTTCTCAGCTTAATGGATAAAAAGCCATACATCCGAATCGAGCCGTTACAGGAAGACAACCTTACGCCATGGGGCTGGGCATCAGAGATTTTCTAGGCAAATCATTTTTCAAACTTGAATCCAATAGAGATCTCATTCTTCGATTACAAAGTGATTCATCATTAAAAAAGATATTAGGTATATAAGGGGTAAGTTTCTAGTTGTGAAAGAGGCCTATACACTTCGCCCGACTCCCAACTCTCAATTTTTTTTAGAGCCTTTCACCACGACTTCACCGGCCCATCGACAACCGCCAGATGATCTCCCTGCTGGGTGAGAAGGCATACTCCCTCCCTCCTCGCCTCTCTGACAAGGTCCGTGTTGGTTATCATCGAGGCGATGCCGAAATGCAGCGCGTGGTTCCGGTATCGCGGGTAGAGTTTCCTGAAGTTTCCCGTTTTCTTCATCGCCAGCTCCCCCACTTCATCCGGGTGCGCCTTGTATTTCACCTCCAGGATCATAACATGCGTTCCGTTGGAAAGCACCATGTCGAATTCTGGCAATTCGTCAGACATGCTCACATTGCGCTCGATGCTGTCGAATTGAATGTCCGCCAGCTTAAGCGTCTTTCCCACACTACGGAAGAAAAACTCCTCCGCCGACTGCCCTGTGTTAATGCCGATGGCCGCCAGCTGGTCTCCTATGCTGTCTAACTTCCTGACGGTTTTCTTCAATAGTGCATCGGTTTCCTTCAACGATGCCTTGATTTCCTTCTGTTGCACGGCATTTTCTTTCAATATTGCATCGGTTTCCTTCAACGATGCCTGGGCTTCCTTCTGTTGCACGGCCTGTTGCACGGCATTTTCGGCCTGGGTTTTGCGGAGTTCTTCAATTCCCTTGAGAATATCCTGGATATTGAGATTGTTATCCATTTATTGAATATATCGGGTTCGGGACAATATATCAAGGCGGATTTTCGGGATTAAGGCAGAAACCGTTGTGAAGTCCTGGCCCAAATTTTCTGGGTTTTTTCTGTCAGGATTTGATTTGTCATGAACCTGTGCCCATGGCATACAAAGCCTGAATATCTTCTTCCGTTAGGACACTTTCAAAGAAATACAATTCATCTAGTTTTCCCTTGAACTGCTGACAATGCTGATGGTCGGATGGAGTTGTCTATACACTTCGCCCGATGCCCAACTCTCAATTCTTTTAGAGCCTTTCACCACGACTTCACCGGCCCATCGACAACCGCCAGATGATCTCCCTGCTGGGTGAGAAGGCATACTCCCTCCCTCCTCGCCTCTCTGACAAGGTCCGTGTTGGTTATCATCGAGGCGATGCCGAAATGCAACGCGTGGTTCCGGTATCGCGGGTAGAGTTTCCTGAAGTTTTCCGTTTTCTTCATCGCCAGCTCCCCCACTTCATCCGGGTGCGCCTTGTATTTCACCTCCAGGATCATAACATGCGTTCCGTTGGAAAGCACCATGTCGAATTCCGGCAATTCGTCAGACATGCTCACATTGCGCTCGATGCTGTCGAATTGAATGCCCGCCAGCTTAAGCGACTTTCCCACACTACGGAAGAAAAACTCCTCCGCCGACTGCCCTGTGTTAATGCCGATGGCCGCCAGCTGGTCTCCTATGCTGTCCAACTTCCTGACGGTTTTCTTCAACAGTGCATCGGTTTCCTTCAACGATGCCTTGATTTCCTTCTGTTGCACG
This sequence comes from Spirochaetaceae bacterium, assembly GCA_965226485.1. GTDB lineage: Bacteria > Spirochaetota > Spirochaetia > DSM-2461 > DSM-2461 > UBA2779. Next base: position 2,414,187 of record OZ245363.1, read on the forward strand.
GCATTTTCTTTCAATATTGCATCGGTTTCCTTCAACGATGCCTGGGCTTCCTTCTGTTGCACGGCCTGTTGCACGGCATTTTCGGCCTGGGTTTTGCGGAGTTCTTCAATTCCCTTGAGAATATCCTGGATATTGAGATTGTTATCCATTTATTGAATATATCGGATTCGGGACAATATATCAAGGCGGACTTTCCAGGGCAATCGCATCTAATTTATCCCCCAATATGATAGAAACGGCTTACTACAATGTAAAAAATAGTCAGAATCCAAGATTTATACGATAATTTCCCAACCCAACTTGCCAAAATTCACCTTAAGACAGCCATTATCCGTACTTTTCAACGATGCCCTGCCTGCTAACTTGTTGTAGGATAGCTATTTACATTTCCAGCATCCGTCATTTTTGTGATATAGTGATACACAGCGTCTATCGACTCTTGCCAAATTGTTCGACACTTGTTATATTATAGGTGTGTTTATTCGACAAATAAGAAAAACAAGAAGCTTCGAGTGAATTCCCAATTGGAGAGTTCTTATTTGGAGATTTATACTAACCTAAAGCTCTCAGGCCCCCCCCTCAATCGGAGGCTATTGAATCATGAGAGCTGTAGTGTAAAAAAAATGAATACTGTCATAGGGGAAATTTAGACTTTATAATGGTGAACTTGGGCCAAGATTCTATTCTGGGAGGGATGAATTATGGATAAATCAGATGCATTTTGGCATCAGTTTGAAAAGATTAATGATAAAGTCACCAAGGCGGGAATTGCCGCTAAACGCAAGAAAGCTGGATGGTACAATGATTATCTGCTTGATGTTCTTAATGGATTTTAGATGCGATTACCCTGGCGGATTTTCGGATTTGAGGAGGCAGAAATGGGGGGGGTATCAACCTAGCCGTCGTCTTTCGTGGATTGCCGTCTGTTGTTTTAGTAACTGTCCTTCCTAACTGGAATTATGCAATGAATCAATCTCGTGCTGATTCAGGGTACGGGTAAAAATCAAGAGGCTGTGTCAGAATGCGCCTTTGGCCCGCATGCGGCGTTGCCTGCCTGTAAACCAAATTCATCATTCTGACCCGTCCCCTGGATTCTGACACAGCCCCCTGTCATGCAACAGGCAGGCAGGCGAAAAATTTCTCACGTCAATTTCCTGAATCTAATTTTAGAGATACCCATAAAAGAAAAATTAAATTTTCCCGTGGATTGAAACAAGGTTATTGTATAGTAAACTCGGGTTAAGGTTCTAGTCTCAACGTCGCAAGGAATCGAAGTTTGAAGTGAGACAGACTCGCTGACTACTCCAGTTTTTCAGGAAGCGGCGGCAGGGATTCTTTGAGTTTGTCAGTCTTTTTTACCGAATCCGTCAAGGCTTTTTTTGCGTCCTTGAGTTGGCTCTGTAACTTCTTCACCTTCGCCTCAAGGTTGCTGACAACAATCTTCTGCTTATCCCGATCCGATTCCAATTCCAGAAATTTGCAATGCGATTCAAAGGCCTGTATTTCCCTCTCGAAATTCTGTATCCGTTCGCGAACAGCAATACATTCGAGTCTGTACTTATCGACATCAGGACTCAATGCCTCTTGTTCTTCTGATTCCAGCCATGCTACACCCAAGTCTCTGAATGCGTTCTCCAGTGTGACATTCCCTTCATTAATAGTCTTCTTAATCCAGGAAACACGTTTATTCAGGCTGCCCTTCCCTGGCATGTTTTCTACATCCGCCTCAAGGTCTTCCTTAGTCGTAGCGAATTCTAACAGACTCTTCTCTATTTCCCGCTTTCTAGCATCAATTTTAGAGAGGGCATCAAACGCTGACTCAACACTGGTGCCTTGAAATTCTTTTGCGTCAACTGTTGAGTAGATTTCATTACCAACCGACCGCCACAATCGATCCATGGAAGAGGCGGCAGTTCGGCGACGACCGGCCAAGAACAAGGCCCGCCCTTTGGACAAGATGGCCCCCCCTAGGTTTCCAACGAGCCTTTCGTTACGGGATACGGCTTCTTCAACACTATTGAGATGCTCATCGGCCTTGATGAGTTCATCCAATGCACCTTCCAAACCATCAATGCTTTCTTTTCCGGATTTCCAAGAACTCCAGGCACTACGAGCCAGCTCTTCCATACAGTCTTGCGTCTTATTATTGAGATTGCGGAGTTCTACATTCAATTTCTTAATCTCATCGGTAATGGCAATGCCTTGCTCTTCTATTTCCAGAAGACGATGCAGAGAATCTTTGAGTTCACGGCCATTCTTCTGGATATTCAGAACAGTGTTGAGTATGTGTGAATCCAAACCGTCTCCGCCACCCGAACTATGAACAGCCCGACCTAGCCGAGATAGCATTGCCGCCTCATTCTCCTTCTCCTTTACAATGGCACTGTTCCTCTTATTTATCTGAGATTCTAGCATCGGCAGATTTACCATTTAATTCTCCATAATAATGATTTCAACTCGGCGATTCTTCTTGCGCCCCTCTTCAGTTTCATTATATGCAAGTGGCTGCCGATCTCCCATACCTTTTGTGATTATTTGTGTCGAATTCCGAACTCCGGTATCGATAAGGTACTGGGCGACGGCCCCAGCCCTCTCCTCAGAGAGTTTCTGGCCGGTATTATACGGGCTGACCGAGGCCGTATGGCCAATGATGAGAAGATCTCTATGGGGAATTCTTTTTAGAAGACTTGCAATCTTTGAGAGTTTGGATTTCTCTCCTGGTAGAAAATTGGCACTATCCGGTATGAAGTGAATGTTTTCAAGGGTAATACGGACTCCATCATCAGTAATGGTTGCGTCAACATCATCCAAGGTTTCAGTTTCCCTAACGATGCCTTCCTTGTCCAATTCCTTAGTGTATACGGCGCGGCCTCGGGTGGATCCACTAAATGTGTAAACATGGCCATCATTCATTGTATAGGCATAGGAAAACATGCCTTTTTCCGCATAGTTCTTTCCGGCAGCAGCATCCCAATAGATAGACTGCTCAAAATTTCCAACGATGCCGACAGGATAGATCTGATACCGCTGCAAACGTCTGGACAAAAGCGAATCAGGTGTCCACTCATAGGCATAGGTAATTGAGACCTTTTCAGTTTCAAGTTCATCGATTATTTCCGGGCCTTCATACTCATAAGCCGCAAGAAATTCAATCTTGATTATCTCCGAAATCCCAAAAGAGGGTTCGAGATCGAAGCACTCCTGCCCACGCCCCTCCCAGGTATGAGAAACTGAGATGGCCTCTTCCGGATATACCGGAACATTCCGAACCGCCGGGAAGGGAGAACCCTTGTCAATCTGGGAAACACGACCTCGCGAGTCACGGGCATAGGTGACTTCATCCTCCCGGCTCCAACTATAGAAGTCTTTTCCAATTTGTTTTTCCGCTATCTGATAATGGGCCTTTAAGAGTCCATCACGGCCATTGCCCTTGACAATCTCCACCGCAACCTTGTTAAGAATTTCCACTCGATGGTAGAGTTCCCCGTCATAGAGAACCTCCTCGTCAACAATACTCGTTAAATGCCATTTGTCACCCGTCTCATGCCGGTACTGAAAAAAGACCTGGGCATGTCCGTGAACACCGATCAACATCAGACAGAACAAAAGAAGATGTGTGAGGGGTCCTCTAAAAAACAGTTTTTGGAAATTGACGAAGAGATTTATCGCCTGTCTGCCCCTGTCTGTGCGTTTGATTTTCCGGCCTTCATGTTGAGAATCAGGCACTGACTTGAAACAAAATGCCTATATTTGATGAGCCGCTGAACGTACCAAATACATCAGGAGTGGCCGATATTGCCCGGTGGAGTTCGCCCGCATACTGATTTATCAAAGCCTCGGGATCTACTTGCGAGGAATCAATCTGAGAGGAAAGAATCGCTTTGTCACTGGCTTTATTTAGATTATTAATGAGGCTGTTCAATATATGAATCCGAGTTAACGGCACTGTTTGCTGGTCCTTTGCGGCAGGTGTACCGGCGATATACTTGAACTGGGCGACAATCGCCTGAGATGGCCTGACTGGAACAAATACCCTGTTTCCAGAATTGTATATCTGCTTCATCTGCATAGTAGACATTGTCCCTGTCATCGAACCGATACGCATCACTATTCCTCACATTAATTATCGGAAGAAACATTAGGAATGCTTAACTCTGTGCAAAAACTTAATACGTAACTCAGAAACTGTGTAATAGGATTCAAAAATCACCCCGCAGTCCAGAGCATGTATTTAATCATGGGCGCAACCCTTCGGGTCGGGCTTTTCACTCCAATGCCTTACTCTGGCTACCTGTTAACCGGCTCACTGCCGATCGCCGGGGCAACCAGCGGCATTTCCGCTACAATCCCTTGCGCTCTCCTTAAGTGTTGTATTATGTCGCACACCACCCACAAAGAGCCTGGCGAATTTAAGATTCACAGCTGATGGTGATTTTTTCTGGTGCAAGACGGCTTGCCTGGGGCTGTGTCAGAATCCAGGGGGTGGTTCAGAATGATGGATTTGGTCTGCTGGCAACGCCGCATGCGGGCCAAAGGCGCATTCTGACACAGCCCCACAGACAGGCGAGAAGTCTTGACTTTATTTATACAAGCACATACGATCTTTTCATGGAAAAGGAAAAGAGAAAAATCCGTCGGATTGGAAGAACTCTTTGGAGACCACGATTTAGAATTCCGTTGATGATTATTTTTGGAGCAATCGTCGGCATGGTAGTGGCATTTGGAGTGCTTGACACCGCAGCCTACGAAGGCTACCCATCGGAAACACTTAATCTGAAAAGCTCTAAAGTGCTGAACGCACTTCAGAACAACAGCAAAGCCAAATACGCAAAGCTCAAATTATACGACGCACAGCTTACCGAAAAAATTGATGGATTTATACGGCGGTATAATTCCATGGAAGAATATGATTCCAATATGTTAAGAGCACTTAAAACTGAAGTTGACGATTACTTATATGCCCTCCATCAAAAAATCAGACAGTTAAACGGCAGGCCTCTCACCGAAGTGGATAAGAATCACTATTTGACAATTTACCGTCTGAGGGAGATAGACAGGAAAATCATCCGGGAGTTGCGGCGAGAGGGCAATGAATTCCTCACATACTTCCAGTCGCGCAAAGACATTCCCGATGGAAGCGGCCGGGTAGTGTTGCAAATACTGGAACCGGAATCGCCGGACCTTCTCCGTTACTATGAAATGTCCAAATCCTCTCCCTTGCTGACCGGAATGATAGAAGCGATTAATGCACAGTTTCTCTTTGGCGAAGAACACATTATTAAGTTCTACGAATGCAAAAATGCCGTTGCACCTGTTTATGACCGCGTCGGGAAGAGTATAAATATTTGCTACAAAGAGTTCAAATTGATTGAAAAAGTGTTTTACGAAGATTTTATGACAGAGCAGACCCTATCCAACCATGTCGTAAACGTCATTTCCATGATCCTTATAAGGGAAGTGGGGAGGGTCTTCATCGACGTTCTTGACATTGATTATTCCGGCAAGATTGAAAACACCCTCGATCAATTGGCCTTCATAATAATGGCAGAAGTTTACAGCGAAAACTGGGAGGAGATTCAGGAGCGAGTCGTCGCTTACGCCAAGGCTCTTTACCGCATACAGGAATTGATAGAATCCGAACGAGACCAAATGTTGGTATCGTTAATGGACATTGAAGCAAGCAGAGAGGAGTTAGAGAATCAGCGGATACTCTTATTGAATGATACCTATGATAATTCAATCTTGCTCGGCAAGCAACGATTTTACTCGATAATCACAATGCTGGTGGGTTTTAAGGGAGATATTTTTACACACTATACAACATTGCATACATCCGATGAAGCTAGCACTAATCCATTTCCTGACTTCAACTCATTCGCTCCAAGAATTTATTTACGGTCTAGTAATTATTGGTATAACACAATGAAGCCATATTTCAATTATACAGAAAACTAAAAGGATATCGGCATGAACGAAAAAAAATCAAAACGAAAAATAATCTTAAACCTCCTGGTTGCAATACTTGTCATTGGAGTCTCGTTTGCCGCCGGATACCTGCTTTTTATTATTTTCTATGACGGTGAGGCGAGTCAAGTTCTGGAGTATGCTGGAATAGAGAGAGAAAAAATTGAAGGAACCGATTATTTCGTGACAAACAATCAGGATTGGAACGAAGCCCTTTCTCGCCTGTCCCAGTCCAGAATAGGGGAAATTCTTGATGCTGATCCTTCCGATCTTGACACAATCAAGGCCCTGGGCGAAGAAATCCATGCAATCATGGGGACAATAGATGAAGCTGTAAACCAGTTTTACATTGATAGCCCTGACGCTGATACTGCTACTCTTGAGGAGCATTTTAATTTGTATAAGAATTTATCGGGCCTTAGAGTTTATGACCGGTACATCAATGGCATACTGCAATACAATGGCATTGACTACATAGAGTTCTATGAGAAACCCCGCGAACTATCCGCAAAAGATGGAAAACTGGTTTTGGAATACATTGAACCGGCAAACTTCGGTTTGCATAAATACTACAGGGCATTGAAAGAGTCAAATACTTTTGAACCTTTGGTAGAAGCAATTAACGCTAAGTTTTCTTTTGAAAGGAATCATTCAATAGTATTTGAAGAATTGAATGTGATCAGTGCGTGGTATGCTCCGGATTCCCAAAACATATACATTGCCTATGAATTAATGGATTCTATTTTTTCTTCTCTGCATGAAACAGGCATGAATTCCGTGAATGAGACGGAAGAGATGCTGGTAGACAGCATCGCTTACATATTAATCCATGAGATTGGCCATGCACTTATCGATATATACCGGTTGCAATTCATCGGCAAGGAGGAGGACGTTGTCGATCAGCTTGCTGTTATACTTATGGTTGAATTACTGGGAAATGATGCGGAAAACCTGATTGAGACGCTTTACCCAGCACCTACCTTCTTCTATATAACCATGTTAGAGAATTCCCGTTATATAGAGGAAATAAGGGCAAACACGAGACAGAGCCCTAACGGCAAGGTCCCGATAGAATTCAATGACCCCAAACCACTATACGCCGATGAGCATTCCCTTGACTATCAACGGGTTGTGGATATGGAAACTCTCATATATGGAATAAACCCATTTGATGCAGAATTTATGCTGAATTTGACGCGCGAGGAATTAAGATTTACCCGGGGTGCAATCAATAATGCCCCTGATATTTATCTGGATACGAGCAATTTCTGGTTCAATGCCCTGTTTCCTTATATGAAATGATGTCTCTTCACATATATAAGAGGAGACATCCCGGATAGATCGAAATTAAAGGAGCCAGAGCAAACATATTTCATGACTGAACCAAGCACCCTCCATTACCACATGCCTTGCCCTGTCCTGGATTCTCATTTTCATGCCACCATTATGGCTAACAAAGGTATGGACATCCATTCTTCGCTGAAAAAATCGTATGCGCTGGGCCTGAACGGTGGTCTAGAAGTGGCTATTGACGAGAACCGCTTCCATGATCGCCTAAAGTTGTCTATCCGATTTCCCTGGCTGAGACTGTCGGCGGGCATACATCCCTCTGCATGCGTCCGAGATGGCAAATGGACTGATCGTTTGGCACTTATCGAAGAGCAGGCCCGTCATCCTGCCGTGGTAGCCATTGGAGAAACCGGACTTGATTTCTTTCGGGATTACGCCCCCGCTCAGCAGCAGGAAGAGGTATTTCGGAATCACCTGGAGCTGGCTTCCCGTCTGAACAAGCCAGTCATCGTGCACAACCGGGAGGCCGATGCAAGGATACTGGATATTATACGTGAATCATCCTGCCGGCAAGGAATAATGCACTGCTTTTCCTCTGATTGGGAAACAGCAAAAACGGCCCTGAGCTTTGGCTTCTTTATATCGTTCGCCGGCAATCTTACCTATAAAAAGACGGATGCCATCCGCCATGCTGCCAGCCTGGTGCCTCTGGACCGTCTGCTCATTGAAACCGATGCGCCCTTCCTGTCGCCGCAGCGCGTACGGGGTAAGTTGAACCATCCGGGGCATATTGGCTACACACTGGAATGCTTGGCGGAAATCAGGAATACTACTATGGCCCAGCTAGGCGAGGCGCTTGTAGAGAATGGGCGTTTTTTGGGATTGACGGGAAACCTTGCGAGTTAGCCAGGGTATTTCTTGGGAGCAAGGCCCCTTGATCTCAAGCCTCTCACCAAGAAGATGTAGACGGGATTGTTATGAATGAGGCACCCCTGCCCTCAATCTTCGGGGTACTATATAAGGTTTATATAGTGCCCCGAACTCTGTGTTCACCGCTATACCCGAATGTATAATGGGCTATAACGATTAATTTTCACCCCAGGATTGCGCCATTGACTGAACCAGGTCTTGCGTTCTTCTGTACCCAGCTTGATCTTCCTCAGGAATGGGCGTTTCATCCAATACTTGCCGATTATTTTTTCAAGGTCTGTGCGCGCTATTCCTGCCTCTTCTACATGCGTTGTCATGTCTTTCTTTCGGGCATCCTGGACCCGCCGGGCAATCATGCAGTTATGGTAGTGGCGGTAGAGGGTCATGCGCATCATCATCGCACTGGGACACCGGGAAAACTGCATCGTCTCCCGCACATGATTGCAGTTATCTTTGCGTACCTGACGGTCAATGTAATTCACAGGGAATAGAGGATTGTTTTTATTCCTAGCCTCATATGAGGATATACATTCATGGAGAAAGTATTTTTTGAAGTCCTTGATCTTAGCGAAGGCCCGTGTATACGATTTGTGAAGGTCTGTCGTCAAGGTCTTTCCGGTAATCTTCTTATCTTTAAGTAGTTGGATAAGTTCACTAGCTATATTTATAAACGATTTCTCAATGGCCTTCGGATCGGCCTTTTCTATGGATTCCAGTACCATTCTCCGCTTTTTCTGTGCATCGGTCATTCTTCCTTTGCGCCTAAGATTGGCAAAACCCATGCTGTAAATGAACTCGGATTCGGAGCCAGCAAAGATGTTGATATGATGGGGAAAGTACTGGGACTCGGAGAAAGATTCCAGCCCATCGGCGGCCATATCTTCTTGCAAGGGTAAATCAGGGAGAAGTTCGGAATGAATGGCCTGGCAGCATCTTGCCAGCCGTTCAAAACGGTTCTGAACGGTCTCTATCCTGACATCAATAGCACGGCCTATATCGCCCAGCCCTGAAGCGGTGACAAGATGCTCGAAGATCTTTGAATAATCGACAACTTTTTTGGCATAGTAATCAATTGAAAAGGTCTGATCAGAAAAAGTCCTGCGGCAATTTTTGCAGCGGTAACGCTGAACTTGGCCGAAGGCCGATGTTGGATGAAAACCATAGCGAATATACCAAATTTCCCCGGCGGGAGCCTCGAAATTGGAGCAATCGGGATTGGGGCAGTGTGGAAAAGTCATAACATACCTCCTTAGTAAGTTGTTTCCCTACTAAGGTATGACTTGCGTTTAGAGGCGATTTACTTCAAAAAACAGGCTTTGGGGCACTGAATAAGGTTTACTCATCAATCCAATGCCTAAGTGCCTTGGAAAGTTTGCGTATGGCATATCTCTTACGGGCCGTCAATGTATCAATACTCTCACCCGTGGATTGAGATAGTTCTTTAAAGGTTAGCCCTCCGAATACCTGGCCCTCAATAACCTTCCTCTGGAGACTCGGTAAGGCTTTCAGGGCGGAGTTCAATGCATCGACAAGGTTGTCCTGAACGAAGCTGTCCAGTGGGTTGAGCCCTATTCCGCTAATGATGTCTCGGAGGGCCTCCTCCGAGACATCCGTCTCACCGCGGGCCGTACGCATCTTGTCGCGTCTCCAGGCATCAATCACCCGGCGTTTGAGCACCATGTTTATCCATGCCGGAAGATTTCTAATCCCAACCGGCCCGGTGAAGGTTTCCAACACTTCGGCATAAACATCATGAACAAGGTCTTCTGCCTCTTCCAGGGTTCGTCCTATGGCTTTCAAGCGAGCAATCAGGCGTGGTTTCTCGTTGAGATAGGCTCTTGTCAGACGTTGCTGTGTTTCTCTGTTCATGAGTTCATCTACATTGTCGAACTTCCTTGTGTTTTGGTGTAGGAAAATCCTCTAGAAGTCTGTCGGTCTTATGTCCAACTGGCGATTTTTGCCCTTTCTCTCTCCAGGGGCTGTGACAGAATGCGCATAAAGGAAAGGGATAAGGAAATCCCCCCCCCTGCCCCCCTCAGGGGGGATTGCCACCCCTTGCTACCCTTGAAGAAAGGGATGGGGGGCCTGGATTCTGACACAGCCCCAAAAGCGGTGAACTCAAATATTATGGCCCTTCATACGAGCTTGTACATCGCCTTAACCAGGGAAGATTTACGCCTGTCGATATAGTCTTTTAAGCGTTCATATGAATCACGCGGTTCTGAATCAGCCCCGGCCAACTCAATCGCACCAGCGATGCGTCTGTACCAGAGATAATGGGTATAGCCGCTATCCGGGAGAGGATGCCGTCTCATCTGCTGTTCGAGCTCCTGACCGAGTTCTATGTGGTTGGCAGAACCTACAACGTACTGAACCGCTCCGTTCTCTCCTACCCTAAGAACCATGCGGCGAAAACCTAAGGCCATCGCATCATCACTACGAAAACCCTTGAGTTGAATATCAAGTGCCCCCAGGCGCAATTCCCATCCCTCGCTACGCCGGGCACGGCGAAAGGATACAATCTCATTTCTAATATGCTGAAGCCTCTCAGGATTCCTACGGTTTTCCTGGATAGCCCTACGCCATTCTCTGAGGGTTTTATCATAATGCTTCGCAAGCCCCGAACGGGATACGAAATTATCGGTATCCGAGAGAAGCACCCATATATTGGAAAACCTCTCATTCAATCTCGTTTGAAGTCTTTCTAACAAGTCATACCCCTTTTAGCCTGAACTTTTCACCGAGTCAATAAGGCAAAATATTTTTTATAAGAGATTACCCCAAAGACCATGCTTAATTATACTGGAGACATCATAGTTTAACTCCTAAAATCTCAAGCATCTTCTGCGGATGGGCTGTCGGTTCGGCTAATGTCGTAAAAGGCAGTGCCCCCTGATATTTCGGCTCAATCGTGTTACAACGGATGTTCCAGCAGAATTGGCACTGTTTTTCATAGCTATCTATTTATATCAAAAGATATTAACACCTATTCTTCAGTTTCGTCTTAGTGTATACATTCAACTCCCTGTTATGAGCGATGATCGTCGGAAAAACCACATTTGCCGCTCAAGCAATTTCCTGTCCAGCCCGGTCGGTTCAGGAATTTTTGTCAGAGATATCCCTTTTTCAATAATCATGCGCTGTTCGCTTATTCGACCAAGTATCTCAATTCCCTCCTGGTCTGTTACATCAAATCCTGCCCAGCATTTGTCCAGCTTTCTTTTAATCAGGTATGAGAGCATGACAATAAAAACATGGCTACGAGAGGATTCCTCTTTCCGCACACATATAGGCCGAAGTTCCAGATGACCGCTTTTGCAGGTACGGAAGGCATGTTCCACATTGGCCAGGTGCCGGGCATAAACGATTTCGCATTGTATCCATATTTTTCAAAATAGTTTTTCTGATTTTCAAGATAACTACTGGTTATATCGTAAAGAAAAATTGATTTGATTGTTTTTTTCTTTATCTCGAGTAGCGTAGAGCTTCTGTTCAATTGGAAGTAGCATATTCTATGAGTTTCATGGGGCTTATTATACCTTTTTCAAAGTGGACAGTTAATATTACAATTCACCCTCACAACTTTTAACTCACACTGCCCTTGACTACGAACCCACTTCAGTCCACCATAGATGATAATCACATTGGGAAAAGGAGAATTTCTATATGCCAAGGAGAACAAAAGGCAGAACAAGTCTGTTGCTCATCACGGTGTTACTCGCTATTTCAGCAAGTTGCACAACAAGATTCGTATACAGCTCTGTAAACAGAAAAGCGGAATGTATTGAGAGAGGAGGATTCTGGTACAAGAATCAATGCTGGAAGGATTTTGAGTATACGGGAATATCGGCATTGGAAATCGACTCTCATGTTGATTCCGAGATGCAAAAAATCAACGATGCAATACTTGTCATAAATGGTAAGGAGTATCCATTCAGCGGTGGGGCATCGCCGGATTCAGGAAAAATAGCAGCTATTGCCGTATATTATATGGAGGAACAGCCCATGTCTCTCATTGTCCCGATGAACAGCAGGAATCTCAAAGATGGGGCAACGTTCCCAGCAGAAGTCATGCTTTTTAAAGGAGACGTTTTTTTAGACACGGAGGAAAAGCTAGCCATCGGCTCCGTACAAGTACAGGTTCTTTCTGTGGATGAAATAACACTTACATTCGATGGAGAAATACCTGCTCAGAATGGCAGTAGTGACATTCTATTCAACCTCAAAATAAACGAGGCAGTCTCAGATGCCGGGAGCAGTCAGCTAAGGGTTGAAGACAATGTAGCCTATTTATCAGGAACCCTGGGAACGCGTACATACAGGCAGGTACAGGATCTTGTTGAGAATCATCCATCTGTCAAAACCATCGTGCTGACACAAGTGCCCGGTTCCCTCAATGATGAGGTCAATATGCATACAGGGCGGTTGGTCAGGGAACATGGTTTTACAACCAAAGTGTTATCCGATAGCGACATAGCCTCTGGAGGTGTTGATTTGTTCTGTGCCGGTGTAGAGAGAATAGTAGAACAGGGTGCCAAGATAGGGGTGCATTCATGGTGTTGCATAGGCGATTTCACTGCCGCAGAAATTCCCAAAGAACATCCTGCCCATAAAGACCAGTTGGAGTATTTTGAAATGGCATTGGGCGAAGAGATTGGAGCGGATTTCTATTATTATACGCTGTCCTCTGCTCCCTTTGACGGTACCTATTATATGACCGATAAGGAAATACAAGAATGGACGGTAGCAACACAATTTATCACTCGTCAGCAATGATAGTCCGAAGAGCCCCTTCCCTGAGGACACAACCTTCTCGAGCTGTTTTTAGAATCGGATGTAGCCAGAAACAGGATTTCATCAGCTTCATGGAAAAGACTCAGGAACCGGGGCTTACTACACCCCCTCTTTTTATCAATTTACAGACTGAAGTGAACCCTTTTATCAAGTCAGTTCTTCAAAAAGTTTAAGGTGTACCTCCTGTAAACCACGTTTTCTTCTTCTTCCACAAGGGAAAAGGATTCGTACATCGGTGTATTGCCGTTATACGATTGGTGAAATCGTGCACCTGTCTGCGTCTGCCTGTTGCAGAACAGGTGCAATGCACAAATGTGACTGGAGAGAAAGGGGTGGATTCCTCTTTCCGCACACATATAGGCCGAAGTTCCAGATGACCGCTTTTGCAGGTACGGAAGGCATGTTCCACCTTGGCCAGGTGCCGGGCATAAACGATTTCGCATTGTATCCATATTTTTAAAAATAGTTTTTCTGATTTTCAAGATAACTACTGGTTATATCGTAAAGAAAAATTGATTTGATTGTTTTTTTCTTTATATCGAGTAGCGTAGAGCTTCTGTTCAATTGGAAGTAGCATATTCTATGAGTTTCATGGGGCTTATTACACCTTTTTCAAAGTGGACAGCTAATATTACAATTCACCCTCACAACTTTTAACTCACACTGCCCTTGACTACAGACCCACTTCACTCTATCATAGATGATAATCACATTGGGAAAAGGAGAATTTCTATATGGCAAGGAGAACAAAAGGCAGAACAAGTCTGTTGCTCATCACGGTGTTACTCGCTATTTCAGCAAGTTGCACAACAAGATTCGTATACAGCTCTGTAAACAGAAAAGCGGAATGTATTGAGAGAGGAGGATTCTGGTACAAGAATCAATGCTGGAAGGATTTTGAGTATACGGGAATATCGGCATTGGAAATCGACTCTTATGTTGATTCCGAGATGCAAAAAATCAACGATGCAATACTTGTCATAAATGGTAAGGAGTATCCATTCAGCGGTGGGACATTGCCGGATTCAGGAAAAATAGCAGCTATTGCCGTATATTATATGGAGGAACAGCCCATGTCTCTCATTGTCCCGATGAACAGCAGGAATCTCAAAGATGGGGCAACGTTCCCAACAGAAGTCATGCTTTTTGAAGGAGACGTTTTTTCAGACACGACGGGAAATCCAGCCATCGGCTCCGCTCAGGTTCATGTTCTTTCTATGGATGAAAAAACCTTTACATTCGATGGAGAAATACCTGCTCAGAATGGCAGTAGTGACATTCTATTCAACCTCAAAATAAATGCGGCAGTCTCAGGTGCCGGGAGCAGTCAGCTAAGGGTTGAAGACAATGTAGCCTATTTATCAGGAACCCTGGGAACGCGTACATACAGGCAGGTACAGGATCTTGTTGAGAATCATCCATCTGTCAAAACCATCGTGCTGACACAAGTTCCCGGTTCCCTCAATGATGAGGTCAATATGCATACAGGGCGGTTGGTCAGGGAACATGGTTTTACAACCAAAGTGTTATCCGATAGCGACATAGCCTCTGGAGGTGTTGATTTGTTCTGTGCCGGTGTAGAGAGAATAGTAGAACAGGGGGCCAAGATAGGGGTGCATTCATGGTGTTGCATAGGCGATGTCACTGCCGTAGAAATTCCCAAAGAACATCCTGCCCATAAAGACCAGTTGGAGTATTTTGAAATGGCATTGGGCGAAGAGATTGGAGCGGATTTCTATTATTATACGCTGTCCTCTGCTCCCTTTGACGGTACCTATTATATGACCGATAAGGAAATACAAGAATGGACGGTAGCAACACAATTTATCACTCGTCAGCAATGATAGTCCGAAGAGCCCCTTCCCTGAGGACACAACCTTCTCTAGCTGTTTTTAGAATCGGATGTAGCCAGAAACAGGATTTCATCAGCTTCATGGAAAAGACTCAGGAACCGGGGCTTACTACACCCCCTCTTTTTATCAATTTACAGACTGAAGTGAACCCTTTTATCAAGTCAGTTCTTCAAAAAGTTTAAGGTGTATCTCCTGTAAACCACGTTTTCTTCTTCTTCCACAAGGGAAAAGGATTCGTACATCGGTGTATTGCCTTTATGCGATTGGTGAAATCGTGCACCTGTCTGCGCCTGCCTGTTGCAGAACAGGTGCAATGCACAGATGTGACTGGAGAGAAAGGGGTGGAATCATGCAGTAAGGAGTAAGCCCGTCAGGCTCCTAATACCCCTGTACTTTCCAACAGGCGGCCTTGTGTCCAGGTGCGACTTCGTCCAACGGCGGATAGGCTTCTCGACAAATGTTTTCTGCCATGGGACATCGAGGATGGAAATGGCAGCCCGGGGGCGGATTCAAAGGAGAGGGCACATCGCCTACAACGATTGCCTTCTTCGTGTTACGAGTCGAGGGGTCGGCGGTGGGGAAGGCTGAAAGCAGTGCCTGTGTATAGGGATGGAGTGGTGATGATATGAGATTATTCTTCGTGGTTGCTTCAACGATGCGCCCGAGATACATCACGAGTATTCGCCGGGAGAGGAACTCGACGACTGAGAGGTCGTGGGAGATGAACAGATTGGCAAACCCATGTTTTTCTTCGAGGTCTAGCAAGAGGTTGAGTATCTGGGCCTGTATGGAAACATCCAGGGCACTTACTGCCTCATCACAAACAATGAACTCCGGTTTCAGGATGAGCGCACGGGCGATGCCAATACGCTGCCGCTGACCGCCGGAAAACTGGTGGGGATATCGCCGACCATAGACGGGATTGATACCGACTTCCCTCATCACCGCTTCAACCTGTGCTTTGATTTCTGCCTGATTCCCAATTCCATGCACTCTAAGGGGTTGGGCGATGATATCCTTGATTTTCTTGCGAGGGTTCAAGGAAGAAAAGGGATCCTGGAAGATCATCTGCATTGATTTTTTCAAGACTTTGAAATCGGCACTGGTGTAGGTGGTCATGTCTTCACCCTTCCAGATAAGGGAACCGCTATCTGGTTCAAGAAGTCTAAGTATTGTTTTGCCCAGAGTCGATTTACCACAACCAGATTCGCCCACGACTCCAACGATTTCTCCGGAAGAGATATCGAATGAAACATTATCAACTGCATGGAGAAGCTGGGATGAGCCACCCCTCTCGTCTTTTATGCGAAAACTCTTTCTTATATTTCTTACGGATAATAGGGCATTCATGAGGGGCGGTCGCCTTTTTCAATGGGATGATGGCACCAGAAGCTATGATTTGTACCGCCGGAAGATTGGTCCGGAAAACTCTCCTTGCAGATGTCGAGGGCGTTAACACAGCGGTTTACGAAGGGGCATCCATCGCCCAAAGACAGTAGATCGGGGACGGCCCCGCTAATAGACGTGAGCCGGGCCGCATTTCTATTGGCCAAGGCGGTTGGCTGACAGCCCAGTAGCCCCGCCGTGTATGGATGGCGGGGGTGAGCGAAGAGTTCCTCGACTGGAGAATCTTCCACCTTGCGCCCGGCGTACATAACGGCTACCCTGTCCGCTGTTTCGGCGACGACACCCATGTCATGTGTAATAAGAAGAATGGCCATTCCCACCCTCTCCTTGAGTTCTCTCAGTAGCCGGAGCACCTGCGCCTGAATCGTCACATCCAGGGCTGTTGTGGGTTCATCGGCTATCATGAGCCCGGGTTCGGGAGATGCCAGGGCCATGGCAATCATAGCCCGTTGCCTCATGCCGCCGGAAAGTTGATGGGGATAAGACCTCGCCCTCTTGCCCGAATCGGGAATCTTGACCATATCTAACAGATTCACGGCCTTTTCAAGGGCTTCTTTCTTGCCTATATTCTCATGGGCAATGAATACGTCGGCAATCTGTGCCCCTATGGTAAAGACGGGATTCAGGCTCGTCATGGGTTCCTGAAAGATCATGCTGATTTTCGATCCCCTCAATCTACGCATTCCCCTATCTGAGAGAGTGAGCAGGTCTGAGCCCCTGAATAATACTCTCCCACTCTCTATCACTCCCGGGGGCATGGGGATAAGCCGGGTTATGGCATGGGCGGTAACAGACTTTCCGCAACCCGATTCGCCGACGAGAGCCAGAGTTTCTCTTTCCTTGATTTCAAGATCCAAATTTCGAATGGCGCGGACAATACCTCTCCTGGTATGAAAGCTGACATTGAGCTTTTCAATGCCAAGAAGTGTATCGGGTGGACGAGTCATCTGATGGTCCAGTCCGGCACAGCATAGATTGAATCGCTGTAATTAGATTCGGCGCGATACCAGTGCAGGGCATAGATACATGCTACGGGAAATATCCTGCTCCAGGCCCCTTTGTCTTCGGCAAATCTTCCTGCCTTCATCCGCTTCATTGGCATTCAGTCCCTTAGCCTTGGATCGAAAATATCACGCAAACCGTCGCCTAGGAGGTTGAAGCCGAGAACCACCAGCAGTATCGCAATTCCTGGAAGGGTGACAATCCACCAGGCACTGGTGATGAATTGTTTGCTGGAAGCTATCATCAACCCCCACTCCGGCGTTGGAGGCTGGGCACCGAGGCCTAAGAAGCTCAAACCAGCGGAACTCAGTATCGATTCACCAACGCCCAGTGTAGCCTGAACTATAGTGGGAGAGAGCGCATTAGGGAGTATTGTTTTGAACATCAGCTCAAGGTTTCCCGTGCCCAATGCTCTCTCGGCCATCACATAATCCATCTCCTTTTCGGCTAACACCGAGGCACGGATAACCCGGGCGTATCGAGGCATCTGACTAATACCGATGGCTACCATGGCATTAAATAGCGAAGGGCCGAGTATTGCCACGATGACGATGGTGAGAAGGATATAGGGAAAAGCTAACATTATGTCGATGACGCGCATGATGACTTTGTCGGCCCATCCCCCGAAGTATCCGGCGATTATTCCCAGAGTAATTCCTAGTAGCAGGCTGATCCCCACCGAGATTATGCCAATTACAAGGGAAATTCTCCCCCCGTAGATAATTCGGGAAAGCATGTCCCGCCCGAGATCGTCAGTACCGAGGATATAGCCGTCAGTGAAGGGTGCGGTCATCCTGTCGGAAATTGTCTGTTCCAGCGGGTTGCGGGGCGCAAAGAGAGGGGCGAAAACTGCTAAGAAGGCGAAACAGATAATGATTATAAGACCAGCTATCGCGGCGCGGTTCCGAAGGAGTTGGTACCAGGATTCGACGAAGAATCCCGGCTCGGCTGGAATTGAAACCTTATTCATTTCAATCGAATCCTTGGATTGATTACCGAGTATAACAGATCGACTGCGAGGTTTATCATGACAAAGAAGAAACTAATGAACAATATTCCTCCTTGAACGGCGGGGAAATCCCGAGCGCTGATGGAATGATAAATCCACTTCCCTATGCCCGGCCAGGCAAAGATAGTTTCGGTGAGGATGGCACCGGAAAGCAATACCCCAAATTGTATGCCGATTACGGTAATTACCGGCAGAAGAGCGTTTCTTAGGGCATAAATATACACAACCCTTCGCTCGGATATGCCGGCCGCCCTGGCGGTCTTCACATAGTCCTGTTTGAGCACCTCAAGCATTGAACTCCTTGTTGTCCTGGCGATGATGGCGAGGGGAATGGTTCCAAGAGCGATGGTAGGCAGGACGAGATGCCTCAGTGCGTTGAAGAATATCTTCGGGCCATCGCCCCTTAGCCAAATTAAGAGCCCATCAATAAGGTAATAATTCGTTATGGGCTTGAAATAGAGTCTAACATCTATGCGTCCGCCTGTGGGGAGCCAGTTCAGGACGAGCGAGAAGAGGAGGATCAGAACAAGGGCTAGCCAGAATACCGGCATCGACACACCGACGAGGGCGATGGTCATGGTGGAGTTATCCACCCAGGAATTGCGTTTTCTCGCCGCGATAACCCCCAGAGCAATGCCGACTATCGAGGCGAATAAGGTGGCGGCAACCGCTAACTCTATTGTCGCTGGAAGCCGTTGACGGAGTTCCTCGGTTATTTTCTGTTGGGTGAGTATGGATTTACCAAGGTCTCCCTGAAGGATGCGGACCAGATAGAGTAGATACTGCTTTCCCAGCGGCTGATTGAGTCCGAGTTCCTCGCGCAATTTCTCCAGTTGCTCGGGGTTTGCCCGTTCACCCAGCATTACACGAGCGGGATCGCCCGGGGAAAGGGCGATCATGAAAAACACCAGCGTAACCACTCCAAGCAAAGTAGGGATTAAGAGAATCAGTCTTTTTGAAACAAATTTCAGCATGATACTCTACTGGGCACCGCTACTCCCTTATTCTTGATTGACTCGATTTTTTTCGCCTGCCTGTGCGTTGTACCTGTCTGCAAAGGCAGGCATAGACAGGTGCAGGACACGGAAAAAATCTCTTTGTCAATTTCCTAACGCTGTTTTTTAGATATGCCTTACTGAATGGATGCTGACCCACTTCCCAAAGGAAATGAGCCGCATTTCTCGATATCAGAGACAAAAACCTACTTCTCAAGCCATACATGCTTGAATACGCGTAATCCGGTGGGATAGATGACAAAATCTTTCACCGCTATGCTGGCCGGAACGGTAACGACGGAGTGGGCGATGGTGACCCATGGAGCCTCTTCGTGGAAAATTTCCTGGGCCTTCATATAAAGCCGTGCTCGTGTGGCTTGATCGGCTGT
The DNA here is from genome assembly GCA_965226485.1 of Spirochaetaceae bacterium. GTDB lineage: Bacteria > Spirochaetota > Spirochaetia > DSM-2461 > DSM-2461 > UBA2779. The sequence goes on from OZ245363.1 coordinate 2,433,820, forward strand.
CTGTTTGGCCTCGACAATGAGATCGTTAAACTCCTCATTCTTCCAGAAGGCGATATTTCCGGCGGGGACCTCGGCAGCCGGAATCGACAAAAGAACAAACAGGAAGTTGTCAGGATCGCCGTTGTCTCCAGTCCAGCCAAGCATGGCGGCTTGGTGCTCGCCGTTATCAGTCTTGTCAAGATAGGTGCCCCACTCGTAGGAGATAATCTCCACTTCCACGTCGATCTTCGCTAATTGCGCCTGCATAATCTCGGCAATCTTGCGAGCATCAGGATTGTATGGACGTGCGACGGGCATGGCCCATAGCTCGGTCTTGAATCCATCGGGATAACCTGCTTCCTCCAGAAGAGCCTTGGCCTCGGCGATGTCATAGGGGTAGGGTTGAATGCTGTCATTGTAGGCCCACATCGTCGGCGGGAGGGGATTCTTGGCCGGCTGACCAGCACTACCGTAAACTGCCTTGATAATCTCATCCCTGTTGATGGCGTAATTCATCGCTTGACGGACGCGCTTATCATCATAGGGTTTTTTCAGGGTATTAAGTGCCAAATAGCCGACATTGAGCCCGGCCTGTTGAATCAGGTTAATGTTTGGATTCTCGGTCATGGCGGGAAGATCATCACTGGCGGGGAAGTCGATGAGGTCCACCTCTCCTTTCTGTAGGGCCAGCCATCGCGCTGTGGCATCTGGAATAACCTTGAGTATCACCCGGTCGAGATAAACCGGTTGCCAATAGTCTTCGTTCCTTTCGAGAACAATGTCAGAATCCTTGGTCCAACTGACAAACTTGAAGGCACCCGTCCCCACTGGATTGGTGGCAAAGCCTTCCGGATCGGCCATATAGGCCGTGGGGGATACGACGGCGGCAAAATCCATCGCCAGGTTAGCAATGAACGGTGCTTCGATTTTCTTGAGTTTGAATTCAACGGTGTATTCGTCAACAGCGGTAATGGTTTCGATGATGGAACTCATGTCCATGTAGCCCCAGTACTTCCATGGGCCGTATTCGTAGTATTCGTTATTCTCATCCAACTGACGCATATAGGAAAAAACCACTGCATCTGCATTGAAATCGGTACCATCGTGGAATTTTACGCCCTTCCTCAGGGTAAAGGTGTATGTGAGCCCATCAGAAGAAATCATCCAATCGGTCGCAAGGGCGGGAATGACCTCAGTGGTACCCGGCTTGAACTCAACCAATGTGTCAAATATCTGATGAGACGCATAGAATGATTCGCCATCGGTTTCCCTGGCGGGATCAAGCCCGACCGAATCACCTGAACGCGCAAAAACGAGCACACCGCCCATTTTGCTATCCTTCGCTGTTGGGGCGGGATCTTCAGAGGTTTTGTCATCCGAATCACCACATCCTGCCAGTATAAAGACAAGAGCCATGCCTAAAAGGAATAATCCTTTAGCGATTTTACAGTTTGTTTTCATTTGCTCCTCCATAAAAATTTTTGTTATTTTAGCACATAGATTTCTTTTGTGTCAATAGCAGGCGAATTGTACAACAGGATTTCCTCATAATCTGCAGAGACCCCGTTCCAGCGCAGCATTACCCCATCCGGCCTTCTTCCTCATCTTGGGAACATCCCCTCTTTTTCCGTTGGTCCGGTTAATCATATTCAAGGCCAGATGGCGAATCACGTACATGGCCTGCGGCGCATTTCCCTTACGAATCTTAGACGGATCTTCGGTACGGACTCTCTTTTTGTTTTGACCCGATTGATCATGCTTAAAGCGGCATGCCGAATTACAGCCATATTCCGCAGAGCATTCTCCTTGCGAATCCTGGACTGATCTTCGGAAAAGTTCATATCCAGTTACCCTGCGCAAAGAGTTCTCAATCGACCAATGATTGCGTACCGCTACAAGCATCTGCTCTGCGCTCCTTGCCGCTGAACTGGTATAATACCGTTTCCCGCGGGTACATTTGCCGACGCACTCTACTCACTTCGACAATAAACTTGAGCCCTTTCCAGCGGTGATTCTGCTGGTGATAATCACTATCACTGAGAACCCGGCACCCTCTGATTTCGATCCGCCCATGGCCTTTGTCAACTGTCTTATGGAAGTCCATTTTGAGATCAGTTTGATTGAAATAATCTTTGACATCTTCATGGAGTGTTAACTGACTTCCTTATATTTTGCTGCCCCGGAAGGTGATTTTTCGGGATTTATTATGAGGCCGCCCTGAATTGTGCAATGAAATTTGTAGGGGGAAAGTGGACATCTCACTTGATAACTTATCTTATAGCAAGTTCACCAAAACACCCCTTGAAAGTCCGCCCTGCTGAGCCACCATTATCCATTCAGGGTTTAGGTGGGACTTTCACCGACTGGATTTTGGCCATGCCAGGCACAGCCCAATTATCCGTTGCGGGTTGAACCATTTTTCAACGCAATCATTATCCATTTTCCATGCCAGGCACACCCCCCTACATGTTGCGGGTTGAATTGTTTTTCACAGCGATTATTATCCATTATCCATTACCCAGAGGATCGCCGTGTACAGTTCGCTGACTCGCTGACCGCTCTGCCGAGCTGAGGCAACCGCAGTGCCGGAATTTCAAAAATTCGCCCGCCTTTCGGCGGGATGGGAAGCCTGACGGCTTCCCCCAAGCCTTCAGGCAGCAGCCATTCTTTTCATCCTTCCAGCCCCTAAATCATCGGCCCGCCCTATGGCGGCCCGAATTGCCCCGCATTTGCCTTCGGCATGGGGGCAATTCTTTCGCCTTACGGCGATCCTGCCTTACGGCAGCCTTCACACCCATTCCCGCAATTCTTAATTATCCTTTATCCGTTGGCATATCATTTCTCAAAAGGTAAAAAGGTAAAAAATCAAAATTTAACGTGTCCTCACCACGAGGCGAAAGCCCAAATAGTCGATGCTAATGCCGGGACTGTAGGAGATGCGAAAGGCAGAACGCAAGTAACCAGCGCCGTAGTACCAGCTACCGCCACGTATCACGCGGCTGGACCCCGAACCGGGCCCCATTGGATTCTTCTTAGGAGAATCCCCATAATAGCTCTTTCCATACCAGTCCCAGCACCACTCCCAGACGTTGCCATCCATGTCGTACAATCCATATCCATTTGGGGGATAACTACCAACTTTTTTAGTTCCTGAACTGTCATAATTGGCATCGAGTTTGGAAATGGAATCACCCGTAGGATACATTTTGCCAACCAGACCACCCCTTGCTGCATATTCCCATTCAGCTTCAGTAGGAAGTCTGGAATCAACCCCATATTTCCGACCAAACCACGTACAGTAAGCATTCGCATCTTCCCAAGTGACATTCACAACGGGATAAGAATCGCCATCTCCCTTCCACTTTCCTTGGGCTTCATAGGCAGTGTCAACTATGAATTCCTTGAATTGTTTTAAGGTAATTTCATACTTTGACATTAGGAAAGGACTTAATACAACCTTGTGAACAGGACGCTCATCAGCATCTCCATCTCCGGAAACTCTTCCCATGCTAAATTCACCGCCGGAAAGACCAACAAATTCAATGCCGCCTATACCACTGGCATTTGCATTGCCTCCAGTTGTAGTTCCTGCCACTCCGGATGTGCCAATTGAAGCAATATCCTTCAATGCCAGTTCGGTAAGTCCGTACTTCCATTTTACCTTCAGAATTCCTCCCTGGATTGATCCCATCAATACCGAACCATCCACCAATTCAATCCGTCCGGGATTGCCAAGTGTAATTGCCTTGATTTCAGAACCTGGTACTTTAATGTTTCCATACTTCGTCATGATGGTCACGACTCCTTCAATATCACCGGATATTGAGCTTCCATCTTTTGAATTAAAATCAAGGGCAAATGATATGCTGCAAACAATCAACAGCACTGCCAACGGAAATATTCTCCTCATTTTCGATTCCTCCTTTGTCCAATATAATATTTACTGATTCTTCAGCAATAAAAACCGTATTCCATTTGCGGGCATCGTTAGTTTACCCAAAAAGTTTGTCTGCAATACAACCTCTGTGATAAGCAGTTCTCCTGCCAATTTATCTCCCGATTTGGTTATGAGATATACATTATCTGTTCCAAACATAATTAAACTTAGGTCTTCTTTGGGAACCGGAACTATTCCAAAAGATGTCTTAATTTTATACACATTCATCTGAATAGCTCCCTGCAATTTATCACCTTCCTGGGTGAAAACAACATCGTAAATGCGTTTATCTTCATCGGCATAATAGCTCACATAGCGGGAAATTACATGAGACGAATCGGATCTGGCATTTGAACTATTGTCGTAAGAAAAATAATCCTGCACGGCTGTTACCATATCATCATAACCCTGATTAGAGAACGGATTAAAAGTAGCACGGATTGCAGATTTTGCTATTTCTCTGGCACCTTCATCGGTATCCGGCAGAGCATAATCAATTATGGCATCGCCGGCGTAATTGAGCCCTTTATCAACGATATTAGAGGCAACTTCCATTTGCCCATCGGCGTATAAACTGAAAGATAATCGCATCCATAATATTCCGATAAAAAAAAACAATTTGTTCTTCATATCTATTCTCTTCTCCCGCTTTCCTGCAAACCCCGTTATTGCAACACCATGAATTAAATTATAGGAAGAATTATCTCTAACCCGTATTTCTCACCAGTAACTTGATACAAAGCAGGCTTCTTATGATAAAGTATTATCATGAAAAAAAATAAAAATAGAAAAGAAGCCTGCTCTGCAAATACAGAGCATACACCCTGTCAGTTGGAATTGCAAGGTCTGGAAACAGTAAAAACCAGGAAAATCATTGTCAGGAATGACGGAAGGACCAACAGTTCTGATGCCGGACTCCTTTTGCTTCAACAGGTCGAGCAGAAACACCGAATTATTGAAAAGCTTTCAAGATGTTTTACCGATAAACGGAAGCAGGAAAAGATTAAGCATCCCCTGGTCGCTCTGCTCAAGCAGCGGATATTCGGAATCTGCCAGGGCTATGAAGATCTCAATGATCATGAAAACCTGCGCGATGATCCGCTACTTCAATATGTGTGTGGAAGAGATGATAAAACTCCGACGGCTGGCAAGAGTACTTTAAATCGGCTGGAACTCGGGCATGAACCTGATGAAAACATGGGGGACAAATACAGTAAAATCACATGGGATGCCAAAGGGATCGAGGAGCTGCTCTGGTCGCTGTTTCTTGATAGTTTCGAAAATCCTCCGAAGTCTCTAATTCTGGATTTTGATGCCACTGACATTTCTCTTTATGGTGAACAGCAGAGCCGGTTTTTTCATAAGTATTATAATCATCACTGCTACTTGCCCCTTTATGTGTTTTGTGATGATTTTCCACTGATCGCAAGGCTTCGATCAGCCGGTATAGATGCCTGTGACGGTACAGAAGCCATTCTGAAAAAACTTGTCAAAGCAATAAGAACCCGCTTCCCTGATGTCCGCATCATCTTCCGTGGTGATTCAGGGTTCTGCCGGGACAGCATTCTGAATGAATGTGAGAGCTTAGGAATCGAATATATCGTTGGCATGGCTAAAAATAGTCGATTATTGAAAAAGATTGAAGTGCCGATGAAACAGGCTGAAAAACTGTGCGTTCAAAGCGGTCAGGCCGAACGTGTTTTTACACGTTTCAACTGGAGAACCCACGAAAGCTGGAGTCGGTATCGGGATGTGATTGCCAAAGCGGAACAGCTACCTGGAAGAAAGAATCCCCGTTTTATTGTGACAAATATTTCGTCAAAAAACGGGGATGGGAAATCACTGTATGAAGGTGTGTACTGTGCTCGTGGAGACATGGAAAATCGAATTAAAGAACAGCAGTTGTATCTTTTTGCCGACCGAACTTCCACCTGGTGGATGAGTTCAAATCAGCTTCGATTATGGTTCTCGACAATCGCCTATATTTTCTTTGTTCATCTTCGAAAAACTATTCAGAAGGCCAGTGGAGATGAGACCCGAAGCATGCCTTCGACAATCAGATTACGGATGCTTAAAATCTCCGCTGCAGTAAAAATTTCTGCCCGCAGAGTTTGGATCAGTCTACCGGAAAGTTTCCCCTGGTGGGACATCTGGATAAAAACGGCCCAGGCAATCTGAGTGTATCAAATTAAATAAATAGAATATTCTCATAGAACTCCCGAAGGGAAGCTATGCTCTGAGGGTTTGAAAAATGAGAAATTTCGGGGAAAATCGACTCAATTATATGAAATATATTGAAAATATCCGGGCAATAGTTTCGCGGTTAATAAAATTCTTGCCTTGGAGCTGAAATCCTACGGGGATTCACATGCATTTTTATTCTGGTGAGAAATGCAGGCTAAGTGCAAGCCAAAGCGGCGATTTTGGCTGATATTGCACGAAAATACGGCGATGATCAGGGTTCGCAGGCTGATATTTGGACCGCTGATAGCCATTTGGGAGGGGGTCGGGGGAGTGAGAGTGAGCTTCGCCCACTAAAAAAAATTTTCGCCCGTCGCAGGCGGGCGGAGATGCCTGTCGGCGGTTCTCCAATTGCTTCCTTCCCCTAGATTTGCCTTGTTCTTCCTGCCCCTCTATGGACAGCCGACAAAGAGGTCGTCAAAAGCCCTCTTAACCCAAGTTCACCAAAACACCCCCTGAAAATCCGTTGAAAACTTTCCCTCATCCTTTTCAATGGGCGTGAAACCTGAAATATTGCACCTAGAAGCCAAATCGCACCCCAAAGGGCTCTCGTCAGCATCTTGTCCTCTCCCCTGGCAAATTGAACCTTGACCCCTCTTTGCACAAATTATTGGCCAATAGAATCGAAGATCTGCTTGTCAGTCGGTCTGCTCCTTTGAAACAGGTCCTAAAATTGACAATCTTGCTCGATATTATTGTGATCGCATTTTCGTTATGAGGGTTAAAACCGCAGAAAAATCAACCCGTGGAAAATCTGACTTTAGGTTTTATACCTGTGAAATTTCCGGGCTGGAGTGAAATCAAAACAGTTCCGAATGGGAATTGATACGGGCCAGATTTAGCATCTGGGTATCCTCGTCCTGTTTGTAAACGAGCAGCAGATCCGGATAGATATGGCATTCACGGTATCCTTTGTAATTGCCACTTAAGCCGTGATCCCCATATTGGGGAGGTAACACTTCTGGAATGCCGAGTTTATTAATGATTTTGAAGAGTTCCTCAATATCGCTTTTTTACGGCCTGATTTTTGGAGGTTCTTAAGATCCTTTTTGAATCGTGTAGATGGCTTTATTTCGTACACTATCCTTGAATTCCCAGATCGTCGAACATTTCAGAAGCGGAGGAATAGGTTTTAAGATCACCCTTATCATTTTCGAGTTCATTGATTGCTTCAATGGTCTTGGAGTTGGGAGTATGGCCTTTCTGTTCCTGTTTAAGGAAATGGAGGTAATCCAGGAGGGAGTATCCCTGCTGATCGGGAAGACTGTCCAGCTCGAAAATGATCTGTTTTTTCATGGCTACGTTCATTTCAGCCTCCTCTACGCCTATTATGAAATATTTCTCATGTCAGATTCATTCATATCCATCATATCCATGATGATTTTCTGCTGTTTTGCCGAAAGGACTTTGACTTTGGCAATTCAGATTGTTCAGCCAACGCCGCCTGCGGAGCCCGACGGGGGTGGCACAATCCGGGGCTGTGTCAGAATGCTGGGGCTGTGTCAGAATGCTGGGGCTGTGTCAGAATGCTGGGGCTGTGTCAGAATGATGGATTTGGTTCGCAGGCAAGGCGGCGAAAAGTTCTGAAAGCGGAATATACTGTTGTACATGAGCATTTCAGGTTTTTTCGCCAACGCCGCCTGCGGAGCCCGACGGGGGTGGCACAATCCGGGGCTGTGTCAGAATGCTGGGGCTGTGTCAGAATGCTGGGGCTGTGTCAGAATGCTGGGGCTGTGTCAGAATGATGGATTTGGTTCGCAGGCAAGGCGGCGAAAAGTTCTGAAAGCGGAATGTACTGTTGTACATGAGCATTTCAGGTTTTTTCGCCAACGCCGCCTGCGGAGCCCGACGGGGGTGGCACAATCCGGGGCTGTGTCAGAATGCTGGGGCTGTGTCAGAATGATGGATTTGGTTCGCAGGCAAGGCGGCGAAAAGTTCTGAAAGCGGAATGTACTGTTGTACATGAGCATTTCAGGTTTTTTCGCCAACGCCGCATGCGGGCCAAAGGCGCATTCTGACACAATCCATGGATCAGCACTGTTATGCTTTAAGCTTTTTCATGATGTTAACAAATCGACCTTTGCTTATGGGGTGGTATGAAACAATGTCACCATTGTAGATCATACAAAATGAACCAAATGGGCAAGGACTTCTCTGTGCTTCTTTGTAGCTCTTCAAACTGACTACGTTAACTGTTACACCAAATTCCTTTTTTGCTGTTTCACAGATTTCATTGACATTTTTAATAGTGTAAGGACACTGATCTGATCTAATGATTGTTAAGCCTTTTTGGTGCTTATGACAATTGTTTCTAAATTTAGGATCAGGTGTTTTCGTATTGAATTTTTTTACCAGTAATTCAAAATCAGGTTTTGTGGAGTCTGCTATTGAATAACCATTCTTGATAAATAACTCCTTTCCAACCATAAAAGAACCTTTTCGCGTCACAACAGCAACACCCTTAAGTTTTTCTCGCTTTGCATCGATTTCACATTCGCTGATTAACTGCGATGCATACCCATTATTTTTGTATGCTTTCTTGTAGCCAACAAATATACAGTGAATAAACATGTAATCTTCTGCGACAACAGGACGCCAGCAATACGTGCCGGGAATGTATTCAATCATCCCTTGTGCACCGTCATTTTCTGAGCAAAGAATTTTAATTCTTAGACCTTCTGCGAAGCGATCACGAAGCCATTTCATTTTTTCTGGCAGACCAGGCTTCTTGATACTCTTGTAGCCACAAACGCCATATTGGACAATGTTCTCTATGTTCGTGTCAATGATTGATATATTTTTCATAGTCTTGTGTGTAATCGCGGTGCCGATCCAATACCTTGTTCCGGCGCGTAGCCGCCGGGAACGGCAAGCCTAGAGTAGCATGTTAGGGCATTGGCTGGCCATGGCTCCAAAGCTCATATTCACTTAGGTCAATATTTTCATTCCAAGTGATAGCATAACCACCATTCTCGATATTGAATGCTTTGAAGAATACGGGGTTCTTCAAAGGCTCGAACATACTTTTTGATAAGAGAGGCTGAATATCGTATTTTCTTTTATCATTATGGCTCTTCGAAACACCTTGTGGAATAAGATGGAAATGCCCTGAACGGTCAGTTCACCTGTGACTTCGTTGCAAATCCTGCCCCATTCACAGTACAATCCCCCCATGCCCGCCTCAGAACACGATAAACGCTATAAGCGGCTCTTCACCCACCACTATTTTATCCAAAAGCTATTGGAATCCTTCGTCCATGAAGACTTCATTGCCAACCTTGATTTCTCCACCCTCAAGCGGCTAGACAGGAAGATGGTGACAAAACGGTTCAAGGAAAAGGAATCCGACCTGATTTACAGCGTGAATTACAAAGACAGGCCCATGTTTATTTTCTTAATGACTGAATTTCAGTCCACTGTAGACAAAACTATGCCGCTCCGTTTCCTACGCTACATAGCCGAATTTTATGAAAATCTGGATAGGGGAGCCCAACAAAAATACAGATTGCCCCCCGTGCTACCCATCCTCCTCTACACCGGTAGCGCAAGGTGGACAGCCCCGCCAAGTTTTCAGACCATGGTGGTGCCGTCCATCCCCTCCAAATACATCCCGCATTTCGAGTATTTCCCCATTTTGGTCAATGAAATACCTGCAGAAACGCTATACAATATGAAAAACGCCGTTTCAGCGGTGTTCTATTTCGAGAACAGCAGTGTGGAGGATATAATCGCCACTATTGACGCGTTGTTTGAAATTGTTAAAAATGAAGACAATGAAGTCTTCAAGGAGTTCAGGCGATGGCTCAATGACTGTCTTAAGCCTTTGGGAGACGATAAAATCCTGCAGACAGTCGACAGGGTATTCAGCCAAGAGGAGGAGGGGGATCATGTGTTTGCGGCATCAGTAGAAGAATACAAGGCTAAGTTGTTTGAAGAAGGCAGACAAGAAGGCAGACAAGAGGGGATCAGCGAAGGTGTCAGAAAGGGCAAACTAGAAGGCAAACTAGAAGGGATCAGGGAAATCGCCAGGAAACTCAAACAATCAGGCATTGGACTTGAAATAATCAGTAAGAATACAGGCCTGTCTTTAGATGAAATTGAGGCATTGTAAATCAATATCAGTCTAGCCCATGCCAAACACAGGATAACTAACGCATTCGCCGAAGGAATCAACAGCGTAATTCAACATATAAAAGCACCAGCTAGAGGCTTTAGAAATTTTGCGAATTACCGAACGGCCATGCTCTTTTACTGCGGAAAACTCGGCTTGTATCCATAGGATAGTTCGAAGAGCCATCATTATTATCAAAGACGACCATCAATGTATGATCGTCGAGAGGTGATGCGCTTTTGATTCTTGGGATTTTCATGATTAATCCAACGGTGGAAGTTTGTGGAACTCTTGTTTATTCCACATTTCTTTCAATTCACCTTTGTTTAGCTGTGCCCATTCAATGACAAGTTTCTTTGCCCTTCTGGGTAAATCTCCTTCTATCATTTCAAGTGTTTCGATGTTGAATAGCCCAACATGCTCGCCATAGACGCATGGAAGTGAGGTGGAGGATGATCACCAAAGAACAATTTGATGATGATTCCATAGAATCGTGCTATTTCGGGCATCTGAATCTCTCCTTTTTGGTGATTGCCCTAACATGGAGCTAACCGGGCGCAGGAGACGTAGCGAAACGGCGGTCCCTGCGGTCCGGTTGAATGCTGGGTTGGGTGTTATGGACAGTAGCTTGTCCCTTGGCATTTGGGACAAGGTGGCTGTGTATCAGTGTGATCATCAAGCACCACGGATTCACCACGGGTGGCCGCAATTTGTACAAGTGTACGTACCTTTTCCTGGTTTTTCTCCGGTTGTGGACATATTCTTCTCCCTTTTGATTGATTTCAACAAAACACTATTTACCAAGGTGGCGTTCGACATCAACTACTAAGGGTCCAACCTCTGAAACAGCATCTTTCAACTCTTGTTCACTTACTTCGAGTTTCTTAGTCCAAGAGTCAATTTCCCAACTTTGATTTACATTGATCTTTTTTCGATCTTCAGGTCCGCTACGAGTTAAATCATCTGGCATGACCATCTCCTTTCATTATGAGTTTATATTGCACGACAAATTCCACACTGAAGCGGGCCCTTTTGTCAAGACACTTTTTCAAAAAATTTAAGGAGTATCTCCTTCTAGCTATGATCTCGTCTCTTCCCATACAGGAAAAGGATTCGTACGGCGAATCTCACGACCATCGCCAGAGCTAGCCAATGGTTTGGAACAGGTACTGTAATTGTGGTGTTTTCTATTGTTTTCTGCATGATAATATGGCTACCTTTTTGACGATTTTTTTCAAATCTGTTTTTGATTAGAATTGCACAGACTTTCTCAGCTGAAAGTGCTCGCAATTTAGCCAACTGCTACCTCTACTTGAGTTATATACACCTCATCATGCAGACGAGTATCAATTTCTTCCTTAGATGCAGCCTCAAAAAAAAGCTCTATGGCTTCCTTTAGGTTTGTTCTCGCTTCCTGAACCGTATCGCCTTGACTAGCAATATCAAGCTCCGGACAAAGGGACACATAAGAATCACCTTCTCGTTCAATTAAAGCGGTAAGTGATTTTTTCATACTAACTCCTGTAGATATATGACATTCATTTTTGTTGGGCTATACGTTACCATCCCAGTGAGATTTGATGGCACCAGCAGGAGCAATGAAATAGCCCTAAGAAAGCTACGACTCCCATAATGCCTAACACTATCTCTATATCGAACTCTCCTGCAAGGAGTAACAGAAGTGATGACACGACATCTGAAACAACGATTCCACCAAGATACAAGCTTATTGTTAATTTTAGCACATTTAGCATTTTGACTCCAAACGCCCAATTACAAGAAATAGTTAGTGAATCAGGGCGAATTGCAATGCCTAACGAATGGGATAACAGGCCTTTATACAGCCGGAACGAAGGGGTGAACAGCACAAAAACCAGTACACTGAACCAACGGACAGCGGTATAAGGAAGTGGGCCCTTTTGTCAAGCCACTTGTTCAAAAAATTTGAGCCATGCACCAACGGTTTGATGGCTGATACCGACTATGGGTGCTATTTTATATCGCAATCCTTTTTTAAGGCATAACACCTTGGCAACGTCGTTCATAAAGAGCCTGCGGTGTTATTGTTCAGGCATCTTATATTTCTATGTGTCATTCTATTTTATACTAGCTTATTTGTCCAGTGATTAGCTGGTGAATGTGATTTTCAGGCTTCATTTCCCTCATAGTCTGTTCATGAAATATTGAAGGTTTAGACCGATAGAATTAAACCGAAAACCTGCTGAATTTACTCTCAGAGTGTTTGATGAATTGTCCAGTATTATAATCAATTTATCTTGTTCCAAATTTCTATGTATGTAAGAGGTGAAGCCTTGCCAGCCTCCAGCATGTTCCACTGAATTATCAGAGTTAATGAACCAACCAAAGCCATATTTGGTTTTTGAACCATCACTTAATTTTGCAGGAGTATAAGCGATGTTGTAGAGTTCATTTGACACCAAGGTCCCATTATTTAAAGCTCTATGCCATAGATATAAATCATGTGCACTTGAATATATGCCACCGTCCCCTGTAACACCATCAAAGAAATTTAAGTCTTGAGGAAGCTTCTTACCGCCAAATAGCCACAAACTATGTTTATACCCATAAACTCGATTCGTGGGCTCACTCTCAGATAAAAGATTGAAGACCTGAGTGTCTTTCATGTTTAGCGGCTCAAAGATGTTGGATGACATAAAACTCTGAAATGATTCACCAGATACGCGCTCTATGATTTCAGAGAGCAACACATACCCAGCGTTGCTGTATTGAAATTTTGACCCAGGTTCAAAGTTCAGATTTGGTTGTTGTTGTTGATATAGAGTAAGCATTTCTTGAGTTTTAAAAATACAATCTTCGTTTCTGTGTTTTGATGCCAGTTGCATATAATCTGGCAAACCAGAAGTATGATTAAGAAGATGCTGTATGGTTATATCTTTGTAGCATTCTAATTCAAAGATATGCTTAGATAGCTTATCGTTGTATTTTAACTTCGACTGGCTATGCAATAACACTATACCCATTGCAGTAAACTGCTTAGAAACCGAAGCCAAGTTAAATGATGAATGTTTTGTTAATGGATTCAATGCCTCAACACTGTCATAGCCATATGATTCTGAAAAGATAACTTCACCATTTCTGGATAAAAGCACTGTTCCATTAAATTTACCGGATTCATGAATGCGATGAAGCCATTTTTCTAAAGCCAATAATTTCTCTTTTTCACTTGATTGCGCATCTATTCCTAAGGAAGGAATACGCAATGCGAAAAAAGTAACCACTAAAAATACAAATAGAGCGATTATTATAAATATGCCTATTTGGAGTATCATCGAGTTCCTTTTCTATGTGCTTGTGAGCCTAACCATTGGTTTCAAGAGGATAACCAATTCCCATGACGGGAATATCTTCAGGGAATAAGAGAGAAGGAATTTTCTCCTTTGAGTAAAAAGGTATGGCGTTGACTTTGGCCTCCTGTCCCCTGATGACGAGTGATTAATTGCATCCTTATCACCAGGGGACAGGCTCCGGCTATATTTCCTCAATCCGTTTAGACTTATCGCAAATCAATAAGTCATAATATGGTTTTTCCCCTGTGCTGAGTTCATGATACTTGCAATTCCATTGTTCCAGTTGTTCCTTGGTTAGTCTGTACCAGTCAATGCCGCTACCGGACCCACGGGCGGTCCAGTATTTTATATAATGTCCCTCATCGTAGAGTTTGTTGATTTTGGCAATGTTCTCAGGCCAAGGTTTTGCTTGGTTGTATTCCTCTCCAATCTGAGAGCAAATAGTGTTATCAATATCAACATAGATTTTCATTGAAGACTCTCCATATCTATCAATGTGTTCATTGGCAGATCCTTTATAAGCTTTTTTCCGACGATTTCCTGCATCATATTCCACTTCAACCCATTACCGGGGCTAATCATGTGAATGTCGCTTTCCCGTATTATATCACCTCGGCGCATATCCACTTTGGAGGCAAGAGAACGACCAAGTTTGATTGAGGCTGGCGTAGTAACTTCGTCTCTGAAAATGGCATGTGTGCCGAAAGCCTGTTCGAGAGTGCGGATATTGTATACGAGTTGCCGCATTTCTTGAGGTTCGGCGGAACATGCCTGATCGGTTCCCTTCATGGTTTTATCGAAGGTAACATGTTTCTCTATGATTTCGGCCCCCATGGCGACAGCCGCTAAAGGGATGTGAATCCCCAGCGAATGGTCTGAATATCCTATTGTGCAACGGTTTCCAAATCTATCTTTCAGTTTCTGGATGGAATTGAGGTTCAATCTATCGAAGCAAGCGGGATATTGGGATAGGCAATGTAAAATGCCAATTTCATTCTTGCCCCCCGCATCGACGATATCCAGAGCGGTTGATAGTTCTTCCTCTCCAGCCATACCGATTGATAAAATGACATCAGCATTGTTTTGGGCTATTTTTTTCAGCAGGGGGATGTTGCATATATCCCTTGATGCTATTTTGACATTATCAATTTTAGTCATGGCGAGCAAATCGGCTGTTTTCGGCGAGCAAAGCGTGTCGATGAAATCAATCCCTTTGCTATGTGCGTAATCGGAAATCTCACAATGTTCTTTATATGATAGTTCCAGAACCTGCCTGTGTTCCCTAAAGGTCTTGCCAAATGAGTGAATTGAATCATAGGGTTTATCCATCATCTCGGCACTTAGCTCTTCGTCTAAATCCCTTTTGATAAGTTTCACTGCATTGATGGAATTGAGGCGGTTGTTGCTGACACTATCATATAAAGGTTCAACTAATTGATCGATCAGGGCTTTGCATATTCCAATGTCACCATTATGATTCTGCCCAATTTCTGCAATGATATAGGTTTCATTGGAATATTTGGAATTCATATTACCCTTTCATCGATATGCTATTTTTTGATACCTAATTTTTCCTTTAGGTTATATTCAGCAACCAGTTCGACGACTTTGCCCCAGGTTTTGTCTTCGATTTCTATTCCTTCTTTCTGCCGTTGGCGACGAACATTGGATTCAATTTCTCCTGGATACAGTATGTTCTTGACACCTTCGACGGTAGGAGAACTTTTTACCGCTTGTATAGCACCTTCTACTTGTTCTTGAATTGCACTCATGGGAGCGTATGTCTGGAGATCGATGACCAGAATGCTTGAGCCATACCATTTTTCAGGAACTCCTCCTTGTGAGGATGATTCCAGTTGAGCAAGAATGCCGCCAAATAGGGATGCCATGAATGAGAGGGCATATCCTTTGTGGCCACCGGTTAATCCGCCCATAGGCAGGATTGAGCCATTGTCATAAAAATCATCGGGAATATCACTGGGCCTGCCCTTCTTGTCCAGGATCCATTTATCCGGTAAGTTCTGTCCCTTGGCCCTAAATACCCTGATTTTTCCCTCTGCGGCTATCGTTGTGGCAAAATCGAGTAATACTGCTTCTCCAGAGGATAAGGGGAAGGACATGGCAATTGGATTAGTCCCTAACCTGGCTACATAGCCGCCGAATGGGGCACTGTCGGCCTTGTTGTCTGTATTCAGAAGACCTGTCCACATAATTGCGGCCATACCGTTTTCGGCAACCTTTTCGGCGTAATGCCCCAGGCGTCCCGTGTGACTATGGTTCCTCATCGTTACCATTCCCAAACCGTATTGGCGAGCTTTTTCAACGGCAAGTTCCTGGGCCTTCGTGAACACAACCTGCCCAAAGGTGTTGTTTCCATCAATCTTAACGATAGCCTTGTTGTCAAGAACAACAGTTGGTTGTACGGTAGGATTCACATCACCTCTTTTCAAGGTGTCCATGTATTCAATGATACGAATGAATCCATGGGAATCGTGTCCCACGAGATTGGAATCGGCCAGATGGTCAGCGACTATCCGGGCATGACCAGGCTCCGTCCCTGCTGCACACAGCAGTTCGTAGGAAATATCCGCGATAGCTTCCGCTTTGAGTCTAGGCATCTCTTATCCCTCCTTATAGTTTAAGTAGATAATATTTTCACTATTATAGGCTACCATTCTATATGTTTCAATAAGAAACAGTAACTTTGTTAGCTTTTCCTCAGTATGCCCCTTGAGGCTTTGGTTAGATTGTCTATAAGGCAAAGCGTAGTATTGACACCCTGCTCAAGAAACCAATATACTCCACCTGTAATTACTATATTTCGGGCTGTAGCGCAGGGGTTTAGCGTACATGTCTGGGGGACATGGGGTCGGCGGTTCAAATCCGCCCAGCCCGACAAACAAGAAAGGCGGATTTGGGGCTGGGGCAGAATCCAAGGGGGCCGTCACCCCCCGCCCCCCCTGTCAGGGGGCATTTACAGGGGGGCATGAATGTGCTGGGACTGGGGCAGAATGATGGATTTGGTTTGCAGGCAAGGTGGCCTGCCTGTTGCAGACAGATGCGTACACGCATAGGTAGGCCAACGCCGCATGCGGGCCAAAGGCGCATTCTGACACAGCCCCAAGGAAGCAATGGATGAAAATTTGAAACGTTGGTGTCCTAGCGGCTCCTAGTCAAGGGCCGCAAGGAATCCATGCATCTCGTCTTCCGAATCACGGACGAAGTTCTTCAGCAAATCGTCCATGGAGAAATCGGCAAACTCGCACAAAGTGCTCGATTTATCGGGATTGATATCCCTGCTATGACGTGCGAATGTTGATTGATAAAACGCCAATTTTTTACTCGGATGAATTCCATATCCGATGATGGTTTTCACTCCATCCTGTAGAAGTTTCAGTTTTACTGGTAAATCCTCGTCGGAATCAACCGACCACACGCCCAGATATATCGGATTGCTATCAATATTCATGTCTCCAACATATTCTCCACGGACTACTTTTTCCCTATTTCCGCCAAGATAGGGCACGAAGTCTAAATGCTCTGCCAGCTTTCTGTCTGTAGCATAGAATTTACCGGAGTAAGGATTTAATGAGAATATGATAACCTTGTCCAGTGATTGCCCATAACTCTTAAACAAGGCATCCTTGTATTCTTCGAGATTGACAATACGGCTTAATTCCTCATGCCGTTGCCTGATTCGACGTGCTGTTGTTGCCAGCCAGGTATTGAGTGCAGAATGCTCGCCCTTCCACTCGCTCACCTGGGATTCTAATTCTTTATCGTCAATGCCCTTTTGCCAGTAGGAGAAAATCACTCTGTAAAGGTCTCTGATATTGTGATGCCGACTGAATCGTTCCATCAGTTCGAATAGGAAAATTTCCTTCTTACGAAGGCGCCATATCGCAGCGAGTATGTCGGGGCGACTAGATTGCGGGCTGAGAGGAATGTCTTTCGAGAGTCCCTGGAGTTCATTGAATCTACGCTGAAGAGATGTGAAACGCTTGGTTAAACCGATAGCGGAGCGCTGAAACCGAATTGTCCAAACGGTGCCTTCACCTTCCTTGCTTTGTACGTCGAGTCTTTCTGATCCGAAAATGCTCCACACCTGAACTGTGCCGAAGCCTTCTCCTTTGCCGATGGCCTTGGTGGTTTTGCCGACAAATGCTGGTATGCCGTTTTCATCTTGAATCAGGAGTTCTTCCTTCATACCAATGCCGTTGTCAGCTAATTTTAACAGCACCTGATCACCTTCGCCGTCAATCAATGAAATCGAAATCTGGCTCGGTTCATCCTTCTGGGCCATGGCATCTATGGAGTTTGAAGCCAGGTTCACTAAGGTGCGGCCTATGTTGAGCCAATGCCCCAGGACGATGGGCTTGTACGCTGAGAGGATGATGCTTAGGTTGATTTTCTCACCGCAGGCTTCAATATAGGGAATGAGCCGTTCCAGTATTAATTCCTGGAGGTTCACTTCATGTGCCACGACCATGGAATCTCTGTACATGTTGAGCATGTTTAGCAATGTCGTGGTTTCTCTATTGATGTCCTCAATGATGCGTCCCGCATTTTCCGGTGCCAGCGCATTGACCATGGCGGAGAGAGAGCTCAATGCCTTGCGGGCATCATGTCTGGTACGGCCTATTTCATCCCTTTCAGGCATTTTGCGGGTGTCGGTTGCTAGCTTCTTTATGACGAATTCACGAGATGCCACAAGACAGTGATATAGCAAATTTCTGTAAACAAGGCTTTCCTCGGGTTTGAATCCCTTGTTCTGAAAGAACTCCAGGGTATCGTGCTGTTTCTCCCACACATAGAGGTAGATATGGGCATTTTTCGGTATGTTTGTTGCCAGATGTTCTATCAGAGTCGTCCCTATGCCCCGGCCTCTGCCATAGGGACTGCTAACAAGTTTGTAGATGAGAAACTGGTCGCCGTCCAAAGAGGTATAGGTAAGGAGGTAGCCGAGGATTTCTCCTTCTTCTACCCATACATAGCTATGTTGTAAATCTTTCTGGGCGGAGGAATCTTTGATGTATGGCGAGGGAATGATGAAGGTGTCTAGGTTGAGCAGGGGATTGGTGCGGATCCGCTCTTCGATTTCTGGATTCAGTTGGATTATTGTGTCAATTTTCGCCATGATGCTAAATTGTACAGGGTATATTCTGTCATGGCGAGAGCTTGATAGGCTGCATGAAGTCCAAAGCAACTATTATGCCGAGGAATAATAGGATGAAGCCCACAGTCATCAGGGATGTGACTCTCTCCTTGATGAGAATGATAGACAGCAGAGTGCCAAATGCCGCCTCGCCCGATAGAATCAAAGCGGTCTTGGACTGAGAAACAAAGCGTTGCGCGCTGTTTTGGAGGAAGAACGCAATGGTCGTGCTGAATACGGCCAAATACCCGATATAAGCAAAGCCTTTGAGTGATAGAACAAAGGATCTTTCAAAAACCACTGCCGTCACTGTGGAAATAAATGCCGCATAGAAAAACTGTAGGAACACAATTTTTGTCACATCGCATCCCTTGTCCTTCACATAGAAACCTATGAAGTAGATGTGGAATGCGAAGAAAACGGCACAAATCAATGTCAATAGGTCGCCTAAATTAATTCCTGAGACTTTGTCCAATGTGAGAAAGGCTATGCCAATGATTGCGAGGGCGACCGATAGAATGATTCTTCGCTTTATCGGGTGTCTGGTCACGATGAAATAAATAAATGGAGTGAAGATTATGTTTGTAGCTGTGAGAAAAGCATTTTTTGACGGTGTTGTATAGCGGAGCCCTATTGTTTGAAAAATGAAACCTGCCGCAAGGAAGAAGCCCAGCACAGCACCCGGCAGTAGCAGGGGCTTGAGGTTTCTCAAGCGGCGGAAATACAGAGCATAAAGAAGAGCTGTTGCGATGGCAAACCGCAGAGCTGTGATGAATATTGGAGAAACACCTGATTCGAGGGCACCATGAGTGGCGATGAATCCGCTACCCCAGATAATGGCAACAAAGAGTAGTTGTATTTCAGCCATTCGTTCAGATTGAGGGAGGTTGTTATGGATGTTCATCTTGGGGAAGACCTTATTCCTAATGGCACCTAAAAACCCCCTCCAGGTTCTTGACTCGAACTTTCCTGTCTGTGGCAGGCCGCCCGTTACGGCATTGTCAATTTCCTAAAGCTGTTTTTTGGTGCTTCTATGTGTTTCCTTGAGCGGTTTTTACAATGAGTCTTAAGGCATCTGGATCCATGTGCCCTGGTGTGCTGCATCCATTAGCGAGGAAGAATCTTGTCTTTCCGCCCAGTGCCATGCCTTCACGGGTGTGTTCCATAAGGAATCCCGGTGTCCTTCTGGTCATTATGTTGTGATCTATGCCTCCCATCACACAGCCTGACCATTTTTCCTTCACTTCCCGGAGGGATGGATTTTCAGGTAGCCTATCCTCCCAACTGATGATGGGAGCTGGAAAATCAAGGCAGTTTTCGATGTCGATATGCCTTCCATGAAGATGAATGGTATTCATGGGGCCGTCATTCTTCACGGCTTCTAAAACACGTATAGAAAAGGGTTTAACGAAGGTTAGAAATGTCTCGCGACTCATCTCGTTCTTCCCGGCCAGGATGGATAGGAATATTCCGCGTGCACCGCAATTCATAACTCTGCGGACGTATTTAATGAGCATATCGGTGAGCACTTCAAGAGCATCTAAGACGGCTTGAGGCTCTTCCTCTGTCAATCTAATCAGGTGTTCTCCTACCAGGCTTCGCTGGAGCACCTGGAAAGGATCGAACACCGTATCACAGAAGTAGGATTTCCCTTTCAGACGAGAGGCTATGACGGTGAGTGCCTTCAGTTGTTCCTTGAACGGCGAAGAGTCTATGTCAAAGGGTTTTAGCTTCTTCAGATCTTGAGCGTTCTTCAAGGCATACATTCCTTCCGGCATTGGATAGAAATAGTCATTCATTACCTTCAGCCAATCAAAATCGTAGTGTTCATGAAATGAGAGGGCAATTTCCGCGAATTGTTCTCCCGGTAGGTATTGCGTGCCAAAATGGTACCAACATGTTATAGGTGCCCTATCGGGTTCCCGCCCCTCTAGTACTGTGTCAATGCGTTCTAGCTTAGTCATTAATACTATGGTGTCATGGAATTTGACCCATGTCTATAGGCGGAACGGTTGAATAATTTTACGAATTCCCTGTAACATGATCTCCAGGAGCCAAATAGTTCAAGCTTACCTTAATCTAATAGTCTATTGACCGGCTCATTGCCAATCGCCGGGATGGGTAGCGGAATTCCTGTAGCAATTCTCTGAGTCTCCATTGGGTGGGTAAAATGCTGTATACGGCACACTGCACGGTCCGTCATCGGCATTCCGGCACTTTCCTTGATACACATTGCACCGAAAGGCTATGATAACATTATGGACGAACCCTTATCTTCCATCTCATGGTCTAGGTGTCTGTCGGGTTTCTACATTTGGGCCGATTTTTGCCCCTTCGCTCTCCAGTCGTATGCCTCCTGCATGCTCCTTCTTAAGATGCCTTTATTTGTTAACGGCCCTAAGAACTTCAAAGCCCGACAGTCTCCTAGGCTCTTGATGAACAGATGATTACTTGGGCCATTGTTTTATTCATCACTCTCCTTATCCTTTCAGGTTTGTTTTCTTCAATGGAGACGGCGTATACATCCCTAACTGCGGGACAGATTAATGCACTATTGGAAAACTCAGGCCATAGAGGGCGGCTGGTAAAGAGACTCACCGAGAGATCGGACATACTCCTCAGCACCCTGCTTATCGGCAACAATCTGGCCAACCTCGGTGCATCGGCCCTAATGACGGCATTGACAATTCGCCTCTTTGGAAGCACCTACATTGCGGCGGCTACAGGGATTCTCACCATAACAGTTCTAATTTTCTGCGAGGTGACTCCGAAACACATTGCGATGATGACCAATGAAAGTCTCTGCCTCCGAAGTGCACGCGTCATAATTTTCCTTTCATGGGTATTCAGGCCATGTATATGGTTCATCAATGCCTTCAGCCGTCTCGTTACAAAGCTGTTCACCGGACGCACTGAAAAAGTTCAAACACTGGAAACGCTTTTACACCATGTTAAGGCCGCCAAGCATGCCGGCATTGTAGAGCGTTATGAACACGAGATGATACGCAAGGTCTTCCGTATTAACGACATTCCTGTGGAAGCTATCATGACGCATCGAACAGATCTCTTCACCCTGAATGAGCAGACTACTGCCAAAAACGCATTTGATCGATTTCTGATTGCCAGGCATTCTCTGGCTCCTTTGCTAAGGAATGATTCGGAGCATGTAAGCGGCATAGTGTCGTTTGCCGATGTGGCCAAGGCCTTCAAAGATGATCCTCAAATACCTATCAAGAACATCGCCTCACCGGTCACCCTCGTTCCAGGGACGATGAAGGCCCATGAGCTTTTTTTCAAATTTAAGAAGGAACCCATACACTTTGTCGTTGTCCTAGACGAGTATGGCGGCTTAAACGGCGTTGTCACACGGGAAGATGTCGTAGAAGAAGTATTCGGTGCCCTTTATGGGGAAGGGAGAGCCCACAGTGTCGAACCCATAGTCGCCGATGGCCAAGGGGCTTGGATTATCCAGGGAGATGCCGATTTCTATGACCTGAGCGATATGCTTGGCCTGAACCTGGAACATGATAACCGAACACACACAATTGGCGGCTATCTTCTGGACAAATTCGGGAGTATTCCCGAGGCGGGTGTGGACATCACATTGCCCGAGGGACGGTATGTAATTCTGGAAACCGTGAAGAAGCGCATTTCCTCGGTGCGATTCAACCCTTCATCGAGTGGGAATACTCAGGAATAAGATTTGCCCTTTCGA
Source organism: Spirochaetaceae bacterium (assembly GCA_965226485.1). GTDB lineage: Bacteria > Spirochaetota > Spirochaetia > DSM-2461 > DSM-2461 > UBA2779. Next base: position 2,456,287 of record OZ245363.1, read on the forward strand.
ACGACAAGCCCCCCGGACAAGAGCCGCCCGGGGTCATCTGATTCATGAACCTAAAAACGTCAGTTGGATCTCTTTTCTTTTTTAAGCCCGGAACGCTATGCTTAACCCAAGTTCACAAAAACACCCCCTGAAAGTCCGTTGAAAATTTTTTTTCATCCTTTTCAACAGCGTGAAACATAAAATATTACACCCAGGGGCCAAAACGCACCCTACACCTACATGCGTAATGACTATCTAATTTCGGTTAATCCTGGTTTCTTCATTGATTTTTTGTACATTATATTCCATGTATATACGCCGTGTTGTAGTCCCCGGTGGATCTCGGAAATCTCAAAATGTTTATATAGTGCCTTGAAGATTGTGGGTGGCTTAATTTGTGGCACTCCACAACCGCTTGATGGCTCATTATGCATTGTCAAGAAAGGAATTACGCAGTCGATCCAATTGGGTCTCGACCACGAATGTTCTGAACAGAATATATGGGGCTAGCGGGGTTTTTAGCCTAAATGAGCCGAAATTGAAACAATTGGATTGAGACGGGGGAAGGGGGCTTGTTTTTAATTCGTTTGTTCATCGAAAGATCCATTTCAGCACGTATTTATTGCCCACCACTAAGCTTCTAGGCACTGTAAAATGTTTACTACAATCTGGTCGAAAGTGTTCGCACACCAAAGGGCTCTCGTCAGCGTCTTGTCCTTTCCCTTGGCAAACCGGACCTTGCCCCCTCTTTGCACAAGCTATTGGCCAAGAGAATTGAAGATCTGCTTGACGGTCGGTCAGAGCTCTTTGAAACAGACCCCCAAAATTGACAATCTTGCTCAATATTATTGTGATCGCATTTTTTCCATGAGGGCCAAAACCGCAGAAAAATCAACCCGTGAGAAAAAACGCAATTTCCAGTCTGTTGATGTGGATAGCATGGATGCCTTAAATGTGCGTTCACTTGGGCCTGAATATGTCGGTCATGTGATGTGGAAGGAATTGAACATAAATAAGGTGTTAAGCAAAAAAGGAGTCCCTAAAACCCTCATTCCCATTGCCGAAGCCCTTATCCTTGGCAGACTTATCCACCCAAAAAGCGAACGGGGCACCAGGGAATGGGTGGAAAATACATCCTCTCTCACCTTAAGTTCAGCGGGAATCCTACGGCACGTTCGCTCAATGCCTATTACCGTGCCGCTGATTTGCTCTACGGATGCAAGAATGCTTTGGAGAAACATAGGTCGCCTCATTGAAAAATATCCTCGCCCGGCTCGCCTTTACCATATTGAAGTCGAACCTGGAGAAAAAGATAAGCGCACTTACAAGATTAAAACAGCATCCATCAAATGGACCAAGAAAGAAAAGAAAGAAACAGAGACACAAAAGAAGCAGAGAACCTACCTCCCTAAGAACCAATCGAAAAGATTGGACAGACAAGAAGATATGGGAAACCTATATTATGCTTGGTCGCATCGAGAAATCATTGAGAGACATGAAATCCCATCTTGGTTTCAGACCGAATTTTCATCAATCTAAGGACCGGGTTGAATCCCATATGGTTATATCCGTTCTGGCCTATCACCTGATGCATTCCATAGAGCGAAAACTTCGGTTAAATGGGGACAATCGGAACTGGGATAGCATTAAATCAATTCTAAAAACGCATTGCAGAGTGACCCTGGAGTATATCGTAAGCAAAAACGGAGAACTGCTAAAGAATTCCATGAGAACGAACTCACGCCCGGAGAAGTCACATCTGGATATTTATAGAAAACTTTAGTTTATCGGGGAAGAACCTTGACCGACAATTAATGAAATACAAAATCAATGGTGATAATCGAAAAAGTTAACTGTCGGTAGAGGAAGGAGATAAGGTTGTTGTATGGTGAACTTGGGACAAGAAGACGTAAATACTGAGCATAAATCGTCATTATCGCCCCAAATCCCCTTGACAGAAGATTCAACTTTTCCTATCATCCACCATAATTCTATCATTCATTGTAAGGAGATGTTTTTATGACCATAGTCCAGTCCAGTAAATCGGCTCACCCCGGAAGAAATTATCTGCGGAAAACATTGCTTTCTGCGTTGGCGGTTTTCGCTCTGTCCCTGTTGTTGTCTTTGACAATGACCTCTTGTGACGACGGCGGTGATTCCGGGCCGAAACCTAGTGCATCTGTTATCCCCCGCTCCACGGACGAGTATCGTGTTCGTTTTGTGGCCTTCAGCATAGTAGGGAACGGGGACTACCGCCTGGCACTGCGCAAGAACGAGGAAACAGCACCCACCGCAGAGGAAACAGCACCCACCGCAAACGAGATACGAGCTTCATCGGCCACCATAGTCAGAACATTGAGTGCCACGCCCATCAATGTGTACATGGCCTTTCACATGGATACGGATCTCTTCGATGCTACCACCGATTGGGAACATGCTGATTACAAGCAAGCCAACTTCGTGTTAAAATCTGCCAAGGTAATTCCTGCCATGTTAGAGGCAGGCACGGAGTATACCCTCTATGGAACTGCCGCCACGGGAGACACCGTTCTCACTCTGGCTAATTTCGCCACCGATCCCGATCCCAATCTTGACAGTAGAGACTTCTACAATGTGCCACTGGGAGACAACACCTACACCATAAGAAAGGATGAGCCGTTTTTACTTCCATCAACGGTAAGAACTGTAACTTCTAGGGAATCAAGAGTTGGTGATATTCTGATTGCGACTATTAGTAATGTAACAGAATCAGTGGTCGTCCCGAATCGTGTTAGCTTCACTCATTTTTTTGATATCCTTGATGAAGGGGGCGGTGAGCAAGATACTTGTGGCATAATAGACAAAGGCCTTACTGTGCCTCCTCTTTATATGGATTCAGATAACGGTTTTAGTTTTTATATTAAACACGGTACCATCAATAGTCCCTACATCAAGTTCGTTTATCAAGAATAACCGATGCTTGTGTATCCGGCACTGTAATGCCGGATACAACCCCGATGGCGGGCCGTCTTGATTTAGTGGTGGCAATACGCCGTAGAAGAAGCTCTACTCTCCCGCTGATCGCATCCACCGTCACCCTCGTCCATGAGCAGGGTAAAACCATTTTTGTACACTGAATGCTCACTTTTCTAGTTGACTGATACCCTTGACGGGGCGGGGTGTTCATTACTTCCTTGGCTACAGGGGTTTTTCAGATAAGGAGCCTTTCTCGGCTTCACTGCTTCCTGCATTCCGTGTGCGTTGCAATGGAGAGTTTTTGGCCAGGCTTAGTGAAATATAGTGCCCCAAAGCTTAGTGGTGGGGAACAAACACGTGCTGACATCTATGGCTCGGTGAAGAAATGATCTACAAGTATGTGCTTATATTTTTTCCACCCCGCCTCAATCCCCAGTGTTTCAATTTCGGCCCATTGAGGCAAAAACCGGCTCACCCCATGTGTTTTATCCCATAACGGCCTTTGTCGAAATCCATTGGGTCAACTATATAGGAAATTTAATTTCTTCCCTGATAAGGAATAACAGTTTCCCCCGGTTATGGACCGCCACTAATTCATCCTTGTCGAATCACCCACAATCTTTGGGGTGCTACAAAAGAAACATAAGAAAACGTAGATACTGGGCATGCGTTTCTGGGCGTGCCCGGTGTGGGAGGCATCTCGCTTCGGGGCATGCATTTCTGGGCGTGCCCGCCGGGGAGGCATTTCGCTTCGGGGGATGCATTTCTGGGCGTGCCCGGCGTGGGAGGCATCTCGCTTCGGGGCATGCGTTTCTGGGCGTGCCCGGTGTGGGAGGCATCTCGCTTCGGGGCATGCGTTTCTGGGCGTGCCCGGTGTGGGAGGCATTTCGCTTCGGGGCATGCGTTTCTGGGCGTGCCCGGCGTGGGAGGCATCTCGCTTCGGGGCATGCGTTTCTGGGCGTGCCCGGTGTGGGAGGCATTTCGCTTCGGGGGATGCATTTCTGGGCGTGCCCGGCGTGGGAGGCATCTCGCTTCGGGGCATGCGTTTCTGGGCGTGCCCGGCGTGGGAGGCATTTCGCTTCGGGGCATGCGTTTCTGGGCGTGCCCGGTGTGGGAGGCATTTCGCTTCGGGGGAAAGAAAAAGAGGGCAAACTGCCGTCTTTAGGTTGAATTTACGAAACAGAGTAGTTGACCATATAGCTATACGCATGTATAGTCATAATAGAATATGGATCCATTGAGGAAAATAATTCACATCGACATGGATGCGTTCTATGCCGCCGTCGAACAGAGAAACAATCCGGCATTGAAGGGAAAACCTGTCATTGTCGGCGGACCTCCAAACAGCCGCAGTGTCGTTTCCACTTGTTCCTACGAGGCAAGGGCATACGGCATACATTCGGCCATGTCCTCAGCAGAAGCCTATAAGCGTTGTCCAAATGCGGTGTTCGTCAGTGATATCAATTTCGATGAATACCGCAAAGTTTCCAAGCAAATAAATTCAATCTTCCATGAAGTCACATCCCAAGTGGAATCTTATTCCCTTGATGAGGCGTATTTGGATGTCACCACAAATCGGCTCGGGCAACCCTCGGCCACCAGGGTTGCCGAATGGATACGCGAACGGATACGAAATATAACATCTCTTACCGCATCGGCTGGAGTGAGCTATAACAAGTCATTGGCTAAAATTGCCTCCGACTGGAAAAAGCCCAATGGCCTAACCGTCATCACCCCCCAGTATGCTTTGGAATTTCTGGAGACCTTGCCGGTAAAGAAATTTCTAGGCGTTGGTCCGGTAACCGCTAAGCGTATGAAAAGACTTGGCATACACACCGGTGGTGATTTGAAGAAATGGCCCCTTTGGCGACTCATCGAAGAATTCGGCAAGTCCGGTCCCTGGTTCCATGGGCTATGTCGAGGCATAGACACAAGAGAGGTTGTTTCTAATAGAGCGAGGAAATCCCTGGGGAAAGAACGTACATTCGGCAGGGACAAGATAGACCTGGAGGAAATGAAAACCTTCCTTACCGACCTATCCTCATCGGTCTGGCTTGAACTAGAAAATGAGGGGCTATGCGGAAAAACCGTCACCGTCAAGGTGAAATATGCGGATTTCCAGACGGCAACCCGTAGCCGCACGCGAGAGAGCGGATTTGACTCCCTTGACACTTTGCAAAGAACCATCAGCGACCTGTTGATGGAAACCGAAGCCGGGCTACGGCCAGTACGCCTTTTGGGGGTCAGCGTGTCGGCCTTCGATACAGAACAGAATACGGGCGACGAGTATCAGCCCGAGCTTGAATTTCCTGAGTGGGAAGAATAAAGGGCACCTAAAGGACACCTCCAAGACATAATGCATTCTCCACTCTTCAAAATTTGTAAATTTCAACCAAATTAAACCCTAATTTCAAGAAAATCATCAGAAACCACTCGACTCTCAACCAAATATTGCATAAACTCAAAAGAAAATCGTTGCCTCTATGCTCTAATTGTATTATCATAGAACAAAAGGGAGGCAACATGGCTTCAAACATGAAATCCGCGGCCGAAACTATACTCGATGTTCTCTATAAGAAAGGCGTACGTCGGGTGTTCGGTATCCCCGGAGGCAATTCAATTCCAATCTATGACGCACTCACCAATCACCCCCTCGAACTCATTCTCACCCGCCACGAACAGGGTGCAACCCACATGGCCGACGGTTACGCGCGGTCAAGTGGAAAACCGGGTGTCGTATGCGTTACATCAGGGCCCGGAGCAACCAACACCCTGACAGGCCTGCTCACCGCGATGATGGATTCCATTCCAATTCTGGTGATTACAGGCCAATCGGTTACACAGAACATCGGCTTGGATGCGTTTCAGGAAGCCAACGTGCTCGGTATGTCTTTCCCGGTCGTAAAACACTCCTATATGATTACCGACCCCGAAGACACCCCAAGAATCATAAAAGAAGCCATTCACATTGCGACTACGGGCCGCCCCGGGCCAGTTCTCATAGACATTCCCAAGAATGTTTCCGCAATGATGATAGACACATCCATTGACCCTTCGGAGGATTTACCGGGTTACCAGGAAATTCCCCCTATTAATCCAAAGGATATCGAGACTGCGGCCACCTTGATCAACAACTCCCAGAGACCCGTTATCCTTGCTGGCCACGGTGTCATCCTCTCCAATGCCTCCGACGAACTCAAACTACTTGCAGAAAAAATGTCCATGCCTGTTATCACGACCCTGCTGGGAAAGGGAGGTTTTCCAGACCCCCATGAATTATGCCTAGGAATGCCCGGCATGCATGGAACGGCATACGCCAATAAAGCCATTTGCGCAAGCGACCTCATCATCGCCATCGGTGCCCGATGGGACGATAGAATCACCGGTGTGCCAGAAAGATTCTGCGTGAATGCAAGAAAAATACATTTCGATATCGACCCGGCGGAAATCGACAAAATCATAGCCGTCGATTGCTCAGTCGTGGGAGATGCTAAGATGGCATTAACCTCACTGCTACCGTTGCTCAAACCATTCAACACATCACCTTGGTTGAAACAGATTGACAAATGGCGCCGGAGCTATCCTCTCAAGTATCATAAGGGAGGGAAACTCAGGGCCCAGCATATAATCGAAGAGATGTCAGAAATGATGGGCCCGGAAGCAATCGCCTGCACCGATGTTGGTCAGCATCAGATGTGGGCAGCCCAATTCGTCAAGTCCACCAAAGGTGAGAATTGGCTCACCTCCGGCGGTGCCGGAACCATGGGTTTCGGCCTCCCGGCAGCCATCGGCGCACAGATGGCCAGACCGGAAGCCAAGGTTTACACAATCGTCGGGGATGGGTCTTTCCAAATGACGTTATGCGAACTGGCGACTGCAGTCGTTCACAAGCTGCCAATCAAGATATTGCTTATCAACAACAACTATTTAGGCATGGTCCGACAATGGCAGCAAATGTTTTACGAAAATCGTCTCACTGGTGTTGACCTGGAAGGGAACCCCGATTTCATCAAGCTCGCCGTTGCCTATGGCTTGAAGGGATTCAGGGTCAAACGCAGTTCGGATGTTAGAAAAGTACTCAAGGCGGCATTGGAATGGAACGAAGGCCCCTGCCTAATCGAAGCTGTCGTCGAGCAACACGACAATGTTTTCCCCATGGTACCGGCCGGAGCAACCTTGGATGAGATGATTATTGAGCCGCCGAAGAAGAGCGGAGCCGAATCACAGGAGAAAGCCACATGACCCCGCTTAAACACACAATTAGCCTTTTAGTCATTAACAAACCGGGGGTTCTCACCCGCATTTCCTTGGTATTCGCTCGAAGGGGTTACAATATCGATAGCCTCGTGGTATCCCAGGCGCAAACAAGCAAATACTCTCGGATGACCATTGAGGCCACCGGTGATAATCGCACACTTTGCCTCATGCTTGCCCAGCTTAACCGCTTAGTCGATGTTATTCATGCCGTCGATCATGCCATCGATAATGTAATTCAGCGAGAATTGGCCTTAGTGAAGGTATCCTGCAAGCCGCAAGAGCGTGCACAGATCCTCCAAATCGCCGACACCTTCCGAAGTCAAACCGTAGATATTAGCAATGAAACCATCACCTTCCAGATAACAGGGAAAGCCTCCAAAGTCGATGCGTTTCAGAAGATGATGGAACCATTTGAAATCCAGGAACTCGTGCGAACCGGCAAAGTTATAATGAGCCGTGGCAAAGAAATGACCGCCTGATTACTGAGGGTGCCGCTTAGCCCAAGTTTGCCATCAAAAACACGATACTCCAAAAACTCTGGCGGTCTTCCGTCTTGAATATCAGAAGTAGATGAGGAAGGCAGAGAAAACTTTCGTGAGCGAGATCCAATCCATCTGTCCCTTAAGCGAATCAAACCCTCTAACAGATGCAAACTTCTCGCCGATACTTGCTAATGGAGGCAGACAATGAAGAAGCATCTATTTACGCTGATAGCATTGCTTATCACCGTGTGTTCCTTATTTGCGGAAGAAAAACAAACAATACTCACGGAAACTCTGAAAGTATTCGGAAATGAGGGCACTCCACCGGTATACCTTGACAGCTCACGAGACTGGACAATTATCGCTGTCATAGATTGGAACTCGATTGATAACCGCACCGTCGTCAAGAAATCCGCCCGGTTATGGCGGCTACGTAGCCGTTATGAACATCAGGGCCCCGGTGGTCCTGCAACAGTTCAAATAAGAATTCGCAATCAAGCAGTCAAGTCGATATTCACCCATCCCTGGACACAAAACGCACAACGGACAGCCGAGGCATATAGCAACTGGTTTGAAGACCCGGGACGACAGGTGGACTCCGGCTCCAGAAGCATCGTCGAAGCAAAACTTATAGCCTCGCCAAGGGTTGCTCTTCAAGGAAAACTTTACTCAGTTTCAATGGAAGCTTGGGATGTCGTGCCAGATACGACACCGCCTAATCAGACTGGGCCATCTGTCCAATTAGCCTACACACAGCCCTTGTCGGTCAATCTATTGAATCCCAAAACGCCCCCCCACGGGAACGGGCCTGAGGCCGCTCTGGAATTTGCACTCGAATTTGTCGATTACTGTCTAACAGGAGATCTGGCATCCTATTACCGGTCTCATGCCAAAACGGTGTACTCTCTAAGCGACGGGAATCCTTATCAGAAGTACAGCAATGCTCCGCCGTCACAACTACCCGGCATATCGACAATTGACGAATACAAGCTTCGTTTCGACTATAAACTTTATGCTATGGATGTTTATGAAGACCTGTTCCCAGAATGGTTTGAAGCCACCCGGAAGTGGAAACCCAGCACGGGAACCTATTTGTTCATGGGACATATTGACCGCATGGAAAAGGCTGACCTGGACGATGTGAATTATCTAGTATTCTGCGTAGATATGAGAAACGACGGAGAGTGGCAGGTTATTGCGCGTCCATAAAGGTGAGGCCAACTCTGAATGATTGAAATAGCCCCTATCGCATGGGTTGCCATTGCCTGTGGCGGCATTCTCTCAGGATTCATAGACAGCATTGCTGGTGGCGGCGGTCTGATTAGCCTACCCGTTTTGCTCGCATCGGGGGTCCCTCCCCTTTTTGCCATTGGCACAAACAAGGTTCAATCAGTGTTTGGCAGTGGCACGGCCGCCATGCGCTACAGCATCAAGGGCTTGGTCCCTTGGAGAAAAATTTGGCCCGGCGTGGTTATGAGCTTTGTGGGGGCTACCGCCGGAGCCTGGACTGTCAGTCGTATTAACACAGAACTATTTGAAAAAATTCTGCCATTTATCCTTCTTGCCCTGTTGTGCTATATCGCCTTCAAGAGAGACCTGGGTCAAAAAAAAATCCGTGCCCGGATGCACACTGGCCTATTCTATCCGCTTGCCGGTAGCCTGTTTGGGTTTTATGACGGCTTCTTGGGGCCGGGAACGGGGTCATTTTGGACAATTTCTCAGGTATCTCTCGTTGGCATTGATCTCAAGCAGGCCACCACGGCGACTAAACCATCAAATTTCGCGAGTAATATTGGGGCCTTGCTTTTCTTTATTCTATCCGGACAGATTATCTTCAATATCGGCCTAGTGATGGCCGCTGGTCAACTTCTTGGATCGTGGATTGGTTCGCAACTCGTCATCAAGCATCCGCCCCGTTTCATCTATCCCTTCTTCCTTATAGTCGTCGCTGCAACGGTCATGAAGCTATTCTGGGATCAATGGGGATATGCTTTCTTTCGATGAAATTGAGAACGACAGGGAATCAAGCGGTAGGCACCGGCATTGAACAGAGGGAGAGCCCGTTAACCTGAAACCAGGTTCGATGGCAAAAAACCTGGCCATGCAGAATAAAAAAGGAAATGACAATATCTTCGGGTTTCAAGGGTCTTCAAGCCACTCCATTGGAACAAAAACCGCATTCTGCTTGCCAAATCATGTGTTTTGAGGTATAATTTTTTATAAATTGGAGTTTATATGAACCAGATACTACCGGTTGAAATACTTGGGAATTATGACTGGGTAATCATCCCTTTTGGACTATTTCTCGGGCTACTGGGTTACCGAATGTACAAGATTTCCCTGTTTATCATCGGATTTATCTTCGGTTTCACTCTCGGTTCTTGGGTGGGGGAACTGCTGAGCAATCCCCAGCTTGGTCTGTTTATTGGGATCGTCCTCGGCTTTGCCCTAGGTATCGTAATTCATTTCCTAATCCGGTTCAGTTTCTTTCTCACCGGCGTGGTGGGCGGACTGATGCTGACCCGCATGATACTGCCGGAAACCACTATCGTCGCCGGGTCCCTAGAATCATGGGCCTGGTCTGCCGTGGGTGGCTTGGGCGGAGGCCTTCTCACCGTACTTCTGTACAGATTTTTAGTTCTTTTTGCTATTTGTCTCATTGGCACCTACATGATTTATGCGGGAACCCTTGATCTCTTCCCCCCAGAGATGGCGAGCTGGTCGTGGGTTCTCTATGCGGTGTTGCTGGTCGTGTTTCTGCTGGTGCAGATATTGAGTAGGCGAGGTCATCTAGATCCGGTGGAACGGCCAAGAAGACAACATAGATATAATTTCTGATTTCTTGGAATTTTGGCGTGGTGGGTGGTGGCTTGGACGGAGGCCTTCTCACCGGGGCTGTGTCAGAATGCGCCTTTGGCCCGAATGCGGCGTTGGCGAAAAAACCTGAAATGCTCATGTACAACATGTACACTCCGCTTTCAGAACTTTTCGCCGCCTTGCCTGCAAACCAAATCCATCATTCTGACCCAGCCCCTGGATTCTGACACAGCCCCAAGTATTCTAGTGCTCTTTGCTATTTGTCTCATTGGCACCTACATGATTTATGCGGGAACCCTTGATCTCTTCCCTCCAGAGATGGCGAGCTGGTCGTGGGTTCTCTATGCGGTGTTGCTTGTCGTGTTTCTGCTGGTGCAGATATAGAAAGTAGGCGAGGTCATCTTGATCCGGTGGAACGGCCAAGAAGGCAATATAGATATAATTTTTGATTTTTTGGAACCTTTCTTGATTCATTGGTGTCTAACGAGAGTCATTCCCAATAGTACCATTGGCCCACATACGGGAGGATAGGCACTAAGAGGGATAATCGGTTCTAAGGAGGAATCAATGAGACGGTTTTTAATTTGTTTTTTCGTGGTTATGTCGGCGGTCATTCTTACTGCCCAGGAGAAAGATCTCCTGCAATTCGCGGTCACGACCAAGATGCTAAGTGCGGAGATTCTCGATCAGTTTGACCTGTCGGAGGAGGATGTTGAGGATATTCTTCTTTCCCAGAGCGAACTCCAGGTTTTCAACGGAGAAACTCGGGTTGAGTTGGATCTGGTCAAGGCAAAGCTCACCAGAGTTCTTTATTATCCAGACCCTGATTTAGACGAGGTTGATGACTTGCTGGAACAAGCCGGGGAACTCCGACTAGAACAGGAGAAGCAGCAGGTTCGAACCTATGTTCAAATTCGGGAGATACTGGGAGAAGATAACTGGTCCGAATTCATCCAAACATTTCGACGTCCTGCACGCCCAAATGCAAAACGACCGGCAGAGCCATTGAAGGAAAGGGATAATTCGCGGCTGGCACCGCCAGGACAACGTGACTCAATCGGGCGTTAATGTTACGCTTGCATGACGAATCGTCGCTGATACGGCGATTCGTTGAAGATGGGGATGAACAGGCTTTTACAACCCTCGTTCATCTCCATTTGCCGATGCTCAGGAGGATTATTGGTGCGGTGGGTGCGAGGGATGCCGACTCTCGCGATGAGATACTTCAAGAAGTTCTGATACGGATTTATCGAACCCTCCCCTCTTTTCGCTTCAAGGCATCTTTTACAACTTGGCTCTATCGTGTTGCCAGAAACACCGCTTTGAACGAGTTCCGCAAGAGGAATAGGAGGCTCAAACATGAGGTTCAGCAAGTTCAAGACATCCCCAATATACATAACCCCGAACACAAGGTAATGCAAGATGTGCATACCGCCGAACTCAAAGCCCTGTTTTACAAACTCAAAGAAAAGGAGAGGCAGATACTGTTGCTCCGCGAAAGAGAGGGCCTCTCCATGGATGAGATTGCCAAAATACTCCGTATCTCCCTGGGCACAGTCAAGTCCAGACTCTCACGAGCGAGAAATCAGGCCAGGCTTCTCTATGAGGAGTTAAAGAAATGAATGAATCTACATGGATAAGAGAGATTCTCGATGCCGCCTTGGAGGATGAGACCGTCCGGAAACCGGATCTTCAGAGTATCGTAGCGTCCGGAAGATCTCCTAAATCATTTGAAAAATCCCCCTCCTGGTGGCTCAAAGTCGCGTCAGTATTCTTCATCGCCATTCTCTTGCCCATCGGCTACTACATAGAAAAGAAATCAATCGACAAGCACCAAATCAACATGGAAATAAACGCATTGTTCGTTGACCGGCTCATCGGAGAATCCCTCTTCGACATAGGGCTGTCTATCGATAGCACTTGGATTACCGATTACGAAGACACTGATACACTGTCCACCCTCTGAACTGGACAAGATGAGCATAGTGCCAATTCTACAGCGTTCTCCAAATCGGGCTGGAAACTTAAATTGGATCTTATCGATAATAGAGTACATGAAGTTAAGCTCCGATAATTAAATAAGGGAGACGAAAGATGGCAAAAACTCGAAAGACTTACAGCAAAGAGTTCAAGAAAAAGGCAGTAGAACTGTATTTGAAAGGGGGCAATTCCCAGACACAGATTGCAGAAGACTTGGGAATTGACCGAAGCATACTGAGTTCCTGGTGCCGGGATTATGGCAATAAGAATGCCTTCCCCGGTCGTGGGAATCCACAGGATAAGGAGCTTTACAGAGCAAGGCGTGAACTTCGTGATGCAAAGGAAGAGAGAGACATATTAAAAAAAGCACGGGCCATTTTCTTAAGTGGAAGCGTGACAAAATATCGCTTTATGGAGAAACACCGAAATGAGTTTCGCGTTGGGAGAATGGCCCAAGTATTGGAAGTCAGTACGTCAGGTTACTATGCCTGGTATCGCAAAAACTATCAGGATCGGAAGGAGAAGGACAATCCCAATGAGTGAGAAAATCAGAAAGGTTTAGGAAGCCAACAGGTACAGAGCAGGTTTCCCGAAAATTTATAGGGAATTTAACGAGGCAGGCCCGACGGGGGGCCCCGGGGCTGTGTCAGAATGCGCCTTTGGCCCCCATGCGGCGTTGGCGAAAAAACCTGAAATGCTCATGTACAACATGTACACTCCGCTTTCAGAACTTTTCGCCGCCTTGCCTGCAGACCAAATCCATCATTCTGACCCAGCCCCTGGATTCTGACACAGCCCCAGGGGAAAACAAGAAGAATTGAAAGGTAAATGAGAATGACAACTGAAAAGAAAATTGAAGAATTCTTAATTGAAAAGCTTAAAGACCTTAAATACACATACCGTGAAGATATCCGGGATAAGGCTACTCTTGAAGCTAATTTCAGGGAACATTTTCAGAGACTCCATAAGGTCAATTTGAATGATTCTGAATTTGCCCGTCTCAGGGATGAAATCATAACTGCGGATGTATTCACAGCCGCCAAAATGTTACGGGAAAGAAATACTTTTTTCAGAGATGATGATACGCCCCTTCAATACACCCTTGTAAACATCAAGGACTGGTGTAAAAACGAATTTGAGGTAGTCAATCAACTGCGAATAAATACCGAAAACAGCCATCATCGCTATGATGTCATTCTCTTGATTAACGGAGTGCCTACTGTACAAATAGAGCTTAAATCCCTTCAAGTTACTCCCAAGCGTGCCATGGAGCAAATTGTTGAGTATAAAAATGACCCGGGTAATGGCTATACGAATTCTCTTCTTTGTTTTATGCAACTTTTTATTGTAAGCAATAAAAACAATACTTACTACTTTGCCAATAATCATAAAGACCATTTTGCATTTAATGCGGATGAACGCTTTTTGCCTATCTATCAGCTAGCTGATGAAAAAAATAAGAAGATTACTCATTTACATGACTTTGCGGAAATATTTCTCGCTAAATGTACACTTGGCCAAATGATTAGCCGTTACATGGTGTTGGTCGTCAGTGAACAGAAACTCATGATTATGCGGCCATATCAAATTTACGCCGTCAAGGCTATTGTGGATTGCATTCACCAGAACCGCGGTAATGGGTATATCTGGCACACGACAGGAAGCGGGAAAACACTCACCTCTTTTAAGGCTTCAACACTCCTTAAAGATAATCCCGATATCGAAAAATGTTTGTTTGTGGTTGATAGGAAAGACCTCGACAAACAGACCCGGGAAGAGTTCAATAAATTCCAGGAAGGCTGTGTTGAAGAAAATACAAATACGGCGGCACTGGTTCAGCGTTTATTATCTGAAGAATATGCTGACAAAGTTATTGTAACAACTATTCAAAAACTTGGCCTTGCCCTTGATGAAAACAGCAAACGAAACCAAAAGAGCAAGGAAAGAGGCAAGCTAACTTTCAAAGAACGGTTAAAGCCACTCAGTGATAAGAGAATTGTAATTATTTTTGATGAATGCCACCGCTCACAGTTTGGAGACAACCACAAGGCAATAAAAGAGTTTTTTCCAAAGGCACAGCTATTTGGATTTACAGGTACACCAATATTCAAGGAAAATGCAACCTATAAACAAATTGACGGCACTCAGGCTTCATACAAGACAACTAAAGATATTTTTGAAAAGCAATTGCATGCCTATACAATTACCCATGCCATTGATGACGGTAATGTCTTGCGTTTTCATGTTGATTATTTTAAGCCGGATAGCAAGAAAAAGGCGGCAACATCTGATGCTACAAACAAAAAGGCCGTTGTGGAATCCATTCTTGATAAACATGAGGCAGCCACAAATGCAAGACGATTTAATTCATTGTTGGCCACGGGTTCAATTAATGACGCTATAGAATACTATAAACTGTTCAAGGAGATGCAGAAAAAACGCTCTCAAGAGGATGGAGATTTCAGGGAACTAAACATTGCCTGTGTATTCTCACCCCCTGCCGAAGGAAATAAGGATGTTCAGCAGATTCAGGAAGATTTACCACAGGAAAAAGCTGATAACAAACAGGATCCGGACAAAAAGAAAGAATCACTAAAAGCAATCATTACCGACTATAACAAGCAGTACGGAACAAACCATTATATTAATGAATTTGATTTGTACTATCAGGATGTGCAGAAACGAATCAAAGACCACAAGTATAGCAATGCTGATTATCCGCATAAAAATAAAATCGATGTAGCTATTGTTGTAGATATGCTCTTAACCGGTTTTGATTCAAAGTATCTGAATACGCTGTATGTTGATAAAAATCTTAAGCAGCACCGTTTGATACAGGCGTTTTCAAGGACAAACAGGGTGTTAAACGGCACAAAACCCTACGGAAATATTCTTGATTTCAGAAATCAAACCAAAGAGGTAGATGAAGCCATCGCACTCTTTTCAGGTCAAGATACGGATAAAGCTAAAAAAATATGGCTGGTTGATTCGGCTCCTGTTGTTATTGAAAAGTATAAAAAAGCCATTGCTTCCTTGGATTCCTTTATGAAGGACAAAGATTTAGCATGCGAACCACAAGAAGTTTACAACATCAAAGGCGATACTGCGCGGGTCGATTTCATTAATCAGTTTAAAGAAGTCCAGCGCCTAAAAACACAGTTAGATCAATATACTGATTTGACAGTTGAGCAGAAGGCTCAAATGGATGAGCTTATATCCGAAGACCAATTGCAATCATTCAGGAGTTCATATATTGAAATTGCCCAAGAGTTAAAAGAAAAGCAACAAAAATCCAAAAACAACTTGGAAACTGAAGTTACAGAGTTGGATTTTGAGTTTGTTCTGTTTTCCTCGGCGATAATCGACTATGACTACATAATGTCGCTCATATCAAAATACACCCAAAGTGAACCGAAAAAACAGAAGATGAGCCGAGAGCAGCTTATAAACATGCTTTGTTCCAGTGCCAACCTAATGGAAGAGCGGGAAGAGATTATTGCCTACATAAATACTCTCAAAGCTGGCGAGGCATTGAGCGAGGAAGAAATAAAGGCCGGATATCAGAAATTCAAAACCGAAAAAGCCGAAAAGGAAATGGCAGAGACAGCCAAAAAGAACGGGCTTGAAGCAAAAGCATTACAGTTGTTTGTTGATGAAATTATTGACCGTATGGTATTTGACGGCGAAAAGCTCAGCGATTTAATGGAGCCGCTGGACCTAGGCTGGAAAGAGCGGACAGAAAAGGAATTGGAATTAATGGAAGACTTGATCCCGATTTTAAAGAAACTTGCCGATGATCGGGAGATTGCGGGGCTGGGTGCTTATGGGTGAGGAACTTTCCACACAGAAGGATTTTAATGCCCTTCTCAAGCTGATTCAGGAAGCACGTCAGAAAACCTATTTAAAAATTAATACAACCCTCATTGGGCTCTATTGGCAAATCGGTAAGAATATTAGTGAAAAAGTCAAATCAGAAAAATGGGGGAAAAGCGTTGTAACAGCGCTTGCAAAATTTATCCGCCAGAATGATCCGGAAATAAAAGGATTTAGCGATAAAAACCTCTGGAGAATGAAGCAATTTTATGAAACATACCAGGATAATGAAAAACTCTCAACTCTCATAAAAAAATTACCATGGTCTCATAATCTGGTAATTTTTTCACGCTGTAAAACAATAGAGGAAAAGGAATTTTATATAAAACTTTCTATTGAGGAAAAGTATAGTGTTCGTGAACTTGATCGGCAAATTTCAACAGGTTTTTTTGAGCGGACAATATTGGGAAATAAAAAACTCTCAACAGTGTTGAGAGCATTACGTCCCAATATTAGTCAGACCTTTAAAGACAGCTATGTTCTGGAATTTTTAGGACTACCCCACGAACACACTGAAAATGATTTAAGAACAGCACTTATTGTTCACATGAAGAAATTTATCCTTGAGCTTGGAAAAGATTTTATTTTCATTGGTGAAGAATACCGCTTGCAAGTAGGCAACCAGGATTTTTTCATTGACCTTTTATTCTATCATCGGGGACTATCTGCCCTGGTTGCCTTTGAATTAAAGATAGGTAAATTCAGTCCTGAACATCTGGGCCAGCTTAATTTTTATATGGAAGCCCTGGACAGGGACATTAAAAAACCTCATGAAAATCCGAGTATTGGAATACTTCTCTGCCGTGACAAAGACGATGAGGTTGTGGAATACGCTCTTTCCCGAAATTTGTCTCCTGCGCTGGTCGCAGAATATCAACTTCAGTTACCGGATAAAAAATTAATACAGAAAAAACTGCACCAATTAATGGAAGGACAACTATGGGATGAAGAAAAAGAGGACAAGGAATGAAGCATGAAAAGAATAAAAAAAGGATGTTGGTGCCGAAATGGCGGTTTCCTGAGTTTCGGGATAGTGGGGAGTGGTCAACACGTGAGTTTAAAGATTTAATTGAAATTATTGAAGAACGTGCTGGAACAAAGAAGTATACACTTATGAGTGTTACTGCTGGAGAGGGTCTGGTTTCTCAAATAGAAAAATTTGGTAGAGAGATAGCTGGTAATGCCTATAAGAACTACTATGTTATTCAAAGAGGGAATTTTGCTTACAATAAAAGCGCAACCAAGCAATACCCTGAAGGTTATATTGCAATGCTAACGGACCATGATAAAGCAGCATTGCCAAACAGCATTTTTACCTGCTTTCGTATTACGGACGAGAATACTTGCCCAAAGATTTTTGACCATATGTTCCACGCAAATTATCATGGTTCTTGGTTGAGAAAATTTATTGCTGTTGGTGCAAGAGCACATGGCTCACTAAATGTTGACACGAAGCACTTGCTGGACATGCCTGTTGTTTTGCCATCATTTTTCGAACAACAAAAAATTGCTGACTGCCTCTCCTCCCTCGATGAACTCATCACCGCCGAAGCTGATAAACTCGAAGCATACAAATCCCATAAAAGAGGACTGATGCAAAAGCTCTTCCCCTCCGAAGGGGAAACCGTGCCGGAATGGCGGTTCCCGGAGTTTCGGGGTAAAGAGGAGTGGGAGGAGCGTACACTGGGAAGAACAGCAACAATCGTGATGGGGGCTTCGCCAAAATCCGA
The DNA here is from genome assembly GCA_965226485.1 of Spirochaetaceae bacterium. Taxonomy (GTDB): domain Bacteria; phylum Spirochaetota; class Spirochaetia; order DSM-2461; family DSM-2461; genus UBA2779. The sequence continues at coordinate 2,474,360 of OZ245363.1, forward strand.
ATTCTATAATGAAGAAAAAAACGGTTTGCCGTTGTTACAAGGCAATGCAGACATTAGAAATAGGGCATCAGCTCCAAGAATATTTACATCACAAATAACAAAAGAATGTCTGCCAAATGACATTCTTTTGAGTGTCCGTGCTCCTGTTGGTACTATTGCAAAGTCTATACACCACGCCTGTATTGGTCGTGGTATAGCAGCGATTAGATCGGACAAAAATAATTCACAGGAATTCTTATATCAGTGGCTATTTGCGTTTGAAACTCAATGGCAGAACATATCTCAAGGTGGGACTTTTGATGCTGTTAATAGTGATGAAATAAGACAGTTATTGACAGTATTGCCTAAACTGAAAGAACAGCAAAAAATCGCCGATTGCCTCTCCTCCCTCGATAAACTCATCACAGCCCAAACACAAAAAATCGAGACCCTTAAAACTCATAAAAAAGGCTTGATGCAAGGGCTTTTCCCGTCTGCTGATGAGGTGAATGCATGAACACCGTAGTCAAATTTAATAACCTAACTGATATAGCCAGCCACTTCCGTAAGGATTTAACTGGTGACAATCGCAAGGAGAAAGATATAATTCTTTTTTTTGCTCATAATGGCACAGGAAAAACAAGGCTTTCGATGGAATTTAAACAAGACGGTAAACAGTTTGATGCGGATGGCAATGTTACTGCACGGGATACCTTGTACTTTAATGCTTTTACAGAAGATTTGTTTTCATGGCACAACGACCTTAAAAATGACACGAATAGATTTATGCAGCTTAATTCTGATTCCGCATTTTTTAATGGACTGCGTGAATTAAACCTTGATGTTAAAATTGAATCTTTTTTTCATAATTATGTCGATTTGTCCTTTGATATAGTTTATGAGACTTCAACGGTAACTTTTTCACGCAGCACTGTAATTGACGGCACTGAACAAAGAGCTAAAAACATCAAAATTTCGCGGGGCGAGGAGAATTTATTTATTTGGTGCTTTTTTCTGGCTATTTGTCAACTGGCAATTGATAAGGATCCGGCATACGATTGGGTCAAATACATATATATTGACGATCCCATTTCATCACTGGATGAAAACAACGCAATTTCTGTAGCCTGTGACTTAGCAAAACTGATTTCAAACGGAAATAATAGAATAAAAACAGTGATTTCAACACATCATAGTTTGTTCTTTAATGTTTTATTCAATGCGTTTGGAAGAAAACTGAAAAACAAACGCTATTTTTTACATTTCAAAGCTCCTGACGAATATTTTTTGCAAGATACTGGCGATACACCATTTTTTCAGCATATTGCAATACTCAGTGAATTGAAGCAAGTAGTCGCATCTAATAAAATCTATACGTATCATTTTAACGCATTGAGAAGTGTTTTAGAAAAAACCGCAAGTTTTTTTGGATATGATAAAATTGACAAATGTATTCACGGTTTAGATGATGAAATTCTTTCTGAACGGGCTTTACAGTTATTTAGCCATGGTAAATATTCAATCTTTGATCCTAAAGAAATGAGCGATGATAATAAGGATCTGTTCAAACAAATCTTAGATGGATTTCTACAAAAATACGAATTTTATTTTCCTGAAATTTTCAAGGAAGAAAACATTGAGAAAACAACATGACCAATGAAACACAAAAACAACTAGGCGCAACTCTCTGGAAGATTGCAGACCAACTCCGTGGAGCCATGAACGCCGATGACTTCCGTGATTACATGCTCTCCTTCCTGTTTTTACGCTACCTTTCTGATAATTATGAAGCGGCTGCTCAAAAAGAGCTTGGCAAAGACCATCCAAAGCTAAAAGAAGACGATAAGCGAACACCGCTATCAGTCTGGTATGAAGAAAACAAGGCTGATACATCAGTCTTTGAAAAACAGATGCGCCGGAAAATTCACTATGTTATCCGGCCTGAATATCTTTGGAGCAGTATATACGAATTGGCAAGAACCCAAAGCGATGACCTCCTAAAAACCTTGCAAGCCGGATTCAAGCATGTTGAAAATGATTCCTTTGAAAGTACTTTTCAGGGTTTGTTTTCAGAAATCAATCTGGATTCTGAAAAGCTTGGACGAAGCTATTCCGCACGAAACGCTAAACTCTGCACGATAGTAACAAAAATAGCTGACGGTCTTTCTGAATTTTCTACCGAAAGTGATATTTTAGGCGATGCCTATGAATACCTTATTGGGCAATTTGCTGCCGGTTCAGGGAAAAAAGCAGGAGAGTTTTATACGCCTCAACAAATTTCTACCATATTGTCTCGAATTGTTACACTGGATAGTCAAAATCCCGCTTCTGGTAAAAAGAAGAAACTTAAAAGAATCCTCGACTTTGCATGTGGTTCGGGATCTCTTCTTTTAAACATTGGAAAACAGCTTGGATCTAATAATATCGGGCAATTTTATGGGCAGGAAAAAAATATTACAACATACAACCTGGCTCGTATGAATATGCTGCTCCATGGATTAAAGGATTCAGAGTTTCAAATTCATCATGGTGATTCATTGCTCAATGACTGGGCTATTCTAAATGAAATGAACCCGGCTGAAAAACTGAATTGTGATGCCGTGGTTGCTAATCCCCCTTTCAGTTACCGATGGGAGCCAAAGGAGTCTTTGGCCGATGATTTCAGGTTTAAAAGCTATGGTCTTGCACCAAAGTCGGCCGCCGATTTTGCCTTCTTGTTGCATGGCTTTCATTTTTTGAGCGATGAAGGAGCCATGGCGATTATTTTACCGCATGGCGTTTTATTTCGCGGTGGAGCTGAGGAACGAATCCGCACAAAGCTACTCAAAGATGGAAACATTGATACAGTCATAGGATTACCATCTAATCTCTTTTTTTCCACAGGAATTCCTGTGTGCATCCTTGTACTTAAAAAATGCAAAAAGTTTGATGATGTTTTATTTGTCAATGCCAGTGAATGCTTTGAAAAAGGCAAGCGGCAGAATTTTCTTTCTGACGAACACATTGATAAGATCATAGATACTTACCAATACAGAAAAGAAGCTGAGCGCTATTCACGTCGTGTTTCGATGGATGAAATAGAAAAGAATGAATACAATCTGAATATTTCACGGTATGTGAGCACGGCTGAGCCTGAGCCAATTATCGATATTGAGGAAGTCAATAAAAACCTTGTTGATATAGAAAAGACGGTATCAAAAGCAAAGGCAACACATAACAAGTTTTTAAAAGAACTTGGTTTGTCGGAGTTACCATAAATATAGATGCCTTCCCTGAAAAAACCACAACTTCTCCCGGCACGCCATTACGGGCTGTTTGGGAATGTCATCACCCTGCATATAGTGCCATGAGGATTTTTCAATCCTTTTTGCAGAGGAATCATTTATGTTTTGCGAAATAGTTTTTCTGACCTTCAAAACAACTACTGGTTGGCAAGAGTTGCGGGGCTGCGCTATACTGGCGGCAGGCCAGGCCTCTTGGTGCTGATGCGGCAAAGATCAAGGCGGGGGGTAGAGGAAAACCAGAGACAATTGTTCCTCCCCTCCAATTTGGCGGTAAGGGAACCGCAGATGAACGCTGATGAACGGCAGATTGCATTATAAGGGATGAAACCGCAGATAAACGCAGATTTACGCAGAGAGAAACAAATATGGAGTTCAATAAAATCACTGAACGAATTATTGGCTGTGCAATACGCTAAAACTCGGGGGCCTCAGCGGTTACAAACCAGGAACTACAAACCAGAAACTAGGAACCATGAACTAGGAACATAAACCGCAGATAAACGCAGATGAACGCAGATTGCGTATAAAAACCTTGATGAAATTCATATGGCTCAAGTAATGAACTATTTGAAAGCAACTAACCTGAAACTTGGTCTTCTTATTAATTTTGGTACATCGAGGGTATGGATTAAGAGAGTTGTTACTGGGCTGTGGTATTCTATCTGCGTTAATTTGCGTTTATCGAGTGAGCGGAGCGAACGGGCGGTTACAAGGGTAAGAACAATTTATATGCACAGACATTGTTTGAAATTCAAATAATATTTCTCTGGAGATAAAATAAAGATAGGATTTCAAAAATGAATAAGCCTGATTTTCTTTTTATTGAAGAGGGTTAATATGGTATTTTCTTTGTTTCGCTACGAGAATTAATGATTTTATAAACTTTAATTTATAAGGATAGTTACTATGAAAAAGAATGCCTTTTGTCAAAGTTGCGGCTACCCAATGAAAAAAGATGAAAAGGGTGGTGGTACAAACGCTGATGGTACGGTTAGTGAAAAGTATTGCTCAATGTGTTACGAAAATGGGAAATTTCTAAGCCCGCCAGAAATTGATACTGTCGAAAAGTTTCAAGAATTTTGCATTCAAGAAATGAAAAAAGATGGTATGAACGGAATCCTGGCATGGGTATTAACCCGCGGCATCCCAAAACTTGAACGTTGGGCAAAGCAAGATAATTCAAAACTATAATTATTAAAGCGTACTATTATGATTAAATAAATCTAAAATTATGATTTATGTTTTTCAGCTTGGATAATTCCGTTTGTAGCCTCGGGATTTTTTATTCTAAAGAAAGATTGACTATCAATATTTTTCTCAAAACAATCATGGTTATTGTAGGCTATATTTCTTCTTTTATTTTCTTGGTTTCGTATTTCAAAAAATTCAGCACGGCATATTTGTTGGATTAAGATATCTGCTTATGTCGGCAATGAGCATCGCGATTGGAGCCGCTTTAGCTAACAAAAATAAATGATTGTGAAATCCTTACTTATTTCACTTTGGTGGAATGAATTGTGGAATCTGTTATATAGTGCCCCGAAGATTGAGGGTGGGGAATGTGTATGGTATGGAGCCTGGTTTTTGAAACTCCATCGACCCTGGTGCGATACGATTTCCGCGAGAGTATTTGGATGTAGATTTTGCCTTGTAACGGATATTTCTGAATAATCGAAGATAGATAACGTCATATCTCGCGAGAAACGGTCAGGAGGTTAATGTAAAAAATTCTCCATCCCCATGAGTCCAGGAACTGCGGTAGCATTGGTTTCCTGCCTATAACCTTTTTCTCTGTTGAGCAATGCCCTCTTGCGCTCAATGCCCCAGCGGTAGCCAGCCAGCCCTCCGTTGGAACGAAGTACCCGATGGCAAGGAATGACGACGGCCAAGGGATTGGCGGCGCAGGCATGAGCGACTGCTCGGCTCGAATTCGGCGATCCAATACTTCGTGCAATCTCCGAGTAACTCATCGTTTTACCGGGAGGTATTCTTTTTAATGCCTTCCATACACGATTTTGAAAGACGGAGCCCTGGGCATCCAGGGGAAAGCTTGCTCCCATGCCCGGATTCTCGACAAGATCCAAAACCTGTGCCATCAACGGATTGAGCTTCTCCTGTGCAAAGACGGATGACTTCAACGCAAACCGTTTTTTCATATCCTGAATCAGCTCTTCAGGATTATCGCAAAGAGAAATTAGGCATACCCCCTTTTCGGTAGTGGCCACGAGAAAAAATCCGAGGGAGCACTCTCCTATGGCAAATTGGATGACATCCTTCGCCCTGTCGTCAATTTCAGAGACATTCCCATCGTAAGAATATCTCCCACCGGAGTTTTTAGCGTTCTTTGATTCTTCAATCCTGACTTGTTCCATACTTCCTCTTTCCATAATGACCAGCATCCCCTTTGCTGATTATATAGTGCCCCGAACTCTGTGTTCACCTCTATACCCGAATGAACAACGGGCTATAGTGATTAATTCTCACCCCAGGATTGCGCCACTGGATGAACCATGTCTGAGTGGGGAGTGATAATTGATGGTGGATTCCTGCCTGAAGGGGCAGGCATTGTACCAGCCCGGTTACCTGTTTTCCGATGCCCTCCATAACCTGGGCCAGCCGCCCTGCGGCGATCTTGATTCGTCTGTCTGCGCCTGCCTGTTGCAGACAGGGGGCTGTGTCAGAATCCAGGGGGTCCGACGGGGGGCTTCCTCCACAAACATACCGAACAGCCCCTCCGTCTCTATTTCTATAACACAGTTGACCAGAGCCCTGCCTTTACATCTACAATGATAACCCCATGTTTGCTTTAACCGGAGCCACAGGCCATTTAGGACAATCCATCTTACGCCAATTGCACGCCATGAATTTGTCGGTCGGTGCTGTAATACAACCCAGTTCCAACAGATCCCTCCTAGAATCCTACTGTGATTGGATTTTCGAGGCGACGCTTGATGATGTGGACGCACTGACTAAAGCCTTCAAAAAAGCCGATGTGGTGATCCACAGTGCGGCATTGATTGACATCCGCCGCGGCAATCTTGACATATTGCGCAAAGTGAATGTGGAGGGAACTCGTATGGTTGTGGAGGCCTGCCGGAGGGCCGGTGTGAGGCGCCTGATTTATATTGGTAGTATCGAGGCATACGATCTTATCCCCCAGCGTCGGCCTGTCAGAGAAGATTTCACCTTCGCCGATGGAACTGCAATTCTGGACTATGGAAATACAAAGGCCGATGCCAGCCGATGGGTGGTGGCTACGGGGTTTCAGGGTGAATTGGAAACCATTGTCATCTGTCCGACCGGCATAATTGGTCCATGGGATTACAAAAGGGGCTTGTTTACAACGATGCTAACCGCATATTTCCGTCGAAAGTTGCCCGTTTTGATTCCGGGTGGATTTGATTTTGTTGATGTGAGAGATGTCGCTGGTGCCGTTATTTCGGCGGCGTACAAGGGCCGATCGGGTGAAATCTATCTTGTGTCAGGAAACTATGTGGAAATATGGCAGATGTTCCAGATGCTTGAAGAAATCAGCGGAGTTAAATCGCCACGGTTGATATTGCCATTAACTCTGGCACGGCTAGTAGCCACGGTGATGGAAGGCTGGGCAGTCATTTTCGACAAGAAGGTTCCGCTGACAAAAGGTTCACTGAAAATGCTCAGCATGAATGTTCGTGTCAGCTCGGCCAAGGCCGCAGAAACACTAGGTTTTCAGGCCAGATCCATGAAGAGAACCCTTGAGGATGTCGTCAAATGGCACCGCGATCCCCTGACCGACGACATTGATTGCCTGCCTACGGCTTCGACTTCTTTCGATCATTCATAATCGCCGCCATCATACCCAAAGCCCATTGCCTACTCTCTTCGCTCTCAGGTGCGTTGAGTAGCATGTCCTGCCTTAACCCTGGAATGAGCAGTTGGGCTCCAAGGATGCTTAACTTCGCCTCAAGAATATCAACGGCCTCGGCAAAGTAGGTGTAACGGCTGTTTCCTGAACCGAATACGGCGGCCTTGCAGCCCGTAAGGTCTAACTCATCCATTCCAAGTTCGAATTCCCGAAAATCGAGTTGGAGATCCCCCTGACCATAGGTTGAACTACCAAGAATCAAATAGGGATACAGGGGGAGTTCATCGGGTCTTGCCTCATAGACATTTTTGATTGTCACAGAGATGCCATTGTTCTTGAGCACCTCTTCTATCAAGATCGCTATGCGTTTGGTTCTCCCCTTGGTGCTCCCGTAGATAATCAAAACCTCTCCCCTATCACTTCTATCAGCCATAGCCATGTATCAGTCTAACGGATTACCCTGGCATTTCCACCTGCCGCCAATTGTTCCACCTCTTCCAGTGATGCCGCCGTCGTATCTCCGGGAGTGGTCATGGCTAGTGCCCCATGGGCCGCGCCGAGTTCCACCGCCATGGATGCGCCCCTATCGGCCAAGAATCCATAGATGAGTCCAGATGCAAAGCTGTCTCCACCGCCGACACGGTCTAAAACCTCAAGATTATCCCTTTGTGCGGCCTCGAAGAACTCTCCACCGTACCAAAGGATTGCACCCCAGTGATTCCGAGTCGCGCTTAACACTTCCCGCAAGGTTGTGGCCACCGCCTGAAAATTAGGATAGACCTCAACGGCGTTCTGTATCATGGTCTTGTAATATCGATGCTCTATACCCGTGATGTTCGCGCTCAGTCCTTCTACCTTGAGCCCCAGGCAGGCCGTGAAATCCTCCTCATTGCCTATCATGACATCTACCAGCGGGGCAATTCTGGAATTAACCGCTCTAGCTTTCTCCAGACCCCCAATGGCCTTCCATAAAGAATGTCGGTAATTGAGGTCATAACTGATGATGGTGCCGTATTTACGGGCACATTCCATTGCCTCAATCGCCGCCGTTGCGGTCGTTTCCGAGAGGGCACTGAAGATGCCGCCGGTATGAAACCAACGGACACCCTCCCTGCCGAAGATATTTTCCCAGTCAACCTCCCCGGGTGAAATTTCCGAGGCTGCGGTATGCGCCCTGTCGGACACCCCTCTGGCTCCGCGCACACCAAATCCCCGTTCGGTGAAATTGAGCCCCTGCCTGGAACTGCGGCCTATGCCGTCATAGGTCCGCCTAATCAGATGGGAGGTGTCAACACCCCCTTGAAGAATGAGGTCTTCCAGAAGTCGGCCTAGATCGTTTTCGGGCATTGCCGTCACGACGGCTGCCCGTTGTCCGAAGCAGCGCCGCAGTCCTCGCGCAACATTGTACTCCCCTCCGCCTTCCCATACATTGAACCGCCGGGCATTGCGCACCCTGCCCTCCCCGGGGTCCAGCCGTATCATCACCTCTCCCAGGGAGAGGATGTCCCAACGGCATTCGCTTGCTGATTTGATTATCATGAGGTATTTATATAAGAAAACAGAAAAAATTTCCACTCTGTCCGTGGTTGCGGAATTGCTATCGTAGGCAAGATTTTTCAATCCATAGGACTGGAATCGGTGAATGGTGCAATGAAATGTGGCTGGGGCAGAATCCGTCGGGCTCACTTCCCCCCGTCCCCCCCGGACAGGGGGACATTTATAGGGGGGCATGAATGTGCTGGGGCTGGGTCAGAATGATGGATTTGGTTTGCAGGCAAGGCGGCCTGTCTGCGAGCGTACACGCACAGGCAGACCAAAGGCGCATTCTGACACCGCCCCTGCCTCCTTGAATGGAGCACAAATATAGTGCCTTGAAGATTGTGGGTGGCTTAATTCGTGGCACTCCACAACCGCTTGATGGCTCATTATGCATTGTCAAGAAAGGAATTACGCAGTCGATCCAATTGGGTCTCGACCACGGATGTTCTGAACAGAATATATTGGACTAGCGGGGTTTTTAGCCTAAATGAGCCGAAATTGAAACAATTGGATTGAGACGGGGGAAGGGGGCTTGTTTTTAATTCGTTTGTTCATCGGAAGATCCATTTCAGCACGTATTTATTGCCCACCACTAAGCTTCTAGGCACTGTATTCTCAATACAGATAATCGAGAGGATCAACCGTTTGGTCGTTTCGGATAAGAACGAAATGCAACCGGGGTGTCCGGGCAGTGCCAGACTTTCCGGCTACGCCAAGAGTCATTCCGGTCTCAAGTGAATCACCGGGAGCGACATCAACACGGCCAAGATGACCGTAGAAGCTCCGCCATCCCCCCTGGTGGTCTATGATTACATAGAGTCCATAGGATTGATGCTGCCCTGTAAGTATAACCTTTCCCTGTCGGGCGGTCGTGACAGGGGTTCCCGGTATGGCGGCAATATCTATGCCGTCTGAATTGTAGTTTATGCCTGTCAAATCATCGACACCATCACCGTAAGGGGCAATAATCCGCCCTACAAGCGGATAATGGAACATGTTGTTGGCGAAGGAAGCCGGGAGTTCGCCCTTATAGGCTAGCCCTGAGACGAAGAAATCCCCGTCGGGGAGTACCTGGACCGAATCGGTTTCTACTCCCAGCTTGGCGGCTACGTCATACAAACTTTCGTTGCCCATTCGCCTCTCCCTGATGCCATCTCTGTAAGGGATTATGAGCACACTACCGTCTTTTAGATTATCAGGATGTTGCAATTTGTTTACGCTTATCAGTGTTATCGGGGATAATCCATACTTATAGGCAATGAATGAAAGGGTCTCTCCAGAGCTTATATGATGTTCGATAAAAACAGCCTGTTGAGTGCTTAATTCACTGTATTGAGATTCCAAGGAGGCCTTGTGTACGGGTATAGTCACGGAGCCGTTACCCGAGAACACCACCGAGTCCATGGAATCGGCTTGAAGGAGAAAACTATCGAGAAATCCTGATGCCAGTAGGATTAAAAAGACTAACACGGCCAATCCAGGTGCTAAGTGCATCGACACAGGCAAATCACGGGACCGAGGTGTTTTCGCCATATATGGTTTTAGTTTTTCTCTTTTTTGTACTATGGTACCGAATGGAATCGGTTTGTAACTTTGCCGCATTCCAAGGGTTCTATCCATTAACCCCTCCAATCCTTCATATCGACAAAAGAAGCCCCCCGTATTACCCTTTGGCTACGATGTCATCGTATTCAAGATCCTTCGTCACCATAATATTGCTCGTGGCTTTGCTGGGTATGACCTACAAGCATTTCATGCTGGTAAATGTAATGGAAAACTCCATGGCTCCGACACTTGTTGATGGGCAGTTTGCCCTGGTCCTTCGGGGGGGGAGAAGCATAAAACCTGGCGATATAGCCCTATTCGTCAGTCCGAACAATGGGCAACTAGCAGTTAAACGCTGCATCCTCAAAAGCGATGAAACCCCTCTGATAAAACATGGCTGGCTAAAAACGGCCTGGGGTAAATGGTTTCTGGATGAGAGGGAATGGAAGTCCCTCATCAATTCTGATAATCAACTGCCCGATGCCTATTTCATGGTAGGGGACAACCAGTTTCATTCGCTTGATAGCCGCCAGTACGGTTATATACAAAAAGACCAATTACTTGGGCGGGTGATACTTTGGAGACGACGTGGCTGACAGACCGGATGTCATTCGAATGCGCATCCTCATCTTCATTTCCCTAGTAGTTGTTTTCCTTATACTCGTTAGGTATGGGTTCATCATGCTCAATCCCCATCGAGACAAGCAACAACCGGCAAGGGTGCCCACCCCTGCCGAACGTGGTCCCATTGTGGGACGCAAGGGAAGCTTGATAGCCCTCCAAACTCGGCTTTGGACTGTAACGGCCTGGAAACCCCATGTGACCAATCCGAATAGCGTAGCCGAATTGCTGAGTTCTGTGCTTAGTGAAGACCCAGCGGAAATAGAGGAGCTTCTAACAACGGCCAAATCTTCTCGATTTACCTTCATCAAACGCCAGGTAAGTCCCACGGAGTCCGATGCGGTCCGGCTCCTTATCGACGAGGGCAAACTGCCGGGCATTGGGCTGCAGGAAGAATTCAGTCGGCATTATCCGATGAAGACCCTTGCCGCACCCCTCATCGGCTATGTCGGAATAGATAATGTGGGATTGGACGGCATCGAATATGCCTTTGACCGAGTATTGACACCAAGTGAAATGGGGTCGTCCTCGGAACGGGTATACGGGCACACCGTGCATCTCACCCTCGATATAGCCATTCAATATCTCGTGGAGAGAATTGCCCAAAACGCCTGGGAAGAACATAACCCGGAATCGATGATGGTATTGGTGATGACAGCCGATACGGCTGAAATCATCGCCTGGGTGTCCCTTCCTTCCTTCGATCCCAATACTTTTATGAATTCAACGAAAAATCAGCGTATTAATCGCCCTCTGGTAGAAGCATACGAACCGGGATCGGTGTTCAAGGTTTTCACCTGGGCCACTCTATTGGAATCAGGAGAGTTGCAGATTGATGATCTATTCGATACAAATGGAGGCTATCAGCCTGAATTGTTTCAGAAATACAACATTCCTCCTATCAGCGATCTAGCCGACTATGGAATCCTGGATATGCGAACAGCGATTATCTATTCAAGCAATGTCGCCGTGGCTATCGCCTCAGAGAGGAATTCCCCCGAAGCCTTCTACACGAGCCTTAAAAATTTCGGTTTTGGTTCACCCGTCGGACTCCCCCTTCCGGGAGAGTCACATGGACTCTTACAACCACCACGGCAGTGGTCGGTCCGAAGCAAACCGACCATCGCCATCGGGCAGGAAGTCGGTGTCTCGGCGGTTCAGATAATGGCGGCGGCCACCGTACTGGCTAATGGCGGTGTGCTTTTGCAGCCACGCATTGTGAGCAAAGTAGTCGCTGCGGATGGCACTATGGTCAAAGAGTATCCACGAACCGCCGTAAGGGAGGTTGTTTCTCCAAGAACGGCCAGCACCATCTTGGAAATGATGGAACAGGCTGTGTCCAATCCGAGGGGAACGGCTCGGCATGCGGCCGTTCAGGGTTTAAGGATTTCCGCCAAGTCAGGAACGGCACAAATAGCCGATCAGCAGACCGGTAAATACAGCACAGCCCGATTCCTCAGTTCTGTCCTGGCCATTTTTCCGACCGACGATCCCGAACTCATCACCTATGTCGTACTGGAAAACCCGCGTGGCGGTAGCATCTATGGTGCCCAAACAGCGGCCCCCATCGTTAGGGAAATCGTTACAGCCATCGCACCATTGAGAGGCATACCCCTGGCCGACAATACAGTGGTGGAACATAGCGGCAAAGTCCGCATTGAAAACCCCGTCCCCATCCCATTAACCGATACTCTGCACGATATGATTGGTTACTCTAAACGAATGCTCCTCCCCTATCTCTCCAGAGAAGAGATTAAATGGATAATTGAGGGAGAAGGCTGGGTTGTATTTCAGTTTCCGCCCCCCGGAACCCCCATTGAAAAGGGAATGAGTGTGTACCTGGAGCTTAAATAATGACCGGAAGCCTTGATTGGAGAGTCGAAGAAACACGTAGCGGGAATATGACCGCCTTTCTGGATGGATTTGCCATCCATTCACGATTCAATCCAGTCAGTGAAGCCGAGAAGGCCGCCGCTGGAATTCCTCCCGATGTCGGTATCGTCGTTCTAGCCGGGTTTGGACTCGGATACGTGGCCGAAGCCATCATCGAATCGGCCCCAGGCAGGCCCCTTGTGATCGCCGAAGCCGACGAGTCGGCACTGATTCAAGCCTCCGAAGCGCGGGATATTGAAGCCCTGCTGAAACGGCCTGAAATAAGACTCCTGGTTGGCGGCGATCCCCGCCATGTTTGCTCATTTCTCGCCGAGGGGCCTCCCGGAGCACCAATACACTTCATGCCTTGGTGTCCGGCGATGCGGACAAATCCAGAATGGTATACAAAACTCGAACAGGCCGTGAACACGACTGCCAAACGCCGTCAAGTCAATGCGCACACCCTGGAGCGTTTCGGGCATCTCTGGGTTAGAAATTTAGCAGCCAACCGAACCGTACTGCCCATGTCCATTTCCATAGATGCAGTGAAAGACGCATTCAAGGGCATGCCAGCTCTCATCCTTGCCGGAGGACCAACCCTGGATGAGGTCCTGCCACACCTAAAGAAGCTTTCTGAAAGATTCTTGTTAATCGCTGTCGATACCGCCCTTCGAGGTGTTCTTCGCAGGGCAGTGATTCCCGATGTAGTCGCCGCCGTAGACCCTCAGTACTGGAATACCCGGCACCTAGACTGGTGTAGAGGAAGGGTTGCAAATTCCATCATCCTGGCCGAATCGGCGACACATCCGGCAGTGTTCCGCACATTGAGCGGAAGATGCATATTGTCAAGAACCAGATTTCCGCTGGGATCGGTTTTGGAAGATGCAGTGGGACTGAAGGGTGAACTTGATGCCGGAGGTTCCGTATCGACAGCGGCGTGGGAACTCGCACGACATTTCGGCTGCACCCCCATCATTTCGGCGGGACTAGACTTAGGATACCCGGGAAGAAAGACCCACTACAGAGGGAGCCTCGCAAGTGAACGGCCACATCTTTTCTCCCACCGCGTTTCCCCCGCTCAGAATGACTTCTTCCATGCCCTCCATGATGCAAATCCCCACACAGCCAAGGATATGGATGGGCATCTCCTTCTCACGGACCGGCGTATGGATATCTATCACACATGGTTTACCGAACATTCAATGAGCCTCGGCGATGGGACAGCCCGTATTCTAGGTGGTAGCGGCCGCTATATAAAAGGAATGCCCAAGATAAGCATCGAGGAACTGCTAGATCTAAAGGAGTGCCGCACATCCATTGACAAGGTTCTAAGGACCTTGAAAGAAATTCCCTATAGCCAATCAGCCCAGGATAATCTGAACAAAGCCATGGCCGAGTTAGTCCTGGGCCTGGAAAAACTCAAGAAACTTGCACACAAGGGGATGAAGGCAGCCATCGCCGCCAAGGAGAGGATGCTATCCAACAAAAACCCAGACAAGCCGCTAGCCATCATGGCCGAGGTCGATAACTTATTGATTTCAGGCCATGGATTGGCTATTGTGTCATTCTTATTACAGCCCCTTATCCATGAAATCGCCTCATCAGGGGCTAAAGACAATGCCAACCCCTTGGATACGTCTTGGCACCTGTACGATCAAATTGCCGAATCAGCCGCATACCATCTTCGCTATCTCATGTACCGCAACGAATAAAAACCCATGCACACCCTTCGGGCCGGGATGCTCTCTGCAGGGCCTTACATTGGATATTCCAGCAGAATTGCCTCTGTTTTTCACAGCTATCTATTTTATAGTGCCTCAAAGCTTGGTGGTAAAGAACATCCATATATCTCTCGATAAAAAAACGATTTACAAATATCTGTTTATGCCTTGTTCTGCCCGTCTCACTCCCTTTGTCTCCATTTCGGCTCAGCAAGACTAAAAAACGGCCTGTTCTATTTCGCAACGGCTTTTGTCGAGATCTAAGGGGTCAACTGATTAAGTCTTTTCTTGATAGTGTGTAACATGGTTTTTGACTGATAATAATCCACATCTAATCCCAGAGATTCAACCACCCACAATCTTCGAGGCACTATATATCTATTTATGTCAAAAAATGTTAACGCCTATTCTTCAGTCTGCCGTTTTTGGTTTAGTTCTTTGTTTTTTAACCGCGAAAAACTCAAAATACGCGAAATTTAAAAATCAGAATCGGACTAAAATTGATAGCTTGAGATATAACAAAACAAGAATTCTTGAAGGAAGAGCAAACAGTTATCGTGACAGCTCCCCAAGTCACCAAATTAGAAATTAGCTTTACCAGCCGACACCCCCACAACCCTACCCTCAAGGGCAAGGCCGGAGGGATTGGTTAAATTAATCAGGACTTTTTGCCTGAGCAGGAGGCCCATGTCTACGATAGCACCTGCCTCGTATTCGATTTCAATATGCAACATGTTCAATATGCAACATAATTTCCACCTCCGCTACACAGCCCTGATCAAATCATTACTATTATACGAATTATTTGTCCTGTATAGGATTGATTTCCATATATTTATGGTTTGTGACAGCGTTCCGAACCGCTAATTCCCCAGAAAAATCAGCAGCAGAAAAAACAATTACCCAACTTAGCATACCTTTGCCTCCTATGGAGATTATCGGGGGTCCTGCATCAGTGAATGCTGACAATACAAGGACTGTCACTTCAGTGTCAGTTGTACTTCCAGCGAGAATTCCTCCATTCGTGGCAAAAGAGAATAGTGCTGCTGATGTATCAACCTTAGCCCATTCATACGTTCCGAATCCGCTCGAAGCAACTACGAACGCAAGAGGGAGAACGATGATTCCATTATCTCCAATGGGATATGCGCCATTCAAAGCTGCATCCAAAATAGTCTTCTCATCTGGCATGGGTACAGTGTTTGCCGTGTTCAATGCATCTGTGGCGAAGGTGCCACATGCCTCCGAGGCTGTGTCAGAATGCGCCTTTGGCCCGCATAAAGGAAAGGGATAAGGAAATCCCCCCCCCCCCGGGGGGGGTGTCAGAATGCGCCTTTGGCCCGCATGCGGCGTTGGTCTGCCTGCAAACCAAATCCATCATTCTGACCCTCCCCCCTGGATTCTGACACAGCCCCGTTGCCTGGACGGAGCAGGTGCTCGTCCACCGTCAAAATTTCGCCGGAAATTACATCATTGTGTTTGACGAGCTAGCTCACGTACTTTCTATCGGTAGCCAGCATACTTCCTATACTTGAACTCAGCGGATAGGCGAGAAAAACTCGCTTCTGTGTACCATTGATGATACGGTAAACTCCCGCCCCATTTTTCATATCTGTTGCCGTAGGAGCCGGATCTGTATTGAGTTTCAATGCCAGTTTGTGCCGACCCATGTCACTCCCATCAATGGAATTGATGCTAAACAACGCATGACTATAACGCTTGTCCTTATTCATGTCGGCCTTGGGGATTTCACTCACTGCGAACTTATGAACTGCACCCAGGGTGCAGGTAATCGTGGTCGTTCCATCTTCGGCGGTAATGGTGATAGTGGCACTGCCGTCTTGAAGGGATATATCCTCTACGGCTAAACCCTTGGCTCCAGCGGATAGTGTTACTTCTTTTACGGAATTTGGAATTTATTCAGGCCCCCCCCCCATCCCCCCCCCCCTCAAGGGGGGGGTGATCGCCAACCCTTTGCTTCCCTTATATAGTGCCCCAAAGCCTGTTTTTTGAAGTAAATCGCCTCTAAACGCAAGTCATACCTTAGTAGGGAAACAACTTACTAAGGAGGTATGTTATGACTTTTCCACACTGCCCCAATCCCGATTGCTCCAATTTCGAGGCTCCCGCCGGGGAAAATTGGTATATTCGCTATGGTTTTCATCCAACATCGGCCTTCGGCCAAGTTCAGCGTTACCGCTGTAAGAATTGCCGCAGGACTTTTTCTGATCAGACCTTTTCAATTGATTACTATGCCAAAAAAGTTGTCGATTATTCAAAGATCTTCGAGCACCTTGTCACCGCTTCAGGGCTGGGCGATATAGGCCGTGCTATTAACGTCAGGATAGAGACCGTTCAGAACCGTTTTGAACGGCTGGCAAGATGTTGCCAGGCCATTCATTCCGAACTGCTCCCTGATTTACCCTTGCATGAAGATATGGCCGCCGATGGACTGGAATCCTTCTCCGAGTCCCAGTACTTTCCCCATCACATAAACATCTTCGCCGGCTCCGAATCCGAGTTCATTTACAGCATGGGTTTTGCCAATCTTAGGCGCAAAGGAAGAATGACCGATGCACAGAAAAAGCGGCGGCTAGAGCTAGAATCCATAGAAAAGGCCGATCCAAAGGCCATTGAGAAATCGTTTAGAAATATAGCTAGCGAACTTATCCAACTACTTAAAGAAAAGAAAATTACCGGAAAGACATTGACGACAGACCTACACAAATCGTATACACGAGCCTTCGCCAAGATCAAGGACTTCAAAAAATACTTTCTCCATGAATGTATATCCTCACATGAGTTCAGGAATAAAAACAATCCTCTATTCCCTGTGAATTACATTGACCGTCAGGTACGCAAAGATAACTGCAATCATGTGCGGGAGACGATGCAGTTTTCCCGGTGTCCCAGTGCGATGATGATGCGCATGACCCTCTACCGTCACTACCATAACTGCATGATTGCCCGGCGGGTCCATGATGCCCGAAAGAACGACATGACAACGCATGTAGAAGAGGCAGGAATCAATCGCACAGACCTGGACAAGATAATCGGCAAGTATTGGATGAAACGCCCATTCCTGAGGAAGATCAAGCTGGGTACAGAAGAACGCAAGACCTGGTTCAGTCAATGGCGCAATCCTGGGGTAAATATTAATCGCTATAGCCCGTTGTACATTCGGGTATAGCGGTGAACACAGAGTTCGGGGCACTATACTTCCCTTAAAGAGGGGGGTTGAGAGGACGGGGGGCTATCTACCTACCGCAGGCAGGCGCAGACAGGCGAAAAGTTCTGAAAGCAGAGTGTACATGTTATACATGAGCATTTCAGGTTTTTTCGCCCCTGGGCCTGATATGTGAATCTTTCAGGGGGAGCCATGGATAAATACAGACTGTTTCCATTCACTTTTTATGCTTGAAGTACTTGCAGGAATTCCTTTTGTATGATATTCTGCTCTTATAAGGGTTCTCATACAAGAATAACCTAGCAACCTGTCGGACTTCGGACACTGAAAACGGAGTTAAGCAGGACAAAATGAGCATTTTAGCCTGCCTGGGCCTGTGTCAGAATCCAAGAACTGTGTCAGAATGATGGAGTACAAATGCCAACATTGGTAAAAAATGTAAATCTGGGGATAGTGGGCTTGGGGCGTTTGGGAAAACGACATGCCCTCAATCTTAGGTACAAGGTTAAAGGGGTCAATCTCAAGGCCGCCTGTAGTCTTGTCCCGGAAGAGTTGCAATGGGCCAAAGAAGAATTGAGCATTGCGGAAACTTATACAAATTATGATGAGATGTTGCGAAATGCACAGCTTGATGCAGTGTTCCTCGTGTCATCATCATCAGTTCATGCTGAACAGATAATCAAGGCGATGAACCATGGTTTTCACGTGTTCTCGGAGAAGCCCATGGGAATCAGCCTGGAAGAATGCGAAAAGACCGAAGAGGTGGTCAATGGCTGTAGTGAACAGATATTTTTCCTGGGCTTTGTACGGCGTTTCGATCCAAGCTATGCCTATGCCAAGAAGCTCATCAGTGATGGGGTGATTGGAGACCCCTTTCTCATACGGTCTCAAACAGTAGACTTGGATGAATTTGCAGAATTCCAACTCGATTTTCTTGCCTCTTCTGGGGGAATCTTCCTCGACTGCAATGTTCATGACATTGATTTATCTCGCTGGTTTCTGGGCTCTGAAGTGAAATCAGTGTATTCGAAGGGGGGAAGTTACGTCCACGAAGCATTTGATAAATTCAATGATGCAGACAATACAGTTGTCCTTGTAACATTTGAGGATGGAAAAATTGCAGTCATCTCTGCCAGCCGGACAGCATTCCACGGCCATGACACCCATACGGAGATACTGGGAACAAAAGGGATCCTGAAGATCGGAATGACTCCGGCAAGAAACAGGGTGGAGATCTGTGATGTTCATGGAGTCCGGCAGGATTGTGTCCGTGATTTCTATGAGCGGTTCCAAGATGGTTTCCTACAGGAAGCCCAAGAGTATATTGATTGTATCAGAGAGAAAAGGAAACCCATTGTATCTGCAAAGGATGGTACCATGGCAACAAAAGTTGGTATTGCCATGACTAATTCCTTTCGGCAGAACAGGGAAATATTAATTTAGAAAAAAAGGCTAAAAGCCTAAGGAGGATTATATGATTAAAGTGAAAGCCATCATTACAGTGCTTTTCTTTGCATCATCGGCGATGTTGTTCGCCGGTGGTGGTGCCGAAGACGCAGCAGGCGATGATGTGTACAGGATTGGTGCGGCTATGAGTAGTTTTGCTGATAAATGGCAAACCTATCTGCAAGATGGAGTGAGAGACTTCGATGCCGAGCATGATGATGTAGAAATCACCATGACTGACGGCAAAGACGATCCGGCATTGCAGCTTAGCCAGGTAGAGAATCTGCTTACGCAGAATATGGATGCCATTATCATTGTTCCCATTGATATTTCGGCATTAGGCCCTGTCCTTGATCGTTGCGAGACGGCAGGTGTTCCTCTGGTCGTGGTTAACCGTTTACCAGCGGAAAACCTACTTCAGAGAGTGGATGTCTATGTTGGATCGGACTCCATCGACGCTGGCATAATGCAGGGAGAATGGGTGTCCGAGGCATTAGGCGGAATGGGAAACGTTGGTATCATCATGGGTCCGTTGGGACATGAGGCCGCAATGATGCGCACCAAGGGCAACAAGGATATCTTTGCAAATACGGATATTAAAGTTGTGATGGAAGCCGAAGGTAAATGGGACCGTGCACAGGGATTGGAGATCGCCGAGAACTGGTTCCAGAGTGATACGAAACTTGATGCCATCATCTGCAACAATGATGAGATGGCAATCGGGGCACTTCTGGCGGCTCAAAATGTCGGTATTAGCGATGAAGAGATAATCATTGCCGGTGTTGACGCGACTCCTGACGCATTGGAATATCTCGGCAAGGGCCTTGATGTAACCGTTTTCCAAAGTGCGCATGGCCAGGGCTATGGAGGAGCTGAAGCAGCTTACATGCTCTTGAAAGGGCAGGATGTCGATAAGATGTTCTGGATACCTTACGAGCTGGTAACATCCGACAATATGGCTGACTATATGTAGTTTTACTTGGCTGACTGAGAAGGGCATCTCCCAAAGAGAGCCTTCTCAGTCTCTGAGCCTTTCGTATATTAAGGAACGATGAATGGAAGCCAGTTATATATTGGAACTAAGCAAAGTTTCTAAATCATTTCCAGGTGTCAAAGCCCTGAAATCCGTCGATCTCAAAATCAGAGAAGGGTCGGTACATGCCCTGATGGGTGAAAATGGTGCCGGCAAATCAACCTTGATGAAGATACTTTACGGGATCTATGAAAAAGACCAAGGAGAGATAGTCTTCAAAGGAAAACCGTATCAGGCGGGAAGTCCCATTGAAGCTATCCGTTCGGGCATCAGCATGATTCCCCAGGAAATAAGCCCGGTTCCTAATCTGGATGTTGCCAGCAATGTCTTTCTCGGGAAAGAGATTTTGAGCGGCGGAATATTGCAGCTGGTCAACAAGAAAAAAATTCATAGTGCAACGGTTGAACTCTTCGAGAATCTGAATATTCGGATTGATCCATCCCTGATGATGAGTCAGATATCAATTGCCAATGCGCAACTGGTGGCGATTGCAACGGCGGTATCCGGCAATGCCGATCTTATAATCATGGATGAACCGACCTCGGCTCTTACTGAAACAGAAGTGGATCATTTATTCCGGATAATCAGGGATCTGAAAGAGAACCGGAATATAGCCATCATTTACATAACCCATAAACTTGATGAAGTTTTTGAGATATGCGAGGACGTTTCTGTTCTCCGGGACGGGGAATTCATCGGAAGCAATCCTGTTTCCAGTATGAATAAATCTCAACTCATTCAGATGATGGTAGGCCGATCAATGGAGGATTTCTTTCATAAAGAAACCGCCGAAATCGGGGAAACCCTTCTTTCAGTGAAGAACCTGACCCTAGAAGGAAAATATAAGGATGTTTGTTTCGACCTTCGGCGAGGAGAGGTTCTTGGCATTGCAGGGCTGATGGGAGCGGGCCGGACCGAAGTGATGGAATCCCTCTTTGGTTTTCATCCACCTGATTCAGGAGAGCTTTGGATCCGGGGTGAAAAGGTGGAAGTTCACACACCCAAGGATGCTATCAGCCACGGATTGGGTTTTGTCACCGAAGATCGCAAACTGACCGGTATTTTTCAAGAACTGTCCGTCAAGGACAATATGATAATGCCCGATGTTTCCAATTATTTAAGCGGTGGACTATTGAATTTCAAGCAGATCAGGGAATATTGTCAGAAACAAAGAGAATCCTTACAGATAAAGACACCTTCCCTGGACCAATTGATTAAAAACCTTTCGGGCGGCAATCAACAAAAAGTACTCATTTCTCGGTGGTTGCTGATGGAACCGGAAATCCTGATTCTTGATGAACCTACTCGGGGAATCGATGTGGGGGCTAAGGCGGAAATCCACCGGCTCATCGGCGAGCTGGCCAAAATGAACAAGGCCATTATAATGGTGTCTTCGGAAATGCCCGAGATACTCTCGATGAGTGACCGTATAATCGTGATGCACGAAGGCACCTGTACAGGGGAACTGCTTCGTGGCGAAGCTACCCAAGAAAAGGTTTTGCAACTTGCAACCGGAGAAACACTCTCCAGCTATGAGGAAAAGAATGACTGATATAACAAACAGAAAAGAGATTCGGAAGTCCATAACACATTTATTGAGTAAATATGGAATCGTTTTTATTTTGATAGGAATCTGTATTTTATTATCGTTAGCATCACCAGTATTTCTATCGATGCGAAATCTGACCAATGTCATTCGGCAGGTTTCAATAATTGGAATTATTGCCATTGGGGTGACTTTCGCCATCATCACAACCGGAATCGATCTATCTTCTGGTTCTCTCATTGCTTTGACTGGTGTTGTTGTAGCGTCATTAGCCCAGACTCAAATACCTGATGGACAACCGGTAGGTGCGATTATACCTGTATTTTTTGCCATCTTGATTACAATGACACTCGGCGCAGGTCTTGGAACAGTGAATGGCTCGCTCCATGCTTATGGCAAGATCCCAGCTTTTATTGCAACCCTTGGCATGATGACAGTAGCGAGGGGACTGGCTCTTCTCTACACGTCCGGACGACCAATCGGATATCTAAAGTCATCCTTCACGTTTATAGGAAGCGGTTCCTTCCTTGGACTCTCCATTCCAATTTGGGTGTACATAGCTGTCGGTTTGATTTCCTGGATACTGCTCAGCAAATCCAAATTCGGGCGCTATGTATATGCCATTGGCGGCAACATGAATGCAGCCCGAATGTGCGGGATCAATGTTGAACGCACCTTAGTGAAGGTGTACGCCTATGCGGGCTTACTGTCGGCCATTTCAGGTATTCTCCTGGTGGCTCGTACTGCGGCAGGAAATCCAACCTATGGACTTTCTTATGAGCTGGATGCTATTGCGTCTACGGTAATTGGCGGTACCAGTTTATCAGGGGGTATTGGCTCCATTCCGTTCTGCATCGTCGGTGCCCTCATCATTGGTGTCATCAACAATGGAATGGATCTTATGGGAGTCAATGCATACTGGCAACAAATAATCAAAGGATTTATTATCGTACTGGCCGTTCTTCTGGATTCACGTAAACAGCATAAGAAATAATGAGTTACAGCGGCATGCATCCATGCTTACGGCTTGGCATCGTGTCGCTTTTCTCTGCCAGAATCTCCAGGGCCTTGATAATCTTGGGGCGGGTTTCCTTGGGGATTATAACTTGATCGACATATCCCCGTTCTGCTGCCCTGTAGGGATTTAAAAAGAAACTCTCATACTCCTTCTCTTTCCTTGCAATGAACTCCTCCGCATCAGAGACATTGGCGGCTTCTTTTCTGTAGATTATTTCGGTTGCCCCATGGGCACCCATAACCGCAATCTCGGCAGTCGGCCATGCATAAACAACATCTGCTCTAAGATGCCGAGAACTCATAATTATGTAAGCTCCACCGTATGCCTTGCGTAGAATAACCGCTATCTTGGGTACGGTGGCCTCCGCATAGGCATAGAGCATTTTAGCACCGTGTCGGATGATTCCTCCATGTTCCTGAAGAGTTCCCGGCATGAATCCCGGTACATCCACAAAAGTAACGACAGGAATATTGAAGGCATCACAAAACCGGATGAAACGGGCAGCTTTTGACGAGGCATCGATGTCCAACACCCCGGCCTTCACCATTGGTTGATTGGCTACAATTCCTGTTGAATGTCCATTCATTCTGCAAAACCCAATAACAATGTTGGCAGCATAGTCTTTGGAAATTTCAAAAAAAACATTGGAGTCTGCAATCTCGGCGATAATTTCTTTTACATCGTATGGTTTGCGACTATCTTCGGGAATAATGGATTCTATACGGTTGCTGATTCTGTGTTTTTTATCTGAAGGCGGGCTGTAGGGGGCCTTCTGTTTGTTGTTTGAAGGAAGATACGATAATATGCGTCGGATTGTGAAAAGGACTGACTTCTCATCGTCTGCAATGAAATGGGCTACCCCACTCATGGTGCCATGAACTCTGGAACCACCAAGTTGCTCAGCACTGACATCTTCATAGATGACTTGTTTGACCACCTTCGGACCAGTGACAAACATATAACTATTCGTTTTGCTCATCACCACGAAGTCCTGAATGGCGGGAGAATAGACAGCCCCACCGGCGCAGGGGCCAAGAATTGCCGAAATCTGAGGAACAACCCCGGAACACAGGACATTCCTATGGAAAACCTCACCGTAACCAGCCAGGGCATCAATCCCGTCCTGGACTCTCGCTCCTCCAGAATCATTGAGACCAATGACGGGAACACCGGCTTTCATGGCCATATCCAGCACTTTGCAAATCTTATCGGCATGAGTTCGGGAGAGAGTTCCTCCATTAATAGTGGAATCCTGAGCGTAAATATAAACAGGACGTCCATCGATTTTGGCCCAGCCGACAACCACTCCATCTCCATAGAATGCTATGTTATTACCACCAAAATCATAACTTCGATGGAGTCGAAGCATGTCGAGTTCCTCAAAACTATCTTCATCTACCAATGCCATTACACGTTCACGAACAGAGAACTTTCCTTTTGCATGTTGCGCTTGATTTCGTTGCTCACCTCCGCCTGCCATAGCCTCGGCAGTTTTTTCCAGCAGTACGGCAATTTGTTGGTTTTCATTCTTTTTCGACATCTGACGGTTCATCCCTCTATTATTTCAATCCCATTGCTCCTCAAGAATCTCCCTGCTGAATAAATCCTCCATATCCGGTTCCGTACTGGGAATAGGCCAGGATATCCATGTTGTATTCATCAGATGCTTAAATATGACATTTTCGCTAACACTGTTGCCACCCCATGTCCCGCAGCCTAGTGTGAGAGACATAGGCATTCCATTCGTCCAGGCACCGGAATTTGCCAGACATTGAGGCTGATTTACCATAACCCTTGAGACTTTCACCTCTGTTCCGAGTCTGATAGCTCTCTCCCTGTCGGTAGTGTGGATTCCACAGCTATGTCCGGGGCCAGAGAAATCTGTGATCCTGTTGACCATGTCTACAGCCTCATTAAAGCCTTTATAGGTATACATGGCTAGACAGCTTGTGAGTTTTTCTCCAGAGAAAGGATACCCCTTGCCTATGCCGGTTTCTTCAACCACATAGAAAGTCTTTCCCGGCGGAAGATGAATACCGGCAATTTCAGCGATGCGTTCTGGAGACTGGCCGACGATCTCCTTGTTGAGGTGAATCCCATCTGGCCAGAGTGCGGTTTGGAGTGCGGATTTCTCCCCCTGAGGAACCAAATAGCCTCCCGCTTTTTCAAAGCTGGCTTTCATCTCTTTGATCCTGGATTCGTGAACCAGGCAGGAATTCTCTGTAGAACAACTGGTGGCATAGTCGAAAGTATTTGAGAGCATGATTTTCTGGGCCGCATGGTCAGTATTGGCCGTTTCATCCACAATGGTAACAGAATTTCCTGCACCGACACCAAGGGCCGGTTTGCCGCTGGAATAGGCCGCTCTGACCATGGGAGCACCACCAGTAGCGAGGATTATATCGGATTGGCGCATGAGTTCACCGGAAATTTCCACCGAGATTTCTTCGAGACACTGGACAAGATCCACCGGCCAGTGATGGCGTGCCAAGACTGTTCTCATCCGGTCGGCGGCAAACTTACCTGTTTTGGCACCTCTGGGATGTGGGGCTAAAATTATAGCATTGCGGGTTTTAATTGCACTGAGAGCCTTGCAGAACGGTGTCGCCTCACCATTCGTAACGGGAATGAGGGCAGCAACGATACCAACCGGCTTCGCTATTTTAACCAATCCCCTACTGTCATCTCGTTCGATGATGCCCACAGTTCTGACATCTTTGAACTGGGCATACACACCCTTGACCTTGGCTTTCATCTTGGCGATTTTGGATTCAGCTTTTCCCATCCTGGACTCGCTCACCAACAACTCGGCAATGTTTTTTGTAAAGGCATCAGTACTGCCCGCCCGGGCAATCCGGGCACAGATGTCATCCACCTCTTCTTGACTTTTGAATTCCACCTGTTTCTGAGCTACCCTGGCCCTGGCAATCATCTCTCCGACATAAGATTGAGCATTGATACTCATTGTTTCATCTCCTTGCTTAATATCAGGATTCGGCAATATCAGGATTCGGCAACATCAAATCCCTAATAATTCCAAGCAATTCGGCATAGCCGGCAATGAATCCTCTCAATGTCCGGCGGGTAGCACCAAAGGATTCAAATTCCTCATGGAGCATGCCATCTGGCTCATAAGCCCTCACGAAATCTTTAAAATTGTTTTTCAGGCACGCGATGATTTCCGGATCGAGATCAACTTCCGCCGTATTGCGGATGGGCAGATCTGAACCATTAAATCGTTTTTGCCAGTTGAAAGGAATTGTATGGATAAGATGAGATCCGATAAGTTCCGCCACATGGTTCCAGTTGCGATAGGCGGCACTGAGAAGTCTTGTCCGATACCCCCTTTGCTTGAAAATTTTCAGCGCATTTTTCATAACAGCGACACCTGCCAGTTCGAGAAAAGCTGGATTGACCAGTATATTTTTGTTCGCTGCCACAATCTTCAGCCAGTCATCCAACCGTCCCACCATTATCGTGCATACCGGGGTCATGTCAGATGTATTCTTCCCCTCTTTTTCCAGACGCTTCAAACCTTTCTCCACAGCTTCAGCGACCGCGATTGCCTGGGGCACAGTGAAGCAGACGGTTGCGTTTATATTCACCCCTTGGAAGGTGGCCTCTTCGCAAGCAGCAACTCCTTCTGCCGTAGCTGGCATCTTAACCTGCATATTCGGAGCCAGGCCATGGAATCTCACAGCCTGATCCACCATGGCTTGGGTGTTTCGGTAGAATTTCGCATTTGTTTGAATAGAAATTCTTCCCTTAAGGCCATTCTCCCGTGTAAATACGGGTTTGAGATACTCAGCACCTGTAACCGCCATCTCCTCGATGAGCTGCCAGGCAACATCATCCTCGTTGCAAGCAGGATTTTGGGTGGCAATCTCGATAATACGATCCTTCCAGAGGTGCATCTCCTTCTTGAGCACATTTGTAACGATTATGGGATTGGTGGTAGCCCCCACTGCCCCATTGGAAACAGCATATTCAAGCTCTTGAATAGAACAGGAATCATTCCAATAGTCAGTGTCCGTGGTCTCCACCATTGTTTTTAGGGAAATAGATTGGGTCATGGTAATCCTCCTTCATTGTCTGACTTTATGATAATACGACTATCGGTTTATATCAAGCTTTTTGCGGAAAAATCGTTTAATCATTCAAAATTCCGATTGTCCATCATCCCAGGTGATGTATTTTTTCTCTTTGAGTGCCTGGCTCTGGGTAGAAGCTACATCATTACCTTCCGTAACCAAGTTGGATAAAAACCCGTTCAACATTTTGAACGCCAAGCTCTCTTGGGAGGTTTTTCCATGAAAGCGTATGTAACGCAATATCCATTGTCAATATGATTGCTCTGTGCGGTATGCGTAATGGTGGTAACGTAGCACTTCACGCACTATCAGCCTCAGAGATGGATTGGGTTTGAATTTCGGCCTGGATGTTGGTTTGTTTTTCATGTTATTCTCCTGATATTATCATAAGCGGAAATCGTTAAGAAAAAATTGCTGATTGCTTGGCTTTTTCAGTTTTATGTGGTTTAATATGAGAATAGGTGGGAATTATTTCGTCTGTATGGGTGATATGATGGGGTTTTCTGCTTATTGTGCTGTTGGATTGTAAAACTATAATTGATGATTTTTTGAACAGATGAGGCAATAATAGTAAAAGAGAATTACAAACAATTGTTCTTATCCCTCCAATTCAGAGGTATAAAAACAATAACTATACACAGTCGTTATCGGTAAGTTTTTGGAGGAATACATGAAAAAAGATGAAAAGAAAAAACGTACCAAGGAAAACCTTATCGCAGGTCTTTCAACGACTGAAGTTGTTGACCGTTATGGTAGTGCTAATGCGGAACATATTGTTGGCTATACTGGTGTTAATAATGAAACGGGGCAAGTCCTTCAAAAAGGGCTAAAAGAAATTTCAAATTACAAAGTAAATGAACAGTTTGAACAGAACAACCTTCGTCAGCAGGCCGGTTTCTCGGCAGAGATTAAGAAGACTACTCAAACAAATGCTGAAAATATTATTAACAAGAGTGATGAAAGAATTGCCCGAGCTGATGATATCTTTATTAACGGGAAAAAACAGGTTAATCACGAACAGTTTGATCACGCTAACGTAGACAAAAATGGAAATCCTATTCTTGATCAAAATGGTGACCTAACTGGTGGTTCTCAGCAGAAGACTCACTACGGCGATGTCAAAAAATATGACAAATATTCAAAACCTGATTTGTATGAGAAATACAGAAATACTGAATTTGATGTCCCAAGTGATCAATACGAAGATATTCAGAAACGCTATTCTGAACAAATATCTAAACTCGAAGAGCAGGAACAGAGGCTTCGTGTAGCTGGGAAGGGTGACTTAGCAGACCAAAAACGAGCTGAAATTGAAAGAAAGGAAGACCTAAAGAAAAGATTTCGCGACTCTGGTGTTTCTACAGAAGAAGCAATGGAAGCACGTAAAAACCCTTTTCTTAGCACGGTCAAGGATATGGGTAAGATTTCTCACCGTGCAGGTATTGAAGCTGCCAAGGGAGCTATGGTTATTTCCGGTTCAATCTCAATCGTACAGAACTCATTTGCACTTGTTCAAGGTGATAAAGATCTCCAGGAAGTATTAAGCGATACCGCAAAAACCACAGCTAAAAGTGCAGGCATTGCATATACAAGCGGTTTTGCAGGGGCACTTATTAAATCGGGAATGCAACAATCGAAAAGTGCATATGTTCGTGGGCTATCAAAGACATCCCTTCCTGCACTTGCAGTTACTACCTGCCTTGAAACTGGAAAGTGTATAAAGAGTTACATCAAAGGTGAGATTGATGAGGTGGAACTCCTTCAAGATCTTGGGAAAACAGGTACTGGGATGATCGCAAGTAGTCTTGGTGCTACACTTGGGCAGATTGCAATTCCTATCCCTGTTGCCGGTGCGATAGTCGGTGGTATGATCGGCTACACACTGAACTCTTTCTTTTATGCAGAAGCCCTGAACGCACTAAAAACTGCAAAGGAGTCAGAGGAAAACTATTACCGTACAAAAGCTATTTGCGAAGCGGCGCGTCTACAGCTAAATGCGTATGAGAAACAGATTCGAGAAGACTTTCAAGTTCAATTTTCAGAGTCCGTTTGTTTTTACAATGATGCGTTTGAAGAACTAAGCAATTCCATTATGAATGGTGACATAGCAAAATTTGAAGATTCAATTAAACTGTTTTCGGACAGACTCGGCAAAGAACTTCACTATGAAACATTCTTCGAGTTTGACGATGCAATGAATTCAGATGAAACAATTTTTATTTAAATAAAAGGAGACGATTATGTTTTTAAATTTTTTACAGACAGACGAAGAAAAAGCAGCATTCATGCAGATGGCTATTATTGTGGCTATTGCAACGGTTGAAGAGGAGGAACCTAAAGAAGACAATGGGGAAGCGTTATCTTTCCTCTATTCTGGGTTCTTGGGAAAACCCAAATATAAAATCGACTTCTCTGAAAACACAGACTGGAAAATGAGTAGTCTTGAAGAGGCTATTATAAATGGTTTTATGAAAGAACTCGAACTTTCTTCATATGAAGTTTCAACAGATAAGTTTAATAAAATTATAAAAAAACTTTCACCAGTACTTTCTAAACTTACCCGTCTTTCAGAAGAAGAACGAAGACTTGAAATTATTGAAAAACTTATCGAAGACGGTATCTCTTGGGATACAATCGGAAATATTACTCCAGCATCTTCAAGATCAATGATGATCGAACTACTCAGTGTAGCACTTGTAGATAACGATTATGCTCCGCTTGAAAAAGTTGTAATCAAATCAATTGCAAATAAACTCAAGATTGATGGCGATGAGCTTGAAGAAATGGAAGATTTTGTAAACTCGATGAAAAAGTTTTACAAAACAGGTCTTGAAATTATAAACAACTAAGGGGGAAATATGCCACTACCGTTAATTATACCCATTGCTATGGGAATTGGTGGGCTCGTAGGAGCCGGAAAAGGTATTAAAGCTGCTGTGGATAACAGTGATGCAAAAGACATTAACTCAAGAGCCAAGAGTATTGCCAAGAAAGCTAAAAGAGGTGTTAAAGAATCAAAAGAAATGCTCAACAATTCGCTTGAAGCGTACGGTGAAAAAAAACTCACTGTAATTTATACGCACTTGAGAACATTCGTTGATACCTTTGGGCGGATTAAAAATGTGGAATTCGCTTCAGGTGAAAGCATTGATGATCTTTCTAAAGTAGCCATAACGGAAGGAGAGCTTAAAGATATCTCCAATACTGTTTCGATTGTTGGTGAAACATTTTCTGGCGGAATTGCTGGTTTAGGTGGTGGTGCACTTGCAGCATTTGGAGCCTATAATGGCACAATGCTCCTTGCATCAGCTGGAACAGGAACTGCAATTAGTACACTAAGTGGAGCAGCGGCAACTAACGCCACACTTGCGTGGCTTGGAGGCGGAACCCTTGCTTCGGGTGGACTTGGTATTGCAGGCGGTACAATGGTTCTTGGTGTTATGGCTGCTGGTCCAGCATTGCTGATTTTTGGTAGCATTCTTAGTGCTAATGCCAAGAAAAACCTTAATGACGCAATGTCTAATCTTGAAGAGGCAAAAAAGATTAAAGCTGAACTTTCTGTCATCACCGAAAAACTCAGACAGATGTTTGAGTCTGTAAACCTTTGCTATTCTGTGCTTGATAAGTTTTCTGGAAAAATGAGACGAGCAAATAAAAAGCTCATATCTCTTCTTGAAGAATCTGGCTCAGACTACAGCAAATATACAGAGGATGAAAAGAAAATGGTTTTCGCATCTGTAAAATTTGCACAAGTACTCAAGATGATAATTGACCTTCCTCTTCTTAATGAAGATGGAGAATTGATAAAAAAATCAATACTAAAGATTAGCAATATGATTGCGTAGCAAATCCAGAAAAATAACTGATTGCAAAAAACCAACCGATAACACAGACTAATGCCATTAAAACAGCACATGCCTGAAATGTTGAGAATATGATTACCCTCGACACATCAGGCGTTGGGCGGCTTAAGAAATATCAACTGAAGTCGCATAAATGATAACTTTCTATTTATTGGAGGATAGATGAATTTATTAGATATTCTTTCAGCAGGAAAACGCGGCCTCAACGAGGAAAATGTATCCTCGTTCCTGGCATGGTTGCTCGACCCCGGACAATCTCATGGATGCGGGGCACTTTTTTTAAAACGCTTGCTTAAAATAATAGATAAAGATAAATTTAGTATCTGGACCGAAAAACTTATTAATACAGTTTCTTACCGTCAGTTAAGCCCAATAAAGGTGGATGTGATGGTTGAAGAGACAGTGGAAAATCCCGCTGGCAGAAGAAGCCGGGATGTAGATATAGTCATCATACTTTCAAACGGTGAAAGTTCCCATATTCTTGCTATTGAAAACAAAATTCGAGAATCCGCCTACGATGACAACCAGCTCATAGAAGAGTACGAGGGGCTTGTATCTGGATATTCCGATGCGGAAATCAGTTTTCTGTACCTGACACCAAGTAAATCAGACAGGTTCAGAAAAGCGTTCAGCTTATTGCCAGAGAACATAACAAGTCTACATTTGAGCTGGACAAAGGGCAAATCCAATGAAATTACTTTCGCGGATATTATGAGAAATATTCTCCGGGATGATTCAGAAGCGAAGATCGATCCACTCTCACAGGAAGTCCGATTCGTACTGAAGTCATTTATTTTATTCGCTGAAAACGGTTTTCGCTCCCAGGCATACAAGGAAACTCCTGCTACGGCAGGTTCAGGCAACAGAACAAAATATTTCAAAGGGATTGTGACCGGACTGGAAGGAGTGGAATCTCTGTTTCAGGAAAACAAACAGGTATTTATCGGTTATCTCGGCGGCATTCCGGCGTTACAGGAAGCAGATCTGGACAAAATCGAAAATCGACCTTTTAAATGGGATGACAAACTTGATGGAAAAAACCACGCTAATTGGATAGAGATAGATGAATTTTTAGAGATTATAGAGCAAAAAGGGTGGACGCGCACATAAAGCCGCCCAACCCGGCATTCCACGCGGTCACCTCTATCAAGTAGGAGGCACCCAGTACTACCCGGGTGCCGTCCTCTCACAGAACACCTGAGCGTACGGGTCCGTACACGGCTCCTCATGTAAGTCATATTCAACTGATTTCAGGATTTCCTGCTCAAGGTTGGCTTTGTAGTCTTTTATGGTGGTTCCGTCGATACCTGCCGTGCCACCATTATCCATTATCCATTATCATCTGACTACCCCCGGATTCAATTATGAGAAGCATGACCTTACATCCCTACACGGCTTAGGAAATCTCATGGCGTAGTTCCTTAAGTTTCCGTTACCAGCGGCTCTCCCAGGGTAAGACACAATCTCCATTTCCGCTTGCCTTCATTACCACCCTTTCAGGGTTTAGGTGGGACTTTCACCCTCTGGATTTTGGTCATGCCAGGCACACATCCCTCCTGTGTCATCCCAGTTGGCGGTCTTTTCTACCGTTTGGACTGCTGGGGGGCGATCTCACCATCCAGCGGTCTAGCTGAACTTCGCAGTACAGAAAAATAATCGCATTTAGTTTTAGTGCCTGGCTCTGGGTAGAAGCTACAACAGTACCTTCCGTAACCAAGTTGGATAAAAACCCGTTCAACATTTTGAACGCTAAGCTCGTTTGGGTGGTTTTTCCATGAAAGCGTATGTAACGCAATATCCATTGTCAATATGATTGCTCTGTGCTGTATGCGTAATGGTGGTAATTTAGCACTTCACGCACTTGATTCATCAGCCTCAGAGATGGATTGGGTTTGAATTTCGGCATGGATGTTGGTTTATTTTCCATGTTACCCTCTTAATATCACCATAGGCGGAAATTGCAAGAAAAAAATTGCAGATTGCTTGACTTTTTCAATTTCATGTGGTTTAATATGAGAACAGGTGGAAAATATTCCGTCTATATGGGTTAATATGATGGAAATTTTTCTATTTATTGCTCTGTTGGATCACAAAAGGAGAAAATCATGCCTCAACTGAAAACATATCGTCTATTCATAAGCCACTCATGGGCATACGGTGATGCGTATGACAAGTTGGTTTCATTTTTTGATGAACACCCGAATTTTCATTGGATTGATTATTCAGTACCTAAGGACGATCCTATTCACAGTGCCCCAGATGATGATGCGCTCTATGAAGCAATAAAGAACCAAATGCAATTTGTCAACTGCGTGGTTATGTTGGCGGGCGTATACAGCACCTATTCAACATGGATAAACAAAGAAATAGAGATCGCTAAAGATTTTTTCTCAAAGCCTCTAATAGCTGTAGAGCCTTGGGGGGCTGAGAAAACTTCGCGAATTGTCAAAAACAATGCAGACGAAATTGTGAAATGGCAAAGCTCTTCAATTGTCACTGCAATTCGAAATCATGCAATCTAGGTGATACTATGAGAAAAGCACTGGTTATTGGGGTAGACCACTATGAAAATGTAAGCCGATTACGTGGATGTGTAAACGATGCTTACGCCGTGAAGAACGTCCTTGCAAGGCATGGTGATGGGTCGCCTAACTTTGGTGTAAATACCATGGTGGCATCTGATTCATCGTCTAGCATCGATAGAAAACAACTTAAGGATATGGTTGTTGAGC
This sequence comes from Spirochaetaceae bacterium, assembly GCA_965226485.1. Classification (GTDB taxonomy): domain Bacteria; phylum Spirochaetota; class Spirochaetia; order DSM-2461; family DSM-2461; genus UBA2779. The sequence continues at coordinate 2,507,684 of OZ245363.1, forward strand.
TTTTTAAAGATGATTCAGATATTGCTTTGTTCTATTTTTCGGGGCATGGGTATATTGAATCAACCGGTGGTTACTTAATTACATCAGAATGCAAGGACGGAGATGATGGTTTTTCTATGGATGAATTGCTCTCAATAACAAATGCATCCAGCGCGAAAAACAAAGTTATTATATTGGATTGCTGTCATTCAGGAATAGCGGGTAATCCAACTGTTGCGCAAGACAAGTCTATTTTAAGCGAAGGTGTAACGATTCTAACTGCGTCAGCAAAAGATCAATATTCGATCGAATCAGGTGGTTCAGGTGTCTTTACCACCCTTTTTGTTGATGCGCTAAATGGGAGTGCGGCCAATCTTGTAGGCGACATCACTCCAGGAAGCGTCTATGCCCATATTGATCAATCACTTGGCCCTTGGGAACAAAGGCCAATATTCAAAACAAATGTTAAAAGATTTATCTCGCTACGTGAGGTTCAGCCTCCAATTGCACTCGATGAGCTTCGACAGCTGGAGAAGCATTTTCCAGACCCTACGTATAATTATCCCTTGGCTCCAAGTTTTGAACCTACTTCAGATGCACATGACGAAGGCAATATGGAGGTATTCGCATTAATGCAAAAATACAATCGTATAAACTTGGTTAAACCGATTGATGAGGACCATATGTATTATGCGGCAATAAACTCTACTGGCTGTAAACTCACAGTGCTTGGCGCCCACTATTGGAACCTGGTGCATAAAAAATTGATCTAACAATGGGCTCCAAGGGACGCTTCGCTCGTTCCTCGCTCTGCGCCCCTGAGCCCAGGCGTTATACAAAAATTTGAGAGGGAATAATGGAAGTTATTGAGTATCTTAAGTCATTCAATAGAAAAGAGCGGTACCATCTTGTAGGGCAACTATTGGGAAATTCTGAGTTTAAGCTAGATCCCAATATTTTCAGAAAAATTCTAAATTTGTTGAACCTTGAAACACCATCCTACTATTTTTCGGCGATGGATTATCACATTGATTGGATTTATGCCAGTTTATCATTGGCAAATAAGACCCAATTGCCTGCACTTAGAGATAAAGATAACCTATGTATATCAGCTACCCAAGAGGATGTTGATTTCTTGATATCGTTCGTTGACGAAAAAGGTATCACCCATTTGATTATGATAGAAGCAAAAGGAGATACAAATTTTACGAGCGAACAAATAAGTCATAAATCAGAACGCTTGACAGAAATATTTGGTGACAACGGAAATAAGTGGAAGAATGTTGTGCCACATTTTATTTTCTGCAGTCCAAATCGTCCTACGTTCAAAAAAAAGATACTACCCAAATTTATACGTGGTGAAAATCAGAATGAACTCTTATGGTTTAGGCTATATATGCCTGCAAATCAAAGAAAAGTAACAAGATGTGATTCAGATGGTAAGCCATCGCAGAATGGCTCCCATTGGAGAATAGATGATATAAGAAAATTGGAAAGCTAGCAAACAATTGAAGCGAACGCCTTCGGTGTCGCTGAATTAAGGCGTTCGGTGAAAAATAATGAAAGAAAATAAAGAACAATGCGAATGTCTTCTTGCCTGGCTAAATCGGCGGATCGATTACGGCTGGTTTACTCTAAAGGAGTCGCATACAGAGTCATAATAAAGGAGTCCTGCCATAAGGCTATGTGTGCCCCGTCATTATCCGTAGCAGCTATATAATCTCCATCCTGTGTCATCACAGTTGGCAGTCTTTGCTGCCGTTTGGACCACAGAGGGGCGATCTCGCCATCCAGCTAGCCTATGCAGAACTTCGCGGTACAGAAAAACAATCGCATTTAATGCTTGGCTCTGGGTAGAAGCTACAACATTACCTTCCGCAACCAAGTTGGATAAAGACCCGTTCAACATTTTGAACGCCAAGCTCTTTTGGGGGATTTTTTCCATGAAAGCGTATGTAACGCAATATCCATTGGCAATATGATTGCTCTGTGCGGTATGCGTAATGGTGGTAACGCAGCACTTCACGCACTATCAGCCTCAGAGATGGATTGGGTTTGAATTTCGGCCTGGATGTTGGTTTATTTTCCATGTTATCCTCTTGATATCACCATAGGCGGAAATCGTTAAGAAAAATTGCTGACTTCTTGGCTTTTTCAGTTTTATGTGGTTCAATATGAAAATAAGTGGAAAATATTTTGTCTATATGGGTTAATATGATGAAAATTTTTCTACTTATTGCATTGTTGGGCATAGAGATAAAAGGAAACCATGAAAACAGAAAACCACTCGATTAACGATGTATTAGCAAAAAATGCTACGTCTTTTTTTATACCACCATTTCAGAGGGCTTATGCCTGGGGACGCTCAGAAATTGAAAGATATTTCAGTGATCTAACAAGAATAATAGAATCTGAACTAGATGCAGAGCAACACGATAAATTAGAACATTTTTTTGGAACTGTAGTGATTAAGGAAGAGAAGGCTGGATTCGCTAATAAATCTGTTGTAGTTGATGGTCAACAAAGGTTGACGACAACACTTATTTTTTTAATAGCACTGCGTGATTCAGAAGCAGATGACAAGACAAAAGAATTCATAACGCAAAATTATTTGACCAATAACGCATCTTCTTTCCAAGATAAAATAAAGTTAAAACAAGTAACAAAAGATTGGAGTTCATATAGAGCTTTAGTTATGGGAGATTCTCCAAAACCAGGCATTATTAAAAACGCCTATATACAATTCGCCCGGCTAATAGACGAAAAAAAACGACTTAATTCAGCAGTTACAATTGCACATTATCTTCAAGCAATACAACGAATGAATGTTGCTGTCATTTTCTTAGATGAAAGACCATTCAAGGGAGAAGATCCTCAGATTATCTTTGAAACACTTAACTCATTAGGGAAACCATTAACACTATCAGACCTTGTACGAAATTTCATCTTACTTAATATGGAAAGTGAAAAACAGTCAGATATATATGAAAACACTTGGCATCCCAAAATTGAACATGTTTTGAATGAAAACTTGTCAAAGTTTTTTAGAGATTATCTTCAATACAAAATGTCAACTCCTCTTAAATTTGTAAGTGACAATAACACGAAAGAACTGTACAGGCAGTTTAAGGAGTTTGTTGAGACTCAATTCGAGAACCATAATGATTTTATAAATGATATTACTCGTTTTGTAAGTCCTTACAAGTGGATTATTTCAGAAAATATTTATGATACGATTTCATCAAATACAACTAATGACAAAGAAATTAAAGAATTATTGAAAAATATATTTTACGACATTAAAACAGAAGCTTTTAAGCCATTTGTATTAGGTTTACTTGAATATCATCAACACAAAATAGATGATATAAGTATGAGTGATGATGTTTTAATTGATTCATTATCATTAATTAAAACATATTTAATTAGAAGAAGAATTTTAGGACTTACACAAGGAGAAAATAAAAATATTGTAACATTAAGCAAAAAAATTGAAGGAATTGCAAAAGGTAATGATTCAATTTTAGATATGCTAACAAACCTTTTTTACAGACTTCGTTTACCTAATGATGATGAAGTAAAGAATCACCTCAATATGACAAATTTTTACGAAGGCTTAAAAAAATACTCCAAATTTATCTTAGGGAAAATAGAGGAGCATAACACAAAAGTTGCTGTCGATTTTAGAAATCCCAAAATTACTATTGAACACATTATGCCTCAAGAACTTAATGACAACTGGAAGAACGATTTGGGTGATAGTTTTAAGGAAATTCACAAAAAGTACCTACATAACATTGGTAATTTAATCTTGACAGAGTTTAACAGTGAAATGGGCAATAAACCATTTGAAGAAAAGAAGAAAAAGCTATCAAACTCATCCCTTAATTATCGTCTAGGTATTACATCAAAACACATTTGGAACGAAAAAAGTATAATTGAACATCAGGAAGATATGATTGATTATTTTCTTAAGACCTTTCCACTTCCATCAGACTTTAAAGACAACAATAACTGGAATACACAGACAGTTGAAAATACATTGTTTTCTCCGCTTGATGCTGATGCAGGGGGAATTGCAGAAGGCAATAAGCCTATAGAACTTCTTATAAATAATGATGTAATTAAAATTAAAACTTGGCAGGATGTGTTTATTAGATTTTTGAAATACATAAAGGAATGTGAGGAGTACGAATTTGATTTTATTTTAGATAATCAAACACTATTATTCGGACGTGACGAAATTATTGTTAAATGGAATATTTTACAGGAAATAATTGACAAAAATATAGATTTATCAAGTAGATACAAAACATTTGACGGCAAAGTATGGGATAAAGTAAAAGATTTAAACAAAGACTTATTCTTTATCCATATTAATATTTCTTCAAATACTTGTATGTCAAGAATTGGCAATATTATGGATAAATTCAATATGTTGGAGAGTTCTGTTCAAATAAGATTAAAATGAAAGAATGTATAACAAATCGTTGCACCTGACATTTTTCTGCTGTCGCTTCAAAATGCAGGTAAATTCAAGCGTTATTTGCTCAAGAGAAGGAAAAACATCATGAAATTGAAAGTCGTAGTACACGAAGCTGAAGAAGGCGGCTATTGGGCTGAAGTCCCATCTATTACTGGTTGTGCGACTCAAAGTGAAACTTTCGACGAATTATTGAGCAATATTTATGAGGCAGTGGAAGGTTGTCTGTCTATAGATGTTCAAGATATCTCAATATCCGATAAGGATAAGGTAATGGAGATATCTGTTTGAAAGCTGTAAGCGGCAAGAAATTCTGTAAGTTCATCGAAAGAAAGGGCTGGAGTTTAAAACGAATCAACGGAAGTCATCATATATAATCAAGGCTGGAGTTGATGCGCGCATTTCAGTCCCCGTCCACGGAAATGCGCCACTGAAAATCGGTTTGCAGAGACATTTGATGAAATTGCAGGTATTGAAGATGTTGAATTGTAAATCCGCACAAAACAAGGCACTACACCTGACGGCAATTGTGCTTCCATTGAGCAGGAGGCACCTAGTGCTACAGATGGGGGTTGCCTGAAAACATAGGAGATTCCTGTTATTCTGACTGCATTCTTGCCAGTTTTTGAATACCGAATTCCAGAGCATGATGGCGCATTTTACGATCCGACCTCGGAGCTATAGACAATTTTTTGGCAGGGAAGAGGTATTGCCAGCCTGTTTCTCTATCAGCATTCGGGTATTTACGGCTTAATGCTCACGGAAGGTAAACTTGGCCAAAGTCTTCCTCAAGATCGCTTTGACGCAGTTTGGTTACTTGCTTCAATCTGGTCTTTAAGTGTAGTGCGGATGCTGTTTGGCAGGAGTGTTGTCCTATCTTTGCCACCTTTGCCTCCACGAACGAATGTTTTGTATGGACAAGATTGATGTATTGGTGACGTAGCCTTATGCACTTCGTAAGACGTAGTCCACTACATAAAGGCATCCTGCCATAAGGCTATGCGTGCCCGTCATTATCCGCAACAGTTGCATAATCTCCTCCTGTGTCATCGCAGTTGGTGGTCTTTGCTGCCGTTTGGACCGCAGGGGGGCAATCTCACCATCCAGCGGCCTATGCAGAACTTAGCGGTACAGAAAAACAATCGCATTTAATGCTTGGCTCTGGGTAGAAGCTGCAACATTTTGAATGCCAAGCTCTTTTGGGAGAATTTTCCCACGAAAGCGTATGTAACGCAATATCCATTGGCAATATGATTGCTCTGTGCGGTATGCGTAATGGTGGTAACGTAGCACTTCGCACACTATCAGCCCCAGAGATGGATTGGGTTTGAATTTCGGCCTGGATGTTGGTTATTTTCCATGTTATCCTCTTAATATCACCATAGGCGGAAATTGCAAGAAAAAAATTGCAGATTTCTTGATTTTTTCAGTTTTATGTGATTCAATATGAAAATAAGTGAGCAATAATCCGTCTATACGGGTTAATATGATGGAAATTTTTCTGCTTATTGCACTGTTATGCATTAATACGGTAACTTATGCCTTTCACCCCTACACACATACTCGCGGTTATTCCTATATTCTATGTATTTAGAATGTTTCCAATGTCTGCGCTTGCCATTGGAGCATTAGTTCCGGATTTTCCTATGTTTTTCCCGCTATCGACGTACCATTTTTCCCACTCACCACATGGGGTCGTGCTGTATTGCATTCCCACAGCAATGGTTTTCTACTTCATATTTGAGAAACTAGGAAGAACATTTGTGCGCGATATATCGCCTAAATGGATTAGGGTTCGATGTGCTCAATATAGCGAGACATCGCCTACTATGAGTGCTAAGAGGTTAATACTCTTGTGCATAGCGTTTGCTATAGGGAGTTCAACCCATATCGTATGGGATGCATTTACACACGAATGGGGCTGGGGTATTGGATTACTTCCGGTTCTTACAGAAAGCGCATCAATTCTGGGGTTCTCTTTGCCTTTCTACAAGCTAATTCAGCATGGTAGTACTATCATAGGGTTGCCACTTTTGGCGGCTTTGTCGGTTATACTCATTTATAAACGACAACCACAAATCGATACTGAGAAGGAGCACTTCTCTACCCAGAAAACCATAATGATAGTTGTTAGTTTTTTGCTAATACCTTTTCTAACCGCTTTCTATCATTGGTTTAGTGGCGTTGAAAATTTAGGTGTATTGCTGGGCTATACTATTAAACAATCTATTGGCTTTTGCGTGACACTATTCTTTGCATATTCTTTTCTACACTGGCGGAAAAACTACCGTCCTGTTAAGGGCTGAATATATCGTGTAGTGTAAATCATGCATAACAAATAGCTACACCTGATATTTTCCGCGGTAGTTCTTTTGTGCTAAAAAGGGCCTAGCGCAAAAGAACTACCGCAGAAAACGCAGGTAAGCAGGGCGTTATGCGCAGAATATTCAAAAAGCGTATTTTTAAAGGACTACGAAAAATATTAAACGATACGAGTTTTAATTTTTACTCAGATGCAAAAGGAGGTGATCCTGATAGCACTAGCCCGACACTTCGCAAGTACCATAAGATGTTATGGAACAATTCATTGCCAAACGACAAAATATTTGACTTAAATGATAATAAAATTGGAGCCTATTTATATTATAAATCAGAACTCGGAGAGTTCTTTTTGGGTAGTGACGCTATAACGCAGTCCTATAAATATCATAAAAGAAAGCAGTGGCTTATAGAGCAAATACCGGGCGAGGTAAATGAGCTTTTTGATATAGGGTCTACTATTGGGGCTTATACTGTTTTTCCAAATAACAGAATTGGTGGTAAGCACACAATCAATCAAGCGCGCGGAGTAAATAGTCTAATCGATGATAGGTTTGATTTGACTTTAGAATGCATACGTCTTTTTTACATAGGAGAAGAAAGTCCTCTTTTTCTACTTTATTAAGATATAAGTTATTTTTCAAATTATTCGAAGATTTTAATGGTTACGTTCATTTCTTTTTACTGAATGATTTAGTCGATGAAAATGGCAATATTGAATTTTATTTGCCATTTGATAGCTTCAATACTCGCCCCGGATTTTCGTCTATTGACCAATATCTATTATACCAAAAAGGCGTAATAAGATTTATTGAGTCAAGAAATAAGCGAATACAGAGTATTTCAACCTAAAAATATGGTCAAGTTGAATTCAAGAGCAGTAGTAGTAGCGGCAATAACAACATTTAGGAAAAGTCATAGGCAAAGAAAAGTCAACATCCCAAAAGGCAACGTCAACGGCACCTAACCTGCGCTTAGAGTCCGACCCGCCTGACATTGGCGGTTTTTTTCAGGTTCGCCGTGGCTTGCTGGCTTTCTGTTGACTGCAAGTTCATAGCGGTCAATCCGGAGGGCGGCTCAAGCAAACATTATACTTACATACGCGTGGAGGCGCTCTCCATGAAACTAGTCGTGCTTGTTGTATCAATCCTGTCGATAGCAACGATGGCTCTTGCCATGGATGTGCCTGTTGCTGTGGATGCTACGTCCGCTGACTCGGTCGGCAAGAGGCTTGTGTATCGTATCAAGGAGGAAATCAATGCATCTTCGTCGATGCACGTTACGCTGGGCGACGAGGCTGGTTTGGGACTTGGAATCGTAACGCTTGAGGGCGACCATAGTTTCGGAAACTATACAACATATAGTGTAACATGGACTTGGGTGAATCCTGAACAACTTTGGCCTTACTATCTAACATCATCTGTAGGTGTCTGCGGCACAAGTCGAGTCGATGAAGTAGCAGAAGGGCTAGTCGCTGATACGCAAGAAACATGGGAATCGTTGTTCAAGACTATCAGGGAGGTTGTCGAGTCGGAGTAGCCAACGGGAGACGGGTGATTTAGTCGGCTTGTCTTGAGATTAATAACGCTTCGCGGTTGCTGGTTAAAGGGAAGTATAACTCGAGTTTGTAGCTGAAACTAATGTTATACGAGAATCCTATTGCGGAGGAACATTGCTGGACGTACAATTAAGCGTAGCACTGGAGGTGCGTTAAAATGAAGATTCCTGATATCATTCCCGTGACTGATCTGCGGCAAGACGCGGCGGCAGTCCTGAAAAAGCTCCAAAGTGCTGTCGGCCCACTGGTTGTAACGCAACGCGGTCGTGCAATCGCTGTTCTCCAAAGCATCAATGCCTAATGCCTATGAGAAATCCGAACACGAACGTGCACTTTTGCGGCTTTTAGCGATCAGCGAAAAGGAAATTGCCGCTGGCGAAGGGCATTCTTTGTCTAGCGTTATGAAAGAAGCGGATGCCATTCTAAAGGGCGACGAATCTCAAACGAGCCAATCCATAGCGTTTGGGCCTATAATCCAGAAAATTTATGGGCAGTCTTAATCACAGTCTACCGGCCAGATCCTGAGCGGTGGGACTGATTGGAAAGTAAGGATGAATAAATGAAACCATTTAAAGAATGTCCTGTTTGTGGTGGTGAGTTAGAAGACAAACAGGTGGAAAAACTACTTAGAGGCGGAGGAAATACGGTTTCTATGAAAGTTCCCGCCGAGACATGCCTTCATTGTGGAGAGAGACTCTATGCTGAAGATGTCGTCAAATCTTTTGAAAAAATTCGAGGCAAGCTACACAAGCAGGAATTCAGCCACTTTAGAACTCTTGGGCAGTCTTTTACGGTTGAAGAAAATTGGCCTAACAAAAAAATCCAGCCGACCCTCTACGTCGGTGGCTGATTTAAATGTTGGTTGCTAATGACTAAGCCCTTACAAAATCGAGTTACTCCAAGGGGGAGTATAGAGGCCGTTCGCGCCCGAGGCGCATGGTTAGGCAATCGCGGCATCCTACACAACGATAACCGCGAAATAGTGGTGCCCTGGCGGCATAAATCGTGGGTAACCTGCAAACTAGAGTTCAAAGGCAGAAAACGCAATGTGTTTAGCCCCGGAAAATACTCCGAGTTGTTTTTCCTAGATGAAGCTACAGCCTTTGCCGCTGGACATAGGCCCTGTGGCGAATGTCGCCGAGAAAAATATAAGGAATTCAAATCGGCATGGTGTACTGCAAACCGAAAACTCTTGCAATCCCCTAATCCCGGCATAGGGGTTCTGGACCGGCAACTCCATATAGAGAGGGCCATGCGTGGCGGAAAGCAGGTCACTCATCGAGCGAAAATGAGGAACTTACCAGATGGAGTTTTCCTGGAATTAGATGATAAAGCTGTCCTCAAATGGCAAGGATATCTATATACTTGGTCACATCATGGTTACGTTGAGCAACACCCGATCAGTGCCTCGCCATCCGAAGTTCAAGTGCTTACACCCGAGTCGGTCGTTGCAGTCTTTCTCGAAGGACTTGATGTTGAAGTGCATGGATCAGCACGCAGCTAACAAGGTGCAGTCGGACAAAATGCCAGCTATGCGTCATTTTGCCGCTGAGCGCGGGCGTTAGGCCTCAAGAAAGAACTTTAATAAAGAGGAGGGGATATGAGAACATCTATTGCACGGTTGACGCTTATCATGGCACTTCTTGCACCTTGCGGGACTGCGTTGGGCCAGTCGGACCTCTCAGCAGAAACGCAAAAAGACATCCGTAAGCTCATGGAACTAACGGGCTCTAGAAACTTGATTGTTCAAATTATGAATCAGGTGCTCGGCCCCGTGAAGCAGGCTATGCCGAATGTTCCAGAGGAGTTCTGGACAAACTTTATGGCCAAGATAGATACAGGTAAATTGATAGATATGACGGTACCCATATACGCCAAGCACTTTACACATGAAGAGATCAAAGAGCTTTTGGCGTTCTATCAGAAACCAATTGGCCAGAAAGTGATCGCCACTCTACCTGCGGTCATGCAGGAAAGCATGTTGGCTGGTCAGAAGTGGGGTCAGAAGCTCGGCCAGCAAGTTGTCGAAGAGCTAAAAGCTGCGGGCTACCAATAGTGCTATTGAAGCATGGAAGGCATGAGACCTAACCAATCGCTGAACCTGACCGCTGATAAGCGTGCGTCCACATCTCAGGCAGCGGTGAGTAGCAAGCTAGTGAATGAGGTAGAGCAATAATGCATGGAGTTATCCGCGGCAGGTTACCTCCAAATCGTTAGCTACTTAAAGGAATAAATAAAATGTATTTACTGGAATAATGAAGTGAGTAATCTATTGTAGTAATTGTGGGGGGAAATCGATCCTTCTAATACTCTTTAATACTTTCTCAGCATCTTTTTTAGATACGATTCTTAAAATAAAAATTGAATTTTTTCAATGCCATAAAATAGCCTGCAACTTTCATGTGATAAATCAATCCTAAGCCTAAAACATGGAAATTTAACACCTTTTATTTTCTTTATTCTTAAATGGAAAAGGTTCATTTTCAAGTTTAACAGTTTCTTCGAGAATCGATTTTTGGGTATTGAGCAAAAATGATTTCAGATCTTTTATAGCTTTTGTAGTAAATTCAATTTTAAATTCCATTTGATATTTCTTTTGTTACATCATTAAGTAAATCATGGACATTTTGGGTTTTATTTGAAGCAAGCTCTTGTTTTGCAATATCAAATTCATTTTCTAAATTAAAATGTTTAGCTAATATGAAGTCTTCAAGTTCATCATCATTAATTTTCAATAACAACGCATAAGGATGTCCATCTCTTGTAATAACAATATCATTTTCTTCATTGGCTAATTTAACATATTTTGAAGGAGAACGGCTTAATTCTCCAATATTAACAAATTGCATATTATTTTTCCTTGTTCATAAATTGTAAGTATAATATGAAATAATCTCATCAAATAGTCAAGTTTTTTCTAAGAATATTTTTTTATTATTGTTTGCTAAAAAAATCAATGTATAAATTGTATATATAACAATTAAAATTGTTGACAGATAACAAATGCATCCAGCGGACGCAAGGGCAGTTTTTACAATTCGTTACGAATAGTGCATTAATAAAAATTTGTTTAAAGTTTGACGTATTTTTGTTTAAGCCCTTGCACCCCTAATGCTGGGCGTTTCCGGCGATTGCGCCGCCGGGAATCGCGGGGCTGTGTCAGAATGATGGATATCAAATTTCAACAGAACAAAAGCATAGGACAAACTGCGAATTGTATGACTTTATGATATTGAGGCCTTGACCTTTTGTTTTCAGACCGCTACTATCCTGCTTCGATGCCTGATAGAATCAAACAGAAAACAGTCGTCACCCAAGTGATGGAAGAAATCCGCAATCTCATTGCCTCAGGTGCCTACTCCCCTGGGGATAAGATCCCAACAGAAGAAGAACTTGCTAGACAGTTCGGAATAGGGCGCTCATCAATTAGAGAAGCAATAAAGATTTTCAACTACCTGGGGATTCTTGAATCCAGGGCTGCTCTCGGCACATTTGTTCAGGACAGATCGCGTATTTCCAGCGAAGCATTAACTTGGTCTCTATTGCTAGGGAGTGATGAATTGGCGGAAATCATCGATATTCGCGGGGCGATTGAATTATGGAGCTTGAACAGGCTAGCGGATTCCCTGAAGGCAAATGATCCATCCGCTCAGAAATTTATAGACAAAATGCAAAGTATTGTCGATGGAATGAAAGACGCTGCCGATAGCAAGAACAGGAAGAAACTTCGGGAAGCCGATTATTCTTTTCATCTCACAGTAATTGAGAGTTCCCACATACCCTTGTTTATTTCCATATATGAAATACTCCGATCATTCCTTAACGAGGAAATCAAAAAATCTCAGGACAAATATAGTGATCTCAAGCAGATTTACCGCGAGCACAATGAACTCCTCAAGACGATAAAAACCGGTAAGAAACTCAAAATAAACCATGCTTACATGGCTCACATCGCTAACATCAAAGACAGTCTGGCCATATCTAAGAAGCCCTGAGGGGCTGTGTCAGTATGGAGGATAATGGATAATAGATTTCCCCCCCCTTTGCGGGGCTGTGTCAGAATCCAGGGGTCCCGATGCCCCCCCGTCGGGCCCGGCATAGACCGGCTGGCGTTGCGCCAACCGATTACCTGTTTGCCGATGCCATCCATAACCTGGGCCAGTTGTGCCTACTTTTTCAGGGGTTGAATGTTCAAATCGACACACAGCCGCAACTCCTATTCTTTGAAAATTCTTTGCTCCTAACCCAAGTTCACCATACAACAACCTTATCTCATTCCTCTACCGACAGTTAACTTTTTCGATTATCACCACTGATTTCGTATTTCATTAATTTTCGGTCAAGGTCCTTCCCCGATAGACTAAAGTTTCCTATAGATATCCAGATGCGACTTCTCCGGGCGTGAGTTCGTTCTCATGGAATTTTTTAGCAGTTCTCCGTTTTCGCTTACGATATACTCCAGGGTCAGTCTGCAATGCGTTTTTAGAATCGATTTAATGCTATCCCAGTTTCGATTGTCCCCATTTAATCGAAGTTTCCGCTCTTAGGATTCCCGCTGAACTCGAAGAGCGAGGATGTATTTTCCACCCATTCCCTGGTGCCCCGTTCGCTTTTTGGGTGGATAAGTCTGCCAAGGATAAGAGCTTCGGCAATGGGAATGAGGTTTTTAGGGACTCCTTTTTTGAACAACACCTTATCTATGTTCAATTCCTTCCACATCATATGACCGACATATTCAGGCCCAAGTGAACGCACATTTAAGGCATCCATGCTATCCACATCAACAGACTGGAAATTGCGTTTTTTCTCACGGGTTGATTTTTCTGCGGTTTTGGCCCTCAAGGAGAAAATGCGATCACAATAATATTGAGCAAGATTGTCAATTTTGGGGGTCTGTTTCAAAGAGCTCTGACCGACCAACAAGCAGATCTTCAATTCTCTTGGCCAATAGCTTGTGCAAAGAGGGGGCAAGGTCCAGTTTGCCAAGGGAGAGGACAAGACGCTGACGAGAGCCCTCTGGTGTGCGAACACTTTCGACCAGGTTGTAGTAAACATTTTGCGATTTCCGAGACCCACTTGGAACTCTAACACGGCGTATATACATAGAATATAATATACAAAAAAGCAAGGAAGGCACCAGGGAAACCTCAATCAGATAGTCACCACAAAGGCGGATACGAGGTGCGTTTTGGCCCCTGGGTGCAATATTTCTATGTTTCACGCTATTGAAACGGATGAAAAAAGATTTTCAACGGACTTTCAGAGGGTGTTTTGGTGAACTTGGGTTAAGACTAATCGAAGGTTTGACCCCGCCCATCAACGAGAATCGAGCCGTTACAGGAAGAAAAGCTTACGCCATGATGCCGTGCATCAGAGCTTTTCCAGCCAAATCGTTTTTCAATCCTGAATCCAGTAAAGATCCTGTTCTTCTCTGGATTGATTTTCTGGAGGTGCCCTGTAGGAATTACTTGCATATGCATCACAATATCAATGAAGTGCTGATGGCCATCTTTGCTGGATTCTTTTCCCCGACAGACCTAGACACGATGTCGCTTAATTTATAGATGGAGTACCCTCGTGCTCATAGGCTCCGATGTCGGGCCTCCCGCTACGTGCATAACCCCGTGCATCCATGATAGTTAAGTCATGCGCATCAGGAGAAGGCGTGACTGAAGTCGTAAGAGCCCAATCGCTATACCAGGAAGAGTTATTCTCGCTGTAGTACAACATGTTGCTATCCATTTTGATATAGAGCCCCATGTTGATGGCCGGGCTACCTTCTGTAAACGCATGTGTCTGTATGAAGCCGCCGTTATTGGCCAGGTCCTCCAATTTCGGATCGCTACTGCCAACAGCACTTCCTGATGGGATGCCATGCTGCACAATGCTGTTACGAATCTTGACACTCCCCGCTTCATTAGTTATCTGCTGCCCTGTAGTCTCGGAAGTTTGCCCCCTCATGTTTCCCCAGAACAGCGAGTTGACAATGGTGATGGTGTTTCCCACTCCTTGGCTATTATTATATATCCCGCCACCAGGCCCATCGTTATTGGATACCTTGTTTTTCGAGAAAGTAGCATTGATCAGGATCGGCGAGGAGGCATGGATGTTAGATATCCCACCGCCGTTGTTTCCTGCTATATTCCCCGAAAAGGTGACATTGATCAGGATCGGCGAGGATTGGTAGTTCCTCATCCCACCACCGCCGGAAGCCTCATTGACCGAGAAGGTGACATTGTTCAGTGTCGGCGAGGACGCTTGGGAGTTAGCCATCCCGCCACCCTCCCCAGCATTTGCATTATTTCTATCGAAGGTTACATTACTCAGTGTCGGGGATGCTTGATAGTTAGCCATCCCGCCGCCGTTAGTCGCATTATTGCCTGAGAAAACCACATTGTTCAGTGTCGGCGAGGATGCTTGAGAGTTGGCCATCCCGCCGCCGTTCCCGGAAGTTGCGCTATTGTTATCGAAGTGCACATCAATCAAGGTGGGGGAGGAGTACTCGTTATACATGCCGCCGCCATCTGTTACTGCAACACCATTACTCACCGTCACGCTGTGGAGAAGGGCGGTGCCCGTCAAGGAGGTAGAAAAATTATAAGTGTTGTCAAATACTCTATGTGAAGTATTCCCGTCGAAAGTGGTGGTTTCCAATGCACTACGGTCCCATCCGCCAGCCACCGGCCAGCCACCGACGATGGCCACCCTGTTCTTCATCTTCAAGGCAACCCCTGTTGCATAGTTGCCGGCGGCCACGAGAAGGAACGAAACTTTGTCCGCTTCAGAATCAGTTAATCCATCCAAGGTAGTCTTGAGATCACTCGCTCCGGCGGCATTAGACCAGGAAGAACCGTCTCCGCTACCAGTTTCAGTGAAATATACAACTTTAGCCACTTCATGGTTAGGGTAGCCTCCTAGAGCACTCTGAGTGAACGCACTGTACGAGTCCAGGTTAGTGGGGATGGAATTCCCATCCAGAAGAATCTTTTCAAATTCGCTAGTGTAGACTCTAATGTCGGATTCAGCCGAAGGCATACTCTCCCCGGCATCATTGATGGCCGTTACCATGAAGTAGTACGTACTGCTATCGAGACCATCGATGTTCAGGCTCAATACACTGCTTCCTGTTGTCTTGTTGAAAATGTTGCTGTCAGTGATACTGAAGCCTGGGCTTGTCGAATAATACACCTTGTACGTGGGGATGGTTCCGTGCACACCTTTTGACCATCCTAGATCTATCGGGACATCCCAACTCACCGTCACCTGGCCTAATCCTGCGGCAAAGCCAATATTCGTCGGGGCTGAGGGCGGTTTATCCTGCTGAGGGGTGAAAGTTTCTGGCGATGATAAATCGCTTTCATTTAAGGCTGTGTCACTGTTGTTGAAGGCCGTCACGGCAAAGGTGTATCTGCTTCCGGAAGTTAAGCTGGAAATACTCAGAGTTGTTGTTTCCCCATTAGCTGTCTCCAGGTAGCTCGATGCAATCTTGTCTACTGCGCTGTTTTCTGCCCAATACACCCTGTATTTGGTGATGAAAACGGGGTCCACGCCGCTCACCGTGCCATGATTGGCTGACTTTTGCCAACTCACTTTGACTTCATTTCCCTCAGTATCTATCTGTGCCACCGTCACTCCCGTCGGAGGGGCAGGAGGCGTATCTTCATCCGTAATCTTCACTGTGTATGTCTTTGATGTACCACCTAGGGCGGTGACGGTGTAGGTAACCTCACCTGAGAAATCATTGGAAGAAAAACCGGATTCCTGGTCCGTAGTACCTGCCTTGACTGTCGCACCCTCAGGAACATTGAACGAGGCCACTAATTCTCTGGAAGCTTCAGAGGGAAGTACGACCGTAATGCTTGTGTCTTTTATCGTTGCCCACACATCTTGAACGAGAAAGGAGTTGTCTTGTTGAAGGAACCTGAAGGAGCCGATTCCAGCCACACCCAGGGTGTCCGTTACCTCGTGTTTTATTTCTTTGGTATTTGAATTGTCCACCTCATCTGTAAGGTAACCTGCCGGAATGGTAAAGGTGATGCGCTTCCCTTCTTTTTGCTGAATGTAATCGTCAGGGAAAGTGATTATTAACCGGGTGGAATCTGATTCGTCTACCATGACTTTAGCCAGATTCAGGCTGAAAAGACCAGAGCCACCGTTTGCTGGGGCTACGGCCATCGTGAGAGAAGAATCCTGCTGATCACTTAACTTGATCGGTTCATCAAAGCGGATACCGTACTGGATATCTCCCAGAATCAATTCCGCCTGGTCTGCATCGGCAAGTAGCGCAGGACCTGCTGTATCGAATTCAATATTTATTATCTCCAAAGAAGGACACGAGGTGAACACAATCCCCAGAGACAATAAGACGCATACCTGGAATACTTTAAAAAACATACTTCCCTCTCCTTTGGGGTATTGCATAATCAAGTTTTTATCTACCATATATTCAGCCTGTCCTCATGAAGCAGGAGTTCGCCATCGACTTCCAGCCAGTGAATTTGATGCCTGTACATTCATTCTACATAGTAAACCTCAGGATACCTCCAAAGACAGCTTCAGGATAGAAATTCCCCAAAGGCGACATCTCCAGGGACTTGACTCTCCAGTCTCCAGGAAGTTCCAGCCACTTCTAGACGGAAGACACATTTCCCCTCTTTATACTCAGGCATGATGAGGTTTTTCCTATTTTAGTAAATTATCGTCCTCTGTTCTACTAATATCCGCATTCAGACAATGAAAACATTGCGATTTAAAAAAAATCCATGAAGATTGATTGGATGTTTTTCCAAGTTGTTTTTCTCCCCTTGCAGAGTCTCTCCCGCTCCCATTTCTTATAGTGCTCCCATAGATCGATACAGCTCTAAAATTAGATTGATGCTGTATAATAGGCATCAGAAGGCATACATCAGATGCGTAAGAAATGGAAGGGAGTTCATTGAAAATGCTGATTCTGCTTTTCGTAATGGAAAGTCAGAACGAGAAAAAGAATTAGAGAAGGAACAAGATGAACTGTACAAGTAGCTTGGAAAACTTCATGCGGCCAATGACTTTCTAAAAAAAACTTGAAGAAACAGGGTCTCCTGCAAAATCCATGATTAATCCTGATTAAAGAACTTGAGTATCACTGAGCAGTGCCTGCTTCTCGGGAAAAGCCGTAGCTGGTTTTATTACAAGGAGCAAAGAGATCCAATTCGGGAATATCAAGACAACCTTGAGAAGAGGAAGATCAAGAAGTTATGGAAGCAGTACATCTTTTACGGCTACAGGCAGATCTACAACCATCTGGATAAAAATATGGGTTGCGAGACCTCTCCAAAAAGGATTTACAGGCTTATGAGGGAGATGAGGATAAAAGCTGTTGTTCCTAAGCGATGCCTTTCCAAGCCGGGTAAGAAGCATAAGAAATATCCTTATTTGCTTCGTAACTTGAATATAACGCACCCGAATCATGTATGGGCTTCGAACATCACCTATGTGAATCTTCCCGGTGGAATCGTATATGTGGTTGCTATAATCGATCTTTATAGCAGGAAGATACTATCCTGGAATGTCACACAATGGATACATCGTTCGTCATGGAAGCTCTAATGCAGGCAATGGTGAGATATGGTTTGCCTGAGATTTTCAATACGGATCAGGGAAGTCAATTCACCAGTAACGAGCTCACTGCCCTCATGGAAGGAGAAATGGTTCGAATCAGTATGGATGGAAAAGGCCGTGC
Source organism: Spirochaetaceae bacterium (assembly GCA_965226485.1). Classification (GTDB taxonomy): domain Bacteria; phylum Spirochaetota; class Spirochaetia; order DSM-2461; family DSM-2461; genus UBA2779. The sequence continues at coordinate 2,525,744 of OZ245363.1, forward strand.
CTTAGACAATATTTATATCGAGAGATTCTGGAAGACTTTGAAGTATGAAGACCTCTATTTGTATATCGCTACGATACACTAAGAAAGCTCCGGAAAGGACTATCAAAGTATTTCAGATTCTATAATTCGATAAGGCCTCATCAGAGCCTTAATGGGAATTCTCCGGATGAAACTTATCCCGGGGAATCTAACTTAAAAGCGGCATAATGCTGTATTGACCAAAGGGATCACTATAATGTCGGGAAGCATCGCCGGAAGATTGTCTTCACCATCCTCATGGCTTATAAGGAGCTTTTCCAGTGCTATATTTTCAGGGGTTCTGCATTCATCTTCCAGAAGGGTGACACTTAACTCATCCACTGTACTCAGATCATTAAGGATTGTGCTGAAGCAGACATACCCCCAGCTATTCTCCCATGCGAAGCTTGTCCTTCGTCGTTCCGCTCCCAGGGAAGTCTGCTTGTTTTTTTAAGAAAGATTTCAACATAATTGTTTTCGTGATCTCAGAAAATAATGCACTAGATTCTTGATGTCAAGCTCTTACTTGAAACGATCATTCTAAAAACGCCATGATTTCGTCTAGAAATTCTCGGCGAGCCAACATTCTCGAATGTCCTAATGCTTCTTCATCCCAGCCAACGTTTCTCACCGTGGCCTTCTTACCCTCCAGAAACGAAATTTCTTCGGATGAAAGACCACCGAGACTTTCATCTCGATCAGAATAAACATAAAGCATGTTTGAGAGGTTGATTTCTTCTAAGAGATTTGAAAAGCGATATAGCCCCAAGGAAGCGAGTATGACACTTTCTCCTATAGGCTCATATCCTTTGATCAGGTATCTGGAGTCAGCAGTTAGTTCTTCCAGACTGTCGATATCCGATGACTGCATAAAGGCTTCTTTATTACCAATGTTATCTTTATATACAAGATCCTGCCCTATCGCAAAACGGTAGGCAAATTGCAGAGGCATATCGATGCGCCCAGCCATAGCCACAACCTTATCAAAAGGGTTGTCATATTCTGCCAAATATTTCAGCACAAGAAAAGATCCCATGGAATGCCCTGCAAGTGCAATACGCTTGTCGGGGAAGAGTTTTTTTATGCTTGAATATACTTCAAAGGCAAAGGAGATACTTTCATCCACTTCTTGTCTTGCTTCTGCGACAGAGAGGTCATAAGAATGAAGGAGACCTGGTTTTACAATATTAGTTTGTAACACATATGCAATCAGAAATTTGTGCTCAAAATACTGCATATAAGCATCATTGAGCTGATCAGAGGGCCCTCCTTGCAGAAAAATAATGACGAGATCAGAACCTAGGTTCCCTTCAATTTTGTATAGCTCTGTCGCATCATTATATAAAAAGGGTATATAACCGCTATAAGCTTGAGCTTTGGGATAATCACGCCCTGAACTGCGCAAAAATGGGCGTTTAAATTCTGCTATAGCGACACTCTTCCCGGTACTGGGGGATATGATTTTTTGCGGGTCGGGATCGCTTAGATATAAGCTGGTAATATACTCATTGCAGTCTTCGTCAATTTCCATATCGTTTTGATCCAAGCATACGCTATTATTGGGTCTTGAACCTTGCATTGATGAACACCCCAAGAGAATAAGACTTATGAGCGGAATCATTGATCGGAAACAACATTTTTTTGTTTTCATAATACTCCTCCTATCTAATAAACTATTCTATTATGTAGTGCCTGTCCGATTAGTGTCAAGGTGTTGGCACAGGAACCCCAGGGCAATCGCATCTAAAATCCATTGAGAACATCAAGCAGATAATCATTGTCCCATCCAGCTTTCTTGCGTTTAGCGGCAATTCCCGTCTTGGTGACTTTATCATTTTTCACCCAACTTCGCCAAAATTCACCTTAAGACAGCCATTATCCGTACTTCTCAACGATGCCCTGCCTGCTAACTTATTGCAGAGTAATTATTTACATTTCCATCATCCGTCATTTTTACAATGTAGTGATACACGGCATCTGTTACATCTTTCCGAATTGTCCGACATTTGTTACATTATAGGTGTTTTTATTCGACAAATAAGAAAAACAAGAGGCTTCGAGTGAATTCCCAATTGGAGAGTTCTCATTTAGAGATTCATACTAACCTAAAGCTCTCAGATCCCCCCCCCTCAATCGGAGGCTATTGAATCATGAGATCTGTAGTGTGAAAAAAATGAATAAATGCTGTCATAGGGGAATTTAGACTTTATAATGGCGAAGTTGGGCTCAATCTTTTCAAACTGATGCCAAAATGCATCTGATTTATCCATAATTCATCCCTCTCAGAATAGAATCTTGGGGAATTATCGTATAAATTTTGGATTCTGACTATTTTTTAGACTCTTCGAACCACCTTGTGGAATAAGTTGGAAATACCCGCATGAATGGTCGATTCACCGGTGACTTCGTTGCAAATCCTGCCCCATCATAATACAATCCCCCCATGCCCGCCTCGGAACACGATAAACGCTATAAGCGGCTCTTCACCCACCACTATTTCATCCAAAAACTATTGGAATCCTTCGTCCATGAAGACTTCATTGCAAACCTTGATTTCTCCACCCTCAAGCAGCTGGATAGGAAGATGGTGACAAAGCGGTTCAAGGAAAAGGAATCCGACCTGATTTACAGCGTGAATTACAAAGACAGCCCCATGTTCATTTTCCTAATGACTGAATTTCAGTCCACGGTAGACAAAACTATGCCGCTCCGTTTCCTACGCTACATAGCCGAATTTTATGAAAATCTGGATAGGGGATCCCAACAAAAACACAGATTGCCCCCCGTGCTACCCATCCTCCTCTACACCGGTAACGCAAGGTGGACAGCCCCGCCAAATTTTCAGACCATGGTGGAGCAATCAATCCCTTCCAAATACATCCCGCATTTCGAGTATTTCCCCATCCTGGTCAATGAAATACCTGCAGAAACGTTATACAATATGAAAAACGCCGTTTCAGCGGTGTTCTATTTTGAAAATAGCAGGGCGGAGGATCTCATCGCCACTATTGACGCGTTGTTTGAAATTGTTAAAAATGAAGACAATGAAGTCTTCAAGGAGTTCAGGCTGTGGTTCAATGACTGTCTTGAACCTTTGGGAGACAATGAAATCCTGCAGACAGCTAGCAGGGTATTCAGCCAAAAGGGGAAGAAACCGATGTTTGCGGCGACGGTAGAAGAGTTCAAGGCTAAGTTGTTTGAAGAAGGCAGACAAGAAGGGATCAGGGAAATCGCCAGGAAACTCAAACAATCAGGCATTGCACTTGAAATAATCAGTAAGAATACAGGCCTGTCTTTAGACGAAATTGAGGCATTGTAAGTCAATATCAGCCTAACCTATGCCAAACACAGGATAACTAACGCATTCGCCGAAGGAATCAACAGCGTAATTCAATATGTAAAAGCACCAGCTAGAGGCTTTAGAAATTTTGCGAATTATCGAACGGGCATACTCTTTTACTGCGGATAACTGGACTTGTATCCATAGGATAGTTCGAAGAGCCATTTTTACACTGTAGTAAGACTTTTCTATCATCTTGGGGGATAAATTAGATGCAATTGCCCTGCTGACAAGGTCGTTTGTCACGCGGTCTGCTTGCGCAACCCGCACGCCAAGCCGCCCTTGCAGGTGAAACAAACGTTCCCGGCGGCTGTGTCAGAATGCGCCTTTGGCCCGCATGCGGCGTTGGCGAAAAACCCTGAAATGCTCATGTACAACATGTACACTCCGCTTTCAAAACTTTTCGCCGCCTTGCCTACAGACCAAATCCATCATTCTAACCCAGCCCCTGGATTCTGTGACACAGCCCCGGATTTATAGGCCGTGCACAATACCGTTGTGGTTGCCAACACCCCCGCCGGGCTCCCCCCCCCCCCCCCCCCCCCCGTCGTCCCCCCTGACAGGGGGCATTTATAGGGGGCATGAAAGTGCAGGGTCTGGGTCAGAATGGATGACACTTCACGATCAAGCAGTGGCCGTGTGTTTTTTCCAGCCTGTTTTTTCAAGAACGGCGACAGCGGCAGATCTCATCGAGTCAATCACCGTGCTAAAAATTTTTAGGCGATCGAATTCCTGGGGAGTAGATTCAAAGTGACGTTGAAAACCTGTGCCAAAAGCCTGGCGGATTTTTGTGCCAATATTGAACTTAGCGACTCGTGTTCCAACCATACGGAGAATGTCCGATTCTGTTAGGCCGGAAGCACCATGAATGACTAAGGGAATATCAACCGCTTCTTCGATTTCAGCCAGCCGTTCAAAGTTTATGCGTGCCGATGGTTTTGTAAGCCGGTGCACATTGCCCACGGCAACCGCCAACGCATCGACTTGCGTCTCTTTGACAAACAAGGCCGCCTGGTCTGCATCTGTTAATTCCACCTGGGTTTCTCCCATGTCACTGTATGGTATTGTTCCGATTTCTCCCTCAAGGGAAGCTCCGAAGCGGTCGGTCATGGCCCGTGCGTCCGAGCTAAGGCGGATATTCTGTGCCAATGGCTTTCTGGAACCGTCAAACATTATCGATGTGAACCCTGATTCCAAGGCTCGTTGCACCGTATCGAGATCCCAGGCGTGATCCAAATGCACCCCTACCGGAGTTGTCGATTGTACAGCCAGGAACCGTAGCATCGGACCGCATATCTCAGGAGGCATGAAATCAGTCATTCCCCTGTTCACCATGAGAAGTATGGGGGCACCGACTTCTTCAGCCGCACTGACCACGGCCAAGGCATCTTCATAACCAAAAACATTGAATCCACACAGTATCCTTGGAGGCCCATCGGCAGGCGGAAGAATGTCTTTCATGACTGAAATCATGAATCCTTGAATCTCTTGATCATATCTCCAATACCAGGGATAGTCTTCAACTGGTAAGCATGCTTGTCCTCGAAATTCTGAACCAGTGTCCGCGTTGATTTACCGACGAGGACGGTGAAGTAGTACATTCTGTACCCAGGTGCCGCGACAACGGGATGATACCCTCTATCCAGTACGATGGTGCTCCCATCCTTTATATGGTGAACAGGACCGTAATCGTCCTCATGGACATAGGTGAACTGAGCACCGAAACCCTGAGGTGGATCGAAGCGGAAGTAGTAAACTTCCTCAAATGCCGTCTCTTCATCCCCATCTTCATCGTGCTTGTGCGGTGGAAATCCAGACCACCCTCCGGCACCCACTGTAAAGAGTTCGCTGACGAGGAGTCGATCTGTCATACCGGCCTGGGATGGTCCAAGTATGTGGTAAATCTTTCGATGCGTCTTTGTATCATCACTGCCGTATTGAACCTTCTCTACTTCTTCTGGAGTAACACGGAAGGGCTCAAGACGCACATCTGTACGTCCACCGGCAATGCAAAGATTAACCCCCGACGCTCCTCCAGTTATTATGGCCTCTGAACCGCGGGGAACATAAACCGCATCGGGTTTGCCATCAAAGAGTCTTTCTCTTTTTCCTATGTTTGCATACTCTGTTCCATCGGCAATTATGTTACAACGACCTTCCATGGGAACGCAGACGGATTCATATCCCGGAATACTAGAGACAAATTTTTCACCACTTTTAAGTCTCACCACATTCAAATAGGTTCGAGGAACCAGATCATCATCAATGCCGACAATTGCCTTGTTCTGGTTGTTGAAGGGTTTTATATGGCTTGGCATGTTAGGTATCCTTAAAGCTTCTGATGAACTGCAATAATTCTTTCTCGTTTGGAGCGGCGGCAGCACAGGCCGTACTGCCCACCACAAGAGCCGCCGCCCCAGCCCCCCATCTCATGGATTCCATCACCGTCTGGCCCTCAAGAAGTCCGTGAAGCATGGCTGCGGCGAAGGCATCCCCGGCACCATAATTTTTTTGCACCTCAACAGGAAATATCCCGACTCTCCAGGATATTCCATCCCGTGCAAATGACGTTGATCCCCGGTCGCCATTTTTCACCACGACAAGTTCCGTCTGGCCCGAAAGCAATTGTGTAGCTATATCCTGATCCGCCATATCCCGGCCAGCGTTGCGGCTGTTTAGCAAGACCTTGTATTCTTCGTGAGTGCCGATAATTATATGAGCTTTGGCGGCAGCAAGGCGGTAAAAGAGACCGGCCAGCTCCGCTGTTTTCCAAGCCGATGCCCTCCAGTCAAGATCCAGCACCACCTTGATACCCTGTGCTTCTGCATATTCCATGGCGTAGAGAGTTGCTTCTCTGGAGGGGGAAGCAGAAAGACCGGTGCCTGTCACAATAAGAAGCACAGCTCTGGCGAATGCCTCCACTGGGATGTGCTCAATATCAATCATGAGATCGGATGCCTGGTTTCGATAGAAGAGGACATGACTATCCACCTTCCGGCGTTCGGCAAACGCAAGACTTGTCCGAGATCCCCCGGTATCCCGGTAGAGGTATTGTGTGCCGATGCCGTTTTCCTGGAGGAAACGCTCAACATACTGTCCGAATTGATCATCCGAAACCATTCCAAGAAATTCAATCCGGCGGCCAAGTCTGGCCATCCCTACGGCGATATTGGCGGCACTGCCTCCGACGGATTTTTCAAACGTACGGCTGTTCATCAGGGATTCATCCACTTGGGATGCATACATATCCACATTGGCCCGGCCCAATACGATGGCATCGATAGAAGCTGATGGGCGAAGCTTTATCATCATCAATACACCAGTGCCTTTGAAGGGATATCCACCGGTTTCTTAGTCAACATTGATTCCCTGGCAGCCTCTGCGATAAGAACCGAATATAAAGCATCTTTTCCACCTGGCACTTCTCCCCCTTCCGTTATAGCCTGAGCAAAGGCCCTTATCTCCCCGGCATAGGAATCGGCATAGCGCTCAAGGAAGAACCGAAGCGGCTTCTCACCTTTCACACCCTCCGCATTGCTTATGTGAACCGTGGACGGGGTATCGTTGGCACTGGATGCAGCACCCTTGCTACCGAAGATCTCGGCCCTCTGGTCATAGCCATAGACGGCCTGCCGGGAGTTTTCTATAACTCCCAAAGCCCCGTTAGCGAACCACAGGGTGGTGACTGCTGTATCGATATCTCCTTCTTCGGCTATCGCCGGATTTACCAACACCGTACCGGCGGCATAAACCCGAACAACATCACTGCCTGTGAGATACCGTGCCATGTCGAAGTCATGGATGGCCATATCCATGAACAACCCGCCGGAAACCCGAATGTACTCAAGAGGAGGCGGTTCTGGATCGCGCGAAGTTATGCGCAAAGAATGTACATCTCCGATTTCCCCATTAATCACAGCTTCGCGCAAGGCTCGAAAGTTATGATCGTAACGGCGGTTGAACCCGATTTGGAAAACCACGCCAGCATCCTGGATGATTTTGAGGGTTTCTCGCACAACATCAGGGTCTCTATCTAATGGCTTTTCGCAGAATATGTGCTTACCCGCCGTAGCAGCCGCTCGGCAGATGGCAGCATGGGTATCCGTTGGCGAACATATAAGAACTGCATCGATGTCAGCGGTGTTCAGAACTTCGGTGTATTCTTTGCACACCCGTATTCTGCCGTGATGCGTGGCCCAAGAAAGCAAATCCTGATCTGCCAAGGGCTCGGCTATCGCTGCAATTTCAACATCACTCACTCCAGAGTAAATGTTTTCCGCATGAACCTTGCCAATGCGACCGCCGCCAATAATACCTATTTTCACGATGTTTCTACAGTCCTATATGTGTTCTGATGTATTTTCTGGCCTTCACGGCACATTTGAAAGGATTCGCCTTTGCGGGATCCTGTTCGGCCTCAACAACCATCCAGCCCCTGTAATCCAATTCTTCAAGCAATTTGAATATAGATTTGAAATCAATCGATCCATCCCCGGGAACTGTGAATATCCCTTCCCGGATAGCTTGAAGAAAGGGCCAGTCTTCCCTTACCGCGACGGCCTGTACTTCTGGACGAGTGTCTTTCAGATGGATATGACCCACCCGGGATTCAAATCTCCTAAGCTGAACCAGAGGATCTGAACCATTGTAGGACAAATGACCTGAATCAAAGGTAATGCACACATGATCGGGATGGGTGTCATTTAGAAATCGCTCTATTTCTTCGGGAGTCTGAATGCCAGTTCCCATATGGGGATGCATACAGACCTTGAACCCCTCTTCCTTGGCTACACGGCCAATTCGATCAAAGCCCTCTATCATGAGCTTCCATTCCTGATTGCTAAAAACGGGCTTGCCCGCACGTACTCCTATATCCTTACGACCTTGACAGGAGCGGGTTTGTTCACTGGGCCCGATGCAATTGGCTCCTACTATTCGTAGGAATTTCAACTTCTCCCGGAACTCCCTCTCTATTTCCGCATGGGGCCGGGTAATAAATTCGGTGCTGTACCATTGATTGCACACAACCAATCCCCGGAGATCAAGGGCCTCTTTCAGTTCGGCTGGATTGGCAGGATATTTGATTCCAACTTCACATCCTGTGAACCCTGCCAGAGCCATTTCACTGATACACTGCTCAAAAGTGTTCTCGCCTCCGAGTTCCGGCATGTCGTCATTCGTCCAAGCAATGGGTGCTATGCCCAGTTTGACTTTGTCCGCATTCATCATAATTGATTCCTAAAACTGCCTGGCCCTGGAGGCCTTTTCACGCATGTCATCGGCAGCATGGACAACCGCCTCTGTTTCCGACACCTCGGGCACCCCGACGCGCCACCAAGCCCCATAGTTTCCAGTCATGGATTTCCTCACAGTTTTGCAGTCGATAAGAACAGGTTTATCCTCACCCCGTGCCGATTCAAGGGCCTGGGCGAATTGACTGGAATCGGTCGCCGTGTAGGCGGCATATCCAATAGCCCTGGCCATGGCGGCGTAGTCAATAGGTATATAATCTCCATCCAGTCGTCCGGTGCTCGTACTTCGGTAGCGGAACTCGCAGCCGAAGTGAGCGATTCCCTGGGATGCCTGAAGATTATCAATACACTGAAAGCCGTTGTTATCGACAAGGATTACATTGATTTTCAGGCCCTCCTGAAGCACCGTGAAAAGCTCTGAGTTCAACATCCAGAAGGCTCCGTCCCCTACTAAACAGTAAACATCCCGATGGGGCTGGGCAATCTTGGCACCCAGAGCCCCGGCAATCTCATAGCCCATACAGCTGAACCCATATTCCAAATGATAGGTGTCGGGCACCCTGGTTCGCCAAATACGCTCCATGTCGGAAGGCAGGGAGCCAGAGGCCGCAATAACGATGGCATCTTCAGGAATTCTCTCGTTCATCAATCCGATTAATCTGGTTTGAGAAAAGCCGTTTTTGTCGTTTAGAGCGCAGAGGCGATCAGTCTCGGCTCTCCATTCGCTGATAGCTTTGCCGACCGTGTCTCCCCAAGCCGCATGATAGCCCTTGAGTTCCCTCGCTATGTCTGCAAGGGCAAGTTTCGCATCGGCGACAATCGGAACTCCGTTCATTTTGAAGGCATCAAATGCACCGATATTGATGGATAAAACCTCACAGTCAGAATTGTGAAAATTCCACTTTGACGCCGTTGTAAAATCATTCAGGCGAGTGCCGACGGCAATAATGAGATCGGCCTTGTGGGCGATTTCATTGGCCGCACTTGTCCCGGTTACCCCCAGGCCGCCGAGATTGAGGGGGTTTTCCCATGAAAGAACGCCCTTCCCTGCCTGGGTTTCGGCAAAAGGAATCGAAAATTCCTCGGCGAATTGGGCCAGTGCCTTCCCAGCCCCTGAGTAACGGACCCCGCCTCCGCAAATAAGCATTGGGTGTTTCTTCGTTCGGATAAGGCCGGCGGCACGGGCGGCATCTCCCTGAGAAGGGGGCCGCCGACCAGGCCGGTGAACCCGTTTAACAAAGAACTCCTCTGGGTAATTCCATGCCTCCGCCTGTACGTCCTGGGGCAGAGAAAGGCAAACCGCACCAGTTTCCGCCGGGTCAGTAAGAACCCGCATTGCATTTATTGCGGCCGTCATCAGTTGTTCAGGCCGGGTGATGCGGTCCCAATACCGGCAAACGGCCCGGAATGAGTCATTGGCTGTGATGGTATAATCCTGCGGGACTTCAATTTGTTGAAGTACCGGATCAGGTTGTCGGCTGGCGAATACATCGCCGGGAAGAAACAGTACGGGAATGCGGTTGACCGTTGCCGTACCCGCTGCCGTGACCATGTTAAGCACCCCCGGACCGATGGAGCTGGCAACCGCCAGAATTTTCTTCCGGTTGTGCTGTTTGGCATAGGCGATGGCCGCATGACCCATGCCTTGCTCGCTGTGTCCCTGATAGAATTTGAGCCCATGGCCGGATGACTGAAGGGCTTCGCCCAGTCCCACTACACAGCCATGGCCGAATATCCCAAAAACACCCTCAACAAACTTGATTTCTTCACCGTCAATCTCCAAGTACTGGCTATCAAGGAATTTCACCAGTGCCTGAGACATAGTCAATTTAATAGTACTCATAAGCATTCCTCACAAGGCCGATCCGGCCATATAGTAACACCTTCACTGAGGAGCCATTCATGCTCCTTCCTGAAATACCTCGTTGTCGGCAACCATTTATTTCCCGGAAGATGGGGAATCATCCAGATATAATACATCGCATATCCGGCTGCCGCAACCTGGGAATGAGTTGTGTGCGGCTTGATAAGACTTGTACTTCCATGCTTCACAACATGGGCCTCCTCATCAAGCAGAGACACCCCGAATCCCTGCTTGGGGAACAGGCGGTAGTGGTATATCTCGGGATGTGGATGATCATGGGGAGGATAGCTTGACCATTTGCCTGGATGATTGACAACCTCGCCCATCACCATGGCGGAGAAATCAGCATTTTCTCCATCAAAGACCGTTCTAACCGTCCTTATTGACATGTCGTTGAGGCTCCCCTTTCCGAAAACATCGTTGCGTATATCTGACTTGCGGTAGAAAACTGGAGGGAATTCCTTTTCATTGACAGATGCCTCATAGGCTAATTCCGTTCCATTGGAACTGGCGGTCAACCGGACAGGCATCCCTGAAGGAACCTGTAGAACCTCGGGATTTTCGCTAAAGCTATCCCCTCGAACAGCAGTTTCTGCCTCGCCGTTCCACTCGAACCGAACCTTCCCCCGGATAAGCAGGATGGCACGTTCGAAATTCGAAGAATCTTCCCACACCTCCCCCGCCGAAAGGGAAATGATGCCGAAATCAAGACACATATCCTTCCGGGCCGTCGCATCGGATACAATTAGATTTAACCCGGTTCTATAATCATCTGTTTTATTTATAACCATAAATACTTATCACCATGAAACAAAGACATACCATTGGGAATGAATAATTATCAGTCCTTGGTGTATGAAGGGTGCCTCAGGAAAAACAGTTAGTCAACCTCATCAGACAGGGAATTTTTCAGATCTCTCTGAGACTGCGGATATTTGATATAAGGACCACTGGTTACCACTGAGCGCGGGCATGGATTGCCTGTCTGCTTCGGCTACCACCAAAATACATCAGAATAGCTTGCTTTCGCGATTTTCGCGCATTTCGCGGTTTTACAGAGGGGCATTATAATGATCAAGATTGGTAGTGCCCCGGAGATGGGGGGCAGGGGGGCTTTAGCCTTAATGAGCCGAATTTGATTGTGAATCTATAAATCATGCACCTGATCATGCAGGGCTGATAGAAGCAGATTAGGGCGTATAGGTAATCGGCTGGCGTTGCACCAGCCGATTACCTTTTTTCCAATGCCCTCCATACCCTGGGCCAGTTGCGTCTGCTTTTTCAGGGGCTGAATGTTCAAACCCTCATACAGCCGCAACTCCTATTCTTTAAAAATTCTTTGCGCCTAAGGCGGGTTGGGAGTGCCTGTCGGCAACCATCTTACTTTTGCAAGATTCTCCTTTTCCCGCCTACTTAACGCTCCTTTTTGAAAAAATAGTTAAATAGTTGAATAGTTAAAAAGCCCTCACAGCACGAACCCTGCATACGTCGTAGTACTTGTCGAGGCTGCTCTGGCTGCCATTGACAAAGTTCTGTGCCCATGCAGAGTAAACGTCATCCGACGACGACGACCAGTAGTATTCGGACGAAAAACCACCAACAGCAACTCTCTGTTCGTACATCTTATTCAATTCATCCTTTGATGGGAGAAACCAGTCATCCTTACCGCCCTCGTCAAGTTCGGCGCATATCTTTGCCGCATAGGCGGTACCCCCATTAGTCCCCAGCGTTGCCACTATATTATCCGTATTGGCCATGCCACTCCCTATGCCGGTTTGTGTACCTCCATTGATATTTCCATCTCTTCCCCATGCAAAATCTCCCTGATCGCTGGGTGCCGCCTCCAGAGATCCCTGATCGCTGGATGCCGCCTCCAGGTATCGCCAGCCATCCGAATAACTGCCCTTGTCGTAAAATACTTTGCCTCCGGCGGGGCCATCGTCGCCTACGCTATAAACAATAACATTCACGGTAGCGGTAGTGGTTTGCTTGGAACCATCCAAATAGTTGGAAGTTGAACCTGCCGTGGCCTCCACCGTATAGTCACCGCTATTGGCCTCTACGGCAGCAGCAGTGATGGTAATCTCGCCGGTATTTTGGTCAATGTCCACTACCGGGGTGCCTCCAGCAGTGCCGTCAGTGTTGGGTTCGCTTGCGCCAGTGGCGGCAGTAATGCTGTAGGTTATCCCCTCTGGAGTGGGGGCCCCTGTTGCTGGAGTCCATACGAGCATAACGCCAGCGTCAGGGGCACCCTGAGCCCTCTCCACTGTGCCATATGAAAATGTTGCTGTGTTAAGATCTCGCTTAGCAATTGTAACGGTAACGGTAACGGTAGCGGTTTTCGTGGTACCATCCAAATAGTTAGAAGTTGGACCTGCCGTGGCCGTCACCGTATAGGTGCCGCTATTGGCCGCTTTTGCGGCATCAGTGATGGTAATCGTGCCAGTGGCTGGGTCAATTCCCACTCCTGGAGTTTCTCCAGTACTACCGTCCGTTGAGGGTCCGCCTGTGGTGGCACCAAGAATGCTGTAGGTTATCCCATCTGGAACGGGATCATTCCCTGAGGTGGTCCATGTGAGTCCAACGCCAGTGTCATTGGCAGTACCCTCAGTTGTCTCCACTGCCGAGGAATATGAAAATGTTGCTGTGCTTGCGCTAAGATCTCGCTTAGCAATTGTAACGTCAACGGTAGTGGTTTGTATGGTAGTATCCGCATAGTTGGAACCCGAACCTGCCGTTGCCGTCACCGTATAGGTGCCGCTATTGACCGCTTTTGCGGCATCAGTGATGGTAATTTTGCCGTCTGCGTCAGTTCCCACTCCTGCATCCTGCTCTCCGTCTCCGGAGTAGCCAGTAACGCTGTAGGTTATCCCATTTGGACCGGGGGCCCCTGTTGCTGGAGTCCATACGGGCCCAGCACCAGCGCCAGCGGCAATGGCAGTACCTTCAGTCGTCGCCACTGCGTCATATGAAAATGTTGCTGTGTTAAGATCTCGCTTAGCAATTGTTACGATAACGGTAGCGGCTTTCGAGCTATTCGCCTCATAGTTGGAATTTGCACTCGCCGTGGCCGTCACCGTATATTCACCGCTATTGTCTGCTTCTGCACCATCAGTGATGGTAATTTTACCGGTGCCCGTGTCAATTACCACAGTAGTCCCATCACCAGAAATTTCGTAGGTTATCTCTACTGGAGGGGGGTTCCCTACATCCCATACGGGCTCAACGCCAATGTCATTGGCAGTACCCGCAGTCGTCTCCACCCCGGTATATGTAAATGATGTTGTGTCAAGACTCGGTTTCGTCGCAGTAATTTCCACGGTAACGTCAACGGTTTGCGGGGCATCATTCAAATAGTTGGAATCTGCACCTGCCGTGGCCGTCACCGTATAGGCACCGCTATTGGCCGCTACTGCGTCAGCAGTGATTGTAATCTTACCGGTGTTTAGGTCAATTGCCACTACTGGGGTGCCTTCAGTACCGTCAGTGGTGGGTGCGTTTGTGGCGGAGGCATCAATGCTGTAGGTTATACCCGATGGAGTGGGGCCCCCTGTATTTCCTGTATCCCATGCGGGTTCAATGCCAGTGACATTGGGGAAATTCTCAACTGCCTTTATTGTCGATACCGGATATGACAATGTTACTGAGCTAAGATTTAGCTTAGCAATTGTCACGGTAACGGTATAATCTTTCGTCGTTGTACCGTCCTCGGCGGTGATGGTTACGGTTACGGAACCATCAGTAAGGGTTAGTTTCTGATCCTTGTCCAAACCGCTCGCTCCAGCTGAAAGAGTGACCGATTTCACGGTTGCGGTGCTTGGTATGGAAGCATCTACTGGGAGTTCGACACTAGCCGTACCGTCCGCTCCAAAGGTGATGGTCTCATCCACAGTCCCTATGGTCAGGACAAGCGCAGTAATTGCTGTCTCGGTACTTTTGGGCGCATCTGTGTCGCCACATCCTGCCAATACAAGGCTTAATGCCATGCCGACAAGTATCAACCTTTTACAAATCCTCTTGTTCATCTTCATCATTTTTACTCCTTCTGAATGAAATGAATTACATTTGCTGTTACACCAGTCTATTAGCATGACATCACTTGTACTATGCCATTTAGAGATATGACAGCTATTACTTATAACAAATACTACAGCTACTACAGCATGTTGTCAAGTAAAAAAGCATGTTGTCAAGTAAAAAAGCATGTTGTCAAGTAATATATTTTCGGGATGGAGGGGGGGCGCAAAATCCCATGGGATATGAAGATAATACTAATTCAAGGCAAGGGTTACATTCAAGGCAAGAGGGAAATATTTTGACTTGGGTGGTCGAATAGTGCTGGAATGGACGTACGAAAACAGAAAAAAGCCGAATCACAAGGAGTTGGCCTGCCTCCCTGAATGTAGCACAAAAACGATCCAGGGGGGATCCAAATGCGGTTTGACAGAGGAGAAGATATATGAACCACGAAAAACACGAAAAGCACGAAAAGCACGAAAAAATACTGTTTTCTGATGGATGCCATGCCATTCAAATAAGGAATTCGGAGGCACCTTTTTTCAAGTGATTGTAGCAAACAGGGTATTGCCGAAAAGATTTCCCCCTGCTTTCGCCTGGCTGGTGGAGAAGATCGAGTCGAGAAGTAGATGAGTGCTTTTAGGGGGGGGGCTTAAGGGGGCACCGATCCAAGGGTTCTATTTTTCCTGGAAAAAAAAGGCCTACAATACTGCTTTGCAGTATTGTAGGCCGCCTTCGGTGCCTCTACATCACTAATACAGTGGGCGGCTGCTCATTATACAGCCAAAACCCACAATTATTAGATTGACTGAGTCCTAGTAGGTTACCTCAATAGTTCCATCGACGTTAGTGGCGCTTACCGTTGGCTGGGGGAAGTCAAAGCTATAATCAATGCCATTATAGGTGTAACTTGATTTCAGTTTGGGCCATGTTTTATTTGCCCCATTCGTTGTGTCAAAAACAGCCTTGAAGTTAGCGTTGTCAAAGATCACTGCGTTGCCGTTTCCACTGTCGGTGTAAATACCAGCAGTAAGAACAATGTTCTTGGTGGCGGTAATACCATCCCCTGGGGCTGGACCTTGGTCCCAAATTTCCCCTATGATGTCTTGGCCTGTGCTTTGCTTGTCCCAGTAGCCGCTGGCTTTTATGTTGGATCTGAAGCGCCTCCCCACGATCCCGCCGCCTTCAGTAGTTCCACTGACAGCTCCCGTGGCATAGCCGATCTGGCTTCCGGCATAGGAATATCCCACGAGCCCGCCAGCACTGCCATCCATCGCAGTGACATTTCCCGTGGCATAGCCGCTGACGATGCCGCCGTTGATTCCCACAAGCCCGCCAACACTGGTTAATCCTCCACTGACAGCTCCCGTGGTATAGCCGCTGATGGTACCAGTGTTCCTTCCCACGAGCCCGCCAATCTCGCGAGTAGTCCCACTGACATCTCCCGTGGCATAGCCACTGATGGTGGTATCGCTGTTATATCCAACGAGCCCGCCAACCTCTTTCACGCCACTGACAGCTCCCGTGGTATAGCCGCTGACGGTACCGTAATTAGTGAATCCGGCGAGCCCGCCTACCTCGTTATCAACAAGTCCTTCTACAGTCACCTGGTTATATACTCCTGTGAGACTACTCTCTTTCATATAGCCCACTAAGCCACCTACAGTGGCAGCATGATTTGATCTACCACCAATATCTTCATCGTCGACAGCCACAATTTTCGCCTCAGCAGTCATGGGAGCAACTCCTATATTGGTCAGGGTAGCATTACTTACCGCAACACCGGCTAATGCCCCAACTCCCGCTTTTCCCTTGATGCTTGATACCCCAATGCTCAAGTTTTTTATGGTTGCTCCACTCACCGAGGCAAACAAACCCTGATAGGCAGCAGTCTCGGCATCTATGGTGAGGTTATAGATTGCATAGCCATTGCCATTCAAGGTACCCGTGAAGGGGGCGGAAATGCTGGCAATGGGTATCCATGATTGCTCAGTACTCAAATCAATATGTGCAGTCAGATAGTATACCCCGCCCAGGGCCATGGCTTTCAGGCCATCAATGTTACTGATGGCTGTACCAGTGGTGTTTGGGGTGTAGTCTGCCGACACGAATTTGTCCAGGAATGTTCCCGTTGCAGTGTCTGTGTAGTCAGTGCCATCTCCGGTAGCCGTTATCTGATATGCTGTTACCGTATCTAAACTGGGCATAGTGCCACTGATGACACCGCTATTAACATCCAATGTCAAACCGCTGGGAAGCTGGGAATTAGTGGCGTAGGTTACCCCTCCAGTACTAGGGGCCTTATCATCCGTTCCTTTTCTCCAGACAGGACTTACGCTTATGTTCTCGCCTTTCGCTATGGGGTAGCTAAAACTATAATCGTTTAGGGTTTCCCTAACCTTCACGGTAACGGTAGCGGTTCGTGTGGTACCCTCCGCATAGTTGGAAGTTTCACCCGCCGTGGCCGTCACCGTATAGTCACCGTTATTGGCCGCTAGTGCTTGAGCAGTGATGGTAATATCGCCAGTGTCTGGGTCAATTACCACTCCTGCATCCTGCTCTCCGCTTCCGTTGTAGTCAGTAATGCTGTAGGTTATGCCCGCCGTATTGGGATTCCCGTCCCATGCGGGGCTAACGCCAGTGTCATTGGCAGTACCCTCAGTTGCCGTCACATCAGCATACGAAAGTCCTACTGTGTTAAGATTTAGCTTAATTGTCACGGTAGCAGTAGCGGTTTTCGTGGAACCATTAGTATAGTTGGAACTTGCTCCCGCCGTGACCGTCACCGTATATTCACCGCTATGGTCCGTTGTTGCGGCATCAGTGATGGTAATCTTACCGTTGCCCGAGTTAATTACCACGGTATCATTACTACCGTCAGTTCCGGGTTCGTTTGCGCCGGTGGATGCAGAAATTTCGTAGGTTGCAGCTGCTGGAGGGGCATCAGTTTCCCAGTAGGGATCAGCACCAATGTCATTGGCAGTACCCGCAGTCGCCTTCACCTCGGTATATACAAATGATGCATCGGCAAGACTCAGTGTCGTATCAGTAATTGCCACGGCAATGGTAGCGGTTAGCGGGCTATCATTCAAATAGTTGGAATCTGCACTTGCCGTGGCCGTCACCGTATATTCACCGCTATTGGCCACTACTGCGGCATCAGTGATGGTAATCTTGCCGTCTGCGTCAATTACCACGGTATCATTACTACCGTCAGTTGCGGGTGCGCTTCCGTCAGTGAATGCAGCAATGCCGTAGGTTATCCCCGTTGGAGTGGGGTTCACCGCACCCCAGGGTGCAATATGGGGCCGGGTAATAAATTCGGTGCTGTACCACTGATTGCACACAACCAATCCCCGGAGATCGAGGGCCTCTTTCAGTTCGGCTGGATTGGCAGGATATTTGATTCCAACTTCACATCCTGTGAACCCTGCCAGAGCCATTTCACTGATACACTGCTCAAAAGTGTTCTCGCCACCGAGTTCCGGCATGTCGTCATTTGTCCAAGCAATGGGTGCTATGCCCAGTTTGACTTTGTCCGCATTCATCATAATTGATTCCTAAAACTGCCTGGCCCTGGAGGCCTTTTCACGCATGTCATCGGCAGCATGGACAACCGCCTCTGTTTCCGACACCTCGGGCACCCCGACGCGCCACCAAGCCCCATAGTTTCCAGTCATGGATTTCCTCACAGTTTTGCAGTCGATGAGAACAGGTTTATCCTCACCCCGTGCCGATTCAAGGGCCTGGGCGAATTGACTGGAATCGGTCGCCGTGTAGGCGGCATATCCAATAGCCCTGGCCATGGCGGCGTAGTCAATAGGTATATAATCTCCATCCAGTCGTCCGGTGCTCGTACTTCGGTAGCGGAACTCGCAACCGAAGTGAGCGATTCCCTGGGAGGCCTGAAGATTATCAATACACTGAAAGCCGTTGTTATCGACAAGGATTACATTGATTTTAAGGCCCTCCTGAAGCACCGTGAAAAGCTCTGAGTTCAACATCCAGAAGGCTCCGTCCCCTACTAAACAGTAAACATCCCGATGGGGCTGGGCGATCTTGGCACCCAGAGCCCCGGCAATCTCATAGCCCATACAGCTGAACCCATATTCCAAATGATAGGTGTCGGGCACCCTGGTTCGCCAAATACGCTCCATGTCGGAAGGCAGGGAGCCAGAGGCCGCAATAACGATGGCATCTTCAGGAATTCTCTCGTTCATCAATCCGATTAATCTGGTTTGAGAGAAGCCGTTTTTGTCGTCCAGAGCGCACAGGCGATCAGTCTCGGCTCTCCATTCGCTGATAGCTTTGCCGACCGTGTCTCCCCAAGCCGCATGATAGCCCTTGAGTTCCCTCGCGATGTCTGCAAGGGCAAGTTTTGCATCGGCAACAAGTGGAACTCCGTTCATTTTGAAGGCATCGAATGCGCCGATATTGATGGATAAAACATCACAGTCAGAATTGTGAAAATTCCACTTTGATGCCGTTGTAAAATCATTCAGGCGGGTGCCGACGGCAATAATAAGATCGGCCTTGTGGGCGATTTCATTGGCCGCACTTGTCCCGGTTACCCCTAGGCCGCCGAGATTGAGGGGGTTTTCCCATGAAAGAACCCCCTTCCCTGCCTGGGTTTCGGCAAAAGGAATCGAAAACTCTTCGGCGAATTGGGCCAGTGCCTTCCCTGCCCCTGAGTAACGGACCCCGCCTCCACAAATAAGCATTGGGTGTTTCTTCGTTCGGATAAGGTCGGCGGCACGGGCGGCATCTCCCTGAGAAGGGGGCCGCCGACCAGGCCGGTGAACCCGTTTAACAAAGAACTCCTCTGGGTAATTCCATGCCTCCGCCTGTACGTCCTGGGGCAGAGAAAGGCAAACCGCACCAGTTTCCGCCGGGTCGGTAAGAACCCGCATGGCATTTATTGCGGCCGTCATCAGTTGTTCAGGCCGAGTGATGCGGTCCCAATACCGGCAAACGGCCCGGAATGAGTCATTGGCCGTGATGGTATAATCCTCCGGTACTTCAATTTGTTGAAGTACCGGATCAGGTTGGCGGCTGGCAAATACATCGCCGGGAAGAAACAGTACGGGAATGCGGTTGACCGTTGCCGTACCCGCTGCCGTGACCATGTTAAGCGCCCCCGGACCGATGGAGCTGGCAACCGCCAGAATTTTCTTCCGGTTGTGCTGTTTGGCATAGGCGATGGCCGCATGACCCATGCCTTGCTCGCTGTGTCCCTGATAGAATTTGAGCCCATGACCGGATGACTGAAGGGCTTCGCCCAGTCCCACTACACAGCCATGGCCGAATATCCCAAAAACACCCTCAACAAACTTGATTTCTTCACCGTCAATCTCCAGGTACTGGCTATCAAGGAATTTCACCAGTGCCTGCGACATAGTCAATTTAATAGTACTCATCATTATTCCTCACAAGGCCGATCCGGCCAAATAGTGACACCTTCACTGAGGAGCCATTCATGCTCCTTCCTGAAATACCTCGTTGTAGGCAACCATTTATTTCCCGGAAGATGGGGAATCATCCAGATATAATACATGGCATATCCGGCTGCCGCAACCTGGGAATGAGTTGTGTGCGGCTTGATGAGACTTGTACTTCCATGCTTCACAACATGGGCTTCCTCATCAAGCAGAGACACCCCGAATCCCTGCTTGGGGAACAGGCGGTAGTGGTATATTTCTGGATGTGGATGGTCATGGGGAGGATAGCTTGACCATTTGCCTGGATGATTGACAACCTCGCCCATCACCATGGCGGAGAAATCAGCATTTTCTCCATCGAAGACCGTTCTAACCGTCCTTATTGACATGTCGTTGAGGCTCCCCTTTCCGAAAACATCGTTGCGTATATCTGACTTGCGGTAGAAAACTGGAGGGAATTCCTTTTCATTGACAGATGCCTCATAGGCTAATTCCGTTCCATTGGAACTGGCGGTCAACCGGACAGTCATCCCGGAAGGAACCTGTAGCACCTCGGGATTTTCGCTAAAGCTATCCCTGCGAACAGCAGTTTCTGCCTCGCCGTTCCACTCGAACCGAACCTTCCCCCGGATAAGCAGGATGGCACGTTCAAAATTCGAAGAATCTTCCCACACTTCCCCCGCCGAAAGGGAAATGATGCCGAAATCAAGACGCATGTCCCTGCGGGCCGTCGCATCGGATACAATTAGATTTAAACCTGTTCTATAATCATCTGTTTTATTTATAACCATAAATACTTATCACCATAAAACAAAGACATATCATTGGGAATGAATAATTATCAGTCCTTGTTGTATGAAGAGTGCCTCAGGAAAAACAGTTCGTCAACCTCATCAGACAGGGAATTTTTCAGATCTCTCTGAGACTGCGGATATTTGATATAAGGACCACTGGTTACCACTGAGCGCGGGCATGGATTGCCTGTCTGCTTCGGCTACCACCAAAATACATCAGAATAGCTTGCTTTCGCGATTTTCGCACATTTCGCGGTTTTACAGAGGGGCATTATAATGATCAAGATTGGTAGTGCCCCGGAGATGGGGGGCAGGGGGGCTTTAGCCTTAATGAGCCGAATTTGATTGTGAATCTATAAATCATGCACCTGATCATGCAGGGCTGATAGAAGCAGATTAGGGCGTATAGGTAATCGGCTGGCGTTGCACCAGCCGATTACCTTTTTTCCAATGCCCTCCATACCCTGGGCCAGTTGCGTCTGCTTTTTCAGGGGCTGAATGTTCAAACCCTCATACAGCCGCAACTCCTATTCTTTAAAAATTCTTTGCGCCTAAGGCGGGTTGGGAGTGCCTGTCGGCAACCATCTTACTTTTGCAAGATTCTCCTTTTCCCGCCTACTTAACGCTCCTTTTTGAAAAAATAGTTAAATAGTTGAATAGTTAAAAAGCCCTCACAGCACGAACCCTGAAGTCGAGGTCCCTGTTGCCGACGATCTGACTGCCACTGCCGAAGTCCTGTATCCATGCACTATTGGAATCGTGCTCCGACGACGACCAGTAGTGGCTGGACGAAAAACTCTTATAAAAACTACTATCAACTCCAGCAGCTACTCTCTGTTCGTACAACTCGTTCAATTCATCCTTTGATGGGAGAAACCAGTCATCCTTACCGCCCTCGTCAAGTTCGGCGCATATCTTTGCCGCATAGTTGGCACCCTTATTATCCACCAGCGTCGCCACTATATTAGCCGTATTGGCCATGCCACTCCCTATGCCGGTTTGTGTACCTCCATTGATATCTCCATCTCCTCCCCATTCAACAACAGATCCATGATCGCTGGGTGCCGCCTCCAGGTATCGCCAGCCGTTGGTATAATCGCCCTCGTCGTGAAATACTTTGCCTCCGGCGGGGCCATCGTCGCCTACGCTAAAAACAATAACATTCACGGTAGCGGTAGTGGTTTGTGTGGTAGTATTCGCATAGTTGGAAGTTGAACCTGCCGTGGCCTTCACCGTATAGTCACCGCTATTGGCCTCTACGGCAGCAGCAGTGATGGTAATCTTGCCGGTATTTTGGTCAATGTCCACTACTGGGGTGCCTCCTACAGTGCCGTCAGTGGTGGGGACACTTCCGCTGGTGGCGACAGTAATGCTGTAGGTTATCCCATTTGGAGTGGGGGCTCCTGTTGTTGGAGTCCATACGGGCATAAAGAAGTCAGCGTAAGGGGCACCCAGAGCCTTCTTCACTGTATATGAAAATGTTGCTGTGTTAAGATTTCGCTTAGCAATTGTAACGGTAAAAGTAGTGGTTTTCGTGGTACCATCCTTATAGTTGGAAGATGGACCTGCCGTGGCCGTCACCTCATAGTCACCGTTACTGGCCACTAGTGCTTGAGCAGTGATGGTAATCGTGCCGTCTGCTGTGTTAATTTCCACACCATTCCCTCTACCGTCAGTTCCGCTTCCGAAGTAGTCAGTAAGGCTGTAGGTTATCCCAACTGGAACGGGATCATTCCCTGTGTTGTTCCATGTGGGAGTAACGCCATTGGTATTGGCAGTACCCTCAGTTGCCGTTACCGAGGCATATGAAAACGATACCGTGCTTGTTGCGCTAAGATCTCGCTTAGCAATTGTAACGGTAACGGTAGTGGTTTGTGTGGTAGTATCCGCATAGTTGGAAGTTGAACCTGCCGTGGCCGTCACCGTATAGGTGCCGCTATTGGCCGCTGCTGCGGCAGCAGTGATGGTAATCTTGCCGTCTACATCAATTCCCACTCCTGTATCCTGCTCTCCGTCTCCGGAGTAGCCAGTAACGCTGTAGGTTATCCCATTTGGAGCGGGGGCCCCTGTTGCTGGAGTCCATACGGGCCCAGCACCAGCACCAGCGGCAATGGCAGTACCCTCAGTCGTGTCCACTGCGGCATATGAAAATGTTGCTGTGCTAAGATCTCGCTTAGCAATTGTAACGGTAACGGTAGCGGCTTTCGAGCTATTCGCCTCATAGTTGGAAGTTGCACTCGCCGTGGCCGTCACCGTATATTCACCGCT
Source organism: Spirochaetaceae bacterium (assembly GCA_965226485.1). GTDB lineage: Bacteria > Spirochaetota > Spirochaetia > DSM-2461 > DSM-2461 > UBA2779. The sequence continues at coordinate 2,548,735 of OZ245363.1, forward strand.
ATTGGCCGCTTCTGCGTCAGCAGTGATGGTAATCTTACCGTTGTTCGTGTCAATTACCACTGTAGTCCCACTACCGCTTCCACCAGAAATGTCGTAGGTTATCCCTACTGGAGGGGGGGTCCCTCCATCCCATGCGGGCTCAACGCCAATATCATTGGCAGTACCCGCAGTCGTCTCCACTTCGGCATATGTAAATGCTGTTGTGTCAAGACTCGGTTTCGTCGCAGTAATTTCCACGGTAACGTCAACGGTTTGCGGGGCATCATTCAAATAGTTGGAATCTGCACCTGCCGTGGCCGTCACCGTATAGGCACCGCTATTGGCCGCTACTGCGTCAGCAGTGATTGTAATCTTGCCAGTGTTTGGGTCAATTACCACTACTGGGGTGCCTTCAGTACCGTCAGTGGTGGGTCCGCTTGTGGTGGAGGCATCAATGCTGTAGGTTATACCCTCTGGAGTGGGGGCCCCTGTATTTCCTGTATCCCATGCGGGTTCACTGCCAATGGCATTGGGGAAATTCTCAACTGCCTTTATTGGCGATATCGAATATGACAATGTTACTGAGCTAAGATTTAGCTTATCACCTATTATCACGGTAACGGTATAATCTTTCGTCGTTGTACCGTCCTCGGCGGTGATTTTAATCTTTGCCACTCCATCGGCGGCATTAATGTCAACTACATCGTTGTTCTTCAAACCGCTGGCACCTTTTGAAAGAGTGACCGATTTCACGGTTGCGGTGCCTGGTATGGAAGCATCTGCCGTGAATGTGACACTAGCCGTACCATCCGCTCCAAAGGTGATGGTCTCATCCACAGTCCCTATGGTCAGGACAAGCGCGGTAATTGCCGTCTCGGTACTTTTGGGCGCATCTGTGTCGCCACATCCTGCCAATACAAGGCTTAATGCCATGCCGACAAGTATCAACCTTTTACAAATCCTCTTGTTCATCTTCATCATTTTTACTCCTTCTGAATGAAATGAATTACATTTGCTGTTACACCAGCCTATTTAGTATAACATTGCTTTTGCCATAATACTATTACTTAGTATGATATTACTTGTAACATATAGCATACTGTAGCATGTTGTCAAGTAAAATATTCTTGGGATGGAGGGGAGCAAAATCTTATGGGATATGAAGATAATTCTACATTCAAGGCAGGGGTTACATTCAAGGCAAGAGGGAAATATTTTTACTTGGGTGATCGAATAGTGCTGGAAAGGACGTACGAAAACAGAAAAGCCGAATCGCGAGGAGTTGATCTGCCTCCCTGGATGTAGCACATAAACGATCCAGGGGGGGGGGCATTTCCATAACCTGGGCCAGTTGCGCCTGCTTTTTCAGGGGCTGAATGTTCAAATCGACACACAGCCGCAACTCCTATTTTTTTCAAAATTCTTGCGCCTAGGGCGGGATGGGAGTGCCTGTCGGCAACCATCTTACTTTTTGTAAGATTCTCCTTTTCCTGCCTCCTTAACGCTCCTTTTTGAAAAAATAGTTAAATAGTTGAATAGTTAAAAAGCCCTCACAGCACGAACCCTGTGTCCGTCGTACCTGTCGGTGCCGTACTGGTAGCCACTGCCAAAGCCCTGTCTCCATGCGTAAGAGGAACTGTCCTCCGACGACGACCAGTAGCCGCTGGACGAAAAACTCTTATAAAAACTACTATCAACTCCAGCAGCTACTCTCTGTTCGTACATCTTATTCAATTCATCCTTTGATGGGAGAAACCAGTCATCCTTACCGCCCTCGTCAAGTTCGGCGCATATCTTTGCCGCATAGGCGGTACCCCCATTAGTCCCCAGCGTTGCCACTATATTATCCGTATTGGCCATGCCACTCCCTATGCCGGTTTGTGTACCTCCAGTGATAGCTCCATTTGCTCCCCATGGATAAGTAGTTGTCTCATCGCTGGGTGCCGCCTCCAGGTATCGCCAGCCGTTGGTATAATCGCCCTCGTCGTGAAATACTTTGCCTCCGGCGGGGCCATCGTTGCCTACGCTATAAACAATAACATTCACGGTAGCGGTAGTGGTTTGCTTGGAACCATCCAAATAGTTGGAAGTTGAACCTGCCGTGGCCTCCACCGTATAGTCACCGCTATTGGCCTCTACGGCATCAGCAGTGATGGTAATCTTGCCGGTATTTTGGTCAATGTCCACTACTGGGGTGCCTCCAGCAGTGCCGTCAGTGTTGGGTTCGCTTGCGCCAGTGGCGGCAGTAATGCTGTAGGTTATCCCCTCTGGAGTGGGGGCCCCTGTTGCTGGAGTCCATACGGGCTTAAAAAAGCCATCGTAAGGGGCACCCAGAGCCTTCTCCACTGTATATGAAAATGTTGCTGTGTTAAGATTTCGCTTAGCAATTGTCACGGTAACGGTAGTGGTTTGTGTGCTAGTATCCGCATAGTTGGAACCCGAACCTGCCGTTGCCGTCACCGTATAGGTGCCGCTATTGACCGCTTTTGCGGCATCAGTGATGGTAATTTTGCCGTCTGCGTCAGTTCCCACTCCTGCATCCTGCTCTCCGTCTCCGGAGTAGCCAGTAACGCTGTAGGTTATCCCATTTGGACCGGGGGCCCCTGTTGCTGGAGTCCATACGGGCCCAGCACCAGCGCCAGCGGCAATGGCAGTACCTTCAGTCGTCGCCACTGCGTCATATGAAAATGTTGCTGTGTTAAGATCTCGCTTAGCAATTGTTACGATAACGGTAGCGGCTTTCGAGCTATTCGCCTCATAGTTGGAATTTGCACTCGCCGTGGCCGTCACCGTATATTCACCGCTATTGTCTGCTTCTGCACCATCAGTGATGGTAATTTTACCGGTGCCCGTGTCAATTACCACAGTAGTCCCATCACCAGAAATTTCGTAGGTTATCCCTACTGGAGGGGGGTTCCCTACATCCCATACGGGCGCAACGCCAATGTCATTGGCAGTACCCGCAGTCGTCTCCACCCCGGTATATTTAAATGATGTTGTGTCAAGACTCGCTTTCGTCGCAGTAATTTCCACGGTAACGTCAAAGGTTTGCGTGCTATCTTTCAAGTAGTTGGAAGATTCACCTGCCGTGGCCGTCACCGTATAGTCACCGCTATTGTCCGCTTCTGCGGCAGCAGTGATGGTAATCTTACCGGTGCTTTCGTCAATTGCCACTACTGGGGTGCCTTCAGTACCGTCAGTGGTGGGTCCGCTTGTGGTGGAGGCATCAATGCTGTAGATTATACCCGCTGGAGTGGGACTCCCTGATGTAGTCCATTCGGGTTCAATGCCAGTGTCATTGGCGTACCCCGCAACTGCCTTTATTGGCGATCTCGGATATGTCAATGTTACTGTGCCAAGATTTCGCTTAACAATTGTCACGGTAACGGTAGCGGTTTGCGTGGTATTCGCCTCATAGTTGGAAGATGCACCTGCTGTGGCCGTCACCGTATAGGTACCGCTATTCTCCGCTTCTGCGGCATCAGTGATGGTAATTTTACCAGTGCCCGTGTCAATTACCACGGTATCTCCACTACCGTCAGTTGTGGGCCCGTTGGCGGTGGAGGCAGTAATGCTGTAGGTTATCCCCGTTGGAGTGGGACTCCCTGTCCATGCGGGAGCAACGCCAGTGTCATTTGCAGTACCCGCAGTTGCCGTCACCTCGGTATATGAAAGGCCTACTGTGTTAAGATCTAGCTTCTCACCTATTGTCACGGTAACGGTATAAGTTCCCGTCGTTACACCATCCTCGGCGGTGATGGTTACGGTTACGGAACCCTCGGTTACGGAACCCTCAATAATGGGTAGTACCTGATCCTTGACCAAACCGCTGGCACCTTCTGAAAGAGTGACCAATTCCACGGTTGCGGAATCTGGCATGTTAGGAGTAGTACTTCCCGGGAGAACGACAGTAGCTGTCTTGCCCGTTCCAAAGTCGATGATCTCCTCCACATCCCCTATGGCCAGGGTAAGCGCGGTAATTTTCGCCTCGGTACTTTTGGGTGTACCTGGGTCGCCACATCCTACCAATACAAGGCCTAGAGCCATGCCGACAAGAAACAACCTTTTACAAATCTTCATTTCATTCATTTTATTTCTCCTTCTAAATGAATTACATTTGCTATCAAAGCATATTTACTTATATAACTTCCCTGAAAAATCCACATATCAGCGGGGCTGTGTCAGAATCCAGGGGGTGGGTCAGAATGATGGTTTTGACTTGCGGGCAACGCCGCATGCGGGCCAAAGGCACATTCTGACACAGCCCCGGGGCCGGGCCCCCGCATACAACCTGATCCTCCTGATATTCACCATTGCCGCTGAGAGGATGGCCTGGGCTATTCGTATCTTGCCTCACACAGACAGCTTGCATAGATGTCCACCAAATGGATGAATCACACTCCTTACCGTGCATGTGTTCTTCGTTAGTGTGGAACATGACATCCGCCCTGGGGAGTATTAGGCTAATTTCAATGTCGGGAGGGAAATTGGGAAGTGCCTTTTTCAGGGAAGTCATCAGTAAAAACAGGATTTTTCTCAATGCAAATAGGGAATTGCCAATGGTGTTGCAACACGCTATAAACAGAGATGACACCAGCCTGACATACCGTGCCCCGAAGGAAAAAACAGCATGCAGAGGAGGATGGGTATTCATCCCGCACTTCCTGTCCATGTGCCTAACAGCCCCGACCTGAAAGCTGTAATCCGCATGAAAACCGGCACGTGAAAAATGGCACTTCTTGTTCTGGTAAAAAACCTTGTCTGGAGAAATGGCCGATGCCAGCACCAGCTCTCCGAATGGCGACCACAAGCACAGTTGCCCACGACCAAGGGCGGTGTGTTTTTGTTGGATACGGAGTGAATGTAGCCTTCGCAGAAGAGCGAAGGAAGAAAGCTATTCTAAGTTCTCGTGCGCACGAGGAGCTGTGAGCTGTGAGCTGTGAGCTGTGAGCTGTGAGCTGTGAGCTGTGAGCTGTGAGCTGTGAGCTGTGAGCTGTGAGCTGTGAGCTGAACCATATTCAATCTCATGATTAATATCATTAGTGCACGGAATACCGTTTTATGTCAATGGGAAATATGAAAAATTTGAACTTTTCTGAAAAAATCTATGAGCAAGCACCAAGAGACTGATCTTGCGATAGGCCGCTTCGGGGTCGTCGGGAGATTGTAGGGCCGAGCCTTTCAATTGAATCATGCCTCTTCGCACCCACAGCCCCTTCAATCACCTCGAAATGGTCGTTAAAGCCTCTTAAAAGATGTAAAGTCCCATGGGATATGAAGATAATACAACACAAGGCAAGAGGAAAAAAGTCTACAACACTGCTTTGCAGTATTGTAGACCGTCTTCGTCAACTCCATCCACTAACTCAAGTGGGCGGCTCCTTTTACAGCCCAAACCCACAATTATTAGATTGACGGAGTTTTAGTAGACTACTTCAATAGTTCCATCGTCGTCAATGTCGCTTACCGTTGGCTGGATGAGGGCGAAGCTATCAGATTTCAGTTTGGGCCATGTTTTACCTGCCCCATTCGTTGTGTCAAAAATATCAGTGAAGGCAGTGATCTCAAAGATCGGGGAGTTGCTGTTTCCACTGTCGGTGTAAGAATTAGCAGAGGCAAAAACAATGCTTTGGGTTTTACTAATGCCAACAGCATTAGCACCCCCTGCACTGGTATCTTGGCCTGTGCTTTGCTTGTCCCAGTAGCCGGTGATGGTGCCGCGGTAGTCGAGATTCACATTTCCTATGAACCCGCCAACATCAGTAGTCCCAGAGACAACTCCCGTGGCATAGCCGACGGAGCTCTTCGTCGATATATTACCGGAGACAGTTCCTATGAACCCGCCAACTTTGTCTGAACCAGAGACATCTCCCGTGGCATAGCCTTTGTTGATGGAGACGTGGCTCTGTCCCACAAGCCCGCCAATAGAACCAGTCCCAGTGACATCTCCCGTGGCATAGCCGATGGTGGTGCTACCAGCAGAGTATCCTACGAACCCGCCAACTACATGTCCATCAACAGCAAGACTCTGGACAGACACCAGGCTATATCCTGTGAGGCTACTATCCTTCAGGAAGCCCACTGCGCCGCCTATATAGGAAGAAGTACCTATATCATCAGCTATATCGACAGAGCCGACAGCCTCAATTTTTGCATCAGCAACCATGGGAGCAACTGCTATATTGCTCAGGGTAGCAGTTTCCGCATAACCGGCTAATGCCCCAACTGCCGCTTGTCCCTTGATGCTTGTTACCCCAATGCCCAAGTTCTCTACGGTTGCACCACTCACCGAGGAAAACAAGCCCTGATAGGCAACGTCAGGGGCAGCTATGGTGAGGTTATAGATGGCATAGCCATTGCCATGCAATGTACCACCCATGAAGGGGAAGGGTGCCCATGATGTCTCAGCACTCAAATCGATATGAGCAGTCAGATAGTATTCCCCGCCCAGGGCCTGGGTAATGGCTTGCAGTTCAGCAATGTTACTGATGGCTGTACCTGTGGTGACTGGGGTGTAGGTTTCTTCCGACACGAATTTGTCCAGGAATGTCCCCGTTGCAGTGTTTACGTAGTCAGTGCCATTTCCGGTAGCCGTTATCTGATACGCTGTTACCTTATCTAAACTGGGCATGGTGCCGCTGATGGTACCGCTATTAGTATCCAATGCCAAACCGGTGGGAAGAGCAGGGGCAATGGCGTAGCTTACCCCTCCATCATCTGGAGCTTCATCAACCGCTCCTTTTTTCCAGATAGGGCTTACGCTTATGCTACCGTCAGCACTGCGTTTCGCCATGGGATAGCTCAAACTATAACCGTCTAGGGACTCCTGAACCTTCACGGTATAATCTCCCGTCGTCACACCGTCCTCGGCGGTGATTATAATGCTTGCCTCTCCATTGGCATCGATGCTAACGCTAGCATCTTGCGCCAAACCGCTGGCTCCTATTGAAAGAGTGACCGCTTTCACGGTTGCAGTATCTGGCATGGAACTACCTGCCGGGAGCACAATTTTAGCCGTCTTGTCCGTTTCGAAGGTGATGGGATACTCCACACTATCTATCACCAGGGTAAGTTCGGTAATTGTCGCCACGTTATTTATAATTCTAACGGTAATGGGAGCGGTTTGTGTGGTAGTATCCGCATAGTTGGAGGTTGTACCTGCCGTGGCCGTCACCGTATATTCACCGCTATTCTCCGCTATTGCGACATCAGTGATGGTAATCACGCCGGTGTTTTCGTCAATTAGCACGGTACCTCCACTACCGTTAGTTCCGCTTCCGGCGGTGGCGGTGTAGGCAGTAAGGGTGTAGGCTACCCCTGATGGAGGGACGGAATTTGCATCCCATACGGGGGTAACGCCAGTGGTATTGGCAGTACCCGCAGTCGCCACCACATCGACATATACAAATTCTGCTGTGCTAAGATCCACTTTCGTATCAGTAATTTCCACGGTAACGTCAACGGTTTGCGGGGCATCATTCAAATAGTTGGAAGATTCACCTGCCGTGGCCGTCACCGTATAGGTACCGCTATTGGCCACTACTGCACCAGCAGTGATGGTAATCTTGCCGGTGCTTTCGACAATTACCACGGTATTTCCACTACCGTCAGTTGTGGGCCCGTTGGCGGTGGAGGCAATAATGCTGTAGGCTATCCCCTCTGGAGGGGGACTCCCTGATGTAGTCCATGCGGGTTCAATGCCAATGTCATTGGAGATACTCGCAAATGCCTTTATTGTCGATACCGGATATGACAATGCGATTGTGCTAAGATTTCGCTTAGCAATTCCCACGGTAACTTCAGCGGTTTGCGTGCTATCTTTCAAGTAGTTGGAAGAACCACCTGCCGTTGCCGTCACCGTATAGGGACCGCTATTGGCCGCTATTGCGACATCAGTGATGGTAATCTTGCCGGTGCCCGGGTCAATTACCACGGTATCTCCACTACCGTCAGTTCCGCTTCCGGTGTAGCTAAGGCTGTAGATTATCCCCGTTGGAGGGGGGCCCCCTGTATCCCCTACATCCCATGCGGGTTCAACGCCAGTGTCATTGGCAGTACCCTCAGTTGCCGGCACATCGGTATATGAAAGGCCTACTGTGTTAAGATCTAGCTTCTCACCTATTGACACGGTAACGGTATAAGTTCCCGTCGTTACACCGTCCTCGGCGGTGATGGTTACGGTTACGGAACCCTCGGTTACGGAACCCTCAATAATGGGTAGTACCTGATCCTTGACCAAACCGCTGGCACCTTCTGAAAGAGTGACCAATTCCACGGTTGCGGAATCTGGCATGTTAGGAGTAGTACTTCCCGGGAGAACGACAGTAGCTGTCTTGCCCGTTCCAAAGTCGATGATCTCCTCCACATCCCCTATGGCCAGGGTAAGCGCGGTAATTTTCGCCTCGGTACTTTTGGGTGTACCTGGGTCGCCACATCCTGCCAATACAAGGCTTAGTGCCATGCCGATAAGAAACAACCTTTTACAAATCCTCATGTTCATCATTTTTTCTCCTTAAATGTTATGACTCCTCTGCAAAAAGGATTGCAAAAATCCTCATAGCACCATATGCAGGGTGATGATATTCCCAGCAACCCGTATATGACGTGCCGTGAGAAGTTGTGTCCCTCTTTCAGGGGAATCATGGATTATATCCGCAATCCATCATATCACTCTGCTAGAAAGTTGTTAAGTAAAAAAGTAGAAATTCCCCAAAAGGGCGCCCAGTATAATGAATTGTCCGCCTAAAAAAGGCGGGGGAAAGAAAGTCCCAAGGACATCTGCTATAGTTGATTTAGCAAAAACTAACGACAGCGAGGAATCCATGGGACGATCAAAACTTAACATAGAAACAAGGTGTAAGCATACACATTTTACTTGGGAGGAACGCTTGTTATTACAATATCATCACACTGGTACAAACCGTTACGAAAAGATCACAAGTCCGACACTTCTGGGAACTCTGTTGAGTAAAAGTGAAAGGACTATTCGTCGAGAACTCAAGCGAGGAATGGTAGAACATATAGCCAGTGATCTCAGCAAAATCACGGTATACAACGCGGAGTATGCACAGAACGATGCCAACTCAAAGAACAGTGCGAAAGGCCCCCCTATAAAACTTGGTCAAGACTGGGCTCTGGTAAATGCGGTTTCCAGGCTTATTAAAGAGGAGAAGTATAGCCCTTACGCAGTAATCGAGCATTTTAAGAGAACGAGGTGGCCTGGCGATACCAGGATCTGTGAAAAGACCATGTATAACTACATCGCTGCGGGAGATATATCAGATGTCACACAGAAGGATCTGCTTTATGGTGGAAAGCGTTTTAAGCCCAAAGGGAAGCCCAAGAAGCACTCTAGCCTCAATTCCCTAAAGTTATAACTATGCCTCAATGGATTTTTCTTAATTCATTTCTAAAAATATAATTATTTTAGAAATCAGTCTTGACACGAATTGTTTCATAGTTACAATAGTGCTAGAACATAACTATGGAGGGATAAATGTCAAGCATCGCTTATCATCACAACAAGAAATCCGGGGCTGTCTACGCCTATTCGGTAAAGAGCTATTGGGACAAGGAGAAAAAAGCTCCCAGAAACAAACAGGTGTGCCTGGGCAGAGTTGATCCAACCACCGGGGAGATCGTTCCTTCCAAGAGAAAGAACAATATTGCCCGACGGGCTGTTTCCGCCCCCGGGGTGACCGCAGGGCAATCGCATCTAAAATCCATTAAGAACATCAAGCAGATAATCATCGTCCCATCCAGCTTTCTTGCGTTTAGCGGCAATTCCCGCCTTGGTGACTTTATCCTTCTTTAGCAGATTCAAAGCCAAGTGGCGAAGTATTCCGAAGTTCTCTGCAGCATTGCCTTTGCGTATTCTGCTTTCATCCTCACGAAAAGCAATATCCAATACCCAATGAAGGGAATTTTCTATACCCCAATGTCGGCGTATAGCATTCCCCATTAATTCTGCGTTCATCTCTAGGCTACTGATGAAATACCGGTCTTCCACTGTTGTATTATTGCCAATCGTACGATGAGCTCTTACCATCCCGATGGTTCTTAACCCCTCCCATTTTTGCCTTGTCTCCAGCCACTCTAAGTCAGACACACACCAGTATTCCCGTGTTTCTATACGCCCATGGTCTTTGTCAAACGTCTTATGATAATCATGCTTAATGTCTTTGAAAGAACAAGCATCTGCGTATTGAAAAAACTGCTCAACATTATTTTTCAGTTTTCCCTGATTTCCTTTTAAGGAAAGAACATAGTCCCCTCCTTTCGCTTTTATCTCTTTAGCTATAGACCTCTGACATCCCATAGCATCAATCGTGATTATGCAATTTTGAATATCAAGCACTTTAAGCAGTTTTGGTATAGCGGTAATCTCATTTGATTTCTCATCGACTTTAACCTGACCTAATACAATCCGGTTCTCATTTGCCCATGCACTCACCATGTGTATCGCCGACTTTTCAGACACTTTATCAAAAGAGCGACGAACTGTTTTGCCGTCTATTGAGATAACTTCACCACCTATACTTTTGGCTATTGACTTAACCCATTCTAGAAAACACTGTTGTAGTTGTTCTGATTTGATTAATGCAAATACTCGTCCAAAGGTATCGTGTGATGGTATTCCATTGGGTAAATCCAAAAATCTCTTAAGCCATTTAGCTTTTCTTTGCCCATACACTTCGATTTCGAGAAAGGAGTCAGCTCCTGATATAACCGCCGCAGATGCTATAAAAAGTATATCCACCAAATTGTGTTTCTTGGTTCGATCAACTCGAGGATCCTCAATCTTTTCAAACTGATGCCAAAATGCATCTGATTTATCCATAATTCATCCCTCCCAGAATAGAATCTTGGGGAATTATCGTATAAATCTTGGATTCTGACTATTTTTTACACTGTAGTAAGCCTTTTCTATCATCTTGGGGGATAAATTAGATGCGATTGCCCTGGGGGTGACCGTGACATCACGGGTGGCCGGCCCCTGTTTGCTTCTTGGAGAGCTGACCAAAAAACACGGAATTGATGCCTTGTTGAAACAGTGTTTCCCCGAGGACCATAAGCTTATTCTCAGTCTGGTGTATTACATAATTCACAAAGGGAATGCACTCCACCGCACTGAATCATGGAGTGTCTCAAACCTGCATCCATTTGAAGAGACCATCACCAGTCAGCGCATAAGCGAACTGCTATCAAGACTATCGGAGGATGCCCGTCAGCATTTTCTCTCTCTCTGGCTTGATCATGTCAGGGAGAATGACTGGCTTTGCTATGACATTACATCGGTCTCGTCCTATGCACGGCACAACGAGTATACCCATTACGGTTACAACCGCGACGGCGAATCCCTTGAGCAGATCAACCTGGCAATGCTTTTCGGACAGTCACATCGCCTCCCAGCTTATTACCGTCGCCTGCCGGGCAACATCAGTGATGTTGCCACATTGAAGACGACGACCAAATCTCTCAGGCATCTCGGAGCGAAGAAACTGCACTTTGTGTTGGACCGTGGATTCTACAGCAAAACCAATATAGATGAACTTTTAATGCATCGTCACAAGTTCACCATTTCTCTTCCCACCGGAAGAAAATGGGTTGAGAATATCCTGAATGCGCACTGCGGTCGCATCGCATCGCCGAGAAATTACATAATGGTCGGAGAGAATGAAGCCCTATATGCGACAACTGAACTTTACCGATGGGGAGAAAAAAATCATCGCTGCCGACTACATATTTTTTATAATGCCGAAAGAGCGGCCAGTGATTTCGACCGACTGGTCCGAAGGCTGATCGCCTGCAGGGAGAAACTGCTTGCAGGCGGAGCGATTGAAGACATCAATAAAAATCTTCAACGTTATCTGATCATCAGAGAAACGCCCAGACGGGGATTGCAGGTGGAGTTCAATGATGAAGAAATAGAAAAATTTCGTAAGAAGTACAGCGGTTTCTTTTGCATTCTGTCAAACACGATTAAAAGTCCCGCCGAAGCCTTGTCGATATACCGTAACAAGGATGTCGTTGAAAACTGTTTTGACGATCTTAAAAATCACCTTGATATGAAGCGGCTCAGAGTTCACAGCTCACAGAACATGGACAGTCGGTTGTTCCTGCAGTTTCTGGCACTCATATACGTCAGTTCCATTCGAGCCACCATTCAGGACGATCTAAAACTCAAATTGTTCACTGTCGCAAAGGTTATGGAGGAAATGGAGACTTTGGTTAAAATCAAATACTCCGGACGCTACGGGTCGGTGTTCACTGAGACGGCACCAGTTCAGCGGCGGATAATGGAACTCTTCGGCATTGCCCTGCCGACATAGTTACATTTTTTGGGAATTCAGGACTCTAGAGCCATGAACGCAACCAGAAGCATAGATAAACGTCCACAAGAGGCTAATGAGAGAAAAGTTGTGGGACACTGGGAAATGGACACAGCCTACAGTGGAAAAGATTGTTCATCTTCATGTCTTTTGACGCTAACGGAGCGCAAAACAAGAACAGAAATTACAAGAAAGATTCCCGATAGAACAGCGGCTTCTGTAAGGGCTGAGATTGATAAAATAGAACGACAGATGGGTGGTGTTCTTTTTGGAAAACGTTTCTCACTATCACACCGGATAATGGTGTAGAATTTTCAGATGTAAATGGTCTTGAGAAATCAGTATTGAGCAAAGGCCCCAGAACCCGGGTGTTCTTTGCTCATCCCTACAGTTCTTTTGAACGGGGTACCAATGAAAACCATAACCCAAGTTCACCAAAATCCCCCTTGAAAGTCCGTTGAAAATCTTTTTTCATCCGTTTCAATAGTGTGAAACATAGAAATATTGCATCCAGAGGCCAAAGCGCACCCCGTATCCGCCAATATGGTGACTATCTGATTTCGGTCGGGCTTGTCGCCTTCCTTGCTTTTTTGTATATTATATTCTATGTATATACGCCGTGTTAGAGTTCCCAGAGGGTCTCGAAAACCTCAAAACATTTACTACAATTTGGTTGCAAATGTTTGCACCCCAAAGGTCTTTCGTCAGCGTCTTGTCCTTTCCCTTCTGGACATTTATGGAAAACTGGGGTTACCAGGGAAATTCCTTGACCGACAATTAATGAAATACAAAATCAGTGGTGATAATCGAAAAAGTTAACTGTCGGTACAGAAATGAGATAAGGTTGTTGTATGGTGAACTTGGGTTGGGATGGAGGGGAGCAAAATCTTATGGGATATGAAGATAATACTACATTCAAGGCAGGGGTTACATTCAAGGCAAGAGGGAAATATTTTTACTTGGGTGATCGAATAGTGCTGGAAAGGACGTACGAAAACAGAAAAGCCGAATCGCGAGGAATTGATCTGCCTCCCTGGATGTAGCACATAAACGATCCAGGGGGGGGGCATTTCCATAACCTGGGCCAGTTGCGCCTGCTTTTTCAGGGGTAGAATGCTCAAATCGGCACACAGCCGCAACTCCTATCCTTTAAAAATTCTTTGCGCCTAAGGCGGGTTGGGAGTGCCTGTCGGCAACCATCTTGCTTTTTGCAAGATTCCCCTTTTCCCGCCTCCTTAACGCTCCTTTTTGAAAAAATAGTTAAATAGTTGAATAGTTAAAAAGCCCTCACAGCACGAACCCTGTGCACGTTGCCCCTGGAGTCGTCGTGCTGATTGCCATAGCCGAAGAACTGAGTCCATGCGTTGGAGATATTGTCGACCGTCGACGACCAGTAGTAGGCGGACGAAAAACTACTAGAAAAAGTACTACCATCTTCAGCTACTTTCCGTTCGTACAACTTGTCCAATTCATCCTTCGATGGGAGAAACCAGTCAGTAAAACCGCCCTCGTCAAGTTCGTTGCATATCTTTGCCGCATAGTTGGTACCCTCATTATCCACCAGCGTCGCCACTATATTAGCCGTATTGTCCTTGCCACTCCCTATGTCGGCTTGTGTACCTCCATTGATATCTCCATCTCCTCCCCATTCAACAACAGATCCATGATCGCTGGGTGCCGCCTCTAGGTATCGCCAGCCTTTGGTATAATCGCCCTCGTCGTAAAACACTTTGCCTCCGGCGGGGCCGTCGTCGCCTACGTTATAAACAATAACTTTCACGGTAGCGGTAGTGGTTTGCTTGGAACCATTCAAATAGCTAGAATTTTGATTTGCCGTGGCCTCCACCGTATAGTCACCGCTATTGGCCTCTACGGCAGCAGCAGTGATGGTAATCTCCCCGGTATTTGGGTCAATGTCCACTACTGGGGTGCCTCCAGCAGTGCCGTCAGTGTTGGGTTCGCTTGCGCCAGTGGCGGCAGTAATGCTGTAGGTTATCCCCTCTGGAGTGGGGGCCCCTGTTGCTAGAGTCCATACGGGCTTAAAAAAGCCATCGTAAGGGGCACCCAGAGCCTTCTTCACTGTATATGAAAATGTTGCTGTGTTAAGATTTCGCTTAGCAATTGTCACGGTAACGATAGCGGTTTGCGTGGAACTCTCCAAATAGCTGGAAGTTGTACCTGCCGTGGCCGTCACCGTATATTCACCGCTATTGTCTGCTTCTGCACCATCAGTGATGGTAATTTTACCGGTGCCCGTGTCAATTACCACGGTATCTCCACTACCGTCAGTTGTGGGCCCGTTGGCGGTGGAGGCAGTAAGGCTGTAGGCTATCCCTGATGGAGGGACGGAATTTGCATCCCATACGGGCGCAACGCCAATGTCATTGGCAGTACCCGCAGTCGTCTCCACCCCGGTATATGTAAATGATGTTGTGTCAAGACTCGCTTTCGTCGCAGTAATTTCCACGGTAACGTCAAAGGTTTGCGTGCTATCTTTCAAGTAGTTGGAAGATTCACCTGCCGTGGCCGTCACCGTATAGGCACCGCTATTGCCCGCTACTGCGTCAGCAGTGATTGTAATCTTACCGGTGCTTTCGTCAATTGCCACTACTGGGGTGCCTTCAGTACCGTCAGTGGTGGGTGCGTTTGTGGCGGAGGCATCAATGCTGTAGGTTATACCCGATGGAGTGGGGCCCCCTGTATTTCCTGTATCCCATGCGGGTTCAATGCCAATGGCATTGGGGAAATTCTCAACTGCCTTTATTGTCGATACCGGATATGTCAATGTTACTGTGCCAAGATTTCGCTTAGCAATTGTCACGGTAACGGTAGCGGTTTGCGTGGCATTCGCCTCATAGTTGGAAGATGCACCTGCTGTGGCCGTCACCGTATAGGTACCGCTATTCTCCGCTTCTGCGGCATCAGTGATGGTAATCTTGCCGTCTGCGTCAATTGCCACTGCTGGACTGTCTCCATCACTACCATCAACTCCGTTTCCACCTCCGGGAGGGGCGTAGTTAGTAATGCTGTAGGTTATCCCCTCTGGAGTGGGGCTCCCTACCCATTGGGGATCAACGCCTGTGTCATTGGCAGTACCCGCAGTCGTCTCCACATCGGCATATGAAAGGGCTACTGTGTTAAGATTTAGCTTATCACCTATTGTCACGGTAACGGTATATTCCTTCTTCGTCGTACCGTCCTCGGCGGTGATGGTTACGGTTACGGAACCCTCAGTAAGGGTTAGTTTCTGATCCTTGACCAAACCGCTCGCTCCAGCTGAAAGAGTGACCGATTTCACGGTTGCGTAAGTTGGCATGGTAGAAGTCACACTTTCCGAGAGCGCGACATTAGCCGTACCATCCGTTCCAAAGGTGATGGTATTATCCACACCCCCTATGGTCAGGATAAGCGCGGTAATTTTCGCCTCGTTGCTTTTTGCAACTTCTCCGCCTGGGTCGACACATCCTGCCAATACAAGGCTTAGTGCCATGCCGATAAGAAACAACCTTTTACAAATTCTCTTGTTCATCATTTTTTCTCCTTCGAAATGAACTGAATTACACATGCTGTTACACCAGTCTATTTAGTATAACATTGCTTTTGCCATAATACAATACTATTACTTAGTATGATATTACTTATAACATATAGCATACTGTAGCATTTTGTCAAGTAAAATATTCTTGGGATGGAGGGGCCCGCCCAGTATAATGAATTGTCCGCCTAAAAAAGGCGGGGGAAAGAAAGTCCCAAGGACATCTGCTATAGTTGATTTAGCAAAAACTAACGACAGCGAGGAATCCATGGGACGATCAAAACTTAACATAGAAACAAGGTGTAAGCATACACATTTTACTTGGGAGGAACGCTTGTTATTACAATATCATCACACTGGTACAAACCGTTACGAAAAGATCACAAGTCCGACACTTCTTGGAACTCTGTTGAGTAAAAGTGAAAGGACTATTCGAAGAGAACTCAAAAGAGGGATGGTAGAACATACAGCCAGTGATCTCAGCAAAATCACGGTATACAACGCGGAGTATGCACAGAACGATGCCAACTCAAAGAACAGTGCGAAAGGCTCCCCTATAAAACTTGGTCAAGACCGGGCTCTGGTGAATGCGGTTTCCAGGCTTATTAAAGAGGAGAAGTATAGCCCTTACGCAGTAATCGAGCATTTTAACCCAAGTTCACCATACAACAACATCATCTCCTTCCTATACCGACAGTTAACTTTTTCGATTATCACCACTGATTTTGTATTTCATTAATTGTCGGTCAATGTCCTTCCCCGATAAACCCAGTTTTCCATAAATGTCCAGAAGGGAGAGGACAAGACGCTGACGAGAGCCCTTTGGGGTGCGAACACTTTCGACCAAATTGTAGTAAATGTGAGGACTCCTTTGGCAGCTACACACAAGGGCCCAGGCCTCCTGCACGGCCACGCGACGTATCGCCGTGCATCCCCGCTTGGTGATTTTTCCTTATCGGTCTTCTTAAGCGAAGTATGGATGACAGCCAGCTTGCCGGGATTGAGGATAACAACCTCGCAACCCGTCTGTTCAAGTATCTGCCGGGCAATCACAAAGGCCGGATAGCCCGCTTCTATGCCGACAGTGTCACTCTTTCGGAGTCGGGCAATAAGTCTGTCTGTGACTGTTGGGTCTGTACGTCCATTGCACCCTGTAACCTTGTCGGCACTATCGAAAACCTTCACCTCAAAGGTTCTCTTGCCGCAGTCGATGCCGATCTATCTCTTTTCTTTCTTTCGCTCTTCCATAACACACTCCTTCCGGGTAAAAAAGGAGATGGAAGTCTAAAATAACGGGTGGTTTACACCTTGCTCCTGTCCGGGGTAGCGACGGACTCATTCCCCTGCCTCACTTTAGTCTTCGATGACCGACTTGGGTTTAATCTAAAAATCAAGGTCTTAAAAGCCTTTCGGTGTCTGCCGTCCTGCCATCGGCTCCCCGCCTCCGTCAAGGCGAGACTACCATTTACTCTCATTTATTTTTATTGAAAACATACTATCTCAGAATAGCCAATACCAGATTTCGCGATTTTCGCGCTTTTAGCGGTTTGCCAAGGGGCATTATAATGAACATGATTTATAGTGCCCCGAAGATTGGGGGCTGGGGGGCCTCAAAAGTCGGCTATATGACTCTGGAATCAGATGATCAGAAATCAGACCAGGATGTCAATTCAAGCAGGAATCAGGTTCACTACTGATTACCTTTAAGACCTTGGTAGAAACTCTCGAGGGAATGGACAAGGGGGCATCCGCTGGATTTCATCGCTATGGAGTCGTGAGTTCCAAGTTGAAAGGAAGCGGAAGTCGTAGAGTGTGCGCAGTTCAAACTGTCTCTCACCGAGATTATACAGACCAGGTGCACAACGGACCTTCATGTCAAATATGAAACTGTTCATCGCTCCATCCAAGGCCGGCCTTGATCGCCTCAAGTCCCACGAGGATGTTCACTGGGAAGTTAGGGAGGGATTCTTTCTCTGCATGTATTCTTCGTTAGTGCGGAACATGACATCCTCCCTTAAAGGAGTATTATACCGGTTTTAGTATCAGGTGAGGACTTCGGAGATGCATTTTTTCAAGGGAACCATGGTATTATAGATGATCAAGTTAGCCATTGTTTTCGTCTGCCTCCTTCGCAATTAGAAGTAATGAAACACCAAAGGGAAGGGATGTAGTAGGCAATAATACTTTTTCACTTGAAAAAAAACTTCTGCAACAAATTATTTTCCAGTTTCGATGCCTTATGAATATCACTACCTCTGTTTTTACCAAGAATATTATTCATAGCTCTGACTGTTGCAATAACTGGAAATAAAAGTGTATTGAAGTATGTAGTATATTTAGCATTTAGCCCTGCTTTTGATGCAACATCTACTAACTTTTTTTTTATATAACGTCTTTTATGATGGCTAGCCACATCATGGGTGCTCCATAAAAACTTGTAAGCTGGCATGGTAATGAGAAGCTTCCCTTTCTGGTCTAATTTGTCTCTTGCAGAATATAATGTGGCTAAGTCATCATCAATATGTTCCAGAATATCTAACCTAAAATTTTCACAATATTTATGCATAATTCATCGTTAATTGCAGTATATCATGAACTACTGCCAGGTAATCCTACGGATGCATAAAGGTCGCCCCGCAATTCAAGTTCCCCAAAGTACTTGAATTGGAAAAACAGTCGAATTCTGTTTCGTTATTTCAGGAGAATTGCAATAGTCTCCCTTTCCGTAACCTTATTAAAAACAGTATATTGCTCCAATGAGTGATACCGCCGCCTCTGACAATGCCCTGGCACTGGCATCAAAACACACAGTTCTCCCTGTTCGCACAGGCCATTTAAAACCACCACGTCTTTCCGACATACTGCTGATCGCCTTCCCCATGGTGGTAAGCCAGGCATCTGAAACAATCAATCTCTTTGTGGATCGCCTGTTCCTTTCTCGGTTGGGCAAACTTCATTTTACCGGATCCATGACGGGTGGACTGGCTGCAATTTGTGTTACGTCCCTCTTTGTTGGTGTCATTAGCTATACCGGAGCCATTGTTGCCCAGCACGATGGTGCGGGCGATAAAAAAAGTTGCGCACGAGCGACGGCCCAGGCCCTGCAACTGGCTATTGTAGGCTGGCCCCTTGTTTTCCTGACCATTCCACTAATCAGGATATTTTTTAACGCTATAGGACACATCCCCGAGCAGGTTGCCATGGAAATGGCCTATTTTCGCATTCTTGTTTTGGGAGCAATCCTTGAAATGTCGAGGCATGCCCTGGCTGGATTCTTTATTGGTCTGGGGAAAACACGGATTGTCATGCTGGCGAACCTGGCAGGAGTCCTTGTGAATATTCCAGCCAACTGGGTATTAATATTTGGACATCTCGGTTTCCCTGCCCTGGGTATCAGTGGAGCAGCCCTCGGGACTCTTGCAGGGCGCGGAACAATTCTGGCCATTCTCGGCTTAGTTTATTTTTCCAGAACTTACAGGAAGGAATATGGAACATCCCGGGAACTGGGATTCGATAAACGCTTGTCAAAACTGCTACTGAAATATGGGGCCCCGGCAGGCGGCGAATTTTTTCTGAATATAACAGCATTTAATCTCTTCATCCAACTCCTGTACTCCTATGGACCCAATGTTGCGGCATCCGTTACCATCGTATTCAACTACGACATGCTGGCTTTTATTCCCATGATGGGATTTGGATTTGCATCAACAACCCTGGCGGGCCGTTACATGGGGGCCCGGGATGTTCCCAGCGTAAAAAAGGCCGTATACCTGAATTTGCTCACAGCAGGCACCTATGCCCTGTTCTGTCTGATTGTTTTTGTTTTTGCAGCGGGTCCATTAGTCAATTTTTTTGCCCATAGACTGGAAAACAGCGGGGCGGAAGTGGCACCCATGGCAAAAATAATGCTCCGGCTGGCGGCAGTCTATGTACTGTCCGATGCCACCCAGCTTATTCTCGCAGGTGCCCTTAAGGGGGCGGGGGATACAAAATTTGTAATGAGGATTTCGGCAGTCCTTCACTGGGGGTTCGCGGGGATTGTCTGGTATGCAGTAAAAGTAGCCCAAATATCCCCCCTGGCTATATGGGGTTTTTTTATTATTTTCGCATTGAGTATTGCGGTAGCCATGTTCCTGCGGTACAAGACTGGCAAATGGCAGGAATTCATCCTGGTGCACTCTCCATAATTCCGGGTTTGTCTTGCCCTTCCATCCACAAAGCACAGTGAATGCGTATACATGAGCATCTCAGAGTATAGTGACGCACTGTGTCAGAATCCAGGGGTTGGGTCAGAATGATGGATTTGGTTTGCAGGCAAGGCGGCGAAAAGCTTTGAAAACGGAGTGTACATGTTGTACATGAGCATTTCAGGTTTTTTCGCCAACGCCGCATGCGGGCCAAATCCAGGGGTTGGGTCAGAATGATGGATTTGGTTTGCAGGCAAGGCGGCGAAAAGTTCTGAAAACGGAGTGTACATGTTGTACATGAGCATTTCAGGTTTTTTCGCCAACGCCGCATGCGGGCCAAATCCAGGGGTTGGGTCAGAATGATGGATTTGGTTTGCAGGCAAGGCGGCGAAAAGCTTTGAAAACGGAGTGTACATGTTGTACATGAGCATTTCAGGTTTTTTCGCCAACGCCGCATGCGGGCCAAATCCAGGGGTTGGGTCAGAATGATGGATTTGGTTTGCAGGCAAGGCGGCGAAAAGTTCTGAAAGCGGAGTGTACATGTTGTACATGAGCATTTCAGGTTTTTTCGCCAACGCCGCATGCGGGCCAAATCCAGGGGTTGGGTCAGAATGATGGATTTGGTTTGCAGGCAAGGCGGCGAAAAGTTCTGAAAGCGGAGTGTACATGTTGTACATGAGCATTTCAGGTTTTTTCGCCAACGCCGCATGCGGGCCAAAGGCACATTCTGACACAGCCCCGCCGGGGGGCTCTATACATCCGATACCAGCATAATACGGGCAAAGGCGAGTTCTCGTATTCCGATCATCTTTGGGCTGAAGTTGAGAAGACCCGATATATCTTTATTGAGAGGGTGTATCATTCTTGCCTTCAGCATGGCGAGAGCCCAATTGGCGGCAGTCTCATCGTTTGTCTTGAAGGAAATGAATCTCTCAGAAGGCATGTCAGAAAAGTATGACTGAAAATAATTAGAAAGCCAGTCCTTTCGTTGATTAAGCCAAGTTTGAGTTTTGACATCTTGAGAGATATACAAGATATTGATTTTAACAAAGAAAAATGTTGTGGTTGCGTCTTGGGTTTGACCTGTTAGTTCAGGGATGTTTTTGTAAATAGAGAATTCGGGCTTCCACCGTATGCCGGGAGTGTAGGGAGTATTTGAAAGCCGATCTGTTTCCTGAACAGCCGCCATAATGTCCTGGCTACATCGGTATATATCGCCACTAAGTGCGGCAATGGTTAGCTCATCAAGTTCGATTCCGAGAGAGGGGTCGAAAGACACAGCCAATTGCCAAGTTGAGTCTTTTGAAAGGTTGTAGAGGGTGGCGACAAGAGCCCGCCAAGCGTAATCTATGCGTCGCATTGCCTTATTGAACCGACGGTTGCCGATTAAATAGTCTCTTACCAGTTGTTTATCAGGCCGATAGGCTTGTAGCGTAGCCCCAGGAGGTTCCCACAACGCACTGAAATCTTTAATTGCCTGCTCAATCCTATCCGGGAACGACAAAACACTTGGCGCGGAATTTGTCCCATAAATCTGTCTCTCAGGAATACCGGCAATATCAAGAACATCTTGTTTTACCTCCTCGAACAGAGCCCGAGTTGTGGCAAGAAAATCCGGTGTCCACTCCATGCTATAGTCGGTATATGCTTTTCTGTACATCTCAATTTCGGTGGCTATAGCCGCAAGGTAGTCTTCGGCATATTTCTGATCGGAAGCACGACGAAATTCTTCTCTCCCAGGATCTTTGGAGAGATAGTGGTTGAGATGGCTTATACTCCCTTGCTTCAAATACGGGCTGGCAATAAATGAATTTAAAGTCATGAGATTGCCATTAGCCCCGAGCAATGTGGAGATGGCCATACGTCTATTCTTAGCAGATTGACGGCGTGAAGGGGTGAAATAGATGAAGAGAAGACTTATTCCTATCGCAACCATCAAGGCGGAAATAGAAACCGTGATTATTATATTGGTATGCTTCTTCATACAGAATCATTATCGGTTATAAGTCATCGCCATTTGACTGTCCGGGGTAATCACAATTCCCCATGGATAAGCCAGCCAAGGTAATTAAGATTACCCATAAATCGGCCTCTAGTCTGCATTTCTCACCAGTACATTGATACAAAGCAGGCTTCTTATGATACAGTATTATCATGAAAAAAAATAAAAACCAAAAAGAAGCCTACTCTGCAAATACAGAGTTTACACCCGGTCAGTTGGAATTGCAAGGTCTGGAAACAGTAGAAACCAGGAAAATCATTGTCAGGAATGATGGAAAGGCCAACAGTTCCGATGCCGGACTCCTTTTGCTCCAGCAGGTCGAGCAGAAGCACCGAATCATTGAAAAACTTTCAAGATGTTTTACCGATAAACGGAAGCAGGAAAAGATTACGCATCCCCTGGTCGCTCTGCTCAAGTAGCGGAGATTCGGAATCTGCCAGGGTTATGAAGATCTCAATGATCATGAAAAACTGCGCGAAGAGCCGCT
Source organism: Spirochaetaceae bacterium (assembly GCA_965226485.1). Taxonomy (GTDB): domain Bacteria; phylum Spirochaetota; class Spirochaetia; order DSM-2461; family DSM-2461; genus UBA2779. Next base: position 2,571,257 of record OZ245363.1, read on the forward strand.
ACTTCAATATGTGTGTGGAAGAGCTGATAAAACTCCGACGGCTGGCAAGAGTACTTTAATCGGCTGGAACTCGGGCATGAACCGGATCAAAAAATGGGAGACAAATACAGTAAAATCACATGGGATGCCAAAGGGACGGTTTTTTCATAAGTATTATGATCATCACAGCTACTTGCCCCTATTATGTGTTTTGTGATGATTTTCCACTGATCGCAAGGCTTCGACCAGCCAGTATAGATGCCTGTGCCAGTACGGAAGAAATTCTGAAAAAACTTGTCAAAGCAATAAGAACCCGCTTCCCTGATGTCCGGGTGACTCAGGGTTCTGCCGGGACAGCATTCTGACTAAATGTGAGAGCTTGGGAATCGAATATATCGTTGGCATGGCTAAAAATAGTCGATTATTGAAAAAGATTGAAGTGCCGATGAAACAGGCTGAAAATCTGTGCGTTCAAAGCGGTCAGGCCAGGGGCTGTGTCAGAATGCGCCTTTGGCCCGGATAAGGAAATCCCCCCCCCCCCCCCCGGCCCCCCCCCCTCAGGGGGGGGGGATTGCCACCGCACCTCCAAAGTTGGCAAAAAAAACCTGAAATGCTCATGTACAACATGTACACTCCGCTTTCAGAACTTCTCGCCTGTGTCTGCGCCTGCCTGTTGCAGACAGGTGCGTACACGCACAGGCAGGCCGCCTTGCCTGCAAACCAAATCCATCATTCTGCCCCACCCCAGGATTCTGACACAGCGTTTCAGCTGGAGAACCCACGAAAGCTGGAGTCGGCCTCGGGACGTGATTGCCAATGCGGAACAGCTACCTGGAAGAAAGAATCCCCGTTTTATTGTGACAAATATTTCGTCAAAAAACGGAGATGAGAAATCACTGTATGAAGGTATGTACTGTGCCCGTGGAGACATGGAAAATCGAATTAAAGAACAGCAGTTGTATCTTTTTGCCGACCGAACTTGCACCTGGGGAATGAGTTCAAATCAGCTCCGATTATGGTTCTCGACAATCGCCTATATTTTCTTTGTCCATCTTCGAAAAACTATTCAGAAGGTCAGTGGAGATGAGACCCGAAGCATGCCATCGACAATCAGATTACGGATGCTTAAAATCTCTGCGGCGGTAAAAATCTCTGCTCGTAGAGTTTGGATCAGTCTACCGGAAAGTTTCCCCTGGTGGGACATCTGGATAAGAACGGCCCAGGCAATCTGAGTGTATCAAATCAAATAAATAGAATATTCTCATCCCCCCCCCCCGAAGGGAAGCTATGCTCTGAGAATTTAAAAAATGAGAAATTCCGGGAAGAATCGGCTCAATTTATATAAAATATATTGAAAATATCTGGACAATATTTTCTCTGTTAATATATTCTTGCTTGGGTGCTGAAATCCTACGGGGATTCACATGCATTTTTATACTGGTGAGAAATGCAGGCTAGGATAATCACAATTCCCCACTCCCTTCCGTAGATCATTTACAATACTCCTGCAACAAAACGCGGGAGTACATATGGGATACAGGCGGAATGGGCGGAGCATCACGGTACTTTTATCAATCCCTGTATCAAGGCACACGCCAAAGGGAAGGCCAAGGTCGAAAGGATGATTCCTGAAGCCCGAGAGCTTTTTCGACGATTGAAAGAGCTTCATCCCTCCGCAACTCTCAAAGAACTCAATGAAGAGGCAAAGAAGTGGTGTCTGAATGAGTACGGACAGAAAAAGCATGGGACCACTGGCATCCCGCCTTATGAGGCTTTTATCGATGAAGAAAAGCCTAAGCTAAAACCTATAAATCCAATTCGCTTTGAGATCCCGGTCTGGAAATCTGCAAACGTCCATATGGATCAGTTTGTCAGTTTTGAGAAAAAGCACTTTTCCATGCCCTTGTCCTATCGCAGAAAGATCGTGCACTGCCGACGGGCTGGCAGTCTGGTGAAGATCTATGATGAGAATTATCTCTTTATCAGGCAATACGTTACTACATCCAGGAAAGTGTACTGTACCGACGGTGATTTCCCGCCGGATCAACGTGCGATGATCAAAGGCGATTACCCGCAGTTTCTGATCGGACGGGCAGCGGCCTACGGATCCGGATCGAAACAACTTGTGGAACAGATCCTGCGGTCTCATGCATTTATAAACGCCCGTATCGCCAAGGGAATGATCACACTCTTCGAGCAGTACAAGGACCTGCCGTTGCTGCAAGATGTGTGTAGCAAGGCGGCGACCTTCAAGGTGCGCCAACCGAAGCACTTGAAGATCATGCTGGAAGATGAAAAGAAACAGAAACACCTGGTATTTGAAGTCCCTCGCTCAACGGCGGGTGAAGCCATGGTCAGAGATATTCGAGAATACATTAGCAATTAACAAGAAGGAGAAAACTGTGAAAGAAATGCAAACACTTGAGGCCAATCTTCGCCGGTTGAGAATGCCGGGGATACTGGAGAACCTCGATCTACGGCTCCGGGAAGCTGAAGATGGCGGACTCGGTTATCTGGATTTTTTGATTCTGCTGATTCAAGATGAGGTTGTAAATCGCGATTCCAACATCCTGAGCAAACGTCTGAAAGTCGGAGGCTTGAGTCCCAGAATGACTTTTGAGAACTTTAACTACCGGTTCAATATGGAAACCCTTCCGTAGCAGACCATCCGGGATCTGGCGACTTGCCGCTTTATCAGGGACCATAGAAGTCTGGTTCTGTGCGGCCCTCCCGGAATTGGTAAGACCCACATAGCACAGGCCATCGGTCATGAGGTGTGCCGCCGGGGAGGAGATGCCCTATTCGTCAAAACCCAGAAACTTTTAGAGTGTCTGACAGACGACTCCTACCCGAGGAGAGTGGCCCGGTTATGGAAGCAGATCAAGACAATGGACTTGCTGGTTCTCGATGATTTTGGTTTTCGTCGTTATGACTCGAAAGAATCCGAGTTGCTTTATGCGCTGGCAGACGAACGTTTGGGAAGTGGTTCGACCATCATCACATCCAACCGTCCGCCGCAAGACTGGTACGGCGTCTTTCCCGATCCGGTCATCGGCGGGGCGGTGCTGGATAGACTGGTTTCCGGTGCTATTAAGATCATTGTCGAGGAAGCTAAGTCTTATATAGTGCCCCGAACTCTGTGTTCACCTTTATACCCGAATGTACAACGGGATATAGCGATTAATTTTTACCCCGGGATTGCGCCATTGACTGAACCAGGTCTTGCGTTCTTCTGTACCCAGCTTGATCTTCCTCAGGAATGGGCGTTTCATCCAATACTTGCCGATTATTTTTTCCAGGTCTGTGCGATTGATTCCTGCCTCTTCTACATGCGTTGTCATGTCGTTCTTTCGGGCATCATGGACCCGCCGGGCAATCATGCAGTTATGGTAGTGGCGGTAGAGGGTCATGCGCATCATCATCGCACTGGGACACCGGGAAAACTGCACCGTCTCTCGCACATGATTGCAGTTATCTTTGCGTACCTGACGGTCAATGTAATTCACAGGGAATAGAGGATTGTTTTTATTCCTGAACTCATGTGAGGATATACATTCATGGAGAAAGTATTTTTTGAAGTCCTTGATCTTGGCGAAGGCTCGTGTATACGATTTGTGTAGGTCTGTCGTCAATGTCTTCCCGGTAATTTTCTTTTCTTTAAATAGTTGAATAAGTTCGCTAGCTATATTTCTAAACGATTTCTCAATGGCCTTCGGGTCGGCTTTTTCTATGGATTCTAGTACCATTCTCCGCTTCTTTTGTGCCTGGGTCATTCTTCCCTTGCGCCTAAGATTGGCAAAACCCATGCTGTAAATGAACTCGGATTCGGAGCCAGCAAAGATGTTGATATGATGGGGAAAGTACTGGGACTCGGAGAAAGATTCCAGCCCATCGGCGGCCATATCTTCTTGCAGAGGTAAATCAGGGAGCAGTTCGGAATGAATGGCCTGGCAGCATCTTGCCAGCCGTTCGAATCGGTTCTGAACGGTCTCTATTCTGACATCAATAGCACGGCCTATATCGCCCAGCCCTGAAGCGGTGACAAGGTGCTCGAAGATCTTTGAATAATCGACAACTTTTTTGGCATAGTAATCAATTGAAAAGGTCTGATCAGAAAAAGTCCTGCGGCAATTCTTACAGCGGTAACGCTGAACTTGGCCGAAGGCCGATGTTGGATGAAAACCATAGCGAATATACCAATTTTCCCCGGCGGGGGCCTCGAAATTGGAGCAATCGGGGTTGGGGCAGTGTGGAAAAGTCATAACGTACCTCCTTAGTAAGTTGTTTTCCTACTAAGGTATGACTTGCGTTTAGAGGCGATTTACTTCAAAAAACAGGCTTTGGGGCACTAAATAAGTCTTACAGGATGTATGGAGTATTCGGTGAGGGGACAGAGGAAAAAGGTTCTTGATTTATTATAAAATCGGTTCTACGATTTAACTACCGGAAGGGGGTGGGAATTTAAATTACCCTGGGTGGGGAATATGATTACCCTCGACATTTGACGATTGGGCAATTATTCGATATATTAGTAGAAATGGTAAGTGAAACAAGCTCAATAGAATTCAAAAAGGGTCAACAAGTAGTCTATCCCCTACAGGGTGTAGGCATTATCCAGGACATAGAAGATCGGCTATTCAATGGGAAAATGGTCCCATACTATATAATGTACTTTCATGTTTCAGATATGACCATATCCATACCCGTTGCTTCTACTTCTTTACAGGGGATACGGGCGATAGTCCCCAGTGACAGGTCGGAAAAGGCTTTGGAAGTCATTTCATCTGAATGTGAACCAGCACCAACAGACTGGAAGCTTCGATATCAAATGAATCTTGACCTCCTACGCAAAGGGGATGTCCTTGATATCGCGACAGTCGTGATGACGCTCTATCATAGAAGCAAGCTAAAAGAGCTACCTATTCTGGAGAGAAAACTCTATGACAGTGCTTTGAACCTCTTCATAGATGAGTTATCTCTTTCCCTTGACAAGGAGAAATCGGAAATCCAACAGCTTATCTTCATGAAACTGGAATCAGACAACAAGAAGTCCTAGATCCAGCGGGCATCATGAAATATCTATTTAAGCGGCTTTTTCGGCACCCTGGGTAGAACAATGCAGAAACTCCAGCCCTCCAGAGTAGAATAATATGCTACGCTCTAAGTGTTCCTTTAGAGAAGTAGCGGCTTCTTTGTTTCTCCATACTCTGGTTGGCTAAAAACTCCTCACAATACACCGCCATGCTTATTGCTGTGAGGATCTTGCTGGGGCGTTCTCCCCCAGCTCTTACGTGCCTTCTTTCCTGAAGGGAAACCACTTCGTTGAGTGAAGTCCTGAGCACTAGCCATTTGCCGCATCCAGTTTTTCCATAAATCTATCGAGTTCTTCTCGTGTACCACGCTGAAAATAGAAGTGAGGATCATTGAACTGGATAGGTCTTGCTCTTCCATAACCAATGGGCAGGTAGCGATATTTTTTTCCTATAGAAGTTGCGGCTGCCATGAGTCGTCGAGTGATAGCCCCTGTGATTCTGCCATGCTTATCTGGAGATAAAGCTCCTCTAAATAGGCCCTCTGGAATCAATCGCAAAATAGAATTGGCCGCAATGCTAAATTTCCATTCAGGGCTGATCTCCCTGTCGCTGGATTTAATTTTGTCAATCTCATAAAGGAAAGGCATTATGGCATCCATGTGCATTAGCATAAAACTCTGCTGGGTGGGTTGAGGAGTTCCTCGGCCATCGCCAAACAAGATGGAACAACGGGTTTGACGCATGAAGTCAATACAGCACTCCACAATGCCATCTCCAAAAACCAAGGCATCCTGCTCAATATAAACCCAATATTCAAAACTATTAATATATGCATAATACATACCAAGAGCAACAGCCCTGACAAAGCCACAAAACCGATCAGTACAATACAAGCTATAACCATAATTCTTTTGCAAACTCACAAATATTTCGTCTTCGTTTAATATGGGACTAGTGGGAGAGGCACTATCCACGATGTAGATTGCCCCAGGGTTTGAGAATCGCTTAATGCATCGATACCACAACTGATGGAAATTGCGGCTTCGAATATAATCGTCCCCAATCGGGTTTGTTCTTTGCTCCTCAATGCCTGATTCGTCGCACCACCAACCGGAGCTGACAAGATAGTTGTAAGCCACAATATACCTCTTCTTCAACTAAGCACGGCTAGGGATATTTGTTGAATCATCATGGCTCCATCATACGATGCAAATAGATTGTGCCTCAAGCCCTTATGTATACCGTATGTAACAAATCACCAAATGACATACGCAAGGGACTACCGCGGAAATGCCGCTGGCAGACCCGGCGATTGGCAATGAGCCGGTTAAAGGGATAAGGCCCCGCCCCCCCTCAGGGGGAGATTGCCACCCCTTGCTACCCTTGAAGAGGGGGGGCTATCTACCTACCGCAGGCAAGGCGGCCTGCCTGTTGCAGACAGGTGCAACGCACAGGCAGGCGCAGACAGGCGAAAAGTTCTGAAAGCGGAGTGTACATGTTGTACATGTGCATTTCAGGTTTTTTTGCCAACTTTGGAGGTACGGTGGCAATCCCCCCCCCTGAGGGGGGGCAAAGGGGGGGGCCTTATCTTTTTCCTTATGCCTATTAGGGGCTATTCCTCTTTCTTGGAGATTTCCATATACCGTAGGCTGGCCCGGAGGATGTGAATCGGCTAACAATAACATCCTCAGAAACTATATAATTGATGACAACATAAGCATACAAACTGAGGAAATTGATAGGGGGCTGATATTGCGGCTCTCAGGGCAACTTGATTTCAACAATGCGTGGCCATTTCTAGAGCGGATTAATAGGTGCGTCGAATACGGCCATATAATTCTTTTCTTTGACTGTACAGAAGTCAACTATATTTCCAGCTCAGGGATAGGCGTATTGGTTTCAATCGAAAAAGAATTGTCAACAAGAAACGGCACAATGCTACTTGTAGGCGTTCAACAGAAGATTTTTGACCTTTTCGATTTACTTGGATTTCGTGATCACTTTGCCTATAGAAACACGATGGAAGAAGTTATTGAGGAATTCTATGGGGACACCCATGGCACTGATGGAGATGAAATCAATAAGAATTCTCCTCTTATATGTCGTTGCCCAGTTTGTGTTAAAAAACAAAGGACTGACCAAAGCGGACGCTTCAGATGTGGTTTTTGCAGGGGCCTTATAGAAGTTGACGCGAATGGCGGTGTTTTTTGGGTGCGATGACTAAACCGCTCTGCCGCTTGAATCCGTTTTTTCCCTGCTTATACTAAGTCATGATGCCCCATCATTGACTTCGATTAGATAACTATTCATAATTAATCAATGAATCGTCGCCTCCAATTCTTTGCTATCTCAGTTCTTTGTTTACTGCCATTAAGTGGTCAAGCCGAAACTACCTCCCCAGAAAGCAAAGTTTACGTGATCCCTTTAAGAGAGGAAGTTGAACGGCACCTTGGTGTGTTTCTGGGCCGCTCTCTCGAAGAGGCCGAACAGGGTGGTGCAGAATTAATCATTATTGAGATTGACACCTTTGGGGGTCGTGTGGATACGGCCTTGGAAATTGCAGGCAAGATAGGCTCGGCGACTTGGGGCAAGACGGTTGCGTATATTCCCTCAGATATCAACAGTCGAGGGGTGAGTTGGTCGGCAGGAGCCCTTATAGCATTTTCCTGCTCCGAGTTATGGATGGCACCGGGCACTTCGATGGGGGCCGCCGCCCCGGTTTATCAAACCGCCGAAGGAACACAAGGGGCCGATGAAAAAGTCATAAGTGCTGTAAGAGGGCAGATGGCCGCGCTTGCAGAAAAGAATGGTTACCCAATAAATATCGCTCTGGCCATGGTCGATGCGGATATCGTTTTGTCAGAGGTTGAGGTAGGTGGAGAAGTTATTCTGTCTACAGAAGAAGATATTGAGGCCATGAAGAATAAAAACATTACGATGGAACGCGGGAAGACCCTCAGCAAGGCAGGGAAACTACTCACCTTGACAGCCGGTGAAATGGCAAAATATGGTGTATCAAAAGGCTTGGTTTCAACGCGGGAGGAGCTTATCTCTGCGTATGGCTACAACATGGACGAAGTTCAGGTAAGGAAGAAGACACGCTCTGATTCTATCATTTCCTTCCTGACAAGCCGCATAATCACCAGCCTTTTGCTCATTATTGGACTCGTGGCACTGTATTTGGAAATTACAAGTCCCGGTTTCGGTATACCAGGAACCATAGCCTTGATGTGTTTCATCGTCGTTTTTGGAGCGGGCGGATTAATGGGCAATCTCGGATCGATTGAACTGGTAATGATTCTTGCTGGTTTCGCATTGCTTCTTCTGGAAATATTCATCATCCCTGGTTTCGGTATTGCGGGAATCCTTGGTTTCTTGCTGATAACGGGCTCATTTGTATTTAGTCTTCAAGATTTCTATTGGCCTGAATTCGATTGGCAGTGGACTATTGTACGCCGAAATTTGGGTGTCGTCGGCATGGGTATTATCGGCAGTATTTTTACTGTAGGGTTCATTATGGCAACCATGCCCAGGGCGAGTTTGTTTTCTCCCCTGATTCTTCAAGATCCTAAGAGTCCTGGATATGCGGGAATTTCACGGCAAGATTATGAGGAAGAATTGGCTATTCCCGCTGATACGAAGGAAGCATTGACAGCCGAAAGTAAGGGTATCGCTATAACCGATCTGCGCCCAGTTGGAAAGGTGAGAATCGGCAATCGAGTGATTGTTGCGGAAACAGATGGAGAGTATTGTGTAAAGGGCACTCGTGTCACCGTGGTTCATACCGATGGGATACGAGTGGTTGTGGTACCTGAGGAGGTATAATTATGATTTTTTTTCCTTGGCTCTGGGTGATTGCGGGGCTTGTCGCCCTATTCATCCTGGTCATATTGATCAAGTTTTTCGGATTGTGGCTACGTGCCTTGGTTTCAGGTGCCAAAGTCGGACTAGCACGCCTGGTAGGAATGTGGATACGTCGTATAAACACGAATATTATCGTTGATAGTCGCATCGTTCTGGTTAAGGGCGGCCTGCCCATCCATACCGATCTGCTGGAGACTCATTATCTTACCGGGGGTGATGTGGTGCGTGTTTCCCGAGCCTTGGTGGCGGCCGCAAAGGCAAAGATTGATTTGCCTTTTGAGCGCGCTGCTGCCATTGATCTGGCGGGGCGTGATGTGTTGGATGCGGTTAAAACCAGCGTCAATCCGAAGGTGATTGATTGCCCGAACCCCGAATCAGGCAAAACCACTATTGATGCCGTTGCCAAAGACGGCATACAGCTCAAGGCCAAGGCGCGGGTAACAGTCCGGGTAAATATCGATCAGCTTATAGGTGGTGCCTCGGAAGAAACAATCATAGCCAGAGTTGGTGAAGGAATCGTCACAACCATTGGCTCTGCCGATTCCTACAAAAATGTCCTAGAAAACCCTGACCAAATCTCCAAACGCGTGTTAGAAAAGGGTCTAGATGCCGGCACGGCATTTGAGATTCTCTCCATTGACATTGCCGATGTCGATGTCGGTTCAAACATTGGTGCCAAACTTCAGGCAGACCAGGCCGAAGCAGACTTAAGGCGCTTCCAGGCCGAGGCTGAGCAGCGAAGGGCTGCCGCCCGTGCGAGAGAACAGGAAATGGTGGCCCAGGTTCAGGAAAACCGCGCCAAGGTAGTACTGGCTGAGGCCGAAATACCCATGGCTATCGCTCAATCCTTCCGAGCTGGAAACATTGGCATAATGGACTACTACCGTCTTCGTAATATCCAGGCCGATACAGAAATGAGAAACAATATCGGCAATCCTTCCGCACCTACTACGGAGCAGGAATAGAATCTGTGAGAGATATAATTGAGAATCTAGCCGGGCTAATACCCGCCCTGCTTTCCATTTTATGGATTCTCCGAATAATATCTAAACGCAGAAAATCCATGATGGCTTCATCCCAAGGAGAATCGGCTCCAGAACCATCCTTCCGGAAACAGGTGCCCGTAGGGTCTTCTGAAAAATCAGAAACTAAGAAGAGGATTAAAAAACGCCTACCGAATCCTCCTCTGGAGTCCTTGTTTAGGATAGTGCATGACCCCATCACTGGTGCGAGTAGGCCGATGATTGCACCTGCGAAGGCTCGACGTGAAGATATTTCGATGCCAGAAAATCTTTCTTCTAGTAGCCGCCCTGCCGACAAAGCCCCGGATGCTGTACCTTTAGCGAAAGTGAAGGATACGCCGAATGCCCACCCTGTCAAGCATCCATTATTGACTCGCATTGACAGCCTCCCCCCCTTGGAGAGGGCAATGGTTTGGAGTTTCATTCTTGAGAAACCTTCGAGTATAAAAGACGGTTAGTTCTCAGACGATCATTTCTATCATCCGATGATGAAAATGATGAAGACAGTAATTAGTATTGCGGGACTTGTATTCCTTGCCTCCATCATTGAGCTGGGGGCTACTGAGGCATGGTTTCGTAGGCTGGATGTTGATGCCTATGAGAACATAATCGGACTTTCTCGGATAAGTGAATCTGAAGCCGCTGAAATAAACGCATATTTATTCATCTATGACAGCACCGGGCGTTTGGACAGGGTTGAATATTGGTGTACGGGGCATTCCCTGCCAGATCCGAGTTTTGGCGTGCAAAGAATAGAAATCCGCTATGCGGGAAACTCTATCTATCGAAAATATACCGATGAAACAGGAAAACCCATGGCCGATGAGAATGGCATATGGGGGAATCGTGTGATATTGGATAAGCAAGGAAGAAATGTCGGAGTGGTTTTCTACGATAAGTATGAAAACATTGTACCCAATATGAAAGGCATCGCGCAACGGCTTTGGACATTGGACAAGTCGGACCGAAAATTCCTGGAACGGTTTTTCGATTCATCAGGGAACCATGTCGTGGACAATAGAGGTGTCGCAGGAATTCTGTATCAGTGGAATTCTTCAGACAGGCTGATTGAACGCCGTTATCTCAACCTTGAGGGCCTACCCACATTGGCACGGGATGAGGGGGTTTATAAATACCGCTGGATTCGCGACGAGATGGATTATCCCATCAGAGAAGATCGTTTCGGGTTAGAAGGAGAACCGATTATAGCTACGGATGGTTCGGCAGTCATTGAGTGGGTTCGAGATGAGAAAGGCCTAGTAACGAAAGAGTTCCGGCGCGACAATCATTTCCTTCCCCACCTCGATTCAAATGGGGTTGCGGGTTACAGATACACCTATGATACCGCCGGCAACCTCATAAAACAGACGCATTATGACGCTTCCGGTCGGCCAACTCGGGATCTTGCAGGGGTAGTGACCTATCAATGGATACACTATCCACAGGGGAACGAACTTGAGCAACTGAATTTTGACGAAGAAGGCAACCTTATTGAGGATGATGCCGGAATGGCCTCCTACCGATGGGTATACGATCATCGTGGTCTGATATTATCCTCCACCAGTTTCGGGGTAGACAATAGACCGAAACAGGACATGTGGGGAATCGCCCAGTATCAATATGTTTACAACAACAGGCGTCAGCTTGTCGAAGCATCCAGCTACCGGGACTGGGAAACCATTGCCGCCGACAATACCGGAGTCGCTATTTATCGCTGGAACTACGATTCACAAGGAAACCGTAGCTTAGAACAACATTATGCGGTCAATGAATCGTTGGTGGAAAACTCTTTAGGCATAGCCGAATATCGCTGGACCTATGACAGCGAAAACCGCTTAAAGGAACAGAAACAGTTTGGCCTCTACGATCAACTCAAAGCGGATCATGAGGGAGTCGCTATTTATACCTGGACTTATGATGGATACGGTAGGGTAATTGAACAACGGCATTACGGAGTTGACAGTCAACTGATAGATGACACCAACGGCACTGCTCTGGCCAAGTGGTCTTACGACCAAGAAGGTCGTCCGCTAACCTTCGCTAGGTTTGACCGCCATACCCTGCCAATTGGCGTGAGCTACTAAACCCAATCACTCAGCAACAGTGTTATTTCATCCCACGGAAAGCATTTAGAATTTTCTCTTATAACTGCTGATTTCGCGGGACAAGAAGTGACTGCCGATGGTCAGGGCTACGAGTCTTAATTTGATATAAATTTGCGTGTGTGAGTCTTCGGGGTGCATGTCTGTACTTACTGATTATTATCTTCTTTGAGGACCTCAATTCCCTAAAGTTATAACTATGCCTCAATGGATTTTTCTTAATTCATTTCTAAAAATATAATTATTTTAGAAATCAGTCTTGACACGAATTGTTTCATAGTTACAATAGTGCTAGAACATAACTATGGAGGGATAAATGTCAAGCATCGCTTATCATCACAACAAGAAATCCGGGGCTGTCTACGCCTATTCGGTAAAGAGCTATTGGGACAAGGAGAAAAAAGCTCCCAGAAACAAACAGGTGTGCCTGGGCAGAGTTGATCCAACCACCGGGGAGATCGTTCCTTCCAAGAGAAAGAACAATATTGCCCGACGGGCTGTTTCCGCCCCCGGGGTGACCGTGACATCACGGGTGGCCGGCCCCTGTTTGCTTCTTGGAGAGCTGACCAAAAAACACGGAATTGATGCCTTGTTGAAACAGTGTTTCCCCGAGGACCATAAGCTTATTCTCAGTCTGGTGTATTACATAATTCACAAAGGGAATGCACTCCACCGCACTGAATCATGGAGTGTCTCAAACCTGCATCCATTTGAAGAGACCATCACCAGTCAGCGCATAAGCGAACTGCTATCAAGACTATCGGAGGATGCCCGTCAGCATTTTCTCTCTCTCTGGCTTGATCATGTCAGGGAGAATGACTGGCTTTGCTATGACATTACATCGGTCTCGTCCTATGCACGGCACAACGAGTATACCCATTACGGTTACAACCGCGACGGCGAATCCCTTGAGCAGATCAACCTGGCAATGCTTTTCGGACAGTCACATCGCCTCCCAGCTTATTACCGTCGCCTGCCGGGCAACATCAGTGATGTTGCCACATTGAAGACGACGACCAAATCTCTCAGGCATCTCGGAGCGAAGAAACTGCACTTTGTGTTGGACCGTGGATTCTACAGCAAAACCAATATAGATGAACTTTTAATGCATCGTCACAAGTTCACCATTTCTCTTCCCACCGGAAGAAAATGGGTTGAGAATATCCTGAATGCGCACTGCGGTCGCATCGCATCGCCGAGAAATTACATAATGGTCGGAGAGAATGAAGCCCTATATGCGACAACTGAACTTTACCGATGGGGAGAAAAAAATCATCGCTGCCGACTACATATTTTTTATAATGCCGAAAGAGCGGCCAGTGATTTCGACCGACTGGTCCGAAGGCTGATCGCCTGCAGGGAGAAACTGCTTGCAGGCGGAGCGATTGAAGACATCAATAAAAATCTTCAACGTTATCTGATCATCAGAGAAACGCCCAGACGGGGATTGCAGGTGGAGTTCAATGATGAAGAAATAGAAAAATTTCGTAAGAAGTACAGCGGTTTCTTTTGCATTCTGTCAAACACGATTAAAAGTCCCGCCGAAGCCTTGTCGATATACCGTAACAAGGATGTCGTTGAAAACTGTTTTGACGATCTTAAAAATCACCTTGATATGAAGCGGCTCAGAGTTCACAGCTCACAGAACATGGACAGTCGGTTGTTCCTGCAGTTTCTGGCACTCATATACGTCAGTTCCATTCGAGCCACCATTCAGGACGATCTAAAACTCAAATTGTTCACTGTCGCAAAGGTTATGGAGGAAATGGAGACTTTGGTTAAAATCAAATACTCCGGACGCTACGGGTCGGTGTTCACTGAGACGGCACCAGTTCAGCGGCGGATAATGGAACTCTTCGGCATTGCCCTGCCGACATAGTTACATTTTTTGGGAATTCAGGTTGAGGACAAACAACATGTGTCCTTCGCGGACTGGCCATTTATCTTCATCCATTGTCAACAGAATTTATCTTGCCCTCTGTATTGATTTGATTTTTCAAATGGCGTATCTCGTGAAATTCAAAATCATTCCCAAGCGTCTAATATTGGGATTAGATCTGATACAATACGTGCAGACTTCATGGAACTCTTGTCAACAAACTTCTCAAAATCAGTATAAGAATTTTCTCCTGCAAGATCACTCAATACTCTAACAATGACAAATGGTTTATTTCCCTGGCAGCAAACTTGCGCAATGGCCCCGCCTTCCATCTCAATTGCATCTGCCTGAAATCGAGTACGCAGCTTCTCACATGATGCACTACAAGCAAGAAATGTATCACCAGTAAGAACTGTACCGAACGCCACTAAATTGTTGAATTGTGACTGTAGAAATTCTTTCATGGCGGGAGACATTTCAAATGCAATCGGATCATTATGATCTTCAAGTGATGGAAAACTTCCGGGAATTGATGGAATAAACCTTCCGTCCACAATTGCACCATAATCATGCTGAATAAGTTTACTGGCAATAATAACATCCCCAATTTTAAATTCAGGATTCAAGCCACCAGCTACTCCACTGAAAACAATACTATTACATCCATAATAAGACAACAATAGTATTGATGTTACTGATGCATTCACTTTTCCTATTCCAGATTCTGCTGAAATAATGTCAGTGCCGTTTATTTTTCCAATCTTGAATTCCTTGTTCATTATTGTTTCAGTTCTGGGAGTGTCATCCCATTCTATTTTTGAATATTCTTCTGGAATTGCAGAAATTACTCCAACAGCCATCAATTAATCCTCATAACTAGCACCCGTCCCACAAAGCATTTTACTACACAACGCCCGCATTTGCGGCTGGTTTGGAGCGCAGCGGAAATGCGCTTGTTAGGCCTACTATGTTAATGAATGTAGGCCGAACATATTGCCTTCGGTGTCTACTGCCAACGATATAAAGCCATACTCCCCGATAGAGAATTTTGTTTTTTCGACTCTCCCTCCAGCTGATTCGACCCGAGACTCTTCTACAGAGCAATCGTCACATGAAAAATAAACCAGTACGCTGTTAGCACCAACAGGAAAACCTTCCATCTTTACTAGTGCTCCAGTTGCACCATGTTTTTCCATGTCAGATGGAAAAGCTTTCATTTCGACCGTTGAGTCATTTGGATGGCCCAGCTCTCCCAGCTGTATATTCAAGACTGACTCGTAGAAATTTTTCGCCCTACCCATATTAGAAACATAAATTTCGAACCAATTTACCGGATTACTCATTGATTTTACTCCTACTTAGTGTGTGATGATTATGAAGCCTAACAAACAATTAAATCACAAATCCGATCACGAGGAGGCTAAAAGGCCTCCCCGCCCGGAGATAATGCGGGATATACTTTGATTTCTGAACAATAAAACAACCCCGCACACAAAAATCATAACACCCAGCAAGTGCCTCGTCCATCCTTTCCACGAGGAGTCTGTCGGACTACGTATAACAGGCGGTTCCCCTCCTCTCTTTCTCTTCAGTTGCATGCCTCCTGAATGCTCCGCGCAAGCCGCCTTCGTTCGCTTGCGGGGCCGTGTCAGAATCCAGGGGGTGGGTCCAGAATGATGGGTTTGGCCCGCAGGCAAGGCGGCCTGCCTGTGCGTGAAGATTGAAGCTATATAGAGTACTATTCTCTGACTCGGCCCAGTCCCAATGCCTTAAGAATGAGCCACGGTAGCGGCTTGTCCGGCGGGTGTTTTGACAAATCGAGATACCAACCCCATTTCTTCATGATGGGTATTTTCCGGGTTTCGACAAATTCAATCAGGGTGCCGTCGGGGTCCTCAATATAAGCAAACCGTCCGGCGGCTTCCCCCATGTCAAAGGAGTCCTCTGAATCGACCGTAAAAGGGAAACCTCGCCGAGAGAGCCAGTCCTTCAGAGAATCCATCCCCCTCACATCGAAGCAAAGGTGGATGAACCCGCAGTCTCCCCAGTAGCGGTCCTTAAAAATTTTTTCTGCCTGCCGTTCAAGGGATTGAATGAGTTCAATTCGGCATGACCCGAGTAACGGAGCGAAAGGACCGCTTGGCGGCTTGCTTCGTGTGAGAAGGATCCGCCTGAATCTCCCATGCCCCCCCTTCAATGTATTCCAGTCGGGGAAGACTTCTTCTTTATCATATTCAATCACATCAAATCCCAGGGCATCTCTATACAGGCTAAGCGAGGTATCCATGTCGCTAACCCCCATCATTACGCCGAAAAAGCCGCCGGTCGGATGCTTCCCCCTATGGAACCATTCTTCTGATTCTACAATTTGAAAAATATTCCCCCAGGGATCTCGAAGA
The DNA here is from genome assembly GCA_965226485.1 of Spirochaetaceae bacterium. GTDB lineage: Bacteria > Spirochaetota > Spirochaetia > DSM-2461 > DSM-2461 > UBA2779. Next base: position 2,587,535 of record OZ245363.1, read on the forward strand.
TGAAATGTCAACGTACCATCAGGCGCGGACACCGGTTCATTGAGAATGGTACAGCCTCCTACCGAAAGGGACCGATGGGCATGTTCTATACTCATCGTTTTGATGACGGCGGCAAAAATTCCCGTATCTCCCAAAGTCGGTGCGTGTTCGGGAAATACGCTTTCCCGGCTCGTGTATTGCCATATTTCGAAGCCGCCGCCGCCTTGTAGATTGATCGCCAACACCGCATCCCGCGATTGCGTCTTTCCTCCGGTATAAGGAGCCATTAGCGGAGCCTGTGCAGCCTCTCTGAATACGGGGACATCCATACGGAAATGCCGACGATACCAGGCCCATGCTTCTCCTAAATGAGGGGTTCCGATTCCAACCTGCTGCATTCCATTGATTTGATAAGACATTGCGCCTCCAATAGACATACTGAAGTGTAGCCATGACTTGACGCGAGTTGCAAGGCAGATTGATAATAGCGGGGTGTTATCAGCGGATATCTCTAAAAGCATCTATTCAAACTTCTGGTTTGAGTCTTCCGGGGATGTAGCAGGGGAAGGGTGCTTATGTAGCTTGGATGGGCTTGATTGTTCAGGCTCCGCGTTGGCAAAAAAATTCTTTGGCAGACTCCAAAATCGATTTCTTGGAATTCTTCCAATCCTCCTTCTCCTTCTTGGTTCCTGTGATTCGGGAAAAACCAGCGTTTCGGATGTCAAAGTGCCCGATCTTGTCGCCATGGAAGTTCGCCAGATAAGCGTATCTGATAAAGGCCGCATTGAGATATCAGCGAATATGGTGGAAACCTTTAATAAAGATGATTACAGCGTCTTTCACGAGGCAAATATCGTCGAAAAAGACACTGACGGTATAATAACCCTTGAAGGCGGTGCCCGCCGCATACAAGTCCATGGGAATAACAACGGCTCGGCATCGGGGAATGTTTATGTGAAAAACGTGGAAGACAACACTACTCTCAAGGCTGATTCGGTTGAGTATAAGGCCGACAATCGCCAGTTGACGGGGCAGGGAGATATTCAAATTGACCTTGGAGATGGCCTGTCGGTTTATGGAGAAATCTTGGAGGCAGACCTAGCACGCGACACCTATGCTCTTTCCAATACAATACAAGGCACTATCGAATTTGATGAAGACGAAGACGATGAAAAATAGTCTATCAGGGGCCTCTAAAACCCTTTCGCCTGTTTTGCTGATTATTTCACTGATACTACTTCTCCCTTTTCATTTATTCGCCGAAACTTGGACATTTACAGCCAGAAAAGTCACCAGTGTTCAGCGGGATGAAATAACGAAAACAGTTCTTGAGGGAGATGTCAAAGTCAATTCCGAGAATCTCGAGATTACGGCAGGGCGTATCGAATTGATGGGCCCAGATTATGATATTCTAAAAGGAGAGGAGAGCATCCTGGTAAGAGAGCTGGAGAAAAAAATAACGATTGAAGCCCGTAAACTCGATTATGATAAATCAAAGAAACTCATAAAGTTCCGAGGTCTTGTCACATTGATTGACCTGGAAGACGAAACTGTTATCCGTTGTGAAGCTCTGGATTACTACGAGGATGAGGAGTTAGTTATCCTCCAAGCTGCAGTCAGACTTATTAAGGATAAGACAGTGGGGCGGGGAGAGTTCGCCACATATAACCGAAAGCTCAAGAAGCTGGAGTTGTCGGGACGGCCCATTGTCTGGCAGGATAATGATAAATATCAGGCCGATAGGATTACGGTCAATCTTGATACGAATGAGATTAGCATGGAAGGCAAAGTACAGGGATCACTGACTACCAAGGAGCCTGAAGAGACAGAAGAAGGCGAAGAGCCGGTGGACGATACCGTGATTGAAAGCATAGACCCTGGTGAGTTGAAGTAGACATGGAATCTCATTCACTTGCTACCCTCCGAGTGGAAGGCCTGCGCAAGCAGTATTACGCGAAGACAGCCGTGTCTGATGTGTCATTTCATATGAAGCAGGGAGAAGTTGTCGGCTTACTGGGGCCCAATGGAGCAGGTAAGACAACAACATTTTATATGATTGTCGGATTCGTCAAGGTTACGGCCGGAAAAGTGTGGCTTAATACCCAGAATATTACAACTCGACCTATGTATTACCGCGCAAGGCTCGGTATTAACTACCTTCCACAAGAACCTTCTGTTTTCCGCAAACTCACCGTGGCTCAGAATATACAAGCGGTGCTAGAATCGCGTGCCGATCTTACCAGGGCCGAGAGAAAGACACTTCTGGAGCAACTACTTGTCGATTTGGATATCACCAGTTTAGCCAAGCGTAGGGCAGATACGCTTTCCGGAGGAGAGCGACGGCGAACGGAGGTGTGTCGGGCCCTGGCCATCAACCCTCGTTTTCTGCTTCTTGACGAGCCCTTCAGCGGGATTGATCCCATTGCCGTTGGAGAAATCAAAGAAATCATCGCCCGTTTATCGGAGAAGAATATCGGAATTCTAATCACAGACCACAATGTGCGTGATACTCTCGCTATTACCCATCATGCCTACATAATTAACCATGGGGAAATCCTTACGGAGGGCTCGGCAGACGAACTGATTAACGACAAGAAGGCCCGAGAAATCTATCTGGGGAGAGATTTCACCCTCTAGCGGATGTTCCGGCAGAATTGCCACCGTTTTTCATATCTATCTATTTATATCAAAAGATCTTAACGCCTATTTTTTAGTTTTGTTTTAGTGTGCACATTCACCTCTCGATTATGGGCTATAATCGTCGGTAAAACCACATTGGCCACCTCAAGCAATGTCCTAGCCAGCCCAAAAGAGAACCCGTCCCCTCCTATTCTTCCCTCCGTATCCTTTGTGAACTCCGTGAGATCTGGCATGGGAGGTACAGAGAGTTTCGCACGGAGGCACGGAGTACACAGAGGTTTTTCAACGCTTTGACTGCTCCCCCCTCTGTGTCCTCTGTGAACTCCGTGAGATCTGAAAACGGCATGGGAGAGACAGAGAGTTTCGCACGGAGGCACAGAGTGCACAGAGGTTTTTCAATGATTTGTCTGGTCTTCTCTCTGTGTCCTTTGTGATCTCCGGGAGAGGCAGAATTTCGCACAGAGGTTTTTCAACGCTTTGCTTTTTCTACTCCCCCCTCTGTGTCCTCTGTGAACTCCGTGAGATCTGTAAACGCCGTGGGAGGGACAGAGAGTTTCGCACGGAGGCACGGAGTACACAGAGGTTTTTCAACGCTTTGACTGCTCCCCTCTTCTGTGTCCTTTGTGATCTCCGGGAGAGGCAGAATTTCGCACAGAGGCACAGCGGGCACAGATGTTTTTAAATCTTTGTCTGCTTCCCTCTTCATGGTCTTGGTGGTCTCCGTGAGATCTGAAAACGCCGTGGGAGGGACAATGAGTTTCGCACGGAGGCACAGAGTGCACAGAGGTTTTTCAGTGCTTTGACTGCTCCCCTCTCTGTGTTCTTTGTGAACTCAGGGAGAGGCAGAATTTCGCACAGAGGTTTTTCAACGCTTTTTCTACTCCCCCCTCTGTGTCCTCTGTGAACTCCGTGAGATCTGAAAACGGCATGGGAGATACAGAGAGTTTCGCACGGAGGCACGGAGTACACAGAGGTTTTTCAACGCTTTTTCTACTCCCCCCTCTGTGTCCTCTGTGAACTCCGTGAGATCTGTAAACGCCGTGGGAGGGACAGAGAGTTTCGCACGGAGGCACGGAGTACACAGAGGTTTTTCAACGCTTTTTCTACTCCCCCCTCTGTGTCCTCTGTGAACTCCGTGAGATCTGAAAACGGCATGGGAGGGACAGAGAGTTTCGCACGGAGGCACAGAGTGCATAGAGGTTTTTCAATGATTTGTCTGGTCTTCTCTCTGTGTCCTTTGTGATCTCCGGGAGAGGCAGAATTTCGCACAGAGGTTTTTCAACGCTTTGCTTTTTCTACTCCCCCCTCTGTGTCCTCTGTGAACTCCGTGAGATCTGTAAACGCCGTGGGAGGGACAGAGAGTTTCGCACGGAGGCACGGAGTACACAGAGGTTTTTCAACGCTTTGACTGCTCCCCTCTTCTGTGTCCTTTGCGATCTCAGGGAGAGGCAGAATTTCGCACAGGGGTTTTTCAACGCTTTTTCTACTCCCCCCTCTGTGTCCTCTGTGAACTCCGTGAGATCTGAAAACGGCATGGGAGATACAGAGAGTTTCGCACGGAGGCACGGAGTACACAGAGGTTTTTCAGTGCTTTGACTGCTCCCCTCTCTGTGTTCTTTGTGAACTCAGGGAGAGGCAGAATTTCGCACAGAGGCACAGCGGGCACAGATGTTTTTAAATCTTTGTCTGCTTCCCTCTTCATGGTCTTGGTGGTCTCCGTGAGATCTGGCATGGGAGGGACAGAGAGTTTCGCACGGAGGCACGGAGTACACAGAGGTTTTTCAACGCTTTGACTGCTCCCCTTTCTGTGTCCTTTGCGATCTCAGGGAGAGGCAAAATTTCGCACAGAGGCACAGCGGGCACAGATGTTTTTAAATCTTTGTCTGCTTCCCTCTCCATGGTCTTTGTGGTCTCCGTGAGATCTGAAAACGCCGTGGGAGGGACAGAGAGTTTCGCACGGAGGCACGGAGTACACAGAGGTTTTTCAACGCTTTGACTGCTCCCCTCTCCGTGTCCTCTGTGATCTCCGGGAGATCTAAAAACTATAGTGCCCGAAGATTGGGGGCTGCGGAGCCCATTTCATTAGGGCTTCTGTTTGATTCGAGTCCATACTAAGAGCAGATGGAAGTATAAATATCGAAAAATCCTGAGGAGTCTCCAAGGCCTGATGAGAACATTGAAAACTCCGCTGAGCAATAGGGCTTTCCGAGAATAGGAAGGTTTGTGTCTTTGCCCTGCAAAGACGCTGAAACAGTGTTTTTCCCATATAGATAGTCCAGGAGAAAATCGATGCCGATTCTGGCTGATCCAGTTCTGCCTGCCTCTTAGTCCTTTTCCTGTCAATAGCAGTGTAGGGGAAGCTTTTTTAATAGCGGTAAGCACGTCTTCTTCCCTGTTCCTCTTAAAACGTGCGGAATAACGACCGACTATTCGCATATTTGGAAATGTCGTGCGGAGTCTCGCCTCCGATTTTCGCACTCCTTTCATATCCAAACCCAGCAGATAAATGGTTTTGTTCCTTAACTCAAGTATTCCCAGTAGCCTAATGATGAATGGGTATGGCCTATATAGCGGGGGTACTTCTTTTTTCAAAAATCGCGCCGCATTGGTGATCAATGAAGAAACAGGGATTACCAATGCCGCTTCTTCCAACATGGCCATTTTGGTCAAACTATGGCGGATCCGCATGAAATCATGAAAACCAAGAAGAATAATCTGTCGGTGGTCATTGACATCATATAGGCTCTCAATTACCGACTGAAGATTCTCCTCCGGTATCACGTCAATAGGAACCCCAAGTATTCGAATGCGGCTTATGCCTGTTTCCATTGCTTTCTCTCTCGTAAAATCGTGTTGACTGCGGCTAATCCATACAAGACAGCCGTTTCGGCACGTAATATTCTATCCCCTAAGAATATACCTCGAATACCATACCGTTCAAAACAAGATACTTCATCATCGGAGAAACCACCTTCAGGACCAATGAATAGGGCAAGTTCATTGATATCATCGGCAAGGTGCTGGTGTAAGCCCCTCTGAGACGGTAGCGGCTTTTCATGAAAGAAAAATGCAGGGCCGCGGTTGCTCCATCTTTCCAACACCTCCCTAAGATTTGCAGGGGTTTCTATCTCGATTGAAAATGTCCCGCCGCATTGCTGTAATGCCTCGATGGCGATTCTCTTCCATCGCTCTATCTTTATCGACATATTATTTGTGTATTGCCGATTCAATTGACACCTATCTGTTCTCATAGGCCAGAATGCGCGAGCACCGGCTTCTACAGATTGTCGAACAGCTAAATCCATCTTCCTACCTTTCATCAGTGTAGGGATTACCGTGATGAGGGGCCCTGTACAGTCTTCATGAGAATTATCTCTGTCTTGCTTTGTTAGTTCCACCATACAGTGGTTTTTCTCAATTCCTAGAATTAATAACTCACAGTGTGAACCATTATACGTAATTGCATTAAGATGATCCCCTTTGCGATGCCGTCCTACACGAATAAGATGATGAAAAAGCTCCCCACTAAGCTCGGTAAGTATTGAGCTTCCAGGTGTAAATACTGGTTCAAAAGGTAAAACGACCTGTTTCAACGTCAAGAATCCCTTTGTCGCCTACGCAATAAACCCCAGAAAACATAGTCTGTGGATGTATGCGTTGATGAAACCCTATTCACCATGCTTCAGGAAGTTTACTGCACGGATAAGAAACCTATCAAATTCCAGATCTACGACTGGTGGCGTATTGAGGTGCTTTTCTAATTCGCGTTTTATCAGAATTCTAATGCTCCGCTCTTTCAACATCAGACCTTCGGCATGGAGTGTTGCCACAAAGTTATTGATTTGTACTTGAGTAGGATTGGGATACTTCTCAATAAAGGCACTGATACGATTCTCCTGAAGTACAACAGCGAATGCCTCAATCTGTTCTTCAGTGGGTACCGGTTCTTCAACAACGATATTGGGAGCAATTCCGGTTTTATCGATATTATTTCCAGCGGGAGTATAATAATGGCCTGTTGTAAGTTTGATGCGTGGCAATTTGCTCTCTGTTTGTATTAGTTGCTGGATAGACCCTTTTCCGAATGATTTTTCACCGATCACAGTTGAGCGCCCCCTGTCTTTGAGTGCTCCGGTAAGTATTTCAGATGCCGATGCAGACCCTTTGTCAATAAGGACGACTATCTCCACATCCCGGGGGACAAGCATAGCTTGATTGGCGCGGTGAACTAGATCATTGCTTTGATGGCGGTACTTGGTACTCACTATGATGCCGTCTGAAAAAAACAGATCGGCAACTTTCACAACTGAACCCAAAAGGCCACCTGGATTGTTTCTTACATCAATAATGAGCTGTTTTAGCCCTTGGGAGTTAAACTCTCTTAGAGTGTTCCTAACCTGTGGCTCGGTGTATGGCGTGAATTGAATGATACGCAAGTAGCCGATTTGGCTATCGATTACGGTGGATTTTGCCGTTGGGATTTCGATAATTTCACGAGTGAGAACCAAATCGAAGGTGACACTTTTGTTTCTGAGAAAAGTAACGGTGACAGAGCTTCCCGGTTTCCCTCTGAGGCGATCGGCAACATCCTGTGTAGTGAACCCTTTGGCTGACTCTCTCTCAATCGCATAGATATAGTCTCCGGCATTGACACCGGCCTTCCAGCTTGGGGTGCCTTCAATGGGGGCAACAACCCTTACATAAGGCAAGCGGCCAGCAGGATTTTCGGGATCATAATGATCGTGACTGATATAAATGCCGACACCCCCATATCTGCCTTCCGTTGTATCATTCATGTCTTGGAGGAAATCATCATCCAAATACACGGAGTATGGGTCGTTCAATGTCTCAAACATGCCTTTTATCGCCCCATCAAGTAGTGTTTGCGCATCGACCGGCTTGACATAGTGGTTCTGTATGGCCGACATCACCAATTCTATCTCTTGGAGGTATTCTTGTGTCTGATCTCGGTTGAAGGTTTGGCCAAAGGCGGTAGGGGGGAATAAATAGACGGCCAGGAGCCCCATCAGTACCACTGTGATAGAAACACCTGCCATGAGTTTATTTCGTTTTGTCATTCCATAATTCTTGACAGCTCTTCAAGAGCTTGTCAACCAATCCATTCTCTGACATTCTAAGGGGTGAATTGTATAATGGTGAATTGTATAATGAAATACTCACCTGTAGAAAAAGGGAAGAGGATCTGCTCAAAGACTCTGTACCGCTATATTGAGGAAGGTTTGATCCCGGGGGTAGCCTAAAAACCTCTTGAGATGGGCAGAGCTGTACAAATTGGAGCGGAAAATGGATTTTAAAGCATTCAGAGAGACTTTTAAGACCATCACCCGTGACAACGGGAGTTTCTGCCCAGGAAGATTACAGAATGGATAGAGAAGTGGATCAACAACTACCCCAGAAGAATTCTTGGGGGACTGAGTGCCGCTCAGTCAATGGCGGCAAGGGAAATAATAAAGGCATGGGAGAGGTTATGAGTTTTGCAGGGAAGAAGTGGACATTTCACTTTATAACTTACCTCCTGACATCCTAAGAATCCTGAATGGAAGCAGGAATTCGGCCAAATCTCTTGAAGTCATTGCCACCACAAGGAATAAAGCACAAGGAATTACTGAGGAAAATCCTTCATTTCACCATTGTTTTCGTTCCGGCTTTGGCGAGATGGAATGTCTATGCAACTGGAGTGCTCCTTTGCTTGGGCATACTCTTCTATATTATTAACGAAACCGCTCGGGTTGTAGGGGCCGATTATGGATTAGTAAGTCAGATTACTGAAATTGCGTCGCGGCCAACCGAAAAAGGCTTTGTATGGGGACCAGTTACTCTGGGGATCGGCGGTCTGATAGCGATGCTTTTTCATCCCCATCCAGCAATGACTCTGGCTATATATGCATTAGCGTTTGGGGATGGTGTAGCAAGTCTTGTTGGCAAGTTATGGGGAGGATGCCGGATCCCAGGGATGAAAGAAAAAACGATCATTGGCTCGCTGTCCTGTTTTGTAGTGGTTTTCATTAGTTCGTTTATCTATCTTGAGATTCTCTGGATGGCCATTTTAGCCGCCATTCTAACAACCCTGATGGAACTCCTTCCGCTTAAATGTTTTGACAATGTCGTAATCCCCTTAGGAACAGGCATTGTTTTCTATTTGATGCTATAACCCTTATATAGTGCTAGCCCCCCCCAAAAAAAAATCAGAAAATCTAATAGACATTGCTTTCCGGTCAGACTTTTTCCAAGGTGCACTTGCTCATCCAGGAAATCATCGATTTATTACCGAAGATCAATCTGGATAAAAAGGCTTTGATTCAGTTGGACAGTGATCATGATGCCGAAGAAACATTAAATGTGTTTTTGCAAAGAAATCACCCCTTTATTGTGAAAAACAACTTCCGAAGGGAATCATTGATCCCTCTGCGGATAGCCTATATCCCGCTTGGGTGTAGAAGCATTTCCTTCTGCCGAAATGCCGGTTAATTCCATTTAATCCTGAATAACAAGACAAGTGCGGTGCGTTGGGATGCTGTATCCCCAAAATCCCTCAGTGCGTAAAATCGCTTGGAGAAGCTAGCAAATTTGGAATAACTGTACATCCCCGCTGGGTAAAAAGAATGAATCTACCGGTTGGATTTTGATCTCAGAAAACCAATAAGCAGGGTGTTGAATGCGGATTCAGGAATCAGTCATTATCGATATAAATTCCCTTGCCAGGAAATATAACTTTTCCTATCATTTAACTCTTACGTGAGACAGATAGACAGAAGGAAAACATTATGAGTGGGGTATATGTTTTAGCTGGTCAGCGAACACCGATTGGCTCATTTTTGGGAGGATTGGCCTCTGTATCGGCCATTGAGCTTGGAGGGACGGCGATTCGTGCCGCTCTTGATGTCGCGGGTTTGATCGGCGATCAGGTTGATGAAGTTTATATGGGACAGGTTTTATCTGCAGGAGTGGGGCAGGCCCCTGCCCGACAGGCTTCTTTAGCGGCGAAGATTCCAGTCGGCGTACCAACGACGACACTCAATAAAGTGTGTGGCTCTGGACTACAGGCCTTAATTATGGGATCGCGACAGATTGCTCTCGGTGAGGCCAATCTTGTGGTTGTCGGTGGCATGGAAAATATGTCTCAAGCACCTCATCTGCTCAAGGGGTCACGTGGAGGATATAAATATGGAAACAGTGAGTTGACCGACTCTCTTCAGATGGATGGTCTCTGGGATCCCTATGCCAATTCAGCTATGGGGAATCTCGCCGAAGCCTGTGTGAAAAAGTACAATCTCTCTCGTGAGATGCAGGATGAATTTGCCATCGAATCTTATCGGCGGGCTCAAAGTGCTGTGAAGTCGGGGTCATTCAAAGATGAAATTGTTCCCGTTGTGATTAAGGGCCGACAGGGAGAGGTGAGAGTGGATACCGACGAAGGTCCCTTTCAGGTCAAATTTGATAAAGTGAAGAGTCTGCGGGCGGCCTTTGAGAGGGAAGGAACGATTACCGCCGCTAATGCGTCGTCGATTAACGATGGGGCCGCCGCTTTAGTTTTGGCGGGTGAAGAGTATCGTGATCGGGCGGTCTTTCGTCTTGTTGCTTACGCCGCTCATGCTCATGATCCGGCTTTTTTCACAACTGCTCCGATTTACGCCATGAAAAAGTGTTTGAAAAAGGGTCTATTAAGCGTGAGCGATATCGATCTTTTTGAAATCAATGAAGCATTTTCAGCGGTGACGTTGGCGGCAATGACGGACCTCGAACTCGATTCGGAAAAGGTCAACGTCTTTGGTGGTGCGGTGAGTTTAGGACATCCCATCGGATGCTCTGGTGCTCGCATCGTCGTGACGCTTATGAATGCTCTGACTCAGCGAGGCGGACGTTACGGCATGGCCGCTCTCTGCATTGGCGGCGGCGAAGGGCTGGCGTTGATCATCGAACGCCTGGCCAGGCGTTAACATACTGAGTAGCGATATCTACCAACAAGAAGGAGACCGAAATGGAGGAATTCATTCGAGAAGAAGGTGTTGGCATCAATTTTAAGCCATTTTTTGCTCAAAAATATCGGGAGACGACTCAAAATCGTCGGTTAGAAGACAAACGCATGGATGTATGCCAAGCCATTGAGAATTTTGTCAAGGATGGAGATTATCTGGCCTCTGGAGGGTTTGGAACCAACCGCATTGCAACGGCACTTCTTCACGAAGTGGTTCGGCAGGGGCGGAAGAATCTGGGATTTGCGGGGCACACGACCACTCATGATTGTCAGATTTTGGTGGCAGGAGAGTGCTTTGATCGTTGCGATGTGGCCTATGTTGTTGGTCTCGAGGCCCGAGGACTATCGCCAGCGGCACGCCTCTATTTTCAGTCCGATAAAGTTACTACCACAGAGTGGTCTAATGCGGCCTTGGCCTGGCGGTTTAAAGCCGCCGCAATGGGCGTGAGTTTCTTGCCAGCAAGCGTGATGTTGGGGACGGACACTTTTAAGTATTCGGCGGCCAAGACGGTCTCATGTCCCTTTAGTGGAGAGCGATATGCGGCCATACCGGCATTGGCCCCCGATGTGGCACTCATTCACGTTCACAAGGCCGACATATATGGGAATTGTCAGATCGAGGGGTTGACGGTGGCCGATGCCGATTTGGCCAAGGCTTCGATGAAAGTGGTCATCAGTGCTGAGAGAATTGTCTCATCGGATGAAATTCGACAGGCCCCGTGGAAGACGACGATTCCCTATTGGTGCGTTGATGCCGTTTGCCCTGTTCCTTACGGGGCCTATCCGAGCAATCTTTCGGGTGAATATTTCAGCGATGAAGAGCACCTCATGCGGTGGATGGAGGCCGAAAATAATGTAGAGAGCTACACGGAATTTATCGATAAATATATACGAAATACGCATGACTTTTTTGAGTACTGGGAGTTGTGCGGGGGCCTTGCGAGAATGAATAGTTTGCGTTCGGAAGAGTTGATGGTGGGGTCGGAAGCCGAGAAGAGAGGTCAGTAAGATGACTATCGACCGATATAATAAAATGGAATTGATGGTATGCGTGGCCTCTCGTCAACTCGATGATCATCGAGTGGCCATTATTGGAACGGGAGCACCGTGTGCAGCGGCCATGCTCGCTCAAAAAGTATCGGCCCCGAATTTATTGCTCTTCTTTGAGGCCGGTGGGGCCGGACCTATTTTGCCGACGATGCCGGTTTCGGTAGGAGATAGCCGAACTCATTATCGCGGTATTTTGGCATCGACGATGCTTGACGTGATGGAGATGGCCCAACGGGGGCTGGTCGATTACGCCTTCATCGGTGGTGCTCAGATCGATAGGTATGGCAATTTGAATTCGACTTCTATTGGCGATTATCACCGCCCCAAGGTGAGATTTCCAGGAAGTGGTGGGGCCAATGATTTGGGATCGTTATGCAAGAAAACCCTGATTGTGACACCTCATGATCCGCGACGATTTGTTGACAAGGTCAGCTTTGTAACAACTCCGGGGTATCTTTCGGGTGGTGATGCCCGTGAGCGGGCCGGTTTGCAGCGAGGAACTGGACCACATCGAATCATTACCGACTTGTGCATTATGGATTTCGAACCGATCTCGAAACGCATGCGAGTGATATCTCTGCATCCAGGTGTGGACTTAAAAGAGGTCATCGAAAATACCGGTTTTGAACTATTGTTGTCCGAATACATGGAAACGACAGCAGAACCAACGGATCGCGAACTGGCAGTTTTGCGGGAAGAGGTGGATCCTGGAGGATATGTAATTAGACGATGAGGTAAGTTGTCAAGTGAAATGTCCACTTTGTAGGTAACCACTTTGCAGGAGACGAGTATTTAAGCGGGCTTTAATCGAGGTATCCTTCTTCGACAATATATTTCTCGGCCATCGCTATGTCCTGTGGTTCTATACGGTCTGCGTAAAGCGAAAGGAACTCTCTATCATATTTCGTTCCACACCATAGTAATGTCCACGCAGAGCTATTTTTCTGGGGCCCCAATGCCTTGAAGCGGTCATAGACCTCTATATAGGCATCGAGAATATGCCTAGTTTCGTCTTCTGTGTAGTCGTCGCCCTGTCCAAGGCGGTTATAGATATTGACAATCTCATCAATATAGATCAAATCCGGATCGTCACTGATCAATTCATTCAATATGTAAAGTTCTGGCCATAAAAATATATCGTCCCAATGTACTCCGGCGATATAGGAAATTGATTCACCGGCAAGCACCCTATGCTTGTCGGTTATGTAACGGGATTTCGGTTCCGATTCAGTTTTTTTCTCGCTGTCTGCTTCCTCTTCTTCCTCGCTGTCTGCTACTTCTTCTTCCTCGTTATTCAAACTGGAGATCCTGTTCAATCGGATACTCCTTACGGTCTTAGCTTGAGGACTACTGAAGCTGATAGTCTCTTCTTTTTTCCCGCTATACCTAAATGTTAGCACCAGAAGGATGAGAACAAGCGGTATGAATAAGCCAAGACCTATGGCGACTTTTTTTAGCGGTGAAAGAGGATTGTTCACGGTAGTATTATCGGCTTCAAGGCTATAAAATGAAAGGATAAGGAATAAGAAAATCCCCCCCTCAGGGGGGGATTGCCACCGTCCCTCCAAAGTTAGCAAAAGGACTTAGCCCCCCGGCCCCCCTCAGGGGGGATTGCCACTCCTTGCTACCCTTGAGGAAGGGGGTAGCCCCCCTCGGGCCCTCACTAGCCCAGCTACGCTTGAGCTTTTTATAGTGCCCTGAAGTTTGTGGGTGGATTTATGGCATGAATGAGAGGCTCCCTCGCCCTTCTCGAAGGCTTATTATGAATTGGCAGGAAAAGAATTATGTAGTTGCCCCATTGGGTTTCGACGATGGAATAGAATATATGGGGCTAGCCGGTTTTATAACCTGAATAAGCCGAAATTGAAGCAATAGGGTTGAAACAGGGTAGAAAAAGAATAGCCCCCTCATCCGTTGTAAAATGTTTCTTTACCTAACGATACATATACCGGCACATGCCTGCTATTCCACCACTAGGCTTCGGGGCACTACATACGCTCCTGATGCCTTGAATCGGAAAAAATCATCAAAAACGGCCCTATGAATTCCAAGTCCGATAGACTCCTAGAATTGCCCTTCTTCTGATTCTGGGGGCGAGAGAATATAGGGTGCGAGGCGGTTAAGGTCTTTATCGTTCAAACGAACCCTTAACAGTATGCCGTCCTCCTCATATTCTTCATGCAGAATGGTCGCTTCATTGTGCAGACGTGATCGAATGTCCCATCTATTTTTCGGGAGGCGCACCGTTACCTCCGGCCTTTGAGAATCCAGGGTTCTCGTGAGAAGTCTTACTAAGTCTTTCAGCCCATTCCCATGACGGGCCGATACGATGAGGGCATCGGGGTAGCAGGCGGAAAGCCAGCGTATTTGATCGGGGCTTAAGGCATCGGATTTGTTAAGCACAAGAATCCGTGGAGTTTGACCTGCCTCCAATTCCGTCAATACTTTTTCTGTTACGGCGATATGCTCTTCAATCTCATGGCTACTGCCATCGACGACATGTAGGATGACTTCGGCTAATACCGCCTCTTCCAGCTATGACAATAGGATAAAATCGAAAAAAAGCAAAAAGTTAGTGAGTATAATCAAACCAAGGAATTTTTCATTTATATTATTATATCATATAGAGATATGGCGTTATATAACTTCGATTATTCAGAAACATCTGTTAGAAAGGCCCTTGACATGAACTGGGTATTGTATATAGGATTGCTCTGATCAGTAAAGGGATCATTAAATTTTTAGGGATGGGTTCGCAAGAACTAAACTGAAGTTCTTAGATGTACCCATAACAAATTCACTAGGAGGAATTTATGTTATCTATGTTAAGGCATCATGTTATTATTATGGGGTTGCTTCTTTTACCGACAACTTTGATTATGGCAACAGGCGATGCAGAAGCAACCGGAGGCATGGAAGAAAAAGCTCATCACCTCATCATTGGCACCGGAGGAACGTCTGGCACCTATTATCCAATAGGTGGAGTCCTTAAAACCATTTTTGAGGAAAATTCGATGGTAAAATCGATAACTGTTGAGTCGACCGGAGCATCGGTCATGAACATAAACAATATTGATTCAGGATTGAATCAACTTGCCATAGTCATGAGCGATGTCGCATTTGATGCAGTCAATGGACGGGGGCAGTTTGAAGAAAAACCGGTTGAAATTCTTTCCATAGCCGGAATGTATCCCAATGTTGTCCAGATTATTGCCACTGCTGACAGCGGAATTACTTCCGTTGATGATATGAGAGGCAAGAGGATTGGTGTCGGCAAGGTCGGTTCAGGTGTTGAACAAAGTGCCAAAAAAGTACTCGAAGTTGCTAATCTAAGCTACAAGGATCTCGGACAGGTAACCAATACAGGATATGCCGACAGTGTCCAGGCTATGCAAAATGGTACATTGGATGCGGCATTTTTCACATCTGGTGTTCCCAATTCCAGTATAATCAATGTCATGCAGAGCATGGATGTCGTATTTGTTCCTGTAGCGGGAAATTTGGCTTCAAATTTGATTGCGGCCTATCCATTTTACGAGGAATACACAATACCTGCAGGTAATGCAGCACAATACAATCTTCCAGAGCCTCTGGAAACTGTTGCCATTCGGAATCTACTTATTGCCAGCCCGGACCTTCCTAACGACCTTGTAAAGGAATTAACCACCCTTTTCTATAATTACCTAAGAAGTGATATGGTTACAATCGGAGCATTGCGTCAATTTGATCCTAACAATATGGAAAGTGGCTTGGTCGTGGATCTCCATCCAGGAGCTTCTGCATTTTACGCATCGAAGTAACTCTCCTTTTCAGTGTATTGAATTTCGGATTAACTCCTGTCCTACCCTTAGGGATGGGAGAATCCGGAATATGCTTGGTGTTAACCAGGGATGATGAATCGTTTCTAGCGATGAACATATCCTTGCCCCAGGAATTTGAAATATCCTGGATACATTCAGTGGAAAGGGAAGAATGGCGGGAACAATTTTTGATCTATACCGATAAGGTGATTCGTGTTGAGTCAACACGGTTTAGGTCATTTGGAGCTGGTTTACCGTACAATGCACCGATAACTGAAACCCTAGGCGGTTGGGTTATAATGAGTGGCTTAAACCGCAAGGTGGATCCCCTCATAATTCGTTCAAATGATGAAACAGCGCATAAGCTGATCATAGATAACCAGGCATACGAGTTGCCAGCAGGACAATATCGTTTTGATGTTACAAATTCTTGTTCTAAAATAAAATGGAAAGATTAACATAGTAAAAGAGGGCATCTTTAGTGGAAGGCAATGATTCAAACCCTACAGTCACCCCGAACTTATCGAATACAGAAACTGATTCCAGGAGACTGACTCGGGCAATCGGCTTGTCGGTATCGACACTGGCTATTTTGTTGGGACTTTTTCACCTATATACATCCTTTGCAGGACCCTTGGTGGACTTTCGTCAACGTAGCCTTCATCTATACAGTCTTCTCACTATAGCTTTTCTTGTGCATCCTAGGAAACTGAAAAACAGAAATACTCCGTTTATTGATATTGCACTTGCTATTATTTCCCTATCTGTAGGTATTTACATGCTAATAGCCTATGGCCGAATTGCCCTTATGGGAGGAATTATACAGCAGTGGGATTTTTATATTGGTATTATCGCCATACTGCTTGTCATTATTGCTACCTACCGTGCACTTGGATGGAGCCTGCCCATGCTGGCCATAGGATTCCTCATCTATGGGATTTGGGCAAAACTTAAAATATACCCCAACCTGACTGCCCCTATTTTTCTTGCAACTACAAAATCCATTGTAACTCATCTCGTCTTTGTAACCGAAGGTTTATTATCAACTGCCATCGGTGTCTCTGCGAGTTACATTATTTTATTCATCCTTTTTGGTAGTTTCCTTCTCAAGACAGGAACGGGAGAGCTATTTCAAGACTTTTCCATGGCCATTAGCGGGGCAAGCGATGGCGGGCCGGCAAAAGTGGCCACCATAGCCAGTGGTTTGATGGGCAGTATCAATGGAGCTGCCGTTGCCAATGTCGTAACAACCGGTACCTTTACCATTCCCCTTATGAAGAAGGTAGGTTACGACAAAAATTTCGCTGGAGCTGTAGAAGCCAGTGCAAGCGTCGGTGGGCAGATTCTACCTCCTATTATGGGAGCGGCAGCGTTTATTATGGCGGAAAACTTGGGCATTCCCTATTTGAAAATCGTTCTTGCCGGCATAATTCCAGCACTGCTGTATTATTTTGGTGTACTTATCCAGGTGCATCTTCGTGCCAAACGCCTTGGTCTTAAAGGATTAGCCAAAGAACAGCTCCCTAGCCTGCGAGAGGTATTACAGACACGGAGTTATCTGTTGTTCCCCATCCTGGTTCTAGTATGGCTACTATTCAGTGGACGAACACCCATTTTCGCCGCATTCTGGTCCATTGTCAGCATTGTTCTTATTACAGCTTCTTCCAGGTTTTTACCTGCTGTTCTTGCCACTGTTGTTTCTCTAATCTTCCTTCCAGGACTCACGACATTTCTTAATTCAGGAACTTTTCCAGTGCCCTTTGCTCTTCCCACCATGGCAATTCTCATCTTAGTTTCAGTGCTTCTTAATGTTCTATTCAGGAAAAATAGAAAAGAAACAACTAACCTGACAACTGTAATGTCCGCCATAAATGCCGGAGTCAGATCCACCACGGGTGTTGCCCTGGCCTGTGCCTGTGTCGGTATAGTTGTCGGAATCTCTACCCAAACGGGTATTGCACTCAATCTTGCAAACTTTGTTATTAAGGCAGGACAGCGGATTTCAATACCTGCATTGCAGTTGTTCATAACACTGCTTCTGACGATGCTGGCTTCTATCGTACTGGGCATGGGCCTCCCCAGCATTCCTACCTATATTATTACAAGCACAATGGCAGCACCAATACTCCTTGGAACCAGCTATTTTTCCCAAATTATGGGCAGCCCGGACAATGCTATTTTTGTCGCCCATATGTTTGTCTTCTATTTTGGAATCTTTGCCAATATTACACCGCCAGTAGCTCTGGCCGCCTTTGCCGGAGCGGGGATAAGTGGCGGCAATCCCTCCAGTACTGGTTTTATTGCAATGAAACTTTCCTTGGCAGGGTTCATTGTCCCCTTCCTTTTTGCATTTGCGCCACAATTATTATTGATCAACATTGATCTATCTATTATATGGACAGTCGCAGGTGCTTTTTTGGGTGTATTTATGCTTTCGACTGCTGTAGAAGGCTATTGGCGGAAGCCATTGCCTCTCTGGTTAAGAATTGTGGGAGGCGTAGCAGCCGTACTGTTAATCTATCCTAATCTTCTTACCGATCTTTTTGGACTGGGTGTATTTCTGGTTCTAATACGCTTTGCATTACAAGGAACATTTAGAAGTAAAATCACTCAAAAAATTTAAAAGAACGCTACAGAAATATCCATTGGGTATCTTAAAAACCCCTATTAAGGATTACAAAAGTAGGTCTCAATTAAAACAAAAGATTAGTGGGTTCAGTAAAACAGAGGGATTTACATCTATTTTTTTATTATAACATATAGAGATATGACGTTATTTTTCTTCAACTCTCCAGGAACATCCGTTGTAAAATGTTTCTTTACCTAACGATACATATACCAGCACATGCTTGCTATTCCACCACTAGACTTCGGGGCACTACATACGCTTCTGATGCCTTGAATCGGAAAAAAAATCATCAAAAACGGCCCTATGAATTTCTAGTCCGATAGACTCCTAGAATTGCCCTTCTTCTGATTCTGGGGGCGAGAGAATATAGGGTGCGAGGCGGTTAAGGTCTTTATCGTTCAAACGAACCCTTAACAGTATGCCGTCCTCCTCATATTCTTCATGCAGAATGGTCGCTTCATTGTGTAGGCGTGATCGGATGTCCCACCTATTTTTTGGGAGGCGCACCGTTACCTCTGGCCTTTGAGAATCCAGGGTTCTCGTGAGAAGTCTTACTAAGTCTTTCAGCCCGTTCCCATGACGGGCCGATACGATGAGGGCATCGGGGTAGCAGGCGGAAAGCCAGCGTATTTGATCGGGGTGTAAGGCATCGGATTTGTTAAGCACAAGAATCCGTGGAGTTTGACCTGCCTCCAATTCCGTCAATACTTTTTCTGTTACGGCGATATGCTCTTCAATCTCATGGCTACTGCCATCGACGACATGTAGGATGACTTCGGCTAATACCGCCTCTTCCAACGTGGAATGGAAGGCATCGACGAGTTCATGAGGAAGTTTGCGGATGAATCCAACGGTGTCTGTGAGAATTATTTCTTGGCCTCCCGGCAGTTCAATGCGCCGAGTGGTGGGGTCGAGGGTGGCAAAGGGCTTGTCTTCCACATATACGGAGGATCCGCTCAATGCGTTAAGAAGGCTGGATTTGCCAGCGTTTGTATATCCGACTAATGAGACAGAGGGAACCGGTCTTCCAAGCCGTTTTTTCCGACGAATCATTCGCTGGTCCCGTACCTTGGCAATACTGCTCCGCAAGCCGGAAATTTTGTTGAGCACCAACCGACGGTCGGTCTCTAACTGCGTTTCGCCCTTTCCACGGTTTCCCCGGGCACCGCCGCGCTGTCGTGAAAGGTGTGTCCAGGCACGCGTGAGACGGGGGAGCATGTACTGCATGCGGGCCAGGGTAATCTGAAGAACGGCCTCACGGGTTGATGCTCGGTTTGCAAATATGTCGAGAATGACTTCCCGACGGTCAATGACAGGTGTATTCCATTCTTTTTCGAGATTCCGTTGCTGGATTGGGGACAAATCTTCATCAAAAACAACAAGATTGATGTTCTCTGCGCGTAGGTGATCGGCAATTTCGGCGACCTTTCCCTTCCCGATCATCCAACGCGGATGGATATCCCTGAGAGTCACGATGATGGAGGCAGCAATGGATATGCCCTGAGAACGTACAAGTTCTTCAAGTTCTTCGATATGAGCCTCTGCCACCAGTGAGGCAGTCTCTTTGCTCCGAAATCCGATTAAGAGGGCCTTCTCGCAGTCTTGGAAGGGATTATTCTTTTCCAGTTCAATGAGAATGTTATCCACGAATCAACAATGGGTCTTATTCAAAGAGATGGATGTACCTCCCATACCCCTGGGCTTCCATGTCCTCTTTCGGCACGAATCGCAACGATGCGGAGTTGATGCAGTAGCGAAGACCTCCTTCCTGCACGGGGCCATCGTCGAAGACATGCCCGAGATGGGAGTCGGCGTATCGACTGCGCACCTCCGTTCTCACGGAGAATAATGATTGGTCGGGTTTGCTCTCGATGAAGTGGCTATCGATGGGCCTCGTAAAGGATGGCCACCCCGTTCCGGAGTCGTATTTATCTGTCGATGAGAAGAGCGGTTCACCCGATACAATATCCACATAAATTCCCTCATCATGGTTGTCCCAGTATTCCCCGGTGAATGCGTGTTCGGTGCCTTCCTTCTGTGTAACCTTGTACTGCAACTCGGAGAGGGAGGATTCCAATTCTTTGTCTTTTGGAGGGGTATACTCTGCCCAGGCTTCATCCTTCCAATTTGATTTCAAGAATTCCTTCCTTCCCGATCCCTCGGCATAGGCATAGTAATGGCCGGGATTCTTGCGGTAAAAATCCTGGTGATACTCTTCTGCCTTATAGAAAGGTGCTACGGGCAAAATTTCGGTCACGATATCATTGGAAAATCTTCCTGATGCCGCAAGATCATTCCGCGACTTCTCGGCCAGGGTTCGCTCTTCATCGTTCGCATAGAATATCGCAGCCTGGTACTGACTGCCTCTGTCGCAGAACTGTCCCGCGCTATCTGTGGGATCTATGCTTTTCCAGAAGACTTCCAGTAGCTTTGCAAAGGATGTTTTCTCGGAATCATAGGTAATCCTGACAACTTCGAAATGACCTGTGCCACCCTTTGAGACTTCCTGATATGTGGGGTTCTTGACCGTTCCACCCGAATATCCGCTTTCTACGGCCTTCACACCCCGCATTGTTTCGAATGGAGGTTCCATGCACCAGAAGCAACCTCCCGCAAAAACGGCGTGTTTTTCGATGGCGTTAATAGATGAAGCCATGAATAAAACTGTAACGGCAAAATGAATTCTCTTCAACTTACATCCTCCTTCATTTCAATAAGACTTATAGAGAAACTCTGTGCTGATTATACTGATTTTTTATGATGCAGACAACGCAATGCATTACCATTATTGAATTGTAATGAAGCCAATAGGGAACCTCTAAAAAACCATTTTGTTCTTGACTCGATCTTTTCAGCCTGCCTGTGGCGTTGCACCTGTCTGCGGGGCTGTGTCAGAACGCGCCTTTGGCCCGCATGCGGCGTTGGCCTGCCTGTTCGTGTCCGCACCTGTCTGCAACAGGCGAAAAAACCTGAAATGCTTATATAGTGCCTAGAAGCTTAGTGGTGGGCAACAAATATGTGCTGACATGGATGTTCCGGTGAAAAAACAAATTACAAGTATGCATTCAGGCCTTTTCCCGCCCGTCTCAATCCCCTTGTTTCCATTTCGGCTCACTTAGGCCAAAACCCCGCTAATCCCATATAATTCTACTCAGAAAACTCTTGTTCGAGTCCCAATGGTATCGACTGCATAATTCTTTTCCTGACAATGCATAATGAGCCCTCAAGCGGTTATGGAGTGCCACGAATTAAGCCACCCATAATCTTCGAGGCACTATAAAATGCTTAGTACAACATGAACACTCCGCTTTCAGAACTTCTCGCCGCCTTGCCTGTGGTAGGTAGGTAGCCCCCCCGCCCCCCCTGGATTCTGACACAGCCCCAGTCAGGCATGTCCGCAACAGGCAGGCCTGACTGTGCGTGTACGCACGCAGACAGGTGCAGACAGGCCAAAATGCTTAAGGCTAAGCTAAAGCTATTAACCCGGCAGTTAATCACTAGGGAAATAAGCTAATAAAAAGGCTCTTCGAACCACCACGTGGAATAAGTCGGGTGCCTAGGGAATGACAGCATCTGCCCAGAATACGGTACTGCCTGTAAAATCTATGCGCAGAAGAGACGAGATGAATGCTCAGTGCTGAGTTATTCTTCAACAAATCTTTGAAAAACCTCTGTGCCCTCTGTGCCTCCGTGCGAAACTCTTATACATCCCATCCCGTTTTCAGATCTCACGGAGTTCACAACGGATATATTACGGAATTCTTGATAAAGGTTATAAAAATCGTCCTTTGAGTGCTAGTCAGAAGAAAAGAAACAGGAAAAAATCGGTCGTAAGGAGTAATGTGGAGCATCCGTATGATTACATCAAAAGCAATCTTGAATTGTTGCGAATGGCGGCTAAGAGTCGGGAGCGCAATAGTCTTCGTTTTGACTTTGCCTGTATGACGTACAATATATTGCATGGAAGTTATCTTGTATCCAAGTTGTGCTAGGGGGATGAATGTGCCCGAATAATGAAAATAAGCGGAATCGGCAAATTTTTGAAGCGGCCACCCTCCATTTTTGAGGAGAATTGGGGGTACTAGGGAAAAAGGACAGCTGAAAAAGATAGAATTAAGTCATCTGAGACGACTGCAAAAAATCTCTCACGTCAATTTCCTAAACTGTTTTTAGATGTCCCCTAAGCCAATACTCATCCTAGCTACTTGTCAGGGTAACACAATTAATGAAATCATAAACCGCAATGAGAACAAAAGGAGATTAACATGAGAAGAGTGTTTATTGGATTTTCGGCAGCCATTCTATTGCTGGCCCTCGGTCTGGCCGGTTGCAATAAGAAGAAGGCATCCGAAACGAATGTCGCACAAGAGGCGGGTGCCGTGGATGCTCCCTTGCGAGTCGTATTGCTACTCAATGGGGTTCTAGGCGATAAGTCCTTCTTCGATTCCGCCGCCAATGGAATGAAGCTGATCAAGGACAAATATGGCGATGGGGTTGTGGGGAAAACAATAGAAATGAGTTACGACCAAACTAAGTGGGAACCCACGTTGCTCGATGTTTCCGAGGAAGACTGGGACATCATAATCTGCGGCACTTGGCAGATGGTGGAATTCCTCCAGGACATTGCGCCGGAGCATCCGGAAAAACGCTATATAATCTTTGACGAGGGGGTAGACTACTCTCTCGGCAACTTAGGCAACGTATATTCTATCGGCTACAAGCAGAACGAGGCATCCTTTCTGGCCGGAGTCTTGGCCGTAAATATGACAACAGGTAAACACAGGCCGATGGAAGGCAAGGCCATTGGGTTTCTTGGAGGGATGGACATTCCCGTCATCAATGATTTTCTGGTGGGGTACATCGAAGGGGCACTATATGCCGATTCGGATGCCAAGGTCGCCATATCTTACATCGGGTCTTTCGATGATTCCACCAAGGGGAAGGAGATGGCTTTGGCCCAGTACAACATAGGTGTAGAAGTTGGTTACAATGTTGCAGGGCAGGCGGGACTGGGGCAGTTGGATGCCGCCAAGGATTCCAGCCGCTATGCCATTGGTGTGGATTCCGATCAGGCGGCGATATTTGCCGAAACTGACCCGGTCAAGGCGGAATTGATTATAACTTCCATCCTAAAGAGGGTGGACAACTCCTTGCTAAGAGCCATAGAACTCCATAAAGAGGGAACTTTGCCCTATGGTCAAAAGGAAGAACTTGGATTTGCGGAAGACTGTGTCGGCATAGCGGACAACGACATATACACGAGAGTCGTGCCAGAGGAGATAAGGCAGGAACTAATCGATGTCGAGATGCAGATAATCAGCGGCGAAATCAAGGTTGGCACGGCCTTTGGCATGAGTAATGAAGACCTGGATGGCCTGCGAAACGCCGTTAAACCCTAGAAGCACGAGATATGGGAAATTTGCTCACCATGGAGGGGGTGGTCAAGGTCTATCCCAACGGCATCCTCGCCAATGATGGAGTGGATTTCTCCGTCAAGGAGGGGGAGATCCATGCGCTGGTAGGTGAAAACGGTGCCGGTAAATCGACACTGATGAAGATACTCTACGGACTGGAAACTCCCGAAAAAGGAAGCATTACCTTGAATGGCATGCCCATTCAGATAACTTCCCCTCGCAAGGCTATTGAATACGGCATAGGGATGGTTCATCAGCACTTCATGCTGGTGCCGTCCTTAACCGTGGCCGAGAACTTGGTGTTGGGTGTGGAACCCCTAAGGGGTTTGGTTATTGACAAGGAGAAGGCGATTGAGATGAGCGTTGCGCTCTCTCGGAAATACAATCTTCAGGTGAATCCCAGGCTAAGAATTCGGGATTTGCCTGTTGGCACCAAGCAGAAAGTGGAAATTCTCAAGGCTCTGTATCGAGGGGCTAAAATACTCATCCTTGATGAGCCCACGGCGGTTCTTACACCGCAGGAAACCAAGGAATTGTTTCATGAGCTTCAATTATTAAAGGACGAGGGCAATACAATCATCTTCATCTCCCATAAGCTTAGCGAGGTGAAACAGCTTTGCGACCGGCTTACTATAATGCGTAACGGCAGGAATCAAGGCATGTTTGATTCTGCGGATGTGAGCGAAAAAGACATATCCCGCCTGATGGTGGGGCGCGATGTTGTCCTCAAAATAGACAAGACCAAATCGGCACCGGGGGAGGTCTGTTTGAAGGCGAGGGATGTCACCATCATCAATGACTTCGGGAAGACCGTTGTGGATTGCGTCTCTTTTGATCTCAGAAGGGGGGAAATTCTCGGCATTGCCGGTGTGGAAGGGAACGGCCAGCGGGAATTGGTGGAAGCCATTAGCGGACTCAAAGAAATTCACCATGGGGATATTGCCCTCAAGAATGTGAGCATCAAGAATCTATCTATTAAAGAAGTCCGCAATCTTGGTGCCTGTCATATTCCTGAGGATCGTATGGCCTATGGTGTGGCCGATACGCTCAGTATT
The DNA here is from genome assembly GCA_965226485.1 of Spirochaetaceae bacterium. GTDB lineage: Bacteria > Spirochaetota > Spirochaetia > DSM-2461 > DSM-2461 > UBA2779. The sequence goes on from OZ245363.1 coordinate 2,612,098, forward strand.
GAGCAAAACCTCTTAGCGGATAAGCATGATTGGCCTGAATTCACGGGCAAGGTGCTTAGCAAGCCGGATTCCATCAGGAAGAATAGTGAGAGGTTGACCACCGAGTATCGCATCAAATGTGATTCCCCCCGTCAGGAAATCAAGGGGCTCTCGGGCGGTAATATCCAAAAGGTTATCGTGGCCAGGGAATTTTCCACTCAGCCCATGCTGATTCTCGCCGATCAGCCTACGAGGGGAATTGATGTCGGTGCCACGGAATTTATCCGCAGGCGACTGGTGGAGCTTCGGGATTCAGGCAGTGGCATACTGCTTATATCAGCCGATCTGAACGAGGTTATGGAACTCTCGGACAGCTTAATCGTTATGTATGGTGGGAGAATTACTGCGTACATCAAAGATGCCTCAGGCATGACAGAGGATGAGTTAGGGCTGTATATGCTGGGTGTACGTAGGCAGAAGCCTGAAGAGATTCAAAATGCCATTCATTAATAGCATAAATAAAATTAACAGCATAAATAAAAGGCAACTATTATTTGAAACAGTCCGTACCGCCCTGGCCATTCTGATTGCGCTGGGGGTTACCCTCGTATTGATACTCTTTGTCAGCCAACAGCCAGGGATCGCATTGCGTCAGTTTCTAATCGGCCCCCTAAGCAGTTTGCGGCATTTCGGTAACGTATTGGAAATGATGATTCCCATGATATTCACCGGATTGGCAGTCAGTCTGATGTTCTCTGCCGCTCAGTTCAACCTTGCTGCGGAAGGGGCCTTCTTCATGGGCGGAGTGGCCGCCGCTTTTGTTGCCGTGAGCTGGAATCTGCCGCCATTGCTTCATCCCCTAACCGCAATACTGGCCGGAGGCCTGGTCGGGGCGGGCATTTGTAGCATCCCGGCCTATCTGAAGATGAAATGGAATGCGTCTGAACTCGTTTCGTCCCTTATGTTCAATTATTTGGCGTTGTTCATGGGGCTATTCATCATTAAATACTTCCTGAGAGACATTGATGCCGGTGCCATCGTTTCGGAGAGGATACCTTCTCATGTAAGGCTGTTTCGGATAATCCCTAAAACCAGGGTGCATTTTGGTTTGATCATCGCCATTGCCACGTTCATAGCCTGTCGTTATTACATGTTCCGGACACGCTGGGGGTATCGATTGAGGGTGACAGGGGCCAACGCCGGTTTTGCCCGCTATGCGGGAATAAACATAATGGCGGTTATTATGTCCTCTCAGGTTTTGGGTGGCATGCTTGCTGGCATGGGCGGTGCAATCGAGATTCTAGGTATGTATCGCCGTTTCTCCTGGCAGGCACTCCCCGGCTACGGTTGGGACGGCATCATCGTGGCCATCCTGGCCCGGAATAATCCGATCCTCGTTCCGTTAGGGGCATTCTTCTTGGCCTATTTGCGCATCGGTGCCGATTTAATGGCCCGTACCAGCGATGTTCAAAACGAGGTGGTCACCATCATCCAGGGTATAGTGATAGTCCTCATAGTAGCGGAGAGTTTTCTCTCTTCCATGCACCAGAGAATGGTGTATAAGACGGTGAGGAAGTAATATATGCAAGACATCATTGGCATAATCGTCTCAGTGGAATTTGGTTATGCCGTATTGAGGGTGGCCACTCCCATCCTTTTTGCAGCCATGGGTGCTCTTCTTTCAGATAAGGCGGGGGTTATCAACATTGCACTTGAAGGCATAATGCTGATCGCCGCCCTGGCCGGGGTTATCTTCAGTGCCCTAGCCCAGAGTGCCCTAATCGGTTTGTTCTGTGCCGTATTGTCAGGGTCTCTTACAGGAATGTTGCTGGCTTACTTTGCCCTCAATCTGAAAACCGATGTGATCCTGTCTGCCATTGCACTGAACCTGATGGCAAGCGGAGGAACCGTCTTTGTCATGTTTCTTGTCACCGGCGACAAGGGCATATCTTCCTCCCTCCCCAGCAAGGTGCTGCCGAAATTGACCTTGCCAGTTATTAGGGATATTCCCGTTCTCGGTTCCATCCTGTCTGGGCACAATGTTCTCACCTATGGGGCAATCCTGTCTGTGTTCCTCGTGTGGTTCCTTCTGAACAAGACCCCTCTCGGGTTGCATATAAGGGCGGTGGGCGAAAATCCTGATGCCGCAGACTCTGTGGGTATCAGCGTGCGCCGTACTCAGTATATTGCCCTCACACTTAGCGGTTTAATGGCCGGATTCGGCGGTGCCTATATGTCCATGGGCTATGTGTCCTGGTTCAGCACAAACATGACGGCTGGCCGGGGATTTATCGCCCTTGCAGCGGAAGCCATGGGAGGGGCGACACCGTTTGGAACCTTATTTACTTCGATGCTCTTTGGCTTCTTCGATGCTCTTTCCAACTCCCTGCACTCTTTGAGCATACCGGTGGAGTTTGTGCAGATGGTTCCCTACGCCACCACGGTGATTGGATTGGTTATCTATGCCGTCAATAAAACCAACCGGATGAAGCGTATTCAAGTCCGGTCATAGGGGGGAGCTTGGGGTCGTTTTCTTAGGGAAACCTCTAAGAAGGCTCTTCGAACTATCCTATGGATACAAGTCCAGTTTTCCGCAGTAAAAGAGTATGCCAGTTCGATAATTCGCAAAATTTCTAAAGCCTCCAGCTGGTGCTTTTATGTGTTGAATTGGCTGTTGATTCCTTCGGTGAATGCGTTAGTTATCCTGTGTTTTGGCATAGTTTAGGCTGATATTGATTTACAATGCCTCAATTTCGTCTAAAGACAGGCCTGTGTTCTTACTGATTATTTCAAGTGCGATGCCTGATTGTTTGAGTTTCCTGGCGATTTCCCTGATCCCTTCTAGTTTGCCTTCTAGTTTGCCTTCTAGTTTGCCCTTTCTGACACCTTCGCTGATCCCCTCTTGTCTGCCTTCTTCAAACAACTTAGCCTTGTATTCTTCTACTGATGCCGCAAACATCGGATTCTTCTCCTTTTGGAATTTGGAATTTTCCCCCCCCACCCCCCCTCAAGGGGAGGGGGTGATCGGCCAACCCATTGCTTCCCTTAAAGAGGGGGGATGGGGGGGGATTGGCACTCCTTGCTTTCCTTAAAGAGGGGGGGGCGGGGAGGGGATTGATTGCTCCACCATGGTCTGAAAATTTGGCGGGGCTGTCCACCTTGCGCTACCAGTGTAGAGGAGGATGGGTAGCACGGGGGGCAATTTGCGTTCTTGTTGGGATCCCCGGTCCAGATTTTCATAAAATTCGGCTATGTAGCGGAGGAAACGGAGCGGCATAGTTTTGTCTACAGTGGACTGTGTCAGAATCCAGGGGGTGGGTCAGAATGATGGATTTGGTTTGCAGGCAAGGCGGCGAAAAGTTCTGAAAGCGGAGTGTACTGTTGTACATGAGCATTTCAGGTTTTTTCGCCAACGCCGCATGCGGGCCAAAGGCGCATTCTGACACAGCCCCATTAGAAAAATGAACATGGGCCTGTCTTTGTAATTCACGCTGTAAATCAGGTCGGATTCTTTTTCCTTGAAGCGTTTTGTCACCATCTTCCTGTCTAGCCGCTTGAGGGTGGAGAAATCAAGGTTGGCAATGAAGTCTTCATGGACGAAGGATTCCAATAGCTTTTGGATGAAATAGTGGTGGGTGAAGAGCCGCTTATAGCGTTTATCGTGTTCCGAAGCGGGCATTGGAGAATTGTATCACGAATGGGCGGGGTTTGCAACGAAGTCACAGGTGAACCGACCGTTTATGCGGGTATTTCCATCTTATTCCACAAGGTGGTTCGAAGAGCCTCATTTTTTTTCATTCCATGTCCTTTGTGATCTCCGTGAGATCTAAAACTACATGGGATGTATAAGAGTTTCGCACGGAGTTCAGAGTTCAGAGTTCAGAGTTCAGAGTTCAGAGTTCAGAGTTCAGAGTTCAGAGTTCAGAGTTCAGAGTTCAGAGTTCAGAGTTCAGAGTTTCGCACGGAGGCACAGAGGTTTAAATCTTTGTCTGCCACCCTCTCCTTGTCCTTTGTGGACTCCGTGAGAGGCATAGTTTCGAACAGAGGTTTGTCAACGCTTTTTCTGCTCCCCCGCCGTGTCCTCTGTGATCTCCGTGAGATCTGAAAATGGTATGGGATATATAAAAAGTTTCGCACGGAGGCACAGAGGGCACAGAGGTTTTTATATCTTTGCATGCCCCCTCTCCTTGGCCTTTGTGGACTCCGTGAAAGACCGAGTTTCGAACAGAGGTTTGTCAACGCTTTTTCTGCTCCCCCGCCGTGCCCCCTGTGATCTCCGTGAGATCTAAAACTACATGGGATGTATAAGAGTTTCGCACGGAGGCACGGAGTTCAGAGTTCAGAGTTCAGAGTTCAGAGTTCAGAGTTCAGAGTTCAGAGTTCAGAGTTCAGAGTTTCGCACGGAGGCACAGAGGTTTAAAGCTTTGTCTACCTCCCTCTCCTTGGCCTTTGTGGACTCCGTGAGAGGCATAGTTTCGAACAGAGGTTTTTCAAAACTTTGACTGCTCCCCCTCCGTGTCCTCTGTGATCTCCGTGAGATCTAAAAACGGCATGGGAGGTATAAGAAGTTTCGCACGGAGGCACAGAGGGCACAGAGGTTTTTATATCTTTGCCTGCCCCCTCTCCTTGGCCTTTATGGACTCCGTGAGAGGCATAGTTTCGAACAGAGGTTTTTCAACGCTTTTTCTGCTCCCCCTCCGTGTCCTCTGTGATCTCCGTGAGATCTAAAAACGGCATGGGAGGTATAAGAAGTTTCGCACAGAGGCACAGAGGTCACAGAGGTTTTTATATCTTTGCCTGCCTCCCTCTCCATGTCCTTTGTGATCTCCGTGAGAGGCATAATTTCGAACAGAGGTTTTTCAACGCTTTTTCTGCTCCCCCGCCGTGCCCCCTGTGATCTCCGTGAGATCTAAAACTACATGGGATGTATAAGAGTTTCGCACGGAGGCACGGAGTTCAGAGTTCAGAGTTCAGAGTTCAGAGTTCAGAGTTCAGAGTTCAGAGTTCAGAGTTCAGAGTTCAGAGTTCAGAGTTTCGCACGGAGGCACAGAGGTTTAAATCTTTGTCTGCCACCCTCTCCTTGTCCTTTGTGGACTCCGTGAGAGGCATAGTTTCGAACAGAGGTTTTTCAACGCTTTTTCTGCACCCCCTCCGTGCCCTCTGTGGTCTCCGTGAGATCTAAAAACGGCGTGGGAGGTATAAAAAGTTTCGCACAGAGGCACAGAGGGCACAGAGGTTTTTATATCTTTGCCTGCCCCCTCTCCTTGTCCTTTCTGGACTCCGTGAGAGGCATAGTTTCGAACAGAGGTTTTTCAACGCTTTTTCTGCTCCCCCGCCGTGCCCCCTGTGATCTCCGTGAGATCTAAAACTACATGGGATGTATAAGAGTTTCGCACGGAGGCACAGAGTTCAGAGTTCAGAGTTCAGAGTTCAGAGTTTCGCACGGAGGCACAGAGGTTTAAAGCTTTGTCTACCTCCCTCTCCTTGGCCTTTGTGGACTCCGTGAGAGGCATAATTTCGAACAGAGGTTTTTCAAAGCTTTTTCTGCTCCCCCGCCGTGCCCCCTGTGATCTCCGTGAGATCTAAAAACGGCATGGGAGGTATAAGAAGTTTCGCACGGAGGCACGGAGTTCAGAGTTCAGAGTTCAGAGTTCAGAGTTCAGAGTTTCGCACGGAGGCACAGAGGGCACAGAGGTTTTTATATCTTTGCCTGCCTCCCTCTCCATGTCCTTTGTGATCTCCGTGAGAGGCATAGTTTCGAACAGAGGTTTTTCAACGCTTTTTCAGCCCCCCCTCCGTGTCCTCTGTGGTCTCCGTGAGATCTAAAAACGGCGTGGGAGGTATAAAAAGTTTCGCACAGAGGCACAGAGGGCACAGAGGTTTTTATATCTTTGCCTGCCCCCTCTCCTTGGCCTTTGTGGACTCCGTGAAAGACAGAGTTTCGAACAGAGGTTTGTCAACGCTTTTTCTGCACCCCCTCCGTGTCCTCTGTGGTCTCCGTGAGATCTAAAAACGGCGTGGGAGGTATAAAAAGTTTCGCACAGAGGCACAGAGGGCACAGAGGTTTTTATATCTTTGCCTGCCCCCCTCTCCTTGGCCTTTGTGGACTCCGTGAGAGGCATAGTTTCGAACAGAGGTTTTTCAACGCTTTTTCTGCACCCCCTCCGTGCCCCCTGTGATCTCCGTGAGATCTAAAACTACATGGGATGTATAAGAGTTTCGCACGGAGGCACGGAGTTCAGAGTTCAGAGTTCAGAGTTTCGCACGGAGGCACAGAGGTTTAAATCTTTGTCTGCCACCCTCTCCTTGTCCTTTGTGGACTCCGTGAGAGGCATAATTTCGAACAGAGGTTTTTCAAAGCTTTGACTGCTCCCCCTCCGTGTCCTCTGTGATCTCCGTGAGATCTGAAAATGGTATGGGATATATAAAAAGTTTCGCACGGAGGCACAGAGGGCACAGAGGTTTTTATATCTTTGCATGCCCCCTCTCCTTGGCCTTTGTGGACTCCGTGAAAGACCGAGTTTCGAACAGAGGTTTGTCAACGCTTTTTCTGCTCCCCCGCCGTGCCCCCTGTGATCTCCGTGAGATCTAAAACTACATGGGATGTATAAGAGTTTCGCACGGAGGCACGGAGTTCAGAGTTCAGAGTTCAGAGTTCAGAGTTCAGAGTTCAGAGTTCAGAGTTCAGAGTTCAGAGTTCAGAGTTCAGAGTTTCGCACGGAGGCACAGAGGTTTAAAGCTTTGTCTACCTCCCTCTCCTTGGCCTTTGTGGACTCCGTGAGAGGCATAGTTTCGAACAGAGGTTTTTCAAAGCTTTGACTGCTCCCCCTCCGTGTCCTCTGTGATCTCCGTGAGATCTGAAAACGGCGTGGGAGGTATAAAAAGTTTCGCACAGAGGCACAGAGGGCACAGAGGTTTTTAAAGCTTTGACTACTCCCCTCTCCTTGGCCTTTGTGGACTCCGTGAAAGACAGAGTTTCGAACAGAGGTTTGTCAACGCTTTTTCAGCCCCCCCTCCGTGTCCTCTGTGAGCTCCGTGAGATCTAAAAACGGCGTGGGAGGTATAAAAGTTTCGCACAGAGGCACAGAGGTTTTTATATCTTTGCCTGCCCCCTCTCCTTGGCCTTTATGGACTCCGTGAGAGGCATAGTTTCGAACAGAGGTTTTTCAACGCTTTTTCTGCTCCCCCGCCGTGCCCCCTGTGATCTCCGTGAGATCTAAAAACGGCATGGGAGGTATAAGAAGTTTCGCACGGAGGCACGGAGTTCAGAGTTCAGAGTTCAGAGTTCAGAGTTTCGCACGGAGGCACAGAGGGCACAGAGGTTTTTATATCTTTGCCTGCCACCCTCTCCTTGTCCTTTGTGGACTCCGTGAGAGGCATAGTTTCGAACAGAGGTTTTTCAACGCTTTTTCAGCCCCCCCTCCGTGTCCTCTGTGAGCTCCGTGAGATCTAAAAACGGCGTGGGAGGTATAAAAGTTTCGCACAGAGGCACAGAGGGCACAGAGGTTTTTATATCTTTGCCTGCCCCCTCTCCTTGTCCTTTCTGGACTCCGTGAGAGGCATAGTTTCGAACAGAGGTTTTTCAACGCTTTTTCTGCTCCCCCGCCGTGCCCCCTGTGATCTCCGTGAGATCTAAAACTACATGGGATGTATAAGAGTTTCGCACGGAGGCACAGAGTTCAGAGTTCAGAGTTCAGAGTTTCGCACGGAGGCACAGAGGTTTAAAGCTTTGTCTACCTCCCTCTCCTTGGCCTTTGTGGACTCCGTGAGAGGCATAATTTCGAACAGAGGTTTTTCAACGCTTTTTCTGCTCCCCCGCCGTGCCCCCTGTGATCTCCGTGAGATCTAAAAACGGCATGGGAGGTATAAGAAGTTTCGCACGGAGGCACGGAGTTCAGAGTTCAGAGTTTCGCACGGAGGCACAGAGGGCACAGAGGTTTTTATATCTTTGCCTGCCTCCCTCTCCATGTCCTTTGTGATCTCCGTGAGAGGCATAGTTTCGAACAGAGGTTTTTCAACGCTTTTTCAGCCCCCCCTCCGTGTCCTCTGTGATCTCCGTGAGATCTAAAAACGGCGTGGGAGGTATAAAAGTTTCGCACAGAGGCACAGAGGGCACAGAGGTTTTTATATCTTTGCCTGCCCCCCTCTCCTTGTCCTTTGTGGACTCCGTGAGAGGCATAGTTTCGAACAGAGGTTTTTCAACGCTTTTTCTGCCCCCCCGCCGTGCCCCCTGTGATCTCCGTGAGATCTAAAACTACATGGGATGTATAAGAGTTTCGCACGGAGGCACGGAGTTCAGAGTTCAGAGTTCAGAGTTCAGAGTTCAGAGTTCAGAGTTCAGAGTTCAGAGTTTCGCACGGAGGCACAAAGGTTTAAATCTTTGTCTGCCACCCTCTCCTTGTCCTTTGTGGACTCCGTGAGAGGCATAGTTTCGAACAGAGGTTTTTCAACGCTTTTTCAGCCCCCCCTCCGTGTCCTCTGTGAGCTCCGTGAGATCGAAAACGGCATGGAATGTATAAAGAGTTTCGCACGGAGGCACAGAGTTCACAGAGGGTTTTCAAAGCTTTGACTACTCCCCTCTCCGTGAGAGCTAAAACGGTATGGGTTGTATGAGAGTTTCGCACAGAGGCACAGAGGGCAGAATTTCGCTTGGAACGCTACAGCAAGGCATGCAGACGAAAGCTGAACCAAGGGCAAACGGACAACTGGAAAGATCGCTTAAGCCATATAGACGGCGGCAAAGAAGGTCGGGAAAAGTACACCACTACTCTAATTGTGAATCAATTAAATATGCGTCATCTCATACAATTGACGTATCACTCATCTATGAATAAAACTTCATCAGCTTCGTAAAAAGACTAAGGAACCGTGGCTTATCGATCGTCATGGCAACCTGGGCGTTGGGCTTCTTCCCCGTTTCACCTTGAACATCCACTTTTGACCGGCCCATTGTCTCCCTCTTCTCGGTCTCAATCTCCACGTAAAGGTGTTTCATCCCGGCCAATGAAGCATCTATGGCACAGGCGACAGCGAAGGGATCGTGCATCCCCATGCCAGGGTGTCCGGCGGCACGATAGAATGTCAAATAACACTCCATCATGGCGGTCAATTTCGTGATGACAGTGCCTCCAAATTGTCTGATTGCCCGAATATCTGCGGGGTATAGCAATGCCTGATTTGTAACATTGAGTCCGTACATGGAGATGGGCACTCCCGAGTTGAATACGATGTCTGCCGCATGGGGATCGCTATGAAAGTTGAATTCCGCCGACGGGGTGACATTCCCTCCAAAGACACCGCCGCCCATAAGATTTATGCCTTTGATCTTCCCCACCTTAGATGGGGAAATTTCAATTAAGAGACGGGCAATATTGGTCAATGGCCCAAGGGCGATCAGTATCAACTCCCCAGCTCCTTTTTCTATTTCATCTATCAGAAGCTCGACGGCACCACGTGAACTTGGTTTTCCCCCATCGGGCAGTTCCACCCCACCCAATCCATTGCCGCCGTGGACGACTTTGGCGTATTGATGTTCCCCGACAAGAGGCTGTTCCGCACCAACCGCAACTTCTACCGTCTGATTAGCCAGTGCTGCGATCCTCAGGGCGTTTTCGGTGGTTTGATGGACGGGAACATTCCCCGCCACGGTAGTTACGGCTCTAACATCCAATTCCTCCGAGGCGAAAGCCATCAGCAACGCCATGGCATCGTCGATTCCGGGATCGCAGTCGATGACAACCCTTTTTTTCATCTCATGTACCGTATACTACAAATAACTGAAGCCGCATAGAGTATTCCCATCCTTGTACAAATTGAAGCAATCAGCCTCTTTCCGCAGTTTTACTCCTGAAGACATGGCAACACATGGTTGTTACCTCACCACCTAAAAGCATTGAAGCAGGGTTTTCAAGATAATGGAGACTCTGATTCTATGCCATAAGGGTTTTTGAGGTGATTAAGTTTCGGCTAGGGCTGATTCTTCCACGACTTCGGCCTCCGAACTGTCCTTGTGTATCACCTGGGAGACGATGCGGTCGGTAACATCGGAGAGGTATGCCTGAAGGGTTTCTGATATTTCCTGAAACTCAGGCCAAAGGGTTTCATCGACAAATTTTTTGGAGACCTTGGCGACCACTGTCGTGTAGCGCTGGCGCTTATACCGGTAGGGATGTATTCCATATCGGCGCAACAGGGCAACAAACACCTTTCGCGACCACATATCCCCCATTGAGAAGCGGTATTCAACCGGCGGGTCTTCCTTCTCGAAAGAATTAAGCCGCTCCCGTATCCGCTCCCTGGCTCGTTCGGCTGCTATCCGTTCGCCCGCAGTCGTCGCCCCGGCGAACAGTGCCTCAATGAGACGTAATTTTTCTATGAGTTTTGATTCATTCATCGGAAAAGGCACCTCTGCTCCCTACGCTGACAGGACAGCTCTGTCTCCTTCCAAGGCATGCGACAATTTAACAGGAAGCATCCCGTATCGGGCACAGGTGTTAATCTGCAAATTTTAGCTCAATCCACATTTCCTGTTATCCATTTCACAATGGATTTATCGGAGGGTTTTGTCCGAGGCGGTATCACCCTCACAAGTTTACCGGTTTCATCGACTAGATATTTCTGGAAATTCCATTTCACTTTGTTGTCGGAAAACCCGTTTTTGACTTTTTGGGTAAGCCATTGGTAGACATTGTTTTGTCTAGCCGATTTCTTCACAGATACTTTTTCCATCATTGTAAAGGTAACACCGTAGTTCTGTGAACAAAAAGCCTCAATGTCTTCATTGCTACCCGGTTCCTGGCGCAGGAAATCATTAGAGGGGAATCCAATTATGACAAATCCCGTATCGCCGTATTCCTCATGCAATGCCTGGAGATCGGCATACTGCGGTGTGAATCCGCATTTCGAGGCGGTGTTGACAACCATCACTTTGTGCCCCCGCAGGGTGCTGAAATCAAGCATGGAGCCGTCAATTTTAGCGGCACTTAGATCGTAGAAACTTTCTGCATTCATAAGCGTCATTCCTCCCAAGAGAAGCATTGCCAATAGTATCAGTTTTTTCTTGCATTTCATATTTTTCCTCTCTTTTATTTTATCATATAGTGGATAAATGGCGAGCAACCGCTGGCCGTAAGCGGGAACAATACAGGGCACCCTTAAGCCTCAGACGAGCTGTCTCAAGTACATAGTGAGAGGAAGTATGACAAATATATAATTTCATGGCAATATGACTCAAAAAGCCGAAAGAGGTGAATTGTATTATCTTCGTGGGGCTGGGTCAGAACGATGGATTTGGTTTGCAGGCAGGCCAACGCCGCATGCGGGCCAAAGGCGCATTCTGACACAGCCCCTTTTCACCTTGTCCCATTCACCCCAAACAGCCCCAAAGCGATTTGTGGTCTTGCTTTGATGATTGATTGAAGTTATTCTTGAATCCATGCCGGAAGACAATCAGAACTCAAAACAAGTCGTATCGTTGGCCGACAGCTTGCCCAGCCATATTCACATTGTTCCACTTCAGGGAAAACCCATTTTCCCCGGAATATTTACGCCTATCATGATCACAGGGAGTGAAGACCTCGTGATCATCGAGAAGGCGATGGAAAAAGAAAAGGTGATAGGATTGGTTTTAACGACCGACCCCAACATCGAGTCGCCTCACCCTGGAGAATTGTATCAAGTTGGGACGGTGGCCAAAATAGCCAAGCGAATCAACCTGCCCGATGGAGGGATCAATATCTTCATCAGCACTCATCTTCGTTTTCGTATAAAGCGTTACCTCAGCGAGACCAGCCCATATCTGGCCGTCGTGGAGTATCTCAGCGATGAAACCAGTCCCGATGACATTGAGTTAAAAGGACTCACCAGAGCCCTGCTCTCGGAGATTAAGCAGATCAGTGAAGATAACCCGCTGTTTTCCGAGGAGATGCGGCTGAATATGGTCAATATTGATGTTCCAGGGAAAATAGCCGATTTCATCACCAGTATACTCAACATTGATCGGGACAAGCAGCAGGAGATACTAGAAACACTGGATGTGAAGCATCGCATCGAGAAAGTTTTGCTTCATATAAAGAAGGAACATGAACTGTCCAAGATTCAGAAGCGCATTGCAGGCGAGATCAACGAGAAGATAGAGAAGAGTCAGCGGGACTATTTCCTCAGGGAAGAACTCAAGGCGATCAAACAAGAACTTGGAGAGCCCTCCGATGCCCGCTCCAGCGAGTATCAGAGATTCAAGGAGGCCATTGAATCATTCGAATTCGAAGGAGAGATCGCCGAGCAGGTGGAAAGGGAACTTGAGAAATTCAATGTTATGGAACCTGCTTCCAGCGAATACACCGTGTCTCGGAACTACCTCGATTGGATAGTGTCCCTGCCCTGGCCCCAGCCTCCGGCAGATGAAATTGACATGCAATCGGCAACCAAAATTCTGGATGAAGACCACTACGGTCTTGAAGACGTGAAAGAACGTATTCTCGAGTATCTCGCGGTGAGGAAGCTTAAAAAGGATTCAAAGGGTTCCATCATCCTCCTTGTCGGACCGCCGGGTGTGGGAAAAACATCTATCGGCAAATCCATTGCACGGGCCATGGGGCGAGCTTTTTTCAGGTTTTCTGTCGGGGGTATGCGGGATGAGGCTGAAATTAAGGGCCACAGAAGGACCTATGTCGGTGCCATGCCGGGTAAAATCATCCAGGGAATGAAAATCGTCAAGTCCAGGGCCCCGGTCTTTATGATTGATGAAATTGACAAACTGGGGGTCAGTTTTCAGGGCGACCCATCATCAGCCTTGTTAGAGGTACTGGACTCGGAGCAGAACAACAACTTTCGCGATCATTACCTGGATCTGCCTTTTGATCTTTCCCATGTCGTCTTTGTGGCGACCGCTAACACACTAGACACCATCCCCTCTCCCCTTCTGGACCGGATGGAGACTATTCGTTTGTCGGGGTATGTGGTGGAAGAGAAGATCGAAATTGCTAGGCGCTACCTCATTCCAAAGAGCATGAATAAACACGGCCTGAAAAAGGGTCAAATCCGATATAACAAGTCAACACTCAACGCCATAGCGGAAGGCTATGCCAGAGATTCCGGTATGCGCACCTATGAAAAGGCGATAGACCGAATTCATCGCAAGGTGGTTCTCAAGGTGGTGGAGGAATCAGTGGAATTCCCGCTACGCATTAGCTCCGAATCACTGGAAGGCTATCTGAAGAAACCCCACTTCCGGGAGGATGGCTTGAAAAAAGCCATTATACCGGGCATGGCTCTTGGCCTTGCCTGGACCAATATGGGAGGCGATGTGCTGGTGATAGAGGCCGCCGCAGTGAAATCCAAGAGCGGGTATAAACTTACCGGCCAGATGGGAGATGTGATGAAGGAATCGGCGGCAATCGCCTATACCAAGGCTCGCAAAATTATCGAATCAATCTCCGGGAAAGCGAACAAATTTTTCGAGTCGCACACCCTTCATCTCCATATACCGGCGGGTGCAACTCCGAAGGACGGCCCTTCTGCTGGCATCACCATGACAACGGCAATCCTGTCCCTTGTCTCAGGAGCGAAGATTCAACCATCTCTTGCCATGACGGGCGAACTCAGCCTCAGTGGTGCCGTATTACCCATCGGAGGACTCAAGGAAAAAACAATTGCGGCCCGGCGACACCGGATAAAACATGTGCTAATTCCCGAGGCCAATCTCTTGGACCTTGACGAAATTCCCGATCATGTGAAAAAGGGGATAACCTTTCATCCAGTTATGAAAATCGATCAAGTCATTGCCTTAGCCCTGCCTAAATTGGCCGAGGAATTAGATTACCCTCGTCACTGAGGCAGGCGTTAGCTTTCACAAGGAGCACCATGGAACCAACAAAACCAACAATCGATCCGTATCTATTTGAAAAGCAGTTTGAAGCATTTCAAAATTTCATTGAGGAGCAATCCAACGTTCCATTTGTGTCTTTCGCCTCTAATCCGTACACAGATGAACAAGAAGGATATAAATACGAAATATATAGAGCAGCCAGAGATAAACTGGCTTTTCAAGCGTGGAAAGAATCAGACATCGGTAGTGGTGATATTATTGCTTCAACAATTGAAGCAATAGAAATTCAGAATAACAATTTAGTTCAGTGGCAAAGCCGCTACGGAGATGAAAAGCGACCACACCACCCATTGTATAAAGCGAAAAAATCATCTGAAAAGACTAAAGTAATAGAGCAATGCTTATTCAGTTTTTACCACAAGACAGATGTGATTAGATCATTTAATGAATTGATTGATATATTTGGAAAGAAGTATGCCCTGATAGCATACCTTTTCTTTGTAAAAGATAATTCCAAATATCTACCAATTGCCCCACAATATCTTGACAGAGCTTTTGAGCTATTGGGTGCAGATTTCAAAACAAGCAAACATTGCTCATGGGAAAACTATTCTCTGTATATCCATTTGATAGGAAAAATCAAACAAATGCTATCAGAGGTTTTATCCTCAGATGTATCTCTACTGGATGCACATTCTTTTGCCTGGATGCTCTCTGCTCAAATGGAGAGCCAAGGTAAACTGGCAGATGTAAAAGAATATTTAGACCTTAGCGATACTGAACGAGAGGCAATTGTAAAATCACGCATAGGGCAAGGGCAATTCAGGGAAAGCCTTGTCCGTTATTGGTTAAAGTGTGCAATAACTGGATGCCAAGAGAATAAGCTTTTAAGAGCGTCACATATTAAACCATGGTCAAAGTCTGAGGCTATTGAGCGTTTGAGCCTCTATAATGGCTTGCTGTTATCACCTGCTCTGGATGCTTGTTTTGACTCTGGTTTTATCAGTTTTGAGAATTCTGGAAAAATTATGGTATCAAATGAATTAAATGAAAAAGATATGAGTGCCTTGGGAATAAACAAAAAAATGAAGCTGTCTAAAATTGAGTCTGAACACTGTAAATACCTTGCTTATCATCGAGAATACATATTCAAAAAAAGCTAACAAAAGCATCCAGCGGACAGCCAAAAGTTGCGTCGCTCGTGCCTCGCTATGCAGCTTTTGGCTGTGGCTGATGCTAACCCAACTTCGCCAAAATTCACCTTAAAACAGCCATTATCCGTACTTTTCAACGATGCCCTGTCTGCCAACTTGTTTTAGCCCAACTTCGCCAAAATTCACCTTAAAACAGCCATTATCCGTACTTTTCAACGATGCCCTGTCTGCCAACTTGTTTTAGGATAATTATCTACATTCCCAACATCCGTCATTTTTACAATGTAGTGATACACAGCGTCTATTGCCTATTGCCAATTTTTTCGACTTTTGTTACACTATAGGTATGTTTATTCGACAAATAAGAAAAACAAATGGTATCACGAAAAAGCAATACACATACCTCAATCTCGTTGAAAGCATCCGTACCGAGAAAGGACCACGACAACGCTTAGTCCTTAATCTCGGTAATCTCCAGATTGATCGCTCGCAATATAAAGCTTTGGCACGAAGAATCGAGGACATTCTTACAGGTAATCAGAGCCTCTTTGAGATCAACCCACAAATTGAGCGTCATGCTCGAAAAGCTGCCGATCAGATTTTCACTAAACGAGCCCAAGAGATAAACAGACAGGCTGCCGAAGAAGACTACCAGAAAGTTAATACCAAGAGCTTAGCGGTCAGCAAACTACGATCTTTGGGTCCTGAGTATGTTTGCCACCGGGTTTGGCAAGAGCTTGGATTTAATCAAGTTCTCAAGAATAATGGTGTCCCTTCGGGAACTCTCCCTCTTTTAGAGGCTCTGGTGGTCTCTCGGCTCATTGAGCCGGGGAGCGAGCGGCGAAACGAGAGATGGGCCGAAGAAGAATCGGCTCTCTATGAGTTATGTGACCTTCCTAAGGGGCGTTCCTTACAGTCTTACTACCGGGGTGCGGATGTCTTGTATAGGTGTAAGGAGGCGTTGGAGCAACATTTGAGCCATCGAGAAAAAGAGTTATTTAATCTGGATGAGAGTATCGTACTATACGATTTAACCAACACCTACTTTGAGGGACAATGCTCCAGGAACCCAAGTGCAGCCTACGGTAGGTCGAAAGAGAAAAGGTCTGATTGTAATCTGGCCACTATGGGACTGATTGTCGATGGTGATGGATTTGCTAAGTATAGCAAGCTATATCCGGGGAATCAGTATGAAGCGCATACTTTTCAGGAGATAATCAGTGAGATGGAGTCTCACTTGACACCAGAAAACGGTCCTACCATTGTCATGGATGCCGGGATAGCCGAAGAAGCCAATGTTGCCTGGCTGAAAGAGAAGGGATATCGCTATATTGTGGTCAATCGGGGAAAGACACCCTCTGAAATGAATACTCGGGACATGGAAGTTATTAGAGAGGATAAGAAGAAGGATATCAAGATTGAGGCTCGGAGGTACAACGGGGAGAAGGAGCAGTATGTTTTAATCAAGAGCGAACGAAAACGGAAAAAAGAAGCCTCAATGGTTACCCGGGTCGAACAGTTGTTGCTTGACCGCCTTAAGTACTACAAGGCAGGCTTGAATAAAAAGTATCATATTAAGTCCTATACTAAGGTTTTAGAGAAAGTAGGCCAACTGAAGGCGAAATATGCCAAAGTGGCGAAGTTGTATGAGATTACCGTTCTTCCCCAAGAGAGAACAGGGAAGGGGGTGATAAATGCGATAGATATCCAATGGACTAAAAAGATCCCCAAGCATGATGAGGCAACCATGTTCCAGGGAACCTATGTTCTGCGGACGAATCATGATGAACTGAGCAACAAACAGATATGGCAGACGTACCTCATGTTGGGTCGTATTGAGACTGCATTCCGGAATATGAAATCACATCTTGGCCTACGTCCCAATTTCCATCAACTTGAAAGCCGTGTAAATGCTCACATGTTCATATCAGTACTTGCCTACCATGTGATGCAAGCCATTGAACACAAGCTACGAATAGCTGGCGACAACCGAAGTTGGTGGACGATTAAGTCAAAGCTAAGTACACACCAGCGGGTAACCATTGAGTACGACTCTAAAGAAGAGGATGGAGTGTATCACAACAAGCTTCGAGTGAATTCCCAATTGGAGAGTTCTCATTTGGAGATTTATACTAACCTAAAGCTCTCAGGTAACCCCCTCAATCGGAGGCTATTGAGTCATAAGATCTGTAGTGTGAAAAAAAATGAATAAATGATTTCATAGGGGGAATTTAGACTTTATAATGGCGAAGTTGGGTTAGGATAATTATCTACATTCCCAACATCCGTCATTTTTACAATGTAGTGATACACAGCGTCTATTGCCTATTGCCAATTTTTTCGACTTTTGTTACACTATAGGTATGTTTATTCGACAAATAAGAAAAACAAATGGTATCACGAAAAAGCAATACACATACCTCAATCTCGTTGAAAGCATCCGTACCGAGAAAGGACCACGACAACGCTTAGTCCTTAATCTCGGTAATCTCCAGATTGATCGCTCGCAATATAAAGCTTTGGCACGAAGAATCGAGGACATTCTTACAGGTAATCAGAGCCTCTTTGAGATCAACCCACAAATTGAGCGTCATGCTCGAAAAGCTGCCGATCAGATTTTCACTAAACGAGCCCAAGAGATAAACAGACAGGCTGCCGAAGAAGACTACCAGAAAGTTAATACCAAGAGCTTAGCGGTCAGCAAACTACGATCTTTGGGTCCTGAGTATGTTTGCCACCGGGTTTGGCAAGAGCTTGGATTTAATCAAGTTCTCAAGAATAATGGTGTCCCTTCGGGAACTCTCCCTCTTTTAGAGGCTCTGGTGGTCTCTCGGCTCATTGAGCCGGGGAGCGAGCGGCGAAACGAGAGATGGGCCGAAGAAGAATCGGCTCTCTATGAGTTATGTGACCTTCCTAAGGGGCGTTCCTTACAGTCTTACTACCGGGGTGCGGATGTCTTGTATAGGTGTAAGGAGGCGTTGGAGCAACATTTGAGCCATCGAGAAAAAGAGTTATTTAATCTGGATGAGAGTATCGTACTATACGATTTAACCAACACCTACTTTGAGGGACAATGCTCCAGGAACCCAAGTGCAGCCTACGGTAGGTCGAAAGAGAAAAGGTCTGATTGTAATCTGGCCACTATGGGACTGATTGTCGATGGTGATGGATTTGCTAAGTATAGCAAGCTATATCCGGGGAATCAGTATGAAGCGCATACTTTTCAGGAGATAATCAGTGAGATGGAGTCTCACTTGACACCAGAAAACGGTCCTACCATTGTCATGGATGCCGGGATAGCCGAAGAAGCCAATGTTGCCTGGCTGAAAGAGAAGGGATATCGCTATATTGTGGTCAATCGGGGAAAGACACCCTCTGAAATGAATACTCGGGACATGGAAGTTATTAGAGAGGATAAGAAGAAGGATATCAAGATTGAGGCTCGGAGGTACAACGGGGAGAAGGAGCAGTATGTTTTAATCAAGAGCGAACGAAAACGGAAAAAAGAAGCCTCAATGGTTACCCGGGTCGAACAGTTGTTGCTTGACCGCCTTAAGTACTACAAGGCAGGCTTGAATAAAAAGTATCATATTAAGTCCTATACTAAGGTTTTAGAGAAAGTAGGCCAACTGAAGGCGAAATATGCCAAAGTGGCGAAGTTGTATGAGATTACCGTTCTTCCCCAAGAGAGAACAGGGAAGGGGGTGATAAATGCGATAGATATCCAATGGACTAAAAAGATCCCCAAGCATGATGAGGCAACCATGTTCCAGGGAACCTATGTTCTGCGGACGAATCATGATGAACTGAGCAACAAACAGATATGGCAGACGTACCTCATGTTGGGTCGTATTGAGACTGCATTCCGGAATATGAAATCACATCTTGGCCTACGTCCCAATTTCCATCAACTTGAAAGCCGTGTAAATGCTCACATGTTCATATCAGTACTTGCCTACCATGTGATGCAAGCCATTGAACACAAGCTACGAATAGCTGGCGACAACCGAAGTTGGTGGACGATTAAGTCAAAGCTAAGTACACACCAGCGGGTAACCATTGAGTACGACTCTAAAGAAGAGGATGGAGTGTATCACAACAAGCTTCGAGTGAATTCCCAATTGGAGAGTTCTCATTTGGAGATTTATACTAACCTAAAGCTCTCAGGTAACCCCCTCAATCGGAGGCTATTGAGTCATAAGATCTGTAGTGTGAAAAAAAATGAATAAATGATTTCATAGGGGGAATTTAGACTTTATAATGGCGAAGTTGGGCTAAGCGTTCTGTGTAAGAAAAGATTGCAGATCCACATAATTTCTTATAACATAAAGCATGGGTAAACAAGAGAAGATACTATTGCAAATTCTAAAAGGAACATCTGATGGCAACATTAGATTCACCGACTTGCGAGACCTATTGACATACTTGGGGTTTGAAGAAAGAATAAAGGGTAGCCATCATATTTTTAGGAAATCTGGCGTTGAGGAAAAAATCAACATTCAGAAAGAAAAAAATAAAGCCAAGCCTTATCAGATCAGGCAGGTTCGAAACGTCATGTTGAAGTATAAATTTGGAGATAAACTCGATGGATAGATATGGGATAATTATTTTTTGGAGTGATGAAGATCAATCCTTTGTTGCTGATGTCCCTGAACTATCCGGATGCATGGCACATGGCGATTCATACGAATCAGCTCTAGCCAACGCTAGAGAAGCTATTACCCACTGGATTGCAACAGCAAAAGAATTTGGCGATCCTGTCCCAGAGCCATGCGGCCATCGCCTTGCCTTTGCCTAAAGACCACAGAAAAAAACATGAACCTGACTGTTCATAGCAGTGCGTTGCATGACTACTCAGCAAGTTATGTTCAACAACATGATCGCTTTATAACAGAGATCATGAGATAAAATGGCCTATGAATGGATTGAAGAATTTCAATACAACACTTTAAATTAATCACCGGGTTACGGGATAATAGGTAATAGAAGATAGAAGATCATTTTTTGAGCCTGCATTGCTATTATAATCGTAAATCCATGCTCTAAAGGCTCATGTAGTGCCCTGAAGATTAGGGGCTGGGGCCCTCAATACGCCGAAACTGAAACAATTGGAATTGAGATGGCGAGAAGAGGAATAAACACAGATGCTTGTAAATCCTTTTTCTATCGAGCTATATGTGGACGCTGTGTTTGTTCTCAACAACTAATCTTGAGGGCACTATATAAACAATCGTCAATTGTTATTTGAAGCGAATTCGTAGTGGCAACAGTTCTTATATCAAGGCATTTGTCGGAGGAACCGCCGACGGAATCATTGATTCTGTTAGGTAATGATTCCACCAGGCGACACCTTCCCCCCCTGAAGACGGCTACGGCAAAGAGGGCATAGACATGCATTTCAACCGAATGTCTCGGCGGGAAATAATTTTGAGTCGATAGGGTCTATGGGGCTGTGTCAGAATCCAGGGGGTGGGTCAGAATGGTGGATAATGGATTGCCCCCCCTTTGCCCCTCCTCAGGGGGGGGTGAGGGGGGCTATCTGCCCACCGCAGACAAGGCGGCGAAAAGTTCTGAAAGCGGATTGTACATGCCGTACATGAGCATTTCAGGTTTTTTCACCAACTTTGGAGGTACGGTGGCAAGCCGGGGCTGTGTCATAATCTAGGGGCTGGGTCAGAATGATGGATTTGGTTTGCAGGCAAGGCGGCGGAAAGTTCTGAAAGC
Organism: Spirochaetaceae bacterium; assembly: GCA_965226485.1. GTDB lineage: Bacteria > Spirochaetota > Spirochaetia > DSM-2461 > DSM-2461 > UBA2779. The sequence continues at coordinate 2,632,780 of OZ245363.1, forward strand.
GGAGTGTACATGTTGTACATGAGCATTTCAGGTTTTTTCGCCAACGCCGCATGCGGGCCAAAGGCGCATTCTGACACAGCCCCTGATTTCCTTATCCCTTAGCCGCCACTGCTTCCTTCACCCTTCGGGCCAGTTCGGTGCATCCCTTCCGGATAGCGGCGATATCCTCGCCATCAGGCTTGCCTAGGAACTCAATGGTGTCAACAAACTCCCAATTAGCCTTGTGTCTGATCATCAAGTCTTCAAGCTCCTGTTGGGCACCACCCGACCAACCATAGCTGCCGAAGCGGAATACTTTCCGGTTAAGGAATTTCTTTTTACACATCTCGTCTAGCAGGGCAAACATGGGAGGAAACATCTTGTACTCATAGGTGGGCATGGCCAGCACCAAGCCAGTGGAAGGCCAGGCCGAGGCTAGAATATCACCCCAACTATCCTCGGGCACTCGATGTTCCTTCACCACGACACCCGCTGCCTTCAATGCCTCAATGGCGGGTTTGACACCCTTCTCGGTGTTTCCGTACATGGATCCCCATATAACCGTAACCTGATTCTCACATGGTCCCTTCTGATATGAGGCATAGCGAACAAAATCATTGACGATTTTCATGGGGTCCTTGCGCCAGACGATGCCGTGCCCCGGTGCGATAATCTTGATCGGTAGAGGAGAAGCCTTTTCAATAGCCTTGAGAACAGGCTGGGAGAAAGCAGAGACAATGTTTGCATAATAGCGCACGGCCTCTTGCTCAAAAAAATCAATTTGTTCCTGGTCAAGTTGATCGTCGTAGGGCGCATCGCCAATCGACCCGAATGAGCCGAAAGCGTCACAGGGCAATAGGGTCCCAGACTTTGTGTCGAATGTCGCGATGGTTTCCGGCCAGTGAACATTAGGAATCTCAGCGAAGGCCAGGACGCGCCCATTCCCGAGATCCAAGGTATCGCCATCACCGACAGTCTTTATATTATCCTCCGGGATGCCGAAAAATCCCTTCATTAGCGGCACCGATTTCTTTCCGGTGACAATGGTGAAGTCCGGCCGTATCTTGCGGAAATTCTCTATCCATCCCGAGTGATCCGGTTCCATATGATTGACAATGACATAATCGATATCCCGGGGATCAAGATCAATCTTCTTGAATTGTTCGAACAGGGTTTCCGGCACTCCATCCCATCCGCAGACTCCATCGACTATGGCGGTTTTTTCACCCTTGACGATGTAGGAATTCATCGAAACTCCATTAGGAATTGGCCATAAGCCCTCAAATAATAGACCTTCCATGTTGGCCGATAGTCGAAAAATTCCATCAGTGACAGTAGTAACATTCATACGCTTCCTCCATTGATTTTAATATGCTATAATGATAGCTTATAGAAAGACTTAAGGAAACCTCAACTACAAAAAAATTATGACTGAAAACACTAAACGCTATCACGACGAGTCGAAAGAGGAATTGATAGCCGAACTCGAAGAATTCGAACGGGAGCGGGAGCAACTGAAGGTCGTCCTAGGACGCATTGGCGGGAGCAAGTTCTCCAAGAAGGAATTGTGGATCAATCTTTTGTTTCTTGTCTTAGTGCTGACTCTTTTTATTTTAGAGATTACAACACACTTCCTGCCGCCTGCCGTTTCCCTCGAGATCGGCATATTACTGGTTTCGGTGAAGATCATAATCATGATTCATACCCAGCAAAAGGTTAATCACTTCCAGTTCTGGATACTTAATTCAATTGAATTCCGTATGAACGACATGTCAAAACGAATCCGATCCATTGAGAAACAGACATCCACTGTCGAAAAACCCGGAAAAGACATCCCACCCAAGTAGCGAAATGACACTATGAGGGCACTCGACCTTGAGATTCCCTGTTTTAATGGTTGTATCTGACATATAGAGCAATAGCGGAACGTAGTTGGGCTTCAGACTACGAGTCACCTCAAAAAAACAGCTTCAGGGAGATGAAGAGATTGCTCGACTGCGGGGCTGTGTCAGAATCCAGGGGCCCAACGGGGGGGGGGGGGGGGGGAGGATTTCCTTATCCCTTTCCTTTATGCGCATTCTGACACAGCCCCAGATCAGCTAGCGACACCCTCGTGCCGTTTTACACATCGACCATAATATCTTCATGAGCTGGGTGTTTCTTCAAAGAGTGAGGCAGAAAGATGTTTAGCACTATAGCCGCCAATCCACCCGTGGTGATGGCAGAGCTGAAAATTTGCCGCATGATAGAAGGAAAATTCTGGAGGATTTCGGGGCGGAAGACCACACCAAGACCAAGTCCGAAGGAAATGGCCATGATAATAATATCGCGGCGGGTGATGATGTGGGAGGAAATTATTCGAATTCCCGCAGCGGCAACAGTTCCGAACATTATAATAGTAGCACCGCCAAGAACGGAATTCGGGATAATCGAGAACAAGCCGCCTACGATGGGAAAGAGGCCAAAGATAACCAACAGTCCAGAAATCCAATACCCCACTCGTCTACTGGCTACGCCAGTCATCTGAATAACACCGTTGTTTTGGCTGAATGTTGTGTTTGGAAAGGAGTTAAAGACTGCCGCCATTGCGGAGTTCACGCCATCCCCAAGAACCCCTCCGGAAATTCTCTTGAAATATTTTTCGCCCTCTATGGGTTCGCCTGAAATCATCGAGGTTGCGGTGAGATCTCCTATAGACTCAACAGTCGTAATCAGGTACAGCAGTGCCATGGGAATAACATGCCCCCAGCTAATGCCGAATCCAAACCGGAAGGGGATGGGGACATTTAGAAATTTGGAATTGGCCAAGTTCCCAAAATTCACCATATTAAAAAACCCAGCGACGATGTAACCGACAACCAAACCGATGACAACGGCAGACATTCTCAGCCACTTGTTTGAACTTCTATTCAACAGGACAATAATGACGAGAACCAGCCCTGCCAGCAGAAGATTAGTGGTGCCAGCATAGATTTCCGGCTTATTGTCCAGAAGCCATTGTCCGCCGCCAATGTCAGTAATCCCCACTCTGATGAGGGATAGACCAATGAGGGTGACGACGACACCGCTCACCATGGGAGTAATTATTTTTTTCAAAAATGGGACGAATCGGCTGAAGATCATCTCCACGGGGGAACAGATCAGACAAACGGTGAATATTGTACCAAGGGCCTGTTCATGTGTGCCGCCGCTTTTCAATACAGAAAGGCCGATACCAATGCAAAGGGAGAGGAAAGTGAAACTCGTTCCCTGTATGCTTAAGAGGCCGGATCCGATCGGACCAAATTTTCGGCACTGGATAAACGTAGAAAGACCCGAGGCAAACAGTGCCATGCTGATGATATATGCCTTGAGCTCAGGGGAGAGGCCCAGTGCCCCACCAATGATGAGAGGCGGCGTTATGATACCAATAAAAATCGCCAACATGTGCTGGAGAGCCGCGAGAAACGCCTGAAATGCAGGAGGATTATCCTCCAGCAGGTAAATCATGTCCGAGGTAGCCTGTTGCTTAACATTGCTCATATTATACCTTCCTTTAATTTAATGGTTATACCTTATTGAATAAAAGCAATTAAGGGTACCCCAAAAAACATGATTTTTGAATTTAGGGCACTTCAGAAAACAGCATTAGGGAATTGATTAAGAGCTTTTTCGCTTGCCTGTTGCAGATATGCCTGCCTCAGACAGGTGCGGACACGCCTTCCTTCGGCAGACAGGCACAGAGCAGGCAACGCCGTAGGACAGTCATTTGCTATGCCCATCCCTACTTCTCTTGGGAACGAGGGAGCAATGAAAACGGAAATGGCCTTATATGGCGATTCATTCCCAAAGGTAGCAACATGCCGCATCGGCAGGAGGGTAAGCCGTGAAATACAGGATGGGATCAATGCCTATCCGCGCCGGATTCTGGGTGGAAAATCGGACCAGGACGCATAAGTTTTATATAGTGCCTCAAAGATTAGTGGTGGGCAACAAATACGTGCTGATACGAATGGTTCGATGAGAAAACGAATTACAAGTACGTTCTCATACCTTTTCCGCCCGTCTCAATCTTCATTGATTCAATTTCGACTCATTCAGGCTAAAAACTGCTATCCATCTATCTCCTGTTCCATAACAGCCTTTGCCGAGAATCAATTGCAAAAAAACATAATTCTTTCCCTGACAATGTATAACGAATTGGAAACGGTTGTGGATCGCCATGAGTTCAACCTGCTTGAGCCAGCCCCAATCTTCGGTGCACTCTATGAGTTTCATGAAAAGAATCGACCGCTATCTTGACAATTCGTCGACAGGGGCTGTGTCAGAATCCAGGAGGAAAACTATCTCCTTGTCCCGGGCATCTACCTTTATATGGGCTTTTTCGCCGAGATTCCCGGCCAATAACTTCTTGGCTAGGGGGTTTTCCACCAAATCTTGGATGGCCCGCCTCAGGGGCCTGGCCCCGAATGCTGGCTCATAGCCTTTTTGGACGATGAGATTCTTGGCGGCGGTCGTGAATTCCAGCGTTGCTCCTTTTTCTATCAATCTTTCGGTCAAACGGTTAAGAAATATGTCCAAAATGCCTTCGATTTGTTTCTCTCCGAGAGTTTCAAACACGATGGTTTCATCAATGCGGTTGAGAAATTCCGGTTTGAACGCCTTCTTCAGGAGTTCTTCAAGGACTCGTCGTGTCTCTGAATTAACGCCATTCTCAAGAATAGCACCTGAGCCGAGATTGCTGGTCATGATTATAATGGAATGGCAAAAATCCACCACCCTACCCTGGCTGTCTGTAAGCCGCCCATCATCCAGAAGTTGAAGGAGAAGATCGAACACATCGTGATGGGCCTTCTCTATCTCGTCAAATAACACAACCGAATATGGCCGACGCCTCACGGCTTCCGTTAACTGCCCCCCCTCTTCATAGCCGACATAACCTGGAGGTGCACCAACTAAGCGGGAGACGGCGAACTTCTCCATATACTCACTCATATCAATGCGGGTGAGGGCCTTTTCATCGTTAAAGAGAAAGGCCGCGAGGGATCGTGAGAGTTCCGTCTTGCCGACTCCGGTGGGTCCGAGGAAAATAAATGATCCCAGTGGTCTTCCGGGATCGGATATTCCGCTCCTGTTCCGCCGAACCGCATCGGCAACGGCTCTGACGGCGGCCTCCTGCCCAATCACCCTCTTCCTGAGAATGGTCTCCAGATTTAGATACTTCTCCCGCTCCGAGGCCATCATCTTGGACACAGGTATGCCTGTCCATGCCGATACCACTTGAGCGATATCCTCCTCGGCAATTTCCTCCCTGAGAAGATTCTTCTCGCCTTGAAGAGTTTTCAGATGTTGCGTTTTCGCTTCGAGATTGACCTTTGCGCTCGGCAATCTGCCATGAATGATTTCGGCGGCCAGGGATAGATTGCCATCTCGGGTAGCTATGGAGGCATTGTCGTTCAACTCTTCGATGGACTGTTTGATTGTGCGAATTTCTTCAATGGCTCCTTTCTCGTTCTCCCACTGAACTTTTAGCGCATCGCGCTCGGCACTTAAGTCAGCCAAATCTTTTCCCAAAACAGCCAGCCGCTCCTTGGATGCCGGATCATTTTCTCTACTCAGTGATTGCTTTTCAATCTGTGTTTGCAGAATTTTCCGCTCTAAGATGTCGAGTTCCACCGGTTGGCTTTCGATTTCCATCTTCATCCGGCTGGCCGCTTCATCTACGAGATCGATAGCCTTGTCCGGCAGGAAGCGGTTAGTTATGTACCGATTGGACAATGCGGCCGCTGCGATAAGGGCATCATCTCGAATACGCACCCCGTGATGAACTTCGTAGCGTTCCCTTAAACCGCGCAGAATCGCGATTGTATCTTCCACCGAAGGTTCGCTCACCATCACTTGTTGGAAACGCCGTTCAAAGGCGGCATCTTTTTCGATGTGTTTACGGTACTCATCGAGGGTGGTCGCCCCTATCGTATGAAGTTCCCCCCGGGCCAACGATGGTTTCAGAAGATTAGAGGCATCGGTGCCGCCCTCCGTTGCTCCGGCACCCATCACCGTGTGCAACTCATCAATAAACAACACAATTCTCCCTTCGGAAGAAGCAACGTCCTGAATCACTCCCTTGAGTCGTTCCTCAAACTCTCCCCTGAATTTGGTTCCGGCCACGAGTGCCCCCATGTCAAGAAGGAGTAGCCGTTTCTTCTTGAGGGAATCGGGGACATCGCCTTCGACGATTCGCCCGGCCAGTCCCTCGACGATGGCGGTCTTCCCGGTACCGGGTTCTCCGATGAGCACCGGATTGTTCTTTGTTCGTCGGCTCAATACCTGCATCACCCGGCGTACCTCGGCATCCCTGCCTATGACCGGATCGAGTTTTCCTTGCCTGGCTCGCTGAGTGAGATCGACTGTATATTTCTCAAGCATCCTGAATTTGCCTTCGGGATCTTGGTCGCTTACTCGGCGATTACCCCGAACCTCCTTGAGAGCCTTGAGTAATGCCGCCCGGTTTGCACCGTGTTTTTTAAGCAATACACTCATCGCCGAGGCCCTGTCGGCAATGGCTAAAAGTATATGTTCGACGGACACATACTCGTCTTTAAGGGCATTGGCTTCTTTTTCCGCCGCCTTCAATATGCCCGCCATTTCTGAGGAAAGGCGTAATTCCACGGTATCGCCGTAGACACGGGGCTTTGCATCCAGATGTGTCTGAAGTTCCTTGTCCAGATACCCCGGTGCCAGGCCAAGATATGAGAGAAGGTGTGGTACAATTCCATCTTCTTGCCGTATCAAGGCCGTTAATACATGCTCAACATCTATGAGGGAATTGCCATTATCCTCGGCAAGCCTCCCGGCAGACTCAAGGGCCTCCCGGCTTTTAACAGTATATCTATCCATTATCCTTTCTCCAAAAGAGTGATTAGGTCCTCTCAAAAAACAGCTCAGAATGTGCCTTTGGCCCGCATGCGGCGTTGTCGAAAAAACCTGAAATGCTCATGTACAACATGTACATTCCGCTTTCAGAATTTTCCGCCGCCTTGCCTACAAACCAAATCCATCATTCTGACACAGCCCATGGATTCTGACACAGCCCCCCCGGAGGGGGGGATTTTCCCTTTCCTTTATTCGCATTCTGACACAGCCCCAGGTAGGCGGAAAAGATTGCGTCAAGAACTAAATGGTTTTTTTTAGAAGAGCCCATTAGTTATAAAATAGAAGTTGAATCGCCCATAGGCAAACGGATAATTTAACAACTATGATAAAGCCATGAGTGAGAAACAGAAAATAGTCATACTGCTTGATAATTTTGCCAAGACCGAAGCCGAATCGGCACTGGATGCCTATGCTCGCACTGGTGAGGATGCCTCCCGGATTATTATTGTTCCGGTCACCGACCAAATGGCCACTCGGAATAGTGCCAAGGTCATTGACGACATACTGACGGGAAAGTGGTCAGGCGGCACACCCCGCAGCACGAATCGCCGGGCTGCATTGATTGCTGGTGCGGATAAACGCAGTGCTGTCGTTCTCATGCGCTGTTTTAAGAGCGTCCTTCCCAAAGGGTCCGATGTGGCCTTTGCCATGGTCACTCAAACCGGACTCACATGGACAGTGGCGGAATACCTCGCACACATTCGCAAAGAGCATGAGTTCATGAAAAATGCGAATCCCGCCGATGACCCCGATATGAAGGCAATAGAAGAATAAAAAAACGCCGCTCCCTCCCTATTTAGGGAAGAAGCGGCGCCCACTATGGGTTCAAGAACAAAGGCACTGGGAAAAAGGAGGAAAACCCTGTACCTAAAGACTTCTTAGTACTAACAGGTAAACCATTTAATAGTGATGGGGTTACAGATTATTGACTTTTGGGGAAACCTTTATGACAAATAGAACAATCTCTATGAAATTGAAGCCGAACATCGCATCTCTTCCGCCGTACGTTCCGGGGAAAACGGCCTACAACGCCGTGAAACTCTCATCAAATGAAAACCCTCTCGGCCCCTCTCCCTTGGCCCTCCAGGCCATCCGCGACAATCTCCAAACGGTTCACCGCTATCCCGATGGCGCATCTACCGAGTTGCGTAAGGCCCTTGCCCAGCTTTGGGTCACCTCGCCGGACAATCTGATTATCGCTAACGGAAGCGACGAAGTGTTTTCTCTCCTCAGCGCAGCCTGGCTTTCGCCTGGAGAGAATGCGGTGATCGCCAGCCAAACTTTCAGCCAATATCACTATGCCATACAGCTTTTTGGAGGCGAGACGCGAAAAGTCAACCTATGTCAGGGAAAACACGACCTAGAATCTATGCTCTTGCAAGTGGATGAGCAAACCCGGATGGTTTTCATCTGCAATCCAAACAATCCTACTGGTACCTATGTGAACAGCGATGAACTTGAGTCTTTCATGCGCCGGTTACCAAAAAACGTCATCGTTGTCTTGGATGAGGCTTATGCCGAATTCGCCGATTCAGCCGATTTCCCCGACTCAAAGTCTCTGCTGAAGAAGTTTGATAATCTTGTGGTAGTGAGAACTTTTTCAAAACTCTATGGCCTAGCCGGTATGCGTGTTGGATATGGCGTTGGAAATGCCTTGCTCACCTCTGGGGCAGAACAGGCATCCATGCCTTTCAAGGTCAATCTTCTCGCCCAGTCGGCGGCCTTGGCGGCTCTTGATGACCACGACCACCGCCGCCGCACTCTCGAACTCGTTCGAAACGAAAAAACATTTCTTGCCGCCGAATTTGCCAGAAGGGGATATATCCATTACCCAACACAGGCCAACTTCATCTGTTTTGGGGTAGGCGTTGAGGCCAAGCTGCTATGGGAGCCTTTGGCCTCACGCGGTATAGCCGTCCGCGATCTGAAATCATTCGGTCTGCCTGCATTGATCCGGTATACCTTCGGTCTACGAGAGCACAATGAACGGTTGTTATCAATTCTCGATGACGTGCTATCAGACAAATGAAAGGCATTTTCGGCACCTTATTTATATTGTTATTAACTACTTCCCCTGTTCTTCTTATACTTCGGCGGCCTCGTAGCCTCCATATCGCTGTCAAGCTATTCATCGTTGGCATCATCGTACCGCTGCCCGCCATTTTGGTTGAGATGATTACCATTCCACTAAGCGAACTTGTCCCAGCACCATTGACCATGCCATCAAAAGCCTTCCTCGGCATCGCCCTTGTTGAGGAACTGGCGAAATTTACTGCAATTGTTCTTGTCGCTCATCGCCGTCAGGATTTCGGGAGGATGATGGACGGCGTAGCCTATGGAGTCTGTCTTGCCCTAGGGTTTGCACTTACGGAAAACATCCTGTACATGATAGGTGCCGAATCGATTCGGCAAACCGCTATAATTAGAATTCTAACGGCAACCCCATTACACGTCTTGACCAGCGGCCTAATGGGGTTTTTCTATGCACGAAGCAAGTTATATGGCAAAAGGGGAATCGCTGTATCCATCTTATTGGCCATTGCATTTCATGGTTTGTATAATCTGTTGTTGACATGATGCCCATCTTATGGTATATTCATTTCAATCTATCGTCGCAGGGTAGAGCAGTTGGCAGCTCGTCGGGCTCATAACCCGGAGGTCGCAGGTTCGAGTCCTGCCCCTGCTATAGATTTTTGGCCGCCTCGTTGCGGCCTTTTTTATGCTCTAGGGGAACTTAAAGGAGCCTAGAGCGAAAATAGCTTTTCAAGAGATGCCAGGGCTGACAAGAAATATACCATATTTATAGGAAGATATAGCAGGTTCCAGTATGGGGCGAGTTGATGAGCGTATATGTAAGGGAAAGTAAGGGCTGGTTGTTTGTTGCTGTATACATAAATGGCCGCCGCTGGGAGAAAAACCGGTATCAGGGTAAAGAATCTTGATAAAGGTCAAAAAAGAGAAGCTATAAGGTTTGCCGAGAAAATCAGATCAAAGAGGGATTGGCACATAGTATCCAAGGCACACGACCTGGCAGACCCGACAGCGGGAAAGGTTCCGCTAATAGACTATGCCCAAAGGATAGCCGAGACCATGCCACCCAAAACCCCGGTGCCCAAGTCCATACGATACCTTGCAGGCTATGCCGGAAGCGTTACCCTGGACGCTATCAATGAACGATGGCTCGAAGACTGCCAGCATTACCCAAAGAGTCAAGACACCATAGGAGTATCCACACAAGCCAAGTATTATACTGCCATAGCACAGATACTCAATACAGGCGATAAGGGACAGGATGATAAACCGCAACCCGGCCGATGCTGTAAAGGGCGTAAAGGTTCCCGAAACCGTCAAGGAGGAGTTAACAAACCATGAGCTTAACAGGCTGGCACACAGCCCGCCATACCTTCGCAGTCCTGACCCTAGAAGGCGGGGCCGACTTCTACACCGTTCTAAAGCTGATGGGGCACACAAAACCGCAAACAACCGCCGTCTATGGCAAAGCCACCGATGGAATGGTAAAGAAAGCTGTACAGGGGTTACAACTGGCACATACATGCAAAAAGTCATGAAAAAAAACAAGAGGCCTTTTAATCAATCTTAGGGGGCTAAAATGAAAAAAGTTATATCGTTACACATTGAAAAACTGCCAGAGGGCTTGTATTTGGCAACACCCAAGGATGTGCAGTGACTTGTAGCTCAGGGCAGAACCGTGGCAGGAACCATAGAGATAGCACGGGATGTAGCCAAAAAGTTTATCGAAGCCAAAGAGGAGGATATAGAAACCCTTGTTTCCATAGCGGCAACATGCCCGAAGGAACGCTAAGAGCCATACTCAAACAAGCAGGGATTCCACCGGAAGCGTTTATAAAAACATAGTCAAAACCATGACAGAAAGGAGCGACACAATGGTAGAAGAAAAAAAAGAACTATGAAAGATGGCACAACAAGATACGCTATTACGTATTGTCAGGGGCAATACAGGTTGAATAGGGACAGAATAGATTTGGTTTGCAGGTAGGCCAACGCCGCATGCGGGCCAAAGGCGTATTCTGACACAGCCCCTAGACGGAAGTTTTCACAATATCCATGCATATTTCAACGCTAATTGCTTTCATAACAATAAATTACGAGGGAAAGCCTGCTAAAATCTGTCCCCATGTATATCGAATTATTTTCATTTTATCCTATTGTCACATAAACCTATCATCGTATATGACACCCCCATGTACATCCAAGTTGTTCCAAATCGTAAGTCGCCTCCTTGCATCCTGCTAAGAGAAGATCATCGTGAGGGTAACCGTGTTGTTAAGAAAACCTTGGCGAATCTGACTAAATGGCCTCCTCATATGGTCGAAGGACTACGTCAGGTCATCAAGAAAAACTCAGGCCTCGTCGATAAAAACATATTGCGTATTACCCGATCATTACCCCATGGTCATGTCAGGGCTGTAACTGAAGTTATGAAAGACCTTGGACTGCCTCAGATGCTCCACTCCCACAGAACTCCCAAGCGAGATATCATTACCGCTCTGATCGCCAGTCGAGTCGTGAATCCTATAGTCCAAATTGGCCACTTTCCGTGAAATAAATGGCCCCTCCCAAACCAGCACCCTTGCCGATATCACTGTTCTGGACAAGGATTTAAGCCAGAAGGACATCTATGAAGCGTTGGACTGGCTTCTCCTGCGTCAAAATGCTACCTCAAAAGAAACTCTCCAGCCGTCATCTGCAAGAAGGCTCCTTTGTTTTTTATGACCTCACTTCCCTCTGGTATGAAGGAAAGCATTGCCCATTAGCCAAACGAGGATATTCACGGGATGGGAAGCGGGGCAAACTCCAGATTGAGCTGGGTCTGCTTTGCGATATCGATGGTCGACCGATTGCCGTGGAGGTCTTTGAGGGAAGCCGCTCTGACCCTACAACGGTATCCCATCAGATTGAGAAACTCCGTCATCGCTTCAAACTGGATCGCATCGTGATTGTTGGGGACCGGGGAATGCTCACTGAGGCTCGTATTAACAACGAGTGCCGAACCAGTGAAGGTTTAGGTTGGGTCAGTGCATTAAGGGGGCCTGCGATACGGAAACTGATGAATCAGGGTGCCATTCAACTTTCTCTGTTTGACGAACAGGACCTGGCTGAGATTAAAAGTCCCGACTATCCAGATGAACGCCTTGTCGTATGCCGAAATCCTTTTCTGGCCCATGAGAGGAAAGTCAAGCGTCAGGAATTACTTCTAGCAACAGAGAAAGAATTAAAACGCATTGCCCAGGCCGTCCACAAGAAAAGCAAGCCTCTTCGTGGAAAACAGAACATCGCTTTGCGGGTGGGGAAGATCATCAACAAGTACAAAGTCGCCAAGCATTTCAAACTGACGATAGAAGACGATAGTTTTGGCTATCGGCGATTGGAGGACAAGATCAAGGAAGAGGCTCTTCTCGATGGTTTCTACATTGTGCGGACCAGTGTGGATGCCTCAGAACTCTCGGCGGAGCAAGTGGTATTAACTTACAAGCGGCTTTCGGTGGTTGAGAGAGCCTTTCGTTCCCTCAAGACGGTCGATTTGAAGGTGAGGCCGATTTACCACAGGTTGGAAAATAGGGTGAGAGCCCATGTGTTTCTCTGTATGCTGGCTTATTATACGGAGTGGGAGATGCGTAATCGGCTTAAGCCCCTGCTCTTTGATGACGAGAGTGATTCGATGGAAGACATGCATGGGCGAGATTCGGTGGTCCAGCCGACAAAAAGGTCGTCAAAAGCCCTCTCAAAAGCATCCTTAAAATGTACAGCCCAGGGTGATCAGGTTCATAGTTTTCATACGGCACTTGATGACTTGGCGACTATCTGTTGTAACACGATTGAGCCGGACTATCAGGGGGCACTGCCTCTCACGACATTAACCGAGCCGACTGCTCATCAGCAGAAGATGCTTGATATTTTAGGAGTCAAACTGTGATGTCCCCAGTATAGTGAAGTATGAGTTTTTGATTAATCCCTTATGGGAGAATGGGTTACTTTGCTTATTTGGTGAAAACTTCAGCCTAGCTGACGACCTGTTTAGCCCCATTATGCATTAAGAAACTCCTATGTCACAAATATACACCATCAGGACTATACACCGCCTGTCTATTTGCGATATAATAATTGTCAGGGGCAATACAGGTTGAATAGGGACAGAATAGATTTGGTTTGTAGGCAGACCAACGCCGCATGCGGGCCAAAGGCGTATCCTGACACAGCCCCTAGCTGACGACCTGTTTAGCCCCATTATGCATTAAGAAACTCCTATGTCACAAATATACACCATCAGGACTATACACAGCCTGTCTATTTGCGATACAATAAAGGAACCTAATAAAGTAGGAGGCAATAGTGAGTATTGAATCTTCAAAGTCGTCGTCAGGTATCTTCGATTGGTATTTTAAATCGAATCTCCTTCTTAGAATTTTAATCGGACTAATTCTCGGAGCTGTAGTTGGAATAATCGCTGGATTGACCAATATTAACGCAATTCTTTGGGTGAGCCCCATTGGAGATATTTTTGTTCGACTTCTCAAGATGATTGTGATGCCTGTAGTCGTTTCCTCTTTGGTTATGGGTGCAGCGAGCGTGAATCCAAAGGAACTTGGGAAAATCGGAGTTAAAATTGTATTATTTTATTTATTAACATCATCCTTTGCGGTGGGTATTGGACTTCTTTTGGCTAATATCTTTCGTCCCGGCCTTGGGTTAAACCTTGCTCCGATGGCCGATGCAGCGGCTAAAATTTCGGATGCACCTGCTCTTATAGATACCATTGTAAATATAATTCCCAAAAATCCCCTAGGTGCAATGACCAGCGGTGCCGTCCTACCCTCAATTTTCTTTTCACTGGTTTTCGGAATAGGTATCTCTTTTCTGAAATCCAGCAATGAAGACCGGCTCAAAAAATCCGGGGATGTTCTTTTTAGGTTCTTTGAAGGGACAGCGGAAGTAATGTACCTGGTTGTGCGCTGGGTCCTTCAATTTGCTCCTTTTGGAGTCTTTGCGCTGATCGCTGTGGTATTTGCCAAACAGGGGCCCAAGGCGTTTGGGGCACTGGGGGTAATAACTTTCTCAGTCTATCTGGGGTTCCTGGTCCAGATAGGTGTCATTTATTTTGCATTATTGGCCTTCAATAAACTGAGTTTCATAAAGTATTTAACCGGAGCAAAAGAGGCGATTATTACTGCTTTTGTAACCAGAAGTAGTAGCGGCTCCCTTCCGGTAACGATGAAATGTGCTGAGGGAAATCTTGGAATCAGCCGGAATGTGTACTCTTTTACTCTTCCCCTTGGAGCAACGATTAATATGGATGGAACCGCCATCTATCAAGGGGTCTGTGCTGTATTTATCGGGTTTGCCATTAATGCGCCTCTTTCCATACCCCAACAGTTGATCGTTATTTTGACCGCTGTGCTTGCGTCAATAGGAACTGCGGGTGTTCCGGGTGCAGGGGCAATTATGCTACTGATGGTTCTTAATTCTGTTGGATTAAAAGTTGAAGCAGGATCAGCAATTGCTGCTGCTTATGCTATGATACTGGGTATTGATGCTCTCCTTGATATGGGCAGAACCGCAGTCAATGTCGCTGGGGACATGGCGGGCACTGCCATAGTGGCAAAAAGCGAAAAGGCGATAGATCTCACCAAATGGCAATAGCTAAACGGATTGTCTGTTCATAAAACTGGTTTATCATAAAAAGGCTGTCCATTCACTCATACGGACAGCCTTTTTATGATACAACGTGGAAAAAAGTCACACGTAGTATATCAATGTAGTTATCATCTTGTGTGGACTCACGTGTCTGTTCTCTATCGGACTTTACCGATTTTTAGCAAAAAGAGTTAAGCATATTTTTCTTGCCTTAACCTCTCGAATTCCACTGGGGTATGCCAGCCTATAGAGGAGTGCTTCCGTTGCCTATTATAGTATACTTCCAGATAATTCGTTAATGACAGCTCGGCATCGTCATAATCCGCATACAAGCACAGGTCTATTTCCTTGAGTCTTCTCAGTAGAGAAAAAAGATTCAGCCACAACATGTCCCCACCCTCAACATAACCGCATTGAAAACCGGTTCACCCCGCAACGGATAATTGACGTGCGCCTGGCATAGCCTGCCACCCCTTTGATTACCCTTTGACTCCTCCGGTAGACATTCCGCCCATCAGATTCTTTTGTATTGTCATAAATAGAGCGATTACTGGCATGGCTGTCAGCATTGACGCTGCCATGATTCTATCCCATATGGCATTTTTTGATACGAATAGTGATCTGAGACCCATGGGAAGCGTGTAAATATCTGTATATCCTTTCAGGAAAACCGATGCATAGAGATATTCGTTCCAGGCGATCATAAATGAATATATAAAAACCGTAACTATGGCTGATATGGACAGGGGAATGACAATTCTCACAATGGTTCCCAGTCTGGAAGAGCCCTCAATCATGGCCGCTTCCTCAATGGAAAAGGGAATGGTGCGGAAAAAATTCCCAAGCATATAAAGGGAGACCGGTAGAGTCTGGACGAGGTAAATTATAAGCAGAGCGGCGAAAGTTCCGCCCTCTGTCTCCAGCAGGCCAAGATTCGAAGCCATCTGATAGAGCGGAATCAATAAGAGGATACCCCCGAACATGTATACGAAAAGAACGCCTCTCTGAATGGTAGACTGACCGCTGTATTTCAATCTGCTGAAAGAATAAGCTCCGAATATGGAGAGGCTTACCGAGAGAAAGGCTGCCGAGAACGAGAGGATCAGAGAATTCCCGAAATACCTTAGAAAGGGAAATACATTCCCCGTGTCTTTGTATTTATCAATAATCGCCTTTCTCTGCGCTTTTGTCAGATCAGGGGTATTGTCGAGCAGATCTTTTATTGACTCAGGGATATTTTTTTCAGCCTGGCCAATATTGAGCAACTCTTTATATGCCTCCAGGTTTATCTGTGTCGGAATCAGCGAGGGATTGCCCCAGTCCCATTGGTATTTCAATGACATGGATAACATCTGAACGAAGGGAAAGACCGCGAAGAGCACGATGAATATGACAAGGGCGTATAAGCCGATTTTTTTCGAAAGTCTGTGTGAAGTTACCATTTAAGCACCTTCTTAACGTAATAAATTATAAACCCTATGAGCAGGAGGAATTGAATCACGGCCAGAGATGATCCCTGTCCCATTTCCATAGCTCCCGTAAAAGCTTTGAAGTAAGTATAAACTGAAAGAACTTCGACATTGTCCGCCAGGAGATAGATATCTTCGAACTTGTTAAAGTTCCAGATGACTCTCAGAAGGATGATGGATCCCATGACAAAGTACACTTCGGGAAGTGTTATAAATCTGAATTTGCCCCATCCGCCGCAACCGTCGATACTAGCCGCTTCGTATAGATTCTTATCGATGGCCTGGAGCCTCGACAGAATCATTAGATATGTGAATGGGAAATTCCGCCAGATGCTGAATATAATGGTAACCCATATGGCGGCGGAAGGCGTTCCAATGAGATTGAAGCGCTCGGCGAAGATGCCCAGTTTTTCCATTGTGAGATCCATGAAGATACCGTTAACCGGATCGAAGATGAATTTCCATGAGAAAACAACCGAGATAACTGGTGCCACATAGGGAAGTAGCAGAAGCGACCGGACAAGCCCCCGGAGAGGAAACTCCTGGTTCATGACCAAGGCGACAATCAGGCCGAAAACAGTGGTACCGACTGTTGTGAAAACGACATAGATGAGAGTTGTTAATACGGCTTTCCAGAATTTATCATCAAATATGACATTCTGAAAATTATTAAGGCCGATAAACGTATAGTTTCCGCTGAGGTTAGTATCAAAGAAACTTAAATATATATTGTAAACAATGGGATACAGAACCAGCAAGGCAATGATCGTTGCCGCAGGCAATATCAGCACCCATCCCAGAGTTGCCTCCCTCTGAGCCCGATCCAATGATCTGATTGTATTTTTCATTAAAACGGCCTTGAGAAAGACCCCTCCCATTTTTAGGGAAAGGTCCTTCTGTTAAATATGAAACCTTACTGAAGGAGTTTCTTCATTTCTTCTTCGGCAGTTGACATAGCGGCATCGACCGATTCGCCTTCCTGAGTAATGCTGTAGATCATTTTAGGAATAATCTGCTGAGCCGTTACAGTGCTGGCGGCTTCGATTACGGAACCTTCAACAATTCCGAAAGATTCGATATTGTTCAAACCATCGATGATTTCAGCCATTTTCTCAGGTCCGTAATTCTTGAAGATACCCTTGGGATCGTTCTGAAAACGGGCGTTCTCGGCAATTCCCCTGATCATTGGATTCATACCGCCGGGAGCCATATGGAGCCATGTGATATAGGCGTTTTGAGTGTAGAGATATTCTACGAATTTTGTCGCCGCATCAGTCACATATTTATTTTCCTGATTCAAAAAGCTGAAAGCTACGACAGTTCCGTATCCAGCGTCAGACTTATTGGAAACGATGGGAGCCATTCTTGTGTTCTGTACCAGATCTGGGTCAAAAGAAGAGCCTTTGAGGTTCTCAAAGTTTTCGCTGGTAAGAGATCCCTGCGCCACTTCCGCCAGTGCCAGGTCATCCATTATGTAAGTGGAATAGAAAAACATTGCCATTTTGCCCTGGAGATAATAGTCCCTGGCTCTCCATGTCTGAGGTCCGGGAGGATTGTATTTTGCCAGTTCGGCATAAAATTCTACGGCTTCTTTCATCTCGGGAGAATTGAAAATCAAGTTGCCAGCTTTGTCGAAAAGACCGGCGTTGTTTGACATGGCGAAAGGAGTAAAACACTGTTCGGCATAAGTTTCTGATTTAGTTCCCACAAGTATACCGTATTGGTTATCAGCGGGTTTGTAGAAGTATTCAGCGGCTTTCAGAATATTGTCCCATGAATTAGGGGGCTCAAGTCCGGCTTCTTCAAACCAGTCGGCTCGATACCAGATACCCTGAATCCATCCGTGGTAGGGGATGCCGTAGTAAGAATCGCCCTGAGCCGATTCAAGCATTTTGAGGGGGCCTTCGTAAAAACTGGATTTTCCCACCCTATCGATCAATGCTGTGGTCGCATCGATGTCAACAATCCCTTCAACTCCGAAGGACACATGCATATCGGCAGAACCTTCGATCATTGCCGGCAAAGTTCCTGACATAGCTCCTGTCTGAACATTGGAGACCATATCATTCTCGTCTACGGGAACCAGATTAATTTTGACGTTGGGGTAAAGAGTTGTGTAGGTATCAATTAGAACCTGGATCGTCGCCATTCTGTCAGATTGGGTCTGTGTTGTCCAGAAATCGAATTCAACAACTTCCGGCCCCTCCATAGTTTCCTGTTGACCTTCCGCAAAGATCTGTGATGTTGAGAAAAGAGTCAATAGAACCAATAATAATGAAATTGTACTTTTTTTCATTAAATTCTCCTTTAATATTTTGAATTTAATACTAACGATAGTATTGGGGCTTTCCAATCACATTTTGGTACTGTTTTAGTACCAGGGGCGGTACTGTCTAATTATTTAGGTGCTGGTAATAGCGGCCCAGTTCGGCTTTGCGGGCGATTTTTAGAACTGTTCTGCGATCATGAACGCCCAATTTCGTATAGATTTTACTTACGTGGTTCTTAACGGTCTGCTCGGCGATAAAAAGCTGGTCGGCGATTCTGTTGTTGTCCGCCCCTTCTGAAAGCAGATAGAGGATTTCCTGTTCCCGTTTGCTCAAATCGTCAATTTTTTTCAAAACCGCCCGGTGGTCTTCTTCGATGATTTTCTCAACGGGCTGACCGCCCTTCATGATCCGCTCCAGGATCTTCGGGGACATCTGGATAGTTCCGGCCATTACCGCTCTTATGGAGTTGATAAGATCTTCAGGAGGAACGTCCTTTAGCATATAACCGCTCGCTCCGAATTTCATGGCTTCTTCGACATATTCATCGTCGTCATAGGTAGTGAGCATCATGACTTTGATATCGTCATGTTTTTCAAGGATCTTGCCCGTAGCTACGACTCCGTCCATTTCAGGCATGCGCACATCCATAAGGATTATGTCGGGTTTTTCTTCATCGACCCATTGAATCGCTTCAGCGCCGCTATGGGCTATACCGATGATGTCCAGATCGTCAGCTATGATGGATAAAACGGTTCTCAAACTTTCCACGAAGAGGACCTGGTCGTCAACAAGAAGCACTTTCATATTTATTTCTCCAGAGGGATTCTCGCCGACAGTTCGAAACCATCGATGACGTTTTTCATAACTAAGCTACCCCCTATCTGCTCCAGACGCTCACGCATGCCAGCCAGCCCGATCCCTTCGGCAATATCGGTTGCGCCCGATCCATTGTCGTGAATTGATAAGCGAATCAGCTCTTTATCGACCCAGAAAATAATGGTGATAGCCGATGCCATGCCATGGCGGAAAGCATTTGTCATGCCTTCCTGAATCATTCTGAACATCAGTGTATCCACCGTTTCACTTACTGAAAAGGGAAGATTTCCATATTCCACTTTTATGGAGATACCTGTGGCATCGCGAAAAGCTCTAATCAGTTCATCAATAGCTCTTTTTCCATGAAGCTTGTCTCCGCTGTCCTCTCTCAAATGTCGAAGGGCTGTTCTCGTTTCTTCCAGACCATTTATAGCTTGTTTCTTAGCATTGAGAATGGCTTCCTTCTGTTGACCTGGGTCTTTATTCACCAGGAGAGCCGCCGCCTCAAGCAGCATAATTATATTGGTCAGCGAGTAACCCACAGCGTCGTGAATTTCACGGGAAAGGCGTTTTCTTTCGCCGACAATGGTCTCTATCTCTTTGTCCTTAACATATTTCTGAAAACCGATATTGGCATCGGTGAGCTGGGAAATAGCAGAGTCCAGATGTTCGATTTTGCGATCTTTTTTCTTTCTGTCCTCTATGTTGAAGGAGAGATAAAATACCAGTAGAGAGAATACGAGACAATACAAAGCAGTAAAAAGGAGATCATGAGTTGAAACCGATTCAATGTTGTACCACCACGCCGACAGCTCTCTCTGCAGAAGTAGGAAAGCACCGTTCTCGACGAACAGAAAAGCGACATTGACGGGAAATGGAAGAAGCAGACCAGTTTCTAAAATAAGAGTAGAGAAGAGGAGCAACTCTATCCCGATGTAATCGCCCAGAGGATATCCGATAAAATAAATCAAAAAGAATTTAATGAATATGAAAAGTCCTCGGGGGACGACCTGCTTATAATAAAAGATTCCGCAAGAGAGCCCCAGAGAAAAAGCCAGAAAGACAGTAAAATGAGAGAAAAAGAGTTCATCAAGAGGAATTGACCAGCTATTGATACGAAACAGGACGGGGGAGATGAGATGAATCACTATAGAGAATAAAAAAATCAGTCTTCGCGCATTCCGTGCTTCGTGATTGAGAAGTCTTTTTATCATGATATGAGAAGAAGCACTTCCAAAACGGCCCTGATCCCCTTTTTCCCCCTTCGGCAGCATCCTTCGTCGCACCTCCTGGATTCTGACACAGCCCCTGGGCAGAATCTCTTTGGCAATTTCCTAAAGGTGCCCATAAGTGATTATATAGTGCCCCAAAGATTGGGGGCAGGGGCCAGGGGGCTAGTGCGGGAAGGATCGAGAAAGATGCTTCAACAGACATCAGGAAACAAAGTGCCTCCGCAACGAAATGACTCCCTGAGCTTGTCGAAGGGTGCTACATCAAAACTGTGGTGAGGTAATCAAGTTCGATTTTAATACATAATTACCAGAAGTTCCATTTTTTAATCCCCGCCTGAAGATTTCAGATAAGGTGCTGTTCGGCCTAATTCTTCCATAAACATATCCAAAACGCTTAATTCGATATAGATTTTTTCATATCGCAAATGTCCCTCATCCCTGCGTTCTTCAGAAATTTGAAGGGCCGGTTTGCCTCTCTGTGCCAATGAAAATTTGTATTCCCGTTTCCCCTCTCCCACACTCAGGGACGGAGGGGTGCTCTTATGCTCGCGTATGGCCTTAGTGATCCTATCCAACGCGATTAGAAAACCATCAAGGTCATCCTGAAAGACGATGATGGAGAACCGTTGAAACCCTGTGCTCGTCTTACGGCTTTCAACGATGTTGAGGTATATATCTTTATAGCGGTTTTCCTTAACATTCAGGAAATAGGTCTTGTTTCCCCCATCGGCAAAAACACGTGTGCTGAAAATTTCACCCCGTTTCCCCATGCTACCCTCCTGGTACTTGTCGTATATTTCGCTGCAAAGATGGCCTCATTCCGCCTTCCAGAACTGCTGCGATGTAGAGTTCAGGATTATGGATCTGGACATAACGACCGCCAGCGCGCAGAGCGTATAGCCCGCCGATAGGCCTGTGCCCACCGAAGTAAAGAGTATCTTCGGATTGATCATCCAGGTACATGGCCAGCATGGATGACACACTCTCTTCCATGGCCTCCCCGTTCCCGGTCCAGGTGAAATCGAAGATGAGCTGATCATTTCCTCGGTATTCTATGACTTCTTGGCTCTCATAGGGTCGTCCTGGCTCGGCGTGGGAGGCCATGAAATGGTCGCCTACGGCAAGCAATGGTAAGGATGACTCGAATTCCGCCCAGCGAGAAAGCACTTCATCTCCTAGAAATCTGATAAACCATTCCTTAACCATCTTACCTTCCGCCACGAATTTATAGAATGACCTATTGCCGCCGCCATCGACATTGGCGATGTTCTCGTGATTGCCTTTGAGAAAATGAAAACCGTCCGGGTAAGTGATTTTCAGAAGCATGACCATCGCCATTAGGGAGAGGCTCTCTCTCATCTCATCATCCATCGCAACATGACGGTGGAATCCGCCCTGATACTCCACCAATGCCTGCCGCCAGCGCTCAAATCCCCGTGCCTCACTATGAAACCCATCGCCAACACAAACTATCTGCACTCTTTTCGCCTGCAAGCCATCGGCCACCCTCTCGCCATGAACCTCCATATCCATGAGGGCCATCAGGTATCCGGTACGCGCATGGAGGTCTGGTACGATGATGGTGATGGGGCATGGGGCTAACTGGATCAGGCCACCGGGCCTGCCCTGGTTGTCTCGAGGGCGTATGACAGGATTTTCATTGGACAAGACATCCATTACCTCGGTGAGAAGGGGGCCGAGTTCATCCACCGTCGGCACCGTCGTTCTCTCGTGAAGGCCCCGCAATGAGCCGTATAGATTATCGAATGCCGTCATGTTATTTCCCGGAACTGCCTTGGTCGATAGTATGAAAATCCCGTGACAGGTTCGTGGTCGCCTCCTCTAATATCTGATTCTGCCGAGGCGGCTTCAGGGAGGACGACAGTATGGATAGCTTATAAACTGGTGAAGTTCGCTTCACCGGTCCAGCTGTGAAGGTGATGGGCCCTCCCACTTTGATGGAACCTGAGAGTTTAGACTGATCGGACTGCGACCTGGCAGGCACGGTATGGCGTTTCTCTGTGCTGACGTATACAGCCCGCCGGTTCTTGCCTGTCTGTGGGCCAACGGCAACGATGGAACCCGAATGGGTAAGGGCCAGAAATCCTTGGGAAGTATCCTGGCATTCCTCGGCACTTTCCATGCCCAGAACCTGGGATTGCTTTATAAAGATCTTTTCCTTCTCCAGCCATCCAGCCGCTAGGGTCTCCAGCGAAACCTGGGGATGCGCATCCCCTATCCTGGACAGGTGATCCTGGATATCGGGGTTTAGGGTGTCAAACAGATCGCTCAATTGTTTTCCTCCTCGTTCATGGCTTATGAACAAATTCCCTGCTTCGTCCAAGGAATATTGATTCTATCGCATGATGATGTCCAATTCCACGGTATTCAACCCGCCAGATTTCGCCATTGTTGGGGAAGCCCACGGGATAAATCGGTAGGGTGTTTTCAAGGATGGCCCTGAGCATACGGAACACAACCGCATGAGTAACGATGAGCCACCTTCCCTTGCGGAAGGCATCGACCGATTCGAGAAAACTGCGCACACGGTCTGCCACCATGGAATAAGACTCTCCACTACCTCCGGGATGCCAGTCCCATCTCGCCAGGGGATCGGGCTGATACGCATCCATCGTCTTCACCTCATCATAGGACTTGCCGGTGAAAGGCCCAAGATCTTGTTCGCACAGCCGTTCATCGTCTTCAAGCCGGATGCCGTAGGAATCGGCAAAAGCCTCTGCCGTCTGTTGGGCACGGAGAAGGGGAGAGGTAAGTATACCGTCAATGCCCGTCATTTCCTTGAGTTCTTGAGCAATTGACCGGGCATCCTCCCTGCCCTCCTGGGTGAGAGGATAGGCCAAACGGCCACTGAGAATGCGTAGTTTATTCGCCTCGCTTTCGGCATGACGAATGAAAAAAAGGGTATGCACTATCATTTGCCTTTATGAAGACAAATTTCTAGCCGACCGCATTGGCAACCAGGTCGCCGACTTCGCTGGTAGAATAGCCCATCTTACCCGCAGCAAGACTCTTTATTTTCGTGCCTGTAACATGCATTACCGCATTCTCCACCGCTTCTGCGGCCTCGCTCTCACCGAGAGTATCCAGCATCATGGCTCCGGCGGCGATGGCTGCCAGAGGGTTGATGATCCCCATATTTGTGTACTTGGGGGCCGACCCGCCGATTGGCTCAAACATGGAGACACCATCGGGATTAATATTGCCCCCCGCAGCGATGCCCATACCTCCCTGTGTGATGGCTCCAAGATCGGTGATGATATCTCCAAACATATTGCCGGTCACCAGGACATCAAACCACTCAGGACTCTTCACCATCCACATGCAGGCGGCATCGACATGATAGTAATCCCGGCGTATATCGGCGTAGTCATCCTGCCCAACCTCATTGAAAACACGCTCCCAGAGATCATAGACATAGGTGAGGACATTTGTTTTTCCTACCAGGCCAAGGCTGTTCTCATTCCCCTTTCCCCTGGCTTTCTTCCCATGTCGCCGGGTGTAATCAAAGGCATAGCGTAGGCATCGTTCAACTTGGAATCGGTTATAAACCATGCTCTGTACGGCTACCTCATCTTTAGTTCCCTTCATTGAGATACCACCGGTTCCGGTATAGATACCCCCGGTATTCTCCCTCACCACAACATAGTCTATGTGTTCGGGTGTTTTGTCCTTCAGCGGTGTTCCCACGCCCGGATAGAGCCTGACCGGCCGGAGATTAATGTACTGATCCAGTTCAAAACGCAGGCGAAGGAGTATTCCCTTCTCGAGTATGCCGGGCTTCACATCGGGATGGCCGATAGCACCCAGATAGATGGCATCGAATTGCCGGAAATCATCAGCGGCACTGTCGGGAAGCACCTCGCCTGTTTGCAGATAGCGGTCTCCACCGAAATCGAAATCGGTCATCTCCAACTTGAATCCGAATTTGTCGGCGGCGGTCCTGAGCACTTTTTTGCCTTCGGCGACCACCTCGGCACCCGTACCGTCTCCCGGTAGCACGGCGATTTTATAAGTCTTCATCATTGTTCATCCTTTTTGACATCTCTTGGGGCTGTGTCAGAATGCGCCTTTGGCCGCATGCGGCGTTGGCGAAAAAACCTGAAATGCTCATGTACAACATGTACACTCCGCTTTCAGAACTTTTCGCCTGTCTGCGCCTGCCTGTTGCAGACAGGTGCGTACACGCACAGGCAGGCCGCCTTGCCTGCGGTAGGTAGCCCCCTATAAATGCCCACCCATCGGGCCCCTGGATTCTGACACAGCTTCATTCTATAGGATAATAGTGCATTGACAGGATGACTGCAACGTACCCTATCCACATTCATCACTCATACCGATCCACGAGGGCTTTGCGATTCTCCATAACATCCTTAAAGTACTCATAGCGGCAAATTCCCAGGAATCCTCCTGAGATATTGTACACCCTGTTGTAGCCGAGGGATTGCAATGCTCGGATCACATAGTAGCTGCGTTGTCCCGAACGGCAATGAAGATAGACATCTTTATCCTTCGGTATATCAGACAGCCTATCCCTGAATTGAGTGAGAGGGATGTTGACCGAATTTAATAGATGGCCCTGGGCGTATTCCTTTTCCTCTCTCACATCGATGATGAAGGCATTAGACTCTACAAGACCCCTAACCGCCGTGACGGGAACCTGCTTCAACTCGCCCGAGAGGATGTTTCCTCCCACATAACCGGCTATATTGACAGGATCCTTGGCACTGCCGAAATGGGGGGCATAAGCCAGTTCGAGGTCTTTCAACTCATCAATGCCGGCGTGAAATTTCATCGCAGTCGCTATCACATCGATTCGTTTTTCAACGAGGCCCTCACCTACTGCCTGAGCACCCAGAATTTTCCCCGTAACGCCATGAAACAGCACCTTCAGATGGAGGGGCTTCACACCGGGCATGAGAGACACCCTATCACCGGGGATTATATACACGAAATTGTATTTAATACCGGCCATGTCCAATTTCTTCTCATTCATACCGACGGAGGCCACCGTGGAAGAAAACAGCTTGAGAACCGATGTTCCAAGGTATCCATTGTTGATGGACATCTTGCCATGGATATGGCTCGCAACCGAGTATGCCTGCTTCTGTGCGGGGCCCGCCAGGGGCAGATGCATGGGGGCAGAGGAAGCTTGCTGAACTACCTCAACGGCATCCCCGATGGCGTAAATATCCTGATCGGTGGTGAGATAATTATGGTCTATGAGAATTGCGCCACTCTTGGTAAGTTCCAACCCGGCTTTTTTGGCCAAGCCGGACAAGGGTTTGCCTCCGGTTGCAAAGACAAGCAGATCGGCATCGAGTTCCAAACCGGACTTCATTATAAGTTTTCCACCCCGGCATTGAGCGAGCATCTCATTGAGGTAGAGCTTCACTCCATTGTCAAGGAGAACCTTATGTGCGAGTTGGGCCATGTCGTCGTCTAATTGGGTGAGGGCCTGGCCGAGAGCCTCGACGATGCTCACGCTGTAGCCGGCGTTAGTCAGTGATTCTGCACATTCCACGCCGATGAATCCTGCACCGACGATGGCTATCTTCTTTGGGTTTGTCTTTTTTAATACAGATGCCAGATGTTGGACATCTGTTACGCTCTTCACTACACCGTAAGGAAACGTCTGTAGCCCTTCCACTGGCGGGATGAAGGCACTCATTCCCGGGGAAAGAATGAGCTTGTCGAAGCACTCCCTGTAGGTTTCACCGCTTTGCAGATTCTTAACAACGACTTCCTTTGATGCACGGTCTACCTCAACCGCCTCACTTAGAACCCTAGCCTCAATTCTAAATTTTTGTCGGAAGCTCTCCGGTGTCATCATGATTAAACCATCAATGTCGCTCACCGTTCCATCGAAGAAATAGGGCAAACTACAGTTTGAATAGGATAGATGCTCGCCCTTCTCCAGAAGAAGGATGTCATCATGCTCACTCAGTCTCCTTAGTCTGACGGCTACCGAGGAACCACCTGCAACTCCGCCGATAATCAAATACTTTGCCATAAATACACTCCTTCCCCTCCAATCATAATCAACTGCCTCCTAAAGGGTGCTGATCTATAAAAATAGTAGCGGGCATTGTGGAAGAACTCAACCTATAGGCCCCCTCAGCCCCCCGGCCCTCAATTTTCGGGGCACTATGCATTGAGGAAAGCCACCCAGGGCACCCTCAAGCTAAAATTCTTCTTATTTTCTCCTTGTGATTTTGAGAACAAAGCCGTATGAGCCTCTTTCAAAACTAACAATTAGCTACATTTTCAGACTAAAAAGATTTTCCAGCTTATTTCTCAGGTTAATGGATAATAAGCCATACATCTGATATGAAGGAGTTATATCAAACTATCATTAAGAGAGAGGGCTTATTATCCATGAAGAGTATAACAGAAATCCTTGGTGATTCCCAGATGCTTTTGGGCATTTCTTACGATATTCAGGAAGTATTTGAAGCTTATCTGACTGAGATGCATCGCGCCTTCCTTGCGCTGTTAAGACTGATCGAATATTTCATCCCGCCCATCAACGAGAATCGAGCCGTTACAGGAAGAAAACCTTACGCCATTATGCCTTTCATCAGAGCTTTTCTAGCCAAATCGTTTTTCAAACTTGAATCCAATAAAGATCTTATTCTTCGATTACAAAGTGATTCATCTTTGAGAAGGATATGCGGTTTCACCAAGGTTCCAAGTGAAACGACATTTTCAAGGCGTTTTAACGAACTTAGCAGATGCCATTTCATGGAACAAGCTCTGAATCGGATGAATCAAGAATATCATAAGGATCGCATAGTCGGACATATTTCTCGGGATTCAACAGCCATACCAGCCCGGGAAAAGCCTGCTAACAAGAAAAAACAGATCCAAAAGACGGAAAAACCCAAAAGAAAGCGTGGACGCCCCAAGAAAGGAGAAATAGTCCCGCCAAAGGAAGATACCCGTTTAACCAGGCAGCTCCGTCAGAAACCGGGCAAAGCACTTCGCCATATAGACAAAAGCTGTGCTTGGGGCAGAAAGAAAGACAGTAAGGGTAAAACCCATTATTGGTCGGGATACAAGCTTCATCTTGATGTAACGGATAGGGGTATTCCGGTTACAGCTTTCGTAACCGGTGCTAATGTTCATGACTCCCAGGTTGCTATTCCCATGGAGAAAAAAACGGAGCGCACAATCACTCATCTGTATTCACTCATGGATGCGGCCTATGATGCATCGGAAATAAGAAATTACATTAAAGGCAAAGGTCGGATTGGCCTTATCGATTTTAATAAACGACGAAAATCTTCTCGTAGAATTATGAGTCCCTCTGAAAAGGAAAAGTACAAGATCAGATCCACAGTGGAAAGAACGAATTCCCACCTAAAGGATTGGTTTATACCGGATAAGATATATGTTAAAGGATACAAGAAAGTAAACTGTGTTCTTATGACGGAAGTACTCTGCTTGAGTGCAGTGAAGATTCTACAGTATTTTCACTTGCCCGAACCAGAAATAGCGGCATAGCCTGTTAAAGAAATAATTTTGGTGTCTCATTTTGGGTATCATAGGGGAAGAATGTCCTGAGAGTGTACAAAATGAGAGGAAATAACGCCATTTTGAGGTGAAATAAGAAACATAGTCGATTTTTATTAATGAGATTTCATTTTCATAGGTATATAAGGGGCAAGTTTTTAGTTTTGAAAGAGGCTCTTATGAAAATGTTTTATTTGATCGGGGTGATGGCGGTTGCATCACTTCTGGCATTCGTTGGATGTCCTACGGGAACGGGCCCAGAAGCGATTCCTGTGGATACCGCTACTATTCCTGCGAGTCTGAGTGATGCCCAGAAATCGGCGACCGATCAATCCGTCGAACTCCTGGAAGAGGTTGAAGAGAAGATTGTAGCCCAAGTTGACTCTCTGGCTAAGGACGCAGAAGTCGTGCTTTCGGTTAATGACCAGGATGTAGCAAGCACCATTACTAAAGTTGGTGTTGCCCCAGTAGCGTCAGGAGGAAGTTCGATTCCAGCCGCCGCAGAGACTCCAGTGAAGGTTGTTGAATTTGCGTTTAAAGATGGTGAAAAAATCACAGGAACCCAAACAGTAACCACCTATGAGGACGGCTCATGGGATATGGAAGGAGAGGCGACGTTCAAAGAGATTGCAGACTTTGAGGCCAAAGACGCTAATGGCAATGCACTAATGGCCCCAATCAGAATCAAGTATGCGAAAACCAAAGTTGATAAATTCGGCAAGATTACAGGTGGGAATATTGAGGTCGATGGTACAAAGATTGAAACCAAAGCATTCAATGCCCTGAAGAAGATTGCTGTCTTCTATAAAAAACTCAATAAAAAGTTGCTGGCTACTCATCCGGGGGGTGCCCCTGATCCGTCAGGAGTGATGGATATAACAACGGAATCATCTGTATTGAATATTAAAAAGGATGGAGAGCTAATGGTGGGCAAGACTTTCGCGACTTCTCGAGAAATGATGACGGGGGATGCGGAAATACTGGCATACCAGTTCAAGTTGATGATGGGTAGTGGTACTGAATCATTCATTAATGGTTCTTTTGAATGGACAGTCAAGTCCGAGGTCACTATGAATGCCAAGGAGACTGCCGGGTTTACGTATCCTTCTACTTTGGTCAATGAAGCTACCACGTCAGTAGTAAGTAACATTGACGATGGGGAAACTACGATGACCATTCGTAGTTCTGGCACTCTTACGATTAATGCGGAAATTGATGGAATGAGTATAGCGTTCACGGACGTTAAGATTGCAAGTGAGAATTCGATGGTCCTGCCACACTCCAAGACGTGGACTCCAGAGGAGATGGCTACTACTGAATCCCCAAGCGAAGATGAACAGTGCTTTAGATGGTCTGGAACCATTACAGTAGATGGAACAACGATCGATGTATCTGAGGCAAAAATGGATGTACTGTCCAAATTGCTGTCTATGGGTAAGAGCCAAGTAGCTAATCCTGCTGATGGCAGCGGAGAAGGATCACTTCCTGAAGGTAGGTAGAGTGGCGAACGTTGAGAAACTCCTCCTGATGATGGCGAAAATGGTCCTACTACCCAGGATTGATAGGGTCCCCATCTAACGACAACTCTTAAAGAAGAACTAAGATTCTTGGAGAGAATAGGTACAGTTTTTCAGTAAGCACATCATCCTGATGATAATGCTGGCCCCTTCGGTGAAGGGGCCTTTTTTTTCTATCCCGCAAGAGCCCTTGGCCAGTAGGCGGCAGAAATGGCTTTTAATGATGCTCTTTCGTCTGCTTTCAGCTATTATGCCAGATATGCTTAAGGCAATGGAAGCCAAACGAGGCGTGCAAATTATGAACAAAATGGCATCCCGAGGAATGCCCTTTTTCTTCATGGTAGATGCCTGGGCGCGGCACTGGGTGGTTTGCGAAATATCCGAGGCTGCTGATCTCGGCTATCGATGGAATTTCGGATGGACTGGTTGTTCTTCCGATTCACGGCCAATCAAAAGAGAATTTCAATTTGGCTTCGAAGCGGTGGATTTCACCCGCTATGCAAGCGGATTCCGCATCGTTAGAAAAGGGCAGTTGAGAGGCGAAACGTGGCTCTCTAACCTTACCTTTCCTTCAAAACTGTTCACCGATCTCTCGCTTGAAGAGATGTTTCTGTCTGCTGATGCCAAATTCCGCCTCTACATTCCTGACAAAATGACGGTATTCTCCCCGGAACGCTTCATTCGAATCAGCCCTAAGGGCTGTATCTCGTCTTATCCAATGAAAGGGACTATCAGGGGCGATAAGCCTGGTGCGGAAATAGCAATTCTCCAGGATGCAAAGGAAAATGCCGAGCATGTCACCATTGTCGATCTTATCCGCAATGATATTGGGATGGTTGCTGATCGAGTCAGAGTTCCCCGATTTAGGTATATTACGGAAATTGCAGCGCGAGGAGTCCCCCTCCTTCAAGTGAGTTCTGAAATCACAGGCGAATTGGGATTAGATTGGAAGTCTCGTGTTGGTACAATACTATCTACTATGCTACCGGCAGGTTCGGTTACTGGGGCTCCCAAGAAACGCACCTGTGAAATAATCAGAGAAGCCGAACGGCATGAGCGGGGATGGTATGCGGGAGTTTTTGGTTGCTTCAACGGCAGGGAATTAGACAGTGCCGTATCAATACGCTTTGTGCGGAAAGACAGGAATGGACATCTTTACTATCACAGCGGTGGGGGTATCACCATCAATAGTGATCTTCACAGGGAATATGTCGAGCTAAAAGAGAAAATCTATGTCCCTATTAGTTGAGACTCTTCGTGCCGAGGATGGTGTTTTTGAAGACCTTTCTCCGCATCTGTGGCGCATGTCTCGTTCGAGGCTTGGCTTGTGGG
The DNA here is from genome assembly GCA_965226485.1 of Spirochaetaceae bacterium. Taxonomy (GTDB): domain Bacteria; phylum Spirochaetota; class Spirochaetia; order DSM-2461; family DSM-2461; genus UBA2779. Next base: position 2,663,514 of record OZ245363.1, read on the forward strand.
GGTTGACCAATGAGCTTGATCTTCATCGGGCTCTCAATGGTCTTGAAGTTAAAAGGGGTGTCTGGAAAATTCGTGTTTTGTATGACAGGGAGATTCGGTGCGTAGAGGCATGTGAGTATACTCAGCCGGAAATCCAGACAGTCGCCATTGTGAATGATGATGAAATCGATTATTCATACAAATGGAATGACCGCTCAAGGTTGGACAGGCTCGCCTTGATAGCAAGAAACAGCGGGGCGGATACCGTTCTTATCGTTAAGAATGGTTTGGTAACCGATTTCGCCTATGCCAATGCTGCTTTTTTCGATGGCTCCCAGTGGTGGACACCGGCCAAACCACTTCTTGAGGGCACGCGGCGAAAGCGTCTCTTAGATTCAAATCGTATCAAAATCGCCGATATTTCACCAGCATATCTTGGGAAATTTCAGATGGTGAGTCCCATCAATGCCATGATGGATCTTGGAGATGTTGTCATCAAGGTTTCGGGGCTGTGTCAGAATGCGCGATAAGGAAAGCCCCCCGGCCCCCCCCCTCAGGGGTGGATTGCCACCGTACCTCCAAAGTTGGCAAAAAAACCTGAAATGCTCATGTACAACATGTACACTCCGCTTTCAGAACTTTTCGCCCCCTTGCCCGCAGTAGGTAGATATCCCCCCCTCCCCCTCTTCAAGGGAAGCAAGGGGTGGCAATTCCCCCCCCCTGAGGGGGGGAATCCATTATCCATCATTCTGACTCACCCATGGATTCTGATACAGCCACACGGGGGGGGCGGCCCCCCGTCGGGCCCCCTGGATTCTGACACAGCCCATCAAGCTTAGAGGCAGATAACAAATACATGCGTCCACATATAGCTCGGTAAAAAACGATTTACAAGCATGTGCTTATAATCCTGAAAACGGCAGTTGAACTTCTTTTTTAAGCGGGGAGCAAGTGTTCCGGTGCCTCAGGTTCTCGGTTTTTCAGAAAAAGCCGGACCGCTATGCTTAGAATCAGACGGTAGGCACCATATTCTTTTATCCATTGCAATAAACGACTGATTTTATCCATACCTCGTTTGATTTTATTGTAATGTGCATTTGTCATCTCAATTCTAAGCAGTTCTCTCCTACCATGATAAAGTAATCTGCCACTACTTCGTAAAAACAATGCTCTGGATCTTCTGGCCTCTTTATGCGGAGGCATCTCACGGCGGGCACACCCAGAAACGCATGCCCCGAAGCGAGATGCATCCCACGCCGGGCACGCCCTGAAACGCATACCCCGAAGCGAAATGTATCTCACGCCGGGCACGCCCTGAAATGCATGGCCCGAAGCGTGATGCATTCCCCGGCGGGCACGCCCAGAAACGCATGCTCCGAAGCGTGATGCATCCCACGCCGGGCACGCCCAGAAACGCATGCTCCGAAGTGAAATGCATCCCACGGCGGGCACGCCCTGAAAACCATCCCCCGATGCGATATGCACCTCACGCCGGGGCACGCCCAGAAACGCATCCCCCGAAGCATGATGCCTCTCACGCCGGGCACGCCCAGAAACGCATGCTCCGAAGTGAAATGCATCCCACGGCGGGCACGCCCTGAAATGCATGGCCCGAAGCGAGATGCATTCCCCGGCGGGCACGCCCTGAATCGCATGCCCCGAAGCGTAATGCCTCTCACGCCGGGCATGCCCAGAAATACATGATCCGAAGCGTGATGCATCCCACGCCGGGCATGCCCTGAAAACCATACCCCGATGCGATATGCATCCCACGCCGGGCACGCCCTGAAACGCATGCCCCGAAGCGTAATGCCTCTCACGCCGGGCATGCCCAGAAATACATGATCCGAAGCGTGATGCATCCCACGCCGGGCATGCCCTGAAATACATGATCCGAAGCGTGATTCATTTCACGGCGGGCACGCCCAGAAATGCATGTCCCGATGCGAAATGCCTCTCACGGCGGGTGCGCCCTGAAACGCATCCCCCGAAGCGTGATGCATCTCACGCCGGGCACGCCCTGAAATGCATGCCCCGAAGTGAAATGCCTCTCACGCCGGGCACGCCCTAAAATGCATGGCCCGAAGCGTGATGCATTCCCCGGCGGGCGCGCCCTGAATCGCATGCCCCGAAGCGTAATGCCTCTCACGCCGGGCACGCCCAGAAACCCATCCCCCGAAGTGAAATGAATCTCACGCCCGGCACGCCCTGAAAACCATCCCCCGATGCGATATGCATCCCACGCCGGGCACGCCCAGAAACCCATCCCCCGAAGTGAAATGAATCTCACGCCAGGCGCGCCCTGAAAACCATCCCCCGATGCGATATGCATCCCACGCCGGGCACGCTCGGAAACCCATGTCCCGAAGCGAAATGCATCTCACGCCGGGCACGCTCGGAAACCCATATCCCGAAGCGAAATGCATCTCACGCCGGGCACGCTCGGAAACCCATGTCCCGAAGCGAAATGCATCTCACGCCGGGCACGCCCTGAAATGCATGGCCCGAAGCGAGATGCATTCCCCGGCGGGCGCGCCCTGAAACGCATACCCCGAAGCGAAATGTATCTCACGCCGGGCGCACCCTGAAACGCATGCCTCGAAGCGAAATGCATCCCACGCCGGGCACGCCCTGAAACGCATGTCCCGAAGCGTGATGCATCTCACGCCGGGCAACGCCCTGAAATACCTCCCCCGAAGTGAAATGCATCCCACGGCGGGCACGCCCTGAAACGCATGCCCCGGAGCGAGATGCATTTCACGCCGGGCACGCTCGGAAACCCATATCCCGAAGCGAAATGCATCTCACGCCGGGCACGCCCTGAAAAGCATGTCCCGAAGCGAAATGCCTCTCACGCCAGGCGCGCCCTGAAACGTATCCCCCGAAGCGAAATGCACCTCACGCCGGGCATGCCCAGAAACCCATCCCCCGAAGTGAAATGCATCCCACGGCGGGCACGCCCTGAAACGCATCCCCCGAAGTGAAATGCATTTCTCCCGGCGGGCACGCCCAGATACCCATCCCTCGAAGCGAGATGCATCCCCCGGCGGGCACGCCCTGAAAACCATCCCCCGAAGCGAGATGCATCCCCCGGCGGGTGCGCCCAGAAACGCATACCCCGAAGCGAGATACATCCCCCGCCGGGCACGCCCAGAAATGCATGCCCCGAAGCGTGATGCATCTCACGCCGGGCGCACCCTGAAACCCATGCCCCGAAGCAAAATGCATCCATCGCCGGGCACGCCCTGAAAACCATGCCCCGGAGCGTGATGCATCCCACGCCGGGCACGCCCTGAAACGCATGTCCCGAAGCGTGATGCATCTCACGCCGGGCAACGCCCTGAAATACCTCCCCCGAAGCGAAATGCATCCCTCGGCGGGCACGCCCAGAAACGCATGCCCCGAAGCGAAATGCCTCCCACGCCGGGCACGCCCTGAAACCCATCCCCCGATGCGAAATGCTCCCACGCCGGGCACGCCCTGAACCGCATCCCCCGATGCGTGATGCATCCCACGCCGGGCACGCCCAGAAACCCATCCCCCGATGCGGAATGCATCCCACGCCGGGCACGCCCAGAAAACCATCCCCCGATGCGAAATACCTCCCACGCCGGGCACGCCCAGAAAACCATGTGTAATCTCGCAAAATATCCTAACCAATCTCCCCATGAATATCTCACACTCAGTTAACTAATTTTTCACAACAGATAATCTAATTCTCAATCTCTCCGAACATAAAAAAAGGAGCAGGGCCCACGCAAATGCACACCTACTCCAATCTCAATCCCTCCCCAAAGGGAGGAACAATCTTGATACTTATTTGTCGGATAGATTTAGAAGAACTTAAAGACTCTGGAAAGGAATTTCCCTGGATCAACCCAGATAGCTGTCCTTGCTGTGGCGGATGTCGGCTCTGGGGCCATGGATTTGTCCTGAGATATTTCCATGGCTACACCGCAGGGTTATGGCTGAAACGGTACCGTTGTCCCGACTGCCATACTGTTCATACCTTACGTCCTGAAAAATATTCACTAGGTTTTCAGTATCCCTGGAAAGAAATCCAATCTTCATTAGAACAAAAGCTCAAGGGTCTCACGTTCCGAATAGAGCTATCCCGGCAGTGCCAGCAGTATTGGATGAAAGCACTTCTGTTCCAACGAAAACAAGTCTCTAATTGGCCGGGGCCTATAGAATTCCCATTAAATCAAAAACAGGTGACATGCCGTCTTTACTACCGTGAGATACCCTACAGAGTCGCTCCACCCTACCTGCCTTTTGCGGTGACAGTCCGCCCCTTGAGGATTTAGTTTGAAATGAAAAATTAATTAGGAGGAACTGACATGGTTCAAGAGAAAAAAGAAAAGGTAGGGGTCTTTCGATTTGGGGTAATCTTCCCCTTGGTGGAATGTAATGTCCGCGATTATTGGGGAGAGAAAGCCCGGATTCTTCGGGAACAAGTAAGCAAGGAATGGGGCTGTGTCTGACCAGGGGGTGGGGCTGAATGATGGATCGTCACTATATCAGTAAGGCTACAATTCTCAGCTGGCTCAGAAAGTATGAAGAAGGAGGCAGGAAGATCGAAGCCCTTTATCCCAGAGATCGGAGTGATCGTGGCAGAGTACGCAGTTTAGACGATGAATCCCTGGAATCATTGGTACGATTGCGGAAGGAGAAACCCAAGCTATCGGTTCCCCGGTTGGTGGAAATTGCCCGTCAGGGGAATCTCCTGCCAGCAGAGAGGGATATTTCCATGGCGACTATTTACAGACTATTGAAGAAATATAAGGTCGATAAGGTTCAGAAGAAAAAGGATATGCGAAAGTTCGAGGTACAAATGCCCAACGACCTCTGGCAATCAGACTGCATGCACGGACCGAAGGTTCTCCATGACGACCGACTTCGAAAAACCTATCTCTTTGCCATCATTGACGATCATTCTCGGCTGATTACCCATGGCCAGTTTTACTTGGCCGAAAACCTGGATAATTATCTGGATTGTCTCTGGACAGCCATGAGAAAGCGTGGGTTACCTCGGAAAATTTATGTGGACAATGGGCCCTCCTTCAAAGCTCATCGCCTACAGTTGGGCTGTGTGTCTTTGGAGATAAATCTATCCTTCGCAAAACCCTACAGACCCCAGGGGAAGGGGAAAATCGAGCGGTTTTTCCGAACTGTTCGATCTCAATTTCTTCCAGAGTTACCAGCAGAGCTGACCTTGCAGGAACTAAACCAGCTATTCGAGAAATACCTGGACCACTACCATAACCGCAAGCACGGGACCACAGGTGAGGAACCTATTCGGCGATACCTGGAAAGTGCAGAGTTCCTGAGGTCGGCCCCGGAGAACCTGCCGAAGTATTTCCGCAAAAAAGCTGTTCGTAGGGTTAACAAGGACCGGACTGTCAAACTAGATGGGAGGGTTTTTGAAGCTCCCATTGGGCTGATCGGGATGAATGTCACTCTTCGTTATGAAAATTACGATCACATTGAGGTTTTCCTGGATGATGAACCCAGGGGATATCTTTCCCTTCTTAACGAGCATAGCAACAGTAAAATTCAAAGAGCAACTCACTTTGGAAAACAAAAAGGGTCTCTCTTTGAGAAAGCTGCGGGGGATGAATAATGGAAAACCTCAGACACTTCTTTGGCTTGAAAAAAGATCCCTTTTCCCAGAATGTTGCGGTTCGGGATTTATACCCTCTCCCAGCATTGGACCCCCTGAAACAGAGAGTCAGCTTTGCAGTACAACAAAAGGCTCTCACTGTGATTACCGGTGATGTGGGAGCAGGGAAATCCACCTCCTTGAGATACATGGCCCATCAGTTTCAAACCAGTGAATATCAAATAATTTCCCTTATTGGAGGACAATACAGCCTGATGGAACTATACCGGCAAATCCTGCTTTCCTTCGGGATTGAGTTCTCCTCATATCAAATAACCCTCATGATAAAAATGATAAGAGAAAAGATCCAGGAAATCGCATCGAGAAATGTGACACCCATTATGATCATTGATGAGGCTCACCTGTTTAAACACAATGTCTTCTCTCAGTTATATACCCTGTTGCAGTTTGAATATGATTCCAAACCGGTTATGCCGGTTGTCCTCTGTGGACAGGACGGATTGATGGACCATCTGATGACGAGTGCAGCCAGGCCTTTGGCATCACGGGTTTTGGGAAAGAATCATCTGGAATCAATCAAAAGAGAAGTCATGGAAGAATACTTGAATCATCATCTTGCTTTGGCTGGTTTAGAAAAACCGATATTTGCAGAAAATGCTGTTTATGCGATTCATCAGAAATCGGGTGGCATCCTACGAAGGGCTAATTCATTGGCAAAAGCAGCTATGTTGGCTGCTGCCATGGAAAGGAAAGATTTTGTTTCTGCTGAACATGTTCGAGTCGCTGCTACAGAGCTTATCCTGTAAGAACATAATCCGGAGGGAGGGCTGGATTATGTTATTTTTGAATTAAGAAATTGTCTAACTGGTCGTGAAAAGGTTTGGGTAGGATAATTTGAGAAACTACAGCACGCCCAGATACCCATCCCTCGAAGCGAGATGCATCCCCCGGCGGGCACGCCCTGAAAACCATCCCCCGAAGCGAGATGCATCCCCCGGCGGGTGCGCCCAGAAACGCATACCCCGAAGCGAGATACATCCCCCGCCGGGCACGCCCTGAAATGCATGGCCCGAAGCGAAATGCCTCTCACGCCAGGCGCGCCCAGAAACGCATCCCCCGAAGCGAAATGCATCTCACGCCGGGCACGCCCTGAAATGCATGGCCCGAAGCGAGATGCATTTCACGCCGGGCACGCCCTGAAACCCATGCCCCGAAGCGAAATGCATTTCTCCCGGCGGGCACGCCCAGATACCCATCCCTCGAAGCGAAATGCATCCCCCGGCGGGCACGCCCTGAAAACCATCCCCCGAAGCGAGATGCATCCCCCGGCGGGCACGCCCTGAAAACCATCCCCCGAAGCGAGATGCATCCCCCGGCGGGTGCGCCCAGAAACGCATACCCCGAAGCGAGATACATCCCCCGCCGGGCACGCCCAGAAATGCATGCCCCGAAGCGTGATGCATCTCACGCCGGGCGCACCCTGAAACCCATGCCCCGAAGCAAAATGCATCCATCGCCGGGCACGCCCTGAAAACCATGCCCCGGAGCGTGATGCATCCCACGCCGGGCGCACCTTGAAACAGATCCCCCGAAGCGAAATGCATCCCACGCCGGGCACGCTCGGAAACCCATATCCCGAAGCGAAATGCATCTCACGCCGGGCACGCTCGGAAACCCATGTCCCGAAGCGAAATGCATCTCACGCCGGGCACGCCCTGAAATGCATGGCCCGAAGCGAGATGCATTCCCCGGCGGGCACGCCCAGAAACGCATCCCCCGAAGCGAAATGCATCTCACGCCGGGCACGCCCAGAAACCCATCCCCCGAAGTGAAATGAATCTCACGCCCGGCACGCCCTGAAACGCATGTCCCGAAGCGTGATGCATCTCACGCCGGGCAACGCCCTGAAATACCTCCCCCGAAGCGAAATGCCTCTCACGCCAGGCGCGCCCAGAAACGCATCCCCCGAAGCGAAATGCATCCCACGCCGGGCACGCTCGGAAACCCATGTCCCGAAGCGAAATGCATCTCACGCCGGGCACGCCCTGAAATGCATGTCCCGAAGCGAAATGCCTCTCACGCCAGGCGCGCCCAGAAACGCATCCCCCGAAGCGAAATGCATCCCACGCCGGGCACGCTCGGAAACCCATGTCCCGAAGCGAGATGCATTTCACGCCGGGCACGCCCTGAAACCCATGCCCCGAAGCGAAATGCATTTCTCCCGGCGGGCACGCCCAGATACCCATCCCTCGAAGCGAAATGCATCCCCCGGCGGGCACGCCCTGAAAACCATCCCCCGAAGCGAGATGCATCCCCCGGCGGGTGCGCCCAGAAACGCATACCCCGAAGCGAGATACATCCCCCGCCGGGCACGCCCAGAAACGCATGGCCCGAAGCGTGATGCCTTCCCCGGCGGGCACGCCCAGAAACGCATGCTTCGAAGCGTGATGCCTTCCCCGGCGGGCACGCCCAGAAACGCATCCCCCGAAGTGAAATGCATTTCTCCCGGCGGGCACGCCCAGATACCCATCCCTCGAAGCGAGATGCATCCCCCGGCGGGCACGCCCTGAAAACCATCCCCCGAAGCGAAATGCCTCTCACGCCAGGCGCGCCCAGAAACGCATCCCCCGAAGCGAAATGCATCCCACGCCGGGCACGCCCTGAAACCCATTCCCCGAAGCGAAATGAATCTCACGCCAGGCGCGCCCTGAAACGTATCCCCCGAAGCGAAATGCACCTCACGCCGGGCAACGCCCTGAAATACCTCCCCCGAAGTGAAATGCATCCCACGGCGGGCACGCCCTGAAACGCATGCCCCGGAGCGAGATGCATTTCACGCCGGGCACGCCCTGAAACCCATTCCCCGAAGCGAAATGCATTTCTCCCGGCGGGCACGCCCAGATACCCATCCCTCGAAGCGAGATGCATCCCCCGGCGGGCACGCCCTGAAAACCATCCCCCGAAGCGAGATGCATCCCCCGGCGGGTGCGCCCAGAAACGCATACCCCGAAGCGAGATACATCCCCCGCCGGGCACGCCCAGAAATGCATGCCCCGAAGCGTGATGCCTTCCCCGGCGGGCACGCCCAGAAACGCACCCCCCGAAGCGTGATGCCTTCCCCGGCGGGCACGCCCAGAAACGCATCCCCCGAAGCGTAATGCATCCCACGCCGGGCACGCTCGGAAACCCATGTCCCGAAGCGAAATGCATCTCACGCCGGGCACGCTCGGAAACCCATATCCCGAAGCGAAATGCATCTCACGCCGGGCACGCCCTGAAATGCATGGCCCGAAGCGAGATGAATTCCCCGGCGGGCGCGCCCTGAAACGCATACCCCGAAGCGAAATGAATCTCACGGCGGGCGCGCCCAGAAACCAATGCCCCGAAGCGAAATGCATCCCACGCCGGGCACGCCCAGAAAACCATCCCCCGATGCGAAATGAATCTCACGCCGGGCACGCCCTGAAACCCATTCCCCGAAGCGAAATGAATCTCACGGCGGGCGCGCCCAGAAACGCACCCCCCGAAGCGTGATGCCTTCCCCGGCGGGCACGCCCAGAAACGCACCCCCCGAAGCATGATGCATCTCACGCCGGGCACGCCCAGAAACGCACCCCCCGAAGCGTGATGCCTTCCCCGGCGGGCACGCCCAGAAACGCATCCCCCGAAGCGAAATGCATCTCACGCCGGGCACGCCCAGAAATGCATGGCCCGAAGCGAGATGCATTCCCCGGCGGGCGCGCCCTGAAACGCATACCCCGAAGCGAAATGTATCTCACGCCGGGCGCACCCTGAAACGCATGCCTCGAAGCGAAATGCATCCCACGCCGGGCACGCCCTGAAAAGCATGTCCCGAAGCGAAATGCCTCTCACGCCAGGCGCGCCCAGAAACGCATCCCCCGAAGCGAAATGCATCCCACGCCCGGCACGCCCTGAAAACCATGCCCCGATGCGAAAGGCATCCCACGCCGGGCACGCCCTGAAACCCATTCCCCGAAGCGAAATGAATCTCACGGCGGGCGCGCCCAGAAACCAATGCCCCGAAGCGAAATGCATCCCACGCCGGGCACGCCCAGAAAACCATCCCCCGATGCGAAATGAATCTCACGCCGGGCACGCCCTGAAACCCATTCCCCGAAGCGAAATGAATCTCACGGCGGGCACGCCCTGAAAACCATCCCCCGAAGCGTGATGCCTTCCCCGGCGGGCACGCCCAGAAACGCACCCCCCGAAGCATGATGCATCTCACGCCGGGCACGCCCAGAAACGCACCCCCCGAAGCGTGATGCCTTCCCCGGCGGGCACGCCCAGAAACGCATCCCCCGAAGCGAAATGCATCTCACGCCGGGCACGCCCAGAAATGCATGGCCCGAAGCGAGATACATCCCCCGCCGGGCACGCCCAGAAACGCATGGCCCGAAGCGTGATGCCTTCCCCGGCGGGCACGCCCAGAAACGCACCCCCCGAAGCGTGATGCCTTCCCCGGCGGGCACGCCCAGAAACGCATCCCCCGAAGCGAAATGCATCCCACGCCGGGCACGCTCGGAAACCCATGTCCCGAAGCGAAATGCATCTCACGCCGGGCACGCCCTGAAATGCATGGCCCGAAGCGAGATGCATCCCACGCCGGGCACGCCCTGAAACCCATGCCCCGAAGCGAAATGCATTTCTCCCGGCGGGCACGCCCAGACACCCATCCCTCGAAGCGAAATGCATCCCCCGGCGGGCACGCCCTGAAAACCATCCCCCGAAGCGAGATGCATCCCCCGGCGGGTGCGCCCAGAAACGCATACCCCGAAGCGAGATACATCCCCCGCCGGGCACGCCCAGAAACGCATGTCCCGAAGCGTGATGCCTTCCCCGGCGGGCACGCCCAGAAACGCATCCCCCGAAGCGTAATGCATCCCACGCCGGGCACGCCCAGAAACGCATGCTCCGAAGTGAAATGCATCCCACGGAGGGAGTGCCCTTTCGGCTTATTAAGGCTAAAAACCCCGCTAATCTCATGTATTCTGTCCCGTAATGGCTTTTTTCGAGGCCCAATTGGATCGATTGCATTATTCTTTTTTGACAGTACGTAATAGGGTTTTTAACGGATTGTGATCCGCCTCTAGTTCAACCTATTGAACCACCCCCAATCTTCGGGGCACTATATAATCATTATAAAAGAATGGGGGAGCTTCCAGAGATGACAAGGAGTCTTCCATTACTCAATAGATAGGGGGTGGCGAATGCTTATTAAGAATGCTTTTACGGCTTTCCCAGGCGAGAATGAATTCAGATGTGTGGATATTCGGATTGAAGACGGCAGATTCGTGGAATTCGGTGAAAATCTGCAATCCTCGGAAGTTTTGGATGCTGCGGATTACTGGGTGCTTCCCGGAGGGATAGATCCCCATGTTCATTTTTATGATCCGGGATATACCGACAAAGAGGATTTTTTTCACGGTACGGCGGCGGCGGTTGCAGGAGGCATCACTATGGTTGTCGATATGCCAAGCACCTCCGTGCCGCCTGTTACTGACAGGGAAAGTCTAGAGGCGAAACTCTCTGTGGTTCGGCCCAAGGCGCATTGTGATTTTGCCTTCTTCGGCGGTCTTAGTAGACAGCTTTTCGATGCCGGTTACGAGGAGGCGATGGCCTCAATTGTCGATGATGTGCTGGCCTACAAGGTTTATGCGGTTTCAGGCGCGGAATCCTGGTGGGGAGCTGTTGACCACTGGCGTTTCAGGAGAATACTTGAACAGGCAAAGAAACTGAAAACAATCATCCTTCTGCATGCCGAGGATGCTGAATATGTCAACAACGCAACGGATTATTACCAAACTCAAGGGCGAAGTCCCCAGGAATGGTATCAGGCCAGGCCCGAGCTAGCGGAAGTTCTGGCCATCGGTAGTGCCCTGAGAATCAACCAGGAAGTTGGCGGAAATCTACATATCGTGCATATCGGTTCTTCCGAGGCGGCAGAAATGCTCCGGAAATCCCATCCCGGAACTATCGCGAGCGGAGAAACCTGTCCTCAATACCTGGCCTTTGCCCTGAAGGATTTCCTCGATCAGGGGGCGGCCTTGAAAATATCGCCGCCTATCAAGGAGGATGGGAACCGTCAGCGTCTCTGGGAGCTATTGTCGGATGGCACCATCCAGTTCGTCGCCTCAGATCATGCCCCTGGCACTCCTGAAGAGAAGGCTCCCGGAGATATTTGGTGCAACTCGGCAGGTATCGCCGGTACTGAAACCATGCTACCCTATGTTTTCTCGGAGGGATATTTGGCGGGGCGGCTCTCGCTTTCCCGCTACCTGAAGGTGATGAGTGAAAACGCCGCCAGACGCTATGGCCTCTTCGACCGCAAGGGGTCTATCACCATAGGCAAAGATGCCGATCTTGTACTGATCCACCGAAAGGCCGAGCACACTGTTACCCTCGCAGACTTTCAGTCGAAGGGCAGGGTTACACCCTTTGATGGCATGAAATTCCGTGGTCGGGTGGATTACACATTGGTACGGGGGAAAATAGTGTACAATAGAAAAAAAGAAGGTGTGCTCCATGCCGGATGGGGCAAGTTTCAAAGACCAAATCGCAGTGAGGTAATAAAATGAGTGATTTAATGAGATTAACAGGGATGCGTTCTCTCTATAGACGGATCTTCGAGGAGTACAGAAATCAAGAGTCCATCTTCGACCTGCCGGAGGAGCACTGGTACCGTAAGCCCGATGAAAGAACGGTAAGGATTCTCAAGGAGAATTCGGGCACGGTTCTCGGTCCGGCGGCAGGACCGCATTCACAACTGGCCCAGAATATCATTTCTTCCTATCTCACCGGCAGTCGATTTATCGAATTGAAGACCGTGCAAATTCTCGATGCCCTGGAGATAGAGAAGCCCTGCATCGATATCTATGATGAAGGCTATAATACAGAGTGGTCCACCGAGTTGTCGCTTGAAGAAGCGTGGCGGGAATATGCCCGTGCCTGGATTGCCCTACATGTAATTGAGGAATTGTTTGATATGAAGCCGAAGGACGGGATACGCTCTTTCATCTTCAACATGAGTGTTGGTTACGACATGAAGGGTATCATGTCTGATCGCATGCAGCAATATCTGAACCGGATGAAGGATTGTTCAGAAGAGCCGCTGTTCCAACAATGGCTTGATGAAACCGCCTCAGAGTTGCCTGCCCTGATTAGGGGCACTCGCCTGGAACACAAGACCACAAAAATACCGGAAATTCTCAGCCGCATCAGCGGAAAAATTTGTAGCTCTGTCACCCTGTCCACCATGCACGGTTGCCCACCTGATGAAATCGAATCGATATGCCGCTACATGCTCGCCGAGCAGAATCTGGATACCTATGTCAAACTCAACCCCACCCTCCTGGGTTTTGAAGCTGTCCAGAGCATACTTAATGGCCTTGGCTATGATTATGTCAAACTTAACCGTGAAAGCTTTGAGCACGATCTTGTTTATTCCGATGCCCTGGAAATCCTTACTCGATTGCGGCAGGTGGCCGGAGATGCAGGAAAGATATTTGGAGTGAAGCTCACTAACACCCTGGCTGTGGTGAATAACAGGGGGGAGTTGCCCGATTCGGAGATGTATTTATCAGGACGGGCCCTGTTTTCGCTTTCCATAGGCATAGCGGCGAAGCTCTCTACTCATTTTGATGGGACTTTGCCTATTTCTTTCTCCGGGGGTATCACCATCCACAACGTGGAGGCGGTATTCAAAACGGGGATAAGGCCGATTACAATAGCTACCGATCTTTTGAAACCCGGCGGCTATATGCGTCAGGTGCAGATGGCTTGCAAGCTGGACAAACTGGAAAACTGGAATTATGAGCAGATTGATGTCCAGGCATTGAAAAAACTGTCCGAAGAATCCCTGTCCGAATCCACCCTCATGAAGAATTACCGTGGAGAAGACGAGGTGCATTCGCCTGGTCTCTTGCCCATGTTCGATTGCTACGAGGCCCCCTGTGTCAGTGCTTGCGCAATACGTCAGCACATCCCCGAATACATTCGTCTAGTCGGAGAGGGGCGTTACCAAGATGCGATGGAATGTATCTACGAGAGAAATGCCCTTCCATCGATTACCGGGCATATATGTGATCATCAATGTCAACTTGTCTGCACTCGACTTGATTATGACGGCTGTATCAACATTCGGGAAATCAAGAAGGCAGCCGTGCTGAATGGAATGGAAGATTACCGGAAAAACCTTATCAAGCCGAAGTTAAGCCAAAACAAGAAGGTGGCCATAGTAGGGGCCGGTCCGGCGGGATTGTCGGCCGCTTATTTTCTGGCCAGGGAAGGCTTTCCTGTCACCGTCTTCGAGCGGGAAAAGGATGCAGGCGGAGTCGTCCGCTACATCGTGCCCTATTTCCGCATTCCGCGAGAAGCCATCAGTAGCGACATTGATTTCATCAAAGAACATGGGGTTGAATTTGTCTTCAATCATCCTGAGAACATCGATGTTGACGGCCTGAGGGCCGAAGGCTTTCACTATATAATTCTGGGCATCGGAACTTATCAAACCAGATCTCTCCCCATTGAGGGGGATAACACCGCTATATATGCCTCTTTGCCCTTCCTCTCCCAATTCAACCATGATTCTTCCAAACTTCAGATGGGGAGTCATGTGGTGGTGATTGGTGCCGGCGATACGGCCATGGACTGTGCCCGGAGTGCCCTGCGTTGCCCTGGTACACGGAAGGCCACCATCGTCTATAGGCGGGCGTTCAGGCAGATGCCGGCCAGCCGGGAGGAATACGAGGACGCACTCAACGACGATGTCGCCTTCCACTGGCTACGCAACCCGGAGAGATTCGACAAGGATGGAACCCTCACTTTGAGGGTAATGGAGCTGGGGGAACCGGATTCCTCTGGCCGTCGAAGACCCATCCCCACAGATAGAACTGAAACCCTCAAGGTGGACAGCCTCGTCTATGCTATAGGGGACGACCCCGATGCGGCGTTGCTGACCAGGACCGGCCTCAATACGGACAAGAACCATCATGTACAAACTTCTGATGGCGGAGAAACCGAGATTGAGAATGTGTTCCTGATAGGCGATGGCCGCACCGGTACCTCCACCATAGTCAAGTGTATCAACGAGGGCCGAATGTCCGCTGATACCATCTGCCGGAAAGAGAACCCGAGTTGGGAACGCACGGAAGTGTTGCCCTTTCTCGATCCTGCCGAGAGGAAAAGACAGATAATGAGCAAGAAGGGCGAGATTTCGGCGAAACCCGATGCCAGAGCCGAATATGCCGTGTCGGCTTTCGGTCAAACCGAGTTACATCGTTGTCTGGAATGCGATTACATCTGCAATAAATGCGTAGATGTCTGCCCAAACCGAGCCAACATCGCCGTACCAGTGAAGAACGAACCGCTGTTCAATAATCCCTTTGAGATAGTTCATCTTGATGCCTACTGCAACGAATGCGGCGATTGCGGACGCTACTGCCCATGGGAGGGACGGCCTTACATTGATAAGCCGACGGTGTTCAGTTCTCTTGCAGATTTTGAAAACAGCGAGAATCCAGGCTGGTTGCTGAATGAGGGGAATCTGCATGTGCGTTTCAAGGGCGAGGTAAGAGTCAATCCAGAAGAGGGAGAAGACGTGGAGTTCAAGGCATTCATGCGGCTTTATCACCTGCTACTGGAAACTCGGCCCGAGTTGTTCAGTCTCCTGAACACAGAGAGAGATGCCGTATGACACTTTTCAAGAATGCCACATTGGTTGAAATGGACCCGCCATCGGTGAGAAAATCCATGGATCTCCTGGTTGAGGGAACCCTCATCAGCAAGGTGGGGAATCAGCTTCTTGCGCCCGGTGCCGAAATCATCGATCTCGGCGGCAGGATACTCTTCCCCGGCCTGGTGTGCTCCCACCATCATTACTACTCGGGACTTGCCAGAGGCATCATGGCTGATATCAGGCCCTCGCCGAATTTTGCCGCCATATTGAGAAATCTCTGGTGGCGACTGGACCGAGCATTGAACCCTGAAAGTCTGAAAGCCTCGGCACTCATCTGCTCCATTGATGCCATTCGTTCCGGCACCACTGCTGTAATTGACCATCATGCCTCGCCTTCCTGCATTGATGGGTCTTTGAAAATTCTCAAGGAAGCCTTTGAATTCTGCGGGCTAAGAGGTATGAGTTGCTATGAAGTGACCGATCGAAACGGTCGAGACGAGATGCTCGCCGGTATCGAGGAAAACCGTGTCTTCGCTCAAGAACTGGACAGGGAGAAGGCAGAAAACCGATGGTCCGGGCTGTTTGAATCTCACATCGGAGGACACGCACCGTTTACCCTGAGTGATGAGGTGCTCAAGCTTCTTGGGGATACGATTGAAAGCTCGGGACGGGGTTTTCACGTTCATATCGCCGAAGACCGTTATGATTCCTCCCACTCCCATGCCCAACACGGTAAAGACCCGCTGATTCGGCTGGATGAATTCGGACTAATCAACAATAAGAGCCTGATGGTACATGGTGTGTATCTGAATTCCGATGAGCTAAGGCTACTCAATGAACGTGACGGATTCTTGATTCACAACGCCAGGTCGAATATGAATAACAATGTTGGCTACAATGGAAAACTGGCGGAACTGGAGAACCTGGCCCTGGGAACCGATGGCATAGGTGCAGATATGTTTGAGGAAACCAAGTTCGCCTATTTCTGTCATAAGAGCAACGGTGGTTCATGGTGGCCCGGAGACTTTCTCAAGGCCCTGATGGCGGGTAACCGGATTCTTGAACGCAATTTTGGGGGCTCTTTCGGTGCTCTCAAACCTGGTTGCAACGCCGATTTGGTGATTGCAGATTATCAGGCCCCCACGGCGTTACTTCCAGAAAACATCGCTGGCCATCTTGTTTTCGGCATGGGCTCGGGCATTGTCGAGTCGGTGATGATAGCCGGAAAATTTGCATATAGAGATAGACAGTTCCCCTTTGACACGGGCACTATATATGAGAATGCCACCGAACAAAGTGTAAGACTATGGGAAAGAATGGATGGAATTTAACGGGTATCTCCAGGAGTTATACCTTGCCGCTGTAGCGTTGGTAAGACGTGCACGTAATCCAATTGCGATTGAGCTTTTACCGCCTATCTCAACGGAGAATTTCCTCGACAGATTTGCAAGAGTGATTAGTTAGAGATGCCCAAACAAGGAAGAAAAAATGAAAATAAGCAATGAAATTTCGGCAAAGGCCAAAGAGTACAGGAAGGATAGCGCCCGCATCCTCAGCGACATCGTCAAGATTAAATCCTATTCCGGTGATGAGAAGGATGTTATACACAGGCTTAAAGAGATGTGTGAGGGCTACGGATTCGATGAGGTGCGGATAGATGGACTGGGTAACCTCGTTACCCGGGTTGGAAATGGGCCTCAGTCCATTGCCATCGATGCCCATATCGACACCGTGGAGGTGGGTGATCCGGCCCAGTGGGAACGGGATCCCTTCTCCGGTGATATCAGCGGCGGACTGGTACATGGCCGTGGGACTAGCGACCAGAAGGGCGGAGCCGCCGGCATGGTCAGTGCCGGACGTATCCTGAAAGAATTGGGTTACAATGGCCTGTACAGCGTCTACTTCGTCTTCACGGTCATGGAAGAAGATTGTGACGGCATGTGTTGGAAATACCTGATAGAAGAAGAGAATTTCAAGCCGAATCTCGTCGTCTCCACGGAGCCTACAAGTTGCCGTCTTTACCGGGGACATCGCGGTCGGATGGAAATGATGCTTCGGCTAAAGGGCCTGTCCGCTCATGGAAGCGCACCCGAGCGCGGCGATAGCGCGGCCTACAAGGCGGCTCGCGCCGCCTTGTCCATTGAGGAACTCAATGAACGCCTACAACCCGATGATGATCGATTTCTAGGCAAGGGCACCATCGTCGTTTCACAAATCAGTGTGAAGGGTCCTTCCCAATGTGCCGTGCCCGATCAGGCCATGCTCTATCTTGATCGGCGTCTCACCTGGGGAGAAGATGCCGATCTTGCCATATCTCAGGTGAAGAAAGCCGTTGCCGCCGCACTGGATGTGGAAGAGGCAGAAGTGGACGTGACGATGCCGCGTTATACAAAGCGGGGATGGAAGAACACCGACTACGGCCAGGAACTCTATTTTCCAACTTGGAAAATCCCTGAAGATCATTACCTCGTGAAAGCCGGAATACGTAGCTACAAAGAGCTTTGGAACAGTAATCCTGTTATAGACAAATGGACCTTTTCCACTAATCTGGTGGCCACCACCGGTCGTCATGGAATACCTGCCATAGGTTTCGGGCCGGGGGATGAGAACCAGGCCCACGCACCGAATGAAGTTACCCGGGTAGAAGATTTGGAGAAATGCAGCGCATTCTACGCGATGTTGCCCTACGCCTTGGAAGAAGGGGACTAAATGCCTCCCCGTCCCATCTACCGATGTACACAATGCGGTAAAACCTATGAGATTTCGCCCGATCGCATGGTTTGTGGAGATTGTTCGGCCAAGCAGGTGAAGGATGAGCCGATTCGGGGTCTTCTCGAAGTTGAATTCGACAACGAGATTCCGGAATCCTGGAATATTTATGATTTTTTGCCGGTGGAGCACCGGTTTTTCCCCGCTATACCCGTCGGCAATACTCCCCTTTGGGAGGGGGACAACATACGTGCGAGTACGGGCTTTCATCGCCTTTATTTCAAAGATGATGGATGCAATCCAACCGGGTCGTTCAAAGACAGGGCGAGCTATCTTGTTGCGGCCTTTGCCCGCAAATTCGGAATACAGAACATCGTTGTCGCCTCTACAGGCAATGCCGGATCCTCCATGGCTGGTATCGGTGCCGCCGCTGGGCTGGAAGTGCGGCTGTACTTGCCTAAGTCCGCACCAGAAGCGAAGATGATTCAAGCCCTTCAGTATGGTGCATCACTGATAAGGGTAGAAGGCAATTATGATTTGGCCTATGAGCAGTCCATGAACTATGTTGCCAAGTGCGGTGGCCTTTCCCGCAATACGGCTCACAACCCCCTTACAATAGAGGGGAAGAAGACTGTATCGCTGGAAATATTCAAGCAACTTGAAAACAAAGCCCCTGATTATCTCTTCGTATCGGTCGGCGACGGGGTCATATTAAGCGGTGTTTACAGGGGATTGGAGAACCTGCTTGCCCACGGAATGATAAGCAAGATGCCCACGGTTGTCGCGGTTCAGGCAGAAGGATCCGCCGCCATCTTCAGGGCCATGAAATCCGGCAAATTCGGTCCGCCTCAGAGTGCAACCACCGTCGCCGATTCCATATCCGTCGATGTTCCCAAAGGAGGGTATTTCGCCCTTCGGCGTCTTCAAAAGCATAATGGGGAGGTGCTGACCGTCGATGATAAGGAAATACTTCAGGCTCAACGCACCCTAGCCAGCGGAATAGGTTTATTCACCGAACCCGCCGGTGCTGCGGCAGCGGCCGGATTCTTCAAAATCAGGGAAAGACTACCAAAAAATGCAATCTATGTTATACTTCTGACAGGGAACGGACTAAAAGATATAGCTTCCGCAAAGAAGGGGCTTGAGTTATGAGTCATGACATTAGCAAGAGCATTCCTCGGCCCGATGGCGTAGAGAAAAGCCTGGGGCAGGCCATGTACATATCCGATTATCCCCGCAAGAATTTTCTAACTGCGCGATTGTACAGATCTCCCTTTTCCAGAGGGCGAATACGGGATATCCGGCTACCCGATCTACCCGAGGGCTATTTCGTTACGGATTATAGGGATGTTCCCGCCGCTAACCATGTTGCCCTCATAAAAAACGACTGGCCGGCCTTTGCCGAGAAAGAAATTCGCTATCGGGGGCAGATAATCCTACTTCTGGCAGGTCCTGATCCAATCGTCGTTGACCGGTTACTCTCCCAGATAGAAATTGATTATGACGAACTGGAATTGGCTCTCCGCCTGGACGAAGCCCTCGCTCTCAAAGGCGGCCCCATTCACGGTACTGACAACATTTATGCCGATCTGCGCCTGAAGAAAGGTGATGCGCAGAGTGCCTTTGCCGCCGCTACCAGAGTTGTTGAAGGAGAGTATGAAACTGGTTTTCAGGAACAACTCTATATGGAACCCCAGGGCCTCTGTGCCTGGCTGGAGGATGACGGCGGCAAGGTTGTGATACATGGCTCCCTCCAGTGCCCATTTTATGTAAAACATTCTGTTGAGGAGGCATTGGGGCATGCCTATAGGGTTCGGGTTATCCAGGCTACCACCGGCGGTGGATTCGGAGGGAAGGAAGACTATCCCGAAATCATGGGCGTACCCCTGGCCGTGGCTACCCTCAAGGGAGGCAGGCCGCTTAGAATGATCTTCGACCGTATCGAGGATATGGCCTGGACTTCAAAACGGCATCCCTCACGAACCCGTATTAGAACTGCTCATGATGCAGACGGTTCGGTAACGGCGATGGACTTCGATATAATGATCAATGGCGGTGCCTATGAGAGTTATTCGCTGATAGTCCTACAGCGGGCTATCTTCTCATCCAATGGCGTATACAACTTTCCAAATGTCGATGTGCATGGACGGGCACTGGCTACCAACACCGTACCGTCGGGTGCCTTCAGAGGTTTTGGTGCCCCCCAGGCGATTTTCGCCCTGGAAATGCATATTGAAAAAGCCGCCAGAGAACTGGGAATTGAACCACTAGAGCTTAAAAGACGGCATCTGCTCCGACAAGGCGATGCCTCCATCACCGGCGGCAATATACAGGAAAAAGTGATTCTCGATCAGCTCATAGCTAAGGCCGTGGAAATGTCTGGATACGATAAGAAGAGGAAGCACTATGATCGGGAACCCTGGCGGGGCATCGCCATGTCCATGTTCAAACACGGATGTGGTTTCACAGGGGATGGTGAACAGACAATTATAAAGGCCAGGGTCAAACTCTTGAAAGATGAACAGGACGGGGTGGAAATTCTTGTCGCCAATATCGACATGGGCCAGGGGCCTACCACCACCTTACGCAAGGTGGTCGGAAATATTCTCGGCATAGAACCAAATAAAATCATCTTCCAAAACCCCGACACGGACAGAGTCCCTGACTCCGGCCCAACTGTCGCCAGCCGAACAATGATGGTGGTAGGGTATTTGCTCCAAGAGGCAGCGGCGAGGCTCAAAGAGATTTGGGAAAACGGAAAACGGCAGGAAACCGAGGCCCGCTACACACTGCCCCCCGGCATCAAATGGAATCAGGAGACGCTCCAGGGCAGTGCCTATGCGGCATTTGGCTGGGGCGTGAATGTTATCGAAGTTTTAGTTGACCCGGTGAGTTGGGAGGTGGGGGTAGAGGGTGCATGGGCTGTATACGATGTCGGCGTTCCAATCGACCGCCGAGTGGTTTATGGACAGATTCAGGGAGGCATGAGCCAAGCCCTGGGCTATGCCTATCTTGAGAAGCTGGAAACCGATGAAAATGGAGTTTTCAAGCAGCGTACAATGGCCGATTACATCGTACCAACTTCCCTAGACTATCCTCGTACGGATGCCTGTACCCTCGACAATCCCTATGAATTCGGCCCCTTCGGGGCAAAGGGTATGGGAGAAATGGTTCATGATGGCGGGCATGCGGCCTTCGCCGCAGCGGTAGAGCAGGCCATAGGCAAGAATTGCTCCCGCATACCACTGACACCGGAACGGCTGATGGAGATTATGGTGGATGAATCTTGAATTCAATGTTAACGGAAAAAGGCAGGCAGTGGAAACTGACCCTATGCGCAGACTGCTGGACATCCTCAGGGATGAATTGGGGCTGACCGGTAGCAAAGAGGGCTGTGGCGAGGGAGAGTGCGGTGCTTGTAGCGTTGTTTTGAACGGCAATCTTGTAAACAGTTGCTTAATCCCTGCCCAGCAGTGTGTAGATGCCGACATATTCACCATAGAAGGTCTCAGGGAGACACCGGCAGGTCGATTGATAGCCCTATCTTTCGCCGAAGCCCACTCCGCTCAATGTGGCTTCTGCACACCGGGCATGGTGATGGCGGCGGTAGCCTTGCTTAAATCAGACCCCGATCCCTCCGAGACCGTTATACGAGAGGGCCTATCGGGCAATATCTGCCGATGTACGGGATATGATATGATAATCGACGGCATTAAACTTGCGGCTAAAACGGCGATAGCGGAGTCATTGAAGTGGTAAGCAAGTTACGGCCCACTTCCCTAAACGATGCCCTGAGTTTCCGCTCCGAAACAAAGGCCATACCCTTCGCGGGGGGGACGGATCTGATGGTAAGGCGGCGTGGCTACAGCGGTACGGGGCCGCAGTTTGATGAACCCATCCTCTTCCTGGATGCTGTAGAAGTCCTGAGAGAAATGGCTATTGAAGAGGGAGAATTGCGCATTGGAGCATCTGTCACTCTGGCAGAATTGCTGTCTTTTGAGCCCCTGCCCAAGCTCCTGCGACAATCTATTGAGGGTATTGCGGCACCTGGACTTCGCAATCGAGCCACCCTGGCCGGAAACATCGCAAACGCATCACCTGCCGCCGACAGCCTGCCCCCGCTCTATGTATATGGAGCCATATTGGTATTGGCATCGGTTCAAGGCGAACGCCTCGTGCCAGTCGGGGAATTCCTCACCGGTCCGGGGCGCACAGTGCTGTCCGAAAACGAGATAATCCGTGAAATTCGTATCCCGCGTCTCTCACTTGACTCCTTGCCCTATTACCGCAAAGTGGGAACACGAAGAGCCAATGCCCTGGCCAAACTATCCGCCGCCGGATATGCCCACTTCCTCCATGAACAGCTTGTTGATTTCCGATTCGCATTGGGTGCAGTGGCCCCGACGGTACTGCGCCTGAGTGAGGCCGAAGAATTAGCCATGCAGGATGCAACGGAAGAGCAGATACTCGAAGCCGCTGACAAAGTCATTCGACCCATCGACGATCAGAGGTCAACAGCAGCGTATAGGAAGCAGGTAGCTCTAAACAGCCTTCAGGAGTTCTTGCGTCAAACACGGGCCGCCATCGAGTCAACAACCACTACCCCAAAATGAAGAGATGCCTGTGTTATTAAGAGAGGATGTTGAAGATAGATGGCGGTGTCTTTTGCCGTCCGCTTGAACGATTGGTTAGGTGCTTTTTTGTCTTTGTTTTTAGTTGGTTGCGCCTGTTCATATACCTGATAGTATGTTACTATCAGGTATATGAAATGAACATGAATAATGCAAACCAAAAAGAACTAGGCCCGAATGTTTTTATAATAGGCCATCGTTGCTACCGATGCGAGCACGAATGGAAACCAAACAATATGAAAAAGACTCCTCGTGTATGCCCCAAATGCAAATCTCCGTACTGGGATAAGCCAAGAGTAAATGGAGGTGGCGAATGAGCGAAGAATTATTACAACGAGACCTTGTGAAAAACCCTGACAAGATCGGAAAGTGGGATTTTTATAATATCGGCGCAACGAATGTTAGAGCCTACGTGAATATGGAATCATTCGCAATGTTGACTACGGCGAAGTTGGAAAAAAGAAAGTAGATGGACTTATTGTAAACAGGAAACAAGTTATTGCAGTTATTGAATACAAAAACCCGGCGGAGTTTAGGACTGTTAAGCAAAAAAAGAAGGCTATTGCACAGGAAATAGAAACAGCAAGGAAGCTAAGGGCACGAATAATCATTGCCACAGATACAAAAGACACGTGATGGGTAAATGTCCTAACTGGCAACCGTATAAAAGATCATGCAGGTTCGGACCTGGCCGTTCCGTTTAACCCGAAAGATAGTGGCCTCCCATCTTTATTTGAAAAGATACTTTCTTCTATCAATGAAATAAATGACACGATCAAACCAAAAAAACTGGTTAATCCGACAGACTTGGCTAAGCAGATATGGCAAGATATATGGTCTGTTAGTGGAGCGACGGTTCCCTGTAAAGTAGTTTGTCCGTTTTTTTTCAAGCTTTTACCTCCAGTAGCTTTGGGATTTGTATTCCAGCCCCGAACTCGTCGACAAGGGCTTCCGTCTTAAAATCAATCGCTCTCCGTCTACTTGTGTTTCACAGATATTTTCATCGAAGAGTTCTAACTGAATGCTCCCCTGAGAAACGAGCTTTTGGATCTGCCCTCTAGTCAGAGATGATATATAGTGAAACCCCGCTTTCTTTAGCTCCTCAATACCCCCAGATTTGATCATCCCCCGATCTCCGACGAAAACGACCTTTTGGGCACCAAAGACTTCCGCCGTTTTATGGATCTGATTTGAAAGAGTGGTGGTATCGCTTCTGTTCCCATGGAAGACTTCCACGCTGACAGGGACACCATGAGAATCGCAGAGCAGACTGATGACAATCTGTTTCTTGCCTTTCTTTTTATCTCTATTGTATCCATATTTTGCAAGATAGTTTTTCTGACCTTCAAGGTAACTACTGGCTACATCGTAGAGAAAAATTGATTTGATATTTTTTTCTTTGACTCGAATATAGAGATTGAGACGGGGCGGAGAAATTATAGACACTTGCTTGTAAATTGTTTTTCTATCAAGCTATATGTGGTTGCCTCTGTTAGCTCTCGACCACTAAGCTTGAGGGCTTTATAAAATCTTTATGTCATTTCTAACACACTGTTGATAATATTATCGATAAACTTTTCATATTTTTCGACCTTATTTCGCGAAAGCCGGAAACCAATGGCACCTTCATGCCCACCACCTTTCACAAAATCAAATTGTTCAATAACTTCCTTTAAATTCAATCCCTTGAATTTTTCGCTACGCCTCATTCTAAGTTGGATGAGATCAGACATGGATGCATCGTCGTAATAGGCTATGAGACTCATATATCCACTTTCCTCGGCCAAGGTGTTTGCACAAGTCCTTGCGACAGATTGAACAGTTTCAATACCATAGCTCTTGTTCAGGGTATTGGATTCTTGCTCATTTAAGGCGATCCAGGAAATCATGTCTCTCGATTGTTTGTGTTGGAGAAACTCTTGATAGCAGGATTCTTCACTGTCATGTTCTGCGCTCAACTCATGGCTTATTTCCTTGTATGAAGGAATATCAGTGCCTTGCCCAATTCGGCGAGAAGCCCGTGCATGCAGTTTCTTAAATCGCCAATAGCGGTATTTCTGCCCAAGTCCTTTGAGGAATTTTCCATCTTGCGAATCACCAGCTATTCCAATAAGTATGGCCGTAATTAAAACTCTTGTTAGAACTTCTTTAATCTGAAATTTCTTGAGAAGCTGGTGTCTTTTTGCCAAACTCAATGCAAATCGGCCGATCAATTCGCAAGTTGACGAGGCGATATCCACTAATCTATAGCCTTCATCGCCGATATAAGCTCCATCAGCCTCAAGATGGTGGTCGATTTCCATGACAATTATATTTTCACGGCTTATGAGTGGATGAA
Organism: Spirochaetaceae bacterium; assembly: GCA_965226485.1. Lineage (GTDB taxonomy): Bacteria > Spirochaetota > Spirochaetia > DSM-2461 > DSM-2461 > UBA2779. The sequence continues at coordinate 2,688,491 of OZ245363.1, forward strand.
TTTGATCCCTGAATTCCAGCATGGATGACTTCGGCGTGTCGAGAACTATTATGGCATCATAATCACTATCTAAGTCTCCTGGTGTTTCGGCGATTTGAATATAATCGTTAAGGATTGCGTCAATTAAGATAGAGTAGTCACTTCGGCTATTCGGACTCATTGCAACCGTTGTTTTTACGGAAAATTTGCTCAATATGGAACTAAAGGCGATTAAAGCCGCCATACAATCGTCATCCGCATTTTTGTGTCCGACAACTAATGCGGAGCTACATTGAGATATCACATCGGCGAATTTGTTGAACAAACTGGTCCTTTCTCGGTTGTTTGGCAATGGGGTTTTTTGCTGGCTGATCCTGTTTAAGCTGTAGAGCGTGGCCCGGTCGCGGCCGTCTTCTTTGGAGAAATACACGGCTTTGTCGGCATTGCGCATGAGTTCGTCGACTGTTGTGCCGTGGTCAGGACATGTGGCAATACCCATACTTGCACTAACAGTTTTAATCGATCCCTGCCTGCCTTGTAGAATATCAATCTTGTGAAGGCGTTCTAATATTTGGCGGCAAGAGCTAAGCGTTGTTTCGCCATTTGACTTGGGGAGTATAAACGCAAATTCATCGCCGCCGTACCGAACCAAGATCTCATTTTTGTCAAAGACTTCCCGGAAAATCCTTACCGCGGCCAGAATAATAATGTCGCCGACATCTTCTCCATACTCCTTGTTCAAAGTGCCGAATCTGTCGAGATCCACCATAACAAGGGATACGGGGTATTTATTATTCATTGCGTCAGTAATGGATTCTTTAAGAGCGTCATCGAAGAATCGCCGGTTATAGAGACCCGTGAAAGCATCGGTTACAGCACGCAACTGTGCTTTCTCACCCCATTTCACCATGTCTGAGAGAAGCGCACCCGTTTGTTGCAATCTCTCGGATGTCGTGTTAAGCATATTGCGCATCATTTTGATTGCTATTGATGGGGTTTCCTCCATAAGGGTATGGAACCCCGCTGCATCCAGAGATAAGAGGTCGCAATCTTCGGTAGCCCGGCATGTAGCTGATCGCACATTCTTTTCAAAAATTGACATTTCACCAAAGAAGCTTCCTTCCCCGATACGTGAAACTTCCACCTCCTCTCCGTCTCCAACATTTATTGAAATGGCGATTTCTCCTGTAAGGACAACGTACATTGTGGCCCTTTTATCGCCTTCTTTGAAGATGGGCTTCCCCTCAAGGACATGGATATCGGTCATCAATAAATATATTCGAGAAATTTCCTCAGGTGTAAATGAAGCGAAAACACCTAATTCAGTGAGGCTATCAATAGTCATGAATCGTTTAAATCCTCCGGGAATAGGACGATGTTACCTCCACGGCGACGGCCTTCCATCGCAAGCGAATGTGCAACCCGGATAAGTTCGTCATGGCTTTTACCATGCTGTGGAGATAATACAAGCCCTATGCTGACCGAAAGGTTGAAACTAGAAGAATCCACCACCTTGGATACACTAAGATTGTTCAGAGAATCTCTGATATGCTCACCAAATTTGCGGAGAGACTCGTGCGTGCTTTCCGGAATGATGATTGAATTCTCATTACCCATATAACGAAACAGCATATTCTGTGACGGAACTGTTCGCATGAGAGATTCAGCAACAAATTTGAGAACTCGATCTCCAGCTTCATGTCCGTATGCATCATTGATTTCCTTAAAATTATCCGGTTTGCACATGAGAAGCCCTATGTTGGTGCCGTCTTGCAGAGTTTTCCCCAAAACCTCTTCGAAACTGATCCTATTGTTAAGGCCGGTCAATTTGTCAACATAAACCTGCCGCTTTAGTTGTTTCACCAACGGGGAATTCTTCTTTATCATGTCATTCGCCTTACGTATCCGTGCGGACACATCAGCCAGAAAGGAATGCATTAAACGTGCACTCACCGACGGCAATTGCTCTGAAATGTCAGCAAGGGACATGCTGTTTTTAGGAAACCGTAGCAACTTCGTATCACCGCTGGCATTAGCCCAGGCGGTATTGGGTTTTGTCGTGAAAAAGTCAACTTCGCCGAAGCTATCACCGGCAAGAAAACGAGCGATATCAGTTTGATAATCATTGATATCGTCTGTTCTGATGACGACAGCCCCTTCGATAATAACATAGAAACACTTAGAAATATCCCCTGGCTGGAATATCGTATGACCATCCTGGATTTCTAATTGATCACTCATCGATAGAAGAACCTCAAGATCTTCTGGAGTAAGACTGGAGAAAATATCTGTTTTTCTTAGCAGTGATTTCATATCAGGAACCTAGTGTTTAATACTGATACAATTGGAAATTAATTACTAGCGGTTGCACCCAACAATCTTAAATGGTTGAATTGTGCAATGAAATATACTGTACCTCGGTTCAGTTCACGAGTCAATCCCTTCACCAAGGGCAAAACGAGCTACGATGCCTCCGGGACTTGAGGGTGGTGTAGGGGGCCTCCAACGGCCTCCCTGGTGTCGATACCTTCAGCTCCCACTTCGGCGGGCACCACTGCGGGATCGAGGCCGGGCGCGGCGTGTATGCTGTAATAGATTTATGTGACAATAGATAAAATTAGATCGAATTAGTATAAATGGGGCAAATTTGGCCGACTTTTCCTGTAGGTCATTTATAGTGCCTCGAAGATTGTGGGTGGTTCAATCGTCGGAACTAGAGGTGGATTATTATCAATCAAAAACCCTATTTCGTACTGTCAAAAAAAGACTTAATCAGTTGACCATTAGATCTCGACAAAAACCGTTACGGAATAGAACAGGCCGTTTTTTAGTCTTACTGAGCCGAAATGGAAACAAAGGGATTGAGACGGGCAGAACAAGGCATAAACAGATACTTGTAAATCGTTTTTTTATCGAGATATATATGGAAGTTCTCTACCACCAAGCTTTGAGGCACTATATATATATCTGAAGCCAGCACAAAATCCATGGCCCCATTGCCATAGCCATTGCCCATCCCAGTCCAGCACTTCCCTGTGCAGAATCGGGGGTTTTAATGCTTTCTTGCCGTGACGATTGGAAGTCAAATTTTTCCTTCAACAGCCGGTCCAATGATTCAAAGAAGTTTTTCCAAGACAACTGGCTTTTTCCTTCAATTATAATGTAAAAATAGTAAAAAGATCGACCGAGCAGCCCTCCCAGTGTTCCGGAGTTTATCAATTCCGGGCGAATGGAGGCCGTTGAGAGTAATACCATGCCCGTTAATCCTATTCCCTTTATCAAACCTCTGTTCAAGGCTTCCTCGGTGATAACGAATGATCCGAATCTCACGAGCACCCTACCCATCGGGATTAGGAGGTGGAAGAAAGTTATGGAAATGATAAGAATTATGAAGAAAGTCCAACGGATTTTTCTTCCGGAAAAGTAGGTCAGCACAGAATAAAATACTGTGATTATCAGTTTTAGGAGTAGATTATCGATAAGCAAAAAGCCTGGAAGGGCTATTAATGCCGCCCAAAAACGGGGAACCGGTGCTACGATAGTTCCAATGCGATCCATATCATTCCATCGTATCGACATAGTGCTTCTCAAGAGAAGCCAACCAAGTTGACGTAGCAATAAATCTTTCGGCAAAAATACCGATCACCAAACCAGAAACGAGTGCGGAACCCAACGCAAAAGGAGCAATCACCAAGGCTGTTTTCCCGAAGATATAGTTAATTGCCAATATAAGCTGAACCAAGGAACTCACCATTGCTCCAGCCAGGGATATTCCTATCATGCTCACCCTCTTCTTCCCCAAACGATGCACAACCGCCATGGTGCCCAAGGATGCGGTAGAACCGGCGAGCGAAAATAGAAAAACATGTGATGCCAATGTCCCATTCATCACCCCTTGTCCCAAAACTTTCAATAGGAGCAAGAGCAAGAGGTCTTTGGGATGAAGAAACCGCAACCCCAGCAGGAGAGGAAGATTGGCCAGCCCTAGCCGGAAGAATGGCAGGGGCTTGGGTACGAGGTATTCCAGTGTAGCCAAGAACAGGCAGAGAGCACCGAGCAGAGCGACGATATCCCGCCGGGGGGACAATTCCTTAATAAGCACCGGCATCCACCTCTGCCGAGGAATTCTGACCTAGGGGGACCACACGAATAAAAACCTTGTTCGGAAGACAAGCAATCCAAGCGGATTGCCGGGATATCTCCCCCATAGACATACAAACCTTATCTCGGCAGTCTGAATGAGTAACATTGGCTACTCCATCCTTTACGGTGATAGTCGTCATGCCTATGGGACCGTCCACTTCTAGCGAACCATCTTTTGAAAGGGGAAGATAGAAAGTGGAATCCGCTGATTTCACCTCAATTTGATTGGCTCCGTGAACTCCGCCTACGGTGATAAATACAGATACAACCACAAGACCAAGGAACAACACGAAAAAGACTATATCGAATAACCGAATTGATGCCATTGGATATGAGTATAATAGTTTTCTGTTATTTTGTGTTGATTCATGTAGCCTTGGTACAATGGGTTGCTGTATCCAAATATGAGGCTCTCGGGGTGGTGTCTGAACCTTCTTTGTTTTTTTGGCTCTTCAAACTATCCTATGGATACAAGACCAGTTTTCCGCAGTGAAAGAGTATGGCCGTTCGGTAATTCTCAAAATTTCTAAAGCCTCTAGCTGATGCTTTTATATGTTGACTTACGCTGTTGATTCCTTCGGCGAATGCGTTAGTTATCCTGTGTTTGGCATAGGTTAGGCAGATATTGATTTGCAATGCCTCAATTTCGGGGCTGTGTCAGAATGCGCCTTTGGCCCGCATGCGGCGTTGGCGAAAAAACCTGAAATGCTCATGTACAACATGTACAATCGAGTAGGAGGCACCCAGGACTACCCGGGTGCCGTCCTCTCACAGAACCGTGCGTACGGGTCCGTACACGGCTCCTCATGTAAGTCGTATTCAAAGTATTTCTGGATTTCCTGCTCAAGGTTGGCTTTGTAGTCTTTTATGGTGGTTCCGTCGATGCCTGCCGTGCCACCATTCTTACTAACCATCCTAAAGCCTTGCCCCAGTGTCCTAGGTCTGCACAGTGTCTCAAATAGCTCTGTGCTGTCCACTTTGAATAGCTCCTGTTGTTCCAACTTTCTCTCCTTTGTTCACAAATGTTTGTTTTAGCCATCTTGCTAGATTTCAGAATGTACGTACTGATAGCTCAATGTTCCTTTCAGCTAAACTCACTTGCTGTGTTACTCATTGTTTCCAAAGAACGCTTACATGTTCCCCCCTTCACCTCCGGCTTCCTTGCCACTTGGTCTTAGTTTTATCCTCTACAAACATCACTGCTTCTTCATCGGCTAAGACCTTTACGATTACTATGGGTTAATCTGACTGCCCCCGGACTCAATTCTGAAAAGCATAACCTTACATCTCTGCACGGCTTAGGAAATCTCATGGCGTAGTTCCTTAAGTTTCCGCTACCAGCGGCTCTCCCTGGGTAAGACACAATCTCCATTTCCGCTTGCCTTCTTTACCACCAAGGATTACGGAAAGGATATGGGACTTCGATGTCAGAGGGCATCTCATCCTCCTTTGGCGGCCTGTACAAAGGTTCACTCAATGTTCAAACGGATATTTTGACTTAGACTTCCTTCAGATTCCTCATTGGGACTGACAATCTCTAGGGTACCTCTAAAAAACAACTTTAGGAAATTGACGAAGAGATTTTTCGTTGATACAAGGCGGCAAAAGCGGAGCGTAGCTTGGCTACGTGAGCATTTTGACAACGCCGTAGCGGCGGAAAAGATCGAGTCAAGAACTAAATGGGGGGTTTTAGAGGTGCCCTCTATCAATGACAGGCATCTCATTGATATGCTGGCGGTCTTTCTTCGGACACCCTTGTCTTTGTCTACTAATTCCCTCCTTTCAGGGTTTAGGTGGGACTTTCACCCACTGGATTTTGGTCATGCCAGGCACACCTCCACCAAGCCATCTGGCAACTTCCTTTCTTTTTTCCCCTTCCATCCCCAAGGATAGCGGCCCGCCTTCGGCACCCCGCACTGCCCCACTTTCGCCTTACGGCGATCCTGCCTTACGGCTTCCTTCACACCCTTTCCCCCAACTCTTTATTATCCTTTATCCGTTGGCATATAATTTCTCATAAGGTAATAAGGTAATAAATCAAAATTTAAGGAGTCCTCACCACGAGGCGAAAGCCCAAATCGTAGTAGCTATCGCCGGGACTGCTGACGAAGCGACTGGCAGAACGCAAGACACCAGCGTTGAAGTTCCAGCTACCGCCACGAAACACGCGGTTGGACCCGCTGGATGGCCCCTTCGGGTTCGTCTGGCTCTCAGGCAAATAACTCCCATACCAGTCCCAGCACCACTCCCACACGTTCCCGCCCATGTCGTAGAGCTCCAGTTCGTTGTCCTCCTTCTGCCCCACCGGGTGGGTACTGCCTCCACTGTTATCTGTATACCAAGCCACATTATCAGCGTTGTTGCTCCCCGCGTAGGTGTATCCCTCGGATGAGGCACCTCCCCTTGCCGCATACTCCCATTCGGCCTCCGTGGGTAGCCGGTAGCCATTCGCTTCCCAGCTTGCCGTTACGTCTGTACCGGTTATCGTGTATACAGGGGTCAGACCAGCCTGATTGCTTAGCCAATTTGCATACTCCACCGCTCCGTACCAGGTTACATTGGCTACCGGGGTGTCACTGGTAGGGAATTGAGTAACACCATCCTTGAATCTAAATTCCCCTCCAATATTCTCTACCGCAATGTTGTTGTCATTCATATCAATCAACTCTACCCCGTCCTTACTTCCATGGGCCTCCACCTCTGCCGAGTTGAGAAACTCTATGTACTCTGCATTCGTTGTTTCATACTTGCTTATATAAAACGTACTCACCGTTACATCGTGCTGAGGTTTTTCATTTGTTTCTCCCTCTTTGTCAGGGCTCCCCATCTTGAAGGCGCCACCTTCTGCCAAGGCGTATCCCAGCCGTTCCACTGTTGCCTCGCCGATACTCCCGAGGCTTTCTCCGACAGAATTTGTCGCCGTTACGATGAAGTAATATGAGAGACCGTTGATAAGTCCATCAACTATCAATGAAGTCTCTGCGGTTCCAGTTGATTTTTTGTTCGTGTCCGGTGCTACTGTTACGGTGGCTTTAGTGTCCCAGTATACCGTGTAATCGGTTATGTCAGCTCCGCCCGTGTCAGACGGTACCGTCCAGGTTACAGTTACTTCTCCGGCCCCTGGCCCTGATACAGCCGCTACATCGGTCGGCGCATCGGGAACAACAGTATCTCCCGTGTGGCAGGCAATTAAAACCGATACAATCAGCAGGGGCATAAGCCAGCCTACATACTTCTTTAACGCTTTGTTCATAATCATGGACCTCCTATTATTTCTCCTAAATATAGTCACATCCATATTGTATGACAAGAGGGTGAATTGTCAAGCGGGAAATTTTTCTTGCCCCAAGTTCACCATACAACAACCTTATCTCATTCCTCTACCGACAGTTAACTTTTTCGATTATCACCACTGATTTTGTATTTCATTAATTGTCGGTCAATGTCCTTCCCCGATAGACTAAAGTTTTCTATAAATGTCCAGATGCGACTTCTCCGGGCGTGAGTTTGTTCTCATGGAATTTTTTAGCAGTTCTCCGTTTTCGCTTACGATATACTCCAGGGTCACTCTGCAATGCGTTTTTAGACGGAAGTTTTCACAATATCCATGCATCTTTCAACATTAATGAGTCCCCTGAAAAAAGGGATACAACTTCTCCCTGCACTCCATATACGGGGTGTCAGGGAATGCCATCACCCTATATATAGTGCTATGAGAATTTTTTCAATCCTTTTTGCAGTGGACTCATTAATTGCTTCCATAACAATAAATTACGGGGGAAAGTCTGCTAAAATCTGTCCCCTTGTGTATTGAACTAATTTCATTTTATCCTGTTGTCACATAAACCTATCATCGTATATGACAACCCCGTGTATATCCAAGTTGTTCCAATTCGCAAGTCGCCTCCTTGAATCCTGCTAAGAGAAGATCATCGTGAGGGTAACCGTGTTGTTAAAAAAACATTGGCGAATCTGACTAAATAGCCTCCTCATATGGTCGAAGGACTACGTCAGCTCATCAAGAAAAACTCAGGCCTCGTCGATAAAAACAAATTTCGCATTTCCCGATCATTACCCCATGGTCATGTCAGGGCTGTAACTGAAGTTATGAAAGACCTTGGACTGCCTCAGATGCTTCACTCACACAGGTCTCTCAGGCGAGATATCATTACCGCTCTGATCGCCAGTCGAGTCGTGAATCCTATCCCAAGTTCACCATACAACAACCTTATCTCATTTCTCCACCGACAGTTAACTTTTTCGATTATCACCACTGATTTTGTATTTCATTAATTGTCGGTCAAGGTCCTTCCCCGATAGACTAAAGTTTTTTATAAATGTCCCGATGCGACTTTTCCGGGCGTGAGTTCGTTCTCATGGAATTCTTTAGCAGTTCTCCGTTTTCGCTTGCGATATACTCCAGGGTCACTCTGCAATGCGTTTTTAGAATCGATTTAATGCTATCCCAGTTCCGATTGTCCCCGTTTAGCCGAAGTTTCCGCTCTATGGAATGCATCAGGTGATAGGCCAGAACGGATATAAACATATGGGATTCAACCCGGTCCTTAGATTGATGGAAATTCGGTCTGAAACCAAGATGGGATTTCATATCTCTAAATGATTTCTCGATGCGACCAAGCATAATATAGGTTTCCCATATCTTCTTGTCTGTCCAATCTTTTCGATTGGTTCTCAAGAGGTAGGTTCCCTGCTTCTTTTGTGCCTCTGTTTCTTTCTTTTCTTTTTTGGTCCATTTGATGGATGCTGTTTTAATCTTGCAAGTGCGCTTATCTTTCTCTCCAGGTTCGACTTCAATATGGTAAAGGCGAGCCGCACGAGGATATTTTTCTGTGAGGCGACCTATGTTTCTCAATATAGATTCATAGGTTTTCAACCGTCTTGGCTTATCAAGCCCATCGCGCCAGTATTGGAGCCGCTCAATGAACAGTGATTCGCTACGGCTTGCCATTGATTCCTCTTTGCGCCTTTTCATCTCGCTTTTCACTAATATGTATCGTTCATTTGCGACATCCTTGCCTCTTATTTCTATCCTGACCCCTCTAGCGATATCTTTTCTTATTAGGTCCATTTTATCGCCTGCATCCATTTCATCCGGGGTTTTACCACGATGGACCACGACATAGGAGTTTCCTCTGCTCTTAAGCCAGTCAACATTTTCCTGTGAGGCAATCCCCGCATCCATCACGATTGTCGCCCCCTCTTTTATCCCTGTTTGAGCTTCTAGGCTGAGCACAATATCCTGGAAGGTTTGAGGTTCGCTTTGGTTGCCGGGGTAAAACCGACTGTATTTGGGAAATCCATCCCCATCGACAACCAGCCCCATGGTGGCGAGTTTGCAATCGCTTCGTTTTTCCTTGGAACGACCATAGGCCGCCGAAGAATTCTTTGCACATTGTCCCTCGAAATAGGTGTTGGTCAGGTCATAAAGCACAATACTCTCACTCAGGCTAAAGAGGTCGCGTTCCCTTTGGGCTAGATGTTTCTCCAAAGCATTCTTGCATCCGTAGAGCAAATCAGCGGTACGGTAATAGGCATTGAGCGAACGTGCCGTAGGATTCCCGCTGATCTCGAAGAGAGAGGATGTATTTTCCACCCATTCCCTGGTGCCCCGTTCGCTTTTTGGATGGATAAGTCTGCCAAGGACAAGAGCTTCGGCAATGGGAATAAGGTTTTTAGGGACTCCTTTTTTGATCAACACCTTATCTATGTTCAATTCCTTCCACATCATATGACCAACATATTCAGGCCCAAGTGAACGCACATTGGAGGCATCCATGCTATCCACATCAACAGACTGGAAATTGCGTTTTTTCTCACGGGTTGATTTTTCTACGGTTTTGGCCCTCAAGGTGAAAATGCGATCAGAATAATATTGAGCAAGCTTGTCAATTTTGGAGTCTGTTTCAAAGAGCTCCGACCGACCGACAAGCATATCTTCGATTCTCTTGGCCAATAGCTTGTGCAAAGAGGGGTCAAGGTCCAGTTTGCCAAGGGAGAGGACAAGACGCTGACGAGAGCCCTCTGGTGTGCGAACACTTTCGTCCAGATTGTAGTAAACATTTTGAGATTTTCGAGATCCACTTGGAACTCTGACACGGCGTATATACATGGAATATAATATACAAAAAAGCAAGGAAGGGGGCAAGGATAATCGTAATCAGATAGTCACCACAAAGGCGGATGCGAGGTGTCTTTTGGCCTCTGGGTGCAATATTTCTATGTTTCAGGCGATTGAAAAAGATGAAAAAAGATTTTCAACGGACTTTGAGGGGGTGGTTTGGTGAACTTAGCCTAAACGCTTTCTTGATCATGTATTTAGCGGGTTCTGCAAAGCGAGGTTGCAGAGCCATACAAACAAGCAAATTTAATCAAATTTCTGATTTTTGGATAACGTGGAAAGATTCTCACGATATTCGAAGTGCTATCCCTTCTTTTCGAATAAAATGTCATGGATAACCCGCCCTGATGCCATTCCCTTCTCTTCAAACCTTGTTTGAGGTCTGTAGATCGGTCTCGGTGCCCATTTCGAATAGTGATTTATCAGATCCCGGCGTGCTTCCAGTATCTCCAGAATTTGTTCGGCGTAGGGTTCCCAATCCGTGACGACATGGATTATCCCGCCCTTTTTCAGTGATTGACTAAACAAGCCCGCAGTTGCGGGGGTAATCAACCGACGTTTGTGATGCTTTTTCTTGGGCCAGGGATCTGGAAACCATATATGCAGGGAATCGACGCTACCGCAGGGGATTTGTTCCTGGAACACCGTCACGGCATCTCTTCGAATAATTCTAATGTTCTGCAAGCCTTCTTCCTGTATCCACCAAAGGAGTTTGCCGACTCCCGGGACATGAACTTCAATCCCGATTATTCCCCAATCGGGATTTGCGGCGGACACCTGCCTGGTGGCATCTCCCATGCCAAAACCAATTTCGACAACCCGGCGTTTCGCATCGGGGAATAGTTTGTCCCAATCGACAACCTCATCCCCTAAGCCGTGAAGAGGATACAGTTCTTCATAGGCTTTTTTCTGTGCCGGGGACATGCGGGAGGAGCGTAGGACATAGCTTTTCACCCTCGAATTCAAAGCAATGCCTCAAGACGCTCGCGGATAAATGCGGATTTCTCCCTTAGTCCAACCTTTCCCGTTTCAAAAATGAGGCATTCGGGTTTTGCAGGATGGAGTTTTACCCGACCCCCTCCGGTCGAGATGAGATTCATCACCTTATCGACAGATAGCATGGAGACCTTTCCAAAACTGACCTGGAGCAGGCCATTGCGCTCTTTGAGACTGGACACCTTGAGTTTTTCGCAGATAATCTTGATTTCCGCGATAGAAACCAGGCTATGAACCTCATCAGGCAGGGGTCCATAGCGGTCGTGGAGTTCAGAAAACAGCCCCTGTAGTTCGGTGTCGGTAGAAACTGCCGCGATTTTCTTGTACACGTCCATCTTCTCCGACGAATCGGTGATGTAGGAGTCGGGGATGAATCCCGAGTATTCCAGTTCAAGATAGGTTTCATGCTTCGCCTCATCGTCTTCACCATCCATGCGCTTCCTCACCGCTTCATCCAGAAGCCGCAAGTAGAGATCGAATCCCACCGCATAGATATCTCCCTTCTGCTGTGCTCCGAGGAGATTCCCCACTCCCCTTATCTCCATATCCTTCATTGCGATCTTGAAGCCGCTTCCAAGCTCGGTGAAGTCGCTGATTACCTGTAGCCGCTTCATGGCTAACTCACTGATATTCAGTTGATCTGGATAGAGGAGGTAGGCATAGGCCGCCCTCCCCGAGCGGCCGACTCTACCACGTAATTGATACAACTGGCTGATTCCATACATATCGGCCCGGTCGATGATGATGGTATTGACATTTGGAATGTCGATACCGTTTTCGATGATGGTTGTTGAGACGAGCACCTGGAACGATCCATGTACGAAGCGGTGCATTATGTCTTCCAACTCCCGAGAGGACATACGGCCATGTGCGGCCTCAATAAATGCCTCGGGAACCAACTTCTGCAGAAAGCCCTTAATCCATTCCAGACTTTGGATGTGGTTATGAAGGAAAAACACCTGCCCTCCCCGGTCCATCTCACGGCGTATGGCCCTGGCAATCAATTCTTCATCGAAGTCCTGGATGAAGGTTTCGATGGGCCGTCTATTGCGGGGAGGTGTTCTGAGTAGCGACATATCCCTGATCTTCACCATCGACATGTGCAAGGTTCTCGGTATGGGTGTGGCAGAAAGGGTGAGGCAGTCCACGGAGGCCTTAACCTCTTTGAGCCGTTCTTTGTCCTTCACTCCAAAACGCTGTTCCTCGTCGATGATGATCAGGCCGATATTCTTGAATTGCACATCCTTTGACAGAATGCGATGCGTTCCTATCACGATGTCAACTTTTCCCTCTCTTAGCCCTTTGATTACATTCTTGCGTTCCGCCGTTGGAACGAAACGGCTGAGCATGCCTATCGTGACAGGGAATCGTTTGAATCGTTCAGAGAAACTCTCATGATGTTGCTCGGCAAGAATAGTTGTTGGGCAAAGATAGGCAACCTGCCGCCCGCCCATGATGGCCTTGAAGGCGGCACGCATCGCGATTTCCGTCTTCCCATAACCCACATCGCCACAGATTAATCTGTCCATGGGCCTCGGGCTTTCCATGTCCGACTTAACATCGGCAACGGCTGAGATTTGATCGGCCGTTTCCTGCCAAGGGAAATCCGCTTCAAAGCTAATCTGAAAATCATCATCCTTTGGAAAGGCGAATCCAACCGCCATTTGACGGCGGGCATAGAGGGCGATCAAGCGGTCGGCCAATTCCTCTACCGATTTCCTCACATGGGCCTTCTTTCTCGCCCAGGTCTTGCCGCCCAGACGATCAAGGCGAGGTGAGCCTTCTTCCTGTCCTATGTATCGCTGAATAAGGTTGACCTGTTCGATAGGAATAAAGACGGTTTCATTACCGGCGTACTCCAGTTCGATATAATCCCTCTCCGTACCGGCCGCCTGGAGGCGTTCAATGCCCTTGAAGAGGCCAATGCCATAATTCATGTGTACGATGAAGTCTCCCGCACTGAGATCGACAAAGGTTTCAATAACCGCACTTGGGGCACGGTGAACCGAATGCGGTGCTTTCTTCCGGCGGCCAAAGATTTCATTCTCGCAGATGGCCATGATTCCCGCCTCGGGGAGCATAAACCCGGACGATATGGCGGCCGGACCTACTTCAATGCCGTCAATATCCCGTAGAAGATAGGCGATGCGTTGTGACTGAGACTCGCTCTCGGCGAAAACAAACACGTTGTAACCGTTCGAGAGAAGGGAGATTAACTCATCCCTTAGCAAGGCGATGTTTCCGAAAAAAGACCTTCCGGGTCCACAGGCAAGCTGGAATGGCTCCGCCTTGTCATTTGTGCTAAGGCTATGGAATTCCACATGATGCCCGCGGACATTCAACGCCGTTTTCAGAGCCATAACGAGACGATCCGGCCTTGGTCTGGTTTTCCCTTCCTCCTTAGCCCTGTCGTAAAGCTCCTCATACTCCTTGAGCATGGCCGCCTCACTGATGAACAGCCGTTCCATATCGATGAAAACGGTGACTCCCTTGTCCCCTAGATACTCCTGCAAATTGGAAGGGTCATCGAAAACCAAGGGGTAAAACAGTTCTTCACCGCGAAATCTTCCATCGCTCTCCAAGGAGTTGTTTATGGCCTCATCCTCTTCTTGCCCGATATGGAGTCGTAGCCGCTCGGTTTTATCGGAGTCCCAAATAAGCTCCCGTAGTGGATGAAGCACGGCATGATCGAGTTTTATGCTGGAGGCTTGGCTGAAGGGGTCAAAAGACTTTATCTCTTCAATCTCGTCCCAAGAGAAGACAACGCGTATGGCCTGCTCACTGCCTGGGGGATAGATATCAAGAACCTCTCCCCGCAAGGCGAATTCCCCCGGAACACTGACCCGCGGGACGCGGTTGTAGCCAAATTCGGGTAGACGCATTTTGATACTCTCGGTATCCAGCTTATCTCCGGGTTGCAACTTCAATATGTTGTCGGCAATTTCACCAGGCGGCGGAAGCAGGCCCAAGGCCGCCCTAAGCGATGCCACAACGATACACCTTTCCCCTGAGACCAATTCGGCGAGTATTGTAGAGCGGCGACCGAATATCGAAGCCTGGGGTGAAACGCCTTTGTACAGCATGGTTCCCCACCAAGGGAAGTGATGCACATTTTCATAGAACAGGCTGATATCTTGGGCAAAGGTCTGCGCATCACCATCACTGGGGGTTACGATGAGCATACTGCCTTTGGAGAGCGGGGCGAGGTTAGACAGCATCGCTGCCGCCCAGGGGCCCTTAGCCCCAAAAACCTTGAGAGGGAATTCTTTGTCGGTCCAGGCCTTTCGTAATGATTGCCAATGGCTATTAACTCCGAGAGCCTTCGCCAAGGAAGCCTTGAATTTATCAATCATCTTGATTTACCGATATAGGAAAAGAGGGATTCTATGTTACAAAGGTTCACTATATTCTTTCTCGTCGTATGTATTGCATTAACATATTCTTATGCCGATGTGGATTTCAGCATAAGATATCATGACAAGAATATCTATTATCCTGGGGATCGGATTGAAGTAAAACTCACACTTGCCAACAAGTCTTCGCCTGGTTCTTCCGAGGAAACCTTCTTCCTCGCCGATGACCCGCGACAGAGCTTTGGTTTCAATCTCCAGGATCTCAGCGGGAGAACATTGAGCCCGGCTAAGGGATATGCCTCGGCCTTGCATACGCCAAGTGCCTACCGTATCGTCCATCTTGCACCGGGACAAGAACTCTCCCTTGTCGTCGCCCTGAACGATTGGATAGATATAACTCAAGCCGATCAGTATCGGCTGACCGGTTTCTTCTACTCTCGGTTAAGAGGGCCTGACACAGCAGTCGCTCAAGCCAATACGGTATTGGATCTATCCGTATTGCCAAGAACAGATGAGCAATGGATAGATCAGCTTGACGAAAATATACGGAAAGCCTTAGTGAGTCGTGATCTTGATCCCTGGAGTGTCGTAAGGGAAACTGTAGAGAACCGCTCTGATGAGAAATACAACCGGGCTATCATATATCTTGACCTCGAATCCCTGACCCGCAATTCTCCATTAATCACCGTTGCGGAAAACCTGAAGAACAAATTGCTCAAGGGTTCATGGCAGTTAATACCAGGGATGGACCTTCCTATTATCAAAACGGAAAGGCTTTCAACCCAGGTTTATCAGGAGGAAGCCATAGTTCATCTCGTCGCGACCTATGCCGGATTAGGGGAAAGATTTGAAAGAAATCTAAGGTTTTATCTCCATAATAGAAACGGATACTGGGCGATAAGGCATATAGAGACATTCCCCAAGGCCACCCAGGTGGCTGCTCCTCGACAATCAGGAATTCCTGCTATGGAGCCTCCCGATGTGGTAGCCGAATTGATCAGGGCGGCCATCCGCGGTGATTGGGATATTGTCTTCCGCCATTATAGCATCGAACATCTCGTTAGCAATTTGCCTGAGTACAAAGCCCGCTGGAAGAACATGGATTCAACCAATCACCAGCTTGCCCTAGCCAATTACCGGGCCAAGATTATTTCAGGTGACGTGGAAATGGATTCTCTTCCCCTCACAGATATGGAAGACTGGGAGATCGTCAGTGTGAATTATACCCAGCTATCAGGCTATGTCGTCGTCGTCAACAACAAGGACTACGATACTCTTGAGGGTAAAATACGGCAGAAAACCCGGTACACTTTTCGCATAGAGCGTTCAAATGGCACCGACAGGGAATGGGTGGTCAAGCACTACAATGCCGTGCGCATAAATGAATGATTCAGACCAGCAAATGGTCCCGATTTTGATTGACAGTGGTGGTGATTCTTCTATAATGGCAGAATGAGATTAAAACAAGATTTTGTGTTTACTTCAGAAAGTGTTGGGGAGGGGCATCCCGACAAAGTTTGCGATCTGATATCCGATGCCATCCTAGATGAGGCATTGAGAGGAGACCCCGCATCCCGGGTGGGCTGTGAATGCTTCTGCTCGACGGGCTTGGTGTTATTAGGCGGCGAGATAACCACCAAGCATTACATTGATATAATCAGAATCGCACGACAAGTGCTAGATGATATTGGTTATAACGATCCACGGGACGGCATCGACAGCAATTCATGCTCGGTCATGTCTGTCATCAAACCTCAGTCTGCCGACATCTCCCAAGGTGTCACTCCCGGGGAGGGTCTGCATAAAGAACAAGGTGCTGGTGATCAGGGCCTTATGTTCGGATATGCCTGTCGGCAAACCGAGGAACTCATGCCGGCCCCCATCGAATTTTCTCACCGCATAATGCGCAAGGCTGCCGAAGCGAGGAAATCCCGGAAGCTAAATTTCCTCAGACCTGACGGGAAATGCCAGGTTTCTGTGCGTTTTGCGGACAATAAGCCAGTAGCCATAGAAACCGTTGTATTGTCTCATCAGCATAACGACGATGTTTCCCATAAACATATCGAAGAGAGCCTGATAGAAGAGGTTGTTCGACCAGCCCTCCCGCAGGACTTGCTCACATCGAAGACGGTGTACCATATAAATCCCACCGGTCGCTTTGTCACTGGGGGCCCAGAGGGTGATGCAGGCCTCACAGGACGGAAAATCATTGTCGATACCTATGGCGGGTATGCCCGCCACGGCGGCGGTGCATTTTCGGGAAAGGATCCCTCCAAGGTGGATAGATCGGCCTCCTATATGGCACGGTATATGGCCAAGAACCTTGTTGTGGCGGGAATTGCCGATGAGGTAGAGGTTCAGTTGGCCTATGCCATTGGTGTCGCCGCTCCGGTTTCGGTATACGTCAACACATTCGGTTCGGGGGAAATTGACTCAGCGAAAATTGAGAAGATACTCCCCGAAGTGTTTGATTTGACACCAGCAGGCATCATTTCAACACTGAACCTCAAGAGGCCAATTTACTATCCTACGGCCGCCTATGGTCATTTTGGCCGAAAAGAATTCCCCTGGGAGAAGACTGACAGGGTTGATGAATTGAGGAACTCTTTGGCTTGACCCCTACAGGGAAATGGTGGAAAAAGAACGGTGACCGTGTAATCTGCCTACTCTGCCCACACAGTTGTTCCCTCCAAATAGGTTCGATTGGATTTTGCCAAGTCCGACAGGCCTCCCGGGACGGCATCAAACTTCCGTCCTGGGGAAGAATCACCGCGAAGAATCTGGATCCCATAGAAAAGAAGCCTCTTTATCACTTCTATCCGGGGAAGGAAGTTTGGTCGGTTGGTTTTGCGGGATGCAACATGGCCTGCCCCTTCTGTCAGAATCATAGAATCTCTCGGACTCCTATCGGGCAAGGGCCTATATTTTCTCCAGAGGGCCTTGCAATCAGCCTTAAAGAGGCCCATGCAACGATAGGGGCCTTCACGTATTCCGAACCGACCATCCACGCCGAATATCTCCTTGAAGCCGCACAGCTGATACAGGCCCAGGGGATGTCTACGGTCCTCGTCACCAACGGCATGATCAATCCCGAACCAGCGGCACACATTCTGTCACTCATGGATGCCGTGAATATCGACCTTAAATCCTGGAATGATGCATACTATAAAAAAACATTGAAAGGTTATCTTGAGACCGTTAAGGAATTCATTCAGATTGCCAGGGAATGTTCCTGGGTTGAACTGACCACCCTTATCGTAACCGGAGATAACGACAGCGAGGATGAGATGCGGGGAATTTGTGATTGGATTGCACGGTTATCCCCCGACATACCCCTGCACCTCTCTGCCTATCATCCAGCCTATACGTATTCCAATCCTCCGACTTCGAGGCAATCTCTTGTCAAGCTGGCGAATGTCGCACGGGAGTATCTCAATTTTGTTTATATGGGTAATCTTGGAAATCAAGACGATACTCTTTGCCCCCGTTGCGGCACCACTGTGATTCGCCGAAATGGGCACAGGGTCGGATGTAGCCTGCTTGAGGGGAAATGCCCAAATTGTACCAGGTCGATACCAGGTGTTTTCGACAATGCCTAGGTAGCCCTTATATAGTGCCCCAAAGCCTGTTTTTTGAAGTAAATCGCCTCTAAACGCAAGTCATACCTTAGTAGGGAAACAACTTACTAAGGAGGTATGTTATGACTTTTCCACACTGCCCCAATCCCGATTGCTCCAATTTCGAGGCTCCCGCCGGGGAAAATTGGTATATTCGCTATGGTTTTCATCCAACATCGGCCTTCGGCCAAGTTCAGCGTTACCGCTGTAAGAATTGCCGCAGGACTTTTTCTGATCAGACCTTTTCAATTGATTACTATGCCAAAAAAGTTGTCGATTATTCAAAGATCTTCGAGCACCTTGTCACCGCTTCAGGGCTGGGCGATATAGGCCGTGCTATTGATGTCAGAATAGAGACCGTTCAGAACCGATTCGAACGGCTGGCAAGATGCTGCCAGGCCATTCATTCCGAACTTCTCTCTGATCTATCTCTGCAAGAAAATATGGCCGCCGATGGGCTGGAATCCTTCTCCGGGTCCCAGTACTTCCCCCATCATATAAACATCTTTGCTGGCTCCGAATCCGAGTTCATTTACAGCATGGGGTTTTCCAATCTTAGACGCAAAGGAAGAATGACCAATGCACAAAAGAAGCGGAGAATGGTACTGGAATCCATAGAAAAGGCCGACCCGAAGGCCATTGAGAAATCGTTTAGAAATATAGCTAGCGAACTTATTCAACTACTTAAAGAAAAGAAAATTACCGGGAAGACATTGACGACAGACCTACACAAATCGTATACACGAGCCTTCGCCAAGATCAAGGATTTCAAAAAATACTTTCTCCATGAATGTATATCCTCACATGAGTTCAGGAATAAAAACAATCCGCTATTCCCTGTGAATTACATTGACCGTCAGGTACGCAAAGATAACTGCAATCATGTGCGAGAAACGGTGCAGTTTTCCCGGTGTCCCAGTGCGATGATGATGCGCATGACCCTCTACCGCCACTACCATAACTGCATGATTGCCCGGCGGGTCCAGGATGCCCGAAAGAACGACATGACAACGCATGTAGAAGAGGCAGGAATAGTGCGCACAGACCTGGAAAAAATAATCGGCAAATATTGGATGAAGCGTCCATTCCTGAGGAAAATCAAGCTGGGCACAGAAGAACGCAAGACCTGGTTCAGTCAGTGGCGCAATCCTGGGGTAAAAATTAATCGCTATAGACCGTTGTACATTCAGATTTAGAGGGGAACACAAAGTTTGGGGCACTATTTAAGAGTCACCTCCCAATAATGAAGATGTTTTGAGAGCAATGGTCATCCTGAAATTTATTGAAATGCCAGTAATCGAAGTTAGAACCATGATGCAAATCTGGAGTAGTCCCTTTTCCTGAAATGAATTAGACCACATCCTGGAGTAATGACTGAAGGAAGTGGCCTATTGCTTGAATTTGTGACAAGCTAGGGAGACTCATAGGGAATCTAATGAAAGCAAACAAAACGATCTATCGCCTGAGACATATGCTTCATAACAAATACCGTTCAGCCTTCCTTTCGATGCAGGTGGATCGTTACATTCTTTTTCTTTTGGCCATAACCCTTTTCGGCGTTGCGCAAGGATTGTTTATCGGGGTACAGGACAATTTTCTGGACTGGCTGGGCATAGGAAAAAGTGCAAGGGGAGTGGTGGAATTTTTCAGAGAAACGCCAGGCCTGCTCCTTGTCTTTATCCTGTCCCTGTTCTACCGCATAGCGGAACAGCGTATAATTCAGATAGCCATGGTTATCTGTGCAATCGGAGTAACTGGTATGTTACTTGTAGATAACCAGGTCATTTTAGCCGTCTTCTTCCTCGTTATTTACAATCTGGGCGACCATCTCATTATGCCAGTGCATCAATCCTACGCAATACATGCCGCCAAGCCGGGGAAGGAGGGACGCGCCCTGGGCTTCATGCGGGGCTTGTCCAACCTTGGCAAAGTTGTCGGCACCATCTTGGTCAGTGCGATATTCCTGATTCCAAGAGTTCAGACCGACAGGGACGACGGCGGTCGGATGGGGTATACAACGACCTATGTGGTCATCCTTGTATTTATAGGTATTGCCATCGTTATCGCGCTGGGCATGGCTAGGTCAACAGAGTCTTTCGAGCGCAAGCGGGTATATTTTCACAAGAAATTCAACAAGTACTACATCCTGGAGATTTTCTATGGCGGCAGGAAACAGGTTTTTCTTACTTTCGCACCCTATCTTCTTATCTTGCGATATGGAATCGATGTCGAGTATTTAGCTGCCCTCTTGGGGGTATGCGCATTGATCAACATTCTCGTCAATCCCCTTATTGGGCGACTGATTGATAAAATCGGCTACCGTAATGTGATGATCGCCGACACCATCATCCTTTTCTTTGTCTGCCTCATATATGGATTTGCCCACCGTATATTCAATGAACAGATAGCACTCTCCATAATCAGCGTGACATTCATCCTGGATCGTATGATATCTAATGCATCAATCGCCTCCAGCGTATACGCCGGACGTATCAGCAGGAATAAAGAGGAAATGACATCGACTCTCACTACGGGTCTATCGGTGAATCACTTGGTCACTATATTGATTGCCTTAGCAGGAGGGGTTATATGGGAGAAACTGGGGGTTGAATACCTATTTTCCTTAGCGGCTCTCATGGCTACGGCAAACTCTTTTTTCGCATACACTGTATCTAAGGAATAAATTCCTTAAACACCTATGAATCTTGCCCCCCATGCCCTCCGATATTGCCGTTATTATTTTCTAAAACTCGGTTCTTTTAATGCTTGTAAAATTTTTCTCATCCCAAGCCGTATTGCGTTAAAAAATCTAATTCCGATATAGACTCACAGGCCTGAACTTTTCATGGAATACGTTTCTCTTCCTTCAAATTCATGGGAAGTGGAAAAAACATCCTTGAGGGACACTGAGAGTTTTTTATGAATTTTCTCTGATATTGAAACCCCATTTACTTCTGTTCCGCTTTTTTCAAGATGGGCCGCAAAATTAATAACATCCGAAACAATTCTACCTGTATCACTGGAAAACTTCACATCCCCCATATCCATTCCAATCCTCAAATCTATAGGCTCTTCTATTGGTCCTTGTGAAGCTCTGTTAAAAACTGGCATTGTCAATAATACCTCAAGACAACATGCAACTGCCCGTTCAGGACCTTTTTCATTTCTGAAAGCTATCAAACCCCCATCGCCTGCCCATGCCCATACTCTGCCGTTGTAAATCTCCAGTTTCTGTTTTAAAAAAGTTGAAAATCGATAATAAACCTTTTCCATGACAGCGGGCTTATATTTCTTGACCAATTCCGAATTTTTACAAATATCAACTGATGCAATTATAATGGGATACGATTTTCCTTCCCGCAAGGTTCCCCAGTTTGGCAAGGAGGTTTTATCTCTATCATAGGATATTATTCTTCTTTTATTAAAATCAAAAAATCTGCCAGTACGTGATAAGCGGTACAAGAAGTTTTCCAATCCTTGTACTGCAACCATTTTTCCATTTAAGGGAGTTCCATCTGCTTCCAGAATGAAAACTATAAGATCATCGATTTTTTTCTTTTCTTCACATTCGGAAATCAATCTTCTTGCCGCAGTTAAAACAGAGATCGACATATACGATTCCATTTTTTCCAATTTATGGGTGCTGTAATTCTTGAAGATATATTTTCCTATCAACTCAATATCATTAAAAGAAAAACTTTTCGCTAATAATTCTGAGAGATCCTTGGTAAGTGTTAAGTCAAGCATTCATATCTCCTGCTGATTTCAAAAATATATTCCGAATCAAAATTTGGTTAGATTCTGAGACCCCTGCAAACAAACCGCCACACTTGAAGATATGATTACATCGACATCTCGTCAGACTGTATCTTAACATCAGTATTCTATTTGTCAATTAGAAATTCATCCCGATTAACCCAGGTTGAGATTAATAAACTCTGGTTTCGGGACTACTTGAACTAACAGAGGGTTGTTGACCGCCCCTGCCAGTTCTCACTATCAGGGGGCTGTGTCAGAATCCAGGGGGTGGGTCAGAATGATGGATTTGGTTTGCAGGCAAGGCGGCGAAAAGTTCTGAAAGCGGAGTGTACTGTTGTACATGAGCATTTCAGGTTTTTTCGCCAACGCCGCATGCGGGCCAAAGGCGCATTCTGACACACCCCCAGGTTCCTAAACAGCACAGGCATTAGGCCCAAGACGATTAATGACACACCGCCGTACGTAATTCACTGCGGAGCCATTTGGGCACCTGTATGGTTTCATGTCTTCTTTCCATTCCTCTCAACCTCCCGTTGAAACACCTGCCAATGCACCTTATAATTGAGCCGGAAATTTATAGGGGAAGCACCGACGATGATACATGAATCCGATTTTCACAAGATTCGTAAGAAAATAGAGCGGTGTAGCGAGACTAAGTGTGAATCGCTGGATCTCCATGACTTAGCCTGCGAAAAACTACCGGATGAAATTTGCGGACTCTCGCATCTCAAAAAGCTTGATATCAGCCACAATCCCCATTTGAAAAACCTCAATGGTCTGCAGGAACTTCATAATCTCGAAGAACTTGATGCTTCGCATTGCGAGAACCTATCTGATCTGACGGCCCTGAAAGGGCTGGCAACTCTAAAAAAACTTGTTGGGCAGTCACTATGACTCTACGAACACTACCCTTCTGGTTAGTTGATGTATTCGCTAGTGAACCATTGTCTGGCAATGGTTTGAGTATCTTTTTTCTTGATGAGGAGTTACCTATATATGCCATGCAGCGCATCACCCAGGAGATGCGCCAGTTCGAGACAATTTTCATACGCCGGATAGAGAAATCATCAAGATTTAACGCTCGAATCTTCACCATGGAAGAGGAACTTCAATTTGCAGGGCATCCAGTCATCGGGGCAGCGGCCTTGCTACACTCTGAACTATACTCGACGGAGGATGTAGCACATCTTGAATTTGTTTTGCCGGGCCGGAGCATCAATGCGGTTAGCCGTCGCCAAGGTACATCCTATGTTGCAGAAATGGATCAAGGCATTGCTACCGTCGAGCCCCCGCTTTCAGCAACAAAAAATGAGGCATTCTTAAAGGCGTTAAACCTTTCAATTACAGATCTGACCGCTAATCTTCCGTTACAGGTTGTTTCAACAGGACTGCCTTACCTAATCGTACCAATAAAATCAAACCTTGAGCATGCCCAAATCGTAGTTCGAGATTTTGAAGCCATGTTAGCGACAGTAGGTGCCAAATTTGTCTATGTCTTTCTGGTGGACCGTCTCGAAGGACGCACATGGGACAATGATGGTCATGTCGAAGATATTGCGACTGGCAGTGCGGCTGGGCCAGCAGCGGTGTATTTAGTTACGCATAAGCGTGCCTCATCCGGTGATAGCCTTGTTTTGGCACAGGGACAATTTCTCAATAGGCCAAGTGAGCTATATGCCTCAGTTCAAGGCTGTACCGAGATGAGTGTCACTATCAAAGGGCAGGTTTGTTTTGTCGGAAACGGAACGCTAAAGCTACCTAACAAGCAAATGCAGACGGACGTGGCCAAGTCCGCTCCGCTGATTTGAGCAATATTATGCCAAAAAGGAGAAATAGAGGTTGGTTGCAAAAATAACACCACGTCTTATTGAGCTTACCTACGAAGCATCTCTCAAGTCATTTTGGCTCAAAAATCCATTAAGAAAATTTCTGCGTGCATCGCATGTAGCAGAATCATTTGTATCATCATGGACAGAAGAAGAATCAAAAAGAGAATTACTTGATAGGTTGTTTCAAAAACTACAGGCAACAGATAAAAATAGGCTGTAATATTTCAAATGGCAAGGAGTCTGTCTGAGCAAACAACCTTTCCTGATTTACGAAAATGGGAAGATACTGGAGTCTCTTTCAAAACTAACAATTAGCTACATTTTCAGACTAAAAAGATTTTCCTGCTTATTTCTCAGTTTAATGGATAAAAAGCCATACATCCGATATGATGGAATTATAACAAACTATCATTAAGAGAGAGGGCTCATTATCCATGAAGAGTGTAACAGTAATTCTCGGTGATTCCCAGATGCTTTTGGGCATTTCTTACGATATTCAGGAAGTATTTGAAGATTATCTGACTCATATGCATCGCTCTTTCCTTGCGATGTTAAGACTGATCGAAGATTGCATCCCGCCCATCAACGAGAATCGAGCCGTTACAGGAAGAAAACCTTACGCCATTATGCCTTTCATCAGAGCTTTTCTAGCCAAATCGTTTTTCAAACTTGAATCCAATAAAGATCTTATTCTTCGATTACAAAGTGATTCATCTTTAAAAAGAATATGCGGTTTCACCAAGGTTCCCAGTGAAGCGACATTTTCAAGGCGTTTTAACGAACTTAGCAGATGCCATTTCATGGAACAATCTCTGAATCGGATGAATCAAGAATATCATAAGGATCGCATAGTCGGACATATTTCTCGGGATTCAACAGCCATACCAGCCCGGGAAAAGCCTGTTAACAAGAAAAAACAGGTCCAAAAGACGGAAAATCCCAAAAGAAAGCGTGGATGCCCCAAGACAGGAGAAATAGTCCCGCCAAAGGAAGATACCCGTTTAACCCGGCAGCTCCGTCAGAAACCGGGCAAAGCACTTCGCCATATAGACAAACGCTGTGCTTGGGGCGGAAAGAAAAACAGTAAGGGCAAAACCCATTATTGGTCGGGATACAAGCTTCATCTTGATGTAACGGACATGGGTATTCCGGTTACAGCTTTCGTAACCAGTGCTAATGTTCATGACTCCCAGGTTGCTATTCCCATGGAGAAAAGGACAGAGCGCACAGTCACTCATTTGTATTCACTCCTGGATGCGGCCTATGATGCATCGGAAATAAGAAAATACATTAAAGGTAAAGGTCGGATTGCCCTTATCGATTTTAATAAACGACGAAAATCTTCTCGTAGAATTATGAGTCCCTCTGAAAAGGAAAAGTACAAGATCAGATCCACAGTGGAAAGAACGAATTCCCACCTAAAGGATTGGTTTATACCGGATAAGATATATGTTAAAGGATACAAGAAAGTAAACTGTGTTCTTATGGCGGCAGTACTCTGCTTGAGTGCAGTGAAGATTCTACAGTATTTTCACTTGCCCAAACCAGAAATAGCTGCATAGCCTGTTAAAGAAATAATTTTGGTGTCTCATTTTGGGTATCATAGGTGAAGAATGTCCTGAGAGTGTACAAAATGAGAGGAAATAACGCCATGATAGATAGAGCCAGTCCCGGAAGTCCCCATTTCACACGATGCGCCCTTTTCCTGAAATGGTATTGCTTTCTAGGGCCAGCAAATGCTGTACATGAATGACCCAAAGCCGGGAAATGGAAGATATTCTGTGCTCATCGGCCCCGTTTGGACGCACATTACCCAGACTTTCTCATTGAGGGTACCTCTAAAAACAGCATGAGGAAATTGACGTGAGAGATTTTTCGCCTGCCTGTCGGCAGACAGGTCGATACAAGGCGACCTGTCTGCGTGCAACGTACAGGCAGTCAACGCCGTAGTGCCGGAAAAGATCGAGTCAAGAACCTGGTGGGGGGTGTTAGAGGTGCCCATGCTACTCCCAGAAATCTGATACTATTTCGACCAGGTTCCCCTAAGGGAACGACCACCATGGCCGAGCGCATCTTCCACGGCTCATCACGAGGGCCTTAGCTCTTTGCCGCTCCCTGCCTGGATACACGATCAAAGAAGTCATCGACATTTTCCCTTTTGCCACGTTAATCTCCACCTCAAACGTGCCGTTTAAGCCACCCGGATATCCTGGCTCCTGCCCCAGAAACTCAGGCAGATTGGAACGCACATACATCGGATATTCCAGCCGAATTAGCACTGTTTTGCATAGCTATCTATTTATTTCGAAAGATGTTGACTCATATTCTTCAATTTTCTTAGTGTGTACTTTTATCTCCCGATTATGAGCTATGGTCGTCGGCAAAACCACATTTGTCGCCTCAAGAAATTTCCTGGTCAGCCCGACCGGTTTAGGAATCTTTGTCAGAGATATCCCGTTTTCAATAATAATGATAGTTTTTAGAGGTGCCCTGGAATACCTTACTTGAAAAATTCAGGTTTTCATCACTGGCCTGGCCAGCGATGAAAACAATAGTTAAATAGCTAAATAGTTAAAAAGCCCTCACAGCACGAACCCTGTGATCGTCGTACCTGGAGGGGACGCCGCCGTTGCCATCGCCAAAGTTCTGCCTCCATGCGGTACTGGAACCGAACTCCGTCGACGACCAGTAGCTGTCGGACAAAAAATTTCTAACTGTATCTCTCTGTTTGTACAACTCGTTCAATTCATCCTTCGATGGCAGGAACCAGTCGTCATGATCACCCTCTACAAGTTCGGAGCATATCTTGGCCGCATAGTCGGCACTATCCTCTAGTGCCGCTAGTGCCGCCACTATATTCGCCGTATTGGAGCTTCCTGTTCCTATGACATGAGATGTTTCTACTTCTATTCCATTGCTTCCCCATTGATAGACTCCCTGGTCGCGGCGTGTCGCCTCCAGGTACCGCCAGTCATCCGTCTTATAGTTCTTATTGACGTAGAATACTATGCCTTCGGCAGGGCCGACATCGCCGACCTTGTAGGTGACATCAACCGTGATGGTTGTCGATGCCGTGCTACCCTCTGTATATGCGGGAGAAGTGCTACCCGCCGTCGCCGTTACCGTATACGCACCGCTGTTATCCCCATCCGCTTCAGCCGTAATGGTGATCTTTCCTGTGGCTGAGGCAATGTTGATCGTCGTACCCGCACCATCAGTGACTGGCCCATCGGTCCCGGCCGCCGCTATGCTGTAGGCAATGCCCATCGGGCTAGCCAAGCTCCACGATGGGATAATGCCGTTGTCATTCGCGGTTCCGTTAGCAGTGGTAATAGCACCCTCATTGTAGTAAGCCAATGCTACAGTACTAAGATCAACTTTTCCGACATTCACCCTAACCGTGATGGTTGTCGATGCCGTGCTACCCTCTGTATATACGGGAGAAGTGCTACCCGCCGTCGCCGTTACCACATACGCACCGCTGTTAGCCTCTATCGCTTCAGCCGTAATGGTGATCTTTCCTGTGACTGAGGCAATGTTGATCGTCGTACCCGCACCATCGGTGACTGGCCCATCGGTCCCGGCCGCCGCTATGCTGTAGGCAATGCCCGCTGCGTCAGCCAGGATCCACGATGGGAGAATGCCTGTGGTATTCGCATTTCCGACAAGCACATTAATCGCATCCGAGTTGTAGGTCAATGTTTTCGTATTGAGGTTAACTTTGCTCACCGTAACCGTAACCGTGATGGTTGCCGATGCCATGCTGCCCTCTGTATATGCGGGAGAAGTGCTACCCGCCGTCGCCGTTACCACATACGCTCCGCTATTAGCCAATATCGCTTCAGCCGTAATGGTGATCTTTCCTGTGGCTGGGGCAATGTTGATCGTCGTACCCGCACCATCGGTGACTGGCCCATCGGTCCCTGCCTCCGCTATGCTGTAGGTAATGCCCGTCGTGTCAGCCAGATGCCACGATGGGCTAATGCCTGTGGTATTCGCATTTCCGAGAGTAGCGGTAATCGTACTCTCATTGTAGGTCAATGATACCGTATCAAGACCAACTTTGCCGGCATTCATCACAACCGTGATGGTTGTCGATGCCGTGCTACCCTCTGTATATGCGGGAGAAGAGCTACCCGCCGTTGCCGTTACCGTATACACACCGCTGTTAGCCTCTATCGCTTCAGCCGTAATGGTGATCTTTCCTGTGACTGAGGCAATGTTGATCGTCGTACCCGCACCATCAGTGACTGGCCCACCGGTCCCTGCCTTCGCGATGCTGTAGGTAATGCCCGTCGTGTCAGCCAGACGCCACGATGGGCTAATGCCTGTGGTATTCGCATTTCCGAGAGTAGCGGTAATCGTACTCTCATTGTAGGTCAATGTTACCGTATCAAGGCCAACTTTTTCATCATCGCCAACTTTTTCATCATCCCCCGACGTGGACGGACAGCTGATGAATCCTAAGCACATCATAAGCCCCACGAATAGCCGAAACAATACCGATTTAGTTAATTTACCCATTTGTCATGGTCCTCCTTAATGTTGCCCAAGGCCTAGTGGGTGCCACTACAATGAGAGTGAATCCCCTATCTACCTCAAATATTTCACATAAGGTAGCCTCCACATCGGTTTATGTCTACCAAAATTCGCCGAAAACCTCTATGAACATATAAATCACATTTTATGAACATATAAATCACATTTTATGAACATATAAATCACATTTCACAACGCTCCAAATCATTAATTCTGGAAATTGCCAAAAAACTAATCCATGATAGATAGAGCCAGTCCCGGAAGTCCCCATTTCACACGATGCGCCCTTTTCCTGAAATGGTATTGCTTTCTAGGGCCAGCAAATGCTGTACATGAATGACCCAAAGCCGGGAAATGGAAGATATTCTGTGCTCATCGGCCCCGTTTGGACGCACATTACCCAAACTTTCTCATTGAGGGAACCTCTAAAAACAGCATGAGGAAATTGACGTGAGAGATTTTTCGCCTGCCTGTCGGCAGACAGGTCGATACAAGGCGACCTGTCTGCGTGCAACGCACAGACAGGCAACGCCGTAGTGCCGGAAAAGATCGAGTCAAGAACCTGGTGGGGGGTGTTAGAGGTGCCCATGCTACTCCCAGAAATCTGATGCTATTTTCGACCAGGTTCCCTTATGAAGCGGCCACCATGGCCGAGCACATCTTCCACGGCTCATCACGAGGGCCATAGCTCTTTGCCGATCCCTGCCTGGATACACGATCAAAGAAGTCATCGACATTTTCCCTTTTGCCACGTTAATCACCAGCTCAAACGTGCCGTTTAAGCCACCCGGATATCCTGGCTCCTGCCCCAGAAACTCAGGCAGATTGGAACGCACATACATCGGTTATTCCAGCCGAATTAGCACTGTTTTGCATAGCTATCTATTTATTTCGAAAGATGTTGACTCATATCCTTCAATTTTCTTAGTGTGTACTTTTATCTCCCGATTATGAGCTATGGTCGTCGGCAAAACCACATTTGTCGCCTCAAGAAATTTCCTGGTCAGCCCGACCAGTTTAGGAATCTTTGTCAGAGATATCCCGTTTTCAATAATAATGATAGTTTTTAGAGGTGCCCTGGAATACCTTACTTGAAAAATTCAGGTTTTCATCACTGGCCTGGCCAGCGATGAAAACAATAGTTAAATAGCTAAATAGTTAAAAAGCCCTCACAGCACGAACCATGCCCTCGTCGCCCCTGTCGTAGACGTACGGGGCGCCAGAGCCAAAGGACCGTCCCCACGCTTTGTCGGAACCGTCCCCCGACGACGACCAGCGGTAGTAGGACGAGAAATCATCAACTGCATCTCTCTGTTTGTACAATTCGTACAATTCACCCTTCGATGGCAGGAACCAGTCGGCATAGCCACCCTCTACAAGTTCGGAGCATATCTTGGCCGCATAGTCGGCACTATCCTCTAGTGCCGCTAGTGCCGCCACTATATTCGCCGTATTGGTGCTTCCTGTTCCTATGTCAGTGGATGTTTCTACTTCTCCATCGCTTCCCCATTGATAGACTCCCTGGCTGCTGGGTGCCGCCTCCAGGTACCGCCAGCGATCCGTCTCATAGTTCTCATTGACGTAGAATATTTTGCCTCCGGCAGGGCCGACATCGCCGACCTTGTAGGTGACATCAACCGTGATGGTTGTCGATGCCGTGCTATCCTCTGTATATGCGGGAGAAGTGCTACCCGCCGTTGCCGTTACCACATACGCACCGCTGTTAGCCACTATTGCTTGATCCGTAATGGTAATCTTCCCTGTGGCTGAGGCAATGTTGACCGTCGTACCCGCACCATCAGTGACTGGCCCATCGGTCCCGGCCGCCGCTATGCTGTAGACAATGCCCGTCGGGCTAGCCAGGCTCCACGATGGGAGAACGCCTTCGTCATTCGCGGTTCCGTTAGCAGTGGTAATAGCACCCTCATTGTAGTAAGCCAATGCTACAGTACTAAGATCAACTTTTCCGACATTCACCCTAACCGTGATGGTTGTCGATGCCGTGCTACCCTCTGTATATACGGGAGAAGTGCTACCCGCCGTTGCCGTTACCGTATACGCACCGCTGTTATCTACTATCGCTTCAGCCGTAATGGTGATCTTTCCTGTGCTGTCAATGTTGATCGTCGTACCCGCACCATCGGTTCCTGGCCCATCGGTCCCGGCCGCCGCTATGCTGTAGGCAATGCCCGCTACGTCAGCCAGGATCCACGATGGGCTAATGCCTGTGGTATTCGCATTTCCGACAAGCACATTAATCGCATCCGAGTTGTAGGTCAATGTTTTCGTATTGAGGTTAACTTTGCTCACCGTAACCGTGATGGTTGTCGATGCCGTGCTACCAGCTGTATATGCGGGAGAAGTGCTACCCGCCGTTGCTGTTACCACATACGCACCGCTGTTATCTACTATCGCTTTATCCGTAATGGTGATCTTTCCTGTGTCCCAGGCAATGTTGATCGTCGTACCCGCACCATCAGTTCCTGGCCCACCAGTCCCTGCCTTCGCGATGCTGTAGGTAATGCCCGTCGGGCTAAACAGGCTCCACGATGGGATAATGCCATCGTCATTTTTGGTTCCAAAGGTAGTGGTAATCGTACTCTCATTGTCGTAAGCCAATGCTACAGTACTAAGATCAACTTTTTCGATCACCCTAACCGTGATGGTTGTCGATGCCGTGCTACCCTCTATATATACGGGAGAAGTGCTACCCGCCGTTGCCGTTACCACATACGCACCGCTGTTAGCCACTATTGCTTGATCCGTAATGGTAATCTTCCCTGTGGCCGGGGCAATGTTGATCGTAGTACCTGCACCATCAGTTCCTGGCCCATCGGTCCCTGCCTCCGCTATGCTGTAGGCAATGCCCGCTACGTCAGCCAGGATCCACGATGGGCTAATGCCTGTGGTATTCGCATTTCCGAGAGTAGCGGTAATCGTACTCTCATTGTCGTAAGCCAATGCTACAGTACTAAGATCAACTTTTCCGACATTCACCCTAACCGTGATGGTTGTCGATGCCGTGCTGCCCTCTGTATATGCGGGAGAAGTGCTGCCCGCCATCGCCGTTACCATATACGCACCGCTGTTAGCCACTATTGCTTGATCCGTAATGGTAATCTTCCCTGTGGCCGGGGCAATGTTGATCGTAGTACCTGCACCATCAGTTCCTGGCCCATCGGTCCCTGCCTCCGCTATGCTGTAGGTAATGCCCGTCGTGTCAGCCAGGCGCCACGATGGGCTAATGCCTGTGGTATTCGCATTTCCGAGAGTAGCGGTAATCGTACTCTCATTGTAGGTCAATGATACCGTATCAAGACCAACTTTGCCGGCAATCATCACAACCGTGATGATTGTCGATGCCGTGCTATCCTCTGTATATGCGGGAGAAGAGCTACCCGCCGTTGCCGTTACCACATACGCTCCGCTATTAGCCAATATCGCTTCAGCCGTAATGGTGATCTTTCCTGTGGCTGAGGCAATGTTGATCGTCGTACCCGCACCATCAGTGACTGGCCCATCGGACCCTGCCGCCGCTATGCTGTAGGTAATGCCCGTTGTGTCAGCCAGACGCCACGATGGGCTAATGCCTGTGGTATTCGCATTTCCGGGAGTAGCGGTAATCGTACTCTCATTGTAGGTCAATGTTACCGTATCAAGGCCAACTTTTTCATCATCCCCCGATGTGGACGAACAGCTGATGAACCCTAAACACATCATAAGCCCCACGAATAGCCGAAACAATACCGATTTAGTTAATTTGCCCATTTATAATGGTCCTCCTCAATGTTGTCCGAGGCCTAGTGGGTGCCACTACAATGATAGTGAATCCCCTATCTACCTCAAATATTTCACATAATGTAGCCTCCACATCGGTTTATGTCTACCAAAATTCGCCGAAAACCTCTATGAACATATAAATCACATTTTATGAACATATAAATCACATTTCACAACGCTCCAAATCATTAATTCTGGAAATTGCCAAAAAACTAATCCATGATAGATAGAGCCAGTCCCAGAAGTCCCCATTTCACACGATACGCCCTTTTCCTGAAATGGTATTGCTTTCTAGGGCCAGCAAGTGCTGTACATGAATGACCCAAAGCCGGGAAATGGAAGATGCTCTGTGCTCATCGGCCCCGTTTGGACGCACATTACCCAGACTTTCTCATTGAGGGGACCTCTAAAAAACAGCTTGAGGAAATTGACGTGAGCGATTTTTCGCCTGCCTGTCGGCAGACAGGTCGATACAAGGCGACCTGTCTGCGTGCAACGTACAGGCAGACAAAAGCTAAAAGCGCAGCTTGGGGCATGTGAACATTTTGACCTGTCTGCACCTGCCTGTTGCAGACAGGTGCGGACACTCACAGACAGGCAACGCCGTAGTGCCGGAAAAGATCGAGTCAAGAACCTGGTGGGGGGGGTAGAGGTGCCCATGCTACTCCCAGAAATCTGATGCTTTTCGCCCAGGTTCCCTTATGAAGCGACCACCATGGCCGAGCACATCTTCCACGGCTCATCACGAGGGCCATAGCTCTTTGCCGCTCCCTGCCTGGATACACGATCAAAGAAGTCATCGACATTTTCCCTTTTGCCACGTTAATCTCCACCTCAAACGTGCCGTTTAAGCCACCCGGATATCCTGGCTCCTGCCCCAGAAACTCAGGCAGATTGGAACGCACATACATCGGTTATTCCAGCCGAATTAGCACTGTTTTGCATAGCTATCTATTTATTTCGAAAGATGTTGACTCATATTCTTCAATTTTCTTAGTGTGTACTTTTATCTCCCGATTATGAGCTATGGTCGTCGGCAAAACCACATTTGTCGCCTCAAGAAATTTCCTGGTCAGCCCGACCAGTTTAGGAATCTTTGTCAGAGATATCCCGTTTTCAATAATAATGATAGTTTTTAGAGGTGCCCTGGAATACCTTACTTGAAAAATTCAGGTTTTCATCGCTGGCCAGGCCAGCGATGAAAACAATAGTTAAATAGCTAAATAGTTAAAAAGCCCTCACAGCACGAACCCTGAGCCCGCCGACCCTGTTGAAGACTCCCTGATCGCCACTGCCAAAGTTCTGGCTCCATACGTAGTTGGAATTGATCTCCGACGACGACCAGTATTCTTTTGGCTCAAAACCGCCAACATCTTCTTTATGCTTGTACAACTCATCTTTATGCTTGTACAACTCATCCAATTCATCCTTCGATGGCAGGAACCAGTCGTCATAGCCACCCTCTACAAGATCGGAACATATCTTTGCCGCATAGGGGGTAGCTTCAATAACTCCACTCCAGGTGAGAACTTTATTATCCCCAAATTCCTCCACTATATTCGCCGTATTGGTGCTTCCTGTTCCTATGCCAGTGGATGTTTCTACTTCTCTTCCATCGCCTCCCCATTGATAGGCTCCCTGGTCGTCGGGTGCCACCTCCAGGTACCGCCAGCGATCCGTCTCATAGTTCTCATTGACGTAGAATATTTTGCCTCCGGCAGGGCCGACATCGCCGACCTTGTAGGTGACATCAACCGTGATGGTTGTCGATGCCATGGTACCCTCTGTATATGCGGGAGAAGTGTCACCCGCCGTTGCCGTTACCGTATATGCACCGCTGTTAGCCACTATCACTTGATCCGTAATGGTAATCTTCCCTATGTCCGGGTCAATGTTGATCGTCGTACCCGCACCATCGGTTCCTGGCCCATCGATCCCGGCCGCCGCTATGCTGTAGGCAATGCCCGCCGGGCTAGCCAGGCTCCACGATGGGCTAATGCCTGTGATATTCGCATTTCCGAGAGTAGCGGTAATCGTACTCTCATTGTCGTAAGCCAATGCTACAGTACTAAGATCAACTTTTCCGACATTCACCCTAACCGTGATGGTTGTCAATGCCGTGCTGCCCTCTGTATATGCGGGAGAAGTGCTACCCGCCATCGCCGTTACCATATACGCACCGCTGTTAGCCACTATTGCTTGATCCGTAATGGTAATCTTCCCTGTGGCCGGGGCAATGTTGATCGTAGTACCTGCACCATCAGTTCCTGGCACATCGGTCCCTGCCTCCGCTATGCTGTAGGTAATGCCCGTTGTGTCAGCCAGGATCCACGATGGGCTAATGCCTGTGGTATTCGCAATTCCGACATGCACATTAATCACATCTGAGTTGTAGGTCAATGTTTTCGTATTGAGGGTAGCTTTGCTCACCTCAACCGTGATGGTTGTCGATGCCGTGCTACCATCTGTATATGCGGGAGAAGTGTCACCCGCCGTTGCCGTTACCACATACGCTCCGCTGTTAGCCACTATCGCTTCAGCCGTAATGGTGATCTTTCCTGTGTTCGGGTCAATGTTGATCGTATCACCCTCAACACCGTTAGTTGTTGGCACACTGTCCCCGGTCTCTGCCGCCGCTATGCTGTAGGTAATACCCGTTGTGCTGGCCAGGCTCCATATTGGGCTAATGCCTGTCTCATTCGCATTTCCTGGAGTAGCAGTAATCGTACTCTCATTGTCGTAAGCCAATGCTACACCACCAAGATCAATTATGTCGACATTCATCGTAACCATGATGACTGTCACTGACTTGGTGCCCTCTATATATAAGGGAGAAGTGCTGT
Source organism: Spirochaetaceae bacterium (assembly GCA_965226485.1). Lineage (GTDB taxonomy): Bacteria > Spirochaetota > Spirochaetia > DSM-2461 > DSM-2461 > UBA2779. The sequence continues at coordinate 2,723,468 of OZ245363.1, forward strand.
CCGCCGTTGCCCATACCATATATGCTCCGGCGTTATCTACTCTCGCTTTAGCCGTAATGGAGATCTTTCCTGTGTTCGGGTCAATGTTGATCGTCGTACCCGCACCATCAATGACTGGCCTATCCCTACTGGTTACTGCCTCCGCTATGCTGTAGGTAATGCCCCTCGTGCTGGCCAGATGCCACGATGGGCTAATGCCTGTCTCATTCGCATTTCCGGGAGTAGCAGTAATCATACTCTCACTGTAAGTCAATATTTCTGTGCTCAGGTGAAATTTATCCCCCGTAACCGTAACCGTGATGGTTGTCGATGCCATGGTATTAGCTTTATATGCGGGAGAAGTGTCACCCGTCGTTGCCGTTACCACATACGCTCCGCTATTAGCCAATATCGCTTCAGCCGTAATGGTGATCTTTCCTGTGGCTGAGGCAATGTTGATCGTCGTACCCGCACCATCAGTGACTGGCCCATCGGACCCTGCCGCCGCTATGCTGTAGGTAATGCCCGTTGTGTCAGCCAGGATCCACGATGGGCTAATGCCTACGTCATTCGCAACTCCGACATCAGTGGTAATAGCACCCTCATTGTCGTAAGCCAATGCTACACCACCAAGATCAACTTTTTCATCATCCCCCGATGTGGACGAACAGCTGATGAACCCTAAACACATCATAAGCCCCACGAATAGCCGAAACAATACCGATTTAGTTAATTTGCCCATTTATAATGGTCCTCCTTAATGTTGTCCGAGGCCTAGTGGGTGCCACTACAATGATAGTGAATCCCCTATCTACCTCAAATATTTCACATAATGTAGCCTCCACATCGGTTTGTAACTACCAGAATTCGCCGAAAACTTCTATGAACATATAAATCACATTTTATGGACATATAAATCACATTTTATGGACATATAAATCACATTTCACAACGCTCCAAATCAGTAATTCTGGAACTTGCCAAAAAACTAATCCATGATAGATAGAGCCAGTCCCGGAAGTCCCCATTTCACACGATACGCCCTTTTCCTGAAATGGCATTGCTTTCTAGGGCCAGCAAGTGCTGTACATGAATGACCCAAAGCCGGGAAATGGAAGATATTCTGTGCTCATCGGCCCCGTTTGGTCGCACATTACCCAGACTTTCTCATTGAGGGTACCTCTAAAAAACAGCTTAAGGAAATTGACGTGAGAGATTTTTCGTCTGCCTGTCGGCAGACAGGTCGATACAAGGCGACCTATCTGCGTGCAACGCACAGGCAGACAAAAGCTAAAGGCGCAGCTTGGGGCATGTGAACATTTTGACCTGTCTGCACCTGCCTGTTGCAGACAGGTGCGGACACGCACAGGCAGTCAACGCCGTAGTGCCGGAAAAGATCGAGTCAAGAACCTGGTGGGGGGTGTTAGAGGTGCCCATGCTACTCCCAGAAATCTGATGCTATTTTCGACCAGGTTCCCTTATGAAGCGGCCACCATGGCCGAGCACATCTTCCACGGCTCATCACGAGGGCCATAGCTCTTTGCCGCTCCCTGCCTGGATACACGATCAAAGAAGTCATCGACATTTTCCCTTTTGCCACGTTAATCACCAGCTCAAACGTGCCGTTTAAGCCACCCGGATATCCTGGCTCCTGCCCCAGAAACTCAGGCAGATTGGAACGCACATACATCGGATATTCCAGCCGAATTAGCACTGTTTTGCATAGCTATCTATTTATTTCGAAAGATGTTGACTCATATCCTTCAATTTTCTTAGTGTGTACTTTTATCTCCCGATTATGAGCTATGGTCGTCGGCAAAACCACATTTGTCGCCTCAAGAAATTTCCTGGTCAGCCCGACCGGTTTAGGAATCTTTGTCAGAGATATCCCGTTTTCAATAATAATGATAGTTTTTAGAGGTGCCCTGGAATACCTTACTTGAAAAATTCAGGTTTTCATCGCTGGCCTGGCCAGCGATGAAAACAATAGTTAAATAGAGCCTCTTTCAAAACTAACAATTAGCTACATTTTCAGACTAAAAAAAATCCCAGCTTATTTCTCAGTTTAATGGATAAAAAGCCATACATCCGATATGATGGAATTATGACAAACTATCATTAAGAGAGAGGGCTTATTATCCATGAAGAGTGTAACAGAAATTCTCGGTGATTCTTAGATGCTTTTGGGCATTTCTTACGATATTCAGGAAGTATTTGAAGATTATCTGACTAATATGCATCGCTCCTTCCTTGTGCTGTTAAGACTGATCGAAGATTTTATCCCGCCCATCAACGAGAATCGAGCAGTTACAGGAAGAAAACCTTACGCCATGATGCCTTTCATTAGAGCTTTTCTAGCCAAATCGTTTTTCAAACTTGAATCCAATAAAGATCTTATTCTTCGATTACAAAGTGATTCATCTTTGAAAATGTTCATGACTCCCAGGTTGCTATTCCCATGGAGAAAAGGACGGAGCGCACAGTCACTCATTTGTATTCACTCATGAATGCGGCCTATGATGCATCGGAAATAAGAAATTACATTAAAGGTAAAGGTCGGATTGCCCTTATCGATTTTAATAAAAGACAAAAATCTGATCTTAGAATTATGAGTCCCTCTGAAAAGGAAAAGTACAAGATCAGATCCACAGTGGAAAGAACGAATTCCCACCTAAAGGATTGGTTTATACCGGATAAGATATATGTTAAAGGATACAAGAAAGTAAACTGTGTTCTTATGACGGCAGTACTCTGCTTGAGTGCAGTGAAGATTCTACAGTATTTTCACTTGCCCGAACCAGAAATAGCGGCATAGCCTGTTAAAGAAATAATTTTGGTGTCTCATTTTGGGTATCATAGGTGAAGAATGTCCTGAGAGTGCATAAAATGAGAGGAAATAACGCCATTTTGAGGTAAAATAAGAAACATAGTCGATTTTTATTAATGAGATTTAATTTTCATAGGTATATAAGGGGCAAGTTTTTAGTTTTGAAAGAGGCTCGCCTTATTGTAACGGCCTAAGAGGGTCCTTCTGTTTGGGCAATTTCCTTCCTTCATACTAAACATAGAGCAAATCCACACTCCGTTCATCATACTCTGGGCATTTCTCGGCATACTTTGAAAGTACTTCCAATATCTATAAAGGAGAATTCCTATGAAAATCACCCGAAGCATTGTCTGCATTATGGCTACCCTCATGGCCATGTCTCACTTCATACAAGCCGATGAGCTACCCATCCCGCCCCTCCTGGAATCCAAGATAATCGATGGTGTCCGTGTCTTCTCACTCCGCGCCGATGAGGGCAAAAAGCAGTTTTCACCCAGAACAAACCGCCCCACTTCCACCTTGGGTTATAACGGAGATTACCTGGGCCCTACCATCCGAACCCGGTTGGGAGAAAATATCCGCATCGATGTTGAAAATCGCCTCAGGGAGCCCACCACCGTTCATTGGCACGGCCTGGACGTTCCCGCCGAGGCCGACGGCAATATTCATCATCCCATCCTGCCCGGGGGAAGATGGTCAGCTTCCTTTCCTATACAACAGGCCGCCGCCACTCTCTGGTACCACCCGCATGTCCACGGAACCACCGCACAGCAGATCTACGAAGGTCTGTCAGGGCTTTTCATCATCGACGACCCTGTTTCCGACTCTTTGAACCTTCCCCGACGTTACGGCATAGATGACATTCCTCTCATCTTACAGGAACGCCGTTTCGACTCCTCTGGCCGTTTCTCCCATAATCCCTCCATGCCTGACATCATGCACGGTTATTCAGGCAACGCCCTGCTGGTCAATGGTGCCATAACTCCCACCAAGGAAAGTCCTCGGCACCCCATTCGTCTTCGTATACTCAACGGTAGCAACTCCACTATCTTGCGGATTAATGCCGAGGGCCTCCCGGGATTCTTCCAGGTAGCCACCGATGGCGGTTTCCTTGATCGGCCGGTTCCCCTGTCCCAAGTCGTCCTCTCCACCGGGGAGCGAGCCGAGTTGGTTCTCGATCTCTCCCGTGCAACGGGCGACAGTGTCACGCTCTGGGCGGAAAGCAACGGTGGGCAAACCTACAAGGCCCTCGTCATACATCTTTCCGGTTCATCGAAGCAACCCTGGCAGGTGCCTTCCAGCCTGTCTCCTATTGCACGAATCAAGGAAAGCGAGGCCGACCGCTCTCGGAACTTCGTTTTGCAAACCGCCATGGGTGGCCGCATGACTATCAACGGAGACAGGCTAGCCATGAATCGAATCGATGAACACGTGCGCCTCGGTAGCACCGAGATATGGGAAATCGAAAACCGTGACAGTGGTCGTGGCCGTATGGGGAGGGGCCAGGGGAGGGGAATGATGAATCAACCTCACAGCTTCCACATTCATGCCGTTCAGTTTCTCATTCTGGATATCAACGGTCGTCCGCCTCCTGAAAACCTCTCGGGATGGAAGGATACCGTCCTCCTCTGGCCCGGCGATAAAACGCGCTTTATCACTCGCTTCCAATCCTATCCTGGTGTCTTCATGTACCATTGCCACCTGCTGGAACACGAAGATAATGGAATGATGGGTCAGTTTCTCATCGAGTGACGGTGTTGCTTGGAATTTCCTCCTTCTCAAACTAACCATTGAATGGTACAGTACTCTCCAGCATCTGGAGGTGTCGAATGATTGTTGATTTAATCAGAAATAGCGGAATCTACGGGGGCCTGTTTGAAGGTGTCGTAAAAGGATTGGAAATTCTAAAGGATTCAGACTTAACCTCTCAAGAGGATGGCAGATATGAGGTAGATGGCGACGATCTATTCTACTTGATCCAGCGATATTCAACAAATAACAAGGAAGATACTCTGTTTGAAGCCCACAGGGATTATATCGACATACAGGCGGTAATAGAAGGAGAAGAGACCATAGGCTATGGGCCTATCGGGAGGATGGGAAAGGTCATTCAGCCGTATGAGCCGGATGTCATCAAATATGCCGATCCACCGGTCTTTACCGAACTCAAATTGACTGCTGGAATGTTTGCAATATTCTATCCTGACGATGCCCACAAACCATGCTATCACACCCATAAATCTAACGTACATAAGCTAGTGGTTAAAGTGAGAATACAGGCATCGCACTGATTTTAACAGGTCATGCGGATTAATAGGGGATTTCTGTCCTTGCTACTATTCCAAAGACCGTGTACCGTGACGGTGGAGGTCTCATGTCAGATCAAAAAATTGCCCCTCAGAGGGCCCAGGGCCGTATAGGCAATGGACTCATCGCGGGGATTGTCGTCCTAGTTGTTATCGGGCTAGTCGTCGCATCAAGTATTTACACGGTGGATGCCAACGAACGCGGTGTAGTCTCGCGTTTCGGTAAATACCATGCCACGGTCTCGGAGGGCTTGCATTTCAAAGTGCCCTTCAATGTGGACCGGGTGTACAAGGTTACCCAGGTGGTGCTCTCGAAGCAGTTCGGTTTTCGAACGGTACAGCCCGGAGTCACGACTACCTATGATCAAAGGGATTACTCACACGAATCCGAGATGCTCACAGGCGATCTTAACATCGTTGATGTCACCTGGATCATCGAGTATCGCATAACCGATCCGCGGGCATGGCTCTTCCATGTAGATAACAGCCGAATAGCGGGAAGCCGTATCGAAGACAATAGGGATAAGACACTCCGTGATGTCACTCAGTCAGTGGTGAATGGGCTCGTGGGAGATAGGGCTATTCTGGATGTCATCAGCACGGAGAAGGACACTATTGAATACCTTAGCAAGCAGATGATTCAGGAAACACTTGATCTTTATGAACTCGGCGTGAGCATCACGGAAGTGAATCTTCAACAGGTTGAGCCACCCAAAGGGGCAGTACAGGATGCCTTTGAAGACGTAAACAAGGCCACCCAGGATAGGGAACGCCTCATCAACGAGGGAGAACAGGCCTATTACGCCGAGATACCCCATATTGAGGGCAAGGCCAAGCAGATGCTGGCGGAGGCGGAGGGATATAGGCAGGCCCGTATTAACTACGCCAAGGCCGAGGTGGCAAAGTTCCAGGCCATACTTCAGGAGTACCGGCGTTCGCCTCAGGTCACTCGTGAACGTCTCTATTATGAGACGCTGGCCAAGGTGTTTGCCAATGAGGAAAACACCGATATTATTGACAAAAATCTGGAAAATTTCCTTCCGCTTAAAAACATTGGCGCGGGAGCAGGAGAGTAAAATGAATAAACTTATAAAGCTCCTTATACCTGTAGGAATCGTCGCCATACTGTTTATCGTATTCAGGCCATTTTTCATCGTGTCAGAGGGAGAGCAGGCCGTTGTTACCCGTTTTGGCCGCATCGTCGCGGTTCATACCGAGGCCGGATTAAAATTCAAGGTCCCGTCCATAGATCAAGTCACCCGCTATTCCAAGAAGTTACTCTCTTGGGACGGCGATCCTCAGCGCATGCCTACCAGTGAAAATCAATACATCTGGGTGGATACTTCCGCCCGCTGGCGCATTGTCGATCCGGAGGTCTTCTATCAACGGGTCACTGTTATAGATCAGGCATATGCTCGGTTGGATAATGTCATCGAATCGGCCGTCCGCACCGTTGTATCGCAGTATCCGCTCACCGAATCGGTGCGTTCGTCGGACTTCATCCTGGAATCTGAAAACGTTATATTGGATTTCCAGACCGATGCTCAGGCTGCCGCCGACGCTGCTGCCGAAAATAAGGCATTGGGCGTATCTGCGAACACCGAAGAAGGCGGTACTACCAATATTCTGGAAAGTGCCTTTGCCCCCATATTATACGGACGCAAGGCCCTCTCAAACGAGATGCTTAGCCGCTCCCAGTCTTCCATGCCTGAATACGGTATTGATCTTCTGGACGTGGTAATACGTCAGATTCGCTATTCCGACGACCTTACCCAATCGGTGTACGACAGAATGATCTCTGAGCGCCAGAAGGTGGCCACCGGTTATCGCTCTGATGGAAACGGGCTAAAAGCCGAATGGTTAGGAAGACTGAACAGAGATAGTGATATCAAATTGACCGAAGCCGAAACAAAGGCGGCCCTGATTCGAGCCGATGGCGATGCCGAAGCGGCGAGTATCTACGCCGAAGCCTACAACGTCGATGCTGAATTCTACAGCTTCTGGAAGGCACTGGAAACCTATCAACAAGTGCTCCCTGGTCAAAGGAAGATATTGAGCACCGATATGGATTTCTTCAGGCATCTGTATGAAATTAACTAGCCATCTCAATGTGCCATTATAGCGTCTACCTAAGAATTTAATCCCACCAGAAGAGATGTAAAAAACCGAGCCAGATTCGTGACTCAATCTTTTCCGGTGGATTAAACAAAATAGGTTTAATCAAACTCTTCCCCTACTCTGACAATCGTTTTCCCCGATTCATTGCCAATCACCGAATCTCCGATTGGATCAGTTTCTCCAAAAAGACCTACCACGATCCCTTTTCTCTAAGTTCCCAAGTGAAATGTCCACCTTCATCCACCGAAGGCTCTTCATGCGCAACGATGAAACAGCCCCATGTGTCCGCCGTCAAATCGTTGATGCATGGCTCAAACTCCATGCAAGCAAAGGCAAGATGAGGATTAAGGGCTAAACAAAGCGGCCGGACACCGGGAAGCGGGCCTATTTAGAGAACAAAGCCACTTGGACTGTGAATCAATAAGATAGGCATCTGATTTCATGTCAAGTTAATAGGAAACTAACTGAAGAGATTGAAAAAGGGAGTGCAAAAGGATAATTGAAGGCTGTTACTGTCAGCGAAAATATGATACTCTCAAGCATCCATTTCAAAGGAGGAATATATGAAAAGGAGATCATTACAGGTTGTTCTGTCCGTCATCTTGGTCCTCGCAGCTGCTTGTTCACGAAAGGCCGCAAGCGACCAGAAGACAGCGGTAGCCGAACAGGAGCCTGCGGTAGCCGAACAGATCCAGATCGGCATAGTGTTTGATGTCGGCGGAAAGGGAGACAAGTCTTTCAACGATTCGGCATATAGGGGTTTGGCGATGCTGGCTAAGGAATATTCCGGTTATATCAAGGACGACCCGGACAAGGTTGATTATGGCCGAAACATCGAGTTGAAGTATCTTGAACCAAAGCAGGGAGGGCAAGATCGAGAACAGCTTCTGCGCGTACTTGCCGAAGATGGGTATGACCTCATCTATGGCGTTGGCTTCATGTTTACCGACTCCATAGCCAAGGCGGCGAAGGATTTCCCCGACGTTCATTTTGGCCTGATAGACGGCTATATCGGAGATTTAACACCCGAAAGCAACATCACCTGCCTGAGTTTTGCCGAACATGAAGGTTCTTTCTTGGTTGGCTACATTGCGGCCATGTTGGCAGATGGGGCCAATCTTGGATTCATCGGAGGGATGGATATTCCTCTCATTCACAAATTCCACGGCGGTTTCTTCGCCGGGGCGATTCATGCCAATTCCATTTATGCCGATGATGGCATGCTCTTGGGGCAGTACATTGGTCAGGATGGCAGTGCCTTCAATAATCCCAAGGTGGCCGAAAGCATCGCCGTCAATATGTATAACCAAGGTGCCGCGATTATCTACCATGCCTCTGGTGCCTCTGGGACGGGATTGTTCAAGGCAGCAAAGGACATGGGCAAAATGGCTATCGGTGTCGATTCGGATCAAGGCCTCGTCTATTCCGAAGGCAATACTGATGAAGAAAAGGCCATAGGTGACTATATTCTCACATCCATGCTCAAGCAGGTAGACAATGCCGTATTCCAGACCTCAAAAGCATTCATTGATACCGGTTCAATCAACGGCGGCTACAAGTCATTCAACCTGTCGGATGATGGTGTGGGCTATGCCCTGAACGACTATAACAGGGATAAGCTTAGTGCCTTGATAGCCCAGATCGACAGTGTCAAAGCCCAGGTTATCAGCGGCGAGATTTCCGTTCCGGATCATGAAGACAAGCTTTAGAAGTGCCCTTTAATAGGTAGAATATAAGCTGGAGGGTATCTTGTCGCTTCTAAATATGGAAGGAATCACCAAGGTTTTTCCCGGTGTAAAGGCCAATGACAATATCAATATCGAATTGAAGGAAGGAGAAATCCTTGCCTTGGTCGGTGAGAATGGCGCGGGAAAAACCACCTTGATGAAGATACTCTTCGGCCTGTATAGGCCGGATGCGGGGAGTATCCGTATCAAGGGAAAATCGACATATATCAAGAATCCCAAGGATGCCATCCGACAAGGCATAGGGATGGTTCACCAGCACTTCATGCTCGTACCGCCTTTCAGCGTCATTGAAAACATCGTCCTCGGGGATGAAACCCATAAGGCAGGGGTTCTGCGCTTTGAGGAGCCGATGAAGCGAATCAATCGGTTGATGGAGGAAAACCACCTCTTCCTCAATCCCCTGGACAAGTTAGAAGACCTGTCCGTCGGACTCCAACAGCGGGTGGAAATCTTGAAGATTCTCTACCGTGGTGCCGAAATTCTCGTGTTTGATGAACCGACCGCCGTCCTTACGCCCCAGGAGGTTGATGAGTTATTCAAAACCTTTCGCTTCTTGAAGAAGCAGGGCAAGGGAATCATCTTCATCAGTCACAAGCTAGATGAAGTGCTGGACATCTCCGACCGGCTCACCGTGATTCGACATGGGAAAATTGTCAGAACGCTTCCCTGCGAGGAGGCCACAAAACCCCTGATATCCGAACTCATGGTGGGCAAGCCTGTGCTTCTCAATGTGGATAATCCTGCCATGAAACCCGGCAAGCGGGTACTGGAAATGAAGAATATAACGATGAACCGGGACCATGGTTCGGAGGTTCTAACGGACCTTAGCTTCCATGTGAGAGAGGGCGAAATCTACGGCATTGCCGGGGTGGAGGGCAATGGGCAGACGGAGCTTGTCCGGGCTGTCGCCGAGAAGGCTCCCTTGGTATCAGGGGAAATACTCTTGAACGGGGTCTGTATTCGGAATTGGAATGTCCGCAAACGCAGGGAGGCGGGTATCAGCCATATCCCCGAGGATAGACATAAATATGGCCTTCTTCTTTCGTTTTCCCTGGTTGACAACATGGCTCTTGGGCGACACCACAAACCCCCATTCGTCACCCGATACCAGGTAATCAAGAAAAAGGCGATTGAGGAATTCGCCAGGAAATCCATTCGGGAGTACGATGTAAGGACTCCATCGGAGAATGTTCCGGCCAACACCCTCTCTGGCGGGAATCAGCAGAAGCTCATCATCGCCAGGGAGATGAATGCCTCCCCTGTACTTCTTTTGTCCAGCCAACCAACCAGGGGCGTGGACATTGGCGCGACTGAATTCATCTATAAGCAGATAGTCAAGGCCAAGACGGAGGGCAGGGCGGTCTTGCTTATCTCTGCCGATCTGGATGAGATTTTCGCACTCTCTGACCGCATCGGGGTTATCTACAAGGGGCAAATCAGCAAGGAGTTTACCCGGGAAGAGGCGACCCGGGAGGAAGTTGGGTTTTACATGATGGGAGGGGATACCAGATGAGAGGCATTAAACTCAACAAGTACAAGCTCCTGGAGCTTCTAGCCCCATTGTTTGGCTTGGTGATTTCTTTGATCATCTTGATATTCATCATAATGTTGGTGGGAGAACACCCCGGGAAGGCCTTCGCTGCGATATATAAATTCGTCTTCAGTACTACTGGACGGCTGGCGACGGTGTTTTCCATCGCAATTCCACTGTTTCTCGCTGGCCTGGCGGTATCCTTTGCTTTTCAGGCGGGAGTTTTTAACATTGGGGTGGAAGGGCAGTACTTCGTCGGCGGATTGACCGGTGCGATAGCTGGCATTTATCTAAAGCTCCCTGCTTTTCTCCATATTCCGGTGGTTGTCCTGGCCGCCATGGCGGGTGGAGCCCTATGGGCAACGATTCCCGCCTTGCTGAAGATCCGCAAAGGCGTTCATGAGGTAATCACGACCATCATGTTCAACAGCATTGCCCTGGCCCTGATGAACTATCTGGTTAACGGCCCTCTTTCGGGTGTGGAGTCGGGGGTCAATTTAGAGGCCCAGACCCTCCCAATACGGGAAACAGCTATTTTCGGTAAGCTTAACCATCTCTTCAGATACATTGGGCTGGACATTCCCAATCATGTCTATCTGGATTACAGCCTTATCATCGCTATCGTCATGGGGTTATTTGTCTGGTTTCTGCTTTTCAAGTTGCGCTATGGGTTTGAGATTCGCGTGGTTGGCGCATCGACAAATGTGGCTTCCTATGCCGGGATAAAGACCGGGCAGGTACAGTTGGGGGCCTTTTTGTTTAGTGGTGGGCTGGCTGGACTCATCGGGTTGCAGGAGATTTTTGCCATCAGGGAGTTCTATACCTTCGAAATTGCCTATGGATTAGGTTTTGACGGCATCGCCATCGCTCTCATAGGAAGGAATTCCCCCCTAGGGGTGGTCTTCTCGGCAGTGCTGTTTGCCCTGTTGAAGCAGGCAGGGTATGGACTCCAACTCTATACCGCAGTCCCCAATTCTGTGATTTATGTGATAACCGGACTCATGATATTGATAATCGTCGTTTCGAATGAGTTGATTGCAGGGTATATAAGAACACGGCGGAAGAAGGAGGCTGGTTGATGGGCATGCTGTTCGATTTCATTTTGAAAGGTCTCGAGATGTCCTCACCCATCGCATTTGCCGCCCTTGGAGCCGTGTTTTCCGAACGGAGCGGCGTGGTGAACATAGCCCTTGAGGGTATCATGATCATCACCTGTTTCACCATCGTGTGGGGTGCAATCGCTTTTCAGAGTATCGTGATGGGATTGATAGTGGCGATAATAGCAGGATTGATGGTCGCCCTGATTCACGCAGTGGTAACGATCACTTTCAAAGTGGATCAAATCGTCTCGGGTGTCTCACTGAATATTTTGATGTTCGGTGTAGCCAGGTTTTTATGCCAGAAGGTGTTTGCCCAAGAGACCCAATCGGATATCAATGCTTACCTGTTTCCTCAGGTAATGGGCATCAGTGTTTTCACCTTCGTTCTTATCCCCATAACCTTCATCGCCTGGTTTGTCCTTTATAAGACCGTGTTTGGCATAAGACTGCGCTCAGTAGGTGAGAATCCTCATGCAGCGGATACCCTGGGGGTCAATGTATATCTGATACGTTACGCAGGGGTGTTGATATCAGGTGCCATGTGCGGCCTAGCGGCAGCCATGCTCTATCCCTCTCAATGGGTAAGCGGCATGACCGGGGGACGTGGTTTCATCGCTCTGGCCGCCATGATATTTGGCCGATGGCATCCGGTAGGTGCAGTATTGGCGGCCCTGCTCTTCGGTTATGCGGATACGTTTCGCATAATGTTTGAAACAAAGATGCCCATCCCCGGCCAGTTCGTGCAGATGTTTCCATACATTCTAGCGGTTGCGGTGCTGGCTAGCATGATGGGCAAGAATAAAATGCCTGCCGCAGATGGACAGCCGTATGACAAGAGTGAGCCATAGAAACCTCGTCACGAAGATTTCTCCATCTTCCATTTTTTCTGGTTTTATCCTATCTTTACCTATTGACAATAAGCTTGGACTCTCAATTACAAAGGAATTTTCAAGATTTTCAAAGTATTCTCATCGACACCCATTTTTTAACGCTTGAGTTCAGGTGCATGCGAGCGACACGCTGGCGGCTTGAACTGCCGAGCCACTTTCCATGTTCAGTAATGCTCGAACAATCACGGGGGTAACACATCGGCTACAACGGTCTTGTTAGATGGCTGTAGTCATACAAAGTCAGCAATTACGCGAGTTACTCCCTCAATCACATCCTTGGCATCTTCATCGGTTTACTCATTCCAGTTACCGTGGGCAACACGGGGGTAACACATCGGCTACAACGGTCTTGTTAGATGGCTGTAGTCTATTCCTCCCGTCAGCATCTTCATCGGTTTACTCATGCATCTGAATGCATTTTTTGTGCTGTGGTCAATAATGGTATTGACTATTTTAGCTAAAATAACCAATATGGGCAAAACATACCAAAATGGAGATCAAAATGCAAGTAACAGCAACAGAGTTAAAAAACAGACTTGGCCAATATCTTGATGTAGCTGAAACAGCCCCGGTCATTGTTGCAAAATCCGGTCGTGTAAAATCGGTACTAATTTCAAACGCAACCTATGAAAAATTCCTAGCCTATGAAGATGCTTACTGGGCAACAAAAGCCCAAATTGCTGAAGACGAAGGCTATTTGGGAGAAAACGCCTCTGAAGCACTTCTGAAGAGGAATTAATTATATGTTGAAAATTGATATTACCAAATCAGTTGGGAAGTTTATAAAAAAACTACCTGCCAAACAATATCGTCAAGTAGTTGGAACAATACTTAGCCTAAGAAAAAATCCAACACCACATGATTCCGAGCAGTTAAAAGGATATCAGGAATATAGGCGAGTAGATATTGGTGAATTTCGAATTATCTACCGCTTTGATAAAGGAACCGTATACATAGCTACCGCAGGCAAAAGAAATGATGATGAAGCTTACAAAAAATTTAAATAGGGCAAACATTAATCATCAATATTTGCATTCATTTTTCCACTTCCAGAAAGAGCAGAACAAGTTATTAGTTCGTTTCTTTATATCTCATTTGAAGTGCCGCCGATTACAATTTTTTTTTCTATCAGACAACACCGAATCAAATTATATTAGAATTAGGACCGCACAATGTCAACAAAAAACTTGATTTTTTTTATCGAACCGGTGAATGGTCAAGATAACTGTCCACTTCTTCTAATGAAACTCATAGCCTCTACTGTCTCAAGCTACCCAGGATATTTCCGTGACCTCTCTGGCTGATTTCTAACCCGGTATCCGCCGAGGGAAGTTATTCATCCAGTCCTGTATTTCTCTGGTGTTCTTCTTGCTGTAGCACCATCGCAACCTTTGGAAATAGATCTCCGTAGGATGCCATTGCCATTTTCATTGCTTCCCCGTCCCTATGAAGAGTATGGATGAGCATAGTATAAAGTCGTTTTCTTGCCCTTAACCAAACAGGAGCGTTCCATATTGTCGCTGTCCATTCCAGCAGGTTGTGGCTGGAGACGAACAGTTTTTTTACGCCAGCGACCTGTCTGCCGCAGATGGACAGCCGTATGACAAGAGTGAGCCACAGAAGCCTTGTCACGAAAATCTCTCCATCTTCCATTTTTTCTGTTTTTACCCTATCTTTACTTATTGACAATAAGCTTGGACTCTCAATTACAAAGGATGCCTCTAAAAAACAGCTTAAGGAAATTGACGAAGAGATTTGTCGCCTGCCTGCCACTGGCAGGTCGATACAAGGCGGCAAAATCTCAAGCTAGCTTAAGCTTAGCCTAAGCATTTGTGACCTGTCTGCGTGCGTACACGCACAGGCAGGTCTGCCTGTTGCAGACAGGTGCTGTACACACCCAGGCAGTCGGGGCTGTGTCAGAATCCAGGGGTGGGTCAGAATGATGGATTTGGTTTGCAGGCAAGGCGGCGAAAAGTTCTGAAAGCGGAGTGTACATGTTGTACATGAGCATTTCAGGTTTTTTCGCCAACGCCGCATGCGGGCCAAAGGCGCATTCTGACACAGCCCCAGGCAGGCGGAGAAGATTGAGCTGAGAACTAAATGGGGAGGCCCTTAGGGTTTCCAAGTACTATAAAATTTTCTAATTGACACCAATTTTCTACAAGAGGCATAGATGCATCAGTCTGAAAAAAAGATTATTGAAAGTGGCAGGGCCATTTTGGGATTGGAACTCGGATCGACGAGAATTAAAGCCGTATTGATCGAGCCTGGCGGCAAACCGCTTGCAGGCGGCAGTCACGGATGGGAGAGCGTTCAGCAGGATGGCATCTGGAGCTATGCATTGGACGAAATCTGGAAGGGCATTGCCTCCTGCTATGCCGATCTTGTCAGTGATGTCGAAGAACGCTATGGTGTAAAATTCACCATATTCGCTTATTGCGGAATCAGTGCCATGATGCATGGTTATTTAGCCTTCAACTCCGATGGCCACCTTCTTGTGCCGTTCCGCACCTGGCGCAACAATTTCACCGCCAAGGCCTCCAAAGAACTCACTGAATTGCTTCGTTATCCCATGCCGCAGAGATGGAGTGTTGTGCATCTGCATCAGGCTATACTCAACGGCGAGAAACATGTGGGTGAGATTGCCTTCGTAACTACCCTTGCGGGATATGTGCATTGGAAGCTCACTGGCAGAAAGGTTCTAGGCATAGGGGATGCGTCCGGGATGTTCCCCATCGACCTTCAAACCCAAACATTCGATTCCGCACGCATTGCCACATATAACAATCATGTGGCTCACAAAGGGTTTCCATGGAAACTGAAAGACATCCTTCCTGAAGTGATTCCAGCCGGTGAGGTGGCCGGAACCCTCACCGCCAAGGGGGCAAGCCTTCTCGATTCGACTGGAGTGCTGGAAAAGGGGATTCCATTCTGTCCCCCCGAGGGGGATGCTGGCACCGGGATGGTGGCCACGAACAGTGTCCGAGTCCGTACTGGCAATGTGTCGGCTGGAACATCGGTTTTCGCCATGTTGATAATGGACAGGGAGCCGATCCAGGTTTATGAAGAGATAGACTTGGTGGCCACCCCCGATGGAAAACTGGCTGGGATGGTGCATTCCAATAATTGCACAGGCGATTACGATGCCTGGATCGGCCTATTTGGGCAGGCAGTGAAGGTGCTGGGATTTGATGTTGCCGCTTCTCGGCTTTATGATGCAATGCTGACTTTGGCCCTTCAGGGAGATCCTGACTGCGGCGGCCTTCTTGCCTATGGTTATATTTCAGGTGAGCATATCACCGGGTTCTCCGAGGGGCGGCCCCTCTTCGTTCGCCATCCTAACAATCCGCTCAGATTAGAGAATTTCATGCGAGTTCATCTATTCACCGCACTCTGTTCACTGAGAGTCGGCATGGATGTGCTGATGGACAAGGTAGGCATAGTCGTGGACAACATCCGAGGGCATGGAGGCTTCTTCAAGACGGCCCAAGTTGGGCAACGCATTATGGCAGCCGCAATGAGAACTCCGGTGAGCCTTTTGGAAACAGCCGGCGAGGGCGGCGCATATGGCATATCGCTCCTAGCGGCCTTTGCGAATAGGATTAATCGATCAGTGGATCTACAGAGCTTTCTTGATGAAATTTTTTCACATAGCATTGGTCAGGCTGTGAAACCAAACCCTGTAGATGTAGAGGGATTCAATGCGTTCTACAAGCGTTACCGTGCGGGGCTGGCCATCGAAAGGGCTGCTATTGAGCATCTAGAGCATGATTGAGAGCGACAGCTGGCCTTATCCCTCATGAATTGTGGCCCAATTGAGTTATCTCTCTTGATCGCATGACTTCAATCTGATGGAAACTCCGATTCAACAGGCGAAAATCCAGAGCCCGGGGGCTTCTGTTCTACCGACTTGTTGAGCATGCGGTACAGGCTAGCCAGTTCCATACACCGAAATCATTGCGAGGCAGGATGATCCTAAAAACGGCAGTTGGTCCTCTTTTCTTCATTGTTCTCACAGTTAGCACGATCTCGTCAATATTATAATTCGCAAAAAAATAATCGTACCAGTATAAACGATGTATCCATTGTGTTACTGACATTCCAGGATAGTATCTTCCTGCTATGAAGATCGATTATAGCAACCACATATACGATTCCACCGGGAAGATTCACATAGGTGCTGTCCGAAGCCCATACATGATTCGGGTGCGTTATATTCAAGTTACGAAGCCAATAAGGATATTTCTTATGCTTCTTTCCCGGCTTGGAAAGGCATCGCTTAGGAACAACAGCTTTTATCCCCATCTCCCTCATAAGCCTGTAAACCCTTTTTGGAGAGGTCTCGTAACCCATATTTTTATCCAGATGGTTGGAGATCTGCCTGTAGCCGTAAAAGATGTACTGCTTCCATAGCTTCTTGATATTCCTCTTCTCAAGGTTATCCTGATATTCCCGAATTGGATCTCTTTGCCCTTGCAATAAAACCAGCTACGGCTTTTCCCGAGAAGCAGGCACTGCTCAGTGATACTCAAGTTCTTTAATCAGGATTAATCATGGATTTTGCAGGAGCCCCTGTCTCTTCAAGTTTTTTTTAGAAAGTCATTGGCCGCATGAAG
The DNA here is from genome assembly GCA_965226485.1 of Spirochaetaceae bacterium. GTDB lineage: Bacteria > Spirochaetota > Spirochaetia > DSM-2461 > DSM-2461 > UBA2779. Next base: position 2,740,583 of record OZ245363.1, read on the forward strand.
TTTTCCAAGCTGCTTGTACAGTTCAGCTTGTTCCTTCTCTAATTCTTTTTCTCGTTCTGACTTTCCATTACGAAAAGCAGAATCCGCATTTTCAATGAACTCCCTTTTCCACTTTGAAATCATGTTCGGATGTGCCCCTGTAGCCTGAGCAATCTCGCTGATCGTTTTTTCTTCCCGCAAAGCCATGAGTGCAATTCTTGCTTTCTCTGAATCACTCCATTTCTTACGCATCTGATGTATGCCTTCTGATGCCTATTATACAGCATCAATCTAATTTTAGAGCTGTATCGATCTATGGGAGCACTATACTCGGACCTGCCACCCAGAAACAGAAATCATCAGCCAACATCAATTTCGTGTTTTTCGTGTTTTTCGTGGTTAAAGAACGGAGAATTAAGCGGATTTCTCCACAGAACACACGGATTTCTCTTTGGGGTGCCCTTAATATACATACTTCGCCCCAATCGTGAAACTGATTCCATTATAACGGGATTCCGGCCATTCATTATCCAGGTCCTTATATGGCCATGCATTCGTTCTATCCCAGGCAAAAAGAGACTGGTCATTGCCGATATTGGCTTTTACATAGGCGAGTAAGGTGAAACCTTGAAAGACCTGCCATCCCACACTGCCGGTTATTTGAGCCGACGCATCGATAGGAGAAATAATTGATTGCAGGGAAAGAGTCCAGGCCGACTGAAAAAAATTCCAGCGAATCTCGGGATAAATCAGGATGCCATAGTTTTTCCCGCTAAGGATATCCAAAAAGTCTTCTGCTTCCCAACTCTGCCAGGGCATAATAAGAGATTCCAACCGAAACGAGAGGGTGCCATCGTAGCCGGCCTGTACCTGATGGAAGAAGCCCACACTGAAATTCACGGTACGGGATATTTCATCCCAGGTGTCTCTGTTTTGGTCACCTGTCAAACTTGAATCATATCCGGCAGCCATGGAGACGGCACCGTAGAAGTCCACTCCCGCATGTCCATGAAAGGACAAGTAGGGCCTATGTCCCAGCAAGTCATATAGAACCTTCCTGTCTCCCTTGTAGAGATAACCGCCCTCTAGGTGAAAACCGTCGATTTTCGTAAAGAAACGAATTCCTCCAGAAATCATGTCGAGGGGCTGGACGGCGAGGGAATTCGATTCATCGTACGTGATATCCGGCGGCAATACCACGGCTTCCAGGAAGCTGAACTGACCAAGCGGGATGTTGAATGCGGTGAGAAACGCCGTATCGTCTCTTACCGTGGATTGAGTGAAATCCAGATACGGGGATATGCTGCCAAAGAGCACATCCCCTGAATTGAATACAAAGCCATTCCCCCAAGCCACCTTGGTCTTCCCTATGGTAAGCCTCCAGGAAGGAAAATTGGCCTTAATCCACAGCCTCTTCAGAGCCACGACCGGGGCCGATTCTCCACTTCTGCCGGAAATATCCTGTTGAAAGAATTCCAGGGCCGTTTGTGCCTTTATTCTCTTATTTCCGACCAGAGAAAAGCAGAGATCGGCCAAGCCATTCGCACCATAGTACCAGGTATTCGCCTTGCCTCGGTAAATTGTGTTATAGAGATGAAGATTCAAGCGCGTCTCACTCTCGGCGGCAAGGTTCGGGGCAAAAAAGAATACCAGCATAGCAGTGATTAAAAACAGTCGTCTTGTGTTCTTCAGGGCACATCTAAGAAACAACGTTCGGAATCTGGCGAAGAGATTTTTCGCCGATTCAAGGCGACCTGTCTGCGTGCAACGCACAGGCAGGAAAAAACGGAGCCAGCTTAAGCTACGTGAGCATTTTGACCTGTCTGCGCCTGCCTGTTGCAGACAGATGGGAACACGCACAAGGCAGGCAACGTAGATGCGACCTGTCTGCCGACAGGCAGGCGGAAAAAATCGAGTCAGAAGCGAAATAGGTTGACACATGAGTAATCAGGCAGCATACTCTTATAGTCTGGCAATTAGATAATATTTTTCGTGGAGGAAAAATGAAAAATAAAAGTACAGTTAAAGGCTTATTCTTTGTTGCCATAATTCTTGTCTTTGTATTGGCAGGATGTATCGATGGCAGTGGTGGAAGTAAAAGTAGCGAAGCGAAAATTACCGTACTTACCCTGACCATAAGTGGCGAGGAGCGTGTGATAGACTTTAGAAGTGGCACGACCGCCGGAGTTGAACTCCCAGTAGACGCTACCATACCAGCAACCGCAACCGTGAAATCTGTTGCTCTTTCACCTGGAGCGAGCGGTTTGGCGCAAGACAGTACGGTTGACATTGTCAATAACGAGGCAAAAATCACCATCATCGCCGAGGACGGTATGACGAAGGTATCGTATACCGTTACCGTTACAATTGAGCTACTAAGTGCTTATTATAGTTTAAGATACCCCATAGCACAGCGCAAAGCTGACAACACCATAACCGCGAGCCCTGTATTCTGGAAAGACGGAGCGAAGGTGAGTGCTCCCTCTGGAGTGAGCTATGCCGTTGAGCCTATGTTGCCCAGTGGTTTGGAATTGAATGCTGATACCGGCACTATCACCGGCACCATGCCCGTCACGGACAAAGCAACCGTGTATACAATAACGGCTACGGGAGCAGACAGTATAACGGCGATCTTCCTGGACAAATTTTTGGTGGAAACAGCATATACACCGGACGAAACTGGCACAGCCATCGGTAGCCTTGATGCCCTGAAAACCATGGACACAAATGGGGAATACTATCTGACTGATCATATCGATCTAGCTGAAGAGACATGGGAGCCCCTTTTTACCGAGAATGCCCCCTTCACCGGAACCCTGCGTGGCAATGGATATGCCGTCTACAATCTCAGCATAAACGGAACATCCTCTGATTCCGACGACGGCAACTACCAGGGTTTGTTTGCCGCCATAGGAGCTGGAGCGCACATAGAAAACCTGGGCATTGGGGTGACAAGCATCACGGGCAATGCGGCGGTTGGTGCCTTAGCCGGTCAGGCCGCAGGCAGTGATACCCTCCTTGACAACATAGCCATTGCGGCCATGACTACCGATGCGAAAATTGAGGCTACCGGCGAGATAATGATAATGATAGATATAATAGAGTTTCCAGGTGGCTATCTGGGCGGCATAGTGGGCCATATGGCTTCAGGCGAACTGAAGGGCTATAATCTGGGTATGTCTGTCACTTCTTCTATATTCAATGTTGGCGGGCTCGTGGGAGGCAATGAGGGCACTGTCAGCGGCCTTACCACGGGAAATGTCGATGGCAAGCAGAATGTTGGCGGGCTCGTGGGACTCAATAGTGGCACCGTCAGCGGCTATGCCACGGGAAATGTCAGTGGTATGAGAGTTGGCGGGCTCGTGGGAACCAATTTTTATGGCACCGTCAGCGGCTATGCCACGGGAAATGTCAAAGGGAAAAATGATGTTGGCGGGCTCGTGGGAACCAATTTTGACGGCACCGTCAGCGGCTACTGGGACAAGCAAAGCACAACCCTAGCTACCAGCGATGAGGGCATAGGCATCAGTGCCACCAGGAACATTGTTTTTGACTCTACTGCTAAAACTTACACCGACAGTGGCACCACTCCCGCTACACCTATCTTTGACAACACTGACTTCACAGCTATTTTTGACACCGCTAATGGGACAAGTGCCACATGGCCCAAGCTGAAATCAACTTACACCTTTAATGGCATCGATTTTACATTTGACTTTCCCCAGCCAACGGTAAGCGACACTGACAGTGATGGCGTGATTGACGTAGTTTGGTAATGAGTTGCACCTTGTAATGATAATGCCTCGGTCCGTCTTGCGGACTGGGGTGTTGCGGGCTAGCCTCTCCTGGAATGTCATACTGTGCCTGAATACTCGGGTCTGCCACCCAGAAACAGAAATCATCAGCCAACATCAATTCCGTGTTTTTCGTGTTTTTTGTGGTTAAAGAACGGAGAATTAAGCGGATTTCTCCACAGAACACACGGATTTCTCTTTGGGGTGCCCTTAATATACATACTTCGCCCCAATCGTGAAACTGATTCCATTATAACTGGATTTCGGCCATTCATTATCCAGGTCCTTATATGGCCATGCATTCGTTCTATCCCAGGCAAACAGAGACTGGTCATTGCCGATATTGGCTTTTACATAGGCGAGTAAGGTGAAACCTTGAAAGACCTGCCATCCCACACTGCCGGTTATTTGAGCCGACGCATCGATAGGAGAAATAATTGATTGCAGGGAAAGAGTCCAGGCCGACTGAAAAAAATTCCAGCGAATCTCGGGATAAATCAGGATGCCATAGTTTTTCCCGCTAAGGATATCCAAAAAGTCTTCTGCTTCCCAACTCTGCCAGGGCATAATAAGAGATTCCAGCCGAAACGAGAGGGTGCCGTCGTAGCCGGCCTGTACCTGATGGAAGAAGCCCACACTGAAATTCACGGTACGGGATATTTCATCCCAGGTGTCTCTGTTTTGGTCACCTATCAAACTTGAATCATATCCGGCAGCCATGGAGACGGCACCGTAGAAGTCCACTCCCGCATGTCCATGAAAGGACAAGTAGGGCCTATGTCCCAGCAAATCATATAGAACCTTCCTGTCTCCCTTGTAGAGATAACCGCCCTCTAGGTGAAAACCGTCGATTTTCGTAAAGAAACGAATTCCTCCAGAAATCATGTCGAGGGGCTGGACGGCGAGGGAATTCGATTCATCGTACGTGATATCCGGCGGCAATACCACGGCTTCCAGGAAGCTGAACTGACCAAGCGGAATGTTGAATGCGGTGAGAAACGCCGTATCATCTCTTACAGCGGATTGGGTGAAGTCCAGATACGGGGATATGCTGCCAAAGAGAACATCGCCTGAATTGAACACGAAGCCATTTCCCCAGGCCACCTTGGTCTTCCCTATGGTAAGCCTCCAGGAAGGGAAATTGGCCTTAATCCACAGCCTCTTCAGCGACACGGATGGCACAGAGTCCCCGCTCCTGTCGGAAGCCCCTCGTTGAAAGAATTCAAGGGCCGTTTGTGCCTTTATTCTCTTATTCCCGATCATGGAAAAGCGTAGATCGGCCAAGCCCGTCGCACCGTAGTACCAGGTGTTCGCCTTGCCTCGGTAGATTGTGTTGTAGAGATGAAGATTCAAGCGTGTCTCACTCTCGGCGGCAAGGTTCGGGGCAAAAAAGAATACCAGCATAGCAGTGATTGAAAACAGTCGTCTTTTGTTCTTCATACGGCCATTCCTAATATAATGATCGCAGAGAAAAGAGATCGTCATCTATTCTTGGATTGATATCTACCTTGTCAACACGCATCAAGGTGCTTGATCCTCGGCGGAGCTGATCGGCCAGTTCCATTTCCGTAATCAAGACGCGGCCATCGTCAAATTTCCGAAAAGACTTTACATCGGCAATCTTGAGCAGCCTCCCCGACCTGGCGTAATACTCGGCGGCACGCAGGATGTTATCATTTTTCCCCACCATAATAACCTGCTTTGGATAGGGAACCTTTTTGCTGGTTGCGATCATTTCAATTAACCAGCAATCCACCCCCTCGATATTGCGGCTTCCCTTCATCGAAACATCGTATTTATCCAGGGTGTTACGCCCCTCGGTGATGTCCTCATAAGACACATCCCCAAACAGGGATTGTTTCAGGGCGGAACCATGCATCGGGATTATATCTTCGGCATCTGGATAAAACAGATAGAGTTCGTCGCCCACCCGCAGAATTTTCTGCCCTCTCTCCTCCAGATTGGTGAATTCGATTAGAAAGTCCGTCCCTCCTCGGGACCATGCCTTGTAGGAACTCCTTTTCTCGCCGAAACGATCCTCACTGATCATTGTCCCTTCAGAGTAAAGCATCTCGAAAGTTTGCATCTCATCCAGTTTTCGGATGATAGCTTCGGCGTTTTGTGCGTAGAGAGTGGATGCGGCCACTGCTCCGATCAATAGAATAACAACTGCTTTTTTTAACATATAAACTCCTTTTTATAGTATCTCTAAAAGACCCCTCCACGAGTTTTTTAGAGTTGCCCCATAGTGCCTTACACAACAATGTATAAAATGACTGCATAGGCGCAAGGGATTGAAACGGAAATGCCGCTGGCTGCCCCGGCGATCGGCAGTGAGCCGGTTAACAGGCAGCCAGATGAAGGCATTGGAGAGAAAAGCCCGACCCGAAGGGTTGCGCCCAGACATAAATTGCCTCCAATAGTTATACGCTCCAATCGGCACATAAGCCCCTGGATTCTGACACAGCCCCGCAAGTCTCATCCTCGTAGTGCCTCGACAGGCGTAATTTTTGCAGCCCTTCGAGACGGCCACCAAGTCGCAAGCCCGGTAATTGCAAGCGAGTAAAGGAACACCATCACGGTGGATTTGAAATTGAGCTGAGGATAGATAACCGAGCTAATGCCCATGCTGTCCATGCCCTCCATGGCATCGGACATGGCTGTGAATCCAACGTGCCCCAGATAGCCTGTAATTCCCATGCCTGCGAGAATTCCAACAAAAGCTCCGGCGATACTGATGAATAATGCCTCAAGGAAGAAGAGCTTCACCAGCTGTCTCCCTGACATGCCCATGGCACCGAGGGTTCCGATTTCCTTCATCCGTTCAAAGATGACCATAATGGTTGTATTGATGATGACGGTGCTGGCCAGTAGGAAGAATATGACCGCAAGGATGTCATAGGTGGTGGAAGCCATTTCCATCATGGATGCCATCCCGTTCACTTCCTTGTAATCCATCACATTCAAGGGAACCTCGGATTGAAGAACGCTGCTCAACCTTGCCGCAATCGATTCTGTTTGGCCTTTTTCCGGGTCAATCTTGATCAGGATCTCCTGAACCTGGTTCGGTAGCCAGAGAAACCGCTGTGCCGTATCCAGGGGAATCTGCACCATCACAGTATTCAGTCCCGAAACCGGCAGGGCAAGAATGCCCACAACGGTGAAGGTATAGGCATTGCTACCCCGAGAACCCGACTGAGAAAGCACTGTGAACTTACCCCCTATTTCAACTTGGAGCTTCTTCGCCAAAGCCTGTCCCACCAGGGCTTCCCGTGTGCCCATTCTGGGTAATCGGCCTTCGACAAGAGTCTGTTGGTAGTCCTGGTATGCCGGTTCTGAACCGAAATTCACGCCTGTTCCCATTATATTAACCTTCCGGTCGCTGGCAATGCCGCCTACAGGCACCCTGCCTGGGAAGTTTATCCTGGGACTCGTTGCCGTGACAGCCGGATCGTCTTCAATCACGGCGAGGAGTTCTTCGTAGCCGGGAACGGCCAGATGCATTGGATTCAGCCGCTCATACTTATCAAAATCCGCATGTCGAACTCTGACGGCTCCCGTCATATAGGTCCAAAGATTTGTCTGCATATCTTCGATCATGCCGGCAAACAGGCCAAACATGAAAACAATGGCCGTCGCGGCAATCGTGATGGCCGATGCTGACAAGAGGCTACGCCGTTTATTTCGGCTGATGTTTCGAAGTGCGATTTTATAAATCTTCACATTTTCCTCCTATTGAAACCTTAAACTAGCCGGAATATCCAGGCGCAGAATTCTGCCTGTTGAGAAAACAGCCACTAGAACCGTCATCCCCACTCCCAGGAAAAATGCGGCCGCCATGGTGGGGAAGTCCCATACCCCATACATCTGTCCCTGGATCCTGTAGCCAAAACTCGATTCCCGCATTAGGAATGAATAATCTATGCCCCATCTCACCAGCGGCCAATTGACCAAGGCCCCCAAGCCAATACCGAACACCCCGCCGAGCAAACCAATACCAGCGGATTCCCAGAGAAATAGGCTACGAATTTGGCTGTTCTTCATGCCCATAGCCCTCATCATCCCCAGCTCCCGCACACGTTCATAAACGGCCATCAGCATTGTATTGGATATTCCAACCCCGGCGATAATCAGGATGAGCAGTATCAATACGCCTGAGCTACCAGCCTTGGCCTGAGAAATAGCCACGAAGTCTTCTCCCAATACTCGCCAATCGACGGCTTCCAGGCCCATCGCTTCAATATCCGGCACCAATGCCGCAAATGCCGTATCCCCATCGGAATCGACACCGAAATTCAAATTCATTTCGGTTACTAATCCATCCATTTCCAGAAATTCGTCGGCAACCGAAAGGGGAATGAACATCCCGGAACGTGTCATCTCCGGGTTGGGACAGTTAATTATACCTACGACTTCCAGATCGATAACCTGGTTATATCCATCCCTTGTTTGAGTTTCCACGAGGACGGGACTCCCAACCATCGCACCGATATCTTCGGCGAGCCAATGGCCAAGAACGATGCCTTGTTCCTCGTTAGACAGCCATCTTCCCTCACTCAAACTACTGTGTAGCTTGAACACCTCGGCATCTTTTACTGGATCGACGGCCGTTATCATCCCAGGAATACTTCCATCTTCAGGGAAGGGGTCTTTGTAGAAAATTAAATCGCCGCCAAAGCTTATCCTCGGCGAATACTTCGCTCCGGATAGCGCAAGAACGGGCTCCACGACAGCGGGATTAAAGGCCTCGGACAGGGGAAAGGTTTCCCTGTCATCCCAGTATCCCGGAGCCATTATGCGTCCGTTGGCCGTTTCGTAAAGACGCAGATTGGTTATTGATTCCGAATCCACCCCCAATAGAAGGGAACGCATTATGATGAACATCAATAATCCATAGGCGATGGCCCCGGCTGTAATTATAGTTCGTTTCTTGTATCGGCCCAGATTAAGGAAAGCCATTTTGGGTATGAAAATCATGTTGACCTCCGTTCGTCACTTCGGATCTGGCCGTCGTGAAGCTGCACCAGCCGGTCGGCGAATTCCATCACCATGGGATCATGGGTCGCAAATACGAATGTGCATCCGTGTTTCACGTTGAGGCTTCTCATCAGCTCCAGAATCTCGCGCCCGGTTCCTGAATCAAGATTCGCCGTCGGTTCATCGGCCAGCACGATTTCAGGGTTCTTCACAAGGGCCCTGGCTATCGCCACCCGCTGTTGCTGTCCTCCTGAGAGCCGACCTGGACGACGGTCTTCCATGCCTTTCAAACCAACTTCATTGAGAATGGCTATTGTTCTCTCCCGAACGGTCTTTTCCTCAACTCCCATAAGGTTCAGGCTGAAGGCGATGTTTTCAAATGCGGTGAGCACCGGAATAAGATTGTAACTTTGAAAAACAAAGCCCAAATTATCCCGCCGGAAGGCCGCTTGATCATTTTTCTTGAGATTCATTATTGGTATATCATTGATGATCACATTCCCTGAATCGGCCGAATCAATACAGCCGATTATGTTGAGCAGGGTTGTCTTGCCTGACCCCGAAGGGCCTGAGAGGGATATAAATTCTCCCTTGCCAATCTCAAGTGAAACATCCCGCAAAGCCTTCACTTCTGTGTCTCCTGCCGCATAGGTTTTACGAAGATTCTTAATCGATATCATTTCTCTCTCCTTTATTGATTTCATAGTGCCATCGAGATTAATTGAACCACCCCCAATCTTCGGGGCACTATATAAAAATTCTCTTCTCTGGGATTTCATTCTCTGGGATTTCATTTTTGGGAATTTCCTTTTTGGGAATTTCCTTTTTGGGAATTTCCTTTTTGGGAATTTCCTTTTTTAGTTGTTCAGTATTTGATTCAGGTTCATCACCCCTCATAGAGTCCACTGCCGCCTCTTCGTTGTCGATATTCATTTTCTTCGCATAGGCCGCCGTTCCGAGGACGGTTCCCAAATTCATCGATTCGAGGGCGGCGGCGGGGGTAAGAACAAGCCCGCCCTTGTTGCGCATACTCTCATAGATCATGTTCATGCCCCTGAGATTCAAGGCGGTTTGATTTTTCTCGTATGTTTCGGCCGCATTGGCGTATAGCTTCGATATATCGGCCTCGGCATTGCCGAGTATTGTACGTGCCTTGCTCTCCCTTTCGGCCTGGGCCTCCCTGCTAAGAACATCCTCTAAGTCTTTGGGAACCAGAATCTCTTTGAATTCAACCGAAATGATGGTGATGCCCCAGGGGTTTGTCTTAGCGTCAACGATACCCTGAATCTCCCGTCCCAAACGGTCTCTTTCACAGAGAAGAGAAGTAAGACTGTTAGACCCCGTCGTTGAACGCAGGGCCGTTTGAGCACTGAGTGCCACCGCCTCTTCAAAATCTTGAACCTCAAGAACCGCTTTTTGCGCATCCCAAATCATCCAGAATGCCAGGGCATCGATATGAACAGGTACGGTGTCCAGTGTCAGGCTTTTCTCGGCGGAAAAATCCGTCACCCGAATCCGCGTGTCAACAGAACCGGCGATAGTATCGATAAGAGGAACAAGATACACAAGCCCTGGTCCCTTCACCCGATGAAACCGACCGAGTCTCAATACGACGATTTTGTCCCATTGAGTTACAACTATGAATCCCGGAGTGATAAGCAATCCTAGCGATATGAGGGCCGGAGAAATCACCATGTCGGGGGCAATCGTCATGGCTACTCCCCAGATTCCGCCGATAGCGATTAAGACAACAGGCCACCATGGAAGGATGATCAGTATGCCCATGCCCGAAATGGAAGCGGCAATGAGATACCCTGAGGCCATCTGGTTCAAACGGCCAGTTGCGGCGTATTCCAAGCCGAGCCCCAACGCCAGAATTCCAAGGAATATCAGCATGGAAATGGCGTTACAAGCAAAATGCCCCTGCCTCCGCACTGGCATTCCTTGTAGCAAGTTCAAATTCGCCCTTGGTTTTTTCATTTAGTTCTCCTCTCCTTCTTTTTGAAATGACTCTAATCCCTTGATTATCTCCTCCATGCAAAAGCCATAGGAAGAAGCGTTTGATAGAAAAGTGCGAATAAGAGAATCCAGAATCTCAGTTCGCTTCTCGTCGGCAATCTTAAAAGTCTTGTCACTTATAAACGTACCTGTGCCCTGCTGCGTGTTCACAATTCCCCGAATCTCCAATTCGTTATATGCACGCGCCACCGTGTTGGGATTAATCTGCAACTCCACGGCTAAACTCCGCACCGTCGGCAACTGAAGCCCCTTACGCAAGCGGCCATCGGCCATGGCCATTTCTATCTGCTTGATGATTTGCCTGTAATAGGGAACCCCACTCGAATGATCCAGAGAAAACTTCAAATATTGGTCTACCTTCATACTTGTCCTATATGCACATTGTACTAATTACACAGTACAATAAATATATAATACACCGGCCAGGCAGTCAAGGGAAATTTTAGGATTTTTTGGATTGACCCAGGTATTGCCTGCTGTGTTGACGGTACGAGAGCTTTATAGTGCCCTCAAGCTTAGTGGTAGGAACAAACACATACATCTCGATAGGAAAACGATTTACAGGCAGGTGTTCATGATTTCTCCGCCCTGTCTCAATCTCCATTTCTCCAATGTCGGCTTGTTCTGACTAAAGGCCCGGCTCATCCCATGTATTCTATTCCGTAACGGCCTTTGTCGAGGCCCCCACCCAGCCCCCTGCCCCCAATCTTCGGGGCGCGCCCGGCGTGAGATGCATCACGCTTCGGGGCAGGCATTTCAGGGCCCGCCCGCCGTGGGATGCATTTCGCTTCGGGTCATGCGTTTCAGGGCGCACCCGGCGTGGGATGCATTTCGCTTCGGGGCATACGTTTCTGGGCGTGCCCGGCGAGGGGTGCATTTCGCTTCGGGCCATGCGTCTCTGGGCGAACCCGGCGTGGGATGCATTTTGCTTCGGGGTATGCGTTTCAGGGAGTGCCCGGCGTGGGATGCATCTCGCTTCGGGGGATGCGTTTCTGGGTGCGCCCGGCGTGGGATGCATTTCGCTTCGGGGTATGCGTTTCTGGGCGTGCCCGGCGTGGGGTGCATTTCGCTTCGAGGAATGCGTCTCTGGGCGAACCCGGCGTGGGGTGCATTTCGCTTCGAGGAATGCGTCTCTGGGCGAACCCGGCGTGGGATGCATTTTGCTTCGGGGTATGCGTTTCTGGGCGTGCCCGGCGTGGGTTGCCTTTCGCTTCGGGGGATGCGTTTCTGGGCGCACCCGGCGTGGGGTGCATTTTGCTTCGGGGCAGGCATTTCAGGGCGCGCCAGGCGGGGGTTGCCTTTCGCTTCGGGGGATGCGTTTCTGGGTGCGCCCGGCGTGGGATGCATTTCGCTTCGGGGTATGCGTTTCTGGGCGTGCCCGGCGTGGGTTGCCTTTCGCTTCGGGGGATGCGTTTCTGGGCGAACCCGGCGTGGGATGCATTTTGCTTCGGGGTATGCGTTTCAGGGAGTGCCCGGCGTGGGATGCATCTCGCTTCGGGGGATGCGTTTCTGGGTGCGCCCGGCGGGGGTTGCCTTTCGCTTCGGGGGATGCGTTTCTGGGTGCGCCCGGCGTGAGATGCATCACGCTTCGGGGCAGGCATTTCAGGGCCCGCCCGCCGTGGGATGCATTTCGCTTCGGGTCATGCGTTTCAGGGCGCACCCGGCGTGGGATGCATTTCGCTTCGGGGCATACGTTTCTGGGCGTGCCCGGCGAGGGGTGCATTTTGCTTCGGGGCAGGCATTTCAGGGCGCGCCCGGCGGGGGTTGCCTTTCGCTTCGGGGGATGCGTTTCTGGGTGCGCCCGGTGTAGTTTCTCAAATTATCCTACCCAAACCTTTTCACGACCAGTTAGACAATTTCTTAATTCAAAAATAACATAATCCAGCCCTCCCTCCGGATTATGTTCTTACAGTATCAGCTCTGTAGCAGCGACTCGAACATGTTCAGCAGAAACAGAATCTTCCCTTTCCATGGCAGTAGCAAGCATAGCTGCTTTTGCCAAAGAATTAGCCCTTCGTAGGATGCCACCCGATTTCTGATGAATCGCATAAACAGCATTTTCTGCAAATATCGGTTTCTTCAAACCAGCCAAAGCAAGATGATGATTCAAGTATTCTTCCATGACTTCTCTTTTGATTGATTCCAGATGATTCTTTCCCAAAACCCGTGATGCCAAAGGCCTGGCTGCACTGGTCATCAGATGGTCCATCAATCCGTCCTGTCCACAGAGGACAACCGGCATAACCGGTTTGGAATCATATTCAAACTGCAACAGGGTGTGCAACTGAGAAAAAACATTGTGTTTAAACAGGTGAGCCTCATCAATGATCATAATGGGTGTCACATTTCTCGATGCGATTTCCTGGATCTTTTCTCTTATCATTTTTATCATGAAGGTTATTTGATATAGGGCTTCGATCTTTCTGCCTCCTTCTTCATACTTTCTGAGCCAGCTGAGAATTGTAGCCTTACTTATATAGTGACGATCCATCATTCTGCCCCACCCCCTGGTCAGACACTGTCCCATTCCTTGCTCACTTGTTCCCGAAGAATCCGGGCTTTCTCTCCCCAATAATCGCGGACATTACATTCCACCAAGGGGAAGATTACCCCAAATCGAAAGACCCCTACCTTTTCTTTTTTCTCTTGAACCATGTCAGTTCCTCCTAAGTAATTTTTCATTTAAAACTAAATCCTCAAGGGGCGGACTGTCACCGCAAAAGGCAGGTAGGGTGGAGCGACTCTATAGGGTATTTCACGGTAGTTAAGTCGGAATGTCACCTGTTTTTGATTCAATGGGAATTCTATAGGCCCCGGCCAATTAGAGACTCGTTTTTGTTGGAACAGAAGTGCTTTCATCCAATACTGCTGGCACTGCCGGGATAGCTCTATTCGGAACGTGAGACCCTTGAGCTTTTGTTCTAATGAAGATTGGATTTCTTTCCAGGGATACTGAAAACCTAGTGAATATTTTTCAGGACGTAAGGTATGAACAGTATGGCAGTCGGGACAACGGTACCGTTTCAGCCATAACCCTGCGGTGTAGCCATGGAAATATCTCAGGACAAATCCATGGCCCCAGAGCCGATATCCGCCACAGCAAGGACAGCTATCTGGGTTGATCCAGGGAAATTCCTTTCCAGAGTCTTTAAGTTCTTCTAAATCTATCCGACAAATAAGTATCAAGATTGCTCCTCCCTTTGGGGAGGGGTTGAGATTGGAGTAGGTGTGCATTGGTGTGGGCCCTGCTCCTTTTTTTATGTTCGGAGAGATTGAGAATTAGATTATCTGTTGTGAAAAATTAGTTAACTGAGTGTGAGATATTCATGGGGAGATTGGTTAGGATATTTTGCGAGATTACACCCGGCGTGGGAGGCATCATGCTTCGGAGCATGCGTTTCTGGGCGTGCCCGCCGTGGGATGCATTTCGCTTCGGGGAATGCGTTTCAGGGCGCGCCCGGCGGGGGGTGCATTTCGCATCGGGACATGCATTTCTGGGCGTGTCCGCCGGGGGATGCATTTCACTTCGGGGAATGCATTTCAGAGCGTGCCCGGCGTGAGATGCATCACGCTTCGGAGCATGCGTTTCTAGACGCGCCCGCTGGGGGATGCATTTCGCTTCGGGGCATGCATTTCAGGGCATGCCCCGGCGTGAGATGCATTTCGCTTCGGAGCATGCGTTTCAGGGCGCGCCCGGCGTGAGATGCATCACGCTTCGGGGCATGCATTTCTGGGCGTGCCCGGCGTGAGATGCATCTTGCTTTGGGGCGTATGTTTCTGGGTGTGCCCGCCGTGAGACGCATCTTGCTTTGGGGCGTATGTTTCTGGGTGCGCCCGGCGTGAGATGCATTTCTGGGCGTGCCCGGCGGGGGAGGCATTTCGCTTCGGGGCATGTGTTTTAGGGCGTGCCCGGCGTGAGATGCATTTCGCTTCGGGGCATGGGTTTCTGGGCATGCCCGGCGTGAGGTGCATTTCGCTTCGGGGGATGGGTTTCTGGGCATGCCCGCCGTGAGATGCATCACGCTTCGGGGGATGGGTTTCAGGGCGTGCCCGGCGTGAGGTGCATTTCGCTTCGGGGGATGGGTTTCTGGGCATGCCCGCAGTGGAAGGCATTTCGCTTCGGGGCATGCGTTTCAGGGCGTGCCCGGCGTGAGATGCATTTCGCTTCGGGGGATGGGTTACTGGGCATGCCCGGCGTGAGATGCATTTCGCTTCGGGGTATGGGTTTCAGGGCGTGCCCGGCGGAGGATGCATTTCGCTTCGGGGGATGCGTTTATGGGCGTGCCCGCCGGGGAAGGCATCACGCTTCGGGGCATGCGTTTCTGGGCGTGCCCGCCGGGGGAGGCATTTCGCTTCGGGGGATGTGTTTCTGGGCGCGCCCGCCGTGAGATGCATTTCGCTTCGGGGTATGGGTTTCAGGGCGTGCCCGCCGTGGGATGCATTTCGCTTCGGGGTATGGGTTTCAGGGCGTGCCCGCCGTGGGATGCATTTCGCTTCGGGGGATGGGTTTCAGGGCATGCCCGCCGTGGGATGCATTTCGCTTCGGGGGATACGTTTCAGGGCTTGCCCGCCGTGAGACGCATCACGCTTCGGGCCATGCGTTTCTGGGCGTGCCCGGCGTGAGATGCATCACGCTTCGGGGCATGCGTTTCTGGGCATGCCCGGCGTGAGGTGCATTTCTGGGCGTGCCCGGCGGGGGATGCATCACGCTTCGGGGCATGCGTTTCTGGGTGTGCCCGCCGTGAGACGCATCTTGCTTTGGGGCGTATGTTTCTGGGTGCGCCCGGCGTGAGATGCATTTCTGGGCGTGCCCGGCGGGGGAGGCATTTCGCTTCGGAGCATGCGTTTCTGGGCGTGCCCGCCGTGGGATGCATTTCGCTTCGGGGGATACGTTTCAGGGCGTGCCCGCCGGGAGATGCATCACGCTTCGGGGCATGCATTTCAGGGCATGCATTTCAGGGCATGCCCCGGCGTGAGATGCATTTCGCTTCGGGGAATGCGTTTCAGGGCGCGCCCGGCGTGAGATGCATCACGCTTCGGGGCATGCATTTCTGGGCGTGCCCGGCGTGAGAGGCATCATGCTTCGGAGCATGCGTTTCTGGGCGTGCCCGGCGTTAGGAGGTATTTCGCTTCGGGACATGCGTTTTTGGGTGCACCCGGCGGGAGATGCCTTTCGCTTCGGGGTATGCATTTCAGGGCCGCACCCGGCGTGGGATGCCTTTCGCTTAGGAGCATGCATTTCAAGGCGTGCCCCGGCGTGAGATGCATTTCGCTTCGGGACATGCATTTCAGAGCGTGCCCGCCGGGAGATGCATCACGCTTCGGGGCATGCATTTCAGGGCATGCCCGGCGTGGGATGTATCTCGCTTCGGGGCATGCATTTCTGGGCGTGCCCGGCGTGAGAGGCATCATGCTTCGGAGCATGCGTTTCTGGGCGTGCCCGTGTAGTTTCTCAAATTATCCTACCCAAACCTTTTCACGATCAGTTAGACAATTTCTCAATTCAAAAATAACATAATTCCGGCCCTCCCTCCGGATTATGTTCTTACAGGATAAGCTCTGTAGCAGCGACTCGAACATGTTCAGCAGAAACAAAATCTTTCCTTTCCATGGCAGCAGCCAACATAGCTGCTTTTGCCAATGAATTAGCCCTTCGTAGGATGCCACCCGATTTCTGATGAATCGCATAAACAGCATTTTCTGCAAATATCGGTTTCTTCAAACCAGCCAAAGCAAGATGATGATTCAAGTATTCTTCCATGACTTCTCTTTTGATTGATTCCAGATGATTCTTTCCCAAAACTCGTGATGCCAAAGGCCTAGCTGCACTCGTCATCAGATGGTCCATCAATCCGTCCTGTCCACAGAGGACAACCGGCATAACCGGTTTGGAATCATATTCAAACTGCAACAGGGTGTGCAACTGAGAAAAAACATTGTGTTTAAACAGGTGAGCCTCATCAATGATCATAATGGGTGTCACATTTCTCGATGCGATTTCCTGGATCTTTTCTCTTATCATTTTTATCATGAAGGTTATTTGATATGAGGAGAATTCAATCCCGAAGGAAAGCAGGATTTGCCGGTATAGTTCCATCAGGCTGTATTGTCCTCCAATAAGGGAAATTATTTGATATTCACTGGTTTGAAACTGATGGGCCATGTATCTCAAGGAGGTGGATTTCCCTGCTCCCACATCACCGGTAATCACAGTGAGAGCCTTTTGTTGTACTGCAAAGCTGACTCTCTGTTTCAGGGGGGCCAATGCTGGGAGAGGGTATAAATCCCGAACCGCAACATTCTGGGAAAAGGGATCTTTTTTCAAGCCAAAGAAGTGTCTGAGGTTTTCCATTATTCATCCCCCGCAGCTTTCTCAAAGAGAGACCCTTTTTGCTTTTCAAAGTGAGTTGCTCTTTGAATTTTACTGTTGCTATGCTCGTTAAGAAGGGAAAGATATCCCCTGGGTTCATCATCCAGGAAAACCTCAATGTGATCGTAATTTTCATAACGAAGAGTGACATTCATCCCGATGAGCCCAATGGGAGCCTCAAACATCCTCCCATCTAGTTTGACAGTCCGGTCCTTGTTAACCCTACGAACAGCTTTTTTGCGGAAATACTTCGGCAGGTTCTCCGGGGCAGACCTCAGGAACTCTGCACTTTCCAGGTATCGCCGAATAGGTTCCTGA
This sequence comes from Spirochaetaceae bacterium, assembly GCA_965226485.1. Lineage (GTDB taxonomy): Bacteria > Spirochaetota > Spirochaetia > DSM-2461 > DSM-2461 > UBA2779. The sequence continues at coordinate 2,758,040 of OZ245363.1, forward strand.
CCTGTGGTCCCGTGCTTGCGGGTATGGTAGTGGTCCAGGTATTTCTCGAATAGCTGATTTAGTTCCTCCAAGGTCAGCTCTGCTGGTAACTCTGGAAGAAATTGAGATCGAACAGTTCGGAAAAACCGCTCGATTTTCCCCTTCCCCTGGGGTCTGTAGGGTTTTGCGAAGGATAGATTTATCTCCAAAGACACACAGCCCAACTGTAGGCGATGAGCTTTGAAGGAGGGCCCATTGTCCACATAAATTTTCCTAGGTAACCCACGCTTTCTCATGGCTGTCCAGAGACAACCCAGATAATTATCCAGGTTTTCGGCCAAGTAAAACTGGCCATGGGTAATCAGCCGAGAATGATCGTCAATGATGGCAAAGAGATAGGTTTTTCGAAGTCGGTCGTCATGGAAAACCTTCGGTCCGTGCATGCAGTCTGATTGCCAGAGGTCGTTGGGCATTTGTACCTCAAACTTTCGCATATCCTTTTTCTTCTGAACCTTATCGACCTTATATTTCTTCAATAGTCTGTAAATAGTCGCCATGGAAATATCCCTCTCTGCTGGCAGGAGATTCCCCTGACGGGCAATTTCCACCAACCGGGGAACCGATAGCTTGGGTTTCTCCTTCCGCAATCGTACCAATGATTCCAGGGATTCATCGTCTAAACTGCGTACTCTGCCACGATCACTCCGATCTCTGGGATAAAGGGCTTCGATCTTCCTGCCTCCTTCTTCATACTTTCTGAGCCAGCTGAGAATTGTAGCCTTACTGATATAGTGACGATCCGAGTAAGGGATATCCCATTCCTTGCGCACTTGTTCCCGAAGAATCCGGGCTTTCTCTCCCCAATAATCGCGGACATTACATTCCACCAAGGGGAAGATTACCCCAAATCGAAAGACCCCTACCTTTTCTTTTTTCTCTTGAACCATGTCAGTTCCTCCTAATTAATCTTTAATTTCAAACTAAATCCTCAAGGGGCGGACTGTCACCGCAAAAGGCAGGTAGGGTGGAGCGACTCTGTAGGGTATCTCACGGTAGTGAAGACGGCATGTCACCTGTTTTTGATTTAATGGGAATTCTATAGGCCCCGGCCAATTAGAAACTTGTTTTCGTTGGAACAGAAGTGCTTTCATCCAATACTGCTGGCACTGCCGGGATAGATCTATTCGGAACGTGAGACCCTTGAGCTTTTGTTCTAATGAAGATTGGATTTCTTTCCAGGGATACTGAAAACCTAGTGAATATTTTTCAGGACGTAAGGTATGAACAGTATGGCAGTCGGGACAACGGTACCGTTTCAGCCATAACCCTGCGGTGTAGCCATGGAAATATCTCAGGACAAATCCATGGCCCCAGAGCCGATATCCGCCACAGCAAGGACAGCTATCTGGGTTGATCCAGGGAAATTCCTTTCCAGAGTCTTTAAGTTCTTCTAAATCTATCCGACAAATAAGTATCAAGATTGCTCCTCCCTTTGGGGAGGGGTTGAGATTGGAGTAGGTGTGCATTGGTGTGGGCCCTGCTCCTTTTTTTATGTTCGGAGAGATTGAGAATTAGATTATCTGTTGTGAAAAATTAGTTAACTGAGTGTGAGATATTCATGGGGAGATTGGTTAGGATATTTTGCGAGATTACACCCGGCGTGGGAGGCATCATGCTTCGGAGCATGCGTTTCTGGGCGTGCCCGCCGTGGGATGCATTTCGCTTCGGGGAATGCGTTTCAGGGCGCGCCCGGCGGGGGGTGCATTTCGCATCGGGACATGCATTTCTGGGCGTGTCCGCCGGGGGATGCATTTCACTTCGGGGAATGCATTTCAGAGCGTGCCCGGCGTGAGATGCATCACGCTTCGGAGCATGCGTTTCTAGACGCGCCCGCTGGGGGATGCATTTCGCTTCGGGGCATGCATTTCAGGGCATGCCCCGGCGTGAGATGCATTTCGCTTCGGGGAATGCGTTTCAGGGCGCGCCCGGCGTGAGATGCATCACGCTTCGGGGCATGCATTTCTGGGCGTGCCCGGCGTGAGATGCATCTTGCTTTGGGGCGTATGTTTCTGGGTGTGCCCGCCGTGAGACGCATCTTGCTTTGGGGCGTATGTTTCTGGGTGCGCCCGGCGTGAGATGCATTTCTGGGCGTGCCCGGCGGGGGAGGCATTTCGCTTCGGGGCATGTGTTTTAGGGCGTGCCCGGCGTGAGATGCATTTCGCTTCGGGGCATGGGTTTCTGGGCATGCCCGGCGTGAGGTGCATTTCGCTTCGGGGGATGGGTTTCTGGGCATGCCCGCCGTGAGATGCATCACGCTTCGGGGGATGGGTTTCAGGGCGTGCCCGGCGTGAGGTGCATTTCGCTTCGGGGGATGGGTTTCTGGGCATGCCCGCAGTGGAAGGCATTTCGCTTCGGGGCATGCGTTTCAGGGCGTGCCCGGCGTGAGATGCATTTCGCTTCGGGGGATGGGTTACTGGGCATGCCCGGCGTGAGATGCATTTCGCTTCGGGGTATGGGTTTCAGGGCGTGCCCGGCGGAGGATGCATTTCGCTTCGGGGGATGCGTTTATGGGCGTGCCCGCCGGGGAAGGCATCACGCTTCGGGGCATGCGTTTCTGGGCGTGCCCGCCGGGGGAGGCATTTCGCTTCGGGGGATGTGTTTCTGGGCGCGCCCGCCGTGAGATGCATTTCGCTTCGGGGTATGGGTTTCAGGGCGTGCCCGCCGTGGGATGCATTTCGCTTCGGGGTATGGGTTTCAGGGCGTGCCCGCCGTGGGATGCATTTCGCTTCGGGGGATGGGTTTCAGGGCATGCCCGCCGTGGGATGCATTTCGCTTCGGGGGATACGTTTCAGGGCTTGCCCGCCGTGAGACGCATCACGCTTCGGGCCATGCGTTTCTGGGCGTGCCCGGCGTGAGATGCATCACGCTTCGGGGCATGCGTTTCTGGGCATGCCCGGCGTGAGGTGCATTTCTGGGCGTGCCCGGCGGGGGATGCATCACGCTTCGGGGCATGCGTTTCTGGGTGTGCCCGCCGTGAGACGCATCTTGCTTTGGGGCGTATGTTTCTGGGTGCGCCCGGCGTGAGATGCATTTCTGGGCGTGCCCGGCGGGGGAGGCATTTCGCTTCGGAGCATGCGTTTCTGGGCGTGCCCGCCGTGGGATGCATTTCGCTTCGGGGGATACGTTTCAGGGCGTGCCCGCCGGGAGATGCATCACGCTTCGGGGCATGCATTTCAGGGCATGCATTTCAGGGCATGCCCCGGCGTGAGATGCATTTCGCTTCGGGGAATGCGTTTCAGGGCGCGCCCGGCGTGAGATGCATCACGCTTCGGGGCATGCATTTCTGGGCGTGCCCGGCGTGAGAGGCATCATGCTTCGGAGCATGCGTTTCTGGGCGTGCCCGGCGTAGGAGGTATTTCGCTTCGGGACATGCGTTTTTGGGTGCACCCGGCGGGAGATGCCTTTCGCTTCGGGGTATGCATTTCAGGGCCGCACCCGGCGTGGGATGCCTTTCGCTTAGGAGCATGCATTTCAAGGCGTGCCCCGGCGTGAGATGCATTTCGCTTCGGGACATGCATTTCAGAGCGTGCCCGCCGGGAGATGCATCACGCTTCGGGGCATGCATTTCAGGGCATGCCCGGCGTGGGATGTATCTCGCTTCGGGGCATGTATTTCTGGGCGTGCCCGGCGTGAGAGGCATCATGCTTCGGAGCATGCGTTTCTGGGCGTGCCCGCCGTGGGATGCATTTCGCTTCGGGGAATGCGTTTCAGGGCGCGCCCGGCGGGGGGTGCATTTCGCATCGGGACATGCATTTCTGGGCGTGCCCGCCGGGGGATGCATTTCACTTCGGGGAATGCATTTCAGAGCGTGCCCGGCGTGAGATGCATCACGCTTCGGAGCATGCGTTTCTAGACGCGCCCGCTGGGGGATGCATTTCGCTTCGGGGCATGCATTTCAGGGCATGCCCGGCGTGAGATGCATCACGCTTCGGAGCATGCGTTTCAGGGCGCGCCCGGCGGGGGGGGGGGGCATTTCGCATCGGGACATGCTTTTCAGGGCGCACCCGGCGTGAGATGCATCACGCTTCGGAGCATGCGTTTCTGGGCGCGCCCGGCGTAGGAGGTATTTCGCTTCGGGACATGCATTTCAGAGCGTGCCCGCCGGGAGATGCATCACGCTTCGGGGCATGCATTTCAGGGCATGCCCGGCGTGGGATGTATCTCGCTTCGGGACATGCTTTTCAGGGCGTGCCCCGGCGTGAGATGCATCACGCTTCGGTGGATGCGTTTCAGGGCGCACCCGGCGTGAAGTGAAATGTTCACTTTTTCCCTTTGTAGCTCGATTTGATTGACAATATAAAAACAAGTTATTAGAATCCAGATGAGCATGCCGCTGTAGCTCAGTCGGTAGAGCAGTGGACTGAAAATCCATGTGTCAAGAGTTCAAATCTCTTCGGTGGCAAGCTAACCTGGCCGTTCCTTTGGAACGGCCTTTTTTTGAAGATTCCTCCATTTTGGGGCTGTTGGCATTTTGTCGGATCAGTGATCATTGGCTTCCAGTCGGTGCGGCAGTCAGATCGATATAAGGCGGAAAAATCATCCAAACCCGTTTTCAGTGTTCAAAGTCCGAAAGGCCCCTAACAAACCGTTTGGATAAGAAACAACGCTGTTAGCTCTGCGATATCAACTTTCTTTGCTTCAAGAACAACCTTCGCTCCCAGTTGCACTTCTTTCTTGAGTGCCACCCATGTTTCTAGAGCAATGACTGGAATCAAGAACAGTCCCTGGCGCTCCTTCTTGTCGATAAGCCATGCCTCTGCCGTATAGCCAGGTCTTCGTTTGAGCCAATGGAGTTTCCAAAACAGAACAGACCGACGTTCCGCTTGGATCAGACTGCCGATTTGGGATTCAAAGGCAGCAAGTCCAGCAAGAACCGAGTCGGGGCCTTCAATTTCTTTTCCGAGAATGTGCTGACGGATCTGGCGCGAAGCGATGAGGTCTGGATAGCGCCGCAAGGGACTGGTAACGCGGGTATAGGCTCTCAGGCCCAAGCCGCCATGAGGTCCACATTCAATAGTCATGCGGCTCCGTTTCATGCTACGGCGACGTTCAAATTCGGCGGCATAGTTAATTGGCTGACCGGTCCTATCGGATGAATCCTGTGTTTGTTGTTGGTTGTCGATGTCTTGAGTAGCATAAGGAATATGAATGCCCTCCGCATGGCACATTTTTGCGGCGTGGAAGCCTGCAAGCAACATAGCCTCTGCCACCATTTGTCTACTATCTATCTCCGGCAATGGAATGATTGAAATTTCGCCTGTGTCATCGACGATAGTCTTTACCTGCGGATGATTTATGGTGATGGCCCCGGCAGACTGTCTGCGTTTCGCCGCTTTATCGGTAATGCGTTTCATCGTAGCGAAAGGTTCTTCCGTGATTCGTCGATCAGCCTCTTCATAGCTGAGCCGAGCCACACGGATATTCGTAAGATGCACGGAGAATCCGATGATATTGAACTTATCATCAATGGAGAAGGCATAGGAGAGTGCCGGGGAAGTTTCGGTTAATCCAAGACCAAGTCTCTCTGTTACATGCGGCGGTAGCATAGGGATAGTTTGTTCCGGCAGGTAGAGGCTACTGGCTCTTTCTCGGGCGGCCTGGTCGATTTCGGAATTTGCGGGATACAGGGCTGCCACATCGGCAACGTGAACCCAGAATTTCTGCCCGTCCCAGTGAATCGCATCGTCGGGATCTTGATTTCCCTCATCATCAATGGCGTAAGCCGTTGAGTCGGTGAGATCTAGCCGAGAATCAGGCGGCATCTCACCAACAGAATAATCTGGTATCTGAAGGGGGATGTTGAGCCTCAGCGGGTGAGGATTCCAGGTTTCCGCCTTCACCTTGAAGGCGACCATCACTCTATGCGCATTTTGGGGATTCTGATCTTTTCCAAGAGCCTTAAGAATGCGAGACCCATTACTTCGGCCCAGGGCAAACATTTCCAGATCTCTGAGAAAAATTTCATCTTTTTCGGGATGGGTCTGCTTTTGCTTAAACCTTTCCAGGAAATCCAGCCATCGAATTTCGGCCTCTTCCTTTTCACGAGCAACACGAATTTGACGTGCGACACTTTCGGTATCCATCACTATTATGTCATGTATGGTTCCCTTGAACCAGGGCGTTCGGTTTAGAAGCTTGAAGCTATGCCAAGCAGCGGAAGGCGTATAATTGCCATAAACCAATTCCGCCAACTCCTGTAGGCTCGGCGATTCTCCCTGGAGCAACTCCCAGGCTTCCTCTACCTGCCCGGATGGCACTTCCTCATCAAGAACCGATAGGGATGTGAGAGGTCCGGGATGAAGGAGAACAACATCTTTGTCCCGCACACTGAGAGTTTTTCCTCCCGGAAGGGCTATCTCGACCTTGTTCCCTATTGCTTTGACATGGGCAGGGGCCTGCTTATATAGTACGAGACAGTCTTTTTTTAATTCCATTGTTTCCCGCAGATCATATCAATCCATCCCTAACAGGCACGATAGATTCCAAGGCAACAGTAGTAATCTGTTACCTTCGCTAATTCTTCTTCCACTACCTTGAAGTCCTCCGGCGTTTTAGGGAGTCTTGCGTCTATATAGAATTGGTACTTCCAAGGCGTTCCCTCAATAGGCCGGGACTCTAGCTTGGTCATATCCACATTATGGTTCTTTAGAACGGAAAGGCAATCGGCCAGCGAGCCCGGATGGCTTTTGAGAGTGACCATGAAGGACACTTTGTCAGAATTTTCTGGGGTTAGGGTATCGTTGTGGGCGATTACGACAAACCGGGTATAGTTATGTGGATTGGTTTCTATATTCGTATATAAGACCTTTAAACCGTGATAATTTGCCGCCTCGACACCGGCGATAGCCGCAAGCGAGATGTCTTTTTCTCGGGCAATCATGGCAGCGGCTCCCGCCGTATCGAAAAATGGCATGGCTTTCCAGTTCTTCCTTTTCAAAAATTTAGCGCATTGGGATAATGCCTGAGGATGGGAATAAACCTCTTTGATACCGGTCTCCTCGCTACCGGGAAGGACGATAAGGCTGTGTTGGATACGTATCTTGATTTCCCCGACTATCTTGACATCCGGAAATCGGGCCAACAGATCGTAATTCTCCAAGATGCTCCCTGCCAATGAGTTCTCAATGGGGAGCATGCCCCAGGCCGCATCTTGAGACAGTACGGCATTGAACATATCTTCAAACCCTGTTTTGGGCATTGAAACAACTTCTCCTTCGGGGAAGTAATTCTGTATGGCCTTTTCGCTGTTCGCCCCATGTTCTCCCTGAAACACGACCACCGATTTCTCGCCACCTTTCCGCTTGTCGAGGTGGGAGCGCAACACATTTTGCTGATGGCGCTCGGGTAGCCGAGCCATCTCCTTTCCCACTGTTGGACAAAGGGCTTCAATGTCTCTAAGGAGTTTGTTAAATTGCTGAGGCCAGAGAGTTTGTGCCCCATCGCTGACGGCTATGTCCGGATTGGGATGGACTTCAATAATTAGGCCATGAGCCCCCGCCGCAACGCTGGCAAGAGCCATGGATGGAACCTTGTCCCGAAACCCCGTCGCATGAGAGGGATCGACTATGATGGGCAGATGCGTGAGTTCTCTCACGACCGGTATGGCTGAAATATCCAAAGTGTTCCGGGTTTCCCTGCCAAATGTGCGGATGCCTCGCTCACAGAGTATTACATCGTCCGTGCCGGATGCCAGAAGATACTCCGCCGCCATCAGCCATTCTTCGATGGTTGCCGCCAGCCCACGCTTAAGAATGACCGGCATGCCGACCGCCCCGACTGCCTTGAGTAATTCAAAATTCTGCATATTGCGAGTGCCAATTTGAAAAACATCAATAAATTCTGCCATCATCTCCACTGCATTGGGGGAGACTACTTCGGAGACAGTCGGCAATCCCGTTTCTTGTCCGGCGGCCTTAAGATACTCCAGCCCCTCTTTGCCTAAACCTTGGAAGGAATAGGGGGATGTTCTCGGTTTGTAGGCCCCTCCTCTAAGCATCACGCCTCCGGCTTCTTTGACCGCCCATGCCGCCTTGGAGATTTGGTCCATTGATTCCACGGCACATGGTCCGGCAATAACCACGATGCGCGAACCACCAATTTTAACGGGTCCGATGTCTATTATCGAATCCGCACGATGAAGCTCTCGAGATGCCATTTTGTACGGCTTGCTGATGGGCACCACCTCGGCCACGCCGGGAAGACTCTTAATCTTCCGAGAATCGATACTCACTTGCCCTACGGCCCCAATTACGGTTTGGTTTTCCCCGTCAATTTCCCGCACCTTAAACCCTTGATCGGATAAAAACTGGCTGATGTATTGCTTATCCGAATCAGAAATATCACTCTTTAAGACGATAATCATTAGTCTATATTAACAAACAATCGCCGATCACCATATATGCAGGATGCTTAGTATTGCTTTATATTTACGTAGATGAAGCGTTTAATTTCAATTATTCTTGTTATTCTCGGCATTTCCGATGCAATGTGGGGTGATGACACCCGATTTGTCGTGCAATTCGGCTCGGCTGATATCAGTTGGAATCCTCAGCATGCTTATACAACTACAGAGGCTCAAGTCTTCACAGCCCTCTATGAGGGGTTAACCATATTTCATCCGGCATCCCTAGCCCCTCTCCCCGGTGCAGCGGAGGGATGGGAGTTGTCAGATGATGGCCTGTCCATCACATTCACCCTGCGGGATGGGCTAAGGTGGAGTCATGGAGAAGCCATAACTTCGACGGATTTCAAGGAATCCTGGATACACCTACTATCGCCCGATACCGGAACCGAATATGCTTCGCTTATAGATGACATTGTCGGTGCGCATGAATACCGTATGGGTGAGGGAAATCGAGATGAAATCGGCATAGAAACTCCTAACAAAAGAACCCTGATTGTTCACCTGAAACAGCCATCCCCACAGTTTCTGGCCATACTCTGTCATTACAGCTTCGTTCCGGTGCATAGAAACTATAGAGGAATAACGGACTGGTCGGACATCACATCGGTGCCAGTTAACGGGCCTTACATAATAAAGCATAGGAATCGAGAGGAAACACTTCTCGAGAAGAATTCCTATTACTGGGATGCCGATAACATAGCAGTAAATGAGCTACTCTTGTTGTTCTCTGATGAGGTGGATGAGAACATGGCGAGATTCAACCGTCTTGAGATCGACTGGGTGGTATCGGGAATACGGATATCCGAACTCGGTAATCCGGAGGCATTGATTACATCCCCTTTATTCTCGACAACATATTTCTACTTCTCCAATGTGCAGGATGTCTGGGCCGATGACAGGGTGCGATGGGCTTTGACCTTGCTACTTCCTTGGGATGAAATCCGGAAGAACCAACTTATTCCCGCCACGAGCCTCGTTCCTCCTATTCCTGACTATCCCTTGGCGGATGCTTCATTCCCTCCGGCGGAGGAGTGCCGAGACGAGGCTATGAGACTATTAACCGATGTCGGTTATCCAGAAGGCCGTGGTTTGCCGACTCTCCGGTTTAAGATTCCGATCAAAGATGATGTAGTCGATATAATGGCGAAAACCTGGTTTGAAGAACTTGGATTGCAAGTGAGTATCGAAATTGTACCCTTTCCTCACTATTATTCATCGGTGAAGCAGGGCGGATATGACATTGCCACCTTAACCTGGACAGGTGACTATGCCGATCCCCATACCTTTCTCGGCATGTGGACATCAAGCAGTAGTTTCAACGAGGCAGGATATTCCAATGCCGATTTCGATTTACTTCTTCATGAGGCGGCTCAGCTTCCCCGCCTTGAACGGCTGAAAAAGATGAGTCAGGCCGAGACCATCCTTCTTCAGTCGGGGGAAGTTTTACCCATAGAGCATTTTCCGGCCGTCAATATTATTGATCGCCGGTTCATTGATGGGTGGTTTACCAATGTCCTCGACATTCACCCCTTCAAAAACCTCTCCCCCGTTCGAGGGTTTCACATTCCGGGTGTCGTGTGGCAGCCTTCTGTGTTGGAAGATGTCTTCAGGCAAGGAGGACCCCCAGCCCCTAATCTTTGGGGCACTATGTAAGGATTCCACATAGAGGGGCTGTGTCAGAATGCGCCTTTGGCCCGCATGCGGCGTTGGCGAAAAAACCTGAAATGCTCATGTACAACATGTACATTCCGCTTTCAGAACTTTCCGCCGCCTTGCCTGCAAACCAAATCCATCATTCTGACCCACCCCCTTTGCCCCCCCTCAGGGGGGATTACCACCACACCTCCAAAGTTGGCAAAAAAAACCTGAAATGCTCATGTACAACATGTACATTCCGCTTTCAGAACTTTCCGCCGCCTTGCCTGCAAACCAAATCCATCATTCTGACCCACCCCCTTTGCCCCCCCCTCAGGGGGGATTGCCACCGCACCTCCAAAGTTGGCAAAAAAACCTGAAATGCTCATGTACAACATGTACATTCCGCTTTCAGAACTTTCCGCCGCCTTGCCTACAAACCAAATCCATCATTCTGACCCACCCCCCTTGCCCCCCCTCTGACCCACCCCCCTTGCCCCCCCTCAGGGGGGATTGCCACCGCACCTCCAAAGTTGGCAAAAAAAACCTGAAATGCTCATGTACAACATGTACACTCCGCTTTCAGAACTTTCCGCCGCCTTGCCTGCAAACCAAATCCATCATTCTGACCCACCCCCTTTGCCCCCCCTCAGGGGGGATTGCCACCACACCTCCAAAGTTGGCAAAAAAAACCTGAAATGCTCATGTACAACATGTACATTCCGCTTTCAGAACTTTCCGCCGCCTTGCCTGCAAACCAAATCCATCATTCTGCCCCACCCCCTTTGCCCCCCCCTCAGGGGGGATTGCCACCGCACCTCCAAAGTTGGCAAAAAAACCTGAAGTGCTCATGTACAACATGTACATTCCGCTTTCAGAACTTTCCGCCGCCTTGCCTGCAGACCAATGCTACATGCGGGCAAAAACGCATTCTGAACAGCCCCTGAATTCTTCAATGTGGCCAAACATGTTATCGATTCCCCATATTCCATGGCTAGCCAGATTTCTCCAATTGCTTCTCAAAAATGCAGGTGCCAAGCCGTCGTGTGCTTTTTTTCTTTAGCCTCTTGGTGCAAATTTGCAAATTTCTAAATCTTGACATAAATTGATTCTAATGCTTCATTAAGTAAGTATAAAAACTATAATGAGAGGGATATGAGAGAGAAATCAAATTGGTCAAGACGGCAGAGTTCTACCTGGAAAACCAAGATCGGATTAGCCGAAATGCTAAAGGGTGGTGTTATCATGGATGTGGTAACGCCGGAACATGCGAAGATAGCCGAAGATGCCGGGGCCGTTGCTGTCATGGCCCTCGAACGGGTTCCCGCCGATATTCGTGCAGATGGCGGAGTGTCTCGGATGTCCGATCCCCAAATGATAAAAAGCATACAGAAGGAGGTGTCCATTCCCGTGATGGCGAAATGTCGCATCGGACACTTCATGGAAGCCCATATCCTTGAATCGCTCGGTGTGGATTTCATCGACGAGAGCGAGGTACTCTCTCCCGCCGACGACAAATATCACGTCGATAAGAATGATTTCAAGGTTCCATTTGTCTGTGGTTGCCGCAACCTTGGAGAAGCTCTTAGACGTATTGGAGAAGGTGCTGCAATGATCCGCACCAAGGGAGAGGCTGGGACCGGCGATATAATTGAAGCAGTCCGGCATATGCGCACCCTCATGGACGGCATACGCTCCCTTACCGTCATGCCCCACGCTCAGCTCATGAGCACTGCGAGAGATCTAGGTGCCCCCTTCGACCTCATAGAAGAAGTTGCCAGTACAGGAAAGCTTCCTGTTCCCAATTTCTCAGCCGGAGGAATCGCCATTCCCGCCGATGCCGCTCTGATGATGCATCTCGGTGCCGAATCGGTTTTTGTTGGTTCGGGCATATTCAAATCTGCCAATCCGACAAAACGGGCCAAGGCCATCGTCGAGGCTACTACCTATTTCAACGACTTCGATAAGCTTGCACTCATCTCGGAGAACCTCGGAGAACCCATGGTGGGAATAGGATGCGATGAGTTAGCAGACAAAGACAGAATGGCCGTTCGCGGATGGTAGCCCCAGCATGGTGAGCATAAGAGCATAAAAGACTGTTGACAACAGGTCAATAAACACAAAAATTGTAACAAAACGGTCAAGGACTGTATCAGCCTTGGTGGTGGCTCTAAAAAAACAGCTTTAGGAAATTGACGAAAAGATTTCCGCCTGCCGCAGGTAGTGCGATACAGGAGAAAGGCTCAAGCTACGAAAGCATTTCAGGGGCCTGAACAATGCGGAAACTGAGCCAAAGACGATTGCTGATACAGTCCTCAAGCCTGATTCCCAGTTTTATTCTAGTGCCTTGTATCGCGATAAGAGACCCTTTCAGGCAAGGCGGAAATAGGGTTTTAAACTGGATCATGCTATTTGTATGTGAGGATTTAAGATTCTTTTTCCCTGTCTGCGCCTGCCTGTTGCAGACAGGTGCGTACACGCACAGGCAGGTTAACGCCGCATGCGGGCCAAAGGCGCATTCTGACACAGCCCCATGGAAGTGCCGATTGAAGCTATACAGGGCACAAAAGAAACTCTTTGAGAGGTTTTACTAAATGAAGAAGACCATCGGCATCTTGGCTCTCCAAGGTTCTTTTCATAGGCATGTTGAAATGCTGACAGACATCGGTGTTCGAGCTATAGAGGTGAGAGAACCAGAGCATCTAGTCAGTATAGACGCATTGATATTGCCAGGTGGAGAAAGCACCACGATGAGCAAACTCCTCGTCAGTTGGGATCTTATTGACCCGATACGTGAGTTGCGCGCTCAAGGATTGCCGATATACGGTACATGCGCCGGTATGATATTGCTTGCCGACCGACTGTCTGAATGGAATGACCTCCCTCGCATCAGAGGGCTCAATATGACTGTAACTAGAAATGCCTATGGTCGACAGATTGACAGCTTTGAGACAAAGCTATGGATCGACATCCCCGGGGCGGATGAGTTTGTCCGCAAACCCTTCAATGGAATTTTCATCCGTGCACCGCAAATCGTGATCGGCTCCCTAGGGAGTACCGTGGAGGTGCTTGCTTCTTTCGAGGGATTACCTGTACTGGTACGGCAGAAAACGATATTGGCCGGTAGCTTTCACCCCGAACTAAGCGACGATTCAAGGCTACATGCCTGGTTTATTCGTGAAATGACGGGATAACGACGATTCCGTCGCATCAAAATCCTCGGGATTCGCGAATTCGTTCCCAGGCCTTCTGTATTTCCTGAAATTTCCCGTTTGCGAACTCGGTAAATTCTTTTGGAAGACCCTTTGCGGCGATCTTATCGGGATGGTATTCCGCCGCTTTTTTTCTATAAGACCTTCGAATTTCTGCCTCGGGAGCATTGGGCGCAACACCAAGAGTTGTATAGGCATCATCAAGATTTTCAGAACTTCTCTGGGCTGAATAGCTTGATCCGGAGGAAGAATGTCCACCAAATGTATATCGAGAGCGAATTGAGTCATAGACCGAGTCAGAATAGCCAAAAATAGAGGCTGCTTCCCTCAGGAGTCTGTCCTCCTCAGGATGTATGCCATCGACCGATGCGCAGACTCGTATCATTATCAGCAACATCATTTCCAGAAGCTGGGGGCGGTTTCCAAACGTGTTTGCAGTAAGCCTGGCATATTCGGAGATAGGGGTGGAAGCGTTAGATGCCCGATGGAAAACTTCCATGGCCGCCGATACACTGATAGGTGAGGTGATGCGGAGTTCATTGATGACCACATTGCGAAACTGACGCTCTTCTTCCTGACTAACGTGGCCGTCGGCAGCGGCCAGCTTGCCCAGCATGGAGAAGAGATTTTCCATGAATATCGGCGCGTCATTTGCTCCGATTGACCAGCCGGTAAACCAGCCATACCCCCCGGATTGTCCGTGCCGGTTTCGGTGGTTGCGCACACCAATGCTGGAGCCTATGGAGCTTCCCAGCATGGAAAAGACGATGCCTAGAATAAAGTTTCGGAATACGAAGCTTCCTACGAAGAATCCGATCATGGCTCCGATAAGGGCTGCGGGGTTTATCAAGACGCTACTCCTGCATAGAAAACTATCCGATTTAGCTGTGCAGGACAAGCAAAAGTTAGAAATTAAAGGAAAAACCGGAAGGATTGGGGAAGCTGAAAACGATGGTGAACAGGGCGAGGAGATTTTTTTCAGGAAGTCAAGTTTAAGGCGAAGTCCAAGATATTCATCAATGAAGTTTCACATCCGCTTTCCGTGTATTAAAAAATGAACATGGTCTGACTCCAAACCTATTTCCACAAAATTTATCTCGTATCTTCCCCCTACTTCAACGCAGACTGCTTTCAGTGTTTTTTCAACCTCTTCTGAAAAAAATCATCAAAAACCGCTTTCAGTGTCCAAAGTCCGACAGGCTCCTAGGGCTTTTCGTCGCGAAGGGTCTATCTCTAGTTTTCTGAGATTCAGCACGGGTCCTTGCCGTGGACTTTTTTCCGTACGGACTGATTCGACGAGATTGCAATAGATATTGATGGGAGGACCACCGGGCTACTTGGTGTGTTCACTTCACATATGTACATAAAGTAAGGCATAACACCGACCAATGGAAAAGGTAGCGGCAATAGAAAACAATAATCACTACAAAAGGAATCTTGACAAGGTTTTGCCTTCTCGTAGCCTCCTACGAGGGTTTTATGCCGGAAGGTAATACAAAACTTCGGATTTTATATGATTTTTTGTATGATATGGTGACCTCGGGTTGCGCCCTAGAGATAGTTTTCCCATAAATAGCAGAATGGTGTAGAATCAAGAATGAAATAAGCAGGAGAACAGAGATGTTTGACAACAGCATGTTTGAAAAATGGCTCGACCAGAAAGCAGAAGAGATCGTGGAAAAGATGGGAAAGGGCATCCCCTTGAGTTCAGAGGAGATGATCGTGTTGGTACTGAAAGCGCAGTCCAACCACTTCCACCACCTGGACACGGATCTACGTAATGACATGAAGACCCTTCGGGAAGACATGGCCCAGGACATGAAGGCTCTTCGGGAAGATATGAACCGTCGTTTCAACATGATGTTTGTCTTTATGACTTTTGGTTTCACCCTGCTGACCGTGCTGATGTCGGTGTTTAAGTTTATTCAGTAGGTACCTCTAAGAAAACAGCTTTAGAAAATTGGCGAGAGGATCCTGATTTGATCAAGCGGGGACTCCAGGGCATTGTAAAATCGATAGATCTCCGACCCTTTAGGAATGAATCGTCTGATGATGGCATTCCCATATCTTGTGCCCTAGAGATAGTTTTCCCATAAATAACAGAATGGTGTAGAATCAAGGATGAAATAAGCAGGAGAACAGAGATGTTTGACAACAGCATGTTTGAAAAATGGCTCGACCAGAAAGCAGAAGAGATCGTGGAAAAGATGGGAAAGGGCATCCCCTTGAGTTCAGAGGAGATGATCGTGTTGGTACTGAAAGCGCAATCCAACCACTTCCACCACCTGGACACGGACCTGCGCAATGACATGAAGACCCTTCGGGAAGACATGACCCAGGACATGAAGGCTCTTCGGGAAGACATGACCCAGGACATGAAAACCCTGCGGGAAGACATGGCCCAGGACATGAAGACCCTGCGGGAGGATATGAACCGCCGCTTTAACATGATGTTTGTCTTTATGACTTTTGGGTTCACTTTGTTGACTGTGCTGATGTCGGTGTTTAAGTTTATTCAGTAGGTACCTCTAAGAAAACAGCTTTAGAAAATTGGCGAGAGGATCCTGATTTGATCAAGCGGGGACTCCAGGGCATTGTAAAATCGATAGATCTCCGACCCTTTAGGAATGAATCGTCTGATGATGGCATTCCCATATCTTGTGCCCTAGAGATAGTTTTCCCATAAATAACAGAATGGTGTAGAATCAAGGATGAAATAAGCAGGAGAACAGAGATGTTTGACAACAGCATGTTTGAAAAATGGCTCGATCAGAAAGCAGAAGAGATTGTGGAAAAGATGGGAAAGGGCATCCCCTTGAGTTCAGAGGAGATGATCGTGTTGGTACTGAAAGCACAGTCCAACCACTTCCACCACCTGGACACGGATCTGCGCAATGACATGAAGACCCTTCGGGAAGACATGACCCAGGACATGAAGGCTCTTCGGGAAGACATGACCCAGGACATGAAGGCTCTTCGGGAAGACATGACCCAGGACATGAAGACCCTGCGGGAAGACATGGCCCAGGACATGAAGACCCTGCGGGAAGACATGGCCCAGGACATGAAGACCCTGCGGGAGGATATGAACCGCCGCTTTAACATGATGTTTGTCTTTATGACTTTTGGTTTCACCCTGCTGACCGTGCTGATGTCGGTGTTTAAGTTTATTCAGTAATCAATCCCCTTACCGACCTTTCGTGGATTACCTTGGAGACAGTCCGCCTTTGGAAACTGAAAGCTGTTCTTGGTGATTTTTGCCGATTCAAGGGGGCAAAAGCGGAGTGCGATTAATTTTACCTAAATCCATTCCGATTTGTTCCTCTAGCACCTTCTCTCAAATGGTTATCGGTGGCCTACAGATTAGCCAGCAAACCTGGTCATCACCGCAGTTTCGTGCAATCTCTGGGGGCTGTGTCAGAATGCGAATAAGGAATCCCCCCCCGGCCCCCCCTCAGGGGGGGATTGCCACCCCTTGCTACCCTTGAAGAGGGGGAAGGGGGGGGGCTGGATTCTGACACAGCCCCCTGCCTGCAAACCAAAACACCTTCATTTCGAAACCCCAGATGCTTTTTCGGCAATCCATGAAATAATTTGGCCACTCTTAGGGATTCTTCCTGTGCATTTCACTTCTTCATCGACAAGTAGAGCGGGGGTCATCATCACACCATAGCTCATAATATCATCGAGGTTTTCGACTTTTTCCAATTCGGCCTCAAGTCCAGATTCTGCGATGGCTTTTTCAGCTTCAGCGTACAGTTTCTTGCATTTCGCACAGCCCGTTCCAAGTACTTTAATTTTCATCTCGCTACTCCTTTGAATCATGGTATCCATGACTAATCAATTGCCCCGTAAATAACTCCTGCAGTGGTCGAAAAAATGACCACTAAACCTACAAAAAATAATGTTTTCTTTGTTCCCATCACACTACGAATGACCAACATGTTAGGTAACGACAAAGCCGGACCAGAGAGCAGTAGTGCCAATGCCGGACCTTTTCCCATTCCAGCGTTCAATAATCCTTTCAAAATGGGCACTTCGGTCAGTGTAGCAAAATACATGAACGCTCCCGCCACCGATGCAAACAAGTTCGCACTGAGGGAATTCTCGCCGACCATGGAACTAATCCACTCACTGGGGATAACACCACGGCCACCATCCGGGCCGCCTAAAAAGAAACCCGCGACCGCTACTCCCGCAAGCAGTAGCGGCATTATCTGTTTGGCAAACATCCAGCTAGAATCGGCCCAGTCCACAAGCTCTTCCTTTTTGAACCAACGCCAGATAAAAACAGCAAGTGCCGTCGCGAAAATGCCGACGACAAGCCACTTCGATGAGTGAATCAAATCCCAAACCCCGGTATCGCCTTCTTCCGGTTTTCCCCAATTAGCAAAGATAAGTATACCAACCATGACGAAAAAATAGAGACCATTTTGCCAAAGTTTTCGCCCCTGTCCATCTTCCGGCATAACAATTCGGCTATTTTCGCTTTGTTCAGCCGCTTCTTTGCGGAAAATAAAATGCATAACAAGACCGATGAGGACAGAAAAAAGAATTGCACTGATTGTGCGGGCAAGCCCAAGTTCAGGCCCGAGAATTCGAGCGGTAAGAATGATAGCCAGGACGTTGATAGCCGGACCGGAGTATAAAAATGCGCTGGCCGGACCAAGCCCGGCACCACGTTTGTGGATACTCGAAAAAAGAGGAAGAACGGTACATGAGCAAACCGCCAAGATGGCCCCAGAGGCGGCCGCAACCGGATAGGCGACGATCTTTTTGGTGGATGGGCCGAGGTACTTCACGACAGCCCCCTGACTGACGAAAACACTGATTGCGCCTGCGATAAAAAATGCCGGGATGAGGCAGAGAAGAACATGCTCTTGGGCGTACCACTTGACCAACTTGAGACTTTCGACTACCGCTGTCAAAAATTGCCCATTGTCTACCGGCAAGAACCAAGCTAGGCCAAAAATCGCCAACATAAGCAAGAATTTAGTTCGTTCTTTCATTTTGTCTAAACCTTTAGAGAATGGATTTACGATCAGCAATGCAGGCTCAAAAAACGATCTTCTGTCTTCTATTCACCCGGCGGGTATAATATACAAATAAGCCAACCCAAAGCCAGTTTCAAATAGTATTTTACTACATAAAGCCTGTCTTTAGGAACTCATCTTTGTCCGTGATCCCGCGTTCGGCGGTGCTCGAAATGCTCATGTGCTCCCAGTACACTGCGCTTTCTGTGCTCCGGCGGCATTGGGTTTCGGTCAGATACTTCCTTCTGGGACTGTTCTACACAACAAGCAAGTAAATCATAAATCCGGTCAACGGAGGTACAAGGCCTCCCAGACCGGATGAAATTCGGGTTATACTTTGACCTATGACGCTAAAAACCGCACACAGAAAACATAGCATACAAACAGGAGCTTCGCCCATCCTTCCCCCTAGGAGTCTGTCGGACTTCGGAACCAACTTTTCGTGTAAATGCACCATTGTCCCCATGATTTATTACTTCTTATGAAAAAATTGCAGACAGATTTTACAATTCCAAAGACTGGTTCCTCGGCCTCCTTCCGGTTCTTGTCCCTTGAACGACCTGCCTTCGTTTTGAGCCTAAGCCTCATTTTTTCCCTGACTGTATAGTTGTCTTCGTTAAATTTCTCTTTGTTTGCTTTTTCAATATTTTGTGCCCCGAAGATTGGGGGCAGGGGGGCCTCGAAAAAAACCGTTACGGAATAGCAGACATGGGATTAGCGGGTTTTCAGTCAAAATAAGCCGAAATTGGAGCAATGGAGATTGAGATGGGGAGGGAAAGGTGTAAGCCGATGCTTGTAGGTCGTTTTTGCACTGTGTCATCTATTGACGGTATGTGTTTGTTCTCTACCATACCACTAATCTTGAGGTCACTATAAGAAGTCCACCAGATTTCATTCTGTGTCCAAAGTCCGACAGACTCCAAGATATTCACATCGTCACCATTCCCTGCCATTTATTGAACAAGAAGAGGGGTGAACACACTGAATTTCTCCTATATAATCGAATTCTATGATTCTAAATGAAAATGTCGAGAAAAAGATAATACCCATTGCGGGTGGCAAAGGCGGAGTCGGTAAAAGTATCATTGCGGTCAACCTCGCCCTTTGCCTTGCGATAAATGGGAAAAAAACCGTATTGGTTGATTTGGATATCGGAGGCTCAAATATCCACACCCTACTTGGAGAAAAAAACATCCGGCTAGGTATAGGCAATCTCGTTGCGGGGCTTTCATGCAAAGTGATCGAATTGATTCGCCCCACGAAGTGGGAGAACCTCAGTTATATTCCTGGAGATGCCTTGGTTTGCGGAATTGGGGAACTCACCAAATCAGCCAAAGCAAAGATTACTGCTGGGTTGTTGGAAATTGAAGCAGATTACATAATACTGGATCTTGGGGCTGGTACGAATTTTACGGCACTCGACTTCTTCCTGATATCCAATTCGGGACTCATCATAATGACTCCCCAGACCACATCAGTAATTAATGCATACTCTTTCTTGAGAAATCTCCTTTTTCGTTTTCTCCAGCGGGTATTTGCTGAAGACAAGAGAATCTCCTCCTATCTGAGAAGAACATTTAAGGAACGCAAGATCGAAGATCGCAAGACGATAGAGAACTCATTCAAGAAATTTCGTCCAAAGATGAATTAATTGCCGAAAAAGCGAATAGCTTTATCAAGGTACTTCAGCCGAAGCTGATACTCAACAAGGTAAGTGGGGTATCTGATATTGTTATGGCAGAGGGGTTGCGGGATTTATGCAAGAAGACCCTCTCGGTCAACATCGAATGCCTTGGAACCCTATTGAACTCAGAGATTGTAGGTCAGTCTATTGATTCTCTCACACCATTTGTGGCCGAGTTTCCAGATCAGATGATCACAAGTGAAATCCATAGGATTGCCCAGAAAATCCTTCAAAGCAAGCAATACCCCGAATTACCATTAGAACTCGACTACTATGCGGATTCCTACGAACTTGCACAAATTGAAACCGAAAACGATTTGGTTACATTGCAAGAAAGTGAGGAGTCCATCAAGGATGCACACAACTTCGATGTAAATCAATTAAAGGAGCTTGTCCAAATGCAACAAAGCAAAATCAATGAGCTTCAAGGCACCCTGAGAATGCTATCCACGGGGCGATAAAATCTATAGGCCCTCGGGAATCATGAGGGTGTCTAACGGGCCACTAATCAGTTCACGTGCCTTTTTTGCATCTAGTCGGCCTATGCTGAGCGTCTTCCAGAAGCTTTGTTCAAAGAAACCTAGTATTGTTCTGACTGAAGACTCATCATGATAAACAATATAAGAAGAATGATACCCTGTCTGGTTTGCGATTGTGAACGAGGTATATGTCATGACGGGTTCCTTTGCCACCATGATCTTTTCCTGCCTTTTAGTGACGTACACCTCCAGTTCATTCTTTCTAAGCGGTACACGATGCAACTCATCACGATGGATTGGTTCGAGATGCTTTGCATTGTAGTTCAAGGGCTCAAAGAGAAGATAGAGCTTCTTGCCATCTGCTTGAAATTGAAGCCCTTCCCCCACCGCGTATATGTCTTTAACATTTCTATATGAGATCACCTCATATCGGGAATACCGGGTTGATTCACTAAGATTCTCAGTGATGATATACCCTTGGTCTCTAGGCAACTCATTCGATTGATGCGCCTCGTAAAGTTCCATTATTTTGGCCATATCGTTTCTCCTATTTATTCAATATAGCTGATTATTCGACTGTTGTCAATTTCCACTTCTTCTCCCTAATATACATTCATGAACTTGCGCCAGGCACGAGCTATATTCCGCCTTGATACAAGGGTCAGCATGGAAGAACTCAACACTTTGTTTCGGGCTTTGGTGAAGAAATATCACCCAGACAAAGTACGGGACTATCCAGAATGGGCCCATGAGCGTATGGCAGAGATTAACATCGCTTATGAATTGCTGGCACAGAAAATCACCGAACTTGCCACGCCAGAACCAAAACCGGCCACCGAACCGACTCAAACCGATGAAAACGAGAATTTTGAGGACATCGGTAACGTCCAGGTGAAACCTCTAAGTGCCGAAGAATCTCAGGTCTTCTACTCGATCTTCAACGAATTCCTTGATGGCTTGGGTCTATATTATCAATATGGACTGGAAAATCCCTCTTACAGGAATGAAGGGGTGCGGCGATTCCGTTTCCGTGAGGCCCTGCGGATGATTATAAGAAGTCGTGACAAACTTGACTTATGTAAAAAAACCTATAGAAATCCAGCCATTACAGCGGCATCTCGGTTCTCCCGCCTCACGGTGGCTGACATAGATCAAGGAATGTTGCAATTCTCATCGGAGCCGCACTTTAAAAAATATGACAGGCGACTATTCAACGCCAGACGGACATTTGATAAAGCAGTCAAAGTTGTTCTATTTCCCGAACTAGTCCCCGGACATCAAGCAAGTCAGTACTACTCCGGCATATATTCTTGTTATCCTGAATTCATAATTTATCTCAACACCGTGGATGGTGAACTACGCAGAAAAGCAGGGATTCTCCAGGCCGCTCGCTATGATGCCTTTATGTCCCTCGTACAGCTTCGTAATTCGGGTGTTCTGCATTTTTAGACTTTTTTTCTGGGATGATGAAAACAGGACAATGAAGACACTTCTACAGATTGATTCACCAATGTCTCATTGATATACTAGTATTTCAGTCGTATTCAATTAAATATGAAGGAGTCCATTAATATGATAAAGTCCTTGGGTGTCTGCGTTGGGGCTTCCACAATAAAATTTGTATCTATAGATGATCAATACAATATCCTGGAGAGGCGAATCATCAACCATGACTGTCATCCGAAACAGGCATTGATTGGCCTTTTTGAAGAAATTGATATAAAGACGTATACCTATGCGGTTATAACAGGAAGGAAATTCAAAGACCTTCTTGCTCATGAGAAAATCACCGAACCAATAGCTACAGAATATGCATTAAGGCATTTTAAGGAAAAGGGTTGCAAGGCCCTCGTCAGCCTTGGTTCGGAAAATTTCATTCTGTACGCATTGAATGAGCGGTACAACATAGTAAATGTGCATACTGGGAATAAATGTGCGTCAGGAACAGGTGAATTCTTTCTGCAGCAAATTAGAAGAATGGGGGCGAGTCCCGATGAGGCAATCCGGCTTGCTCACGATTCGGAACCGTATTCTGTTTCCGGTCGTTGCTCCGTGTTTTGCAAGAGTGACTGCACTCACGCACTGAATAAGGGTATTCCCAAAGGAAGAGTGAGTGCCGGGTTAGGCAATATGATTGCCGACAAAGTCCTGGAACTTCTTAAGTCCATCGAAAAAGAGAACATCATCATCGTCGGCGGAGTGACACGAAACGACTATGTTGTTAACTGCCTTAAGAAGAAGATCGGGAATTTGGTTATCCCGGAGAATGCAGAAGTCTTCGAGGCTTTCGGTGCTGCGGCATATGCCCTCGACAACAAAAATGAAGTGAGCAAAGAGATAACTTTCATCCCCGAGCATACGTCATTTACTTACCACCCTTCCTTAAAGGATGCCAAAGAATTCGTCGTCTTCAAGGATTCCATTCGTGAAAAACCAACGACAGGCGATGAATACATTTTGGGACTTGATGTGGGGTCAACAACAACAAAATCCGTATTAATACGTGTAAGAGACGAGAAGATAGTCGCCTCGGTGTATTTAAGAACGAACGGAAACCCCATCTCTGCATCGCGAAATTGTTATAAGGCAATATACGATCAGTTGGCAGAAGCGGCTCCTGATAAGATTGAAAAGAAATTCAACGTCATAGGTCTCGGCATCACAGGGTCTGGCCGACAGATTGCTGGCATTCATGCCATGACCAACGGCATCGTGAATGAGATCATCGCCCATGCCACGGGAGCCGCCCACTTCGATAGCGATGTGGATACAATATTCGAGATCGGCGGACAGGATGCGAAATACACCTTTCTCGTCAATGGGGTTCCCTGTGATTACGCCATGAACGAAGCCTGTTCCGCCGGAACAGGCTCCTTCCTAGAAGAAGCGGCGAAAGAATCTCTGAACATCAACTATCTGGATATTCAGGAAATTGCAATGGAAGCAAAAGCTCCTCCAAATTTCAACGATCAATGTGCCGCCTTCATCAGTTCAGATATCAAAAACGCATCACATGAGAATATCGGCAAAGAAGATATAGTCGCCGGTCTTGTATATTCAATCTGCATGAATTACAACAACCGCGTCAAAGGAAACAGAAAGGTTGGGAGGAAAATATTCATGCAGGGAGGCGTATGCTATAACAAGGCCGTACCGCTGGCTATGGCGACGCTTCTCCAAAAGGAAATCATCGTTCCTCCAGACCCTGGATTGACGGGAGCCTTTGGTGTCGCCCTGGAAATAAAAAACAGGATAAATAACGGCATTCTCGATAAATCGGCATTCAACCTCAAGGAGCTTAGCGAAAAAGATGTAGAGTATGGCAAAAGCTTCGTCTGTCCTGGCACGACCGAGAATTGTGACAGGGGATGCGGCATTAACATAATCAAAATCGGAGGGAGAAATTATCCATTCGGCGGTATTTGCAACAAGTACTATAATCAGCTCCATCAGCTCAATATCGACCCCAAACCCTTGGATCTCGTTCAACAAAGACAGGAATTGTTCTTCAAAAAACACAGCACTATCAAATCAAGTAAGAAGGTGGGAATCTCGAAAGCACTATTCACGCATGTCACCTTCCCCTTGTACTACCATTTTTTTACAGGACTTGGCTTTGAAGTTGTCCTTCCTGATGAAATCGATGCCGACGGAGTGAAAAGAACTGCTTCATCCTTTTGTTATCCGGTTGAAATTGCCCATGGGATGTATCATAACTTGCTTAAAAAGAATCCTGATTACATATTTTTACCCCATATAACCAGGCTGTACAGGCCCAATACGCAATCAGGCCGAGATGGCAATAACTCTACCTGTGTACTGGCCCAGAGTGAGCCATATTACTTAAAAAGTGCATTCAAGGAATCCATTCCTAAGGTTATAAATCCCGTTCTCGACTTCTATAATGGTTGGTCGGCCATGAAAGAGGAGTTCATCGCCGTAGGTAAGCGATTGGGATGCGATGCGGCACGTGCCGAACAGGCGTTTCAAGCAGGGGTTGAAAGACAAAATAAATTCTATGAGGACAAGAAGGAAATTGGAAATGAATTGCTACGCATATTGGAGGATGATCCGAAGAAGATAGCCATCGTTATTTTCGGACGGCCGTATAACGCCTTCTCGGAAGATGGGAACTTAGGGATACCGCGCAAATTTGCGTCAAGAGACGTTTATGTCATTCCATTCGATTGTCTCCCCTACGATGAAGAAGACTCTATGGAAAATATGAACTGGGCCATTGGACATGAATTGATCAAGGCCTCACGGTTTGTTAAGAAGCACAAACAATTGTTTGGCGCATTCATCACGAACTTCAGCTGTGGTCCCGATTCATTCATAGTGGGGTATTTCCGGGATATCATGAAAACCAAGCCATCGCTCACTTTGGAGCTTGACTCTCATAGTGCCGATGCCGGCATAAATACCCGAATCGAAGCATTTCTCGACATCGTTACCCGTTATAGAATATCCGGCCTGGAAGACAGTGCTCCTGACTCATTTCTACCAGCCTCTCTCACGAAGGAGAAGGGGCGTATCTACTATGTGACAAGTGAGAATCAACATATCTCACTGAAAAACAAGAACATCAAGTTACTTATTCCCTCAATGGGACGCGCCCTGTGCGAATTCAGTGCCGCCGCATTCAGGGGAGCCGGATTCAATGCCGAAGCAGTTGCCCATCCCACCTTCGAAACCCTGATGGTGGGAAGGTCTCATTCATCCTGTAAGGAGTGCATGCCGTTGATGATGACGACGGCAGCGCTGATTAATCATACAAAGACAAGAAACCCCGATGAGCTTACCCTCTACTTCCTGCCTACCACATCGGGGAATTGTCGATTCGCCCAATACTATGTCTACATAAAGGAGCTTATCAAAAAGCTTAAAATTAAGAATGTCGCATTAATGACCCTGAATGCCGAGCAGAATTACCTCGGTCTCAGTAGCTTTGATCAGATCAAGTTGTTGAAAGCCATCATCTTGGCCGATATCATGGATGATATCGGAAACACCCTGTTGGTACTGCCCAAGGACAAGGCGAAAGCTCGGGAGATATTCGAGGAACAATGGAGAAAGATTGTTGCATCTCTTGAATCAGGATCCAAGGATTTGTATGAAGTGATTGAAGATGTGTCCCAAAATCTTGCCGCCATTGAGCTTAGCCAGACCCTGGAGGAATCCCAAAAGGTTCTTCTTTCAGGGGAGATATACGTGCGTAAGGATGAATTCACTTCCAATCAAATCATCAGCAGGTTAGCCGAAAAAGGGATCGTTGTCAAAAGATCGCCCTTGCTGGAGTGGCTCCATTACATCGACTACATATCAAAGAACATCCTGGACACGAAATTCACCTTCAAAGAGAGAATGCATGTATTTATCAAAAACACCGTCGAGAAACACATCGAGACAAAAATTAAATCAACCCTCGCGAAGACGGGGCTGTATGAGTATGAAAAGATTGACATAGCAGAGATATTCGAGAAAGGGAAGGAATTCATTGATCCCAGAATGACCGGAGAAGAAATCCTCGTGATTGGAACATTCTTTAAGGAAGTAGCAAAACATGTCCACGGAGTTATTTCGATAGGACCCTTTGCCTGCCTTCCCACCCGTGTTTGTGAAGCCATTCTGAATGTGGAATCCAATGTTCATGACAATCAACGCATAGACAATCTGGACAACGCTGCGCAATTAAAAGAATTTCACACCCTGCCCTTCCTCACCATAGAAACTGACGGCAACCCATTCCCTCAGATAGTAGAGGCAAGGCTTGAAGCCTTTTCATTGCAGGTGGCAAGACTGTATCAGCAGGTGGAGAAGCAGGCTGGATGAGTTAAGGAGGCGATGAGGGCATCTCGCATTCTCTTGGGTGCCTTCCCTATTTTTCCGCCTTGTCTGTGGTCCAAATACTTAATTCGTCAACAGCCCCAGTATTGGCATTCCATTTCATCAGGAATCGGCCAGTTGCTTGCAGAATGCTTTCTGCGACTCTGATAATGCAAATAAATTTCAATTTTGTTGGATGATTTGAATAACCCAAGTTCACCATACAACAACCTTATCTCATTCCTGTACCGACAGTTAACTTTTTCGATTATCACCACTGATTTTGTATTTCATTAATTGTTGGTCAAGGAATTTCCCTGATAACCCCAGTTTTCCATAAATGTCCAGAAGGGAAAGGACAAGACGCTGACGAAAGACCTTTGGGGTGCAAACACTTGCAACCAAATTGTAGTAAATGTTTTGAGGTTTTCGAGACCCTCTGGGAACTCTAACACGGCGTATATACATAGAGTATAATATACAAAAAAGCAAGGAAGGTGACAAGCCTGGTCGAAATCAGATAGTCACCACATTGGCGAATGCGGGTGCGTTTTGGCCTCTGGGTGCAATATTTCTATGTTTCACACTATTGAAACGGATGAAAAAAGATTTTCAACGGACTTTCAAGGGGGATTTTGGTGAACTTGGGATAAGAAATTCTTGTTTCAGGTTTTTTCGCCAACGCCGCATGCGGGCCAAAGGCGCATTCTGACACAGTCCCAAGAAAATCACCTCAAGGTCTCAAAGTCCGACAGACTCCTAGAAATAATTGGTTAGCACAAAACTGGGTTGGTTAAAAAGCTGGCTAATGTGCTATACTTCCGACATGGGTCAGAAGGTGGTGTTTGCAAACCAAAAGGGAGGGGTGGGGAAAACTACCTCAACTGTGAATATAGGAGCCTATATCGCGGCTTCCGGAAAACGAGTGTTGCTTATTGATCTTGATCCTCAAGCCAATCTCAGTAGTAGCGTAGGTATTCGGAACATTGATGCCGGTACATACGAGGTATTAATGAGAAATGCGGACATCGCAACGACTATTGTCCCAACTCCACAAAAAAACATGGATCTTCTCCCTTCCGATATTAATCTGGCCGGAGCGACGGTGGAATTGGCCAATGCCAAGGGACGAGAACATTGCTTATTGCAGGCGTTGAGCACTATTGACGACCAGTATGATTATATTTTTATTGATTGTCCGCCTTCTTTGGGCATTCTCACTCTCAATGGTTTTGTTGCGGCTCAATCGGTTATCATTCCGCTACAATGCGAGTTCTTCGCTGTAGAAGGATTTTTTAACATGTTGTTCAAGACCATTAAACGGATTCAGAAATCCCTAAACCCTGCTTTGAAAATTGGAGGTGTCGTATTCACCATGTATGATTCTAGGACAAGGCTTTCATCAGAAGTTATTCAACAGGTAAAAGTCGCATTTAAGAAACATCCAGAGTATCTTTTCAAAACAGTCATTCCACGCAACATCCGGCTTTCCGAAGCTCCAAGCCATGGGCTTCCTATAAATATGTACAATGCAGAATGCGTGGGGGCAAGAAGCTACGCCATTTTGTCACAAGAGGTGCTTAGTCGTGTCTAAGCGACCGGTTTTGGGGAAGGGGTTGGATGCTCTGCTTGATGAAGGCATTGATGATTCTTTACCTGATAAACGGAGTGGGCATGAAGAAGTCCTCTATCTTCCCCTTGATCTATTAGTGCCTAATTCCGATCAGCCTCGACAGAAATTTGATGATGAATCCATATTGGAACTTGCCGCATCAATCAGGGAGCAAGGAGTTATTCAGCCCATACTGGCAGAAGCAAGAAACGATGGCACTTATATGCTGATTGCTGGCGAGCGTCGATTGCGAGCTAGTAAGCATGCTGGCTTAAGCAAGGTCCCGGTTCTTGTCCGCAAAATTAGCCCTGAGAAGAAACTTGAAATGGCATTGGTTGAAAATATTCAAAGAGAGGATCTCACGCCGATGGAAGAGGCCAGGGCCTACTTCCATTTAATGGATGTCCTTAAGCTGTCACAGCAGGAAGTTGCGGACAAAGTCGGCAAAAACCGATCTTCCGTAGCCAATAGCTTGAGACTGCTCAAGCTCCCCGAGTCGATGAGGAAGGCCGTGGAAGAGAGGAAAATCAGTGCAGGCCATGCACGGGCACTTCTTGCCGTGAATAATCCGGCTGACCAAATGCTACTCCTCAAAAAAATTCTGGACAATTCCTTATCGGTTAGGGATGCGGAGGCATGCGCCGCCGACATGAATCAAGGAAAGAAAAAACCGGATAAATTGTCACATCCAAAAGATATGCACGAGAAAGACCCGGAATTGTCCAATCTCGAAGAGCAGTTTATCCAGGCATTCGGCACCAAAGTAAGCCTGAAAGGAACCCTGGCCAAAGGCCGGATGGAAATATCTTGGTATAGCCCAGAAGGTCTCGAGGGAATCTATGAGCGCATAATAGGAGAATCTGAGCTTTGAGTGGACATGATGAATTTCTTTTGTAGTGCCCCGAAGTTTGGGGGCGGGGGGCCTTCGCCAAAGGCTGTTATAGAACAGAATACATTGGGGTTAGCAGGATTTTTAGCCTTGATGAGCCGAAATTGAAACAATTGGATTGAGACGAGGCGGAGAAATTATAGACACCTGTTTGTAAATCGTTTTTGTATTGATTCTTACATGGATGTGTGTGTTTGTTCTCTACCACTAAGCTTCGAGGCACTATGAATTCCTTTAGCGATAGAGTATGCAACCTTGTTTCTGGCCTTCCTTTTGGAAAGGTTGTTACCTATGGTGAGCTGGCAATAAAAGCGGGTTCTCCTCGAAGTGCTCGCCAAGTAGGGCGAATTCTTCACAGCCAAAGTGAAAAAAGGAACTTGCCATGGCACCGTGTCGTTGCTTCTGGTGGCCGAATTGTTCTCTCTGATCCGAGAATGGCGGCACTTCAACGGGCATTATTGATTGCTGAGGGGGTCTCCTTTGCTCCGGACGGAACAATAATTGAGGGGGCTGTTGAAGAATGAAGTATTTGGGCCACAGGCAAGGCGAAAAAAGTGCAATGTCCTATAGAGAAATGGGTCGGCGGCAATATTCATGTTTACCCAGCCGTTGGGGGAATGGCGGCGAACAAGTATACGCAGCAGAACAAAAACGAAGAATGAATGAGCATTGGAAATCCGGCATCTGCTTGAAAAGGTTTTCCGGATGCCGAGAAAATCGTTCTCGTTATAGACAATTATGAAACGCATACAAACAGAAACGGGCCAAAGATCTGCTGAGTACAGAGAATTGAATTTTCGAGATGTGTGCTTCTCCCTCAGACGGAACAAAGGCATTCTTGCGGGCAGATTTGATTCGGCAAGGGCCGTCGAAATTCCTAGAATTTACCCCGAAGCCGACTCGAACGGCTGACCTACTGCTTAGGAGGCAGTTGCTCTATCCTACTGAGCTACCGGGGCAGGATGTATAATGGCACCTCAAAAAAACCATTTAGTTCTAGTACTGGATCTCGCTTTAATCTTCGCACCCATGCGTTATAGCCTGCTGGTGCGTGTACGCACCCGGCTACGTCTGCCGGTTGCAGACAGGTGCAACGCACAGGCAGACCGCCTTGACTGCGGTAGGTAGATAGTCCCCCCGTCGGGCTCCCTGGATTCTGACGTAGCCGCGCAATCAGGTGCGGACACACGTGCAGGTAGGCGGGAAAAAGATCGAGGCAAGAACTGAGTGAGATTTTTGGAGGTGCTCAGAAGATTGTTAGACGGGTATTCTCCAGCAGCGATATGAATTGTGGAACACAAAACAAGCAAAAATTTTTATTTGCTGATGAATGCTACACTGTTCATTGAGTAATGTTTGATGTCTACGAAAAAACGGGCTGGATAGTACGCCTTGGATTGCTCGTCAATTTTGACGGCCAGGATAAAAATGCAGGCTCTATTCATACTCTATTCATAATTGATTCATTCAATCTGATTACATTAGGAACAATCGCAAATCAACAAGGAGTTCCAGTAGTGATAAGTAAGGATGCAGAAAAAATTGTCAATATAACTTTTTCTATCATTCAACAGAAACGGACAAACGCTCAATGCAGACTGATGAAGAGTTCAAGGACCGTTTTACCCAAGGAGTCGATCCATGTATGAATTAAAAAGTCTGACAAAAAATTACGGCAGTCAGCAAGTGTTGAAAGGGGTTTCTCTGTCACTGAACACCAGGGAGATGGTGTCCATCATGGGAACGTCCGGTGCCGGGAAAAGTACGATTCTCGGCATCATGGCCGGGCTGATTCGGCCCGACCAGGGAGAAGTCAGTTTTAACGGCCGGGATATCGGCATCTTAACTGAAGATGACCTGGCGGATTTCAGGATGAAACATGTGGGCATCGTGTTTCAGGATTTCAGGCTGATCCCATCGTTGACAGTAGCAGACAACATCCTGATTGCGGCCTACCCCAGCAAGGAGTTGTCCAAAGCGCAAAAAAAAGAACGGATGGAATATTTGGCCAGTAGCGTGGGATTGAAAGATATGCTGGATAAAAAGGCAGATCTGCTCAGCGGCGGAGAAAAACAGCGTGTGGCTGTGGCTAGGAGCCTTATCAACAAACCGGCATTTGTGCTGGCCGATGAACCCACCGGCAACCTGGATGAAAAAACATCCGAGAGCATCATGGCACTGTTTGCCTCTCTGCATGCCGAACTGGAAACTACCTTTGTCATTGTGACACACGATGAAGACATCGCTAAGACGACCCTGAAAGTTTATCACTTGAATGATGGGAGACTGATATGAAAAAAATAGTCATTATCTTATTTATCTTGACTGTAGCGGTATGGGCGCATGCCGAAACCGTAACCCTGGAAATTTTTTACCTGCCGCACCGGCCGGCCATTGCCGTTGTTGATGAAATTGAGAAGACGCTTTCGGGAATGAAAAATATTGTGATCAGAAAGTATGCATTCGGCGATACATCCGCTGATAAACTGGCCCAGAAATATCGGCTGTTTGATCACCTGCCGGTTGCGGTCTTTATCAACGGCACAGACCAATATGAGATAAACGGATCCATAATCGTATTCCGCAATTTTCCGAAAGGGAATGCTTTTGTTCCTGCTTTTGAAGGGGAATGGAGCTATGAAGATCTTAAACAGGTAACCGTCACCTTAATCGGGAAAGAATGATGAACCTGTTTGGGTGGGTGCTGGGCAACCGGCTACACTATAAAGGAGAAACAATGATTGTGGGAAGTATCTGCGGATTTCTCATGTTTGTAGCAACGGCTTCCGTTCTGCTGATGCAGCATATTGCATCCCAGACGCAGAAGCCTCTTGAGGCACTCAATACGGAATTGATTCTCCAGCAGTCATCAGATGAGGCGACCCCTTCGGGTTTGAAAACAGGCGGCCTGATCACTCCGTTTGAAATGCAATCATTTTCAGGCAACCGGGTTGAGAATCAGCTTGACCGTCTTGATTATATAAAGGCCCATGCAGCCGCCCTGATTCTTTGGAAGCTGGATGTCCGGGGGACCCTGGTAATCGCAGGTATAAAGACGGATGATCCCTTGGTCGGATTGAGAAATATTGAATCCATGCTGATCAAAGGACGTTTCTTCAGTTCGGATCATGCTGAAGAGGTTATACTTGAACGTCATTTTGCTACCTTTTTCAGCCACAAGCTTGGCGGATTTTTCCCAATTCAGGATAGAAATCTCAAGATTGTCGGCATTGTAGATTTTGTGGATCAGAGCAATCTGAACACAGCCTCTGTTTTTCTGCCCTATCAAACTGCAGTTGAACTCGCAGGGGCACTGGCAGGATCAGTGAACCAGATGTTTGTCTCCCTGGATGATGCCACAGAAACAAAGCGGTTTATAAGGGATGCTCAAACCCTAATGCCCGGATTTTCGATCATCACCCGGGACAGTCTTTACAAAAACCTCAAAGGCATCAGCGGTATCATGCATCGATTCGGCAACGCTGTTATCCTGCTGCTTTGGATTATCGGTTTTGTCCTGATCGGTATCCTTTTGAAAATACATACACATGATTTTAAGCAGCACAATGAAACTTTAAGAATGATTGGGTGGCCTTCAGGGTTTTTAAGATCGTGGATGCTACTCGACGTAGCCGTTATTCTTATTGTAGCATTTATTTTTTGTACCGTTCTGGTTGCGTTTTTTTTAGCAGCAGGACTTCCGGCCATTCACCTATCAACCCCTTCATTACAGGAACTGGTCGTATGATGCTCTCTTATGTCACTGCATTTATCCGAAACAACAAATTTAAAACTATGTTAATGGCCGGAAGCTTGAGCATCTATTTCCTGCTGATTTCCATTGCTGCCACCATGAGCCGCAGTATCGACGATGTGGCAGCACTTCCAATGAAACGCATCGGAGCCCAAACAGTGGTACAGAAAGCCGGAGAGATCCCTAGCCAGATGGTTGGTGCTATTTTTCCCCACTCCAATGCGCCTATTTATGAAAATGAAATCAAACAGATTGCGTCCGCCCCTTTTGTCACGGATTTCGATCAAGCCCTTTATTTCTGGTATTTTGACAACAGCTATTTCAAATCAGTGTTAGGGTTTCATCTGGATAAAGGTCTTTACACGGACGTTCTGAAGGCCAGCCTGATCCGCGGGAATTACCCTGCCGGCTACAGCGCAATCCTGGTCACGCAGGATTTTGTAAAAAAACAATCTCTTGATATCAATGACACCGTTAAGATCGGGGAGCGGCATTTTACCATCTCAGGCGTTCTGCGTTCTGATTTCAACGGAAATATTGCGCCTGCCGATATTTATATGGATATTCACGAGGCGCAGCAGATCGCAGGAGATTCAGCTGAAATGAAAACCCTGTACAATTTCACGGACACCCGCTTTTATAATATGGTGGTGCTCAAGACCGATCCACTGTGGCAGGGAAGCAAAAAAGAGGTAATCCTTTCGTACAACAAAAAGCTGCTTGTTTTCGGAGAGGAAAGCTTTAAAAAGGAGGTCGCCGATCAATTGACACTGCTGTCTTCATCTGCGTCACTGGCATTCATCATTCTGGGGATTCTGCTGGTGATCGGATTTTCTCTGATGATTCTTTACGGCATCAAATCCAGGGAAAATGAAATTGCCCTGCTGAGGATGCTGGGTTGGAAATTCAGTGCACTGAGAAGCCATTTCATCGGCGAAAGCATGGTTCTGACCGCAGGCGCACTGATCCTGGGCAATCTGTGGTATATCGCATCACTTTTGTATCTGTCAATGGTGTCTGTTTCCATTGAACTGCCATGGGATATTTCTGCAAAACCCCACTTTCTGCCGGATGAAAACAGCATCGAACGTGTTATCACCGCCCCCCTTCCCGTAGATGCCGGTATCCTGCCCCAGATAGGTATAAGCATTGGAATGCTTGCCGTTTGTGCGGCCCTGACATTTGTGGTGCTCTACAAACTGAAGAACATCAAACCGGCAGAATTTTATAAAAATTAAATTCAAACCACCAGGCAATTATGCGTACAATATACTAACGCTTGATTTTGAGCGGAAAAGACTCATATTAAAGGCATTAATCTGAAGTTTTCACCGAACAAATAAAGTAATCCATTCTTCTATAAGGGATCAACTAAAAACCCATACTTCACTATACTGGGGGCATCACAGTTTAACTCCTAAAATATCAAGCATCTTCTGCTGATGAGCTGTCGGCTTGGTTAATGTCGTGAAAGGCAGTGCCTCCTGATATTCCGGCTCAATCGTGTTACAGCAGATAGTCGCCAAGTCATCGAGTGCCGTATGAAAACTATGAACCTGATCTCCATGGGCGGTACATTTTGAGGCTCTCTCAACCACCGAAAGCCGCTTGTAAGTTAATACCACTTGCTCCGCCGAGAGTTGTGAGGTATCCACAATGGTCCGAACAATGTAGAAACCATCAAGAAGAGCCTCTTCCTTGATCTTATCCTCCAACCGGGGCTGTTGAAGAATGAAGTATTTGGGCCACAGGCAAGGCGAAAAAAGTGCAATGTCCTATAGAGAAATGGGTCGGCGGCAATATTCATGTTTACCCAGCCGTTGGGGGAATGGCGGCGAACAAGTATACGCAGCAGAACAAAAACGAAGAATGAATGAGCATTGGAAATCCGGCATCTGCTTGAAAAGGTTTTCCGGATGCCGAGAAAATCGTTCTCGTTATAGACAATTATGAAACGCATACAAACAGAAACGGGCCAAAGATCTGCTGAGTACAGAGAATTGAATTTTCGAGATGTGTGCTTCTCCCTCAGACGGAACAAAGGCATTCTTGCGGGCAGATTTGATTCGGCAAGGGCCGTCGAAATTCCTAGAATTTACCCCGAAGCCGACTCGAACGGCTGACCTACTGCTTAGGAGGCAGTTGCTCTATCCTACTGAGCTACCGGGGCAGGATGTATAATGGCACCTCAAAAAAACCATTTAGTTCTAGTACTGGATCTCGCTTCAAGCTTCGCACCCATGCATCGTTGCCTACCGGGGCTGTGTCAGAATGCAGGGGGGTGGGTCAGAATGATGGATTTGGTCTGCAGACAGGCCAACGCCGCATGTGGGTCAAAGGCACATTCTGACACAGCCCCGAAAAATCTCTTCGGCAATTCCTTCAAGCTGTTTTTCAGAGGTGCCTCAATGATAGCCCCTCCTGCCGAAGGGTGTCAACATGACTAGACAGAGGGTATGGGCAGACGATAATGAAACAAACGTCAGTATATTTATCGAATATAGGTATTGACCATCGTAAAAACACGGGGCTAGGTTGTACAGATGAATCTGAAAAAAGACTTAACGGTGAAATCTGTCCGAATTGGGCTTTCTGGAACAACCAAGCCGGAAATCATTGAAGAAATGGTTGAAATAATTCATGAAGCGAATAAGGGCCTGGATAAAGCCGCATTGCTACAGGCAGTGTGGAAACGAGAACGGCAAATGTCAACCGGGATGGCTAATGGAATAGCTATCCCTCATGGAAAAACTGTCGCCGTTGATGAGCTTCATGTAGCTGTGGCTGTGAGTAGCTACCCAGTAGATTTTGATTCAATGGATAAGAAGCCGTCCCGAATATTCATCATGACCATCTCCCCTGAATCTCATACGGGGCCCCATCTTCAGTTTCTTGCAGAGGTTAGCCATCTTCTTGAAAAAGAAGATCTGCGTAATAAAATGCTTGCCGTTCACTCCGGAGCAGAACTCCTACGAATTTTTCATGAGGGTAAGGCCTGAATGCATGAAGCAGGATCCATGACTCATCTGATGATTAAGCTGATATTCCAGCTATCGGCCATCATCATTGTAGCGAAGATATTTGGTTATATTGTCGCGCGGTATTTGAAACAGCCCTCCGTGCTGGGGGAACTGGTCGCCGGGATGCTTATCGGACCGTATGCCCTAGGAGGGATTCCGATTCCCTGGTTCGCGGGGGAACCGCTTTTCAGTCTGTCTCACGGGATTGGAATATCGATTACTCCCGAACTTTACGGGGCCGCAACCGTTGCTTCGATCATACTTCTTTTCCATTCAGGATTAGAAACGGATTTGAAAACTTTTCTGCGCTTTGCCGGAACCGGAGCCTTAGTGGGCCTAGGTGGTGTGTGCGCGACGTTTTTTCTTGGGGCTGGCTCTGCTGTGTTTTTTCTGGCCGATGTTGAACATATTATGGACCCCAAAGCCCTGTTCATGGGCATTATCGCGACGGCGACGAGTGTCGGCATCACGGCCCGTGTGCTTTCTGAGAACCGGAAGCTCTCAAGCCCGGAAGGTGTTACCATACTTTCAGCGGCTGTCCTGGATGATGTTCTTGGTATCATCTTGCTCGCGGTGATAGTTGGTTTAGTGAAAAGTGGCGGGGGGAGTGAATCCGGGGCCGACTGGAGGATTGTCAGCCGAATTGCCCTCAAGGCGGTTGGGTTTTGGCTCGGGAGCACTGTTGTGGGCATACTCCTTGCCCCATGGCTAACAAGGGGCTTGAAGAAGCTGAAAGATATGGAAATTCTGGCCATGATTTCATTCGGATTTGCCCTTCTTCTCGCGGGGCTCTCAGAGATGGCGGGCTTGGCGATGATCGTAGGTGCTTATGTGATGGGGCTTGCTTTTTCGAGTACGGATGTTGCCGAAGATATTCGGCAACAACTAGAAGGAGTTTATAGCTTCTTTGTTCCAATTTTTTTCTGTGTTATGGGAATGCTCGTGAATTTCAGCGTCATGCCCAAGGTGTTTGTGTATGGAATAGCATACACGGCATTGGGAATTGTGGGGAAAATCATCGGGGCGGGCACCCTTTCCCTCTTTGGGGGCTTCAATCTTAAAGGAGCACTTAGAATTGGTGCTGGAATGCTCCCCCGGGGAGAGGTCACTCTTATAATGGCTGGGCTCGGGCTTTCTCTTGGCATTTTGGATTCAGGACTCTTCGGTGTCGCTATAATGACCATGTTCCTTTCTAGTCTTATTGCACCAACGGTGATTCTTAAGGCGTTCAAGCGTGAGGGAAGTGGTTTCCGGAGAGCAATTAAAACTGATTACAAGAAGCAAAAGGATATCCAAGCTATTTCCCTTGATTTGCCGAGTCTGGCATTGGCTGAGTTTGTGTTGTCACAACTGTTGATTGCGTTCCGTAAAGCGGAATTTTTTCCACGCCGGGTGAATTCCCGGAAACCGGTTTATACCCTTCAAAAAGATTCTGTTCACATTGTTATATTTCGCGAAGGAAGCACGGTAACCATAAACACCCAGCCTGAGCATGATTCTTTCGTTCGGTTACTACTTACAGAAGAAATACTTGCGCTCAAAGAACTTTTCCAAAGCGTCGAGAAGATCGCCGAATCGGATTCAATGGAACGCGGTATAATTGCGGGCCTTTTTGGAGTCCCAACCCCTTCTACTCAAGAAAATGATGAAAATGATAAACTATAATACAATACATTCGGAAATAGCCGATATGCTTCTTGAACGGTTTATCCGTTATTCTCGAATTGCTACGACGAGTGATGAAGAAGTTGCGGCTGAAAGAACTCCCTCAACAGATTGTCAATGGAATTTAATCCGTTTGCTAGAAAGTGAATTAAAGGAATTGGGGATAAGCGATGTAAGTGTCGATAAGCATGGATTTCTTATCGCTCGAATTCCTAGCAACATAACGGAATCCATTCAGGTTGAAACAATAGGGTTCATGGCTCATGTTGATACCAACGCAGATGCTCCGGGAGAAAATATAAATCCAATAATTCATTATTCCTATAATGGTGGAAACATCGAGCTTAAACATGGATTAGTGCTACAGCCATCAGAATTCCCATTATTAAAGAAATATACGGGCCAAACTATTATCACCACTGATGGTACAACCCTTCTTGGTGGTGACGACAAGGCCGGAATTGCCGAGATAATGACGGCCATTTCCTGGCTTCTTTCCCATCCTGATGTATCTCATGGAGAATTGGAGATTATCTTTACCCCCGATGAAGAAACAGGTATGGGAATGCACCGCTTCCCTATCAATGAATTGAATTCATCATATTGTTTTACGGTAGATGGAGGAGAAGAAGGAGAATTAGAAACAGAATGCTATTTTGCAGGGAAGGCCGACATAACCTTCACAGGCAGAGTTATTCATCCTGGGAAGGCGCGTGGCAAACTGGTGAATGCCTTGACTATGGCTGGAACCTTTATCTCGATGCTACCGAGAAACGAGAGTCCTGAAGCCACAGATGGGCGATTTGGGAATTTTTGGCCACATAAAATTGAAGGCGGATTGGAAATTGCAAAGTTAATGGTTTTATTCCGTAGCTTTGAGAGGGATGATTTTGATAGACGCAAAGCCGTTTTGAAAACCTTTGGTCAATCGGTACAGGCGGCCTTCCCTGGTGGAAATGTTGAGGTGATTTTGACAGATCAATACTCCAACATGCGAGAAGCCATCGATAAGCATCCTCAACTCCTCGCTAAGCTTAGAAAGGCTTACACATTGGCAGGGATTACGCCGATTGAAAAACCGATTCGTGGTGGAACAGACGGTTCATGGCTCACCGCAAAAGGTGTTCCTACGCCAAACATATTCACGGGTGGGCAGAATTTTCATAGTCGATATGAATGGATAGCCCTGTCGGCAATGACTCGATCCGTTGCAGTAATTCTCAATCTCGTAAATATATGGTCTATATAATAAATCTTGCGGAAAAATCCGTCGATATTTTATGTACGATGATGGTAGAATACTGT
Source organism: Spirochaetaceae bacterium (assembly GCA_965226485.1). GTDB lineage: Bacteria > Spirochaetota > Spirochaetia > DSM-2461 > DSM-2461 > UBA2779. The sequence continues at coordinate 2,796,597 of OZ245363.1, forward strand.
TGTCCCAGAGGAAGCGAATGAAGAGATGGCTATATATAAACCAGGTGATCGTGGCTATTACTGTATTAGCCATGTCCTGTGCGAGTAGCCCCGTCATTAAAGACAGACAGCCTGATTGGATTGCTTCTACCGTTGTCGATTCCCAAACCGATTATGTGTTCCGTGGAACTGGTGTCGCCGACAATCTGCCTCTTGCTACGAAAGAAGCCGTAGATGAACTTGTCGCCCATGCTCTTGAAAAAATGAATTTGGCCGACCCCTCAAGATGGAAAATAGGGGGGCAAATAGCCGTTGACGCGTTCAAGAATGAACTTGAGTCTGCCCTAAGAAAACCGGAATACTACATTATTAAAGGTCTTGAAATAACAAATCGCGAAGCCTGGAAAGATGATGCGGGCATCAATTTTGCAATGGATATATCATGGAACAAACGGGCATATATCGATAGAACCAAGGAAATAACAATGCTTACAGGGAGTTCGGCATTTACAGAATTGGGGCTTATTGAGAGGGCAAGGGAGGCAGAAGATGATAAAAATGTTTATGAAGCAGCCCTTATCTGGGGTGTCATTGCTGGTGAGGCCGAACGAAGAGGCAGTATGGAAGAGGTCAATCACGCCCTTTCAGAGGTGTCGCGTCTCTTAGACGACATTGGCTATGATGTTGTATCGTCCCCCGAAGAAATCATAGCAGGAGCTACCCCGACAGAATCCTTTATATTCCGGGTTACTCATGATGGCCAACCGGTAAATAATGCGGAACATGTTATCTCCTATCCGATAAATCTGCCTGATGGGACGCTTAGCCGCAGTTCTAATCGAGTGCTATCCGATGCAGACGGACTCATTGAATTCGTCCCCTCAATCCTTGCAAATGAGGGGTTGCAGAGAATAATGATAGCACCGAGTGCCACCCCGTTTCTTGCCTTCTTAACCGATATCGATACCCGTGATGTCGTGAATTTCGCAAATTCGCTGAAAGTTGCCCGAGTCAGCGTAGAATATGAGTCTTTGGCACGATTCCGAGACATTGCTACAGGAATCATCATTATAGAAACCGATCTTGCCGGAAATCCTCTGGATTCCGTTGCGACGGCAGGGGGTGTCTTCGATGATCTTCGTGCAAATGGATTCTCCGTGACAATGCTGAACATTGAGCAACCGGGATTATTGACTCGATCTCAGGAATTCATATTGCGTGACCTCAAAGCTGATAGCCGGTATTCCAGTAAGTTTTTAAGAGTTATTCACGGGACTGTATCATTGGAAAGCTTTGAACAAGAAGGTGATGCCTATACCGTAAGGGTTGGAGGCACCCTGTTTTTGTCTGATATGCAACGAGAAGTATCCATTCATCAGGCCAAAATCACCAAGACAAGCAGGGCTGGAAATGGACAACAGGCCATGAATGCCGCTTTCCGCCAATTAGGCCGCTCTTTTGCGGCAGAACTTATCGCACGAGTCAGATAATGGATTCTCCCTACATTGTAGATGATCTCATTGTTGCACCAGCAACTCCCCGAGGCAGGAGTGCATTGGCTATCGTTCGGAGTTCCGGCCCTCAGTGTATAGAAGTGTTCTCTCGTGTATTTTCCCATCCAGATATGCTGATAGACAGTAGTGGTAATAGAATTCATCACGGTTGGCTCGTTGATGAGAACAAGATTTACATCGACGAGGTTATGGTTTCAGTATTTCGTGCACCCTCTAGCTATACAGGTCAGGATGCGGTAGAGGTAAGCTGTCATGGTGGGCCAGTTGTTATTGACAGAGTGATGACTCTTTTCCGTAGTATAGGCTTTCGAGATTCATCTCCAGGGGAATTCACCTTCAGGGCTTTTTTCTTCAAAAAAATGGATCTTATCAAGGCCGAAGCTGTAAATGAAATAATAAATGCCCGAACCGACAAAGCTAGGGCACTGGCGATATCCCGGTTGGCCGGTTCGGTTGGAATATGTGTTGAAGAGGCAAAACATACAGTAAAACATCAACTAGCCATTGCCTCTTTGTCCCTTGATTATCCTGAGGATGAAACTGAGAGTATTTCTTTCGATTATGCGGCTCTTAGAAAAACCCGGCTGTCGTTAGAACAGATGATTGGAACCTGGCAAACCAACAGACTGTATCAGGATGGGGTGCAAATTGCACTAGCAGGGCCAACCAATGCCGGAAAATCCACGTTATTCAATCTTTTTCTCAAAGAGGAAAGGTCGATTGTAACAGAAATACCTGGCACAACCCGGAACTGGGTAGAAGCATGGACAACTCTTGATGACATCCCCTTGAAATTAGTTGATACGGCCGGTTTGCGTTGTGATTCTGATGATCCCATTGAATTAGAAGGTATTCGCCGGACAAGGGATATCATCAGTGCCTCCGATTTCACTATTGTCATAGTAGATGGCTGTGCTGGTGCTACGGCGGCAAAGCGGTTCTATGATGAAGAATGCGTGAAACGGCATAATGGTCAGCACAAACTGATTTGCGTCTGGAACAAGGCCGATGAGGCTCCTCATGCTCCCGAAGGATGGATAGCCATTAGCGCACTAAGTGGTTTGGGTTTTTCCAGCCTTGCCGATGTACTACGAACAAGGATACTTGAGTACGGTGGAGCAGCAGATGAAAATACTCCAATTATAAATTCCAATAGACAGAAGAAGCTTCTTGAGCGTGCCGTAAAGGCACTCAAGCAATTTGAAAGCAATGAGATGATACCAGTTGACTTGAAATCCGAGGATTTACAGGAAGCCTTGGATGCCTTGGGAGAGATTACAGGAGAAGTAAGCCGAGCAGATATTCTGGCCTTAATGTTCAGTGAGTTCTGTGTTGGGAAATAATGCAGATTCCTTAGAAATGCTCAAGGCAGGAATCGAAAGTTTGGGCATAATGAGCGGTCAACAAAGAATTAATACGTTGATGGCATATTTAGAAGAGATTAGATATTGGAACCACAGATATAGAATGATCGCTAATTGTGAGGACCTTGTGTCCCGTCATATTCTCGATAGCCTAGCGGGACTTTCAACAATCAAGAGATTTTCACCAAGGATTATCGCCGATGTAGGGGCGGGGGCCGGTTTCCCCGGAATCCCTCTTGCGGTTTGGATGGAAGATGTCAACTTCCTGCTGATTGAACGATCGGAAAAAAAGGCGGGGTTTTTGCGAAATGTCATTGTCTCTCTATGCCTAACAAATGTCCTCGTTTCCGAAACACCATTTGAGCAGACTACGGTCGATGCACCAGTCGATCTCATCGTCTTTCGGGCGATGGCCAAGCTTAGCAAGAAACTTATTGAACATCTTATTCCGCTATTGAATTCGGATGGAACAATAATCGCTTATAAAGGAAAGCTGTCAACAACGAAAAAGGAAATAGAAGCGATATCTTCGCATTGGCATACAGAAATTCGTCCTGTGACTGTACCGGGGTTGGAAAAAGAACGCTGTCTTGTGACAATAAAACCTATTGGCTAGATGCGGACACTTTTTTTATATTTTTTATACTTCTAGTATCGAGTGTTTTAAGAAGCTTCAGCAGTTTTTCCTTGTCCCATAATTCTATAAGCCGAGCTTCCACGAAAAGGTTTGCTTCGATAGAAAACAAACCTGGTGCGAAGAAAAACCCTCGTTCCGCATGTAATTCTTTCAAACTGCCATAGAAATCCCTTACGAGTAATTCGCCAACAGGTCCTTCAATCCGCATAAACCTAAATAAGACAATATCCTCACGTTTTTTATCCCTTACTTCCGCGAGGAGTTCTATGTAGTCACTTCGCTGGTAATTAACATTCGATACCTGAACCGTTGCGTTTGGGAAAACTGATTGGACTATTTTGTGAACCAGAGCAATGAATTCATTTGTAGATGACATGATATAGAGCTGGAAATTCTTGTTAGAGTTCAGTTCTCTGTGTTGGCTAATGCGAAATTCGATGTCTTTGTACCCCGGGGCGATGGTATAGACTTCATTGTAGAAAAATAGGGCCTTGTCAACGAAACCACTTTTGCTATAAGCCTCGGCCAGGCAGTATTGTAATTCAATAAGGAGTTCATTAGGAATATTCTTGTGATTCAGACCGGTTTGAAAGTCTTCTATGGCCTCTGGCCAGTTCTGTTTTTTCCCAAAGGCCTTCCCTGAATAGAGAGCGGAATACCCCCCCCATTTCGGATCATTTATAATTTGTCTGAAGATAGTATGTGCTGAGTCCAATCGCGAGGCTTCATATTCACAGCGTGCGTAGACATAGAGTAATTCCGTGTCTGATCGATGATCTTTCACCGCTTGTTTCAGATGTGTCGTCGCTTCTTTATAACGTTTCATTTCATATAGACACATCCCTAGAAATCTATGTACCTCGGCAGAAGCAGCATTAATCGCATTAGCTTTCTTTAGAAAATTGACAGCTCGAACAAAGTTTTTTCTATGAAATTCAACTTTGCCTAAATTGAGATTAACATCAAAATTCTCAGGGTTTCTGGAGCGGCATACCATCAAAGCATTGTATGCCTCCGGCCAGATTCCGCTATGCATGGCGGATATGCCATAATGAAGACTCAAAGTGTTTTCATCCAGGACCGAGTCGCCGATACGCCCCCCCTGATCGAAGAGGAGTTGATAGGTGCGGGCAGCTTTTCTATAATCCCCCTCCTTGTAATATAGCTCAGCCAGAGTGGTCAATGCACTAGTGTCTTTCGGATCGGAGGCTAAACGACGATTGACTTCTTTCAATACTGCATCACGGTTTTTGGGAGAATTCTCACTCGGTTCCCCCAAGCTGACATTTTTTCGCTTCGCTGTCATTATATAGAAGAAGATACCTATCCCTAATATAATGACAACAGCAATGACTAGGACGAATATAATCGGCATAACTTTCCTTTATAATATCAGTGCAAGAAAACATTGTCAAGAAGCGGATATCTTTTTAGAATGATATAGTATGAGTGATGAGTTAGGAAATACAAAAATCAGTCTTCGTCTTGCCGATGGTCGGCCTTATCCTCTTTTGATACATGAACAGACAAACCAACAACATGCATTACTCGTCCCCGCAAATGCCAGGCAAAAGGCAGTGTCGCTCAATTTCACATATCATCCGCTAAACGGATCAAGTCCTGTTTGGATTGGTCGTCTGCAACTTGAGGATTTACCAGAATCGAAGGAACTGGAACTCAATCTTGAAGTATATCTTGATCCAGAGGAGAAGTTGCATGCAACTGTGAGTGTTGGGAATACGGGGAAAACAGAGGAATTAGAGATGCTTATTCCCTCTGAGCGGCAGATCAAAGTTCGTCGCAAGAAAAGAGCATTCTGGCTTTTCGGCATTCTGTTTATCGGTTCTATCTTGTTGTTAATTGCATGGGTTGCGCTTCAAGTCGCTAATCTGAACACCTCAGCCCCTCCTCCTACACCATTCTCTGCAAATGAGACTCCCTCAAAACTCCGGTAGAGCTGAACAGGTTGTGAGTTTTTCTTCAATTTGCATAAGTCTTCTTCTTTTTCTCATATGGCAACCAATTCATGGGCAAGAGGTTCCATCGGCAGAGGTTTTGTCCCAGTTGTTCTCCAGTGGAGCAAAGTCGCAGGTTTATTCCTTGGCGCGTAGCGGAGGCGAAGGCGCATGGTATGCCTTGGCGGAAAAGGCGAACGCCAATGGATACCTACAGATGGCACAGCACCTTTGGAAGAAATCTTACCGAAAGGATCCACAGCCGTTTTCCGTAATTTCATTGTCGAAACTACTTATTAGCAATCCTAGGGCATTCTTGAGGCCACTCGCAGAACTTCGAATTATGGAAAAACGCTATGGCCCAAGCAGCTTGCTTAAGCAGGCAAGGATAACAGTTCTTGCCTCCTTAGGACGGCAGAAAGCCCTCTCTCAGGAGTTCTTTCTTGGAGAATCATGGGAGGTGCCGATTTTAGTGGCAAAAATGAGCGAGGGGAATAACAGTTTTAGGATTGCAGGGATGATAGAACGGTTTGTCCTTCATGTCAAAGAACCAGAGGTGTTAAGAGGGCTTCCAGCGGATTTCCTAGAAGAAATTGGTGAGCAATTTCTTGTTCTTAGGTCGGCAAGAATAAAATACGCCGCTGGAGACGATTCAACCGCATTGCCTGAATTCGAAAGATGGCTTGATATACTTGTTGAAAAGCATACAGTTTGTGAATTGGAGGCACCATCACCGGTCTTTGCCGAAATTGCCGTTGCTGCCTCTCGGCTGGGACAGCAGAAAATCTGGGCGAAACGACTACAGGAGGCGGGATCGTCCCTCTCTGGGGCTATGAGATATGCTTCTTCATATCAGGCAGGTAGACTATACCGCGCCCAAAAGCTGTACCAGGAAGCAGCGGCGGCATTTACTACGGCGGCACGGGCAATGCCTCAAGGTTTAGATGCCGATAGAGCCATCTGGTATGTTCTTAAAATTATGACTGAGAATTCCACCGTTTCAGTGACGGATGAGATCAATGCTTATACCTGGGCTACGGCGAATTGGGAAGATGCCGACAGATTCGTAGATGTTACAAGTGAGTTTGTGAACCGGAGGGTGGCAAGGGGGCAATGGACACTTCTGGAATCGCATTATCGTCACCATGGGCAGGATTGGGCCGGTGTTTCTCGATCACAGGCGACCTTGGCACTTGGAATCGCCGCTCAAGATGGATTAATCAAGGAACCCGCCTCGACGAAATATCTGGAAATTGCATACGACTCGGCTCCATTATCCTGGTGGGGCATGAGGGCCGCGGGAATACTTGGAAAAACGATTCCGATCCAGCCAGCAGTTGGGCAGGAAGAGTTCGGGGTCGCAGACCAAGAGGCCCGTCTCTTTCTCAAGTGGGGTATGATTGATAGGGTTGTATCCGATATATTCGAATCACCGGAGTTGTATGCCGATCAGACAATCAGGGAAGTCGCGCGGAAGTTATCGGGTACAAAACCAAGAGAGTCTATTCATGTGATGGGAGTGCTTAGACGACGGGAGGGATACTCCCCAGGCAGGGAAGACCTTCTTCTTATCTATCCGCTTCATTATAATGTCGAGGTTGACATTGCGGTGGCAGACTATGACATCCCGCGGGAATTATTTCACGGATTAATACGATCCGAAAGTGCCTGGGACTCAGAAGCCATTAGTCGATCAGGAGCCCAGGGCTTAGCCCAATTCATGCCTGCGACCTGGGAGGAATGGGAGCAGCGATTAAATTACCCGGATGATGCGAATCCTATGGATCCAGCGACAAACCTCATCTTTGGGGCGGCATACCTCTCCTGGCTGAAAGAAAGAGAATGGACACTCGGCTGGGTGGATGTCCTCATCTCTTACAATGCCGGTGGCGGCCGACTTCGCGGCTGGCGGCAACAGCTACGCAATTATGGCGGAGACTTGTTCGGGATGAGTCTTCCTTTGGAAGAGCCCCGGACCTATATCGCAAAAGTTCTTTCTGCCGCCACCCTCTATGGATATCTCTACTCAGGGCTGTCTCCGAGGGAACTTCATGAGTCCTGGAACCTGGAATAAGTATATAGTGCCCCGAAGATTGGGGCTCGGGGGCCCTCGACAAAGGGTCTCTGAATAGAATACATGGGATTAACGGGGTTTTTTAGTCAAAATAAGCCGAGATGGAAACAATTAGATTGAGATAGGGCGGAGGAATTATAGACACATGTTTGTAAATCATTTCTTTATCGATACATATATGGATGTATGTATTTGCTCTCTACCACTAAGCATGAGGCCTCTATAAAATGAGTATTATCCAAGCTGTCTTATTAGGGTTGCTCCAGGGATTAACCGAATTCTTGCCTGTTTCTTCCTCCGGACATCTAGTATTGGCGAGAGCCATAATGGGAATCGATGAAATTCCCGTGTTATTCGATGTTGTCTTGCATATTGCCACGTTAATAGTCGTTGTCTGGGCTTTTCGTGTTCGTATCGGCACACTCAGCACAGCCATTTGGCGGTTTTTGCGAAGAAGGTCTAAATCTCAAGATAGGGAAGAACTCATTTTCACTATTCGATTATTGGAGGCAACCGTTGTAACCGCCGTAATTGGTTTTGCTGTTTCAATGGGTGAATGGCGGAGAAACCCATTCCTTGTCGCCATAATGTTGATCGTAACGGCTCTCATCCTGCTTTCAACACGCTTTTCAGCGGTTAGAAATAAGAGCCTGGGGAAATGGCATTCTCTGGTAATCGGCGGGGCTCAGGGATTCGGCGTGATACCAGGAATAAGCCGTTCGGGAATCACCATCTCTACAGGTTTATTGATTGGCATGGACCGCAAAACAGCCGGAGAATTTTCCTTATTGCTCTCCATTCCTGCGATAATTGGTGCTACTCTGATTAGCCTTAAGTCGGCAGGGGCTATGTTAGAAGCCGTGCCGATTGCCTCTCTCATTGCCGGATTTATAGCAGCACTGTTTGTCGGATATGGCTGTCTGCGGTTCCTGCTTTGGCTTATCGCCGATGGGAAATTATGGATATTCGCATTATATCTCATCCCAATAGGAACTTGGGCCATGGTGAGATTTCTACCGAATTGAAGAGGTGTATAGAAATACCGCTTAATACCGTTTTTCAGTACACCGATAATCGGGGCAAGAGGTCTATTCTGATTCTTACTCGAGCACACTACTTTTTTTTCTCTATCTCCATATACCTTGCCCTGGTTATCCTTATGGCAGCCTTGGGAGGTATTACGCTGTTCTCTCTTCCGGGGGCTTTCCTTTTTGAACGGTTTCATTTGGCATCGCTATACCTTCCCTCCTTGGTTTTCACAGGAGGAATGCTACTAAAATCTGGTAGACTATCCAGAAAAACAGGAATAGTGCTCTGGCTGTCTCCATGGATTTTCTTGACTTTGGCTATCGCCCTCCAATTGACCGCAGGCCAGTCTAGCATACTTGTTATAGCCGTACTCATGGAGGTGCTTGGGAGATTCCCGGCAACAGCCTTGTTTTACTTTCTGTTTATTCTTGAGGTCATAGGAATCGTGAAGCTGATTACAATTAATCGGGCTTCGGAGAGTGCACCCTTTAGTTTTGCGGTATTGAGATTGAAACTACTCGATATTCTGGCCCTGATGGGTCTTCTGGAACCTGAGGGCAGGTTTAGTAGTGATGAAGTGGAGCCTCTTCCAACTAGAGAAAGGGATCAGGTATCAGAGCCGATTACTCCCCCGGTTGAACCGTTTCTAAGCCGTGTGTTTGAAGAAGATGAAGAAGAGATAATACACGAGGAAGCGTCAGTGTCATCGGTAACACCTGAACCGAAGCAAGCCGCATTTTGGGATGATCCCCCCTCATACCCGGCACAGGATAATGGTTCGGCAAAAATCCTTCCCGAAGAGGTGAATCCTTGGAGCTCAGGGGGGTATTTGGACATGCCCGGGCCGTTTATGACAGAGGATGCCGCCACAAAACCCAGGAAACAATCAGAATCGGGCGAAATGTTTCAGCAGGGGAATCGCGTCTATGAAGTGCCGACGCAGGGGATTTTAGAAGATTATCCGGATTCAGATTTTGGACGCATTGATGCTTTTACTCGGAGAGGGGCTGAAATACTCGAACAAACGCTCAATGAATTCAGAATAGAGGCAAGGGTGACTGGTATTTGCAAGGGTCCGGTAATAACAATGTATGAGTTATTGCCTTCTCACGGAGTGAAAATTAGTAGCATTGTCAATCTTCAGGACAATATAGCTCTTCGTCTTGCCGCCAGCCGGGTTAGAATAGTTGCCCCCATACCGGGCAAACACGCCATCGGTGTTGAAGTCCCCAATAAAAAAGTGTCCATCGTTTCCTTTAGTTCTCTTGTAAAAGCCGATGAGTTCAGAAATTCTGATGCGGTGATTCCTCTTATTCTCGGTAAAGATATTAGTGGAGGGAATCAGGTTGTTGACCTGACAAAGACACCACATCTGCTTATTGCCGGGGCGACAGGATCGGGGAAGTCTGTATGTGTAAATTCCTTGATCAGTTCAATTCTCTATTCCCGTAGCCATCACAAAGTTAAGATGATCATGGTTGACCCCAAAATCGTCGAACTCAAGCTTTATAATGACATTCCTCATCTTCTTACCCCCGTAATCACAGAGCCGAAAAGGGCTCTTCAGGCCCTCCAATGGTGTCTTCTTGAGATGGAAAGGCGTTACTCCCTATTGGATTCCCAGGGAGTGAGGGATATGTCTTCTTTCAACAGACGAATCAAGGACAGGAAATTGGCGACAAGAGAGCTTCCCTACATCGTCGTTATCATCGACGAATTCGCCGACCTGATGGCAACGAGCGGGAAGGAGCTTGAAGGAATCGTCGCACGCCTTGCCGCCATGAGCCGGGCCGTGGGCATTCATCTGGTTCTGGCAACCCAGCGACCCTCCGTGGATGTGATCACCGGACTGATCAAGGCAAATTTCCCGAGCCGTATTGCCTTCATGGTTGCCGGCAGAACGGATAGCCGCATAATTATCGATACTGGCGGAGCGGAAAAATTGCTGGGCAGGGGAGATATGCTATTCACATCAGCATGGAATCCCATCCCCTTTCGTATGCAGGGTGCCTATCTGTCAGAAGATGAAGTGGAACGTCTAGTTGATTATGTCAAAACCCTGGGAGAGCCGGAATACATCGATGAAGAAATCTTCACCATCGATGATAGTGAGGAATTCCGACTCGAAAGTGATGATGGTGAGGATCCTATGTACAATAAGGCACTCGAAATCGTCATGAGTTCAAGAAAAGTATCGGCCTCCTATTTACAGAGATGTCTCAAAATTGGTTACAATCGTGCGGCACGGCTGGTAGAAGAAATGGAGAGCCGCGGCATCGTCGGACCTGCTAATGGATCGAAGCCAAGAGATATTATTTCTGTTCCTGATGAAAACTTCTAAAAGCCAGTCGGACTTTGGATACTGAAAGCCGTTTTTGATGATTTTTACGGAAACAAAAACGTGTTTTTTTGTAATTTTGGGGCTGTGTCAGAATCCAGGGGGGCATTTATAGGGGGCATGAATGTGCTGGGGCTGGGGCAGAATGATGGATTTGGTTTGCAGGTAAGGCGACCTGCCTGTGCGTGTACGCACCTGTCTGCAACAGGCAGGCGCAGACAGGCGAAAAGTTCTGAAAGCGGAGTGTACATGAGCATTTCAGGTTTTGCCAACTTTGGGGGTGCGGTGGCAATCCCCCCCTGAGGGGGGGCCGGGGGGGGGGCCTTATCCGGGCCAAAGGCGCATTCTGACACAGCCTCCACCTAACGGTGTGCCGTGGTTGGGCTTTGCGATCGACATTTCCTCCAATCTTCAGAGCATTATATAAGATATTTATAGTGCCTCGAAGATTGTGGGTGGGGGGCCTCAACAAAGGCCGTTACGGAATAGAATACATGGGATGAGCCGGGGTTTTAGTCAAAATAAGCCGAAATTGGAGCAATGGAGATTGAGACGGGACGGAGAAATCATACACACCTGCTTGTAAATCGTTTTTCTGTCGAGAGATATATGGATGCAGGTCTAGCAATAAGCTTGAGTGCACTATACAAGATATTCATCGGGATTCAGATCAGATGAATACTTTGGCAAATAAAACAACTCAGTCTTATCCCCTCGTTTCGAATCCCTTGCTCTGATTCGTCTGCTATGGTGAGCGGGAAGGTTGCCCTAGTATCAAAAACACTTTCTTTGGCGAACTTCGGATGTCTCTTACTCATTATTGAAGAGAAAAACTCATAAGAAAAAATACTTCAAAGTACAAAGTACAATTAGTGGCTTAAATTACAATACTCTAAATAACAGCGCAAATAGTTGCCAAATTTCACAAAAGGGGCTGTTGCCAATTAAGATTTATAAAAACTTCCCAGTTTGGTGACATCGGGTGATAATGAATTATCAAAGTTAGAGAGGTATTTATGAGTACAGCAGAGACAAACACCGTTTCCTTTAAGGCCGGTGTTCAGAAGTTCGGTCGCTTCATGAGCGGGATGATTATGCCCAACATAGGGGCATTTATTGCCTGGGGTCTTATCACGGCCCTTTTCATCCCCACCGGATGGGTTCCCAATGAAAAAATGGGAACTCTCGTCGGTCCCATGATTCTTTATTTGCTCCCCCTTCTTATCGCCTATACCGGTGGTAAAATGGTATGGGGCGTTCGCGGTGGCGTTGTAGGTGCGATTGCCGTTATGGGTGTTATCGTAGGTACGGACATCCCCATGTTCATCGGAGCCATGATAATGGGTCCCCTGGGTGGTTGGATTATCAAGAAGTCCGACCAGGCCGTAGAAGGTAAGGTTCCTGTAGGGTTCGAAATGCTAGTTGACAACTTCTCCGCCGGTATACTCGGTATGGGCGTTTGTCTCCTGGGTTTCTGGGTTATGCAACCCCTTCTCTCAGTTATCATCAACTTCCTCCAGGGCGGCGTGGAAATGCTGGTTAACGCCAAGCTTCTCCCCTTTACTTCCCTTTTCATCGAGCCTGGTAAGGTTCTCTTCCTGAACAATGCCATCAACCATGGTATCCTGACGCCCCTTGGAGCCCAGCAGGTAACGGAATCGGGAAAATCCATCCTCTTCCTCCTGGAAACCAACCCCGGTCCCGGTCTGGGAATCCTTCTCGCCTACTGGGTTTTCGCCAAGGGCAACCTGAGGGCATCCACTCCCGGTGCCATCATCATCCACTTCTTCGGTGGTATCCACGAAATCTATTTCCCCTACATCCTTATGAGACCTGTTCTGATTCTGGCCGCCATGGGTGGGGGCATAGCTGGTGTATTCACCAACCTGATCCTCGGGGCCGGGGCGGTTGCTTCTCCCTCTCCCGGCAGTATCTTCGCTCTCATGACTGTAGCCGCCAAGGGTAGCCACATTTCCATCCTGCTGGCAGTTCTCGTTGCGGCAACCGTTTCCTTCCTCATCTCCATGCCCTTCGTAAGAAAATTTGCCAAACAGGTTGATGAAGATTCTCTGGGAGAAGCTCAGAACAAGATGAAGGCTATGAAGGCCGCCAGTAAGGGCAAGGGAAAGATCACCGAGATCCTCTTCGCCTGCGATGCCGGTATGGGTTCCAGTGCCATGGGTGCCAACAAGCTGACCAAAATGCTCAAGGCCGAAGGCCTGAACATCAAAGTTGAGCACTGCTCCGTAGACGAAATTCCCGACGAGGCCCAGCTGATAATCTGTCACAAGAACCTGATGGAAAGAGTTAAGTCTTCTGGGACTAAAGCCCAGTGCGTCAGCGTTGACAATCTTGTAAACGCTCCTGAATATAAAGATGTCGTAGAGATCGTAGCGGCCAGCCACAAATAGTTAGCAGTTAAGCGGGATCGAATCCCGCTTAATCATATTGCGTGAGTGATTCAGCTCATCCAGAGCAAGACACCCCCCCCCGGGTTCGCGCCCCGGGGACACGCTCTGACCAATCTAAGAGTACCCATATCACAGACAGGGCGCGCCAAGGAGTTTACTGTGGGTTTTACAGATTACCTGATTGAAGAAAAAGCCGTCATGTGCGGGCTGAAAGCGGACAACTGGGAAGACGCTATTATCAAGGGAGGGCAGATCCTCGTGAAGAGAGGCGCGGCATCCCAGGAATACCTGACGAACATTGTACAGAAAGTTAAGGACAACGGTCCTTATATCGTTATTGCCCCGGGCATAGCCATGCCCCACGCCCGTCCGGAAGAGGGAGCCCTTGCATTGGGCTACGGACTGGTGACCCTTAAACCTCCCATTTCCTTTAACGACCCGGATAACGATCCTATTTCCCTATTGATCTATATCGCGGCCCCCGATGTGAAGGCCCATAATGAAGAAGCGATCTGCCAAGTGGCCGATCTGTGTGATGAAGAAGAGTACGTCGGAGCCCTTGTAGCGGCTAAAAGCAACGATGAGATAATTGAGATACTTAAGAGGACTCTCAATTGAAAACTAAGGCAGTCCGCCTTTATAGGAAAATGGACTTGTGCCTAAAGGAGTTCGAGTTTCCCCCATATGGATGATGAGATTCTGGGTAAGGTAATTGCCACAAGTTTTTCATCGAACACTTACAAGGCGATTGCTTTGGGAGCGGAACATACGAAAGTTCCCAACAATGTGGCGGGAAACCCCGTAATTGTGGTCATGAAATGGTCGGCGAAACAGTAAAAGTGGGAGCCAGATGGCAGGAAAAATATCAGGAGGGGGAAAGATTATCCCTCCATCCGGCATTCGATGACAAGGATTCAGCGATATGGCCGGGCTTTCCCTGTAATTTCCGCGGCGGCGATACGGTATATGCCATTACTCCCCCGGAAGTCATGCCAATGGTAGCCTTCGGACCTACAGGGGATACAAAAAGGCTCCTTCCCAACCCGTTTCTCGCGACATGGGTGCCTGGCCGTTCCCTTTACAGAACGGATCGGTAGCGGCACGGGCACTACCTGGAAATAGAGACGGGGGCGGATGGTCATAATAGGCGGTTGCGGTCCCACGGGCCTCGCGGCGGTGGATGATCCCTTTTCGGGCGAATTCCGGCCCAAGTAGCTAATCGTCACTGATCGGGACAATGCGGCTATCCGCCGGGCTCGGGGAATTCACGGAGCCAAAGCGTAGAAGGCAGGCCTAGTGCTGATGATAATAAACACCGGGGAGCTTCCCGATGTGCAGAAGTCGATTATGGAACTGACGGACAACGAGGGCTTTGACGACATGCTGGTCATGGTCCCCTTCGTTTAGGGTCTGAAGTTCGACGAGAGCTTGCTGGGATTCAACGGATGCTTGAATTTTCTTGCAGGTCTGGGGGATGTGAACTTTCGATCCAACGTGAATTTCTAGATGTCCACTACTCAGAGCGGCACATATAGGATCGACCAGCGGGAATGTTCACGATACGAAGGAAGCCCTGGAACTGATGGAAGAGGATAAGCTAGGATCGGCGGCAAAAAAATGATCTCCCCGGGCATTTCCCTCCCTTTGATGTCTCTGAACGAATTGGAAAAGAAGACAATCAATTGGGATTCTTCCGTGATCTAGCGGCTATCGTAGGCAAAAACAAAGGCCTGTGGAGCGTGGAAGCGGAAAACTGAAATTTGTAATTGATAACGGCCCGAATTTCTGACCGGGACGGTTATAAACAAGAATCAAGGAGAAACATCATGATCGAAGAAAAAGTCACTATCCCCAATCCCACCGGACTCCATACCAGACCGGCAAAGAACTTTGTGGCGGAAGCAAAGAAATTTGAGTGTGATATTACCATTTCCTACAAGGACAAGGAAGCGAGTGCCAAAAGCCTTCTCAAATTGATGAAAATGGGAATCAGCCAGAATGCGACCATCGGTCTGAGTTGCGAGGGCAGCGATGAAGCGGAAGCCGCGGCGGCTCTCAAGACTTTCTTAGAAAATCTGGAGGACTAATTATGGCAGGAATACCCCTCTCCTCAGGCATTTCACAGGGTACGATACATCTCATACGGGAAGTGCAGTCAGTAAATAAAAGTCCCATCGGCAAGGATAAGATCGACGGCGAAGTGGAAAGGTTTCGCATAGGGCGTGACAAGGCGGCCAAGTCACTGGAAGCACTGGTAAAAAAAGTCCGCCGCGAAATGGGTGAGGACAAGGCCGAGATCTTCGAAGGGCATCTGGAGATCCTTACCTCGGAAGATGTGGAAGAAGGGGTCCTGGAAATCATAAATGAAAAACTTGTAACCGCCGAATACGCTTCGGAGATCTTCGCGGAAGAGAATGCCCGGGAGATGGAAGAACTTGACGACGAGTACTTCCGTGAGCGTGGACAGGATTTCCGCGACATAGGCCGTCAGCTGATCAAAGGTATAACCGGACAGGGCGAAGACGAACGGGAATTGCCGGAAGGGGCCATCGTCATCGGAGAGGAACTTACCCCCACCCAGACCGCATCTCTGGATCTGTCACGGGTTAAGGGTTTCGTCGTCAAAAGGGGCGGAAAGAATTCCCACGCCGCCATCATCGCGAGGTCGCTGGAGATTCCCGCCGTCATGATCAGCGATGATTGCAACTTCGAAAAGCTTACCGAAGGCCTCCCCCTCTCCCTGGACGGGGACACCGGCGAGTTCTGGTTGAATCCGGATGCGCAGACCAAAGCGGAACTGAACAGGCGGGACAAGAAAAACAAGAAGGACAAGGAGGATCTCCTCCAGCTGCTGGACCTGCCCGCAGAAACCACCGACGGCAAGCGGATAGGTCTTTTCGCCAACGTGGGCGGATTGCACGATGTGGAGATTGCCATCAGATATAACGCCGACGGCATAGGTCTTTTCCGAACGGAATTCCTCTTCATGGAAACCATGACCGCCCCCACCTTGGCGCGTCAGACGGCAAGCTACAAGTCCGCCATAGAGCAGATGAAAGGCAAGGACGTTATCATCCGCCTGCTCGACACGGGAGCGGATAAACCCATTTCCTATATGCCCCTTCCCCGGGAAGACAATCCGTTTCTGGGTATCCGCGGCATCCGTCTGCTTCTTCAGAGAGAAGATGTGCTCCGAACCCAGATACAGGCCCTCCTGACGGCCAGCGAGGCGGGACCGGTGGGCATGATGATCCCCATGATCAACTCCCTCAAACCCATAGAAAGGATTCGGACTCTGGTGGAAGAGGAAAAATCCGCCCTGAACTGGAAAGGCCCAGACAATCTTAAGCTGGGAGTGATGATAGAGACTCCGGCGGCGGTACAGATGATCAAAGAGATCCTGGATAAGGTTGATTTCGTAAGCATCGGAAGTAACGACCTTACCCAATACACCCTTGCGGCGGACCGGGGCAACCCTCAGATGAACGACTACTACGATGAATTCCACCCTGCGGTAATGCGCTCCATAGCCCATACGATAATTCAAGCCAAGAAGAAAGGCGTTCTTAACGGAATCTGCGGTGAATTCGCCGGGAATCCGCTGGCCCTGCCCTTCTTCATCGGCCTGGGAGTGGACGAACTGAGCGGCACCGCATCGAATCTGCTCATGCTCAAGAGGATTATAAGGAAAACCGACTCGCGGGAAGCGGCGGAACTGACCGAAGAAATTCTCCGCATCCCCACGGCGGAAGGCATCAGAGCCCGGCTGAACCGCTTTATTACCGAAAGAGACCTTATGAAGTGAAAGACCGGCAGAAGAAAATGCTTCGCCTCCTCCTGAGCCAGAACGACCTGTTTCATCTGGAAGATCTGGCGGAGACTTTCGCCATAGGAAAACGAACCGTATCCCGAGATCTGGACAACATAGAACGCTGGATCTCCCTTAGGGGGGTGCAACTGGAAAGAAAACCGGGCCAGGGGATACGGGTGCGTACCTATGAGGGGACCGCTGACGAGCTTCTCGAACTCCTCAATACCCCCGAAGGCTATATCGAATCATTGAATCCGACTATCCGGAAGAATTTGATTCTCCTCTATCTCCTCTACAACAACCGGGAAATTAAGATTGCCGAAATGGCCTCCACTTTTCTGATTAGCGACACATCCGTATGGAATGACTTGAATCTGATAGAAGAATCTCTCACACGCCCAACCCTTTCCCTCCACAGGCACAAGGGAGTGGGAATCCAGATTCGGGGTGAAGAGTCTCAGATTCGTCTGGAATTCCTTAGGCTTCTGACCGAGATAATCTCTGCGAAAACGATAATTCCCTATCTCTACGGGCTCAGAACGGACAGCGTTAACTCTCTGGAAATGAACCAGCTACGTTTTTTCCTCGAAAAACTGAATTTCCCCTCCAACCGGGGAATCCTGCTGAAGTCCCTGTCTATCACGGCGGACGAACTAGGCTATCAGTTCACCATGTCCGGGGAAGCCGTTCTCTATTTCTATCTGCAAATGACCCTTCATCGCATAAAATCGGGATGCCTGATAGAAAAGGATTCCCCGTGTAGCCCTGAACTTGAAAAACTGGCGGAGACAGTTTTTCCCAGGATTGTGGAACGGACATTTTCGGGCCAGCTACCCCGGGGGGAAATCAAATTCCTGGGACTGTTTATGGGCGTTTTGGAAACGGGTACGCCGCCAGAGCTGAGAACTCTCCCCGTGGGATTGGTGAAAGAAAAGAACATTCAGGACTTCACGGAAAAACTGATAAGCGAATTCGGCTGGCTGGACAATCACATGTACTATCTGAACGACCAGGTGGAAGCGGTTCTGCAGATTACCGTATCCGCCCTGGTCACCCGTCTGAGAATGGGAATTCCCATCTGGCACGGCGAATGGGGTGACCCGGAAGTCTCATCCGGGTCGGAAAGGGAAAAGCATCGGGTTCTGTCGGAACTTCTGAAGACTTATTTCGGGATCACTGCGGAAAAGGAGGACCTGGATTACCTTATACTTTATTTCCAATCCCTGTTCTTCCAGGAGAAAACCGTTCCCGAGCGGACCGTGCGCTGCCTCGTCTGCTGTTTCGAAGGCATCGGCCTGGCCTCCTATCTGCATTCGGTACTTCAGAAGGAACTGGATATGCTGGATGTGGTGGAATCCACCGCTGTATTCAAGATACGCCAGGAGTATCTGGAGACGAAAAACATCGAACTGGTCCTCTCCACATTCCCCCTGTCCGGAATCACCACCCCTGTCATTCATATCTCCCTCCCCCTGGACAAAGCGAAGCTGATAGAGGAAGTATCCCGTTTGCTAACCCGGATGAGCATTGCGGGCAGACAGGAGGTAAGGGTACCGGAAAGCCGTTCTTCGGCCCTGGATGTCCCCTTCGAGAAGATAATGGATTTCATTGAGGATTTTTCCTTCCTGACTATGGAAAGCACCGACGAAATTGACGAAATAATAGAAGAACTGGCCGGTCGGCTGACTTCTGACAAGAGAAAGAAAAAACAGTTGGCCGAGGATTTTCGAAAAAGGGAAGCACTGGGATCTTGGGCCTTCGAAGAGTACGAGACGCTGGTCCTCCACTGCAAATCGGTTGCGATAAATTCACCCAGAGCGGGAATTATCGACTTCCCCGATGAATCAAAGAATAGAATGCTCTTCCTGGTCGCCCCCAATCCCTGCCCCGAAGGGTTCCGGAAACTTCTCTCCACAATAACCCTCTCTTTCATGGATAATAAT
This sequence comes from Spirochaetaceae bacterium, assembly GCA_965226485.1. Taxonomy (GTDB): domain Bacteria; phylum Spirochaetota; class Spirochaetia; order DSM-2461; family DSM-2461; genus UBA2779. Next base: position 2,815,652 of record OZ245363.1, read on the forward strand.
CGTTTCAGGAAAGCCCTGACACAGGGAGGATTGAGCGACATGCGCCGGGGCCTTATGGATGTGTACAAAGAAATGGTATAGAACAGGATATCATGTGTTTCAGGCCAAATGATCCAAAACACATAATATAATTTATAACGCTCAGAGGCAGAATTTTTTAATAGTGCCATCCATATTATTGTAGAAGGACTCTACTTTCTCACCGAGTCCCTTGAGACCGGATAGCTCATCAAAAACTTCCCCGGGGCTCTTGGGTTTGAGCATTTCCTTGAGTTCTGCCACCTGGGGGTCGTCATCGCTGGTAAAATACATGGCAGCGGCGGCTCCGAGAAGTAGCTTGTCATAGGGCAGGCTATTATCCATGGCCACTGTGACGGGACTGGCTATTCTCTCTCCCGCGCTCAGTTTGCGGACGGGTTGCCTCCCTACCCTTTCCACGCTGTCGATGATATAGGGATTGGCGAACCGCTTGAGAATCTTTTCGATATAGGCGGCATGGGCTTCCGGGGAGAATCCGTGCTTGGCCACCAGGGCATCGCCGGACTGGGTCATAATTCCCTTGACCAATCTGGCCACCGTTTCGTCTTCAATGGCTTCCTTGATCGTAGGGAAGCCCAGGTACTGACCGAGCCATGCACATACGGCGTGCCCCGTATTCAGGGTGAAAAGCTTCCTCTCTATGCCGGCTTCCAGATTCTCCACAGGAGTCATACCGGCTATTTCTGGGACATCCCCTTTGAATGCGGCTTCCTCTACCAGCCACTCGCAGAATTCCTCAACCCTTACCTTGGTGATATCCTCTCCCGCTTCCATGGGAGGAACGATCCGGTCTACGGCGGCATCGATGAAATTAACCCATCGGGGGATCTCCTCATCGAGTTCGTCCATGATAAGCCTCTTCAACTGGGAAGTAGCGCGCACCGCATTTTCACAGGCGATGACATTCATGGGCTTGCTTCTGCCCTTTGTCTCCCCCGTCTTGATCGCCTTGACAATATTGGGGGCGATGAATTTCAGGATGGGAGGACCCACGGCTGTGGTCACAATATCCGCATCGGCCAGAATATTGATAAGTTCCGGATCCTGGGACAATTTCGCATCCACATTGCTGACTCTGACCAGCTCTTTCTTCTCTCCCACGACTTCTACTTCGTACTCGCCCTTAGCGGCGATCTGTTTCACCATTTCTTCCTGTACATCGGCGAAAGTCACCCTGTAACCCGCCTGGGACAGAATCAAGCCGATAAAGCCACGGCCAATATTCCCGGCTCCCATCTGAACGGCACTTTTCATATATACCTCCCTCTAGTAAGCAATCTATAGTGTCCCGAAGATTGGGGGAAGGGGGCTGGGGGCTGAAAAAAGGGTTGCCTGTAAAGTGAAATGTGTATGTTTACACCTTGTTTCTATGTTAAGTTTTGATCGTTCCATGGAATCCTCGCTATGGTTAGTTTGTGTTAAATCAACTATAGCAGATGTCCTTGGGACTTTCTTTTTTTCGTGTTTTTCGTGCCTTTCGCGGTTAAAAAACAAAGAATTAACATGAGCTTCATGGGTCTTTTTATACATCCTTCAAAGGGGTCAGTTAATGCTCTACCATTCACCGGGCCGTATGCAGACGAATACCCGGCTTGATTTTCTCCCGCCAAGACTGTAATCTGGGCATACAATGCCCGAACCTCCACTGTTATTCACTTACCATCTCCAGCAGGGCGAGGGTCAATACGTGGAATTCAAGAGTGCCCGCCAGGGAAAACCAGGCAGCCAGACCAAGCGGCCAGTCAAGGACATTCTAAAAAACATTGCCGAAACCCTGATTGCCTTTGCCAACGCCGAGGGCGGAGTCCTCTATCTTGGTGTTGAAGACGATAAAACCATAAGCGGCATTCACCACGGAGAGAATGAAATCGCCGAGTTGAAAACTGGCTTCATCAAACTTATCCAGAATTCCCGAGATTTTCCCCTTCAATCGGCTTACTCCTTTCAAGTTGACGGCAAGGTTGTCCTGACCTATGAGATAAAAAACATCCGTCTCCAGCCCTTTCAACTGACCGATGGCCGATGCCTGAAGCGGATAAAGGATGAAAGCAGACCATATCCCGCCGTCAGAATAATCCAATCGAAGGAAGAAGATGATTCCAGGGAGTTTGACGGGCAATACTGTAACAATGCCACCGAAAAAGACCTTGACTGGGAACGAGTGGAGAAAGTCGGCGCCCAACGCTACCCCGGCATATCGGCAAAGGATTTTCTAAACATTCAGAACCTGGCCGAATATGGCCCGGGTAAAATGCTTTTTCGTAATGCCTGTCTGCTGCTTTTCGGCCTAAAAGAGCGCATCCCGTATCTTTTCCCCAAATCTTCAATACGCCTGATTCGGGTGGACGGGCACAAACTTCTTCCGGGGAAAGAATACAATGTTTTGAGACAGGATGAATTTATGGGAAACATCTTCTACTTATTGGAAGATATATGGCAGGAATACAAAAAATTCTTCATCAGGAACGAAGTCTTGGGCCCAGACATTCTCTTTGAAAGAAATTTCATTTTGCCAGACTCGATTCTTAAGGAATGTCTGGTTAACGCCGTGGCCCATCGCTGCTACAAAACCGCCTCCGATATAAAAGTCTACCGCTATTCTGATGAAGTAGAGTTTAACAATCCAGGAAAACTGCCCTCTTTCCTGACCCTTGACGCACTCTACCAGGATGACAGCGTGCAATTCACGCGAAACACTCTTATTGCCAAAACACTTCGTCAATGCGGAGTCATGCGCGAACTTGGCGAGGGCTTGCTACGCATTAAAAAGGTGGCCCAGGAAACAGGCATAACTCCGGTGTTTCGTTCCAACCACAGTTATTTCAGTGTCAAATTTGTTTTGACAAATGAAAAACTTGAAATGCTTAAAAAGGATATGGAACAAACAATTTATGCCTTGCACAAGGACAACATCCCCCTGGCTAAGGACATCATTAGAAAGCTCATCCAAAGCGGTTTTTACGGAATTAAGAAAAAGGATATGAAAGAGGAAATGTGGAAGAAGCTGCAAGACGAACTGGACAACATTCTGCGTATAACAGCTTCTTACCCGACGTTGCATGACGAAAGGAAGGGCTTCCGGCAATGGAGAGACCGCCTTATGGAGATGGAAGATGGGGATTGAGCAAATATACATCCTGATTGGAATTCTGGCACTTGTTTTAAATGGCTGGCTGGCACTGGCTAATTATCGCTTGAGAAAAAAACTTGCAAGAATAGAAGAGTCAAAGAATGACAGGGAGAATCAGGAAAAAGAACAGGCCAGGGCGTTAACCCGAACCGCCGCCGAACAGGACCGCGAGGACTTGCTGAATTACTGGATTGCGAAGTTTGAGTATGTCGATTTTGTCGGCTTCAAGGCCATCAATGCCAAACCGGTAAAGCTGGACAGGATATACGTCCGCCTCAAAACTGAATCCGGCGTGTATTCAATTGATGGCCATTATAAAAAGCATAGGAGCCTGACGGATAAACACAACAATGTTGATCCCGTCGAGTTTGAAACACTCTTCCGAAAAAAAATCTTCTCTAAAGAAAGAATCATGCCCGCCAAGGGTTCCAGAAAGAAACTGTTAATCCTGGGCAGTCCCGGCAGCGGAAAGACAACCCTGCTCAAATACATCGCATTCAAGGCGAGCCAGAAAAAAGAACCCTACAGGGCTTTCACTCCCATGTTCATAAGACTGCATGAGTTGAACCGCATAACCAATTGGAATGACATGAACATCGAAGGCATTCTTAAGAATTCACCACTGGTGGGCGGCAACAAGCTAAGGTTTTTCAAGGCATCCGCAAAACAGAACCGCATCCTGTATCTCTTTGACGGCCTGGATGAAATAGCCGATGAAACGACCCGCAGACAGGCCATCGACTGGCTTCAGGATATGGATTTTCATAAAAACCCCGTCATCATTACCTCTCGTTTCACTGGCCTAAGCGAAGAAAAAAACCTTTCTTTCAGGCCCGGATTTACGGGAAACTACTCGGTGGCGGACTTGAGCGACGACCAGATTAAGGAATTCTGCCGACGCTGGTACGAAATTTACGAAACCCACGCCACCGAAGAGCGGAATGATGCGCAGTCCCTCAAAATAGCAAACAGCATGTCCAACGAAATGATAGATGATCTCTTCAAGGACTCCGCCGCCAGAATCATGGCCATGGCCCGCCTGCCCATGCTCTTGACCATGATAGCCCTGGTGTACAAGCTGGACTATCGTCTGCCCAGGGACAGGCACGAATTATACAAACGTATTATCGATTTGATGGCGGATTCCCACCGCTTCAAACTCAAAGACAGCAGGGAAAAATATCCCTTTCCCAAGGAAGTAAGCATCCCCCGCCTGGCATCGCTTGCGCGGGGCATGACCGAGGCGGCATCAACATCGCTCTCCCTCACCCAGGCACTTGAATTTCTGCCCCGGGAAATCGGAAATCAGCAAGCGGCGTATTTTCTTGAACAGATGATTGAGCGCATCGGCCTGCTCTACCGATCCGAAGGCCAGGTTGGATTTATTCACTTGAGTTTCCAGGAGTATCTGACGGCGCAGCATTACATGGACCAGGATGCAGAGCCCTTAAGCATACTCGATCGGCACCGGGATGATTTTTGGAGGGAGCCCATACTCCTCTTCTTCAATTCGGCCAAAGAAAATCTGAAAAAAAAGTTTTTAGCAGAAGTAGCCAAAGACGTCAGCGGCAAACGTAAGTTTTATGAAAGCCTGGATTTGTGGGAAGCCTGCCTTAAGGAGTTAAAGGAAGAAGAAATTAAGGGTCCATTAACAACCGCATTTGGAAAAGACCTGCTCCAGGCCATGCTACAGATGAGCCGGGAGGACGATGATGCCCTCTGGACCGCCAGCCTTTACTTCGGTTTTGCCCAGAACGCCGGAGAGTATCTCCCCCTCCTGCAAGAGGGCCTCTCCGATAAGAGCCATCCATACCTTCAGAGTTGGCTTCTAAGGTTACGCCTAAGTACCGCAGGGGAACAGGACAGGGGTAAGATTCTCAGCGATTCCCTTAACCAGTACCTGCCTGCCGCTATGGACTTGCAAAGAGATCCGCTTGAAACTTGCTTTAAGCATGAATCCGTGGCCAGATATGTTTTTATATGGGGTGATTTTCTTCTGTTTTACAAACTCGTTCAGAACATTCCATCGTTTAACCTTGGATACCAGATTCTTGACTATATAGATTTGAGATATTTGAGCCATTTGAGACATTTGAGATATCTGAGAGATTTGAGAAATTTGATAGATTTGATAGATTTGATAGATTTGATAGATTTGATAGATTTGATAGATTTGATAGATTTGGGAGATTTGATAGATTTGAGAGATTTAAGAAATTTAAGATATTTTATAGATTTGAGAGATTCGATAGGTTTGAGAGATTTGAGATATTTGAGATATTTGAGAGATTTGAGATATTTCTTTGATCAATTGAATGATTTGGAGGATAAGAAAAAAGAGGAAATACAGGAGGTTATCAGGGTAGATCTGGAGAAACTCTTATTGAAGTTGCAGACGCTTTCCCGCCAGGATGTTCAGCGAATTTTTCCCAGGACAGAGGCAGCGTCCTTCGATGAACTGAAACGTCTTGGATGGAAGGGATAACTGGCGGGTTCCCGTTGCCTTTGTAGCCTGCCGGATAGCCGGGCACAGACGGAGAGGCACGCTTGCCTGTTCATGTTATTCTGCTTATTCTGCACTGGCCTTTTTGCCGAATTTCAGGCAGGGGTTGAACTCATTAAATTATAGGGTGATGACATTCCCGGACACCCCTACATGGCGCGCCGGGAGAAGTTGTGTCCCTTTTTTCAGGGGAGTCATCGATCGTCAGCACTCTACCACTAGTCTTGAGAGCACTATATTACTACTAGAAAATTTTCACTCAGTTGCTGCTGATATGAAATTCTGATAGCCGCTAACGGTCGGTGCCAGTCCACGGGGATTCCCCTTGTCAGATGATATTGATTCTGCTATAATGAAACGCTCTAAGATAGGGGGTGACAATGTTTACAATAGCGTTTGATGTCAATAAATCAGTTTCTATCCAACTTGATCAGGCGAAGGTTTTTCAATCGATCGGCAATTTTGATGATTGGCCGAAATGGTCTCCTTGGCTGCTTCAAGAGCCAGGCTGTTCCTTAAAAGTTGAGGGTGAAATCGCCGCCGCAGGGCACAGCCAGCAATGGGATGGGAATGTGATTGGGGCAGGAAATATGACCATCACCAAAGCCGTGGCCAATGATGTTCTTGAATACGCCTTGGTCTTTACCAAACCATGGAAAAGCAAAAACCAAACCGGATTTCGGCTCACTGCCACAGGGGACGGAACCAAGGTGCATTGGTGGATGCGGGGGACGATTCCATTCTTCTTGTTTTTCATGAAGAAGTCGATGAGTGCCTGGGTGGGCAGTGATTATGAACGTGGTCTGGCCATGCTTAAGGAATACCTGGAAACAGGCGAAGTAAGAAGCGAGACAACGGTGAAGGGGGTGGTCGACCGACCGGCTATGTATTACATAGGCAAGAGAAGGGTCTGTGATATCAAGGATTTAGGCCCGGCGATGACAGAGGATTTAACCGCATTGGGAGGCCTACTTGAGAAATCTATAATTCCTGCGTCCAAGCAAGTGTTTTCGATCTATCATAAATACGATATGGTCAAAGAGCAATGCGAGTATACATCGGGATTCGTCTATGAATCCCTTCAAAAGGCACCGGACGGATGCGTCGATGGACATTTTCCGGCCCATCGTGCAGTGGCTGTCGAACACAGGGGGCCCTACAGGCATCTTGGAAACGCCTGGACGACGGCAATGGGTCATGCTAGAACCAAGAATAAGATGGATAAATCCATTCCGATGTACGAACTCTATATGAACAATCCCCAGGAAACGGATGAAAAAGACCATCTGGTCGAGGTTTATGTTCCCGTAAGAAAAAGCTGAAATATGTCAATCTACAAGCATCGACAGATTGACAATATCGCACCTGGTTTTTATCGTATTCGCCGTGCCGTACAGTTTGATTTCTATCTGGTTGAAGCAAGATTTATTAACCCCGATCATAACAATATATTCTAGGTTTCTCAACAGAATCTGTGGGTAAGTTCCGGTACAGAAGGCTTCCCAAGTTCATGGTGGGCCAATACTGGTTATTATAGTGAGTATTCCCTGAACAAAATTTTGAAATCAATTTTAAGCAGATTGAGACTTTCCTTCTGGAATTTTCCATACAGAGTAATAAACCATGGGTGCAACATTGCATTCACACAAAAAGTTGGTGCCGAAGTCCAATAGACTCCTAGGCACCAGGGGAACACCCCTAAAAAGGGTGATAATAAGGTTTTATAAGGTGATTTTATGAAAATATCCGTTGATTGGATTAAAGATTTTGTCGAGTTGCCGACATCTCTCGACGACATGGAACTCGCCCAACACATTACCCTTGGGGTGTGCGAAGTAGAGGGTTTTGAGCGCATCGGCAACATTCTGAACCAGATAATCGTAGCCGATATTACCGATGTTGTTCCTCATCCGAATGCGGACAATCTCAAGCTGGCTACAGTCAATCTCGGCGAGGGAGGTTCTGCGGTGGTGGTTTGTGGGGCACCAAACTGCCGGATAGGGATTAAGGCAGCCTATGCGCCTATCGGGGTGAACCTCCCTAATGGGCTCACCCTGAAACCGAAGGAAATTCGCGGCATTCTCTCCGAGGGCATGCTCTGTGCGGAGGATGAACTCGGTCTGTCGGATAACCATGAGGGCTTGATTGAACTCGATAAAGACATCAATGCCGGTCAAACGATGCTTCAGGCCCTTGGGGACAGAGCTGTCAGCGATCTTCTGCTGGACATCGATAACAAGTCTCTCACTCACAGACCGGATTGCTGGGGGCATTATGGCCTGGCCCGTGAATTTGCCGCTGTGTTCAATCAGCCCTTCAAGGACAAATTCGATGCCGAATGGATTAGAACGTTACAAGCTCGCATAGCGGAAGATGGAGGGAGCCCCCCTGTCTCCATCCATGTTGACAGAGATTCCGCAAACCTTGGATTCCTTGGGCTGTCTGTGGATGGCGTAAAGATCGGTTCCAGCCCATTATGGATGCGGCGACGCCTGCATGTTGCCGGTATGCGGCCTATCAATACAGTCGTGGACATCTCCAACTATGCCATGTTGGAAACCGGTATACCCAACCATATCTTCGACAGAACCACCATCTGCGGTTCTAAGATCATAGTCCGCCGGGCCGGGCGTGACATGGATTTCACTACCCTAGACGGTCAGGTGAGACGGCTTTGTGCCGCCGACACCGTGGTCTGTGATGCAGAGCGGGAATCGGCCATTGCCGGTGTGATGGGAGGTTTGGAAAGCTCGGTAACCGAAGGCACCACTCAAGTCATGATAGAGGTTGCCAATTGGGTGGATGCCGAGATACGCCGTACGGGGACAAGGCTGGGTTTGCGCACCGATGCCTCGATGCGCTATGAGAAAAGCCTCGACAGCCAGCAACTCATGAAAGGCCTACTACGCATCTATGAACTCTTCTTGGCACTGGTGCCTGGGGCAAGGGCCGTTGGCGGCATACAGTCGGATAATATGCCATCTCCGGTTGATTTAATTATAAAAACCAGTCCCCGGCGAATATCGAAGATACTCGGCAAGAACATCAACGAAAAGACTTTGACGAGGGTACTCGAATCGCTGGGATTTAGAATTGACCTCATTCCCGAGGGGCAAAATTTGACTCATGCTATCAGTGTCCCCACATGGAGATGCACCAAGGATATTGAATGTGAGGTGGATATTGCCGAAGAAATAGGCCGAATTATCGGCTACAACAACATAAAGCCTCTTAGCCCCATCCAGGGTATTAGTCCCTTACGGCTTTCTCCGAGCAAAGCTCTTATGAGAAAGGCTCAAGATTTCCTGGTGCTACGCGGAAGGGCATTGGAAATCATGACCTATCCACTCATCGGGCGGCAGTTGCTCGAAAGAACTTCATGGCCCATCCTCAACGAACACCTGGTTCTTGCCAATGCCATCAGCCCTGAACATGATAGAATGAGGCCCAGCCTTATACCGAGTCTGCTGGCGACCGCCTCAGCCAACCGCAGAGAGCATGAGGCATTTCGCATCTTCGAATGTGGGAGAAGCTATACTCATATCGGCGGCGAATCTTTTTCTCAAGACCGATATCAGATCGGCATCGTCTTCCATGCCGAAAAAACAAACCCCTTCATTGATCTTTCTGACACCGTCGAGAATCTCCTAGAATACCTGAAGATTCCTCACCGCCTGAGTATAGCCAATCCCGCCGATCCCCATGCCCTCGTTCCGGCAAACTGGCCCGGCAGCCATCCTCATGAATTTCTCGATATACAAATAATGAATCAGTCCTGCGGGGCCATCCTGTCACTCCATCCGCAGGTGGCAAGAGCCATGAAGATTAAAGGACGAAGCGGCTTTGCCGTTCTGGATCTCACCGACGTAATGGCGAAACCTCAAACGCAGAAACATGCATTTCGACCTTTGGACAGGTTTCCATCTGCCGAATTCGATGTGACAGTGGTTATGCCTCAACACAGCTATGCGGAGGATGCCGTTTCTGTGGTGAAGGGGCAGGGAATGAAGGAAATCCGTTCCGTTGGCATCCAAGATGTCTTTGAACTCGGTAAAGAAGGCCGGGCCATCACCCTCCATATAGTATTTAGGGATGATCAGAAGACGCTTGACCCCGAATTCTTGCAACGCGCTGAAGCGGCAGTTATCACTGCGCTTGCCTCAGCTGGGTATCCATTAAGGGGGATGGGGAATTAAGCCTATGTCTGAACCATTATTAGAAGGATGATATCATTAGAAAAATTATAAGATCCCTACTCACCTGCTTCACTACCTTCGCAATGATCGGGGTCCCGCTCCTAGGCTATGAGGGGTGTGGCGAGAAATTGATCTTCCAGGTGAGCTTCGACGCAAATGGGGGAGAGGGCTCAATTCCCCTTGATCAGAGCATCGGCCAGGGGGGGCACTATAGTGGGCGGTGCGCGGCATAATACAACACATATGAAAAGCGCAAGGGATTGTAGCGGAAATGCCGCTGGTTGCCCAGGGCAATCGCATCTAATTTATCCCCCAAGATGATAGAAAAGGCTTACTACAGTGTAAAAAATAGTCAGAATCCAAGATTTATACGATAATTCCCCAAGATTCTATTCTGGGAGGGATGAATTATGGATAAATCAGATGCATTTTGGCATCAGTTTGAAAAGATTGAGGATCCTCGAGTTGATCGAACCAAGAAACACAATTTGGTGGATATACTTTTTATAGCATCTGCGGCGGTTATATCAGGAGCTGACTCCTTTCTCGAAATCGAAGTGTATGGGCAAAGAAAAGCTAAATGGCTTAAGAGATTTTTGGATTTACCCAATGGAATACCATCACACGATACCTTTGGACGAGTATTTGCATTAATCAAATCAGAACAACTACAACAGTGTTTTCTAGAATGGGTTAAGTCAATAGCCAAAAGTATAGGTGGTGAAGTTATCTCAATAGACGGCAAAACAGTTCGTCGCTCTTTTGATAAAGTGTCTGAAAAGTCGGCGATACACATGGTGAGTGCATGGGCAAATGAGAACCGGATTGTATTAGGTCAGGTTAAAGTCGATGAGAAATCAAATGAGATTACCGCTATACCAAAACTGCTTAAAGTGCTTGATATTCAAAATTGCATAATCACGATTGATGCTATGGGATGTCAGAGGTCTATAGCTAAAGAGATAAAAGCGAAAGGAGGGGACTATGTTCTTTCCTTAAAAGGAAATCAGGGAAAACTGAAAAATAATGTTGAGCAGTTTTTTCAATACGCAGATGCTTGTTCTTTCAAAGACATTAAGCATGATTATCATAAGACGTTTGACAAAGACCATGGGCGTATAGAAACACGGGAATACTGGTGTGTGTCTGACTTAGAGTGGCTGGAGACAAGGCAAAAATGGGAGGGGTTAAGAACCATCGGGATGGTAAGAGCTCATCGTACGATTGGCAATAATACAACAGTGGAAGACCGGTATTTCATCAGTAGCCTAGAGATGAACGCAGAATTAATGGGGAATGCTATACGCCGACATTGGGGTATAGAAAATTCCCTTCATTGGGTATTGGATATTGCTTTTCGTGAGGATGAAAGCAGAATACGCAAAGGCAATGCTGCAGAGAACTTCGGAATACTTCGCCACTTGGCTTTGAATCTGCTAAAGAAGGATAAAGTCACCAAGGCGGGAATTGCCGCTAAACGCAAGAAAGCTGGATGGGACGATGATTATCTGCTTGATGTTCTTAATGGATTTTAGATGCGATTGCCCTGGCTGGTTGCCCCGGCGATCGGCAGTGAGCCGGTTAACAGGCAGCCAGAGTAAGGCATTGCAGCGGAAAGCCCGACCCGTAGGGTTGCGCCCAGATGCTGATTTTTGAATGCAGGGAGCTTGTGCCTTTAATCCTTTCTGTCATCGCTACCTACTGGTTTTTCAAAAAATATGCCATTTCCGCTTATTCAAGTGATTCCCTTCTATCAGAGAAGTCTGCCGACCACTTTCGTTTATTGACTCTCACGAAATCTGTTCTTATTGCGTAGCCAGCCACTGATCGATTAGATACCGCGAAAGAGAACCTTGACGGGGAATTGCGGGGAGGTTGTGGGCATTAAACCACCGGGCATCCGTGATTTCCTCCCCATCGGGGATAGGATCGCCTCGTGCTGTGGTTTCAAATCCCATCATTAGGGAATAGGGAAAAGGCCATGACTGAGAGATTATGTATCGGGGCGGGGAGGCCAGAAGATTCACTTCTTCTTTGATTTCCCTCAGAACGGTGCGCTCAAGCGTTTCACCGGGCTCGACATACCCGGCCACACAGCTATAGAGGCCGTCCTGGAAATTTTTGTTATGTGCAAGAAGTATTCGATTGCCGTTCGTTATCCTTACTATCATGGCGGGAGAAAGGCGTGGGTAGCTACGCTGTTTGCAGGAAGGGCATCCGAAAAAGGGTTCCTTCTGATCTAGAGTGGTGGAATGTCCGCAGTGTCCGCAGTATTGATGCTCATCATTCCAGCTAACCAGTATGGCAGCCCGACAAAGGGCTTCTAATTCATCCTGCCTCAGTGTGGGGAGGATACGGCGAATCCCCCGCCATTTCATGCCTTCCGGTGCCGGGGTGTTCGCGGGTGCCAAAACCAGGATGAGCAACCGTTCTTCCAATGTGCCGATTCCCCACCTTGGCCATGTCGGGTCAATCTCCCGCTGGCCCTCGATAAGGGGAAACCCCAAAAGACCGTTTACCGGACCCAACACCTCGCTTCCAGGACGGCATACTACTTTGATTGAGTGGGGAAATTCGTCATCAGAAGCCTCTGGTAACCATTGAGATTCAAAAATTCTCATATATTGACGAAACTCCTTGATTCTAATTCAACAATATCGTTATTCTCTCATCTTAGTGTTCAACAAGGGTTTTAGGACAAATATGACAAATAAACAGACACTGGCAATGCCCATCATCAAAGACGAAGAACTCGTCCAGCTAATTTGCCCCATTCTCAGGGACTATGTATCACTCAATGCGGCGATGGCAGAAATGAAGCCTTCGGAAATTCCAAAGCCCCTCATTGGCCGTCTGTTGCTTGAGTCTTCGAAATGCGAAGAGATGCTTGATGCCTATGGAGCCTTGCGAAACAAATTCTGGTCTTCCGTTCGTAGGTCTATTGCAATTACAAAATCCTTTAGCCGTGTTATCTACAATGTTTTCCATATTTACCACACTTCTCCCAGTTATAACTTGCTTGAGATTGAAGGAAATTTTATTGAGGACACTGAAAAGGCCTTGAATAAACTACTCCAATCAATGATATCAGGTGCCATCGGCTTCATGAAAGTCGCCCAGAAGAAACGACTCAATGAAAGTCTACAGACCATTGAATCCTACTGTTTTCGAGACATGCCTATCAAGGGAAGGCTGGAAGCAAATCAGAAGCAGAAGACTATAAAAGACCCAAGAGACACGGTGGTGTATCTTGCGTCCAGTATGCTCAACCTTGTAGAAGAGAGCAGTTGGTTGGCTGAGCATTCCAAGATAGAAGTTCGAGACTACCACACCCTCATCCCTAGCGTGATTAGCGAGGAACGGCTCAGGGGGTCGGCAAATAGCTTCCACAGTCTCCAGTCTCTGTATGACACATATTTAGCAGGAACCGTAAGTGCCGAAAAAGATAAACGGCTTCCAGTTATGAGAGGGAATCTCACAGTCGTGTTTCACCTGCTTGATACAGCGGTAACACTGATTCACTTCTATGAGCGTCATGCGCAAAGGAAATGGACGAAGGAACTGCGGGCACCGCTTTCTAATTCGGAACTGCTGAATATAATCATCGATTACTTCATTGCCTATGCCGATAAGTACATCATCGCTACACAGAATCTTTGCCAAGATATATTGAAATCATATGCCGTACAAGGGAGGATTGAAGTGCCTGTCCCCTGTTACCGCGGATTTCATGTCAGGCCATCAACCCTCATATCTAAAATCGTTATCCATTATGGCAGTGAAGTGAAAATGAAGCTAGGAATGGCGGTGTACGATGCATCCAGACCCTTGGAACTATTTCGAGCGAACGAAGAACTCAATAAGCGTAAGAGAGATACTATAGTATGCTACATCATGGAGAATAAATTAATCCGGAATGACAAGGCTGGTTCTATGTCGGAATCCGAGATGAAAACCCTTCTTCGCATGGTGTTTTTTGATCTGATTAAGAAGCATAAGATAATGGTTTATCATAATGATTATTCCATTAATGATTTGACTCCCTATAAGGATGAAGCCTTGGAGGAATTTGTCAAACGGGGAATCTCCCGCTATCTCGCCGAAGGCAAAATTGACATAATAAGCGGTGATACCGTTGTTTTTCAAGGTGATAACCGAGTGCTTGAAGATATAAAGATCCTTGCCGAAAATGGCTATGGGGAAGACAAGTTTGGTAACAACATTGTTCTTTCGCAACAGCTTTCTTATCTGAAGCGTTAGGGGTCAGGGTCAGGGTCAGCTATCGGCTTCGTGCCTGGAGCGCAACGGAATTGCCGTCCGGTTTAGTGATTTGTTAGTATTTTAGTTAAATTAGGTCTTGACGAAATATTCTAAAATGATATACTAGCATTAGTAATCCCGTAAGGTACGCCCTTACGCCAGCCCGTAAACTTTCGAGTTTATGGGCTTTATAGTTTTATGTATAAAACAAACAAAGTATCTGCATTTATCGATGGATTTAACTTATACCACTCTCTTGATGATCTTGGTAAAGACAAGAACTATCTTAAATGGCTCGACCTATGGAAGCTATCAAAAAGATACTCATCAATGGCAGGTCAAGACCTAACAAATGTGTACTATTTTTCTGCATATGCAACCTGGTTGCATGGACCTTACCATAGACATAGAATATATGTTAAAGCCCTAGAAGAACAAGGTGTTACTTTTGTGCAAGGTCGCTTTAAAAAGAAAAATCGTTACTGTAAAAAGTGCAAGAAAACATGGGTTGGGCATGAAGAAAAGGAAACAGATGTAAATATCGCCCTACACTTATTAGATGAAGCATATAGAGATAGTTTTGACCATGCCTTGCTATTCTCTGCTGATTCAGACCTTGTACCTGCAGTTAGAATTGTAAAAGATCGATTTCCCCAAAAGCAAATATTTGTTATTACACCACCATGCTATAAGAATTGTTTAGAGCTTATTAAAGCTGTAGGTGGCTATAAATATTCAAGACAGATTAAATTAATACATTTAGAGAAAGCTCTCTTGCCTGAAGCTATTTCAACAAAAGACGGAACTACAATTCAAAGACCTGTAGAATATAATCAATTATCTTCAGCGTCAAGGGCCAATATGTCGCACTTTAATTGAACTATTGCGGCCTCCCGGGCCGACTTCTCAAGAACTGCAATTGAATCATTCTCAGGAATCCAAATGCTGATATCAACTGATCTTCCTAAATTATCAATCATTTCATGGGTTGATAATTTTCAATTAACCAGCCTATCAATTGGCTTCAAAATATTTTTATATCCATGATCTATTCCTTTAATAACCATAACGCCCCAGCTCACCTGACAGCAACCGCAAAGTGGAATGGTGGTCAGGTGGAGTGCCTTGTTATGGGATGACTTGATAGATATAAAGTGTCAGGACAAAAATCTTGTCCATTTTTCCATTGTATGCTACCCATAAAAGGTTTTACGGACTTAAAAATATTCGGATATTTTAATTCTTTGAATATCCCTTTATTTAGATAAGGAGTTACATCAAAAACCTTTTCTTCACCATTTTCAAATGTTATATTTACTGTATAATCATCGTTTGGAACAACATCTTTTACTCTCGGATTCATAATTTTACCTCATTTTAAGGGGTCAATTTTAAATATCTCTTGACCATTTACTGCTAATTCCCAATCAGCTATTAACTCATCTTTATGAATTTCTATCCAAGCCTGAACAAGTCTCGCTTTATTAGATTTGAGATTACCAGCTATAAGTTCTCCGGCCGTGATGGAAAAGACAGCTTCATCGTCTTGATACTTAACATGAATGTGTGGCAATTTGTGTTGTTGAATATCAAAAAAATACATTGAAATTATGATTCCATAAAACATTGAAATAATTGCCATGATATCTCCTCTGCCAATTGCTATTTCTTCACATAACGCCAGGACAAGGAGCGGCCATTAGGCCGTCTCTCTTCATTTATTTGATCCTCTTTCAGAACTAATGTTTAGCTCGCATTTCTCACCAGCACCTTAATAAAAAGCAGGCTTCTTATGTCAAAGTCTTATCATGAAAAAAAATAAAAAACAGAAAGAAGCCAGTCTGCAAATACAGAGTGTACACCCGGTCAGTTGGAATTGCAAGGTCTGGAAACAGTAAAAACCAAAAAAATCATTGTCAGGAATAACGGAAAAACCAACAGTTTCGATGCCGGACTCCTTTTGCTTTAGCAGGTCGAGCAAAAGCACCGAACCGTTAAAAAACTTTCAACTGAAACTTTTTCCGCCCGGACATCCACCTGGTGAATGAGTTCAAATCAGGTCCGATTATAGTTCTCAACAATCACCTATATTTTTTTTGTCCATCTTTAAAAAATCATCCAAAAGGTTAGTGGGGATAAGACTCCGAAGTATGCCTTCGACAATCAGATTACGGATGCTTAAAATCTCCACTGCAATAAAAATTTCTGTTCGCAGAGTTTGGATCAGTCTACCGAAAGGTTTCCCCTGGTGTGACATCTGGATAAGAACGGCCCAGGCACTCTGAGTGTATCAAATCAAATAAATAGAATATTCTCATTGAACTCCCAAAGGGAAGCTATGCACTGAGGGTTTGAAAAATGAGAAATCTCGGGAAAAGTCGACTCAATTTATATGAAATATATTGAAAATATCTGAGCAATGTCTTGTCTGTTAATAAATTCATGTTTGGGTGCTGGAATCCTACGGGAATTCACATGCATTTTTATACTGGTGAAAATGCATGTGAAGAATTTCAGATTAGGCACCTCAATAGGCACTATTGTATTCTCAAACTACATAACGCCCCAGCTCACAGGAGAGCGAACGAAGTGAGCGAATCCTGTGTAGTTGATTGTTAGATTGTTCAGGCGACATCAAAAGTGTTTCCTTTTGAGAAAGTGCCTTCTATGATAGTTTTTCGTTTAAGACGGTAATCTCTTTTTAAAAAACTTCCAAAACCAGAAGTAGCATGCCTAGCAAATACACGAAAACGTATAAACTGGATATTGTCATCGCTCCACTTTGAGTCCAAGTCCTCATAGGTTAAGAAGCGGTATGCATAATTTACGTTCGAATCTTTTTTATCATATTAATCGATGCTTATTGGGTCGGCTCTTGTCAACTTAATTGCGACAGATTTCCAGATTTCTCCTGTTGCAGTTTGGTGATGCTTAAATAGATGCATTTGAGCTTTGATATCTGTTAACGGGGCATGTGTTTATTTATTATTTTTATTCTGTATATAGTTTCACCATTCTTGGTGCTGTTGCCTCGCGTAATTACAGGCGAAATTTCAATTCGTGGCCTAAACCAAGAAAGGAAAACGAGAAACATCGCGCTCGTTACCAGGCCAACCAAAATAGCCAAGATAATTTTGTCCAAAAACATTATTGCCCAGTCTGGCATTTTTTCTCCTTTGCCAATCTAACAAGTTATTACTCCGTTTCTTTATATCCCCTTTGAGGCACCCCCGAGCACAATTTTTTCTGTCAGAAAACACCGCATCAATTCTTCTTATTGTAGCTTAGAAACGCATAAAATCAAGAAAAAACTTGATTTCTCTTATGGAGGTGCCCAGTATAATAAATCTTCCTGCGCAACCCAGCCCAACTTCGCCAAAATTCACCTTAAAACAGCCATTATCCGTACTTTTCAACGATGCCCTGTCTGCCAACTTGTTTTAGGATAATTATCTACATTCCCAACATCCGTCATTTTTACAATGTAGTGATACACAGCGTCTATTGCCTATTGCCAATTTTTTCGACTTTTGTTACACTATAGGTATGTTTATTCGACAAATAAGAAAAACAAATGGTATCACGAAAAAGCAATACACATACCTCAATCTCGTTGAAAGCATCCGTACCGAGAAAGGACCACGACAACGCTTAGTCCTTAATCTCGGTAATCTCCAGATTGATCGCTCGCAATATAAAGCTTTGGCACGAAGAATCGAGGACATTCTTACAGGTAATCAGAGCCTCTTTGAGATCAACCCACAAATTGAGCGTCATGCTCGAAAAGCTGCCGATCAGATTTTCACTAAACGAGCCCAAGAGATAAACAGACAGGCTGCCGAAGAAGACTACCAGAAAGTTAATACCAAGAGCTTAGCGGTCAGCAAACTACGATCTTTGGGTCCTGAGTATGTTTGCCACCGGGTTTGGCAAGAGCTTGGATTTAATCAAGTTCTCAAGAATAATGGTGTCCCTTCGGGAACTCTCCCTCTTTTAGAGGCTCTGGTGGTCTCTCGGCTCATTGAGCCGGGGAGCGAGCGGCGAAACGAGAGATGGGCCGAAGAAGAATCGGCTCTCTATGAGTTATGTGACCTTCCTAAGGGGCGTTCCTTACAGTCTTACTACCGGGGTGCGGATGTCTTGTATAGGTGTAAGGAGGCGTTGGAGCAACATTTGAGCCATCGAGAAAAAGAGTTATTTAATCTGGATGAGAGTATCGTACTATACGATTTAACCAACACCTACTTTGAGGGACAATGCTCCAGGAACCCAAGTGCAGCCTACGGTAGGTCGAAAGAGAAAAGGTCTGATTGTAATCTGGCCACTATGGGACTGATTGTCGATGGTGATGGATTTGCTAAGTATAGCAAGCTATATCCGGGGAATCAGTATGAAGCGCATACTTTTCAGGAGATAATCAGTGAGATGGAGTCTCACTTGACACCAGAAAACGGTCCTACCATTGTCATGGATGCCGGGATAGCCGAAGAAGCCAATGTTGCCTGGCTGAAAGAGAAGGGATATCGCTATATTGTGGTCAATCGGGGAAAGACACCCTCTGAAATGAATACTCGGGACATGGAAGTTATTAGAGAGGATAAGAAGAAGGATATCAAGATTGAGGCTCGGAGGTACAACGGGGAGAAGGAGCAGTATGTTTTAATCAAGAGCGAACGAAAACGGAAAAAAGAAGCCTCAATGGTTACCCGGGTCGAACAGTTGTTGCTTGACCGCCTTAAGTACTACAAGGCAGGCTTGAATAAAAAGTATCATATTAAGTCCTATACTAAGGTTTTAGAGAAAGTAGGCCAACTGAAGGCGAAATATGCCAAAGTGGCGAAGTTGTATGAGATTACCGTTCTTCCCCAAGAGAGAACAGGGAAGGGGGTGATAAATGCGATAGATATCCAATGGACTAAAAAGATCCCCAAGCATGATGAGGCAACCATGTTCCAGGGAACCTATGTTCTGCGGACGAATCATGATGAACTGAGCAACAAACAGATATGGCAGACGTACCTCATGTTGGGTCGTATTGAGACTGCATTCCGGAATATGAAATCACATCTTGGCCTACGTCCCAATTTCCATCAACTTGAAAGCCGTGTAAATGCTCACATGTTCATATCAGTACTTGCCTACCATGTGATGCAAGCCATTGAACACAAGCTACGAATAGCTGGCGACAACCGAAGTTGGTGGACGATTAAGTCAAAGCTAAGTACACACCAGCGGGTAACCATTGAGTACGACTCTAAAGAAGAGGATGGAGTGTATCACAACAAGCTTCGAGTGAATTCCCAATTGGAGAGTTCTCATTTGGAGATTTATACTAACCTAAAGCTCTCAGGTAACCCCCTCAATCGGAGGCTATTGAGTCATAAGATCTGTAGTGTGAAAAAAAATGAATAAATGATTTCATAGGGGGAATTTAGACTTTATAATGGCGAAGTTGGGCCAGGTTTTTTCGCCTGTCTGCGTGCGTACACGCACAGGCAGGCCAACGCCGCATGCGGGCCAAAGACGCATTCTGACACAGCCCCTCAGCTGGATGCTTCTGTTATATGTTATATTCAACTAGACGTTTGAACTAAACTTACACCTAGGATAATTAGAACAACCTAAAAATTGACCGTATGGTCCATTTCTTATCACTAGGACAGAGTTGCACTTAGGGCATCGTAATAATTCTTTTTGTTCTTCTCTTTCAGATGTCCGCCTATAAACATTATATTTATGTTCTTTGATATCGTTTTTATCATAGCTTCTAGAATTTAATATTACATTAGATGTTTTTTTAATTTGTACTTCGGAGAAGATTTTTGTTTCACTGTTCTCGTTTATTTTGCTAATAAGCTGATTGCCATAAACAACAGAAGTTGAAACATAAACATTTTTAAAAACAGCAGATCCAACAAAGACAGCAATAGAATGATATTTGATATTTTTATATTCGGAAAGAACCTTTTTTAGGGCATGAATATGGCTCATATTTTGGGTTATTGGATTTAAAAATCTATTTTTATGTTTGTATATTGTTTGGGTCCAGTATTCAGAGTTTTCATGACCATGAATCCAGCCTTTGTAGTTTTTTGTTTCTATGACAAAAATTCCATATACCGAAACAACTACATGATCGATTTGGCTACTTCTGTTAGGGGTTTTCAATAAGACATTGTTTAAAACAATATATTCATTTTTATTAAGCCTTCTCAATTTGCTTGCTACTTTCGCTTCGCCACGCACACCTTTATTTTTTACTTTTACAAAAGAGAAATAGAATAGAAAAAACAATATAGCAACAATGAATAGTGATTCCATGAAATGATTTATTTTATTTCTTCACATAACATAAGACTAAATGTGCTAATGAAAAAAACAAAAGGTCGCTCTACATGACTACATAATTTATGTTTCGTACTCATTGTTATTTGTTTGCTATTATTGGAATTAACCATCTATCCTCCTTGTATATATTGCTTGTATTGGTAACCTAAACCAACAATCGGCAGGGCTTCTTGCGCCCTTACAACCTTGATTAAATACATGGGTGTAAATCATATTAGACTCCGTATTTTATGTCCTAATAATTCCTGTATTGTTCGTATATCATAACCTGATTCAAGAAGAGGAGTAGCAAGAGAATGCCTGAAAGTATGACAGATTGCATGTTTCGTTATACCTGCGTCTCTCATTGCTCATTTGCCCATTTAACCGCCTTTTGAATTACAGCAACATACAAATGATGTCTTCTTTTTACTCTGGATTTTGGGGCGGTTGAAATTTTGGTAGCGGGAAGAACATATTGCCATTTCAATACATTTTTATACAAAAACACAATTGCACACAAAGTCTGATTCTGACATGAAAAAAGACAAGCTTCTTTATCCAATTAATGTAGGATTCCAGGGCTTATAAAAGTGCCTTCAATAAAGGGCGAATTGCGTGAGGTTGAATTTTTCACTGCCTTCATCTAAGCTCCAACGTATCAGTCCCACGACAACCTCACCTCTTCCACCAAAACGGATTTCTTCCTTGTTGATTTCAATATAGGCCGCTCCGGCATTAGATGCCCATATCGTTATCGCCTTGTCCGCTTCCAGTTGAAGATTGTCTCCATCGGCAAAGGTTTTTTCCAGAGGTTCATTTTCATCCACCTTGTACCTAAAGAGACAGAATTCCCTGAAGACTATATTGACCGTGAAGCGATATGGCGTAGTTGCACTAAGAATAACCTTGGGTTCACGACCTCGCTCATCGATTCCGCTTGGCGGTTCGAGTATCATAGTTTCATCAATTCTGTAACCTTCTGCCGGCAATTCGGGCAGTTGTTGCGTCTCGATGAAAACGCCATTCTCAGGGGTACCGAAGCTTCGGAGATAGATGCGCCACCTTAAGTGCCCATTTTCATCAGGCAAGTAAAGTTCCTCACCTAGAACCATTGACCAGTTTCCGGCAGTGCCACCATTAAGGTTTAGACGATTATCTCCATTGGACAAGGTAATGCGCTGTTCTCCTTGAGGGGATTTGAGCACTAAGACATCTCCAGGGTGAACTTCTCCCTCCCAGAGAGGTGTAGACAACAGGACTTCCCGCGGCTCTGAAACTTCCTTAGTTTTTTCAAGATGCCGTTGTATGCGAAATTCCTTGTATACAGCCATCAGTTTTGGTAAACCGAGCACGGCGGTAGTAACGAGGATAGCGAGGCAGAGAAACCATAAAATAAATTTTTTGAGAAGGGAATGCTTTGGTGGGCCAATTAACTGCTCAATGGGAGTAGGGGATTCATTGAGTTTATAATCCCGGTATTTCCTAAGAATTTCATCGGTGTCTATACCAAGGAAACTCGAATAATTTCGGAGGAATCCTATGAGATAGGTGTCAGCGATAAAAACTTCAAACCTTTCTTCTTCAAGGGCTATGAGATATGATCGAGATATATTTGTGTCATGTACAGCTTGGTCAAGTGAAATACCCCCTTCTTCCCGGGCCGTTCTCAATGTATCACCTATAGATTTCATAGCATTAGTTCTCGGGGTCAAAAAGAAAATTGTCGATCGTATTTCCATACGGAGGACTTTCGTAGTCGAACCTTGTAGTCGGTATGCCTCGATTCAAGACAATATCTGTAAAATCGAATGTGATAGATTCATTCGTTGTTGTAATACCTCTTATTCTCCGAATAGTTTTAAGCGAAGGGTTAATACTGAGTTCAAGGCTTCGAAAACCTTCATTATTTGATTTCCAATTCAATCGTAGCTTGACCACCATTTCATTTGATTCATCATCCAGGGGAACAGGATCAGGGGAATCCGCATATGCGATTGTGTAATGCTTCATCATTAATTCCAATCCTCTTGGGGTAGCGGCGGCCATGGAAAGCTGGCCCTGATTGTTTCCAGGCAGAGATTGCTCATAGGCAACACTGTACTGAGGTACCCATACTTTGAGCTCCTCATCATTAACGGTAATAACCATCCCCTCAGGATCAGAGAAATCAAGACGAAGAAAATAGGGGCTCTTATACTGAACAACTGCAACTTGAATCCTTTCTTCACGGCTTATCACCAGATTCGCCGTATAATCAACTATGGACTTGTATTGTTCCGATATTGACTGGAAATAACGCATAGCTGTTTCTTGAGCACTTAGGGCAGAGGCCATCGTTAGGATGGTAAGTGTGGAAAGATTACGAATATTGCGATACAAGAAAAACCTCCCCTGCATAATAGCAGTTCTATCCATGTTATCGTCAAGTACAATATCATAAGCCATGAGCAATAACAAACTTATCGTACTCGATGTTGGAGGATCCATTGTTGCGCCGGACAAACCGGACACTCAGTTTTTAAGCAGTTTTCTGGGCTTCATCAGGAACTGGCTAAGGGAAGACTCCACACGTAAAATTATAATGACAGTCGGCGGAGGGGGAGTCGCCCGATCATGGCAAGAGGCGGCCAAGTCGCTAGATCCACAGGTGCCCCCGGATTCCCTGGACTGGGTGGGCGTGATGGCCACGAGGTTGAACGCCGAACTCGTTCGTGCCCTCCTTGGTCCACTTTGTCCAGACCCTGTCGTCACCGATCCTTCCGCCGATTTTGGTTTCACGGGGCGTATCCTATTGGCGGCAGGATGGAAACCAGGGTTTTCCACAGACTATGATGCCGTGATACTTGCCAAACGCTTCTCGTGCATGCGCATAATCATGCTTTCCAATATCGCCCAGATTCATGATTCGGATCCCCTTTGCAATCCTGCGGCGATTCCACTAAGCCGGATTACTTGGGATGAGTATTTTGAGATGACCCAGCAGACTTGGACACCCGGTGCCAACATTCCCTTCGATCCCGTCGCCGCCCGTCAGTCAGCTACCATTGGCCTGTCGGTAGTGGCTGTCGACGGTCATAATTTACATAACCTACAGGCATTGTTTGACGGCAAAGAGTATGTAGGAACAATTATTTCTCCCTAGTACTGTATCTCGCTTTGATCTTCGCACCCTTGCGGCGGGGCTGTGTCAGAATGCGCCTTTGGCCCGCATGCGGCGTTGGCGAAAAAACCTGAAATGCTCATGTACAACATGTACACTCCGCTTTCAGAACTTTTCGCCGCCTTGCCTGCAGACCAAATCCATCATTCTGACCCAGCCCCATTGCCACCCTACGCCATCGAAATCCATGACATAGCTATCCGGCCCCCCTCAGGGGGGGGACCACCATACCTCCAAAGTTGGCGAAAAAACCTGAAATGGTCATGTACAACATGTACACTCCGCTTTCAGAACTTTTCGCCGCCTTGCCTGCGAACCAAATCCATCATTCTGACCCACCCCCTGGATTCTGACACAGCCCCAAGGGGGGGAATCCATTATCCATTATCCATCATTCTGACCCAGCCCCTGGATTCTGACACAGCCCCACGGGGGGGGCCGTCGGGCCTCCTGTCTTCTGACACCGCCCCAGACAGACATGCCTCCTGCATGCTCCTTCCGAGGAGCCGTCTTCGTTCGCTTTTTATAGTGCCCTCAAGCTTAGTGGTAGAGAACAAGCTCATGCATTTATATAAGACTCAATAAAGAAACAATTTACAAAAAGGTGTCTATGATTTCTCCGCCCCGTCTCAATCCAATTGCTTCAATTTCGGCTTATTTTGACTAAAAACCCCGCTAATCCCATGTGTTCTGTTCTATAACAGCCTTTGGCGAGGGCCCCCTGCCCCCAATCTTCGGGGCACTATATTCGCTTTTGGTGTCTTGAATCAAGAAAAAATCAAAAACAGCCCTAAGAACTTCGAAGTCCGATAGTCTCGAATATCGATATCAAGTTTTACCAAGAAGCCCATCGACCTTGCAGGACAGTCGTTCTACGGTCTATATTTGATCCATACGTGATGACTCAACTGAAGGAAAAACACATCCACCTCGTCGGGGCCAAAGGCACAGGTATGTGCGCGTTGGCGGAAATTCTAATCGCCAAGGGAGCCATTATAAGCGGTTCCGATACCGCCGAGACCTTTTACACGGACAAAATTCTAAAGGAACTCGGCATACAATTAAGTCTATTTGCAGAGACCGAGCTTAGAAGCGATCTGGACCTCGTTATTCATTCGGCGGCCTACGACGAAGAAAACTCCGTTATGGCCTCTGCCGCCGCCGCTGGTATTCCCAAGCTCAGCTATCCCGAGGCATTAGGCGAGTTATCTATGAACTATGATGCTGTGGCAGTAGCCGGGGTTCACGGCAAAACAACTACCACGGCCATGATAGGGACATTGATCAAGTCGCTGGGAATACAGGCCACGGTGATAGTGGGGAGTGCCGTTGCAGGATTCTCAAACCGCTCGACCTGGATAGGAGGTGACCGCTTCCTCATTGCCGAAACCTGCGAGTACCGTCGCCACTTCCTCCACTTCCATCCACGACACATTGTTCTCACCGCCGTCGAAAGCGATCACCAGGACTACTTTCCTGATTATGAATCGATAAGAAGTGCATTCATGGAATTTGTCACCTCATTGCCTGAAAACGGCAAGCTCATCTATTGTCATGACGACTTTGGTGCCCGAGATGTGGCGATAGCCGCCGGGGCAAAACGTCCGGATATAAGGCTCATCCCCTACGGCGAAAGTGCCCCAGGCCGATGGGCGGTGAGCTATGGTGCATCTGCACCAGGCATAAACAAATTCCGCATCGCTGCCTTTGAAACGGAATTCACGCTCGGCATTCCCGGAAGGCATATTGCCCTCGATGCCGCCGCCGCATTGGTGCTAACTCATTGCATCAATCCGAATTTCGATGTAGAAACCGCCGTGGCGGCACTCTATTCCTTCAGGGGAAGCCGTCGCCGCTGTGAAATCGTGGGGGGAATCGACGGCATCCTGGTGATGGATGACTACGCACACCATCCAACGGCGATCAAGGCTACCCTAAAGGGTCTCAAGGATTTTTATCCTGATCGCCGTTTCGTGGTAGATTTCATGCCCCACACCTATAGCAGAACCGCCGCCCTCATGGATGACTTCGCAGGCTCCTTCGTGGATGCGGATATACTCATTCTCCATCCCATATACGCCTCGGCCAGAGAATCCTTCACGAGAAAAGTCTCTGGGAGAGAACTGGCAGAACAAACCGCCCGTCAGCGGAAAAATGGAACGACGTTTTTTCATGAAGAATTCGATCAAACCGTGCAATATCTACGGGAAAACCTTCTTCCAACGGATTTATTCATCACCCTGGGAGCCGGAAATAACTGGTCTATAGGACAAGAATTACTTGAGGTGTGGCAGTGATGCTCAGCATGACAGGATTCGGACGTGCCGAAGACGAGGCCGATGGTGTGCGCATATCCATTGAACTGAAATCGGTCAATGCCCGCTATTTGGATATCATGGTCAATCTTCCACCGTCGTTATCGGTTCTCGAAAACCGTATCCGAAATCACCTACAGCAGGTCTTCCAGCGGGGAAGATTGGAACTCTACCTTTGCATTCGCCAGGAAACGGACAACCTTCGAATAACGGTAGACGAGGACATGGCCACAGCCTGGATAAGAGCCTTTGAAAGACTGCAAACGCTTCTAAATCAGTCTGAACACCTATCGCCTAGCCTTCTTGCCCAACAGGAGGGAGTTTTCAAGATGGAACAGACAAGGGATCCTGAAACCTATTGGCCGCTTGCTGAATCTTTGCTAAAATCAGTGGAGAATCAAGTTGCCGCCGACCGGGAACGGGAAGGACTCCGACTGTTCCAGGACATAGAGATCCAATTGGCCTTCCTTGAGGATGTCGTTAATCAAATAGCTGTAGCAGTGCCTCAGATAAAAACGGAACTGGAAGAGTCTATGCGTATGCGGTTCCTAGAAATCTTGGGCGATGAGGCGAATGAATCCCGCATCCTCACCGAGATTGCGGCTTGGATTATCAAGGCTGACATCAACGAAGAGATTGTCAGGCTTACCTCCCATATCGATGCATTTCGACAAGAATCCACGGCCGTGGGAGCCAAGGGCAAGAAACTGGACTTTTTATGTCAGGAAATGGCCCGGGAGATCAATACAATCGGATCGAAAATTGCTAGAAAAGAAGTAAGTTATCAAGTAATTAAAATGAAAGATGCCGTGGAAAAAATTAGAGAGCAGCTTAGAAATGTTGAATAATGAGCAGTTTCACCTAGCCATATCTGGTCAAAGCGGTTGTGGGAACTCCACAGTGAGCCGAATTGTTGCCGACCGTCTTGATCTAAAGCATATCAATTACACCTTCAGGAGCATTGCCAAAGAGGATGGCCTCAGCTTCCAAGCCGTATGCGAAAGAGCCGAACTTTCTGACGATGATGATTTGCGGGTAGACCGAACCCAAGTCGATATGGCCGGCAAGGGCTCCTCGGTACTCGGATCGCGTCTTGCTATCTGGATGCTTAAAGAGGCCGATCTCAAGATATATCTTACCGCCTCACTCGAAGTCCGCGCTCGGCGAATTCTGCAACGAGAAGGTAGCACTCTTAGCCAAAAAACCGCGGAGACTCAGGCCCGAGACGAACGGGACCACTGCCGATACAAGAAGTTGTATGATATAGACAACACAGATTACAGCAACGCGGATCTTGTTATAAACACCAACAGGTTCAATGTCGATCAGGTAGTCTCCATTATTGAAACTGCCGCCAAGTTGGTGCTCCAAGCCAAGTCGCCCAGTGCAAAATAGATAGGGCATCTTATCCTGCATTTTTCATGAAGGTATCCTCTCGTGTTCCGCTTCAACATATTTCAAATGACGATAGGCGCGAGGACCTGCATCGGAAATACTGCTGGGAGGCTCCCTGAAAGGGCCTGACACAGCCCCAGCACATTCATGCCCCCTATAAATGCCCTCCCCTGTCAGGGGGGGGCGGAGGGGTGAGCCCGACGGGGGGCCGCCCCCCCTGGATTCTGACACAGTGCCTTTTCGGCTAAGCGTAACGGTTCAATCTCATTATGCATGTCGAAAAGTCGGGCCATCACACTGTCACCCACATGGCTCTTGACATCTTTGCCTTCCGGCGTGGATTCTTCAGCCTTTTTCTTGAACTGTTTGCCGTTGAGGATGTCGGAACAGGTTAGAATCATCAAGTCTGGTTCTGGCAGATCCTTGGTCATGTCATCCGATTCGTTAGGCGGCAGGGTGTTCCCATTGATGGACACAAACATTATATTCTCAAAGATCTTTAAATAGGAGTAGATCTCTCGAACCCCTTTTCTTGTGTCGGGTTTCCATGGACGATAGCGGGTCCCTGCAGGGAAAATGGTGATGATTCGGCCATTGTGGCTACGGGAGATCATTTCTCGAATCGCGGCACGGTTGATGGGAACACTGACATTTCTCAGTTCTCTTAGTTCTTCCTGATCACTTATCGCGTCCAATGTCCGACTGGGATAGATCAATATCGAATCATATGATCTGGTGAATATGGCCGTGAGTATGTTAGTCTCACTGAGTTTCATCCCACGAATCGGTAACAGCCTCTCCGCCGTTTCAGTACCGAGTTCATGTGCTTGGTCTACCAAGCGATATAAAATCGGGAAGTCGAAATTACTATAGTGTTCGGCCAAAATCAGACAAGATTCTCCAGCTCGGCTCCGTTCGTCGAGTTCGAGAAAGGCTTTGATGTTTTCTATCCTGCTCCCAGGCAGTAGAAAGGTATCAAGAATGCCCCCTATGGTGGCTTTGTTCTTTGGGCTACCGACTTGATATACATTCTCTGGTGTGAATGAGTAGTCTCCTGTAAGGTGATTCCCCATTCCCATGATTATTTGTTTTATGTCTGACAATGTCACAAAAATACTCTTGATTGCTTCATAGTAGGATGTCTCAAAATACCAGAATTCAACTGCATGTGCAACTTGCTACGACAAAAGTACTTCAAATTTCCGGTTTATCCGCCGATTACCGTGGCTGTTTGGCGAATCAGTTTCTTTTTTAGTGCCCTCAAGCTTAGCCCAACTTCGCCAAAATTCACCTTAAAACAGCCATTATCCGTACTTTTCAACGATGCCCTGTCTGCCAACTTGTTTTAGGATAATTATCTACATTCCCAACATCCGTCATTTTTACAATGTAGTGATACACAGCGTCTATTGCCTATTGCCAATTTTTTCGACTTTTGTTACACTATAGGTATGTTTATTCGACAAATAAGAAAAACAAATGGTATCACGAAAAAGCAATACACATACCTCAATCTCGTTGAAAGCATCCGTACCGAGAAAGGACCACGACAACGCTTAGTCCTTAATCTCGGTAATCTCCAGATTGATCGCTCGCAATATAAAGCTTTGGCACGAAGAATCGAGGACATTCTTACAGGTAATCAGAGCCTCTTTGAGATCAACCCACAAATTGAGCGTCATGCTCGAAAAGCTGCCGATCAGATTTTCACTAAACGAGCCCAAGAGATAAACAGACAGGCTGCCGAAGAAGACTACCAGAAAGTTAATACCAAGAGCTTAGCGGTCAGCAAACTACGATCTTTGGGTCCTGAGTATGTTTGCCACCGGGTTTGGCAAGAGCTTGGATTTAATCAAGTTCTCAAGAATAATGGTGTCCCTTCGGGAACTCTCCCTCTTTTAGAGGCTCTGGTGGTCTCTCGGCTCATTGAGCCGGGGAGCGAGCGGCGAAACGAGAGATGGGCCGAAGAAGAATCGGCTCTCTATGAGTTATGTGACCTTCCTAAGGGGCGTTCCTTACAGTCTTACTACCGGGGTGCGGATGTCTTGTATAGGTGTAAGGAGGCGTTGGAGCAACATTTGAGCCATCGAGAAAAAGAGTTATTTAATCTGGATGAGAGTATCGTACTATACGATTTAACCAACACCTACTTTGAGGGACAATGCTCCAGGAACCCAAGTGCAGCCTACGGTAGGTCGAAAGAGAAAAGGTCTGATTGTAATCTGGCCACTATGGGACTGATTGTCGATGGTGATGGATTTGCTAAGTATAGCAAGCTATATCCGGGGAATCAGTATGAAGCGCATACTTTTCAGGAGATAATCAGTGAGATGGAGTCTCACTTGACACCAGAAAACGGTCCTACCATTGTCATGGATGCCGGGATAGCCGAAGAAGCCAATGTTGCCTGGCTGAAAGAGAAGGGATATCGCTATATTGTGGTCAATCGGGGAAAGACACCCTCTGAAATGAATACTCGGGACATGGAAGTTATTAGAGAGGATAAGAAGAAGGATATCAAGATTGAGGCTCGGAGGTACAACGGGGAGAAGGAGCAGTATGTTTTAATCAAGAGCGAACGAAAACGGAAAAAAGAAGCCTCAATGGTTACCCGGGTCGAACAGTTGTTGCTTGACCGCCTTAAGTACTACAAGGCAGGCTTGAATAAAAAGTATCATATTAAGTCCTATACTAAGGTTTTAGAGAAAGTAGGCCAACTGAAGGCGAAATATGCCAAAGTGGCGAAGTTGTATGAGATTACCGTTCTTCCCCAAGAGAGAACAGGGAAGGGGGTGATAAATGCGATAGATATCCAATGGACTAAAAAGATCCCCAAGCATGATGAGGCAACCATGTTCCAGGGAACCTATGTTCTGCGGACGAATCACGATGAACTGAGCAACAAACAGATATGGCAGACGTACCTCATGTTGGGTCGTATTGAGACAGCATTCCGGAATATGAAATCACATCTTGGACTACGTCCCAATTTCCATCAACTTGAAAGCCGTGTAAATGCTCACATGTTCATATCAGTACTTGCCTACCATGTGATGCACGCCATTGAACACAAGCTACGAATAGCTGGCGACAACCGAAGTTGGTGGACGATTAAGTCAAAGCTAAGTACACACCAGCGGGTAACCATTGAGTACGACTCTAAAGAAGAGGATGGAGTGTATCACAACAAGCTTCGAGTGAATTCCCAATTGGAGAGTTCTCATTTGGAGATTTATACTAACCTAAAGCTCTCAGGTAACCCCCTCAATCGGAGGCTATTGAGTCATAAGATTTGTAGTGTGAAAAAAAATGAATAAATGATTTCATAGGGGGAATTTAGACTTATAATGGCGAAGTTGGGATAAGTCGGCCATCGAAAACTAAAGTGAGGCACGAGGATGCTCCTTAGCGACCTCGGATAGGAGTACGGTGTAAACCACCCGTTTATTTTAAACTTCCATCTCCTTTTTTTACCCAGAAGGAGGGTGTTATGGAAGAGTGAAAGAAAGAAAAGAGATGGATCGGCATCGACTGCGGCAAGAGAACCTTTGAGGTGAAGGTCATAGATGGTGCCGACAAGGTTACAGGGGTCAACGGTCGTACAGACCCAACAGGCACAGACAGACTTATTGCCCGACTCCGAAAGAGTGACACTGTCGGCATAGAAGCGGGCTATCCGGCCTTTGTGATTGCCCGGCAGATACTTGAGCAGACCGGTTGCGAGGTTGTTATCCTCAATCCCGTCAAGCTGGCTGTCATTCATGCTTCGCTTAAGAAGACCGATAAGGAAGATGCCTTGAAGCTGGCCCGCTTGGTGAAGCGCTTTCCCCGGGAAGAGCTACCGGGAGTGTCTCTGCCTTCCCAAGAGGAGGAGCACTGCCGAGCACTGATGAGCGAGCAGGGCTTTCTTAAAAAGGAGCGGACCAGACTTGTCAACCGCCTTCACAGCATCTATCTGCGAGCGGGATTGACAACAGTCTCCAAGAAAGATCTCAAGGGAGACAAGTCCCGCCTGAAGATGCTGGAAAGGCTGGGCAGTCATGAGAAGATTGAGGCTCGCAGACTCAATTGTGTGCTGAATTCTATAGAAGAGCAGGTGAAGGAGATCAATGATGAGATCAAGGAGCGACTTAAGTCCAACGAGGATGCGCCCTTGCTGATGAGCATTCCCGGCGTGGGTCCGATTATGGCCATGACTTTTCTGGCCTATATGGGAGACGGCAGTTGGTTCAGCAATGCCGCTCAAGTCAGCCACTACACAGGATTGATACCAAGAGGGGATGCACGGCGATACGTCGCGTGGCTGTGTATGCGGCCTGGGCCTCTGTGCGCAGCCGCTACAGGAGTCCTCTTCAGGATAAGTTCAATGAGCTGAAAAAGCGTGGGGGCACGGGTAAGGCTATAGTGGCTGTGGCCCGCAGGATGATCGAGCTGATGTATGTGCTTGTCAAGAACAAGGAATCATACGCCTTCATGGACAGGCAAGCTGTGTCCATGAAGCTGAAAAGATACGGCATCAGCTCTCCCAAAAGGGAGGTGAATGGAAAAAGACCCGTGCTGATAGCAGGAGGCATAAACCTGGTGCAATTCCAGGGAAAACTGTATTTTATTGGAGATGAGGGCTGACTAAAAACATAGGAGAGTTCTTGGGAGTCGTTCCTCAGTATATATTCACTAGTTCAAGGTTTGTCCGACTGCTGGTAGCTTAACTTCTTATAGGAAAACTCTTACAATCGGAAATGCCGGACAATCATAAGATTGATCGGTATAATCCTCATCCGTTTTATTGGGACTGTGTCAGAATCCAGGGGGGCCGGGGGGGCAAGGCGGCGAGAAGTTCTGAAAGCGGAATGTACATGAGCATTTCAGGTTCTTTCGTCTGCCTGTGCGTCGCACCCGTCTGCGTCTGCCTGTGCGCTGGGGCTGTGTCAGAATGCAGGGGTGGATCAGAAGGATGGATTTGGTTTGCAGGCAACGCCGCATGCGGGCCAAAGGCGCATTCTGATACAGCCCCAGAAACAGGGCTGTCGGCTTACTAGTTGACCTCTCAGGGCTCTGCCGCATATTCTCTCAGGGCAGTTCTACTGTATGCTATAAGAAGATATGGAGAGGTTTAAAAAAATCGATCATCAAGAGTATAGTTAGCCTCAAAGGGACCCATTTGGTTCTTGACTTGTTTCTACCGCTATGACATTGCCTGTTTGCACATGGATGGGCTTGTCTGTAGGTTAGGCTAGAAATTTCTTTGCCAATTTCCTGAAACTTTTTTTGAGGATATTCCGATAAATTATACCTATAGTGTGGTATAGTACTATATGACATAGTATAATAGTATGATATAGAGGAGGAGATACCATGAAGTATCGCAAGGAAAAACTATTAATTCAATTTTCAACTCTAGTGACGCTTATGGCGTTAATGGGTTGCACGGCAAAATCGGATCAGGCAGAAATCATTTCTCGGTCTCTTACTGGAGGAGAAGGTCAGACAGAAACAAACAGTGCTTCAGAGGCACTGGTCGTGTTTCTTGACGGAGAAGTGTATGTGACAGCTTCGTCAGGAGATCAAGAATTAAATATCGGTGATTCCGTTGTCGTCGGCGAACGAATACTCACGGGCTCTGATGGGTATGTGGAACTTCAGCTAGGAGAGTTTGCTACACTACGTATAAACAGCGATACAGAGTATGTGTTAGACCACATGGAGCTTTCGGATGAGCAAAATCAGGCCTCCGGCTCACTCGTTTCTGGAACCGTTATATCGAAAGTGAAGAAACTCATAGGAAATGACGCATTTGAGGTCGGTATATCCGGGGCAATCTGTGCAGTTCGGGGTACTCAATTCATCGTCAAAGCTGATTCACAAGGAAACGCATATGTTGGGGTAAATGAAGGATTCGTTAATATTGTCCCCCCAGCGTTGTCTGCTATTGGAGTGGCTCCAGAAGCAGTGGCAACTATTGAAGGTATAGCTTCATCACTGCCGATCACTGGGCCAGGTATGTCATCTGCTTTTAACACCGAAATCTTCAAGGAATTAGAAGCAACGCTTGTCTCGTTGTCAGAGGAAGAGCTTGTTAAAAACAGAGAAATGCTCAAGAGAATGGCGGCAACAACCACTTTGTCGATAAATATCGATGAAATATCTGAGGCTAACGCCAACAGCATAAGGGAGTTCATCGCATTTACTGAAGAAGCCGGAAGATTGAGTGAAGATGAGCCAACCGATTGGGACAAAAAAAAATCTGCCAATTCAGCATCGAAAATATCTAAGCCATCTATGACTGAACGAGTTGCGTCTGAGGCAGTTGTATTAGGGGGATCTAAATCTAGGTTAGCTTCACCTGATACAGATGAGAGGATAATCACTTCAGACAATGCTGTAGTAATCCGAGTTAAACCAGAACATGCTTGGATTCGGGTTGATTATAAGAAAAACAGCCAGGGAAAGGCTGTTCTATCAGGGGGATTAGGCGATGGTTATCATCTCAGTGTATCAGCACCGGGATACATCACCAAACACGATACGATCATCATTCGTCCAGGGTCCTCAACTGTTAATATTGATTTAGAACCTCTTCAAATAGTCAATAGATTGCATTTGACGGGTTATGCTGTTGGAACTCCATATTCGAATAGGAAGTTTGTAATACTGGCTGCAAGTGATGGTTCCTTAGTTGCGATACAACAAAATGGGCATTCCTTGTGGGTTAGAGAGACAGCGAATAGAAATACACCTAACATATTTCCTTCAATTGTAGGTCAGAGTGTTTTTGCGATAGGTGATGCCGAATTTACAATGATCAATCTTCAGCGTGGCAATTTGATCAATGAAAGACCGCTAGTGAAGAACCAGCAGGAAAAATTCGGACGGCGTGTAGTAGCGATGGGCAACTATGCAATAATCCCAGGGGATCAGTATTTGGAGATTGTCAATGGGTTGTCAGGTGAGAGTCTGGGGAAAAAAATTGAGATACCCGGTGGGTCATATGCAACTCCCGCTGTGTGGAATAACAAGATACTCATTGCAAATACGGCGGGGGAACTTGTGCTTATTAACTCACGGAATTACTCGGTTGAGGACAAGATAAAGACCGGAGCTTTGGAATCAACGGGGCAGGCACCGGGAATCATCGGAGATATGGCTTTTATCGCCGGTAAGATGGGTACAGTCAGTGCCGTAAATCTTCGCACAGGTAAAACAGTTTGGGAGAGGTCTCTGGCTGTTCAAATCGAGACCGATTTTGCCTTATCTGAGGATACGGTGTACGCCTATGGAAACGGCAAAGTGTTTGCTTTGTCAGTAAAGACTGGGCAGGATATGTTTCCGCCAATGGAGAATATGACGACAGCCCCACTTGTTTTGGGAGACCATCTCTATCTTGGTGTGCCTGATGACAGTCTTGCGGTTTTCGATAGAAGAAGTAGCGAAGAAATTGGTCGCATTCCACTGGGGATTCGACCAATCGGCCGACCGACACTACTCGGAGACTATGTGGTGGCTATTGGAGGCAAGACCGCAGTCGTTGTCGATGCAAAATCAATCACTCATCGGTAATTCGGTTCATTGGGCCGATGTCACTGCCGGAAAGATAATCCGGGAGCGAGGCGATAAAGATGTCTATGTCTGTGCCTCGGGTATCACGCCCTCCGGGACCGTGCATATCGGCAATTTCCGGGAGATTATAACGGTAGAACTCGTCGTCCGAGCCTTTAGAGATAGAGGGCGGACGGTGAGATTTCTATACTCTTGGGATGATTACGATGTTTTCCGCAAAGTTCCACAAAACATGCCGGAGCAGGAATATCTTGCTGGATACCTGCGTCGGCCTATTACATCCGTGCCCGATGTCCTGGGCGATGAGGATAGCTATGCGATTCATAATGAGAAACAATTGGAGAGAATTTTACCACTAGTAGGAATAGAGCCCGAGTACATTTATCAAGCCGAAAATTACCGAAATTCTCAATATGCTGAAAACATGAAGAAGGCCTTGGATTCTAGAGAGATCATTCGGACCCATTTGAATACGCATCGTACAAAGCCCCTTTCTGCGGATTGGTGGCCCGTGAGTGTGTTCTGTGTCCGGTGTGACAAGGATACAACTCGAGTTGTGGAGAGGGAGGGGGACTACGTCGTTGTCTATGAATGCGATTCATGTGGCGGTATCAAGGAAAGTGTCGACTTGCGGACAACCGGTGTGGTTAAGCTACCATGGCGAATAGATTGGCCTATGAGGTGGAGTTTTGAGGGGGTAGACTTTGAGCCTGCCGGAAAAGATCATCACACAGAGGGCGGCAGTTTCGACACCGCCAGGCTGATCAGCAGGGATGTCTACGGCTATGAGCCGCCGGTTACATTCCAGTATGAGTTCGTGCGTGTGAAAGGTGGTAGCGGGAAGTTGAGTTCATCTTCGGGGGAGGTTGTTGGACTGGCGGATGTCCTCCTGTACTACCAGCCGGAGGTCGTGAGGTATCTCTTTGCAGGCACCAGACCCAATAGTGACTTGGCCCTCAGTTTTGATCTCGATCTTCTTAAGGTCTACGAAGATTATGACAAAATCGAAAGAACCTACTTCAACAAGCCGGATAATCCGAAGAAGCTCAAGAAGTGGCAAAAGGAGGCCAGGGTCTACGAGCTTTCCCAGGTGCATCATATTCCTCGTGTGTTGCCATATCAAATCCAGATACGACATTTAACCACCTTGTTGCAGATCCATTCTGGGGATATAGATGAGGTGATTGCCACTATTGGAAGCATCCCCGAGGCGGATATGGATCGTTTCAGGACTAGAGCCATCTGTGCCTTGAATTGGTTGCGTGATTTTGCGCCAGAAGATTTCCGATTTTCCCTGCGAACCTCTTCCGATGATGTTGTGGAATTGGATAGCAGGGTTGCCGTTGCAGTCGCCGAACTCTCAATCTTGGTACGGGACTATCTTGGAAAGGTAGCAGAGAATGAGTTTTCTAATCTGATGTATGATCTCATGCATTCCCATAGACTTGAGTCCTCGGAGTTTTTCCCCGCCGTTTATAAGGTGCTGATCGGCAAAGAAAAGGGTCCCAGACTGGTGAATTTTCTGCACGTTCTCGGCACTGAGAAGGTGCAGAGTCTCCTGTGTCGTTATGAAGGTGTCCGAAGCAACTCGTAACCTGGCGTGAAATCAGATGATATTTCATTGTTTCACAATCAAAGTCGCTCTGTACTCGATTCGAAATTTCTTGTAGTTGCCTCATCAGCTTGCCTGTATAGTGATCAGCCGCCGGGGTAATGTCGAGAAAACTCTGCGTTCTCTGCGTTCTCTGCGGTTATTAAATTGACTTGCTACGAACAGCCCAGAACCTGTGGCAAAACGAATCCACAGATTTCCGCAGATGGATACAGACGAAAGCCGCCTGTTTCTAGCGGATGTTCCTGAATAATCGAAGTAATACAACATCATATCTCTATATAATATAATGAAATAAACGCAAGCCTACGGCTTGTCTGACCCCACTAACTTCCCGCACTTTTTGGCCTTATTCTATTGCTAGAGTCTCTTTCAAAACTAACAATTAGCTGCATTTTCAGACTAAAAAGATTTTCCAGCTTATTTCTCAGGTTAATGGATAATAAGCCATACATCTGATATGAAGGAGTTATATCAAACTATCATTAAGAGAGAGGGCTTATTATCCATGAAGAGTATAACAGAAATCCTTGGTGATCACCAGATGCTTTTGGGCATTTCTTACGATATTCAGGAAGTATTTGAAGAGTATCTGACTAAGATGCATCGCCTCTTCCTTATGCTGTTAAGACTGGTCGAAGATTGCATCCCGCCCATCAACGAGAATCGAGCCGTTACAGGAAGAAAACCTTACGCCATTATGCCTTTCATCAGAGCTTTTCTAGCCGAATCGTTTTTCAAACTTGAATCCAATAAAGATCTTATTCTTCGATTACAAAGTGATTCATCTTTAAAAAGAATATGCGGTTTCACCAAGGTTCCCAGTGAAGCGACATTTTCAAGGCGTTTTAACGAACTTAGCAGATGCCATTTCATGGAACAAGCTCTGAATCGGATGAATCAAGAATATCATAAGGATCGCATAGTCGGACATATTTCTCGGGATTCAACAGCCATACCAGCCCGGGAAAAGCCTGTTAACAAGAAAAAACAGGTCCAGAAGACGGAAAAACCCAAAAGAAAGCGTGGCCGCCCCAAGAAAGGAGAAATAGTCCCGCCAAAGGAAGATACCCGTTTAACCAAGCAGCTCCGTCAGAAACCGGGCAAATCTTTTAAGCATATAAACAAAAGCTGTGCTTGGGGCAAGAAGAAAAACAGTAAGGGCAAAACCCTTTATTGGCCGGGATACAAGCTTCATCTTGATGTAACGGATATGGGTATTCCGGTTACAGCTTTCGTAACCGGTGCTAATGTTCATGACTCCCAGGTTGCTATTCCCATGGAGAAAAAGACGGAGCGCACAGTCACTCATTTGTATTCACTCATGGATGCGGCCTATGATGCATCGGAAATAAGAAATTACATTAAAAATAAAGGCCGGATTGCCCTTATCGATTTTAATAAAAGACGAAACCCTGATCTTAGAATTATGAGTCCCTCTGAAAAGGAAAAGTACAAGATCAGATCCACAGTGGAAAGAACGAATTCCCACCTAAAGGATTGGTTTATACCGGATAAGATATATGTTAAAGGATACAAGAAAGTAAACTGTGTTCTTATGACGGCAGTACTCTGCTTGAGTGCAGTGAAGATTCTACAGTATTTTCACTTGCCCGAACCAGAAATAGCGGCATAGCCTGTTAAAGAAATAATTTTGGTGTCTCATTTTGGGTATCATAGGTGAAGAATGTCCTGAGAGTGCATAAAATGAGAGGAAATAACGCCATTTTGAGGTGAAATAAGAACCATAGTCGATTTTTATTAATGAGATTTCATTTTCATAGGTATATAAGGGGCAAGTTTTTAGTTTTGAAAGAGGCTCGCTATAAAATAATATATTTGTTATACTGTTTCTCATTAAGATCTTACAAGGGATGTTCCTGGAGAGCCGAAGAAGAATGACACCATATCTCTATATGGTATAATAAGATAGATGCAAATCCCGCTGTTTTTCTGTACTCACTAATATTTTGCTCTTTTTTGCTTTATTCTGTTTGCATAAAATAACATATCTGATATAGTTATTCTCACTATGTATATTGATCGTACAAAAAGAACTTACAAGGATAAAATTTACATCCAGACACTCTTACGGGAATCGTATCGTACCAAGGTCGATGGAGTTTCAAAAGTCAAACTCCGTACCGTCGCAAATCTTACACGTTTACCACCTCAAGTAATTGTAGCGATTGAACATGCCCTTAAGGCCAAAAGGTTTTCAGGCAAACATGTCGATCTCAATTCCATCCAACTTGAGCAAGGTCGTTCGGTGGGTTCTGTATACCTGGTTGAACAAATTGCCCGCAGACTGGGAATTCAGCAGGCTCTCGGAAGATCGTTCGATGCTAAACTGGCTCTCTGGCAGATCATTGCTCGGGTTGTCGCTCAAGGTTCCAGACTTTCTGCGGTACGTCTTAGTGAAACTTGCGCTCTTGCTGATGTTCTTAAAATCAAACAGGGCTTTGATGAAAACCGACTCTATGAAAATCTTGCCTGGCTTTCCGATAACCAGACTCAAATTGAACAGAAGCTCTACGCTATTCGAGTCAAAGAAAAAACTATCAAGTCAATTTTTCTTTACGATGTAACCAGTAGTTACCTTGAAGGACAGAAAAACCATTTTGCAAAATATGGATACAATAGAGATAAAAAGAAAGGCAAGAAACAGATTGTCATCGGTCTGCTCTGCGATTCTCATGGTGTCCCTGTCAGCGTGGAAGTCTTCCATGGGAACAGAAGCGATACCACCACTCTTTCAAATCAGATCCATAAGGCGGCGGAAGTCTTTGGTGTTCAAAAGGTCGTTTTCGTCGGAGATCGGGGAATGATCAAATCTGGAGGCATTGAGGAGCTAAAGAAAGCAGGGTTTCACTATATATCATCTCTGACTAGAGGGCAGATCCAAAAGCTCGTTTCTCAGGGTAGCATTCAGTTAGAACTCTTCGATGAAAATATCTGTGAAACACAAGTAGACGGAGAGCGATTGATTTTAAGACGGAATCCCTTGAGGGCAAGAGAAATAAAAGAGAACCGAAAATCAAAATACAATAGCATAAAAGAATTTATGGTAACAAAAAACACCTACCTTGAAGAA
Organism: Spirochaetaceae bacterium; assembly: GCA_965226485.1. Lineage (GTDB taxonomy): Bacteria > Spirochaetota > Spirochaetia > DSM-2461 > DSM-2461 > UBA2779. The sequence continues at coordinate 2,855,243 of OZ245363.1, forward strand.
TGTACGCGTGCCAAGACAGATGTCGCAACAAGAAAAGTGCAGAAAAAAATAGACAAGCTTAAGGTCGGTTCATGGCTGAAAGTGACAATCAATCAAAGAAAATTGGAATTGACGATAGATCGTTCCGTCATCGAGGAGCTTGAGACGCTGGACGGATGCTATGTCCTGCGAAGTGATGTTGATATTACGGATGCTGACAGCGAAATCGTTCATGCCCGCTACAAGGACCTGGCCAAGGTGGAACATGCCTTCCGTACCTGCAAAAGCGGTCATCTGGAACTTCGGCCTATATACGTGCGGAAAAAGGAATCCACTCGCGGCCACGTTTTTATTGTTATGCTCTCATATCTGATTAAAAGGGAGCTGGACAAATGCTGGGCAGGCTTTGATGTAACAGTCCAGGAGGGAATTGAGATACTTGGCCGCATAAGCGAACAACATATGATTATTGAAAAAGGGATATCTCTGACAAAAATTCCTGAACCAACCGGGCTGGCCAGGAAATTGCTTGATGCGGCAAATGTGGTTTTGCCGACGACGATAGCCCATAATCAGGAAATGAATGTACACACTAAGACGAAACTGAAGAATAGGCGTTAAAATCTTTTGATATAAATAGATAGATGCGGAGAACGGTGGCAATTCTGCTGGAACATCCGCTGAAATGACACATTGCCGAGATGCTTTTATCGCATCTTGGAGGGTTAGTGCTTCTTCTTTGGAGCGAGTGTGTCGGTGATGTTGCCTTCGGCGATTTCAGCCGCATAGGCCAGCGTCTCGGCGAAGGTGGGGTGGGCGTGTATGGTCTGGCTCAAATCGGCTGCGTCGGCTCCCATCTCGATGGCTAAACCGGCTTCGGCGATGAGGTCGCCGGCACGGGGGCCGATGATACCAGCACCTATGAGGCGGCCGCTTGCGGGGGAAAAAAGTAATTTTGATAGGCCAGTAGCCTTGTCCGCCGATAGGGCCCGTCCGCTGGCGGCCCAGTTGAATACACTCGTTTCAAATTGGATATTCTCTTCCTTGGCCTGTTTTTCTGTGTAGCCTACCCAGGCAATCTCTGGATTTGTGTAGGCCACCGACGGGATTCCCATCGGGGTTACGGCACTTTTTTGTCCTGCAATGACTTCTGCCGCACACTTGCCTTCGTGGGTTGCCTTGTGGGCCAGCATGGGATTGCCCGCCACATCTCCAATGGCATATATACCGGGTACGCTGGTTTCCATTCTCTTGTTGACCTTGAGGAAACCCCTGTCGTCAACCTGAACTCCTATGCTTTCGGCCCCGATATCTTTCCCGTTGGGCCGACGGCCCACCGCCACGAGAAGAGCGTCGGCCTCCAAGTTTGCCGGAGCTTTTTTTCCTTCAAGGGTGAGAGAAAGACTGTTCTTTCCCGCTTTAACGCCGGTGAGCCTGGTTGAAGTATAGACATTCTCATATTTTTTCTTGAGTTTCATCACGAGAGGACGGACAATGTTTTCATCGGAGGGAGGGATGATCTGATCTAGCATCTCGATGATTGTAATTTTGGAGCCGAGTGCAGAATAGACCTGGGCCATTTCGAGTCCGATGATCCCTCCTCCGAGCACTGCGAGGCGTTTCGGGATGAAGGGAAGCCGCAGGGCATCGGTTGAGTTCCAGATTCGCGCATCGTCATTGGGCAGGAATGGCAGTACTACCGAACTCGACCCTACGGCGATGATTGCATTTTCGAAGCGGAGGTGCGTCAACTGGGAGTCATGGCTGATGGCGATTTCATTCTTACTGGTGAATACCCCGGTGCCCTGGATTATGCGGACTTTTCTCGCCTTGGCAAGGAATGCCAGACCGTCGGTGAGTTTGGTGATTATGTCGTCCTTTTTATTTCGAAGTGTGTCGATATTGATGGAGGGAGAAGGAAAATCGATGCCGTAGGCGGCTACCGCTTCGGCTTCTTCTAGGACATCAGCCGCATGTAATAGGGCTTTGGACGGGATGCACCCTACGTTGAGGCAGACTCCGCCGATGCGGTCCTGTTTTTCAATTATCACCACATCCTTGCCTAGATCGGCGGCCCTAAAGGCCGCAGTATATCCACCAGGGCCTCCGCCGAGTACGGCAACTTCACAATTAATAGTTTCTGACATGATCACCTCATCTAAAGTAACGCGCGTCGAATATCGTTTATATTTGTTGCAAGGAAGACCGCAAACCGTGCGGCCTGAGCCCCATCGATTACCCTGTGATCGTAGGAAACGGAAAATGGGAGTATCAGACGCGGGATGAATTCCGTACCGTTCCAGATGGGCCTCATGGCACTCTTCGACAGACCGATGATGGCTGTTTCCGGGGCGTTGATAATGGGCGTAAAACCTGTGCCGCCTATTCCGCCCAGGCTGGATATGGTGAAGGTGCTTCCCTTCAACTCGTCGGGTTTAAGTTTGCCATCCCTCGCCCTGCTACTCAAGTCGGCCAATTCACTGGACAGCGTTCGTATGCCCTTTGTATCGACGGCCTTAAGCACTGGCACCACCAAGCCGTCAGGAGTATCGACGGCAATCCCGATGTTGTAATACTTCTTGTGGGTCAGGGTTTCCCCGTCTGGGTTCAGGGAACTATTGAAGTCCGGGAATTCTTTAAGAGTTTGTACAACCGCCTTGAGTATGAAAATAAGCGGGCTCACCTTGGTTTCTCCCCTCTTCGCACCCTCTTCATTCAGGGATTTGCGAAAATTCTCAAGGTCGGTTATATCAGCTTCCTCGAACTGGGTGACATGGGGAATACCAAGCCAGTTTCGGTGCAGGTGTGGCCCGGAGATCTTCTTGATCCGGCTCATCTCCTCTGTCTCAATCTCTCCAAACATACCGTAATCGCCCCCGGGGATGGGGGGCAGGTCATGGAATATCGATCCTGCCGGAGAGATGCCGGATTCCATAACGGATTTCACCTGTCTCGTGACATCTTCCCGAGTAATCCGACCCTTGGGACCGCTTCCGGTGACGAGTGTTAAATCGACTCCCAGTTCCCGCGCGAATCCGCGCACCGATGGTGTCGCATGATACTTAGAGCCCATAGGCTGTTGGTTGATTGGTTGCGTCGTGGCGGAAACCGAAGGAAGCGTTTCCGGCACAGCTTTCTCTGGTTTCTCTGCGGCGAGCATCTCTGTGTCCTTAGCCGCCGCTTCCGGCTCTGGCTTGTCGGACGGCATGGCCGCCCCTTCGACATAGGCAATCACATCGCCCTCGCTCACCGTATCCCCTTCGGCAACCTTGAGTTCGGTGATTATGCCGATTAAATCGGAGGGCACATCCATGACTGTTTTGTCGCTTTCCAGCGATATGATGGGGGTATCCAATTCAATCGAATCACCGGGTTTAACGAAAATTTCCACGATGGCGACATTCTCTGCGCCATCGAGATTCGGTACTTTCAATTCCTGTATAGGAAGCGTTCCCGGCACAGCTTCCGCTGGTTTCTTTGCGGTGAGCATCTCTGTGTCCTTAGCCGCCGCTTCCGGTGCTGGCTTGTCGGACGACATGGATGCCCCTTCGACATAGGCAATCACATCGCCCTCGCTCACCATATCCCCTTCGGCGACCTTGAGTTCGGTGATTATGCCGATTAAATCGGAGGGCACATCCATGACTGTTTTGTCGCTTTCCAGCGATATGATGGGAGTCTCCAATTCAATCGAATCACCGGGTTTGACGAAAATTTCCACGATGGCGACATTTTCTGCGCCATCGAGATTCGGTACTTTCAATTCCTGTATAGGCATGAATAGTCCTCCATTGTTAATCCCTCAAGGGATTGGGTTTGTCAACATTGATACCATATTTCCCGATGGCGGATTTAATGACGGAACCGTCCATCTTACCCTCTTCAACCAGACCCTTGAGAGCCGCTAATGTTATCCAGAATCGGTCTATCTCGAAGAAATCCCGCAAAGCCGCCCGGCTGTCTGAACGGCCATAACCATCGGTGCCAAGAACAATTAACCGCTGAGGTATAAGTCTTCTAATCTGTTCTGGATAGGCACGGATATAATCTGATGAAAACACCACCGGCCCCGAATGCCCCTTCATGGCACTGGTAAGATGCGGAACCCAATGGGAATCCGGATTGACCAAGTTATGACGCTCGCATTCCATCCCATCTTGGTGAAGCTGATTGACTCCAGGAACACTCCAAAGGTCGGACTCCACCTTCCAGTCTTTTTTCAATAGTTCTGCGGCTGCAATGACTTCTCTGAAAATCGTTCCCGAACCCATAAGTTGCACCCGAGGCCCCTTATTCTGCTTCCCCTTCTTAAACAGGTATATGCCCTTGATTATGTCCTGCTCACACCCGTCCGGCATGGCTGGCTGGGGATAATTCTCGTTCATGATGGTGACATAGTAGAAGACGTTTTCCTGTTCTTGATACATCTGGTGTAGCCCATTGCGGATAATGATGGCCATCTCATAGGCAAATGCAGGATCGTATGCCCTGCAAGTCGGGTTTGTCGCAGCCAGAAGTAAGCCGTGGCCGTCCTGATGCTGCAAACCCTCACCGTTGAGAGTGGTGCGGCCAGCCGTGGCCCCCATTAGAAATCCCCTCGCATGGATATCACCAGCCAGCCAGGCCAAATCGCCGATGCGCTGGAAGCCAAAAATTGAATAGAAAATATAAAAGGGAATCATCGGCATACCGTAATTGGATCCGGCTGTGCCAGCAGCCAGCCAGGAGGAGAACGCTCCAGCCTCTGTGATGCCCTCCTCAAGAATTTGACCTTTCTCGGACTCCTTATACCACATCATTGAATCAGAATCCTGGGGTGTGTAGAGCTGTCCCCTCGAGGAATAAATGCCGAGTTGCCGAAACATACTCTCCATGCCGAATGTCCGGGCTTCATCTGGCACGATGGGAACGATGTATTTGCCCAATTCCTTGTGTTTGGCTAGCCCTGAGAGTAGCCTTACAAAGGCGTTTGTGGTGGACACCTCCCTCTTCCCCGTGGAGCCTATCGCGCTACCGAACAGCTTGTCGGTTATAGGAGGTATTGCAAGTTTCGGGGCATCGAACCGGCGGTTCGGGATATATCCGCCCAGTTTCTCTCTCTGACGACGGATAAAACTCATTTCTTTGGAATCTTCAGCAGGCCGGATGAAGGGCAGTTTATCCAATTCATCATCGCCCAGAGGCACGTGGAAACGATTGCGGAACTCTTTTAACGATTCTATGTCCATTGATTTCTGGCTGTGGGCCTTCATAGATGCCTCTCCGGCCTTGCCCATACCATAACCCTTGATGGTTTTCACGAGTATTACCGTCGGTACGTCTTTGGCGCGACAGGCCTTGGCGAAGGCGGCATAAATCTTTCTCGGATCATGTCCGCCTCGGGTCATCTGCCAGAGGTCGTTTACACTCATGTCCTTGACGAGTTCGGCAATGGCCGGGTCGGATTCGAAGAAGGTTTTCTTCAGGTACTCGCCTCCCTTGGATCGGAGGTCTTGAAATTCCCCGTCAACCATGGAGGCAAATTTTCGCATAAGGGCCTTCTTCACATCTTTCTCAATCAGCTTGTCCCATTCGGAGCCCCAGATCACCTTGATTACATTCCAACCGGCACCATTGAAGGCACCTTCGAGTTCATCGATAATTCTGCCGTTCCCGCGGACAGGACCATCGAGCCTCTGAAGGTTGCAATTGATGACGAAAATCAGGTTGTCTAGTTTCTCTCTCGCGGCCAAGCTGAGTGCACCCCGGCTTTCCGGTTCATCGGATTCGCCATCTCCCATAAACGCCCAGACCTTCCTTTCGCCAGCCTGTTTGAGCCCCCGTGCTTCCATGTATTTCATGAAACGGGCCTGATAAATCGCCATCAAAGGCCCCAAACCCATGGAAACCGTGGGAAACTGCCAGAAATTCGGCATCAGGAAGGGGTGCGGATAGGAGGAAAGCCCCCGACCATCGACTTCCCTGCGGAAATTCGATAATTGCTCTTCACTGATGCGTCCTTCTACATAGGCTCGGGCATACATACCCGGTGCGGAATGACCCTGAAAGAATATCAGGTCGGGACCGTTCGGCGCATCATAACCCTTGAAAAACCAGTTGAAGCCGACTTCGTACAGAGTCGCAGAAGAGGAAAAAGTTGAAATATGCCCCCCAAGACTATCAGGAGATTGATTAGCCTTGACAACCATGGACATTGCATTCCATTGCACATAAGCCGCCACATTTCTAGCCAGCAGGCTGTCTTGTGGAATCTTTTCACTCTTATCTGGAGGAATCGTATTTGAATAAGGGGATATTGTATTTTTAGGGGGATGTATACCCTGATTTCTAAGCTGATCGTTGAGTTCTTTTACAAGAAAGGCCGCTTTCTCCTTTCCTTCAGCATCAATAACGCCATCAAGAGCGTCAAGCCAATCCCGGGTTTCTTCCGGATCTGGGTCATCGTATATCTTGTGCATTCTGCCTCCAATGCTATGATACATGAATTTTCTCGTTTCGACCATAGCGTTTAAGTCAATATTTAGTGCCCCAAAGCCTGTTTTTTGAAGTAAATCGCCTCCAAACGCAAGTCATACCTTAGTAGGAAAACAACTTACTAAGGAGGTACGTTATGACTTTTCCACACTGTCCCAATCCCGATTGCTCCAATTTCGAGGCTCCCGCCGGGGAAAATTGGTATATTCGCTATGGTTTTCATCCAACATCGGCCTTCGGCCAAGTTCAGCGTTACCGCTGTAAGAATTGCCGCAGAACTTTTTCTGATCAGACATTTTCAATTGATTACTATGCCAAAAAAGTTGTCGATTATTCAAAGATCTTCGAGCATCTTGTCACCGCTTCAGGGCTGGGCGATATAGGCCGTGCTATTGATGTCAGAATAGAGACCGTTCAGAACCGATTCGAACGGCTGGCAAGATGCTGCCAGGCCATTCATTCCGAACTTCTCCCTGATTTACCCTTGCAAGAAAATATGGCCGCCGATGGGCTGGAATCCTTCTCCGAGTCCCAGTACTTTCCCCATCATATCAACATCTTTGCAGGCTCCGAATCCGAGTTCATTTACAGCATGGGCTTTGCCAATCTTAGACGCAAGGGAAGAATGACCAATGATCAAAAGAAGAGAAGACTGGAACTAGAATCCATAGAAAAAGCCGATCCGAAGGCCATTGAGAAATCGTTTATAAATATAGCTAGTGAACTTATCCAACTACTTAAAGATAAAAAGATTACCGGAAAGACCTTGACGACAGACCTTCACAAATCGTATACACGAGCCTTCGCCAAGATCAAGGACTTCAAAAAATACTTTCTCCATGAATGCATATCCTCTCATGAGTTCAGGAATAAAAACAATCCGCTATTCCCTGTGAATTACATAGACCGTCAGGTACGCAAAGATAACTGCAATCATGTGCGGGAGACGATGCAGTTTTCCCGGTGTCCCAGTGCGATGATGATGCGCATGACCCTCTACCGCCACTACCATAACTGCATGATTGCCCGGCGGGTCCAGGATGCCCGAAAGAACGACATGACAACGCATGTAGAAGAGGCAGGAATCAATCGCACAGACCTGGACAAAATAATCGGCAAGTATTGGATGAAACGCCCATTCCTGAGGAAGATCAAGCTGGGTACAGAAGAACGCAAGACCTGGTTCAGTCAGTGGCGCAATCCTGGGGTGAAAATTAATCGCTATAGCCCGTTGTACATTCGGGTATAGCGGTGAACACAGAGTTCGGGGCACTATATATGGGAAGGCTCTGTTTCGATAGGGGTTATAGAAGGAATGAAAAACCGGGTAAAAGTCACTGTCGAAAGATCCTATGGATTCAGATCCTTCAAAATCATTCAAATTGCTTTCTATCATGAACTTGGGAAGCTACCAGTATCGGAATTTACTCCCAGGTCCTATTGAGCAGCCGAAGCCTTAAATTATTTCTATAGAATGAGATAACGGAGTAGGGCGAACCTGGGATTGGTCATGCAGTTTGATGCTTTGCGATAGGGGGGAAATCAATTCAAAGAGACTTGATGAGGATCCTGGAATTCCGGGCCGAATTATATGCCCTCGATTTCGATGCCGGAAGATCGGTAAGAGATGCCTCCTTGAAACCCATGGCGAGGAACCAGTCGGTTGTTTGTGTCGTGAGTACGAACACACGGGACATTCCCATGGCGGTTGCTTTTCCAAGGAGGTGGGAAACGAGCTTCGCCCCGATGCCTAGTTGCGCATAGTGTGGATCCACCGACACTCCTGCAATCTCTGCACAAGCTTCCTGGTGAATATGCAGGGCGGCACAGCCGTGCACGACGCCGTCCATGGCATAGACGATGAAATCCTTCTTAATGCTTTCTAGTTCTTCACGGGTGCGTCGTACAAGCACTTTTTTCTCGACGAGGGGGTTCATTATACCGAGTACACCGGTGATATCCGAACTCTCCATCGGCCTGATGCGTTCATAGTCATCGGCGAACACCATGGTACCAACACCCAGATTTGAAAAAATCTCCTTTATAAGAACCCCCGGTTGCCGACCGTCGAGGATATGGATACGCGTTATGCCTCCCTCGCAAGCCTCAGCGGAATAGCCCAGCACCTCCCTGCTCGGCTTGTTTGGATTTAGTGCAGATAGTTCCCTGGCCCCCTTGGCAGTGACCCTAAAGATCCTGCCGTCATCGAGATATTTGAAATCTTTGGGGATTGTCCAGTCTGGATGAGACATGACGGGATATGCTCCCAGATGAAATATTTTCGCGGCATGCAATGCCCTGGCTATGGAGATAGTCAGTTCTTCCGAGGAGAGATTGTAGGGCAAGCCGATATCATTGTGGCCTACACAAGGGAATATAACGACTGTTCCTTTGTCCTGAATTTGAGAGACCTCGCCGACCTGCAATCTATCAACCACGCCTGTACGAAGGAAATCGACACCCTCAATTACACCTCGGGCTCGGGCCCGGACCCAATTCCCGATTACGGCGGATATACGATGCCCTGAGAGGGCGGTTATTACCCTATGGGCCACATCGAAAGCCGCCATCTTAATCAATTCGATGGATTCAGGATCGCTTATCCGTATACCGTTCTCGAATCGACTTCTTATCCCGAAACGGCTGAGAATCTCGTCTATGCGGGTTTGAGCACTTGGAACTATGACGATTCGTATCCCCGCCTTTTGCAGAAGTGCCAAATCTCCGATATGTTCCAGGAAATTCGAATGCTCAATTATTGCATCGGCTATCTTTATAACAAATGTCGCTCCCCTGAAACGTTCTGCATAGGTAAACACCTCTCGGATGAGTCCAACCTGTTGTCGTAGATCAGCATCTTTCATAGTAAATATCCATATTCTCTATTCTCTAAATAATCCGGCCAAAAGAATATGAACTAAAGAGTTGGGTGATCGCCGTGTTGATATCAACCCAAAATTGGGTGACATCGCATTCCTGCACCCGGGTACATCAAAAATAGTGGAGATATTTTCATCTTTCGATATCTGCTTCATAGAAACTGGTCCGTTTTTCGAATTCAAGGAGATTTGAATAATGTCTCTTAGAGCTATCGTCCTTTGGCCGGAACCTGCATTCATAAGATTTACCATATCGGAAACTTCTTCACAAGTACGAAGCAGGCTTGCAGGATTTCATTCAGCAATTCTGGCGAAAGGTTTCCAGAAATAACAAAGATGGGGCCAATGGGCTGTGTCAGAATGCGCCTTTGGCCCGGATAAGGAAAGGGGTAAAGCCCCGGCCCCCCCTCAGGGGGGAGACTGAAAAAATTCCAAATTGCAAGGGAGGGGAATCCATTAACCAAATCCATCATTCTGAGACTGCATCGTAGCGCGATAGTCAGTCCGGCAGTCATCTCCGCCACGTTTACACAACATGACGCTACCTTCAATTCTAAGTATAGTGCCTCGAAGATTGGGGGCGGCTCAATCCGTGGCATTCCACAACCGCTTGAGGGCTCATTGTGCATTGTCAGGAAAAGAATTATGCAGTCGATCCCATTGGGCCTCGACCAAGAGCGTTCTGGGTAGAATTATATGGAATTAGCGGATTTTTAGCCTAAATGAGCCTAAATTTAAACAAGGGGATTGAGACGGGCGGGAAAAGATATGAGCACATACTTGTAATTCGTTTTTTCACCGGAACATCCATATCAGCATGCATTTGTTGCCCACCACTAAGCTTCTAGGCACTATGTTCATCATTGTAGAACATCCCCAGTCATTGTAAAATACCGACCACGCACCATGGGCAAAAGGAGTACTCAAGTGTTGCATAGTTATGTGGTCTGGTTCTGCGATACTAATACAGAATTCCTGGCGGGGAGTAAATTTGATAAAGGATCATGATCAAGTTTCATCGCAGGCCATGAAAATCAGTAGTTGGGTACTCAAGCACCCTGTTCCTGCAATAATTACAACTGTGGCAATCCTTTTTGCCGGCCTTCTGGCTATTTTCAATCTTAAATGGGAATTCATTCCAACCATAACCGAACCGACAGCACTTGTTGTGACAATATGGCCGGGGTCGTCTGCCGAAGAAGTCGAAAAACAGATTACATCGGTACTGGAGGATCATTTTATCGTCCTACAGGGTCTGGTAGATATGCATTCCGAGAGCCGGGAAGGAGCGAGCATCATCAGACTTCAATTCGATGAACAGTTGAATGTCGATCTTCTGATTCAGGATGTGCGGGCGCAGGTGGATAAAACATCACGGATACTTCCCCCTGATATCTTGGGGAAACCTGTCGTATCAAGAGCCGGCTCCATGAGTATACCCGTCTTCTCGCTTGCTGTATCGGGTTCGATGGAACCCGATGCCCTGTATTCCTATGTCAAAAACAAAGTAATCCCAGAACTCCATAAAGTAAAGGGTGTTGCCCAGGTCAAAATATATGGAGACTACAGGAAGGTTGTCGAAATTCGTCTGAACATCGGGGCATTGAATAAATTCGGCATAACACCGCTTGAAATTCTAAGTGCCCTTAAGACAAGGAATACATACATGCCCGCCGGACTCGTGGAATGGGAGGGACAAGAATGGCCCTTCCGTGTAAGTGGCATTTTTGTCGAAATTTCCGATATTGAAAATCTCATTATATCTCCCCCGGGAACCTTGCCCATTACACTCGCCGAAGTTGCTGAAATTGACGAAGTCTATTCCGAATCAGACGAACGTGTCCGTTCAAATGGCCGAGATTCTTTGGTATTGCATATTACGAAGAGAGACGAGGGGCATACAACCCGGATGAGCCGGGACCTTAAGGAAGTTATTGATAATATTGATGATCTGAACTTTGTCGTGCTTCATGATGATTCTGGAATTGTACGTCAGTCCTTGACTTCGGTGAGTCTTTCGGCCCTGACAGGGCTGTTGATAGTCATGGTGGTCATCTGGCTGTTCCTGCGGGAGCCGTACTACACCGTTATAATTGGAGCATCCCTCCCCATCAGTCTGATGGCTACCATTGCCTGCATGTGGGTCGCCGGTCTTTCAATAAATGTTCTGACAATGGCCGGTATTGCAATATCGATTGGTATGGTTGTCGATGCTTCCGTTGTTGTACTGGACAGCATCCAGCGGTCCAGAATCAATGAACCCGATGCCTATAGGGCTTCCATGATTGGAGTTTCCCAGGTAGCCGGGGCGGTAACCGCCTTTATTCTGACCTCTGTCTGTATTTTCCTGCCTATACTGCTCCTTAAAGGCATAATTGGAAGTGTGCTCAAGGATATTTCCCTTACCATCATTTTCATTCTGCTGGCTTCGTTATTTGCCGCAATCGTAATCCTACCACATTTGGCTAAAATCAAACCAATACCGGCAGACAGGAATACCGGCAGGAAACTCATACACTGGATGGAGAATAGCTATAGGAAAAGCCTGACAAAAGTACTCCATAAACCCTCCATAGTCATCTTGGTTGCCCTGGCCATACTGGCGGCCAGCATCCTCGCCGCCGGTCTTGTTGGTATCTCATTCATACCGGCGGCAGATTACAATGAACTCTTTGTGTCCATGCAACTGGAACCGGGAAGCAGCCTGGACGAGAGTGTCGAAACTGCGGACAGGATAGAGCAGATGCTCCGCCGGGAAATACCGGCCATCGGCAATGTCTTCTTCTACGTCGGTATGGAGGATGATCTTTCGGGCGATTCCCGCAACCGAGAGGCACTTTGGGGTCATGTACTGTTGAGGGACAAACGGGATAAGGGGCAGGACTTCCGAAGCATAATCCGTCATGCCAACCGGATACTCTCATCGGATTTTCCCGAAGCAAAAGTTTTTAACGGGGGATTTGACCGCTTGCTTATGCTTGCCACCGATGGGACAGGATTCAGGATAGAGCTGGCATCCGAATCAGCGGAAAACCTTAACCGTGCCGCCAAACAAGCAGAAAGCCTGCTTGCCCAGGACCCCGAGATACTGAGTACGGAACTGGGTATGGACAGGAACAGACTCTCTGTAACAGCCTTGATGGACAACGATTCCCTGAACGAACAGCACATTTCCGTCACCGAAGCCGCATTGGTTGCCCGCATTGCGTTTGCTGGAATCGAGGCAGGCGAATACAAACCGGCTTCCGGCCCGTCTCGACACATCGTTCTGAATTCAAACCTGAAAAACAGAGAACCGAACACTGATATTCTAGAAGAATTGAAGGTAAGAAACCGACTCAATCAAACCGTTTCATTCAGCAAAATTGCCAATGTCGTGGAAGAAGAGAGCGCCTCATCCATTATTCGGCATAATCGAAAACGAATTATAACCGTCACAGGCTACACCAAGAATGAAAACATCCGGGGAGTCAGTAAGCGTTTCAAAGACGGTATGGCCGACCTGGAACTACCGCCATCGGTAACTTGGCGTGTCGAGGGTATCGGCGGACTTGTAAACGAATCCATGGTCCGCCTGGGAATTGTCCTTATGATCTCTCTTTTCCTCGTCTATGCCGTAATGGCCATACAGTTTGACAAATTGATGCAACCGCTTATTGTTATGGCAGTCGTCCCTTTCTGCTTCATCGGGGTGGTGGGGGGACTATTAATCTTTGGTTCGGATATCTCTCTTATCTCCTTTCTGGGCATCATCGCCCTGGGTGGTATTGTTGTGAATAACGCCATTGTTCTGATAGACAGGATAAACCAGCTACGAAAAAATGGAATGAACACGACCGATGCCATTGTGGAAGGTTCGGCCAGCCGCTTAAGGCCAATCCTTATGACGACACTGACAACCTTTTTTGGAATGCTCCCCCTTGTGCTGGATACCGGTGTCGGTGCCCGAGTATATGCACCATTGGGTCAGACCATCGCCGGAGGCCTAGCATCTTCCACCCTAGTCACACTTTTTCTTATTCCGGTGCTGTATCTGTTGTCGTGTCGGAAAAAACCACCTGTTTGACACACCCATAATTTTCGAGGGCACTCTAAACAGTTTACACCTTTTGAGCGAGCTTGGATTGGACGCTGACCACCTTGTCATCCATAGATTGATCCCTGTCTATACGGGTGCCTAACTTAATGGTGGCAGTAATACGGGGAGCCCCCATCTCATGGACAACCTCATGACAGCGCTTAACAGCCGCAAATACGGCCTCCCATTCTCCCTCGATATTGGTTCCATAGGCATGTAGACGAGTCTTTAAGCCTGCTTCGTCGAATACGCGATGACATGCGGAAATGTACTTCGATACCGAAACTCCTACCCCAATCGGCACGAGACATAAATCGATGATAACCTTCATTAAATTCCTCCTTGATAGATGAAGCGGAGACAGAACCACCGCCCTCTTATCTACATCGTGATACCTTAAAAAATATAACCCCGTGAATCTAAAAAGTTAAGTTCTCATTGACAGAATCAGGTACCCAGAAGCTAAAGACACCACTTATCCGCTTCCCATTGTGTAAAATATTTCAATATTTGGGCGCAACCCTACGGGTCGGGCTTTCCACTCCAATGCCTTACTCTGGCAGCCTGTTAACCGGCTCACTGCCGATCGCCGGGGCTGCCAGCGGCATTTCCGCTACAATCCCTTGCGCTTATCGACCAAAAACCCTCCGGCGGCGGCTTTTTGCCGTTCGGTGCAGTGCCTTGTTCACCCTTCTGTGACTCAATCTTATGAGTTCATCCATCGAACCAGAGCCGGGTAATCTCTGACCTCCCGGTTCCCGCAACATTCTCCGTGACTCTTTAGCGCAATTGACTGATTGGCCGATTCGGGCTACTATGGGTCTAGGGCAACAATGAATAGCAGAAGATTAAGCATCCAGCTGATCCTCTTGATGATGCCCCTCTGTGCTCTCACTAGCTGGGCCGCGGAGCCGCCCGAAGCCCCAGATTCACCGGCTTCCCTAATCGTGATCGTTCAAGGTGTCCGCTCTGATAAGGGCACGATGCGGTTCGCTCTCTATCGGACAAAGAAGTCCTTCCCCGGCGATTCCTGGAAAGGCGGTTGGTCCGTCATCAAAAATGGCGTGGCGGAGTGGAAGATCCCGGACCTCGAACCGGGCGAATACGCCTTGGCTTGCTTCCACGACAAGAACGGCGATAAGAAGTTCAACAAGAACTTCATCGGCTTGCCAGTTGAGGACTACTGCTTCTCCAACGATGCCAAAGTCGGACTCGGTCCACCCTCATGGAAGAAGGTTGTTTTCAAAGTCAAACAAGGAGTCAATCGGCATAGAATTAAGGTGCGGTAAGAAATCGTAGAGGCTGTGTCAGAATGCACCTTTGGCCCGCATACGGCGTTGCCTGCAAACCAAATCCATCATTCTAACCCACCCCCTGGATTCTGATACAGCCCCTACGATTTCTACGATTTTACCGAATAAACATTTTCGGTTTTGCACGCAAACGGTAACAAAATACAAACCTGCCTGCGAATAATTGTATCCTTTTAACCGGATTGACCTGCGGTTGGGCAATCCTTTGTGCTTGCCCTTTCCATCAAAATTGACAACTTGTCAGTATTCTATTGGCGTTAACTTAATCCTGTCATAGGCAGGATTAAGGCTACTTATCCCGAGGGTTCTTATTTTTCCTGGTGGAAAAAAGTTCCATCCTCTAACTCAAGTGGGCGGCTCATTATACAGCCAAAACTCACAGTTATTAGATTGACGGAGTCCTAGTAGACTACTTCAATAGTTCCACTGTCGGAGGTGAATCGTCAAGTGCATTTCACTTGACAACTTACCTGTTATGGCCTAGGTTATGGTGATTGAGAAAAATCCTACCAAGGGCCTACCTGCCGGGGGTGAAGGAATGAAAGCACGTCGATACATCGTTTGCGGCTGGGTGCAGGGCGTAGGCTACCGTTGGTTCGCGAGAAGGCATGCCCTGGCATTGGGAATAAACGGCTATGTGAAAAACCTCAAGGATGGATCGGTGGAGATTTGGGCCGAGGCAGATGAATCCATTCTTATGGAGGTTGAACCCCTGTTGAAAGCTGGTCCTCCCGGGGCTCGCGTCAGAGAGGTAAGTGTTGAAGACGTGGCTATTAACGGCAGGTTTCAGGGGTTTGGCATAGAGTTCTAGGGATAGTGAGCCGAGTAGTATCAATGTCCGGGACGACATAATACCCCCTCATATCAAACTCGGTATCATTAATTGCTATCCCTTCACCTTTGATTTCCTTCTTCCTGGCTTATCACCCTAAAAACGGCAGTTGGACCTCTTTTCTTTTTTTAAGCCCGGAACGCTATGCTTAAAATCAGCCGGTAGATACCATTTCATAGGTACTTTACAGCTAAATGTTCTTAAAAAATCGTTCATTTTACGTTCACCCTAAGGGTGAGTCGTATTTTCAGTAGTATCATTTTTTTACATATTTCAATGCAAGATTTTATCCGCAGGGTTGCACAGGCTTCTGCTGATCAACTGCCGTTTTTAGGATCACGGTTTGCTACAACAAGAATCACATAGCGGGGTTGCGACCCCATGCCTGACTCTATTTGAATCAATAGCCCCTTCCCACAGTCATTACTCCACTCCAAAAGGGGCCGTGATTCATTCCGGTAAAAGACATCTGTTCAAGGGGAGCCGACTCATTGTCATTCCCCCGATTGCGAGCATTGCAGAACGGCCCAGAAATACCCGCTAGTCCCGGAAAATATCGACGTATCTTTCTACATCCTTCGGGCAAGTCCTTCAACACAGTTGCAAGTAACTGAGAGTGCGAACTGAGATAAGTCGTTCTTGACACAGGCATTTTCAATTCTATGATATGATTAGCAGTTGAAGGAGACGTTTAACATGGGCAAGCTATGGGCAAAGGGGTATGATCTCAATAATGCAGTAGAGAGATTTACCGTAAGTAACGACCCTCTCCTCGACTACCGGCTCATCCCTTCCGATATTCTCGGCAGTCTCGCCCATGCAACCATGCTTGAATCGGTCAAGCTCCTTACAGCCTTCCAGTCCGAGTCAATAAAGGCGGGATTGAAGCAAATTCAAATTGAATATGAGAAGGGTCAGTTCGCCGTCAAATTGGAAGACGAAGACGGACATACCGCCATAGAAAACCGCCTGGTGGAGATCATCGGCGAACCCGGAAAAAGGGTCCATCTAGGCCGAAGCAGGAACGATCAGGCCCTCTCAGCGATGCGTATCTGGATGCGCCATGCCCTGTTTCATCTGGTTGAAACAGGTTGCAAGGCGGCGGCGGCCCTCTTAAGCTTCGCTGAAATGAATAAAGACACTCCCATGCCTGGCCGCACACACACACGGCCAGCGATGCCTTCCACCGTGGGACTCTGGGCCGGAGGGTTTGCCGAACAGCTTTTAGATGATATCCAGGGAATTGCGTCCCTATATCCCTACTTCGACCAATGCCCACTTGGCTCAGCGGCTGGATATGGAGTGCCTCTCCCCTTAAACCGAGAGTTGACAGCCTCGCTCCTTGGGTTTTCAAGGGTGCAGAACAATGTGACTTACGGCGGGTTATGCCGAGGGAAATTCGAGTCTCGGCTCATCGATACCGCCGATCAGACGGGAATCACTCTTTCTAAATTAGCGACTGACCTCATCAGCTTCTCTCAGCCGGAGTTCGGATGGTTTACCCTTCCGCAAGAGCTTTGCACCGGATCGTCCATCATGCCGCAGAAACGCAATCCCGATGCCTTGGAACTCATGCGCTCTAGGGCGGCCTCCGTGGGAGCCTGGTCAGTTCAAGTGAAAAACATAATCCGCGCCCTACCATCAGGATATAATCGCGACTACCAGGACACCAAGGAACCGACATTTAAGGCTGTGGCCACCGTGTCTGACATGTTGGCCATAACGGAACTAACAATGCGTTCTCTCGAAGTGAATCATGATCGTCTTGCCAAAGCCTTCGACAAAGACATATTTGCCGCCGATGCCGCAATTAGTTTAGTAGCGGGGGGCATGAATTTCCGCGACGCTTACCGTGAAGTTGGCATCCACCCAGAGAAATACACCGGAAAAGACCTGAAGACAGCCATAGCGCAGCGCAAAAGTAGCGGAAACCCGGGGAATCCGAGGCTTGATATTGTTCAAAACACAATTGAGGCCATAAGCAATGAAACAGAATCTTATCGGAGGGGAGTAGAGCAGGCATTAATGCAGTTAGCAGGCAGACATATATCTGTATTCACGCCATTACATGATTGATCCAGATCATCCATAGCCTATCAAATCCATCCTGTCTAGCTATACACGACATACTCACTTGCTTGCACAATGTATCTGAATAATAGCTCGCTCGTACTTTGGTTATTTTGGCATCTCTCCTCGGGCCTTGCGGCCCCCCCCTCCTTCGGGCCCCCTTCGTTCGCTTCCGCATAGAACAATGTGCCACAATAATGCATCATGTCGTAATAGAAGGAAGAAATCCATAAGATTCTATAGCAACAATAAGCATGATAGTGTATAATAGTGTAAGTTGAGCAATTGATACAGGATGGAGGATGTGTATAATGAAAACGGTTGTACTAATGGTTACTATTGCTATTGTGGTAACTGCAAGTCTTATGGGTCAATCAAACGAGATGATTGATGCCTTTTTGGAAGACGACAAGGCAGATGTTGCAACTTCGATGGTACTGATTGCGCAATCACTCGGCGAATTGCCGATGGATGCTAGTCCAATGGATGGATATCAATGGGCAAAGGCACAGAGTTTTGGTGTTCATGTTGCCAAGAAGACCCCTGATGATCCCGTGAGCCTCGGATTGTTTTATCTTGCATTGTTCAAGATGTCCGATATAAAGGGAGGATTCATGTTCAACCTATTTGGGACTCCGCGTTATGCCGCCAATGAAGCTGCGTATTTGGGTTATGTCGATCCCTCTACGCTTTACCATACTCGTTCCCTGTTGCCTTACGAAGTTCTTACAGGTATTACTTATGTCCAAGAGTAAGAGGGGGTACAGGCAAATCAGAGGTTACCTGCAAAGTAGTTTATCCGTTTTTTCAAGCTTTTACCTCCAATAGCTTTGGGATTTGTATTCCAGCCCCGAACTCGTCGACAAGGGCTTCTAATGGGGATTTCCCGTCCAGGATTTTTCTTGGGTAGTGATTCATCCAGTCCTGGATTCTTCTGATAGTACTCTTTTTTTTTTCTAAGCCGATATCATTTCCCTTCGGGATAAATCGTCTGATAATTCCATTATGGTTTTCATTGGTACCCCGTTCAAAAGAACTGTAGGGATGAGCAAAGAACACCCGGGTTCTGGGGCCTTTGCTCAATACTGATTTCTCAAGACCATTTACATCTGAAAATTCTACACCATTATCCGGTGTAATAGTAAGAAACATTTTCCTAAAAAGAACACCACCCATCTGCCGTTCTATTTTATCAATCTCAGCCCTTACAGAAGCCGCTGTTCTATCGGGAATCTTTCTTGTAATTTCTGTTCTTGTTTTGCGCTCCGTTAGCGTCAAAAGACATGAAGATGAACAATCTTTTCCACTGTAGGCTGTGTCCATTTCCCAGTGTCCCACAACTTTTCTCTCATTAGCCTCTTGTGGACGTTTATCTATGCTTCTGGTTGCGTTCATGGCTCTAGAGTGCTTCTTGGGCTTCCCTTTGGGCTTAAAACGCTTTCCACCATAAAGCAGATCCTTCTGTGTGACATCTGATATATCTCCCGCAGCGATGTAGTTATACATGGTCTTTTCACAGATCCTGGTATCGCCAGGCCACCTCGTTCTCTTAAAATGATCGATTACTGCGTAAGGGCTATACTTCTCCTCTTTAATAAGTCTGGAAACCGCATTCACCAGAGTGCTGGCGAAATAGAAGGTTAGAATTCTACCTGGAGAAATAAAGAATTGAGATTCTTTGCGCCCTGTCCTCCGAATGCCGAAGACATCCCACTCTCAAAAGTTACTTCAATTGGGTGCCGCAGGGCTTGTCTCTGGAGTACGCAGGGTTGATTTCGAGGGAGAGCTTCAGATAACTTGCCATGGCCTCAAGGAAAACGATATCTATCGCATTGCAATGGAAATACCCTGGGAGCAAGAATTTTCAAATACAGGTACCCTTATGTTTTGGTCGATATAATCAGAGTCTGATTGACTGTCTTTTTTTAACCCCACTTTCCCTGGTTTGCCGAAAGAGTTGCACACTACCGTGGTCCTCAAGAGATCTTCATGTATTTTCTAGATAATCAACACGAATAATTCATATCAATTGACGGTGTTTTGACTATATTCTTAGATGTAGTATGTGTTAGTACGCTGTATAGCTTCAATCTGCATTCCCATGTGGTGTCAGGTGAAGAACCTTACATGCAAATCGCATGTTCTGGTTTAAGATCTTTTTCTCTACCTTGCATGGTAGTGCGTTTTATCGCTATGCAGAGCACTCATCGGAACTAGATAGTGCTGTGGCGTATCATAGGGTTGACATTGGTGCGACATATAGTAATAGGAGGTGATCCGTTAAACTTCTATATATCAATATGCCTAATAGTGTATAATGTTGTATATTAAGCATAATTGATAGCTCCACAGGGTGGAGAAGGGAGATGCGTATGATGAAAACTGTTGTACTAATGTCTATTATTACTGGTGTAGCTGTAAGCCTTATGCCCCAATTACACGAGATTGAGGAGCAATCACATTGCGGCTGGAAAAAGAGTGAAGGTGTTCGGAGATGAAAAGAATATTTTTTATACTTGTCATTGTCTTACTGGCACTTCCGGTTAGTAGTCTCGTTGCATATGATGGCACCTGGGGGTTGAACCTCAATTTATTCAGCTTCAAATTACCCTCATTTCTTGGAAATACCCTTATTTTTTCTCAGACAAATAAGGCCAATTTTTGGTATAAAGGAATGTGGGGAAATGCCGCAAAGATAGAAGTTGATGGCGGAGTCGCCTTTGACATGGATTGGAATTTTTCCGTAAGCGATACGTCCCAATTTGAATTTGATGATATGCAATATAATATCTATCCCATTTTCAATAAATTCAATTTTTATGGAAATTCGGGAAAGTTTGGCTACAAAGTTGGGCGCTACATGCATGCAGATCCGGGGAAATTAATCATTTCGGCACCATTAGACGGCGCACAATTCAGTATTGACTTCGATAAGATGGTGGTTGAAATCGGGGTCGGATATACAGGATTGCAATTCAATCAATCCACCTCCTATTCCATGACTGGTAGCGATCTTGGCAGGAGTTCAGACTCCTCTCTGCTGGCAACTCCCCGGCTCATCGAATACTTATCACTGTCTTTGCCGTCGATAACTTCTTGGCTAAGCCCATCGCTCTTTTTCCTCGCTGTACAAGACTTGTCATCTGATGCAGATCTCAGCGGATACGACACGAAGCGTATAAATTCGATGTACATCGAGTTCAGAAGCCGAGGATTCCTGGGTAAATCGTTTGTCTACGATTTAGCATTCTCCGGTCAACTGGGAGACTATGGAGATTCCTCTATTCTGGCTGGTGCGGGGAAAATCAATTTCTCTTGGTTGCCCACCACTGCGATATTGATTGGGATAGAGGGCAAGTTCGTTACCGGGGATACATGGGAACGACTTGCCTATCAACTTACCGGAGCCAACGGCACGAATAGCCAAGAAGGATCGCAGTTGTCACAGTATCAGCCTGTTACAACGGTTTCCCAGAGTGGGTATGTGATAAATTTTGAGCTTGGGAATATTGTGTCTTTAGCGGCATTTTTTAAACATACAGTTTCCAGGGGATTTTCTTGGGATTTGCGGACAACTACCTTGCTACGTCCTGTCGAGGGGTATGTGTCATCAAACCATGTGCCTTCAAATTCCCAAGGCGTATTTATTGGGCAAGAATTTTTAATTGGACTTAGCGGACAGCCAAGTCCGAATTTTAGATGGAATGTAAAAATCGGTGCGTTGTATGCTGGCGATTTAATAGAGATTCACGATAAACTCAAGAGTTATCTTCCGGTGATACCACGCATTGGATTGAATCTCACTTTCAGTTTATAGGTTTTATCCTTATAGGAGGGATGATATGAAACAGTTTTTTTTCTTATTGCTCTTGATGCTTGGCACAGTTGGATTATCAGCTATGGAAGCGGAAATCCTTAGCATTTCCGGGTCCGTCGAGATCAAGGAACCCGGGGCGTCCTGGCAAAAAGCCCAAGAAGGACAGATTGTCTCTTCGAGTTCGATGATTGCTACGGGTTTCAACTCGAAGGCATCTCTCTCGGTTGGCGGAATGGACCTTACACTGTCACCACTAACACGAGTGAGCATTGACAGTCTTACCGAAGAGCCAGAAGCCGTTAATACTTCGATGTCATTGCAAACAGGTAGGCTTCGAGCAACGAGTCCGCCGGCAGAGCGGAGAACCCGCCGAGCGATTAACTTCAAGGTAAGTACTCCGGTGGCTACGGCGGCGGTACGGGGAACGGATTTCCTATTAAGCACTAATAAGCTCGTTACAATCGAGGGTATGGTGGAACTTTCAAGAGGAAATCAGGTTGTGCTCGCCCCGGCCGGGTCGAAATCCTGGTCGGCACCCGAAACCCGACCTACGGAGCCTATAGAGCAAGTTGGTGAGGTTGTTTCACCGGAAATAACAGCTATTGAAGAAGAAGCTGTTGCTCCAACACCAACACAATCGACGGGCAATATCGGAATCACACTAAAATAAGGAGTGTAATGTTATGAAGAAATTATCAAACACGATCTGGACTATAGTCATGGCAATAGGCTTGCTTGCGCTTTTCTCCACTTGTTCTGGAACACTTGGAGGAGACTCAGGGATTGTGCGTATCGCAATTCCCGGTGTCGGTAATGCTTCGAGTGGCCGCTTTGTCGATGCTACAACGATGACCAAGGGGTACGTTATTCTTGGCCAGGGTGATCAAGTCTATTCCGTAGATGATTATCCTAAAACCCAAATAACTGGAGGTGAAGTGATTCTCTCCAATATTGCGGAGGGAACCTACATATTGGGTGTGATATTACAAAACGATAAAGATAACGTCACTGGATTGGCCCTGAAGGAAATAACCGTAAAACCAGGGTATAATGATGTGGAAGTGACAGTAGGGCCTGGAATAAGGAAGCTTGAGATTTTGGACACGGAGGGCCACAATGTGATTTCCGACGATGGCCAACTTGATTTCTCAAACGATAAATACTCCTTGTCATTTGCCAAAGATACAATGATTTTCAACTATGGTAGAACTGATGGTCAGTCTTATACTGTGAATTACTATCCGACTTTTGGGAAAGGTTCTAAGCGTAGCATTACAGAAATTACGGCCAGTCTAATTGATGAGGCAGAGGAACTTGTAGCAAATCCAGAAAAATTCACCGCAACAGACCAGGGCAAGACGAATGCTTCAGCCACCGTAACAGTTTCGTCAGACCAGAAGGGTGTCCAGTTTGAGCTTACAGATAATGAAGGGGATATTTATACATATAAATTGATCCTGGAATAGAAGGATTTCTTGTTGAATTACAGTCCAGGGGATGCCCTCCTGGACTGTTTCTCAATGCTTTTGCGTCTTCATTAAGGTATGGATGTTCTATCACTCCGATTTTCCTAATTCTCCGTGCTCAAGAAAGCTGTAATACTTGGAGTTACTAAATACGATATGATCCAGCAGGGGAATGCCGAGAATAATACCAGCATTCTTAAGACGGCGGGTGAGTTCTCGGTCCTCGCCACTGGGTTCGATATTGCCCGATGGATGATTATGGGCACAGATGACAGCCGCCGCCCTATCAGCCAATGGATCGACAAAAACTTCCCGTGGATGAACTATTGTGCGGTCAAGTATTCCCTGACTCACTACCCTGATATGCAGAACTTCATGTGCCCCGTTCAGGCTGAGCACGAGGAAGAACTCCTGGGGCCGTGATGCCCAATTTGAAACTAACGGAACCACATCGGTAGGCTGGCTTATCTTCCTGGCGGAAGGACGCAGGCGACGGCGGGCAAATTCCAACGCCCCGGCTATGAGCCCCGCCCTGGCCAGGCCTATCCCGGGTATGCCGATGAGCCTATCGGTATCTGCGAGATCATGGCCCTTTTCCAGTTCAGAAAGAACATCCATGGCCAGGAGATTGACATTCCTACCGGCACTGCCATTGCCCAGCATAAGCGCGAGAAGTTCAATATCGGAGAGTGCGTTCACACCATGTTTGATCAGACGTTCTCTTGGACGAAGCTCAATGGGAATGTCGGCAATGTTACTATCACGGATACCTGCGTACATACTTCTTATAACAGCTTAGAAATTGAGTTTTTCTTATGGACACCACAAAAAACACACGGAGTTCTTTGATCGAGCGTTCCTGCCGCGAGAAATCAGGTCCGGAGCTGTGTCAGGATGGCATAAAGGAAAGGGATAAGGCCCCCCTCAGGGGGGGGGATTGCTTACCCCTTGCTACCCTTGAAGAGGGGGAACGGGGGCATTGGCAACCACAACGGTTTTATGCACGGCCTATCCCCCCTGTCAGGTGGGGCGGGGGGGGCAAGCCCGCAGGGCACAGGCCGCCCGACTTGACTGTCGGCTATGCGAAAAAAATAATCAAAACGGCCCTAGAAAATCCGAAGTTCGACAGGCTCCTAGTATAAGAGTGTGATAGTATGCTATGAATCTGGAAGGATGGTTTTTATACTCCCTGGAATTCCGATATTCAAATTGTTTCCCGGCCCGAAATCCTTGCTACTTAAAGACAGTTGCCATATTCTTCCGTCTGATCACATCCAACAGCTGGGCATGCAGGGCTTGAGCACTATGGAGGTTCTATGTTGGTAAACAATCCATTGCTCGTGCCCCCTCTCATTGCCTTAGCTATCTCACAGGTATTGAAGGTGTTTATCACAATACTCACCGAGCATCGATGGGCATTCGGACGAATGACCGAAACCGGCGGCATGCCTTCGGCTCATGCGGCCATTGTGTCGGCCCTCTGTACGTCCTGTCTGCTGTATTACGGCCCGAACAGTCCCTTGTTCGCAATATCCACCGTGTTCGGCATCATCGTCATCTATGATGCGACAGGCATACGCCGAGCGGCAGGGCGGCATGCGGAGATACTCAACGAATTCATTGAGGAATTTTCCCATCTCTTCAGCGGAAAGGCCCGCCCCAAGGCGTTAAAGACATTGCTGGGCCATTCTTATCCACAGGTCATGGTAGGCCTCCTCATAGGAATAATGACATCTTTGGTAACAAAGAGGCTGTTGTCAGGAGGTTTTTTAGGATCCTGAAGAGCGGCGGACAACGTATCCCAGCTCAGTTAATACTTCTTTGCAGACATCTATCTCGTTCCAAGGACGAGGACCGGCGGTGTAAATCATGGAAGCCTCATGCCCCTTGCCCAGGGTCGCCACGAGATCATTCGTCTTTGCCATCTTGAACGCTGTTGCGATGGCCTCTCGTCTGTCAGGAATGAGGAATAACTCCCGGCCTCTACGCATGCCTTGTACACCCCTGGCGATGTCTTCAAGAATGGCTTGGGGCTCTTCCCCTCGGGGGTCTTCATCGGTGAGAATCAGAATGTCCCCGTATTCTGATGCGATGCGGCCCTGTTCAGGACGTTTTTCTAGGTCCCGTTCACCGGCGGAACCAAAGAGAAGAATGAGGCGTCCCGGGGTAAGGGTCTTCAAGAAGGGGAGTACTTTACTGAAACTCCCGGGAGAATGGGCGTAGTCAACCAGCACATGAAAATCCATGTTGCCTTCTACTGGCTCCATCCTTCCCCTGATGCCAGTGAGTTTAGGGCATAGCTCGGCGAAGTCCGCAGGGGATCTTCCCGTGATGTTTGAGACGACACAGAGTGCGGCAAGCAGGTTTTCCACGTTAAATATGCCGGGAAGATTCAGCCGGACATCTATCCGGCATTCGGCTTGATTCAGAGAGAACTCTGTTCCTGAGGGATGGCATCTAAGATTGGATGCAAATAGATTGGCATCCGGGTGAGTCAGACTGTAGGTGAAGACCTTTTTCCCTTTGGCGGCGGTGATGAAGCGCCCCGCATGAGGGTCATCGGCATTCACCACACCGAAGGCCGCCGGGTTATCATTTTCGGCTATCATTTGAAAAAGCCTGGCTTTGTCCGATCTGTAGGTTTCAAGATCGCCATGGAATTCCAGGTGCTCACTGGTGACATTTGTGAATACAGCCACATCAAAATCGACATCGGCTAATCTATTGTTTCGCGGCGAGAGGCCGTGGCTGGTGGCCTCCAGAATTGCGCAGTGCTGTCCTGCTTTGCGCATATAATGGAGAAGACGATGGATTTGGGGGGCCTCCGGAGTGGATTGTCTCAGGGGGTTGTTGTCTGATTGCCCGCCTATGCAAAATTCCACCGTCGATAGACTACCAGTCGATACGCCGTTTAGTTTCAATAACTGTCGGATGAGACCAACCGTGGTGCTTTTGCCATCCGTTCCGGTAACGCCCACCACTGTCATTTCCCTAGAGGGGTAATCCCAGAAGGCCGCCGAAACAGGGGAGAGTGCGGCCCTGGTGTTTTCAACGCGTATGTAGGTGATTCCATCCCGCCTAATGGATATCGGATCTGAATGAACTATGGCGGCCGCACCGGCATCCAGGGCCTTGTCAATGAAATTGTGACCGTCTACATGGATTCCCTTCAGGGCAAAGAACAATCCATTTTTTTGAATTTCACGAGAATCGTATGAAATTGATGTTATAAAAGTATTAGAAGAACCAGCGAGTTCAAACCCTTGAAGTGGCGATATTAGCTCTTTGAGTTTTTTTTTCGGCATTTATGGAGTATATAAAAGTAGCCGAGAAATGAGAATATAGTATTATAGGCTTGATTAAAATGGGCATTTCATTATATTTCAGCCTAACATCGTTTAGGAGTAACTATGGCGGCAGCGAAAGGAAAATTGGTTATTGTAGAAAGCCCGGCCAAGGCAAAAACTATCAAGAAGATGCTTGGCCGAGGCTATATAGTGAAGGCCTCTGTGGGCCATGTCAGAGATCTCGACGCTAAAGGCAAGGGTGGAAATTCCTTTGGCATAGACTTTGAAAATGGATATGAACCGCGTTATGTGATTATCCCGGGCAAGAAAAAAACGATTGAAGAGCTTAAAACTGCCGCCGAAAAGGTAGACGAGGTCTTCCTTGCGCCCGACCCTGATCGTGAGGGAGAGGCCATTGCCTGGCATCTCAAAGAGGCACTGAAGCTTGATGATTTGAAGGCTCGGCGTATCACCTACCAGGCTATTACGAAAAAGGCCGTAACCGAAGCATTTAAGAATCCACGTAGCATTGACATGCATCTGGTAGGTGCTCAGAAAAGTCGTCGTGTTCTCGATAGAATCGTTGGATACAGCCTGTCGCCATTCCTATGGAAGAAGGTGGCCAAGAATCTATCTGCGGGACGGGTACAGTCTGTGGCCCTGCGGCTCATTGTTGAAAAAGAGAAAGAAATATCGAGCTTTAAGACCCAGGAATACTGGAAGATTGATGCCGAACTCCATAACGAACATGGAGAGAGCACTCATTTCAATGCCAATCTCACCTCGTGGAAGGGCGAAAAATTTGCTCTAGGGGGAAAATTCTCATCGTCGGAGGCCAGTGCCCGAGAGGTTGAATCCGCCCTGAAATCCGCCAAATACATTGTCAGCGATGTATCAAGCAAGGATACTCAACGGAGACCACAGCCCCCCTTCATCACCAGCACGCTTCAGCAGGCGGCAGCATCCCAGCTTAGATTTGCGGTCAGCCGTACAATGAGGATTGCTCAGCAGTTGTATGAGGGGATTGAATTGGCCACTGAAACCATTGGCCTGATTACCTATATGAGGACGGATTCCATCCGAATTGACCCCGAAGCCATCGGCGAGATAAGGGGCTGGATAGGCCAAAACCATCCTGATTATCTCTCGGAGGCTCCGCGGAGCTACGGGAGCAAGCCTAAGAGTGGTGTCAAGGCCCAGGATGCCCATGAAGCTATACGCCCCACCTCTATTCTCCATACCCCCGAATCGGTGAAGCCCTATCTCAGGCCAGAACAATACAAGCTTTACAAACTCATCTGGTGCAGGGCCGTCGCAAGCCAGATGAAAGATGCGCGTTACGCCGTCACGACGGTGAAAATTGAGGCGGCCGACGGCATACTGGAAGCCAAGGGACGCGTCACCTTGTTTGACGGCTTCACCATGCTAATCCCCGAATTGACGAAATTCAAAGAAGAATTTCAGGATCTTCCGTCGATTTCCACTAAGGCAATACTTACTCTTGATAACCTGAACACCGCACAGAAATGGACCAAGCCGCCTCTTCGCTATACCGAGGCCAGCCTAGTAAAGGCATTGGAGAAGGGGGGAATAGGCCGACCCTCCACCTATTCTTCAATCATCAACACCCTCCGTAATAGGGGCTATGTCCGTCTTGAGAAAAGAACATTCTTCGCTAACGAACTTGGCATTGCCGTCAATGACATCCTTGTTATGGAATTTCCAAACATCATGGACTACCACTTTACGGCCGAAATGGAAAATAACCTCGATGCCGTGGAAGAGGGTGCCGTAGACTGGCATAAGCTTCTCGATGATTTCTACAAAGACTTTTCCAAACAGGTGGAGAACGCCCTCAATACCGCCACACCGCTCAAGGGGCGCATGTGGGAAGGCGAAGAGAAATGTCCTATATGTGAGAAGCCGCTGGTTATGCGGTATTCGAAGACTGGAGCATTTCTCGGTTGTTCGGGTTATCCAGATTGCAAGGGCCTTCTCCCCGTACCCGGGGAAGGAGAAGATGATGGGGAAACCGATGGAGAAGAGGTTGCTTGTCCCAAATGTGGGCAACGCATGCTTCTCAAATCCAGCCGCTACGGTAAGTTCTATGCGTGCAATGGCTACCCCGAATGCAAGGCCACGGCCAATCTCGGGGCCGATGGCAAACCGGAGTTTCTTCCAGATATAAAAATGGATTGTGACGAGTGTGGTAGTCTCCTGGAGATCAAATCTAAGCGTCGGGGTCCGGTTATGGTATGTCCTAACCAAGACTGCAAGAGGGAGTTGCCAGTCAAAGACGGCAAGGTGATAAGTCTCCCAAAAGCTAACGGCATGAAATGCGAGAAATGCGGTTCTCCAATGATTGTTCGTCTCAGTAGGCGGGGACCATTTCTGGCTTGCACCGGATTTCCAAAATGCCGGAATGCTAAGACTCTAGAAAAAAAAGGACACAAAGGGAAAAAATGAAAACCTCTGTGAACTTTGTGCCTCCGTGCGAAACTCTTACATCCCATGCCATTTTCAATCTCACGGAGATCACAGAGGACACGGAGGAGGAGCAGGCAAAGATTTAAAAAACCTCTGTGCATTCTGTGCCTCCGTGCAAAACTTTTTATACATCCCATACCGTTTTAGATCTCACGGAGATCACAGAGGACACGGAGAGGGGAGCAGAAAAAGCGTTGAAAAACCTCTGTTCGAAACTATGCCTCTCACGGAGTCCACAAAGGCCAAGGAGAGGGAAGTAGTCAAAGATTTAAAAACCTCTGTGCCCTCTGTGCCTCTGTGCGAAACTCTTTATACCTCCCATGCCGTTTTAGATCTCACGGAGATCACAGAGGACACGGAGGGGGGGCAGAAAAAGCGTTGAAAAACCTCTGTTCGAAACTATGCCTCTCACGGAGTCCACAAAGGCCAAGGAGAGGGGAGTAGTCAAAGATTTAAAAACCTCTGTGCCCTCTGTGCCTCTGTGCGAAACTTTTTATACATCCCATCCCGTTTTAGATCTCACGGAGATCACAAAGGACACAGAGAGAGGAGCAGGCAAAGATTTAAAAAACCTCTGTGCCCTCTGTGCCTCCGTGCGAAACTCTTATATAGTGCCTCAAAGCTTGGTGGTAGAGAACATCCATATATCTCTCGATAAAAAAACGATTTACAAGTATCTGTTTATGCCTTGTCCTGCCCGTCTCAATCCCTTTGTTTCCATTTCGGCTCAGCAAGACTAAAAAACGGCCTGTTCTATTCCGCAACGGCTTTTGTCGAGATCTAATGGGGTCAACTGATTAAGTCTTTTCTTGATAGTGTTTAACATGGTTTTTGACTGATAATAATCCACCTCTAATCCCAGAGATTCAACCACCCACAATCTTCGATGCACTATAAAACTCTTACATCCCATGCCGTTTTCAGATCTCACAAAGTTCACAAAGGACACGGAGAGGCGCAAACAAAGCCTTGAAAAACCTCCGTGCCTCCGTGCGAAACTCTCCATACATCCCACGCCGTTTTCAGCTCTCACGGAGACCACAAAGGACACAGAGAGAAGCAAACAAAGCCGCGAAAAACCTCCGTGCCCTCCGTGCCTCCGTGCGAAACTCTTCACACATCCCATGCCGTTTTCAGATCTCACAAAGTTCACAAAGGACACGGAGAGGCGCAAACAAAGCCTTGAAAAACCTCCGTGCCTCCGTGCGAAACTCTCCATACATCCCACGCCGTTTTCAGCTCTCACGGAGACCACAAAGGACACAGAGAGAAGCAAACAAAGCCGCGAAAAACCTCCGTGCCCTCCGTGCCCTCCGTGCCTCCGTGCGAAACTTTTTATATACCCCATGCAATTTTCAATCTCACAAAGTTCAAAAAGGACACGAAGAAAGGAGCAGTCAGAACTTTGAAAAACCTCCGTGCCCTCCGTGCGAAACTCTTACATCCCACGCCGTTTTCAGCTCTCACGGAGACCACAAAGGACACAGATAGAAGCAAACAAAGCCGCGAAAAACCTCCGTGCCCTCCGTGCCTCCGTGCGAAACTTTTTATATACCCCATGCAATTTTCAATCTCACAAAGCTCAAAAAAGACACGAAGAAAGGAGCAGACAAATCTTTGAAAAACCTCCGTGCCCTCCGTGCCTCCGTGCGAAACTCTTCATACCACCCATGCAATTTTCAATCTCACAAAGTCCTCAAAGGACACGGAGAAAGGAGCAGTCAAATCTTTGAAAAACCTCTGTGCCCTCTGCGCCTTCGTGCGAAACTCTGTACTCTGAACAGCCTGAACACGAACCTTCTTTGACGGAGTGGCAGGACCGTTCTGATTTACGGACATCGCTAAAAAAACTGCATTGCCCCCCTCCCCACCCCTTGCTAAATATAAAATCTACTCGAACTGAACGCCTCTTGACCTTTTTTTGGCAAATCCCTATACTGAATTCATGCCGTATAAGCGAAAGAACCAAGTATCAAAACTCAACCTAATACGCCTATCGCTTATTATTATGCCCCTCGATTCGGCGTGGGGGTATCATCGCGGCATGGCGTAAAATCACACGTCAGAAAATGATGATAATCCCTCTAATGAATCGAAGCGGCCTCTACGGGTCGCTTTTTCACTTATTGGGAATAAGGAGTTACATAATGGATACAAAGAAGATAGTTCTATTCGATACCACTCTGCGTGACGGGGCACAGACAAGTGGCGTGCATTTTTCGGTGGAGGACAAGATTAAACTCACTCGAGAACTTGATGAGATGGGCTTTGAGTACATCGAAGGAGGGTGGCCTGGATCTAATCCAAAGGATATCCAGTTTTTCAATGAGATGCGAAAAATTCCGCTGAAGAATGCCAAACTAGCCTCGTTTTCTTCTACCAGGCTTAAGAATACCGATGTAATCGAGGATAAGATACTCGCTGAGCTTCTCAAGGCCGAAACCCCGGTATTCACTATTTTTGGAAAGACTTGGGACCTCCATGTTCATGAATCCCTAGGTACCTCTTTGGAGGAAAACCTCGCCATGATACATTCCACCATAGACTATTTGAAGCCGAGGGGTGATGAGGTTGTGTATGATGCAGAGCATTATTACGATGGGTATAGAGAGAACCCAGAATATGCCATAGAAACTTTGAGGGTGGCTGCTGAAGCCGGTGCAGA
Organism: Spirochaetaceae bacterium; assembly: GCA_965226485.1. GTDB lineage: Bacteria > Spirochaetota > Spirochaetia > DSM-2461 > DSM-2461 > UBA2779. Next base: position 2,886,590 of record OZ245363.1, read on the forward strand.
CTGGATTGTATTAGCAGACACCAATGGCGGTAGCCTACCAAAGTTTGTCAGGGAGGCCACCGAGGCCGCCGTAAAGGCGATTGAGCCCTATGGAAAGAAGATGGGCATACATACCCATGACGACAGTGATCTATCCCTAGCCAACACCCTGATTGCCGTCGAACTGGGTTGTCAGATGGTTCAGGGCACCATCAATGGCCTGGGTGAACGCTGCGGCAATGCCAATCTTTGTAGCGTGATTCCCACCCTGTCGCTCAAGATGGGTTATCAAACTTTAAAACCGGACAAAATCGCCGAACTCAGCAACCTGAGTCGGCTTGTATCCGAACTTTCCAACAAGCCACATCAAGACAGCCTGCCCTATGTGGGATCGCGTGCCTTTACTCACAAGGGCGGCATTCATGCCTCGGCCGTGCGCAAAAAACCCAAGCTTTATGAGCATATTGAACCCGAGTTGGTGGGCAATATGAGAAATGTCCCCATCAGCGATCAGTCAGGCAAAGCAAATATCTTGGTAAAAGCCAAGGAATTGGGCATGAAGATGGAGGACGCTCACGCTAAATCAATCGTCGCCAAAATCAAGGAATTAGAGGCCCAAGGCTATCATTTTGAGGGTGCCGATGCTTCCTTTGAACTTTTGACCGATGATTTATCAGGAAGTCGTAAAAATTATTTTACGGTTCATGGTTTTCGGGTTCATTCCTGGGAAGATGACAAGGGGGATATCTGGTCTGAAGCGACCATCAAGATATCGGTTCCAGACTCAGTCGCCGGTACACAAGGACAGGATTCGTCCTGGGAGCATACCGTCGGCGAGGGGGCCGGTCCGGTGGAAGCCATGGACCGGGCTCTACATCGGGCACTTGAAGGTTTTTATCCTAGGTTATCGGAAATGAAACTGACAGATTTCAAGGTGCGCATCCTTGATGAAGAGGCTGGTACCAGGGCCGTCACGCGGGTGTTGATCACCAGTGTTGACAGTGTAAGGCGATGGGGAACCGTTGGGGTTTCGCAGAATATAATTGAGGCCTCCTGGCGGGCTCTGGTGGAGTCTATCGAATACAAAATTAAAAAAGATGAGGAACAAAATGAAGAATAACACGAAGAATAAGAGGAAGATTACCATCTTCGACACAACATTGAGGGACGGCGAACAGTCACCGGGTGCTTCAATGAACATAGAGCAGAAAATAGAAATGGCTACGACATTGGACAGTCTGGGAGTGGACAGGATCGAAGCCGGTTTCCCGGTGTCCTCACCGGTACAGTTTGAAGCGGTGAAACGCATTGGACAAGCTGTGACGAGTGCCACCGTCGTCGGCTTGGCCCGGTGCAAAAAAATTGATATCGATGCGGTGAGGGATTCTCTGGCGGATTGTCCAAATAAGATGATACATATCTTCATCGCAACCAGTCCCCTGCACATGGAGCATAAGTTGCGGATGAATGAGGATGAGATACTCGCATCCATTGTCGAGTGCGTCACCTATGCCAAAGAGCAGGGGTTCAATCTTATAGAATTCTCGCCGGAAGACGCATCCAGAACCGATTTTGATTTTTTGTTGAAGTCACTCAAAGTAGCCGTAGATGCCGGAGCGAATACATTGAACATCCCGGACACGGTGGGTTATGCCATGCCTGATGAATATGGCGCACGCATGGCTGCGCTTAAAGAGGCCATTCCAGAACTCAATCAGGGAGTTCTTCTGTCGGCACACTGCCATAACGACTTAGGACTGGCCCTTGCCAACTCCCTCGCCGCAGTACAGGCGGGTGCCGACCAGGTTGAAGTAACTCTCAACGGCATCGGCGAACGCGCAGGCAATGCGGCACTGGAGGAATTGGTGATGGCACTCATGGTGCGCCAGGATGTCTGGAACATAGAAAACTCAATTGACTATAAATATCTCTATCCCGCAAGTAAACTCCTGCAGAACATCACCGGATTGATAATTCCGCGAAACAAACCAATCTTTGGAGACAATGTCTTCAGCCATGAATCAGGCATTCATCAGCATGGTGTTATCAAGCATAGAGAAACTTATGAAATAATGGATCCGGAGCAAATTGGCCGCAGTAGGGATTCTCTCATCATGGGCCGTCACTCAGGGAAGGCCGCGCTGAAGGCCAGGTTGGACCGTTATCACATAAAGCTTACAGAGGATCAGGTTAATACCCTGTATAAGAAATTTATCGAAATAGCGGACCGCAAGAAGGAGGTGTATGATGAAGACCTTTTCCCCCTCGTGTCCGATATTCTGGACACCATCACCACCGGATGGAGATTGGAAAACTTCCAAACATGGACAGGAAACAGGGTAATTCCCTCCGCAGTGGTGGAATTGACCAAAGGCGAAGAGCGTTTCCGTGCCGCCCAGATTGGAGATGGACCCGTAGATGCCGTTTTCAAGTCCATCGATGAATGTACCGGCATATCGGGCCGCCTCACCGAATACATAATCCAGGCCGTAGGTAAAGGCAAAGATGCCCAGGGCCAGGTTAAACTCCAGGTAGATTTCAACGGAACATTGATCGACGGCAAGGCGACATCAACCGATATTATTGAGGCCTCGGCCCTGGCCTACCTCAATGCCGTCAACCGGAAGACGTTGGTAGGGGTACAGCATACGGAGATGCCGCACCTGTGATGGGTCGTTTTGACACACATGTGACGCTGTGTCAGAATCCAAGGGGCCCAACGGGGGTCGGCCCCCCGTCGGGCTCACCCCCCCGTCCGGGGCTGTGTCAGAATGATGGATTTGGTTTGTAGGCAACGCCGCATGCGGGCCAAAGGTGCATTCTGACACAGCCCCGGTGGGTCAATAAGACGCACCGGGGGGCGTTGTTGCTATATCGACGGCCAAGGAAGCAGGAGTATCGTCAGGGAATTCTTAGCTATTGATCCTTTGGCGTTCGGGAACTTGTTGTATTGTAATGAAATAGATTCGCCTGCACGGGAATTGGCACGCTATATGCTTTATTGTTAGTGAGATTAAATCATAGGAGGGACAAGATGAAATATCTTGCTACAATCAATCACCCTGCGAGCATATTAGAGAATATGAATCGCATGATTAACCAGTATCGTGGGTGTTCCGATGTCCATGAAGGCCATGGATTTGCAGTTGACATCGCTGAATCCGGCGATTCTTATCGATTAGAGGCCGAACTTCCGGGGTTTTCTTCTTCGGAAGTCGAGGTTAAGGTGAAGGAAAACCTGCTGATTATCGATGCCAAGCAAGCCGAGACGAGTAAGGAGAAGCTTCCGTTCCTTAATCGGGAGAGGATACGGGGGAACAGGAGGCGCTCATTCACCTTGCCAGAGGATATCGACAAGGATGTAATTGAGGCCGAGATGAAGAATGGTTTGCTGGAAATCGTACTGAAGAAGCAGCCGAAAGCCCAGCCGCTCAACATCAAGGTGCAAGGGGATTAGTTTGATTATCTCAAACGGCATGAGGATGAGCCATTTATGCCTTACTTAAGAACATTCACCTCAGGGCTGTTTGAGACCAATTCCTTTCTCATAGGTGCCGAGTCATCAAGGGAGGTGGTGTTGATAGACACGCCTCCCGACAGCTATGACAAGGTTAACACTACCCTAAGAAAGGATGACCGCACAATTGCGGCCATCCTGATTACCCACCCGCATTTTGATCATGTCGTGGATGTGTCGAGATATGCATCAGACGACATCCCCCTTATTGCATTGGCAGAGGCCGTCGACGGCATTGCAAAACCGGATGACATGGGACTTCTCAAGGCATCGGGCCCTCTTCACGGGGCCTTGGTAACTCATGTCGTGTGTGGTGCTGATCGCCTCAATTTCGCCGGCCTGGAGTTTGAAGTCCTTGAAGTACCAGGGCACTGTGTTGGTTCAGCGGCATTCCATGTGAAAAGCGAATCACTCTGTTTCGTCGGCGACCTGATTTTCCGTGGCACCATTGGCCGTAGCGACTTTCCCGGAGGCGATTTCGACGTATTGATAGACTCGATTCACAGGTGTATCTATACCTTGGCTGACAAGACAATGCTCCTTCCGGGGCATGGTTCATCAACCGATGTCGGCACCGAAAAAAGAGAGAATCCCTTCACTAGGGGTCTGTCGAACTTTGGGCACTGAAATCAGAACTTTTCGCAGTCTTGCCTACAAACCAAATCCAACATTCAGACCCACCCCCTGGATTCTGACACAGCCCCAGGTAGGCAACGCCGTATGTGGGGCGAAGACGAGTTATTCAGACAATTCCCGAAGAAGAGCCGCCACGGATGGCGGCGCAAACGAACGAAGGCGGCTCAGCAGGAGCAGGCAGGATGCCAAGCTCCTGCTGAGAGAGAAAGGGCAGAAATCTATCCGTGAGACATAAGTCCGACAGGCTCATGGACTGGCACACTCCAGTGAGGTTCGAGAGGTCAAGGCAAAAAATACGCTTAAATTTTTTGACTAAGTGACTAAAAACGGCAAAGTTCAGTTTTCCGCAATATCAACTTCTCCAGCAAGGCCAAGCTCGAGTGGACGAAGGATCACAATAAACGCTTGAGAACATTATATAGTGCCCCAAAGATTGAGGGTGATTCAATAAGGTTGGATTGAGGCGGGCCGCAATCGTTAAAAACCTATAATACACTGTCAGAAAAAGGTATAAACAGATGCTTATAAATCGTTTTTCGATCAAGCTATATTATAGATGCACGTGTTTGTTCTCTCCCACTAAGCTTTGGGGCATTAAAAGCATTATTAGAAGACATCAACAAGCCATAGCTCAGCCTGAAGCCCAGTCTCGTTTCTGAGAATGTGATCGGTAATACCTATATCTACCTGGTTGAGGGCTTCGTCTCCTACTCTGGAAAGAATGTCGGTGAGTTCTTTACCCCGCTAAACATGCCCGAGCTGGTGGCCAAGCTGGTAGGCCCGAGACCGGGCGGCCGTATCTGTTACCCTGCCTGCGGATCAAGGGGCCCTAATTCAGGCGGCCAAAGAGGTGGGCGACCACAACTTTGCCCTCTTCGGACAGGAATCCAGCGGCGACACATGGGTGCTCAGCTGGATGAATATGTTCCTGCACAGTTTTGACAGCACTCGGGTGGGATGGTGTGACACGCTGAACAAACCTCTGCTGGTGGAAAATGACCGACTCATGAAATTCAACTGTGAGGTGGCCAATCCACCGTTCTCTCAGGATAAACGGGATGCCGAAAATGCTGAGAACGATCCGTACAACCGTTTCTGGTGCGGCGTTTCGCCCAAGAGTAAAAGGCGACTGGGGCTTTATCATCCACATGGTGGAATCCGCCCTTAAAAATCAGGACGGGTTGCTGTTGTGGGGCCCTTGGTGTACTGTTCAGGGATGTAGCCGAAGGCTGTATTCGCCAGAAAATGATCGAGGAGAACCTGCTGGATGCGGTGATTGACCTGCCAGGCAATCTGTTCTTCCCACCACCATCCCGGTGGCGACTCTGGTTTTTGATAGATCAAGAGAGGGAACCGCAAAGACGCGAAAAGCGCAAAAAATGATGTGCTTTTTATCGATGCGAGTCGGGAGTTTGTGTCGGGCTGAGTGCGGAGCATCTGGATAAAACCATGAGTACCGCCAAGAGCGTAAGGAGATCGACAAATACCCCATGTGGCCGAGTTTGCTGAGATCAGGGGAAACGACTTCAACCTCAGTATTTCCCGATACGTGGACACCTTTGAGAAGGAAGAGGAAATCGGTATCGATGCGGTGCAGGTAGAGATTGACGATCTGGAAAAAGAGTTCGTGGAAGTGCGTAAGAAGATGGCGGAAAAACTTCAACCGATTAATCGGGGGATTCTTAATGGCAAAAAACAAAAAATAGAGGTTTTGAGTACTGAAATATCAGTTCAATCTAACCAAGAAGAGGATTACATCGCCCTTACTGAGATTGCGCGCTACAAAAATCAAGATAGAAGTGATTACCTTGTTCGTAACTGGTTAGCCTTCAATAGGAGAACAGATGGATCGAGAATCTTATAGCGAAATGTATGTCAATGAAGATGTTCATTGGTGGTTTGTCGCGAGAAGGTTAATTCTATAAAAAGTATTAGATCAATATTTTCGAGACAAAAAGCAGGGAAAAGTTCTCGAAATAGGCTGTGGCTCAGGCGGAAACCTTCAGATGCTTAAGGCGTATGGGAAAATATTTGCTATGGAATTAGATGATGAAGCTCGGGGCATGGCTAATAGCAGAAATGTTTGTGATGTAAAGAAAGGAAAGTTACCAAATGATATACCGTTTGATGATGATTTTGATTTGATTTGCATGTTAGATGTTCTGGAACACATTGATGATGACTTAGCCACATTATATTCTGTAAGAGACAAATTGAACCAGAAAGGTAAGCTACTCATTACCGTGCCAGCTTACAAGTTTTTATGGAGTGCCCATGATGTAGCTAACCATCATAAAAGACGTTATATAAAAAAGCAGTTAGTAGATCTTACATCAAAAGCAGGACTAAATGTAAAATACACCACATACTTCAATACTCTTTTATTTCCAGTTATTGTAACAGTCAGAGCTATTAATAATATTCTTGGTAAAAACAGAGGTAGTGATATTCATATGCCATCGAAACTGACAAATAATTTATTGCAGAAGATTTTTTCCAGTGAGAAAGCATTATTGCCTACCACATCCTTTCCCTTTGGCGTTTCATTACTTCTAATTGCGGAGAAGGCAGACGAAGGCAATGGCTAACTTGATCATTTATAATACCATGTTTCCCAATTATCCTGAGTACGCTATGATATCCATAAAAAAATTGGCTCTTCCAACTTATCCTATGGATACAAGTCCAGTTTTCCACTGTAAAAGAGTATTGCCGTTCGGTAACTCGCAAAATCTCTAAAGCCTCTAGCTAATGCTTTTATATGTTGAATTACGCTGTTGATTCCTTCGGCGAATGCGTTAGGTATCCTGTGTTTGGCATAGGTAATGATGTTTTCAATATGCCTTTTAAAACTTTTTACCACATTTATGATTGGCTTAAACCTCGAATGTGTTGCTGAAAAATACAATTTCTTAAAATGCCTTCTAGTAGCATCTTCGCTTTCACAATTCCTCAGAGCCTTTAACAGTTCCTTTCTCCCCCCCCCATGCACGGCCAATAGAAAGGCCGTAGATTCAACTCAATGCGTTCACAGCCTCTTTTTTGCGGTCTACAGTCAACATCAAGAACCCTTTTCCCGTCAATGTCGGTTATAAAGCTGACATAGCTGTGGCCCTTTATAAAACTCTTTTTATCCATTCCTATATGCCTGATTGTTTCATCTTTTCTTCTGGCAAGGTCTCGGCGAACCACCCTCTTCATTATATTGATCATCTCATGCCAGCTTATCCTTAATGCCCAGGGCGGTTTTGCTTATGTTTTTGCTACCCTCCAGGACTCGTATTGCCACTGCTTCAAACTGTGCTGTGAATCTGCTCGTCTCTTCTGCCCATGGAATATTCATCGTATTGGTTTTATGTTCAGGACATTTCACTCGGAGAATTCGGCAGTGAATATATGTTTTTAATTGACAAGTATCCAAATGCCTCCACGTCCGCTCTTCTCTTCTGTCATGAATTTTGCAGACAGTACCCCTGATAGTCCAGCTCAATCATATTACAACAGATAGCCGCCAAGTCATCCGGTGCCTTGCAAAAACTATGAATCAGCTCTCCCCGAGCTGTACATTTTAAGAACGCTTTTGAAGATTTTCTTGTCGGCTGGACCACAGAATCTCGCCCATACCTGTCTTCCATCGAATCACTCTCGGCATCAAAGAGCAGAGACGAAGCCGATTTCGCACTCCCCACTCCGTATGATAAGCCAGCACACAGAGAAACAGATGCCCCGCCCGCCCCCTGGTGTGTTGCGGCTATCCAATCCGTCGTTTTATCAAAGAGTGTTGTGTCCATATGAAAACTTAAGTAAACATTGATGGGTGTGGTACTCAGGCGGCGCACGATGGTGGCGGAGGAGTTTCTGATATCCTGTGGCAGAGGGAGCAGTTTTGGCTGTCGGCCTGACAGCCAATCGGTACTCTCCTGCGAAATTAGAAGAACCGGTCTGGAAGCTGAATGCCCCGAAATTGACCCGGTACTCATCGGGGACAATGCCGTTTACCACTTCGGCAGAGCGGGCCAGCTCGGAGGCGACAACCGATTTAGTAACGGTTAAAGTGTACGTGGCTTCTGTCGTTCCATCTTCGGCGGTAATTGTGGTGGTGGCACTGCCATTGACCAGGGTTAAACTATCCCCTACAGCTAAACTTTTGGCTCCAAGCGATAGCGTTACTGCCTCTACGGTTACACTCCCTGGGGAAGCTTGGGGAATTATCTCAATTATGGCCGTTCCCTCTATGGTTAAGCTACTGCCGGAAGCATAATTTTTATCACCGATTTTCAGGGTAAGGGCGGTTATTTCTGCCTCGCTACTCTTTGTTCCTGCATCCCCACAGCCAATCAGCATGGCCGTCATCGCTAAGCCGATGAAAACCGACATGAGGGGAAGCAAGGGCCTCCTCGTCTTTGGTCGGTGACTATCGCCCTCAGGATTATGCCTTAATTTTTCTGGTGATAATTGTGCCGCTGGAAGGAAGGAACACGATGGGGTTCATTATAAACCTCCTTGAGATTAATATTTCTCAAGAAACATTGGAATAATTATAACTTATGGCTCTTCGAACTATCCTGTGGATACAAGTCCAGTTTTCCGCAGTAAAAGAGTATGGCCTGTTCGATAATTCGCAAAATGTCTAAAGCCTCCAGCTGGTGCATTTACATGTTGAATTACGCTGTTGATTCCTTCGGTGAATGCGTTAGTTATCCTGTGTTTGGCATAGTTTAGGCTGATATTGATTTACAATGCCTCAATTTCGTCTAAAGACAGGCCTGTGTTCTTACTGATTATTTCAAGTGCGATGCCTGATTGTTTGAGTTTCCTGGCGATTTCCCTGATCCCTTCTAGTTTGCCTTCTAGTTTGCCTTCTAGTTTGCCTTCTAGTTTGCCCTTTCTGACACCTTCGCTGATCCCCTCTTGTCTGCCTTCTAGTTTGCCCTCTAGTTTGCCCTTCCTGATACCTTCGCTGATCCCCTCTTGTCTGCCTTCTTCAAACAACTTAGCCTTGTATTCTTCTACTGATGCCGCAAACATCGGATTCTTCTCCTTTTGGCTGAATACCCTGTCGACTGTCTGCAGGATTTTATTGTCTCCCAAAGGTTTAAGACAGTCATTGAGCCACAGCCTGAACTCCGGGGCTGTGTCAGAATGCGCCTTTGGCCCGCATGCGGCGTTGGCGAAAAAACCTGAAATGCTCATGTACAACATGTACACTCCGCTTTCAGAACTTTTCGCCGCCTTGCCTGCAGACCAAATCCATCATTCTGACCCACCCCCTGGATTCTGACACAGCCATTTTTAACAATTTCAAACAACGCGTCAATAGTGGCGATTATATCCTCCACCCTGCTGTTTTCAAGGTAGAACACCGCTGAAACGGCGTTTTTCATATTGTATAGCGTTTCTGCAGGTATTTCATTGACCAGGATAGGGAAATATTCGAAATGCGGGATGTATTTGGAGGGAATGGATTGCTCCACCATGGCCTGAAAACTTGCCGGGGCTGTCCACCTTGCGCTACCGGTGTAGAGGAGGATGGGCAACACGGGGGGAAATCTGCGTTTCTGTTTGGATCCCCGGTCCAGATTTTCATAAAATTCGGCTATGTAGCGTAGGAAGCGGAGCGGCATAGTCTTATCTACAGTGGGGGCTGTGTCAGAATGCGCCTTTGGCCCGCATGCGGCGTTGGCGAAAAAACCTGAAATGCTCATGTACAACATGTACACTTCGCTTTCAGAACTTTCCGCCGCCTTGCCTGCAAACCAAATCCATCATTCTGACCCAGCCCCTGGATTCAGTCACAGCCCCATTAGAAAAATGTACATGGGCCTGTCTTTGTAATTCACGCTGTAAATCAGGTCGGATTCTTTTTCCTTGAACCGTTTTGTCACCATCTTCCTGTCCAGCCGCTTGAGGGTGGAGAAATCAAGGTCGGCAATGAAGTCTTCATGGACGAAGGATTCCAATAGCTTTTGGATGAAATAGTGGTGGGTGAAGAGCCGTTTATAGCGTTTATCGTGTTCCGAGGCGGGCATGGGGGGATTGTACTATGAATGGGGCGGGATTTGCAACGAAGTCACAGGTGAACCGACCGTTTATGCGGGTATTTCCATCTTATTCCACAAGGTGGTTCGAAGAGCCTAACTTATTGGGAGAACTATGTCAATGAATTTTGTCCAATGGATTTGGAATCCCCCCCCTTCCCCCCCTCAGGGGGGGGATTGCCACCCATTGCTTCCCTTGAAGAGGGGGGATGGGGGGGGGTACCACAGGCAGGCCAACGCCGCATGCAGGCCAAAGGTGCATTCTGACACAGCCCCAGAAGCTGGAATCGAGCTGGTAAGGAATTACACAGGCCGATGGCTAAAGTGCCGCCTTGGCCGCTTTGATGACGGACTCATAATCTGGCTCATGGGTAACCTCAGGCACATATTGTGCATGAGTGATAATTCCCTTCTTATCGACGACAAAGCATGAGCGGGCAAGCAGATGAAGTTCCTTGATAAGGACTCCAAATGCCTTGCCGAAAGAGGCATCCTTATAGTCCGACAGACACTTGACGGCGGTTACGCCAGCCGCACCACACCAGCGGGATTGAGCGAATGGGAGATCCATTGATATAGTCAGAATAACAATGTCATCACTCAAATTGCCAGCCTCAGCATTGAAACGGCGAACTTCCATGTCACACACAGAGGTATCAATGGATGGTACAGCGACAATTATCACGACTTTTCCGGCATAGTCGGCGAGAGAGACCGGAGATAAATCCATTGCGGTGATGGAAAAGACTGGAGCTTTGTCGCCAACTTTAATAGCAGGACCTATGAGCGTAACCGGGCCGCCCTTGAAGACAACGGCATTTTTTCTTTCTATCATTTTTTTCCTCCTATAAATGATTGAAACAGTATTATATCCTAGGAAAGATTTTCGTGTATATACACTCTCGTGTAGCTAATGGAAGGTGTAGTCAACTATGCAGGCCCTTGAATTCCTTCTATCGAATTACTATTATAGCAATATGATTACCCGGAGCGTGTATTCGCCCTTTACCTTTCTCCCCTTCTAGCAAGGCCCTCCCCAGGGGAATTGTTAACTCATTGTAAAAAGATATAACCAAGGCCGATTATGCGGCGAAAGAGGTCAATATGATAGAAAAACTGAGTCAATTAGAAAAAAGCTTCAATTCAACACTCAAGGAAGTGGACAATGAGGCAAAACTTGCCGATTTAAAGGCCCGATTCCTAGGCAAGAAGGGGGAACTTAACGTCATACTCAAATCACTGAACGCCAAATCTCCCCAAGAGCGCAAAGTCTTAGGACAAGCCGCTAACAAATTGAAACATAGCCTGACGGTGAAACTAGAGAAAACGGCATTGAAACTCGAAAGAAAGATGATAGACAGCCAGCTCTCCGCCGACTGGACAGACATAACCATGCGCGAATCCTTAAAGGCAAAATCCGTGAGAGGATCAGGTTTACATCCGGTTACCATCGTACAGCGAGAATTGGAAGACATCTTCCTCTCCATGGGCTTCGATATCCTTGATGGTCCCCACATCGAAAATGACTGGTACAATTTCACCGCGCTCAACATACCCGAAACCCACCCAGCTCGAGATATGCAGGACACCTTCTGGTTCAAGGACATGAAACACCTGCTTCGCACACACACCTCCACGATTCAGATTCGAGGCATGGAAAAGAAAACCCCGCCCTTCAAATTTGTCGCGCCGGGAAAAGTTTTCCGCTGTGAGGCGACCGATGCCTCTCATGAGGCAGTATTTCACCAGATGGAGGGGATGCTCGTCGGAAAGGACATTTCTGTTGCCCACCTCATATATTTCGAAAAAACCCTCTTGAGTGAGATTTTCCAACGTGATGTAGAGATTCGGCTACGCCCAGGTTTCTTTCCCTTCGTCGAACCGGGATTCGAACTAGACATTAATTGTCGGATATGCGGTGGTTCAGGTTGCGGTGTTTGTAAGCACACCGGATGGGTCGAACTTCTTCCCTGCGGTATGACACACCCAAACGTACTGCGCTACGGCGGTATTAACCCCGAAGAGTATAACGGATTTGCATTCGGTCTCGGCCTGGATCGACTAGTGATGATGCGATACGGCATTGACGACATCCGCCATCTGCACGGCGGGAACATCGATTTTAGCAGACAATTTGCCTCATGTTAGTGTTCCATAGGTTTTGCAAAGATCAATACCTGGGCGCAAGGGGCTGTGTCAGAATGACGGATTTGGTTTGTAGGCAAGGCGGCGAAAAGTTCTGAAAGCGGAGTGTACATGCTGTACATGAGCATTTCAGGTTTTTTCGCCAACGCCGCATGCGGGCCAAAGGCGCATTCTGACACAGCCCCTCGGGCTTTCCTCTGCAATGCCTTCTTCTGGCTACCTGTTAACTGGCTCACTGCCGATCGCCGGGGCAGCCAGCGGCATTTCCGTTTCAATCCCTTGCGCATATTGATGATTCGTTATGTGCAGGTTTCTCATATACGATTCAAGGATTTATTTGCGCTTTGGGGTAAATATTCCGGCGTGATGCGTTAGGGATTTGAATGGGAGAATGTTTTCGTGAAATTCCAAAGACATGACTAAAAATCCCCAATCCCAAATCCTCAATCCCACTGAAACAAGGCTCCGGCAATTCCTAAAAATAGAAGAGTCATTCCGCCGAGCACCAGAATATTGGGCATGATGGCCATTAGATCGGCTCCTTCTAGCATGATGCTCCGAGAAGCTTCGATGTAATGTGTCAGAGGGATTATACGGGATATCTGACGCATTATCAGCGGTGTCCCTTCTAAGGAGAAGAATACGCCCGAGAGTATGATCATGGGGAATATTGCTAAATTCATAACACCGCTTGAGAGTTCTTCACTCTTGAATCTAGCGGCGAAAATCAGTCCTAGCGCGATCATGCAGAGGATGGCCATCGATGTGATGAGAATGAGATGCAGATATGAGCCCAGCATCATGAATTTCAAGAACAAATTCGTACCGCTATACACCAGAATAGAAGTGAGTAGCACGATGATGAACCGGGATACCATCTGGGCGGTTATGAAACTCAGTGGAATAACAGGTGTGGCTTTCAGCCTCTTCAACACGCCGTTTTTGCGGTAGCGGACGATGACAAACCCTACCCCGAATAGACAGGAAAACAACAAGTTCATGCCGATCACCCCTGGAACCAGCCAATCGACATAACGAATGGCCTTGCCAGAAACTTCTTTCTCGCTCAAGCCCAAAGTGACATCTTGATTGGAGGATTGAATCAGTTGCCCTAGCACCTCCGCCTTGGATGATTGCTTATTAAGGAAATACTCATCTTCATCAAAGTCAATCAGCATATCGATCTGATGGAACCGCAACCGGTCGAGAAGGCTTTCCTTAGGTAGCGCATTCTCCTCCAAGGTATAGTCGATATAATTGATGGATGTCATCTGAAGAAATGGAAGGTTCGCCTTGGCAGGGATATGGCCGATCAAACCCACCTTGAACAGTTCGTCCTGATCTCCTGAAAATGCGAACGAGAAACCCACGATCAGTATCACGGGAAATATCAGATTCCAAAAGAAAGTTCCCCTATCGCGAACAAATTCCATGTTTCGAGCCTTCACCATAGCTATAAATGTCTTCATATCAGTTTCCTTATGACCTCAGGGATGACCCGGTGAGTTTTATAAATAAGTCTTCAAGGTTGGGTTTGTGGATGGAAAGACCATCGGTTTGATACCCTCCCGAGAGGAGTTCTTTCAAGGTTTTCTCAAGATTATTGGTTTGTATTTCAATATTGTCACCAACAACAAAGCATTCACCGAGACTGGAGCAATCCCTCCCTTCACTTGGAAGTCTGACCAATACTCCATCGAAATGCTTGTCGATCAGCTTCTTCGGTGTATCATTTTCGAGTATCTTCCCCTGATCCATGATAGCAATCTTGTCGCAGAGAATCTCGGCTTCTTCCATATAATGAGTTGTCAAGAGAACCGTGGTCCTCTCGGATTTGATTCTATTGATAAGTTGCCAGAAATTCCGCCTTGCTGCCGGATCGAGTCCCGTTGTCGGCTCATCAAGGAAAATGATCTCCGGGTGGGGAATGATGGCCAATCCGAGAAGCATCCGTTGTCGCTGGCCGCCAGAGAGCTTGCGATTATCCCTTTTGAGGATATCAGACAAGGAGCAAAGCTCAACGACTTCTTCCACGGCTCGCGGATGTGGATAAAACGAGGAGAAAAGCTCCAATGTTTCCTTCACGGTTATGAATTCCGGCAAAGCGGTGGACTGAAACTGAATACCCACTTTCTTCTTGAACTGCTTATCTACTGGCTTTCCTCGGAAGGAAACGCTCCCTTTGTCGGGTTTCAGTATTCCCTCCATCATTTCGATGGTTGTTGTTTTACCTGCACCGTTTGGCCCGAGAAGGCCAAAGCAACTCCCTTCTTCAATCTCAATATCAATGCCATCGACAGCCGCTATCTGGCCGTATGCTTTGTACAACTGTCTGACTTCCATTATCTTCGCCATAGAGAGAATATAATAATTACTATATACAAAGTATAGACTTTTTGTATTATAGGACACTTCAAAAATCGGCATTTGGAGATGGCTGAAGAGCGGAAACTGGCGAAGATATTTTTCACCTGTCTGTTCCGACTATTGAAACACCCCCCATCTTCGGGGCACTATATATATCTTAAAAGGAGGATTTATGTCCAAGTATCTATGTTTACAACGGAGTCTGCCAAACAATTCATCTGGTATGTCCCCAGCACAAATGCAGGAGATGTATGCCAAGTTTGGTGCCTGGGAGCAGAAATTCAAAGACAATATTACCGACACGGGCGGAAAACTCGGTGCCGGAAGAATTGCAAATGAGGAAAACCTTTCATTAGATGCATTCATCAGGGTTCAGGAATTGGCAGGCGGATACATGATAGTTACCGCCGAAGATATGGATGAGGCCGTTCAGATCGTGAGGGAGTGTCCTGGGCTAGTGCGCCCCGGTTCAACCTGTGAGGTAATCGAAATACATAGCCCCTGATCCTTATAAGGAAAGGGATAATCCCCCCCCCCCCCCGGCCCCCCTCAGGGGGGGGGATTGCCACCTCTTGCTACCCTTAGAAATGCGTTGATAACGGCATTGGGCCCCTCAGGGAGGGCAAAGGGGGGGGGTAAATTTCATTCCATTACCCAAATCCATCATCCGATTGCGGGGCTTTGGATTCGATTCTCATGCCTGCAGGGGCGTATCCCAATGTTTCTCTAAAGATCGCTGAAACACCCTCGGCAACCTGACAAAGGCTGACTCGTCGTTTCAGCAACTGTTCCAACGAAGTGACTCCTCGCTCAGGATCTCGTATTCCACACGGTATAATCCAGTCAAAATGTTCTAAGTTCGTATTCACGTTTAAGGCAAAGCCGTGCATGGTAACCCCACGCCGCAGGGAAATACCGATAGCCGCTATCTTGTTCATGCCCACCCACACGCCAGTGTGATGAGCATCATGCCTGGCCGTTATGTCATGAAAGGTTGCCAAGTAGGAGATGAGGGATTCCTCAATTTTGCCAACAAAATTCCTCACCTGAAAGCCGAAATTGGCTATGTCAATGAAGAGATAACCCACTAATTGCCCTGGTCCGTGGTAGGTTGTTTCTCCCCCCCGTTCAGTTTGTATCACCTCAATACCAGTCTCTTCAGGGTCGATGAGAACATCCTCCTCCTGATTAAGACGTATGCCGGTGGTAATAACTGGGAGGTGTTCCAAGAGCCAGAGTGTATCGGGTATCTCCCCGGCCACACGCCTGGAATGGATGGCCCTCTGCCGATTATGCGCCTGGGCAAACGGTAGTGGGTCTACTGTGTAAAACGAATCCAGTTTCATTTCAAGGGTATGGGTGTCCATCGATTATCCAAGAGAGCCCAGGTTTGCCTGAAGCCGATTTCTTGCAGAAGCTTCCATGATTCTTCATAGTGGCAGTCAATATCCTTTGGATGATGTGCATCGGCATTTATCAACACCGGGATGTTTCGCTTGAGGGCTTCGGCCAAAATCCAGGGAGATGGGTATACTTCGTCCAATATGTTCCGGGCAATGGCACCGGAATTTACCTCAACCATGATTCGACTGCCAGCGATGACATCCAGGCTGTGGAGTACCAGGTCACGGTACCAGGATACCGATTCAGTGAATAGCTCGTTACTGCGATTCCACTTTTTTATCAAATCGAAATGCCCAAGGATGTCGAAGCCCCCAAGACGGACTAGCTCGACGATACGGGTGTAATAGGCATCGCAGAGGGTCTGCGCTGAGCCGCCGTGTTGGGTGTCGATGAGCCAATGGAGTTCGTCAAGGGGGCCATCGACACAGCGGTATTGTGGATTCTGATCTAATCCAACAGTTGTATGAACCGACCCAATCATATAATCAAGATTGAGATTGACCCATCGGGCATCCCGCGGTGCCTGGAATCCCTTGATATAGTCGATTTCCAAGGCTTTATAAATCTGAAGCCGGGATTTCCATTTATTCTTCATCCTATCCAATTCCATCAGATAGAGAGAAAGATTTTCCTCGCTAAGTGTCCAGTCGTTCTGCACTGGTAGGGGAGCGTGAGAAGAAAAGCCAAGGGCCTCGAATCCTTTTTCCGTAGCACTAACGATGTAGGCCTCAAGGTCTTCCTTGCCATCGCAGAGGCAGTTATGTGTGTGATAGTTGGTCTTGATCATGGTTAACCAACTTTACCCGTGTCCATACAGACTAAGCAAGGGCACTTCAAGCAAAACCTGTAGCGATTAAGGGGTCGTCAGTTATCTAAGGAAATGCTAGCCTTCCATTATGGAAAATCCATTTACCCCTACCATTCATTCCCTATCAGATAGTTTGTTACAGATAAGAGCGAAGCCCTATCTCTATCTTCTATTGTGGCTCTGCTTGTCCCTGGCCCCCGTGGTCTTAGTCACCCAATTACTGTCACAGCCTATCGAGGCGGCTTTAACAGATTTTTTTAATAGCATCTCCGGTTCACAGGCTAGTGAACCATTGGACTTCCCGTCTGGATTGATGGAGTCCTTTCTAAAGCTTATGGGACTTTACGGCATTGTTTTAGGAATCAGCACACTGATCAATGTCTATTATGGTGCCGTTCTTGCACAGACAATCAGTCGATTTAGGCGGCAAGAATTGCCTGTCTTCCGCGAAGTTGTGTTAGATGGGGCATCTCAATATATAGGATTCCTCAAGGCCGTTCTTTACACCGCTTGGCTGATATTTTGGAAACCAACTGCCGCAATACTTGTCGGCAATCTCCTGACTGGACTTCTCAAGCAGGAAATATGGTCTTCAGTGGGGCTTCTTGTAGGGGTCTTTCTCGTCTTCACACACATATATCGCTATGGCCTGAGTCCATTCATTCATTTGAGCTTAGGCCTTAGCGGCAAAGAAGCGAGTCTGCTGTCCCGTGCATTCTATAATAAAGATCGAAGAATTGTATCCTCTTTGTTCCTCGTACTCATCCTCTTGCCGCTCCTCATATTCCTGCTACTATTCTCCCTCTTTATGAGAGCGGGAATCTACTTGGGAATCGGCGGGGTCATTCTTTGGCTTATCCAAAGTCTCTATCAGTTTGTGTCAACAATGACTATGATCAACTTCGCGATGAATTCGTTTTCTACCAAATAACCTGATTGGGAAATTCTTCTACACCGTCAGTCGTAATAGTTGAACCCTCAGGTTCAACGCAAATTATCATTTGATATGGTGAAAGAAAGAAAGTCTTCTCTCCTTTCTTCACCTCAATGTTTACCCATCCACCCTTTGCCGATGCATAGTAAACCCTGAATACTTTTCTAGGATTGGAAATAGTATTCTTGGTAAGGGGTATATTGAAATAATCATTGACTGCTTTCTGTACGCTATGGAGACTTGGACTTTCTGGGAATATAGTTTGCTCTCCTATATCCATCCTTAATATGGATTGAGCCACTTTCCGGGAAATCACCAGATAGCCCTTGCCCGGAATGAAACTTTTCAACTCCTGTCCTTCTTCGGTATGCATATATAGAGGAACACCGTATTCCTCCTTGTTCCCGACAATCCAAGATTTTTCCCCATAAATTACTATTGTTGGCTTTTCGAGTATCTCCCTCACTAATCCCTCACTGCTATAGATGTATTGACCATGCCGGAGGCTTGGGGTAGGCATGTCAATATTATCGGTGTTCAACCTTTCTTTGAGTTTGTTGTAGAATCTTCTGTTCGGCCCAGTCTCATCCACGGGACGCGCATTGGAAATCACGCCACCTCTCACAACGAGTTTGTCCTTCTCAATTGTGAAAGTCATCTTCGGCCATTCCCCACTATCTGTTCCGCTTGGCAGGAATGATGCTACAGATTGGAATTCCTCATTAGAAGTGATATCCAACAGGTATAATTGCTCGCCAGGTCTGATGTACGCAACCTTCCCGGATATTGGTTGGACCTGTGCCCTCAACCCGGATGTATTCCCATTGTTTCCGTTAGTTGTACATGAAGAAGCTACAATAAATCCTGAAAGTAGCAGAGCATACAGAATCTGTTGTCCTTTTTGTTTCAGAGCCATGCCGTAAACACTATATATGGTATTCATTATAAAACGAATCCTCCATACCTATAATATACTGATAATGGCCGATATTGTCAATTAATGGTATCACCACCTATCTTACTGCATTCCAAGTCCAGAATTCTTCTTGCAATTTGACAGAGGAGAAGAGATATGAACCACGAAAAACACGAAAAGATTCTGTTTCCTGATGAATGCTACGCCATTCAAAACAAGAATACTGAGAATAGCCGATACCTGCTTTCGCGATTTTCGTGCATTTTGCGGTTTAACCAAGAAGCATTATAATGAACAAGGATTATGAAAAGCAAAAAAAGCAACACCTAGCCACTTCAATGACTTTTTCAGCAAGCCCTAGTTCATTCTACCGGCGGTCGGACTCGAACCGACACATTCTTACGAACAATAGATTTTGAGTCTATCGTGTCTACCAATTTCACCACGCCGGCAAGTTGAATAGTGTTCTGTATTTAAGATACTTATAAATGACAACAGGTGCAAGGGTTTGCCCCCCCTACCCCTTTCAAGAGCAGACCGTTGCTATAGGGACGAGGAATGGCCCGTTTTCAAAACCTAATACACCTCAACGCCCAGGATACCGAGACTCTTCTCTCCAATAAGAAAAATATCATCGCCCTTCGCTTCCATAGCCAAAGTCCCTGCCGACAATCTGCCCTCAAACAGGGTGAGATCATGGTGAGTAAAAATCTTCAAAACACCGCCATCACTCGTCATCCCATACATGGCCATGGTTCCCGTGTCTCCAACAACAGACCAATCACGAGAAACACCGGGAACCTCCAGCCTACGGATTTCATCTTTGCCGACATCTGCCAAGATAACATGATCATCAGACTCATAGACCGCCAAGGCATCATCGTATAAAAAATCCACCTTCACATATCGGCGGATTTCTCTTTCAGTCTCATAGCTATTGATTGGGGCGAATCCATTCCTACGCTCGCTAAGCAGGATTAAGCGTTGCGGATCCAGACCAGCGACGAGGGCCAGCTTTTTCCCGTCGGAAGACAATGCTCCACCATAGATGGCCTCAACTCGGCTTCCCCCCGGTCGGTATTCTAGCAAAACATCACCAGAATCCTCAACGATCAGGCATCGGCCATCCAATAATCCGACGAGGCTTCGTTCGCCTTGAGCATCAAGTGCCGTGAGAAAAGATAAGAACTCCCTCCGCCAGAGTACAACACCGTTTGTTGGATCGATTTTATGCAAGAGCCCGTTGTCAGCATTGTACAAAAAAAGCTGATCATTTCGTGCGTAGGGTCTTGCTATGATAGGGATTCTAGATCTCAAGCGACCATCGGGTTCATAAATTTCTACACCAAGGCCAACGACGACAGCCCACCAATCACGGCCCACGGCCATGAACTGGCCTTCCTGGTAATAAACGGGACGACTATCCTCGTCGAGGAAAAGGACACTATTTGCGGCTTGTATACTTATCACAGGAGGGCCGTCGCCTATACTGAGCCTCTCGAATTCCACAACGGCCTTGGGGCGGAGAATCAACTCCCTGCCACTTATCCTAGGAAAAAGGAAGAAATTGACGAGAAGAAGTACCGCACAAAAAAATACAATACCTCTTATCTTCATAGAAAATCCGAAGCCAAATACGTTGTCATCTTTTTCCGATATTTATTGAGCTTTCTTACTTCTCTCCCAGCTTGCGGGTTGTCACATCAAATATAACCGCTAGGGAAAGCACCGCTCCACGCACGATGTACTGTGATGAGATATCTATACCCATAAGATTCATTCCGCTCGTAAGAGATGTATAAACGATGGCACCTATCAGTGAATTCACCACATTGCCGACTCCTCCCGCCGCCGATACGCCACCGATGTAGGCGGCGGCAATCGCGTCAAGTTCCAACAATGTACCAGCTGTGGTAGTCGCAGACTGTAGGCGAGAGGCAAACAGCATACCGGATAGGGCCGAGAGCATACCCATAGAACCGAAGACCGCAAAGGTTATACGCTTCACGCTAATTCCACTCAATTCAGCCGCTTCTGGATTGCCACCTACCGCATAAATATGCCTTCCAAGGATGGTTTTGTTTGTGACGAAGCTGTAGATACCCACGACGATCATGACGATTACCAACGTCCAAGAGAGGCCATTATAACCAGCGAGTATCCACGTTACCAAGGAGATGAGCACCGATACAAAGGCAACCTGAATAACGAATAGATCAGCAGGCAAAACGTCAAAATTGTAAGCAAGTTTGTTGCGCCGGGAAACGACGGCTCTTACGACGAACAATGCCACAGCCAATAGCCCGATAAACAGGGTGAGTTTATGCATCTGCGGCAAGAACGTTTCGGACGCAAATATATCTGGTATATAACCATTTCCAATGGCATTGAATATATCGTTATTAATGACAATGGTACCGGTATCGAGAGTAACCAGGAGGAGGAGCCCCCTGTATATGAGCCAGCCCGCTAGCGAGGCGACGAAGGCCGGTATCCCGAGTTGGGCCACCGGATACGCCGTAACAAGGCCCGCAATCGCACCAAAAATAAGCACCATAGGAATAACAAGGAAAACCGGCAACTTCCAGAACACCAAGGCAATGGCCACGACTGCGCCGAGAAACCCTGAAAGAAATCCGACCGAGAGGTCAATATGCCTAATGACGATGATGAGCGTCATTCCCACTGCGATAACGGCCAGGTAGCCCGTTTGATTCAACAGGTTGCTGATGTTCCTAGGCGAGATAAACAGACCATTGGTGGTAATCGAGAAGATTGTAATAATTATGAATAAGGCAATATACATCCCATAATCACGAATGTGTTTCCTTAGCTCTGCCCGTAGATCGTTGATTTTCATTTTATTCTCCCTTAACTAGTTGCCAGTTCCATAATACGTTCCTGCGTGGATTCGGCAATTGATAATTCTCCGGTAATTCGCCCGCTGGAAACCACATAAATTCTATCACTCATGCCGAGAACCTCCGGAAGCTCGGAAGATATCATTATGATACCCAACCCCTGCTCAACCAGACGATTCATGATTGTGTAAATCTCATATTTTGCCCCGACATCAATTCCCCGTGTCGGTTCATCCAATATGAGGATGCGGGGCTTGGCAAACAGCCATTTCGCAACGGAAACCTTCTGCTGATTACCCCCGCTCAACTTGACAACAAGCTGCTCCACCGTGGGCGTTTTTATGTTGAGTTTGTCCTTGAAATCTCGTGCATATTGAATCTCGACATTGTCATCCACAATGAATCGATTAGCAATACCCCTGAGATTAGCCATGGTAATATTGCGTTTGACATCCTGAATGAGCACCAGACCGTTTTTCTTACGGTCTTCCGACACATAGGCGATGCCCTCGGCGATGGCCTGTTCTGGATGGGATATTGTCTTGGGCTTCCCTTCAATCATGAGTTGCCCCGAAAGTCGGTAACCATCAGGGTTTCCAAAGATGCTACGAGCCAGTTCGGTGCGGCCAGAACCCATGAGACCCGCGAATCCGACAATTTCTCCTCTACGAACTTTGAAGTCAACCTTGGACAGCACACTTTTTCCTGAATGAGGTAGCGAAGCCGACCAATCTCTCACTTCCAACAACACCTCATCGGGAATTGTGTGATCCCGTTTGGGGAATACATTATTGATTTCTCGGCCAACCATGTGCTTGATGAGCACCCCTTCTGTCACATCCTCTATTCCAAGCGTGCAGATGGTCTTTCCATCCCTAAGCACAGTAACGGTGTCGGCGATGCGTATGACTTCCTTCAGCTTATGGGAAATCATGATAGAAGTGACCCCATGTTGCTTGAGGTCTTGAATAAGACCCAGCAAATTGTCGCAGTCCGACTCGTTTAGGGCCGCCGTTGGCTCGTCGAGTATGAGAAGCTTAACGTCCCGGCTGAGGGCCTTGGCTATCTCAACAAGCTGTTGCTTGCCGACACCGAGTTCCTTAACCTTGACTTCAGGGTTTATATCCAGCCCCACCTTGCGTAGCATGTCGTTAGCCTGCTTGATGGTTTCATTCCAGTCTACGAGATTATGTTCCCCGAGTTCATGCCCCAAGAATATATTCTCATAGACAGTCATCTCAGGAACCAATGCAAGCTCCTGGTAGATGATGGCAATACCCACTTCTTCGCTGTCGGAGATGAATCTGAATCGTTGAGATTTCCCGTCGAAAACAATCTCTCCCTCATAGCTCCCAAAAGGGTAGACACCGCTAAGCACCTTCATGAGTGTTGACTTACCAGCCCCGTTTTCACCGACCAGGCAGTGGATTTCACCCTCAGCAACATCGAAAGAGACCTGATCAAGTGCCTTTACCCCAGGGAAAGTCTTAGTAATCTGCTTCATTTCAAGAATTTTCTTCATATCTTCCACACCGCCACAGAATGAAATAGAAGCGGGGGGCGGAAACAATTCCAGCCTCCCGCTATAAGCTACTTTCTAGTTTTAACTAGGCCTTATTCTTACAGACCCGTGAATTCCGAAGCCTGATAATAACCACTATCGATCAGCACAGCCTTCACATTGTCCTTGGTAACAGTAATAACCTCAGACGAAGTGGCGGGAACATCCTTGGCACCGTTATCATAGGTACCTGTAGCAGCTGGCATACTCCCGGTAAGAAAGGAAATGGCGGCCTTGATTGCATCGGAAACAAGCATACGGACATCTTTGAACACCGTCATCGACTGCTTACCATCTATTATATACTGAATCGAAGCCTTCTCGGCATCCTGTCCGGTGATATAATACTGGGTGACATCGGGATCGGCGGCGAATGCATCAGCGATGGCTCGAGCCGTACCGTCATTCGGGGCGGCGATGAACACTTCACCCTTCGCGGCGGCGGAAGCGGCCGTAAGATTTGATTCGGCAAGGTTCTTGGCTACATTGAAATCCCAATTGGTCGTCACCTGGCCGATGATTTGAGCCTTTTCGGCACGGGAAAGATCCATTTTATCTTTCAAGGCGATCGCTTCGCTCGAATTCTGCACAACGAAAGTACCATCGGCGATCTTCGGTTGCAATACGTTCCATGCTCCCTCGAAGAAGAGGAAGGCGTTGTTATCGGATGCGGCACCAGCATAGAGGTAGAGGTTGTTTCCGCTACCATTGGCATTATCCACCAGATACTGTCCAAACGCCTCACCAACGGACACGCTGTCGAAAGTGACATAGTAATCCACTGCGGAAGAATCGCGAATCAAACGGTCATAAGAAATGACAGAAACACCGGCTTCGGCGGCAGCTTCAGCGGCGGCACCGGCAGCAGCGGCATCATGGGGGCAAAGGATGATTACCTTTACACCCTTGGAAATGAGGGTCTCCACATTTGCCTTCTCACGAGCGGGATCGCCTTGACTAAAAAGAATCTCGACGCTGTACCCAGCCTCCATGAGGGCATCGCTAAATCTCGTCTCATCCTGTATCCAACGCGGTTCATCCTTCGTCGGAAGAACGACACCTACGGCCGGACCCTCTTCTTTCGCTGTGCCCGTTGCGGCATCATCTTTACCACCACCCGCAAAGACGGGCATGCTCAGTACTATACTCAGTACCAGCAAAACAAATAGAAATTGCTTCATATAAGCCTCCTTATTTTAGAAATTAATGGAGCAATTACCGTGCCAATACTGGAACGATGATAATCCTCAGCGCAATCCTCTCTATTACAAAGAATTAACTTCTCGGCGACCGAAGCAGACAACGGCTCGACGTGCACATGACTGCACGTTCACGAGGCCGCTTGTAGCGAATCATGCACATCCTCTTGTCTATGACGGCAATAAACCCATACGCTGATACAATGAAAGTGCGAATACTCATTGTCGGTGATGAGCAGTTCCGTAGCGAAGGGCGGGGAGTTATCTACATAACCGAAAATGTAAATGAGGTGTTTGAGGTGGCCGATAGGGTAACCGTTCTTGAAGACGGTTATCGAAAAAGCACCGAAGATGTGGCAAGCTTCGCCCGCCTCAAGCTACTACGCTAGCCTTCAACCTCGCCCTAGATCAACAAAAAAGTGCCACCCCTGCCATGCTCCGGCAGTTCAACGAATCGGCTATCCACAACTTGCCAGTAGGGGGTTCTCATCTTCGACCAGAATGACAGACCGTTCCATGCAATAGAAGCGGAGGGCGGAAACAATTCCAGCCTCCCGCTATAAGCTACTTTCTAGTTTTGCCTATGACCTTATTTTACAGACCTGTGAATTCCGAAGCCGGATAATAACCACTATCGATCAGCTCAGCCTTCACATTGTCCTTGGTAACAGTAATAAGCTCAGACTGAATGGCGGGAACATCCTTAACACCGTTATTATAGGCACCGGTAACAGCTGGCATACTCCCAGTAAGAATGGCAATGGCGGCCTTGACTGCATCGGAACCAAGTGTACGGATATCTTTGAACACCGTCATCGACTGCTTACCATCTATTATATACTGAATCGAAGCCTTTTCGGCATCCTGTCCGGTAATGTAGTACCGGGTAACATCGGGATCGGCGGCGAATTCGTCGGCGATGGCTCGAGCCGTACCGTCATTCGGGGCGGCGATGAACACTTCACCCTTCGCGGCGGCGGAAGCGGCTGTAAGATTTGTTTTGGCAAGGTTCGTGGCGATATTAAAATACCAACCGGTAGTCACCTGGTTGATGATTTGAGCCTGTTCTTCACGGGAAAGCTCCGCTTTATCTTTTAAGGTGATCGCTTCGCTCGAATTCCGCACAACGAAAGTACCATCGGCGATCTTCGGTTGCAACTTGTTCCATGCTCCCTCGAAGAAGAGGAAGGCATTGTTATCGGTTTCGGCACCAGCATAGAGGTAGAGGTTGTTACCGCTACCATTGGCCTTATCCACCAGATACTGTCCCATCGCCTCACCAATGGACACGCTGTCGAAAGCGACATAGTAATCCACCGCGGAAGAATCGCGAATCAAACGGTCATAAGAAATGATGGCCACACCGGCTGCGGCGGCAACTTCAGCGGCGGCACCAGCAGTAGCGGAATCATGGGGGCAAATGATGATTACTTTTACACCCTTGGAAATGAGGGTCTCCACATTTGCCCTCTCAATAGCGGAATCGCCTTGACTAAAGAGAATCTCGGCACTGTACCCAGCCTGTACGATGGCATCACTAAACCTCTTCTCCTCCTGTACCCAACGCGATTCATCCTTCGTCGGGAAAACGACACCTACTGTTCCCATTGTGGTTTCATCTTTACAACCACCCGCAAAGACGGGCATGATCAGTACTATACTCAGCACCCGCAAAACAAATAGAAATTGCTTCACAATGAGCCTCCTTAGTTTTAGGAAATAACAGAGCAATTTAGGAATTAACAATGTATTTACAGTAACGATGCAATTACCGTGCCAATACTGAAACGATGATAATCCTCAGCGCAATCCTCACTATTACAAAGAATTAACTTCTCGGCAAACGAAGCAGACGATGGCTCGACGTGCATATTATTGCACGTTCGCGAGGCCGCGTGTAGCGAATCATGCACATCCCCTTGACTATGGCGGCAATAAGCCCATACGCTGATACAATGAAAGCACGAATACTCATTGTCGATGATGAGCAGGAATTTGTCGTCTCATTGGCTGAATACCTGAGAAGCTTCCAGTTCCAGGTCTCAACACTCAGCGAGCCTGAACGGTTTAATACCGTATTAGGCCAGGCCGATTACGACCTCATTCTTCTCGACATACGCATGGCTGGCATCACAGGCTTTGAATTGCTTTCAATGATACAGAAAACGAATAGGCATACACCTGTCATAATGATTTCGGGACATGCGTCGGTAGAAAACATCGTGAAGGCTATGCGTTTTGGTGCGATAAATTTCTACAAGAAACCTATCCAACTCAGGGAATTGGTAGCAGAGATTGAACGAATCACCTCTTTCAGGCAGGGGCAGACGAATCATATAGGTTCTACAAGACTCATCACTCACAACCCACAAATGATAGAGATGATGCGTATGGTAGAAAAGAGTGCCAAAACCAGCGCACCCGTCCTCATCGTCGGAGAAAGCGGCACGGGAAAGGAACTCGTTGCCAACAGCCTCCACAGCCTGAGTCAGCGGAAGGGGTCTTTTATAAAACTGAACTGTGCCGCTATTCCAGACACCCTGCTCGAAAGCGAACTCTTCGGCTATGAGGCGGGTGCGTTCACCGATGCAAAACGGCGCAAGATTGGAAAATTTGAGGCGGCTCATGACGGAACACTGTTCTTCGATGAAATCGGAGAACTAAGCGCGACGATTCAAGCCAAGCTACTAAGGGTTATTCAGGATGGGCAGTTTGAACGTCTTGGTGCTCACAAACATTCTTATGCGGATGTAAGAATCCTCAGCGCAACCAATAAAAACCTTCAAGATGATGTAGAAAATGGCCTGTTCCGGGAAGACCTCTATTATCGCCTGGCGGTAATAACAATTGAACTCATCCCCTTGCGAGATCGCCGGGAAGACATCCTCCCCCTCGCCGAACACTTCCTTCGCCATTACACAACGGCCCATCGGCGGGAAATCACCGGCATGGATGAAGCCGTGAAGAATGCGTTTCTCAACCATCGCTGGGTGGGCAATGTGAGGGAACTCAAAAACATCGTTGAGCGCGCCGTCATTTTCTGCGAAGGCAATGTCATCCATCTTGAACACCTCCCGATGCAATACAGGAAGCCTATTAACACTGCCTCCAGCAGCCTCGCCTCGGCATACGAGAATCTCTCCAGGGAAATCATCATCAAAACACTGATGAAGACCGGCGGAAGAAAGCAGGAGGCCGCGAGAATACTCAATGTTCACCGGAAGACACTCTACAACCGTATGAAAAAACTCGGCATAGAAGTGTAGCCAAACCATGTCCGAATTAATGCACATGGACGGCATACACCTTGTATATGGGAGCACGCCCGTACTCTGCGGGGCCGATTTCCAACTCAACTCCGGTGAAATACACGCCCTAATAGGAGAACGCCGCTCCGGTAAATCAAGCCTCATGCGAATATTAGCCGGAGAGATACAACCGCAAAAAGGAACAATCTTACTAGAAGGCAAGATCGCCAGCTTTTCACACCCTCTCAGTGCCGTTAATGCGGGCATAGGCATGGTGCATCAGAATCTTCAAATACTGCCCAATCTCAACTCGGTAGAAAACATCTTCATCCGCACCCTTCCAAAAATCTGGAACACCTTTCACAAATATGCCCGCTTTGTGCAGGATGCGCGAACCATCCTTGCCCGCATAGGCCAGGGTGACATAAATCTCGCTGCCGCCGTTGGCACCCTGCCCATCGCCCAGCAACAGGCGGTGGAAATAGCTCGAATCATCGCCTTGAATCCACGCATCATTATTCTTGACCAAATCGCCGAGAGGCTGAGCGAGATAGAGATGGAACGGCTCATCCGGCTAATGCAGGAATTCCGTAGCGAAGGGCGGGGAATAATCTATATAACCGAGAATGTAAATGAGGTGTTTGAGGTGGCCGATAGGGTAACCGTTCTTGAAGACGGTTATCGAAAAAGCACCGAAGATGTGGCAAGCCTCGACCGCCTCAAGCTGGTACGCATGGCCTTCAACCTCGCCCTAGATCAACAAAAAAGTGCCGCGCCTGTCATGCTCCGGCAGTTCAACGAATCGGTTATCCGCGACTTGCCGGTAGGGGTTCTCATCTTCGACCAGAATGACAGACTGTTTCATGCAAACGAAGAAGCCGAACGGCTCTGTGGGCGA
Source organism: Spirochaetaceae bacterium (assembly GCA_965226485.1). Classification (GTDB taxonomy): domain Bacteria; phylum Spirochaetota; class Spirochaetia; order DSM-2461; family DSM-2461; genus UBA2779. Next base: position 2,915,101 of record OZ245363.1, read on the forward strand.
TCCCAACTCGAATTGACCGGCATGAGCCTTGAATCCATCCTCAATGAAAATGTGGGCAGTCATGCGGCGAATATACTCAATGCCATCGACCAGAGCATCAAACGTGTTTGGGAAGGGGTCAGTTTCGGCTCCGAGGAATTTACCCGCATACAAACCGACATCATACAGGATGAAAACTTTGAGGTCCTCGGCCGTGTCTTGCTCGTGCAGGATGCCACTCTCGATCAAACGATGGCGGAATACCTCACCAAGGCCGAGAAGTTGGAATCAACCGCCGCTATTGCCGCCGGGGTGGCCCATGAGGTGAACAACCCTCTTGCAACCATACGGAATTACGTAGAAATCCTGCGAATGAAAAACACCGATGCAGACATGGGTGATAAACTGAACCGCATAAGTGCCGAACTCGACCGCATCGTAGAGATCATCAGTAGCCTTCTCAGCTTTTCAAAGATAAACAAGGAGAGCCGTGAATCCGTGAGTCTCCAAGACACCCTCCGAGAAACCGAGACTCTTCTTAGACACCGGTTCAGGGCAAAAAACATCTCCGTGAAACTCGATAATCCGTCAACTCCCATCATTGTCAAGGCCGATGAGAACCGCCTAAAACAGGTGCTGGTGAACATCCTCGTCAACAGCATTGAAGCCACCCTGGAAGGTGGTTCCGTCTTGATAGCCCTTCAGCCACAGCCCCAGGAAGAGACAATTTGCATCTCTATCAGGGATAATGGTACCGGTATACCTCGACATACAGTAGGACAGATATTTCAGCCCTTCTTCAGCACCAAGGCATCACGCACAAACACCGGTCTTGGTCTTTCTATCTGCAAACACATCGTTGAGGCACATGGCGGAACAATGAAGGTTGACAGTGTCGTCGGCGAATATACAGACATGCAGGTTATACTTCCCATGGCAAAATGAGAACTAGGAGGATTTACCGACGAGAACCCCAGCACCATAGAGCACAGCCTCATCCCAAAGCCTCGCCCGATGCACTGGTGTCTGAGCCAGAAGGGGTATTTTCACCCAGGACCGTATCCTGCTACATACCGGCTCTACATACCAGCACATATCGTTGCACAGACCGCCGCCCAGAACCACCGCATCAGGGGCGGCAATCTCGATCACGGCCACCAGCATGGCGGCTATCGCATCACGACCTTCTTCAAGAATCTCCAAGGCAACCACATCGCCATCCAGTGCCGCCCCCAAAAAGCCCTTCATGTCGAGATTCTCTTCATTGAGTATCGATTCCCTGCCGGAGGCGAGACGCTGCCTTGCCCGGCGTAGCAAACCGGGTCCTGAAGCGAGATCCATGATTGTCGGCCCATCTGCGCCGCCATTGAAATTACCTGGTTGGAATGCCCATAATTCTCCGGCCATACCATTGCGGCCCGAGTGAATAGTCCCATCGACTATCAGGCCAGAGCCTATGCCCGTGCTGATAGTAAGATAGAAGATAGACTTCATCCCTCTTCCACTTCCGTAAACCGCCTCGCCAAGCGCGCCTAGACTCGCATCGTTTTCCAAGCGAACCGGCAGTCCCAGTTCGGCTTCAATGTCGGCGGCCAGGGAATAGCCGTGCCATCCCGGAAGGTTTGGAGGGGTAAGAATCACACCCCTTTCGGCATCAAGAGGACCGGGGGCACCTATGCCGATGGCGGCGATACTTCCACACTTCCTGGCCGTCTGAACAATAAGACCGACGGCCTCTTCGGGATTCTGCGGCGTACTGACCCTATCATGAATCAAGAGATTGTCACCCTTGAGGGTGGCGAAAGCCATCTTAGTGCCGCCGATATCGACAGCAAGCACCTGTTTTTGATCAGATGACACGGCAACCGTTTCCTCGGAGAACGGATTTCAGGTGTTCGACATGCTCAGCGGGCAACGAATAATTGCTCCCCTGGAACCGATAAGCCATTCCCAGAGTCCTGTATTTCGACTCGGCAAGGGGATTGAAGTTGAGTAGCTCCACCGGGACATCGCCTTCCAGGCTGGATGCAAACTGCGCAATACCCGCGATATTATCTTCCGTATCTGTCATACCTGGAATCAGCGGCACACGGACTATCAGTCTTGGCCCCCGAGAGGCATCATCTTGAGCAGTCATCCGGGCAATATAGGCCATGTTGTCTTGAATACGCCGATTCCCCACCCCCGTATATTTACGGTGCACCTCGTCTTTCGCAATCTTGAAATCGGCCAAAAACAGATCAACTGCGGGCAGGAGACGTTCCACCGCCTCTAGCGGAGCATAGAGGGAGGTTTCGATGGCCGTGTGTACTCCCCGGTCACGGCAAACCTTTAACACTTCCCGCACGAAGCCGACCATGGTCATAGGCTCACCACCGGAGAGGGTAATCCCTCCCCCAGAACTCTCAAAAAACACCTCATCCTTGAGAAGCTCTTCAGCCAGTTCCAGGGCCGAATACTCCCGGCTATCCCAGCGCAGTGCCCCGGAGGGGCAGACTTCAACGCAATGACCGCAGCGCGTACATTTCACCCTATCGATACCCAGCCGACTTTCCTCGCTATCGCCCGCCGTCAGTGCCCCCGTCGCACAAGATGACACACATTTCCAGCATCCTATGCACTGAGAATCCGTATACCAGATAAGGGGCTTAGAATCCAAACCCTCAGGGTTATGGCACCAGAGGCAACGTAGAGGGCAGCCCTTCAAGAAGGCCGTCGAACGTATCCCCGGGCCGTCATGCAGGGCAAAACGCTTTATATCGAATACAAGCCCCGCCGATTTTTCAGAAACCATGTGACGTTCTGGCAATAATCTCATCCTGAAGATCGGAAGCCAGCTCAACGAAGTAGGCGGTGTATCCGGCTACCCTTATGGTAAGATTGCGAAACTGCTCAGGATCATCCTTGGCGGCCAGGAGAGTTTCCCTGTCCACCACATTAAACTGAATATGATGGATCCCCAGGGAGGTGAAGCCCCGGAGCAAGGCGGCGAATTTCTCCCGCTCCTGGCCATCGGCAAAGGTCTGTGGCAAAAATTTCAAGTTAAGCAATGTGCCATTGCCCGCCAATCGACACCGCATCCTCGATACCGAGCGCATCAGGGCGGTCGGGCCATTCACATCCCGCCCGGAAACGGCAGACAGCCCGCCGTCCGCAAGAGGCATCCCGGCTCGGCGGCCATCCGGTGTTGCAGCAACATTTTTGCCCATGGGCACATGGGCCGAAACCGTGTACAGCCCCATCTGATAGGGGCCGCCGCGGGCATTCTGAAAATCCTTAAGCCGCCGTGCGAAATATTCAACCCATTCGGACCCCAGGTCGTCCACCCATTCCACATCGTTACCGTATTTGGGAGCCCTGTGAATGAGACTCTGTCTCAGGAACTCGCTATCGTTGAAATCCTCACACAGGGCATGGAACAAGTCGCCAGCGTCAATCACATTCTCCTCGAAAACGAGCTTCTTCAGGGCAGCCAGGGAGTCAGCAACATTGGCAACCTGGATGAGCTGAATCCCGGACAGGTTATATTTTGCCCCGCCAGCGGTGACATCCACCGCTTCGGTTACGCAATCATCGATCACAGCAGACAAGAAGGGCGAAGGCAGAATCTCGGCATGAAGGCCATCCACGGCATCGCAAAGCGGCATCATGGCCTCGATAAAGGCATCGATCTGCTTCTTGAATGCCCTCTTAAATTCGTCGAAATCCCTCATCTCCACGAGAGAAGGACCGGCAGGGCCGAGCTGTTCACCGCCAAGCATACACCGACCGCCGTTGAGAGTGATTTCCAGAGCCTTCACCAGGTTAAACATGGCGGCATCACTCCAGCCCAGGCTGTTACCAGAAGTGGAAAGCTCCACACAGCCAACCACCCCATAGTTCCGGGCATCCATAAGCCCAATGCCACCATCCATCAGAGATGGGATAATGCTTTCGTCGTTGACAATCTGAGGCATGCCGCTACCGAGTCCGATCACACGAACACATTCATCCACAAAATAATCCGGAGACCCACTCCAAAGCCTCGCCGTCAGATTTGGCTGAGAGAGTCCGATGTGTGCCTGGGCCTTGAGCAACATCATGGAAAGAGGATTAGTGGCATCCCTGCCCTCCTCGTCAACTCCCCCAATGGCGACATTGAAGCCAATAGGAAACCCGGCAAAGTACTGAGCAGAAGACGCACTTCGCATGTAAACAATCTGGTTAAACTTCAGCCACAGGGCATCAATCAGCTCCTGGGCCCTGCGTGAATCGAGTGCCCCTCGCCCCATATCCGCCTCAAGATAGGGCCAGAGATATTGATCCATTCTCCCCGGAGAAAAAGAAGAGGCATTGGACTCCATCTGAAGAATTACAAAGAGGAACCAGATAGACTGAAGTGCTTCACGGAAGCTCTCCGGCGGTCGATGAGACAGCGCATCGCATACCTCAGAGATAGCGGCAGATTCCGCATCAGTCATACCGTCCGCCAATACGGCATAGCGGCGCATAAACTCTGCCGATGCCTCCGTCACAATCACGACAGCTTTTAAGAAATCGGCACCTTGCCCCTCCTTTGCCTCTAAACGCTCCTTCGCCTGCATCGCAATCCCGGTCGGCCCATAGCGTAGCCATTTCTCCACATTCGGAATTATATGCCCCTGGGCATGATCAGTCTGATTGATTTTAACAACCTTCTTGACCCGGCGGATTTCTTCCCCATGACGACTCTCAATGATGTCCTCCAGAGTCTTCCCCCGCCAAAACGGTTCAAGGACTTCCCTGAAATAAACGACATCTTCCTGGCGAACATCAAAGGGGTCCTGCGGTCGATTCGGCAAACTATCAATCTCCCTGGCCAGCCACGATAAGCCCGCCTCGGGCGAAACCACCCCTCCTCGGATACCCGCTGTGCGGTTACCCACAATGAGTTCATCAGGATCGATGCGTATATCTATCCGATGCAACGTGTGCGCCAGGGCATGGGCCCGCTGGAGCACCCGCGGCTCATCCGCATGGCATTGATAACTCTCCGTGACCAACCTGGCCTGCTCAACCGACATATAGCGCCGTTCACCAAGAATTTTCTCCTTGAGCCGAACGATTCTCCTTGTACTACCTTGTAAATCCTGTTTAGTCATTTTCATAATTTCCTTTTTTTGGGCGTTACCCCAGCCTGCGGCTGGGGTCGGGCTTTGCGCGGGTCCCAACGGGGGGGCCCCCCGTCGGGTTCACCCCCCCGTCCCCCCCTGACAGGGGGGGGGTATAGGCCATGCACAAAACCGTTGTGGTTGCCAATGCCCCGTCGGGCTCACCCCCCCCCCGCCCCCCCTGACAGGGGGGGGCATTTATAGGGGGGCATGAATGTGCTGGGGCTGTGTCAGAATGCTGGGGGTGGGTCAGAATGATGGATTTGGTCTGCAGGCAAGGCGGCGAAAAGTTCTGAAAGCGGAGTGTACATGTTGTACATGTGCATTTCAGGTTTTTTCGCCAACGCCGCATGCGGGCCAAAGGCGCATTCTAACATACCCCCGTCGGGCTTTGCGCGGGTCCCGTCCTTCGTTACGCTACGGACTGGCACTGTGCCAGAATGCTGGGGGTGGGTCAGAATGATGGATTTGGTCTGCAGGCAAGGCGGCGAAAAGTTCTGAAAGCGGAGTGTACATGTTGTACATGTGCATTTCAGGTTTTTTCGCCAACGCCGCATGCGGGCCAAAGGCGCATTCTAACACACCCCCGTCGGGCTTTGCGCAGGTCCCGTCCTTCGCTACGCTACGGACTGGCACTGTGTCAGAATGCTGGGGGTGGGTCAGAATGATGGATTTGGTCTGCAGGCAAGGCGGCGAAAAGTTCTGAAAGCGGAGTGTACATGTTGTACATGAGCATTTCAGGTTTTTTCGCCAACGCCGCATGCGGGCCAAAGGCGCATTCTGACACAGTCCCACCGCTTCAATCCCTAACGCATTCCAGATTCGGGTCAAACTTCTTCCGTTACGCAATTGTTCCCTACCTGGCACATTCCACATTCCTGGAACGTGCAGGGATTCTTTCAGCTTAAAAAGCTCCATCACTTCAAAGCCTTCTTCGGGGCACATCGGCATATCACCCCACAGTTTTCCAAGCCCCTTTCTCCAGGGCAGATGCTTCAACCGCATCGATTACTTGCTGAACACGCATTCCATCGTCGATGCCTGGAGACGGCAGACTGTTCTCGGACAGCGATTTCAGGAATGCATATTGATTCTCCGCATGACACCGAACCCAGCCTATCGGCGCACGGGCGGGAGGTGCCTTGGCCTTGGGATAGTATTGGGCCGTCTCCAGACGCTGCCATCCCCTCTCGCCGCCAAAGTCTCCTGATGGTTTGGCCTCATCGAAATAATAGAGGAAGCTCGGATCCATGAGATTGAATTTCAAGGCACCCCGTTCGCCGTGAATCCAGATACGCAGATCGTCCATGGTTCCGGTTGCGAATCTTGAGGCTTCAACGGTGCCGATTGAGCCGTCTTTCATCCTGGCCCTGAACCATGCCACATCGTCCACCGTCACGGCACCCATTTCCGATGAACCCTTGCTAAGCGGTCTTTCCTTTATAAAGGTTTCCAAATGGCCCTGGACGGAATCGACATCGCCGATTAGGTAACAGATGAGATCGATGACATGGGAACCCAAATCGCCCAGGGCACCGGAACCGCCGTCTTCCTTTCTCATCCTCCAGGACATGGGCCGCAAGGGAGTCTGGTAACCCGAGTGCAGGTATTCGGCACGCCAAGTAAAAATTCTCCCGATACGCTTGTCCGCCAAAATTTCCTGCGCCTTGAGTATTGCGGGGATGAAGCGGTACTGGAACACCATTCCAAATGGGGCACCGCTCTCCCTCACGGCGGACACAATGGCCTGGCCATCGTTAAGGGTTCCGGCCAGCGGCTTCTCGCAGTACACGGCCTTGCCGCCTCGTAATGCCGCCGCCACTACCGGCAGGTGCAGGCTATTTGGCAGAGACACATCGACCACATCAATTTCAGGGTCAGCTATCATCTCTTCAATACTGGCCGTCCATTTCAGGAATCCCCCTTCCGCCGCCGCCGCCCTGGCACTTCCTGGCGAAGAAGTGCAGACCGTATGCAGAACAGGCCGGGGGATTGTAAGCGGATAGAGGAAGGGGAGTTCGCTGTAGTTCATCGCATGAACCCTCCCTATCATCCCATAACCGGCCAGACCGATGTTGATTTTATCCTTCATGATTTTATCTCCAGGCTATCGATTGAGTTCACCTGCATTTTGGAGCAGAGCGGAAAAATGTCAGGTGTTACGATTTTTTCATGTGTTTTTTTCTTCACTATCAATTATTATTTCATCTCCCGCAATATTTCTTATTTTCATTTTAAATTTATCGGTATCGAGAGTATAGGTTCCTTTTATCTTGTCCTTGATACCCGCCTTGTCTTCCAAATCAAGATTGCTTTTCCATACTTTTTTCAAGGTAGTATCAAATTGAACGGCTTCTATAAGCTCAAGTCCGCTACTGCTGATTTTTACTGCTTTTGATAAATCCTGCTCCAACGTGCCTATTCTAGTTTTCTTGGCATTGTAATCATCAATTTTATTTTTCAGGTAAGGGCTAAAAAACTTTTTGATTTCTACCTTGCATTTGCTACCCTGCTTTGAAATTTTTATATCGGCATTATCAGGTGTAAATAATGCGTCTCTTTTTTCTCCAAGCAAATCATCAAGTGAAATCAGTTTTACATTTAATTCTGTTTTAGCGGTTTTATTAAGCTGTTTATTCAAGTATTCCTGGTCGATTTCAAAGTCTTTATGAGCATAGATAATAATGACTTCATGAGCTTCATTGGTTGTGTCTTCCAATTTATAGATTTCTTCAAGGTAACCATCGAGAAGATCTTTTGTGAGTTTATCGTGGATACCTGAAAACTTGACTGGTGAATATATGCCTTTAGGTTGAGCAATACCGCCATCCCAAAAGTCATTGAGATTTAAGTCTGTTCGTGATTTGAATCCGTCAATAATACGGGATATTTTAGCAGTTGTCTGGGCAGGGTTGCGGAAAAGTCGTAAGCCGTCTTGAATTTTCAAAACATCGAAACTTGCATCGGCTTTTACAAGGCGGTCTCTTGTTGTTTGTAGGGCGTTTATACCGATGTCACAGGCAATGAATTTCCTATCCAAGTCATTTGCGACTTTGGCTGTTGTGCCGGAGCCGGAGAAGAAATCGGCGACTATCATACCAGCATCAGAGTGTCCTTTTATAATTCTTTTTAAAAGACCTTCTGGCTTTTGTGTGTTATATTTTACATTCTCATAAGCAGTCGGACTCAAAACTTTTTGCACATCTTTATCTGTCCACCAATCATCTAAACCTGCCCCCTCATCGCCTAGTTCGTAATCTCCTTTTACTTGGGTTAACCCTCTTTCCATTGTACCTTGACTATATGGTCTATATTGTTTATTAAAATTCCATTTTTCAGGATTTTTTGAATACCAAAAAATATTGTCGTGTTTTGCACTATAATAATTTACAGCATTCCCCCCTCCGCCATAACCCCATATAATCTCATTTCTAAAATTTTCTTCTCCAAAAATTTCGTCACATAGAATTTTTGCATATTGAGCAATATGCCAATCTAAATGTAGTAAAAGACTGCCATTGCTGTCCAATATTTCATTTATGCCAATTAATCTTTCGTAAACCCAGTTTAGATAGTCCTCCTTTTGCCATATATCGCCATACATTACCTCTTCGCCTATTTCTTGGATGTCGTTTTGAAATTCACTCCCTTTTCCATTTCTCAAATAAATCTTTTTAGCATAATTCGCTCCACTTGCAAATGGCGGATCAATGTACACAAGATCAACTTTTATATTCTGCTGCTTTAAATAAGCACATGCTGAAAGACAATCCCCCTGAATAAGAAAATTTCTAAAATCAAAATTAAGGTCGGTTTCTTTATCGAATAAGTCTTTCTCCTTGGTGCTTCTTACCTCTTCAAGCAGTTCTGTTTCAAAAACATCAATCTTATCGGGAAGTTGTCTTCCCTGAAAATAGAGAAGTGCCTGTCCTTTGGCTGGGGCAATATTGTACTGTTGCGGCGTTTTCATTTTTTCCTCTTTTTTACCACGAAAAGCACGAAATACACGAAATATTTATAGTGCTAATCGTATAATTTCCGCTTTAGGGTATGTTCCAAAATTTACAAATAATCCAAGTTTTAAACCGGTCGCCTTTAAATAATTAAACACTTGTGCCTTATGCTCGGGAGCGATTTTTTTACGGCTTTTAACTCAACAATAATCTTTTCATGGCATACCATATCCGGCTTAAAAGTTTGCCTCATCGGTTCGTCTTTATACGTTAATTTTATTTCTTCTTGTGCTGCAAACGGTATATCCATTCGATAAAACTCTCTTTCCAGACACTCCTGATATACCGATTCTAAAAACCCGCAACCCATTTCACGATACACTCCAAAGATAGCTCCTTGAATGGCATAACATTCATCCTTAAAAAGTATCTTTCCTTTCGTGGTGTTCGTGATTTCCGTGGTTGTTTTTTTATAATCCATATTTTTCTTTTTAAAATTCCTTTAATAACTGCTTGAATGTATCAAGGTGTTTTGTAAAATCATTTTCTCCATCATCGACAAAACAGTGATAACTGAAATGATTATTATGTTTCAAAAACTCATCTTTGACAAACTTTTCCTTTGCTCTGAACTCATCATTATAGTAGGGCTTTCCCTTTGTCTCAATTATAATGACTTTTTCGATGGGGATAGTTTGTCCTTTCCTGTATTTCCTGTTCTCTTTTCTTCTTAAAATCAAAAAGTCCGGTGTATATCGTCCTCTCGGTGTCTGTATCCAGAAAGACTGTAACCGCTCATCCTTGTATCCGTTAAAATAAACTTCAAGGTCTTTCAATTCGCTTAATTTCAGCATTTCAGCAAGAGCATTTTGTTCAAAGCCGCTGTCCATTTTGTAAGGGATGTAGTTATAGCTGATGTCCTGCGGGTCGCAGTTCTTGTCTTTTCCGAAAAAATCATCCTCCATATATTCAGGATGTTTCCCATAACCTCTATTTCCCTGATAATCACGTTGCGATATTTCCGGCATAAATTTGTAGGTTGCTCCTTTTGGTGAAACAAAGCTCATTTCATTATGAGAGCCTGCCCATTCAAGCAATTCAATTTCAGTTTCCTGTTCGATAGCTTCTTTTGTGTATTCAACCCTGTCCATAAATGAAGAAGCTATCATTCTGTTTACGTCACCAATATCTATATGGGGGTTTAATACCAACCATTCAGTTTCTTTTTCGATGCTCTTATGAACAGATGCTAATTCATGGTTATAGCCATTGAACAAATCCGCTTCTGAAAAAAGACCATAAGTACAAGAAGAAAGGTTATAAATAAAGTCTTCAAATGAGAACAACTCGGTGCTGTCTGCTTTTACATCTGAAATAGCTACCTCACCGGTAAGACCACTTTTCCCGATACTGCCGGAAACAATACTTCTGTCATAAGAGTATCTGTTTTTTATATTTGTAAAACTAAATGAGGAAAGCTCTTTTTTGATTTCCGGCGATGTCTTTTTAACAATCTTGTATTTTGTTTCAATCTGCTTATACTTCAGTTTTCCTAGTTTTGGCTTCCTGACTTGCACCTCAATATTCTGCTCTTTCTTTTCCGACAAATCCGTTATTGAAAGTTGGTAATTCTCTTTCAGTTCTTTATCAAGCGTTTCATAGTTATCTGCGGAAAGGTAAATCAATGCGTTTTCTTTTGATGCGTCTGTAACTTCTCTTAAACAACGGCAGGTGGTTTGAAGCACGAAGTTCTTGGTTGTCTTTTGACGGGGTAAGACAACGGAGGTAAGGCTTCTGCAATCCCAGCCCTCTGTTCCCACAGCTACAAGCAGGATGACCCGCTTTTTTGAATAGGGTTTGTCGAGATTATTAAAGATAGCGAGATTTTCTTTTGGTAGTTCGTATTGTTTGTTTTTCTTATCTACTTTTGAATAGTATCGGAAAATCTCATCTTCTTTTCCTGTTCTGTTTTTTTGATACCATTTCTGGACTATCGGCAGAATATCATCGTTTAATTTCTTAATTGAAGGGCAGTAAAAAGCAACCTTGCTTTTTGTATCATTTTCATAGTCAATGTCATAAGTTGAAAAGAAATCCGCAAGAGCCTGTTCAATAAAAACACTTTCTTCTACGCTTGCTTTTCTGATGTCCGGCCTTTTAAGAAACCTGCCAATGCCGATATTGAGGGGGTAATTATAAACAATATCCTGTATCTGATTCAGTGTGATATTTTCCCCTTCAATCTCAATCTTTGTTTTAACATATGGAGTGCCTGATAAACCGATAACCGAATTGACGTTGCCATGCTGATTAAGAATGCCCACGGCTTGTCTTAGTTTTTTCTCTCCATTGCCAGTTGAACCGTAGGTATGATGCACTTCATCAAGAATAACGGTCAAATGTGGTATTTGGGATAAGGCTTCTCTTAATTTACTTGTTTTTTGGATATCATCAATGGTGCGCTTATCCAGTAAATCCATCTGACCCTTTTGAAGATTTTCTACCAATGATCGGTCTTTGTCATCATATCGTTCAAGTACAACTTTTTCGGCATTGGTAATAAAAACCATTCCGAAATCTTTTGTCTGTTTTATTCGATTTACTTTTTCAAGATTTGGATTATTGCCATGCAATTTATCTTTTCTTTTTGAGCTTAAACTGTCTAATATTTCAATAGTGATTACCTGTTTTAATTTATCCGCTTCTTCCTTTGGCAGTATCCATTCAGGATGAAAGTCTTTTATTGTTCGTAGCGATGGCAGAATTGCCGTTTTAGATGCCTGTGGTGCAAACACAACGAAATTATGAGCAAAGCGTTTATCTTCTTTGAACAGAGTGGCAAAGTATAAGTCAAGATAGATAAAACAAGCCATCAGAAAGGTTTTACCAGCCCCCATAGGCAAGCTATAAAGGTAATTTGAATAATCAAAATTATGAAGAAGCTCATCAAGCAAGACGTTCCAGTCGATAGTGCTTCCTATCGGATCATTGACTAATTTTTTATGGAGTGTCTTTAAGCCATTGTCCAGAAAAAACTGACTGAGAAATTGAGTTACATAATTGTCTTTGAATGTATGGTAATTATCATAATCCTGTGCGACAACATCATCATATAAAAGACCTTCCTTTACCATTTCGGGAAGCCTTTTATTATCTCCGGCAAATTTAATCCATAAATATGTTTCGATTGCTTCTCTTTGCGGGGGACGAAGCATTCCTGTTTCTTCAATATAGTTTAGAGTATTATTAATTAGAGACTGATTTTTCTCTTTCTCTAATTTTACCCAAGTTTCAGTTTTGCTTCTAATTAAGCTGTAAATCGTATTCATTTAAGATTAATGTCTCCGTGTTTCAATAGACACATATCAACACATTAACCCATTCGCCGTTCTGTAGCGAAGTGAAAGGCCGTTAAGAAAACTCCTTAGCTGACGGACGGCATCAGCAATTTTTCCCTCTCCGGGCACAAAGCGGCCCATTGACCCTTTGAGAAGCGGGGAAGAAAATTCGCCGACTGTCATTCCACGGGAAACGAAGGATTCCAGATTATCTCTATTCAATCCGCCATCTTCCATCAGATCAACTGCTGTCTCCCGGCCACGCCTTACAAGCATATCATGCAGGGTAAGAACGGTCTCTGAAACGATGGGATCTATCACATGAGGGCTTTTATTCCCCCTCACCGGCCGCCAAAACGGGTACCGGCACTCGTACTCGATAATATCGACAAAGGGAATATACTGATCAAAGAAGAGTGCCGGACAGCCTTGCCAGGCCCAGACTCCGGCCTTGAGGCCCAGTTCCTTCACGTAAGTTACATACTGGAGAAGGGTTTCGCCGGTTGTTTCGATGGGAAGGGTAATCAGATCCGCACCCTCATCGGCCAGTTGTTTAAGCAATTCCAGTGGAGGCCGATTCATCTGTAGCTGAATCTCAATCTCCAGCCCGGTCCGTGGTCTTATTCCCATGAGGATGTCAAGGCCGCCGCGAGGAGCATGAAAGTCCATGAAATCCCCATCCCTCATCTCGATATGGACCCAGTCTGCTCCTCCCTCCTCTAGCTCTTCAACCGTTGCGGCCAGATAGCCGTAATCGGCCCAAAACAAACCGGCCGCCACCTTGACATCCTGATCAACAACTCCTATTCGATTCGATTTCTTCATTTTAACTCCTTATATAGTGCCCTCAAGCTTAGTGGTAGAGAACAATCCATATATGGCTTGATAAACAAACGATTTACAAGCATCTGTTTATAATTTCTCCGCCCCATCTCAAGCTTTATTGCTCCAATTTCAACTTATTTTGACTAAAAAACCCGCTAACCCTATTCAGAACTTCCTTTGTCGAGGCCCCCCTGCCCCCAATCTTCGGGGCACTATATACGCCTTAAACTCTGTGCGGGAGAAATGCTGCTCCCAACAGTCCCGCTCGGGTTCCCAGCTCCGCTAAAACAATTTCCAGGTCCTCATATACCATGTTACGCACAAGGGAATTAAACTTCTTGCGGATAAGATCGAAGAAGCCGAATCCCATTCTCATGAGACCACCGCCTAAAATGACTGTCTGAGGATTAACTACCTGGTAAATGTTATAAATACCGATGCCGATGTATTCGGCTGATTCTCGAAACAGCCGCAATGCGATCTCATCGCCCGCCTTCACACCCTCTTCAAGAAGAATGCCGTCGATTCCGGGAACCGCCCCCACCCTAAATCCTAAGTTCGACACCATGCCCTCTCGGAGGCAGAACTCATATCTATCAGACAGGCCCAGGGTGCCACAAAGAGCCATGAGACATCCACGGTTTCCGCAGGTGCACCGTACCGGCGATGAAGGTTCCACTATTGTATGGCCAATCTCACCGGAAAAACCGAAATGGCCATTAAAAATTCTTCCCTGGCTGATGATGCCGGCTCCGACACCGGTACTCACCGTTATAAAAACGACATCCTGCCGATCCCTCCCCGCACCGAACAGATGCTCACCCAAAACCTGAGCATTCGCATCGTTGTCTATAATAACCGGCACATCGACCATTCGCTCCATCTCTTCCCTGAACGGATAATTTCTAAATGGGATATTGAAATTACTTGTGGTAATAATCAATCCGGCCCGGGAATTGATATGCCCCGCAACGCCGATGCCGATACTCTTCAGCCTATCAGATGAGACAGCTGCCTCTTTGCCCAGGGAATGAATCAAGTCGGCGATACAGGCGAGCATGTCCTTGTTGCCTAAATTCGAGTGTTCACTGGTTTTTCTCTCTATCAGCAATTCCCCCTCAGCAGAGAACAGGCCGACAGACAGCTTTGTTCCACCCAAATCAACGCCACAGAACAGTTCCTTTCCCATCGGCCTAACCCGATAATCCATAATCATTCAGGCATTGACGAATGGCATCCGGAGTGCTGGAAAAGCGAATACCATGTGATCGAAGACGGGAGGTATCCAGCCGTGCATCCCGAGGGGCGGCGGCATACTTCTCGTCATCGCACCTAAGCAATGATGAAACACGGTCATTCAGACCGAGTTCCTTCAGTATTAAACATACAATCTCATATCTGTCTAAATCGTTCATGGACCCGGTATGGTAGGTTCCATAGGGAATGCCAAACACCTTGTCAAACTTATCTACCAGTTCCCCTACATAGGTAAGACCTCGGTATTCCCGGGATGGTACAACCATCTGCTTGCCCTTTAATGCCGCCTTCACCGTATCCCAAAGAATGTTTGCCACAACCGGACGACGACGCTCTGGAATACCGAAAAGCCAGGTGAAGCGCAGAATCCACAGCTCATCGAGAATCGACTTGACGCATTCCTCCGCTTCCAGCTTGTTCTTGCCATACTGCGTATCGGGAACAGGAACATCATCCTCTTTATAAGGACCCGGTTCCTTGTTTCCGTTGAATACTTGCTCTGTGCTACAAAATACCATCTTCGCCCCAACGGCCGCACAGGCTTCGGCGACATTCACCGCTCCGTCAACATTGATGGCCCGACATTTCTCGGGATTCTCATCACAGAACCCTGTCAGGGCGATCGCCGCCGTATGGATGACATAATCTGGTTTGAACAGATTCATTGCATCTCTCACCCTGTGCTCTATGAGAACATCTAACTCATCGACATCCACGGACAACAGCTCGTAATCCCGGCCATAGGCGGCTTGAAGCCGTGATCCAAGGAAGCCATTTCCACCAGTCAGGAGAATTCTCTTCATAGGAAACCTCGCATAACGACCATTATATCACATATTTCAAATGAAGCAATAGGGTCTTCAAAATATTTAGAAATCAAAATATTTTCGATAATATATTGACATTGTAGCCAATTCTGACTATATATGCCATCAAGCACTTTCATGTGAAAGAAGAGGAGGTTTCGCCTTGACTGCTTGCACATCCCGCATACATAAACTCAGAGAAGAAGTACTCAGTTCTAAATCGACGATATGTCTCGAAAGGGCTCGCTGTTACACGGCTGTGTATCAAAAGCATCCCGAGCAACCCCTTATCATCCGCCGTGCCCTGGCCCTCTCCGCCACGCTACGTTCCATGACCATCTTCCTGGAGGAAGGAACCTTGCTCGCCGGCAACCAATCTTCCGCCCTGAGGGCGGCACCGGTTTTCCCTGAATACGCCGTCGACTGGCTGATCCGGGAAATCGATGAATTCGAACGGCGCTCGGGCGATACCTTCCATCCCGACAGGGAAACGAAGACGGAGCTTTTGGAAATATGTAATTGGTGGAAGGGAAAGACAACCCTGGACAAGGGAAGAACCCAGATGCAACCCCTTCACCGCCGCATCCATGAATCCGGCATAATCCGGGCTGAAGGAAATCTCAGCTCCGGGGATGGGCACATAGCCGTCGATGTCCGCCGCATACTCGGTGAAGGGCTGAATGCTTATACCGCCAGGGTGAGAGAACTGCACAAAGCCTGCGATGTATCCCAACTCGACGGCCTGAAGCAAAGCCGATTCTATGATGCCGTCGCTATTGCGTTAGAATCGTTACAAGAATTCATTCGCCGCTACGCCCGGCTCGCATCCGCACAGGTGGCAAGTTGCTCAGGAAGTCATAGGGAAGAAGAGCTTCGGGAAATCAGCCGAATCTGTTACAAAATCGCATCCGAGCCGGCCTCATCATTGCATGAGGCCATCCAGCTCACCTGGTTCATCCAACTGGTTCTGCAGATTGAAAGCAATGGGCATTCGCTCTCCCTGGGCCGACTCGATCAGTATCTCTATCCATACTATCTTGCCGATACATCAAAGGGTCTTATTAATGATGCGGAGACGATGGAGTTATTGGAGAACCTTTGGATAAAACTCATGTCTGTCCACAAGATACGATCCTGGTCTCATACACGCTTCTCGGCCGGCAGTCCCCTGTATCAAAATGTCACCATTGGAGGCAAAAACAGGGACGGCTCAGACTCAACGAACGAACTAAGCCTGCTCATCCTCAAATCCGTTGGGGAGACACGCCTCACCCAGCCAAATCTCTCGGTGCGCTTTCACGGCGGCATGTCGGAAGACTTCCTCAAGGAATGCCTGAAGGTTATCTATCTCGGTTTCGGTATGCCGGCCTTCAATAATGACGAGGTGGTGATTCCTTCCTTTATTAATCTCGGCGTTGAAGAAGAGGATGCCTATGACTATTCGGCCATCGGCTGCATTGAAACCGCCGTACCAGGGAAATGGGGCTACCGTTGCACGGGTAAGCACTTCTTGAATTTTCCACGCGTCTTGCTTGCGGCCCTGAACAACGGCCTGGACACAGAATCAGGTGAAATTTTCTTCCCCGGCATAGGCTCCCTCCCGGATTTCGAGGATTTCAGCCAATGTATGACGGCATGGAAGAAGCAAGTGTGGGCCTATGCCGAAGCTGGCATAGCCATCGATGCCGCCATAGACCTCGTGCTCATGGAAGAGGCACCGGACATCCTCTGCTCCGCCTTCACCGATGACTGCCTGATGCGGGGTAAAACAATACACGAGGGTGGTTCAAAATACGATTTCGTCTCCGGACTCCAGGTAGGAATCGCCAATCTTGGTGATTCCCTGGCCGCCATCAACAAATTCGTGTTCATGGAGAAATCAATCGAAGCCGCCGAACTCATGTCTGCCATGGAAGACGATTACACATCTCCCCAAGGCGAAAGAATTAGGGCTAAACTGATCGATGAGGGTCCAAAATACGGTAATGACGATGATGAAGCCGACCTCATCCTGACCGAGGCATACGGGTATTACATCGATGAAATCGAAAAACACAGCACCATTCGCGACGGCCTTGGGCCAATCGGCTGCCGTTATTATGCCGGCACATCAAGCATATCAGGGAATGTGCCGGCGGGCTCCGTGGTTCCGGCTACACCCGATGGCAGACGAGCCGGCACTCCGCTGGCCGAGGGGGCCTCTCCGAGCCCCGGTTCCGACCGGAATGGCCCTACGGCGGTGTTCAAGTCCGTGGCAAAGCTCCCAACGATGAAAATCCTCGGGGGCGTATTGCTCAATCAGAAGTTCAGTCCCGATATCTTCTCTCAAGAACCAACGAGAGAGAAACTTGTGAGTCTCCTCCATGCCTTCTTCTCCGGGCTGAAAGGCTGGCATGTTCAGTACAATGTTGTATCCCGCGATACCCTCCTGGCGGCTCAGCGCAATCCACAATCCTATCGGAATTTGGTGGTGAGAGTGGCCGGTTATTCGGCGTTTTTCACCAGCCTATC
Organism: Spirochaetaceae bacterium; assembly: GCA_965226485.1. Lineage (GTDB taxonomy): Bacteria > Spirochaetota > Spirochaetia > DSM-2461 > DSM-2461 > UBA2779. The sequence continues at coordinate 2,932,899 of OZ245363.1, forward strand.
ACCTCAGGTACAGAACAACATAATCGCACGCACCGAGCAGCAATTTCATGGCTGATGCGACTCTTCCAGCAATCGGCAACTTGTGTGCTTATGTCAAGACGGACATGGGGGTCTATAATCACCCGGGGGCCTTGCCCAGGGTGCCTCTAAAAAACAGCTTCAGGAAATTGACGAAGAGATTTTTTACCTGCCTGCAATGCACAGGCAGACCTGTCTGCAATAAGCAGGCCTACCTGTGCGTGTACGCACGCAGACAGGCGCAGACAGGTCAAAATGCTCATTTAAATCAGCTAAGCTCTGCTTTTGGTGCCTTGAATCGGAAAAAAATCATCGGCAATATCCCTAAGGACTCCGAAGTCCGACAGGCTCCTTAGCTATACAATGAAGCCCGTCAACGCCTCAGGAAAACCCCGAAGCGATTCTGAAAGACCCGATACCTGGGATGTCATTGTAATTGGCTCCGGCATGGGAGGTAGTGCATTCGTATCAAGATTCGTAGGTTCAGGGCTACGCATTCTCGTGCTGGAAAGAGGGAGTTTGCTCAAATCGGAAGAAGAGAATTGGAGCCCCGTCGAGGTTCTTGAACGCGGCCGATACGAGAGTGAAATTGAATGGGAAACAGAAGAGGGCCGGAAATTCCATCCTCGGGTCTATTTCAATGTCGGCGGCAATAGCAAATTCTTCGGCGGATCGGCATTTAGGCTCCGTGAATCCGACTTCAAACGGCGAGAGCTTCAGGAAGGTGCAACCCCCGCATGGCCTATTTCATACAAGGAACTGGAACCCTGGTATGATGAAGCCGAGAAAGCCATGAAAGTGCATGGTCAGGCAGGAATTGACCCGAGTGAACCCACCCGGAATCCCTATCCCTACCAGGCAATCGAGCATGAACCGGCCATAGCCAGGCTTGCAGCCAAGATGTCAGACCTGGGGCTACACCCTTTCCCCCTGCCCATCGCCATTGATCAGGGGCCCGGCGGGCGATGCCGCAAGGGTAGCCCATGTGATGGATTTCCCTGCCGCATCCGTGCCAAGGGGGATGCGGAAACCGCATTCCTAAGGCCAACCATCAAGGCGGACAGCAATATAACCCTGCTAACGAATACCCTCATAAATCGCCTTGTCCACGATGAGGAAGGCCACCGCATCGTCGAAGCCTCCGGTATAGGGAAGAACGGCGAGGTCGTTTCATTCAGGGGCAGGGTGTTCGTTCTTGCGGCCGGTGCGGTCGAGTCGGCTGTCTTGCTCCTGCGGTCTAAGTCTTTGATCTACCCTAGGGGCCTGGCGAATGGCTCCGGCCTCATCGGGCGAAATTTCATGGCACATAACAACACCGTCCTCATGGCCTTCACACCCTTAAGGGCAAATAAAACGCGTTTTCAGAAGACCCTGGCTCTCAATGACTTCTATCACACGGGTCATCCCGCCTGTCCGACAGCCACAGGCAATATCCAGACAAGGGGCAAGATCGTATCTGAGAACCTAATCTCTCATCCATCATTTCTCGTCAGATTATTCAGGCGGTATATTGCCAGGCATTCGCTCGATTTCTGGATTATGAGTGAAGATGCGCCATCAAACGAAAATCGTATCGAAGTCGATGAGTATGGCAATTTGAAATTATACCGAAGGGCTGGCAACCTGCTTCCTCACAATGCGTTAGTCCGGCATTTCCGTCGCATTCTCCACCGTTGCGGCCTCCCCATAGTACTTGTCCAGAAACCCCGACTCACGGCCGTTCAGCATCAGTGTGGCACCATGCGCTTCGGAACGGAGCCCGACAATTCGGTGCTCGACAAAAACTGCCGTAGCCATCAGATCGAAAACCTGTATGCCTGCGATGCCAGCGTTTTTCCCTCATCGGCATCGGTCAATCCCGCCCTGACGATAGCAGCCAATGCGATGAGAGTGGGAGACATCGTGCTCAGAGAAATCAAGCATCGGCGATAATCACCTGCACACCCATTTCTTCGAATTCCGCCTGGGTATCCGCCGGAATACCGCTATCGGTAATCAGAAAATCGACATCTCCTATCTCACAAACCCGGTACATGGCCGTCTTTCCAACCTTGCTTGAATCGGTGAGAACAAACACCTTCTGACTCTTTTCCACCGCCCTGGAGGAAACCTCCCCACGAAACATCTCCGAACAGGTTACGCCGCTCCCAGGTGATATGCCGTCAACACCGAGAAAGCTTTTCGTAAAGTTTATGAAATCCATTCCCCTATAGGTCAATGCTCCGACAACACATTCGGAGTGATGCTGAAACACCCCGCCCAAAAGTACCACATTCACCCTGGAGTTCTTGAGAGTCCGGGTAACGAAGACATTGTTTGTGACGACCGTCAGCTCATCCCTTCCAGCTAGGTGCTTGGCCAACAACGCATTGGCTGAACCGGCTTCGATGAAAATCGTATCGCCCGCCATCACCATCTCGGCCGTCTTCTCGGCGATTGCCGTTTTCACCTCGAAATTGATGCTGAGTCTATTTGAAATTTCATCCTCGCTCTGCAACACTGCCCCACCATGAATTCTCTGGATTAAACCTTCTTTCTGGAGGAAAGAAAGATCATGTCGGACGGTAACGCCGCTCACGTCGAACTCCTTAATCAATTCGTTGACGGTGATTCGGCGTTGTTCCGCTAGGCGGCCAAGAATTTTGCGCTGTCTTCCATTCATACTGCTCCCAAATATACTTTAAAAAAACGATTAACAGCAACTATACTCTTTTTGGGAGATGTGCTACACTTTCACTTGAAGGTATCATACGCCTTGAAATGAAGATTTTCAGGCTGTGTGTGTACTGAATAAATCAACGCATCACTGATGCGAATTAAAGGAGAGGAACAGAGATGAACAGAGGCATTAACTTACTCGCACTCGTGTTATTTCTGACGGCCGCTATGGCATTTGCCGGCGGGGAAAAGGATGATATGGACTCCGACCAAGTTGCCCAGGACAACACAGTCGAGGTGCTCCATTGGTGGACTTCTGGAGGAGAAGCAGCGGCTCTCAATGTCTTAAAAGAGGATCTTGAAGGAAAAGGCATTGAATGGGTCGATATGCCTGTCGCTGGTGGCGGCGGAGAGCAGGCTATGACCGTACTGCGTTCCCGTGCCACGGCGGGAAATCCTCCGGCGGCAGTCCAGATGCTGGGGTTTGACATCCTTGACTGGGCCGAACAGGGCATGCTGGCGAACCTGAACGAACTTGCGGCAATGGAGAACTGGGACGATGTGGTGCCTAATGCATTGCAGAAATTCTCAAAGCACAACGGCAACTGGATTGCTGCCCCAGTAAATGTTCATTCTACAAACTGGGTTTGGGCCAACAAAGCCGTCATGGATGAGCTGGGACTCGAAATTCCCGAAACCTGGGACGAATACATTGAGGCATTGGAGGCCGTCAAGGCTTCAGGTAGGACGGCATTGGCTCATGGTGGTCAGGCATGGCAGGATGCCACCATCTTCGACGGAGTGGTTATCTCGGTGGGAGGGCCCGAATTCTACAAGAAAGCAATGATTGATCTTGACCAGGAAGCCCTGATGTCGGATCAAATGCTCGAAGTATTCAATCGAATGGCACTGCTAAGAACCTATGTCGATGACAATTTCTCCGGAAGGGACTGGAATCTTGCCTCCGCAATGGTTATCGAAGGTACTGCCGGCTTTCAGATGATGGGAGACTGGGCAAAGGGAGAATTCTTCAACGCTGGCAAGGAAGCAGGCGTGGACTTCGTCGCATTCCGCACCCCCGGCACCAAGGGAACGGTCACCTTCAACTCGGACCAATTCGCCATGTTTGCCGTCGACATTAGCAAGCAGAATTCCCAGGGCGAATTGGCTAAGGCCATCATGTCCCCCAGCTTTCAGGTGGCATTCAACGTCGTGAAAGGCTCCGTGCCTGCGAGAACCGATGTCTCCGATGCCGAATTCACCATCATCGGGAAGGAGGCCATGAAGGATCTGGCTATGGCTAACGAGAATGGCACCCTTCTGGGTTCCATGGCCCATGGTCATGCGGCACCTGCCTCGGTGAAAAATGCTGTTTATGATGTCGTAACGACTCATTTCAATCAGCAGATAAGTGCTGAAGAAGCCGTAGAGCAGCTTGCTTCAGCCATTATGGCCGCTCAATAAACGAGAAAACACAGGCCCCAGGTTAAAATATTTGCCTGGGGCCTCATTATGAGGATGGCATCATGCCGCATAAGGTGAAGCTAGGCAGAGATGATATAATTGCCCGTATAACACTGTTACCGACAGTCTTGATTTCATTGGTTTTTGTCTATGGATTTATATTATTCTCTGTTTATATATCGTTTACAAATTCGAAAATTTTACCAAACTTCGATTGGGTCGGCTTGAGAAACTACATTAAGCTCTTCAAACTCAGTCATTGGCTGATCGCACTCAAGAACATGGGTGTATTCTTTGTCCTTTACATCGCCATCAGCACCCTCCTCGGCCTGTTTCTCGCCATCCTTATTGATCTCAACCGGCTGGGGGAATCCATATTCAGGCCCATCTTCATCTATCCCATGGCCATCTCGTTCATCGTTACAGGAACCGCATGGAAATGGTTCCTCGATCCGGGCATAGGATTGGAACACATAATGAATCTCTGGGGATTCGAGAATTTTACCTTCGACTGGATAAAGAATTCCAGTAAATCAATTTATACAATCGTTATCGCGGCCATCTGGCAGGTGTCGGGATTCGTGATGATCAATTTTCTGGCTGGTATTCGTGCCATCGAACACAGCACAATTGAATCGGCTGTGGTGGATGGTGCTGGAGTATTTCGACTATATACAAAGATCATCATACCGCAACTCGGCCCCTCGTTCTTTTCGGTTTTTGTCATCCTGGGTCACATGGCGATTAAATCCTATGACTTAGTTGTCGCCCTGACCGGAGGAGGTCCTGGGCGGGCCAGTGAGTTACCTTCAACCTTCATGTATTCCTACACATTTACCCGTAATCAAATGGGGATAGGTGCGGCATCGTCGGTACTCATGCTCCTGGCCATATCCGTATTCATCATCCCCTACATTATGAAGCAGACAAGGGAGAACTAGCATGAATATAGGCAGGACTATCCATATCAAGGGCTGGATAAAAGGCATCATCATATTCCTCATGATCATCTTTGCCGTTTACTACCTCACCCCCCTCTATGTCATGATTGTCAACTCCGTTAAGCATCTGGCCGAAATCCGCAAGGGAAACATGATGGCGATTCCGGCGGAATTCTCCCTACAGTATTGGTACAAGGCATGGAGCACGGCCCAGATTGGGGTGAATCCCACCGGACTGAAGCCTTATTTTTGGAATTCCATCAAGATGGTTATTCCCGCGGTTTCCATCTCGACAATACTCGGGGCTTTGAGTGGATATGTCCTTTCAAAATGGCGCATCCGCCATGCCAAACTGCTACTCGGACTCATCCTCTTCGGGGCATTCATCCCCTTTCAGATCGTGCTGATACCGATGGCTCGCACCTTAGGTCTCATGCAACTTGCCGGAAGCACGGGAGGTCTCATACTGGTGCATGTCATCTACGGTGTTTCTTTCACCACCTTGTTCTTCTATAACGCCTATGTCACCCTGCCCAACGAACTCATACAGTCGGCCAAGGTTGATGGTGCTCATTTCTTTCAAATATTCTGGAAAATCATTTTTCCGAACTCTGCCGCCGTCATCATGGTCACCGTTATATGGCAGACCACCAATATATGGAATGACTTCCTGTTTGGGGCATCCTTCGGCGATGCTTTCAGTCAGCCCATGCAGGTGGCGGTGAACAATCTCGTAAGTTCATCCACCGGCGTTAAGGAATACAATGTCCATTTCGCCGGTGCTTTGATGGCCGCACTCCCCACCCTCATGATATATCTTCTATCGGGCCGTTACTTCGTGCGCGGGCTGATGTCAGGATCGGTGAAGGGTTGACGTAGGAGGATATTTATCTAAAGAGTTATGAGACGATGAAAGAGTTAAAGGAGGGAGTAAAGAGATATTTTGAGTTTTACGGCAGTGAGCGATTTTGCCAATCGCATGACTACAATACACCGAAAACTTTTTGAAAAAATGTTTTGACAAAAGGGCTTACTTCATATCGCCATTCAAATATTCTATTCTTTTTACATTTTTTGTATTTATATATACGCCTAATCCATCAACTATGTATTCTGTCTCCCAGTTATCTCCTATTTTTTTTGCATTAGACAATAGAAATTCTTGATCTTCTAAATCAGGAACATAGTTATAATGCTCTATATATCCAAGATATTTCGTGCCATCATCTAAAACAACAAGAGCCCATTTTTCTTCTTTTTTTGAATTATTTAATTCTACCCAAATTGATTGTGGATCAGGAATTAATTTTTGAAAGCGATAAAATCGTGAGCCTATATTAAATCCCAGCTTATGTACCCCTATACGAATCAAGCCTCCTATTAGTCCTCCAGCAAATAGCATAGCAATTAATCTGAAATTAGAAATATCACTTGAATGATCATTTTTAGTATCAAAAAACAAACTATCAAATTTAAGAACTAATGATGTTATGATAATTCCATAAACAATAGACCAAGAAATAATTATAAAATCCGATCTTTTTCTGACTGGATACCTTGAACGATATAATTCTTCTGCAATAAATCCTGGTAAAAGATAAATAACAAATTCTGCGAGTGATTCAATAGGCATGATTTATTTCTTTTTGTCATTTTTTGTTTTTTCTGCCGTAGATTCATTTTTTTGACGATCACTCAATTGCGGTGCACTCGTTTTTGGCTTAGGGTTTTTATGAGTGAAAGATTTCTGCCAATCTTCATGGCCAACGCTATAATCACTCAAATCTTTTTCTTTTGCCATAATAATACCTCCAAAGTATATTATAAAGATATATTTTTCCAATAAAAAGTCAAGTAAAAGAATTATGGCAAGGACGGCCTTTCCGCTTTCTTGCTGTTCAAATTCTCCTGTGCAAGCCAAGTTTATACCGCATCCAGTAGATTCTTCGTATAACCTTCTTCGCTAACAAGGACGCTCTTTCCATTTTCTTTCTATTCGCATCTTTCCATTCGTTTATTCAGAAAGCCTAGTGACAAGCTTAGCGGTTCGGTTTTGCGGAGCGCAACGGAGCAAAACCGAATCCGCTGGAGCGTTTGGTTAGCATCATTTCAACAATTTCACATGCGAGTAATTGAGAATTTTGTCATCACTAGTCAACAATGGACAATCATGAACGCGAGCAGTAGCGACAATTATTTGATCAGCCGGATCACGATGAAATTCACCTGGAAGTTGGGTAGACTCAATAGCTATCTTTGGTGTCAGTTCAAGAACTTGAATACCCGGATAAGTGAGAGCTGTATCCATCCATTCATCAATCAGACAGTGCAAAGTGAGTTTGTTTAATTCCACAAGTTTGGCAACTTCCCAGCATGAAAAGACACTTACACCAAGACCTTCCTCTTCATTCGCCTTGATGTACTCCTGGATTTTTTCGGTTAATCGACCATCTTTGTGAATCCACCAGACCCAGATATGTGTATCAATTATAATCATTTGTATGCTTCCCAATCTGCCTCCGTAATCGGATCAGTTGGGTTGTGATATTTAATTGGCTTTCCCCAAAATGGATACCGTTTTTTTTCAGCTTTGAATTTAGAGCGAGGAATTATGATCACTTCGATTTTTTCACCGACATTAAATGGCAGATTTTTTAAAGATAATTCCCCATTCTTGCCTATTGTATGTTCATACGCATATACTTTCATAGTATTCACTCCGTTGTTATAAACCAACCTGCTTCGGTAGCCATTTGAATCAAACGAAACATGTCTGCTGCGTAAGGGATTCTGGCTTGTCCTCTCGCCGCCTGTAAGCTTCCGTCGGGTCTTCTCCAGATAAATCTGTAACCTGTTTGTGAAGAATCGTCATCATAAACATATCTTCCCCACTGAAAACACAAATTCCAGTCTCCAGGTGTTCCTGAACAAACCTCATGAATTATTTCCACATTCGCCATTTTCGACTCCTTTCGTTGGTATGCCAACAAGTTATTATTTCGTTCCGCGACATCTCATCTGAGGCACCGCCAAGTGCAATTTTTCCTGCCAGGAAGCACCGGATCAGTTTTTTATATTGTAGCGTAGAAACGCACAATGTCCATAAAAAACTAAATTTTTTCTTTACGAATATCTTAGTGTACTCAGAAAAATCGAGAACCATTGTATTATAGTTACTGAAAACACTTTTGGACAAGTTCAACGATTGGTTGAAACGTGAGTCTGTTGATGCCAACCGGCATGGTGAGTACCGGAAATGGCTACGCTATTACCTGGATTTCCGCCACAAATACGGGCATGTATACCTTGACAAACTGAGCCTTGGTCTGTTGCCGAAAAGCTGCAAAACAACGGACAAAGTTCCTCCCAGATTGAGGAAGCATCACGTGCTACAATGTCCCTGGAAGCCAATTGTTATGTGGCAGATGTTGCACCACCTTCCAATAACTCCCTAACCACCTTGATAGAATTTGCCCAATCAAGGTTTCTTTGAGGAATTCGATTGACCTTAAATATTATCTCCCCGACACTCGCCTCTTTCAAGCCACCTTCACTTTCGACAAGCGACTTGTAGAAGTAAACAAGGTCATTCATATTGCCTATAACACTCCTGCTAGCCGTTTTTGTGTATTCTAGCTTGTCATAACCGATAAATGCTCTTTCAACTTCATCCTTTTCAAAACCCTCCAATGTGAGTAACTGCTCAAGTCCGTAGATTAAGGCAACTGGGAAGCGCTCTAGATTGCTCTTCTTGACACCGTAGATAATGAAAGAGAGTAATGTTTTTTCGTTCATAAAAATGAGTGTTTTTCGTCTATCTAAGAAGAATTCATTTACATACCAGTCACCAAGCAAAGAATCTGACGATCTTGCATCAAATAAATCTTGGGGCTTCAGGCCCAGCGTTTTTATTACTTTCCCTGTACACCTTAGCTGAAACATGTGCTCTATTTAGGCTCCTTTTTAAGATGACCCCAAATGGGGCTCGTTCCTTCTGCCACATAACGATTGAGTTCACCTGCCGTCGATAGGAGGGAGGGTGAAATGATTTGCTATCCCGCCTTTTCCACCAGCACCTTGATACAAAGAAGACTTCTTATGTTAAAGTATTATTATGAAATAAAATAAAAACCAAAAAAGAAGCCCACTCTGCAAATACAGAGTGTACACCCGGTCAGTTGGAATTGCAATATCTGGAAACAGTAAAACCCAGGAAAATCATTGTCAGGAATGACGGAGGGACCGATAGTTTCGATGCCGAACTTTTTTTTCTTTAGCAGGTTGAGCAGAGGCGCCGAATTATTGAAAAGCTTTCAGGATGTTTTACCGATACCCAACCATCAAAAGCACTTTTATCATTCGTATAAATTTAAATTGGTCTTGGTATGAATTCGATATCAATATAGGAAATATTCTGAAGCCAGTCTATTTTCAAAAATACTCGCCGTCCAATTTGAGCTACTACCGCCTGATTGTCTTTAAGTATTTTTCGAAACAATCCAAACAAATTAAATGCCATTGGCATGCTTGAAAGTAAATTGTTAAAAAGATGAAATTTATCAATTGTGAGATCGGAATTATTTTGTTTGTCATTTACTTTTTGCTTCGCATATCGAAATGAATATTCATTTAAAAAGTTAAGGACACCTTTATCACCGTCAACAATACAATTTCCAAGGAAACGCGTACTATTACGATCTGGTCCAGTCCTGCATTGTACTTTTGAAATATTACTTCTGTAGTAGTCTTGCAGGTTTCTATATTTTTCTTTGAACTTGTTGTCTGATTTAATTTTTACATTTTTCCTCTTCTGGCCTAACGCCAAGCTCAGCTAATTGCGAAGCAATACTGCTGCAGCACTTTGTTATACCTTGATATCAGTTTCATTTATAAATTTCATCATGAGATCCCACATTAAATGGTATTATTTTATCTTCTATTATATAGAATTCAAGTGTAATTCTGTATTGAATATCTATTGAGGCTGAATAAAATTCTGACAGCCGACCTTTCAATTTATGAAATCTAAATACAGGATGATTTGGATTAATTTCAAGTAATTTCAATGTCTTAATATACTTACTTTTTAACTCGGGATATTTTTTAAGAAATTTTGAAGCTATTTGTTCATAGCTATCAGTAAAAATCAGCTTAGGCATTTGCAATTCTTGAAATATGATCATCAACAGAATCCTCGTGGATTCTTCCATTTTTTATGTCTTCCAAGGATTCAAGATAAGCAGCTTCCAATTCACATTCTCTCAGTCGATTGTATTCCGCAATTGTCAGCACAACAAATTTTTGTTTACCTCTTACAGTTATTATTGCTTCGTCTTGTTCATCAGTGATTTTTTGCAACAAAGAGACTCCATTAACTTTTAATTCATTGGCAGATATCATATTTCCCATATCGTTCTATTCCTTTATGTTATAGTACTATTAACAGACCTATTAGTCAACCTGCTTATAGTGTTGTTGACTATTTGCTTCGATCAACAAACAAATCTTTTAATCCCAATTGGCATTTTTGGACTTTACCCCATTTGGACTGGACTTTACCCCCTCCCTTCGGACTCTGCCACCCCCTGGCAGGGGGGCATGAATGTGCTGGGGGCTGGGTCAGAATGAGGGATTTGGTTTGCAGGCAAGGCGGCCTGCCTGTGCGTGTACGTACCTGTCTGCATCAGACAGACGCAGACAGGCGGAAAGTTCTGAAAGCGGAGTGTACATGTTGTACATGGGCATTTCAGGTTTTTTCGCCAACTTTGGAGGTACGGTGGCAATCCCCCCCCCTGAGGGGGGGCCGGGGGCGATTGCCTTATCCCTTTCCTTATTCGGGCCAAGGAGCATTCTGACACAGCCCCGCAGACTCAGACAGGTCAAAATGCTCACATCGCTTAAGCAGGCTCCGTTTTTGCTCCCTTGAATCGGGAAAAATCATCAAAAAACGGCACTAAGAACTCCGAAGTCCGACAGCTCCTAAAATAGCTTCAGTATGCGGGCACAGCCTCGTGTTTCATGGCTCTTTCATTAGCGGCAGCCTCTGAAACACCGGTGTCATGCGGTTTAGGTCTGGATTGAAACTCAACATGCTCGCCGATTATGTGTACCCGTGTTCGCATAGCCCCATCTACATTGGTCCAACGGTCTTGTTTGAGTCGACCGACAACGCGCACACCTCTCCCTTTAGACAAGTATTCCCCGCATGTTTCCGCCAATCTTGACCATACTTCCACTTCGAAATAACCGACTTCTTGTTGCCGTTCTCCCTCCGACTTGTAGAATCGATTTGATGCTACGGTAAATCGACACACAGAGGTTCCCTTAGGGGTCTGCTTGAGATCCGGATCCTTGGTAAGATTGCCCTCAAGAATGATAGAATTAAGATTGTTCATCGCTTCTCCTCCTCATATAGTTAAGCGTCATATATAAGGACTAGCGTTGAACTCAGAATAATTTAATTCTTAGAAAAAATTTTATTCTTTTCTTCACTCAGGTCATCTTCAGCGGCTAGCTTAACCAGTTGGCTAGCTCCTTTCTTGCATACCATAACTCTATTATTAGCAACGACGACGATGAGCCCCTCAACCCCACACAGGGCCACAGGGCAGTCGGCATATACGAAATTGTCCCTGGATTGGTGGGAATATACCGGTGATTCAAGTTTTGTATCTATCCCTGCTACGGCATCCCAACTGCCAACATCGTTCCACTGAAAATCGGCTTTCACCATGCGTATTCTGGAGGTCTTCTCCATCACTGCATAATCTACAGAGATGGATGGGCAGTTATGGTAGCGTTGTATGACGAGTTGGGTGGGTGTAAGAACGGTTATACCCTGATCCGTTCGTTTCTTAAACCAGTCTTCGCTCGGGTTAGAAAAGGCTTGCGCCACTTCGGGGCTACAAACTCGCAATTCTTCCATGAACACATCGTTTCTATAGGTAAAAAGACCGGCATTCCAGTAATACCGCCCTGATTCGACATACTTATATGCCGTTTGCTCATCAGGTTTTTCCCTGAATGAGAGCACTTCATAGCCTTTACTGGCTACTTTGCCCGTCTCGATGTAGCCATAACCTGTTGCCGGATGGCTCGGGACGATGCCGTAGGGGACAATATATCCTTTCTGAGCCTCAAGGGATGCCGCCTCTACTGAAGAAACAAATGTCTCAATCGGAGAGATAATATGATCGGCCGCCATCACGAGACTGGTCTCAGATATTTTTCCAGCCATTATCATACCGGCCCCAGCTAGGGCCAGTGCCGGAGCCGTGTTTTTCGCTATGGGCTCGGACATTATGATGATTCGTTTTCGGTACTTCTCTTCAACTCTGCGACATTCAGCCAATGCGGCAGGAACATGGTCTTCATGTGTAACCACATAGACCGCACCGGTAATTCCGAGTTGGAAGGAGCGGTCCAATGCGCCGGAAAACAGACTGGCATCGGCACCGATCCGCATAAACTGTTTCGGATTCGCACCCAGAGAGGCCGGCCATAATCGCTTTCCCGCACCTCCAGCCATTATTATTATGTTATTTACCATGGGGCATCTCTAAAACCTATTTTCAGATTTTGTTCTTTTTTCTGACGTTTTAGCATTGGGGAAAGGCTTGCCGAGCATAGGCATTTATACCTTACCTCCAAAAACTTCCTGTCAGATTCATAAAAGTGCTTTCTTAGAAGTTTTCCCAATGTCATGACTCGACACTTATCGTTAATCCAACTACTATTATCCTACCCCAGATAGTAAAAGGATGTAAGATGAAATTCAAACTTTCGATTTATCCATGTGTTTATTATGCCTGTTTCAATGGAACAGATTGGGATGTGCAATTCATTGAGCACGATCATCTCAGTGCGGAAGAGGAATCTCGCCTAGCTCCTGATGCCTTCAATGAATTGATGGTCCAAAGAAATCATATCCACGGTATTTCCATGGTAAATTATACGACGCAGTATGGTCTCGGGTGCTTTGAAGGTCTCAAAGCTTTTCCTCAAAAAGATGGCAGACTAAAGATTTTTCGACCTGAAAAGAATAGTGCCAGAATGGCTATATCCATGCGGGGCCTACGAATGCCGACTATTCCCGAAGGATTGTTATTGGATGCTATCTTCGAGGTAGTTCGTCGTAATCGGGATATTGGTTTCTCTCCGAGATATAAAACGAATTGGGAAAAGAATATATGGCAGGATGCGGATACGGTATACATTCGCCCCTTCGCTATTTCAGAGCCCGGCATTGGGGTCAATCTATCGCAGAAACCATGGGTTGTAATCATCTGCACAACGGTTTCATCCTATTTTTTACTAGGAGAAAACAATGCGGTTACTTCCATGAGAGTGCGAGCCACACCGGGCGGCACGGGATGGATTAAGACTGCTGCGAATTATGTCACTTCCACATTGGCAAAGGCGGAAGCCATGGAAAAGGGCTATATGGAGGCGATCTTTCTTGATGCCTTGATGAAAGAAAATATCGAAGAAGGATCGTCGTGCAACTTCTTTGCAACCTTTCCCGACAACACAATAGTTACACCGGCCTTGGGTGATACAATATTGCCGGGTATAATTCGCGAATCAGTGATTGTTCTCGCGAAGGAAATGGGATATGTCGTCGAAGAGGCTGACTTGCCGATATCTGATGTACTCAACGATGCGGTTGAATGCTTCGTTACAGGTACGGCAGCCGGCGTGACGCCTTTGGGCTCACTCACACATAAGGGTATAACGAAGAAATTTTCCAGCCTTGAACCTAATTCAACGGCCAACCGTCTTCTGAGAGAACTGAAGAGCATTCAGTTTGGGGCGATTGAAGACCGTCATAAATGGATGAAAGATGTTTTGTGACCATGTGGCTAATTCATTCTACAGGCGCAGGCCCGATGCCGTTTCGAAAGGGACTTTCAAGAACTTAGATCTGAGAGAATACTCGGGTATATCAAATAACCAGGTTCGCCCTCACCGGCATTCTCTTCCCCCAGTAGCCGGAGTCTGTTCTGGTAGGGGAATGTGACTTTCTCTTTCAAGAAATTGAGGTTGCCAGTTTTCTCGACAATACGCCGGTCTTCTTGGTCTCTCAACCCGGTGGCACCGCGAGATGTTAGCGTTTGCATATCCGAATAGACTTGATCAAGATAGTCGGATGCCATGGTGAAAGCACTCAAAGCAGCGGCATAGTTCTTGTCTCTTCCACCCCGTGCGGCCGATAGAGCATAGCTCACACCGAGGTTGTTCCATGCCGCTACATAGCGGATGAGGATATCTGCATGTGCCTGTCTCTTGTCAATATCCAATATTCCACCTGTATCACTAAGTGCTTCTTCCATTAATTCAATAGAGCGTGAGTATTGGGTACGGGATGCCTCATAATCTCCGTTTGATAGAAGCATGGTAGCTAGGGCCAGATGTGAGTCATAGTCATTGGGTCGTCGCCGAGAAATACGGTGGAAATCTATCAAAGCATCGTCCATTCCCAGTAGATACCGTATATAGGCGCGGCGATAGAGAGCCCTGTCAGGAAGCTGACTTCCTCCATTCCCTCGGTTCAGGAGTTTTTCCGCCTGGTTGTAGTAGTATTCAACCTGTCGGAGTTCTGCACCCTCCTCATTGTCCAGGACTTCCCGGGTTGGTGTGAGTGAGAACTGGGTCTCGCCAGCATATCCTCTTCCTTGGTATATGATATCACCGATCTCGATGAATAGTTTTCCATACTCGGAGGATCCTTTGAGTTGGTTGCGGGATATGGCATCTCTATATAGGTTCACAGCCATACCATAACTACTTATCGCTTGGCTGTGATTTTGAACCGCAGCATGGGTTTGACTCGGAAGACGGTTGGCAATATTGGCATAGTACCGCCCAATTCCCCCCAGGGACAGTATGCGCATCCGCATGTCTTCACGGGTCATGAATTCTTTGTTTTTCAAGTTGATAAGTGTTCGCTGATAGTTTTCGAATTCTTTCTGTTCGTTACCGTTGGACTTCCAGTAATGGGCTTCTATGAAAAATGGATAAGGGGATTCAGGGCTGGCGGCTTCCGCTAATTCGATGAAGCGCATGGCTTCTTTCTTATTATCCCTCGACAAGTGAAATTCTGCCAGATTCGCATAGACATTGGCGGCAAGCTCCGGTGCCGATGTTTTGCCCGGGGCTTCATCATGAAGTATCGGTAGCAAGGTTTCTATTTCTTCGTCATTCTGCGTCAACAGGTGATACCGCATCATGGATAGGATTGCTCTTTCATTGTCTCGCGCATTTTCCAATGCCTTTGCATAGCGCAAACGGGCATCTTCATATTTCGTTACATCTTCTTGGGCCCATTCGAGGTAGATATCTCCTGAGGCGAGGAGCATGTCCTTATGCTCAGGAAGGGCTTCAATCACCATAATGGCCGTTTCATAATCGCCGAGAATCCTGGCGAGAAACATTCCATACTCAATGCGCCCTTCCATAGATTTAGGTTTTTCCGTGAGATACCCTCTGTAAAAAACTGAGGCCGTCTTGAAGTATTTCCGTTGCCGGAATTCTCGTGCATAGACTAGCCAGCGATTGTTATCCTTCCATCCTTTCACGACGAGGGGGGCCGTCGAGATTGCCTTCTCTCCATCGGGCTTTGAATAAATCGGCCAACCATGCCATGCGTCGTTGAAAGACTCTACTGCCTTATCTACTTCATCTTCTGTGATATATTCTAGGCCTTTTCTATAAAGGCTCTCGGCCTTCAGCGGACGGTATATCCACATAAAGGACACGATGCCCAATATCCAGATGACTAAAATGATGCTGAGAGCCGTCCGGATGATTGGCAAAGCTTGCCTGAATGCCCGATAGAGTAGTTGATTTTGTAAATTCTCGAATGCCTTTCCGGAAAGCTTCTTATAATTTCGTGGAAGTTCAATCCTTCTTTTGGTTATGGATTGATAAAGTTTGGCCATAGTCCTTGGACCGGACCCTTTGAGAATGGCCTTTATTAGTTCTTGGAGCGATTCTTCGCTACGCCTACTATCGGCCAGGAGGGTTTCAAGTGCTACTTTGAGATTTCGCGGGCAGGACCGCAATGCATCTTGAAGCGCGTTGAAGTCTTCCTCTTCGATCTGGAAAGAAGATTTCTCCATTGGCGATTCTTCAAAGTCATCACTGAGTTGTTCGATATCAGTGATGTCGATATCATCGCCAAGTTTCGTATCATCGTAGCTGAATTTATACTCATCACCGAAGCCGTCCAGTGAGAACTGCTCAGAATCTTCGGAGGATGGGGGAGATTCCAAGTCCTTATCGGAGGCGTTTTCAGGAATAGTAGCGATATCATCTTCCGCACCCACCTCTTCCATTGTGTCGGAAACGAGTTCTCCCATGTCTCCGGGATGAAATGCTTCCACATCCCCTTCTTCCGGCGACGGAGTATCAACCGTTGGGGGCAATATATCATCTTCCGGCGGTGGAAACTCGTCCTCTACAGATTCAATATCCTTGTCTGAGATGTCCATTGCCGAATCAGGTTCGTTTCCTGTTGGCAAGTCTTCTTCTTCAGGTTCCGGTTCTATATCTGATCCAGAAACAAGGTCGGAATCAGGCGGTTCTTCGCCCGAGACCTCCGGCCAATCGTCGGCATCTGATTGTTCGAGTTTCTCCATCTCATCAGAATAGGAGTCGAGGAGGGCTTCCATCTCATTGACCCCTCCGCTGTCATCCTGTTCCTCGATGGGTTGGTTTTTCTGTGTCCCTTGTGATTTAGCGTCTTCCAGCGGGCGGATATCCGGTATCATTTCGCCACGGCTTTCCCTTATACGCGGTTCATCCCCGAGATGATTGACTTGAGATTTCAGTTTATCCAGGACCTTGAGAGTCGGCATTGGTAATGAGTCCCTTTCCTCTAGTATCGGCCGGATTAAAGATAGACCAAATCTAACCGATTATAGAAAATAAGTTGAGATCAATCACCGTGGGTAGCAGAGCATTTAAGCAATTCCTCATAAGCATATTGTTTATATACAATTCAATTTCGGTATTTGCCATCCCTTTTGATTCGGAACGGCATTATCGAATCCTTAATGCGGAAGAACCCTTTGAACCCTATATATCAAATGGAGTTATCTTATTCAGCTATGACGCTCCCAAGGGAACTCAGATGGTTTTCCTGGCCTTGAAACACGAGCAGTACAGACAGTTTTATGAGTATAAACGCAATGCCCAAGGATTGTTTGTGCTGTCACTTGAATTGCCTGAAAAAGAAAACGAACTGCATTACAGGATAGTCGTCGATGGATTATGGTCTATTGACCCATATGCGAAAACTGTTGTAGACCCCCGTGGTATTTCTGTTTCCAGCATTACATTGCCGCTAAGCTCCACGGCCCCTCCGACAGGAGTGAAACTTCTGCCGAACGGCTCAATGCAGTTTGTCTACAAAGGCACGCCTTCCTCTCGTGTTTCCTTGATTGGAGATTTTAACCGATGGGATCCCTATCTCATGCCCATGATGGAATCACCAGTACATCCTGGCGTGTATTCCATTACACTTGCCATTCCTCCTGAATTCCTTCTATACAGTTTCGTTGTCGATGGTAAGGCAATTGTTGATCCAGAAAATGAAATGAGACAGTCAAATGGCTGGGGAGAGCAGGTCTCCCTGCTTCCCACCAGGTGATGTGTTCTCCACAGACTGTTCCCCCCTTATCACAGACTGAAGCTATGGGCCTCTTCCCCCGGACACCCCTCCTTAGAAACCATTTATGCGTCCACTGTAAAAAGCAAAAGATCAAAATCACTTCAAAAGACAGATGATGAATCTCCTTGAATATTGACGAATATACTGAAGATATGACAGGAACAGAGTGCAATTATTCAGGGTCACCTCATAATCCGTAAATGAAAGGATGATGGATGTGTAACCATTCAAATCCTTCCTTTTCTCCAGCTCTATGCCCAGAATGGCGAAAAAATCCGAGACTTTCGATGAAAAAGAAGTTTCAACCAAGTCAATCTTATGAATTTTCCTGCATTTTATTCCAAAAAAATTATTATGAGGTAACCCTGGGGACGAATACAAGGTTGTTCGTGTACGTGGGTCATGTCATTCCGTGCAGTTTTTAAAAGGGGCCGGGGGGGCCTATCGGATTTTCGTGGCGTTAAAAGGCTTTCACGTTTTCACTGGCCACTTCTAGGTGCGTTCCCTTGGGGCTGTGTCAGAACCCAGGGGTGGGCCAGAATGATGGATTTGGTTTGCAGGCAGGCAACGCCGCATGCGGGCCAAAGGCGCATTCTGACACAGCCCCGAACAAGCCTTCAGCCTTTGCCGCTGTAATCATGGCCGGATTGGTGGTCATGGAGGCAAAGCCGACATAAAGTCTATGGTCATCGTATTTTCTAAAGCAATCCCTGAAGCTCTTCACCTTGCGCTTCGCCAGTGTTTCGATCTCCCTTGGGTGCAACTTATACTTTACCTCGATAAGTGCGATAGCCGTTCCGTTGACCAGAAGGATGTCGTATTCTTCATCGATGTCGGTCATTTGCACCCGGCGTTCTATTGTATCGAAAGCCATACCGCCCAGCGTCTTTGCTTCCTCCAGACTTCGGTAGAAAAATTCTTCTGACATATCGCCATTGTTAAGGCCAATACTTCCCAGCATCTGGCCGATGTAATCCAGTTTCTTATCGGTTCTTGTCATCTGTTCATCGGTTTTCTTCATCTGCTCATCGGTTTGTCGCTGAGATGCTCTGAGTTCCTGTATCTGCTGGGATGTTTCGGACTGAATGCGGCTTATCTCTTCCAAGCCCTGGAGTATTTCCTTCATGGATTTTACCATAGTATCAAGCTATCCGGGATGCGGCTGTTTGTTTACCCGTATTTCTCACCAGCACCTTGATACAAAGCAGGATTCTTATGATAAAGTATTATCATGAGAGCCTCTTTCAAAACTAAAAACTTGCCCCTTATATACCTATGAAAATGAAATCTCATTAATAAAAATCGACTATGTTTCTTATTTTACCTCAAAATGACGTTATTTCCTCTCATTTTATGCACTCTCAGGACATTCTTCACCTATGATACCCAAAATGAGACACCAAAATTATTTCTTTAACAGGCTATGCGGCTATTTCTGGTTCGGGCAAGTGAAAATACTGTAGAATCTTCACTGCACTCAGGCAGAATACTGCCGTCATAAGAACACAGTTTACTTTCTTGTATCCTTTAACATATATCTTATCCGGTATAAACCAATCCTTTAGGTGGGAATTCGTTCTTTCCACTGTGGATCTGATCTTGTACTTTTCCTTTTCAGAGGGTCTCATAATTCTAAGAGCAGGGTTTCGTCTTTTATTAAAATCGATAAGGGCAATCCGACCTTTACCTTTAATGTAATTTCTTATTTCCGATGCATCATAGGCCGCATCCATGAGTGAATACAAATGAGTGACTGTGCGCTCTGTTTTTTTCTCCATGGGAATAGCAACCTGGGAGTCATGAACATTAGCACTGGTTACGAAAGCTGTAACCGGAATACCCCTATCCGTTACATCAAGATGAAGCTTGTATCCCGGCCAATAAAAGGTTTTACCCTTGCTGTTTTTCTTTCTGCCCCAAGCACAGCTTTTGTCTATATGGCGAAGTGCTTTGCCCGGTTTCTGACGGATCTGCCTGGTTAAACGGGTATCTTCCTTTGGCGGGACGATTTCTCCTTTCTTGGGGCGGCCACGCTTTCTTTTGGGTTTTTCCGTCTTCTGAACCTGTTTTTTCTTGTTAACAGGCTTTTCCCGGGCTGGTATGGCTGTTGAATCCCGAGAAATATGTCCGACTATGCGATCCTTATGAGATTCTTGAACCATCCGATTCAGAGCTTGTTCCATGAAATGGCATCTGCTAAGTTCGCTAAAACGCCTTGAAAATGTCGTTTCACTGGGAACCTTGGTGAAACCGCATATCTTTTTCAATGATGAATCACTTTGTAATCGAAGAATAAGATCTTTATTGGATTCAAGTTTGAAAAACGATTTGGCTAGAAAAGCTCTAATGAAAGGCATCATAGCGTAAGGTTTTCTTCCCGTAACGGCGCGATTTTCGTTGATGGGCGGGATAAAATCTTCGATCAGTCTTAACAGCGCAAGGAAGGAGCGATGCATATTAGTCAGATAATCTTCAAATACTTCCTGAATATCGTAAGAAATGCCCAAAAGCATCTGGGAATCACCGAGAATTACTGTTACACTCTTCATGGATAATAAGCCCTCTCTCTTAATGATAGTTTGATATAATTCCATCATATCGGATGTATGGCTTATTATCCATTAACCTGAGAAATAAGCTGGAAAATCTTTTCAGTCTGAAAATGTAGCTAATTGTTAGTTTTGAAAGAGGCTCTGGAAGTATACTATAATAGGCGACGGAAGCACTCCTCACTAGACTGGCACACCCCAGTGGAATTCGAGAGGTTAAGGCAAGAAAAATGTGCTTAACTTTTTTTGCTAAAAAATCGGCAAAGTCCAGTTGGCGATCCCCCCCTGAGGGGGGCAAAAAAGGGGGGGGGACTGAAAAATTCCAAATTCGGGCCAAAGGCGCATTCTGACATAGTCCCAACAGTCTTCTATACGTTTCGACCTATGCAGTCGAAGAGTTCCTGCTTGCTGATTTCAAACCATATTGGCCGACCATGAGGACAGCGGGGTGAATCGAGATTGAAGGCATCATGGAGTAGCCGCCTGGCGGTATCATCGTCGAGTAGATCGTTGCTCTTCACGGCGGCCTTGCAGGCAATATCTGCCCATAAGTCTTTTTGGAGATTTTCTGGATCCCCCATGCCGTTTTCGATGAAATCAACCAATTCATCCTCAAGTCCTCGTGCGGCGTGAGGTAGTCCGGTCATTTCCCATTCATTTTCTTCGTTACAGTTGAAACCCAATCCCAGCTTCTCCAGGCCCTCTCTCCGGAGTTCAAGGCGCATCAGGGCTACTTGAGTGAGGTGTAATCGGCGTGGAATCAAGAGTTGCTCGGAAACAGGTTCGCTACTTCTCAGTTTCTCGAAGAGAATGCGCTCATGTGCGGCATGCTGGTCTACGATGAAGAGGGTTTCAGCGACTTCGGCCAGGAGAAACAGACCAAAGGCCTGTCCCATATAGCGGAATTCGATGTTTTTCTCCATCGGGATTGGATTGAATCGCTCCCGGCGGTTTCCATCTTTCTCCCGCAACTCTTTGGTTGCCGCAACAAAGGCCTCTGCCTGGTTTTGTCGAAACGGAGCAGGATTTCTAAAAGATGCCGAATTGTCATGTGCAGTCATGCCGATGGGAGCAGATGATTTAGGATTAGGCTTGGATTCACTTGGAAACAACTGATTGGTTTCATTAAAGGTTTCAGGGGGATTCAGTCGTTTTTCATAAGACTCGGTGCTTAATCGGTTTTTAATAACCTCAATGAGTCTATGTCGGATAAGAGGGAGATCCTTAAATCGGGCCTCTTTCTTGCCCGGATGAATGTTGAAATCTACGAGACTCGGGTTTATTTCGATAAATACGAGAGCTATGGGGAAGGCCCCCCCGGGCATCAGAGTATCATAGGCGTGGACAACACCTTGTACTAGGCCAAATTCATCGATACGCCGCCTGTTTGTGAAAATTTTAATCTGTTGTCTATCTTTGCGGCTGATTTCCGGCCTGGCATGCACGACTGTTATATCAAGGTCTTCATATTCTCCCTTCGAGATCCACCATGCGGCCATGGGGGCCAGCCCCGGCCAACAAGCGATCACCCGGGCGAGGATGGAATCCTTCGGTAGATATATTTTTAATTGACCATCAACGAACAACCGGAAACTCAGTTCGGGGTGAGCAACGGCCTTCTCCAAGAACACCTGACGGCAAAGCCTCGTTTCCGCCATGGTACTCTTAAGGAATTGCCGCCTGGCGGGCATGTTGAAAAACAAATCTCTTACTGATACCGTTGTTCCTCTTGGCCCGGAGGAGGGGCCCTGATTAATTATTTTTCCTCCATGAACTGCAAGCCTATGCGCTGATCCATCGGATGCCGTTGTAATCTCTACACGGGAGCACGCGGCAAGGCTGGCTAGTGCCTCTCCACGAAATCCGAGAGTAATTGTCTTTTCAAGGTCATCAAGTGTGGAAATCTTGCTGGTTGCATGAGGCTTCCAGCAGATGGATAGATCGTCCTTACTCATACCATGCCCGTTGTCGGTGACGCGAATCTCGTCTACTCCCCCATGTCGAAGATGGACATTTATGTCATCGGCTTTTGCGTCAATGGCGTTGTCGAGAAGCTCTCGAGCCACCGCATAAGGCCGATCAACAACCTCTCCGGCGGCGATTCGCCGTGCTACGGATTCACTAAGAATATGAACACGCATGATATTGCTTTCGTTCGAATCAGGCATTATGGTTGCTATCTTAAAGCATGGAATCGTGTTCGATCAAGAATGCTGATGGGTGTCTCTAACGACACTTTTGGAAATTGACGAAGAGATTTTCCGTCTGCTTGGGGCAGACAAGCCTGCCTGGAGCTGTGTCAGAATCCAGGGGGGCAGAATGATGGATTTGGTTTGCAAGGCAAGGAGGCAAATGGGTTTTAAAGAATTCAGAGAGGTTTTTAAGACCATCACCTGTGTCAACGGGAGTGAATTCATGGATGCCCAGGGGGGCATTAAGGCTAAAATCCTGCTAATCCCATATAATTTCATTCAGAAGACCCTTTGTCTGGGTCCAATTGGATCGACTGCATAATTCTTTTTCTGACAGCACGTAATAGGTTTTCAAACGGCTTTGGAGAATCCCTAATTCAACCTATTGATCCACCCCTAATCTTTGGGACACTATAAAAGTTGTTTTCTGGTGCTAGCCCATAGACATAGATGCAGTTTTTTTGCACTGTTTAAGGAGTCTATGACGAAGCAATTCTACATCGAAAACTTAGGTTGTGCAAAGAACCAGGTAGATGCCGAAGTGATGATAGCCGCCCTCAAGCGGCAGGGATACGGTTACCTCCCGGATGACCCTGAAGCGGCCGACATCATAATCATCAACACCTGCGGCTTCATCAAGAGTGCCCAGGAGGAAGCCGTAGAAACCCTTCTTCGCGTCCGGCGAGATTATCCTCATAAGCACATCGTCGCCGCCGGTTGTCTCGCACAGCGCTGGCCCACCGAGTTGCCAAAGCTCATTCCTGAATTGGACGGAGTATTCAGTGACCGCCATCCACACCTAATCGGGCAAACCATTGCCCAGATTTTGCGGATCGAGAATGCCGCATCTCTTCCCGATGAAGAGGAGACGGTGCCGATGCGATCCGACTTCTACGGTTTCAACCGTTCGGTTTACTTGAAGCTAGCAGAAGGTTGCAACCACAATTGCAGATTCTGTGCCATCCCCATCATCAAGGGACGGCTTAAAAGTCGTCCTGCCGATCAAATCGTCAATGAAGCCAGTGATCTTCTTGACAAGGGAGCATTCGAGCTGAACCTTGTCGCACAGGATTTGACCTCCTTCGGCCAAGATAAGGGCCTCGCATCTGGTAAGGGTCTGGTAGATCTCCTCTATCGCATCCTCGACCGCATTGAGGATAGAAAGCGTTGCTGGATACGCCTGCTCTACCTCCATCCTGACAATTTTCCCCGTGAACTTCTTGATATTATGGCCTCGAATTCATGCATTCTTCCCTATTTTGATATCCCCTTTCAGCATGCCTCTGTTCCCGTACTCCGTAAAATGGGCCGGGCGGGCAGCTCCCAGGCTCACCTAGACCTGATAGCCGAAATTCGCGACCGGATAAGCGATGCCGTGATTCGTTCAACCTTCCTGGTGGGGCACCCCGGAGAAGGTAAAAAGGAATTTGATAGCCTTCTTCAATTCCAGGAAAAGGCCCAATTAGACTGGCTCGGTGTCTTTGCCTGGTCAAGGGAGGAGGGCACGGCCTCGGCGAAGGACAGGGGGAAACTGTCTTCTCGGTTACATGCACAAACAGCGGAAAACCGGTGCAGAAGCATTAAGAACCAGCAGAAAAGCATTACCGCAAAAAGACTGGACCGCTGGATAGGCCGCCGTTTCAAGGTTCTCATAGAGGAGCCCGTTCAAGATGAGGCCATGGCCCTGGGAAGGGCATTTTTTCAGGCACCTGAAGTGGATGGCGGCATTGTTGTGCATTTTGATTCTCAGTCAAGAAAAGTCTTCTCGGGGGATGTCGTCAAGGTCAAAATAACTGGAAGAACTGAATTCGACCTCCAGGGCATAGTCGATGGCGAATGAACAGCCGTCTATCCCATCCTGGCTTCATGGTTTCAACGATAGGCAAATCCAGGCAGTAACCCACGGCGATGCCCCCCTGCTGATACTCGCCGGAGCCGGATCGGGAAAAACACGGGTGATTACGGCCAGAATCGCCTGGCTGATTGCCGAAAAAGGCTTCAGCGCGCATTCCATTCTGGCTGTCACCTTTACCAACAAGGCGGCGGTGGAGATGCGCGAGAGGGCAGCCCAGCTCAACCCTGCCGCCGAAAATGCGTTGATACGGACATTCCACTCCTTCGGGGCATGGCTACTTAGGCGGAATGCCGCAGCAGCCGGGCTGTCATCTAATTTCACCATCTACGACGATGATGATCAGGTGAGTCTTCTCTCTCAGGTGCTAAATGGCACAGCCCGCCGTGAACTCAAGCTCTGGACTCAACGCATTGCCCGAGCCAAAGACGAGGGGCTTGGTGTGGATGATGACCTATCTGAAATCTCCGGGAATCCAGCTTTTTCCGATATATACCGCCAATACGAAGAGCGTCTGCGGAGCATAGGCAATGTTGATTTTGGTGACCTTATCCTCCTCCCGCTTCGGCTACTTCAAAACCATAGAGAAATCCGTGAGCGCATCAGGCAGCGTTTCCGGGTCGTTTTAATCGATGAGTATCAGGACACAAATGTGGCCCAGTATCATCTTCTCAAGGAGCTCACTGGCCCGGAAACCTGGCTCGGTGTTGTCGGAGACGACGACCAATCCATCTACCGCTTTCGGGGTGCCGAAGTAACAAACATCCTGAAATTCGCCGAAGTTTTTCCCGGAACCAAGGTAATCAAACTTGAACAGAATTACCGATCCACCGGAACAATACTGGATATTGCTACTGCCGTTGTATCACGCAACAGCGGGCGTCTAGGGAAAACCCTTTGGACATCGGAAGGAATTGGTGAAAAAGCCCGGCTCAGTCAACTTGAAGACCAGGTCGCCGAGGCCCATTACTGTGCCGACCGGGTGGAAAAAGACAGCAATTATGGCGAAATAGCCATCCTCTACCGCACAAACGCCCAGTCGCGCATATTCGAAACGGTGTTTAGAGATCGAGGCATACCCTACCGCATCGTGGGTACCGTGAGCTTCTATCAACGGGAAGAAGTGAAAGACATCCTGGCCTATCTTGCATGGATTGCTAACCCCCGGGATGAAGTCGCCTTCAGACGCATCGCCAATAAACCAACACGGGGCTTCGGCAAAATAAGTGTGGATAAAATGCTTTCTGAGGCCAGAAGAACACGCACACAAGACATCCTCACCGCTTATCGGCCCGGGCTTCTGAGCGGAAAAGCGGCCAAGGCCGTGGAATTCCTCCAAAAACTGACAGAGCAATATAGGGGGTTCGGCGATTCGGGACAGCAGTTTAAACACCTGGGATCCCTCGTTCAGCATCTTGCGAAAGCCTCTGGCCTGCTCGACCATTACCGGGAAATAGACAGGATGGAAGACTCTCAACACCACGCCAATATCAATGAGCTGGTAACTGCAGCCGCTAGCTATCCGGCCAACAGCGAAGGTCTGACGGCCTTTTTAGAACTCGTGGAGCTAGATCAAGCCGCCTTCGCAGAGGAAGAAGGAAATGAAGATAGAGTCACCCTGATTACAATGCACAATACAAAGGGCTTGGAGTTTGATCACGTTATAATAACCGGTCTTGAAGAGGGGCTGTTCCCACGGGGGAGCGACAATATCGATAGTGACGACTTAGAGGAGGAACGCCGTCTATTCTACGTTGCCATAACTCGCGCCCGAAAGCATCTTGCCTTCACCTTCTGCAAGAGACGCATGCTTTGGGGGCATTATCAGAATCTCACTCCCTCCTCTTTTCTTCAAGACATCCCGCTAGATTCAATCCAGCAGGATGGATTCGTTAGACTGGCACCGATTTCACAGCAATGGCGCCCGGGAACGAAGTTAATTCATGATGAATATGGTGTCGGTGTTGTGCAGAAATGCCTCGCAAATGGAGGACATACGACTATCCATGTCCAGTTCGAATCCGGCAGACGAGCCACCTTGTTACCCGAGTTTTCCTCCCATAAAATCGAGATATTAGGAATCGTCGGCGATGATTACTGAATTGATATCTCAAGAGCACTAGTTCAACCGATGGAGACCTCTGCCAAACGGCTTCAGAAAATTGGCGAAGAGCCTTCTCTCCGCCTTGCCTGTGGTGCCCCCCCCCGTCGGGCCCCCTGGATTCTGACACAGCCCGGTTGCAGACAAGTGCGACGCACAGGCAGGTGCAGGGACACTCACAGGTAGACGGGAAAGATCGCATCAAGAACGAAGTAGGTTTAGTGCATCGAAGATGGGGGGCGCGGGGGGCCCCCCGGGGGGGGGCGTTACGGAATAGAATATATAGTGCCCCGAACTTTGTGTTCCCCTCTATACCCGAATGTACAACGGGATATAGCGATTAATTTTTACCCCGGGATTGCGCCACTGACTGAACCAGGTCTTGCGTTCTTCTGTACCCAGCTTGATCTTCCTCAGGAAGGGGCGCTTCATCCAATACTTGCCGATTATTTTGTCCAGGTCTGTGCGATTGATTCCTGCCTCTTCTACATGCGTTGTCATGTCGTTCTTTCGGGCATCCTGGACCCGCCGGGCAATCATGCAGTTATGGTAGTGGCGGTAGAGGGTCATGCGCATCATCATCGCACTGGGACACCGGGAAAACTGCACCGTCTCTCGCACATGATTGCAGTTATCTTTGCGTACCTGACGGTCAATGTAATTCACAGGGAATAGAGGATTGTTTTTATTCCTGAACTCATGTGAGGATATACATTCATGGAGAAAATATTTTTTGAAGTCCTTGATCTTAGCGAAGGCCCGTGTATACGATTTGTGTAGGTCTGTCGTCAAGGTCTTTTCGGTAATTTTCTTTTCTTTAAGTAGTTGGATAAGTTCGCTAGCTATATTTCTAAACGATTTCTCAATGGCCTTTGGATCGGCCTTTTCTATGGATTCCAGTACCATTCTCCGCTTCTTTTGTGCATTGGTCATTCTTCCTTTGCGTCTAAGATTGGAAAACCCCATGCTGTAAATGAACTCGGATTCGGAGCCAGCAAAGATGTTTATATGATGGGGGAAGTACTGGGACCCGGAGAAGGATTCCAGCCCATCGGCGGCCATATTTTCTTGCAGAGATAGATCAGAGAGAAGTTCGGAATGAATGGCCTGGCAGCATCTTGCCAGCCGTTCGAATCGGTTCTGAACGGTCTCTATTCTGACATCAATAGCACGGCCTATATCGCCCAGCCCTGAAGCGGTGACAAGGTGCTCGAAGATCTTTGAATAATCGACAACTTTTTTGGCATAGTAATCAATTGAAAAGGTCTGATCAGAAAAAGTCCTGCGGCAATTCTTACAGCGGTAACGCTGAACTTGGCCGAAGGCCGATGTTGGATGAAAACCATAGCGAATATACCAATTTTCCCCGGCGGGAGCCTCGAAATTGGAGCAATCGGGATTGGGACAGTGTGGAAAAGTCATAACATACCTCCTTAGTAAGTTGTTTCCCTACTAAGGTATGACTTGCGTTTAGAGGCGATTTACTTCAAAAAACAGGCTTTGGGGCACTAAAAATAGAATACATTGGATGAGCCGGGGTTTTAGTCAAAACAAGCCGAAATTGGAGCAATGGAGATTGAGACGGGGCAGGAAAGGTGTTGTAAATCGTTTTCGCACTGTGACATCTATTGTCGGCACGTGGTTGCTCTCTACCATTAAATTAGAAGGCACTATAAAATGGGTCTTATAGAGGACCCCTATGTTTGCACCGCTAAATCCCGAGGAAACAGCACTCCTCGCCCGCCTGCCCATCGTGAACCGTGCACGGGGCTCTCGCCTTTATGCCGATGACGGCAAGCGGTGGATAGACTGCTGGGCGGATGGAGGGCGGGCACTTGCCGGACACAAGCCGGATGGAGTTTCCCTCCGGCTCAAGAATGAAATTGACCGAGGTCTGTTTGCGGCCTATCCAAACCGATGGCAAAACCGTCTGATAAAGGCCATGCTCAAGTTGTTTCCCGGTTACGAAGCGGCACGTGTTTTTAACTCCACCCGACAGGCCCTCAATTCGATTCCATCAGAGAACTGGCCCATCGACCCCCTCGATGCTCCACTTGCTACCGAATTCATACCCGGATCTGTTTGGGGTAGACCGCAGTTACCCAATCACCCAAAGGGGGACTATCTCCTTCCAATTCTTCCGCTTCCCGGACTATCAGAGGTACAAGGTGTGCTTTATGCCCATGACACAGGCGATTTACCGGCATCAGATATGAATTCACCACTGATTCTGGCCGCACTCACCCGTGCCTGTTATTCTGTCAGTTCGTGTATGGATAAGCGGGAAATCATCGGCGTGATGTCTGAGAAAAATGCGATTCAAAATGGTGGTAATAAAATAAATGACTGGGAGTTGAGAGGCCCCTATATGGTCTATAAAGGAGATGAACAAGACTACAAAGAGATCTTCGAGGGCTGTTTCTCGCAATCTATTCTTATCGCACCTTCGGCAAGACGGCCCTCTGTATTCCCCTTGAACCCGTCAATGGGCGAATTGAAAAAACTTTTCTCCTATTGCAGCATTTAGCGAATAGCTATAGACTCCCATTGCTTTATGAAGTATAGTTATCTAAACTCAGTTTGTAGGTATTGACGAAAATATCCGATTTTGAGAATATACCCTCCTTATAAGAATCAGAGGTTGATGAAATGAAAACCATTTATACATTGCCAAAGAATGCCGCACGCAAGTGGTTCGTCATTGATGCCGCCAATATGCCCTTGGGCCGAGTTGCGGTTAAGGCGGCGGTTATCGTTCGAGGCAAGCATAAACCCTACTATGTTCCATTCCATGAAATTGGGGACTATGTGGTTATCGTGAATGCTGATAGGGTTAAAATGACCGGTACAAAAAATCAAACCAAGCTTTATTACCGGCATTCTGGATATATTGGTGGATTGAAGGTAGAAAATTTCAATAAACTCGTCGCACGCAAGCCTACCGCCCCAATGGAAAAGGCTATCAGGGGAATGTTGCCCCGGGGGCCTCTGGGAAACAAACTTTATAGAAATGTAAAGATTTATGCCGGTGAAAACCACCCCCACCAAGCGCAGAAGCTGGAGAAATTGGAGCTTTAGGAGATATATGTGGTAAAAATTCTATCCTATGGAACAGGTCGGCGAAAAACGGCAGTTGCCCGTGTTTATATACGAGAAGGTGCTCCGGGCATCACCGTTAACGGAAAGAGCTTGCAGGAATACTTTGACCTAGCAACTCTCCACGAAGTTGTGAAGCAACCCCTTGCTGTTACGGACAATGAAGGCAAGCTGAACATCTTCGTGAACGTCAAGGGCGGTGGTCTCAATGGTCAGGCCGGTGCGATTCGGCACGGCATTGCCCGAGCACTGGTGGAGTTCGATGTGAACAACCGACCTTCTTTGAAAGCCAACGGCTATCTCACCCGTGACCCCCGCATGGTTGAGCGGAAGAAATATGGCCAACCGGGAGCCAGAAAGAAATTCCAATTCTCAAAGCGTTAATGGAATAACATTAGTCCACTAGTCGTGGTAAGTTGCTCACTGATTAATGAATAAGATTTCATCCATACTTCACGCAATTGTCATTGTATTGATGAATGTCATATCGAAACCTATACTGATGGTACTCATGTTCCTCCGCTTGAATGTGAGATACAAAAATCTACGGGAGATTTATACAACCCGTGGTCCTTTTCTCCTCCTGCCTAATCATACAAATGCATGGGATCCTTTCATCCTTTCATTCATCATTCCAAGACCCATTCATTGGGTAGCTTCTGACGGGGCCTTCCGAGATTCCCTACTCAAAGTCCTCATGTTAATGAGCGGTGCCATCCCTAAAATTAAGGAACAATCCGATCTTCTTACCCTTCAGGCCGTGAAACGGGCTATCACGATGGGGCATGCCGTAGGTATATTTCCCGAAGGAGGACAAACATGGGATGGTTGCTCTCTCGATCTAATTCCGGCTACGGCTAAACTCATCCGTTATCTGAAGGTTCCCGTGCTCGTTCCAATAATTCAGGGAGGCTATCTCACCAAACCCCGGTGGGCCTGGGGGATACGCCGATGTCGGATTGAGGTTCACTTCAAACGTATTATCAATTTCGAGGAAATTGCAACTTTGAAATTGGCGGAAATAGAGCAACGGCTCAAGGGTGCCATCGTTCAAGACGACTACAAATGGCAGAAGAAAGCTATGGTTCCCATAGTCGGGGAACGGCGTGCCGAAAAACTTGAACTCGCTTTCTATGCCTGCCCTTCTTGTGAAGAAATTGGAACAATGACCTCCCTTGGAAATACGCTGACATGCCAATGTGGCTATTTGGTAAGCATAGATCGCTATGGGTTCTTTAATTACCTGAAGGATGGGCCGTCATTCGATTCACCCCGTGATTGGATTGAATGGCAGAATTTCTTACTTATCGAAAAATTTAGGGATGCTATCAATGGCATGGGAGAGGATCTCAATGGCGGTCCAGTCTTGCTTCAAGACTCTGCCATCAGGCTTATGATGGCAAAGCGGGCCATGCCTATGAGACCTATTCATCAAGGAGATGTCCGCCTCTATCCGTCACGCATTGAAGTGGGAAACATTGGCGGTGAAATAATAACATTCCCTCTAAGAGAGATTTCAGCCGTTACCACATTCAAGCAACAGAAATTCGAGTTCCGTTACGATAAAAACCAGTACAGATTCGCTATGCCCAACAGGAGTATTTCGGGCTATAAATGGGAGATCGCCTATAAGGGACTCCGGCAATTCCTGGTTGAACGCGGTGCCTGGTAAGGGTCTGTGTCAGAATGCGCCTTTGGCCCGCATGCGGCGGCGTTGGCCTACCTGTGCGTGTACGCACCTGTCTGCAACAGGCAAACGCAGACAGGCGAAAAAACCTGAAATGCTCATGTACAACATATACACTCCGCTTTCAGAACTTTTCGCTACCTTGACTGCAGACCAAATCCATCCCCCTATAAATGCCCCCCCTGTCCAGGGGGGGCGGGGGGGGCCCCCCGTCCCGTCGGGCCCCTGGATTCTGACACAACCCCACTAACTCCGTATGACCTCTACTTAAAAAACGCAAAGCCTAGGCCAATTTCATGTTTCATGATTCCGCTGAAGTCCGGCTTAGGGGTTAATGCGTATTCGGCGTAGATAAAAAACACCGTCAAACGTGCCCCAAAAACAGGTGCTCCGAGCAGAGAACCCGGGTCGCTTGTAGAACCGGCCATATTAATTGCATAACCGCCAAAAACCGCTACGGAAAAAGGAAGTGGTAATTTGACCTTCAGATACGCCCGTCCTTGCAGGGCAAAGTTGCTTATCTTATATCCGCTGAGATTGAAGTCCCAGCTTGGCGCAACTTCAATGCCTAAGTTGAGAGTTTTACCAATTAGGCCAAACCCTATCCCCGCATATCCCCCAATCCCTAGGGGCATAGCCGTCGCTTTTCCTGCAATGGTCTCCAAGCTACCGACATCATCAACTTCTCCAAAATAGGATGAATGATACCCTGCGCCCAAGTGGAAATCCAATCCTCCGCCAGCAACCAATCCGGTCATTATCAGGCAAAGCAATACTGATACTGTAATTCTCTTCATTGCAACTCTCCTAGTGAGTGCTTTACACACTCTGATTTACTCCAATTTTACAGAGTTATAGGTGAATTGCCAAGTTATGTGTCCGTTTTTCTATTTCTCCGGTACAATCTCTCCAAAATAAGCCATTCAGCTTAAGTTGAAGTGTTTCCCCTTCCTGCTACTGGTGATATTCTCCTCATGCTCTATGCTAACTCTTGTTTTTTATTTGCTTGGAAAACAGCATACTCTATGAGTTTCATGGGTCTTTTTACACATCTTTCAAAGGGGACAGTTAATATTGCAATTCGCCATTCATCATCCTGAGCCAAGGTATTTCCCTCTTGCCCTGAACGTGGTATTATCTTCATGTCCAATGGGACTTTTCGTCTCCTTGCCTTGAACGTGGTATGATCCTCATTGCCCATGGGACTTTTCTCCTCCTGTTCACCTTTTCTATGGGTGGACGTTTCATTGTGCAATTCACCCTCCTTTCTATACGGCTTGATTTCTAATTGTAAAATGAGCAATTCTTGCTTATACTCCCTTGCGTATGAGATTACCAAAGCCTTCTCCAGGGAAAAAAGTCCTTGTGCATGCGATTAGCCCGCCCTGGGGTCACATGGATGCTCTGGGGCATATCAATAACACACGCTATTTCGGTTATTTTGAACAGGCTCGCATCGCCTGGTTGGAAAAAACGGGGCACCTATCAGATATCAGCGGCACATCGCACTTTGGTCCGGTTATTCTTACTGCTTCATGTACATACATCAAGCAGATGATCTACCCCTGCCCCATCCGGGTGCATCTCTTTGTCGGTGATTTGGGGCGAAGCAGTTTTATGACCTGGTATGAACTCCGCAGTGCCGATGAAACTCTGTACGCAACCGGTAGTGCGAAAATGGTTTGGGTGGATTACCAGGCAGAAAAATCCATAGCTTTGCCGGAAGGAATAAAAACGGCCATAATCAGAGAAGGTTAAGACCGTATCAGAAGCTGAACCTTTCTCACGGACAGAGGAAAATGGAAGAACCTGAAATCCTTATATAGTGCCCCGAAGATTGGAGGCAGGGGGGCCACGACAAAGCCCATTACGGGATAGAATACATGGGATATAATGATCCCAAGAAACAAAACGGTAAATGATGGAGGCTTTAGCCCGTATTTCTCACCAATACCTTGATACAAAGCAGGCTTCTTATAATAAAGTATTATCATAAAAAAATAAAAACAAAAAAGAAGCCTACTCTGCAAATACAGAGTATACACCCGGTCAGTTGGAATTGCAAGGTCTGGAAACAGTAAAAACCAGGAAAATCATTGTCAGGAATGACGGAAAGACCAACAGTTTTGATGCCGGACTCCTTTTGCTTCAGCAGGTCGAGCAGAAACACCGAATCGTTGAAAAACTTTCAAGATGTTTTACCGATAAATGGAAGCAGGAAAAGATTACGCATCCCCTGGTCGCTCTGCTCAAGCAGCGGATATTCGGAATCTGCCAGGGCTATGAAGATCTCAATGATCATGAAAAACTGCACGAAGATCCGCTACTTCAATATGTGTGTGGAAGAGCTGATAAAACTCCGACAGCCGGCAAGAGTACTTTAAATCGGCTGGAACTCGGGCATGAACCGGATCAAAAAATGGGAGACAAATACAGCAAAATCACATGGAATGCCAAAGGGATCGAGGCACTGCTCTGGACGCTGTTTCTCAGGTAGTTTCGAAAAGCCTCCGAAGTCTCTGATTCTGGATTTTGATGCCACTGACATTCCCCTTTACGGTGAACAGCAGGGACGGTTTTTTCATGGGTATTATGATCATCACTGCTACTTGCCCATTTATGTGTTTTGTGATGATTTTCCACTGATCGCAAGGCTTCGACCAGCCGGTATAGATGCCTGTGACGGTACGGAAGCCATTCTGAAAAACCTTGTCAAAACAATAAGAACCCGCTTCCCTGATGTCCGCATCATTTTCCGTGGTGATTCAGGGTTCTGCCGGGACAGCATTCTGAATGAATGTGAGAGCTAACCCGTATTTCTCACCAATACCTTGATACAAAGCAGGCTTCTTATAATAAAGTATTATCATAAAAAAAATAAAAACAAAAAAGAAGCCTACTCTGCAAATACAAAGTATACACCCGGTCAGTTGGAATTGCAAGGTCTGGAAACAGTAAAAACCAGGAAAATCATTGTCAGGAATGACGGAAAGACCAACAGTTTTGATGCCGGACTCCTTTTGCTTCAGCAGGTCGAGCAGAAACACCGAATCATTGAAAAACTTTCAAGATGTTTTACCGATAAATGGAAGCAGGAAAAGATTACGCATCCCCTGGTCGCTCTGCTCAAGTAGCGGATATTCGGAATCTGCCAGGGCTATGAAGATCTCAATGATCATGAAAAACTGCACGAAGATCCGCTACTTCAATATGTGTGTGGAAGAGCTGATAAAACTCCGACAGCCGGCAAGAGTACTTTAAATCGGCTGGAACTCGGGCATGAACCGGATCAAAAAATGGGAGACAAATACAGCAAAATCACATGGAATGCCAAAGGGATCGAGGCACTGCTCTGGACGCTGTTTCTCAGGTAGTTTCGAAAAGCCTCCGAAGTCTCTGATTCTGGATTTTGATGCCACTGACATTCCCCTTTACGGTGAACAGCAGGGACGGTTTTTTCATGGGTATTATGATCATCACTGCTACTTGCCCATTTATGTGTTTTGTGACGGATGTTCCAGCAGAATCGCCACCGTTCTCCATATCTATCTATTTATATCAAAAGATCTTAACGCCTATTCTTCAGTTTCGTCTTAGTGTGTACATTCACCTCCCGATTATGGGCTATCGTCGTCGGCAAAACCACATTTGCCGCATCAAGCAATTTCCTGGCCAGCCCGGTTGGTTCAGGAATTTTTGTCAAAGATATCCCTTTTTCAATAATCATGTGTTGTTCGCTTATGCGGCCAAGTATCTCTATTCCCTCCTGGACTGTTACATCAAAGCCTGCCCAGCATTTGTCCAGCTCCCTTTTAATCAGATATGAGAGCATAACAATAAAAACATGGCCGCGAGTGGATTCCTTTTTCCGCACGTATATAGGCCGAAGTTCCAGATGACCGCTTTTGCAGGTACGGAAGGCATGTTCCACCTTGGCCAGGTCCTTGTAGCGGGCATGAACGATTTCGCTATCAGCATCCGTAGTATCAACATCACTTCGCAGGACATAGCATCCGTCCAGCGTCTCAAGCTCCTCGATGACGGAACGATCTATCGTCAATTCCAATTTTCTTTGATTGATTGTCACTTTCAGCCATGAACCGATCTTAAGCTTGTCTATTTTTTCCTGCACTTTTCTTGCTGCGACACCTGTCTTGGCACGCGTACATTCTTCAAGGTAGGTATTTTTTGTTACCATGAATTCTTTTATGCTACTGTATTTTGATTTTCGGTTCTCTTTTATTTCTCTTGCCCTCAAGGGATTCCGTCTTAAAATCAATCGCTCTCCGTCTACTTGTGTTTCACAGATGTTTTCATCGAAGAGTTCTAACTGAATGCTACCCTGAGAAACGAGCTTTTGGATCTGCCCTCTAGTCAGAGATGATATATAGTGAAACCCCGCTTTCTTTAGCTCCTCAATGCCTCCAGATTTGATCATCCCCCTATCTCCGACAAAAACGACCTTTTGAACACCAAAGACTTCCGCCGCCTTATGGATCTGATTTGAAAGAGTGGTGGTATCGCTTCTGTTCCCATGGAAGACTTCCACGCTGACAGGGACACCATGAGAATCGCAGAGCAGACCGATGACAATCTGTTTCTTGCCTTTCTTTTTATCTCTATTGTATCCATATTTTGCAAAATGGTTTTTCTGTCCTTCAAGGTAACTACTGGTTACATCGTAAAGAAAAATTGACTTGATAGTTTTTTCTTTGACTCGAATAGCGTAGAGCTTCTGTTCAATTTGAGTCTGGTTATCGGAAAGCCAGGCAAGATTTTCATAGAGTCGGTTTTCATCAAAGCCCTGTTTGATTTTAAGAACATCAGCAAGAGCGCAAGTTTCACTAAGACGTACCGCAGAAAGTCTGGAACCTTGAGCGACAACCCGAGCAATGATCTGCCAGAGAGCCAGTTTAGCATCGAACGATCTTCCGAGAGCCTGCTGAATTCCCAGTCTGCGGGCAATTTGTTCAACCAGGTATACAGAACCCACCGAACGACCTTGCTCAAGTTGGATGGAATTGAGATCGACATGTTTGCCTGAAAACCTTTTGGCCTTAAGGGCATGTTCAATCGCTACAATTACTTGAGGTGGTAAACGTGTAAGATTTGCGACGGTACGGAGTTTGACTTTTGAAACTCCATCGACCTTGGTACGATACGATTCCCGTAAGAGTGTCTGGATGTAAATTTTATCCTTGTAAGTTCTTTTTGTACGATCAATATACATAGTGAGAATCATTATATCAGATATATTATTTTATGCAAACAGAATAAAACAAAAGAGAGCAAGATATTAGTGAGTACAGAAAAACGGCGGGATTTAAAACTATCTTATTATACCATATAGAGATATGGTGTTATTTTGCTTCGGCTCTCCAGGAACATCCGTTGTGATGATTTTCCACTGATCGCAAGGCTTCGACCAGCCGGTATAGATGCCTGTGACGGTACGGAAGCCATTCTGAAAAACCTTGTCAAAACAATAAGAACCCGCTTCCCTGATGTCCGCATCATTTTCCGTGGTGATTCAGGGTTCTGCCGGGACAGCATTCTGAATGAATGTGAGAGCTAAGGATATGCGAAAGTTTGAGGTACAAATGCCCAACGACCTCTGGCAATCAGACTGCATGCACGGACCGAAGGTTTTCCATGACGACCGACTTCGAAAAACCTATCTCTTTGCCATCATTGACGATCATTCTCGGCTGATTACCCATGGCCAGTTTTACTTGGCCGAAAACCTGGATAATTATCTGGGTTGTCTCTGGACAGCCATGAGAAAGCGTGGGTTACCTAGGAAAATTTATGTGGACAATGGGCCCTCCTTCAAAGCTCATCGCCTACAGTTGGGCTGTGTGTCTTTGGAGATAAATCTATCCTTCGCAAAACCCTACAGACCCCAGGGGAAGGGGAAAATCGAGCGGTTTTTCCGAACTGTTCGATCTCAATTTCTTCCAGAGTTACCAGCAGAGCTGACCTTGGAGGAACTAAATCAGCTATTCGAGAAATACCTGGACCACTACCATACCCGCAAGCACGGGACCACAGGTCAGGAACCTATTCGGCGATACCTGGAAAGTGCAGAGTTCCTGAGGTCTGCCCCGGAGAACCTGCCGAAGTATTTCCGCAAAAAAGCTGTTCGTAGGGTTAACAAGGACCGGACTGTCAAACTAGATGGGAGGATGTTTGAGGCTCCCATTGGGCTGATCGGGATGAATGTCACTCTTCGTTATGAAAATTACGATCACATTGAGGTTTTCCTGGATGATGAACCCAGGGGATATCTTTCCCTTCTTAACGAGCATAGCAACAGTAAAATTCAAAGAGCAACTCACTTTGAAAAGCAAAAAGGGTCTCTCTTTGAGAAAGCTGCGGGGGATGAATAATGGAAAACCTCAGACACTTCTTTGGCTTGAAAAAAGATCCCTTTTCCCAGAATGTTGCGGTTCGGGATTTATACCCTCTCCCAGCATTGGCCCCCCTGAAACAGAGAGTCAGCTTTGCAGTACAACAAAAGGCTCTCACTGTGATTACCGGTGATGTGGGAGCAGGGAAATCCACCTCCTTGAGATACATGGCCCATCAGTTTCAAACCAGTGAATATCAAATAATTTCCCTTATTGGAGGACAATACAGCCTGATGGAACTATACCGGCAAATCCTGCTTTCCTTCGGGATTGAATTCTCCTCATATCAAATAACCTTCATGATAAAAATGATAAGAGAAAAGATCCAGGAAATCGCATCGAGAAATGTGACACCCATTATGATCATTGATGAGGCTCACCTGTTTAAACACAATGTTTTTTCTCAGTTGCACACCCTGTTGCAGTTTGAATATGATTCCAAACCGGTTATGCCGGTTGTCCTCTGTGGACAGGACGGATTGATGGACCATCTGATGACGAGTGCAGCTAGGCCTTTGGCATCACGAGTTTTGGGAAAGAATCATCTGGAATCAATCAAAAGAGAAGTCATGGAAGAATACTTGAATCATCATCTTGCTTTGGCTGGTTTGAAGAAACCGATATTTGCAGAAAATGCTGTTTATGCGATTCATCAGAAATCGGGTGGCATCCTACGAAGGGCTAATTCATTGGCAAAAGCAGCTATGTTGGCTGTTGCCATGGAAAGGAAAGATTTTGTTTCTGCTGAACATGTTCGAGTCGCTGCTACAGAGCTTATCCTGTAAGAACATAATCCGGAGGGAGGGCTGGATTATGTTATTTTTGAATTAAGAAATTGTCTAACTGGTCGTGAAAAGGTTTGGGTAGGATAATTTGAGAAACTACACCGCCGTGAGATGCATGTCGCTTCGGAGCATGGTTTTCTGGGCGTGCCCGCCGTGAGATGCATCACGCTTCGGGGTATGCGTATCAGGGCGCACCCGGCGTGGGATAAGGTTGTTGTCTGGTGAACTTCAGGTTGAAAAAAAGTTCCAACTGCCGTTTCTAGAATCAAGCACCTCAATCGATATCCACAGAATAGAATCGATTGAGTAATCCAGCGAGAGTATCCGCCAAGACTTCTTTCTTCTTGATTAATCCGGTATACGCCTCGCTAACGGTTCGCCCCTGAGGGTCGGCAATGAACCAATAGAGGCCGTCCTTTCGAACACTCACCGTCAAAGTGGCCGCAGTAGACAGCTTATCTCTCACAATTCTATACCCCGCCGAATTCAGCACCTTTCTGATTTTTCTCTTCAGCCGCATTGAGCTCGCGCTGGCTACATTAATTCGGAAGGGTAGGGTCAACCCATATTGCCTGAGACCTCCCTGATTGAGGGAATAAAGATCTGTCAGGAGACCATCGACAAGCCGTTGTTTGCGGGGCAGATTCTCCGCCATAGATTTCAATCCTCTTTCGATGGGCTCAAGTTCGGTTGATTGAAAAGTGCTGAAAGCCTGTTCAATAAGACTTGAGTCTTCCTTCTCAATACCGGCCTCCAGCATATACCAAGGAATAGAGAGAGGAGTTAGGGCGGTTTCTAATTGACGTGCCTTTTCCAGATGTCTCATGGCCGAATGGACATAACCCTGATTAAGGCGAAAGGCGTACCACTCCGAATCGAGAACATTGCCTTCGGCTTTTAATTCACCTACGTATCGGGCAGTCAACGCACGGTAACGCATATCGTTGTAAACACCCCGGGCTTTCCACAGCATGGCCCTGATGAAACGAACTATCCGACTCCCCCGCCCCCAACGTGGAGTCAATAATTCCACCTCTGCCTTGCCCTTCCATGCAGCGGACAGTATCTCCGTGAGGTCCATATCAAACCTCACGGTATCTACCCCATAGCGATACATCCAGGAATCATCGCCTTCCGCATTAACCTTGTCGATGAAGCGTATCGCCTCATCTAAGCGACCGATGCGGCGGTAGAATTCGGCGGTATCTACCCGAGACAAGGGCGTTGTATCCATACTCTCCGCCTGCCTATAAGAATTGATGGCATTCTTGAGTTTCCATTCCATGAAAGACAATTCGCCGATTACCAGATGGCCGCCTGCGCGATCTTGGAGTTCAAGAGAACGCTGAGCGTAATCCTGTGAGTTCTTGTAGTGATAGAACGATAATTCCAAGAGAGCAAGATTGTAGTAGGCTACTGAGGCAAATCTTTCATCACCCGAATCAAGGGCATCCTCAATGGAACGGTTATACCAGTATCGAGCCTGATCAATATCGTAATTCCCGTAATACAAGGTTCCGAGGGTATGGGCCCAGACCCGGTTGAAATCATCCTCAAGCACCTGTTCAAGAAGCATTATGCCATCATTCATCCTGAAGGTCTTGAAATACATCCAACTCAGATCATCGATGATTTCCTCCCAAAGTTGCTTGTCTTCGGCTATGCCAAGTGCCACTTCCAGGGCGGTAACGGCGGCAACATTATTGCCGAGATAGCCATGAGCCATTGAAACCTTGTATAGAATGTGAGGATTATCCGGATCCAATTCATCGGCTTGTCGAAATTTCGCCAATGCAAGGCGGTATAGCTCCCGATCCATGTATAAGCCCCCTGCCCGCATCAGCACTCTTGTGTCCATGGGCCAGGCCTTTTCGCCGTCTTCTAGGAGGGCGAGCGCCTCGGTGTAGCGGTCGTCCTGCACCGCCTTATCGACATTGGCAATAATCTTGTCAACTTCATCGGGGGAAACTATCTGACTTAACAAGCATAGTGAGAGGAGCATGATGCATCGTGTTCTATTCTTCATGACCGTGATCTCCATGGAAACTTTGAGTTCAATCTTGGAGACAACGCCGAGAGAATCCGCCATTTCCACCCAGACTTCTTCCATGAGTTCAGCAGTCTTTTCTCCAGATAGGCCGCATTTTTACAATCTTGAGGTTCGAAGACTCCTGAGAATTCCGCCTTGAGGTAAATTGCCGTCCATTCTGAAAAGCCTTCGATACCACAGTCATCAACCCTCCTGGCCCATTCAAGGGCAGTCTCTCTCGGTTTCGGTCGCATTTTGCCGTGTAACAGCCGCCTGGCAAAGCGTCGCCATCGGCCCTTCACCCGCCGTCTCGAATTTCCAGAAGAAGCATTCCGTAAATCGGCTATGGCTGGAAAGAGACGACCTGGAGCGTATAGAAGAATTAAAAGTAGTATGCACGCCCCTATTGTGAAGGCCGAAAAGGATTTTACCTGGAAAAACAGATCCCGCCACCATGGATTTTGATTCGACAACTCATTCGCTTCCTCAATTACTGCGCTCACCTCGCCGCGACGCGTGAGGACTTCTTCTATCAAGGGCAACCATTCATTTGGGGAAAGAAATCGAGTTGGATAGTCTTCCCCTGGGGCCATCGTCTGTGAAGTTGGATCGAATACTATCCAGCCATAATTTTCAATCCATACCTCCACCCAAGTGTGGGCTTGATCGGAACGCACGGGGATGAATCCCAGTACCGCAGTGGAGGGATCGGTTACAAATCCCACGGCAACACGTGCAGGGACACCGACCGCACGGCAAAGCCGGGTCATGGCAAAGGCAAAATAGGAGCAGTATCCCCGTTTCGTTTTGTTAAGAAACCAGGCGAGCTGGTCGCCATCCGGTGCTATTCCGGGATTCAGGGAATAATAGTAATTCGATATCAGCCATTTCTCTATCGCCGAGGCCTTCTTCCAGCCGTTGGTTTCTTCGCCGAGGATATCCTTCGCGAGACTTGTGAACATGAGACTATCCCCTCCGCTCAGTAGGTATGTTCGGTAATCATCGGGGAGGTTTTCACTCGGTGCATCTTCGAGTTCCCAGTCCTTAGCAAAAGAAACCATGGAATTGACCGTATAGGCGCGAACAAAGGAGGCATCATCCCATATTTTCCATGGCTCGACTCTGACAGGGCTATTCAAAACGAAGAAAGATGCCGGATCTAGCGCAACCAGATAATACTCCTGGGCTATCAGTTCCAAATCATCAAAGGGCGGATCTCTCCACTCTCTTACGCCCCGAGGCAACACCGAGGGTAAGGGCGGCCCGCCCGGATAATCACTCTCCATGGCTACGTCTCTGAAAAACCCCCGGTTTTCATCCCATCCAGACAATGTGAATCGCCGGAGATACCTCACTTGTGGCATTCCATCCTCTCTGTAAAGCATGGTGAGTTCGGCGTTCAATTCTATCTGAGGTTCAAGGGAGAGAATATCGCCGAAATCAAACCGGAATAAATCGCTGGAGAGTAACCCTCCACCTGAACTTAACGATTCCGCACGTCTTACCTTATTGCCGATCAAGACAAGTACAATCACCAACAGTGTGAGACTACTCCAATAAATGAGATGATGAGATAGTCGTACCCCCTGGGACTTTCCACGGAGCTGCCTGAAGGTTGAAAGTAGGCTGAACATTGTGAGAATTAATACAAAGATGGAGATGAAAAGCCGCCATCTCTCCACCTGGATAACGGAGAGCAAAGGATGCTGATCGAGAAAGAAGGCAATGAGAATGCCCCCGATGACAGAGAAAACCAAAGCCTCCAGATAACCATACCGTGGTTGCCGGAGTACAAGATAGCGGCTTATCGCCGCAAAGTACCACAATGGAGCCGTAAGGAACCAACCCCTATCCCAGGATACTTGCAAATCCATTTGAAGTGCCACTGCCGCGATAAAAACAATTCCTCGAATTACCCAGGGAAAGAGGAGAATCAATATGAGGGCAGGCACTGGCTTCACCCGCGTCCGGGTCAGGACATAAGCAACGAGAACGGCGACAGGAAAGGCGACCCATATCCATACATCAGGGACAGCATCGCTTAGCCCCAGGCAGAAGAGTGCCCAAACGACCGCACCTAGCAGAACCCCTGGTAGATTAACGCCCCATCTCATACGCATCTCTACGGTCAAAGAACCACCACCCGGGGGAACGTCTCTGGGGCACGTGACCGTCTGGAGCCAACATAACGACATGGCATCCCATGTTTATGGAATGCTTGCGATACTCCTGCCCCATGCTGTCGGTCGATTCGGACAAGATACATAGCGTATCGCCAGGGGCCGGGACACCGGTCGGCAAGCCACTATCTGGGGTAGTTTGGGATATGCGTTTCTGCCAATCATCGCAGTCAGCACTCCCCCAATGAACCTCGCCGGGCAATCGAACGAAAACATCCTGACCGGCTTCTGTGAGGATGTTGACCAAGGTCATAACCAACCCCAGTGAACGGTCCAGTCGTTTGAAATCCTGCCTCTTCCAATGACGAGAAGAACCGATCACCTGTAGCCACAGTCTCCCCCGAGTTGGTATCTCATCTTCACCGACTCGGATGATCAATTCTCTCGTGCGGGCATAATGCCGCCAATCAATACGGCGGGGATCATCCCCCGGGATGTACTGCCGCCTCTCAAGCCACTCCTCGGCATCTTCACTCAATCGAAGTGATGTCTCCGAATCCCTTGACAGGCGTCCCATCGGCAGCCCTCCCTTAAAACCCGTTGGCTCAGGAGGCACGACAACGTGACGGACGATTCTAATTGGAATCCGAAAGGCGAAGAACCCAAAAGGATCGGTGACATAGAAAGATGGCAGGGCCCTCCAGTAGCCCCGCCTTGTGAATCGAAAATGGCAGGTTCCCTTCCCCCTCGTCGGCAAAGGTATAAATGCTTCTTCTTTGAATGGGCCAAAATCGAAACGCCAACAGAGAAAGAGCCGCACACCCGGTAGAAAACCGGGCCGATGAGGGTCTGCCTCAAGGAGCAAAGACTGCCCGACGCTACATACTCGTGGGAGGGCTAGAGGCATTTGGTCAGACCTTTTGGCCATTATAACTAATGCAGGAATCCTGAATAACGGAAATAACAGTGCAAGAAGAACCAAGACCGGTAAGCCCATGCCTAAGATGACCCCCGGAACACCGGAGCCCTCCAGTCCTTGATGCAGGAGCAGCAGGGGCAATGCTCCCGTCAAAATCCCCGCAATAGTTGGATAAAAGGCGATGCAAAGACGTTTAGCCATGACGAATACGGCGAATCTCCCGCGCTGCAAAGTCTTCCACAATTGACTCGGCCTGAGATGTCCCGCTCCTAAGTCGTATTCGATGGGCATAGGTTTCTACGGCGAGATCGGCAATATCCTGATCAATAACATAATCCCGACCCCTTATTAGAGCCAGCCCCCTCATCGCATCCACCAGCATAAGGACACCCCGCGTAGAGACACCAAATGCGGTATCCGGATGATCCCGCAGGGCAACAGCAATATCGACGGCACAACGAATTATACGGTTATCGACATGCACTTCCCTCGCACTCTGTTGCAAGGCTCTTATCTCGTCCACAGTACACACCGGCTTGAGACTCGGCAATGTCTCTCGGCTCGGATTGTTGGCGACAATTAAGTATTCGGTTTCTCTATCGGGATACCCCGGATGGAGTAAGAGCATGAATCTGTCCTTCTGAGCTGCGGGCAGAGGATAGGTGCCTTCAGTTTCAACGGGATTCTGCGTCGCGATAACCAGAAACGGCATGGAAAGAGGATGTGTGTGATTTCCAACCGTCACCTGAGATTCAGCCATGGCCTCCAATAATGCCGACTGGACCTTCGGAGTCGTTCGGTTGATCTCATCGGCCAATACGATATCGGCGAACACCGGCCCTGGCCTGAAGACAAAGTCCCGCCTCTCTTCATCCCACACTTCCATCCCCGTTATGTCATAAGGGAGGAGATCCGGAGTGAATTGTATGCGTTTGAACTCGGCACCTTCGATGAGTTTGGCAAAGGTTCTACCTATGGTTGTTTTCCCCGTTCCCGGCATATCCTCAATTAGAATATGCCCGCCAGTGATAAAGGCCGCAATGGTTTTCTCCAACACATCCTTATTGCCCCGGAAGACCTGATTCAACCCGTTGTATAACCGTTCTATAGATGTATTATCGCTCATGAGTTCTAAGTATACACGAATGAGCCTCTTGCAAAACCTCATCGGACTCTCCATGCGCGAATATGCTA
The DNA here is from genome assembly GCA_965226485.1 of Spirochaetaceae bacterium. Lineage (GTDB taxonomy): Bacteria > Spirochaetota > Spirochaetia > DSM-2461 > DSM-2461 > UBA2779. The sequence continues at coordinate 2,977,587 of OZ245363.1, forward strand.
TCCTTTGTTCTTATTAGCTCTGCATGGGGTTTGATAGTGATACTTGTATAGTACCCCGAAGATTGGAGGCCGGGGGGGCTATAATGAGCCCAAGAAACAAGACTTTAAATGATGGCGGTTTTAGGTGTTCTCCAAAAAATCTATAATAAAAGAAAGGAGGAACAGATGGGAAGAAGAAGTTACGACAAAAACTTCAAAGCAAAAGTAGCTTTGGAGGCTTTACGTGAGGAGAGTACTCTGCAGGAGCTAGGCAGGAAATACAATATACATCCTAATCAACTGGCACAGTGGAAAAACAACTGCTTGCCGGAGCTGCTGATTTCTTTGAAATAAATGAGCCCAGACTGGAAGACAGAGATTATGGAGTTTTAAGGTGTATAACATACCGCAAAATGGACAGGGGGATTATACTGAACCTATGAGGAAGCGACACGACAAAGCATTCAAAGCAAAGGTGGCCCTGGAGTCTCTGAAAGAAGATAAGACTATCCAGGAATTGGCACGTCAATATGAAATACATCCTAGCCAGGTTTTAAAGTGGAAGAAGAAGCTCATTGAAGGCGTAACAGATCTGTTCGAACGCCCGAACAAGAAGAGCCCGAAAATCAGGCAGGCGGAATCTGAACGAGATACACTACTTAAAACTATCGATGACATGAAAATCGAGAATGATTTCCTTAAAAAAATACTGACAACTATACGGAAAAGAACCTTTCTAGTGGATCCGGATTACAAAGAGCTTTCTGTGTCCAAACAATGCAGGCTCTTGAAAATCAATCGGGCAACTTTTTACTACCGGACTACTGCCGATAGAGAGAGTTAACAGATCTAAGTTGACTTGGAAGTCTTACGCGATATTGGGGCTGTGTCAGAATGCGCCTTTGGCCCGCATGCGGCGTTGGCGAAAAAACCTGAAATGCTCATGTACAACATGTACACTCCGCTTTCAGAACTTTTCGCCGCCTTGCCTGCAGACCAAATCCATCATTCCGACCCAGCCCCTGGATTCTGACACAGCCCCGGATTTCCTTATCGCGCATTCTGACACACCCCCGTATTGTAAGATCTCAAAACATCTGAAACCAGAACATCCTCATATCTGCTAAAAGACAAGATAATTCGACATCCGAACCAGGTTTGGGCCATAGGCATCACGTATCTGCGTCTTCCAACTGGGTTTGTGTATCTGGTGGTAATCCTGGACTTGTACTCGCACAAAGTGTTGACCTGAGGCCTGTCGAACACGCGGGATTCCCAGTTTTGCATCTAGGCAATGCGGAGCTTGACAGATTGTCATGTGAATGATACTGTCATTCTTTAATTGCAAAACCAGTACACCTAAGCCAAGGCAGTTTTCGTTTGTTTTTTACCTGCTACTAATGGCTACGGCGTTGAACCACGATTCAGTTTCAATAATTATTTCACCAAATGGAGGAGCTAATATGAAGAAATTGATAGCTTTTTTTATAGCATCTATGTTTATTTGTATTGGTTCCTGCAAAGTAGTTTGTCCGTTTTTTTTCAAGCTTTTACCTTCAATAGCTTTGGGATTTGTATTCCAGCCCCAAACTCGTCGACGAGGGCTTCTAATGGGGATTTTCCGTCCAGGATTTTTCTTGGGTAGTGATTCATCCAGTCCTAGATTCTTCCGATAGTACTCTTTTTTTCCAAGCCGATATCATTTCCCTTCGGGATAAATCGGCTGATAATTCCATTACCCCAAGTTCACCATACAACAACATTATCTCCTTCCTCCACCGACAGTTAATTTTTTCGATTATCACCACTGATTTTGTATTTCATTAATTGTCGGTCAAGGACTTTCCCCGATAAACTAAAGTTTTCTATAAATATCCAGATGCGACTTCTCCGGGCGTGAGTTCGTTCTCATGGAATTTTTTAGCAGTTCTCCGTTTTCGCTTACGATATACTCCAAGGTCACTCTGCAATGCGTTTTTAGAATCGATTTAATGCTATCCCAGTTCCGATTGTCCCCATTTAATCGAAGTTTCCGCTCTATGGAATTCATCAGGTGATAGGCCAGAACGGATATAAACATATGGGATTCAACCCGGTCCTTGGATTGATGAAAATTCGGTCTGAAACCAAGATGGGATTTCATATCTCTAAATGATTTCTCGATGCGACCAAGCATAATATAGGTTTCCCTTATCTTCTTGTCTGTCCAATCTTTTCGATTGGTTCTCAAGAGGTAGGTTCCCTGCTTCTTTTGTGACTCTGTTTCTTTCTTTTCTTTCTTGGTCCATTTGATGGATGCTGTTTTAATCTTGTAAGTGCGCTTATCTTTTTCTCCAGGTTCGACTTCAATATGGTAAAGGCGAGCCGGGCGAGGATATTATTCAATGAGGCGACCTATGTTTCTCCAAAGCATTCTTGCATCCGTAGAGCAAATCAGCGGTACGGTAATAGGCATTGAGCGAACGTGCCGTAGGATTTCCGCTGATCTCGAAGAGAGAGGATGTATTTTCCACCCATTTCCTGGTGCCCCGTTCACTTTTTGGATGGATAAGTCTGCCAAGGACAAGAGCTTCGGCAATGGGAATGAGGTTTTTAGGGACTCCTTTTTTGATCAACACCTTATCTATGTTCAATTCCTTCCACATCATATGACCGACATATTCAGGCCCAAGTGAACGCACATTGGAGGCATCCATGCTATCCACATCAACAGACTGGAAATTGCGTTTTTTCTCACGGGTTGATTTTTCTGCGGTTTTGGCCCTCAAGGTGAAAATGCGATCAGAATAATATTGAGCAAGCTTGTCAATTTTGGAGTCTGCTTCAAAGAGCTCTGACCGACCGTCAAGCAGATCTTCAATTCTCTTGGCCAATAGCTTGTGCAAAGAGGGGGCAAGGTCCGGTTTGCCAAGGGAAAGGACAAGACGCTGACGAGAGCCCTTTGGGGTGCGAACACTTTCGACCAGATTGTAGTAAACATTTTGCGATTTTCGAGATCCACTTGGAACTCTAACACGGCGTATATACATGGAATATAATATGCAAAAAAGCAGGGAAGGGGGCAATGTCAACCGTAATCAGATAGTCACCACAAAAGCAGATGCGGGATTCATTTTGGCCTCTGTGTGCAATATTTCTATGTTTCACGCTATTGAAAAAGATGAAAAAAGATTTTCAACGGACTTTGAGGGGGTGTTTTGGTGAACTTGGGTTAACATGTCACTACTGACTATTCGGTGAAAAAAGCATATTACTCATTTTCGAACGACATGTCAACTTCATAGGGAACCTTTTGGGAATTTCTAGGATTTTTTGGATTGCCCCAGGTATTGCCTGCTGTGTTTACGGTGCAAGAGTTTCTAATATGGATTAAAATAAGCTATGACTTCCACCATTGCCGTCATCGATATAGGATCAAGTGCCATTCGGTTGCTTATTGCCCAGGGAGGCCCGACAGACTGGAAGATCCTCGAGAATGCCGCATACTCACTGGGGATGGGCAAAGACATTTTCTCATTTCGCGCCATCAAATGGACCACCATCAACAGGGCCGTAGAAATTCTTGGCCGATTCAAAGAACTCATAGCCCCGTACAGGGTGGACCGCATCGCCGCCATTGGCACCAGTGCTCTTCGGGAAACTGACAACTGGGAGGTGTTCATCGACGAAGTCATACGGCAAACTGGTATTGAAGTGAAGGTGCTTGATGGCTTAGAGGCCAATCAACTCACCTGGATGGCAGTCGCCAACCCTCTTCAGGAACTCAAGACAGGTATCAAACAGCATAACTCCCTTATAATGGAAGTAGGAGCCGGTCATACTGAACTCATTTTTCAGAATAAAGGCAAGATTGCCAGCGCGCACACACTTCCCATCGGCTCACTACGCTTCCAGCAACAGTTTGATTCACAATTCGAGTTTGGAAAAGGCCATGCCCGGGAATTTTTTCGAGACAAAACCGACAGGATTATCAAGTCTCTTCCCCGTGAAATGGGATTGTCCCGGGTAACCAAGATCGTCACCATTGGAAATAGCGCAAGGGTTGTAGCGTCTCATCTGGGCACAAGGCTTTCCGATGAGATGATGATCATCCCCCGTGATGCGTTTCGTGATTTCATGAAGACTATTGAGGCGTTGAAGCATGAGGAAATCGGTGATATGCTACAGCTCCCATGGAATGAGGCCGTACTTCTTTACGCGGCGTTGATGATTTTTAAGGCCTTCGTAGAAACAACCCAAACTGAGGATATCCTCGTACCGGTCGCTAGTATTCGCCAGGGTATACTGCTTAGCTATGCCGCAGACAGTAATGCCTTGAGAGAATTGTTTGCTCCCCAAGTGCTGTTTGGTGCTCGAAGACTGGCGGAGCATTATAATGGAGACCTTAAGCACTTGGATTTCGTAAGAAAGCAGTCGGTGTTGCTCTATGATTCTCTCAGTGCGGAACTGGGGCTCAGGGGCAACAGGGTATTATTGGAGGCAGCAGCCCTCTTGCACGATATAGGGGTATACATCGGGAATTCCGGTCATCACAAGCATGGTCAATACATAGTGAGAAACTCGAATATCTTTGGCCTGTCTACGTCCGACAAGGAATTGGTTGGTCACATCGTCCGCTACCATCGCAGGGCAAAGCCAAACAGATCCCATGTCTCCTATATGAGTCTCGACCGATCAAGCCGTGTCGTCGTTCAAAAACTCTCGGCATTGCTCAGGGTGGCTGATGCCTTGGACAAATCCCATACACAGAGAATTTCCATAACCTCCCTGAAGATACGAAAAACCCGTGTCGTTATAAACACGTCCTATCCGGGAGATCTCTCACTTGAAAAGCTTAGTCTCGTCGAAAATGGCAATCTGTTCGAGGATGTCTTCGGCCTCAAACCTACCATTAGGTATCTCCCCAATGAAACGTAGATTCATCCAACGCGAATTGTCCTGGGTGGCCTTCAATACCCGGGTTCTCCATGAAGGGCTTCGTAAAGACACGGCTCTTCTGGATCGGATTAAATTCATGGCGATCACTAGCTCAAACTTCGATGAATTCTTCAAGGTTAGAATTGCACGGCTCATGCGGGACATAGAAGACGGAGACCATCCCTATCCTCCTGACGATGACCGCCCTTCCGCCATTCTCAGGGATCTGCTGAGCGAGATCAGGCAAATTATCTGTAAAATGGAGAGGGCACTCACCGAAGACATTTTCCCAAAACTCGCCCAAGAGGGAATTGTTATACTCCCGGCACATCAGTGGGGCAAGCGGGTGTCCATTCAAGCCCATAGAATCTTCGAACAAGAACTCCTTTCCATAGCCACCCCAGTCGTCATTAATGATACCAATCTCATTCTGAATCATGCCCTTCAAGAAAGACTGTATGCCGGCTTTTCTTTCTCTGACAAACAAATGGCCTTTGTCCGTATCCCGGAAAATATCGAACGGCTAAGGGTGCTTCGCAGTACTCCCAAACGGCGGGAAATAGTTCTCCTTGAAGACATCCTGCTTACCTATGCCGAATCATTTTTCCCAGGCCATGTTATCGAATCCCGTTGTCTTTTTCGCATAACACGCGATGCCGAAATCACCGTCAACGAGGAAAGGGATGAAGACTTCATCACAGCGATGGAAGAGGTTCTTGAGAGCCGCAAGACGAGTTTCTCGGTGCGGCTCGAAACCTTTGGCGATAAAACATTGGCCGATGCCATAAGAGCGCATATAAATCTTCCCAAGGCCAACCACTTCCACCTCACAATCCCCCTGGGTTTCAAGGAATTTCTCGCCCTATCAGAGATTACGGGTTACGGCGATTTTTATAGTCGCCTTCCCTCTCCAAAACCTCCCGAAGATATTAATGAGAATGACAATATATGGGAAACCCTAAAGGACAGGGATGTGCTGGTCCACCACCCATTTGAATCCTATTGGCCAATTATTCACATGGTAGAGAGTGCGGCCTCGGATCCCGCGACATTGGCGATTAAAATGACCCTCTACAGAACCAGTGGGGATTCGCCCATCGTCGCCGCCCTCATCAGGGCGGCCGAACGAGGAATCCAAGTGACAGTACTGATTGAATTGAAAGCCCGTTTTGACGAGGATGCCAACATTCATTGGGCAATCAGGCTCCAGCAGGCCGGTGCCATAGTCGTCTATGGCCTATCCATCTTAAAAGTTCATGCCAAGCTATTGATGGTAGTTCGCCGGGAAGAAACGGGCATACAACAATTCCTTCATTTAAGCACCGGGAATTACAACGATTCTACCGCAAGGCTCTATACCGATATAAGTTTGTTCACTTCCCGGGAGGATTTCACCCAGGATGCCGCCCTAATTTTCAACGCCATTACGGGCTATTCATCGGTTTCCCAACTTCAAACCCTTTTCATGGCACCATTTTCACTGCGCAAGGAAACTCTCCGATTGATCCGCCGAGAAATGAACCAGGCCAATGCCGGAGAACCTGCCAGGATTATGGCAAAGATGAATGCGTTGGTGGATAAGGAGATAATAGAAGCATTATACGATGCGTCATGCTCAGGGGTTGTTATAAACCTCAACATCCGGGGAATCTGCTGCCTTCGCCCTGGCGTTAAAAACATGAGCGAAAACATCAGGGTTGTAAGTATCATAGATAGCTTCCTAGAACATACGAGGGCCTTCGTTTACCTTAACGGGGGAAACAGAGAAGTCTACCTCTCCAGTGCCGATTGGATGCCCCGCAATTTAGACCGTCGTGTCGAGTTACTATTCCCCATTCCAAGCAAGCGGCATAGAGACCGCATCGCATCGGTGATTGAAGATTACTTCAGAGACAATACCCGTTCATGGGAACTACAGGATGATGGAAGCTGGAAGGCTATGACTCCTGATAAAGGAAAAAAACCGTTTCGTATACAAAGCCACCTCGCCGAGTCCGTCGCCGTCATGGCCTCCAAGAAGAAAGATTCCGAACGGCATGAATTGCAGGTGCGGCGGAATTTACCCGCCGCCTCCCGGCAAAGGCACCGATCATAGGGCCGTAGCGCATCTTCTCACCATCACGGCTTAAAGTGCATTAAGAAAGGTATCGAGATTGGCCTTTGAAAAAAATACAAGGGTGATCTTTTCAATTAGAGAATTCCGTTTCAATTCATCCGCAAGAATGCTCCATGCAATCCTGGCCGCCTTGTCGGGGGGGTATCCATAGATGCCGGTGGATATGGCCGGAAAAGCAATGGATTTGGCCCCAAGCTCCACGGCCTTTTTCACCGAATTCCTATAGGCATCAGCCAAGTGCTTCTCTTCGCCGCCATGCCCCCCAGTCCAAACAGGGCCAACAGTGTGAATAACATACTTACAGGGAAGCAGACCGGCACGAGTTTCCACCGCCTGGCCGGTAGGCAGACCATTCGGCAAGACTGTCTCTCTAATCCTGCGGCATTCGTCCAGAATGGATGGACCGCCGATTCGATGGATGGCCCCGTCCACCCCGCCGCCGCCGAGCAGAGTGGAATTGGCCGCATTGACGATAGCATCGGCCTTGAAAGCCGTAATGTCGCCTATAATGGCATTGAGTCTTCCATTAAACCAATTCATAGGAAAGAGGATACAGCAAGATGCTGGGCTTATGAAGTGTTTATTGAGCCCAATATATGAATCTTTCCCAGTCGGATTGGGTGTTTCGCTACAATCTCTTGTGCTTTCGGCTTGGAGAATCGACCTGTGGCATAAGAGCATATGAGCAGACTTAGCATAATACCTGGCGAATTCTGATAACTTCCACAGCCTTTGTGATTGATAGTGAATGAGAGCAAACTCAGTTCTTCTACCGAATCAATAACGCCTGCCATAACCGGTAGCAGAAAGCGAAGCGGCGCGGCTTTTGCCAGTCCGAGTTAATTTGCCTGGTTAGGTGCTATCTTCGATTTTTCTTGTGTTTCATTATCGTCTTACATATTTTCCCAAACTGTTTGTCCTTCTGCCTCTTCTCAAGATATGACATTTCATTGAAAACAGATTCTTTGTTCATTTTTATATAATTTTGATATCTGCTCTCGGATAGCCTGCCTTCTTCTACGGCATTCAAAACCGCACAACCTTTTTCAGTAACATGAGTGCAATCGTTAAATTGACAATTTCTTGCTATCTCTGTTATTTCAGCAAATGTTTCTTCAAGGCCCGTTTCTACTGAAAAATTCCCAAGCTCCCGCATTCCAGGGGTGTCTACTACCATTGCTCCGCCATCTAACTTTATCAATTGCCTATGCGTTGTGGCATGCCTACCTTTGCTATCTTTTTCTCTAACGGTTTTTGTTTTAAAGACAGATTCTCCGATGAGATTATTTAATAGGGTTGTTTTGCCCACACCTGAGGATCCTAACAAACAATATGTCAGCCCAGGAGTCAGAAGCTCCTTTACACTTTTCAAGCCGGATTCATTTTCATTACTGAATGGCTGCACATGTAAACTCGGCATTATTTTATGTATGTTGCCGAGCCTGCTTTCAATTTCTTCAGCAGTGAGAAGATCACTTTTACTTAATAAAAAAATTGGCCTGATATTGCTTTCGTTTATCATAACCAGATATCGCTCAAGCCGCCTAAGGTTAAAATTATCGTCCAGAGACTGGACAAGAAATGCTATGTCTATATTGGCGGCAATCAATTGAAAATCTATTTTCTTCCCTGGTGTTTTTCTTTTGAGCAAAGATTTTCTCTGTATGATCTCATGGATTATTGAGAAATTATTTTCTTCATAAAATTTGGCCAATACCCAATCCCCAACAGCAGGATAATCAATCGGAGAAACCGCACCGTATAGCATTTTCCCGACCAACTCAGCGAAAGCATCATTCTTACCATTGGTTATCGTATAGCTGTCTTTGTGAACAGCAATCACTCTTGCGATCTCAAATCCCTCCAATTTTTCAGAATCAACATTCTCCTGAAACCACTTATCAAATCCAAGCTCTTCTATGCTATACAAAATGTTACTCATGAAACTGTTTTAACACATAACATCGGGGTCTCTCGATCTGGAACTAAAATTCTTGCAGACATGCCAGAAGTTTACCAGATTTTGTTCAGTGTATAAAGTCCGGTCGCAGGGCTGTGTCAGAATGCGCGATAAGGAAATTCCCCAATAAGGAAAGGGATAAGGTCCCCCCCCCGCCCCCCCCCTCAGGGGGGGGGGATTGCCACCCATTGCTTCCCTTAGAAAGGCGTTGATAACGGCATTGGGCCCCTCAGGGGGGGGGGATCGCCAACCCATTGCTTCCCTTGAAGAGGGGGATGGGGGGGCTTGATGGTTTTACCGTAAGCCATTACCCTGATGGACAAGGGACATTGCATGTTCCAAAAAAAATAAAGGAGTTTTCAATGAAGAAAACATTTCTAATTCTCGTCATCGTTCTTATGGCGATGCCCGTTATGCTGTTCGCTAACGGTGGATCTGACAAAGGTGAAGGCGGCAAATTGGTAATCGGTGCCAATATCTACAGCTTCGCCGACAATTTCATGAACGGTGTTATGAAGCCCGAACTTGAGCGCTATGCTGCCGAGAAGGGCGTGGAAATTGATATCGTTGACTCAGAAGGACAGCAGGCAAAGCTGAACGACCAGGTTGACATTTTCATCACCAAGGGTGTTGATGTCTTGGCTATTAACCTTGTAGATCCGGCATCTGCAACCACCATCATCGACAAGGCGAAGGCCGCAGACATTCCCCTGATCCTCTTTAACAAGGAACCGACAGAAGCCGGGGCGATGGGGTCCTATGACAAAGTTTGGTACGTTGGTACAAATTCGGCTGAGTCTGGAATCATACAGGGTGAAATGATGGTTAACGACTGGAAAATCAATCCTGACTGGGACAAGAACGGTGATGGAACAGTTCAATACGTTTTGCTCAAGGGAGAGCCTGGACATCCTGATGCGGAAGCACGGACAAAAGAGTCTGTCAAAGCATTTGTAGATGCCGGTATTCCTGTCGAAGAACTGGCTCTCGAAGCCGATCCGAACTGGTCTACACAGCACGGTAATGACAAGATGGCCACATGGCTCACCTCTTCCTTTGGCGGAGACATTGAACTGGTTATCTGTAACAACGATGGCATGGCTTTCGGTGCAATCAATGCCCTCAAAGCTGCCGGCACCATGCTTCCGCTCTATGGTGTGGATGCCCTGGACCAGGCACTGACTCATATCGCTGACGGAGAAATGAATGGAACCGTTTTGAATGACGGTGTAAACCAGTCCCGCGCGACTATTGATCTGGCTGTGAATGCGGCCAAAGGGATGGATGTTACTTCAGGGACAAACTGGGTTCTTGAGAATAACACAACTAAAGCTGTTCGGGTTGCGTACGTTGCCGTTACTCCCGATAACTACGAGGACTTCAGATAGACGGACCGATTTTTCGGGCAATATTGCAATTTTTTGCAGGAGGAGGCCTTTACCTTTTCCTGCGATTGTCTGGGGCTGTGTCAGAATCCAGGGGGTGGGTCAGAATGATGGATTTGGTCTGCAGGCAAGGCGGCGAAAAGTTCTGAAAGCGGAGTGTACATGTTGTACATGAGCATTTCAGGTTTTTTCGCCAACGCCGCATGCGGGCCAAAGGCGCATTCTGACACAGCCCCTTGCGGTGAAAAATCGCTCCCCTGAAAGCAGGAGGCATGGATCAATTGCAGAAATATCTTCTAACCATTAAGGATCTCAGCAAATCATTTTCCGGTAACAAAGTACTGGATAATGTAGAGCTGAATGTCCGATCCGGATCAGTCCATTCACTCATGGGTGAAAATGGCTCCGGGAAGTCTACAATGATGAAATGCCTGTTCGGTATATACCACCAGGATTCAGGAGAATTCTTCCTTGAGGGAAAGCCTTTCAACTTCATTGACCCAAGGCATGCCTTGGAAAATGGCGTTTCCATGGTTCACCAGGAGCTGAATCAAGTCACCAAACGAAGTATTTCAGACAATATCTGGCTGGGACGCTACCCGAAGACTGGCCTTTTCGTAGATGAGCGCAAGATGCGCAGAAACACCAAAGCCTTGTTCGACAAACTGGGGATCCACTTGGATCCGGATCTGAAATTGGAAACACTTTCAGTATCCCAGAGGCAGATGGTGGAAATCGCCAAGGCTGTTTCCTATAATGCCAGAATCATTGTTCTGGATGAACCCACTTCTTCATTGACTGAAAATGAAGTGAAGATGCTTTTCGGCATCATAAATGTCCTGAAAAACGAGGGTGTCGGTATCATCTACATCTCCCACAAAATGGATGAAATTTTTGAAATATCCGACGACGTTACTGTGCTCAGGGACGGTCAGTGCATAGGAACGGACAGCATAGGAAATCTGACGATGGATACAATCGTCAATATGATGGTTGGACGGGATCTTAGCCATCGATTCCCGCCCAGAACCAACATTCCCGGTGAAGTTCATATGGAGGTTATAAATCTCACAACTAAATTCCCTCCGATTGTCCGTGACGTGAGCTTTCAAGTCCGTCGGGGTGAGATTCTCGGTGTGGCAGGGCTGGTTGGTGCTGGACGAACTGAAATGGTTGAAGCCATATTCGGGGCTCGAACCCGGGAAAGTGGCGAGATTCTCATTGATGGAAAAAAAATCGACAACCGTCATCCTGGGAAATCAATTGGCAACCATTTCGCCCTTCTTACCGAGGAGCGGCGAAGTACCGGTATCTATCCTGTAGGTGACATAACTTTCAATTCATGCATCGCCAATATCAAAGCGTACAGGAACAAAATCGGCTATCTGAGCGACAGGGCTATGATGGTGGATACCGACAAGCAGATATCTGACATGCGCATCAAAACTCCTGATCGCCATGAGCAGATCCGAAACCTTTCCGGGGGAAATCAGCAGAAAGTTATTATCGGTCGCTGGCTTCTTACCAATCCTGATGTCCTGCTTCTGGATGAACCAACACGGGGCATTGATGTCGGGGCGAAATATGAAATCTATCAGCTCATAATCACCCTGGCCGAGTCTGGGAAGTCCGTGATTGTGGTATCTTCAGAAATGCCGGAGCTGATCGGAATTACAAATAGGATAATGGTGATGAGTAATGGCCGTATGGCCGGTATTGTCGAAACGGATAAAACGGACCAAACCGAGATTTTCAATCTCGCTATGAAGTATTTAAGCAACAGTAAAGAGGCGGAAATTTAATGAAACTCTCCATTGGAAATATAAAAAACTGGACACGGCAGGACTGGGGTGACTTCTTCATAAAGAATGCCATCTATCTGGTCATTCTAGTTCTAATCGCAGTTATTATTATAATGGAACCGAAGTTCCTTTCCCTTCGGGTTCTGGAGAATGTCCTGACTCAGTCAGCCGTCCGATTGATTCTGGCTCTGGGTGTTGCGGGAATTATAATCCTCCAGGGTACAGATCTCTCACTCGGTAGAATGGTGGGGCTGGCTGCGGTTGTTTCGGCATCTATGCTACAGCGGGCCGACTACGCCGGCAAATTCTATCCCGGCCTGGAAAGCATGCCCCTCTTGGTTCCAATGCTGGCCGCTATGCTGGCCTGTGTCTTGTTCTCGGCCATCAGCGGCTGGGTTACTGCCAAATTCCATATTCATCCATTTCTTTCCACCATGGGTATGATGACCATTCTCTACGGTGTCATTCAAATCTATTTCGACTTCGGTTCTGGCGGTGCACAGCCCATCGGTGGACACCTGAGGGATTATACAAAAATGGCCACCGGGCGGTTCTTTGAATTCTCCGCTGGCGGGGCGAAAGTCGGTGTGCCGTACATTGTTTTAATTGCCGCAGTCGTTTCGGTGATTATCTGGTTTATCTGGAATAAAACAACCTTCGGGAAGAATATGTATGCTGTCGGAGGCAATCCTGAAGCTGCCAAAGTTTCCGGTGTGAATGTCATGACAACGACTATTATGGTATATGTTATGGCGGGGATGCTCTATGGTATCGGCGGATATCTGGAAGCTGCCCGTATCGGGTCGGCTAACCCGAGTACTGGATTCGGTTATGAGTTGGATGCCATTGCCGCCTGTGTTGTCGGAGGAATCTCCTTCTCGGGGGGTATTGGTAGAGTCTCAGGTGCTGTTGCCGGTGTGCTTATGTTTACTATTATCTCTTACGGCATGACCTTCGTCGGGTTGGATCAGTACTATCAGTACATTATCAAGGGCGTAATCATTATCGTCGCCGTTGCTCTGGATACCCGGAAATATCTCAAGAAGGTTTGATTCATCTGGACACCTCTAACCTGAAGTTTTCATCGAATAAGCAAGGCAACCAATTCTCCCATAAGGGATTAACCAAAAAACCATACTTCACTATACTGGGGACATCACAGTTTAACTCCTAAAATATCAAGCATCTTCTGCTGATGAGCTGTCGGCTCAGGTTAATGTCGTGAAAGACAGTGCCCCCTGATAGTCAGGCTCAATCGTGATACAACAGATAGTCGCCAAATCATCGAATGCCGTATGAAAACTATGAATCGGCTCTCCCTGGGCTGTATATTGTAAGGTGGAAACTTTAGCCTAAAGGGAATAGACCCCGAGCCGTCCCTGCCCTCATCGCGGCACTCCGAGATTTGATTGAGATCAACCCGTGGAGGAATGAGTTTTTTTTTACGGGTATTCCCGAGATCGTCCGCTCTCCCCTCAAATCGTCATTCATGCCGATCTGATCAAAACCGGACTCCCTCCGGGCGAAATAAAGAGACGTAGGCGGACATTAACCTGGGCCAGTTGCGCCTGCTTTTTCAGGGGTTGAATGTTCAAATCCTCATACAGCCGCAACTCCCATTTTAAAATTTGCGCCTAAGGCGGGATGGGAGTGCCTGTCGGCAACCATCTTACTTTTTGCATGATTCCCCTTTTCCCGCCTCCTTAACGCTCCTTTTTGAAAAAAATCGTTAAATTGTTAAATTGCTAAAAAGCCCGCACAGCACGAGTATATTGTAAGACACCAATGGGGGAGTCGAGCTGGGTGCCATAGTTAGTCTCCTGTACCCATGTTTTGCCGACACCGCTCTCCGACGACGACCAGTAGAAGCCAGACGAAAAACTAAGAGGAAAATCATGATTAGGAGCCTCTTCTCTCATTATGAAGGACAACGTGAGCAACGCGTTCAATTCATCCTTTGATGGCAGAAACCAGTCAGTATAACCGCCCATGTCAAGGTCGGAGCATTCCTTTGCCGCATAGGCGGTATTCTCATTCTCCCCCAACGCCGCTACTATCGCATCCGTATTGGCCTTGCCACTCCCTATGGTGGTTTCTGTTGTTCCAACGCTAACGGACCCCCATTGACAAAATTCCTGCTCGCTGGGTGCCGCCTCTAGGTATCGCCAGCCGTCGGTATAACTGCCCTTGTCGTGGATTACTGTGCCTCCGGCGGGGCCGGCATCGCCTAAGGCATAAACGACCGAGGGGGCCTCCGGCGTGGCAGATCCCTCAACAGTGGGCTCACTTTCACCTGTGTCATTCCAGGCGGTGACAATGAAATAGTATTTGGTACCGTTGGTAAGGCTGTCAATGACCAGGAAACTCGCCCTCCCGTCTGCCGTGTCCTTCTTATTACTCCCAGCCGTAGTCGGCGTGACTCCGGTCGAAGTTCCCCAGTAAACGGTGTACTTGGTAATGACACCAGTGCTGCCGTTGCCGCCGATAATTCCCGTGTCGGTCGGGGCTGTCCAGTTTACCGTTACCTGTTGGTCTACGGCAACCGCCATGATGCTGGTGGGTGCACCGGGTGCCCTGTCTGCGGGAATCACTGGCGTGGCTGATTGCTCAGCAGTGGCCTCACTTTCACCTGTTTCATTCCAGGCGGTGACAATGAAGAATACCTCCGTGTCGCTCGTCAGTCCCGTAGTAATGGTGTAGGTGGTGTCAGAAGTTACATCTGCCTTCTGCGCACTGTCAGTGCCAACGCCCGAAGCTCCCCAGTAAACGGTGTACTTGGTAATGACACCAGTGGTGCCGTTGCCGCCGGTGATTCCCGTGTCGGTCGGGGCTGTCCAGCTTACCGTTACCTGTGGGTTTCCGGAAGTCGCCGTGGTGATGGTGGGCGCACCGGGTGCCCTGTCTGCGGGAATCACTGGCGTGGCTGATTGCTCAGCAGTGGCCTCACTTTCACCTGTGTCATTCCAGGCGGTGACAATAAAATAGTATGGGGTATCGCTTTGAAGTTGGTCAATGACCAGGGAAAGCGTATTCCCGTCTGCCGTGTCCTTCTTATTGCTCCCAGCCGTAGTCGGCGTGACTCCGGCCGAAGTTCCCCAGTAAACGGTGTACTTGGTGATGACACCAGCGGTGCCGTTGCCGCCGGTGATTCCCGTGTCGGTCGGGGCTGTCCAGCTTACCGTTACCTGTGGGTCTCCGGAAGTCGCCGTGGTGATGGTGGGCGCACCGGGTGCCCTGTCTGCGGGGATCGCCGTGGCTGATTGCTCAGCAGTGGCCTCACTTTCACCTGTGTCATTCCAGGCGGTGACAATGAAATAGTATGGGGTATCGTTTATAAGTTGGTCAATGACCAGGGAAAGCGGATTCCCGTCTGCCGTGTCCTTCTTATTGCTCCCAGCCGTAGCCGGCGTGACTCCGGGCGAAGTTCCCCAGTAAACGGTGTACTTGGTGATGACACCCTCGGTGCCGTTGCCGCCGGTGATTCCCGTGTCGGTCGGGGCTGTCCAGCCTACCGTTACCTGTCGGTCTCCGGGAGTCGCCGTGATGTCGGTGGGTGCACCGGGTGCCCTGTCTGCGGGGGGCACTGGCGTGGCTGATTCCTCAGTGGAGGGCGCGCCTTGACCTGTGCCATTCCAGGCGGTGACAATGAAATAGTATGGGGTATCGTTTATAAGTTGGTCAATGACCAGGGAAAGCGGATTCCCGTCTGCCGTGTCCTTCTTATTGCTCCCAGCCGTAGCCGACGTGACTCCGGGCGAAGTTCCCCAGTAAACGGTGTACTTGGTGATGACACCCTCGGTGCCGTTGCCGCCGGTGATTCCCGTGTCGGTCGGGGCTGTCCAGCCTACCGTTACCTGTCGGTCTCCGGGAGTCGCCGTGATGTCGGTGGGTGCACCGGGTGCCCTGTCTGCGGGGGGCACTGGCGTGGCTGATTCCTCAGTGGAGGGCGCGCCTTGACCTGTGCCATTCCAGGCGGTGACAATGAAGAATACCTCCTCGCCGTTCGTCAGTCCCGTAGTAATGGTGTAGGTGGTGCCAGAAGTTACATCTGCCTTCTGCTCACTGTTGGTGTCAACGCCCTTAGCTCCCCAGTAAACGGTGTACTTGGTAATGGCACCAGTGGTTCCGTCGCCGCCGGTGATTCCCGTGTCGGCCGGGGCTGTCCAGCCTACCGTTACCTGTTGGTCTCCGGCAACCGCCGTGATGTCGGTGGGTGCACCGGGTGCCTTATCTTCTTCTATGACAGGCGAGCCTGGATCACCACAAGACACAATCGATAAAACCGCCAATACACTTACTGAAAATAAAACTTTCAGATACTTCATAATGAACTCCTTGTTCTTATTATATACAAGGTGCCTCCGAATTCCCCACCTGATACTAAACCCGATATAGTACTCCCTAGGGAGGATGTCATGTTCCGCACTAACGAAGCACATAATGCACGGAATACCGTTTTATACCAATAGGGAATATCCAATAGGGAATATGAAAAAATTTGCACTTTTCTGAAAAAAGGCATCTCCAAATTCCCTATCTGTCACTAAAATTGGTATAATACTCCACAGGGAGGATGTCATGTTCCGCACTATCCTGAAGTTTTCATCGAATAAGCAAGGCAACCAATTTTCCCATAAGGGATTAACCAAAAACCATACTTCACTATACCGGGGACATCACAGTTTAACTCCTAAAATATCAAGCATCTTCTGCTGATGAGCTGTCGGCTCAGGTTAATGTCATAAAAGACAGTGCCCCCTGATAGTCCGGCTCAATCGTGATACAACAGATAGTCGCCAAATCATCGAGTGCCGTATGAAAACTATGAATCGGATCTCCCTGGGCTGTATATTGTAAGGTGGAAACTTTAGCCTAAACTTTGGCCTAAAGGGAATAAACCCCGAGTTGTCCCTGCCCTCATGGGCTCATCGCGGCACTCCGAGATTTGATTGAGATCAACCCGTGGAGGAATGAGTTTTTTTTACGGGTATTCCCGAGATCGTCCGCTCTCCCCACAAATCGTCATTCATGCCGCTCTGATCAAAACCGGACTCCCTCCGGGCGAAATAAAGAGACGTAGGCGGACCTTAGCCTGGGCCAGTTGCGCCTGCTTTTTCAGGGTTTGAATGTTCAAATCCTCATACAGCCGCAACTCCCATTTTAAAATTTGCGCCTAAGGCGGGATGGGAGTGCCTGTCGGCAACCATCTTACTTTTTGCATGATTCCCCTTTTCCCGCCTCCTTAACGCTCCTTTTTGAAAAAAATCGTTAAATTGTTAAAAAGCCCTCACTGCACGAGTATATTGTAAGGTACCAATGGGGGAGTCGAGCTGGGTGCCATAGGCAGTATCCTGTGTCCATGCTTTGCCGACACCGCTCTCCGACGACGACCAGTAGAAGCCCAACGCAGACGAAAAACTAAGAGGAAAATCATGATTAGGAACATCTGCTTTCATTGTGAAGTACAACGTGCGCAACGCGTTCAATTCATCCTTTGATGGCAGAAACCAGTCAGTAAAACCATTCACGTCAAGGTCGGAGCATTCCTTTGCCGCATAGGCGGTATTCTCATTCTCCCCCATCGCCGCTACTATCACATCCGTATTGGCCTTGCCACTCCCTATGGTGGTTTCTGTTCTTCCAACGCTATCGGACCACCCCCACCCCCATTGAATAAATCCCTGACCGCTGGGTGCCGCCTCTAGGTATCGCCAGCCGTCGGTATAACTGCCCTTGTCGTGGATTACTGTGCCTCCGGCGGGGCCGGCATCGCCTAAGGCATAAACGACCGAGGGGGCCTCCGGCGTGGCAGATCCCTCAACAGTGGGCTCACTTTCACCTGTGTCATTCCAGGCGGTGACAATGAAATAGTATTGGGTACCGTTGGTAAGGCTGTCAATGACCAGGAAACTCGCCCTCCCGTCTGCCGTGTCCTTCTTATTACTCCCAGCCGTAGTCGGCGTGACTCCGGTCGAAGTTCCCCAGTAAACGGTGTACTTGGTAATGACACCAGTGCTGCCGTTGCCGCCGATAATTCCCGTGTCGGTCGGGGCTGTCCAGTTTACCGTTACCTGTTGGTCTACGGCAACCGCCATGATGCTGGTGGGTGCACCGGGTGCCCTGTCTGCGGGAATCACTGGCGTGGCTGATTGCTCAGCAGTGGCCTCACTTTCACCTGTTTCATTCCAGGCGGTGACAATGAAGAATACCTCCGTGTCGCTCGTCAGTCCCGTAGTAATGGTGTAGGTGGTGTCAGAAGTTACATCTGCCTTCTGCGCACTGTCAGTGCCAACGCCCGAAGCTCCCCAGTAAACGGTGTACTTGGTAATGACACCAGTGGTGCCGTTGCCGCCGGTGATTCCCGTGTCGGTCGGGGCTGTCCAGCTTACCGTTACCTGTGGGTTTCCGGAAGTCGCCGTGGTGATGGTGGGTGCACCGGGTGCCCTGTCTGCGGGGATCGGCGTGGCTGATTGCTCAGCAGTGGCCTCACTTTCACCTGTGTCATTCCAGGCGGTGACAATGAAATAATATTTGGTACCGTTGTTAAGGCTGTCAATGACCAGGGAATACGTCGTCCCGTTTGCCGTATCCTTACTATCGTTCGCATTCTTCGTGAATCCGGCCGAGGCTCCCCAGTAAACGGTGTACTTGGTGATGACACCCTCGGTGCCGTTGCCGCCGGTGATTCCCGTGTCGGTCGGGGCTGTCCAGCCTACCGTTACCTGTCGGTCTCCGGGAGTCGCCGTGATGTCGGTGGGTGCACCGGGTGCCCTGTCTGCGGGGGGCACTGGCGTGGCTGATTCCTCAGTGGAGGGCGCGCCTTGACCTGTGCCATTCCAGGCGGTGACAATGAAATAGTATGGGGTATCGTTTATAAGTTGGTCAATGACCAGGGAAAGCGGATTCCCGTCTGCCGTGTCCTTCTTATTGCTCCCAGCCGTAGCCGACGTGACTCCGGGCGAAGTTCCCCAGTAAACGGTGTACTTGGTGATGACACCCTCGGTGCCGTTGCCGCCGGTGATTCCCGTGTCGGTCGGGGCTGTCCAGCCTACCGTTACCTGTCGGTCTCCGGGAGTCGCCGTGATGTCGGTGGGTGCACCGGGTGCCCTGTCTGCGGGGGGCACTGGCGTGGCTGATTCCTCAGTGGAGGGCGCGCCTTGACCTGTGCCATTCCAGGCGGTGACAATGAAGAATACCTCCTCGCCGTTCGTCAGTCCCGTAGTAATGGTGTAGGTGGTGCCAGAAGTTACATCTGCCTTCTGCTCACTGTTGGTGTCAACGCCCTTAGCTCCCCAGTAAACGGTGTACTTGGTAATGGCACCAGTGGTGCCGTCGCCGCCGGTGATTCCCGTGTCGGCCGGGGCTGTCCAGCCTACCGTTACCTGTTGGTCTCCGGCAACCGCCGTGATGTCGGTGGGTGCACCGGGTGCCTTATCTTCTTCTATGACAGGCGAGCCTGGATCACCACAAGACACAATCGATAAAACCGCCAATACACTTACTGAAAATAAAACTTTCAGATACTTCATAATGAACTCCTTGTTCTTATTATATACAAGGTGCCTCCGAATTCCCCACCTGATACTAAACCCGATATAGTACTCCCTAGGGAGGATGTCATGTTCCGCACTAACGAAGCACATAATGCACGGAATACCGTTTTATACCAATAGGGAATATCCAATAGGGAATATGAAAAAATTTGCACTTTTCTGAAAAAAGGCATCTCCAAATTCCCTATCTGTCACTAAAATTGGTATAATACTCCACAGGGAGGATGTCATGTTCCGCACTATCCTGAAGTTTTCATCAAATAAGCAAGGCAACCAATTCTCCCATAAGGGATTAACCAAAAACCATACTTCACTATACCGGGGACATCACAGTTTAACTCCTAAAATATCAAGCATCTTCTGCTGATGAGCTGTCGGCTCAGGTTAATGTCGTAAAAGACAGTGCCCCCTGATAGTCCGGCTCAATCGTGATACAACAGATAGTCGCCAAATCATCGAGTGCCGTATGAAAACTATGAATCGGATCTCCCTGGGCTGTATATTGTAAGGTGGAAACTTTGGCCTAAAGGGAATAAACCCCGAGTTGTCCCTGCCCTCATGGGCTCATCGCGGCACTCCGAGATTTGATTGAGATCAACCCGTGGAGGAATGAGTTTTTTACGGGTATTCCCGAGATCGTCCGCCCTCCCCACAAATCGTCATTCATGCCGCTCTGATCAAAACCGGACTCCCTCCGGGCGAAATAAAGAGACGTAGGCGGACCTTCCACGCCTGGTGGCACTGGTATAACTCCATGCTCCGGGGCCAGTTGCCTGATCATTCACTGCGACGACTTACTGGACATCCTTCGGAGGTGATGACTGAACGGTATACAGCCCGTTACCCAAGAGCAACGAGCGATGGTAGCCGAGGGGTTTGTTTAGTCTATGAATCCATTACCATCGATAGTCAATTTGCAGTTTCCGAGCAACATTTCGATTCTATATCATGAAATTTCTCATGCCTGACAAGAACACACTCGGCAATACGTATCCTCGGCTCTCCTTCTAGTGAGCTGTCCACGTTGAAGACCAACACTGTTCCTTTCTTTTTTTTTGTGTTCGAAATAAATTTTGGCGATTGTACTGTAATGTGATGATTTTGGTAAAGAAAATTTATGTTCTAACTTCTGATGGACACAATCAATATCAAGGAGCAAGTTATGCCACCTGACGGTCTTCTAAACTATGAAACCCCATGTTTGAAATTCGCTGAGTAGAAGTTTTGTTTAACTCTTTTCTGAGTCTTTCAATCTCATTTTTCAAATCACCAATAAGTCCACTTCCAAGATCATTGGCAACTCTCGCAAGACGTGTTTCTGCAATCCTATATTCTTTCCAAAAAGCATCGTTATAATCACTTCCGGCAATATCCAAAAGGCTTTCAAAGAGGGAATTGACGCTATCATACTTCATTGAGATCTCTAAAACATTCTTAACAATCTTGTAAAAGGAGTCTGTTGCTGAATCTGCTGAAAAAGCATCAATACCTAATTCCATGCAATAAGAATAATAAACATCTTCTTCGCTCTCTTGAAAGACAAGTACATGAAAATGAGGATAATTCCAAGTCGAATCAGTATTATCGAGCACCAATTTTCCGATCCCTATTGTATTCATAAATCCTTCCCTCTGTTGTTTTTTCTACCCCTACAAATATAGGGGTATGGAGTCAATGTGTCAATATGGCACCTTTCCACCATCATTTTGAGCACACTTTGAACTCTGCGGGAACTTCTTCTCACAGAGTGGCTGATTCAATTGTCGGTACGTCACTCGACGGATTTGAGCCTTCCACTGTATAGTGCCCAGTCTCGTCTTCAATTATAGTGCTCCCATAGATCGTACAGCCCTAGAATTAGATTAATGCTGTATAATAGGCATCAGAAGGCACACATCAGATGCGTAAAAAATGGAGTGATTCAGAGAAAGCAAGAATTGCTCTCATGGCTTTGCAGGAAGAACAAACGATCAGCAAGATTGCTCAGGCAATAGGGGCACATCCGAACATGATTTCAAAATGGAAACGGGAGTTCATTTAAAATGCTGATTCTGCTTTTCGTAATGGAAAGTCAGAACGAGAAAAGGAACTAGAGAAGGAACAAGATGAACTGTACAAGCAGCTTGGAAAACTTCATGCGGCCAATGACTTTCTAAAAAAACTTGAAGAGACAGGGGCTCCTGCAGAATCCATGATTAATCCTGATTTAAAGAACTTGAGTATCCCTGAGCAGTGCCTGCTTCTCGGGAAAAGCCGCAGCTGGTTTTATTACAAGGAGCAAGGAGAGCCAATTCGGGAATATCAGGATAACCTTGAGAAGAGGAAAATCAAGAAGTTATGGAAGCATTACATCTTTTACGGCTACAGGCAGATCTACAACCATCTGGATAAAAATAGGGGCTACGAGACCTCTCCATCATTCTGAACCACCCCCTGGATTCTGACACAGCCCCAGAGATTCTGGAAGACTTTGAAGTATGAAGACCTCTATTTGTATCGCTACGATACACTAAAAAAGCTCCGGCAAGGGCTATCAAAGTATTTCAGATTCTATAATTCGATAAGGCCTCATCAGAGCCTTAATGGGAATTCTCCGGATGAAACTTATTCCGGGGAATCTAACTTAAAAGCGGCTTAATGCTGTATTGACCAAAGGGATCACTATTCTCTGTCGCTGTCGCCACGATTGTTGGAAGCCCTTTTCGTCATGCGGTCTGGAACTGCATGGTGGAGAGTTCATCCTGTGTTGCTCTGCCAGACACCCCAAGGAACTCCACACCGACAACCTCGTCATTCTCATCGAAGTCGAGAATGACACCGGGTCTGACTTCCTCTGACTCCACAATTCTTTTCTCGTCGAGCCGGAAGTACAAGACATCGCTATCTTTATCCAGTTTCACTCTCATTCTGGTCTCCTTAATCTCCGGTCATAAGAATACGGTAACGCGTCTTTCTGGATCGGAAGCTACATTCGCAATCACACGAAGCCAACGGTCTCCGAACTCCGGATTCCTGCGGATGTAATGCCGGGTTCCATCCGGATGCCCCTCCGTTCTGTCTGGCTGAAGAACGGCAAGATCATCCCACTCACGTTCGATATTGCGTTCCTTCAGCATGTCTTCAAAATGACTCGTGTCTTCCATTGATCAGACGATATCACGACCGGAAATGGTTGTCATGGTTTCACTCTGCTTCCAGCAATCCACTAGTTCGTTTCTTCTTATCTCGTTCGAGGTACCGCTGAGTACAATCTTTTCTATCAGGCAACACCGAATCAAAATTGTATATTATCAGTAGGCCCGCACAATGTGAATAAGAAAATCTATTTTTTGACAATTCATCTGGTCCTTTCTTCATTAAACATAAACACTCCATCTCTACTTCAACACCTTCCCCCCGCCCGATCCCGATCAACAACATCAAAAGAGTTTCGCCCCTAACATCTCGGGGCGGGGAATAGCCTAATAGGATAAGTCATTACAGAGAAAAGTCTGGACGGGCTGGGACAGTTAGTGCCTAACGTGTACTAGAGGTTAATCCCAATTTTTTTCTATTTTCTTCTGCCTGTTTTTCAACATCTTTGGCAAAATTTGGATATCTTTGCAGAATGCGGTCAAATGTATCTTTATGCAATACATAAAGATCGCAGTATACCTTAGCGCGTACCGTTGCGGTTCTGGACGTACTGAGAAGAATGGCTATTTCCCCGAAGAATTGACCGTTGGTCAATGTCGCATAGACAATGCTACCATCATCGTTCATCACCTCTACTTCTCCATGGGCGATGAAAAACATTTCATACCCCAATTCTCCAGAGGTGACAATATTATCACCAGGGGTGTATATAACCGGCTTGAGGTTCATTATAATATCACGGATAAATTCCTGAGAGGCATTCTTGAAAATCGGTACTTGTTCAATTATCTCCTTATTGAGGAAATATGAGACTTGTGTGAGCAGGGAGACTGGAAGGCCCCGCAGTAGATTAGATTCTTCATAGCCGCGACGACTCTCCCAAAGATAGTCGAAGTAATCAGAAATACGGGATTGAAGTTCTCCTGGAACATTGCGATATTTGAGGAATGTGGAGATGTTTTCTACTCTGTTGCGGAACTTGCTCTTCACGACATCAAGGTTAGCGATGATGTTGGCTATATTACCGATGATGAATCCATAGAGGGCTGCCCCTATGAGCATTACAATGATTACATAGATGAATTGAAGCGTGGTTTCTGGAGTGATATCTCCATAGCCGATTGTCGTTAGGGTCGTTACAGTCCAGTAAAAGGCTTCAAGGTAATGTAAGTGAAATGCGTTGAGGCTACCTATGCTTAGTTTCCTAGGACCATCAATAAAAATCCAGCCACAGCTTATGAGATGTGCGGCAATGAGTATCCAAAACACCAGTAAAATAAGACGTATGAGTGCGGGTTTGACAATATTCATTCTATGGGCTCGTCTCAAGGTTTTTATGATGCTGATTAATTTGAAGAGCCTGAATAAGAGGAAATACCTGATGACACGACTCGTTAGATTGACAGCTCTCAAAGCAAGTATCCAGGAGAAAGGCACTGCGGCAAGCAAATCCCATATAAAGCCATTTTTTAAATAGTGCTTTGCAATAAATCTTTTGTCTTGAATAACTTTATGGCGAATCATAACACCAGTATGGAATTTAATGAATATATCCAGGGTAAAGGTAATGGTGCCGATGAGATCACAGAGTAAGACCAGAGACGGGTTTGTGAACGGGAATACAACCCTTAATGGAACAAAAATGGTTATGAGAATAGTGACGAATAGGACATATATCTCCCAAGCTAGCTTAAACTTTCCATCAGGACGAATTGTGGAGAATGCTTTCAGCATAATGAGGGGAGATCTTTTTGCGATACTTCTAAGAATTTGCATATTCGGGATTATCCTCTTCTATATCGGAGCAATCGATCTGAAACTTAATATGAAAAATGATGAATTTTCAGGAAGACTACCGCCTATTGGCCAATTTCGGTGCATCAAATCATAGGTTTGGCATGACAAACTTCTTGGGGCCTACACTCAACAGATTACGCAATGATGAATAAGCGCAAGGGATTGCAACGGAAATGCCGCTGGCAGACCCGGCGATTGGCAATGAGCTGGTTAACAGGCTACCAGAAGAAGGCATTGGAGAGGAAAGCCCGAGGGGCTGTATCAGAATGCGAATAAGGAAAGGGATAAGGAAATCCCCCCCCCGGCCGGGGCTGTGTCAGAATCTAGGGGCTGGGTCAGAATGATGGATTTGGTTTGCAGGCAAGGCGGCGAAAAGTTCTGAAAGCGGAGTGTACATGTTGTACATGAGCATTTCAGGTTTTTTCGCCAACGCCGCATGCGGGCCAAAGGCGCATTCTGACACAGCCCCTTGCGCCCAAATACTGGTTTTTGGAATTAACGGCTAGCTTACTTGGTTCGCCACGAGATTCCGCGGCAATACGAAAATTCGGTCGCCATTTTCGGCGATGTCGATATTTACGTGTATGGTTTCATCAGGAAGTTCATAAATTGCACGCTCTGCCCATTCGATGAGGCAGATACCCTGACCGCCCAACATTTCTTCTACACCGAGCCATACAAATTCCTCAGGGTTATCAAGTCTATAGAGGTCCATGTGATAGAGCGCAAATTTACCTTTGTATTCACTGATGAGGGTGTAGGTGGGGCTGGTGACAGGTTCGGTGATGTTCAAAGCTTCGGCGATTCCTTGAGCAAAAACGGTTTTACCGGCACCGAGAGGACCTATTAGGGCGACGACATCCCCGGCAGAGAGGCTCATTCCGAGTAAGTGGCCCAGTCTTCTCGTGCCCTCCGCATCGGTGGTTCTAATGGTTTGGTTCATTTTCCCTTCTGCTGTGATGTCTTCATATCTAACGTCTTCAGGCTGACAAAGCGTGCCGATGTGAATTCCTTCGCCTTCAGGCGCACTCCCAGGGCCTTTACCCCCTTGATCAGATACTTCTCAAGGGGATAATGATCAATGCCTTTGATGAGGCTACGCTGATTGAAATCGACTACGGCGGCCACATCTTCCTTCGTTGTCAATCGGACTAGCTTTCCCCCTTCCGGCACGAGTGAATATCGGCGATTCTGGATGTACTGGATTATCCGACAACGCTTGATGTAGGGGAAATTGTTTTCCAAATTTCTGTAGATCAGGGAAAACACCACCTGCTCACAGGTTTCCTTGTCTGCCAGATTGGCATACAGCATACCTTTGCCTACGAAGAGCTTATCCGGTACCTCGGTAACGATGTAAGAGCCGTCCTTCTTAACATGGAGCACCTTGTCATAAACCGATGCGTTGAAGAGAACTTTCCCGCCGGAGGTTTCATATCCTAAATAGCCAGTCTCAGGGTTATATTTCACTTTGAGATTTTTCTGCACAACATCACGAATGTCCACTTTTTTCAATGAGATTATCTTGCTAAGGCGCGGATGACTCAGTTTGTATTTTTCGATGATGCCGTCCAAGAATCTTAGGGCGTACTCGGCAAGGTTTCCCAAATGATGTTCAACTTCAGCTAAACGCCCCTGGAGCCGATGGAATTCGTCTTCCATGCGAGCAATATCAAATTGGCTTATGCGTCTAATTGGGATTTTCAGGAGCCGCTCGACATCCTCGTCGCTCACGTCACGGCCAATTTCCTCGGCGAAGGGTTCAAATCCACTGTGGACAACTTTCAGCATTCCAGGGACGGTTTTGATGGGTTCAATGCGTTTGTATATTTTCTCGATAATGAATATTTTCTCCAGTGTCCTGTTATGGCATTCATCCAGAAGCTGGCCCTTTTCGAGGAGGAGTTCTTTCTTTAACAGCACGATGAGTCTGTCGGCGTGCTTTCTGACAACCTGCGTTGTGCTTAAGACGACGGGTTTGTCATCATCAATGAGAAGCATGTTCACGGGGATGGTCACCTCACAGTCGGTGAAGGCATAGAGTGCATCCAAGACATCCTTTGTGTGTACTCCCCGGGGGAGCTTAATCTCAATTTCTACTTTGTCCGAGGAGTAGTCGTTGATGGCTCCTATCTTTATCTTATTCGACCTAGCGGCGTTTTCAATCGAGATTATAAGGTTTTCCGTTGTCACTCCGTATGGTAATTCTTTTACGACGACGCGTTTAGGGTCGGATGAATCCATACATGCCCGACTGATGATCTTCCCGTTGCCTTCCTTGTAGTTCGTTATGTCGATGCTTCCGCCGGAGGGGAAGTCAGGGTAGAGGGTGAAATCCTCCCCGCGCAGATATGACTGCTCCGCCTTGAGTACCTCTATCAGGTTGTGAGGCAGGATGCGGGTGGACATCCCGACGGCAATACCCTCGGCTCCGATGATGAGAGGCAAGGGAATCTTCGCCGGGAGTGTGACCGGCTCCTTGCGGCGGCCATCGTAGGAATCGATGAACTCGGTAATCTGGGGCATGAAGAGAGCTTCTTTGGCGAGGGGCAATAGGCGGCATTCTATGTACCGGGCCGCTGCGGCGGGGTCCCCGGTGAAGATGTTGCCGAAGTTGCCCTGTTTGTCGATGAACAGGTTCTTATTGGCCAAGTTAACCAATGCCTCGTAGATGGATGTGTCGCCATGGGGGTGATATTGCATGGCATGGCCAATGATACTAGCGACCTTGTGGAATTTCCCATCATCAACATCATGCAATGACTGGAGTATGCGACGCTGAACGGGCTTGAGGCCGTCATGCAGATGAGGTATGGCCCGATCCTTGATGACATAGGAGGCGTATTCGAGAAAATTTTTATTGAATAGCTTGCTGACATAGGCCATTAGATCAAGTTCTCCATTATGTACTGCCGACGTTCTGGGGTGTTTTTTCCCATGTAGAACTTGAGAGTTCCCGGCACGGTCTTTATCGAATCGACATCCACCGGTATGATGCGCATTTGGGTGCCGATGAATTGGCCGAATTCCTTGGGGCTGATCTCGCCTAAGCCCTTGAACCGGGTTACCTCATATCCCTTCAACACCTTCATGGTCTCATCTCGTTCCCGCGCACTGTAACAGTAGCGGGTTTCTTTTTTGTTGCGCACCCTGAAGAGCGGTGTTTCCAAGATGTAAATATGCCCCCGAGTCACCAGGTCTTCAAAATAGTTCAGGAAAAAGGTGAGAATCAGGTTGCGAATGTGAAAACCATCGGTATCCGCGTCTGTGGCGACAACGATTCTCTCATATCTGAGATCGTCCACGTCATTTTCAATGCCGAGAGCCATCATAAGGTTAAAAAGCTCTTCGTTCCTGTAGATAGCCGTGCGTCCCTTGCCGTAGCTGTTCCATGGCTTGCCTCGGAGGGAATAGATGGCCTGGGTGTAGACATCCCTGCAACTCACCATTGATCCCGTAGCCGAAATCCCTTCGGTGATGAAGATGGTTGATTCCTCGCCTCGTTTATCGCCTCGGTGAGATTTGCAGTCCTTGAGTTTTGGAATGTTGAGCGATATTCTCTTTGCGGCAGCCTTGGCCTCCTTCTTTACTACGGCGAGTTCCTTGCGGAGTTTTTCGTTGTTTACAATTTTGTTTTCGAGAATTTTCGCTGTTTCAGAATTCTTGTGAAGATAATCCACCATCGCTGCCTTCGTTTCCCCGATTATCCATGAACGCAACTCTGTGTTGCCGAGTTTGTTCTTGGTTTGGCTCTCGAACACTGGGGACATCACCTTCACGGCGATTGCTCCGACAATGCCTTCTCTTACATCCGTGCCCGAATAGTTCTTCTTGGTGAAATCATTTATCCCTTTGAGAAGACCCTCTCTGAAGGCACTTAGATGTGTTCCGCCATCGGCGGTGAACTGGCCGTTGACGAAGGAGAAATGATTTTCACCATAGTTTTCCGTATGGGTGAAGGCTATTTCCATCTTGTCGCCGATATAAGAGATGATTGGGTAAAGGGCGGCATCGCCCACTTCCTGGTTTAGAAGATCGTGAAGGCCCCTCTTCGATTCATACTTTGCGCCGTTATAGTACAGGCGCAGGCCGCGATTCAGACATGCATATATCCACATACGGCTTGCGATGAAGCTGTCGATAAACTCGAATTCGGTGAATATCTGGGCATCGGGAGTGAACTCAACATAAGTGCCGTCTGCTTGTCCCTTACAAGCTCCACTCCGCTTGGTGATCAATTTACCCCTCTCAAACAGGGCTTCCATGTACTGACCTTCTCGATAGGACCGTATAAGAAAATGGCTGGAGAGGGCATTCACCGCCTTGGTGCCAACGCCGTTGAGGCCAACCGAGAATTGGAACACATCGTCGTTATATTTGGCTCCAGTATTAATGATGCTCACGCACTCCACGAGTTTCCCATGGGGTATGCCCCGGCCAAAGTCTCGGCAGGTTAACATTCCGTCTCGGTGTTCAATCTCCACTTTCTTTCCATATCCCATGATGTACTCGTCGATGGCGTTGTCCACTACTTCCTTGAGGAGGATGTAGATTCCGTCTTCGGAATTCGATCCATCCCCCAATCGGCCGATATACATGCCTGGGCGCAATCTTATGTGCTCTATGGAGCTTAGGGTTTTTATTTTACTTTCGTCGTAAATCTGTGATGTCATGCCCTATCTTAGAATATACGGTCCCTTCGGAACAATGGGATCATCATCAGGCAGGATAGCACTGTCAGTCCGGAAGAAATCAAACCCATCTGCTTGAAGGTGAGTTCTTTTAGTACCATGAAACCAATGAAGGGGGCAATCATTCCCCTTAGTCCCGCGAGTAGAGCATGGGCCGATTGGTACATTCTAATATCCTCAATCCTGACAATGCGGGTTACCCAAAGCTGCCAAATGAATGGAGTGCCTGATAATCCGATGCCCAATAATGCCGAGGAGATCATGATGAGAGGTATCGATGTTGTAAAAAAACAAAGAGGGATGGCCACCGCGAAAAAGGCGTTTATGGCTATCCTCATTGCCGGGAAGCTTATTTCGTGATAGCGTTTAGCCCAGAAGCGATTGAAGAGAAACTGAAATCCAACTGGAATCACGACCAATATAAGGGTGACCATCGATGGAGAAAGAGCCAAGCCTCTTTCGAATTCGGCGAGATAAATCGCCCGAAGAGGAAGGGTCCATAGATTTCCAAATCCCACCAGCATCCACGCAGTTTGAACATAAACAAAGAGGGTATTTCTGAAAGGCAGGGTTATAGTGCTTAGCCAGGATTCATTGCGTGTTGAGGGTCTTCTCTCCGGTAGCCTCAATAGAGAAAAGGCGACGGCTAAGAGGAAGACGACGGTACAGCCATTGATCCACCTCCACCAGTTAAGGTTTTGGTCGAGGATGTAGCCGCAGCCAAGACCAGTACCGAGGGTGATAGCGAGATTGAGATGGAGGCCTAGAGAAATCTGCCTTGCGCGATTCTCGCTATTGTAAAACTCGCCATAGATGTCGGTAAAAAACGGCTGACGGAGATGACAGGCCGCCGAGCAAAGCGATACCGCGATGGCGTAGACGACACCATTCGGGACGATGGAGCCAAGGCCCAGGGCCGTTGCCGCCGTCAGGGTCAATGCGAAGAGGGTCCGAGAACGGCGGACACCGATCCTGTTGAGGACAGCATTGAGCGGGGAGGACAGGAAGTAACCGATGAATCGGGACGAGGGGATAAGGCCCTTCCAAAAATCCCCTACGGCAAAAAATTGTATCGCTACGAGGATGAAGATGGAGTCTATGAGGGCCTGAATTACCCCATCGACACCTAATCTGAATGTATCAATTCTCCGGACATGAGCTTCATCAGTTTTCAGGGCCAATCAGTTCTTCCATCTTTGTGAGAGAGCCTCCGTTTACTACTTTGGTATAGCCCATATCACGCAGAATTTGATTGGCTCGCTGGGAGCGGGCACCGGATCGACAATAGAGTATGATGGGTTCATCCACGGCCCCGAGCTGTTGCAACTGGCCTGCAAGAATATCAACAGGGATGTTTATGGCACCGGGGAGATGCCGTTCCTCATACTCCCCGACCGTCCGAACATCGACTATGGTTGCCACCGGTAAATATTTCTTAATGAGCCTGTCATTGTTCTTCGAGGTTGACATACAGCCGCCCACAATGATTAATCCTCCCAGAATTGCCATGCAGATTATAGTTTTTTTCATACTACTTTTTTTTGAGACAGTAAAACGCGTCCATCCCGGCGTAGGTAGAAAAGCTACCCAGCTCTTCTTCGATTCGTAAGAGCTGATTATACTTTGCCACCCTATCAGACCGGCTCATTGAACCCGTCTTAATCTGACCTGTCTCCAGGGCCACGACAAGATCGGCAATGGTGGTGTCAGCGGTTTCTCCCGAGCGGTGAGAAATGATGGCGGTGTATCCCGCCCGTTTAGCCATCTCCACGGCCTCATAGGTTTCGGTGAGGGTGCCGATCTGATTGACTTTGATAAGGATGGAATTAGCGATGCCCTTATCAATGCCTTCTTTCAGGCGCTTTGTATTGGTGACAAAGAGGTCGTCCCCGACAAGTTGACATCGGTCCCCTATCTTGTCAGTGAGGAGCTTCCATCCCTCCCAGTCATCTTCGTTCATACCGTCTTCGATGGAAATGATGGGATAGCGGTTCACCCAATCGGCCCAGAATTCGGCCATCTGGGCACTGTTGAGCTTCTCTCCCGTCGACCACTTGAGTTCATAGATATATGAACCATCGGCCTGTTTCTCGGAAAATTCGGAAGAAGCCGGATCAAGGGCAATCATTATGTCGGTATGCGGTTTCAGTCCGGCCTTGTCTATGGCTTTCATTATAAATTCAAGCCCTTCCTCGTTTGATTTGAAATTGGGTGCAAATCCGCCTTCATCACCCACAGCGGTAGATAGGCCAGCCTCTTTGAGAAGGGCTTTGAGATGATGAAACACTTCGGCAATCCATTGAATCGCCTGGCGGACAGAATCGGCACCCACCGGCATAACCATGAATTCCTGGAAGTCCACCGAATTGTCTGCATGTGACCCGCCGTTTATTATGTTGGCCATGGGCACCGGCAGGACATTGGCGTGAAAGGCCCCCAAATACTTGTAAAGCTCGATTTCAAGGTGCTGGGCGGCCGCTTTTGCCGTCGCCATCGATACGCCCAATATGGCATTGGCCCCGAGTTTGCTTTTGTTCTCGGTACCGTCAAGCTTAATCATAGTGTGATCGACTTCTATCTGATCCATCGCGCTTAGTCCGATGACACTGTCGGCAATAACGCCGTTGACGTTTTCGACGGCCTTCAATACGCCCTTGCCAAGATAACGGTTCTTGTCGCCGTCGCGCAGTTCGACGGCTTCATGAATCCCTGTTGACGCTCCTGAGGGAACAGCGGCCCTTCCGAATGAGCCATCGGCGAGAATCACATCTACTTCAATGGTGGGATTTCCGCGGGAATCGAGAATTTCGCGTGCTTCGACATGGTCAATAGTGTCCATTGTTTAACTCCAAAATATTAAAATATGTAAGATCTCTTTCAAAATGGCTTCTCTCCTAACTTCTCAGAGTTGACGGAGGAACTCGAAATTCCAATGTTCTTGAAGGAACACAAGAACTACTCAGTATCGCCATTGCCTGATTGTATCTCTTTCCGAATTGAAAGATGCCTATGGTTCAATATCCCTCTTTATGAAGCCGTGAGTCAAGAGGCTTTCGTTCGCTTCCGCCGCCTTGCCTGCAGACCAAATCCATCATTCTGCCCCAGCCCCAATACATTCATGCCCCCTATACCCCCCTGTCAGGGGTGGACGGGAGGGTGAGCCCGACGGGCGGCGGCTCCCCCGTTCAAAAACTTATTCAGTGCCCCAAAGCCTGTTTTTTGAAGTAAATCGCCTCTAAACGCAAGTCATACCTTAGTAGGGAAACAACTTACTAAGGAGGTACGTTATGACTTTTCCACACTGTCCCAATCCCGATTGCTCCAATTTCGAGGCTCCCGCCGGGGAAAATTGGTATATTCGCTATGGTTTTCATCCAACATCGGCCTTCGGCCAAGTTCAGCGTTACCGCTGTAAGAATTGCCGCAGAACTTTTTCTGATCAGACCTTTTCAATTGATTACTATGCCAAAAAAGTTGTCGATTATTCAAAGATCTTCGAGCATCTTGTCACCGCTTCAGGACTGGGCGATATAGGCCGTGCTATTAACGTCAGGATAGAGACCGTCCAGAACCGATTCGAACGGCTGGCAAGATGCTGCCAGGCCATTCATTCCGAACTGCTCCCTGATTTACCCTTGCAAGAAAATATGGCCGCCGATGGGCTGGAATCCTTCTCCGAGTCCCAGTACTTTCCCCATCATATCAACATCTTTGCTGGCTCCGAATCCGAGTTCATTTACAGCATGGGGTTTTCCAATCTTAGGCGCAAAGGAAGAATGACCCAGGCACAAAAGAAGCGGAGAATGGTACTAGAATCCATAGAAAAAGCCGACCCGAAAGCCATTGAGAAATCGTTTAGAAATATAGCTAGTGAACTTATTCAACTACTTAAAGAAAAGAAAATTACTGGGAAGACATTGACGACAGACCTACACAAATCGTATACACGAGCCTTCGCCAAGATCAAGAACTTCAAAAAATACTTTCTCCATGAATGCATATCCTCATATGAGGCCAGGAATAAAAACAATCCTCTATTCCCTGTGAATTACATTGACCGTCAGGTACGCAAAGATAACTGCAATCATGTGCGAGAGACGGTGCAGTTTTCCCGGTGTCCCAGTGCGATGATGATGCGCATGACCCTCTACCGCCACTACCATAACTGCATGATTGCCCGGCGGGTCCAGGATGCCCGAAAGAACGACATGACAACGCATGTAGAAGAGGCAGGAATCAAGCGCACAGACCTGGACAAAATAATCGGCAAGTATTGGATGAAACGCCCATTCCTGAGGAAGATCAAGCTGGGTACAGAAGAACGCAAGACCTGGTTCAGTCAGTGGCGCAATCCCGGGGTAAAAATTAATCGCTATATCCCGTTGTACATTCGGGTATAGAGGGGAACACAAAGTTTGGGGCACTGTAAAAAACTTAAGCCTGGAGAAACACTTGGGAAGGGTTAGTAATGCAGATTTCCCAGCCCATGACACCAGCAGACGGTCGATTTTGGCAATTTTGCTCCGGGGTGCTCGGGAAACGAAGTTAACGCGGATTTCCCTTTCGGAAAAATCGGCAAGTCTGCACCGCCTATAGATGTATATTTTTCTTCAGCCCAAGTCTGAACGACATTCCGGAACGGAACCTTGACAATCGGTGCTCATATAGTTATTTTAGATTCCAGGTTAACTTGAAATAAGTTAATCGTTAATTCAAAAAGTGAAATAAGAACATGAAACGGGATCTCCAAGGCCATTACATAACCATTTCGACAGTCGGGGAAAAGGCACAGGCCTTTGTTCCGGCATCGTTGCCGCCTGTACCACCGATTGAGTGGTCATCAAAACTCAGAGAAAAGTTTGATCAGGCCCTATTGTCTCTTGGTCGTCTGGACAGCGTCTCGGTATTGTTGCCTGATATTTCACTTTTCCTTTACATGTATGTGAGGAAAGAGGCGGTTCTGTCCTCGATGATCGAGGGAACCCAATCCTCGCTTTCCGACTTGCTACTGTTTGAATTTGAGCATAACCCCGGAGTGCCGCTGGATGACGTGCAGGAGGTCAGCAATTATGTGGCTGCGTTGAATCATGGTTTAACCCGGCTTAATGAAGATTTTCCGTTATCTCTCCGCTTGCTGAAAGAAATCCACAGCGTTCTGTTATCAAAGGGGCGCGGCAAGGAGTGTGATCCGGGTGAGTATCGTAGGAGTCAGAACTGGATCGGCGGTAGCCGCCCTGGTACGGCTACTTTCGTGCCGCCACCCCCGGAATATGTTCAGAAGTGCATGGGCAAGCTGGAGCTGTTTCTACACGACCAGCCGGAGAAGACCTCAGTTCTTATCAAAGCTGCCTTGGCACATGTTCAGTTTGAAACGATTCACCCGTTTCTCGATGGCAACGGACGACTGGGCCGTCTGATCATCACCTTACTTTTCTGCTCCGAAAAGGTTCTCAAGGAGCCAATGCTTTACTTGAGTCTATATTTTAAGACTCATCGGCAGCGATATTATGAGTTGCTGGATGAAGTACGCCTGACCGGTGACTGGGAGGCGTGGCTGGAGTTCTTTGCCGATGCGGTCATTTACACCGCAACTCAGGCGGTGGATACCGCTCAACAGTTGATGAAGCTATCTGCCGAGGATGGTCAGCGTATCAACGGTCTGAAGCGCATCTCAGGCTCGGCGCACCTGATTCATAAAGCGATGCTGGAACGTCCGATGGCTTCGCCAAACTGGATCCAGGAAAAGACCCAGCTTTCACCAGCGACTGTCAATGCCTGCCTACGCGAACTGGCACAGCTTGGAATTGTCAAAGAGGTGACAGGACAAAAGCGAAACCGCCTCTACTCCTATGTGGAATATATCCGAATTATGAATGAAGGAACCGAGTTGCCACGCTGATCAGATGTGGTTTTGATGTGTTACGCCGGGCATGGCGGGATGAGTCGAACTCATGTCCGTTCTCTGTTTGGGGCGGTATTCTTTAGAGGACCTCTATTTTGTTGATATATTTCACGGGCCCCAGTTAGTTGCCTTCAATGCCCGTGTTCTCTATAAAGGGCTTCGTGGGGACACGGTGCTTCTGGATCGGATTAAAAACGGGGCAGACATCTGATGTTTTTATAGTGCCTCGAAGATTGTGGGCGATCAAAAAGGTCAGATTAGATATAAATTATTATCAGCCAAAAGTCATATTAAGTGCTTCCAGATAAACAACTAAGTAGTTGGTTGCATTAGGCCTCAAAAAAGTCGTTACGAAATAAAAAATATGGGATTGTTCGTTTTTTCAGCCTTACTGAGCCGAAATGGAGACAAAGGGATTGAGACGGGGCAGAACAAGGTGTAAACAGATACTTGTAAATCGCTTTTTTATCGAGAGGTATATGGATACAGGTCTACCACTAAGCTTGAGGGCACTATATTTTCCTATCAAGGATTTCCCACACAGAAATGATGACAAACATAAAAAAGCACATCTAGCCGCTTCAATGACTTCTTCAGCAAGCACTATTTAGAAAAAATGGCCCCTATTTCCCATTTCCGCTACTCTTCATTGCCGTAAGTACGGCATACCCGGAGGAGAGATCTTCCCGAAGGACTAACACATCCTCTGGCACTCGAGGCAGAACATTGGTGAAATTCCATATCTGGTTGATACCAGCTTTCACTATCATATCACAGACGGTTTGCGTCTCACTGGAAGGTACCGTGAGGATTGCCAGGGATGCCTTCATCTTTGGAGCCATGGGAATGAGTTGATCGATGTGATACACGTTGGTCCCATTCTTGCAGATCCCAATGCGTTCTTCAGAAACATCAAAGGCCGCCGTGATGTTTAAACCATGATCTTTAAGTTCCATATAGCCCATAAGGGCCGAGCCGAGGTTACCGGCACCCACGATGATGGCCTTATAGTTTTGGTCCCAGCCGAGAAATCTCTCTATGGCATTTATGAGTTCGCCGGTAGGATAACCGACGCGGGGTTTTCCTGTAATCCCGGTCACTCCAAGGTCTTTTCTGACCTGAATTGCTTCAAGATCGAGTTCGGCCGCGATAATCGTACTGGAAATTGTATAATTCCCCTCTTTGAGATGACGTTTCGCAGTCTCAAGATAGGAAGGAAGTCGGCGCGTAGTGGGGATGCTGGCGGCGATGGACTTAGAGTGCCGCGAAAATTGAGCCATTTATACCTCGTATCCACCAATACTAGAAGAAACTTTTGAAAGGGTCACGTAGTAGAAGCCAAAATGTCACATTATAATTCGCACAATGAGATGCATCACAATGATCAGCCGAGTCAATATAGTGCTGATGCTGACTCTCGTCGCTAAGGGTTCTTTATTAGCAGGGTTGGATACAAGCCCTACCTGGCGGCAGGCTTTCGGCGGGAAAATCGATGACTATCCCGCACAGGGGCCCAATGGCGATGTTTATGTCATCGCCGATGACAGAGCCTTACACAGCATCGATCCTCTCACGGGTATGTCTCATTGGATTTACAGACCCAAAGGCCGTTTGCTTAACTTCCTTATGGTCGCACCAGATGGAACCATCTATATTCAAAACGACAGGCAGGAACTATTTGCCGTAACTCCTGGCGGAACAGGAAGATGGAAGCTTCTGATGCAGGCTGATACCGCAGCGCTTCCGGTGGCAGCCCCCGATGGGCGTCTGCTGATTCCCTTGAACGGAGGCCGTTTGCTCTGTGTATCCCGGAAGGGTGAAATTCTTTGGAAAAGAGATGAATCGGCCAATGCCTCGGCTGCGCCGGTGGCGGTTTCAAACGGTACGATTTGGGTGCCCCTAACAGATGGCCGGATCATTGGCTTAGATATTCAGGGGGAGATCATCGCCACCCTGGAGGGGGTGGGATCGGCATCCATTCTGGCCCTGGACTCTGTAGGGAGACTGTGGGTCGGCGGATATTCGGGAAAACTCGTTGTGTATGCCATTGATGAATCTCCAGCGGAGTTAGTGTTTGAGATTTCTTCCCAGGCCGGGCGTATTGCCGCGATATTCACCGATAAGACAAGCAATGGATTCGTTTTCTACAGGGATGGAACAGTTCTGTCTGTTGCCGATGATGGGACGATCATCTCAAAGAAGCAGATGCCGGTGATAGGGGGTGTTCCCTCTCTATCGCGAGATGGAACAATCTTCGCACCGGCCTCAGACGGCAGCATTCATGTTGTTGAACCGTCAGGCCGGGAAATTATACTTCGAGACGAAACATTTTTGGCCGATCCATTGATCTCAGAGGAGGGCATGTTGATTGCCGGAGGGGGGGAGTGGATTCTTTACGGCTGGCAGACAGGTTCTCTACCTGGGGAGGGCTGGTCTCAGTTTCGAGGCGGACCCCGTCGCTCCGGCACCTTTCCCGCCAAACGGGTCATCTATGATAGAGGCATGGCGAGAGAAGATGCCGGTTTCGTTGTCCGGGAACAAATGGCACTCTCGGATGAAATCGAGGATCGTTTGGCATTGATCAGCGAGATCGAAGGCTTCAACAGCGAGTATCAGATGTACAAGGAATTGCCTTGGGCTACACTCCTTCTTCAAGACTTGGCAACTGCCGGTACGGTCAAAATATCTACATCACGGCCTTCTTCCGTTGTATCTTATAGCCTCGTGAGAGAGAGGGCCTATCGGATATTGGGCAATAGTCAGGATTACAGAACCAAGTATTTTCTCCAAGACTGCCTTCAGAATGAATCCGATACCCGGGCTCTGGCCGTTGGGTTTCTCGCATTAGGGAACCTGGGATCCGATTGGGATGCGTCCAGCCTCCGTTTAATCGCCAAAAAATACAGGGCCTTCCCTCCCGGAGACGATCAACTTACTCTGGCGACGGCGGATGCCCTGTTCGAATTGATTCAATACAATGGTGGAATAACTCACCCGATTGGCTATCGCCTCATTGAGGATCTCGTCAGAAATGCGAGTAATGAAACCATGCGCGGCAAGGTTTTAGAGCATATATGGACCCCGCCCCCCTAACAGGGGGGTATTTATAGGGGGGCATGAATGTGCTGGGGCTGGGTCAGAATCCAGGGACTGTGTCAGAATGATGGATTTGGTTAATGGATTCCCCCCCTTTGCAATTTAGAATTTTTTCAGCCCCCCCATCCCCCCTCTTCAAGGGTAGCAATCCCCCCCTGGGGGGGGCCGGGGGGGGAATTTCCTTATCCCTAAGGCGCATTCTGGCACAGCCCCTGAGAGGATGCCTTTTTCTTCCTTAGCCTGAAGTCTCTCTGCACCGGATAAACGGCTCCTCTCATTATTTCTCCGCACTCTATAAGTGTTTTCCAATTCCATGATAAAATGACATTATTTCAAGGAGCAATCACCATGAATCAACAGAAAACAAAGGGTGTCCTCTTATTGCTTGCCCTGGTATTCCTGACTGAAAGCATTTTGAGCCAGGAAATTCAAGTCGATAGAGATGAGTTGACGAGTATCGGCGAGACATCAGTTGATTTCATCAACTATGTCGGGCCATACGAATTTATAAACACCCTAGACCAGATCCGAGAAATAGGCCAATGGCTTGGATCCCGTATTGATGTGAAAACGAATGGTGAAGCCTCATTGAACAACAAGTATAGGGTTCTCCACATTGTAAGTCCTGAGATCGCCGAAGGCTTAGATGCCGATGTTTTCATACTCGAAGAAGATGCCGCCGTAGACCACATCGTCAATCTCCGTACGATACTCGCAGGCTATCTCGAAAGTGCCTATGGCCTGGAAAGCCGGAATGCATACCTGATTGCCGAGTTTATAACCTATTACAACGCCGTTCACAGAGAAAGCACGATGGTGCTTGAGGAACGCTATAAAACTCCTGTGAGGGAAGCCGTCACTCCCTCAAAAATTGGCTTAGATCTCCATTATTCCAACTGGCCGGGGAAAACTCAGATGCTGATTCCGCTTCGGGGATGGAATCAGGCATCCAAGGTTGACATGGGAGCCATATCCGGCAAAGAAGTTATTGAGGAGATGCGAAAGCAAGAGGACATGGGCATTGAGGAACGCAAGAACATGGTGGAACTGCGGGAAGAGGAATTGGATCAGGAGCAGGCTGAGCTTGAAAAGCAAGGTGAAGAACTTGAAAAACAAGGCGAAGAGCTTGCCGAAGAGTTGAAAGGTATACAGGACAAGGATGCAGACGGAAACCCGATACCTAGTGAAGTCGCACGCAAGGAGCAATTAGAAGAAGATATACAGGCAATTGAAGAAGAGAAGCAGGAAGTTGAGAAGGCCAAAGAAGAGGTAGACAAACGTGTTGATGAAGTGATGGAAATGAGGGACGATATCGCCGAAGACAGCAACAAGTTAATTTCTCCTGTAATGGATACCGAAACGACAAAGCCGCCTACCCCTGTTAAACCGGTGTGGTTTCTCACCGTTGATGACGATGGTGAGGGCATACCCTTTGGGCGGGTCGTGAAATATGATATGGCGAACAACAAGAATCTGAAGGTGAGTTCCCTCTCGGCTGTCCGCGGACGTACGATTGTCCTGCTACAGGACGGATTAATCGTGATAGCGGGGAAAACGAGTGGAAACTCAAGGGTGCGCCCGATGATGCTGGATCGTGATACCCTGGAAATCAAGAAAGAGGGGAGTCATGATGTCTTCCCAGGGAGTCTTGTCACGATGCGTGGTGATCAAATCTTCCTGGTCACCACCGAGAATGGGGAATGGCGGCTCGGGAAGTTCTCCAAAACCCTGGAACGTATCGCCGTAAACAATGTTGCCATAGAGCCTTGGACCTCAATATTTTTTGAGGAAGATTCGCTGTTCGTACAGGATGCCGATGGAGGTGTCCTCAGGTTGTCCTTGGAAGACCTTCAAGAACAGAATCAAAACTAGATAGGGAGAATATAATAGCCGATGTCCACACCTTGGCCGCTGAAGGGAAGAAGCCTAGCCGTTGTCGATGACTTCAGCGTCGATGAGCAGCGCTATCTCTATGAACAGACTCGAGAATTTAAGAAAAGGTGGCTTAACCGTGAGGATGTTGAAAAGTTTCGCATCCGTAACCCGGAGATAAGCGTTTACTGCATGTTTCTCGAGGATTCTACCCGAACGAAGGAATCGTTTCGTAATGCTGTGAATTTCCACGAAATCAAATTGAACATGTTTGATGCCGCATCTTCCTCTTTCAATAAATCCGAAAGCCTGATGGATACTGTCAAAATGCTCATAGGGTATAACCGGCAGTCGATATTCATTCTGCGCTCAAAAATGGAAGGAGTGTGCCGAGCCCTTGAAGAGCATCTTAGTGAATATGCGATTAAGGGAAGACGTGAAGCCCCTGTGTTTATCAATGGCGGAGATGGTCGGCATGAACACCCTACACAGGAATTTCTTGATGAATTCACTTTTCTCGAACAGCACTCTCCACCCGAACAAGGCTCTCTGGACTATTCCCATATACACCTCGCCCTCATCGGCGATCTTAGGCATGGGCGTACTATTCATTCCAAAGTCGATGGCCTTAAGGTGTTCAAGTCAGTAATCGTCGATCTCGTGGCACCTGAAGATCTGGCTCTGCCTGATAGCTACATAGACAGAATGAAATCTAATCAATTTGATGTGAGGGTGTGGGGAAGCATTGAGGAGTATCTCTCTTCGGGTGCCGTGAGTGATTGTTGGTATTTCACGAGGCTGCAACTGGAGCGCATGGGAGACGAAGTGCGTGAGAAGGAAGACCGCCTCAGGAAAGCGGTGACATTTAGCAAGGATTGGATAGGCCAGTTACCTGAAAATACCCGATTCTACCATCCACTGCCCAGACATAGGGAAAAGCCAGTCATTCAACCATTTCTGGATACCTATCCCCTCAATGGCTGGGATGGTCAGAGTGTCAATGGCTACTATATACGAGTTGTATTGCTGTCAATGCTTGCCGGTCGCCTGGGGCAGGACTTTCAAGGAAAGGGGCTTGAACGAGAACAAAGGGATCCCAAGTTTGTCCGGGATATAAAACTTCCGTCCAATCCAAAGGCAAAGGCTCATTTCAATGTAGGTATCAAACCCGTGGATAATGGGACGGTAATTGATCACATTGCCAAGGGTCATTCTATTAAAGGAATTTGGGATTGCATCGATAAAATCCGCCGCATATTCGGGCTTAACTGCATAGGCTCCCACGGCGTGTTTCCCTCTGGCACTTCCGATAGATTTTTCGACCCATGCTACAAGGGAATCATTTCGCTTCCCGATGTGATGGAGCTAAAAGAGTTTGAACGGAGAAAACTTGCGGCCGTGTCGCCGGGTTGCACGGTTAATCTCATAAAGAAGAAAGCAGTGAGAAGCAAATATCGACTTGACATGCCACCGGAAATCTACAAGTTCCCCGAAAGCTCATGCAAGAATTCTGATTGTATTACCTGGCCCGGTGCGTATCAGCATATACTGCCCAAGTTCTATCATAGAGACGAGAAGTTCATCTGTCATTATTGTGGCCGAGCCCATGACTATACAGATATATGGGATATCTAAATAGCGCATACTCGGATTTTGCTTCACAATGCAATCAGAGTTATGACTACATTATATATCGTCGCGACACCAATCGGGAATTTGGAGGATATTACCTATAGGGCCGTACACATTCTCGGTTCAGTCGCAATAATTGCGGCCGAAGACACCCGGCGGATTAGAAAAATTCTTAATCACTATTCAATTACGCCGCCCCGACTCATCAGTTGCAGGGCTCAAAATGAAAAGGAAAGTGCTAATGGCATCGTGAAACTTCTTAATGAGGGCAAAGATGTGGCCTTTGTTTCCGATGCTGGCACTCCTGGTATCAGCGATCCAGGATCCCGTCTCGTCAATGTCGTACGGCGGGAGGGCCATCGTATTGTCCCCATTCCCGGCGTATCGGCGACAACTGCGCTGATCAGTGTCTCTGGAATAGCGGGCAAGGGTTTCTTGTTTGAGGGCTTCCTGTCCCCAAAAGCGGGAAGGCGGCGAAGCCGGTTGGCAGAGCTTCTCAAGATGGACATGGTGTTCATCCTGTATGAGTCGCCTCATCGAATTTACCGACTCCTGCAGGATATCGCCGAACTCGCCCCTATACGTCAAGTTCTTATTGGAAGGGAAGTAACGAAGAAATTCGAAGAAATTCTGTCAGGAACAGCCCTCGAACTCTTGGCTATACTCGGCTCAAGGTCTATTATAAAAGGCGAAATAACTGTCATTGTGGGGTGAGGCTAAAGGCACCGCTTAAAACCCCCTTAGATCTTGCCTTTAGGACTTGCCTTGATCTTTCTGCCTGGGGCTGGGTCAGAATGCGAATAAGGAAAGGGATTCGGGGGTACATGCCTGTACGTTCCGCAGACAGGCCTGCCTGTTGCAGACAGGTGCAACGCACAGGCCGAAAAATCTCTTCGGCAGTTTCCAAAAGCTGTTTTTTGGAGGTGCCTCTAAGTAGTTTTTTGGAGAATAACTAGTTTTTCCTAATAGAGTCGGTTATGATTATAGAGCCATTGCCGATACTTTAAGTGTATCGGTGCTAGGAGTGAAAATGACCATTGATAGGCTAGGCCCGGTTGATCCGGTCAGAAAATTCAAGG
This sequence comes from Spirochaetaceae bacterium, assembly GCA_965226485.1. Taxonomy (GTDB): domain Bacteria; phylum Spirochaetota; class Spirochaetia; order DSM-2461; family DSM-2461; genus UBA2779. Next base: position 3,020,503 of record OZ245363.1, read on the forward strand.
AAATAAAAGAGTCAAAGCAAGTCTCAAGTTCTGTTCCTGCGGATTCGATTGATGTTTCCGAAGGAGCTAAGCGTTCTGCCGCCTTGCAAAAAGTCGCCGATATAGTCCGTGATACCCCCGATATCCGTATGGATCGCGTGGAAGAGGTGAAGAAGAAATTAGCCGACCCTAACTATATAAATAATGCTGTTGACGCTATGGCAGACAAAATATTGGATGCTTTCGACATTTAATCAAGGCTCAAGATTAGGAAAAAGAGAGTTCTTCGTCCTGTAATATGTGTTCTTGACCTCTCAAAGAGCACTTTCTTCTGACTCCATCAACATTCATCTCAATTACGCCAATCAGACATAGAGATTGCAAGACCCTCTGAAGCATAATGAGAGGAATACACTTCGCATACATTTGCATCTCTGATTAAATTGACAATTCCTGACTATGCGTTATACTCAGTTCTCATGGAGCGATTAATCAACTGGTGGCAACATCTCCCGGAGCAGATGAATCCGGTATTACTTCAAATTGGCGGTTTCGCCGTCCATTACTATGGATTGATGTACCTCGTCGCATTCACCGTAGCATACTTCCTTTGTCGTTATAGAATGAAGCATGAACCCTTTGGGGATGTGTTCAATGGTGAGAAATTACAGGGTTTATTCTCAGCCGGTATCCTTGGTCTTATCCTGGGCGCAAGGCTAGGATATGTGCTGTTTTACAACCTTTCCTATTACTTACGCCATCCTCTTGAAATCATACTGCCTTTTGATATCGCCAATGGCTGGAGATTCATCGGTATCGCGGGGATGTCTTATCATGGCGGACTGATTGGCGCAATGCTTCTCGGCGGCCTCTATTGCAAGAGAAACGGAATCGGCTTTCGGAGGGGGGCGGATTTTCTCTTACCTTGCATTCCCCTGGGATATACCTTTGGCAGACTGGGAAACTTCATCAACGGAGAATTGTGGGGAAGGAGGACTGAACGCGCCATCGGCATGTATTTCCCTGATGCCCCGGGGGAGGCCCTGAGGCATCCCTCTCAGCTCTATGAGGCATTCTTTGAGGGTATTGTACTCTTTGGAATACTATGGTTTCTTCGTAAAAAGATGAAGGTTTCAGGAAGCATGGCGACCATCTATCTTGTTGGCTATGGGTTTTTTAGGCTGTTAATAGAGTATGTAAGAGAACCGGATGCTCATCTTGGATACATCGCCATTGGTTTATCAATGGGCCAGCTTCTCTGCATCGCCATGATACTCACAGGGCTGTTATTCTATTGGTGGTTTTATCGGTTACAAAAAAAGGAAACCGGTTGAATAAGGAGGCTGTCGAGCTAAGCTCCTCAAAGCAATTTTGGTCCTATTCTTTTCCTGACAGTACCTATAGGGTTTTTAACTGATTGTGGGTCGCCTCTAATTCGTAACCGCCAATTTCTCCCCAGATGACCTATTTTCAGTGTTTTGAGGCAGAATTCAAGTTGCAGCCGTTTTCAGAGAGAAGTTAGGGGTTCTTTTTTATATTATTGATTTCACAATACCATAAGATTCTTACAACTCATGACCACCATTAAGTCATGAGTGGGCCAGCTTATTTCGGTTTTTCTGATTCGGAAAAGAAGTCTATAATCGTACGGGTCTTTACACGCCAAACCAGTAGCAGAAAAATACCTACCGCCATCCATTTGCTTCTCATCACCAGGTATCCAGATCCTCTTGCCGGGATATCCATCCTGTCCCCTCTTCCAGGATTCCCTTTTCCTTGTCCATGAAGCGGAATACAACCGTTTCCCGTGTGTTTCTGTGGGCTTCGATGTAGTACAGGCTACTGTCGGGCGAGGCACCGTAGACGCTGTAGAGTACACGCTTTTGCGTATCGTCGATTTCTTCCTGGCGGAGGGCGGTGTAGGGATTCGTTTTTGTGATTTCGCCGGAGATGTAATACACATACTGAGGACTGCTGGATGTATATATGCTGTAAGGACTAGAGGGAGTTTGATTATAATCGCCCATCTCAATTAAATAATGCAATTCGGGTAGCCAATGTTGTGGAATCGTTATATAGGAAGTGCCGTAGTCCAGTCCCAACCACAAAGTAAACGTGCTGACAGTTCCATCAGAAAACTCAATAGTCCATCTTGATTGTGGGTTGCTACGAACAAAAACAATCTGGAAAGAACCGTCATACCGCTTTTTATCGGCTTCCTGCGGAGAGAGCAGAGTCGCAAGAGGATGGTTTTCGCCCGGCCAATCATTCCAAGAAGAATGTGGTCCTCTTCCTGGTGCATGTTTTCCTTTCAGCCATTCCGGGGTATTTGCTATGTGTATCGGGAATAGCAATTCACCGCAAGACGCAATCAAAAGGGGCAATGATAACATCACCCCCATCAAAAATTTGCTTCTCATCACCAAGTCTCCAGATCCTCTTGCCGGGAGGATATCCATCCTGTTCCCTCTTCCAGTATTCCCTTTTCCTTGTCCATGAAGCGGAATACAACCGTTTCCCGCGTGTTTCTGTGGGCTTCGATATAGCACAGGTTGCTGTCGGGCGAGGCACCGTAGACGCTGTAGAGTACACGCTTTTGCGTATCGTCGATTTCTTCCTGGCGGAGGGCTGTGTAGGGAATTTTGATTGAGCCAGATACATAAGTTACCATAGCAACATCTTCGAATGGGGTTGTGGCTATATAATAAGACCTCCCATACAAGTTAAAGTCTGCATTTTTGTAGTACTGTCCACCAGGCAACCAATTAGGCTGTTTGCTTTCAAACCATGGATAACGAAGCACTTTCATTTCAGAATCGAAAAGAACACTTCCGTTCTCATGGGTGATTGTGTACTGGAAGAGGAAGTGTTTTTCTGTCTCTTCTTTCAGACTATAACGCACAGTGCCCATGATAACCGGCTCATCTTTTGGCGGGGCACCATCTCCAGAAAACGTCCCACCATTGATGCCACCATAGCTATCATTATGAATCTGGCCAGAAAATTCGAAAACATTGGGGTCAAGTTGCGGAATAGTTATCTCTTGATCATAATAATTGGTCCTGCCTATCCAAATAATTAGATTGATTATATCGCCATCAGAGAAAAGAATCGAAAAACCTTGGTATGGGGAATACTCCATTTCATTTTTAAAGTAGACTTTGCCCCACCCCTATATCCCGCCACCTCCCATTTGTTGTGCTAAGAATCTGGAAATGACCATCAAACTGTTTTTTATCGACTTCCTGTGGAGAAAGGAGGATCGCAAGCGGATGCTGGCCTTTTTCCCAATCCATCCAGGGGGAATATCCCTCGGTTTCCCCCTTTATCCATTCAGGGAAGTTGATAATAAAAATTTGCCAACGATCTTCATATAACAAACCTTCGCAGGCCACAAAAGTCATCAATACAGGGACAAGGAAGAGCATCATTGCCAAACCTCGCCATAGGCGACTATATGCGGAGCCGGTCATCGCCGCACTACATCGAGGGAAAAGGGAAAGGATTCTACTTTTCATAAAAATCCTCCTGATTGTATGACTGTCTTATTTCATACAGCAGGGAGGATATTGTCAAGCATTCGCATTGCCAAAAAAGGAAAAATCGGAAAATTTCGCCTCAAAAATCAGCGAAAATCAATCTCCCGCATTATAACAGCGCATTTTTTACGGTTCTAACTGAAAAATATGTGTGAAACGGACGGTATTCGGCCCATAGGCAGACACCGAAAAAGCGGTTTGTATTCCATACTGATCAATGAAGCGATAGACCGGTTCTATCAGCTTGGGATAAGCGGTGAAATAGACTTCGGCTGTGTTGCTTTTGCGCCCATCGGCCTCGGCATGAATGCGATGCCATCGTTCATCGACAGAAGACGATGAAAGGGTATACTGCCTGAAGTGGGCCCTTTGGTCAAGACACTTTTAAAAGTTTAAGGCACATCCCCTTCCTTTACTCTTTGGAAAACGATGTACAATGAATCTGCAAAATCAATAGAAATAAGGCGGCTTTCATAATTATTGAGATTTAATTTCCTATGTTGCTTTTGTACCATTTTTGGAATACATATCGTATTTCATGCCGCTTTTTTCGTAAACAGCCATTTTTGACATAAAATCCCTTGTCGGAAAACACAACTTTTCCTATCATTTATTTTCATTGAAAAGTTTTCTTATTTCAAAGGAATATATATCTGGGTTTCTGCCTTATCCATACCAACTTTTTTGGGATCATTCAGATACATCTCCATGGAAATGGCTTTCGGGGTATGTCCCTCTGCCTTGAGCCAATTATACAGTTGTTTATAACTGTCACCTACTTTCTGGTAAGGTCCGATGTGTTTGCAGGTAGCCGCTTTCTTGTAAGGGTATTCCACAAACTCCATATCTTCTGAACTTTCTACTTTATCAGAGACCTGCCAACCGGCCTGAAAACTCCATTTCTTGGTGAAAACGTCTATGAGGTTCCCCAGTAAACCACGGTTGATGATTTCTTCCCAGTCAAAGTTATCATAGAGGGCAAAACATCCATTGGGGCAGGGTTGATCCTTGGACCTGATATAATCCAATACTTTGGGAAAAGTGTAACTCATCCGTTTGGGCATCCCCAACATTTTGGTTTGACTTTTAATCACCACCGCCTTATTAAAGGGAAAATCTACGATACTGTGTTCAAATGCCATCTTTTCTCCTTCGTTAAATATACTTTTTAATAATATTCATAACAACCACCCACCGAAGGGTATTCAGTATATTTGAAGGTATGGGTTAATGCTTCCCGTACCAGAGGAAGATTGGCTGAGCATCCAGAAATAGTCAGATATGCACCTGAAAAATGGAAAGCAAATCAGCCGGAGTCATTTTCATGAGATTTAATTTCCTATGATTCTTTTGTACCGTTTTTGAAATACATATCACATTTCATGCCGCTTTTTTTTTTCGCAAACAGCCATTTTTGAAATAAACTCTCTTGACGGAAAATATAACTTTTCCTATCATTAAATCTGGAAGCCAAAATGCGACAACGGATCATGGAGCACTATCCCTTGATGAGAAGAAAAAAAGCGTTTGAAGCAAGTAGCATACAAAAAGAAAACGATGGATAAAATCTTCGGCATTTTGGCCTATCCGGATTCGAATAACTTGGGAGACTTCACCCAAAGCCTCGTAGCGGCGCAATGGTTAAAAGGCAAAGAAATTCTAGCATTGGACCGAGAGCAACTCCACAATTATTCGGGCCCCTTGGTGCATCTATTGATGAACGGGTGGTTTATGGATAAGCCCAGATATTGGCCCCCTTCCGATCAGATTCGCCCTCTTTTTACCTCTTTTCATCTCAATCCATCGGCGAAAAAGGGAATGTTAACTGCGGAAGGAATTGCGTATTTAAAAAAATATCAACCCATCGGATGCCGAGATTATTACACGCAAAAGCTGCTCGATGCTGATGGAATTGAGACGTATTTTTCTGCCTGTCTCACACTCTCTTTAAATCGGGGAGAGTATGTTGAAAAAAATCAAAAACGCGAGGGGATTTATGTGATCAGCCCTATGGAACGTATGAACCCAGAAAAGGCTCCTGTTCCAAAGGGGTTGTTAAGAAAAGGCATTCAAGCGTTAAAAAAACCTTTAAAAAGAAAGCACTATTCCAAATCCATGAAGCGGCTACAAAACTTTCTTGTCCATCAAAGTGAAGCGGTACACTACAGTTCACAGTTACGAGACCCCATCGTTTTTTCCGAAGAAGAGCGAATAGAAGAAGCAAAGCAACAACTTAAAGCGATTGCAAATGCACACCTGGTAATTACTTCTCGAATTCACACCGCCCTGCCTGCTGTAGCTTTTGGAACCCCGGTCTTATTTTTATCGGATGGTCTAGGACGTCCCAATCAGAAAAGCCGGTTGGAAGGGATGGAAAAGTTTTTTCCAATTTTAAATTCAAGGAACTTAGATCAATGGAAGTCCAAATTTCCTGAACCCACCCAAGTGCATCAATCATATGTTGAACAGTTCAAAAAAGAAATCACCCGTTTTTTAAATGAATAACTCTTGGCAAAGCGGGAAGCCATATCTTTGTAAAAACAAGTAAGCATAAATCTATTGGTCATCGGAGGAGGAGAAAGAGAACACATCTTATGCTGGAAATTAAGTCAAAGTGCATAGTGTGAACATATATTTGCTGCTCCTGGAAACGCAGGAACAGCGACTTGAGTTATTGTCAAATGTTGCGAATGAAAAAAGAACTAAATCCTTCATTGTCATGCAACATCCTCAATGAATTCCCCATCTTTACAGAACACTCCCTGGACAACCTTGGGAATGAGCTTATAACCTTTCATTAACGGTCATCTTCCAGGCGGATGGGGAACTCTGACAGTCATTGGACCTATGCCCGTGAGAATCTCTCGTTCCGGATGATATCCATTACGGACAACAAGGCGATGTCCATTTTCATCGGTATGAGAATGTTTTTGAAGATATTCTTCTATCTCTATTTCCAATGCCTGTCGAAGCATTTTCCGAGCCCCTCCCGTAATAAAATTTCCAGTGAAGACCAGCTATCTGTCTCTTCATGAATTCCTGATTTTGTGATAGTTTCTTTACTCATAGAGCATATCCCTTTTTTTTGGTGTGAATACCAGTATTTTACAAAAGGATTTGCTCTTTTTTCATCCTATTCACAACTTCTGATTATATCTCCTTATGCTTCCTCCCCTACCTCAATATTTGTCATCTTTTCCAATGCTTTCACCAAGGCATGATTCCCCTCAGACCCTAAACCCTGTTGCTGTAATGTCCGATACAAATTGAAGACAATGCTTGTTGCTAATAGGGGAATGCCGAGTTGGTCTGCTGCTTCTAAAACCAATCGCAAATCTTTTTGTTGCAAATCAATCGTAAATCCAGGTTTCCAATCACGTACCATCATCTGCGAACCCCGATTTGATAATATCCAACTACCTGCTGCACCGCCTTCAACCGCTGTCAGTGTCTGCTTTAAATCTAAACCACCAGCTTCTGCAAATAACATCGCTTCACTTACGGCCAAGCAATTCACTACCACCAAAATCTGATTGACCAATTTCACCATCTGACCAGCACCTTGCTTGCCGACATGTGTAATCGTTTTGCCAAATGCTTTCATATAAGGTGTAGCACGCTCAAATTGTGTTGCATCACCACCCACCATAATACTGAGTGTGCCATTTGCTGCGCCTTCGCTACCACCACTAATTGGCGCATCCAACCAATGTGCATTTTTTTCATTGACTAATTTGGCTAATTCGATAGTGGTATGAGGACTAATGGTGCTATGGTCAATAATGAGTTTTCCTGCACTTAACCCACTCAGAATACCATTTTCGCCTGTGACCACTGTCTCAACATCAGGTGTATCACTTACACAAATCATGATGATGTCACAACGTTCCGCGACTTCTTTCGGCGACGCTGCTGCAAATGCCCCATCTTTGACGAACACATCCATCCGACTTGCAGTACGATTCCACACAGTCACATCAAATCCCTCTTTGATGAGATTGTGCGTCATTCCACGCCCCATAATGCCTAATCCAATAAAGCCGATACTCTCCATGATGAAGTTCTCCTATTTATATAAACCATGTACCATGACCTTAGTGCACAGCTAAAATCACCGCAACATATTACTTATTTATCATTGTAAGATTTGTAGCTTTTTATCTAGAAACAAAGGAAAAGGCCATTTATTTATCAATCATATATTCGAATTTCAATATGCTTTTTAAGAAAATCTGTAATGCAAAATTTTGTACACCTGATCCTATATCCGATATCAAGGAAGAGCAGGTAACCGAACTATTACAACTTAAGTATAGCATTAATAAGCAAATAATTAACAGGAAAGTATGGCCACCGAGGGGCTGTGTCAGAATGCGCCTTTGGCCCGGATAAGGAAAGGGAGAAGGCCCCCCCACCCCCCCCCAGGGGGGGAATCCATTAACCAAATCCATCATTCTGAACCACCCCCTGGATTCTGACACAGCCCCGGAGATTCTGGAAGACTTTGAAGTGTGAAGATCTCTATTTGTATCGCTACGATACGCTAAAAAAGCTCCGGAAAGGACTATCAAAGTATTTCAGATTCTATAATTCGACAAGACCTCATCAGAGCCTTAATGGGAATTCTCCGGATGAAACTTATTCCGGGACATCTAACTTAAAAGCGGCATAATGCTGCATTGACCAAAGGGATCACTATATCTTCTTCGCTCTCACATTCTTTGGCACTTCTTTTGTTCGGTCTTTCAAAAAGATCGGCAGCTCCGTCAAGCAGTTGCTTTTTCCACTGTGCCAGTTGATTAGGATGTATATTGTATTTCCCGAAGGAGTTTAGATAAACCAACTTGTATTGTGCCTGTATCCATTTTCCACTATCGCAGATGCCAGTGTATATGTATAAGCATAAAATTTCTACAATTTTAGGTGTTTTCCGATATACCCAATAAACAAAGCCTTGGAATCCGAATCAGGATAGAAATGTATACGATACCCATTTGTAAGCTTAATATGGTTTTCAAAGAATTTTTTAACTCCATTTGGGAGATAAAATTCTCTTTCCTTTCTTAAATCAGGTTTCTTTTTTACCGAGTCAGATTCTCCACTGATTTGATGGTTCAATCCAATTTCCCTTAATTTTTTATGAGAGTAATAATCGATGTTACCGCCTTTCCATTTCTCTGAAAATGAATTTAAAATGGTCAAAGACTCATTGACTTGAGAAAGAATACTATTTTCATGAGACCAATGCATTAATTGTTCTTTTACTTTTCCGCAATACTGAAGATGAGGGAATAAAACACCCCACTGATTATAGAGGTCAGCAGCGTTTTTTAGTAATTTATTTCTTTCAGATAAAAGGGCTGGTTCTATCGATTCGTAAACGGCTAATGAATAAAAATTACATATCTTGTCTTGTTTTTCATTTAAATCGCCATTTGTTCTCAGCTTACGGATAAATACTTGTAAAGGAGAGTTCTTCCATATCGAAGTTGTCGGGAAACTTGTGATGGGAGCATCGTTCCAGCAAGCCGCTCTTAGAGCTTCATACTGGGTAGAATTTTGATATTCAACTTCAAACAGATCAATGTCATTATTGATATCATCCATGGAGAAAAAAGGCTGGGAGGTATGTATGCTACGGAATGCTCTACATAAATCCTTGTTTATTTCATTATTGTATTTTTTATACCAATCCTGCCAAAAGTAACCTTTAAATAATTCCAGCCGGAACCAGTTGGTATCAATTGAACAATCTAAAAAAATTGTGCTTAGACCGATATTTTTACATTTAATGCAAATTTTTAGAAATTCCGGAATAAAATCGTCGGCAGAATCTATACTTTGAAACGGCAAGCTATGATGGTTAAAAACCAATACTCCGCTCACAAAAGTTTCTCCAGTTGTTTATCTACTTCATCAAAAAAACCTTTTGGCCAATAGCTTATTCGCCCATTTTCAGAAATTTCCGGTGAAACAACAATGGATTCGTGGATGTTCCCAGGATTTCTCTCAAGATAATATAGTTTTATATCTTTCGGGCTGATCATTTTTTCCTTGACCGCGACTCTAAGCCCATTAAGAAAATGGTCAGAATGAGTTTCAATAAACAATTGTACTCCATTTTGAGCCGCAATCGCACATAGTCTTCCTAACACGGCCTGCCCACCCGGATGCAAATGTGCTTCCGGATTTTCGAGAATTATCATATCACCAACTTTTGCTCGTAAAATGGATGTAATAACAGGTAAAACAAATGTCAATCCGAAGCCGACATTCTGTGGCTTAAAATCTATCGTCCTTTGTGTTCCGTAATCAAATGAATAACCGAGTGAAACAGAATTTGTCGCATTCTGCATAACAGCATGAATATGGATTCCCGGTGAAATTTCTGCCATCCATTTTTCAATATTCTCTAGTAGCATTTCTGATTTTGCTTCTTTGTGCTTGAGTGTCTTTATGTTTAGCGGGGATAATCCATATTCTGCAATAAAATGAGCAGTATATTCGCCATGATTACCTAATGAATTCAAGTCCTTTATATAGTAATCTGAAATCTCGTAAGCCGGTTTTGGACTGACCCTATCCGCAGATAAATACTGGAAATTTTTCGCGAAAAGATTCAAACTTTTCAAAGGCATATCGATAGTTTTTTGTATTGGTTGTAAATCTGATTGAGCTGAATAGTCAAAAAGAAAATTTAATGGTGCATTATCTATCCATTTTATTGTAAAACCAATAGTTCCTTCTTCCGCGTTCTCCGAAAGAATATCCTTTCCAATTCCCAGCGATACATATTCACCTTTTAGGAGTAGACCTTTTTCCATTAAAGTATTTCTTTCCATCGACTGTCGCAGAAGCAATAATGTTTGAATCAGCGATGATTTCCCCATTCCATTCAGACCACTAAAAAGATTTATTCTACCCAAAGGAAAACTGGCATCAAGCAAGGATTTAAATCGTTGGACTCTAATAAACTCAAGCATTGATGACCTCCTTGATAATTTCTGATACTTTATCATTTCTGATTCTGTAATGATCTTTCTTTTGTGTAGAGTACGTTATTGCCCTAAAATAATCATTGTCGTCTGTAACAAGATTTTCATGTTTCTGAATAACAGAATCCTTATTTTTTTCAAGTTTTACCATTTCGTTGTCCGTTAGTTTAACCAGTGAAGTTGTCCAAACTTCAAAAAGTGTCGAGTTCTTTCTTCTCCGACGGGATGCTTGATTTCTAGTTCTTTTTTCAAAAGCAAGATCACCAAAGATTTCCCAGCAACGCTTAACGGCTATTTCAAAAGTGCTTTTATATTCGTCCAATTGATTAGGAGTAGCTTTTTCAAGAGTATCAACCATTTCATCAAGGAAAACAGTTATATTCTTCTTTGTCTGGTAATAGTCCTGAAAATGAAAAGCCAAGAATCGTATCACGAGTTCCTGATCAATCATTCTTCTTGATTGATCTCCAACTGTCTGGATCAAATACGTATTCGATGCCAAGTCATTAAGAAAATTCCGTACTTTATGTGTAGTCATGGCGTTTCTGATTTCCTGATCATTTAGGACAAGACCACCAGTATTTATTCTTCTGAAAATGGAATATTTTACTTTTTCAGGTGTTCCAGGCTGAATAAGGAATAGAGTTACAGGGCATTCATCAATACGTCTTTTATAAGTTCTTGGCAAATCATCGTATTTTTTCCCATTAAAGATTGTTAGGTATTCTAGTCCATGAAGGGCTAATTTTTCATCAATAACAAACTTTTTAATTGATGAAAGCCTTTGAAGACCATCTACGACTAGCCAATTTTCTTCATTTGAAGCATCAAAATAGAATGCAGGTAGAGGGAAACGAATCAGTATAGATTCTATTAATCGCGACATTTTAGAATTATCCCAGAGTTCAGCTTTTCTCTGGAATTCGGTATTTAGATCAATCTCATCATGTCTTAATCTTTCAATAAGATTTCGTAATGTATCAGGTTTTGAGGAGATGCTTATTTCACTAGGATTAAAAGGATCCTCCATAAGAGGTTCTTCATCAATTTCACCCTCATGTCCAGGCTCTAATTCAGTGTCTGTATTTTCAATTTCGATTTCATCATCAATAAAATTATCTGACATATTATTCTACCTTTCATTTCATCTTCGCCCTGCATGGATGCAGGGCTTCTTAGGGCGCGGGGATTTTAACCAGCCTGGCGCGATATTGCCGATAACGGTTTAGCTATGCGCATTGTCCCGAAGGGCATTGTGTATAGGTTTTGTTAGCATCAGTTTCTATTCTTTTCTTCACGTAGAATTTTCTCCATTTTACGCCCTTTGGCCAGTTCATCAATCAACTTTTCCATTCGTCTGCAATCGCGGTACAAGGCAAATTCTTCAGATATTTCTTCTATACGATACCCGCATACTACACCTTTGATCATGTGTGCATTTTTATGGATTTTAGCTCCTTCAAAAAAATCTCCGAAAGTTCCATTACCGTTAATAAAGGATTCCAATGTAATCTGATCATAACCTGATAACCACAAAATAACCCTGTCGAGTTCTTCTTTGGTTCTACCGTGCTTTTCGATTCGATTCAGGTAATGAGGATAAATAGATCCGAAATTCATTTTCGCGATTTGCTCATTTTTTTCAGCTGTTACTACTGCCATGATTTTTATTTATTGCTACTAACGACTGTGTATAGTTACTGTTCTTATACTGCCAAATTGAAGGGATAAGCACAATTGGTTATATATCATTCTTTCTCCTTTACTCAAAAACTCATCAGTTGCCATTTTATGTATAACTCCATTGAGGGGCTGTGACAGAATCCAGGGGCTGTGTCAGAATGATGGATAATGGATTCCCCCCCCTTTGCGGGGCTGTGCCAGAATCTAGGGGCTGGGTCAGAATGATGGATTTGGTTTGCAGGCAAGGCGGCGGAAAGTTCTGAAAGCGGAGTGTACATGCTGTACATGAGCATTTCAGGTTTTTTCGCCAACGCCGCATGCGGGCCAAAGGCGCATTCTGACACAGCCCCCTGTTTTTTCAACTTCGCCATTCGTTATCATACATACAGATATACACGCAGTGCAATCTGTAAATGACCACCGAGAGGCTGTGTCAGAATACGAATAAGGAAATCCCCCCCCCCCCCCCCCCCCCGTCGGGCCCCCTGGATTCTGTCACAGCCCGAGAGATTCTGGAAGACTTTGAAGTGTGAAGATCTCTATTTGTATCGCTATGATACACTAAAAAAGCTCAGGAAAGGACTATTAAAGTATTTCAGATTCTATAATTCGATAAGGCCTTATCAGAGCTTTAATGGGAATTCTCCGGATGAAACTTATTCCGGGGAATCTAACTTAAAAGCGGCATAATGCTGTATTGCCCAAAGGGATCACTATATAACTTCTTGTAGCGTTCAGAGCAGACAAGCAGTACAAGATCCGCATCTTCAATGTTGTGCTACATCCATGCACGCCAACCTTTTTCTGGTGGGAGATCTTTGTAAGGGTGGTAGGTGATAACCTTCACACCGTTTTCTGTAAGCCACTACGCAAGCGAGCCAACACGCTCACCAAGCTTTGCTTCATGGGCGTAGCTAATGAAAACCGTTGGGTTGTCTTTGTGAGGGTTGGATTGCACTATGTTTTATCTCCTTCTTGCTAACGTCAAAATCACCGGCGCGGCTTTTTGCGTCCGCTGTATTTTTATGTGTTTATTCTATCAAGTAGTTCTTTTGTCTGAACAGGGAATTTTTGGATTAGCCACTTTAACAGCTCTAACTGATCGCCACCTTTTGCTCTTCTGACTTGAATCAACAGCTTTTGTGCAGATGGCCTTTCAAGAGTTAAGTTTGAGGCACCTTCGTTACATACGGAACAAAGTGCCCTGAGATTTGTGGCATCATCAGTTCCACCTTGAGATTTATCTATGATATGGCCGATATGTAATCTTGTTTTTCTTGTCGGATCATACGGATGCGGCTCGCCAGCAACTGCTCCGCACATTTGACAAGTAAACCCATTTCTATCAAGAACGAATGCTCTTGTTTCTTTTGATATAGCCCTCTCAAAGGCGGGTTGTGGCTTTGGATTTTCTAGAACATATTGACCCGGTTTCAGGTCGATTCGGTCATTATGCGTTTGGATTTGATAGCCTTCTTCAGTGCGTAATTCTCTAACTCTTCGTGCCCATTCGGTAATACTTCCCGCAACTTCTCGCAACTCATCTGAGTCCATAACACGGTTAATGTTTGCAAGAAAATGATCCCTTAGTTTTGCCCTTGCCCCGATTTTTTTCTTCATTTGGCCTATCCTACAGCTCTGTTTGTTTTTCTGCTTGTTATCGAATTGAAGATATTGGTTGCTACTGCATGAGCAACAGGTGGTGGAAAAGCATTACCAACTTGCCTATATGCTGGGGTTTTTTTACCAGTGAAGTGCCAGTCATCGGGAAATCCTTGGATTCTTGCGACCATTTCAACAGTAAGCCTTGGCATACCAACAAAATTTTTGCGAGGTGCTTCATAAGCGATTCCCATTCCATCGACACCTAATGTAGCCCACGCCTTTTTTGCTCGTGTAGGCCCCAGGTCAGGCCCTCCGTGTTTTTTCGAGCCTCCAACGATAGTTGGCGCAATATCATCTGCTTGCCTTACCCATCGTTCAACTCCACCCCATCCATTAGCTGACATTTTATCTTTGAGCAACTCGCCAACAGTCTTTGGATTTTGGTTATTTGTTTCAGGCCAAAGGAAATAATCAGAAAAGTCTTTTTTTACCGCAACAATAACAACTCTTGGCCGAAGTTGGGAAACTCCAAAATCAGAAGCATTTAATAACCTCCATTCTGCAATATAGCCCATTTTCTGTAGTTGTCTTTTAAGATTAAGACGATAGTCTTCAAAGACGGCATCTAAAAATCCTCTTACGTTTTCGAGCATTACCACCTTTGGCTTTATTTCATTAACCAGTCGCAATGCTTCAGGGAACAAATCACGTTCATCATTTTTCCCTCGCTGCTTTCCTGCTTTAGAAAATGGCGGACAGGGTACGCCTCCTGCCAATAAATCTACTCCGCGAAACTTTGAACCATCAAATTCTTTGACATCCCCCTCAATTACGTTCCAGTTGGGGCGGTTTTCTCTGAGTGTGCTACAGCAAGGCACTTCAATCTCAATCAGTGCTTCCGGCTCAAAACCTGCTCTCTCAAGGCCTAGAGCCTGCCCGCCAGCACCAGCACAGATTTCCACACATGTTAATTTGCTCATTGTTGCTACCTTCTTGGGTTCAATGGCCTGTATTCTACCAAATTCTATGGTTTTGAACGAAGATCCCCTCCAAGCACTCGTGTAAAGTATTTTGCCCTGAGGTAGATAGATATTTCACAGCTCTACCGGAGCAATGTCACTTCACTGGATCTCACCTACAACAAAGCCAACTAATTCTATCAACCGGGTGGGCTATTGATGCCTAAATATGGCAAGCTTTGAAGCAACTGTCACCCTACGTGTGCCTGTTTTTTCAACTTCGCCATTCTTTATCATACATACAGATATACACGCAGTGCAATCTGCAAATGACCACCGAGAGGCTGTGTCAGAATACGAATAAGGAAATCTCCCCCCATCGGGTTCCCTGGATTCTGTCACAGCCCGAGGTCTTCTAAGTTGTATAATAAAATAGCCTTCTCGGTGTGAGGAAGACATCTAGCGGCGCAAGCGAACGAAGGCGGCTCGCAAGGCACCATACAGGAGGCAGGCGACTGAAGAGGAAAGGGCTGAAATCGAGCCCTGAGGTGTAAATCAGACAGACTCCTCGCCTATCATCTGTTCAGAGATGAATCAATCTGTCATAATGCGCCCATGTATCGAATTATGTTTATATGCACAGGTAACATATGCCGTAGTCCGCTCGCCCATGGCGTGTTTGCCAACCTCGTCGAGGAACAGGCCCTTGATTCTTCAATTGCCATCGAATCCAGCGGCACTGATGCTTATCACGTCAGCGAACCAATGGATCCGCGTATGCGTCAGACTGCGGTACGTCATGGACTAGATTTTGAGCATAGAGCACGGCGGCTTACAGCGAAGGATCTGGCGGAATACGATCTTCTATTGACCATGGATAGGAGTAATTATCGGAACACAATACTTCTGGCCAGAAATGAGAATGAAAGAAACAAAGTAAAGATGTTCCGAGACTACGATCCTGTAGGTCCAGGGGATGTTCCAGATCCCTGGTACGGCGACATGACTGATTTTGAAGCCGTCTGGGTAATTGTGCAACGTACATGCGTCCCACTTCTCAAGGAGATTCGCAGACGCACTGAGCTGGGGCTGGGTCAGGATGATGGATACTGAACCCTTAGGAAGTGCCCTATTGTCATTTGGAGATTTTCTATGTACGCCGGGGGTGGTTATTTCACGTACTATCATATATCCTATGTATCATGACCCCGGAGTCCGAGCGGGCAATTCTGCTGTCAACCGCCAGGGTAGCCATAACTGCCCGGATAAATGATCAGAAATTCAATCCGAGAGATATCCTTCCTCCCAATGTTCAGCCTCCGGTCGGGTTGGGCGGAGCCTTCGTTACCCTGAAGAAGGGAGACAGCTTGCGCGGGTGTATAGGTCATTTGGAATCATCAAGCCCCATCAGCGATACAATCGCTGAATTAGCCTGTTCAGCGGCCTTTTCGGATCCCCGATTCCCACCGCTTCGCATGGCGGAATTGGATGAGGTGTGTATAGAAATATCCCGTCTTTCAGAATTTTTTCCAATCAGGGCCACAGATGTCGAGGTAGGCAGGCATGGCCTCCTGCTACGTCTAGGGGGGCGTTCCGGTCTCTTGTTACCCCAGGTGCCTGTTGAGCAGGGATGGACCAGAGATGTCTTCCTCTCAATGCTGTGCAACAAGGCCGGTCTCCCGGATCGGACATGGAAGAATCCTCATGCCGTGTTGGAAGGATTCACGGCAGAAATTTTTAAGGAGAACCGATGACAGATAAAATGCTTGAAACAACCGCAAACCAGATTCGCATTCTTTCGGCCGCCATGGTAGAAGAGGCGAAATCGGGCCATCCGGGAGGTGCAATGGGTGGAGCGGCGTTTATAAATCTTCTCTACGCCGAATACCTCAATTTCGACCCTTCGGATCCGTTATGGTTTGAAAGGGATCGCGTCTTTCTCGACCCAGGCCATATGTCTCCCATGCTCTATGCCGCCTTGAGCCTCTATGGATTCTATTCCAAGGAAGATTTAAAGGATTTCCGCCAGTGGGGAAGTCCCACACCCGGGCACCCCGAACTCAACCCTTCACGGGGGGTGGAAAACACATCAGGCCCTCTAGGGCAAGGCCATGCATTCGCCGTCGGATCGGCCATTGCCGATAAATTTCTCCAGGCCCGATTTGGGGATTGGATGGCACATACCCACTATGCCTTCATATCCGATGGCGGCATTCAGGAAGAAATATCCCAAGGAGTCGGACGCATCGCGGGGATGCTTGGTTTAAACAACCTCGTTATGTTTTATGATTCCAATGGCATACAGCTCTCTACACCGACTCACGAGGTTACCAACGAGGATACTGCCGCTAAATACCGGTCCTGGGGATGGAAGGTTATCGAGGTTGATGGAACAGATACGACCGCCCTTCGTGGAGCCTTGGACAAGGCTGTAACCGAATCGGCCAGGCCCACTCTGATCATAGGAAGAACCATCATGGGGCAGGGGGCTCTTGATTCAAAAGGTCAGCCCTTTGAAGGAAAAGTGACCACCCACGGCCAGCCACTGAGTGCGGCAGGGGTGGATATCAGACGCACAATCGCTCATCTAGGGGGCAACCCAGATATGCCGTTTGAGCCCCTAACCGGTGTCGCCGAGGCCATGGAAGAGGTCATCCAAAGTAAGAAAGACAGAGCCGCTAAAAGGAAGCGAACGAAAGCCGTATGGGAAAAGGCCAATCCCGCGGTTGCAGCCAAACTTGCTGACCATGTTTCCGGGCACCTTCCCCAACTCAACTTCGCCGAAATTGCTCAGAAGCCCGGAATCTCCACCAGGGCGGCCTCTTCGGCGGTTCTTACCTGGTTGGCTGGCAAATTGGACAACATGATAGTTTCCTCCGCCGACCTCTCTAACTCGGATAAAACAGATGGCTTCCTAAAAGAAAAAGGGTCTTTGAAATCCGGTGATTTCTCCGGTGCCTTCCTCCAGGCCGGAGTCTCCGAACTCAGCATGGCCGCCATACTGAACGGAATCACCCTGCATGGCGGTGTCAGGGCTGCTGGTGGTACATTCTTCGTGTTTTCAGACTATATGAAGCCCGCCATCCGCACCGCTGCCCTTATGGAACTCCCCGTCATCTATGTCTGGACCCACGATGCTTTTCGTGTAGGCGAAGATGGCCCGACCCATCAGCCTGTGGAGCATGAGGCCCAGATACGCCTAATGGAAAAACTCAAGAATCATTCAGGAAGGCCCAGCCTGCTCGCTCTCCGTCCAGCCGATGCGGCTGAAACAACCGTTGCCTGGAAACTGGCCATTGAGAACAGGGACACGCCCACGGCACTCATACTGAGCCGTCAAAACATAGCCGACCTTCCAGCGGCCTCGCAGAATCGCTACCAGGAAGCCCTGCAGTCCGCACGGGGTGCCTACATCGTAGAGAATTGTGAAGGTACGCCCGACATCATTTTCGTCGCCTCTGGTTCGGAAGTGAGCACCATGGTAGGCGGTGCAGTGCTTCTAAGAAAGAAAGGGCATAAGGTGCGGATAGTTTCAGTGCCCTCGGAGGGCCTGTTCCGCTCCCAGGATGAAAGCTATCAGAAATCCATACTCCCCGATGGAATACCCAGACTTGGTTTTACGGCAGGCTTGTCGGTTACATTGGCCAGCCTACTGGCCCAGCCTATAGACGCCATCTTCGGCCTCGAAAGTTTCGGCTACTCGGCCCCTGCCGGGGTGCTGGATAAAAAACTAGGATTCACCGCCGAAAATGTTTTACAACAAGCAGAGAAGCTATTGTCTTCTCTCTCCAATTAATCTACCCGTAGGGAGCCTCTAAAAAACCCCAATTTAGTTTTTGCCGCTATCTTTACCGAAGTGAGTGATCAAGGGAAATCCCCCCCCAGCCCCCCCCTCAGGGGGCTGTGTTAGAATGCAGGGGGTGGGTTGCCACCGCCTTGCTACCCTTGAATATGAAAATGAAATCTCATTAATAACAATCGACGATATTTCTTATTTCACCTTAAAATGGCGTTATTTCCTCTCATTTTATCCGTTCTCAAAACATTCTTCACCTATGATACCAAAAATGAGACACCAGAATTGTCTCTTGTTCGCAAAGAAGGCGATGCGAAGAAGCTACTGGATGCGGTAAAACCTGGCTTGCACAGGAAAACTTGAGCAGTAAGAGAACGGAAAGACCGTCCTTGCCCCGAAGGCGGTGTTGCGTAAAATATGCCGGATGTGGCATACTTGGATTTTAGAATGACGTAGGTTTTTAGCATGATTGAGATTTGTAGAGGGGATACGGCAATTCTTGATGGTGAAGAAGACTAAGTACTTGAAGATTGGGTGCGGCCTAACAAGGTATTCCATCTGATTGCCATCCGCTTTGCGTCTGGTGTCAAGTGAGTTTGGTCGTTATGGCAATCACCAAAAAGGTGAGATTCAACATCGAAACACTTGAAATGATAGAAGGAGATTTACCCAAAAGGGCAAAGAAACTTGTCATTGAATGGGCGCAACTAAACAAAGGTGAATTGAAAGAAATGTGGAATAAACAAGAATTCCACAAGCTTCCACCGTTGGATTAATCATGAAAGTCCCAAGAATCAAAAGCGCATCACCTCTCGACGATCATACATTGATGGTCATCTTTGATAATAATGATAAAAGAAAATACGATATTCAGCCTCTCTTATCAAAAAGTATGTTCGAGCCTTTGAAGAACCCCGTATTCTTCAAAGCATTTAATATTGAGAATGGTGGTTATGCTATCACTTGGAATGAAAATATTGACCTAAGTGAATATGAGCTTTGGAGCCATGGCCAGCCAATGCCCTAACATGTCGCTGGCTACAAAAATAGGAGTATAAAAATGGATGTAATCCTGAACAAAGTCTTTTGGGGAGCGTTTGGTGGCGGAACTATAATAACAGCAATAATAATAGCAGTCGTAAATCATTGGTTAGCTAGGAGAAGAAAAAAAGAAGATAATCGATTCAAAAAAGAAGATGATCGATTTAATGATATGAAAACTGCATATAAAAACTTCCTGTCAGCCTATGAGGCTCTTGCCTTGTGGCCTGATGAAGAAAAAAGCAAACAATTCTTCAAATTGTGTGAAGAGAGAGTTCTGTCATACGGAACACAAGAAACTGTCGATACAATAAATAACCTTAAAACAACTGACCCCAAACGGACAGAGGCATATGACAAACTTGTGGAGGCAATGCGTAAGGAGTTAAGAGACCAGAAGAAATGAAATAGTTAGCCAATCATTCGAGCTAATGGCGTTCAGCCATAGCTCAATTCAACCGTTAGGCTTTCTGCATATACGAATAGAAAAATGCGAACAGCAAGAAAGCGGAAAGGCCGTCATCTCTGCCCGCAATGCGACAAAGAATGAAAGAAAGTTCTATGAAGGGTGATGATATGAAATCTGAATATGATTTTTGGCTCTTCGAGACACCTTGTGGAATAAGATGGAAATGCCCTGAACGGTCGATTCACCTGTGACTTCGTTGCAAATCTCGCCCATTCATAATACAATTCCCCCATGCCCGCCTCGGAGCACGATAAACGCTATAAGCGGCTCTTCACCCACCACTATTTCATCCAAAAGCTATTGGAATCCTTCGTCCATGAAGACTTCATTGCAAACCTTGATTTCTCCACCCTCAAGCGGCTGGACAGGAAGATGGTGACAAAACGGTTCAAGGAAAAGGAATCCGACCTGATTTACAGCGTGAATTACAAAGACAACCCCGTGTTCATTTTCCTAATGACTGAATTTCAGTCCACTGTAGACAAAACTATGCCGCTCCGTTTCCTACGCTACATAGCCGAATTTTATGAAAATCTGGACCGGGGATCCCAACAAAAACGCAGATTGCCCCCCGTGTTGCCCATCCTCCTCTACACCGGTAGCGCAAGGTGGACAGCCCCGGCAAGTTTTCAGGCCATGGTGGAGCAATCAATCCCCTCCAAATACATCCCGCATTTCGAGTATTTTCCCATCCTGGTCAATGAAATACCTGCAGAAACGTTATACAATATGAAAAACGCCGTTTCAGCAGTGTTCTATTTTGAAAACAGCAGGGTGGAGGATATAACCGCCACTATTGACGCGTTGTTTGAAATTGTTAAAAATGAAGACAATGAAGTCTTCAAGGAGTTCAGGCGATGGCTCAATGACTGTCTTAAGCCTTTGGGAGACGATAAAATCCTGCAGACAGTCGACAGGGTATTCAGCCAAGAGGAGGAGGGGGATCATGTGTTTGCGGCATCAGTAGAAGAATACAAGGCTAAGTTGTTTGAAGAAGGCAGACAAGAAGGCAGACAAGAGGGGATCAGCGAAGGTGTCAGAAAGGGCAAACTAGAAGGCAAACTAGAAGGCAAACTAGAAGGCAGACAAGAAGGCAGACAAGAAGGCAAACTAGAGGGGAGCAGGGAAATCGCCAGAAAATTCAAACAATCAGGCATCGCACTTGAAATAATCAGTAAGAATACAGGCCTGTCTTTAGACGAAATTGAGGCATTGTAAATCAATATCAGCCTAACCTATGCCAAACACAGGATAACTAACGCATTCGCCGAAAGAATCAACAGCGTAATTCAACATATAAAAGCACCAGCTAGAGGCTTTAGAAATTTTGCGAATTACCGAACGGCCATGCTCTTTTACTGCGGAAAACTCGGCTTGTATCCATAGGATAGTTCGAAGAGCCATAATGTTAAAGGCGTATGCGGCGGCTTTGTCATAAATAGTCTTATAGAGATCCCGCCCAAAGACTTTCCCAGATACGGCAGAAACGACATAGTGTAGAGAGTTACTATTAATTACGTTAACAGCGTTACCGTGCCTACGACCTGTCCGGGCGTTAACTAGGTAATTTATCGACAATATGTCGTCGACCGTAAGGTACGTCAATCAGAAAGCCGGTCCCATGCTTCTTGGTATCTTTCTATTATACTCAGCGAAAGATCGGTTTTTGACGAGTCATTGGAATTCATTTGGTTGACAACAGAATAAGAATATGGGTTAGGATCAGGTTGCTGTGAAATAATTACTTTGAATTTGACCAGATTCATTGATGATTCCGTTACGTTATTCACGCTCTTTGCAACCATGATCAAGTACCTCCATAAGAGATTTCCTTCTCAACCACTGAAAACCATGAAAAGGTGTTATTAATGCGACATCCACATCGCCACCAACCGTTGGAATGCGATTAGTAAATCGTTGGAATATTGCAGTAGTATCAATGAAAAACTCACATAGGTCAACTGCATCCTGTAAAGACATCAAACCATACTGAAACTGATATTGAGGATCGCCTTCACCAAGCGACCACATGTTTCGAACTATAGCCATTTCACCGCCAATTGTGCAACCGATTGCATCCCAACGGCGAATTTCGCTTTTCTTACCAACGAAAACTTCATATGTAACAGCTGTAAGGTCGTCTCCATCGTCTCCTTCATAACCGTTAACATGAAAAGCGATTGGTTTCCAATCATCCGATGCCTCTTCTGGATATTTTGGAAACTGCTTAGATAGTTCATTCTCAAAGAAACTTACTAACTGATCAACAATTGTGGATACCTGCAGTTCTGCTTCTAAGGTTTTTTCAAATTGCCTCAAATGGTAATACGTGCTCTTGTTGTTTATGATACCTTGGCCGTAAGAGCTAATGGCTACCCCATCACTTAGGGGAATGAGTTTTTGAGTAAAGGAGGAAGCAGAGAAAGGTATCGATATCGGTGGCATATTGAGTGTCGAACCAGGTATAGCGTCAGGGTTTTTGTGAATTGGCTCAAGCTCAATCTGAACTAGGTTTTGCGCAGTAGATAGACTGTCAGCGGCGACAACAATGCCATCTGGCACGCGAAGCGATACAACAAGGCTCATTCGCTCTCCTAAAATAAGAATTCTTCATATCTGTACGTATTATCGGCCATCTATGCCTTTTTTTCCATACAACGCCCAAGGCAAGATAAAAAAAGCCTACAACACTGCTTTGCAGTATTGTAGGCCGTCTTCGGTGCCTCCACCCACTAATACAGTAGGCGGCTCACAGCCATAACCCACAATTATTAGATTGACTGACTCCTAGTAGGTTACCTCAATAATGTTGTCGTCGCTAGCACTTACCGTTACCGTTGGCTGGGGGAAGTCAAAGCTATCAGATTTCAGTTTGGGCCATGTTTTATCTGCCCCATTCTCCGTGTCAAAAATAGCAACCAAATCAGTGTTATCAAAGATCGCGGAGTCACTGTTTCCACTGTCGGTGTAACCAGTACCAGCAGTAAAAACAATGTTTTGGGTTTTACCAATGCCAACAGCAGTAGCTCCCCCGATACTGGCATCTTGGCTTGTGCTTTGCTTGTCCCAGTAGCCGGTGATGGTGCCGCCATTGGTGGCTCCCACGAGCCCGCCAATGCCAACATTAGGATTTCTACTATTGAAATTGACATCTCCCGTAGCATAGCCGGTGACGGTGCCAGAGCGGGATCCCACGAGCCCGTCAATATTAACCTGTCCACTGACATCTCCCGTGGCATAGCCGCTGATGGAACCTGTAGTAGTGAAGAATCCCACGAGCCCGTCAACAATACTGACACCTTTTACAGTCACCTGGCTATATCCTGTGAGGCTACCACTACTAGCCTGTACGCCCAATAAGCCACCTACATGGGAACCACCCAGACCATCTATAAGTAGAGCCTTGGAAAGAGCCTCAATTTTCGCATCAGCAGCCATGGGAGCAACTGCTATATTGCTCAAGGTAGCATTATTTGTCGCAAAACCGGCTAATGCCCCAACTGCCGCTTCTCCCTTGATGTTTGCTACCCCAATGCTCAAGTTATCTATGGTTGCACCACTCACCGAGGCAAACAAACCCTGAGGGGTAGCGGTCTCGGCATCTATGGTGAGGTTATAGATGGCATAGCCATTGCCATGCAATTTACCCGTGAAGGGGGTGGCACTGGAGGCAATGGGTGTCCATGTCTCACCTGTCAAATCAATATGAGCAGTCAGATAGTATTCCCCGCTCGGGTCCGAGGACACGGCCGTGACCATGGCTTTCAGCTCAGGAAGGTTACTGATGGCTGTACCAGTGGCAGGGGCGACTTGGCTGTATTCTCCCAACAAGAATTTGTCCAGGAATATCCCCGTATTAGAGCCTTCGTAGTCAATGTTATTTCCGGTAGCCGTTATCTGCTACTCTGTTACCTTATCTAAACTGAGCATGGTGCTGACGGTGCCGCTGATGGTACCGTCAGCATTCAATGTCAAACCGGTGAGAAGAGCAGGGTCAATGCCGTAACTCACTCCTCCAGAATCAGGGGCCTCATCAGCCGTTCCTTTTTTCCAGATAGGACTTGCGCTTATGCTTCCGTCAGCACTGTGTTTCGCCATGGGGTAGCCATAATTGATCTTTATAGCAGGAAGATACTATCCTGGAATGTCAGTAACACAATGGATACATCGTTTGTCATGGAAGCTCTAATGCAGGCAATGATGAGATATGGTTTGCCTGAGATTTTCAATACGGATCAGGGAAGTCAATTCACCAGTAACGAGTTCACTTCCCTCTTGGAAGGAGAAATGGTTCGAATCAGCATGGATGGAAAAGGCCGTGCCTTAGACAATATTTATATCGAGAGATTCTGGAAGACTTTGAAGTATGAAGATCTCTATTTGTATCGCTACGATACACTAAAAAAGCTCCAGAGAGGACTATCAAAGTATTTCAGATTCTATAATTCGATAAGGCCTCATCAGAGCCTTAATGGGAATTCTCCGGATGAAACTTATTCCGGGGAATCTAACTTAAAAGCGGCATAATGCTGTATTGACCAAAGGGAGCACTATTGTAGCTTTGGAGATGCCTTTTTTTTTAGTGGACTCATCTATTGTCGGCACGTGTTTGGGCCCTGCCGCTAAACTTCTGGGCAACTGTATACAGGATTCGTTATAAGCGGCTAAAACTCCAGCAACGATGCGTATGCGAGAGTATTGCAAAGTCAGGATGAAGGGTTTCCTGGGTTAGGTCCTTGACAACATACTTCTTTCTTAAGGAGGGCTCTAATACGAAACGCCGGTAATTCACTGAGAAGATAAGCATTCCAGAGGGTTTCAGGTGCTCCATCGCCAGGTCAATTAATAATTGATGATGCTCCTGAACAGACCAATCCCCTCTGCCTGCCCCATTTGAATAGGTGGGCGGGTCGGCAAAGATAAGACTAAATTTGTCTTTCGAATTCCGTAGCCATTCGATTGCGTCGGAGCGAATCAGTTTGTGTTGCATTCCTGATACTCGGTTTAATCGAAAATTATCACGGCACCAATTGAGATAGGTGTTGGAGGCATCTACACTGACTGTCGAACTTGCGCCGCCAAGAGCCGCCATTACAGTGGCCGATCCGGTATAAGAAAAGAGGTTTAGGAAACTACCATTTCCTACCCACTGCCTGATGAGGGCCCTCGTTGGCCTGTGATCAAGGAATATGCCGGTATCAAGATAATGAGTGAAGTTGACGAAAAATTTGGCTTCATTTTCTTTCATTATCATTCGCTCGCCATGGCCGTTTCGTCCAGTATAGGGGCGAATACCCCGTTTTCGTGTTTTAAGAAAGACATTCTCATTTGTACAGGCGAGAAGCTCTTTGAGTACGAAGACGAGGGTGGATAGGCGACGTTGGCTCACATCGGGCGACACCTTAGCCGGAGCCTCAAATTCCTGTACATGAAGCCATTTTCCTTCGTACCAGTCCACGGCGGCATTGAATTCAGGCATATTTGAATCCCAGATGCGGTAGGAACTAATACCGCATTTCTTGGCCCATTTCTCCAATGCGCTCAGGTTGCGCTGCAATGCCTTGCGGAGAGCGGGTGCCTTGGTATCCAATATGACTTCTTTTTTTTCTGTTATTTCAGAAGCATTCGATGAAACCTGTGGCCGCTCCGCCTCAACATCTACGATGTTGCTTTCTTTCTTCGCCTGCCTTGAATAGAGGCCCATCACGAGGTTTAGGCCCCCACTGACCACCGGGATGAACTTATCGGCCTTGAGATAACTGGAAGCGGCGGCATTTCGATCAGGGGCCAGGAGTGCGAGCCGCCAGCCGGGATCCAGGGTTCTAAAGACTGTACCTATGGCTGAATAAACTGGCACGGGTAATTCAGACTGACGATGTCCGTATGGCGGGTCGGCACAGAGTAATCCACTTCCGGTCGTGGGCCAATTGTCCGGCCTCCCCTGGCGGATGTCGTGCATGGCTACCCTGACGACGGAACCAAGACCGGCACGGCGAAGGTTGTTTCGTGAAGATTTGATAGCCTCAGGATCGATATCATAGCCCATCATTACCGGCATATTTGCCAGGCTCTCGCCATAATCAATCCGTGCCTGATTCAATATATCGCGCCACAGATTCTCATCGTGATCAGCCCAGGCGGAGAATCCCCACTTCTTCCTATGCACACCGGGAGGGGCACCAACCGCCATCATAGCCGCTTCGGCTAGCAGGGTTCCGCTACCGCAAACAGGATCGACAAAGGCTTCTGTATAAGTAGCATCTTTTTGCCAACCAGCCAGAGCCAGTATTGCGGCGGCAGTCGTTTCCCTTATGGCTGCCTCTGTGTGTTCCAGCCTATAGCCTCGCTCATGAAGTGGCGGCCCACTCCAGTTAAGGAAGATGGCGGCCCCCCGCCCCTTCCAATGGGCCTCTATACGGATATCTGGACTGACCTTGTCCACCGTGGGTCTTATTGAAAGCGTCTTCATGAAGCGGTCGGCTATAGCATCTTTGAGCCTCAGTGTGGCGAAACGAGGGTTTTTGACCATTCCCGTCGCACGGCAGGCGAAGCCGACCGTAGGTGAAAACTTTTTCTCCCAGGGTATTTGCATTGCAATTCGATATATATCGTTTTCATCAACGGCATCGGCCCTGGCTAGTTCAAGAAGAATTCGGGAAGCCGTTCGCAATCTCAATGAGGCTTGGTAGGCCGTCTGAAGGTCACCCTCGAAACCCACCCCACGTATACCACGGGCAAGCCCAGTAGCACCTAGTTGAATGAGTTCTTGATAGAGGATGTCTTCGGCACCTGGAGGGCAGGGAGCAAAAAATCTCAATGTTTTATTTCTCCAGGTAGAATTCTACCCTTCTGTTTCGCCAACGCTCCTCCTCATTGCTGTGAGGGACGAGGGGTTTGTCACCACCGACACCATCGGCAGTGAGACGTTTTGTGGAAATACCCCGCTTGGCGAGTTCCTTGACGACCGCCTCGGCCCGATCACGTGAAAGAGGGATCAACAATGTTTCCTGTTCCTTCTTTGCGGCTGCAGGGTTGGCCCATTTCAGACTGGTTGCGTGTCCTTCGACGATTATCTTGTAGCTTCCATATTTCTTCATGATTTCCGCCAGCCTATCGAGTACCTGCATATTTTTCTCCCCCTCATCTCCGGTGAGGGTGAAATTGCTCGAACTCGGCTGAAAGGTCAGGTTGCTGATACGGATCTTCAGGCGATTGCCCTCTCGAATAACTAATACATCCACGGCGATATCACCCTTCACTGTGGCACTGTGCCCTAGGATGTCGGATGCCGTGAATGTATAGGAATAGTCCTCGGCTGATTCAACCAGTTCGCCTCTCCCGCTACGGCCATCCCATATAATTCGCTCTGAGGGACGCCCTCGGCCAAAGAAGGTAATAAACGGGGTCTTCCGCTTGTCGAATACATCAAGTTTCCACTCGCTAATGCGCGAACTATCTTCCACTGTAATTCCGATAACTGCCTCATCGTCCACATTGTCGTCATCTGGACTGAATGGCTGTGGCTGAATTTCGATTTTTACAACAGGAGGGCTACCATCGGAAATGAAGGGACGGGTTTCACCTCGTGGCCGGGCACCCTTCTCGTAAACGACATTCAACACGCCTTTGAACACGCCCTCTATTGGTTTACCACCGCTATCGACACCGTTCCATTTGAAACTGGCCGGCACAGGATGCTTGCCAGATTTGGAAATAACGCTCTTGCCCTCTTCGTCTTCTACGGCAAATTGCCATGAGGAAATACCTTCATCATTGGGAATCACTGCGGTGAAGGATTGCATTTTCTCTGAATCGGTCTCACCGGCCTTTATATATCCTTCCTTAGCGGTGAGGTATACCGCTGTTGGTGCGGTGTCTATTCTTATGTCTGTCACTTCTTGCCGTGTTTCATTGCCGGCGTTGTCCCTTCCTGACACCTCGTAGCGATAGACTCCGTCTGGGAGGGCGTTTCCTGACTCGTCGGTACCATCCCATTCTATTGGTTTCAACGCTTCGGCCCATACCCAGCTAAAGACTTCCTGGCCGTTTGTGTCATAGAGGCTTGCGTTGAAGCGATCTTCTTGGGAAGAACGCTGTCTGATGGTCAACGAATCTTTCTGTCCATCTCCATCCGGGCTGAACAGCCTATCAGTAACATTTATCTCAATCATGGGCGGTTGTGTATCGACAAGGATGGGCCCAGTACGGGCCGTGGCTGAATCGCCCTTAACGTAGTTGACGGTGAGTTCTGCGGTATACTGTCCATCGCTTACTCTACCGCCACCGCCCTCCTTGCCGTTCCATTCCTGCCGATCAGGGAGACTCCCCTGGCCGTTCCATCTCATGATTTCGGCACCATTGGCATTTCTGATGCCTAGGCTCCAATCTGCTAAGGGAGAATCCTTTTGGGCACTCATATAGAAAGATACCGTGTCTTTTCTGCCGTTTCCTGTGGGCCCGAACACATCGAGAGAGGCCGTGAGCGAGGCCTCAACGGTACTGGTATCCACGGTCACCGAGACGTATTTGGATTGACCGGAATTTCCAGCACGGTCGGTCGAATAAAGGTAGTAGCGGTATTCTCCATCCGGCACAAGGCGGCCAACATCACTGCGGCCATCCCATATCAGTTCGCGTTCGGCCTGTTCTATCCAAGACCATTCCCGGACAAGTTTGCCATCGCTGTCGATGATGGCACCTTTCCAATCCTGTTCCATCGAAGATTCCTGGATAAACGTAACTTGACTGCGGCGGCTTCCTCCACTCGGAGAGAACAAGGACCAGTTGGCCCTTACCTTTGCGCTGGGCGGGGTGGTATCTATCAAAAATTTTGGTGAAGTGCTATCAGATTGAAAGCCATTGCCGTACTCTATTTTAAGCCGGGCAAAGTATTCCCCCTCAGGAAGCATCCGTCCATCATTTCCTTTGCCGTCAAATATCAAGGTTCCGGGGACAAGGGCCGTCTCGGCCCTATTCCAAACACGGCCTACATCTTCATTTTTATCCACGACTTCCATCACCCAATTCACGATGCCGGTGGTTTGGGGAATATCCGCCTCAAGAACGAGTGTCGATAGTTCACTGGATGTTCCGGGGGAGAATACGGCCTTGTCGATAGTCAGACCAATTCGAGGTCTATTTGTATCGATGATGATTCCTTCAATAGCTCCCTGATTGGAATTCCCTGCCCTGTCGGTTGACTGTACGAAATAATGGTAGACCCCATCGCCGATAAATGCTCCTGATTCATCCTGCCCATTCCATGTAATAGATTGAAGGGCATCTTCGTTCCATGTCCATTTTTTTACAGCCGTTCCGGCGGCATCCCGAAATTCGGCCTCCCATAGATGCTCCCTGCTGCCCTCTTGAAATATCTCAAACTCATCCTTGTTCCCATCTCCATCCGGTGAAAAGATGAGATCGAGTCCTTCGAGTTCTCTCATGTCGATAGCGGGCGGAACCGTGTCGATCACGACGGGAAAGGGTCCGGCGGATGAGGTGTTGTCGTTATCATCGCTGAATTGAAGGTATACATCGTATTTACCATCGGGTGCGATGGATCCGGCGTCGCTTACTCCATCCCATCGGATTGACTCTGGAAGGGCTGTGCCCTCCTTGGGTGAAATCAACCTCGCCCATAGATTGCCCACGGTTTCGTTTTCAGGCCGTTCATCCTTGTTGACATAGGTTCTTACTGGCTTCCCTAGCGAATTGACGATACGCCACTCAAAGGATTTGATGTAGCGTTCATCTTCGACGCTGTACGGCGTGTTTAGTTCATCCTGAATCCCATCATAGTTCGGCGAGATATACTGGAGTTCTCCAAATTCTGTCTTGATTACCGGTGGATTTGTATCTTTGATCCCGAAAGGCAACATTATGCCAGCTCCAAATCCCCATATACCATCATACAAAGGTGCCCCGACCGTTTGAATATCGAGTTCAGTGGTGTGGATACTTCGTTCCTTTTTCTCACCACCGATGGCGAAATTGAATCCAATAGAAACGGATGGAATAACCGTTTGGAATGACCCGGTAAACAGGTCTCTCAATGCCAGCGACGAGGAGATGGAAAGCCGTGCTGATGGACCAAGATGGAGATCACCAGCCACTCCAAACCAAAGGTCTGTCACCGAGGGCAGGCGCAAATCCGACCTCAAGGTCAATTTCACCTTCTTACCATGGATCGCATCGAATGCCATTCCAACGGCCGGCGTAATATTACCCGGGATGGAATCCAGGTATCCCCTGGTGAAACTCCCAAAACGGTATCCCAACCCACTGACACTCCCCCCCCATGAGAAATTTTTCAACCCCCCTACTTTCTCTGGAAAATGAAGAAAACCAATACTCAAGGCACCACCGCCCTGAAGGGTTTCATCTAATTTGCCAAGTTCACCCACCAGGGCAATGCCAAACCACATATCGGAATAGATTTCCTTTGAAAATGCGACATTGAGATGCCCAGAGACTCCCAAATCCATTGCGGAATTTCCCTCTATTTCGGGATTCCTGAATTCGGATGTATGGAGTAACCCGATGCTACTGGTTATAACGCCTCGTCGGGTAGGAATAGAAAAGGCCAAATTCGCCGCATGACCCATCTGCTGTGATCCTGTTAAATTCTGGAGATTTATATAGTTTATGTCGAGAATTTTCCGTTGAAACCCGGCCGCCATGGCAGGATTGAGATACGTGCCCTGTGGCGATTCTGTCTTTGTGACATGCATACCACCACCAAGGTAAAAAGGAGATATAAGCCGATGGGCGAATTCCCCGTTTGAGGTTGCTTCCGATTGCCCGAAGAGAAATGTCGATAGAACTGACATAATGCCGATGAGGAGTAATCTGCGTTTCATAGCCACTACTCATACACCGTGAAAGAATTGATGTCTATATGCAAACCATCATAGTTTCAATACATGTTTGATTGATTCGAGATTCAGACGAAAGCGAGAGCCCCGTCCTTCGAGAAAATCATGGGCCTCTAATAGGTGAATCGATAGATCGGTATAGAAGAATTTTTCTCCTGTATCCTTACGCTCAACCGTGACATTTATCTTCCGGCAAATGCCATCCTCCCAGGGGCAGGCCAGATGCCCGCGAGCCTCATCGGTCTTCACCAGCCATTCCTCATCGATGGTTACGGGCTCACCGAGCCCCTTCCGTCCATGTTCCATCAGATAGCGCAATATCTCGACAAGCTCAGATTTATCTAGCTCCAACTTGCGCATAACCTGCAAATCCTCATCGATGATGGTAGACAGGTTGCGCTTGTCATTGCCTAGAAAGCCTTCTGCCGTGATAACGCCGGGTGCCATATTGGCTTGTGCCGCCGTGAGCTTAGGTGTCATTTTCATACTTGCCCCCTTTATGCGAATTTATCATAGTAGACGTTGTCCTGGATAATTCCATTCTCATTCATCACACGGTTGCAGGCATCAATCATTCCAGGACTACCACAGAGATACCCTTCAAGTTTCTTGCCAGTGGCATCAATCTGCTCCTTGAGATAGGAGTCGAGAACCTCGGTGATTAATCCGGTGGGGCCGTCCCAGCCATCCCCTTCCTGTGGTTCCGAAAGGGCAGGAACAAAGTGGAAATTGGGAAGCTTGGTCTCTAAGTCCCGCATCTCATCGAGATAGAACATATCCCTTGTTGATCGGGCACCAAAGAAGTACCACACTTCCCTGTCTCGCTCTCCGCTTTCAAGCATATCATAGAGCATGGACTTGAACGGGGCCATACCCGAACCACCAGCAATGCAAAGCATCACAGAATTCTCTTTTGTTCGCTCGAATTCTCCAAAAGGCCCAACGAGGTCCATCTTCTCCCCTACTTTGAGATGCTCATGCACATAGGTTGTGGCTATGCCCCCAGGCACGAGGCGTACAAGAACCTCAATATGGGTTTTATCTGAAGGCCGTGAAGACATTGAATAGGCCCGCTGTGTTGGCTCTTTGATCTTGTCATAGGGAGGAATTACGAGTTGCACATATCTACCAGCCTCAAATTCCACCGTTTCTCCATTCAAGTCGAAGAGAACCTCTTTTATATCGTAGGTGACATCCTTGACGGACAGTACCGTGGCATGGAATTGCTTAACATTGAACAAGTCTTCTGGTATCTCTATGCTCAAATCGCCCTTCACCTTGATTTGACAAGCCAGTCTGAGGCTCTCCGCCATTTCCTCCTTCGTCAGATAAGGTGTCTCTGTGGGCAAATGAGGGCCAAGATCGGTAGTCACCTTGCACTTACATGCACCGCAACTTCCTCGTCCTCCACATGCCGAAGGAAGATACAGCCCCTCGGAAGAAAGTGTGACCAAGAGTGGTGAACCACCCTTCACCTTCATGTCCTTCTTGCCGTTATTTATGTCAATCGTCACCTCCCCGTAGTTGTTGGCCACCAAATCTACTACGGCGATGAGAGCGGCCATCACCCCGGCGATTGCGCTGATGGTTAATGGTGCGATCAAATAACTCATAAAACCTCCCTACTGCACATTGAGCATGCCGCTGAAACCTACGAAGGCCAGTGCCATGAATCCAATTGTGATGAGTGTAATACCTGGACCCTTCAATCCTGCTGGAACAGGTGCACGAGCCAGTTTTTTCTGTATGGCGGCCAAGGCGAGTATGGCCAGCCACCAACCCAAACCGGATCCGAGGCCGAATGTGACGGTTTGAATGAAGTCGTAGTTTCGTATCTGCATAAACAAAGCCACACCCAGAATGGCGCAGTTGACGGTGATGAGGGGAAGGAAGATGCCCAGACTCATGTAGAGGGCCGGACTCACCCTGTCGATAATCATCTCCAACATCTGCACCGTAGCCGCGATGACGACAATGAAGATTATGTAGCGATACACCATAAGATCCAGGGGAACGAGGATGTAACGCATCACCACCCAGTTAAACGCAGCGGTTATGGTAAGAACCACCGTTACCGCTAGCCCCAGGCCATTGGATGACTTCATGTCCTTGCTGATTGAAATAAAGGAACACATACCCAGGAAATTCGTCAAAAGGATATTGCTGGTGAAGACCGATGCGAATAGGATTACCAGCGGGCTGATTTGCGGTGCCATTATGCGGCCTCCTTCTTAATCATAATACTCTTTGCGGCCCAGATCAGACTGCCTAAAAGAAAGAACGCACTCGGGGGCATAACCATGATGGTCCATGTTGTGAAACCCTCGCCCAGGATTTGAAATCCAAGTAACGATCCGGCACCCAGCAACTCCCTCACTATGGCGATGATGACGAGAACGCCCATGTACCCGGCACCACTGGTTAAGCCATCCCACAGTGACGCAATCGGCGGATTGGCCTGGGCAAATGCTTCGGCCCGTCCCATGATTATGCAGTTAGTGATGATGAGACCGACATAGGGCCCCAATGCCTTGGAAATCTCCGGCATATAGGCCCTAAGAACTATATCGACGATGATAACATAGAATGCGATGATGATTGTTTGCACGATCATGCGCACCATGCGTGGTATCAATGCCTTGATAACCGACACCGTTATGTTGGACAGCCCGGTCACGAAGATGACGGCGGCCGTCATGATGAGTGTGTTCGCAAGGTTATTGGTGACCGCCAGGGTAGAGCAGATTCCCAGGATCTGAACGAAGATGGGGTTATCTGTCCACAGATTCTTCTTGAGTATGGACGATGCCGTTTCACCGCTCATTGGCTTACCTCCCGCAGTTTCTCGATTTCATTATTGATAATCACCTCCATGGCGGCACTGGTAAGCGAGGCACCGGTTACGCCGTCTACAGATGAGTTTTCGGTATCCGAGTCGGCTCCTCCCTCACCCTTGCGAACCCGTATCCCATCGAAATTTATCTTCTCATTACGGAACTGGGCTTTGAACCATTCTTCCTCAATACGCCCTCCGAGGCCGGGGGTTTCAGAGTGACTGATGATGTCCAGGCCAAGAATGCGTTCAACGGAAGCATCGACGGCGACGACACCGGTCACGGTTCCCCAGAGGCCCTGCCCAGCGAATTGCTTCACAAGGAGGTCCTTTCCGTCTATCGTGGCTCGAACCACGGAATCGTCTTCCACGGGGCCAAAGAGAGTAGAGAAGGTTTCCAGTGTCTTCTCACTACTTTCTTCCGTCCGATTGACCACATTAAGGAAGGCATTGGCCGTTACCAATGCCTGATTTTGAGCTACCCTCGTGGCGGTGGCATTATCGGCTAAGGCGATGATGAAAACAAACACAAAAGCCACGATAAAGGTGAAGAAGACTACATATACAAAGGAATCTTTATTCATGAGGCCGCTCCTTTTACCGGTGATTTCTTCTTTTTTGCCGTGGAAAACCACTCATCGAATAAGCCTGCGAAGGTATTGCCGATGAGAATGCCAAAACTCACCCCTTCAGGAAAGAGAGAGAAGATTCTGATTGCCGCCGAAACTCCACCGATTAGAAGACCATAAACCCACTGCGACACAGTATTCTTCGGTGCCGTGACAGGATCGGTCGCCATAAAAACGGTGATGAAGAGGAAACTGCCGGAAAGCATGGCTTCCAACGGCGGAAACGGCATCATGCTTCCTGCAGGTATTATGCGAGCCGCCCAAATGAGAATTGTAACCGCCGCAAAGCTGACAAAAGTGGATAGCATAATTCTCCAGTTGGCTGTTTTCGTAGCGATGAGATAGATGGCCGCGATAACAATAAGGATAACGGCACTTTCCCCCAAGGAGCCCATCCGAAGCCCCAGGATGAGGTTGTTCAAATCCGGCAGCACACCATCTTTCAAATTCATCAGCGGGGTAGCCGCAGTTGCCGAATCAATCGATGATCCAAGACCGAAATTCCATGCCGTGCCCGGCATCCAAGGCTGGATAAAGCTCCGCTGCATCCCATCCGGAAACGCAACATAGACGAACAGCCGCCCGGCGATGGCAGGGTTAAATATGTTTCGTCCGAATCCACCGAAAAGGCACTTGGCGAACAGAACACCAAAGACGATACCGATGGCGGCAATCCATAATGGAACCGCCGGCGGCAGGGACAGGGCGTAGAGTGAGCAGGTTACCAAAACGGCCTCGCTCACCTTCTTGCCTCTGTGCTTCATGAACAGATATTCGGTAAAAATGCCGAATACGAACACCACCCCTGTAACCGTCAAACTCCTCCATCCATACAGAAGCATGGAAAAGATGAATATCGGTATGAGGGAGTAAACGACTTTTCGCATCATCAGCTGTTTCTGGAACATGGATAATTACCCCTTGAATCCTTTATTGGTAAATTATTATCCATATTTCACAGTATGCCAAGTGGAATTTAAGAAATTTGATAAAGAATCCTATTTAAGTAGTATATAGTGCCCCGAAGGCTAGCGGCAGAGACCAAACACGGGGCTGTGTCAGAATGCAATAAGGCAATCCCCCCCGTGGGGCTGTGTCAGAATGCGCCTTTGGCCCGCATGCGGCATTGGCGAAAAAACCTGAAATGCTCATGTACAACATGTACACTCCGCTTTCAGAACTTTCCGCCGCCTTGCCTGCAATCCAAATCCATCATTCTGCCCCAGCCCCTGTATTCTGACACAGCCCCATTGCCACCGCTTGCCTCCCTTGATGGGGGGGGATTAAAAGAAATCTCTTTCCGGGGCAAATCGCCACCGTAAGAATCGGTGGTACATGCCTGTGCGTTCCGCAGACAGGCATGCCTGTTGCAAACAGGTGCAACGCACAGGCAGACGCAGACAGGCGAAAAAACCTGAAGTGCTCACGGACACTCCGACAGCCTCAGCACATTTACCCCCCCGTCGGCCCCCGCATGCGGCGTTAACAAAAAAAATCTGAAATGCTCATGGACACTCCGGCACAGCCTCAGCACATTTACGCCCCCCGTCCCCCCCCCCTGACAGGGTGAGCCCAACGGGGGGGCCGTTGGCCCCCCGCTCAATATCCCTCAATGTGACTACGGCATAATTCTTTTCCTGTCAGTGAGTAATAGGATTTCAGACGGCTTTGGAGCATCCCTAATTCAACCTATTGAAACACCCCCCATCTTCGGGGCACTATATAGATAGCTTGTATATAGCTTGATAGCGGAGGCCAATATGGTTAGAAAAGCCAAAGTTGCGAGTTTCGGCGACTCATGGGTAAACTTACAAATAATCGACGAGGTTGAGAGAGGCCAATCATGCGACCGGAACATGGGCTGCAACTCATCACGTTGTGGCTGTCGGGTCAGCGGCAGGCCGTTCAAGGCCGCTATGCCGACTATCATGGCATTGAAGCCCGGAGATACAGTCGAGGTGAAAGCCCCCATAGGCATTGCCGCTTCGCTCTTAGTACTCGTCCTTCCCTGCCTCTCGGCGGCGGTACTCTGGTTTGGGGCACTCAGATTGATACCAGGCATTGGAGAAGGGCTTGCCGCTCTTGTCGGTTTCATCGGGCTGTTTGGCTCAGCGGGGTTGATATACCTGGCCGGAAGTAAAAGGAAGGGCAAACGCTACCCTGAAATTATCTCCATTCTCAAAGAGAGGAAGCCGACATGAGAAGATATGTCCGCATATTTCTTCATCCTGTAATACTCATTCCCCTCATCGCCATGAATATTGGCTCCGAACCCATCCAAGCCATCCTCGCCCGCGCCGTCAGTCTTGAGGGAAGCCCATACCGGAGCTATGGTATGGCTCCAACCGGCTTCGATTGCTCGGGATATGTGAATTATCTATACAAACCAACTCTCCCCGACCTGCCGCGAACTTCGAGGCAAATGGCCGCCATCGGCAAGCTGGTGGATGTAGGGAATTGGCGGCCCGGTGATCTTCTATTCTATGCCACCGGCATAAACCCGAACCGCATCAACCATGTTGCAATTTGGTATTCCGACGGCAACATAATCCACAGCATATCAGGGGGACCTAAGACAGGGGTTGTCATCAGCCCTGCCGACAGTCACTACTGGAGCCGCCGCTACGTAACGGCCAGACGGGTTCTTCCCTGGAAGGATGATTCAAGTGAACAAGCCATCCCGCCCAAGGTTGAAGAATCAGACCCTGAAGAGGAATCATTCTGGGACAATTTCGACGGGGTGCTCCAGGGAGATTATGAATCCTGGCAGAAAGCAGATGATGAGGCTTTTGAGGCTTATAAAAGGAAGAATGACTGACTCGTCTGAGTTGCCTATCCCCCATTCCATCCCAGCGGGCATGCCGCCAACGACCACGCACCTGAATCATCGTACCACCGTGCGATTACGAGAAATCCTCGGACAATTCCGAAACCCTTGGCGTAGGAGGCCGAGGCCGAATCCGTTTGGGACCATGTTTGTGATGACAGGGTCTTGTCGATGTTGACGGTACGGTTCTCGCCATACAGTCGTTGAACAACCTCTGCCAAGGCCGCTTCATCTGCCTTGCGGATCGATTTAGCCAGGGTGCTTTGATGATTTCCTAGACCGACGGCCACCAGCCAGCCATTGATTTCCGGTGGTCGATGAAGCCATGTTGGCCGTCCATCCATGTACTCAGGTTGCCAGCTCATAGAAGGGATGTCATTTCTCTCAAGTTGATATTTGCCCCAGGTGCCCTCTTCGGTCACCCATTCACCTAGCAATTCCAACTGTTCAAAGGCGGCATCTTCGGCATTGCCATCATAGTCTGCCCTCGTTCGTTCCGAAAGACTCGTACCATGTACACTACTCGCTATGAAATCCTGTCTCGAACCCCAGAAGCCCGAAAAGACACCGGCCTGCATGGCCGCATCTTTTAAGGCCGTTAGTTTTTCAATATCCCGATTTGAATGCCGGGGTCCTGCGCCCACAAATACAAGGGTATTGCCCAATGGCCGGGTGTCTAAAAGCCATTCAAACTCCGTCGAGGCCGTCGATTTCTCTTGGTCAACTTGAGATTCCACCACCGGGGCACTGGTTACACAGGAAACAGTTGTGGTTAATATAGTGGTGAGTATGGCAAAGAGAATTTTATCGGTACTTTGATTCTTCATGGAGGTTGTTCCGTTCATTATAATATGCTGTGATGACTCAAAACAAGGATAAAATGGAAACACCTATTAATCAGTTCCGTCATTTTGGCAATCCAGAGCTTGTCTATGGCACGGGTAGCCTCAAATCATTGATTAAGCTTACCCGTCAACCCTCTCGTCTCTTCGTGGTGAGCGGAAGGCATTTCCCTCACACGGATTATTGGAAGGAATTGGAAGCAGGTTTCCGCTCGAACGGCATCGAGTATCAGCGAGAAACCGTCAGCGGCGAACCGACACCGGAAGTGGTAGACGCACTTACGGCCATGGCACGGGATAGAGGGGTAGGCACCGTCGTGGCCATAGGCGGAGGATCGGTGCTGGATGCCGGAAAAGCAGTGGCCGCCATGCTCCGACATGAAGGAAGTGTCATCGAATATCTCGAAGGCATAGGCACGAGGAAGCCAAGAGCGGACAGTGCCCCCATGATTGCCGTGCCCACCACGGCCGGGACGGGAAGTGAAGCCAGCAATAATGCCGTTATCAGCCGCCGGGGAATGGACGGCTTTAAGAAATCACTGCGTCATGATGCCTTCGTCCCTAGGGCCGTCCTTCTTGATCCCTCCCTGGCTCTAGGCTGCCCGCCGGAAGTGAGTCTGGCCTGTGCCATGGACGCTTTCTGCCAGCTCATCGAATCCGCTATCTCCACAAAGGCCACACCCTTCACGGCATTTCTCGCCCGAGAGGGCTTCAAATACTTCGGGCGGGGAAGTCGGCTCTTTTCCGACCGGCTCTATGGGAAAAACGAGGAGATCCACGCACGGGGAGAACTCACCCTGTCGGCCTATTTCTCCGGCCTGACACTTTCTAACGCCGGACTTGGCGCAGTTCACGGCCTTGCTGGTCCATTAGGGGCGGCCTGCGATGTTCCTCACGGCGTTGCCTGCGGCCTGCTAGTGATTCCGGTGTTTCGCCGTATGATCAAGCGGTTAACCGATGAACCGCTGCATCGACATACAATGAGCATATTGGAAGATGCCGCAAGTATTCTTTTCTCATGCGAGTTAACGGACATGTTAGACCGCATTGACTACTGGGCGATGGGTCTTCCTTGTCTATCGGCATACGGGTTGAAAAAGGATCAATTGGACGCGGTAATCCAGGCCTCGGACAGCAAGAATTTCCCCGTCCGGATGAGTGAAGAAGACCTCCGGTCCGCCCTGAATGAAGTTCTGTGAAAGGAAGCTTGTTACGCATGGGGAGCCTTGAAAGTTTAACCCTCAATCATCGCCCCTCCCAGGCAGAGGTCATCCTTATAAAACACGGCAAACTGACCCGGTGCAATTCCCCTGTCGGCTTCATCCATCTGAACAGAGAGCCGCACCAGCCCCTCCTGCGGCGATGACGAAAGCGACACATTTGCTCGAATGAGCCTGGGGCCGTGGCGAAGTTTCAAGCTCAATCTAGCTGGAAATATAGGCGGCCCCGCAATCCAATTGGGCCGAACCACGTTGAAGCGGCTCACTGCGGCCTTTTCCGCAACCGCCTCATGTCCTACGAATACTATGTTTTTCTTCACATCCCGATCAATCACATACCAGGGCCCGCCTGAGAGTCCGAGGCCAGTTCGTTGTCCGATTGTATAAAACCAGCTCCCCCTATGGGTGCCGAGAATGTTGTTTGTTTCCCCATCAATTATGTCCCCTTCGTTTTCCCCCAGATAGTGCCGGACGAATTCAGGGTATTTTATTTTCCCAAGGAAACAGATTCCCTGGCTGTCTTTCCTAGACTTGGTGGGCAAATCCCAATCCTGGGCAAGATGGCGCACATCCTTCTTCGTCATCATGCCGATGGGAAACAGGGCGAGGGCAGCCTGATGCTGCGTGAGATGGGAAAGGAAATATGTTTGATCCTTCACATCATCCGGTGAACGCCTGATTTTGAATAGGCCATCGGAATCCTTGGAAACGATGGCATAATGCCCCGAGGCGATTTTATCAAGCGAATCCCCCACCCTCTCAAGGAAAGCACCGAATTTGATGCGCCGGTTACAAAATATATCGGGGCTCGGTGTGCGTCCGGCCCTAAGCTCGGTTGTTGTGTATTCCACCACCCTTTCCCGGTATTCCCTCTGTAGGCTTATTATCTTGAGCGGCACCCCCACGGCTCTGCACACCTGAGCCGCATACTCCATATCCTCTTCCCAGGGGCAGGTCCCAAAGTCGGCTAATTCATTTTCAAGCCAGATTTTCAGATAGAAAGCTATTATCGTCGCATCGGGTTGGGCTCTTCTCAAGGACAGCAACGCAACTGAACTATCCACCCCTCCGGAGAGCAGAACACCAATCTTCACGGGTTAATCAGGTATAATTGCGCGGCGAAGCGTAGAAATCCATTTTTCCGGCGTTCCGCTCCATGCCGCCTGGAGGAAAAAGAATTGACAGAACCGTTGTCGTCGGTATATCGGAGTCAAAATCAGCACAGAGCCAGTAAGCCAATTCACCCAATGTGGGTTGATGCCCACAGATAAACAGATGGGAATCCTGCCCGGAGTGCTGGCGAATCAGTTTCTGAAGATCCACCGAAGACGCGAGGTAAAGATCGTCGGTATAGTCAACTTCTCGATTCACCGACGACCATTGGGCTAAGAACAGATCCAAAGTCTCACGGACCCTCTGTGCCGAAGAAGCCAGAATTATGTCAGGAGGCGGCAGTTTCTCTGCGCAAACCCTCCCCATAAGGGCGGCATCATGCCGTCCGCGCTGATTTAAGGTTCGCTGAATGTCGGAGATTTTGCCATCCCCTTGCGCACTCTTGGCGTGACGTAGGAGTGTTAGTCTGAACATGAGAGCATTATAACAAGTATTTTGGGATTGTACATGCTTCAGGAGACGATCACTTGAGTTATGAGCCTTTAGGAGATCGGAGATTATGGCATACGCAAGGCACAACCGTCCTGTGCGTGTTCACCTTGAACCGGAGAAACTTTATCAAAACCCGTTTTCGGTGCCCAACGTCCGTCAGGATTCCAGGTCAGTGGAGTGCATGCCGACCCTACCCGTGATTCATCCCATTTTCAGTCACTGTTCCCTTCGGCTTCTATATGACAAAGTTACAACTACGTCGTAATTCTACATATTTCCTCTGGAGTCATAACATCTTTGCCCATTGCAAGATAAACACAACACTATCATGTAATTTCCCCAGAACAAAAGGCACCACTATACCGGTAAATGAAAGAATTATTGGTTCTTCGGACTCCCTTGTGGAATAAGATGGAAATAAAATACTATGAGAAAATGGATGATAAAAAGCTATATCGGCAAATACTTGGCATTGTTAACCCATGGCACATAACAGTCATTGGTCTAAACATAGACAATGATTGTGTGCATATATATCTGGAATGGCCGCAAGGGAATGACGGCATCTGCCCAGAATGAGGTACTGCCTTTAGAATTCATGACAGAAGAGAAGAGCGGACGTGGAGGCATTTGCATACCTGCCTAGACCAAATGAAAAACCAAACCACACTGCCATAGAAATTGTGAGAATTGCAGTTGTAAATACGGCTCCAATTTCATCGAAATTAATCTTATCAGAGTCGAATGCTAACTTGAAGATAGCCAAATAGATTTGTGGCCCCGGCTCTTGACTTTTGCCATTATCCTATAATGCTCTTTGGGGCTTATGGTGTCTGCCATTACAAAATTTGAATCCAAGACTCGTCGAATTTGATAGACAGTAACACCTCATTTCGATCAAGTTGTGGTGGCTCCTTTATTTTGATGGCGAGACGTTCTTGGGGGACATTTTCAATAATTGTGAATTGAGACCCGTGAGGTTGCCATGTAAAAATATGCCGTTCATCTGACTTGAAATAGCCTTCAAGATTGTTGCGTTCGTTCCATTGCCACCAATATTGATCAGCTGGATAAATTACAGTGTCAAACTCAAATGCGGCAAGTTCAAGAAGATCGTTGGATTTGACTAAAACGATTGTTCGTACGTGCCTGTATAGTTTGCGAATTCCTGCCACTCGCTCATTCCAAATGGCAAGAACTTTTTCGCCGAGTTCATTTGGGTCGCATTCGCTTATTTCTTTATCGCCAAAGGAGTAAACAGGAGAGTTGCGTCCTGAAATGAGCCGTATTTTAGAAACAGTGGAAGGTCTCCTGTTTTTTACAGTTTTTGCTCCCCAAGCTGTTTGCTCTAAAACAATATCATCAAGCC
The DNA here is from genome assembly GCA_965226485.1 of Spirochaetaceae bacterium. GTDB lineage: Bacteria > Spirochaetota > Spirochaetia > DSM-2461 > DSM-2461 > UBA2779. Next base: position 3,062,768 of record OZ245363.1, read on the forward strand.
CAACATTGGAGGGCTTCCAGTGAGCACCGACTAAGCGAGCGAAGATTTCCTCCCAATCCGACCCTTCAAGGCGAGCTTCACTCCCTCTGCTGGCAAGAAGGTAGATAACCTCTCGGCCCAAATCCAATGCGAAATTAGAAGGAAATTTATTGAGGGGATACGGTGGTTTGTATTTTTCGACTGTTCGTAGTTTCGGAGATTTTTCCATATTCTCTTCCTTTTTCAAATAACCGTAGCTGCCCATCAACAATAAGTTTTTCGGTTTCGTATTGATATACGGCAGGCAACAAGCCACAGGCTCCTATCGTTTTTTTAATAACAGCCTGAGCAACAGGAATTGGAAGACTGTTCCCCGCCTGCTTCCTTGTTTGAGTATAATTGCAAACGATTTTAAATTTTTCGGGAAACCCCTGTAGCCGTAACATTTCTCTTGAGGTTAACCTTCTCTCTCCGTTCACTAAAAGATAATTGTAGGAAGCACCCGCCCTCAAAGCACAAGAGAAGGGGTAAGTGCTTATATTGCCAGCCTTGTTTTCATGCCAAATTGTAGGTTCTTTAGTAGGATTTTGCTTTTCCAATCTTTTCCTTCGAATATGCTCGGAAGCAAAGAATTTTTTGGGAACATTTTTTTCCAGAATTTCATTTAATGGTTTCATTGAAATATTTTCTGATGGCCACTGGAAAAAACATGGCTCACGGAAGCCGACAATAAAAACTCGCTCCCTTTTTTGCGGCAGGCCAAAATTTAAGGCATTGAAAACTTTATATGTTGAGTGGTATCCCAAGTCATTTAGGGTTTCCATTATTCTTTTTATTGTCTTACCTTTGTTATGACCAACTAGCAACTTGACGTTTTCAAGAACAAAAGCTGATGGTTTTTTTTCTTCTAGTATTCTCGCAATATCAAAAAACAGTGTTCCTCTAGTGTCTTCAAAACCTTTCATCTGTCCTATTATGCTAAAAGGTTGGCAAGGAAAACCAGCTAGAAGAATATCATGGTCGGGGATTGTCTTTGCGGGTATTTTGGTGATATCCCCAGATGGGACATCCCCAAAATTTTCTTTATAGACTTCTTGACATGCTATATCTATCTCGCTGGTGAAAACGCACTCTACTTTTGTGTTGAGTTCTTCACCTGCATTTTGCATAGCATAGCGAAAACCTCCTATCCCAGCAAAAAGGTCAATAAATCGAATGGATTTTTCATTTTCTATTTCAATTTTTCCCATTTGTTAACTGTAGCATATTTGGAGAAATTGTTCAATTTGACTTTCGTTTCGATATTTTTTCGCCGAACGCTTCTATGACCTGCGACATCGCGGAAGCCTTAGCCCAACTTCGCCAAAATTCACCTTAAAACAGCCATTATCCGTACTTTTCAACGATGCCCTGTCTGCCAACTTGTTTTAGGATAATTATCTACATTCCCAACATCCGTCATTTTTACAATGTAGTGATACACAGCGTCTATTGCCTATTGCCAATTTTTTCGACTTTTGTTACACTATAGGTATGTTTATTCGACAAATAAGAAAAACAAATGGTATCACGAAAAAGCAATACACATACCTCAATCTCGTTGAAAGCATCCGTACCGAGAAAGGACCACGACAACGCTTAGTCCTTAATCTCGGTAATCTCCAGATTGATCGCTCGCAATATAAAGCTTTGGCACGAAGAATCGAGGACATTCTTACAGGTAATCAGAGCCTCTTTGAGATCAACCCACAAATTGAGCGTCATGCTCGAAAAGCTGCCGATCAGATTTTCACTAAACGAGCCCAAGAGATAAACAGACAGGCTGCCGAAGAAGACTACCAGAAAGTTAATACCAAGAGCTTAGCGGTCAGCAAACTACGATCTTTGGGTCCTGAGTATGTTTGCCACCGGGTTTGGCAAGAGCTTGGATTTAATCAAGTTCTCAAGAATAATGGTGTCCCTTCGGGAACTCTCCCTCTTTTAGAGGCTCTGGTGGTCTCTCGGCTCATTGAGCCGGGGAGCGAGCGGCGAAACGAGAGATGGGCCGAAGAAGAATCGGCTCTCTATGAGTTATGTGACCTTCCTAAGGGGCGTTCCTTACAGTCTTACTACCGGGGTGCGGATGTCTTGTATAGGTGTAAGGAGGCGTTGGAGCAACATTTGAGCCATCGAGAAAAAGAGTTATTTAATCTGGATGAGAGTATCGTACTATACGATTTAACCAACACCTACTTTGAGGGACAATGCTCCAGGAACCCAAGTGCAGCCTACGGTAGGTCGAAAGAGAAAAGGTCTGATTGTAATCTGGCCACTATGGGACTGATTGTCGATGGTGATGGATTTGCTAAGTATAGCAAGCTATATCCGGGGAATCAGTATGAAGCGCATACTTTTCAGGAGATAATCAGTGAGATGGAGTCTCACTTGACACCAGAAAACGGTCCTACCATTGTCATGGATGCCGGGATAGCCGAAGAAGCCAATGTTGCCTGGCTGAAAGAGAAGGGATATCGCTATATTGTGGTCAATCGGGGAAAGACACCCTCTGAAATGAATACTCGGGACATGGAAGTTATTAGAGAGGATAAGAAGAAGGATATCAAGATTGAGGCTCGGAGGTACAACGGGGAGAAGGAGCAGTATGTTTTAATCAAGAGCGAACGAAAACGGAAAAAAGAAGCCTCAATGGTTACCCGGGTCGAACAGTTGTTGCTTGACCGCCTTAAGTACTACAAGGCAGGCTTGAATAAAAAGTATCATATTAAGTCCTATACTAAGGTTTTAGAGAAAGTAGGCCAACTGAAGGCGAAATATGCCAAAGTGGCGAAGTTGTATGAGATTACCGTTCTTCCCCAAGAGAGAACAGGGAAGGGGGTGATAAATGCGATAGATATCCAATGGACTAAAAAGATCCCCAAGCATGATGAGGCAACCATGTTCCAGGGAACCTATGTTCTGCGGACGAATCATGATGAACTGAGCAACAAACAGATATGGCAGACGTACCTCATGTTGGGTCGTATTGAGACTGCATTCCGGAATATGAAATCACATCTTGGCCTACGTCCCAATTTCCATCAACTTGAAAGCCGTGTAAATGCTCACATGTTCATATCAGTACTTGCCTACCATGTGATGCAAGCCATTGAACACAAGCTACGAATAGCTGGCGACAACCGAAGTTGGTGGACGATTAAGTCAAAGCTAAGTACACACCAGCGGGTAACCATTGAGTACGACTCTAAAGAAGAGGATGGAGTGTATCACAACAAGCTTCGAGTGAATTCCCAATTGGAGAGTTCTCATTTGGAGATTTATACTAACCTAAAGCTCTCAGGTAACCCCCTCAATCGGAGGCTATTGAGTCATAAGATCTGTAGTGTGAAAAAAAATGAATAAATGATTTCATAGGGGGAATTTAGACTTTATAATGGCGAAGTTGGGTTAGGCGACGAAAAGGCATCTGGTCCATGGAAATGTTATCCCAAGTTCACCATACAACAACCTTATCTCATTCCTGTACAAACAGTTGAATTTTTCGATTATCACCACTGATTTTGTATGTCATTAATTGTCGGTCAATGTCCTTCCCTGATAACCTGAAGTTTTCTATAAATGCCCAGATGCGACTTTTCCGGGCGTGTGTTCGTTCTCATGGAATTTTTTAGCAGTTCTCCGTTTTCGCTTGCGATATACTCCAGGGTCACTCTGCAATGCGTTTTTAGAATCGATTTAATGCTATCCCAGTTTCGGTTGTCCCCGTTTAGCCGAAGTTTCCGCTCTATGGAATGCATTGTGGAGATTTGTGATTTGGATACACATGGGGGCAACGAAAATCTGGCTGGTTTTTCATTTAAACCATTGTTGTGAATGTGACTAGTGGTGGAATATGCACAATTATTGTGAAAACTTCGGGGCAATCGTTATAGTCAGTTGTGCATCCGTGTACAGAGGTGAGCACAATCTTCGGGGCATATAGAAGAATCATCACCCCTCTCTGTCAACAGGCGCACCCCATTCCTCAAGCCTTTTAGCGATGAAGTCGAGTACGGCCTGATGCTCGGCCCTACCGCGGCCTACGGGGCGGATTGGTTTGCCAAAGGCTATATGGCATGGAATATCGCTGCATATAGTCCCGTAGTTTTTGAACACTTTGCCGACACCCCAGAAGTCTGTCTTAATGGCCACAGGAACGACGGTCACCCCTGCCTTTACGGCGAGTTTTATGGCCAAGGAATTGAATTTTCTGTAAGAAAATACATCCTGCCGGGTACTTTCTGGGAAAAGAATTATAGAAACCCCATTGGAAAGATGCCGAGTGCCTTCATTCAAGACTTGCTGTAGGTCTTCACCGGGATGATTCCTCTTGACGGGAATCACTTCTAGCCGCCTAACGACCTGACCGAAAAATGGTGTTTTCAGCAGTGATGCCTTAGTGACGAACGTCATGGGAACACGAGATGCCACGAGACCCGGGAGAGCGTTAACCTCGAAGGTGCTCATGTGATTGCAGGCAAAAACATAGGGACCGTCTTCTAGTGGGTAATTACCCAGGCCCTCAAACGAGAGGTGAACGCCCTGCTTCTCTGTAATTCGCATGACTCTCAGTGCCTGGAGCAAGACCGCTTTTTGAGGATCTTTTGTGACATAAAATTTTAATCCTGACCAAATGACCAAGAGACTATACCTGAAATAAAACCAGAATCCGCCCTTGAACAATCTACGTCTTTTGAAGAGCTGATGCCGCTTCGGATCAGTGTCATATCGATCTGCTGAAATATCTGGTAAGTATATCATTTCTCTCTTCTAATCCAATTCAAGTGACCCTTGGATACCATCATGATGCGATGCTTCACGAATTCTCTTTTCCCATTCGGCCTCAGCAGAGGCAGAAAGTTCATTATACGATAATTTGAGGTCTTGTAGGGAGACGATTGTCAATAATGAATTCGGTACGGTGCTGACTCTATTCATGGATAAATCAAGTTTACGCAGAAATTGCAAGCGGTGCCACTCGACAGGGAGCTTGGCGACTTTATTTCCCTGCAAGGAAAGTATGCGTAGCGATTTTAATCGATTTATGCTATCTGGTACGGCTTCGATGGAGTTATATGCAAGATTGAGTGCCGACAAATGAGAGAGTTTGAGGATGACACTGGGGAAATGGGTAAACATGTTTCCTGAAAGATCCAGGATGCGTAGACTGGAAGCTTCCGACAATGCTTCCGGCAACTGCCTGAGGGCCATGCCGCGGATAATGAGAACTTTCAGATTGGGTAGCTGGAGTAAACCATTGGGGAGCTTAAAGTGACCACTGACATCTTTGCGCAGAATTCTCACTCTGGACACCCGATGCTTAAGCAGAAAGGTATAAGGTGCCGAACCAAGCAGTTGATACATCGCATATAACAGAGTGGCGCTATTGGGAGGAGGTGCGAAGAATCCTTTGGGGACAATGCTACCCCTTGAGTCGATTTGACATCCTTGAAAGAACTCCTCACATAACGATTCAAAATTCACTTTTTGCCTTAGCCCGGCAATGAGGGTGTCAATTTCGTCATATTCTGCGGTGATGAAGGTGTACCGTAATCGGTCCACAAGCTCTTGATGGTTGGAAGCAGAGGTCATGCAAACTTCCTAATCATTGATTTCTCAGCTACTATTCCATGGTTCGCGGGACCATCAGGTAATCTGTGTAAACATCGCCAAGCCATATTAACAATGCACCTTTAATCATTCGCCGGATTATATCACAATCGGGAAGAAGATGTAGCCCCAGTTCAGGGGGCTTTGAGTCAGTTTTTTCTGTAGTTTGCCAACTCCCATGTGGAATGAGTTCATTTTTTCTGTAGTTTGCCAACTCCCTTGTGGAATGAATTTATTTTTTCTGTAGTTTGCCAACTCTCATGTGGAATGAGTTCATTTTTTCTGTAGTTTGCCAACTCCCTTGTGGAATGAGTTCATTTTTTCTGTAGTTTGCCAACTCCCTTGTGGAATGAGTTCATTTTTTCTGTAGTTTGCCAACTCCCTTGTGGAATGAGTTTATAACCAAGTTCTCATTCTTAGGAGTCTGTCGGACTTTGAAGTTCTTAGGGCCGTTTTTGATGTATTTTTTTCGATTCAAGGCGGCAAAAGCTCAGCGGATATGCACAGGCAGTCACCGCAGTAGAGGGCCCCCCCGGGGGGGTGCCTTTTTTTCAAAATACCACAAGTGCTATTCTTCGCAATACAGGGACAAATCCTTCCCGCGAAATCCAATTCCCAGAAGTAGCAATTCCTTCGGATGCCATTTTTCCCTGACCCCGTCAAGGTATTTCTCCACCGCCTGCGTGTGGGCTTCCCGTGCCAAATTTTCCAGCGGTGTATTGTCCTTTGCGTTTCCCTGCTTGAATTCCAGCACAAAGGCTTCCTCGGCATGGGCTGGATCGCTTCCCTTCTTTACCACCACAATGTCCGGGCGGCCCTTCCCGTACTCCCGGTTGCTGTCCACGGTGTAAGCCGGACCCAGGCAGGCCAGAAGCCCCAGCACCAGGCCGTGGTAGAAGTTCTCCCGCCTGTCTTCTTCATCCGTTGCATCCCCGGCAGTGTCGTGATAGCTTGCCATACCGCGAAAAACCCGGGACAGTCCCCGTTCAATGAGTATGGGATTAACTTCCCTGATGCCGCTGACGAAGTCCACAAAGTATTCATTGACCGCCAAATCTTCCTTCAGCCAGTTTAATACCACGGTTTCCCAAGCCGTTTCCACCTCCAAGTTGGGAAGGGAGAGCCGCCATGTTATGAGGGTGCGTTCCTGTTGTCTCTCGGAAGCCTTCAGATAGCCACTGTGGAGCAGGAAACTCCAGACAACATCCGGATCGTTCTCTAATTGGGTGTACGGAATATTTGTTAAAAGCGGCTTGCGTACCTCTTCTTTCCGCAGAAGCTTTTCAATCGTGATTTTAGCTTCCCGATGGTTCAGTTTGATGACATCCTTGACGAGTCTGTTGTCGCTTGTGCCAATCCAGTACGGCTTCAGTCCTTCCTCGGGGGAGACAATGTAGTTGATGATGCTCCAGGGGTTGTAAATGACGGTATCTCCGCCAAAGATATAGCCGTTGTACCATTCCCTAATTCCGTCCATCATCTGGTCTAGCTTAAAGTCGGCGACCATTTTTTCAACTTCCGGTTCGGTAAATCCGAAGCAATCCTTCATGGCCGGGGAAAGGATGGTGGACACTTTGGGGTTGTTGAAGTCACTGAATATGCTCTCCTGGGCAATTTTCAGTATGCCGATAAGCACGGCCTGCTTCAGGTGGAGGTTGTCCTTGAAGGTCTGCACCATGAAGCTGCGGATAAAGGCGATCATCTGCTCATAGTACTTGTCTATATGGGCCGAATGCAGGGGGGTGTCGTACTCGTCCAGAAGGATGTAGGCTGGTTTGCCGTAGGCTCGGTGGAGCCAGGCGGATAGGTATTTGAGGGATTTTTCATAGTCGTCGTCCGATGCTTCTTTTTGAATGATTTTATCAATAAATAATTTCTCATGTGTTGAAATACAGTCGGAATCCAGTAGATAGTTGTGTCTGATAAATTCATCAGATATTACATCTTTGATGAAATTCAGGCTTCTCTCATAAGTTGATTTCTTCACATCCTTGAAACTAAGGAGGATAACCGGATACTGACCCATGAACTCAGAACAGCGCGGATGGGAGGCTATTAACCGGTCTTTGAACAAATAGGCATTGGATGGAACGGATCGGTGCCGACGAAGCAGGGTTAGCCATTTGGGGCCTTTGGGCGGAGGCGGGGCCTCCAGAAAATAGCGGATCATGCTTAGGTTTAAGGTTTTTCCGAAGCGGCGGGGTCGGGTTATCAAATGAACCTTGTCGGGATTGTTGATAAGGTAGCCGATTAAATTGGTCTTGTCGACAAAGTAGCAGTTTTCGTCTATAAATTCCTTGAAATCCGATATGCCCAGTTGCAATGTTTGCATGATTTTGCATTATAGCGGAATGCTATGAGTTTGAGAATTATACCTCGCAATACAGGGACAACTCCTTCCCGCGAAATCCAATTCCCAGAAGCAACAATTCCTTCGGATGCCATTTTTCCCTAACCCCGTCAAGGTATTTCTCCACCGCCTGAGTGTGGGCTTCCCGTGCCAAATCTTCCAGCGGTGTATTGTCCTTTGCGTTTCCCTGCTTGAATTCCAGCACAACGGCTTCCTCGGCATGGGCTGGATCGCTTCCCTTCTTTACCACCACAATGTCCGGGCGGCCCTTCCCGTACTCCCGGTTGCTGTCCACGGTGTAAGCCGGACCCAGGCAGGCCAGAAGCCCCAGCACCAGGCCGTGGTAGAAGTTCTCCCGTCTGTCTTCTTCATCCGTTGCATCCCCGGCAGTGTCGTGATAGCTTGCCATACCGCGAAAAACCCGGGACAGTCCCCGTTCAATGAGTATGGGATTAACTTCCCTGATGCCGCTGACGAAGTCCACAAAGTATTCATTGACCGCCAAATCTTCCTTCAGCCAGTTTAATACCACGGTTTCCCAAGCCGTTTCCACCTCCAAGTTGGGAAGGGAGAGCCGCCATGTTATGAGGGTGCGTTCCTGTTGTCTCTCGGAAGCCTTCAGATAGCCACTGTGGAGCAGGAAACTCCAGACAACATCCGGATCGTTCTCTAATTGGGTGTACGGAATATTTGTTAAAAGCGGCTTGCGTACCTCTTCTTTCCGCAGAAGCTTTTCAATCGTGATTTTAGCTTCCCGATGGTTCAGTTTGATGACATCCTTGACGAGTCTGTTGTCGCTTGTGCCAATCCAGTGCGGCTTCAGTCCTTCCTCGGGGGAGACAATGTAGTTGATGATGCTCCAGGGGTTGTAAATGACGGTATCTCCGCCAAAGATATAGCCGTTGTACCATTCCCTAATTCCGTCCATCATCTGGTCTAGCTTAAAGTCGGCGACCATTTTTTCAACTTCCGGTTCGGTAAATCCGAAGCAATCCTTCATGGCCGGGGAAAGGATGGTGGACACTTTGGGGTTGTTGAAGTCACTGAATATGCTCTCCTGGGCAATTTTCAGTATGCCGATAAGCACGGCCTGCTTCAGGTGGAGGTTGTCCTTGAAGGTCTGCACCATGAAGCTGCGGATAAAGGCGATCATCTGCTCATAGTACTTGTCTATATGGGCCGAATGCAGGGGGGTGTCGTACTCGTCCAGAAGGATGTAGGCCGGTTTGCCGTAGGCACGGTGGAGCCAGGCCGAGAGCCATTTAATGGATTTCGCATAGTCTTCGTCCGTAGCTTCCTGATTGACTATGGTTGTGAAAAAACCCTTTTCCCTACTGTTCAAGAATCCCTGTTTGGCTAGATACCCATGTCTGTCGAACTCAATGGCAATAACATCTTTAACAAGATTGATGGCTTTGCTGTATGAGTTATTTTTCACATCCTTAAAACTAAGGAAGATAACCGGATACTGCCCCATGAACTCAGAACAGCGCGGATGGGAGGCTATTAACCGGTCTTTGAACAAATAGGCATTGGATGGAACGGATCGGTGCCGACGAAGTCGGGTTAGCCATTGGGGGCCTTTGGGCGGAGGCGGGGCCTCCAGAAAATAACGGATCATGCTTAGGTTTAAGGTTTTTCCGAAGCGGCGGGGTCGGGTTATCAGATGGATATCTCCGGGATTGTCAATAAGGTAACTTATAAGATTGGTTTTATCGACAAAGTAGCAGTTTTCGTCGATAAATTTCTTGAAGTCCGATATACCCAGTTGTAATGTTTGCATGATTTTGCATTATAGCGGAATGCTATGAGTTTGAGAATTGAGAATTGAGAATTGAGAATTATACCTCGCAATACAGGGACAAATCCTTCCCGCGAAATCCAATTCCCAGAAGTAGCAATTCCTTCGGATGCCATTTCTCCCTGACCCCGTCAAGGTATTTCTCCACCGCCTGCGTGTGGGCTTCCCGTGCCAAATCTTCCAGCGGTGTATTGTCCTTTGCGTTTCCCTGCTTGAATTCCAGCACAAAGGCTTCCTCGGCATGGGCTGGATCGCGTCCCTTCTTTACCACCACAATGTCCGGGCGGCCCTTCCCGTACTCCCGGTTGCTGTCCACGGTGTAAGCCGGACCCAGGCAGGCCAGAAGCCCCAGCACCAGACCGTGGTAGAAGTTCTCCCGTCTGTCTTCTTCATCCGCTGCATTCCCGGCAGTGTCGTGATAGCTTGCCATACCACGAAAAACCCGGAACAGTCCCCGTTCAATGAGTATTGGATTAGCTTCCCTGATGCCGCTGACGAAGTCCATAAAGTGTTCGTTTATTTTAATATCTTCTTTAAGCCAGCGGGAAATAACAGTGAGCCAAGCGATCTTCACTTCTTTGTTGGGGATGGAGAGCCGCCAGGTAGTTCCTAGTTCTTCCTGGTGCATTTCGTCCGCCTTCAGATAGCCGCTGTGGAGCAGGAAACTCCAGACAACATCCGGATCGTTCTCTAATTGGGCGTACGGAATATTTGTTAAAAGCGGCTTGCGCATCTCTTCTTTCTGTAGAAGTTTTTCAATCGTGATTTTAGCTTCCCGATGGTTCAGTTTGATGACATCCTTGACGAGTCTGTTGTCGCTAGTACCAATCCAGTGTGGCTTCAGTCCTTCCTCGGGGGAGACAATGTAGTTGATGATGCTCCAGGGGTTGTAAATGACGGTATCTCCGCCAAAGATATAGCCGTTGTACCATTCCCTAATTCCGTCCATCATCTGGTCTAGCCCAAAGTCGGCGACCATTTTTTCAACTTCCGGTTCGGTGAATCCGAAGCAATCCTTCATGGCCGGGGAAAGGATGGTGGACACTTTGGGATTGTTGAAGTCACTGAATATACTCTCCTGGGCAATTTTCAGTATGCCAATAAGCACGGCCTGCTTCAGGTGGAGGTTGTCCTTGAAGGTCTGCACCATGAAGCTACGGATAAAGGCGATCATCTGGTCATAGTACTTGTCTATATGGGCCGAATGCAGGGGGGTGTCGTACTCGTCCAGAAGGATGTAGGCCGGTTTGCCGTAGGCACGGTGGAGCCAGGCGGAGAGGTATTTGAGGGATTTTTCATAGTCGTCGTCCGCAGCTTCTTTTTGTATGATTTCATCAATAAATGACTTCTCATGTGCTGAAATACAGTCGGAATCCAGTAGATAGCTGTGTCTGATGAATTCATCAGATATTACATCTTTGATGAAATTCAGGCTTCTCTCATAAGTTGATTTCTTCACATCCTTGAAACTAAGGAGGATAACCGGATACTGACCCATGAACTCAGAACAGCGCGGATGGGAGGCTATTAACCGGTCTTTAAACAAATAGGCATTGGATGGAACGGATCGGTGCCGACGAAGCCGGGTTAGCCATTGGGGGCCTTTGGGCGGAGGTGGGGCCTCCAGAAAATAACGGATCATGCTTAGGTTTAAGGTTTTTCCGAAGCGGCGGGGACGGGTAATTAAATGAACCTTGTCGGGATTGTTGATAAGGTAGCCGATTAAATTGGTCTTATCGACAAAGTAGCAGTTTTCGTCGATAAATTCCTTGAAGTCCGATATGCCCAGTTGCAATGTTTGCATGATTCTGTATTATAGCGGAATGCTATGGGTTTGAGAATTGAGAATTATTCTTCGCAATACAGGAACAACTCCTTTCCGCGAAATCCAATTCCCAGAAGTAGCAATTCCTTTGGATGCCATTTCCCCCTGACCCCGTCAAGGTATTTCTCCACCGCCTGAGTGTGGGCTTCCCGTGCCAAATCTTCCAGCGGTGTATTGTCCTTTGCGTTTCCCTGCTTGAATTCCAGCACAACGGCTTCCTCGGCATGGGCTGGATCGCTTCCCTTCTTTACCACCACAATGTCCGGGCGGCCCTTCCCGTACTCCCGGTTGCTGTCCACGGTGTAAGCCGGACCCAGGCAGGCCAGAAGCCCCAGCACCAGGCCGTGGTAGAAGTTCTCCCGCCTGTCTTCTTCATCCGCTGCATTCCCGGCAGTGTCGTGGTAGCTTGCCATACCGCGAAAAACCCGGGACAGTCCCCGTTCAATGAGTATTGGATTAGCTTCCCTGATGCCGCTGACGAAGTCCATAAAGTGTTCGTTTATTTTAATATCTTCTTTGAGCCAGCGGGAAATAACAGTGAGCCAAGCGATCTTCACTTCTTTGTTGGGAATGGAGAGCCGCCAGGTAGTTCCCAGTTCTTCCTGGTGCATTTCGTCCGCCTTCAGATAGCCGCTGTGGAGCAGGAAACTCCAGACAACATCCGGATCGTTCTCTAATTGGGCGTATGGAATATTTGTTAAAAGCGGCTTGCGCATCTCTTCTTTCCGCAGAAGCTTTTCAATCGTGATTTTAGCTTCCCGATGGTTCAGTTTGATGACATCCTTGACGAGTCTGTTGTCGCTTGTGCCAATCCAGTGCGGCTTCAGTCCTTCCTCGGGGGAGACAATGTAGTTGATGATGCTCCAGGGGTTGTAAATGACGGTATCTCCGCCAAAGATATAGCCGTTGTACCATTCCCTAATTCCGTCCATCATCTGGTCTAGCCCAAAGTCGGCGGCCATCTTTTCAACTTCCGGTTCGGTGAATCCGAAGCAATCCTTCATGGCCGGGGAAAGGATGGTGGACACTTTGGGATTGTTGAAATCACTGAATATACTCTCCTGGGCAATTTTCAGTATGCCGATAAGCACGGCCTGCTTCAGGTGGAGGTTGTCCTTGAAGGTCTGCACCATGAAGCTGCGGATAAAGGCGATCATCTGCTCATAGTACTTGTCTATGTGGGCCGAATGCAGGGGGGTGTCGTACTCGTCCAGAAGGATGTAGGCCGGTTTGCCGTAGGCACGGTGGAGCCAGGCCGAGAGCCATTTAATGGATTTCGCATAGTCTTCGTCCGTAGCTTCCTGATTGACTATGGTTGTGAAAAAACCCTTTTCCCTACTGTTCAAGAATCCCTGTTTGGCTAGATACCCATGCCTGTCGAACTCAATGGCAATAACATCTTTAACAAGATTGATTGCTTTGCTGTATGAGTTATTTTTCACATCCTTGAAACTAAGGAAGATAACCGGATACTGACCCATGAACTCAGAACAGCGCGGATGGGAGGCTATTAACCGGTCTTTAAACAAATAGGCATTGGATGGAACGGATCGGTGCCGACAAAGCCGGGTTAGCCATTGGGGGCCTTTGGGCGGAGGCGGTGCCTCCAGGAAATAGCGGATCATGCTTAGGTTTAAGGTTTTACCGAAGCGGCGGGGGCGGGTAATCAGATGGACTTCTCCGGGATTGTCGATAAGGTAACTTATAAGATTGGTTTTATCGACAAAGTAGCAGTTTTCGTCGATAAATTTCTTGAAGTCCGATATGCCCAGTTGCAATGTTTGCATGATTTTGCATTATAGCAAACAGATGCAGACAATGGTAGCGGCAACAACAAATGAACCGGAATGAAGATTTTCATTTATATTATTATAATATATAGAGATATGACGTTATATATCTTCGATTATTCAGGAACATTCTTTTGAAAAAGTATCTTGACAAAAGGGCTCACTTCATCTTGCAAGTAGTGGCACAAGGAACTCTGCATCCTGTAATCGATTCAAAAACTTGAATGGATTCTCTTGAGAAGCACTATACCCACTTGTAGATTCTCTTTATCAGTACGGCAAACCCTGCAACTCCAATGGCTATGTGTATCGCCCCGATTATAGTCAATTTGCTATTTCCAAAGAAGCTCAATTCAGCTCCCGCAATGACAAACAACAGCGCAAGAGCGAGTAAGGAGTATCGTTTATTCATGTGGCGTATTCCCATCCCGAATAAGGAGAGAACGGCCAATGTCTCCAAAGACAAGCAAGACAGAGCCAAGGCTGTATCAATGCCAGAGCGATGGAGAAGATTGCCCATGGGCTGTGTTATATCGAACGGCATCATAACGGCTATCGCCAAAGAAGCCATTATGCCCATGCCTATTACATATACTGATCTCCGGATGGACATGGTTGAGGAATAAAGACCTATGTTCAACAAGGCATTAATGGCCGCAAACCGGCCAAACCAGGCGATTCTTGTGGCAATTACACCTAATTGAGTGCTGTACAAGGCGATGAGCCGGAAGGCTTGAAAGGGTAGGAGTAAGAGAAACAGCCGAAGAAAAAACATCTCGGTGGAATGGGTAAGGATAAAATTGTGTCTGAAATATATTTCTCCTAACAATGCTAGCAGAGTATAAAAAGTTATACTGATTAAAACCCCTATAAGGTCGGCTTCATTCGCCTCTCGCATGATCCCCCACCAAACCATGGTAGTTGTAGGAGCATAGACGGATGGGAGGGTGTCCGTTATCAGCCCATACCATGTAATTCCAACTGAGAACAACCCAACTATAGTAAAAAGGAAGAGAGCCATAAGGAGCATACGCCGAATTGATAGGGTCATGAGGATTAGAATGGCACAAGTTCTTTAATTGAGCCAGAGTGAACCGAAAATGTCTCATGATTGATATTAAACCTGTCGATGAGGAATTTGAGGTATTCACCATGAAGAGAACTGCTCTAATAACGGGCTTCATCATGTCGGCAGTATTGCTTTCTGCCGGGGATCTTGCTGTACTGGAGAATATGGGATTCAGTTTAGATGGCCGATATTTTATGTTTGGACAACATGTGTTGATATCTGATTCCGGACAGGCTTATGCCGAAATTGGTGTTGTGAATGTATCCCAAAACAAGTTTGTTTCTGGGGGATGGCAAAAGGGTTCTTGGGATGTTCAGATGATTCCTAACCAAAATTCTCGCGGGGCATTGTATGAGCTTCTTGGAAAGATGATGAATACAAAGAGTCGATATGACATCAATCATCTTGCGCAAGGCCGTATGCTCTATACGAAGAGTGTAGATGATGAAGAAACTCGATATACAGAAGATGGTGGGGGGCCCTTGATTCTTTCCTTCAGGGATTTTGAAAGGGGTCGGGAATACATATTGGAACTCTACCAAAACAGTCAACATACCGGCGATGATGTTTCTTCGTCATTTTATATACGTGTAACTGTCGAAAACTCGGCTGGGGCTATCGCCACATACAATGTTGGCCGATCTTCATTTATGCGCCCTGGAGTTTCCTCCTATTCGATTGCACGGGTTTGGGTTGGTCCCAAGGGGAAATCCTTGATAATCGCCGTGGCAAAGGAATCCATTGATCTTTCAATCCGCTATATGGTGGAAACCCTCGTTATCAATTAAAAAAGGGAATCATCATTTATGCGCCTTCGTCATTCGCTTTATAACACCCTCAAAGAAGTTCCCAAAGATGCCCAGGTTCCCAGCCATAAATTGATGCTCCGGGCCGGTATGATACAGCAACTTGCAAGCGGGATTTATAACTACTTGCCTCTTGCCCTTCGCTCTATGCGCAAAATTGAGAAAATCATCCGTGAAGAGCTGAATCGGCGATCATGCGAAGAAGTTCTGATGCCGGCGGTATTGCCGGCTGAGCTTTGGCGAAAGTCTGGTCGATGGAGCCTCTATGGCGACCTTTTATTGCGCTTCAAGGATCGCAAAGGCAATGAATACTGCATGGGACCAACGCATGAGGAAGTCATTACCGACATGGTTAGGAGGAATTTGCGATCTTGGAAACAATTGCCCTGGAATCTCTATCAGGTTCAGAGCAAATTTCGGGATGAATTTAGGCCGCGATTCGGATTAATGCGCGGTCGGGAATTCATCATGAAGGATGGATATAGTTTTGATGCCGATGAGCAAGGTGCCCGAAAATCCTATCAGCTGATGTATGCGGCTTACACGGCGATTTTCACACGTTGCGGGCTGAGTTTCAGGGCTGTAGATGCCGCGACAGGTGAGATAGGCGGAGACATGAGCCATGAGTTTCAAGTCCTGGCCTCCACGGGTGAAGATGTGATTCTGAGTTGTAGCCAATGTGATTATGCGGTCAATCACGAAAAGGCCGTCACCCTGCGCGAGGTGACGAAGCCTGAAGAGAGGAGTTTCAAGCCACTGGAAATGGTTGACACTCCAGGGCAGAAGACCATTGATGATGTGGCCCGGTACCTCAATTTGAAACCGGCAAAATTTCTGAAAAGCCTGGTATACGAGACTAACTCAAAGCCGCTACTGGTACTTATTTCCGGCGATAGAGAGGTAAATGAAACAAAACTTCAAGCGGAGTTAGAAGCGACAGACCTGCGGCTGGCCTCCACCGAAACGGTTAGGCGTGTCTTTGGTGCAGAACCCGGATTTATTGGACCGGTTGGCCTGAGCGCGGAGATACGTATTATTGCCGATTTGTCGGTGGTATCGGGAGAGAACTGGATATCAGGAGCCAATGAGGCTGATAAACATCTGAAGAACATCAATTCGGAACGGGATTTTAAGATTTCAGATTTGCTGGATATCGCATTTGCTGTCGCCGGGGATATCTGCCCTCAATGCAAAAAAGGAAGATTGGAAGAATACAGAGGCATAGAAGTCGGTCATGTTTTCTATCTTGGAACGAAATATTCTGAGGCCATGGATTGTCGTTTTCTTGATAAAGAGGGGCAATCACTTCCTGCGGAAATGGGCTGCTATGGCATCGGTGTGGGCCGCACTATGGCCGCCGCAATCGAACAGAACCATGATGAGAATGGAATCAAATGGCCTATTCCCATCGCCCCTTGGGAGGTCGTCATTTTACCACTTCATCTGAATGATGGTGCCGTTACCGCCGCAGCCGAAAGCATATATGCCGAGTTATGTAAGGCCAAGATTGATGTCGTCGTTGATGATAGGGATGAACGACCCGGATCTAAATTCAAGGATGCTGACCTCATCGGATATCCGCTTCAAGTTGTTCTTGGCTCTAAGTCAGTCTCTAACGGGAAGGCCGAATTGAAGTATCGGCAAACGGGAGAAAGGGCAGAACTCTCCTTGAGTGAAGTTGCCGGGCACATCGTTAAATGGGTGCTTGATGCACGAATCATTACCTGATCGAAGCACCGCCGCTTTTGCATCAGGCCCTAGTCTGGGTCTACTACAAGGCCGGCCTGTTTATTAGTGAGAATCAGTATCAAGATTACTATCGTCGTATCAAGAAGAGCACAAACCATAATGAGTAAAGGAATTATAGGGGCTAGTATGCTCCAGCCATTTTCCAATCCTCGGCCATAGAGACTCCCGAGTATTACCAGAGATGTGATCAATCCATGGTCTGGTACCGTCACCAGAACGAATGAAACCAAAAAAGAGAAAAAGGCCGTCCAAGTAGCCTGAAAGAATGTAATCTCCAGACTAGAGTAGGAACGTATAATCGTTAGCATGCAAATCGCACTGACAAGGGCCGTACCACCTCTCGTGAGCATGAGATGTATAGGAGCCGCTAATGCGGCCATTTGCCGTTGAATCTTGAGTTTTTCTTTAAGATGTAGTGTGAGATTGCCATAGTTAAACATAGTTGATCCTGAGACAAAGACACCAAGAAAAACTCTCGATAGGCTTCTGAGGGTTTTAAATGGTGATTTCCCCCGGTCTAGTAACCATAGTGCCAACGGAAAGAGTATAGCGATGAAAGCAAGGCAGAGATAAAGAAGAATTCTCAATAGTGGTATGAAGGGCTGAAAACTCACTGTTGCCCTGAGCATGTAGACTGTATTAAAGGCTAGTATTCCGAGAAAAAAGGGCATGAGAATAAGGATGTAGCGGTTCATTCGATAAAGAATGCGGGAGAGAGAATCGAATAAATTAAATGCTGGCTCGGCTATCTCTTTGTCATGATGAAAATGCCACCCGAGTAGGAATGCGGGGAAGATGAGAAAGAGGAGGATGCTCCCTTCTTGTCTAGGATTTCTCATACTCTCGATGCTGAGAATATCGTGTAATACATCCCAAAACCCACTTATATTAACGAGAGGTATCCGCCCATCCGTTACAGGAATTCGTTCGGGAATGAATAGGAGAGTGAGTACCGTGCCAAGAATGGCGAGAAGTGCCGCCGATACAACCATATAGAGCAACGATAACGATAATATGCGGCCAAGTTTACCAATCCGCCGCAGTTTGGTAATAGCGACGGGCATGGAAAAGAAAACTAAGGGAAGGAAAAGGTATCGGCCTATGCCAAGAACCAAGGCGGCGGTGGTTTCAGCAACGGCCATTATTGTGTCTGATGAAGGACTAAGAAGCATAGCCGCTATTATTCCGATAACAGTTGCCGCTAAATAGTAGATGATCCTCATGTAAACTGTCCCTTTGAAATTTAGTGTGCCGAATCCGAGAATGCCATCTTCTTGAATGCTGGCGGCTTCTCTGTGAATCTGTACCACCGTTGCCGTAACCGTTCGGGTCTTTCGTCCCAGAGTTGAATGATTGCAGTGGCAAATGCCTCGGGTTTTGTCGAGAAATTCTGCATGCCACAGGTCCAGATAGACGAACTGGCTTCCTTGATGAATGCCTCGGCAAACCCTGTGAAGGCTCCCTGTGCAAGAGCATACATCGTATTGCCCGGAACGCCCAGACAATGTGATAGCACTAATCCAAGGAATCCCTCCGTTGATTCCAACGGAGAATACAGATCTCTTGTAATGGCGATTGAACCCTTGATCGTCCGATCCAACACCTCTTCGATATCACCGCTCCCAAGTTCGACAAAGGATTTAATAGTTTGCATGGGCTCATGAATCACCCATGCCGCATCAATTCGATGAAATAGGCGAAGAGTTTCCCTGATAACGGTTTTTGTCGAGAACCAAGAGGCCCTGTTCCAATTGATAACGGTGAGATTGTCGGTTTCGGTTTTGGAGACCACTGTCATCTTATCTCCATCTACCGGCACGATAACGCGACAATTCATGTCTAATAAATGCTTAATCATCTTACGGCCTAGGGCCGATTCGCCCCCGGCGACAAGAACAACTTTGTCCATGGGCGCAAGTCTAGTTCGCTCGGAAGTATCCGTCAACATAGGGGCTTCAATAGAAGGTCTAGCCGATACTTGGAGGCTTTGGCGGCCTTGGCCCAGTGCCGTATTAGACGAAAAATTGACCACCAGGACAAGGAATTGCCACCGGCCAAGAGGATTGTCGTTCTTACAAAGGCATTCCAACCTTCCCTATTGTACCATGTTTCGCCGTTCCATTGATTGACACCGCATGCCTGGCGCACCGTCTCATCGACCATCAGTATTCCAAGTGCCAAGTTTGGATTCTTCGCCATTTCCTGCCAAGAGGGGAGATGCAGTGCTAGGTCCAGATTCTGGCATAACCGTATGGGCGTAGAGGGCTTAAGATGTGTTTGTATCCAATTCTCCATATCCCAGTCATTCCACTTCTCGGCCCCCAGGACGGAAGTTATGCTCCAGATCGCCATGAACAGCGCATCATCTGTTTCTGTATCGCCAAATTGGTGGTAGAGATAGCGTCTGAGATAACGGCGGGGGAATCGCCACAGTTTGGCCGCCGATTCAAGCCGACGTAGAATCATGTCCAGCTTCTTTGCAGGGCTTTGCGTGCTTGAGGCTCCAAGGCTTTCAAGTCGGGACAGTGCCGCAATCATGGCATCTTTATTCACTAGTGCGGTAGGAGATATTCCCTTACCTATGCTTTCTGCAATTCTGTATGCAATTTCGTAGGGAAGAAAAGCCGTCAATGCCTCTTTGATAGGGCGAAGCCGGATCTGGGTCATGGTGGCGTAGGGATCTGGGACACCAGCACCATCAAGGTCTTCCGCCAGAGCCCGCCACATGCCGTCTTCGGTTTCAGGAACCGAATGTATATCTAAGAAGGTTTGTCGGCCAAATCCGTCTATGCTGAGCCGTAGGCCCGTATCCCGCAGATCTCCCACCGCTCGAATATACCAAAGGTCGGCTACATGATCTTTTAAGAGGAGCCAGGAACTATCGTCCACATCCTCAGGGATGAGAGCCGAAGCGAGTTTCTCCTGGGATTTCGAAGAAGAAAAGGCGAGGTTGATTGATCCGACCGCCCGATCATAGGAATTGTTCACGACAATCAGGGCGCGTTCATCTTTGGAGGCGTTACTGTAGGCGAATACAGATTCGATGATGCCGTGTTCACCATGAAGATCGTATAGCCGAAACGATGATGCCCCGGCAAAAAGATGGCGTCTGGTTAGCAGGGGAAATATCTCCCTCTCGTGGCGGGCTATCAATTCTTCGTCTGGAGTTTCATCAGAGTAGGCTCTCGTGTATTCCATGCCGTATTTCTCTGTAAATCCTTCAATCTGCCCATGCCCTATCATAGGCAATCCCGGCAGAGTGGCTAACAGTGTGCAGACGGAGAAATACCGGTCATCCTTGCCATACTGATTTACCGCCGTCTCTTCATCGGGATTGTTCATGAAGTTGACGAATCGTTGGAGAATTCCTGAATCAAATGCGAGAGTGTCTTTTATGATACGGCGATACTCGCTATTCTTCTGATCTCTGAGCATGTTCATAAAAGCCGAATTATATACGCGATGCATTCCAAGACTGCGGACGAAATAACCTTCCATCATCCAAAAAGCTTCGGCCAGAAGAATTGTGCCTGGTACTTCTACAGCGACACGATCAACAACCTCTCGCCAAAATTCCTTGGGTAAAGCCGAATTAAACTCCTCATCCGAAAGGGCGTGTTCCGATCTCGATGGAATATCGCCGCCACTTCCAGCGGCGGGAAACCATAGTCGGCGGATGTGTTTCCGTGCGAGCACCATGGCGGCATCGAAGCGAATGATGGGGAAGTGCCGTGCGACATGGAGAATCTCCTGGATTACTGCCTCCCTGGCCTCTGGTTTGAGGAAATTGATTTGAGCGGTATCGTTCCAAGGCATGGAGGTTCCGTCGTTTCCATGGTAGATGAATCGGCATTCGCCTGTTTTCGGATCCCTGCGCTGAAATACAACGGCGGCATCGCTCTTATTCCAGTAATGATCTTCCAATCTGATATCCACCGATTCATCACCGGATAAATCATCGCTAAAAAAAGAGTATCCCGGATATGGGCATTCCGATACGCCGAGCAACCTCTCCGGATGATGCCTTGTCCAATCGGAATCAATACCGACATGGTTGGGAACCATGTCGCTGGAGAGCCGTATTCCCCGTTGCGCTGCCCTGGTTCTAAGGTTTTCCAGGGCGGGCCAACTTCCCAACTCTTCGGCAATATCATATCGGTAGATCGAATAGGCCGAGGCTGCGGCCTCAGGATTCCCCATTCTCCGCTTCATCTCTCGGCTTGCCGGACTGCGTTCCCAGAGGCCAATCAGCCAGAGGGCGTTAAATCCCCTTGAAACCATGATATCGAGTTCTTCATCGGGGATCTCATCCAGTCGGCGGATATTTCGGTTGTAGGCCTTGGACAGCTGGTTTAACCAGACCAGGACGTTTTTCGCGAGAAGAACGACTTTCGGCATCCAATCATCATCACTGCTGAATCTTGCTATCCCATCCAGTAGTTCAATCCCTGGGCCTTGGGCCACACCGGGACCGGGCATTCGAGATCGGGTTTCTTCCTCAATCATGTCGAGGGCACCGAGAATATGACGGATCCAATCGCCCAAGATGTCAATCCAGTGAGTGAGAATGTACAGCAGTTGATCTTTAATGGAAGAGGGAGCGGCAATGATAGGGCGTTTTTGTGTGGCAAGAGGGGTTTCGTCTTCTGGAGGACGACGGTTCAGGGCTTTATCAATGGACTCAAGCGTTGACCAGCATAGTGAAGCCTCGCCCTTCTCTTGATTATCTTGGTACAGTTTGGAAAAGTGGGCAAATGCGGGGTTTTCCTGAACGAGCCGTGTCAGCATCCACCCTATAAAGACCGTATCCTTATTTGAGGCGGGATACTCCCGCTTAAAATCATCAAGGATGCCATAAAACCTTCTTCGAGCAACAGGATCAGTCATCATCAATATAGCGGTGGATTCAAAGGGTTGATCGCCAGCGGCAAAATTCTTAAAAAGAATTCGCCATGCCGTTACGATGAGTCCTGCCCCGTATATGTCTCCGGCAGGAGGCTCCGCTGTGCCGAACGTAGTGGCATAGGCTTTAGCCAGCTCTCTGGATTCTTTGGGCGAGCGAATTTTGAGAAATCCGTAGTCATCATATCGCTCTTCCGGATAGTTGAGTCGATTCTTAATACTCAAGCTAACGGGTATTGCCGATATTGGAATTAAGTTCTTCAATGGCACTTCCTTATGGGCATATCTAAACCATATGTATTTGAGTTTCTGGTTCGATTTTCAGATTTACCCCTATTATGATTCTCTCTTAAAGCGCATTTGTTCTTCGATTTTTTTGATTTGGTCCCGAATGATTGCCGCTTGTTCGTATTCTTCTTCGTGTACCTTTTGGCTTAACTCTTCCTGGAGTCGTGTCATATTTTCTGTATGACCTTCTTCTCGTTCTTCTACAATGAGATTGACCCCGAAATCCTCGAGAATTGTCGTCTCGATCAATATTGGGAGATTCATACGTGATGTAAGCAACAGGGCGAATGGGAGGGGTGCGTTAATTGAAAAATGGCCTTCTCTGTTTTTTGAAAAGTGGACACTTGAAAAATATACACCGAGTTCGTCTCCTTGGTGAATCTCTATATAGTCAGGAAATACCGAAACCGTAGCAGTAAATGACGCAAAGAAATCTGTAATCCCCGAGAAATTTCCGCGACCTTTGGCTATCAAGTGTATCGCCTTTGCCTCATTTGGCTTCACGGAGATGGGCAGGCATCGGACTGAAGATGGGACACGCAATATGACGGCGGGGCCGCGTTCCATCTGCCCCACTGCCCAAATTTCAACTTCGACAAGCATTATACGAACCTAAGTTTTGGGAAGACCCGGATAATCTAGGGTGGCAAAATAGTCCGTTAGGGTTTCCCGGCGACGAATTTCAACAACTTCGCCATTTTCTTTGAGCAGAAGCTCACAGGCGCGAAGTTTGCCGTTATAGTTAAATCCCATGGCCCTGCCATGTGCGCCAGTATCATGAATCACAAGTATATCTCCTAACTCCACGGGGGGAAGCCCTCTATTAATGGCGAATTTGTCATTATTCTCACAGAGACTACCCACCACATCGTACATCATTGTTTCTTCCTCGTCTTCCTTGCCCATAACGGTGATGTGGTGGTAGGCACCATAAAATGCCGGGCGCATCAAATCGGCCATGGTAGCATCGACACCGATGTATTCCCTATATGTATGCTTCTCATGTATGGCCGTGGTAACCAGATAGCCGTATGGCCCTGTAATAGCCCGACCACATTCCATATAGACAGCCGGTTCCCTTAATGAGTTGTTCAGCACATATTCCGTGAGATGGTGCTTAATACCGGTTGAAACGGCCTGAATATCCACAGGGTCTTCTCCGGGGACATAGGGTATGCCGATACCGCCGCCGAAGTTTATGAAGTCTATGCTTATTCCAAGCCGTTTTGAAATATCCGCCAATAACTGAAGAAGCAACTTAGCTGTCTCAATGAAGTAGTCGCTGTTTAGCTCATTGGAGGCCACCATCGTGTGCATGCCGAAATGTTTCACGCCCTTATCAACGGCTATCTCATAGGCTTTAAGCATTTGATCTTCGGTTAGGCCGTACTTGGCTTCCTCCGGTTTGCCGATTATGCTATTGCCTTTCTTCGCGGGGCCGGGGTTGAATCGGAAGCTCAAGGTGTCCGGCATACCAATGCCGACAAGATCTTTGATATTAGTGATGTCATCCAAGTTGATAATGGCACCGATTTCCTTTGCTTTTTGGTATTCCAGTAATGGGGTGTTATTGGAAGAGAAGAAGACCCTGCTACCGCCTATGCCCACCGCCTCGGCGAGAATCAGCTCCGCCATCGAGGAACAGTCGGCTCCCATGCCTTCTTCGGCGAGCATGCCCAGTATCCAGGGGTTAGGGCAGGCTTTAACCGCAAAATAATTACGAAAACCAGACGGCGACCATTCAAAGGCGGCATTGAAGGCCCGTGCGTTCTCGCGGATGGCTTTTTCGTCATAGATGTGAAATGGTGTCGGGTATTGCCGGACAATCTCTTTGAGGCTATTTAAGTCGAAAGGCGTTGACTTCCCGCTCTTCACAGGCATAAGCTCCTCCATATAGGCATTATAGATTGTTCATAAGAAGTGAACTATAGTATGACTATGAAAATTATTCTCCCCCGCCCGGATGATTGGCATGTTCACCTACGAGAGGGCCCTGAAATGGCGGCCTATGCGCAGGCGCATGGGGCCTTTGGCCGCGTTCTTGCCATGCCGAACACCCTCCCGCCCTTAATCTCCGCCAAAGATATTAAGGAATACTGCCAAAGGGCGGAAGCCGCCTGTCCCGGCCTGAGTGTTCTGGCCGCATTTCGGCTCATGCCGGGTATGCAGAGCCAGACCATCGCCGATTTAGCCGCCGCCAATGTGATAGCTGGAAAGTATTACCCGGACGGCGCGACTACGAATAGCCAGGGGGGCATCGTTAGTTGGCATCAGATTGAAGAGGCATTGGGTGCGATGGAGGCGAATGGCATAGTTCTCTGCGTACATGGAGAAGACCCTGATGCTCCCATCCTAGACAGAGAAGCGGCCTTCTTGCCTGTATTTAATCAAATACGGCGAGCCTTTCCACTCCTGAAAATGGTCTTGGAACATGTTTCCACCGCCGAAGGGGTGAGAATTATACAAGAAGACCCCGGGCCATCGGCAGCGACGATTACGGTCCACCACCTCTTGTTTTCGCTAGATGATTTACTTGGCGGATTGATGCACCCCCATTTGTTTTGCAAGCCGGTAATCAAGACACTGGTTCACCGTCAGGCCATCGAAGATGTTGTACTTAGCGGTGATCCCAGATTCTTCTTTGGCTCTGATAGTGCTCCGCATCCGAAAGAAAAAAAACACTCTGATTCCTGTCCCGCCGGGGTATACTCGGCACCTGTTATACTTCCGGCATTGGCTAATTTCTTCGACCGGGCGGGGGCACTGGAGCGAATGGAGCCCTTCCTCTGTGATTTTGGGCGCAAGTTTTACGGAGTTCCTCCCAATAGCGGAACCGTTGAACTTGCGAAGAGCCCATGGACCGTTCCGTCTGAATCAGAGGGCTGCATCCCCCTGATGGCCAAGAATGTTTTGCCATGGAAGCTGAATAAGATTTTCACCGAGACGAGGTGAATTATCGAGCTGATCGTCCCTCTCCTGTCATTAAATCGAGATTCAAAGATTCTCAGCCCGATCTGTCGCCTGAAATCTATCTTGTGACCCGCCCCCCTTGCCCCCAGTCTTCGGGGCACTACAAAGAATTTTAGAAACCCCTTACGGGGGTGGGAGGCTTCTCTTTCTATGTGAAGAAAGAGAAGCAGAAGAAACTCCGCATCCGCCCTTTCAGGGAATATGCTTGTGCCCGCTCCGCATGGGCATTTCGCAGTTTGACAGAAGAGAAGACATATAAACCGCGAAAAACGCGAAAAGCACGAAAAGATTTGTTTTCTGATGGATGCTACGCCATCCAAATGGGGAATAGGGAATTGCCGAAAAGATTTCCCCCTGCTTGCTCCAGACCAGTGGAGAAGATCGAGTCATGAAGTAGATGAATGCTTTTAGGGGGGCAAGGGGGGGCATTAATCCGAGGATTCTACTTTTCCTGGATAAAAAAAGGGGCTGGGTCAGAATCCATGGGCTGGGTCAGAATGATAGATTTGGTTTGCAGTCAAGGCGGCGAAAAGTTCTGAAAGCGGAGTGTACATGTTGTACATGAGCATTTCAGGTTTTTTCGCCAACGCCGCATGCGGGCCAAAGGCGCATTCTGACACAGCCCCATCTTTCGGCACCTCTATATCCACTAATACAGTGGGCGGATGCCCATTATACAGCCAAACCCCACAGTTATTAGATTGACTGAGTCCTAGTAGGTTACCTCAATAGTTCCATTGCCGTCAGTGTCGCTTACCGTTGGCTGGGGGAAGTCAAAGCTAAAATCAATGCCATTAAAGGTGTAACTTGATTTCAGTTTGGGCCATGTTTTATTTGCCCCATTCGTTGTGTCAAAAATAGCCGTGAAGTCAGTGTTGTCAAAGATCACTGCGTCATTGTTTCCACTGTCGGTGTACTCACTAGAAGCAAAATCAATGCTCTGGGTGTTAGTGATGCCGACAGCAGTGCCACCAGCACTAGCATCCCCCCCCCTGTTATCTTTGCCTGTGCTGTCCTTGTCCCAGTAGCCAGTGTTGATGGAGGTGGACAAGCTTTTTCCCACGAGCCCGCCGCTATCTGTAGCAGCAGCGACAGTTCCCGTGGCATAGCCGATGGCGGTCTTGCCTTGGTTGTTTCCCAGGATCCCGCCAAGATAGTTAACTCCATTGATAGCTCCCGTGGCATAGCCACTGACAAAGGCAACATCGCCATCGTTGTATCCCACGAGCCCGCCAACACTGTTATTTACCCCAGTAACAGCTCCCGTAGAATAGCCACTGACGGTGCCATTGTTGTATCCCACGAGCCCGCCAGTAGAATACCTCCCGCCGACAGTTCCCGTAGAATAGCCGCTGACGGTGCCATTTTCCATGACGGATCCCGCGAGCCCTCCGCTGAGATCCCAACTACCAACTACATTCACCAGGCTATATCCTGTGAGGCTAGTAGCACCATCTATGTGGCCCACTACGCCGCCTGTATGGCCACCAGTAATTCCCGCTAGTTCTATAGTACTGACAGTTTCAATTTTCGTACCATCTGGATCAGTAGCAGCAGTCATGGGAGCAACTCCTATATTGCTTAGGGTGGCACTAGTTTTCGCAACACCGGCTAATGCCCCAATTCCCCCTTGTCCCTTGATGTTTGTTACCCCAATGCTCAAGTTATCTATGGCTGCGGCTGCGCCACTCACTGAGGCAAACAAACCCTGATGGGTCTTGGTCGGTGCATCTATAGTGAGATTATAGATTGCATAGCCATTGCCATGCAATTTACCCGTGAAGGGGTCGGAACTGGTGGCAATGGGTGTCCATGATTGCTCAGTACTCAAATCAATATGAGCAGTCAGATAGTATTCCCCGTCCAGGGTCTGGGCCATGGCTTTCAGGCCATCAATGTCACTGATGGCTGTACCAGTGGTGTCTTGGGTGTATTCTCCCGACACGAATTTGTCCAGGAATGTCCCCGTTGCAGTGTCTACGTAGTCACTGCCATTTCCGGTAGCCGTTATCTGATAAGCTGTTACATTCGCTAAATCGAGCATGGCACTGACGGTGCCGCTGATGGTACCGTTAGCAGTATCCAATGTCAAACCGGCGGGAAGAGCAGGGACAATGTCGTAACTCACCCCTCCAGCAACAGGGGCTTCATCAGCTGCTCCTTTTTTCCAGATAGGACTTACGCTTATGTTACTATCATTTCGTTTCGCTACGGGGTAGCTAAGACTATAATCGTTTAGGGATTCCTGAACCTTCACCGTAACGGCAATGGTAGCACTTATAGCATTATTATCCGCATCCTTTCCCTTGCTGGTTGCAGTGATCGTAACGCTGCCCGCGCTCTTAGGCTCAACCAGACCAGTGTCACTGACAGTGGCAATGGTGTCGTCGCTGGAACTCCATGTTATTCCCTGATCGGCATTGTTTGGCAAAACGTTTGCGGTCAGTTGCAGGGTTTTGCCCATGACTACATTGGCAGTAGCCCCCGCGGTGATTGTCACGCCGGTTACAGGAATCACGGTGTCCATCGGCGTGGCTGATGCCTCATCGGAGATCGCACTTTCATCTGTGGCATTCGTGGCGGTGACAATGAAATAGTACGTGGTAGTGTTTGTAAGGCTGTCAATGACCAGGGAATACGTCGTCCCGCCTGTCGCATCCTTCTTATTGCTCCCAGCCGTAGCCGGCGTGACTCCGTCCGAAGTTCCCCAGTAAACGGTGTACTTCTCGATGACACCAGTGGTGCCGTCGCCGCCTGTGATTCCCGTGTCGGTCGGGGCTGTCCAGCCTACCGTTACCTCTCCGTCTCCGGCAGTCGCCGTGATGTCGGTGGGCGCACCGGGTGCCCTGTTTGCTTCCTTGACCGTAACGGCAATGGTAGCACTTATAGCATTATTATCCGCATCCTTTCCCTTGCTGGTTGCAGTGATCGTAACGCTGCCCGCGCTCTTAGGCTCAACCAGACCAGTGTCACTGACAGTGGCAATGGTGTCGTCGCTGGAACTCCATGTTATTCTCTGATCGGCATTGTTTGGCAAAACGTTTGCGGTCAGTTGCAGGGTTTTGCCCATGACTACATTGGCAGTAGCCCCCGCGGTGATTGTCACGCCGGTTACAGGAATCACGGTGTCCGTCGGCGTGGCTGATGCCTCATCGGAGATCGCACTTTCATCTGTGGCATTCGTGGCGGTGACAATGAAATAGTACGTGGTATCGTTTATAAGGCTGTCAATGACCAGGGAACTCGCCGTCCCGCCTGTCGCATCCTTCTTATTGCTCCCAGCCGTAGCCGGCGTGACTCCGCCCGAAGTTCCCCAGTAAACGGTGTACTTCTCGATGACACCAGTGGTGCCGTCGCCGCCTGTGATTCCCGTGTCGGCCGGGGCTGTCCAGCTTATCGTTACCTCTCCGTCTCCGGCAGTCGCCGTGATGTCGGTGGGCGCACCGGGTGCCCTGTTTGCTTCCTTGACCATAACGGCAATGGTAGCCTCTTGAGTGTTATCAGCCGTGCTGGCTGCAGTGATCGTAACGCTGCCCGCGCTCTTAGGCTCAACCAGACCGGTGTCACTGACAGTGGCAATGGTGTCGTCGCTGGAACTCCATGTTATTCTCTGATCGGCATTGTTTGGCAAAACGTTTGCGGTCAGTTGCAGGGTTTTGCCCATGACTACATTGGCAGTAGCCCCCGCGGTGATTGTCACGCCGGTTACAGGAATCACGGTGTCCGTCGGCGTGGCTGATGCCTCATCGGAGATCGCACTTTCATCTGTGGCATTCGTGGCGGTGACAATGAAATAGTACGTGGTATCGTTTATAAGGCTGTCAATGACCAGGGAACTCGCCGTCCCGCCTGTCGCATCCTTCTTATTGCTCCCAGCCGTAGCCGGCGTGACTCCGTCCGAAGTTCCCCAGTAAACGGTGTACTTCTCGATGACACCAGTGGTGCCGTCGCCGCCTGTGATTCCCGTGTCGGCCGGGGCTGTCCAGCTTATCGTTACCTGTTGGTTTCCGGGAACCGCCGTGATGCCGCTAGGTGCACCGGGAGCCTTATCTTCTATGACAGGGCTCGGGCTTGTACCCCCGCAAGACGCAATCGCTAAAACACTTACTGAAATTAAAACTTTCAGATACTTCATAATGAACTCCTTGTTTTTTTTTATGAGGTGCCACCACGCACAGCCATTTTCTGTCAGGCAACTATTTAATTATAGCATAGAAACGCAACAATATCTATAGCATAGAAGCGTAGCAATATCAAAATTTTTTTTAGACCGATGAGTGAAAGGTTCCCTGTAAAGTAGTTTGTCCGTTTTTTTTACTTTTTGTTTTTTTGTGGAGGTGAGTTGTACAATGAAATGTCCACCTGTAGAAAAAATGAACATGAGGTGCAAAGTCCTATGGAACATGAGGATAGTACAGCATTCAAGGCAAGAATTATTTTGACTCAGGATGATTGAATAGTGCTGGAAAGGATGTACAAAAACAGAAAAAAGCCGACTCACGAAGGAGTTGGCCTGCCTCCTTGGATGTATCACAGGGAGATTCAGAGGGGAGGGGGGCACCTGCGCTTTGATTTGAAGCGTATCTCCAGATGACAGGAAGCGGTAAAAACACGACAAGAGAAAGGGCATTGGGAAATGGACTGTGTCGTAAGCGGCAAGAGCAAGGGCAAGAAAGTCCTCTTTGTACTCTCAGAGCAACCACACGCTATCAGCTCATCTTTCTCATCCCAAATCAAAGGCGAGTTATTCAACAGCCCCTAAAGCTGTTTTTCAGAGGTCTCCTTTCGATGATTCCTCATAGTCAACTGGCAAATGCTTGCCGGGAGTGATGCCGAGATCTTTGAGCATGAGGGCTTGACGGATGAGGTTCCCCCGTCCTGTGGAGAGCTTGCCCTTTGCACTTTCAAAACTTTTACTGGCTTGGCCGATACGATTGCCGATGAGTTCAAAATCCTCGACAAACCCTACGAGCTTCTCGTACAGGCTGGAACCGCGCCTAGCAATGTCTAGGGCGTTACGGCTTTGTTGTTCCTGCCGCCAAAGCTGCATGACAATGCGCATTACAAAAAGCAGGGTGGATGGACTCACTAGGAGGATGTTGTTCTTCCATGCCTCTTCCCAGAGTTTGCTATTTTCAGTGAGAGCCAATGTGAAGGCCGGTTCAATCGGGATGAACATTATGACGAAGTCGGGGGATTTCTCCTCGTACAGTTTGTGATATTCCTTTTCGGCTAGGCCGCTGATATGTGCTCTGACTGATCTGATGTGATTTTTCAGGGAGTCGCCCCGCTCCTTTGTATCCTTTAGATTAACATAGTCTAGATTAACATAGTCGCAGTAGGCATTCAGTGATACCTTCGAATCGATGATGAGGTAGCGATCTTCCGGGAGATGGATCACAACATCGGGTTGGACACGGCTATGATCGTCCCTAGTATGACTCTCCTGAATCTGGTATTCCACACCCCGGCGTAGTCCTGATATTTCAAGAACGCGTTCGAGTATCATTTCTCCCCAATGTCCCTGCGCCTTGTTATCTCCCTTGAGAGCGTTGGTGAGATTGGATGCCTCCTGAGAGAGTCTATCGTTCATCTCCATCAGCTTCCTAATTTCATTCTTCAGGGAATGCCGTTCTTTGCCTTCGGTTTCATAGTTTTCCTGGATTTTGTTCTGAAACTCCAGGAGTTTATCTTTCAAAGGATTCAGGATTTCTCCAATGCCCATTTTGTTCATTTCCTTGAAAGCCTTGGCCTTTTCGTCAAGGATATCGTTAGCTAACACCTTGAAATGATTGGACAATTCATCCCGAGACTCTTTGAGCAGGCGGATTTTCTCCTTGTTTAGCTCTCTTTCCCCTTCGAGCTCCTTCATAACGACTGCGATTTGCATTTCCAGATTGGCAATGCCCTTGTCACGAAGCTCAATATCTCTGCTTTTTGATCGAGCCTCTGCTTTCAGAGCTTGAAGCTCCTCCATCAGGCGAGACTCCCTGGCTTCATGAGCGGCAATTCTTTCTTTTAAAACGGCATTTTGTGCCACATCCTTGCCTGATGTAGTCCGACTGCGCCGAAAAATTAACACAATCAAGGCTATCGGGGTTAGGATAAGAACAATCCACTGGATGAGTATGATGTTTGTCATGTTATTCCAAATTGCCCCTGGGAGACTATCGGGCTTTGAGACTTCGAGGCGATTTCTTTGGATTTCTATAGACAAAAGGACGCATGAAGCGTTCCCCTCCTTGTCTCAAATATCCCACTGCATAATCCATTAACCTCTCACTGCTAGATGTTTCCATACAAATAACCTCACAAACTTTGCGCTCCGTTTAGCGGGGTGGTTCAAGGTCTCAGCGACGATTGATCCAATTTATCTGTCTTAGGCCGACCAATGCAAGAGTTATATAGTGCCCCAAAGCCTGTTTTTTGTAGTAAATCGCCTCTAAACGCAAGTCATACCTTAGTAGGAAAACAACTTACTAACCCAAGTTCACTATACAACAACCTTATCTCCTTTCTCTACCGACAGTTAAATTTTTCGATTATCACCACTGATTTTGTATTTCACTAATTGTCGGTCAAGGTCCTTCCCCGATAGACTAAGTTTCCTATAAATGTCCAGATCGACTTCTCCGGGCGTGAGTTCGTTCTCATGGAATTCTTTAGCAGTTCTCCGATTTCACTTACGATATACTCCAGGGTCATCCTGCAATGCGTTTTTAGAGCCGATTTAATGCTATCCCAGTTTCGATTGCCCCCATTTAACCGAAGTTTCCGCTCGATGGAATGCATCAGGTGATAGGCCAGAACGGATATAAACATATGGGATTCAACCCGGTCCTTGGATTGATGAAAATTCGGTTCTCTAAATGACCGACATATTCAGGCCCAAGTGAACGCACATTGGAGGCATCCATGCTATCCACATCAACAGACTGGAAATTGCGTTTTTTCTCACGGGTTGATTTTTCTACGGTTTTGGCCCTCAAGGTGAAAATGCGATCAGAATAATATTGAGCAAGATCGTCAATTTGGGGGGGCTGTTTCAAAGAGCTCTGACCGACCAACAAGCAGATCTTCAATTCTCTTGGCCAATAGCTTGTGCAAAGAGGGGGCAAGGTCCGGTTTGCCAAGGGAGAGGACAAGACGCTGACGAGAGCCCTTTGGGGTGCGAACACTTTCGACCAGATTGTAGTAAACGTTTTGAGATTTCCGAGATCCACTTGGAACTCTAACACGGCGTATATACATGGAATATAATGTACAAAAAATCAATGAAGAAACCAGGATTAACCGAAATTAGATAGTCATTACGCATGTGGTGTAGGGTGCGTTTTGGCCTCTAGGTGCAGTATTTCATGTTTCACGCTATTGAAAAGGATGAAAAAAATTTCAACGGACTTTCAGGGGGTGTTTTGGTGAACTTGTCCCAACTTCGCCAAAATTCACCTTAAGACAGCCACTATCCGTACTTTTCAACGATGCCCTGCCTGCTAAATTACTTCAGGACAAGTATTTACATTTCCAACATCCGCCATTTCTGCATCGTAGTGATACACAACACCTGTCATCTCTTGCCAAATTGTTCGACATTTGTTACATTATAGGTATGTTTATTCGACAAATAAGAAAAACAAGAAGCTTCGAGTGAATTCCCAATTGGAGCGTTCTCATTTGGAGATTTATACTAACCTAAAGCTCTCAGGGAACCCCCTCAATCGGAGGCTATTGAATCATAACCCAAGTTCACCATACAACAACCTTATCTCATTCCTGTACCGACAATTAACTTTTTCGATTATCACCACTGATTTTGTATTTCATTAATTGTCGGTCAAGGAATTTCCCTGATAACCCCAGTTTTCCATAAATGTCCAGAATGGAAAGGACAAGACGCTGACGAAAGACCTTTGGGGTGCAAACACTTGCAACCAAATTGTAGTAAATGGTTTGAGGTTTTCGAGACCCTCTGGGAACTCTAACACGGCGTATATACATAGAATATAATATACAAAAAAGCAAGGAAGGCGACAAGCCCGACCGAAATCAGATAGTCACCATATTGGTGGATACGGGGTGCGTTTTGGCCTCTGGGTGCAATATTTCTATGTTTCACACTATTGAAACGGATGAAAAAAGATTTTCAACGGACTTTCAAGGGGGATTTTGGTGAACTTGGGATAAGATCTGTAATGTGAAAAAAATGAATAAATGCTGTCATAGGGAGAATTTAGACTTTATAATGGCGAAGTTGGGTTAGACTCAGCTCAAGCTATGCTTGAGCTTTTGCCGCCTTGAATCGGCGAAAGATTTCTTCGCCGGAATTCGAAAAGTGCACGCTGTTTTTTAGAGGAACCCTCAAGATTAAATTTTTTCTTGAGGGTTTCATGTATAACTTTTTCAATGCTATGAAAGACTCCCCTGCTATAGAGAAGTTTCATTATTTTCAAGAGATTCGGACTGTTGCGTATCGGAATCGCACCAATAATCTACCTTTCGGATCAGTATCATCACGATGGCAAGAATGAAAAACAGGCCGATGGAGCCAATCAGCAGAGCATAATCCTCAGAGCGGAGGGTAACCCAAAGCCAGAAATAAACCACTCCTATCACCAGGGGGATGACTGGAACGGCAAGGCGGATCCCCGTGCTACTCAGTATGTAAAAGCTCAACAACACTCCGGCGGCCATTGCGGCAAGCAAGTAGGCATAATCGAATCCAATGTGTTCAGAAAGGGAAATCAATAGCAGGTAGAACACGAGATCGACGGTACCAACGAGCAAGTACTGAACCAGGTGAACCCTTTGTCTGCCCAACACCTCAATAAGGAACAAGATGATAAAAGGAACAACTAGAAAAAGGAGACTGTATTTCAAAGCACGTTCGAATTTGGTATAGGTGTTTACTGGAGCCAGTAATTCAAGTGCCAACGCATGGACGCTTAATCCACTATAATCCCATGCTGTATATCTAGTACGTTTCAGTTCTTCCTTTTCACCTTCAAGATTGAATACAGCGTCTAACAGTGTCTCAATCTTCCCATAAGGCTGAATTGACCGGCTGACTTCAGGGATGCGCCAGCGGGCATTAAACCCTGTATCATCCCACTGCCGTTCATCGGGAAGCCTCGCTCCCTTGAACGATGGCGAAGGCCAGTCTCCCGAAAGAGACAATGTCGAATCCCTCCCTAATGGGGTTATGGCAATGCTGCCGCCACCATCTATTACCATGTTCCAGGAAAATGAGATTGACTGTCCGGGGATGCCTAAGCCGAGGTGCCCGGCGGCGATGCCCGATCCCGCCGTTGAGGTGCTGGAATCAGGGGAAAAGGGATGCCGAGATTCTCCCCACTGTAATTCAGAGAGTTCCCTTACTCCCCGCACATCCGGGATGGCAACGATGAGGCGGCTTTTATTCAATTTCATCCGGGATTCCTCTGGAAAAATGGAATTATCCGGAATGATGAAGTGGCCTTTCACCGTTATCACCGCCCTGTAGATCGGTGTGCTGTAAATGCCTCGTTGCCTTTCTTCCACCTCTACCCGGCCTTCTAGCTTGACAGTTTCGGGCAAGGAGTAGAATTCGCCGGAAGACTCGATTTTTTTTAGCTTCCATCCATCATCTTCACTGAGATAGGATTCTTCCTTTGTAGCCTTGTAGGGAATGACAAGTACAGGACCTATCATCTCGAATTCCCCGCCTACACCGTCAATGATATCCATAGTTGCCCTATTGGCCCTGTTTTCTCTTTCTCCCCCCATTGAGTCGATATATGAAACAGGAATCAGCATGAGAATGAGCAAAAGGAGAAGGAGACCCATCTTGATTGTAATTCTAGTAGCCGAATTACTAACTTTGTTTAATTTAATCATATTCATACCTCCAATCTCTATCCTATATTCTTCCAGGATGGAAATAAACCGAATTTTTATGGCAAGAGTATGGCTATTGATTCAAGAATACGGCTATCAAATTATTAGAAGTTCAAGCTACAGAAGCCATTACGCAATCACCTGAACATTATCGGTAGAGGATGAAAGATGCAAAACAAGATAATGAAGTATGGGAGAAAATCTCAAATCACCATACCAGTACGTCTTTCTTCAAAAAAACAATCTTCTTGATGAAAGTGAATGACACCATTAGCAGGACGATGGCCATTACCCCAACAAGCCATCTTGCAAGCCGTTTTGGTAATTGCCCTTTGGCGGGATAGCCACAAACGGCTCTCGTCAGCACCTTGTCCTTTCCTTTGGCAAACTGAACCTTGCCCCCTCTTTGACCGACAATTAATGAAATACAAAATCAGTGGTGATAATCGAAAAAGTCAACTGTCTGTACAGGAATGAGATAACCCAACTTCGCCATTATGAAGTCTAAATTCCCCCTATGATAGCATTTATTCATTTTTTTTCACACTACAGATCTTATGATTCAATAACCTCCGATTGAGGGGGTTACCTGAGAGCTTTAGATTGGTACAAATCTCCAAATGAGAACTCTCCAATTGGGAATTCACTCGAAGATTGTAATGTAACAAATGTCGAACAATTTGGCAAGAGGCAATAGGTGCTGTGTGTCACTACCCTGTGGAGATGACGGATGTTGAAAATTTAATTCTTGTCCTAAAATGAATTAGCAGACAGGGTGTCGTTGGAAAGTACAAATGATGGGTGTCTTAAGGTGAATTTTGGTTAAGTTGGGCTAAGGCTGGTTGAGTATATTTTTCACCGTTTTAGCTGGTATTCTGGGGGAGTCCAATTCCTGATCACAATCATTAAAGCCCTTTTTGTGGAACCGCAAACAGTTTTAGGACTCCTTTCGCAGCATTTTACCACAGCAAATCTGCGTTATCGTCTGATTCGGCGAATCACTGCCAGGTGGTTTTGGTGAATGGGGGTGGGGACGCATGACACCGTCAGGGCGATCATTATGGACTTGGCATCTGATGCAAGGCCGCCTAGTGCTCTTGCATAGCTTCAATCTACACTCCCATACGGCGTTGCCTGCCTGTGCGTGTACGCACCTATCTGCAACAGGCAGGCCGCCTTACCTGGAAGCGCATCTTATCGCTATAAAAAGCACTAGAGTTTATCTATCTCTTCTGGGGTTAAGCCCGTATTCCGGCTGATTATTTCTGTAGAGATACCCGATTGCTTCAATCCTTTGGCGACTTGGTTCACGCCTTTCTGCATGCCTTTCTGTATGCCTTCTTGCCTGCCTTCTTGCCTGCCTTCTTGCCTGCCTTCTTGCCTGCCTTCTTGTCGGGCCTGTTCAATGTATGGCATGACCAGCTTTGTTACATCGGCTACTGCTCCCATATCGTCTACCTCCTCGTTTTCAAATAAGCTCATTCTCATTCTATATCCGGCAATTAATTTGTCAAGAAGAACCTCCGAGATATTCATGCCCGGAATTTCGTTCGCTTTAACAATCCGGTCGGGGTCGCGACAGAATGCAGATAGCAGTACGCCATCAGGACCTTCCAGGGATACTTTCTCGATGTTGATAATATGCGTTTTATAGGACCCGTGGTCCTCTGTGTAATGACCGGGGACTACTTCTCTGACGGTTCTACTGTGCTGGGCGAGATACTTTTTTGGTGTTACGGAACATATCATGGTGATGGTTGTGCTGTCGAAATCGGCATGGGGGTTTTCCAGCAGGTAGAGGGGATAATAGATGATGAGGTCAAGGAAGTCCTTCTGGCGAGGGTTATCCCGGAAGGACTTGTAGCTTATCAGATTGTAGGTTTTGAAGTAATTTAACACCTTGAAATCGCGGAATAAAGAACTCTTCCCTTCGATAACGAGGTCTAGCCTTTTGGGTTGCTTGAGAAGCTGATGTTCTGCCTCCACGGTGCAGTCGCCAGCACTGCCGAGTACGCTCATGAAGCGGGATTTAAAGAAATGATCCATGGTGATTTTGATTGGTCTGGGACTTGGCGACGAGGGCATAAAGGAATTATATAAGGTTTTTTGGGTTTGAACTACGATTTGATAAAAAAAAGGCCTCTCCGAATTTGTAGGAATGTGCAGATGATTTTTCAAATACAGCCACATCGTTTTCGGAGGAGGAATCTTTTGGTCCTCTACCGTCACTACCATAACTGCATGATTGCCAGGCGGTCCAGGATGCCCGAAAGAAAGACATGACAACGCATGTAGAAGAGGCAGGAATAGCGCGCACAGACCTGAACAAAATAATCGGCAAATATTGGATGAAGCGCCCCTTCCTGAGGAAAATCAAGCTGAGTACAGAAGAACGCAAGGCCTGGCTCAGTCAGTGGCGCAATCCTGGGGTAAATATTAATCGCTATAGCCCGTTGTACATTCGGGTTTAGAGATGAACACAAAGTTTGGGGCACTGTATATTGCTCAGAGCTTTTAGATTGATCCCACCCTTGACACAAGCTGAAGCGACCAGTCTGTTTTCGCTAATTTGAAAAGATTTTATAAAATATATTGAAAAATTTGAAATTCAGGGTCATAATCAACACTATCAACTGTAATGGAGGCTGATATATGGCTACTGACGAAAGCTATGATTTTGATGAGATAATCGACAGACAAGGGAGTAATTCACTTAAGTGGGATTCGTCCGGGTATGGAATTGGAAAGAATGATATTCTTCCCATGTGGGTAGCTGATATGGACTTTGCCGCCCCACCGCCAGTTGTTCGAGCAATGCAGGAAACAGCCACGCATGGGATATATGGTTATTCCACTTTTCCCGGCAGTTTTTACGATTCGATTATTCATTGGTGTTCTGTCCGTTATGGCTTCCATGTAAAACGGGACTGGATTTCCTACTCACCTGGAATTGTGCCCGGTATTTGCATGTCCATTCAGGCCTTTACCAAACCAGGCGATGAAGTCATATTTCAGCCACCCGTTTATCCCCCATTTCTTGAGGCCATACGGAACAATGGACGCATAGCCGTTGAAAACCCTCTCGTGGAAACAGCCAGTGGCTATGTCATGGATATAGACCATTTGAAACACTGCATTAGCCCCCGTACCCGGATGATTCTTCTGTGCAGCCCCCACAATCCCGTGGGCCGTGTGTGGACCCGGAACGAACTGGAATCCGTGGCGGAAATAGCGTGCCGTCATAAACTGGTTGTATTCAGCGACGAAATTCATAGTGACATCGTCTATGATCCGCACCGGCATTTACCCTTTGCCTGTTTGTCCAGGGAAGTGTCCGATATAACCATAACCGGCTTCGCCCCCAGCAAGACATTCAATATTGCAGGACTTATGCCCGGTGTCATTGTTACAGGCAACAGACGGTTGAAGCAGGAATTCGATAATATTAAAACTGGTGCCTTCGGTATTGCCAGCACCAGCAACTTCGCCATTCGGGCATTGCAGGTAGCCTATCAGCAGGGCGGGCCGTGGCTGGATGCATTGTTGCCCTATCTGGAATCCAATGCCCGGTATGCGTGTGATTACATAGCCCGGAAAACACCTCAGGTCAAAACCTGGCATCCCGAAGGAACATTTCTTCTCTGGATGGACTTCCGAAACCTTGGATTGGGTCGGAAAGAATTGAAAAGATTCATTACTGGTAAGGCCAAAGTGGAAATGATCGATGGATGTACCTTTGGCCATGCCGAGAGCGGTTTTATGCGATTGAATTTCGGATGCCCACGCCGTATCCTGGAAGATGGATTAAATCGGCTGACGGAGGCCATAAATGGATGCTGAATCGCAAGTCGGAGCAGTAGAAAACACGATTTCTCTGGAGGCGACAGACAATGCCATATTAAAATCCATGGAACCCATCGTCAATGCCATTTCCCTTGCCTTCGGTTCTAATTGTGAAGTAGTGCTTCACTCATTGGAAGATTTTTCCATTTCTGTTCGCTGTATTGCCAATGGGCATATTACGGGCCGGAAAATCGGTTCTCCCATAACCGAATTTGCAATACGCATTCTTCACGACAGCAGGAAAACCCATAATCAGATATTTGGTCCCTACCCATCAATTACCAAAGATGGTCGGCAAATGCGTTCCATAACTGCCGTAATCCACAATCAGAAGGATCAACCCATTGGTATGCTGTGTATAAACATGGATATATCTGCCCCATTCATTGACATTGCCAGTGAACTTCTACGTCACACAATGGATGCGGATAAAGAGCCAAAAGAACAGTTCGCTTCCAATGTTGAAGAACTGATAACCCGTTCCCTGGATGAAATCCATACCACCATATCCAAAGAGCGGAAACTTTCACCAGTAGCCAGGAACAAACTGTTCGTATCCGAACTTAATCAGCGTGGCATATTTGAAATAAAAGGGGCCATTGAATATGTGGCTGAAGAAATGGGCTTATCCAAATACACCATTTACAATTATCTCCGAGAAGTGAAGCAGGCGGAACAGTGAGTAAATTGGCAATAGAAACAAAAGACATCCCGGCGGGGCTATGTCAGAATGCGCCTTTGGCCCGCATGCGGCGTTGGCGAAAAAACCTGAAATGCTCATGTACAGCATGTACACTCCGCTTTCAGAACTTTCCGCCGCCTTGCCTGCAAACCAAATCCATCATTCTGACCCAGCCCCTAGATTCTGACACAGCCCCTGAAAAAATTCTAAATTCAAGGGGTGGCAATCCCCCCCTGAGGGGGGGCAAAGG
Organism: Spirochaetaceae bacterium; assembly: GCA_965226485.1. GTDB lineage: Bacteria > Spirochaetota > Spirochaetia > DSM-2461 > DSM-2461 > UBA2779. The sequence continues at coordinate 3,102,591 of OZ245363.1, forward strand.
GGGGGGAATCCATTATCCATCATTCTGCCCCACCCCCTGGATTCTGACACAGCCCCATACTCCCGGGCTGTAAAAGCGGGAAACTGTCTCTACACCAGCGGTCAAATTGCCCTTGATCCCCGGACAGAAAAAATTAGTAACGGCAATTTTGAAGATCAGGTCAGACGACACAGCCTCCTGTTTTCTTACCGACATGGAGAACTCCCCAGTCTTCAATGCCATCTACGGGGAATACATCAACGATCCCTTTCCGGCGCGTTCCTGCGTGGAAGTGCCCCGACTACCCAAGAATGTGCAGGCGGAAGTGGAGACCGTCGTTCTGGCGTGGGATAATTTAGGACGCTATTAACCCGGCATGAAATCAGATGCATATTTCATAGATTCATAGTTAAGTTGGGTTAAACTCTACCAAATGATATATTGACCGGAGCATTGGGGCGTGAAACTTTTTTACTATACACCTCGATAAAAATTTCTTCATCCAGATAACAGAACAGAATGGCATAAAAAATAGCGGCCCACGCACTTTCCAATATTTTCCTATCAGTTGCGGGCAGACTGTCTACGACTGTTGCTGAAGATGGGAATCATTTCTTTGAAACATTGATTCTCTCAGGAAATGCAGAATATGCAATTTCAAAAAGTTGTGTTTTCTCAAGTTTTAGTATTTTTTTCTCAGGCGGCTTCATTATAGTAATAGGCGCAATCGCCGGAACATCATTGGTAATGGATGAAAGATGCAAAACAAGCCGATGAAGTATTGGAGAGAATTCCAAATCATCATACTGGTGCTTCCATCTTCAAAAGAAACAATCTTCTCGATAAAGGAGAATGCTCCCATCAGCAAAATGATGGCTATTGTTCCAATAAGCCATCTTGCCAGCCGTTTTTGTAGCCGTCCCTTGGCGGAATAGCCGCCTTTCTTGTGTTGGAGTATCATGCCGAACAGTGCTCCTATAAGAGCCATGATGGTGGCATATCCCGATCCTGGATTAGCAGGATTGAGGTCTTCATGAGCGTCGAGGTAAGTTTCCGCATTTGATGACCAACTATCAGGCATATTCCACCCCGATAGCCTCTGGGCAATGCTCCAATTCACTGCGCATAGTAGGATGGCTACGATTCCCAAGTATGCCAACTTCTGCATGAGGTTATGCTTTACAAACCAACCTTTTAATGGCTGCTCAAGGCGAATGAACACCAAATATAAAACAAACCCGAGAAGCCATCCCCACAGCACCTGCAGGGGGAAGTGCTGTCCAAGGAATACTCGTGAAACACCCACCAGAAATGCCGTCAATATGGCCAATGCCCATCCCAAGCGAGAATGGAGGAGACCTCCGATATACATCCACACTGCCGATATCTGTGCATGCCCCGATGGAAACCCGAATGAAGATGAGGCATGACCAATGGATGCTATACGGGAATCCATCCAATATGGTCGAGGGAGATGAAAAACGAGCTTCAAAGCCTCATTAACCACCCCGCCGAATAGGATGAAAAATGCGAATCTATGCCCTGTTCGTGCATCGACGCACCAGAAAATTGTTGCCGTGATCCACACAAGGATGTAAGGAGTCCCCAGCCAAGTGAAGAACAGCATGACCTTTTCCCAAATGGCATTGATATCCTGAAGCTGGATGAGGAGTTCTGTTTGCCATTGAGTCAGTATTATGCCCATTCCATATATCCTCCTAGGAGTCTATCGGACTTCGGAACCAGCTTTTCGTGTAAATGCAATGTTACACTCATGATTACTACTCTTTATGAAAAATTTTAGAAGAAAAGTCTCAATCTGCTCAAAATTGATTTCAAAATGGTGATTTTATCCTGTCAAGATCAACCTTGGCTAGTCCTCATCAGGCGAAGACTTCTAAACCCCATTACTGATTTTACAATTCCAAAGACGGGTTCCACGGTCTCCTTCCGCTTCTTGTACCTTGAGCGTCCTGCCTTCGTTTTGAGCCTAACCCAAGTTCACCATACAACAACCTTATCTCATTTCTCTACCGACAGTTAACTTTTTCGATTATCACCACTGATTTTGTATTTCATTAATTGTCGGGCAAGGTCCTTCCCCGATAAACTAAAGTTTTCCATAAATGTCCAGATGCGACTTCTCCGGGCGTGAGTTCGTTCTCATGGAATTCTTTAGCAGTTCTCCGTTTTCGCTTACGATATACTCCAAGGTTACTTTGCAATGCGTTTTTAGAATCGATTTAATGCTATCCTAGTTTCGATTGTCCCCATTTAATCGAAGTTTCCGCTCTATGGAATGCATCAGGTGATAGGCCAAAACGGGTATAAACATATGGGATTCAACCCGGTCCTTGGATTGATAAAGATTCGGTTCTCTAAATGACCGACATATTCAGGCCCAAGTGAACGCACATTGGAGGCATCCATGCTATCCACATCAACAGACTGGAAATTGCGTTTTTTCTCACGGGTTGATTTTTCTGCGGTTTTGGCCCTCAGGGAAAAAATGCGATCAGGATATTATTGAGCAAGATTGTCAATTTCGGGGGTCTGTTTCAAAGAGCTCTGACCGACCGACAAGCATATCTTCGATTCTCTTGGCCAATAGCTTGTGCAAAGAGGGGTCAAGGTCCAGTTTGCCAAGGGAGAGGACAAGACGCTGACGAGAGCCCTCTGGGGTGCGAACACTTTCGACCAGATTGTAGTAAACGTTTTGAGATTTTCGAGAGCCTCTGGGGACTACAACACGGCGTATATACATGGAATACAATGTACAAAAAATCAATGAAGAAACCAGGATTAACCGAAATTAGATAGTCATTACGCATGTAGGTGTAGGGTGCGTTTTGGCCTCTAGGTGCAATATTTCATGTTTCACGCTATTGAAACGGATGAAAAAAAATTTTCAACGGACTTTCAGGGGGTGTTTTGGGGAACTTGGGTTAAGGTGAAACAAGAACCATAGTCGATTTTTATTCATGAGATTTCATTTTCATAGGTATATGAGGGGGTAAGTTTCTAGTTTTGAAAGCGGCTCAAATAGTTAAAAGGACCTCACAGGGCGAACTATTAGCAAGCCGCCCTTGGTTAATCTGCCGCTCTTTTGGCCATGGTCGTCCTGCCCCCAAGCATGGATTACATATTGAGTGGATGCCGACGACGACCAGTAAATGGTATTGGTGTGGGGCTGCTCAACAAAACCACCAACTTTATTTCTCTGCTGGTACAATGCGTCCAATTCATCCCTCGATGGCAGGAACCAGTCGTCATAGCCATTCAGTACAAATTCGGAGCATATTTTTGCCGCATATTCGGTACCTATATCCCTGTCGTAACCCTCCGTTTCCGCCACTATCAGCTCCGTATTGGCTCTTCCTGTTCCTATGTCAGTGGATGTTGCCATTTTTAAATTGGCTCCCCATCTAGCATCTTGTTCATGCTCGGTGGGTGCCGCCTCCAGATACCGCCAGTCATCCGTCTCATAGTTCTCATTGACGTAGAATATTTTGCCTCCGGCAGGGCCGGTATCGCCGATCTTGTAGGTGTCAACAACCATGATAGTTGTCGTTGTCATAGTATCAGCTATATATGCGGGAGAAGTGCTATCCGCCGTTGCCGTTACCACATACGCACCGTTGTTATCTACACTTACATCCGCAGTGCTGGTTATCTTCCCTGAGCCCAGGTCAATGTTGATCGTCGTACCCGCACCATCAGCTATTGGCCCATCGGTCTCTGCCGCTACTATGCTGTAGGTGATGCCCGCTGTGTCAGCCAGGCTCCACGACGGGCTAATGCCTTCCTCATTAGCGGTTCCGTGAGTGGTAATAGTATTCGCATTGTAGGTCAATGTTTTCGTATTGAGGTTAACTCTATTCACCGTCACCGTGATGGTTGTCGTTGTCGTGCTACCCTCTGTGTACACAGGAGAGGTGCTATCCGCCGTTGCTGTTACTGTATACGCACCGCTGTTCGTCGCTATCGCTCGATCCGTAATGGTGATCTGCCCTGTGGCCTGATCAATACTGATCGTATTCTCCGTAACACCGTCAGTTGTTGGCCCACCGGCCCCTGCCGCCGCTATGCTGTAGGTAATGCCCGTCATGTCAGCCAGGCTCCACGATGGGCTTATGGCACTCGCAGTTCCGACATCAGTGGTAATCGTAGCCGGATTGTAGGCCAGTGGTAGAAGATCAATTTTATTCACCGTCACCGTGATGGTTGTCGTTGTCGTGCTACCATCTGTGTACGCAGGAGAAGTGCTATCCGCCGTTGCCGTTACTGTATACGCACCGCTGTTCGTCGCTATCGCTCGATCCGTAATGGTGATCTGCCCTGTGGCCTGATTGAAATTGATCGTATTCTCCGTAACACCGTCAGTTGTTGGCCCACCAGCCCCTACCCCTGCCGCCGCTATGCTGTAGGTAATGCCTGCTGTGTCAATCAGGCTCCACGATGGGCTAATGCCTGTGTCATTCGCAGTTCCGACATCAGTGGTAATCGTAGCCGGATCGTAGGCCAGTGGTAGAAGAGCAACTTTATTCACCGTCACCGTGATGGTTGTCGTTGTCGTGCTACCCTCTGTATATATAGGAGAAGTGCTATCCGCCGTTGCCGTTACTGTATACGCACCGCTGTTCGTCGCTATCGCTCGATCCGTAATGGTGATCTGCCCTGTGTCCTGATCAATACTGATCGTATTCTCCGCAACACCGTCAGTTGTTGGCCCACCAGCCCCTGCCGCCGCTATGCTGTAGATAATGCCCGTCATGTCAGCCAGGCTCCATGATGGGCTAATGCCTGTGTCATTCGCAGTTCCGACAGCCGTGGAAATAATATTATTCTCACTATAGGTCAATTCTTCTGTGTTAAGGGCAATTTTGTTCACCGTAACCGTGATGGTTGTCGTTGCCGTGGAACCTTCTGTGTACACAGGAGAAGTGATACCCGCCGTTGCCGTTACCACATACGCACCGCTGTTAGCCACTATCGCCTGAGCCGTGATGGTGATCATTCCTGTGTTCTGACCAATACTGATCGTATTCGCCGTAACACCGTCAGTTATTGGCCCACTGGCCTCTGCCCCTGCCGCCGCTATGCTGTAGGTAATGCCCGCTGTATCAATCAGGCTCCACGATGGGCTAATGCCTGTGCTATTAGCAGTTCCGACATCAGTGGTAATAGAACCCTCACTGTCGTAAGCCAATGCTATATCACTAAGGCTGGCTTTATTCACCGTCACCGTGATGGTTGTCGTTGCCGTGCTACCATCTGTGTACGCAGGAGAAGTGCCCTCCGCCGTTGCCGTTACCGTATACTCACCGCTGTTATCTATTATCGCTTGATCCGTAATGGTGATCGTTCCTGTGCTGTCAATGTTGATCGTATTACCCTCAACACCGTTAGTTGTTGGCACACTGTCCCCGGTCTCTGCCGCCGCTATGCTGTAGGTAATGCCAGTTGTGTCAGCCAGTTTCCACGATGGGCTTATGGTACTCGCAGTTCCGACAGCAGTGGTAATCGTAGCCGGATCGTAGACCAATGGGAGAAGAGCAACTTTATTCACCGTCACCGTGATGGTTGTCGTTGTCGTGTTACCCTCTGTGTACACAGGGGAATTGCTATCCGCTGTCGCCGTTACCTCATACGCACCGCTGTTCGTCGCTATCGCTCGATCCGTAATGGTGATCATTCCTGTGTTGTCAATGTTGATCGTATCACCCGCACCATCAGCTGTTGGCCCACCATCGGTCCCCGCCGCTATGCTGTAGGTAATGCCCGCTGTATCAATCAGGCTCCACGATGGTCTAATGCCTGTGTCATTCGCAGTTCCGACAGCAGTGGTAATCGTAGTCGAATCGTAGGCCAGTGGTAGAAGAGCAATTTTATTCACCGTCACCGTGATGGTTGTCGTTGTCGTGTTACCCTCTGTGTACACAGGGGAATTGCTATCCGCTGTCGCCGTTACCTCATACGCACCGCTGTTCGTCGCTATCGCTCGATCCGTAATGGTGATCTTTCCTGTGTCCTGATCAATACTGATCGTATTCTCCGTAACACCGTCAGTTGTTGGCCCACCAGCCCCTACCCCTGCCGCCGCTATGCTGTAGGTAATGCCCGCTGTATCAATCAGGCTCCACGATGGTCTAATGCCTGTGTCATTCGCAGTTCCGACAGCAGTGGTAATCGTAGTCGAATCGTAGGCCAGTGGTAGAAGAGCAATTTTATTCACCGTCACCGTGATGGTTTTCGTTGCCGTGGAACCTTCTGTGTACACAGGAGAAGTGATACCCGCCGTTGCCGTTACCGTATACTCACCGCTGTTAGCCACTATCGCCTGAGCCGTGATGGTGATCATTCCTGTGTTCTGACCAATACTGATCGTATTCGCCGTAGCACCGTCAGTTATTGGCCCACTGGCCTCTGCCCCTGCCGCCGCTATGCTGTAGGTAATGCCCGCTGTATCAATCAGGCTCCACGATGGTCTAATGCCTGTGGTATTAGCAGTTCCGACATCAGTGGTAATAGAACCCTCACTGTCGTAAGCCAATGCTATATCGCTAAGGCTAACTTTATTCACCGCAACCATGATGGTTGTCGTTTTCGAGGAGTTCGCTGTATACGCAGGAGAAGTGCCCTCCGCCGTTGCCGTTACCGTATACTCACCGCTGTTATCTACTATCGCTTGATCCGTAATGGTGATCGTTCCTGTGTCCTGATCAATACTGATCGTATTCGCCGTAACACCGTTAGTTGTTGGCCCACTGGCCTCTGCCCCTGCCGCCGCTATGCTGTAGATAATGCCCGTCGTGCTGGCCAGGCTCCATATTGGGCTAATGCCTGTGGTATTAGCAGTTCCGACATCAGCGGTAATAGCACCATCTCTGGTGTAGGCCAATGCGACATCATCAAGATCAACTTTTCCGTCATTTACCGTAACCGTGATAGTTGTCGTTGCCGTGCTATCATCTGTGTACGCAGGAGAAGTGCTACCCGCCGTTGCCGTTACCACATACGCACCGCTGTTAGCCACTATCGCCTGAGCCGTAATGGTGATCTGTCCTGTGGCCGAGGCAATGTTGATCGTATTCGCCGCAACACCGTCAGTTGCTGGCCCACTGGCCCCTGCCGCTGCTATGCTGTAGGTAATGTCCGTCGTACTGGACAGACTCCACGATGGGCTAATGCCTGTGTCATTCGCAGTTCCAGCATGCACATTAATCACATCCACGCCGTAGGTTAATTTGTTCGTATTGAGGTTCGCTTTATTCACCGTAACCGTGATGGTTTTCGTTGCCGTGCTACCCTCTGTATACGCAGGAGAATCATTGCCCGCCGTTGCCGTTACCGTATATGCTCCGCTGTTAGCCACTATCGCTTGAGCCGTAATGGTAATCTTTCCTGTGGCCTGGTTAATAATGATCGTATCACCCGCACCTCCAGTGACTGGCCCATCGGTCTCTGCCGCCGCTATGCTGTAGGTAATGTCCTCCGTGCTGGCCAGGCTCCATATTGGGCTAATGCCTGTGTCATCCGCAGTTCCGACATCAGTGGTAATAGCCCCCTCACTGGTGTAAGCCAATGTTACACCACCAAGATCAACTTTTCCGTCATTCACCGTAACCGTGATGGTTGTCGTTGCCGTGCTACCCTCTGTGTACGCAGGAGAAGTGAGATCCGCCGTTGCCGTTACCACATACGCTCCGCTGTTAGCCACTATCGCTTGAGCCGTAATGGTGATCGTTCCTGTGGCCGGGGCAATGTTGATCACGCCACTATCCACGCCATCAGTTTCTGGCCCACCGGTCTCTGCCGCCGCTATGCTGTAGGTAATGCCCATCGTGTCAGCCAGGCTCCACATTGGGCTAATGCCTGTCTCATTCGCAGTTCCAGCATGCACATTGATCACATCCACGCCGTAGGTCAATGATACCGTATCAAGTCCAACTTTGCCATCATTCCCCGATGGGGACAGACAGCTCATGAATCCGAAAAGCATCATAATTCCCACGAATAGCCAGCAAGAAGCTGATTTAGTTACTTTACCCATTTTCATGTTCCTCCAAATCGTTGACCGGGGCATAGTGGATAACACTAAAATGATAGTGAATCACCTATTTTTTTATTATATTCACTACAATTATACTCACTACATCGGTTTATATCTACTAAAAATTTACCTGAATTTTCCATGGAAATACAAAAAATATTTCACACGATACGCCCTTTTCCTGAAATGGTATTGCTTTCCGGTGGTAGCATGTGCTGTGCATGTATGACCTGAAGTCGGAGGTCTGATGCTATTTCGACCAGGTTCCCTTCGGGGTCGCCCACCATGGCCAGGCACATCTTCCACGGCTCATCACGGGGGCATAGATCTTTGCCTCTCCCTGCCTGGATACACAATCAAGGAAGTCATCGATATTTTTCCTTTTGTCCACGTTAATCTCCACCTCAAACGTGCCGTTTAAGCCACTTGGAACGGATGTTCCAGCCGAACTGCCACTGTTTTTTATAGCTATCTATTTATTTCGAAAGATATTAACGCCTATTTTTCAGTTTCGTCCTGATGTGTACTTTTACCTCCCGAGTATGGGCTATGGTCAGCGAAAAAAGCACATTTACCACCTCAAGTCCCTCCTGGACTGTTACATCAAATCCTGCCCGGCATTTGTCCAACTTCCTTTTAACCAGATATGAGAGCATGTCAATAACAAATATGGCCACGCATTGATTCCTCGTCAGGATCCGGCCAGCGTCTCAAGCTCCTCGATGCCAGGACGGTCTATCGTCAATTCCAGTTTTCCCTGATTGATCGTTACTGTCAGCCATGAACCGATATTGAGTTTGTCTATTTTTTTCACATTTCTTGCTGCGACATCTGTCCTGGCACGCTTATGCTCTTCAAGGTAGGTAAGCTGACAAAGGATATTGAAGTTCTTTACCCAGGGGATACTTCATGATAGATTGCTAAGCACTGATGAAAAACAACAAGCGAACATACACCTGTGGTGATCTGACGGAGCATAACTCGGGTGAAGTAGTCATCTTGAATGGATGGATTCACCGAAACAGAAATCATGGAGGAGTGCACTTCTTCGACATTCGAGACCGTTATGGGACGACTCAGGCGGTTGTCGATGAAGAAGCACCGCAGGAATGCAGGGCCATTGCTGCGGAATTAAAGATGGAGTACTGCGTTGCGGTAACCGGAACTGTACGCCTTCGCCCCACAGAAATGGTCAACAAAAACTTATCTACAGGTAAGATAGAACTATCCATCACATCCTTGGAAGTATTAAATCCCTGTCCTACACTGCCCTTCATGGTAGACGGCGAAGAGGAGACAAACGAGACTCTTCGGCTGAGATACCGCTGGATTGATTTGAGAACAGCCGCAATGCGCAAGCGGCTCAAACTGCGCCATGAGGCCACCTGGTCGGTGAGGAAGCATCTGACGGAGCAGGGCTTCTGGGAAGTGGAGACTCCGACGCTGATAAAATCCACCCCTGAAGGAGCCAGGGATTATTTAGTGCCCTCTCGCCAGAACGCCGGACGATTCTTTGCCCTTCCTCAATCACCCCAATTATACAAGCAAATTCTCATGTCCGGGTGTGTCGATAAGTATTATCAAATCGCCAGATGCTACCGGGATGAAGATGCAAGAGGAGACAGACAACCTGAATTCACTCAAATTGACCTGGAGATGAGCTTTGTAGGCAGGGAAGATGTCTTGGATCTCATGGAAAGTCTGATGGTTAAGGTGTTCAAGGAGGTTATGGATTTAGAGATTCCCCGCCCATTTCCCCGATTCTCCTGGCTGGAAGCGATGAACAGCTACGGCGTTGATAAACCAGACCTCCGATATGGGATGGTCATTCAAGATTTTACCCCCTTCGTAGCAGACTCTGATTTTGGCGTGTTTAAGTCGGTATTAGAAACTGGCGGAACCGTTAAGGCCCTCGTGGCCGAGGGTGCCGCCGACTTCTGTACTCGGAAAAAAATTGCCGGGCTGGAAGATGAAGCCAAGAAGAAAGGTGCCAGAGGTTTGGCCTGGATGAAGGTTACACAAGACGGCCTGGACGGCGGAGTGGGCAAATTCTATCAGAATCAAGCCTCTGATATCTGCGATGGCCTCAGAGCCAAGCCGGGAGATGTTATTTTTTTAATGGGGAGCGAATGGAAAACCACGGTTGAAGCCCTCGGGACGGTAAGAAATGAATTAGCTAAAGACCTTGGGCTTGCCGCTCCAGGCGAATTTAAATTCTGCTGGGTGCTAGATTATCCACTGTTTGAGAAAAACGAGGAAACTGGCGGATGGGCACCGGCCCATCACATGTTTTCAATGCCTCAAGAGCAGTTTCTCGACACCATGGAAGAACATCCCGGTGAGGTTCTCGGCGATCTGTATGACTTGATTCTCAATGGCTATGAGTTGGGTTCGGGGTCCGTGCGAATTCATGATCCGGCCATCCAATTTCGGGTGTTCGACATCGTCGGCTACACGAAAGAAGATGCAGAATCCCGTTTCGGCTTTCTCTTGGAGGCCCTGCAATACGGGGCACCTCCCCATGCCGGTTTCGCTGTTGGTTTCGACCGCCTGGTAATGGTGATGGCCCAAGTGAATTCCCTGAGAGAGGTAATCGCCTTTCCAAAGAATACTCAAGGGGCGAGTCCCATGGATGGAAGCCCTACATCCGTTGACAAGGAGCAACTCGCACAGTTGCACCTAAAAGTGATAGATTGAGGTAATTCCGTGTTCAAAATTCAAACCTGGAACAAAATTTCTCCTGCGGGCCTAAGTCTCTTACGTATGGACCGCTACGATGTGGCAAGCGAACAGGGCTCTCCCCATGCATTCCTGTTGCGCAGTGCCATGCTTCTTGAAGAGAATATCGGAGAGTCTGTGAAGGCCATCGCCCGTGTCGGCATAGGGGTGAACAACATACCCATCGATGCCTGCACAAAACGCGGCATCGCCGTTTTTAACACTCCGGGCGCCAATGCCAATAGTGTGAAGGAATTGGTTATCGCTGGTTTGCTACTATCCTCACGGGGTATCCATGAGGGATTAAACTGGGTGGAGAAACAGGCACCTGATGAGAATTTTGCCGACAAGGTTGAACAAATCAAGTCCTCCTTTGCCGGCAATGAGATTGCAGAAAAGAGTCTGGGAATTATCGGGCTAGGAGCCATCGGTGTGCTCGTCGCTAATGCCGCAGTGGAATTGGGTATGAAAGTTTATGGATTTGACCCTTTCATTTCCATTAATGCGGCATGGGGGCTGTCCAGAAGAGTTCTCAGGATTAACAGCCTTGATCAACTGCTATCGGTCAGCGACTATATTACTCTTCACCTTCCTCTCACCGGGAAAACAGAAAAAATGTTAAATGCGGACAGGCTGAAGAAATCGAAAAGGGGACAGCGCATTCTGAATTTCTCACGGGGTAGTCTGGTCGATAGGACGGCCATAAAATCTGCCCTTGAAAATGGAATCATTGCCCGCTATATCACAGACTTCCCCTCTCCAGAACTCTACGGAGTCAAGGGAGTAATGAGCCTCCCCCACATAGGTGCCTCAACCGTCGAAGCCGAAGATAATTGTGCGATTATGGCCGTGAATCAGCTACGGGATTTCCTTGAAAACGGCTGTGTCAAGAATTCTGTCAATTTCCCGGAGTGTTCCATTGACCCATTCAATGAATGTCGGCTTCTTGTCGCAAACCACAATGTGCCGAACATGCTCAGCCAGATCCTGGAAATTCTCGCCCAGGAAAATCTCAACGTTGAGGAAATGGTAAACAAACACCGTGATCAGATTGCGTACAATATAATTGACCTCTCGGCTCCATGTGTCAGTGAATTGGCGATGAATAGACTCCGTGACATTGAAGGTGTCGTCATGACGCGGCAAATTGCCGGGTCGACAGGCTGAGGCTTCCCTTATATACTGTTAAGGAACTTAGGAGGAATAATGAACCGAAGCACAAATAGCTTTTTTCCGGCACTCATTCTCGCTATTGCCGTTGTGCCGTTATCCTGCAATGAAAACGATCTCGATCTTGATGATGGTCTTTATGCGAAATTGTCCACCGACAAAGGAGAAATCATAATAAAACTCCTCCCTGATAAAGCTCCCCTGACCGTGATGAATTTCGTTGGACTAGCGGAGGGCAATTTAGAATTCGCCAATAAAAAAGGCCCATTCTACGACGGATTGAAATTCCACCGTGTTATAGAGGACTTCATGATTCAGGGTGGGGATCCCGAAGGGACTGGCTCTGGGGGACCAGGGTACCGCTTCCCGGATGAAACCGACAACGGCCTCATTTTCGACAAGCCGGGACTTCTCGCCATGGCCAACGCCGGTCCCGACACAAACGGTAGTCAGTTCTTCATCACGCATGTCGTAACCGACTGGCTCAATGGAAAGCACACAATCTTCGGGCAAGTCATCAAGAGTCAAGAAGTCGTCAATTCAATCAAGCAGAATGATGTGATTGAAAAACTGGAAATCTTGAGGATTGGTGCCGAAGCCTCTTCCTACAAGGTTGATGGGTCAACTTTCAAAAAGATAGAACAGGGCATAATACAGCACCGTCAAGGTATTGAAGAGGAAAACAGAGAAAAGATTTTGAATACAATCGCCAACCGCTGGCCCGATGCCAAGCTTGATGAGGAAACCGGCATTTATTTCGTCGTTAGACGCGAAGGAACGGGGCCCCTGCCGGAACCGGGTGCACTTGTCGAGGTTCATTACACTGGCACTTTTATGGACGGGACAAAATTTGATAGTTCCCTAGATAGAGATGAACCATTCCAGTTCCATGTCGGGCAGGGACAGGTGATACCAGGCTGGGATTATTCCTTGCTACGCATGAAGCAAGGGGAAAGGCGCATCATCGTCATCCCTCCCCAAATGGCCTATGGCGAAAGGGCTGTCGGTCCTATTCCATCGAATTCCTGGCTGGTTTTCGATGTAGAACTCATCAGTTTCTAGGGGGCAAAGAACATGAGAAGGTGCTTTTTCGGCCTGCTTATTGCAGTCATTGTCTCTGCATGGGGATGGGCCGCCAATTTCAAAGAAGAACTCGCTACAGGCCTCTATGCACAGTTCAAGACTCCCAGAGGCACTATGATTTTCGAGCTTGATTATGAAAACACGCCGCTGACGGTGGCCAACTTCGTCGGCCTAGCCAGGGGAGTCTTGAAAAACACTCATAAGAAACCAGGAGACCCCTTCTTTGATGGTATGCCTGTATACAAGGCGATAAAAGATTATGCGTTATTCATCGGATATCCGGGAAAAATGTATGGGGAATATAGTGGAAGTACATTTCCAAGGGAGAAGACAGCAAAGCTGTCTGCTGAAGCCCCAGGGGTTCTGGTAATGGATGGCTTGGTCTCCGAATCATTCGAAAGTCAGTTCTTCATCACGATTCAAGGCGATGGCTTTCTTGATGATAAGTATACCAGCTTCGGGAAGATAGTCTCGGGGATAGATGTGTTGAAAAAACTCAAAGAAGACGATATTATAAATTCCATAACAATTCTCCAAATAGGTGCCGATGCCGAAGCATTCCCCATCACCCAGAGCAATTTTGACGCTCTGCTGGCGGCGGCACGGAAGGCCGAAGTCGAGAACCTCGCCGCTATAGATCCGACACTCTCCGACATCGTTTTCGATCTCGGCCCAGAAAGAAAAAAATCAATATCCGGTATCTATTATGCGGTCTTGAAACCAGGAGAGGGCACTACTCCTCAAACCGGCAATCAAGTCGCCATCCATTACACCGGTTCATTGGTCGATGGGCAAATCTTTGATAGTTCCCTGAGCAGGGGCCAACCTTTTGAGTTTACGGTGGGTGAGGACAGCATGATTCCAGGCTGGATTGAGATGATTATCAACATGAAATCTGGAGAAGTCCGCAAGGTGGTGATGCCTCCTGAAATGGGCTATGGGGAAAGAGGGTTTGGCCCCATCGGTCCAAATAGCTGGCTTGTCTTCGAGATTGAATTGTTAAGTATTATCTGAGGGATGAGTAAGACGAGGGTAAGCATTTACACTTGTGAAACCTGTGGCCATGATGAACCAAAGTGGCTGGGGCGTTGTCCCTCTTGCGGCGAATGGAACACCTTCAAGGTTATACAGGTTGATCGCTCCCAGAAGAAATCAAAACTTTCACAGAACCCAAATTCTCCGGTACTCCTTTCCCGCGTTGATGCCACTCCCCCTGAACGCCATCCAACTGGTATCATGGAGCTGGACAGAGTACTTGGAGGCGGGTTGGCTCCCGGCACGACCGTTCTGCTTGGAGGTGAACCAGGCATAGGAAAATCGACCCTCCTGCTTCAGGTGGCCGCTACCCTGCCCGGCGTGGGTCTCTATGTGTCCGGCGAAGAACTGACGAGTCAAATAAAGACACGCGCCGACCGACTCAAACTTGATCAGGACAGCCTGGAAGTCCTGAACGAGACCGATCTTGGTGCTCTTATGAATGTTTTGAATCACCATGTACCGGCCTACCTGGTGGTAGATTCCATTCAAACCCTGGTATCATCCGATGCTGGAACCATTCCCGGCACACTCAATCAGCTTAAAATGACCAGCCACCGGCTTGCGGCTTGGGGAAAGGAACACAGAGTACCAGTGTTCTTCATCGCCCATGTCACCAAGGAAGGAGCGATAGCAGGTCCAAAGGTGATAGAACATCTGGTGGATACAGTTCTTTATTTCGATCATAACTCGAGCGATATTCGGATTCTCCGTGCCACGAAAAATCGCATGGGAGCCATCGACGAGGTGGGCCTTTTCCGCATGGAAGCGACCGGCCTAGAGCCTATTACCGACCCTTCTGGCCTTTTCCTCGTACACCGCAAAGCCAATCCCCCTCTGGGCAGTGCCGTGGCCGCCGTTTATGAAGGCTCTCGCATCCTGTTGGTAGAGATACAGGCTCTGGTGGTGCCGTCGAAGGGGGCAGGGGGACGAGTATATTCAGACCGTGTCGAGGCGGCCCGCGTCAGCCGTATAGCAGCGGTTCTCGAACGTCACGCAGGCTTGAAACTCTCTGATCAGGACATTTATGTCAACGTGGCCGGAGGTTTGCGAATCAATGACACCGGGGCCGAATTGGCTGTGGCTCTTGCCGTGGCTTCCGCACTTATAGGAAAGCCTCTTCCGCCTAATTTCGCGATATTCGGTGAGATAACGCTGGCGGGAGAGATACGCGACGTACCCCACCTGCATCGCCGTATAAAGACCTCTGTGGATTCCGGCTTGACAAATTGGTTAACCTCAGGTGATGGCAATATTCCAGACACTCTCCCCGGAAAAGGAATTACAACGAGCCTGATCCATGAGGCCGTCAACCTGTCATTGAGAAGGGATGTGTGACCGACGGGGGGGCATTTACAGGGGGGGCTACCTCAGGCAAGGCGGCGAGAGGTTCTGAAAGCGGAGTGTACATGTTGTTCATGAGCATTTCAGGTTTTTTCGCCAACTTTGGAGGTACGGTGATAATCCCCCCTGGGGGGGGGCTTATCCCTTCTCAACTTTCGCACACTTTCAAAGCCGGTTTAAATACCGAAAAACTCAAGGCGGCCATAAATTCATCAATGGCTTGATCAACAATATCTTTTTTCAGCATCAATTTCCCGCATAGAAAATCGCTAAGCAATGCCAGCAGAAGCTTGATGGCTTCAAGAAAAGTTCGATGGCGGACTTCATCGCCGTACTGGTAAAACAGGTCGCCCATGGTTTTTTCATCCGTTTCTTCTCGGAGTGCCAGGGCCAGCATACAGTACCGAATCAGCACAATCGCCGTATGAGCTGTGATCATATCATAGGAACGCCCCTGAAATTCTTTGGCCAGTTTCAGATAGCTCTTGCAGATTTTGAAGCACACTTCGATATCCCATCTGTAACCGTAAATCCGAACCGCTTCGGTGCCGTCAATCTTCAAATCAGTGGAAAGCAGGGCCAACCAATTATTATCCCGCCTGTCTCTGATAAAAATAATATTGAGCTCTCTGCCTCCGGTGCTTTTCACTTTGACCGTGTAAGGCTCATTCTTTTTAATATTTTTTTTTGACATGAGCATGCAATGATTTCAGATTATACTTCTTGCCCTCGAATTCATAATACACTTTGGGCATCCGCTTGGGCATGCAGATGCAATCCATCTTCAAATTGCAGATTTTCTCAATAAGTGATGGAAAGCTAAACCAACTGTCCATAAGGACATAGCCGAAGGACAGTTTCATCTGTCTGGCTTTGCTTAGAATCTGAATCAGGGTGTCGGTTTTTTTCATTTTTGCCTTAATTCGACGTTCTTCTCCCATACTTCCTGATTGGGTCTGACCTATATCGCAAAGACAGTTTTTTTCTTTCGATGAGGAGTGCAATCTGAACATGAGCGGTACAAAGCTGAAACCATCGCTCCAGCCGACCATGAGCTGACAGAATCCTTTCTTGTATTTCCCATCTGTATGATCATGAACACGAGAGAGCCCCTGAACCTTTTTGCTACGGGAACGATCAAAAAACGTGTCATCAACAATCAGAACTTTGACTCTTTTACGGGTCAGTTTGGAAAGCAGGCGGATCAGCTGTCCTGAAATGAAATACAGTCATCCTTCCCAATTGTAATTTTCGCTGTTCAGAAATCGATAGACAACATCCTTGCAGTATTCTGATTCACCCATCCGGCCAAGACGATACCAGTTCCTGCCGCTCCATATCATCTGGATCAGATATTTGATCAGAGCGACTGGCCGTTCCCCATGGATTTTGCGAAACTTCAGACTGGACAGTTGCTGTCCAATTCCCAGCCGATTGAAAAAAATATCGGTTCTGGTGCTTATCTTATTTGCCTGTTCTGTTTCCTGTGTTAAACTGTTCATCGGGTGCCTCCTGGTAATTTCTTGTACAAGATGACATTACCATATACGGAGGCATCCGACTACCAGCTCAGATTATGTGCGAAAGTTGAGATCCCTTTCCTTATACGCATTCTGACACAGGCTCTGTGGCCGCTACATGCCCTATCCCGGAGACCGCCGCACGAGTCAAAAAACATCTTCCCGGGGGCTAGCCTTTTCAGTGTCAGAAACCAGAAGCTACCTGTACAAGGGCCTCTCGCCAGTGGCCTCAACTGCCGTGGGAGACAAGGGCGGCATGCGCTCAGAAGCCTACGGGCATGATGCTCTAGGAAGCGTAACAGAAGTGGTGCAGTATGGGATGCTACAGGCAAGCTACCGCTACGATGCCTTCGGGAAGACCTACGAGGGCGCACTCTCCTCCGGTGAGCGGGGATACAACGGGAAGCCCTACAATGCCGTTACGGGGCATTATAACTACGGATACCGGGACTATGATCCGATGACGGGGCGGTTTGCTACGGTTGATCCGATACGGGATGGGATGAACTGGTATGTGTATACGGCTAATGATCCGGTGAATCATATTGATCCTTGGGGGTTGGCGGCGGAGGATCGGGAAAATAGCCATGTTGAATCAAGAATCACAGCCCTCGGCCCATATGGCGATCCAAGGACTCGAAATGGTGCGATACTTATGGATGTAAATGGTCCGCCAAGGATAGATATCCGCAGGTATGAAGATTACCGAGGTATTGAGGGAATGGCCGAGAGTATTTCTCAATTGGACAATCATGAGAATGGATACGGGCAAACCAGGGCAATATCAGGCCCGAACATAATTGAAGGCATTACCAATTTCAGAAAAGGCAAAGCGTTTTTGGTCACTTATAACAACCCGAAAACAGAGGGGCTGGACGGACATGAAGTCTATCTGATTGATAAACCAGATGCCGATTCCGGTCTTTATCCTAAATATCCACAAGGCGATCCGTTACCATCGGATCAAGCACAACAAGTTTTGAAGAGTCGTCCTAATCTGATAGATTCTGCACTGTCAGAAGACTTGCGTCCGTTGTATAAAAAAGTATTGGATTGGATATTTTAGCAAAAGGAGTTATTTGTGAGTACTCGAAGGCAATGGAAATCATTGGTAGTGGCTTTCTTGTTCTGCATGGTTGTATTTATTCTTCTGCCGATAGGCGTAGATGCAATGAAAAAACCTGATTTTGAACTCTTTATGAAGGGCCGGGTGTATGGATCTTTTGCGGATATATTCCGGGCACAATACTCATTTTCAACATTCGATAGAGATGGGAATTTGATGCGAAATGAGAAAATTGATATTTTTTTGTTCCGAAACTTCTATCTTGAATTCTTAGAGGGTGAAGTTAGTGCAAGAATTTATGTTTCATCGTCATCATCGAAAAACAAATCTCCATCAGCCTGGGAAGTTTCAGAAATATCCCCTGAATTACTGACTGTCAAGGATGTATCCGGCCAAAGAATTAGATTCATACAAAATACCTATTTAGTTTTTAGATAGCTTGTTTGGTAATCGCATAACCTGTTAAATAACTGGTAACCATATAATCTGAATATATAAATACTTACGGGCATAATGCTCTAGGAAGCGTAACAGAAGTGGTGCAGAATGGGGAGGTACAGGCGAGCTACCGCTACGATGCCTTCGGGAAGACTTATGAGGGAGCACTTTCCTCCGGTGAGCGGGGATACAATGGAAAGCCCTAAAATGCCGTTACGGGGCACTACAACTACGGATACCGGGACTATGATCCGATGACGGGGCGGTTTGCTACAGTTGATCCGATACGGGATGGAATGAACTGGTATGTGTATACGGGAAACGATCCGGTGAATCATATTGATCCTTGGGGGCTGGCGACTGAGGATGGGGGTATTCCAGTAATAAATAGTAGATATAAAAATAGAAATAATGAGGCTATTAGTTCGCTGCATCCTAATATTCAGCAAAGTGCAAAAGACTTTATTTCTGAGGCAAATAGGCAAGGTATAGATCTCCTGGTTACAAGTGATTATAGATCAGTAGATCAGCAGAATAAATTATATAATAAGGGTCGTGATAAAAATGGGAATGTGACAGATAGGTCCGCAGTAGTTACTAATGTTCCCGGAGGACAGAGTAATCATAATTTTGGTTTAGCATTAGATGTTGTTGAGGTCAAAGATGGAGCAGCTCTTTGGGAAAATGACAACTGGGATAAAATAGGAAATATCGGAAAATCTGAAGGTTTTGAATGGGGCGGTGATTGGACATCTTTTGAAGATAAGCCACATTTTGAAAATACCCAAGGATTAAGTACATCTCAATTAAAAGCATTGTACGATGAAGGTAAATTGGATGATGCTGGTTATGTTTTAATAGAGAAGGAGTGAGTAGTATGCGTAAGAAATTATTTGTTGGAATAGTTATTTTCTATTTATTTATTGATAGCTGTTTTTCTCAATCATCAAAGATAGATTTTGACTTTTTGGATGACAAAATTTCATTATATGTTGATAATTATCAGGAAGCTATAACTAGCTCAAAAGAATACTCTATCCCATCAAGTTATTCTCCTGAAGGTGGAATTATTTTTGAGGATTATGATAGTCGTAATAAGATATTAGTATTGGACGCATATTTATTTTTTGAAACTGGAAAAATTAATTACAAGAACTATTTTATAGCTGAGGGCATTAATTATTTTGTAAAAACTACTATGAAATATGACAAGCCTATCAATTATCCAGACTCGAAAATTATAAGTTCTATTTCTGAATTTGAATTACATATCAATGATGAAGTTTATGTAAAGGATTCCATTGATGGTGATTATGAATTGTTTAATGATAAAACTAATATGAATGTCTTAAAAGAGCTATTGGAATTAATAATGTAAGTTCATCCATATAAGATTGAAATTGGAACTGACCCTACTTTGTAGGGCAGTTCAATCCGTCCTTCTAACCCGGGCCGTCAATGAGATAAACGGCGATGCACTTGAGTACGGCTACGACAGGAAGGGAAACCTCACCTCCCAGAAGACAGCCATGGGCACAACCCGCTACAACTACGACGGCAGGGGCCTGAAGACAAGGGAGGTTAGGCCCAATCAGATAATCGACTACAGCTACGACGGCAGAGGCAACCTGATCAGCAGCAAGGAAAGTCTTCTAGCCCGCCGAAAAGTCACCTACGAATACAATGCCCTAGGCCAGGAGACCCTCCGGAACATCTCAGGCGGCCACATCGAGCAACGCCACTATGATGAATGGGGCCGCCTGAAGGGCATCACCGGACACCAAATCCAGTATGAAAAACTCATCGGCCCCCTGCTCTACGGGGAAAGCTATGTCTACGGCCCTGGGGATCAGAAGAAGTTCAGCACCGATCTTGACGGCAATATCACCGCCTACGAATACGATGGTTTCGACAGGCTGGCATCCGTCAGCTATCCCCATGACACGGGCAAGGTGTACACAGACTTTGAGGAACGACTGGACTTAGGACTGTATCCCAACGGCCAGGGAAAGCCAGTCCGAGTGTATGAAGAGAAAATCGAAGAGATCATGGCCCAAGCCCGCGAGAAATACCCCGACTACAAGGCCGCAAACATCGACCTGGAGTCACACCTGTTCGCCGCTCCGGGGGGAACAGTATTCCGCCCCTGGCGAGGAATCAACCCCTCCGAGGACGATGCCCTCGAAGAGTCATACAGCGATGTATTCGGGGTCAGACGAACCAGGCCACAGATGGTAAGCTACGCCTGGCAGGAAGAGTTCGACTACGATGATGCAGGTAGCCGCATACAAAAACGCAACGGCTGGGGCACCATCGACTATCAGTACAGCGATGAGAACCGCCTGAGACTTGCAGGAAAGCGAGAATACCTCCATGATAAGAACGGCAATTTAATCCAGGAAAGCTCCGGCGGAGGCCTCAGACGGTACGAGTACAACAGCCAGAACCGCATAAGCCAAGCCATAATGAACGAGGGCATGGCAAGACTCCTGGAGTATACATACGACGGACTTGGGAGACGAACAGAAATGAGCGATTCCCTTTCGGGAACAACCCGCTACGGCTATGAAGGGCTGGGTCTCAATCCAGTGGAAGAGGACTTTGAGAGACGCTTCAATATACAAAGCTCCCTTGAAGAGCACCGCAACAACTTCAAGCAGGGAGAAAAACAACCCCGTGAGAGCCGGGGCCGAGGCCGCTACATGCCCTACCCCGGAGAACGCCGCACAAGTAAAAAGACACCCTCCCGGGGATTGGCCTTTTCAGTATCAGAAACCAGAAGCTATCTGTACAAGGGCCTCTCGCCAGTGGCCTCAACCGCCGTGGGAGACAAGGGCGGCATGCGCTCAGAAGCATACGGGCATGATTCACTGGGAAGCGTGACAGAAGTAGTGCAGTATGGGGAGGTACAGGCGAGCTACCGCTACGATGCCTTCGGGAAAACTTATGAGGGAGCACTCTCCTCCGGTGAGCGAGGATACAACGGGAAGCCCTACAATGCCGTTACGGGGCACTACAACTACGGATACCGGGACTATGATCCGATGACGGGGCGGTTTGCTACGGTTGATCCGATACGGGATGGGATGAACTGGTATGTGTATACGGCTAATGATCCGGTGAATCATATTGATCCTTGGGGGTTGGCGACGGAGGATAGAAGCTTAAGCATCAAAAATACTCCAATTTCGCAGAGCGATCTTAAAGACAGCATTGTTCCTTTAGATCAGTGGCATTATTCTCGAAATGCTAAGAATGATCAATATTGGAAGAAAAAGGGACTTTATGGACGAGATGATATCCAACTTAGTGAATTAAAAGATCTGGAGCTAAGGAAGGCTACAGAGCTTGAGGATATCTTCCATGAAAGGGGACCCGGAAATAAGCATAACGACAAATATGTTTCTGAAACAGAGGACCCTCAGTGGTGGAATCGCTACGGCGAATATGAAATCGTTGTTAAGCCGAATAATCCAGAGGATTCGAATACCACATATCAGCATGTAACCGACCCCAAAAATATGGGAACCTTGAATCGGGGACAGAATCCGCTCACTCATCTGGTTTTAGATATAGCGCCAAGTATAGTTTATCGTAATGCACCGCGCGGAAAAGGAGACTCTAATGACGACTAGAGTAGGTAAAAATTGGAAATATACAGTGGGTGTTCTGCTGGTGCTGGTACTTGCAAGCGGGTGTTATACACATGAAAATTACGACTATAAGAATATTAAGATTGATTTGTTTGAAGGTAAGTTGTCTTTTGGTATGATTAATACGCCTCATGAGGTGGGGGAAGACACAAACAAACAAAAAACGGTGAGTAGTGCTCCATATGTTGTCGGTTTTAGATATAGGAGACATATATCCAGGAAGTTCGTGAAGATGGAAGTTCTCAATCTGATTGTTTCAGGTGAAAAGACAAAGAAAGAGATCCGGTTTGACAAGCTGGTACCCAGAGGGGTTCCCGATCTAAGTAAATATGGTGGAAAGGAATATTTAATAACCAATGTGGGTAAAGGGATTCCCATAGAGGCAGGATTGGACTACGAGCCGCTCAGGATTCGTGCAACGATAAGAATATATGAAACAGAAGACCTGTATGCAGAACAGGATATTGACTATGTGCTTCGTACCAGATACCGACGGACGAGAGGACTCATTATATGGGCCCACATAATGAGTGTTTAATGAATATTTGAGACGATCTGTTGTTACAGGGGCATGATGCACTGGGGAGCAAGACGGGAGAGGTGAAGTATGGCGTGGTACAGACGAGCTACAGCTATGATGCTTTCGGGGATAAAGCTCTCCTCCGGTGAGCGAGGGTACAACGGGAAGCCGTACAATGCCGTTACGGGACATTACAACTATGGATATTTGTAACGGATAGTAGTTAATGATATATTTTTTGGGGTAATCACTGAAACACTTGATAAATGGTTTGGAGGATAATAAGCATGTTATTTCATTTTTGGCGGATTCTTACATTTATATTTATTTTTTCCTTGTTTTTCTTGCTTGGTTTCATTGTTATATTCCCTATTAAAATCATGCTTCACTATAGAAAGTTGATTAAATATTTAAAAAGCAATAATTTGAAAGATGACTTAATATTTTTAAAAATTATAGATCAGAACAATCAACCACTTCCCAGGTGCATAAGACCTAAATTAGCATTGCAATACCTCAAGAGGGAGACTAATGATAATGAATTAAGAATAATAAAAAATAGATACACCAGGATGCTGAAGAGGCACTTAATTTCTATTGCTATTATTATTTCAATCATTTTAGTTGATATTTTAGTATATGATATTTTTTTCAACCCAATTCCTGGGTCTTGGTAAAATCTAAATTTTTCTCGAAGAATCATACAGCGATGTATTCGGGGTGAGACGAACCAGGCCACAGATGGTAAGCTACGCCTGGCAGGAGGAGTTCGATTACGATGATGCAGGTAGCCGCATACAGAAGCGTAACGGCTGGGGAGCCATCGACTATCAGTACAGCGATGAGAACCGCCTAAGACTTGCAGGAAAGCGGGAATACACACATGATAAGAACGGCAATTTAATCCAGGAAAGCTCCGGCGGGGGCCTCAGGCGGTACGAGTACAACAGCCAGAACCGCATAAGCCAAGCCATAATGAACGAAGGCATGGCCCGACTCCTGGAGTATACATACGACGGACTTGGGAGACGAACAGAGATGAGCGATTCCCTTTCGGGAACAACCCGCTACGGCTATGAGGGACTGGGTCTCAATCCAGTGGAAGAGGACTTTGAGAGACGCTTCAATATAAGAAGCTCCCTTGAAGAGCACCACAATAACTTCAAGCAGGGAGAAACACAGCCCCGTGAGAGCCGGGGCCGAGGTCGCTACATGCCCTACCCCCAAGACAGCGACCGCCGCACAAGTAAAAAGACACCCTCCCGGGGACTGGCCTTTTCAGTGTCAGAAACCAGAAGCTACCTGTACAAGGGACTCTCGCCAGTGGCCTCAACCGCCGTAGGAGACAAGGGCGGCATGCGCTCAGAAGCCTACGGGCATGATGCGCTGGGGAGCGTAACAGAAGTGGTGCAGTATGGGATGCTACAGGCAAGCTACCGCTACGATGCCTTCGGGAAGACTTATGAGGGAGCACTCTCCTCCGGTGAGCGGGGATACAACGGGAAGCCGTATAATGCCGTTACGGGGCATTACAACTACGGATACCGGGACTATGATCCGATGACGGGGCGGTTTGCCACAGTGGATCCGATACGGGATGGAATGAACTGGTATGTGTATACGGCTAATGATCCGGTGAATTATATTGATCCTTGGGGGTTGGCGGCTGAGGATAAGGGTTCTAAAGGTTTTACTGTACAGCTTGGTCTTAGTGGAACAATTGGTGCTGGAACTGGAGTTACAGCAGGGGGCGGTATAGTATTCGGTATTCAATTTGATAGGACAACAGGTCCTACTGTTGATAAGGGGTTTTATACCGTTGGAGGAACTGGTGCTCTTGCTGGTAGGACTGCGTCAGTTGGTGTTGATATTTCATTTTCAACAAATGATAAAAAAGAGGATTTAGAAGATCAAGCTGTTACAATCGGAGGTTCTGTAAATATAGTAGCACCAGTCTCTGCTGGTATAGAAGCGAACATTCCTACAACTGGAGATGCAGATCCTTCTTTTACAGGTTCAGCGACAGTAGGATTTGGGACACCAGGAGAAGGGCATATATTTGTAACGGATACTGTAGTTAATGATACATTTGCTGGGGTAATTACTGAAACATATGATAAATGGTTTGGAAAATGACAAGTATGTTATCATCTATTCTTGTAATTATCCTCCTTTTGTCTTTTTTGTTTTTGCTTGGCTGTATGATTATATTTCCTATTAAAGATGGACTTCACTATAGGAAAATGATTAAATATTTAAAAAGCAATAATTTGAAAGATGACTTGATATTTTTAAAAATTATAGATCGGAATAATCAACCACTTCCCATGTCTTGGAATACAAGACGAGTATTACGATATCTCAAGAGGGAGACTAATGATAATGAATTGAGAATAATAAAAAAGAGATACATCAAGATGTTTAAGAAGTACTCAATTGCTATTATTATTACTATGTCAATCATTTTTAGTCTCCACTACTTCATGCCCGGGGTAATCACAATTCCCCTCCCAGGGTAATTTAAATTCCCACCCCCTTCCTACGATGCACGGGGCCGACTTTCAAGCGTCAAAGGCCCCGACGGCAAGGTGATAGAGGAACGGGTCTATAATACACAAACCGGAGAACTACAAACCGTCCGGGACCCCAGAAACGGCAACGAAACCAGTTATCTGTTCGACAGCATGGGCCGCCTCTCCAAAGTAATTGACCCCGAAGGCCACAGCGTGAGCTACAAATACGATAGCCACGGACGGCTTGTCGCCCTCACCGACCAGGCCGGGGAAACCTGGCACCGGGAATATGATGCCCTGGGCCAGATGACGGCCACCATGGACCCCCTGGGCCGCCGCTATGAGTACGACTATGATGGCCTGGGGCAGGTCAGGGAAGTCGAAACCCCGCTGGGTGTCGCATACCAATATCTCTACGACAGCCTGGGCCGCTTGAGAGAGATGAACAAGGGAGGGGATAAGACCGTGATGAGCTATGACCTCTCTGGCAACCTGACCCTACGGCAACTTCCCACCGGCCGCATGGAAACCTACCGCTACAACGACCTAAACCACCTGATCGAATACCTGCCCTCCTCGGCAGTCGATGCGAGCGTTATCTACCGCTACCTCCGCCGAAACGACGGCCTTCTCACCCGTGAGACCGACCCCCTGGGACGGCAGCGAACCTACCGCTACGATGGGCAGGGACGGCTCATCGAAGAGATCAACCAGCAGAATGTGAGCCAGCACCTCGCCTACAACAACCAGGGAGAGATGACAGAACGCCGGGATTTCGAGAACAACCGTCATCAGTTCATTTACGACGACTGGGGCCGGGTGACCCAACGGCTCTACAACTCGCAAGTAGAAGCCAGCTACGAGTACGATGCACAGGGCAATCTAACCCGGGCCGTCAATGAGATAAACGGCGATACTCTTGAATACGGCTACGACAGGAAGGGAAACCTCACCTCCCAGAAGACAGCCATGGGCACAACCCGCTACAGCTACGACGGTCGGGGCCTGAAGACAAGGGAAATGCGTCCCAACCAGATAATCGACTACAGCTCCGACGGCAGAGGCAACCTGATCAGCAGCAAGGAAAGTCTTCTAGCCCGCCGCAAAGTCACCTACGAATACAATGCCCTAGGCCAGGAGACCCTCCGGAACATCTCAGGCGGCCACATCGAGCAACGCCACTATGATGAATGGGGCCGCCTGAAGGGCATCACCGGACACCAAATCCAGTATGAAAAACTCATCGGCCCCCTGCTCTACGGGGAAAGCTATGTCTACGGCCCTGGGGATCAGAAGAAGTTCAGCACCGATCTTGACGGCAATATCACCGCCTACGAATACGATGGTTTCGACAGGCTGGCATCCGTCAGCTATCCCCATGACACGGGCAAGGTGTACACAGACTTTGAGGAACGACTGGACTTAGGACTGTATCCCAACGGCCAGGGAAAGCCAGTCCGAGTGTATGAAGAGAAAATCGAAGAGATCATGGCCCAAGCCCGCGAGAAATACCCCGACTACAAGGCCGCAAACATCGACCTGGAGTCACACCTGTTCGCCGCTCCGGGGGGAACAGTATTCCGCCCCTGGCGAGGAATCAACCCCTCCGAGGACGATGCCCTCGAAGAGTCATACAGCGATGTATTCGGGGTCAGACGAACCAGGCCACAGATGGTAAGCTACGCCTGGCAGGAAGAGTTCGACTACGATGATGCAGGTAGCCGCATACAAAAACGCAACGGCTGGGGCACCATCGACTATCAGTACAGCGATGAGAACCGCCTGAGACTTGCAGGAAAGCGAGAATACCTCCATGATAAGAACGGCAATTTAATCCAGGAAAGCTCCGGCGGAGGCCTCAGGCGGTATGAGTACAACAGCCAGAACCGCATAAGCCAAGCCATAATGAACGAGGGCATGGCAAGACTCCTGGAGTACAAATACGACGGCCTTGGGAGACGAACAGCGATGAGCGATTCCCTTTCGGGAACAACCCGCTACGGCTATGAAGGGCTGGGTCTCAATCCAGTAGAAGAGGACTTTGAGAGACGCTTCAATATAAAAAGCTCCCTTGAAGAGCACCGCAACAACTTCAAGCAGGGAGAAAAACAACCCCGTGAGAGCCGTGGCCGTGGCCGCTACATGCCCTACCCCCAAGACAGCGACCGCCGCACGAGTAAAAAGACACCCTCCCGGGGGCTGGCCTTTTCAGTATCAGAGACCAGAAGCTACCTGTACAAGGGACTTTCGCCAGTGGCCTCAACCGCCGTGGGAGACAAGGGCGGCATGCGCTCAGAAGCATACGGGCATGATGCGCTGGGAAGCGTAACAGAAGTGGTGCAGTATGGGATGCTACAGGCGAGCTACCGCTACGATGCCTTCGGGAAGACTTATGAGGGAGCACTCTCCTCCGGTGAGCGGGGATACAACGGGAAGCCTTACAATGCCGTTACGGGGCATTATAACTACGGATACCGGGACTATGATCCGATGACGGGGCGGTTTGCCACGGAGGATCCGATACGGGATGGAATGAACTGGTATGTGTATACGGCTAATGATCCGGTGAATTATATTGATCCTTTGGGGTTGGCGACTGAGGATGGGGGTTCTGGAGATGGGGATAGTACTGAGGATACGGATTCTACGAAATATGTTGATTTCTGGAGGCTGAAAGCTCAAAGAGATGTAAATCAAGACCAAAAAGAAATGTGGGATGTATATGCGATAGCCTCTGGAGAAGTTATTACTAAAAAAATAGGAGATGATAATGCCTATGGTAATAGAATCTATATAAAGCATTCTGATGGTTCGGTAACAATGAGTGCTCATCTGGATTCAGTAGTTGATATTAGTGTTGGTGATAAAGTTACTGGAGGTTCAAAGATCGGGGTTATGGGATCTACAGGAACAGATAACAAACATTTGCATGTGTCATATTTTGAACCTGGAGTTACATCATATAACCCCGAGAATGCAAGTGATGGAGCAGAATTCATTAGTAAAAATTATAGACCTGCCAATACAAAAGTTTCAAATAAATATGGATCAAAACATCATCATGATTCATTAGAAGGTGGACATGAAGGTACGGATTATTCAGGTAAAGAAAGTAATTTAGTTGATAATTGGCAAGATACATCACGCTGATTAAGGAGGTTGATGATGAAATATTTAATACTTGGTTTTCTAATTGTTATGTCGAATTTTTTTGTATTTTCTTTTGATGAGGAGGAATTATTATTAGAGAAAAGCTACTTTTCTTATTACATAACTGATTCCGAGAATGTTATTAGTAAGAAATTAGAGAAAAAAGTTACCCCCACAAAAGTTGTTAGAAACGACAAAGAAAAATTTGTTACGATTAGTCCGGAAAATCAAATAAAGAATGAACAACTTAATTTAGATTACAGTTTTGGGTTTTTTGATGGTGAATTACTATCTATGACTTTCTATAATAGAGGTGTAGAGCTATTTATTGAACTTAGAGACGAATTATTATTAAAACCTAAAATATCTAAAATAAGTGGGGAAACAGTATATGAGTGGATTTATCCAACATTGCATATTAAGTGTTGGGTTTCTGAATCAGAAGATGAAGTAACTTATTTGATCTATAACAAAGCCGTTGCAGTTGATTATAGAAAACATGTAGAAATATTGATGGGGGATGACCCTTTTTATTGATGGGGGATGACCCTTTTTTTACATACTTATTGTAAGGTGACCATAAGCTATCAGTGAACCAGAACCTACTTTGTAGGTCAGGTTACCTTGCCCTTATTGAGAAATTGCATGAAGGAATTTTGAGATTATATGTGAGTTCGGTAGATAGTTTTCGAATGGCGTAAGCGCGTTAGCGGCTGGAGGGGCGGCGAAGCCGTCCGCAGCAAAGTCTTTAGGCTTTGGTGCGGATGAAACCCCGTAAAGAGCGGCCCCGCCACACCGACAGGGGGGGGCGGGGTAACGCCCATAAATAACCCGAAGAAACTACGATGTGGTGGAAAGCTTCACCTATAGGGACGATGGCAAACTGGCCGCCTGGGAAGTCCACGGCGAAAAAGATATCCACCGGAGGGAATACAATTACCACCCCGATGGCAGCCTGAAGGACGAGATCGTCCTGTTCAACGGAGCGACGATAGCCCATGAGCACTACCATCGAACAAATGGGATGCTGACCGGCATATTCGACGGAGAGGGCCGGGGACATATCTATGAAGAAAATACCGGTCGAAGCGAGAGAAAGAAGATCGCCGCCATACTAAGCCAGAGCGGCACGCCCACCCCCTTCCGCCCAAGCGGTCAGCCAATAGAGGAAACCACCCGCTGGAATGGTGGCCTACCCGACAGTGGAACCGGCCTCGAAGGCGAAGATTTGGAATGGCATTATGATGGTCTGGGCCGCTTCACCGGACTTAAACGGGAAGGGCTCATGCTGGACAGCCGCCAGTACGATCTTCTGGGCCGTCTTGTTTACCGGGAAGAGGTGCCCGGTCGGGGCTATGAATTCACCTACGATGCACGGGGCCGACTTTCAAGCGTCAAGGGCCCCGACGGCAAGGTGATAGAGGAACGGGTCTATAATACAAAGACCGGAGAACTGCAAACCGTCCGGGACCCCAGAGACGGTAGCGAAACCAGTTACCTATTCGACAGCATGGGCCGCCTCTCCAAAGTAATTGACCCCGAAGGCCACAGCGTGAGCTACAAATACGATAGCTACGGACGGCTTGTCGCCCTCACCGACCAGGCCGGGGAAACCTGGCACCGGGAATACGATGCCCTGGGCCAGATGACGGCCACCATAGACCCCCTGGGCCGCCGCTATGAGTACGGCTATGATGGCCTCTTCCCATCTTGGGGGAGACTTGGGACTGAGGATAAACACACTGTTGACCCTGAAAGATATTTATTGTGAAGATAATGCGTGAGAAAGCATTTGATATCGCACAAAATTTGTGAGTTCAAACTCACACATTTGTTTTTTAGAGGAGTTGACAATGAAGCAAATTATCGTAATTTTTCTTATTATACTTCGCTTTCCATTATTTGCACAGTATAATTCAGAGAATAAAATTGTCATATCGGAAGATTCTGTCACTTTTGAAGTTGATTATGAAAAAATTGATGTGAAAGAACGCAAGCCTACTGTCGATGAAGTAAGAAGAGTTTCGGGAGAATATGGTGTCGATCTATCGGATAGATCAGATGACGATATTCAAGATTTTATCGACAAGACACCTGCGATGTCCTTACCGGATGGCACTATTTACATGAACTCGGATAAAAAAAGACGTACTTCTCATGAACAAAAAGCATTACTGACTCACGGAATCGAGCATCAATCGCAGTATCAAAGTGGAAAGTATGGAAGCCGGGAAGATGTCTTTCAAAGATTGGTAGAGGAATGTGTGAAACATAGAATGGGAATCGAAGATGTGTATAATACTGAAGGAAACTTGGAGTACGAAGCCCAGCAAGTGGAAAATCGGGCCATAAAAATTCTAAAGGCCAAAAAAAATCTTAAGGATAAATAACACAGGGAGAAGTAGAAATGCCAAAGAAAAATATTTGTATCTTGATCATGCTAGCAATCTTTAATCAGGTGGTTTTCTCAATGTCTATCCGGTTAGAATCGTTGTACATATATAATTATACCGATGAAGAAATCGTCGTCAATGTAGTATTCCAAGATGGTGTGATTACGCACCGGGGTGGTGCTCTTGATCCGAGAAATCCAAATCATGGTTATGTTGAAGTCGGTGGAGTAGGAATATCAATTAGAAATGAAATTGGCTCGGGGAGCAAACATGTGGTTCGGTTGCGTCCAAATAGATATCTAAACGTAATAGAATACTACCCCTTTGGAAAATCAAATTTAGATCTTAAGAGGGATCCTTATGATCAACTGGATCAAGTCCCCTTTATGGAAAAGATGAATACGATTTTCAAAAAACTGGAAATTGTCTCAGAATACGGAACAATAACCTTGGATAATCTAGGTGATTTTTTAGTAAAAAAAGTAGATTCGGGTGGAGGACGAGGATATGACTTAGAGATATCCTATCAAACTCTTAATGGTTTTGATATTGGATATAAACCCGGTTTGGAGTGGTAGGAAGATCGCTTACAAGGGAAGACAAACTCCGCGACGAATACGATGACAGGCTGACCGCCAAGCTCTGTCCACATTCCCATGAAGAGTAGCACTACAGCTACGACGGCAGAGGCAACCTTATCAGTAGCAAGGAAAGTCTTCTAGCCCGCCGCAAAGTCACCTGCGAATACAATGACCTAGGCCAGGAGACCCTCCGGAACATCTTAGGTGGCCACATCGAGCAACGCCACTATGATGAATGGATTCCAGAGCCTCGACCCGGAACGCCCCTACATCATGGCGGTCATGGCGAAAGGCGGAGACCGGAACGTCTTGAATCTACTTGATTCGATAACTCGGTACTGTGCATACTGCGGTTATTACATGGATCTGAGAACCGGAATAAATAAAGATATGGTCGCCGCCCGAAGGATAAAAAACAAAAAAGAGGAAGCTAACGGCATTCGCGCCCTGGGCCACGTTCACATAATGTTTGCCAGATATGAAGATGCCCGCACACGGTATGAGGAAGCTCTGTCCATTTACAAACAGATCGGGGATCGGCTGGAGGAAGCTAACTGCATTCAAGCCCTGGGCCATGTTCACAGATTGCTTGACGAATATGAAGATGCCCGCACACGGTATGAGGAGGCCCGGACCATTTACAGCCAGATCGGGGATCGGCAGAGGGAAGCCAACTGCATTCAAGCCCTGGGCGAGGTTCATAGAACGCTTGACGATTATAAAGAGGCCCGCACACGGTATGAGGAGGCCCTGTCCATTTACAAACAGATCGGGGATCGGCTGGAGGAAGCTAACTGCATTCTCGCCCTGGGCGACATTCATAGAATGCTTGACGATTATAAAGATGCCCGCACATGGTATGAGGAGGCCCTGTCCATTTACAAACAGGTCGGGGATCGGCAGGGGGAAGCCAACTGCATAAGAACCCTGGGCGACATTCACAGAGTGCTTGACGAATATGAAGATGCCCGCACATGGTATGAGGAAGCCCTGTCCATTTACAACCAAATCGAGGATCGGCAGGGGGAAGCCAACTGCATAAAAGCCCTGGGCGACGTTCACATAAGGCTTGCCGAATATGAAGATGCCCGTACCCGGTATAAAGAAGCCCTGCCCATTTACAACCAGATCGGGGATCAGCTGAGGAAAGCCCACTGCATGAGAGCCCTGGGCGACGTTCACAGAATGCTTTCCGAATATAAAGATGCCCGCACCTGGTATGAGGAAGCCCTGCCCATTTACAAACAGATCGGGGAGCGGCGGAGGGAAGCCAACTGCATTCAAGCCCTGGGCGACGTTCACATAAGGCTTGCCGAATATGAAGATGCCCGCACCCGGCTTGAGGAAGCCCTGCCCATTTACAAACAGATCGGGGAGCGGCACGGTTACGCCGCAACAACGGCGTATTTGGGATTAACTTACCACGGCCTGAAAAACCCGGAAGAATCCAGAAAACACCTTTCCGAAGCCATAACCATATTCGAATCCATCAAAGACCCCGAGGCCACCATGGTCAAACAATGGCTTGATGCCATCGAGTAATCCCGCATTTCTCGCGTATTTAGACGGAAATCTGTAAACCCGGATTTCCGCACAAAAAAGGGTGAACCCAAATGACGACCATAGCCATATTGTCAAGATAACTGTCCGCTTTTTTTTTCACAAGCAGTCATTTTTGACATAAAATTCTTTGACAGAAAATATAAATTTTTATATTATTTAGTATGATTACGATCCGTATAGAAAATGCAGAAGAAATTGTAAAACAGGAAAAGGGATTTTTTGTTTCAAAGTTAGCACCATATTTTATTGACATTCAGGCAAAGGTGGAGCAGGCCATCGCAGAAGAATGCTACAGCTATGACGACAGAGGCAACCTGATCAGCAGCAAGGAAAGTCTTCTAGCCCGCCGAAAAGTCACCTACGAATACAATGCCCTGGGCCAGGAGACCCTCCGAAACATCTCAGGCGGCCACATCGAGCAACGCCACTATGATGCGTGGATTCCAGAGCCTCGACCCGGAACGCCCCCACATCATGGCGGTCATGGCGAAAGGCGGAGACCGGAACATCTTGAACCTACTTGATTCGATAGCTCGGTACTGTGTATACTGCGGTTATTACATGGATCTGAGAACCGGAATAAATGAAGATATGGTCGCCGCCCGAAGGTTAGAAGACAAAAAAGAGGAAGCTAACTGCATTTTCACCCTGGGCCACGTTCACAGAATGTTTGCCGGACCTGAAGGTGCCCGCACCCGGTATGAGGAAGCCCTGTCCATTTACAAACAGATCGGGGATCGGCTGGAGGAAGCTAACTGCATTCTCGCCCTGGGCCACGTTCACAGAATGCTTGACGAATATGAAAATGCCCGCACACGGTTTGAGGAGGCCCGGTCCATTTACAAACAGATCGGGGATCGGCTGGAGGAAGCCAACTGCATTCATGCCCTGGGCGGCGTTCACATAATGCTTGCCGAATATGAAGATGCCCGCACACGGTTTGAGGAAGCCCTGCCCATTTACAAACAGATCGGGGATCGGGTGAGGGAAGCCAACTGCATGAGAGCCCTGGGCGACGTTCACAGAATTCTTTCCAAATATGAAGATGCCCGCACACGGTATGAGGAAGCCCTGCCCATTTACAACCAAGTCGAGGATTGGCTGGGGGAAGCCAACTGCATAAAAGCCCTGGGCGATGTCCACAAAATGCTTTCCGAATATAAAAACGCCCGTACCCGGTATGAAGAAGCCCTGCCCATTTACGACCAGATCGGGGATCAGCTAGGGGAAGCCCACTGCATGAGAGCCCTGGGCAATGTTCACAGAATGCTTTCCGAATATAAAAACGCCCGCACCTGGTATGAGGAAGCCCTGCCCATTTACAAACAGATCGGGGATCGGCTGGGGGAAGCCCACTGCATTCAAGCCCTGGGCAACATGCACATAATGCTTCCCGAATATTCCGAATATGAAGATGCCCGCGCCCGGTTTGAGGAAGCCCTGGCCATTTACAATCAGATCGGGGATCGGTTCAGTTACGCCGCAACAACGACGTATTTGGGATTAACTTACCACGGCCTGAAAAACCCGGAAGAAGCCAGAAAACACCTTTCCGAAGCCATAACCATATTCGAATCCATCAAAGCCCCCGAGGCCACCACGGTCAAACAATTGCTTGATGCCATCGAATAATCCCGCATTTCTCGCGTATATGTCAGGATAAACCCAAATGACGACCATAGCCCTATTGTCAAGATAACTGTCTGCTTTTTTTTCGTAAGCAGTCATTTTTGACATAAAATTCTTTGACAGAAAATATAACTTTTCCTATTATTTAGTATGATTACGATCCGTATAGAAAATGCAGAAGAAATTGTAAAACAGGAAAAGGGATTTTTTGTTTCAAAGTTAGCACCATATTTTATTGACATTCAGGCAAAGGTGGAGCAGGCCATCGCAGAAGAAATCAGGACGGCTTTGCAGGAGAAAAATGTCGAAGCGGAAGTGGTGGTTGTTGCGGATCAGTAATTATATTTGGACCTTGTGTCGCTGAGAGGGGCATCTGTAAACAGTCATTTTTGCCAGAAAATATAACTTTTCCTATCATTACAGTGCCGACGGCGAGGAAATCGCCGAGACCCTGGATATCGGATGGAAGCCCCCTTCCTCCCATGCTCAATCTTTTCGTTTCGGCGGAAAATAAATACGCCCAGTGGTCGGAGAGCGGCTATTTCGCCTCAAGCAACCGTTACTACGACACCCCCTACCGACCGGACATTGCCGAAGAAATATGGCCCGCCAGTAGCGAAGATAATGCCATTGCAAACATAGGGGAATAAACCGGGGTAAATGGTCACTTGCGGCTGGGTAGCGTTGTCAGGCTGAACCGGGCCTCCCCTACCCGTACTTCGCTTGATTTTTTCTTCTTGAGGCCCCGGGTGGCGGAAACGACATCCTTCATCGAGAGGAAGACATCGTAAACCTCCCCGCCTATGGTCCTCTTGACCGTTGAAACCTTGGGCGGCTCGGTCGAATACGCAGTTGCGACAAACTGCTCCGCCCCCAGCGGCGACTGCACCTCGAAGACGTAGGGCAACTTCACAACCCGGTTAACGTCCTGGATGCCGATGAAGAACGACGGTTCAAGGAGAACCAGGTCCCCGGTGGCAAGTTGGTAGGTAAGCTGGAGAAAGGCCGGCTGATTCACCCGCATGTAGATTTGGAGTTCTTCCCCGTCGCTGAAAACAAGACCATCCTCCTCCCGCCCCTTGTTCGTCCAGATATCGACATTGATGCCGCCCTCGGTGAGAGAGCCCTCGGCGAACTCAAGAAGTGCCTTCATGGCTTCATCAAAATTCTGAGGCTTCAGATCCCGTCCCGCACTCTGATTCCGGGGAAAGATGATTTCTGCGCCGGCGAGCTGTTTTCCGCCGACGGAACGGGCCGAGGTGATTAGGCGGACCTTGTCTCCCTCCTCCCAATACCTTCCCTGAACGATTACCCGCTGTGTACCGGTGCTTAGTCGCCCGGTGAGCCTTGACTCCAGCCGAATCGCCGCATAGCGACCGAACTCGCTCGAGAATGCGGTGGTCCCGTACTGAAACGGCGGAACCTCCAGTCGTCCGGCGGACAGCTTCTGCCGGGCCAGTATCTCCGCAACAAGACCCAGGGCCTCATCAAGGGTGGAGGCCTCACGATCCATCAACTCGTCGATGCGGCCATTCAGTTCCACTTCCCTCTTCTCCACCGTCGCAATGCTTCCGGCACCATCCATGCCGATAAAGAACCCGGCATGACCGCCGCCGACATTCACCGCCCTGTAGAGGGACCAGCTTTTGTAGAGCCCGGAGAAAAGACCGGCCCCATCAAGAAGAGAGCGCAATGCCTCATCCACCCTGTTCTGGGTCAGCAGATCGTCGGCTTCGACAATCAGCCCCGTCACCGACCGCCAAATGTCGGCCGCGTCCCGGGCGTACCGGTCCAGTAGGCTCTTCCGGGGGACATAGCTGAGTGCGTAAATATTCGATCCGTCCCGGTGTGTGACGATTTCCACCCCGGTTAGTGAGGCATCCACCGTCGTCCGGGTAACCGAGGCCACCGACGATTTATATCGGCCCCCGACATCCGCCTGCTCCTGCACAAGTTCGGACTGAACGCGCACCCTTATCTTTTTCGCCAAATCGGCGAGTGCCCGGTCCTTGGCCAACTCAAGGCTCTGGTCCTCGTTGCGGCTTACCTGGGCGAACCCTGTAAGGTAAGTTTGGGCCGAATAGGGAGTTCGCTCCCCGTAGCTACTCACCCAGAACGGCAGAGTCTGGGCGGACAAGGCCGCAGTGATTCCCAGAAACAATATTGCAAATCGCATAAGGTATACCTCCGATACGGATATTTCAATGATCCACCAGGCCTCGCCGGGCTGTCAAGGGTGGTTGTTTTCTAACGGCGAAGCTCCACTCGGGGCCGCTTTTATGCCATGCGTTCCTGCGAAATTGTCCCCGTTGAGTGCGATTGAGAGGTTTAGGAGGCGGTTGCCATAGACGTAGAAGAGAGGGGCAGCAAGGTCAACATCGCCAAAACTGCTTACGAAGTGAACTGAATCGGTGTAGCCCAACTCGTCATCCTTGTAGATTTCACTGTGTAAAACTCGCCCTTTTAAGGCCGAACTCGTCAAATATCTCCTGCGAGATATTGGTCCAGACATTGCCGTACTAAACATCAAGGATCGGGGAGGAAGAATTTCTTGGAGACGAAAGGGAAGATGACATGGTCCGCACTAACGAAGAACACATACAGAGAAAAAATCTCGCCCTAACTTCCCGGCTTTTAACCGCAGAAATCGCTGAGAACGCAGAGTTTTAGCGTATTGCACAGCCAGTAATTCTTTCAGTGATTGTATTTAGCTCCATATTTGTTTCTCTCTGCGTAACCCTGCGTCCTCTGCGGTTTATATTCCCAGTTTCTCCTGAAAGTAATAACTCGAAATGTTTTTTATTTATTGCTTTTAATCGCAGATGTCGCAGAGAACGCAGAGTCTTCCTGGGTTTTATCTGCCAGAACCATCGCTTCGTCGTTCAGGCTTTTTAGTTCGGTGTGTATTTCCCGCATGGTCTCTTCAAAATCGGAGTCTTCGGCCTCCTCCTTCGGAAATGAAAGTTGTAGCGCACATCCTTGACAACTCTCCAGCAAAAAACTACACTCTGAGAGAAATAAAGGCCCCCCCGGCCTTCCCTTGTACAATCCCTTCTGGCACTCGTTCTACTCGTTTCCATCGTCTCATGCCGGACAAGCCCCCAGGCCATAAGTCAGAACAAAAAGCCAAAACCAGGCAACATAGAGAGCACCAGCCAGGCAGGCTACCTGGTTCTGCTTCAGGATGGAGCACAAGACGGAGCGATCGACACCTTCATCGAACTACTGGGCAAGGGCAATATCGACATCCTCTGGGAAGATGCCGACCGTGCCGGAGCCCTTCATTACGCCGCCCTTGGAGGCCATCCGAAAGCCGTTGCCGCCCTTATACAGGCCGGAGCAGACGTAAAAGCCGCCGATGCAAACGGATTCACCCCCCTGCATCTGGCCGCTCATCGGGGCGATGCCGAAACCTGTCGGCTACTCCTGGAAGCCGGGGCCGAAGTGGATGCCCTGGCCAGCGGAACCACCCCCCTGTTTTGGGCCGTGGCCCGAGGACGCAGGGAGGTCGCCACCCTTTTGTTCAGCCACGGAGCTGATGCCGCCGTATCCGGGCCAAAGCACCCAAGTGCACTGGACTGGGGCGTTGAAAACCTGAACAGCAACCTGGAACGCCACTACAAGGCATACGGCAGCACCGCCCTGGCCGCCGCCCTGGACAATCCCGATGCCTTTGAAACCGGAAACCCCAGCCTGCCGCCTCTGGCCAAGGTAGAACTCTCCTTCACCGGCGTGGCTCCCTACAACGGCAAGGCCCTCATTAGCGTAGAGGCCCAGAACACCGGAAAAGGCGATTTATTCAAACTCGTTGGAACCGTCTCGGTCGATGGTAGCCCCCTTAACAAAACAATGATGTTCGGAAAACTCGCCCCACAGGAACAGGTCATTCGCACCCTGGCCTTTTCCAATTTCAAATACACCGACACCGGAAGAGAGATCCCCTTTACAATAGACTTTGTCGAAGCCAACCACTACGATCCCCCACCCCTACAGGGAAAAATCCGCATAATGGAACCCGGTTCGGCCTTCCTCATCGACAACATAAATAATCTCACCACGGAGGAAATCAAGCACTTCTTAAGCAAAATTTATTTCAGTGCCACCGACATCAGCCGTTCGGTGCTTCTCAGGGCCTCCGATCTGGACATGCCCACCATAAAAAACTTCCTGGCCGCCGAACTCATAGACAAAACCACCATAGACAAACTGATTCACTTCGAGAAAATCCCATACGGCATAGACGATCTCGTTTACTTTGCCGAAAAGAAGGCCATTACCCAGAACTATCTGGAACTGGCCCTGTTGGAGCACAAAGTGAAATTCGCCGCCGCCGATTTAGTCGGCCTGAGCCAAAGCGGCTACCTCTCCCGCCAGGTGGTGGAAGCCTTCTATAGCGATGGAATGGCCTTCAACCAGCAGCAAGTGCAGCAACTGGCCGCCAATGGCCTCTTCACCCTGCCGGAAATCCTCTACACATACACAATTTCCGATGGCGATTCGCCCAGCTCCTCAGGCAACCAGGACGGGATGATTCAGGTGCGCGAAGGGGTGGACTTCCATTTCATAATCAAAAACGCCTCCAACTTCGATCTAAGCGACGTGGACATAAAGCTGGATAAAGAAGAGACCGCCATCGGCCTGTTCAACAACAGCATGACAATCGGCACACTTGGAAGAGATCAGACAATAACCCTGAATGCCACCATCGGAGTGCAGTCAAATTTCACCGGAAACTCCCTTCCCTTGAGCGTGGTGGTTGAAAACCCCCAGTTCGGCACCCTTCTAAACGAAAGCATAGAAGTACCCGTCGGGCAAACCGTCGGCTCCCAGGTATTGGCCCTCAACAAGCAAGTTACCGCCGATGGAAACATAATCGTGCGTAGCGGAGCCTCCGAGCAGGCCCCCCGCATCGCCTCACTGGCCAATGGTGCCGTCTTTACCGCCACCGGCGAACTGAACGGATGGTACAAAGTGGAAGTCTACGGACGCAATGGCTGGATAGAAAAATCCCGAACATCCGACTACAGCCAGCCCACCGAATCCTCCTTCCTGGTGGCCAACCTTCGCGAAAGTGCCGGTGGCCTGGTAGACGACAGCGGAGACGTTGGAGTTTACGGAGAAATGGCCTTCGTCAACGCCCGGCCCATGCTGGTAGTGATCACTCCCCGGAACAACGACGACGTGTACAACGCCGCCACCCTCGACATCCAGGCCGCCGACCGCACATTTGGAATCAGCAAAATTGACGTACGGATCAATGGTGCCCCCCTGTCCGATGCCGATGCACGGGGCCTGCGCAACCTAGGCGGAGTCGTCAACCGCGAACTGCGCAAGAGCATACCGATCAAACTCAAAAAAGGCACCAACACCGTTGCGATAACCGCCTACAACTCCCGCAACGTTGCATCCGACACTTAGACACTTACCCTGAACTCCCAGGGAATAAAAAACCCGCCATCCATGTATGTACTTTCAGTGGGAGTCAGCCGCTACGCCAAGGCCGATCAAAACCTTAGGTACGCCAAGAGCGATGCCGAAAAAATAGCCGCCCTTTTCAAGGCCCAGGGAAACTCCGACATCTACAAGAACGTCAAGATAAAAACCCTTTACGACGACCAGGCCACCCGTGCCAACATAAAAGAAGGAGTGAACTACTTCCTTGCCGAAGCCCGCAAAGACGACGTGGCAGTGTTCTACTTCGCCGGACATGGAACCACCGATGCCCGTGGCGAATACTACCTCATGGGACACGACAGCGACATGGAACGCCCTTCCACCATGGGCTACAGAAACAGCGACCTGGAACAGGATCTCCAGTCATCCATCTACGCCGACAAAGTTTTAGTCATGCTCGATTCCTGCCGCAGCGGAGAGGCCACCGGTAGCAGAGGAGCCGCCGACATCGATGCCGTCGTGGAACAACTGGTACTAGCCAGCGGCTACAACGTCATCAGCGCCGCCCGGGGCAATGAGGCCGCCTGGGAAAAAGCCGAATGGGGCGGTGGAGCCTTCACCTACGCCATAATCCAGGCCCTCAAAGACGGCATCGGCGACCAGGACAAAGACGGATTCGTCAGCGTGGACGAACTCTACGAGAGCGTCTATCACCAAGTGCTCCAGCTAACCGACGGCGCACAGCACCCCAGATCCAAAAAACTTCAAGGCGAACCCTATTCCTTCTATCAGGTGGGCCGTTGATGATAAACAAAAAAGGAGAAAATCAACCATGAATGAGTATCATGTAACAGGGCGTTACCCCCAGCCAACCGCCGTGACAAAATTCGATGGGGGTCACAAAAGACACATTCTTATCTCCCCCAGTCTGGGGGCCCGACAGGGGGCCAGCCCCCCGTCGGGCTCACCCCCCCGTCCCCCCCTGACAGGGGGGGCATTTACAGGGGGGGCTACCTCGGGCAAGGCGGCGAGAAGTTCTGAAGGCGGAGTCTCCATGTTGTACATAAGCATTTCAGGTTTTTTCGCCTGTCTGCACCTGCCTGTGCGTCGCACCTGTCTGCGGAACGCACAGGCAGGTACCACTGATTCTTACGGTGGCGATTTGCCCCGGAAAGAGATTTCTCTTAATCGGGGCTGTGTCAGAATCCAGGGGGTGGGTCAGAATGATGGATTTGGTCTGCAGGCAAGGCGGCGAAAAGTTCTGAAAGCGGAGTGTACATGTTGTACATGAGCATTTCAGGTTTTTTCGCCAACGCCGCATGCGGGCCAAAGGCGCATTCTGACACAGCCGCTAACGCGCTTGCGCCACTCGGAAAAAGATCTACCGCAATGCTAGCCATCATCCTGGCCGCCTTACTGACCGCTTCCCCCTTGAACGCCGTCCAGCTTCCCCCCGACATGCAGGCCGCCGCCGAAATTGAAAAAAAAGGCCCCAGCAAAAAAAACCGCGAACTCATGATGAACTACATAGCCGTCCAAAGAGCCGAACTCGCCGAACTCTACAAGAAACGCGATCAACTGCAAAACAAGATCGACACCGTGGACAAACGCATAAAAGCCCATAAAACCTGGGCCTGGATAACCATCCCCTTGGGCATATTGTCAACAGGAGCGGGAGTGTATTTCTGGGCATCGTCGGAAGAGGCATACCAGAACTACCAGGACAGCCAGCTTAGCACTGAGGCCCCCGGTTACGCCGATGAATTCCTGCCCGGCACCATTGCCGGATATGCCCTGGGAGGAGGGGGCCTTGCCCTGGCTGGGGCGGGCACCGTAATAGCCCTCACCATGCCGGACAGGAACAAGCTGGAAACCGCACAGAAAACCGTACTTGCACAGATTGACTACCTGGAGGACATACTGCAATGAAAAATAAAGAATTTGCCGTTTACCTCTTCCTCCTTTCATTCCTCACCCTCTTTGCCTGCCGTATGCGGGACAATCCCGTGGATCCCGGCGGCATAAACTATCAGGGTTTTACAACAGTGGCCACAGCCAATGAAATTGAAGCAGCTACCGAAGACGGGGCTGAACTGGTCTTCCCGCATTTTACCGTCAGTGAAGTACTGGATGCCCAGGCCTATAGGCTGGAGATTGCCACGGATGAGGGGTTTTTAATGTTGTCTATAGTGAAGATACATTTACCAGCAACATCATGGAGAGTAAGGCCAGCCTGACTGGCGGTACATACTACTGGAGGGGATCGGCGAAGAAGGGTGGCGTGTGGGGGAAGTGGACCGAAGGGAGAAAGTTTACCGTTACAAATTCCTTTTTCACCTCCGACCTCAACTGGACCTTCCAGCAGGTCATCGCCTCAGGAGCCACCAGCACCTTCAACATGGGCTCCAATGATGGAGACAGCGAGGAAAAACCCGTCCACTCGGTAACGCTGACCCGGGCCTACGCCATGAACACCCACGAGGTGACCAACGCCCAGTATGCTATGTTGATGAACGAGGCCCTGGACAGGGGCTGGGGGACCGCCAGTACCAGCACCTTGCGTAACGTATCGGGGAATCAGCAGGAACTCCTGAACATTGACGGTAGCTATTGTCGGATCGACTATTCCGGGGGAAACCTAGTGGTGCAGTCCGGTTACGGCGACCATCCGGTTACAGAGGTAACCTGGTACGGAGCGGTGGCCTTCGCCTACTATTTGAATGAACTGGAGGGAAGGGAGCAAACCTACAGCCTTGGCGATTGGAGTGTGGAACAAGCCAAGGCGGGCTACCGGCTACCCACGGAGGCCGAATGGGAGTATGCGGCAAGGGGAGGTGCCTCATCCAAGGGATACACCTATGCAGGGAGCAACACCGCCAGTGATGTAGCCTGGTATTCCAGTAACAGCGGGAGCAGCACCCACCCAGTGGGAGAGAAGCAGGCCAACGAGCTGGGGCTGTACGACATGAGCGGGAACGTGTGGGAGTGGTGCTGGGACTGGTATGGGAATTATTCGTCTGGGAGTCAGACGAATCCGATGGGGCCATCAAGCGGGTCCTACCGCGTGGGGCGTGGCGGTAGCTGGTTCTTCGGCGCTGGTTACTTGCGTTCTGCCTTTCGCTACTACGTCAGTCCCGGCGGTAGCGGCAGCGGTTTGGGCTTTCGCCTCGTGGTGAGGACTCCTTAAATTCTGATTTATTACCTTATTACCTTTTGAGAAAAGATATGCCAACGGATAAAGGATAATTAAGAATTGCGGGAAAGGGTGTGAAGGAAGCCGTAAGGCAGGATCGCCGTAAGGCGAAAGAATTGCCCCATGCCGGAGGCAAATGCGGGCAATTCGGGCCGCCAAAGGCGGGCCGATGATTTAGGGGCAGGAAGGATGAAAAGAATGGATGTTTCCTGATGGCTTGAAAGAAGCCGTCAGGCTTCCTATCCCGCCGAAAGGCGGGCGATTTTTTTGAAATTCCGGCACTGTGTTGCCACAGCTCGGCAGAGAACTGTACATGGCGATCCTCTGGGTAATTGATAACGGATAATGGATAATAACCGCATTGAAAAACAATTCATCCCGCAACGGATATTTGATGTGCGCCTGGCATAGCCAAAATCCAATCGGTGAAAGTCCCGCCCAAACCCTGAAAGGCAAATGGATAATGGGTAATGGAAAAATGAATTATAATCGCGTTGAAAAACAATTCAACCCCCAACACGTAGGGGTGGGGCTATGACCCCACCCGCAGGATAACCAAAACCCTGAAAGGATAATTGATATCAGTCATCTCTTTGAGCGCGAATTCATATATATCAGCTACGCGTACAGGCTGGGAAGGGGACGAACAACACCGTCAGTGCGATCATTATGGCTTTGGCATCTGATGCAAGGCCCACTACAGTTTATTTATCTCTTCTGGGGTTAAGCCCGTATTTCGGCTGATTATTTCCGTGGAGATACCCGATTGCTTCAATCCTTTGGCGACTTGGTTCACGCCTTTCTGCATGCCTTTCTGCATGCCTTTCTGCATGCCTTTTTGCATGCCTTTCTGCATGCCTTCTTGCCTGCCTTCTTGCCTGCCTTCTTGTCGGGCCTGTTCAATGTATGGCATGACCAGCTTTGTTACATCGGCTACTGCTCCCATATCGTCTACCTCCTCGTTTTCAAATAAGCTCATTCTCATTTTATATCCGGCAATCAATTTGTCAAGAAGTACCTCCGAGATATTCATGTCCGGAATTTCGTTCGCTTTAACAATCCGGTCGGTGTTGCGACAGAATACGGATAATAGCACGCCATCAAGACCTTCCAGGGACACTTTTTCGATGTTGATAATGTGTGTTTCAAAGGACCCGTGGTCCTCTATGTAATGACCGGGGACTACTTCTCTGACGGTTCTACTGTGCTGGGCGAGATACTTTTTTGGTGTTACGGAACATATCATGGTGATGGTTGTGCTGCCGAAATCAGCATGGGGGTTTTCCCGCAGATAGAGGGGATAATAGATGATGAGGTCAAGGAAGTCATCCCGGCGTGGGTTGTCACGGAAGGACTTGTAGCTTATCAGATTGTAGGTTTTGAAGTAATTTAACACCTTGAAATCGCGGAATAAAGAACTCTTCCCTTCGATAACGAGGTCTAGCCTTTTGGGTTGCTTGAGAAGCTGATGTTCTGCCTCCACGGTGCAGTCGCCGTCACTGCCGAGTACGCTCATGAAGCGGGATTTAAAGAAATGATCCATGGTGATTTTGATTGGTCTGGGTCTTGGGGACGATGGCATAAAGGATTTATATCAGGTTTTTTGGGTTTGAACTATGATTCGATAAAAAAGGCATCTCCGAATTTCCCCTCTGATACTATTAACCCGGCGGTTAATCACTGGATAAATAGGCTAATATGATTGGTGATTGGTGAATTTTTTGGGGGGCTACCTTGTCTGGAGTATCTGAACTGGACCAGCACATTCAAGCCCCCCCTGGTTTCTGACACAGCCCCGAAGGGGGCAGGGGCAGATGAAACGGTACAGGGGGGGCATGGATAATGGATAATAACCGCATTG
This sequence comes from Spirochaetaceae bacterium, assembly GCA_965226485.1. Lineage (GTDB taxonomy): Bacteria > Spirochaetota > Spirochaetia > DSM-2461 > DSM-2461 > UBA2779. The sequence goes on from OZ245363.1 coordinate 3,147,447, forward strand.
AAAACCGGCTCATCCCGCAACGGATATTTGACGTATGCCTGGCATGGCCAAAATCCAATCGGTGAAAGTCCCGCCCAAACCCTGAAAGGCAAATGGATAATGGGTAATGGAAAAATGAATTATAATCGCGTTGAAAAACAATTCAACCCCCAACACGTAGGGGTGGGGCTATGACCCCACCCGCAGGATAACCAAAACCCAGAAAGGATAATTGATATCAGTCATCTCTTTGAGCGCGAATTCATATATATCAGCTACGCGTACAGGCTGGGAAGGGGACGAACAACACCGTCAGTGCGATCATTATGGCTTTGGTAGCTGATGCAAGGCCCACTACAGTTTATTTATCTCTTCTGGGGTTAAGCCCGTATTCCGGCTGATTATTTCCGTGGAGATACCCGATTGCTTCAATCCTTTGGCGACTTGGTTCACGCCTTTCTGCACGCCTTTCTGCATGCCTTTCTGCATGCCTTTCTGCATGCCTTTCTGCATGCCTTCTTGCATGCCTTTCTGCCTACCTTTCTGCATACCTTTCTGCATGCCTTCTTGTCGGGCCTGTTCAATGTATGGCATGACCAGCTTTGTTACATCGGCTACTGCTCCCATATCGTCTACCTCCTCGTTTTCAAATAAGCTCATTCTCATTTTATATCCGGCGATTAATTTGTCAAGAAGTTCCTCCGAGATATTCATGCCCGGGATTTCGTTCGCTTTAACAATCCGGTCGGAGTCGCGACAGAATGCAGATAGCAGTACGCCATCAGCACCTTCCAGGGACGCTTTCTCGATGTTGATAATGTGTGTCTCATAGGACCCGTGGTCCTCTATGTAATGGCCGGGGACTACTTCTCTGACGGTTTTACTGTGCTGGGCGAGATACTTTTTTGGTGTTACGGAACATATCATGGTGATGGTTGTGCTGTCGAAATCGGCATGAGGGTTTTCCAGCAGGTAGAGGGGATAATAGATGATGAGGTCAAGGAAGTCCTTCCGGCGTGGGTTGTCACGGAAGGACTTGTAGCTTATCAGATTGTAGGTTTTGAAGTAATTTAACACCTTGAAATCGCGGAATAAAGAACTATTCCCTTCGATAACGAGGTCCAGCCTTTTTGGGTGATCGAGAAGCTGATGTTCTGCCTCCACGGTGCAGTCGCCAGCACTGCCGAGTACGCTCATGAAGCGGGATTTAAAGAAATGATCCATGGTGATTTTGATTGGTCTTGGGCTTGGCGAGGAGGGCATAAAGGAATTATATCAGGTTTTTTGGGTTTGAACTATGATTCGATAAAAAAGGCATCTCCGAATTTCCCCTCTGATACTATTATCCCGGCGGTTAATCACTGGATAAATAGGCTAATATGATTGGTGATTGGTAAATTTTTTGGGGGGCTACCTTGTCTGGAGTATCTGAACTGGACCAGCACATTCAAGCCCCCCCTGATTTCTGACACAGCCCCGAAGGGGGCAGGGGCAGATGAAACGGTACAGGGGGGGCATGGATAATGGATAATAACCGCATTGAAAACCGGTTCATCCCGCAACGGATATTTGACGTATGCCTGGCATGGCCAAAATCCAGTCGGTGAAAATCCCACCCAAACCCTGAAAGGATAATTGATAATTGAAAATGGATAATAACCGCGTTGAAAAACAATTCAACCCCCAACACGTAGGGGTGGGGCTATGTCCCCACCCGCAGGATAACCAAAACCCAGAAAGGATAATTGATATCAGTCATCTCTTTGAGCGCGAATTCATATATATCAGCTACGCGTACAGGCTGGGAAGGGGACGAACAACACCGTCAGTGCGATCATTATGGCTTTGGCATCTGATGCAAGGCCCACTACAGTTTATTTATCTCTTCTGGGGTTAAGCCCGTATTCCGGCTGATTATTTCCGTGGAGATACCCGATTGCTTCAAGCCTTTGGCGACTTGGTTCACGCCTTTCTGCACGCCTTTCTGCATGCCTTTCTGCATGCCTTCTTGTCTGCCTTTCTGCATGCCTTTCTGCATGCCTTCTTGTCGGGCCTGTTCAATGTATGGCATGACAAGCTTTGTTACATCGGCTACTGCTCCCATATCGTCTACCTCCTCGTTTTCAAATAAGCTCATTCTCATTTTATATCCGGCGATTAATTTGTCAAGAAGTTCCTCCGAGATATTCATGCCCGGGATTTCGTTCGCTTTAACAATCCGGTCGGAGTCGCGACAGAATGCAGATAGCAGTACGCCATCAGCACCTTCCAGGGACGCTTTCTCGATGTTGATAATGTGTGTCTCATAGGACCCGTGGTCCTCTATGTAATGGCCGGGGACTACTTCTCTGACGGTTTTACTGTGCTGGGCGAGATACTTTTTTGGTGTTACGGAACATATCATGGTGATGGTTGTGCTGTCGAAATCGGCATGAGGGTTTTCCAGCAGGTAGAGGGGATAATAGATGATGAGGTCAAGGAAGTCCTTCCGGCGTGGGTTGTCACGGAAGGACTTGTAGCTTATCAGATTGTAGGTTTTGAAGTAATTTAACACCTTGAAATCGCGGAATAAAGAACTATTCCCTTCGATAACGAGGTCCAGCCTTTTTGGGTGATCGAGAAGCTGATGTTCTGCCTCCACGGTGCAGTCGCCAGCACTGCCGAGTACGCTCATGAAGCGGGATTTAAAGAAATGATCCATGGTGATTTTGATTGGTCTTGGGCTTGGCGAGGAGGGCATAAAGGAATTATATCAGGTTTTTTGGGTTTGAACTATGATTCGATAAAAAAGGCATCTCCGAATTTCCCCTCTGATACTATTATCCCGGCGGTTAATCACTGGATAAATAGGCTAATATGATTGGTGATTGGTAAATTTTTTGGGGGGCTACCTTGTCTGGAGTATCTGAACTGGACCAGCACATTCAAGCCCCTCCTGATTTCTGACACAGCCCCGAAGGGGGCAGGGGCAGATGAAACGGTACAGGGGGGGCATGGATAATGGATAATAACCGCATTGAAAACCGGTTCATCCCGCAACGGATATTTGACGTATGCCTGGCATGGCCAAAATCCAGTCGGTGAAAATCCCACCCAAACCCTGAAAGGATAATTGATAATTGAAAATGGATAATAACCGCATTGAAAAACAATTCAACCCCCAACGGATATTTGACGTATGCCTGGCATGGCCAATATCCAGTTGGTGAAAGTCCCTCCTAAACCCTGAAAATATAATTGATAATTGATTATAATCGCGTTGAAAAAGGGTTCAACCCGCTTATGTGTTGTGCATCTACTCGACTTTTCTTCGATACAACGCCTTCGTTCAGGTAGGTTTCGGCCAGACTGCCCGATTCTTTTGTGAATTCTATGAATTCCATATGTTCTCTTGGGACCGAAAGCAGGACTTCGCGAACTACTTGTGTGCGGCCTCCAGCTCAACGAGAGTAAGATCTGAAACCACAAGGATCATCGAGCCTGTTTTGAAGGCCCTGAACAAAGCTAAAAAACCTTCATCGAACTCGACATCAAGACAGCCGCCTATTACTGATGTGTCTGTATAGATGAGTCCACTGCAAAAAGGATTGAAAAAATCCTCATAGCACCATATATAGGGTGATAGCATTCCCGGATACCCCGTATATGGAGTGCAGGGAGAAGTTGTGTCCCTTTTTTCAGGGGACTCATAGATTCGGCTTTTCATTTTTACCTGCGATTTTCTACCTGCTTTCTTGCCTAACATTGCGGGTCAGTGGCCGAGCGAGGTCCAACGGTACTCGCGGATTATGCTCTTTCTATATTTCATCAAACAACTGCAATAATTTTAAAACGGTATTGTGATTTCTGATAGTTACCTGTTGATAGACAGGTAACGCAGCTAATTTCATATACGATGTTCTAGTTAGGCTATCTTTTGATACAGACCAAAAGATTACATTTTTGCCAAGCTCAATGGTCTCAATTCCTGGCTTTTTCAAAGGTAGTTTTTGGGATATCTTTTTAGGCGTATTGTCGCCAAGCAAAAATAGCGCGTTATGCTTTTGCTGTTCATTTTTACCCCAGTTCTCTGGTGCTGATTCCACGGCAGACCTGTACTGATTCATAGATAAGACTACTGCACGCGCATTATAAGAAGTCCGCTTTGATAATTCTTCTTCAATGCTCTTTGCTAGTTTCTTTGAATTTTTTTCGCTGCTTTTAAAAAGGATATTGCCACTTTGAATATATGTTCGAACACTTTCAAAACCTAAATCTTCAAATAGTTGACGCAACATCTCCTTCGAGATAATATTTTTACCTCCTACGTTGATACCACGCAAAAGAGCTAAGAATTTCAAGCTAAAATCTCCTTAAGGCATAACGGTTTGCTTCAAGGGCACTTTATATGCGAGAACCGCAGGTGGTGTTCCCTTGCAAGCAATTGTTATGCAATTTTTTATTTCAAGCTTATTTTTAGCCCCATTTCTGTTTTCATATGCAACAATGCTTCAGCATTTCCTCTCGCATCATCAACTGGATTGTGTGTATGTTTTATTTTTCGAAGATGTTTGAAATTTTGAAACATATCGAAAGTCATACCCTTATACAGAGAGCCTATATTTGTTGAGCTGTAACCAAATGGGTTCTCTCCAACAAAATGGTGGAAATACCAATTTATAAACTGCCAATCAAATCCGTTGTTATCACTTAAAAACATTGGTCTAGTGCTTGAATTTTCTTTGATCCATTTTTGAAATGATTGCATCACAAAAATCGGTTCATCAAAATTTTTTGTCTCTTCTCTTGTAAAACCAGAAACAGCTAATGCCTCGGGGATCCATTTATCGCTGATGGGCTTCAATTCTCCATAAAATGTTGTGTCGAGTTCGTCATTTACTACTACTGCTCCAAAGGAAATCATTGAATAGTCGCCAGGGATTGGCCCATCTGATTCAACATCAACTACTATGCTTGTCATTTCAATTCCTCCTTTCGTCTAACGCCTCGCATCAGCGGCGGGGCTTTGCTACGTCCGACTGCATGCGCTTGTTAGGCGGTTTTTGCACTTAGAAACCACCCAACTAACTCACCAAAGCTATCAAACTCCAATTCCGGATTCACAGCTTCACCAAATCCATAGCTTACGTAGCCAAATTCCACGCCTGCCATATTAGCAGCTTGCTGATCCCAGATAGTGTCCCCGATATATACTGGATATTTTAAATAATATGTATCTGAGATATTTTTAATCATTTGAGACTTTGGTAGGCGAGATTTGCCATTACAGACGTCGCCTGCGAAGAATGATTGCAAATTAGTATGCGTCCAAAATGACTCCAAGTACCAGGATTGGCAGTTACTTACCAAAAAAAGATCGAAGACTTTGGAAAGATCAGCTATTCCCTTATAAACATCCGCAAAGAGTCGTCCCCCTGACTGCTCAATATTAGTTTTCTCTGCAACATCTAGCTCTGGGATTAGTGCCTGTTGATCGAAGTTTGAAGCGTTTTCAAAGCACTTAGTGATGCTTTCTTCAGGCGGCAAACCGGAGACCCTCCGGATATCTTCAGCAGTTACCTCCAGATTAGTAAATCCGTTTTCTCTTAAGACTGCGTTCCAACCCGCAGCTGTTGCAAAAGAGGCATCCCAAAGTGTGCCATCTAAATCAAAAATAATTGAATCGCGTATTTTCACGCACTACCGCCTAATGTCGCGATAAGCCGACAGCGGAAAGAGAAACACGATGCCTACAACTACGACAAAGTTTCCCGGAGCCAGTGAGGCAGAGCGAAACGTCACAGTAGCGGGTCGGCTTGATTGGCTTGTTATGCGTCATTGCTTTCGTAAAACACTTCATACAGCGCAGATGTTTTTTCTTTTTCTAGAAGATAATCATCATCTTCTGGATAGTATTTTGCTATTTCTGGGTTTTCCCCAGCAAATTTTTTCACGGCTTCTATTGAATCCCAATGAGTAACTAATAAAAAGTGTGTCATATCAGATTTATCATCTCTTAAAAACAGTAATTTTCTCAATCCTTTCACCGAACTGTAATCAGGCACTGCCCTTTCTTTCATAAACTCAGCATATTCATCTGCTTTGGAAGCATCAACCATACCATGCCACATTCTAACAATCATATATTTATTCCTGTTCCAGTTTAATCAACTACTACTAAATTTGATGCCGCATAACAGTGCAATAAGTAGAAAAATTTCCATCATATTGACCCATATAGACGGAATATTTTCCACTTATTTTTATATCAAACCACATAAACCTGAAAAAGTCAAGAAATCTGGTGAATTTTTCTTGACAATTTCTGCCTATAGTGATAATAAGAGAACAACATGGAAAACAGGCCGAAATTTAACCCCAATCCATCTCGAAAGCTGATGGATCAAGTGCGTAAAGTGTTGCATTATCATCATTACGCATACCTCACAGAGCAACCATCTTGCCAATGGATATTGCCTTACATACGCTTTCATGGAAAAACCTCCCAAAAGAGCTTGGCGTTCAAAATGGTGACTGTTTTTTATCCAACATGGTTGCAGAAGGCAATGTTGTAGCGTCTACCCAGAGCCAAGCACTAAATGCAATTGTTTTTCTGTACCGCGAGGTTCTGCATAGATCGCTGGGTGGTGAGATTGCCCTTGTGCGGTTCCTTGCTTAGCAACGTAATACTGGATGAATTAGACAAAGATCTGGAGAGACGGGGATTAGAATTTTCCCGATTTGCCGATGACTGTAACATATTGGTTAAGTTCAAGAAGGTAATTTATTGTGTGTAGAATACTCGTCATTAATCTTAATCCAACCTTTCAACGGACTATTAGCCTTTCCAAACTAGACCACGGGGAAGTTAACAGGGCTTCGTTGGCAAGGCTGGATATCGCAGGCAAAGGGGTGAATACCGCCCGGGTTATTCAGCAACTCAGCGGAGATGTCCGCCTTATCACCCATCTTGGATTTGAGCGCAATTTATTTCTTCATTTCTGCGCCCGTGAAAATCTAACCATCCTCTGGGAAGCGAGTAAAACCCGTACCAGAACTTGCATCACTCTTTTAGAAACTGCAACCGGTGAGACGACGGAGATAATCGAACCGTCCGATTTGGTGGAAGAAGACGTGGTACGGCGCATCACCTCGTTGGCGGCCAAGGAGATAGAGAACACCGACTGGCTCATCCTCTCCGGCACAAGGGCTCCTGGGTATCCGGAAAATTTATTCGTAGACTTCTGCCATCTGGCTTATGAGAAAGGTGTAAAAGTCGCCGTGGATTTTCAGGGTCCTGAACTCCTTGAATGCCTGAAAATCGGCATACACACGGTGAAGATCAACCTCGTCGAATTCACCCGCACTTTCCTGCCAGAATACGAGGCAAGAGAGGCCGATGACAGCAATGTCGTCAAGCAGGTGAGTGTGGCCATGCGGGAACTTTCGCAAGGCGGGGGTTGTGCCTTCGTTGTTACGCGGGGTGGGAGAGATGTTCTCTTCGCCCATGAGGGGCATCTCCACACCTTTAGGCCGCCGCCAGTCGCCGTGATCAACACAATAGGTTCCGGCGATGCCTTCATGGGCGGAATGATTTTTGCCCTCGCCGGTGGGACCTCTCTCAGGGATGCCGTCACCGAAGGCATCCGGTGCGGCTCCCTCAACGCAAGCCTCCTGCAACCTGGCAGAATAGCCCCCACCCCCGATGAGGAGGAATAGTGGGGCTGTGTCAGAATGCAGGGGGTGGGTCAGAATGATGGATTTGGTCTGCAGGCAAGGCGGCGGAAAGTTCTGAAAGCGGAGTGTACATGTTGTACATGAGCATTTCAGGTTTTTTCGCCAACGCCGCATGCGGGCCAAAGGCCAAGTTGTCCGCACACTTTACATTCGCACATTTTATATATAGCATATGGAAAGGAGATGTTATGAATCGAACATATACACTAAGTTTGTGCATTATGGTTGTGACTTCTATTTTAGGCAATAACCTTTATGCGAGGGGTCAGGATGAGGCTTCCTCGGTGAAAACAATAACCATAGCGTCGAAGTTTGACACCGAGGGTGCATTGCTAGGCAATGTAATGCTCCTTGTCCTGGAAAACGCCGGATTCGAAGTGATCGATAGAACCGAACTCGGGCCCACAGATGTTGTACGCAAGGCCCTGGAAACAGGGGAAGTGGACATGTACCCCGAGTATACGGGAAACGGGAACTGGTTTTTCATGCCCAACGACTATGGGGATGATTGGTACAACAGAGAGGGTGCCCTGGCTGCGGTGCGTGAGCTGGACAGAACCGCCTTCGACATCGTATGGCTAGAACCAGCTCCAGCAAATAACACATGGGCTATCGCTATTCGGAAAGATTTGTCTGAGAGCAAGGATTTGAAAACCATGAGCGAATTCGCTGATTATGTGAATAATGACGGCTATGTCAAGCTGGCCGGATCGGAGGAATTTGTAGGCAGACCGGATTCCCTTCCGGCGTTCCAGGAAGCATACGGCTTTCAACTCACACAAGACCAGTTGCTGGTGCTTTCAAGTGGCAATACCGCACTGACCGAGCAGGCTGCCGCTAGGGGAACAGACGGTGTCAACGCCGCCATGGCCTATGGAACAGATGGGCCGCTAGCCGCCCTTGGACTCATGGTTTTGGAAGATGATCTCGGTGTGCAGGTGGTTTATGAACCGGCTCCCCGTGTAAGGGCCGCCGTTTTAGCCAAGTACCCGGAAATTGAATCCCTGCTCAACCCGGTGTTCACATCAATGGATCTCGAAACCTTGCAAACGTTGAATGCAAAGATTGCCGTTGAAGGCATACCCGCAACCGAGGTGGCTACCCAATGGTTACGAGAAAAGGGCTTCATTCCCTGACACCCTTAAGACATCGCGGGGTCGATGTCTTTCCTCTTACAGCCTTGGCAATCGGTGCTGTTTCGTTTTTTACCCCCTTTGTTGCCCTGAAGGAAAATAGGGTTGTAGACGGCCTAGCCATAAGCGGCGTTGCCTTGGCCAATCCCTATATAATTGCACTTGCAGTCATAGCGACTATCTTTGTGGCCATTACCGCAATCTATAGAAGGCGACAGGCTGTTTACATCTTTTCAGGACTGATATTTTTCTGGCTGAGCATCGCCTTGCTGGTGCGAGCAAATGTCTTCTTGGGAGAAGGAGCCTCCCCAAGAGTGAGTCCACTCCTGGGTTTTTGGGGTTTACCGGTTGCGGCCTATATGCTCATCAGTCATGCTAGATTGAAACAGAGGAGTGGACGGCATGTTATATTGATTCTCGCACTGTTTCTTCCCGTAGTGATTATCCTCGCCGACGGTCGGGGTGCCTCCATATCCGTCGTAAGAGAATTCGCATCCCGTCGGGAGCGGTTCATAGAGGAATTCTTCGTTCACCTAAAGCTCTTTTCCGTTGCCGTCACGATTGCGGGTGTCATTGGGATACCAATGGGAATTCTCGTTTCCAATAGCAAACGTCTAGCCGGATTGCTTGCGGCCTTTATTGATGGGGCCCAAACTATTCCATCCATGGCATTGTTTGGACTATTGATGGCTCCATTGGCCCTGCTCTCCAGAACATTTCCATTTCTTCGCAGTATGGGAATAAGCGGGGTGGGCGTTGCACCGGCATTGATAGCCCTTTCCCTTTATGCCTTGTTACCAGTGGTGAGAAATCTAATCACCGGGCTGGATGGCGTATCAGAGGCGGTGCTAGATATTGGGCGAGGAATGGGCATGTCACCGAAGCAACTTTTTCTGAGAGTGAGGTGGCCCTTGGCCCTACCCTATGTATTAACCGGGCTACGCACCGCATCTATACAGGCGGTGGGGAACACGGCAGTAGCGGCCCTCATCGGCGCGGGCGGCTTGGGAATCATGATATTCCAAGGTCTCGGACAGGCCGCTCCAGACCTGATACTATTAGGGGTAATTCCTCTCATCTTGCTGGCCGTGACGGTGGATAGGATGTGGGGGTGGCTTATAAATCGGTTTGTATCGGTCGGTTTGAAGTAAGGTGATTGGCATGAAACTGGAATGGCAAAAAGTCAATAAGCATTATGGTCGGAAAAAGGCTGTGAATGAATTCAGTCTTGAAGTAAAAGCAGGAGAACTTCTGGTACTTATTGGACCCTCCGGTTGTGGTAAAACAACCTGTCTGAAAATGATTAATAGACTTGTAGAGCCTGACGGCGGTGCCATCCTGATCAATGGAGAAAGCATATTCGACATTCCTCTAGCGGAACACCGGCGGCGTATTGGCTACAGCATACAGCAGGTTGGGCTATTTCCTCACATGAATGTCGCCGAGAACATTGCATCGGTACCTCGGCTACTGAAGTGGAACAAGGAAATCATCTCCAAGCGGGTGCGAGAACTCCTCAATCTGGTGGGACTCCCCCCCGATCAATACGCCGCGGCTTGGCCGAGCAAGCTTTCAGGAGGAGAGGCACAGCGAGTGGGGGTGGCACGCGCCCTCGCCGCCGACCCTCCAGTTCTCCTCATGGATGAGCCCTTTGGCGCAGTCGATCCACTCACTCGAGAGATTCTTCAGAAGGAATTCCTACGCATCCAATCAGAGGTTGGTAAAACGGTTGTCTTCGTAACCCACGATTTAGACGAAGCCGTACGGCTTGGGGATAGAATCGCCGTGATGAACGAGGGTAAACTGGTTTCGGTAGCAGTCCCCGAAACATTGCTTCTGGACACCAATCCATTCATCAGGGATTTCACCGGTGACGACAGGGCATTGAGAAGGCTGGCTCGCATACGCGTTGGGGAAGTACAGAAAGATGTGATTCATCATTTTGAGGCCACATCCTCCAGGCCGGTCATAAATAGCAATGCATCACTCAAAGAGGCATTGGCTCTCATGCTGGAAGAAGGCTTATCCTCTCTTGATGTGATCGATTCTTCCCGCACCATCATCGGAAAACTCACCATGGATGATCTGATTAGTAATGCTGGTATTTCGGAGGCATCATAACCCAGATGCGTTCTTTGTTGGGTCTTCTAATCGGTGTAGTTTTCATGGCGATACTCTGTAGCCCTCAGGCGTTGCATCCTGTTCTCCTGATACTTTTCCCCCAGGCCGGGGAATGGATTTTTCCACGAGCAACTCTCCTTAGTCTCACCATTCAACACCTAACCCTCTCTCTATCCGCCGCAGGCATATCCGCTCTCACCGGAGTTTTCCTCGCCATCGCGGCTACCAGGAGACATGGCCGAGACTTTCTGCGGATGATACGTGATATCTCATCCCTTGCCCAAACCATTCCCCCTACGGCGGTGCTGGCTCTGGCTATACCGTTCCTAGGGTTTGGATACAAGCCCGTTCTTCTCGCACTCGTGCTTTATAGCATACTTCCCGTACTCAACAACACACTGACCGCGCTTGAGTGTTTACCGAAACCCATTCTAGAGGCGGCCCAAGCCATGGGGATGAAGCCCCTCCAGGTTCTCTTCCGTATTGAATTGCCACTGGCCATACCAGCGATAGGAACGGGGATAAGAATCAGCGCTGTAATAAACATCGGCACCGCCACAATTGCCGCACTCGCAGGGGCAGGAGGGCTTGGTTCACCTATTGTGGCCGGCCTGGTTCGGGACAATCCCGCATGGGTGTTTCAAGGAGCGGCTTCTTCGGCACTCCTCGCCCTGATTCTCAACGCCCTTTTACTCAGGCTGGAAGTGAAACTGAACCCCTCAAAGTAGCTTTGTATCCCAATGCTTCATTTCTCTTATGGGGCGAGAGAAACACCCAGAACACTACAGTTACATACAAAACAAAGTGCCCTGAGATTTGCGGCATCATCAGTTCCACCATGGGATTTATCTATGATATGGCCGATATATAATCTTATTTTTCTTGTAAGGTCATTATGGATGCGGTTCGCCTGCAACTGCTCCGAACATCTGACAAGTAAACCCATTTCTATCAAGAACGGATACTCTTGTTTCTGTTGATACGGCCCTCTCAAAAGCGGGTTATGGCCTTGGCTTTTCTAGAGCAGATTGACCCGGTTTCAGGGTTCTTACCTCACCCCATTCCAGAAGAAAGGGTTGCTCCCGTCCCTGGACCTGGCCATTCCCCGGGGCTGTGTCAGAATGCACCTTTGGCCCGTATAAGGAGCAATACAGGTTGAATAGAAACAAAACGAATTGGGCCTCTTTTAGAGGCACCTACTTATCAAGCCTCCTCTTTTTGGGGTGGTGGCTTTCTAAGAAGTTATAAATGCCTGTTTGCTATAGCCATCATTTCTGCACATCTCCTGTGAAGCCTGTAGTCTCTTTAGTTCTCCTTCACGAGACAATTAGCCAGGCAGATTTAGAACCTTGTCCCTAATCTGTTTGCAGAGTTCGCTAGGTGGGTCAATCCTTTGAATCATACACTTATGTTACCCCCCATCCCCCCAGCGAACATATGTCGCTGGATTTAATCGGTGACACCCTAAAGGCACTGCCGACAGGATGCATTCATATTTGTGTTTTCTCGACAAACCAAATGGCTAGCCTCGCAAATATCTTGACTTAAACCAGCCAGGTGTTCTCTGGAGCGGAACCAATAGTGTTCTTATAGGGCAAATTGGCGATTTCTCTTGCTTAATTGTTTCACGTGAAACATAGTTCAAGTCCGCACATGCGTTGATTGTCCCCTCCACTACCTGCCTGTCATCGCTTCCCAAGTATTTATGGGGCTAGCCTATGCATGCCTGACTTATTGAAATTTAAATCGGTGCAAACCCGCGTTGGTTCTTGTTACCATTCGACCTGCTGTGTTGAGTCGTTTTTACTCCTGGAGGATGTCGGGCTTTGGAAGCTGAAAACGGGAAGCAAAACCGTGGGGGCTGGGGCAGAATCCAGGGGGATCGATGGGGGACACCCCTGTCGGCCCCCCCCCCTGACAGGGGGGGTATAGGGGGCATGAAGGTGCTGGGGCTGGGGCAGAATGGTTTGCAGACAAGGCGGCCTGCCTGTGCGTGTACGCACCTGTCTGCAACAGGCAGGCCAAAAATGCCTTCTGACATAGCACCTGAAGGCGGCTCGCATAGAGCTTGCACGAGGCATGCGCCCAAGGAGAAAAAGGGCTAACCCCCGCCAGAAGGCAGAAATCCGGCAGGCTCCTAGAGCACCGATAGAAACAACTTTAGAAAATTGCCGCAGAGACTTTTCGCCTGTCTGCGCACACCACAAGGTAGGCGAAATAAAAAGATCGATACAAAAACTAAATGGTTTTTGAGGTGCCCGCTAGCATCTCAGACGGTTCTATACTTCTGTTTCTGCTTCTGCTTCGTTTTCATTATTTGGTTGTCGAACAATCCCTATAACGGAATCATCGCCACTTATATTCAGAATTCGAACACCAAAGGCCGTTTTTCCCATTTGTGAAACTTGACTAACAGCAAACCTCAAAGCCTTGCCCTGAGCTGTAATTCCTATGCAACTGTCATCGGTATTGACGGACAACAATCCAATTAGCTCGCCTGTTCGACTATTCGGCTTGTAGGCTCGCTGCCCCCCTGTGCCACGACCATGTGGCAAGAACTCATCAAATCGCATTCTTTTGCCATATCCCTTTTCAGATACAAGAAGCATTTCTTCTCCTTCTCGTACCGGACAGACACCAATGAGTTCGTCGTTTTCAGAAAGACGAATCCCTCGGACACCTCTTGATTTCCTGCCTATTTGGCGTATAGCATTTTTAGAGAATCTTAGACCTTTTCCCTTCCTTGTTGCCAAGAAAACATCCTCATCTCCCCTAACCATCACAGCTTTGACGAGCCTGTCTCCTTCATCTAAATGCTGGGCTATAATGCCCCTAGTGCGCGCATTGCGGAAGTCTTTGGTTGCAACCCGTTTAACCACGCCGGCTCTTGTCGCCATGACAAGCGATGTTTCTTCATCGAAAGCCTTAAGAGGAACCATTCCTGTGATGTCTTCATTTTGGGCAAATTCAAAAATAGTCCTCAAGTGCTTGCCCCGGCTATTTCTACTGCCCTCAGGGATTTCGAATACTTTTATCCAATAAGCCTTCCCCTCGGAAGTTATAAAAAGGATATAACAATGTGTCGATGCGAGAAATACATGCTCGACGAAATCGTCTTCCCTGAGATCGCTGGTTCGACTACCTTTCCCACCTCGTCCTTGTTCCTTGTATACCTTGGCTGCGATTCGCTTGATGAATCCACGGTTGGAAATCATTACAACCATGTCTTCTTCATCTATAAGATCTTCTATATCAATATCAAAAATTTCTTCTTGAACAATTTCAGTCAATCGCTCTTTGCCGAATCTTTTGGTGACTTCCTGTGTTTCTTCTTTAACTACAGCCAAGATTTTATTTTCATCGGCCAGAAGATCCTCTAAATATTCAATTCTTTTGGCTATCTCTTCGAGTTCATCAACAATTTTTTGTGTTTCAAGACTCGTGATTTTCTGTAACCTTAGATCAAGAATTGCCTGTGCTTGTCTTTCCGAAAAAGCAAATTTTTCAACAAGAGAGGATCGCGCCATTGCGGCATTTGTAGATTTTTTGATGATTTCTATTATATCATCTATTATACTCAAGGCGCGTTTCAAGCCATTGAGTATGTGATGCCTTTCCCTGGCTTTTGCCAGAATGAACTCACTTCGTCGTCTAACTACTTTCTGCCTATGTTTGATGAACTCAGAAAGGAGTTCTTTGAGATTTAATTGCTTCGGTTCTCCATTTACAAGAGCTAAGTTGTTAATGCTGAAATTCGTTTGTAGCGCAGTATGCGTAAAAAGATAGTTCAATACCACCTGTGAGTTGGCACCTCGTTTCAATTCAATCACAACTCGAAGGCCTTCCCGGTCGGATTCATCTCTTAAATCCGTGATATTCTCAGCCTTTTTTTCCCGTACCAGTGCCGCGATACGTACAATTAGGGCGGCTTTGTTAACTTGATAGGGGAGTTCGGTAATGATTATTGCTTCTTTTTCTTGAGCAATTTCCTCAAGATGATACCGTGCTCGTATGGTAACCCGCCCTCTACCTGTATGCGCCGCCTGTTTATATCCCAATTCCCCATAAATTCTACCCGCTGTTGGAAAATCAGGGCCCTTGATGCCCTCCAACAATTCATTGATAGACATTTCTGGATTATCTATCAAAGCTATAATTGAATTTGAGATTTCCATGATATTATGTGGGGGCATGTTAGTCGCCATACCAACGGCAATTCCACTCGACCCATTTATTAGAAGATTGGGAAACATGGCCGGCAATACGCTTGGTTCTATCATTGAATCATCGTAGTTTGGCCCAAAATCAACTGTTTCCTTGTCAATATCTTGAATCATGGCTTCGGCTATTTCCGTCAATCGGGCCTCGGTATATCGCATGGCCGCCGGAGGATCTCCATCAATCGATCCGAAATTCCCCTGTCCTTGAACCATTGGAGCCCTAAGAGAAAACTCCTGGGCCAACCTTACAAGTGCGTCATATATGGACTGCTCTCCATGTGGATGAAATTTTCCCAGTACATCCCCAACGATACGCCCACACTTTTTATAAGGCCTATCATGTCTAAGACCCATCTCACTCATGGAATAAAGAATTCGTCTGTGTACCGGCTTCAAACCATCTCTAACATCCGGTAATGCTCGGCTAACAATAACCGACATGGCATAATTCAGATATGATTCCTTAACTTCATCTTCTATAGCGATTGGAAGGACCTTCCCTGCTTGCTGTTTATCCATTTAGAAGACCCCTATATATCCAAATTCGCAACTGTCAAAGCGTTTTCCTCAATGAACTTTCGTCGCGGTGGAACGGCTTCTCCCATAAGAGTAGCAAACATCTCATCCGCAGCAACAAAATCTTCCAGTTTTACCTGCTTAATACTTCGTGTTTCAGGGTTCATTGTTGTTTCCCATAACTGGTCTGGATTCATTTCCCCTAGGCCCTTATACCGTTGCAGATTGACCTTTTCTGTGTTTTCCAATCCAGATAAAAATTCATCTCGCTCTTTCTCATCATAAACATAGGTGATTTTTTTCCCGACTGATATTTTGAATAAAGGCGGCATTGCAAGATAGACGTGCCCCTTTTCAACAAGCGGCATCATGTACCTGAAAAAGAAAGTCAGCAACAATGTCCGTATATGGGATCCATCAACATCTGCATCAGCCATAATAATCATCTTATGATATCTAATTTTTTCAATATCAAATTCATTTCCTATAGAAGCCCCGAAGGCTTGTATAATAGGTTGCATCTTTTCATTCGTTAACACCTTCTCAAGCCGTGTTTTCTCTACGTTAAGCATCTTTCCCCAAAGAGGTAGAATGGCCTGAAACCTTCTATCCCTCCCTGACTTTGCACTACCTCCGGCCGAATCACCCTCTACAAGATATATTTCACATTTTTCAGGGTTTTTTTCCGCACAATCCGCAAGCTTGCCCGGCAATCCACCTCCATCCAGGAAGCCCTTTCGTCGCGTTAGATCCCGGGCCTTGCGCGCCGCCATCCTTGCTCGTGCAGCAGTTACAACCTTCTCTAATATGATGTCCACGATCTGAGGCTTATCTTCAAACCAAAGGTTCAATTGTTCCCCAACAATTTTTTCTACAATTCCTCTAACTTCAGAATTTCCAAGTTTGCCCTTTGTCTGCCCTTCAAACTGCGGCTCTGGAACCTTTACAGATAAAATACCTGTCAAACCTTCGCGCGAATCTTCCCCTGACAAGGTATCATCCATTTTCTTCGCATGTTTGGAATCCTTCATTAAGTCATTGATAGTACGCGTAAGAGCTGCCCTGAATCCCGTTATGTGAGTTCCCCCTTCACGAGTGTTGATGTTGTTAACAAAGCTGAACAGCGTTTCGTTATATCCATTATTATATTGAAGAGCCACTTCCACCATTACGCCTTCCCTTTCAGACTCAAACCAAATGGGTTCTTTATGTAGTGGAGTCTTGCTTCGATTAAGATACTCTACAAAAGATTTCAAACCTCCATCAAATTTAAATGTTCTGGTTTGCTGTCGCATCGGCCTTTCGTCTGAAAGAATGATTTTCACTCCCTTATTAAGAAAAGCCAACTCTCTCAAGCGCCGTGAAAGAACATCAAAACTAAAATCTATTTCATCAAACACCTGTGAATCGGGGAAAAACCTGGTCTGGGTGCCTGATAATTCTGTTGAACCTCGTTTTTCTATAGGATTCAAAGGAATTCCACGTTCATATCGTTGAAAATAGGACCATCCATCCCTAAAAACCTCTACTTCGCACCACTCAGAAAGAGCATTTACAACAGCGGCACCAACTCCATGAAGCCCGCCTGAAACCTTGTACGATCCCTTATCAAATTTTCCTCCGGCATGAAGTCGTGTCATAACGACCTCCAGTGCGCTAATTTTTTCTACCGGGTGTATATCAATAGGGATACCTCTTCCATCGTCAATGATCCTTATTCCCCCTTCGGGTTCTATTGTCAGTTCAATTCTACTGCAGAAGCCTGCCAAAGCCTCATCAATAGAGTTATCGACAATTTCATAAACCATGTGGTGAAGACCATCAGTCCCTGTTGAACCGATATACATCCCCGGTCGCTTGCGCACCGGATCAAGTCCTTCCAACACCTGTATGTGTTGGGCATCGTAATTATGCATTCTGTTTTACCTGTCTATGCCATTGATGTTATCATAGAACCACTAATAGGTCTACCGTGGGACACAGAAGGAGAATCAATGAACGATAATGACTACAACCTGTTTTGGACAGAAGCAATTCGCCAGTTGCTAAGAGAAGAAAAACTCACCCAGCATGAATACGACATGTGGTTTGTAAACATGATCTTTGTCTCATCTCGTGAAAATACTCTCCTCTTCAGCGTTCCATCAAATTTCTATAGGGACCAAGTTACATATCGTTATCTCAACATATTGGAGGAAACATTGTTTACTCTATCAGGTACAAAATTATCCATAGAATTCACAATAAATAAGACTGTTTCTCTACCAACTCAAAGCGATGGAGATAAAGAGGAGGTTCCTAAAAATTCACATTCAAAAAAGGCAATACGAATACCACACTCCCAACTTCGGCAGGAATACACTTTTGATGGCTATGTTATCGGTAATAATAATTCCTTTGCTGTCAGTGCCGCTCAAGCCATCAGTCTTCACCCTGGTGAGAGATACAATCCTTTCTTGATATATGGTGGCGTAGGATTAGGTAAGACCCACCTTATGCAAGCTATTGGTAATCACGTACATTATTCGATGGAAAAAAAGAAAACTTCTTACATAACGGCTGAAACTTTTATCAATGAATTTATACAATCCATAAGAACCGACAATCAAAATCAGTTTAAAAACAAATACAGAAATATTGATGTTTTACTCATCGATGATATTCATGATCTACACAGTAAGAAAGAAACACAAGAGGAACTTTTTCACACATTTAATGCTCTCTACGATGCTAAAAAACAATTGGTATTCACTTGTGATCGGCCTCCATCCGAACTTAAAAATTTTGCTGCTCGGTTGAAAAGCCGGTTTGAACTCGGTCTCAACGTCGATCTTCAGCCTCCAAATTACGAAACTCGTTACGCCATACTTAAAAAAAAGCTAGAATTTATGAAAACCGAGATTCCAGAAAAAATTATTGAGCTTATAGCTAAAAATGTTACATCCAATGTACGTGATCTTGAATCATCCCTAACCAAAATAGTAGCTTACAGCGACCTAGTGGGCAAAAAAATCACCGTTGATATAGCCAATCAACAGTTAAAAAGCATCTTTTCTAATGCCCTGAATCAAAATATTACCATTGATAGAGTACAGCGCGTTGTTTCAGAGTATTTCAATATCACACTGACAGATATAAAGAGTAAGAAGAGAACCAAGCAAATAACCTATCCAAGACAAATAGCCATGTACATCATTAGAGAAATTACAGACTGCTCAACGACGGAAATTGGCCTAGAATTCGGAGGAAGAGATCATACAACTGTTATGCACTCCTGCCAAAAGACTGAAGATCGAATGAAAGTCGATCCATCTCTTGAACCTTTGATTTCAGATCTTATTCGCACTATAAAGGATAAAGGTTAACTTGTTGAAAATCTGGGGAAACTTTCCAAACTTGTGGATACTGTTAATAACAAAGGCCCTTTCTCTGTTTATCCCCAAGATTTTCAATGGAATAATTTCTTATGAATAAAGAAATTAAATGGTTTTCCCCGTTTTCACCATCACTACTACTACTACTACTAAACTAAATTCATATGAGTGAATGTAGATTAGAGTTCATTGTTCAATCACATTTTTTCATAACCTTTAATGAAAGCTTTTTAACTATTAGGAGACTGATGAATAACGCATCTGTTCCCATACATAGCGATGAAAAATGCTAATCATAATCATGTGCAGATAGTACAGTGCTCTTTTCCCAAATTTTTCGTTCTTGCCTGTGGAGTAAATAATTCATCCTTCAACAGCCCCCTTCGCTATCGCTTAAGCTTTAGTCGCATGCGTTGCCTGTCTGCGCCTACCTGTTGCAGACAGGTGCAACGCACAGTAGAGGGGCTGTGGCAGAATCCTGGGGGTGGGTCAGATGAAATGGACTTAAGAACTCCAAAGTCCGAATAGGCTCCTAGATTCTTGATAATACAGATATTAACTCTGGGTGGCTTGTATTATAAAAAGGTTTTCATGTACACTTGATAAGCAATGTGGAGGAAGACTTATGAAATTTAGTTGTGACAAGGAGAGCATCCTCAAGGAAATTGCTGTTGCTTATGAAATTATTGCCACCCGAAACGCTATTTCAATTCTGTCAAATGTCCTTCTTGAAGCAGATGAAGGTACACTAATAATCAAAGCGTCAGATCTCAAAGTCACCTTTGAGACAAGAATACCTGTGATAACAGATATTCCAGGGACCACTACTGTTTTTTGTGATAAGTTCTTAAATATTCTCAGAACATTGCCCGATGGAATAGTTGTTTTTGAGCAAGGAGAGACTAATAAGCTCAGCATAACCAGTGGGGAGGATATAATTTTCCAGTTGCATAGCATCGTCGCCGATAAGTTTCCTGAAATCCCGAGAGCAAACGAGAATAGCTATTTTTCTATTGAACAAAAAAGATTCATCGAAATGATATCTCTAACAGTATTCTCCGTTGGCACCGATGAAACCCGGTATTTCATGAATGGAAATTATCTGGAAAAAGATAACAATCGGTTAGTAATGGTTGCGACAGATGGACGGAGGCTGAGCATTTCATCAAAGGAATTAGATACAGATATTCCAGAATTTAATGGGATAATTATTCCGCCAAAGGCTCTAATTCTTATTAAAAAACTGGCATCTGGAGAAGGAGATTTAAAAATTGCAATTGAAGACAAAACACTTTTTATCAGATTTGATAATCAGTCTGTCACAAGTTCCCTCATTGATGCTAAATTTCCTAATTACTCCAAGGTTATTCCAGATGGTCTCGAACATGAAGTGATTGTCGATAGATTAAGTCTTCTAAATGGGATTAAAAGAGTTTCTTTGCTTGTTGATAAAAATTCAATGAAAATTCAAATGGTGATTTCAGAAAGCAAAATGTGCTTGAAATCTACTGAAAGTGAAGTTGGCATTGCGGAAGAAACAATTAATTGTAAGTCTGATGTTTCAGAAGCAAAGTTCAGTTTGAATTATATTTATCTAACAGATCCGTTAAAGGCTATGGAAGAAGAAGAAATAAAATTGAAATTTACCAATATCAAAAAGGCTGTCATACTAAGTTCTTCACCTGAATCGTTTCATTATCATGTAATAATGCCAATTCAGAAAGGATGATCTTTGGCTTTCAGATCAATTCGTTTTCAAGGATTTAGAAATCTTGAAAATGGTGAGATTAAATTGGGAAGCCATGACATTTTTCTCGTTGGTAACAATGGTCAGGGAAAAACAAATTTCCTTGAAGCCTTGTATCTATTGAGCTACGGCTCATCTTTTCGAACTCATATAGAAAAAGATCTTATAGCATGGGGTTATCGAGAGATGTCTATTTCAGGGAAGATTGACATACCAGGTGAATTGGTAACAGATATAAGTATTTCCATCAAAAACGGAGTAAAAACAATTAAGCTTAATGGAAAGAATATTAATGATAGAAAAGAATTATTGAAACAAGTGCCTACTATTATCTTTGTTCATGATGATATATTTTTATCAACAGGGGCACAGGAAAAACGAAGATGGTTTATAGATCAAATTTTGAGCCTTCTTGATTCTTATTATGTTGATTATTTTAGACGGTATAAAAAGCTTCTTAGGGAGAGGAATTTTTTACTTAAAAAAAGAATGATGAATTTGATAGATCATTTTGAGGAGCAACTTGTAGATGCAGGGTTGTCCATAATCAAAGAACGAAATGCTCTAGTAGGAGAATTTGGAAAGATTTTTTCGTCTCTTTACCAGGAGGTTTCCAGGCAGAAAACAACTGTTTCGATAGAATACAAGCCCTCATGGGGGCAATCCTTTACAGTAGAGGCAGTAAGGAAGAAACTGAAAGAGAAAATGGATATGGATTTGGGTTTGGGTATAACGAGCACAGGGCCACATCGTGATAAGTTTGTGTTTTTGTCGGAGGGGAGAGATTTTTCAAAGAATGCATCAACGGGACAGAACAGACTCCTATCTCTCGTATTAAGAGTAGCACAGGCCCAGTATCTTTCTGAAAGAACAAAAAGGAAACCAATTTTATTGATGGATGATGTGATGCTTGAACTTGATGTTGAAAAGCGAGAACGATTTAGACAGCATCTTCCAGAAGCACAGCAAGTTTTTTATACATTTCTTCCAGGAGAGGAAACAATACAGAAAGGAAATGATTTTCGCATTTATGAAGTCAATAATGGGGGGTTTTATGAAAGATGATGAAAGATTCATTTATGCAGGAGAAGCAATTTCATTGGTTCTCGATAGAATCATTCCAATTGGCGCAAAGAATTATAATAGTTTGTACAAAGGGTGGGAAAAAATCGTTGGGAAGGAAATATCATATCATGTAGAACCAATAGATGTTGTTAATCATGTACTTATACTTGAAGCAGAGCATCCTGGATGGATAATGAGAATAAGAATGATGCAAAGGGATATACTCAGTACAATCAATACTCTGTATCCATCCCTCAGGATCAAAAAAATTTCCATTCATGCCAGAGATAGGGCAACAATCAAACCAGAAGAGAAAGTGTGAAGATTGTTTTGAACAGATAGGAGGCAGAGGGGATATGAGGTGCTTTTCTCAGAGGAAAATATTGATATTTTCACAAAAGCTACATCTTTCTTAAAAGGAACAAGTCAGATCCTTGACAATATTAACAAAGAGATCTATACTACCAAAAGGCTTATTTGAAAAAAATTTAGTTTTGAACTAGATATTGTCCGCTGATACGTACTGATAGTCTGTGCATATCCGCACATTTCCGCAGAACACACAGGCAGACGGCAGACAGGATACCTTGTATCGACCTGCCTATGGCGGACGGGTAGAAAACCTCTTGACCATTTTCTGAAAAATTTCTCAGAAGAGGGAACCTAACTTAAATCCAAAGCATAGCCGAAAAATAAACAGATCAAGGGAGTAAATGATGAAACGCACCTATCAACCAAGCAAAACCAAGAGAAATAGAAAATTTGGTTTTAGGGAAAGAATGAAGACAAAATCAGGAAGAGCTATATTGTCTCGAAGGCGGGCAAAGGGAAGGAAAAAACTTTCTGTTACGGACGAAAAAAAACCTTACTAAAAAGGAACGGTTAGTAAGAAAAAAAGATGTGGATTGCGTCTTTAATAATCCGGACGATGAATCTAGTTGTCGTGGCGCAAAAGTCAAATTAAAGCAAAATGGCCTAAACTACAATCGCTTCACGGTATTTTTAGTAAGAAAATATGGCAAATCCGTAAAGCGAAATTATTCACGACGAATCGTCAAGGAAATTTATCGAAAGAAAAAACACAGTATTCCGGTTGGATACGACATTCTCATTATTTTATATCCGGGAGATTATAACTATCATGACCGCGAGCAACAATTCGTAGACCTTTTCAAGGGGAAAAGCAATGTATAAATATCTTTTAAAGATAATAACTTGGTTTTTTATAAGTCTTATCAAAATTTATCAATGCCTAATTTCTCCTCTTCTCCCAAAGAGTTGTCGTTTTACACCATCTTGCTCAACATATTCAGTCGCGGCTTTGAGTAAGCATGGTTTGATAAAGGGAGTGGGTTTGACTATTTCAAGAATTCTAAGATGTCATCCGGGTAACCCCGGAGGTGATGATCCCGTTCCATGAAGTAATTGGAGGATAATGAGGATAAATGGATAAAAACACGGTAATTGCGGTCGTCCTTTGTACGGTGATCGTTTCGATAGGCATGCTACTTACGCAGGTTGTTAACGAAAAATATGCACCACCTCAAGCAGTAACACCACCTCAAGTAGCAGTAGAAGAAAAAATAGATAGCATCCCTGAAGCCAAGATATCCAGGCAGGACGAACCAGCTTCTATTCCAGAGATTCCGCCAAAAGATTTTAAAAAACAGGAATACGAAAAAAAAACAATTGTTGAAGAAACAGATGTTTTCAAAATTATTTTTAATACGGAGGGTGGGATAGCAAGCGATATATACCTTGTTAAGGAATTTGATAAGGGTGAGCCCGTTTCAATGGTCCTAGACGGCGATAAAAATATTGGAACTTTCAATATGTCCTTTGGAGGCCCTCAAGATCCCTATATTAAAGAAGTTTTTGATCATCGCCGAATAAAACAGAGAAATTTGATTATTCATGAGTTTTCACGGGATTTCCAAAATAACGGACGTAGCTTTAGCCTTATAAAGAGATATCACCTTGTTCCCGATGAATACCTCGTTGAACTCGTTATTACATTAAAAACGTCTGATGGGAAGGCGGTTCCTCTCCTCAACTCGGAAAAAGATGCTTATACACTCACCTATGGTCCGCAAATTGGACCGAAATTTAAAAAAATCGACGGCAGATATGAGATTAGAGAGTTTGTAAGCTGGGGGCCGGATCCTCGTAGTGGGAAAATAAAAAGACGAGCGCATAAAAATAGAAACAAAGTTGTTTCGATAAGTAATGCGGTAACCTGGGCCGGCGTAGTAGGAAAGTACTTCGCCATAATCGCAACCCCAGGATCGGGAAATTCAACCATCACCTGGGATGGAAGACCAGTTGAGGGGCAAATTGAACCTTCTTTGTTGCAGATATCACGACCAGCGCGCAGGCAAAGTGTTATAGAGGATACATATAGGTTTTATATAGGCCCACTGGAAAAGGGAAATCTCCGGCGGTACGACTCCGCCGAAGACAACGCTTTTGGCCTTTCGGGAGTGGGTTTTGAGAACGCCCCGCGGACAAGTGCTTTGCTGGGATGGCTTGAGAGCCTCCTAAGAATTCTTTTGGAATTCTTCTTTAAGCTTATCCCCAACTATGGTGTTTCAATCATTCTGCTAACAGTACTCGTTAAAATAATTCTCTATCCATTTACTCATAAAAGCTATGAGTCAACAAGTAAAATGCAAGGGGTTCAACCGAAAATCAAAGAAATACAGGAACGCTATAAGGGAGATCCTCAGAAAATAAACACGAAAACAGCAGAGCTTTATAAGGCAGAAGGAATTAATCCAATGGGAGGATGTCTTCCCATGTTGTTTCAATTCCCAATTTTTATCGCACTATATGGCTTATTGAATCGGTATTTTCCATTGAGGGGAGCTGGATTCATACAGGGTTGGATTACAGATCTTTCGGCACCGGAATTTGTGTGGAGAGAGTTCTATAATCCAATCAATCTTTTAATTGTCAATATTCCAGCAATTCGAATACTGCCTGTTCTCTATCTCATAGGTCAATTATTAATGACTCGCGTTACTAAGCAAGGCCCGACAGGGGGTCAAACTGGCATGCAACAAAAGATGCTTACCTTGGGCTTGCCCATCATGTTCTTTTTCATTCTGTACAATATGCCTTCCGGCTTGCTTTTGTATTGGACGGCGATGAACTTTATTACGATAGGGCAACAATTAATTACAAACTATATTAAAAAATTTAAATCATCAGGAGGTTCTTCATGACAGAAATGGAATTTGAAGGACGAACAGAAAGAGAGGCTGTTATGCGAGCAGCACGTGAACTGGGTAGCGAAAGCTTTGATGTTGAGGTTATCGAGAAAAAAGGAACTCTTTTCAGCCGGAACAGAGTAAAAATACGAGTGAAGCCACTAACAGCGATTCCTGATCCAATGGGACCGGGAAATGATCGTCCTCGGCGAAATAGTAAAAATGAAGAGAAAGATCTTCCTCCTGCGGCAGTATTGGAAAAAACAAGGGAATTCGCCGAAGGAATTTTGGAATGCATGGGGTATCCAGGCACGGTCAAATACTTGAAGTGGGAAGAAGATAGATTGGTTTTTGAAATCATATCGGATCATGCAAGTATCCTCATTGGGAGGAAAGGAAAGAATCTTGAGGCTCTTCAACTCTTGGTCAATGTTCGCTTCTTGCGTATTGCCGAGGAGGGTATTCCGTGGCATGTCACGCTTGATATTGAAAACTATAGAGCGCGGCAAAAGGACATGCTGGAACGTGAAGTAAACCGCACGGCAGATAGTGTTCTAAAAACCGGTTCCTCCCGCCTGTTAAGGCCATTGAGTCCGTTTGAAAGGCGGCTTGTCCATATGATAGTTAGGAAGCAAGACGATTTGATATCTTCAAGTGAGGGAGAGGGGCTGTATAAAAGAGTGAGGATACAAATGAGAAGACCCCAACAAAGGAATTTACAGAGACGCCGGTAAGGAATTTCTAAGAAGAATTGGCTACATGATGGAGGCAGGGGGGATCAAGTAAGAATCCAAATGGGGCTGTGTCAGAAAGCACCTTTGGGATAAGGAAAGCCCCCCCGGCCCCCCCAGGGGGGGATTGCCACCGTGACTCCAAAGTTGGTGAAAAAACCTGAAATGTTCATGTACAACATGTACACTCCGCTTTCAGAACTTTTCGCCTGTCTGCGCTTGCCTGTTGCAGACAGGTGCGTACACGCACAGGCAGACCGCCTTGCCTGCAAACAAAATCCATCATTCTGATCCACCCCCTGCTTTCTGGCATAGCCCCGAAGATTGGGGGCAGAGGGGAGGCCCGGAATAGAATATATAGTGCCTCGAAGATTGTGGGCGGTTAAATCGCCGGAACTAGAGGCGGGTTATTATCAAGCAAGAACCATGTTAAATACTGTCAAGAAAAGAATTAATCAGTTAGTCCCATTAGGTCTCGACAAAAGCCTTTGTAGAATAGAATAGGCCATTTTTTTTAGTCTTACTGAGCCGAAATGGAAACAATGGGATTAAGACGGGGCGAAGAAATTATAAACACCTGCTTGTAAATCGCTTCTCTATCGAGCTATATGTGGATGCCTCTGTTTGCTCTCGACCACTAAGCTTGAGGGCTCTACATATTTATTAAGATGTTCCAAACTTATCTAGTAGAAAGATTTCCAGGTCTTTGTCGGTATTCCCTAAGGGGATGGATACTTTGTCTTTTCCTAAAAGGACAGATAGGTTTTCTGGAAGTTGGGGAGTTTTACCGGTTACTGCTTCAATAATTCCGACGAATTTTCCAGGATGGGCCGTAGCCAATATGATTGTGTGAAGGCCAGGATGTTTCTTTTGATGAATCTTAGCCACATGCCAGCCTACGGCTGTATGAGGGCAACAAAGATAATCAAACTTTGAATATACTTCATTAATGGCATTTTTGGTGCTTTCGTCGTTTGCCGACCACGCAGAGACATGGTTTCTGAACACAGCGACATTGTGTTTGTAAAGGCATTCCAGGCGGGCGAAATTACTAGGATTACCAACATCCATCGCATTAGACAACGTAGAAACAGATGGTCTTGGGGTAAAAACGCCTGTCTTGAGATACAGAGGAACAACGTCATTTATATTTGTGGCGGCAATGAAATGACTTTCAGACATTCCCCAAGATGAAGCATAGAGTCCGGCGGTTATATTGCCGAAATTTCCACTTGGAACGATGAAGGCAAAATCGCCTTTTTCACGCATTTTTGTCCAAGCCCATACATAGTAGAAGGCTTGGGGGATGAGGCGACCAATATTAATAGAGTTAGCGGAACTCAAAGGCAGTTTGGCTAGGCGGGGATTATTAAACGCCGACTTAGCCATACGCTGGCAGTCATCAAAGGACCCGAAAACTTCTACAGCAATAACATTGCCGCCCAATGTCGTTAATTGCTTCTCTTGAAGGGGACTCACCCGATTAGAAGGATAGAGAATGACGACATCGATACCCTCTCGGTTATGAAAAGCCTGGGCGACAGCACTCCCGGTATCACCGCTTGTTGCTGTTACAATTATAGTCTTTTCATTCCGGGCATGGAGAAGTCGGGTCATCACCGAGGCCAGAAATGAAGCACCATAATCCTTAAACGCACAGCTTGGACCGTGGAAGAGTTCTAAGACCGTAGTTGAATCGTCCAGACGATGGAGGGTTGGGGCAAAATCAAAGGCATCATTGATAATAGAGGTGATGGTCTTTTTATCATATTCGGAGTTCAAAAGCTCATAACAGAGGTCCGTGGAAAGATCGTTAAACGAAAGATCCGGATTCAAAGATGCGAAGAAATCGGGAAAATAGGGGTTTGTCTCGAACTGGTATAATCCACCATCAGGAGCTAAACCACGAAATATAGCCTCAGAGAAGCTGATACTTTCCTTAGGGCTTCGAGTGCTGACAAAATTCATAATGGATATAATACTAGTAAGAGATCGCACATAATGCAATATTAGCGACGATGAGATAAGGGAGGCAAAAGACGTGTATGTCCAAATATATTATTGAAGGAGGATTTCCAATAAATGGCCGAATCAAGGCAAGCGGCAATAAAAATGCCGCTCTTCCTTGCATTGCCGCAACGCTTCTTACAAATGAGCCTGTTTATCTTGAAAACATACCAGACATCGAAGATATAAGGGTGATGTTTGATATTCTTAGGAGTCTTGGTGCTGTTGTGGAGAAGAAAAGTCCGGGGGAGTGGAAAATTTGTTGTGCACCGGTGAATAACACTGTGATAGCAGAAGAGGATGCGCAAAAGATAAGAGCATCGATACTCTTCGCCGGACCCATGCTTGGCCGTGCCGGGCGGGTGGTGTTACCGCCCCCTGGGGGAGATATAATCGGGAGACGGCGGCTGGATACGCATTTTCTTGCCCTAAACGGATTAGGGGCATCAATTGAGATCAGTGATCAATTCAGTATTATAGCGAACAAGCTCGTTGGATTAGATCTTTTTCTGGACGAGGCTTCGGTGACGGCAACGGAAAACGCCATAATGACAGCCGTAAAGGCTGAAGGTGAAACAATAATCCGTAATGCCGCAAGCGAGCCCCATGTTCAAGATCTTTGCCGTTTACTCAACTCAATGGGCGGTCGCATAAATGGAATAGGGTCGAATATCCTTAGGATTAGAGGGGTTAAGAACCTGGGAGGTTGTCGATACCGAATCGGATCAGACTATATGGAAATCGGGTCATTCATTGGTCTTGCTGCGGCGACAGGCGGAAGTATCACCATCGAAGATGCGAATCCAGAGCATTTACGTATGTGCAAACTCGCCTTTGGAAAGCTGGGAATAAGCTGGAAAACCGAAGGAGAGAGCATCGCTGTTGGCCTTAAGCAAGATATGAAAATTTTCCAGGATATAGGGGGGATGATTCCCCAAATAGACGATGCCCCATGGCCTGGGTTTCCACCTGATTTAACAAGCATTATAACGGTTGTCGCCACGCAAGTCGAAGGAACGGTCCTCGTTCATGAAAAGATGTTTGAATCGCGTATGTTTTTTGTTGATAAGCTCATCGCTATGGGTGCGGGAATAATACTCTGTGATCCACACAGAGTCGTTATAACAGGGCCACGACGGTTACGCGCTGCGGAGCTTACGTCTCCAGATGTCAGAGCCGGTATGGCGATGGTTATTGCGGCCATGGTTGCGAGTGGAACGAGTATTATCCACAATGTCTATCAGATTGAACGGGGATACGAGAATTTCATCCCACGGCTTCAATCTTTAGGTGCCCGAATCGAAAAAATAGATGATGATAGCTCTCTATAAACAGATAATACACAGGTTTTCCACCGGAATAGCCATGTTTATCAGGCTTGTATTCAAATCACAGAGGTGTCTATGTATAGACATGGGTAAATGTCTTTAACAACTAAGTTGTTGTATAGAAAGCAAATAAAAAACAACGGGCGAACAGGGAAATTTCTTGAAACTCAACATAAGTTGCCCGTATTGGACGCAAATCCTTATTAACTAATATGTTAGAAAATTTTCCACAGGTTTTCCACAGAAAGATTCTATGAAGATCCAGCTAGCTCCTTTATGGGTCAACAAATTCTGTCTAATGCCCACGTCGCATGGTCTCTAATGACTTTTTCTTTGCTTTTGAGAAGTGATATTAAAAAGGGTTTCAATTCACGTGCCCCAATATTTCCAGCGACAATACAGGCATTTCGAATAAGCCCAGACCGCCCGGTCCGCAGCAATGGAGAACCAGAAAAGCGTTTTACAACCGCATTCTTGTCCTTTAGTTTAAGTACTTCAATAAGCGCAATGGAAGCACCTGCATAATCGCTAATGAAATTCTCTACATTCGTTGGTTTTGATTGAGAATTGAAGGGACAAACTTCCTGACAGATGTCACAGCCGAATAAACAATTCGCCATGTTTTCACGAAGTGGCTCAGGGATTGGGCCGGGATGCTCTATGCTAAGATATGAATTACACAGGGCTGTATTTGTCTGACCTGTAGGAGCCAATGCGTTTTGGGGGCAGGCATCTATACAGCGGCTACAGCCTTGTGGGCAGTTTAACGGACTTGAAGCAAGAGAAGGCGTGTCGAAATCTACGGTAGTCAGTATGTGACCAAGCACCACCCAGCTTCCTATGCCCGGTATTATAGCCAGCCCGTTTCGTCCACGGAAGCCCATTCCGGAAGCCTCTACTAGCCAGACTTCGTCTAGCGGGCCAACGTCTGTGAAGCTCTTGAATTGTTCATCTGGATACCGTTCTTTTAGGCTTTTCGCAATCCGTTTCAGGCGGAAACCAAGTTCCTTGTGATAATCCCGGCCACGGGCATAGCGGGCGATTTTCCCCACAGAAACACCAGATTCATTGTGGGAGGCCTCGATGTGCTTGTCAATTTCGTCTTGGCGGTAATAGTTCAGGAAGCTTACCAATACGGACCGGCACCCAGGAAGCACGAGGTTTGGGTCATATTTGGAATCGGAATGGCTTGCCATCCAGAGAAGCCCAGGGGGAAGTCCGTTTGAAAGGCGATCATTGAATCGCTCCCTTGCGGCAACTACCCCTTCTTTGAGAGGCCAATTCAAAATGCCTGGAAGCATAAGACCTTCGACTTCATAGAGCCTTGATATGGATTCAAGAGAGATGGACATACCCTAAATAAAGATACGGCAGATTTGCCAGGTTTGTGCAATTTTTATATAGTGCACCGAAGATTTGGGGCTGGGGGGCCTACAAGTATACCGAACAGCCACTTCGTTATAGGCGGACTTTTCTATTCCTCTTGAGGAGAATCGACCTGTGGCATAAGAGTATATGAGCAAACTTTGTATCATGCCAGGCGAATACGGATAACTTCCACTGCCTTTGTGATTGATAGTGAAAAAGTGCAAACTCAGTTCTTCTATCGAAATCAAAAATGGCTAGAGAACCAGAAAAAATGGCGTAGCTATTTTTGTTCAGTTGCCCGATTTATGTGATTTACTTCTGGAATCTCCATACATCCTTGATGAGAAAATTATCGAAAGTCTTAATATGATCCTTAAGGATTTCCTCTGTTTTCATGTTGGGCCTGATATCAAAATAGTACACCCCATCTAATGGATTGAGCTTTACCGTGTAACCCTTGAAGTGCCCCGGCAGGAAAGTTGCGTTGACTCCGTATTTGCCGTCTTCCCCTTTTCGCTGAACATCATTTAGAAAAATCGCAAAATGAGGTATTTTGGTATCGGTCAACCTATTAGGCTCTTCGAACCACCTTGTGGAATAAGATGGAAATACCCGCATAAACGGTCGGTTCACCTGTGACTTCGTTGCAAATCCCGCCCCATTCATAGGACAATCCCCCCATGCCCGCCTCGGAACACGATAAACGCTATAAACGGCTCTTCACCCACCACTATTTTATCCAAAAGCTATTGGAATCCTTCGTCCATGAAGACTTCATTGCCAACCTTGATTTCTCCACCCTCAAGCGGCTGGACAGGAAGATGGTGACAAAACGGTTCAAGGAAAAAGAATCCGACCTGATTTACAGCGTGAATTACAAAGACAGGCCCATGTACATTTTCCTAATGACTGAATTTCAGTCCACTGTAGATAAGACTATGCCGCTCCGCTTCCTACGCTACATAGCCGAATTTTATGAAAATCTGGACCGGGGATCCAAACAGAAACGCAGATTTCCCCCCGTGTTGCCCATCCTCCTCTACACCGGTAGCGCAAGGTGGACAGCTCCTGCAAGTTTTCAGGTCATGGTGGAGCAATCAATCCCCTCCAAATACATCCCGCATTTCGAGTATTTTCCCATCCTGGTCAATGAAATACCTGCAGAAACGCTATACAATATGAAAAACGCCGTTTCGGCGGTATTCTACTTTGAGAACAGCAAGGTGGAGGATATAATCGCCACTATTGACGCGTTGTTTGAAATTGTTAAAAATGAAGACAATGAAGTTTTCAAGGAGTTCAGGCTGTGGCTCAATGACTGTCTTAAACCTTTGGGAGACAATAAAATCCTGCAGACAGTCGACAGGGTATTCAGCCAAAAGGA
This sequence comes from Spirochaetaceae bacterium, assembly GCA_965226485.1. Lineage (GTDB taxonomy): Bacteria > Spirochaetota > Spirochaetia > DSM-2461 > DSM-2461 > UBA2779. The sequence goes on from OZ245363.1 coordinate 3,179,345, forward strand.
GAAGAATCCGATGTTTGCGGCATCAGTAGAAGAATACAAGGCTAAGTTGTTTGAAGAAGGCAGACAAGAGGGGATCAGCGAAGGTATCAGGAAGGGCAAACTAGAGGGCAAACAAGAAGGCAGACAAGAAGGCAGACAAGAGGGGATCAGCGAAGGTGTCAGAAAGGGCAAACTAGAAGGCAAACTAGAAGGCAAACTAGAAGGCAAACTAGAAGGGATCAGGGAAATCGCCAGGAAACTCAAACAATCAGGCATCGCACTTGAAATAATCAGTAAGAACACAGGCCTGTCTTTAGACGAAATTGAGGCATTGTAAATCAATATCAGCCTAAACTATGCCAAAACACAGGATAACTAACGCATTCGCCGAAGGAATCAACAGCCAATTCAACACATAAAAGCATCAGCTAGAGGCTTAGACATTTTGCGAATTATCGAATGGCCATACTCTTTTACTGCGGAAAACTGGACTTGTATCCACAGGATAGTTCGAAGAGCCATATTTTCTTTGTCCATCCCCCCCCCCCGAAGAGAAGCTATGCTCTGAGGGTTTGAAAAATTAGAAATTTCGGGAAGAATCGACTCAAATTATATGGAATATATTGAAAGAGCAACGGCTTTTCGGCTAATAAATTCTTGCTCGGGTGCTGAAATTCTACGGGAATTCACATGCCTCTTTATACTGGAGAGAAATGCAGGTTGGTGATTTGTTCGACCTCGGTCACTCTGTGATCTCGACTAAATTTCCTTCAGGGTCCTGGACAATACTTTCATAATAGCCATCGCCTGTAACTCTAGGGGGCCCTACAATATGGATGCCGCCTCTTCGTAGATCTTCAGTTAATTGGTCCACTTTTTCCCTATCCCCAACCGATATCGCGAAATGAGCTAGACCGTACATTCCTGCGTTATCATTTTGTTGGTCTGAAATACCAGATTTATGCATTATTTCAATACGAGTTCCACTTTCAAATGACAGAAAATATGACGAGAACCTTTTCATTTTATTGATATATTTCTCATTACAATGCATCCCAAAATAGCGTGTATAGAAGTCTCTTATTATTTCTAGATCCTTGACCCAGATTGCAATATGCTCAATCTTCATTTAATAAATGCCTATTATTTCTATCTTCAAGTAGGTAGAACGACCAAACTCAGCGGCGGCGTTAGCCAACTGATGGAGTGCTTTGTTGGGTGTCACTCAATCTTCGAGTGCGGTAAATTCTTCACAAGCAAGAATTGTCATATCCCTCTGCAAGTCTCGATCATGCTAAAAACCTGCGTCATCCCAAAATCCAAGTATAGCACATCCGGCATATTGTACGTAACACCTCCTTCGAAGCAGAACGGCCCTTCCGCTTTCTTGCTGTTCAAATTCTTCTGTGCAATCCAGGTTTTTGCCATATCCAGTAGATTCTTCGCATCGCCGTCTTTGCTAACAAGGATGCTCTTTCCACTTTTTTCTATTCGTTTATTCAGAAAGCCTAACGCCTGTCATCTAATGGCGGAACAATTTTCTGAGGTAGCATTGTAGAACGGTCTTTCGGACCAGTATATTTATTCAAAAATTCATCAATTATCATTTTTATGTATAACAAAGTGCACAAAACAGTCATCTTTCACTACCCCCCGCATTCTGACACAGCCCCCCGATCTGGAATTAAAATCCTTGCGGACATATAAAAAGCTTATCAGGTTTTATTCTGTGCATAAAGGCCAGTAGCCTCCTAGGCGCAAGGGATTGTAGCGGAAATGCCGCTGGCAGGCCCGGTGATCGGCAGTGAGCCGGTTAACAGACTGCCAGGTGAAGGCATTGGAGTGGAAAGCCCGACCCGAAGGGTTGCGCCCAAAAAATGCTTTTGAATTCACGGGTCCCGCACGTCCTGATTTATCGTGAAAAGGGGTTTTGATTGTGTTTCGTAAAAAAGCTCGGTCAGCTTTTCCCAAACCAGGCATCTACGGCCTCTGGTGCGGAGGGTTTCCCGTCAATGAGGCAGGCTATTTTCATCAAGGCCTTCAGCACTAAGGTTTTATCCGGGAGGCGGATGATTTCCTGCTCAAAGAACAGCTTGTATTTTCCCTTACGTATGGGCTTAACGGTGATTCTCACCTGGTCGCCCGCGTGCAAAGAATGGAGATAGTCCATTTCTACCCTACTGAGCACGAAATTGATTCCTTGGGCTGTCATATCAAGCCAGTCCCACCCGGTGGAACGACCATACTCATGGCGAGCATACTGAAGGTAGTTCAGATAGACGGCATTGTTCACTATGCCTTGCTGGTCGCATTCATAATCTCTAACGGTCAATTCAATGTAGAACATATTGACTATAAGATACACTGCACTAACAATTGAGGGAACTTCATGTGTATGATACAGCATTTATGAGCGGTTATCATCTTTACAGATCTTCCAACCTGGTTTCATTTCCAGAGAGGTATCCGCATCTCTTTACAGCTGACAATTTCCTTGAGGATTCTGTTTCTATAATTGTCCAGAATGCAGGGCTTGGAGAGTGGCTTTCCCGCTATCTCGCACACAAGCTCGGTGGCGTTATGGGGCTACGTCTCCTTATGCCTGAACAGGCCATGCGCAAATTCGCCCTGTGCTTTCCCCTAACCTGTAGCCGGATTGGGGGAAACGTCGAGAAGCTTCTTTTCATGGACGGAATGAAGCTCACTATCTACAAGGCTCTGGAGGAATTGTTGGATGGCGATGAAGCCTTTTCAGTCATCGACCACTATCTTGGGTCTAATCGGGCAGGCCGACTCTGGCCCATGGCCGAAACCCTGTCATCGGTGTTCCATCATTATGGCATGAACTGTCGGCCTCTCATTGATTCTTGGGAAAACGGCCAGGTTCATCTCGATGGGGAAGAAGCATGGCAAATGCGTCTTTGGTGCCGAATTTTCCATGACAAATCACCCTATGCCCATCTCAGCCAGGTTCTCTCGGCCATAGCAGAGACCAAGGAGCCCTACTCCGGGGAGAATTCGCGTTTAATTCTTTTCGGATCTACCTTCCTCGGGGAAACAGGGCTTGGGTTTTTTAAGAAACTCTCTCGGTTCATCGATGTTCATCACTTCGTTCTTTCTCCCCATGTCGGCACAGGGTTTCCAGCACAGCCTTTCCTTACCAGTAATGCGCGGCTTCTATCCGGGTTCAATGCCCTGGTACCAGAACTCCAGCCGGATAGTCAAGATGAACACTGGGAGAACTCCGGCTATCCGGGAACTGACCTTCATCGCCTTCGCTCCGCCCTTATAAATGATGAGGAATTTGAAGGACCGCTGTGCGACGATGGAAGTTTCTGTGTTCATGATAGTCCAGGCATTCGCCGGAGCGTTGAAATTCTTAAAGATGCCATACTCGCCGCCCTGCGGGATGATGAATCACTCGCTCCCACTCAAATCGGAGTATTGGCCCCCGATATCGGTTTGTATGCTCCCTACATCGAAACAATATTCCCCGCCCTGGGAGGCCAGGGCATGCCTCAGGCCAATCACCTTCCCTATAATATAATCGATCTTCCCAATAGAGATGAGGCCCCCTACCCCTCTGCCCTGGGAGCCTTGCTCGACTTGCCGGGGGCCCGGTTCGGCTCTAACGAGCTTCTCAAACTGGTGGAAAACCCCTGCTTCACGCCCACGGCCTCCGATCCCTCCTTGGCTGAGCAATGGAAGAATCTCATCGACATCTTAAACGTCCGTTGGGGCGTGGATGGTCAGCATCGAGAGGAAGCCGGGGCCGCCGACCACAGCGCTGGTTCCTGGAAACAGGCATTTGACCGTATCATCGCCGGATACTATTACGACGAAGGCGACAACCCTGAAATTCTTCCATTGGCGGATGTCTCGGATACAACGGCCGAAGATGCCGGTAAGCTGATGCAGGTGATTATGGGGTTAAGCAATCAGATTCGTCCGCTCCATAAGAAAACCATGATGCTCAAGGAATGGACCGCTCTCTGGGAATCCATCATTGGCACTTGGCTAAGAGCGAGGCCAGAGGATGAAAACGACAGAATTCGTGTAAAGGAGGCTCTCCGCAATCTCAACGCCCTCAGTGCCGATGTAGATGATCTTTCAGACTTCACCGATGCCCGCCTCCCCTGGCCAGTGTTTCGTAGCCTTCTGGATGAATTCCGTTCGAATGCCAGCAACAGACGCGGCCGCTATCTGGCGCGGGGGATAAGCTGCGGATCACTCAAACCAACCCGAGCCATTCCTTTTCGCCGCATCTACGTTTTAGGAATGGATGAATCAGCCTGGCCGAGCCGAGACAGCCCTATCGGCTTCGATCTGAAAGAAAGGATACCCCGCGCTATCGATCTTTCCAGAGAATCAATCGACCGATTCACAATTCTGGAGGTTCTCTATTCGGCCACCGATCACCTTTCTTTCTTTTACAACGGCAGGGATTTGGAAAGAGGTGAGCTGCTCGCTCCCTCTGCTCCCATCCTCGAATTACTGGATTTCTTGGGCGAAGGCTCCGAATGCCTGATTAGACGGCACCGGATCCTTCCCTACGACTCGGCGGCGCTCACCGGGGAGGGGCCGTTAGCAACGAGTTCAATCGAAGTCCTAGCCTTAGCCGAAGCCCGAAATAGGCCCTCAAACCCCATTGAAAGCCTTCCCCTTTCCCCTCTGGAGGAGGAGGAATCGGTAGATTGGATGAGTCTTGTTGCCTTCCTCAAGAATCCCATACGGTTTTTCTACCGGCAGCATCTCGGGGCGGAACTGGATATTGGCCAAGAAAGCCCTGATGATAATGATATATTGGAACTACAGCCCCTTCGCTGGTGGAGCCATCGGGATGAAACCATCAGGGGAGCCATCTCATCCCTTGCCAATCCCGATGAATTCGTAAGGGTTTTTCAACGGAACAAGCAATTGGAATCGGCCTTCAGTCAAACCCCCATTGCGGAGATTCAAGCGGGGAGGTGGAGGGAAGAAGCACGAGGACTTCAACTCCAACTTCAGCGAATTATCCGGGAAGGTTACTGTCCCGAAGAATCATTCACATGCCGACTGATGGAACTTGATACAACACACAGTTCCATCGCTCCTTCGGCGGAGGGTTTCATCGATATTGAGGCACCAAGGGTCATGCTGGATGACTCTTCTCGCTTCGGCATCCATGGATCCATAGGCGGCCTGGGGTTTCTCCGCATGGAGGGCAAATCAGACCGGCAGGTGTGGACTCTCGTGGATTTTGTCTCCAGGATGACCCCAGGAGCCGCCCATAACCTTCGTGGCTGGATGGCCGCCCTGATACTCGCGGCGGCCTTGGAGGAGCCTCCCCGGGAAATTCGAGTTTTCCGAGTTGGGCAACGAGACTATAAGGCCAGACGCTACTATTTCAGAGAAGAGGATGCCCCTGAGGGTAGCGGCGGCGAAAAGAGACTCGTATCCCAGCCACAAAGGCTTCTTCAGCAACTGGGAGCCGCCTATAGACGAGGAAAACGGCTTCCTCTCCCCCTCTACCCCGAACTCGTTGATGAACTGCATCGCATGATCAAAGACATGGGCAAAGACACAGGTCTTGAAGACTTCGCCGCCTCTTTCTCCATGGCCTGGAACAAGATTATTTCCAATCGCCAAGCCCCTTTTTCAGCCATGCGGGACTGCCCCTGGCGCCAACACTTTCTCACCCTAACGGCCTCGCTTGAAGACCAGGCACGCCAAGCCTTAGTGAATCTCTATATGGAGGGCAGCCTCCTATGAGTGGGCAAGTCTACAACCCTGAAAATACTCCCATATCTGGAACCATGCCAGTTGAGGCATCGGCAGGAACAGGAAAAACATACGCCCTTAGCCAGGCCCCTTTTTCAGCCATGCGGGACTGCCCCTGGCACCAACACTTTCTCACCTTAACGGCCTCTCTTGAAGACCAGGCACGCCAAGCCTTAGTGTATCTCTATATGGAGGGCAGCCTCCTATGAGTGGGCAAGTCTACAACCCTGAAAATACTCCCATATCTGGAACCATGCCAGTTGAGGCATCGGCAGGAACAGGAAAAACATACGCCCTTAGCCAGGCCCCTTTTTCAGCCATGCGGGACTGCCCCTGGCGCAAACACTTTCTCACCCTAACGGCCTCTCTTGAAGACCAGGCACGCCAAGCCTTAGTGAATCTCTATATGGAGGGTAGCCTCCTATGAGTGGGCAAGTATACGACCCTGAAAATACTCCCATATCTGGAACCATGCTGATTGAGGCATCGGCAGGAACAGGAAAAACATACGCCTTGGAGCGAATGGTGGCGAGATTGATCGGGAGGGAAAATCGGCCCCTCAGCATTGATAACATACTCGTCGTAACCTTCACGAACAGCGCATCCCGAGAAATGAAAGAACGCATCCGTCTCATACTCACTCGACGCTCAAGGGAGATATGGCGTTCTTCCACTGAACGGGATAGGTACCGCAAGGCCTTGACAGACTTTGGCCATGCCTCCATCCTCACGATTCACGGATTCTGCCGCATGGTTCTTAGTACTTGGCCGTTTGAGGCATCGGCTCCATTCCGGCAGGAACTGGTTCCTGGAAACAAGCTGGAAAAACAGGAGGCTCATACCTGGCTCGCTTCCTTGGATGACTCCATCATCGCTCCCGAGATATTGGAAGCCGCCTATAGTCAGGCCGGGAACAGCACCAAACTCATCACGGCAATCGTCCAAGACTTAATCGGCGATGGACACCCTCCTGGAGCGACTCTTCTTCCAACTGATGAAGACCTCAAATCCTTTAATTCCTTTATCAGCGATGCCGACAACCCTGAGGGGCGGCTATTCGCCGCCGCCAATGGCCTCTTCACTCCAGCATGGAGTAGCACCGCCCTGAAGGCCATTTTCAAAGCGGCGGGCGGAGCCAAGAAGACATTGGTGAGTCTGAATAAAATAAGCGACCATCTGGCGGCCTGCCGCTCCCTTAAGGGCCTCTCCATCCTCACAGATGGCATACTTGGCGATCCTGCGGAGGTGGGCATACGAAGTCATTTCCTCGAACTTCTCCATGCCGCCGCCGACCAGAAAACAGCGGCGGAAAGCCTTGACGATGAATCCGAGGCCCTGCTACAGGCATTGAAAGACTTCTTTGCGGTCATTGCCCCCTGCATCGAAATTAGAAGAGAGGGGAAAGATGTTAAGGCCGCCAATCTTCTTGCCCGGTACATGCGGTGCATCTTCTACAACCTTGTCCAGCAGAAATTGAAACCACAAGTAGACAGGCTCAAAGACGAGACCGGCATCTGGGGCTATGCCGATCTTATTCAACGCGTCAGCCAGGCCGTGGAAACGCCTGATTCTCCCTTGGCCCAGCTCCTCCGAACACGCTATAAAGCAGCCCTCATCGACGAATTCCAGGATACAGACCCACGGCAATGGCAGATGTTTCACAGCCTGTTTTCCGGCCCCAGCCACATTCTCGCCCTTATCGGCGACCCAAAGCAGTGCATCTATGGATTTCGAGGAACGGGACTCCAAGGCTATCAAGCCGCCAAGTCTCTCATTCCGATAGAAAAACAATACCGCCTGGAAACCAATTTCCGTTCGAGGGCCCCCTTGGTTGCCGCTATCAACCGCCTTTTCTCCCCCATCTTTCAAACTCGCAGTGACGGCGGCAAGGCCATCGGCTTTTTTAAGGTGAAATCGGGCCGCCCTGCTGGGGACAGTTTCTGCTATCCCCATGCCGAGATACCCATCACCGTAATCAAGGCGGCCAGTGAAGGCGAGTACGCCGATGGCATCGTAAGGGAAATAAGGGCCTTGCTCGACCCAAAAACCGGTGGCCAATGGATTCCCGATGGCCAAAGCGGTGAGACTGGCACAGGGGATCCCACCCTCTCCCGCAGGGTATTGGCTTCTGATATAGCGGTTCTTGTCCGTACTGCCCGACAGGAAGAGGACATAATTTCAAGACTCACCGCACTGGAAATCCCGACACTTTGTTACCGTAGCCGCTCTGTCTTCACCCAGCCCATCTGCGAGGTTGTCTATGGACTGCTTCGGGCTTTCGACGCACCCCGGAACCAGGCATTGTGGCGTTCCGTTTTCCTTGATGAGTTCTTTCGATTACCCCCGGCCTTACTGCTCAGGCTGGAACAATCCGGCTATCTCGACAATTTCTCCGAGAAGGGAATGGATTGGAAGCGGCTGTTTGTCGCCGGGAAATCCTTCCTTGCCTTTGAATCTTTCTTTGACTACAGCATGAAACTGGCTTCCTGGGCCAAAGAGACAGGGTATGCGAGTAAGGTAGACTATCTCCGCCATCCCTGGACGAGGCGGGTTCTATCCCAAAACGGAGGGGAACGCCTCTGGCAGGATTGGCGACAAATCAGCGAACTCATTCAGAAGAAACAGAGTGAGGGGTTGAGGGACATCCCCGGTATCATCGCCTGGATGCGCCGTTGTGCACAGGATAAAAGCCTCGAAACAAGCGAGTTTTTAGTCCGGCTTGAAACAGAAGCCCCGGCGGTCCGTGTGCTAACAATGCACGCCTCCAAGGGCTTGGAGTTTCCCCTTGTTTTTCTGCATGGCGGATTCACGGGAAAAACCAGGCACAGCAGCCGGGACTCCTACCGTTTTGACGACGGGGGCACACTCGTGGTAGATCGTCTCTGCCGAGAGAAATACTTCAATCACCATCGTGCCAACAACTGGGAAGAGGATAAGCGACTATTGTATGTCGCCTTTACCAGGGCGAGCCACAAACTTTGGGTGCCATTCCTCAGCGATGAAAAACGCGTTGTACAGATGGATTCGTTTTGGAATATCGCCATTCCCCAGACACCCGATCCGGCAGATAAATTCCGTTTGCCGCCCCATGAATCCACGGACAGCAAGGATGTCGATAGTTTCAAGCAGCAACTGTTTGCGAAGATTGAGGATTTCGCGAGGAATTCGGATTTGATACATCTCATTGACATCGGAACCTCGGAACCCGCGCCTTTACCGAAGTCAAAGGCGATCCGGCAAGGGCCATTCCGTCTTGCCCCGCTACCGTCTTGTCCCACCGGGATGAGAGATCCCGCCACCGAAAGCTACACATCCATCCTTCTCAACCTCAGACGGGATTCAATTCACCCCATTGAGCAGGACAAAGATGTTGACCATATAATCGCCTCGTCGGGCGATTTTTTGCCTGAAGCCGATAACGACACGAATCCCCTCGGCCAGGATGGGGGAGCCATTTTTGGACAATTGCTGCACGCCTGCCTAGAGCAATGCGATTTCAGCTTGGCTACAAACGACGATGAGAAAATTTGGCTCACCCATCAGGCCACGGAAGAGCTTTTTAACTCCTTGGCAAACCGCTTCTACCCGCCTAACTGGTACGAAGGCCGGGCCATCGCACTGAAAACCATGGTCAGGCAGGTGCTGAGGGTTTCCATTCCGTCTCTGGGCCGTCTCTGCGATCTCCAGCCCCGGCAATTTCGCCGGGAAATCGAATTTCAGGTATATCTGCCGCAGGGGGCAAGCCTTGATATCGACAACACGGAAATCCGTATTGATCGTGGCTTCCTCAAGGGCTTTATCGACCTTTTGATTCAAAAAGATGGGCGATGGTGGGTGGTGGATTGGAAGACGAACATACTTCCATCTGGCCGGAATTATGAGGATATAATGAAAGAGAATCTTTACCGACTTCAGTACGAGCTTTATCTCTTAGGGCTTTGCCGAACGCTTTCGGGGAATCTTGGCCGTCCTGTAGACTGGGAAAAAGAGATCGGCGGGGCCGTCTACCTCTTCCTCCGCGGCCTAGATGAGAAGAGCGAAGAGGGGATATGGCTATCCAAGCCGACACGGCAGCGCATTCTTGATGTTTCGAAGGCTCTGGGGTGTTTTGAGGTGATAAAATGACCTCCCTGTTCCGTCAGGCCATGGAGTTCGGGCTGAGTTCTTTTAGGGTGAATCTCGCCTATTCCCTCTACACCCGCTATTATCCCCACCACGATGAAGATGACCTCTTCTGGCTACTCGTTCATGTTGCCGAGCAGGCGGGCAATGGTCACATTCGAACTAGTCTTACCCGAATAACCGAGGAGGCCGCCCAATGGTCTGGTGCCGATGAACACCTGCCCGTGCGTCTGCAGGAACGTGCCTCAGGCCTTGTACAATCCGCCATGGAGAAAGGTCTTATCGCCCAATTAAGTGAGGAAAACGCCAGAGCCGACAGTATTACGCCGCCTCGCCCGCCTCTCCTTCTCACCTCAGATGCCGGCCATATATACTTCCTGCGCCGTCGGCGGGAGGAAGATGCCTTTCTGGATATGCTGGGCGAGAGGAGTCAAACCCTATCCACCATTGCCCCGATGGAAGACAAGCACCCGGCCGAAACCCTATGTGCCCAGATCAAGGCAGGCAAACGCCTTTTTCTGCTAACAGGGGGGCCTGGAACCGGAAAGACGGCCACCATTGCCCAAGTGCTCAATCAACTGCCCACATCCCTTCGGGTGGTGTTGACCGCGCCGACAGGCCGGGCGGCAGCGAGAATGAGCGAAAGCATCCCTCAATACAGCGGACAGACACTGCACGGCCTTCTGGGCATCGCTCCAAACCGTCCGCCGAAATACAACCGGAATCATCCCCTCACCGCCGACCTTGTTATCGTCGATGAGGCTTCAATGGTGGATCTTCCCCTGATGAACAGCCTTCTTCGTGCCCTCGCGCCACATACCGCGCTGCTTCTCGTTGGCGATCCCGATCAGCTTCCCTCCGTAGAAGCAGGCGCACTCCTCGGCGACCTTCTTCACGGTGCTCGCCAGGCCGCCCGTTCCGCCAAAGAGGGCCCTCTATCAAAATCGGTTATCCAACTAACCAAGGTTTACCGCTCAAATACCGCCATCCTCGAATTCGCCGCCGCCGTCCGGGATGGTGATATGAGTCGGTTGAATAACGCCATTGATGACGACAGTGCTATCAGCATCAAACCCCTCAGGACGGTCGATGCGATGGCCTCCATATTGACCGAAGAATACAGGCGCAAGAGAGGAAACATGGATGCCTTCATTGCCCTCACACCGTTGCGCCGTGGGCAGTGGGGCACGGGGTCTTTAAATGAAAAAATATCCTATAATCTTGGACGAACCACTGCGGCCTTTCCGGGAATGCCCATCGTCTTCACCAGGAATGATGCCACAAGACAGCTTTGGAACGGAGACAGGGCCCTCGTTGAACGGTTCGGCGACAGACTGCGTGCCGTGTTACGACTTCCTGATGGTGACAGGGTATTACCCCTGGCCGTCCTCCCCGACTGGGAAGCCGCCTGGGTTCAAACAATACACAAGAGTCAGGGCTCTGAATTCGATGCCGTCACGGTGATTCTTCCCAAACAAGCGGACAGACTCCTTTCCAGAGAAATCCTGTACACGGCGTTGACACGCGCCAGACACCGCGTATGTATCTACTCAGACGAGGAAACCCTCCGCGCCGCCCTGCAAAGGCGGGTGATTCGTCATTCGAGAATACGGCATTGGGCGGCAGGGGAATGAACAGTTCACACTCGGACTGTAATCACGTAGGGTTTTTGTCCATTACTTCCGGGATAGCTCATCATGCCCTTAACGGCGAGATGCCTGTAGCAGGCGATACCTTCAATGGCTGTTCGAGAGTTGTCTGAATAAGAACATTTATCCATTTCTCGGCGATCACCAAGCCATGGGGCGGCATACCTATCCTAACAGAATCATCAATCTCAGAACCTATGCGATAAAGCCACCTTCTCACACCATCGGGAATTTCCTCACCACGGAATTCGGCGCATTCATGGCAGACAAGCAGACCGTTTGGCCAGATTCGGGCAGGGGGATTCCTGCCGCCTATGACAAGACGCTTAGAGCAGAGTCCACAGCCCAGAACATCAGGCATAACACCTTCAATGCCAAGATAATTCCAAAAAAACCCAATTCTGAGCCGCTTAATCTGTTCGTTTGAGCTTATCGACAGTAAAGACAAGGCTCGGGTAGCCAAGTCGTATAGTCTGCCGGAATCATCGCCGCTGCCATAAGTTTTAAGCAACACCTCGGCCCAGGCCGTCGCCGTGTAGAACCTGTCCAAGTCTTCTCTGAAACCATCATGGCAGTCTTCAGGGTCGAACGCAGTGAGGCGCCACTGGTCCTTGGAGCCATTATAGTGAAGGTTTGCCATACCAGTGTTATATGGAACAGCAGCGGCCCGCAAGGAACTCCGTCTCCCTTGAGCACCAAAGGCCAGCGGACGCAACAACCCTTCTCCGGCAACGAGCATCGTCAACCCCCTGTGATACTCGCCGACGGGGTTCATCTTCAAGACAAGGGCCGATGCCTTGACGATTCGGCTCATTGGGCCGTTGAAATCCTATTCATCCTTCAATGATGTATCGCATTGAAACTAATTCCAAGTGCCTTAAAATTGAAGCCTACCCTTATTTGGGCGCAACCCTACGGGTCGGGCTTTCCTCTCCAATGCCTTCACCTGGCAGCCTGTTAACCGGCTCACTGCCGATCGCCGGGTCTGCCAGCGGCATTTCCGTTTCAATCCCTTGCGTATGAGGAAGGGGATAAGGAAATTCCCCCCCCTTGCTACCCTTGATGGGGGGCTGCCCCCCCGGCCGGAGCTGTGTCAGAATGATGGATTTGGTTTGCAGGCAAGGCGGCCTGCCTGTGTGTTGCACGCAGACAGGTGCGTACACGCACAGGCAGGCCAACGCCACATGCGGGCCAAAGGCGCATTCTGACACAGGCCTTGTCTGCAACAGGCAGGCAACGTAGAAGTGAGGAAAAGATCGAGTCAGAAGCGAAATAGGGTTTTGAGAAGTGCCCCATGTTTTCACCCCATATTCTCAATGAGGATGAAAACTTTGACAGAATTATTTAAAGGCAGTATCGTATTTGTAGAGGTCCCCTTATATGGAAGAAAGCAGAAAATTAGCATTGCTCGGAGACATGCCCATCGGAGAAACAGCGGATGATCGCAAAGATCAATTAGAGTTTAATTCTTACGCTACGGTGCTGGCCAATGCGGCGATGGACACCTCCGATCCCATCACCATCGGCATCTTTGGGGACTGGGGTGTCGGGAAAACCAGCCTCATGCGGCTTATGCATACGAAAGTCCATAAGTCAGATACGTCAGTCCCTGTCTGGTTCAATGCCTGGCAGTATGAGCGAGAAGAACATCTTATCGTGCCGCTGACCGCCACCATCGCGAAGGAGCTTTCTAAAGAAAAGAAGAATTGGGACAAGAAAATCAAAGAGCATGCCCAAAAACTAAAGGATGCCATCAGAGCCATTGCCTACGGAATTTCAATCAAAGGAAAAGTGGGCATCCCCTTTTATCAGAGGCGGAGGTCAATCTGTCTCCCAAAGATATGATTCAGCGGTATCAAGATATTACCCACGATGCCGTGCTTGCCCGGAGCCTGTATTTCGATGCGTTTGAGGAACTTGAAGAATGCGGGAAAATCAAGAAAGCCGGGAAAACTGAAAAAGCCCTTCGCGTTGTGGTCTTTGTCGATGATTTGGATCGATGTTTCCCCGACCGAGCCGTGGCACTTCTGGAAGGGATTAAGCTTGTTTTGAATCAGCCTGATTTTTTTTTGTGCTGGGTGTAAATGAGAAAATTATTCAAGACTTTGTAAGGAACAAATACACAAAGGACTACAACATCGATGCGACTTCTCTGACAGACTATCTGGATAAAATTGTTCAGGTCAAGGTGAATGTGCCTGTGCGGAAACCAGAGGGGTTGACGAAATATGTCAAGGAACTTCTGGAAAGATGCAAAGTTTTTGGAGAAGAGGAACCACCCGAAGGAGTCGAAACACTCATCGCCGAGGCGTGCAGGCACAATCCCCGATCCATTGTTCGGCTTATCAACCGGACCAAGGTCTCTGTGTCAGTAGGGAAACTGGAAGACAAGGAATACGAACCCCTAATCCTGCTTCTGCATCTGGCCATGGACGAACCCAAATACAAGGATTTCGTCTCGGCACTGGACACTTCCTTTGAAGAGGAAGAAGGAAATAAGGGCACCACGATTGGTAAATTTATTGCATCGAAACTTAAAAACAAGGCGAAGGACCTCAATTTTGAAGTCAAAATTGAAGGCTTTGCGAAAGTCAAATGGGAAAACGCGATAGGCCTTCTACAGAGAAACCCCCATCTGTCAGAACTCCTTGGCTCTCCTGTCGGGCAACGATGGCTGTGTGACGAAGATAAATGCCGTACGAATGCAGGAGAAGCCGTAACGATGACCCAGGGGAATGCGGCCAGTATCAACCGTGCTTCCGATTTAAGAAAAACTATCGAGGAATTGCAGCAGAGCATGATACTGATTCCCGAAGGGAGCTTCATGATGGGAGATGAAAACATGGATGATGCATGCCCCGTACATAAGGTGATGCTGTCCGCATTCCATATTCAGGCCACGCCGGTGACCCAGGCGCAGTACGAAGCTGTAATGGGCAGAGATCCTTCGTATTTCAAAGGCCCGGACCGTCCGGTAGAACGTGTATCCTGGAATGACGCAGTGGATTTCTGTAATAAACTCTCCGCTCTTACTGGGGAAAACTATCGTCTGCCGAGTGAGGCGGAATGGGAATACGCCTGCCGGGCGGGGAGTACATCAGCCTATTGCTTTGGTGATGATGATAAAGAACTCGGCGAATATGCCTGGTATGATGATAATTCGGCAATGCAAACCCATCCGGTCGCACAGAAAAGGGCCAACCGCTTTGGACTTTACGACATGCACGGCAACGTCTGGGAGTGGTGCAGGGACTGGTACGGAGATTATTCCAGCGGCAGCCAGACCGATCCTGAGGGGCCCTCTACGGGCTCGTACCGGGTTCTTCGAGGGGGTAGCTGGTTCTTCAACGCCAGGAACCTGCGGTCGGCTAACCGCAACATCAGCAGCCCCGGCAATAGCAACAACGGCAGCGGGTTCCGGCTGGCCCGGCCTGCAGTTTTGTAAAGCATCCCTCCAGGGCCGGAGGCCACAGGAAGTTTCAGCGGCACCTGCCCCAGGGAGGCCGGCGGAGACGGCCGAAGGGGGCAGGGGCAGATGAAACGGTGCAGGGGGGGCCGGGATAATTGATAATTGAGGCTCAGCGGGCATCGACGGAATCACCATAAAAGACGACAAAGCCAACCTTGAGCAGGAAATGCTCATGTACAACAGCACACTCCGCTTTCAGAACTTTTCGCGCCTTGCCTGCAAACCAAATCTATCATTCTGACCCAGCCCCAGCACATTCATGCCCCCCTATAAATGCCCCCCTGACAGGTGCGGACAAGCACAGGCAGGCGAAAAAAATCGAAACAAGGGATAAACGGAGAGGGTAGCGGTTTCCGTGATAAATCATTCTTACTAATGGATTGATTTTTTAGGCTTTATTATGAAGAAACCCGGCCTTGATACTTCCTCACAAAAGGGCTACGCTCTGGTGTATAACTTGAAAAAAGAGAGGATATCTCACCATGAAGAAAATCGCCGTTTTTGCCCTGATGCTTCCACTATTGGTGTCCATGGCAGGTGCCCAGAACAAGACGGCCCTGGTAATTGGCAACGGGGATTACAAAAACAACTTTGCCGCCCTGAAAAATCCGGTACCGGAGGACTTCATCTACGTGGAGGGCGGCACCTTCCAGATGGGCTCCACCGAGGGGTCTTCCGATGAGGAGCCTGTGCACACCGTGAGGGTGGGGGATTTTTACATTGGCAAGTACGAGGTGACGCAAGCCGAATGGCAGGAAGCCATGGGGAGGAATCCATCGAGGTTCAAGGGGACAAACCGCCCTGTGGAGAGAGTGAGTTGGTACGATGCGGTGGAGTACTGCAACAAGCTGAGCCAGCGAGAAGGGCTCACCCCGGTGTACCGCATAAACGGAAAGAGCGTAACGGCCAACTGGAATGCCGACGGCTACCGTCTGCCAGCGGAGGCCGAATGGGAGTACGCCGCCCGAGGGGGAAGTTCTTCCCGGGGCTACAAGTACGCCGGAAGTGATAATGTAGGCCGAGCGGGCTGGTATGACGATAACAGCGGAGATAAAACCCATCCGGTGGGGGGCAAGTCCCCGAACGAGCTAGGGATCTACGACATGAGCGGGAACGTGTGGGAGTGGTGCTGGGACTGGAAGGGAGCTTATTCGTCTGGAAGCCAGACGAACCCGAAGGGGCCTGGATCGGGCTCGGGCCGGGTTCTTCGGGGGGGTAGCTGGGTCGACAGTGCCAGGTACCTGCGGTCGGCGTACCGCAGCAGCGGCAGTCCCGGCATTAGCCACGACAGCATCGGGTTCCGGCTGGTCCGGCCTGCAGTTTTGTAAAGCATCCCTCCAGGGCCGGAGGCCACAGGAAGTTTCAGCGGCACCTGCCCCAGGGAGGCCGTTGGAGGTGCGCCTGGCATGACCAAAATCCAGTGGGTGAAAGTCCCACCTAAACCTTTGTACAGGCCGCCAAAGGAGGATGAGATGCCCTCTGACATCGAAGTCCCATATCCTTTCCGTAATTCTTGGTGGTAAAGAAGGCAAGCGGAAATGGAGATTGTGTCTTACCCAGGGAGAGCCGCTGGTAGCGGAAACTTAAGGAACTACGCCATGAGATTTCCTAAGCCGTGCAGGGATGTAAGGTTATGCTTTTCAGAATTGAGTCCGGGGGCAGTCAGATTAACCCATAGTAATCGTAAAGGTCTTAGCCGATGAAGAAGCAGTGATGCTTGCATGAGGATAAAACTAAAGACCAAGTGGCAAGGAAGCCGGAGGTGAAGGGGGGAACATGTAAGCGTTCTTTGGAAACAATGAGTAACACAGCAAGTGAGTTTAGCCTGAAAGGAACATTGAGCTACCAGTACGTACACTCTGGAATATAGCAAGATGGCTAAAACAAACATTTGTGAACAAAGGAGGAAAGTTGGAACAACAGGAGCTATTCAAAGTGGACAGCACAGAGCTATTTGAGACACTGTGCAGACCTAGGACACTGGGGCAAGGCTTTAGGATGGTGAGTAAGAATGGGGGCACGGCAGGCATCGACGGAACCACCATAAAAGACTACAAAGCCAACCTTGAGCAGTAAATCCAGAAATTCTTTGAATATGACTTACATGAGGAGCCGTGTACGGACCCGTACGCACGGTCCTGTGAGAGGACGGCACCCAGGTAGTACTGGGTGCCTCCTACTCGATACGGCCGATGGGGGCAGGGGCAGATGAAACGGTGCAGGGGGGGCCGGGATAATTGATAATTGAAAATGGATAATGGATAATGATCGCGTTGAAAAATGATTCAACCCGCACCGGATAATTGCGGTGTGCCTGAAGGGGGGGCCAGACAGCCCTCGGGCTCCCTGGATTCTCTGACACAGCCCCTCAAAGCAACCCCAATACAACCATCTCTATGCCAGCCTCCGAACACGACAAATGCTACAATCGGCTCTTCTTTCACCCCTGTTTCATCCAAAATTTCCTTGAATCTTTCGTTCACAAAGACTTCATCACGGAAAGGGCCTGAAACCTGAACTTCTAATTTCTCAATACCTTCAACTGTCCGTGTTTTGTTCAGGAGCTAATCGATTTCCTCTAACGTCAGCCCTGTTGCTTGCATGATATCCTCTGGACTCAATCCCAGAGCTTTGAGGTTCTGGGCAACGGTCCGTTTGCCTTCCTCCCGGCCTTCCTTTCGGCCATCCTCTCGGCCTTCCTTTCGGCCTTCTTCTTTGGCATGGGCTATATTGCTCAATTGATCCCGTAAAAACTTTTCTCGGGATTCGGCTCGGGCTCTCAAATGATCATCCATTGTGAATTTTCGGTAGCATTCGTGGGCTTGCTCCATAATGGGATCATCGCCTATGAGTACTTTCACCTCTTCCTCCTTGGTCAAATGACCTTCCTTCTTAAAAAAATATCCCCACTTCTCCAGACGATTTTTAAACTGTTTCTTTCCTTCCAGGTTTATCTTGGGCAATTCAAAAAAGTGAATCTGGAGATTATCTGTTAGTATGTAATCCCCTGTTTCATCTTTCTCCTTGAGAACAAAAAGACTGTGGGGCTTTTCAAAATGGTCGAAGATAATAAAATCCACTACATTGATGCTGATGGTCGGTCGGAGTTTTTTATACACTTCCCCTGACTTGATTTGCCCTGAATATAGACAGGCCCAGTAATAGAGGGCACGATTGATATAGGCGGCAGTCGGGATAACCTGTATCTCCACTGTGAAAGCTCGGCCTGTTTCATCCTTAGCCTTTATGTCCACAATGCTCTGCTTGTTTACGCGGCAAATGCTACAATCGGCTCTTCTCTCACCCCTGTTTCATCCAAAATTTCCTTGAATCTTTCGTTCACGAAGACTTCATCACGGAAAGGGCCTGAAACCAGAACCTCTAATTTCTCAATACCTTCATCTGTCCGTCTTTTGTTCAGGAGCTAATCGATTTCCTCTAACGTCAGCCCTGTTGCTTGCATGATATCCTCTGGACTCAATCCCAGAGCTTTGAGGTTCTGGGCAACGGTCCGTTTGCCTTCCTCCCGGCCTTCCTTTCGGCCATCCTCTCGGCCTTCCTTTCGGCCTTCTTTTCGGCCTTCTTTTCGGCCATCCTCTCGGCCTTCCTTTCGGCCTTCTTCTTTAGCATGGGCTATATTGCTCAATTGATCCCGTAAAAACTTTTCTCGGGATTCGGCTCGGGCTCTCAAATGATCATCCATTGTGAATTTTCGGTAGCATTCGTGGGCTTGCTCCATAATGGGATCATCGCCTATGAGTACTTTCACCTCTTCCTCCTTGGTCAAATGACCTTCCTTCTTAAAAAAATATCCCCACTTCTCCAGACGATTTTTAAACTGTTTCTTTCCTTCCAGGTTTATCTTGGGCAATTCAAAAAAGTGAATCTGGAGATTATCTGTTAGTATGTAATCCCCTGTTTCATCTTTCTCCTTGAGAACAAAAAGACTGTGGGGCTTTTCAAAATGGTCGAAGATAATAAAATCCACTACATTGATGCTGATGGTCGGTCGGAGTTTTTTATACACTTCCCCTGACTTGATTTGCCCTGAATATAGACAGGCCCAGTAATAGAGGGCACGATTGATATAGGCGGCAGTCGGGATAACCTGTATCTCCACTGTGAAAGCTCGGCCTGTTTCATCCTTAGCCTTTATGTCCACAATGCTCTGCTTGTTTCCCAAATGATCTTTCAGATTGAAGGGATCTTTAATCTCTATTTCACGGGCCGGGGGGAATCCAGAATCGGTGAGAACCGCATTCACAAAGTCCAGGAGAAGATTCTTGTTCTGCTCGGAACCCAATAGATAGCGGGCGAGGTAGTCCGACAAGGGGGAGAGGTAATTCGGCATGGCTTCAGTATGACACAATTTGAATGAAAATGGCAATTGTGCCCTAAGAACTCCGAAGTCCACAAAGTTCCCAAATTAGCGGGCCCCTTCGGCAAACTTGCCTGTCGGCACCCTCCAAACCCACTCAATCCCAAGCTAACCACTTAGGCTTGCTCTCCAATTTTGCCTCGCTATCGACTATCTGTATCTGGTATTTCACTGCACTATCAACCGTCTTCTAGTTGAAATCGTCTGTGGTGCTGGTTCCATTGGCAGGTTTCAGGGAGCTTACCTCTCCCCATTCCAAACGAAAAGCTTGCACCCGTCCCAGGACCTGAGCATTTCAGGTTTTTTCGCCAACGCCGCATGCGGGCCAAAGGCGCATTCTGACACAGCCCCGAAGGGGGCAGGGGCAGATGAAACGGTACAGGGGGGCTTGATAATTGATAATTGAAAATGGATAATGGATAATGATCGCGTTGAAAAATGGTTCAACCCGCAACATGTAGGGGTGAGGCTATGTCCCCACCCGCAGCATAAACGCATTGGAAAACCGGTTCAACCCGCAACGGATAATTGCGGTGTGTCTGGCATGGCTACAGAGGCCCCAGAAATCCAATTCCCATCATTGTATTTGACACATGCGGATTTTCATTATACCTTGCAAAGCGTAGGCATTGGAGGGGTGACCGAGTGGTTTAAGGAGCCGGTCTTGAAAACCGGTGCGGGGCAACCTGCCGTGGGTTCGAATCCCACCCCCTCCGCCATTGACACCAAACGAACTTGTCTATGCCATGGCATAGCCTCAAAAGCCTAGCATTTGCGGGCTTTCATCGGATGAAGCAACCCTCCGTTAGCCCTCCTTCAATCTTAAAACGATAGAAGTGAAACCTGATCCAGTGTCCACTCATACAGAATTTGGATTACAAGAGATCAGAGTTACTGCCCTACAACCAAAAGCCCCAAACGAAGATCTAAAACAACGAAACAGTCTTCTTACAAGTGCGGCGAAGGCTATACAAAC
Source organism: Spirochaetaceae bacterium (assembly GCA_965226485.1). Taxonomy (GTDB): domain Bacteria; phylum Spirochaetota; class Spirochaetia; order DSM-2461; family DSM-2461; genus UBA2779. Next base: position 3,199,678 of record OZ245363.1, read on the forward strand.
GAGTTGTCATCGCCCGTGACCACGTTTGATAGCTGTTCAAGACCCCCACACCTCCATGCGAGGCGATATTTCTTGTGATCACAACCCTCTTTCGGTATAATTTACTGCATGTCTTCACCCCCTCCTGCTGTCCGCTCAGAAATTGGTACCTTGAGCAAGGTCTTACTTCATCGTCCGGGACGAGAACTTGAAACCCTTACCCCGCAATTTCTAGAAGAGCTTCTGTTCGATGACATCCCCTGGATTAGCCGTATGCAAGAAGAACACGATCTCTTCGCCAACATGCTCAGAAAGAGGGGGTGCGAGGTGTTCTACTACAGTGATCTTCTCGCTGACATCCTAGAGGATGATCAAGTCAAAATAGAGATGGTGAACAGTGTCCTAAGAGATACTCGTATTCCCGATGGCCAACTAAGGGAAGACATTCAGAATCTTCTGGAGAATAATTCGGCTCGAGAATTGGCAGATGTCTTGATCGGCGGACTTCGCAAAGAAGAGGTCCGGCATAGCGAGGGAGAAAAGCGGCTATCCTATTACATAAAGGACGACTTCCCCTATTACTTGAATCCTCTCCCCAATCTTTATTTCTCCAGAGACCCCGGAGCCGTTATCGCAGATGGATTGGTTCTGAGTGCGATGAAGTCTCCTGTACGTAGCAGGGAACCCCTCATCCTAGATTTCATTCGTCGGCATCATCCGCTGTTCGCCCCACTCAAGAAGCTATGGTACAATCTCAATGATACGGATAGCGTTGAAGGCGGGGACATTCTTGTTCTTAGCCCTCATGTAATTCTCATTGGCTGTAGTGCGCGAAGCAGTAGCGAGGGCATTGAAAGGCTAGCCGGACGTCTCTTGAATGGAGACAGTGGAATTAGAGAAGTGCTGGCACTTCAAATTCCAGTTGCCAGAGCCTATATGCATTTAGACACGGTGTTCACGATGCTGGATGTAGATAAATTCACGATCTTTCCAGGCGTGTTGAATAGCCTCCGCGTATTTCAATTAACCCAAGGAAAAAAGCTAAGCCCCCGTATCAAACCGATGAATTCATTGGCCGAAGCCTTGAAGTCAGCCCTTAAGCTCCCTGCCGTCCAACTCATCCAAAGCGGAGGGGGGGACAGCTTTACCGCCGCCAGGGAGCAATGGAATGATAGTTGCAATACCTTGGCACTGTCGCCGGGAACGGTAGTCGCTTATAAACGGAATCGGCATTCTAATAACACCCTACATCGACACGGGATTGAAGTAGTGGAAATTGAAGGCTCAGAGCTGGTCCGTGGGCGTGGCGGGCCTAGATGCATGAGCATGCCCATTGCCCGTAAGTCGTTTGAATGATAGGCAATTACACAATTATTAGGATGGACCTTTTGGGAGTCTTCTTCACAGAATCCGCACGGCACCCTTGTCCGCACTTGCGGCATGTATGGCATAGGCCCTAAGCGCATCAGAAACCAGCCGTACACGCCGGGGCTTCCATGCTTGACAGCCCTTGGCGTTTTCCTCCTGTCTGCGGCGTTGAATTTCTTCATCGCTTAAGCACAAGTGAATCACCCTATTTGGGATGTCTATTTTGATAGAATCACCATTCTGCACCAGACCTATTACGCCGCCCGAGGCGGCCTCAGGAGATATGTGCCCGATAGACAAACCCGATGTTCCTCCAGAAAAGCGGCCATCGGTGAGCAAGGCGCACACCTTGCCAAGCTTCATGGATTTCATATAGCTGGTTGGGTAGAGCATTTCCTGCATTCCAGGGCCACCCTTTGGACCTTCGTAGCGAATAATCACCACATCTTCGGGGATGATACTCCCCGCGAGAATTGCCTTCACCGCATCTTCCTGCGAATCGAAAACCTTGGCCTTCCCGGTGAAGACGAAAACCGAATTGTCAACTCCTGCCGTCTTCACAACCGCCCCATCGGGAGCGAGATTTCCATAAAGAACGGCCAGGCCTCCATCCATCGAATAGGCATGGCCCACATCACGGATACACCCGGTAGCCCTATCAAGGTCCAGCTCCTTGTAGCGGGAGGATTGACTGCCCATCACCGCATTGCTCCTACCGCCGGGAGCCGCCTTGTAGAACTCCACGGCCCTGTCGGGGGGCTCATTCGCTACATCCCACTGCTTCAGAGCATCTGAGAGGGTGAGGGCATCGACCCGTTGTGCAGTGGTATCCGCAAGCCCGGCTCGAGCGAGTTCCCCGAGAATACCCAAAACTCCCCCGGCACGATGAACATCTTCGAGGTGGTATTTCTCGATATTTGGTGCTACCTTACAAAGACAAGGTACTCTGCGGCTGAGCGAATCGATGTCTTTCAAATCAAAATCCACATCGGCGGAACGGGCGGCTGCCAGAATGTGCAGTATAGTATTGGTTGATCCGCCCATGGCGATGTCGAGAGCCATTGCATTTTCAAAGGCCGCCTTGGTCACGATTGAGCGGGGCAGGACGTGGTCGTTCTCTTCAAAATAATATCGGCGGGCTAGTTCCACGATGAGATCAGCGGCACGGTCGAACAAGCCGGCCCGTTCTGAATGCGTAGCTAACACCGTGCCGTTTCCGGGCAATCCCAATCCCAAGGCTTCAACAAGGCAGTTCATTGAATTTGCGGTGAACATCCCGCTACAAGACCCACAGGTGGGGCAGGCCAGCCTTTCCACACGGTCAAGCTCTTCTTCATCCACCGAATTATCTCCGGCCAAAACCATCGCATCAATGAGATCCAGCCCCTTGTCCCCGATGCGTCCCGCTTCCATGGGGCCGCCTGATACGAATACAGTCGGAATATTCAGCCTCAAAGCTGCCATCAGCATGCCGGGGGTAATCTTGTCACAGTTGGAGATGCACACGAGGGCATCCACGCAATGGGCATTGACCATGTACTCCACACTGTCGGCAATTATCTCTCTGGACGGAAGGGAATAGAGCATTCCGCCATGCCCCATGGCGATGCCGTCATCCACGGCGATTGTGTTAAATTCGGCGGCGAAATAGCCCGCTTTCTGAATACGCCGCTTGATACGCTGCCCAACATCGTGCAGATGGACATGCCCTGGGACGAACTGTGTAAAAGAATTGGCGATGGCAATGACGGGATTGTTCATATGCTCATCCGTCATGCCGTTAGCTCTCCAAAGGGCACGTGCTCCCGCCATCAGGCGCCCATGCCGACTCGTCGCGCTACGCAATACTCTTGACATAAAATCTCCTAATACTCCTAATATAGCTAATATAGCATAATGTCAAATCGCAAGTCTCCACCATGCACCCTGCTTAAGAGAAGAGCAATGTGAGAGAATCTGTATTGGACACCCCATAGATGTAGCAAAATGGTTGAGGTTGGCTGACGTTGTTGTTTGTCCGTCGGCACCAGGTTTTCAGGGACATCGCTCAAAATGGTTTCTATATCTTTCTTAGGCATGAATTTTCTGTTTTTAACCGTGAAAACGAGAATCTTCTCATTTTATCTGTTCAGGAAATCGACTTAAAAAAACTCATTTATATCTTTTCTCTATAAGAAATTGTTATATAGCACCCCGAAGATTGGGGGCAGGGGGGCATGTGTTTGTCCTCTGCCGCTAAGCTTGAGGGCACTGTATTACAGTTACACTCTCTGGGATAGCTTTCAAAATGAGCATAGTCATGGCCATTCCCTCTATGGTAAAATCGTTACAGTAAGCATACTCAGTATCACCGATTGTCAGGGGAAGGGCGTTTATTTCCGCCTTGCTACTTGCATTTTCGGTGCTACATCCTGCCAGCGTAAAAACAAGATCCATGCTGAAAAGGAATAATCCTTTAGCAATGCTTATACTGTTTGCTAGGCCGATAAAACATGAAGAACCAAAGATATAAAATATGATACAGAAAAAACCTTCACTTTACGGTTTAACCAACTCAAACCGCGACTTCTCAAGCCCCTATGCATGGGGAAAGAACCAATTCAATTCGTCTTTTCCGGCTGCTCTGGCTTGCTACATGAGAGATAATAAACTTCCCGCCGCTTTCATTAAGCACGGAAAAAACTCAAATACGGCTCTTCCGGAAATATAATTTGATGATTTTTGGCAAACAACATTACCAAACGACCAGCTTTTCTTTTCATTTGAGTACCGTTTTATACCCTACGCCGAAATGGCCGTTGATGGTATTCAGCCAATTGACCTAGTTGTGTCCGAGAGCAAATCGAAATGTCCTCTTTCACCAGTTGAAGTAAAACTGACAACTATTCCAGACAACACGACAGTTAAAAAGAAAGAGGCTGAATACGGTTCAGAACTTGTAGTGCGCTCCCCGACGATGCGTTATGCGGCTATGGGGATGGGGCGATCCTGCGTCGAACATATGGCGCAAGTGCGTGATTTGTTTTCTCCAGCCTGTGCAAAAATTCGTGATTGGGATAATGTCGTCGAGGTTTCAAAACACCGAGACACGATCATTGGTGCCCTGGATATATTCCTCAATAATTATTCAATATATGAAAAACCGCTTTTGATGCAGCCAATCTGGAAAACAAAGGGCAAAACCCCCGTTTTAGCCGACAACTGTCTCGATATTTTCATATGGAGCGATTTTGCTCTTTGCCGTCTTTTGTTAGACTCGGGAAATGGGGGTGACGAAAAAATATCACGTCCGCAAAGAGCGGCATTGCGTTTAGCTCGTTTTCTTTATGAATTATCAACCAGGGGAAAGGTTTATCAGAAACCGATTTACGATGGGATGACATTTGACAATCTCAATGACAAAGAGTTTGCGGTGAGTGGTCTGAAAACCAACCTTCATATGCGCTGTGAACGCCTTACGAAACCAATTATTGTGAAAGATCAAATCAAGGAAATCATTCTTGGTGGCGGACAGAAATATCTTTCCCTAGAACGTCGTTTTGATGCAATCATCTATTATTCAAGAGAAATTTTCAATGAAGAATAAATTTAAGGTTGTTGACTTATTTTGTGGTGGAGGTGGCCTTTCTCAAGGGCTGGCGAATGCTGGATTTGAAATCGTAGCTGCGTTTGACAACTGGGATGCGGCTATCAATTTTTATAGCAAGAACATCCCCGATCATCCTATCGAAAAACTTGATCTTTTAGACAGCAAGGCGGTATCCGCATATCTATGTAAATACGATTTCAATATGATTGTTGGCGGCCCACCTTGCCAGGATTTTTCTTCTGCCGGCAAAAGGAATGAGAATGAGGGAAGAGCGAACCTCACTTTATCATTTGCTGAAACAATCAATATTCTGCGTCCGGAATTCTTTATTATGGAGAATGTAGACCGTGCGCAAAAAACTAAAACATTCGCCGAAGCATTGGTTATATTTAAAGGAGCAGGTTACGGGCTAACTGCAACTGTCTTGGATTCTTCCCTCTGTGGTGTGCCACAAAAAAGAAAAAGGGTAATGGTGTTTGGCATAATGAATGGCGCAGACAATATATTGATTCCAGCGATTCGAAAAAATCAGTCAAGCAAACCTATGACAATGCGTGATTATTTTGGTGGAAAATTAGGCATAGAATATTACTATAGGCACCCTCGCAGTTATGCGCGAAGAGCTGTTTTTAGCATAGGTGAACCGAGCCCTACTATTCGCTGTGTAAATCGCCCAGTTCCTCAAGGATATCCGGGACATCCAGGAGATGCAACTCCAATTTCCGACAAGATACGACCACTCACAACCAAGGAACGAAGTTTGATTCAAACATTTCCAGAAACATGGGATATTTCAGGAAGCAAAACGGAAATTGAGCAGATTATAGGAAATGCCGTGCCAGTGAAATTGGGTGAGTTCGTTGGTAATTGCCTTCTGCAAGCAGTTATACATGAGCACGAATATTCCCAATGCAAAATTGATGAGCATGGGAATTGGGTGCTGTTTGAACAAAGAAGCAAATACCATACGAAAAAAACAGCCTAACAAAGCCCATGCACATGGACTGGAATTCCGCTGGCACTCCATCCCCGCCAGTGCGCTTGGGCGTTGAAGCAGACAGACCAATCTGGAAAATCGCAGTTAATTTTACACCCCGTTGACAATGTTCTCCTTTCTGCCATCCAAGAAGGCTTTAACATTGCTGACCGCTGCATTGAGCAGTCGTGACCGGGCCTCTCTGGTAGCCCATGCAATGTGCGGTGTTATGCTGATTTTCGGCTCTGACATAAGCCTGTTGTCAGCGGCAGGGGGTTCCTTGAACATGACATCGATACCTGCTCCGGCGATCACTCCCTTTTTAAGGGCTTCGGCAAGATCCTCTTCCACAACCAGCGGACCGCGGGACAGGTTAAGAAGAAAAGCTGTCGGCTTCATAAGACGTAGAGCGGCCGCATTGATCATTCCCGTGTTTTCAGGCGTAAGCGGACAGTTCAGCGATACAAAATCAGAACCCTTTAACACCTCTTCCACATTGCACCATGCAAAACCCGGCCAATCAGGGGCTCGAGTCTGCACAACATCCTGAGCAAGCACCTTCATGCCAAATGCATGACCCAGTTCACCGATACGGCGACCTATTCTGCCGAATCCAATAATTCCAATAGTCTTACCGGCTAATTCAATCAGGGGTCTGTTCCAAAAGCAGAAATCCTCGGACTGTGCCCATTTACCGGACTTGACCTGCTGTGAATGACTCTCAACACCATGACAGAAGTTTAGGATATGAGCAAAAACCATCTGGGCAACCGAATCAGTGCCATAGGTGGGGATATTGGTAACAGGGATGCCTCGTTTTTCAGCGACTTTGATATCTACCACATTGAATCCGGTGGCCAGCACTCCTATATACTTCAATTCCGGCAAGGAATTTATTGTATCGCTATCCATCGGCGTTTTGTTGGTCAAGATGATTTCCGAGTCCTTACAGCGTTCGATAATGACCGTCCGGGACATCTCTGTCCGATCATAAACTTTGAGATCGCCCAGCATTTCCAACTCTGCCCAATCCAAATCTCCCGGATTCAGTGTGAATCCATCAAGTACCGTAATCTTCATTGTGTGCCTCCTCTGATTCAAACATTTCTGCTTGAAATCACTTTCTCAATGCCATCTTTTCATCCCTCATCAAAGGGATATATGCGCAACTGACCCAATTTATTCAAATGATAGGAAATCTCATAATCTCTGTCAATCAGATTTCCGCAGAAAGGTGAAGGTGGATGGTACAATAAAATATCCACCTGTAGAAAAGGGGGACAGGAGTTGAAAAGACTCATGGAGTTCATATATAATACTTCTTTGAAAAACACATCATCGGAGGTCCCATGGGACACGAAGACAACACAATGTTATGCCTCAGAAGTAGTCCGCCAAAATCACTTGATAAAGAAATTAAAGGAAAATTATGAATAAGAATAGACAGAGCAGAACAGGACAGAATTTATGGAAAAATATATGGGAAAGAAAAGGAAATGAAGTATCGGGAGAACTTGAATTAGCAGATCTTATCGCCATAGAAGGGTTTGATATTGGTACAGGAGAATTCACAGTTAATAGTTGGTTGTCTTTTGTGAAAGAGATACAAGAACGACTGAATATCAAGGAAACGCAAAAAATATTGGAAGTGGGTTGTGGTGCAGGTGCTTTCTTGTTTCCTATGTCTAATTCTAATATCGAAGTATTTGGTATTGATTATTCCAGTTCTCATGTGGAACTTTGTTCAAATATAATGCCTTCAGGAATATTTAAAGTAGCAGAAGCCGAGAGAATCCCATTCGAAAACATGTATTTTGACGCTATTATAAGTAATAGTGTTTTCCAATATTTTGAGAGCTTAAATTATGCTGAAAACGTAGTAAATGAAATGGTGCGTGTACTAAAAAGTACGGGGTGTATTGCACTTCTAGATATTAATGACGCTTCCAAAAAATACGAATATGAATCGATAAGAAGAGCAAGGTTAGGTAATGATGAATATGACAGATTGTATGGGAGCTTATCCCATCAATTCTACAAAAAAGAATGGTTTGAAACTATTGCGAATTATCTTAATATAAAGTGCGTCATACAGGACCAAAATATTATTGGATATGAGAATTCAAAATTTAGATATAATGTATTCTTAACCCAAATTGACCAAAATTCACCTTAAGACACCCATTATCCGTACTTTTCAACGGCACCCCTTCTGCTAAATTGTTGTAGGGCAATTGATTACACTCCCAACACCCGTCATTTCTACGGAGTAGTGATACACAATGCCTGCTGCCTCTTGCCGAATTGTTCGGCATCTGTTACATTATAGGTATGCTTATTCGACAAATAAGAAAAACAAAAAGCTTCGAGTGAATTCCCAATTGGAGAGAGCTCATTTGGAGATTTATACTAACCTAAAGCTCTCAGGTACCCCCCTCAATCGGAGGCTATTGAACCATAAGATCTGTAGTGTGAAAAAAATGAATAAATGCTGTCATAGGGAGAATTTAGACTTTATAATGGCGAAGGTGGGTTAAGTAGAGAGGATTAATTATCGCAATGTCAATAGCGTAACAAGCACATGCACTCGGACAGCAAAAGTGCCACTCGTTTCTCGCTTTGATTTTTGTTAATGGATAGAATAAAATCAAATTTTCCATAAGGTAAGTTCGGGCAATGCCATGCTGGATTTGGGGATGTTGTGTTTGGAGTTGGGTGGATATTGGATTATAGGGAGACATTGAAACAATTAACTATAAGACCACCATCTGTGCGGAGCAATCCCTGACTCCGAGTTCCCCTCTAAGCAAACCGGGCGACAATGTCTCGGGCACCTCTCCAATAACTTGAGCCGAATAGGTTTACATGATTGAGCAGGTGGTAGAGATTGTACAGATCTCGTCTCTTGGGGAATCCGGGTGTCAACGGCCATGCCTCTTCGTAGGCATAATGAAAGCCTGAGGGGAAGCCGCCGAAGAGTTGTGTCATGGCCATGTCCGCCTCCCTATGTCCATAGTACACCGCCGGATCAATGAGCCAGGCCCTGCCGTCCTGTCCAGCCAGCCAGTTTCCGCCCCAGAGATCGCCATGGAGAAGACTAGGGCGATCATCATCTGGAGACGGTAACAGTTCCGGTATACGGCGGAGCACGGATTGCATTTGTTTTTCTGCCGAATTATCGCCGAATCCCTTTCGGCGCACGAGTTGCCACTGATAGGATAGTCTCCTGTCTCTAAAGAAATCATGCCAGGATGAGCCTGTGTCATTCTTCTGAGGGGTAGACCCTATCCAATTATCAGAGTCGAATCCACATTGTTTACTGCGGCCTTCTCGGTGTAGGGCCGCCATGGCCCGGCCAAAATCCTCCGCCGATTTCAGCTTCCCGGAGGGAATAACTTCGAGTAACAGATAGGAGCGATGTTCGTCCGTTCCCCATGCGAGAACCTGGGGTACCGGCGGAGCCGAGGAATACGTTGCAACTTCCCTGAGTGCCTTCAGGCCCAATGCCTCGGCAGCAAACATCTGTTCAAGACTGGCCTTGTTTTCCTTGAGGAACACCGTCATTCCACCATCGAGAATGAGTATGCTGGACGTGTTAATGTCGCCGCCACCCACCGGATGCCGTTTGACTATCCGTCCTTCATCGCCGAAAAGTTGCTGTAACGAGTCTTTCAGTCTCATAGAGGGGTAATTTCTCCATTCAGGGCCCAGGGATCTTCCCGACGTTTGACAGAGAAGGGAATTGGAATCTGCCCTCGTTGATGGGCCCACTTCACACAGATAGCCGCGGGATGAATCCCTGATCCTTTCGCGGGGGCGGTGATGGCATCGTCTTCCTTCTCGTTTGCATACACCGATGCGCAGTCGAAATGCCTATAACCGACTTTGGCGGCACCTAGCACAGCGGAGGCAATTTCCATGGGTCCATAGTCGTCAGAGCCGAAAGTTCCCAGCCCAATGGCAGGTATTCTGTTACCGCAATAGGTGGACATGAAGGGATCTGCCGCAGGGTCTACACTGTTAGGTGAAACCCTGAACGGCGGAATCATCTGTCGATTACTCCCTTCTTGAGAATGATGTTGGCATATTTCCTCACTTCTCCTGTCATAACCACGGCGAAGGCATTTCTGGCCTGCTCATAAAAGGCGAAGCGTTCGACACGGGCGATGGGCGGAGTCTGTGGCCAGGTTTTGTTAATCGCAGAGCGATATTCTTGTTCCAGCACTTTATCAAGTTCATCTCCCGGCTCCGGCTGCATCATGAAAAGGGGTGTTGAACAATACCTATCCAGGGTTATCAGGGGCATGATGCCCTCAAGCAATGGTACAATCTCGATGCCATCGGCACGTATTACCCGCTTCCCTAGGGAATCACCAGTGAAAAACGCATCGGCCAGTACGATTTCATCGCCGTGTCCCATCCGATAGAGTGCATCTAAGAGTTCCGGCGAGATAGCGGTTGAAATGTTTCTTAGCATTGGTATCTCCTTATAGGGCTGTTGAAGAATAGAGCATTTGGCCCGCAGGCAAGGCGAAAAAAGCTAGAGTAGTACTATCGTACATGAGCATTTAAAGCATTCTTTCAGCGCCGTATGCGGGGCAGAAACGAGTTATTCAACAGCTCCTTAATCCAAATTTTAATCAATATGATATACGACTTCCCTGAAAAAAGGCACCTCCAAAGTTAAGGAATGGAAATTTCCCGACATAAATTACAATAGCTTCAATAATTACACAGGGTGACCTCGTAATAATTTTTTTGGAGTAAAATGCAGGAAAATTCATAAAATTGACTTGGTTGAAACTTCTTTTTCATCGAAAGTCTCGGATTTTTCTCGTCAGTCTGGGCATAGAGCTGGAAAAAAAGGATCTGAACGGTTACGCCTCCATCATCCTTTCATTTATGGATTATAGGTGACCCTGTGTTCATCCCCTTTACAAACAACCGCATCCCGGATAGATTGATACTATGCCTAAATCTATGAAAGAAATACTCCAGGGCTTGGAAGAGATAAGCCGTATTCAGTCCGAAACCTCCCGGCAACAGCGACAAACCGATGAGCAGATGAAGAGAACTGATGAGCAGATACAGGAACTGAAAGAAGCCCAACTGAAAACCGATGAACAGATGAAGAAAACCGATGAACAGATGAAGAAAACCGATGAACAGATGAAGAAAACCGATGAACAGATGAAGAAAACCGATAAGAAACTGAATCACATCGGCCAGCTACTGGGAAGTATTGGCCTTAACAATGGCGATATGGCAGAAGAATTTTTTTTCCGAAGTCTGGAGGAAACGAAGACGCTGGGCGGCATGGTTTTCGATACAATAGAACGCCGGGTGCAAATGACTGACATAGATGAAGAATACGACATCCTTCTGGTCAACGGATCGGCTATTGCACTTATCGAGGTGAAATACAAGCTACACCCAGGGGCTATCAAAGAACTGGCAGCACGCAAGGTGAAGAGCTTCAGGGATTGCTTCAGAAAATACGATAACCATAAACTTTATGTCGGCTTTGCCTCCATGACCACCAATCCGGCCATGATTGCAGCGGCAAAGGATGAAGGCTTGTTCCTGCTTACACAGAAGGGAACGCACCTAGAAGTGGCCAGTGAAAACGTGAGAGCCTTTTAACTTTTAACACACACGGAAATCCGATAGGACGACCCCTCGTCGGGCCCCCTGGATTCTGACACAGCCCCAAGGGAACGCACCTAGAAGTGGCCAGTGAAAACGTGAAAGCCTTTTAACGCCACGAAAATTCGATGGCCCCCCCTATAAATGCCCCCCCTGTTAGGGGGGACGGGGGGGGTGAGCCCAACGGGGGACCGACCCCTCGTCCCCCCTGGATTCTGACACAGCCCCGGAAGCCGAACGAAGGCAACTTAAGAAGGAGCATGCAGAAGACATGCGACAGAAAAGAAGGAGCAAAACCCGCCAGGCTGTAAACCCGACAGGCTCCTAGCTAAACAGCGGCGAGTATCAGTGCTAACTCCGCCATCCTGGTCGAGTAACCCATTTCGTTGTCATAGAAGCTGGTCATTTTCACCAAGGTGTTTTCTCCAGCCTCGGTTACACGAGTGTTCCCGGGAATCACCATGGAACTCCAGGGTTCGCCAACACAGTCGCGTGAGCATTCATAGTAGTCACTGATATCGAGAATCTTGCCCGATTGCGAGGATGCGTTGATCTTTTTGGCGTTTTCGGTCACGGCGGCATTGATTTCCTCCGTACTGTGCCGCCCTTCAATGAGATAGACCACTTCGGTAACGGAACCGGTGTCGGTAGGAACACGAAGGGCTGTCCCATTGAGCTTGCCATTGAGATGGGGTAACACCTTGCCGACGGCGATGGCCGCACCAGTGGAGGCGGGAATTATGTTGTTTAAGGTGGCTCTGTTCTTGCCGCCGCCGAAGAAATCCTGAACCCTCTGAGTGGACGTTGCGGCATGAGTTGTGCACATAAGTCCTGTAATCACCTTGAAGCTGTCATCTACGGCCTTGGTAAGCGGAGCTAGACAGTTAGTGGTGCAGGACGCATTTGAAATTATCTTGTCCGCAGAGGTGAGCGTATCATGATTCACCCCGATCACAACGGTTTTTGTGTCATCCTTACAGGGAGCGGATACGATTACCTTCTTGGCTCCCGCATTGAGGTGTGCTTTTGCCTTCTCTGTACTCAGGTAGAATCCTGTGCATTCCAGAACCACATCCACATCATGACTGGACCAGGGAATCTTACTGGCATCCTTCTCTGCATAGACTGTTACCTTGTGTTCGCCAATTCTGATGACATTTTCTCCGATAACATCTACCGCAACAGGAAACCTGCCGTGTATGGAATCCTTCGGCAATCCCGCCGCAATCTCGGATGTGGGAACAAGGTCGTTCCCTGCGACAATCTCAATTTTGTCGTTGTACTGCGAAGTGATGACACGCATGACATTTTTACCAATGCGTCCCATTCCATTAAATGCAACTCTGACTTTAGCCATTATAAACCTCCGTGTTTTTCAAAATTATTCGGTCACCTCTATCGGACTAGTGAGCCAATGCCAGAAAGACTTCCCTGCTTCAATGCGACAAGACACCCTAGGTTAGCTTCATAAACAACCTATCAACTCAAGAAGCGAAAAAAATTTTCGTCACAGGCCAAATTTCTGAATGCCCGATAGTTAATCAGCCCAAGTATAAATCAACACACAGATTGGATCAAGGCCTCATCAAAAGCTACAGCGAATACTTCGGACAAAGCCTAGGAGTCTGTCGGATTTTGAGACTTTGGGGCGATTTCTGATGATTTTCCTGATACATCTGAATAGAATATATGGCATTAGCGGGTTTTTAGCCTTAATGAGCCGAAATGGAACAATGGGATTGAGACGGGGCGGAAAAATTACAAACAGATGCATGTAAATCGTTTTATCGAGTCATATAGGGATGCACCTGTTTGTTTTCTACCACTAAGCTTGAGGGCACTGTAAATAACTTAGAGAGCCAAACCTCCTAGCCGCTCCATTCCTGTTCTGGCATTTTCCAGGGATGGCTGGAGTTCCAATGCCTTCGTATAGGCAGTTCGAGCACCTTCGGTATCAAGGAGTTGTTCCTTCGCATACCCCAGCCTTGCCCACCACGGTGCGACGAGAGGATTGTGGTAAAGGGCCGTCGTCATGGCAATATCGGCATGATGATACTCCTCAAAACGAAGAAAGATTTCCCCCATGAAATAATAAACAGAGTCAATACGGGCTGCCTGGGTGTTTGTGCTTAAGGAAACATATTCTTCAAAGAGGGCGAGGGCTTCTGTTAGCCTGCCCAGGAAGTACATTGCCTCTGCTTCTATTTCTATAATTCTGATGTCATAGCGGATCTCATTTCGGGCTTGCCTTGCCGACGTAAGTGCCTTCTCGTATGCACCAAGCTGCAGGTAAGACCACCCCAAGACGCTGTAAGAATCCATCCGGCGGGTAGCCTGATCAATTCCTCTTTCTTCGAGTTCTCTCAAGCAGATCCTGATAGCCTCGTTGTATCGTCCCTGCCGATACTGCAACAGGGCATCTTCTTCTTGGGCGGCGAGGCCGATGGTGACGAAGATAAGTATGCCGAGTATTCGAGTCATGAGGGATTCATCCGGCTTGCGCCATCAAATCGGCAACCGGTGCTCATAACGATTTTCGGTGCGGTTATATCGCCAATCACCACGGCGTTTCCCTGGAGTTCCACTCTTGATGAGGCATGGATGTTCCCACGGACAAAGCCCTGGACAAACACGGAGTCGGCCTCGATGTCGGCCTCTACTTCGGCTTCAGGAGCAATATAAAGTTCTCCTGCCGATTTGATTTTGCCTGAATACCGACCCTTTATCATAAGTTCTTTTGTGTAGATAACCTCGCCGGTGAAGCTAATATCTTCGGCCAACACGGTATCAAGCTTACTCTCATCAATCCTGCGCTCATGAATTTCAGCCATCATATTCCTCAAATTGAATTAAATTGACTCATTACCTCATCAATAGCCACTTGGAGCTCCTTTCGCATCTGTGCCGTGTATTGATTATGGTGTTGGAGATCAACAAATAACTCCCATGAATCGTTACAGGTTTGAGCTATGATGTCTAGTAGGTTTTTATATCCTTCGGTCCCGATGGGACTGGAGGAGAGCTCTAGCTTGCCTAATATCCGACCGATGACATGAGTGATTCCTTGGGTGTATGCCGCCTCGCGATCATGTTCATCGGGGGGCATTTCAATTACCTTCAAGCCGAGAGATGAGAAGTGACGGTGCCACAAATCAAGCAAAACAGGTTGAATGCGCAGGGGAGAAAGGACTATGGGCAATCCTTCCAGGCCGCTTCTTCCCGAGTCGGGGCCAAACATTGGGTGAGTGGCGAGAATGCTCACCGTCTCGGGAAGGATGCTCATCATGGACTGGGCCGGATACACCTTGACGGAACAGGTATCCATCACCAATGTGCCAGCCTGTAGCTTGGGTGCAATACGTTTCAGCACATCTTCCATCGATGATATGGAAATACAGAGGATGAGAACATCGGCCGATAGAACTGACTCTTCGTCTACCTTTTTAACCCTAGGAGGAGTATGTCTTTTGGGGTTTCGAGACCATGCGACAACATTGAATTTTTGACTTAACTGATCTGCCCAGTAGTATCCAAACCGACCAAGCCCATATACACCGATTAACATAGCCTCTATTCTACCACCTAATGGGCTTGTATGGTAAACTAGAGTTCTGATAGTGTTGAGAATATTTACAGGAGTGGATCTTCCCGACAAGCAAAGGGAGAAGTCATGGCATTCAGCGAAAAAATGATTGAGCTGGCAGCGGCAATGAACAAGAGCCTCGTGTTACCTGAGGGCACTGAGCCCCGTACACTGCGGGCTGCGCAGGTTGTGGCCGATAAGCATATTGCCAAAAGTGTCTATCTGGTAGGCGTGCCGGATAAAATCAAAAGGGTAGCCGATGAAGCCGATGTGAGTTTGGATGGGCTTCATATAATCGAGCCCTCGGCTTCCAAATGGTTAGATGCCTATGCCGATGCCTATCATTCAATGCGGAAGCATAAGGGTGTCAGCCCCGAAGAGGCCCGGGTCAAAATAACTGACCCCGTATCATGGGGGGCGATGATGGTGCATAGGGGAGATGCAGATGCTATGGTTGCAGGTGCCGCTAGTGCTACGGCCAAAGTTTTAGTGGCGGGATTTACAATCATAAAGACGGCACCAGGAGTAAAATCGGCCTCTTCATGCTTTGTGATGGATTTCCCGGAGAAGCATTGGGGCAAGGAAGGGCTGATGATTTTCTCGGACTGTGCCACCATCCCCGAACCGACGGCAGAACAATTGGCCGAAATAACAATTGCTTCTGCCGCCTCTTGCCGTACTTATTTGCAGACAGACCCCATAGTGGCGATGCTGTCTTTCTCCACGAAGGGTTCGGCTTCACATCCATTGATTGAAAAAGTATTGAAAGCGTTAGAAATGGTGAAGCAGAAAGAACCGAATCTCATCGTCGATGGAGAGATACAATTAGATGCCGCCATCGTCCCCGCCGTGGGTCTGAAAAAGGCTCCCGGGTCGCCGGTGGCCGGCAAGGCTAACACTCTCATTTTTCCTGATCTTCAGGCCGGTAACATCGGATACAAAATCGCCCAGCAATTCTCAAAAGCGGGGGCATATGGTCCCTTCCTGCAGGGATTCAATAAGCCGATCAGCGATCTTTCTCGCGGGGCTTCCGTGGATGACATTGTCAACACCTGCGCCGTAACGCTTACCCAGGTGAAATCAGAATGAATGTCGTCATCGTCGGCTATGGTCGTATGGGGAGGCTCATTGAGGAAGTTCTTCACGAGCGGGGACATAGGGTTAAGTGTCGAGTCGATAATGCCGGATCGGGCGATGAATCGACAGTGAATCATGGTGTACTCGATGGTGCCGATGGGGTTATCGAATTCGCATTAGCTGAGGGAATGAAGGAGCGAATCGAAATATATGCGGCATCAGGTTTGCCGGTCGTCACTGGAACAACCGGCTGGCATGACCTTGAAACCATGGCAAAGACACTGTATTCAAGCAGCGCAGGGGCCTTTTTGCGAGGAACGAATTTCTCCCTAGGTGCACACCTCTTCTTCCGCCTAACGGCTATGGCGGCGAAACTCCTCAATAATGCAGAAGAATATGATGTGGTACTTACCGAGTATCACCACCGTGCTAAAGCCGACTATCCATCGGGTACGGCCTTGACAGCCGCCGAGGGCATTCTCGCAGGCCTGAATAGGAAGAAGAGAGTTCTGACCGACCCTTCTGATACCCCCATTCCTCATGACGCACTCCAAGTTGCCGCCGTACGGGTCGGATCGGTTCCTGGGATTCATGAGTTGCGGATGGATTCGCCCTTCGACTCTCTCGTCATACGCCATGAGGCTAGAGATCGCAGAGGGTTTGCTTTGGGGGCGGTACGCGGGTTAGAATGGCTTGATGGAAGAACCGGCTGGTATGAGGCCGATGAATTCATAAATGATGTATTGAGTGAACAGAGGTAGAAAGATGTTTTCAGGAGTATTAACAGCACTAGTTACACCATTCAGGCTTAATGGGTCATTAGATAAAGAGGCTCTTGATCGATTAATTGAGTTTCAGATCGAAAATGGCGTGAGTGCTTTGGTTCCAATGGGGACTACTGGTGAGAGTCCTACGGTCAGTCATGAAGAAAATCTCGCTGTGGTTGAACGGGTCATAAAGAAGGTCGATGGCCGTGTTCCTGTCATTGCAGGAACAGGTTCTAATAGTACAGATGAGGCGGTCCGAATGACCAAGGTCGCCAAGAACCTTGGAGCGGCGGGGAGCCTCCAAGTTGCCCCATACTACAATAAGCCCACGCAGGAGGGGCTCTATCGGCATTTCATGAAAATAGCGGACACCACCGAACTCCCGATGGTTATATACAATATCAAGGGCCGAACAGGGGTGAACATCGAAACTCCAACCCTGATGCGAATAGCCGAACACCCCCATGTCGTTGCTGTCAAAGAAGCATCGGGGGATCTTTCTCAGATGATGGACATCCTAAAATCGCTACCTAATGATTTTGATGTGCTTTCCGGAGACGACAACATGGCACTCCCTCTCACTCTTCTCGGAGGATCTGGGGTGGTATCCGTAGCATCGAATATCATCCCTCGGCGCATGAGCGAGATGATAGCGGCTGCAATTGCCGGTAAGATCGAGAATGCGAGAAGCATACACTTCGAGCTATTGCCGTTGTTCAAGGCTCTATTCTTAGAGACGAATCCCATTCCAGTCAAATACATTCTGGCCCAAAAGGGTATGATAGCACCTGCCTGGCGGCTCCCTCTTTGTCCGCCCATGGAACAGACAGCAAATACGCTCAACGAAATACTTCAGACTCTGCCCTAGGGGCTGTGTCAGAATGTGCCTTTGGGATAAGGAATAAGGAAATCTCCCCCCCCGGCCCCCCCTCAGGGGGGGGATTGCCACCCTACGCCATCGAAATCCATGACATAGCTATTCGGCCCCCCGTAGGGCTGTATCAGAATGCGCCTTTGGTCTGCCTAAACCTGAAATGCTCATGTACAACATGTACACTCCGCTTTCAGAACTTTTCGCCTGTCTGCATCTGCCTGATGCAGACAGGTGCGTACACGCACAGGCAGGCTGCCTTGCCTGCAAACCAAATCCATCATTCTGTCCCAGCCCTCAATCTTCGGGGCACCATAAAATGAATACAGGTAGCTTCTGGGTAATTGTCTTTAATCCCTGATCTGCGCCAACCGCACCAAACGCACTAACAAGCCACTCATCTTCAGAATAAACCCAAATTTCATTTAGGCGGCTGGCAATTCACTTTCCGGTGTTTTTGAGATCGGGAAAACTCCTATTTCGAGTCATAATCACTTTTATACTCTTCGGATGGCTCAAATGATTGGACAATGTCCAAATAGACTCCGTTCGGATCCTGAACACAGAAGTGTCGCTGCCCCCAGTCCTCAGACCGCAATTCGAGCACGATATCAAGAGATTTAGATTTAGCTACGGCGAAAGCGGCATCTGCGTCATTCACCTCAAAGCTGAAAATTACACCTTCGCCAGAGTGAGGGTTTTGAAATATTGGTGGTTGCGTAGGTTGATCTGGCAGCATAAAACCAACCTGAACACCCGTACTCGAAACCAGGTGAATATACCAATCACCCGAAAAGACAACATCAAAACCAAAGTTCTCCGTGTAGAAGGATTTTGCTACACCGAGATCCTTGACTATAAACACGGGAAACGAACTCATGGGCTCTATCATTTGTGATACCTCCTATAATGTATAACGTCGCGGATTAGGCACGGCTTTACGCGGTGTTCCAAGGACAAAAAACAAATTTAAATTTTCGCGACGCGTGAAGCAATCGGCTGGAGCACCAAGTTAGCCCCAAATGTCTTCTCTTGCCTCCCAGTAATCTTTAACAATATCAAACCGTACAATGCGATCTTGAATTTTTAGAATTTCTTTAGGATAGAATTCCTGCATTGTCTCGCATAGTTGAAGCATCCATTTCTTTCTTGAATAACCATCAATTAGATTGATAACATTTGAGTTTGCGATTTGTATCTGACCCCATCCTAATGCGCCAACAGTTAGGCAATTCCAATCAATATATTCAATTGGAGAAAATGTAACCTCGGTAGCAGTCAATTTAGTTCCTTCAACTGCATACTTTACCATAATCAAAGAAAATACATTATTATCTGACTCGTAAAATCTTGCTAACCGTTCAACAGAGGTAAGATTGGGCATATTGAACTTTGTATCTTTTCTGTGGGTTTTGACATCAACTACAGAATAAAACCGTTCTTTGTCCGTGAACGCAAGATCGGCCATCGCTCTCCTTGCAAAATCATTTGAATATTCTGAACACCAGTCTTCTAAAAAATCACCAAACTTTTCTGAAATTAAGGATTCAATTGCATCACCAGCGGCCCTTGTGCTTTTGACTGTTTGTTGAGACAGGAAATCAGGAGATGAGTTTATGCAATCTTTGATTTTTTCTGCAACCCCTAAATAGTGTCCACCATAGTAAAATGTTGATTTCATAGATTAAGTTCTGCCTGTCTCATCAGTAATTGTTTATTTGGTTGTTCATTAAGCGTATTTCTCTCCCAGAAAACACCGCTTGTATATCCTTGTATTGCTGTATCATTTTCGGATAACTCTAATCTTTTTAAAGCCCAACAACAATATTCAAAGTTCATTTCTATACCAAAATATTTTCGCCCTAATTTCTTAGCGACAACAGCCGTTGTACCACTTCCTAGAAATGGATCAAAAACAACATCAGACAGCTTTGAGCTGGCTAATATTAGCTTTGCTATTAATTTTTCTGGTTTTTGTGTTGGATGATCGGTATTTTCAGGCATAGACCAAAAAGGAATAGTTATATCAGTCCAAATATTAGATGGGTGCGTTAAACGATAATTCCCATTTTTTTCTTCAGTCCAATCTTTTGGCTCTCCATTTACTTTATAGGGTGCAATTACCTTACGTTTTAACTTTACAGCATCAACATCAAAGTAATAATCATCAGAAACAGTGCAAAACCATACATCCTCTGTGTTGTTTTTCCAATTAGTTTTTGCACCACGCCCTTTGTCGCGCTCCCATGTAATTCTGTTGCGAACATAAAAATTCTTCTCTAGTATTGGAGCAATAATAGTTGAAGTTTTCCAATCTGAACAAACATATACTGTGGCAGAATGTTTCAATAATGGTTTGAGTTTAGTTATCATTTCATCAAACCAAGAATAGTATTCTTCTTTTTCTTTTTCTCTAAACAGATGACCATTATAATTCTTCGATAAGTTGTATGGAGGGTCCAATATAACAAGATCAACAAGATTTTCAGGAAGAAAGCTACACAAAGTAAAAATATCACCTGATACTACTTGCCCATAGAGATCATCAGGGGCAGTATTACTTTCTATATATTTAATATCTTGTGACAAGCGTTCAATCTCAAGCTGATCGCAGGTAAGGGTTCTATTCCTAGATGCTCTTTTCTTCATAAAATCTCTTTAATTTATTTACACAAAAATAGCGACGTGTTTAAGGGCTAACATAAGATGAAATGTCCTAAAAAAGCAAAGTTTGCTCTATGTGACTACATAATCTATGCTGTTATTTATTGTTATTAGTTTGCTATTATTGAATTTAATCATCTATTCTCCTTGTATTGGCAACTTAAACTGAGAATCGGCAGGGATTCTTACGCCTTTACTACCTTAATTAATTACATGGATGTAAATCATAGTAGTCTCTATATCTTTATGACCTAATAATTCATGCACTGTTCATATATCATAACCTGATTTAAAAAGATGGGTAGCAAAAGAATGCCTGAAAGTATGTCAGCTTGCATGTTCATTATATCTGTGTCCTGGTAAATTGTCAAGAGAACGGTCCGCTTTTCTCATAAAATTCATAGCCTCTACCGTCTCAATCCCGAGTTCTTCCATTTCGGCTCTGTAAGGCCAAAAAACGGGCCACCCAATGTATTCTATTTCGTAACGGCTTTTGTTGAGGCCCAATGGAACCAACAGCTTAGTTCTTTTCCTGTCAGTGCTTAATAGGGTTTTCTACTGATGGGGGTCCCCTACCCCCTGCCCCCAATTTTCAGGGCACTATAAATTGTCTTTAATCCCTGATCTGCGCCAACCGCACCAACATGCCGCGCATCTTCAGAATAAACCCAAATTTCATTTAGGCGGCTGGCAATTCACTTTCCGGTGTTTTTGAGATCGGGAAAACTCCTATTTCGAGTCATAATCACTTTTATACTCTTCGGATGGCTCAAATGATTGGACAATGTCCAAATAGACTCCGTTCGGATCCTGAACACAGAAATGTCGCTGCCCCCAGTCCTCAGACCGCAATTCGAGCACGATATTAAGAAATTTAGATTTAGCTACGGCGAAAGCGGCATCTGCATCCTTCACCTCAAAGCTGAAAATTACACCTTCGCCAGAGTGAGGGTTTTGAAATATTGGTGGTTGCGTAGGTTGATCTGGCAGCATAAAACCAACCTGAACACCCGTACTCGAAACCAGGTGAATATACCAATCACCCGAAAAGACAACATCAAAACCAAAGTTCTCCGTGTAGAAGGATTTTGCTACACCAAGATCCTTGACTATAAACACGGGAAACGAACTCTTGGGTTCTATCATTTGTGATACCTCCTATAATGTATAACGCTGAGTTCACCTGCATTTTGGAGCAAATCGAAAAAATGCCAGGTGCAACGATTTGTTATACATTATTTCATTTTCCTTTTATGTTCTCAAGGGTTGGCGATATGACCAGTGAGGAAATGCGAGAGGTTCCCTAACAAGTTACACAAAAGCTGAAACGGGCTACGACTTTTGAGAACCTTTGTAACCCTTATTGGTTTTACCGCGTGTTGTGTGCCGTTGTTCGCTTCTAGGTTTCTCTGCACTTTTCTTCATTTTATTAAGAAATTCAGTGTCCTTTTCAATATATTCCCTGTCAACAGCACTTGATACATTTTCTAAAGCAGAATTCAAATCACGCTCAGCTTCTGTAAGATAATATCTTGCCTTTTCCCACGCCTTTGCTCTTATTGAAGGATTCTTAATTTTTTTAGAATTTCTACCCGTGTTAATGCGTAGTTTCGCTAAATCCATTTTTGCCCTTGCAGAATTTTCAAGTAAAACAACATTCCGAACCAAAGACTTATTTTTATTTATTGATTCCTTGACAAATTTAATTAATTCTTCATTTTGACCAAGCTTTTTCATACTAATAACAATGCGTTCAGCTTGTTTTTCTTCAAAAGCTAAAGAAAGGGCAAATTTCGTTAATCTTCTTGCAATATCATTTAGCTTATCGTTACCTTTAATATAAGATAGGGATTCAGCAATATTTGTAATTGTATTAGAGTTAAGCTTCTCAAATTCAATTTTATGATCGCCTAGGAATTCAAGAATTGAGTTCGGTTTATTTAATAAATTTGAAACCTCGCAATATAAATCAATCGCCCTGAAATTATATGGGTCGCTATTTAGAATTTCCTTTAACCTCAAATAAGCAGTTTCATTTTTCCCTAAAATTATATCATTTTCAATATTATATAATTCTTTAATCAGAGCATGTCTTGGGTGCGCTGGCAAAATACACGTTAAACTTTCTGAACCTATATCAAAGATTGGGGCAGGACATCCTTCTTCTCTCATAGTTCTGATAATTGTTGCAATACCTTGTCCCTCAGCTTGTGCAAGTTGAAGTTTGTTGAAAAAATGTGCAAGTGACTGGTTTCGCCAATAAGGTGTGGCCTTCCCTTCACGAAATTTTGTTTTGTCAATTGCTCTAGGTAAAGTGCCAGGAGAGTAAACCTCAATTCTATCAATGAAAACAGTAATTCTAGTAGGTTGATTAATTTCGTAATCTCTATGAACCAAGCAATTAACAACAGCTTCTTGTAAAGCGCGTTCGGGATATTTTAACTGATTTGGTATATTACCAGTTTTATCAAAAGCCGTATGTGATTCAGCATTTAATAATTCAACACACTTTTTTGCCTGCTGGACTATATTCCCAGTAATTTCATGTCTTTCTGCTGTGGGTTCACTTCTGTCTTTTCCTTTATAGATTGAAAAAATTGTATATGCACCTCTAAAAAAAACCAACGGGTTTTTACTAAACATTAATAAAGTAAAATTCCTTGGCTTTAAAATGGTTGTCATTCCTTCCTTTTCAACTAAAGGCGGTACAAAAACTGAGATTCGCTCTTTTTCTGACAAGTAATCCTCAAGAGCTTTTGTCGGGTCCCATACTTTCATTTCTTGAAGATATGCTCTCAAATAGATTAAATCTATATCTTCCAGGTTAGCTGTATTATTTATCCTTTCGTCCCAAGGGTCAATTTCTTTTTTTTGAATAAGAAGTTCTCTTAGCAGGCCGTTTCTTGCTTCTCTTGTTTCTCTTCCAATTCTGATATAGTATGTCGAGCTATCTTTACCGGATGCTCTATAATTATGGGCATCTTTTGAAGCAGGAATTATAAAAACCAAAACTCTTTTTCCATCATTTACAGGTATTTCTTCAACTACTGGAACTAATGGTGGAGATACTTTTTCTCTTAAGGCAGTTGTTAATTTGCCCTCTATTTCTTTTAATCGACTTGAAGTTAATCCGGTTTCGGTCAGTTTTTGAAATCCATGTTCGTCTTTAGATTCTTTGGCACCACAGACAATATACCCACCACCAAGATTTGAATAATCATTGGCGAATGCAACAGAGGTTTTGATGATATCTTCAATATCAGCAACATTTTCTTTCCATTCAACTCTTTCGCTTTCTCGTTTTGATAGCTCTTTTAGGTCTATCGAATTCATATTTAAATACCTTTTATTTCTGAAAAGATACAATCTAATTGTTGATTCTCAATTTTGCTATGATTACTCATTGGTTCTGGTCATCTTTCTTGCCAATGACACAACGTCTGTGCATAGTTATTGTCCTTATACCTCTGTTTATATCTTTCTTTTACCATTTTTGCTTCCTTTACTCAAGAAAATCATCAATTACAGTTTTATGTATAACGTCTGACATAACGAGCAAGGAATGACGCAGAACAAAGCGGCGTGCTATTCCTTGTCGCGGGCGATGGCTTTGCTGGGCCTATCCCTTCTCGAGGAGGAAGATGAATTCCCGATTTGGTGCGTCAGCGACACGTAACCATTCATCTAACCCAACCCCTGGATTCTGACGGGGCTGTGTCAGAATCCAGGGTAATGGATTTGGTTTGCAGGCAGGCAACGCCGTATGCGGGCCAAAGGCGCATTCTGACACAGCCCCAGGAAAGGATAATCCTCCGGTCCTGAGTTGCCGCGATGAGCTTGTCAAGCGCATTGAGCGCGATGAAGCAGTTGCCTCTATTTTGCCTGAACTCCTCGAACGAATGGGCCTAAGATGATTCGGGCCTTACTCTCCCGGGGTTGGATAATTGGCTGATGGCGGAAAACAATTTTCCTTGCATTATGTTCTTCGTTGGCGCGGAACATGACATCCTCCCTGGGGAGTATTATACCAGTTTTAGTGCCAGATGGGGAATTTGGAGGCACCTTTTTTTCAGGGGTGTCATGTATGGCATCAGCATGAAGAGGCCAGAAGTTCCAGAGCATTGTTTTTACGAGGTAGTGGCAGACTACTTTATCATGGTAGGAGAAAGCTGTTTAGAATTGGGACGACAAATGCACATTACAATAAAATCAAACGAAGTATGGATAAAATCGGGCGTTTGTTGTAATGGATAAAAGAGCATACGGCACCGTTAAAAGAATATGGTATCTACCGGCTGATTTCAAGCATAGCGTTCCGGGTTTTTCTGAAAACCGAGTACTTGAGGTGCTGGAACACTTGCTCCCCGCATAAAAAAAGAAAAGAGGGCCAACTGCCGTTTTAGGTTTATTAGCCAGTTTTTGTTTTCTTTATTGGAACCATATTTGATTGAGAGTGATTTGAATATGTATCCCAATCAGGGTTGTATTCGTCGGCTTGGTTACCCCAACTAAACCACCCTTTTCTAGGGCCACGTGCAAACAACTCGATGTGCGGCCCCCAGCTACATGACTCAATTATTTCGTACTGTTCGTCAGGCTTTCTGCTGTGTTCCCTTTTACGGGACGATATGATGTTTTCTTGGCTTCGGCCAGGTTGCAAAGTTCGTGCGTTTGTACCCCGAGCACCGAATAAAATCATTTCTGTGACGTTACGGAAATAGAAACCAACCCCCCTGCGATCAGGGCCGCCATCCTTCCTGACCTTGTACCAAATTAAATTGGTTTTATACGTAAAGCCCCAATACTCCATTACTTGCAACCCATCCGCGAGTAAAGCATTCGGAACCCACAAATATAAATGAGCAGTATCTTTTACTATTGCTTCTACTGGGAGGTCTTTTATTTCCTGCAAAGACATAGTTGGATAGCGGGACAATCTCTTATGTTCAGGAGCCATTTTTCCCGTGCGGTTTTGAAATTGCCACGGAGGATCAGCCAAGACTGTTGAGAATCTTTTTTTTCCAACCGCATTCAGTAAGTCATTTGATGCACTCATGTTTATTCATCCTCAACGTATAATTGTTTTGAAATGCCGATTACCAAAATAGGGCAACCTGCTCCGCCGCCACCTTCAATTCTTGGTAGTAATTTGCTCATATGAGTTGTTGATGCCCCATACGAAGAGCCTCTACCAAGATCCTTGAAGATGTCCTGTAACTCATCGCATCTTGTAATTATAACACCGATGCTTATCGCCCGTAGATCAAAAAGCAAACGGAAATTATTGAGATCTCGGTCGTAAAAGGGGTCTTTGTTGTTCCATTCAATTTCAAGGGCTACTCGATTTCTCAAACAGTCGATTTTATGGGTGGGGGTATCCATAGACTGCCCATCAACAACAACTTTTGTTTCAAACGCTTTTTCTTCCCAGCCTCTATCGTATAAATACCCATCAATGTATGCGGAAACCTTTGATTTTCTACCTCCGGGGCTGGTTATCCAGCTTTTCATCAACCGAAAGTCTGTCAATACGGCAACAATATCATTCCATTCATTCGGAAAATCTTCTTTAAGGATGGCGCAAGCGTGTTTCCACTCATGAACTTCGTAGGTATGTCTTATGAATTGTATGAGCAAATCAATGCTCATAATTTCTCCTCATTGTTTCTTGCACATAACGCCGAGTTTTCCTGCATTTTGGAGCGTAGCGAAAAAATGTCAGCAACGATTTGTTATACATTTTTTCAGTTTCCTTTTATATTTTCAAGGACGAGGATATGCAAAGTGGGCGATTGCGGGCTTCAAACTTATCAAACCGAGACGATTTTGAAGCGAGCTACAGCCGTTGAATTTATTACAATCTCGCCCAATTTGTATATACAGTGTTACAGGCTGGCGTTCTTTTCGTCCTATGTTTCCAAAATCTTTCATAATAGTCCTAGTTGATTTGATATAAACTTTCTAGATATTTTTGTTTCTGCTATTCATTAAGTCTATTGTGTGATTTTTATATTGTCTATACTCGTCAACTGTCTGCGGTAATGGTGAACGAGTAAAATTGTCAAATGGCAAAGAAAATTTTATTTTCTCTTTTTCGTCTATAAAATCATGTAACATAAAAAAGTCAACATAACCTTTGAAATCAATAAACAAAATAAACAATAGGAAAGGATGATCCACTGGGCCTGAGTTGCCGCGATGAAGCGGTTGCCTCCATTTCGCCTGAATTCCTCAAACGAATGTGCCCAGGATGATTCGAGCCGTGCGTTCCCTGTTTTGGGGAACTGGTTGATGGCGGAAAATAAATTTCCTTGCATTATGTTCTTCGTTAGCGCGGAACATGACAACTTCCTTTGAGGGTATTATATCAATTTCAATGGCAGGTGGGGAATTTCGGAGCTACCTTTTTGAAGGGGAGGCATAAATATCTAAAAATTTGTAGCTTCCCGTACCGGAGCTTACCCACAGATTCTGTTGAGCAACCAAATAGATAGCTATGAGAAACAGTGCCAGTTCTGCTGAAGCATCCGATTCATCACTAGGACAATGCCCAACGTGTGGGATGAGAGTGGAAATTCATATATAATCTCATGATGAGATTTAGCATTCTCGCCGTGGGTAAGATAAGAGAGCAATGGATAGCCGATGGAGTCAACGAGTATAGGAAACGCCTCAGGCGGTTTTGTCGTCTCGATATAATAGAAGTTCCCGCCTGCAGAATTCCTTCAAACGCCTCATCTCTGGAAATTTCCGAAGCCGTGAAACAGGAGGGAGAGAAGCTCCTCTCGAATTGGAAGAGTGGGTTTTGGGCATTGGCCATGGCACCCCGAGGGAAGGCAGTTGACTCCGTGGAATTGGCCGGACTTCTAGACAAGTCGGCACTTAACGGGATAAATCATATTGCCTTTGTCATCGGTGGTTCTCACGGGCTCTCTAAGGAGGTGTGTCAGCAATGCCGTCAGATTCTTTCCTTCGGACCAAATACCTTTCCCCATCAGCTCTTCAGGGTGATTCTGCTGGAACAGCTATATAGGGCCAAGAAAATTTGTGCCGGAGAGGTTTATCATAAGTGACTTTGGCCCATGCCCTGTTTAAGATACTGATTTTTCCTTTTGACATAGTCTTGTGTATTCTTAAGGCATTTAGAGAGCGTTGCTTCATCAAGGTGTTTAACCACCTTCGCAGGCGATCCTAGCACCATCATCCCATCGGGAATCTTCATACGGCCTGTGACTAATGAGCCAGCACCGATCAGGCAGTTCGAACCAATTTCTGCTCCCGTGAGTATCACAGCACCCATTCCGACGAGACTCCCGGCACCTATTTCGCAGCCATGAATCACGCAATTATGGCCTACCGTGACATTTTCCCCTATTAAAACGGGGAAGCTTTTGTCGGTGTGCACGGTGCTTCCGTCTTGAATATTGCTACACCGACCGATGGTGATGGGCTCCAAATCCCCTCTGAGCGTCACATTGAACCAAATGCTGACATCTTCAGCCAGATAGACCTGGCCTATAATATCGGCACTTTGGGCAACGAATATTTTTTTGCCGTCGAACGTGGGTTTTGAACCATCGAAGTCATAGATCACGCCGAATATCCTACTGCAACAGGGCACGAATGGCCATATCGGTGGTGAGATTTCCCGCCGTCTTGCCATTTTTATCTTGTATTCTTTTGTCTACACCGGCAGACAGAAGGGCCTTCACAGCCTCGGCATGGTCGGCAATCGCCGCATGATGCAAAATGGTTCGGCCATTGCCGTCCCTGAATGATGGAGATGCTCCAGCCGAAAGGAGGTCAATTACAATAGGCCAATGGCCCAAACGAGCGGCAACGAGAATGGCCGGATAACCTCGGTTGTCACGGATATTTGGATCGGCACCTGCGGCCAACCGAGAACGCACAAGATATTCCTGCCCATTAAATACGGCAGTGAGCAGACTGCTTCTAATCGTTCCAGAACCTTCTTGGGGAATACCTGTTTTGTCCAGGGCGAAGCCGAGTGTAAGATGAGCACCAACGAAACGGTAGCGAGACGTTTCTTCAGGACGTGGTTTTTCCCGTAACACTGCCAATGTCCGCTCCTCGAATGGGCTCATCAAAACTCCTAGGAGCGACACTCGATGAGGAACATTGGCCGAGCTTCGATAAACCATCTTACTATCTCCACGGGAAGAAGAAACGTGCAGAGAATATGCACTATCGACAGGAATAATCGGCTCCATACTGAAGATATATTTAATCCCGGCAGTAGTAAATTTTGGATCACGAACATCCACATTCCTGCTGGGCTCAAGATCAAAGGCTTCTATGGTGTTCTGCACTTGGGAGGCTAAGATAGCCCCAAACTCATTGGAGAGGTTGTCATTGGGCAAGAAATAGTCTTTTGACTCGAAGAGCAACTCGTCTGTAACGGCATCAAGAACGACAATTCGGAATGAGCCTTCCTCGCTACCTCCGTCTGGTCCCCTTTTTATTACGGCCCCCCATCTACCCTCGGATGACCACCCGAGCGGATAGAGTTGCAACCCTTCGCCGGCAACCTCAACTACTTCATCAGGCAGAGATAAGCTCTTTAAGGGAAGTGTCTGTGCGACGGCAACTCCCGGCGACATGGCGAGAAAAAAGAGAAATGGCCTGAAAAGTATTCTATACATAGCCCATCATTTTAAGCAAAGCAGAGGCAATGCCCGTGGTCAATACGGATCCGACCGTCGTCATTGTCACAATTGCGGCTCCCCGAGATGCATCATATCCGAGGTTCTTGGAGACTACAAAAAATGAAACCGCCGTTGGACAGGAGAAGGCAATGGTGATGGCCCCGGTCCAAACCACACCAATATTCAGCAAGTTTCCCAAAAGGAAACCAAAAACTGGTAGGAGTACCAGCTTAATGGCAGAAGCCAAGAGTGGCTCCCGCCATGTCTTAGGATCCACATTGAACTCCAGGCAGGCCCCGATCGCTACCAAAGAAAGCGGAAGGGGTGCTCTGCTCAGCATATCCACAAACGACATGAAGAAAGGTGGCAAGGTGAGCGGGATTATGCTTAACAGCACCCCTATTGCACAGGCAATGATGATGGGATTGCACAGCAGATGGCTCAGAATGCTTGTGAATTGGGATCTAAGATTTTCCCCCTTCCGTCGTCGAACCATGAAAATTACTCCTGTAACGGAATGCAGAATGGGAAAAAATCCGGCCAGTATTCCAGCTCTCGCCAATCCCTCATCCCCATAGAGGACCTTGGCTAGGGCAAGCCCCAAGATGGCCACATTGCCCCAGGTCGCCCCGGAGGCAAAGAAGTATGGCTCATCTCTGCTGGTCCTGAGAGACATGGCCAATAGCCTCGCCAGTATGAAACAAATACCATACGTCCCGCAGACAAGGATTATCAGTTTCCATGAAATCATTGCCATGAAATTCGTATCCACAAATGTTTTCACAAGTAGGGCAGGGAGGAATAGATAAAAAACCAGCCGGGAAAGCTGTCCGGCCAGTACTCTGTCCACCAAACCTATCCGCCTGCATAAAATCCCCAAGGCGATGATTATG
This sequence comes from Spirochaetaceae bacterium, assembly GCA_965226485.1. Lineage (GTDB taxonomy): Bacteria > Spirochaetota > Spirochaetia > DSM-2461 > DSM-2461 > UBA2779. Next base: position 3,229,757 of record OZ245363.1, read on the forward strand.
AATACCGGGCCAATGGTGAGGAAACTGTAAATAATGCTCTGCACTAATGAAGAATAAGAATAAAACCCGTTATTGACCAGTGTTATTGATCTTCTGAACCTAGAGAACCATACGGTTGCATAAATTTTTCATAGGCAGCATCCACGCTGTCTGTGAGAACAGCCTTAATCTGCTGAGTAAATGAGGTGAGGGTGCGATGCCTATCAAAATAGGGTGAATCCTGTGAAGGTATGAGGAGTTGATAGGGATCCATATTCAAATTTTTGGCCAACTTCAGGAATATATCGGCACTGGGCCATTTGCGGCCATTCTCTATATCGCACATGTAGCCTGGACTAATGCCGATGTGTTCCGCAAGTTCAAATTGGGAGTATCCCAACTCATAGCGGAAACGACGTACATTGACGGCAAGTATCTCTCGAAGCGGATGCTCACGCATAAGTAATGATGAAAGAAATATGGCGTTTATGCCCACAATCAATCAGATAATAAAAAATTCTCAATGAGCGTATTTTCGTCAGGAGGTAGATGACTGATATCTTCTTCTTTCAAGTTGTATAAGGAAAATGGCAATATCAGAGGACCGCACTCCAGGAATACGGGATGCCTGCCCCACGCTTGCCGGGCGGATGGCTTTGAGCTTTTCCCTGGCCTCGGAGGAAAGTCCTGGGACTGCGTCCCATTCCATGTTTCCGGGGATGCTCTGTTGCTCCATCCTCTTAAACCGCCGGACATGCCGCTCTTCCCGTTTGAGATACCCCTCATACTTCACATCCAATTCTATCTGGTGAAGCCAGGCCTGGGGAGTGTCCATTGCTATCTTTGGTTCAAGGTTAATAAGCTGGAGTAGGCTTACTTCCGGATCCCGAAGGATGAAATCGAATTTCTCGCCCCCTTTTCTGGAGCCCCAAGGTCCGGCGAGGGCCTCGGCCTCACTCAGGGTACGTGTACATAGGAGATGACGTATTTCTTCAATTCTATCACATTTTGAGGTGAAACTCTCTATGGCTTCCGCCGAGTGAAGACCAGCTTCAATTCCTTTGGCAAACAGTCGCCGGTCGGCATTGTCATGACGTAGGGCAATGCGATGCTCGGCCCGGCTGGTAAACATACGGTAGGGCTCTTCGGTGCCCAGTGTCACTAGGTCATCAATAAGAACACCTGTGTAGGCCTCAGCTCTGTCGAGGACAATGGGCGACTTGCCCTGTAATCGTCTGGCGGCATTGATGCCGGCCATTAATCCCTGTGCCGCCGCCTCCTCATAGCCACTTGTTCCGTTGGTTTGGCCGGCGATGAATAGATTGCGCATGAGCTTGGACTCCAATGCCGGAGTGAGGTCAATAGGATTGAGATAGTCATACTCCACGGCGTATCCAGGCCGTAGAAGCTGTGCCCGCTCCATGCCGCTAATGCTTTGGATGAACTGTATTTGGACATCTTCTGGCAGACTGGTAGAGAGCCCGTTGAGGTACATCTCTTCTGTTTCCAATCCTTCGGGTTCTACAAAAACATGATGCCTATCTCGATCGGGGAATTTCACCACCTTGTCCTCAATCGATGGACAGTAGCGCGGGCCAGTGCCCTCAATGCGTCCAGAGAATAGGGGCGAGCGACCAAGGCTGTCTCGAATGATTTGGTGGGTTCGACTGTTTGTGTAAGTTATGTAGCAGGGTTGTGCGGGTCGCTTCATCCTCTTCCGGGAGAAGCTGAAAGGGAAGACCTCATCATCACCGAATTGAATTTCCATCTTATCCAAATCAAGGCTTCGCCGATGAATACGAGCCGGAGTACCTGTTTTAAGACGGCCCACTCGGAAGCCTAGTTCCCGAAGTGCTGGCCCTAAGCCCATGGCTGCTGGCTCGCCGATACGCCCGTTTTGGTTTTCATATTCACCGATGAATATTTTCCCGCTCATGAAGGTGCCGGTTGTCAAAACTACCACCTTTGATTCTATCGTATGACCCCGTTCGGTGAGCACTCCTGTCACTTGCCTATTGCACCACAGTGCTGGATCCATGTCGGACAAATGCGGGGTGCTTACCGGCGAAGTTATGAGATTGACGATGGTATCCTGAAACAGCTCCAATCCTGTTTGCAATTCCAGGGTATGCTTGGCCTTCTGTCTGTAGGCTGGTTTGTCGGCCTGTGCACGGGGTGCCTGAACCGCCGGTCCCCGGCTTCGGTTGAGAACACGGAACTGTAACATCGTCCCGTCGATAAGATGTCCCATCTGCCCACCCATGGCATCAATCTCTCGTACCATATTCCCCTTGGCAAGCCCTCCTACTGCTGGATTGCAGGACAACTGACCAATTGTATCGAGATTCTGGGTTACTAAAACAGTGCGAAAGCCAATACGGGAGAGTGCTAATGAGGCTTCTATACCGGCATGGCCGCCGCCCACTACAAGTGCATCATATTCCACGGGTTAACAAACTGCCTTCATCTCTGCCGCCGTTGGAGGATCTGCCCCCTGTCTGGCACAATTAAGGCTGGATGCCTTGACGGCGAATTCAACGGCATCCCGTGCTTCATCCTTGGGCAAAGCCATGGCACAGCGCGGCGTGAGGCGGTCAAGTTGATGCAATCGCACCAAGAATGCCGCATGGAAGGTGTCCCCCGCTCCAATTGTGTCTTTCACCTCTACCCAGTACTCGGGGACTTCCACTTCGTAATTGGCCGTAATCAGATGAGCCCCGTCCTTGCCCCGTGTCATCACGACCAGACCTGCCCCATGATTGAGCCAGTCTTCCGCACTTTTTCTGGCGGGTTTTCCCGGGTACATCCATTCAAGGTCGGCAGAACTCACCTTCACTATGGTGCATAGGCCGACGAGGGTTTCCATCTTAGCAACATAGGAGTCCTTGTCTTTGATGAGCATTGGCCGGACATTGGGGTCGAAAGATATGACCCGGCGGTCGGACTCTCGGCGGATAAGTGATTCAATTGTCTTCGCCTGGGGGTCGAGAAGCAACGAAATGGAACCGAATTCCAGACATTCCACCTCAGGCGGCAGGATATCAGGTATATCTTCCGGCATGAGATTTCTGTCGGCTGTGTTCTCGGCATAAAAGGCATACCGTGGTTCGGCATTGCCCTTTATCTGCACGAAGGCCAGGGTCGATAAATTATCTGAACGCCGAGTGAAGACTGTATCAACGCCTTCGGTTTTAAGCCGATTAAACAACATATCTCCAAAGAAATCGCGGGATATTTTACCAAGAAAGCCAGTTGAAACGCCAAGCCGGGCCGCTGCAATCGCCAGGTTGTATGGCGATCCGCCGGGACAGGGGGCATAGCAGGGGGCTTCGCCATCTTGCGGGACGAAATCAATCAAGGCTTCTCCACAACTTACTATCATGGTGTAAGAATAGCATGAATAGACCGTTGTGTCTGTAGGATGTCATTCCAATCGTCAAAAATCGCAGTGAAGTCTCAGAGTCCGACAAGTTCTTAGCCCCTAATATGATAGACTTTTCTTCCGTTTGGGCTATTCGTGTCCTGCCTCGCACAGGCATGGCCCCCCCCCTTCAGGGGAAGCCCAATTATGAACACGGTGGCGTGGACCTTACCGATAATATAGTACAAGAAGTTAAGCTCCGAGAATTAAATCAGGGAGACGAAAGATGGAAAAAAATCGCAGAACTTACAGCAAAGAGTTCAAGAGAAGAGCAGTAAAACTGTATTTGAAAGGGGACAATTCCCAGAAACAGATGGCAGAAGACTTGGGAATTGACCGAAGCTTATTGAGTTCCTGGTGCCGGGCTTATGGCAATAAGAATGCCTTCCTCGGCCAAGGGAATCCACAGGATGAGGAGCTTTACAGAGCAAGGCGTGAACTTCGTGATATAAAGGAGGAGAGAGACATATTAAAAAAAGCATAGGATATTTTCTTAAGTGGAAGCGTGACAAAATATCGCTTTATGGAGAAACACCGAAATGAGTTTCGAGTTGGGAAAATGGCCCAAGTATTGGAAGTCAGTTCGTCAGGTTACTATGACTGGTATCGCAAAGGCTGTCAGGATTGGAAGGAGAAGGACAAGCCAATGATTGAGGAAATCAGAAAGGTTCAGGAAGCCAACAGGTACAGAACAGGTTCCCCGACAGTTTATAGGGAACTTAACGAGGCAGGCATAAAAATAGGTCATGGCAAGGTAGAGGCCTGATGCGGGAAAATTCTCTTAATTGTCGTACTAGGAAAGCATTTAGGACAACGACCAGGGCAGATGAAACAAAAACGCCTGCACCAGATGTGCTAAAAAGGGATTTCACCGCCGATGCGCCTGACCTTAAATGGGTAAGCGATATAACTTATGTGCCAAGCGCATCCGGCTGGCTGTACCTGTGCGTATTCATTGACCTATACTAGACTGGCACACCCCAGTGGAATTCGAGAGGGTAAGGCAAAAAAAATGTGCTCAACTCTTTTTGCTAAAAAATCGGTAAAATCCATGATTCGGGTGCGTTATATTCAAGTTACGAAGCAAGTAAGGATATTTCTTATGCTTCTTACCCGGCCTGGAAAGGCATCGCTTCGGAACGATGTCACATTCAAGAAATATATGGAAATCAATCTTACACCGGACAAATAATTCGCATAATAGCAATGATTTGATCAGGGCTATATATCGGAGGTGGAAACCATGTTGCATATTGAAATCGAATACGAGGCAGGTGGTATCGTAGACATGGCCCTCATTGTTCAAGGGCAAAAGCCCTGATTAATTCAACCAATCCCTCCGGCCTTGCCCTTGCGGGTGGGGTTGTGGGGGTGTCGGCTGGTAAAGTTAATTCTTAATTTGGTGATTTGGTGAGCTGTTGTGATAGCTGTTTGCTCCTTCTTCATGAATCCTTGTTTTATTCTATCTCAAGCTATCAATTTTATTCCGATTCTGATTTTTTCAATTTTCGTGTCTTGCGTGTCTTGCGTGGTTAAAGATGGGGCAACTCCATAATTCTTTTCCTGCCAATTCATAATAAGTTTTCGAGAGGGTGAGGGAGTCCATCATTCATGCCATAGATCCATCCACAAACTTCAGGGCACTATATAATTTGTTTAGGGAAAATTCCATGCCGATGCTCAAGCACGCTAGACTTGGCAATATACCTCATTTCGTGGAACAATTCGATCATAGGAGTATACTGGGTAGCTTGAGACGGTAGAGGCTATGAGTTTCATGAGAAAAAGCGGGCAGTTATCTTGACAATTCATCTTTTTTCAAACAAAATTGAAAATCACTTGACAGTTATTAACTTTGATTGCATTTTGTGATTTGGAAATGAGAATGCTAATGCCATCATCAGGCGATTTATTCCCACTGGGGCGGATTTGGGGATGCTGGCTAGGGAGACCACAACATGGCTAGCACAGTGGGGCCGCAACTATACGAGAAGGATTCTTGGGGAATGAGTGCCGCTCAGTCAATGGCGGCATCAGGAAATAAGGCTCCTCGAACCACCTTGTGGAATAAATGGAAATAGAGTATTATGAGAAATATACATACGTCTCTAAAATGGCCGCAAGGGAATGGCGGCATCTGCCCAGAATGCGGTACTGCCTGTAAAATTCATGACAGAAGAGAAGATCGGACGTGGAGGCTTTTGGATATCTGGCAATTAAAGATATATCGTCACTGCCGAATTCTCCAAGTGAAATGTCCTGAACATAAAACTAAGACAAACATAAAACTAAGACGATGAATATTCATGGACAGAAGAGACGAGTAGATTCACAGCGCAGTTTGAAGCAGTGGCTGTGAAAATATTGTATCAGTTGAAATTTTGAAGCTAGATTTAAAAATTCCCGCTCAGGGTTTTAGATATGTACGCAAGCAATTGTACTCATAAAAAGGAGAGACTATGCCGGAAAAAGAATTGGAATCGGAACTGAAAAAATACTTGGATGCCATCGAGAAGGATATAGAATATCCGTCAGATCCGAATTATGATTTTCTCAAACATCATAATTCAGAAGAATGTGCAGATGAAATCATGACTCTTTCTCCTGAGAATTTACGGATATTGAAGAAACATGCAGAACAATTCAAATTGATTCCGCAGGAAGAACTTACGGAATAGTTTTTTACTAATATCCATTCCGTAAGCATTTAGGTTGCCTCTAAGAAACAGCATTAGGAAATTGACGAAGAGATTTTTCGCCTGCCTGTGCCGTGTCCTGCACCTGTCTGTCGCAGGCAGAAAAAATCGAGTCAAGAACTAAATGGGGGGGGGTAGAGGTGCCATTATAGGAAAAACAGAGGGGACTTATGACAACAGACCGTTTAATGGACAATACCAGGTATTATGCTAGGTATAAATTTATCGATGCTACCTTTCACGAGTTTAAAGCGAACGTCTTTGAGGACAGAGGCTCTGAAATAGTTATTGATAAAAAAAAATTAATCTACCTGGTGCGTTATTATTTTGACAGAATTATTCCTTTTTGCCACGATAAGATGGGATGTCAAAATGATACAAAGGTGGATCGGCATAAAATTATTTCGGCCACAACTTTGTGCATAATGCTTTATCAGCCAGTAAGTGTATCCGGCGATGGCGATAATAACTTGCAACTACAGACGATTATAAATGCAGAATTTGCACGCTTTTTCGGGTCGTATGTAGTAAAATTGTCCTGGAGAAAAAATTCTGCAAATAACCCCAATGCCCCTGGAAACAAAATACGGGATGATGCCCTAGACAAACTGTGGCCTGAATATATAAAATATTATTGCAATACATATGGATATATGAAAGAAAAAACCAAAATTTATTCTTCAGGATATTTGATATTAAACGATACAGGATATATTTATATATCCATTTTTCCAATCGCTTTCCTCTGGAATATGATTGAGTGCTGTGGAGACGAAAGGACTCCTCTCCCTGGCTAATCTGGAGTTTTCACGATATTTATGCATGTCACACCAAAAAAACTCTGGCCTAATCAATGAAAATAGAAACTGGCCAACCGCCATCTGAAAGCGGTTTCCTTTGTTCTATATGATCTAAGTTCCCTCTGGTATGAAGTAAGGCATTGTCCATTAGCCAAACGAGGTTATTTACGGGATTGGTAAGCAGAGCAAACTCCAGATTGAACGAGTGCTCTATCACGTGTAAAGATTCGCTTCTAGGCAAGGCAGAAAAGGTTCTTAAACCGGAGCATACAATTTGTATGTGAGGATTGAAGGTTCTTTTACCCTGTCTGCGTGCGTACACGCACAGGCAGGCGCAGACCGTCCGTCTTGTAGTGAGAAAAAATCATCAAAAATCGCCGCGAAGTTCCCATATCGATACCCAAGCACGTCAGGCTTGGACATATTCCCTTTTCGTGAAACAATGCGATCAAATGGTTCGGACGGGTAGCAAAGGTTCTTCATCTCATGTGTTTTCATCTTTCTACCGTTTCTTTCCCCATGAGACTTCCCGGCGAGTTTGAAGAATTGCCGATAATGAGTTCAAATTCTTATAGCAGGTGCGGGATGCCTTAGGAAAAAGGCCGGTAATTTATAATCTGGGTTCCGTCTACTATTCCCCTGAGGTCCGCATGGCGGAAGGCAGAACCTTGGGGGCCCGAAGGGGGGCGGCCCCCCCCTTGACAGGGGGGCATTTATAGGGGGGCATGAATGTGCAGGGGCTGTGACAGGATGATGGATTTGGTTTGCAGGTAGGCGCAGACAGGCGAAAAGTTCTGAAAGCGGAGTGTTCATGTTGTACATGAGCATTGCAGGGTTTTTCGCCAACTTTGGAGGTACGGTGGCAAGCCCCCCCTGAGGGGGGGGGATTTCCTTATTCCTTATTCGCATTCTGACACAGCCCCATAGCGAGATAGGAGAAAACAATGCGTATTCCGAAACGGGCGATGAGTCTGACAGAAACCTTTCTTGGTCTTCCTGGATTCCTGATGATTTTCCTCAACATTCTTCTTGATGATCGCCAACCTGTAATAAAAATTTTTCTTGCCATTGTGGCTATCGGGATTATTCTGTTTTATCTGTATCGATATTATCGCAAAGTCAATCTTCGGATTCTTACTGTTTTATTTACAGCTTTCCAAATAGTGCTTTTAATCTTGATTGCGAAATATTTCCTCCGGGCAATCAGAAATCCTCATCCTGACCAGAATTCTCTGAATTTTCTCTATGTGAGTTTTTTCCAATTCATACTTTTATTGATCGCCGCCCTTCCCGTTGTGACACGGGTGTACCAACACTCATTATGCGGGTTTCTGTCAAAACTGGGCGGCAAAGCCGCAACTCTTTACATCCTCGCTCTGATTCTCTTTGCCAGTCTGATAACCCTTTATTCACCTCTTACCGTTTATTTCTCTTCTTGGGAGGAATTAAATCTCAGTTCCATGAACCTGGCTGGTTGGCTGCTATCATACTTTTTCGCTCTGACGATTTCGGGAATATTCCTATACCGTTTGATGCCCAAAGAGATACGGGTCATTCTTGTCGCTACAGCAGTGGTTGCCGCAGCGGTTTTCTGGACCTATACATATCTGATTCCTGGAGATTTCGGCCACATGGACAATTTCCAGCTATCTGAACCCGGGTCTCTGTTACACCCGAATAGTCTTCATCAGATTCTGGAAGTATTTGGTTTGATTCTGGGAGTCTCCGCTCTGATATTCCTTCTTATACGATTCCCCGGCAAGGTTTTTGCTGGCCTGGTAATACTTAACCTTATGTCGTTCGGTCAATTCGCTACAAATGTCATCGGTTCCAAAGCTATCAATCGGAACACAAAGAATATGGCGATGGGCCGGGATGAAGTACTCCCTCCATACGCCAGGGAGCTACTGAGTTTTTCTGATGAGCAGAATGTTCTGGTGATAATGCTGGATATGTTTTCCGGTGGAACCATCCCCGCAATTCTGGAGAATAACCCGGATATCAGCGACGGACTGGATGGCTTCACCTGGTTCGCCGACACGCTGGCGGTCAGTGACAATACGTATGCATCGTTGCCAGCAATGGTAGGAGGAGATCTCTTCAAGCCCGAAGCCGAAGGCAAGGGAGAAGAAACGAAATTAGTCGAAAAATATGCGGTCGCTTTTCAATACTTTCCTGAATTCTTTGATTCAGCGGAATGGGCGTTGGCTTATGTTGATCCTCCATACCGTAATCTTACTGATCTTGAAAGCGATTCGAGGATCCTGATCGGGCATTCAATAGACTTTTTGAAGTATCGTCAATCCATAGCGTCTGCGGAATCCCACGATGTCTCTATTTCTACCGCCGAATACAGCCGGATTTTTGCCGTTGTAGGCCTGTTCAAAGGGAGTCCGTTCATTCTTAAACCAAAGATTTATTATGGCTCCAGTTGGTTGAAGACCAACAGTGGTAATGTTAAGGTGAAGCATGCGGTAGAGAATCTGGCTTTGCTTGAATCTCTCGACGAATTATCGACGGTTACATCTGATCGAAAAACCTTCAAATATCTGGGCAGTCTGTTCACTCATCTTCCGTGGTCCGTAGACGAAAATGGACAAATTTCCAAAAACACAGTTCAGTCAATCTCATCTCATATATACTATCCAGATGAAGACGCTCTCCTCATCAATCCGATTCTTCCGTATTATACAGATGTAAAAACCTTAAATATATTGATCGAATGGTTTGATTGGATGCGTCGGGAAAAAATCTACGATAAAACGAGAATTGTAATTGTCTCGGATCATGGCTATTCCGGTGTTGACTTAATGACGGAGGATGATTTCAAAGTCATCCGTAATGCTCAGGGGAAAATTCTTGAAGGAACGGCACGCACTCATGCGCTCCTTCTATTCAAAGACTTCGGCGAGAACGGTTCGCTCAGGACATCAGATTTACTCATGACAAATGCCGATACTGCCGCACTCGCGACGGGTGGATTGGGATCCTTACAGAATAAAGATTTTTCAAAGGACAGGATTGTAAATCTGACACCGCACCGTCCGGAGGATAACGGCGAGTACTCATATACAATCAGAGCCCGCTTTGCTGTGAATGGGTCGATGTTCGAACAAGCTAACTGGAAAGACATTACAAGCCATGAGTAGCGACATGTTTAAAACGATGGGTTTGCTTAAGCGATTCAATAAACTTCCGGAGAAATTCAGGAATATCGTCTTTTTCTCGGAGGGGCCGAATTACTGGAACACAATGGTTCCGGTCGTCGAATCTCTGTTGGAAAAAGGCGTAGCCTTTTCCTATTTGTCCATGCAAGACGATGATCCGGGGCTTCATATCGACTCCGAGCTATGTGAAGGCTTCTGTATCGGCGACGGAAGCGGTTTCTTCTATTTCATGAGTATGCTCCAGGCGAATGTTGTGCTGATGACCACACCGGGACTCCAAACCCTCAGCCTCAAGCGGTCTAAAGGTGTCTCGCACTACATCCATCTTGTTCATGCTCCGGTCGGGATGGCTTTATACAGAAAGAACTCATTCGATTTTTTCGATACCGTGATGTGTTCGGGATCCCATCAGATTGACGATCTGCGGAAGCTGGAGGCAAAACGGAAGACGAAATCCAAAGTCCTTCTAAAAACCGGATGCCCCTACATGGACGTACTCAAGCAGAAAGTAGAATCCTCTGAAACCCGGCAGAGAATGCCTTCCGAACCATACACAGTCTTGGTTGCTCCGACATGGGGCACCAATGGAGCGTTGGGCCGATATGGGATGAAGCTTGTTGAGCCCCTGATACAGGCCAATTTCGATATAATTATTCGTCCCCATCCCCAGCAGATGCGCTCAGAACAAAAATTGCTCAGTGAGCTGAAACAAGTCACAAAAAAATCCCAGGCCATCAAATGGGATGAGAATCCGTCAGGGCACCAAAGTATGGCCGCTGCGGACATCCTCATTTCAGACTGCTCAGGTATTAGATTTGACTTTGCGTTCATTTACGAGAAACCGGTAATTACTCTCGATTTCAATCTTGTCTCTGAGAACCTTGAATTAGAAGACCTCGGAGAACCGGTTTGGGAGAAGGAGATAAGCCGAAAACTTGGACTTGTCGTGTCAGACATTGACCTTGATTCTCTTCCGCAAAAGATTCATGGACTCCTGGCCCGGGAAGGTCTTAAAGACAATTTACGCCGATTGAGAAAAGACTCCCTGTTCAACTATGGAAATTCAGGCCCTATTGCGGCGAACCAGATCATCAGCATTGCGGAAATGTCGAAGAGATGAAACCCCCTGCACCTTCTTTTGATCATATAGTGCCTCAAAACTTAGTGGCAGGAACAAACACGTGCATCAATGAGTCCACTACAAAAAGCAAAAGATCAAAATCACTTCAAAAGGCAGGTGATGAATCCCCGTGAATATTGACGAATATACTGAAGATATGGCCGAAACAGAGTGCGATTATTCAGGGCCACCTCATAATCCGTAAATGAAAGGATGATGGAGGTGTAACCAATCAAATCCTTCCTTTTTTCCATTTCTATGCCCGGACTGGCGAGAAGAATCCGAAACTTTCGATAAAAAAGAAGTTTCAACCAAGTCAATTCTATGAATTTTCCTACATTTTACTCCAAAGAAATTATTATGGGGTGACTCTGTGCAATTATTGAAGATATTGTAATTTATGGCAGGAGCTTTCTATGCCTTAACTTTGGAGGTGCCTTTTTTCAGAGGAGTCATAATATATGCACATCCCTAAAATCTGGAACTTTGCTTGTTATTACAAGGTGGGCATTTAGCTGATTTACTATCTTTTTGAATATCTTTGTAGTAAAATATAAAGAGGCCAAGAGATACAGTGTTGGCGCGCTGTTTCCCCAGGACAGGGGGATTTCTGAAAGTAATTGTTCTGTAGCGGGGCTGTGTCAGAATCCAGGGGACGGGGCAGAATGATGGATTTGGTTTGCAGGCAAGGCGGTCTGCCTGTGCGTGTACGCACCTGTCTGCAACAGGCAGACGCAGACAGGCGAAAAGTTCTGAAAGCGGAGGTGTGCCTGGCATGACCAAAATCCAGTGGGTGAAAGTCCCACCTAATCCCTGAAAGGCGGGAATTAGCAGACAAAGACAAGGGTGTCCGAAGAAAGACCGACAGCATAGCAATGAGATGCCTGTCATTGATAGAGGGTACCTCTAAAACCCCCCATTTAGTTCTTGACTCGATCTTTTCCGCCGCTACGGCGTTGTCAAAATGCTCACGTAGCCAAGCTACGCTCCGCTTTTGCCGCCTTGTATCAACGAAAAATCTCTTCGTCAATTTCCTAAAGTTGTTTTTTAGAGGTACCTTAGAGATTGTCAGTCCCAATGAGGAATCTGAAGGAAGTCTAAGTCAAAATATCCGTTTGAACATTGAGTGAACCTTTGTACAGGCCCCCAAAGGAAGATGAGATGCCCTCTGACATCGAAGTCCCATATCCTTTCCGTAATCCTTGGTGGTAAAGAAGGCAATCGGTAAAACATCTTGAAAGCTTTCAATGATTCGGTGCTTCTGCTCGACCTGCTGAAGCAAAAGGAGTCCGGCATCGGAACTGTTGGCCTTTCCGTCATTCCTGACAATGATTTTCCTAGTTTTTACTGTTTCCAGACCTTGCAATTCCAACTGACCGGGTGTAAACTCTGTATTTGCAGAGTAGGCTTCTTTTTGGTTTTTATTTTTTTCATGACAATACTTTATCATAAGAAGCCTGCTTTGTATCAAGGTACTGGTGAGAAATACGGGCTAAAACCTCCATCATTTAACGTCTTGTTTCTTGGGCTCATTATATTGCGGCCCACCTCTAATTCAACCTTATTGAGTCAGCCTCAATCTTCGGGGCACTATATTCGGATTAGATTATTCGTGTATTCTCTAATGATAGCTCGAAATTGAAATATTAAGTGGAGATAAGAACTCAATAATGAAGACGGTCTATGTTGCCCTGGTCGCAGATTTCCTTCACCCCGGACATCTGAACATAATCAAGAAAGCCAAATCCCTAGGTGAACTCGTGGTTGGAGTCTATGCAGACGAAGCGGTGGCCTCCTTCAGTCGCCTGCCGGTACTCTCAGTGGAACTTCGAAAAATTGTTGCGGAGAATCTAAAAGGGGTGAGCGGTGTTGTAACTCAGTCGTCCATGAGCTACAGGGAAAACCTGCTTGAATTGAAGCCTGACTATGTCGTTCACGGAGATGACTGGGTTCAGGGGGCTGAAAGTGCCTATCGGCAAGAAGTGATTGACCTGCTGTCTCAATGGGGAGGGGAACTGGTTGAAGTCCCCTACACTAAGGGCCTATCCAATACCGCAATCGCTACAGATTTCAGAAAGAAAGGCACGACTCCCGAAATCCGAATGAAGAGTCTCAGACGCCTGATAAAAGCCAAGCATATTGTCCGGATTCTCGAGGCCCACAACGGAATCTCCGGCCTGATAGTGGAAGAGGCTTTTGTTGAAGAAAGCGGTGTACGCCGGGAATTTGACGGAATGTGGGAAAGTAGCCTGACAGACTCGGCCTCAAAAGGTAAACCAGACACTTGCACAGTCGATATATCCTCTCGTGTCGCGACAATCGATCAGATTATGGAAGTTACAACTAAACCCATGATCGTGGATGCGGACAACGGCGGTCTAGCCGAACATTTTGTTTTCACCGTCCGTACGCTTGAACGCCATGGCGTATCAGCGGTAATAATCGAAGACAAGATCGGGCCAAAGCGGAATTCTTTGTTCGGAACCTCAGTAGAGCAGACGCAGGACCTCAAAGAGGATTTCGCTGATAAAATCGTCAAAGGTAAGCGGGCCCAGGTAACGACGGACTTCATGATAATCGCCCGAATCGAAAGCCTGATTCTTGAGGTCGGCATGGAAGATGCACTGGAACGAGCCGAGGCTTATATTGAGGCCGGGGTCGATGGAATCATGATACACAGTTGCCAGAAAGAACCCAGCGAGATTCTGGAATTCTGTGCCGAGTTTCGGGCAAGATATCCCGATGTCCCGCTCGTCGCCGTTCCCTCGTCCTATAACAGTATTACTGAAGAAGAATTGGCTGAAGCAGGTGTGAATATTGTGATTTATTCGAATCACATGATGCGCAGTGCATTCCCGGCGATGAAAAAGACAGCCGAGTCCATATTAACTCATCATAGATCGCTGGAAGCCGGCGAGAAGCTACTGCCGATTAAAGAGGTTATATCCCTTATCCCCGAGGAGAGCTGAATGATCAATCCATCAGAATTCTATCGACTGCTTAAAGACAGGGAGATTGAGTTTCTCACCGGAGTGCCCGATTCGCTGTTGAAAGCCGTCAGTGCCTGTTTCACGGACCTGGCAGGCAGGGAGTCCCATATAATCGCCGCAAATGAAGGCAATGCGGTTGGAATTGCGGCCGGATACAACCTGAGTACCGGTAAAATCCCCATGGTATATATGCAGAATTCCGGTTTGGGTAACGCCGTGAATCCTCTGCTTTCTCTTTCCAGTCCGGCAGTCTACGGTATTCCCATGCTACTTTTGATCGGTTGGAGGGGGGAGCCTGGCGTAAAAGACGAACCTCAGCACATAAAGCAGGGCGAACTCACACTTCCGTTATTGGATACGATGCAGATTCCATATGCCGTTCTGTCCGCTGGAACTGATGATGTCGGGGCTCTGCTGGATCGGGCTATTGACGAGATGCGCCGACAATCCGGCCCATTCGCCCTGGTTGTCCGAAAAAACAGTTTTGAGCCTTACCAATTGAAAAACAGCAGTCCCGAGCTGTCCGAACTTTCAAGAGAACGGGCCATCTCACTCGTTGCCGAAGCCGCAGGTGACGGCATAGTCCTCTCGACGACGGGGCATATTTCCAGAGAATTGTACGAATACCGGAAAGCCGCCAGCGGTAGATGCCGGGATTTTCTGAATGTCGGTTCCATGGGGCACGTATCCCAGATCGCCCTGGGAGTTGCACTCGCCAGGCCGGAAAAGAAGGTTTTCTGTCTCGACGGTGATGGTGCCACTATAATGCATATGGGCGGCATGGGTATCATCGCATCAAGAAAGCCAAAAAACTATCACCATGTAATCTTCAATAACGGGGTACACGGATCGGTGGGAGGCCAGCCGACTATCGGTGCTCAGATAAAATTCGCAGACCTGGCCGGACAGCTTGGATACTGCGGCATCTGGAGCCTGACTTCCGAGAATGAGCTGATAGAATTTCTTCAGGACTGGCCGAATTGTGACGGGCCGACGATGCTGGAAATTCGGGTAGGGCAGGGGGCCAGGAAAGATCTCGGTCGGCCTGTCGAAACGACGACAGAGAATAAGGCCGCATTCATAAAGCGTTTCAAGGACACTCAATGATTGAAACGGCGGTAATTCTGGCGGCCGGACTCGGAAGCCGTCTCAACGAGAGAACGGAACTTCTCCCGAAGTCCTTCCTGAAGGTGGGCGGAAGGCGGCTCATCGAAATGTCGCTGGAAAAACTTATCGATGCCGGTATCATGCGGATATTTATCGGCACTGGGCATTGTTCCGAAGCTTTTTCGGAGCTTCAGGAATTATTTCCACAGGTGGTACTGGTTCATAGTCCCCAATATAAAACCACCAGCAGTATGTACACCCTGTATAACATGCGTTCACATCTCCATGAGCCCTTTCTGCTTTTGGAATCAGATTTACTTTATGAAGACGAGGCCCTTCGCCTTCTTCTGAACCATCAATCGGACAATTTGATTCTCGGATCCGATCTCACTCCCTACGGCGATGAGGTGTTCCTTGAAACAGATGACAACGGAATTTTGACAGGTGTATCAAAAGTTCGTGACAGCCTTGACAGGGTTGAATCGGTTCTCGTCGGTATCTCAAAGATCTCATCATCCGGCTACGAAAAAATGTGTGAAACCTTCGAGGTCATTATGGACAAAGAACCGAAAATTGACTATGAAATTGTAATGGCTCGGGCGAAGGATTCGGTTTCGTTTCAGGTTCTAAGCGAACCGGATCTTATATGGTGTGAGGTGGATGACGAGCAAGATCTGAATCGGGCCCGCATGGAAATATACCCAAGATTACAAGCCCCAATATGAGGTGAAATATGAACAGTCCAGAGAGAAAAATACTGCTTAATCCAGGTCCGGCAACGACAAGCGACAGCGTTAAAATGGCTCAGGTTGTCTCGGACATCTGTCCGAGAGAGCAGGAATTCGCCGACATGGTGGACACCATCATGGAAGACCTTACCAACATCGTCGCTGATACTGTGAACTATAGGGCCGTTCTTTTCGGCGGTTCTGGGACTGCGGCAGTCGAGACGACATTGGCCTCCGTGCCACCTGAATCCAGACTTTTCATCGTCAATAACGGAGCCTATGGAAAGCGAATGTGCAGTATTGCCGACACTTACAGGCTGGATTATACGGAGTACAAATCTCCTGAATACGAACCCCTGAACCTGAGTGAAATTGACTCCTTGTTATCAGGCGGTGAATACACACATATCTATCTGGTTCATCATGAGACAACCACCGGCCTTCTAAATGATATTGAAGCGATCGGTGTCCTGGCCCGAAAAAATCAACTTCGCTATGTTGTTGATGCCATGAGTTCTTTTGCGGCGATCCCCATTGATATGACAACCTGTGGTATTGATTTTCTCGTCGCCAGCTCGAATAAAAACATACAAGGTATGGCGGGCCTAGGTTTTGTCATTGCTTCCCTTGAAGCTCTGGATGAACTGAAAAATGTTCCGGCCCGTTGCTTTTATTTGAGTCTCTACGATCAATACTCGTACTATCGGGATAAACGGCAGTTCCGCTTCACACCTCCGGTCCAAACAATTTACGCCTTGAAAACGGCGATCACGGAATTCCATGAAGAGGGATTGACCGGAAGGTCTGAGCGATACAGTCGGCTCTGGAAGCTCATGACCGAGGGCATGGAAAAACTGGGATTCAAAATGCTTGTTGACCCGAAATTTCAATCGAAGATAATCACATCTTTTCTTGAGCCCGAGACCGAGGGGTATTCCTTCGACAATCTCCATGATTATCTTTTTGACCGGGGGATCACGATATACCCTGGAAAAGCGATGGGAATCAACACATTCAGAATTGCAAATATCGGCGATCTACACGACGAAGACATAGAAAAATTTCTGGAAGGAGTGAAAGGGTATTTTCAGACCTTCCCCAATTAGCATCTCCTTCCGTATAATGAACTGAGAATAGGAGTAATTCACAGTGCGCCATCTTTATTTTGTCTTATTGATTTTGACCATTCCGGTCCTTCCGATTTTTGCCTATCTAGATCCCGGCACCGGTAGCATGATCGTTTCCGCCATTATCGGTGCGCTGGCGACGGTGATATTCGTATTCAAGGGATGGTTTTTCAAAATTTTCCGGATTCTCCGGAAGGATAAATCCAAAAGCGAACCGGACAAAAACGAAGATCAGTAAAATCTGTTTCCGATGAACATCTTCGAACTCATTTTTATATTCCCTCTGCGTTTTCTTATGGAATTCGTTTTGAAAGAATCAGTCGGCGTTATCGGCAGTGTCGGCGGCAGTATTCTCATCCTCAGTATCGTTGTGAATACGGTGCTTCTCCCCCTCTATTATCTAGCAGAGAAGTGGCAGAACAAGGAGCGTGATGTCCAGAGGGCAATGGCTCCCCGACTGGCGGAAATTAAAAACAGCTCAAAGGGAGAAGTTCGCTATAACCTTACCGCAGAACTCTACAGGGAGCACGGTTATCATCCGGTTAAAAGTCTGCGGACCAGCTTCGGATTTCTTATTCAGGTACCGTTTTTCATAGCGGCATATACACTTCTTTCCCACAATCCACTGCTTGAGGGGTCGGGATTTCTGTTTCTAAACGACCTGGGATCGCCAGACGGTATTATCGATGTCGGATTTCTTCATATAAATCTGATGCCCTTACTCATGACGCTGTTCAATCTTATCTCGTCATTAATCTACGCAAAGAATCTTACCGTAGGAGAAAAGGCTAAACTCGGATTCGTGGCATTGTTATTCCTCGTATTGCTCTACAATTCACCTTCGGGGCTCGTACTCTATTGGACCTTGAACAACATCTATTCGCTGGTAAAGAATCTGATACACAATCCAGTGAAAATGAATGCCGTATAACCCTTATATAGTGCTCCGAAGCCTAGTGGTAGAGCCCAAACACGGGGCTGTGTCAGAATCTAGGGGGCCCGCCGGGGGGGGGGGGATTTCCTTATTCGCATCCTGATACAGCCCCTATGCAAAAACGATTTACAAGTATCTGCTTACACCTTTCCCTTCTCCTCTCAATCTCCATTGCGCCAATTTCGGCTTGTTTTGACTAAAAACCGGCTAATCCCGTATATTCTATTCAGAAAACCCTTGTCGAGACCCAATGCGACTACTACATAATTCTTTTCCTGGCATGTTTTAACTGCTTGAGGCAGCCTCTAATTGAGCCAGCCCCCCATCTTTGGGGCACTATATATTGAATAAAATGCCCTGATGCCGTTTTGAGCATAGAGCACCTCGCTCCCGAAAATAACGTAAAATAATGTAATAATGCATTGGGGTTCCAGAGGTTTGTTAGTATTCTTAGAGTATAGGAGTATAAAATGCTTCCAGAGAAAGATATAAGAGCACGATTGAAGACCGCAATAACCCGGTACAAATCCGAGCACCCGCTGGACACGGCTCAGGATAGGAATTTCATTACCAGGATTGAAGCCCTGGCCGAGAAATGCACCATCATCGGCAGATTCAGTCTGAAAGAGGTGGACGAGGCTATTTCTCCCGGCATAACCAAACCTGACAGCCTGAAAACCCAGCGATCACAGTTCCTCACCAAGTTCAACAAGTTCTGCACGGACAATAACATCGACATCAGACTCTGGCATGATACGAAGCGGACTCAGCCGGAGCATCGCCAGGCCGAATGGCAGGGGCAGTCTTCCTTGGGGCAGGCCTCTATCGATAACGAAGATATGGCATTAAACAGGACGGGAAACTCAATAGTCAAGAATCGCGCCAGCCCCCGGCCCATGCACATCTTTGTGTCGACAGCGGAAGAAGATTCTAAATTAAGAAATAAACTACTGTCCGCTCTGCGTGAGAATTTGAAGCGAAGGGATTTGGAAGAGGGAAACGATTACACCCTGTGGGTTTACGATGACGCGTTGAACAAGCCCAATGCAGGAAGTGAAACCATGGAGACGCAAATCATAAATGCCCTGGAGGAGGCCCATCTGGCTCTGCCCCTGCTTTCGCCCTCCTTCTTTGATTCAAAATTTATCCGCTACAAAGAAATCCCAAGATTTGTTCTTCCCGCTGTGCCGACAGCCCATGAATCAACCCATATACTGACGATACCCGTTTTGCTTTACGGCATTGAAGATGTCAAAGATACCTGCGGAATGCTTCTGTCTTACTACACAGCATATCAAGGCAAGGCATATTCCCAATTGAATGACGAAAAGGAAAAGGAGGACTTTGAGAACCTCCTTGCTGACAGAATCGCGGCCCATTTCCATGAAACGCCTCCGCCTGAATCGGAACAGCCACCCCCTCCCAAGATTCCGAGTAGCGCAAGACTCCGAGACCCGTATGTTGATATCAAGGGATTAGTGCCTGGGCGTGCCCGACAGGATATCCTTGATTCAACACACCGAGACAGGGATTCTGACAGCGAGGGATTAGGGTCGGAGTTTGCCCAAAAGGACGACCTGCGTCAGTCAGGTAGCGGGTCGGTGGAAGTTCAGAAGGCCCTTAAGGATTGGCTGAACAGCCCCGCCCGTCCATTCATGGCCCTGCTGGGCGATTATGGCATGGGAAAAACAACCTCCTGTCGTCTGTTGAGCAGGAACTTGAGGAAAAACTTGAGGAAAAAAAAGGCTGATTACAAAAACATTGATATTTATTATCACTTCAATCTGCAGGATTTTACCGCCGGATATGTCGATGAAGACGGGAGATCCGCCCTTCATGCCGATGCCTTGCCGCTATTGCGGGATATTATTGCCGCCTGCCTGCGAACCAGCGGAGACAGTCCCGAAGCGGCGGAAGTCCTGCTAAATGAAATAATGGACAACTTGGAGCAAAAACGGTTATTGGTTATCTTTGACGGCCTTGATGAAGCCTTGGTGCACCTCAATGCCAGCGCGGCCGAAGCCTTTATTCAGCAGTTGCTCCGTATACTCCCGCCAAATCCCCAGTATGACGGCAAGACTTCAATAAATAATGAGGTAGCGGAACCGGCCTTCCTGGGGAAGTTGCTCATTTCCTGCCGCACTCATTTCTTCCCCACTCTTAAGGCCCAGGCCCAAATCCTTTACAGAAGGAATAGAAGCAGTATCCAGCCCCTGGATTGGGCAAGCCTGCTTCTGCTCCCCTTCAATGAAGAGCAGATAAGGGAGTACTTTGACCGCCATTTTCCAGAAAGAGACCCCGATGAGGTTATCGAAATTCTCGGCGATATTCATGATCTCAAGGGTCTGGCTTCCCGTCCCTATCTTCTGGATCTGATAGCGGCCCAGATTAAGAAACTGGAGGATGACCGCCAAAATGGCAGGCTCGTCAACACGGCCCGGCTTTATGACAATTTTGTCGAAGACTGGCTACTGCGCGATGAGGGCAAGCATCAGATTTCACCATTTCACAAGCCCATGATTATGGAGGCCCTGGCGGAGGCCCTTTGGGAGAATCCGGACAATGCCCAATCCTTTGAAAACATGGCCCTCTGGTTTGAGGATTTTGTGCTTTCCAGTAGGGTTCTGAAAAACCGCTATGGCGACAGAGCCAGTGCCGAAACCTTTCTTGAGGATCTAAGAACGGCCACCTTCATCCGGCGCCGTGATGATGACAGATTCGGTTTTGTTCACCGTTCGGTCCATGAGTATTTCATGGCCCGCCGCCTGCTGAATGCTCTCTCTAAAGGGGATGACGGACCGTGGCGGCTTACCTCGCTCTCGTCTGAAACCATTGATTTCGTTGCTGATCTATGGCAGATAAGATCCGAAGAGACCCGGAAAGCCCTGCCTCACTTCGAACAGTGGCTCGGCGATTTTCAGCAGGAAAGAAGTGCCAATCTCTTCAAATTCTATAAGGCTGCGCTTGAGCGGGACATTTTCCTGCCCCATGCGAAGGGCATTAATCTGGGTAATCTGGATATTTCGGAATTGAGTTTCAAGGGAACGCCAGGCAAGGTTTATGATCTTAGCGGACTGACATTGAAGGGAGGGCGAATGTCCCAGGGGGAATTCAAACATGTTGATTTTTCCCGTTCCCACTTTGAATTGACCCAGGTTACCGGAACAATCTTCAACAACTGCGACTTTGCCGGAACGACCTTTCACGGGGTGAATTTGAATGGATCGACATTCCGGTACTGCTACACACACCGATGCGAATTCCACGAAGCCCCACGGGAATTCGCCCGCCTGATTGAGAAACCGGATAATCCCTTGCCGCAGATCTCCGAAAAATCAAATTCTATGAACTTAATAAGCCAGCTAGGGCATTCGGGTGAGGTTCTAAGTGCGGCGTTTTCCCCTGACGGTAGCCTGCTGGCCACCGCCTCGATTGACGGGAGTGCCATATTGTGGGATTCCCGTAGCGGCCAGGTTGCTCACTGGCTCAAAGGGTATTCGGGTGAGGTTCTAAGTGCGGCGTTTTCCCCTGACGGCAGCCTTCTGGCCACCGCCTCATATGACGGGAGTGTCATATTGTGGAATTCCCTCAGTGGAAAGATTGTTCATCGGCTCAAAGGGCATTTGGGTTGGGTTCAAAGTGCGGCGTTTTCCCCTGACGGTAGCCTGCTGGCCACCACCTCGGATGGCGAGAGTGCCATATTATGGGACTCCCGTAGCGGCCAGGTCGTTCACCGGCTCAAAGGGCATTCGGATAGGGTTCGAAGTACGGCGTTTTCCCCTGACGGCAGCCTTCTGGCCACCGCCTCGACCGACGGGAGTGCCATATTGTGGGACTCCCGCAGCGGGCAGGTTGTTCATCGGCTCAAAGGGCATTCGAGTTTGGTCCGAAGTGCAATGTTTTCCCCTGACGGTAGCCTTCTGGCCACCGCCTCGGCTGACGGGAGTGCTATATTGTGGGACTCCCGTAGTGGGCAGGTTATTCACCGGTTTACAGGGCATTCGGGTGGGGTTGAAAGTGTGGCGTTTTCCCCTGACGGTAGCCTTCTGGCCACCGCCTCGGCTGACAAGAGTGCCCTATTATGGGACTCCCGCAGCGGGCAGGTTGTTCACCGGCTAAAAGGGCATTCGAGTTTGGTCCGAAGTGCAATGTTTTCCCCTGACGGTAGCCTTCTGGCCACCGCCTCGGCTGACGGGAGTGCTATATTGTGGGACTCCCGTAGCGGGCAGGTTGTTCATCGGCTCAAAGGGCATTCGGGTGGGGTTGAAAGTGTGGCGTTTTCCCCTGACGGTAGCCTTCTGGCCACCGCCTCGGCTGACGGGAGTGCTATATTGTGGGACTCCCGTAGCGGGCAGGTTGTTCACCGGCTCAAAGGGCATTTGGGAGGGGCTCAAAGTGCGGCGTTTTCCCCTGACGGTAGCCTGCTGGCCACCGCCTCGTATGACAAGAGTGCTATATTGTGGGATTCCCGTAGCGGGCAGGTTGTTCACCGGCTCAAAGGGCATTTGGGAGGGGTTATAAGTGCGACGTTTTCCCCTGACGGTCGCCTTCTGGTCACCGCCTCGTTTGACGGGAGTGCCATATTGTGGGACTCCCGCAGTGGCCAGGTTGTTCACCGGCTAAAAGGGCATTCGAAGGCGGTTATAAGTGCAGCGTTTTCCCCTGATGGTCGCCTTCTGTCCACCGCCTCGGGTGACGGAAGTGCCATATTGTGGGACTCCCGTAGCGGCCAGGTTGTTCACCGGCTCAAAGGGCATTCGAGGGCGGTTATAAGTGTAGCGTTTTCCCCTGATGGTAGCCTTCTGGCCACTGCCTCGACTGACGAGAGTGCCATATTGTGGGACTCCCGCAGTGGCCAGGTTGTTCACCGGCTAAAAGGGCATTCGAAGGCGGTTATAAGTGCAGCGTTTTCCCCTGATGGTAGCCTTCTGGCCACCGTCTCGCATGACGGGAGTGCCATATTGTGGGACTCCCGCAGTGGCCAGGTTGTTCACTGGCTCAAAGGGCATTCGAGTTTGGTTGAAAGTGCGGCGTTTTCCCCTGACGGTAGCCTTCTGGCCACCGCCTCGTATGACGGGAGTGCCATATTGTGGGACTCCCGTAGCGGGCAGGATGTTCACCGGCTCAAAGGGCATTCGGGTTGGGTTCAAAGTGCGGCGTTTTCCCCTGACGGCAGCCTTCTGTCCACCACCTCGACTGACGGGAGTGCCATATTGTGGGCCTCCCGCAGTGGCAAAGTTGTTCACTGGCTCAAAGGGCATTCGGGTAGGGTTTACAGTGCGGCATTTTCCCCTGACGGCAACCTTCTGGCCACCGCCTCGGCTGACGGGAGTGCCATATTGTGGGACTCCCGTAGCGGCCAGGCCCTTTCGGTTCATTATAACCTGCCTGAGGAAAACACCGCCGTGTTCGATCTGCAGGCAAAGCGGTTTACATTCGCTTCGGAGGATGCCTGGAAATGGTTTGCCTGGCGTATTGAAAACGAAGATGGGAATAGCCGCATCGTTCCGGCGGAATATTTTGGCTCCCTGGTGGCCCATGCTCCCTGATGGTGGAAGCCTTTCCATGTTCAATGGACTGTCAGAATGCGCCTTTGGCCCGCATGCGGCGTTGGCGAAAAAACCTGAAATGCTCATGTACAAAATGTACACTCCGCTTTCAGAACTTTTCGCCGCCTTGCCTGCAACCCAAATCCATCATTCTGACCCAGGCCCAGGATTCTGATACAGCCCCGATTGCCACCCCCTTGCACCCTTGAAGAGGGGGGACGGGGGCATTGGTAGCCGCAACGGTTTTGTGCATGGCCTATAACCTCCCCCCTGTTAGGGGGGGACGGGGGGGGGTGAGTCCGAGGGGGGTGTGTCAGAATGCGCCTTTGGCCCGCATGCGGCGTTGGCGAAAAAACCTGAAATGCTCATGTACAAAATGTACACTCCGCTTTCAGAACTTTTCGCCGCCTTGCCTGCAACCCAAATCCATCATTCTGACCCAGGCCCAGGATTCTGATACAGCCCCGATTGCCACCGTACCTCCAAAGTTGGCCTGCCTGTGCGTGTACGCACCTATCTGAAACAGGCAGGTGCAGACAGGCGAAAAAACCTGAAATGCTCATGTACAAAATGTACACTCCGCTTTCAGAACTTTTCGCCGCCTTGCCTGCAACCCAAATCCATCATTCTGACCCAGGCCCAGGATTCTGATACAGCCCCGATTGCCACCCCCTTGTACCCTTGAAGAGGGGGGACGGGGGGGAGAGTCCGAGGGGGGGAGCCCAACGGGGGTGTGTCAAAATGCGCCTTTGGCCCGCATGCGGCGTTGGCGAAAAAACCTGAAATGCTCATGTACAAAATGGGGGAGCCCGACGGGGGTGTGTCAGAATGCGCCTTTGGCCCGCATGCGGCGTTGGCGAAAAAACCTGAAATGCTCATGTACAAAATGTACACTCCGCTTTCAGAACTTTTCGCCGCCTTGCCTGCAACCCAAATCCATCATTCTGACCCAGGCCCAGGATTCTGATACAGCCCCTGAGAAAGGCGCGGGCAGAGCTTCCTCTGAGAAAATGCTTTCCAACGGCCTGGGGACTTTCGAGGCGAAATTTCCCGAGTGTATCGGCATACTCCTTCACATACCGGTCACGGAAATCGGTGAAATGATTCTCAAATACTGTATGAAGAGTGTTTTTTTTCCTGCGGCAGGTACTCGGTCTTTTGCTTTTTTCGTATGAGGTATTGTGTATGCCCACATAGGGTCTTACCCCAAGTTCACCATACAACAACCTTATCTCATTTCTGTACCGACAGTTAACTTTTTCGATTATCACCACTGATTTTGTATTTCATTAATTGTCGGTCAAGGAATTTCCCTGATAACCCCAGTTTTCCATAAATGTCCAGAAGGGAAAGGACAAGACGCTGACGAAAGACCTTTGGGGTACAAACACTTGCAACCAAATTGTAGTAAATGTTTTGAGGTTTTCGAGACCCTCTGGGAACTCTAACACGGCGTATATACATAGAATATAATAGACAAAAAAGCAAGGAAGGCGACAAGCCCGACCGAAATCAGATAGTCACCATATTGGCGGATGCGGGGTGTGCTTTGGCCTCTGGGTGCAATATTTCTATGTTTCACACTATTGAAACGGATGAAAAAAGATTTTCAACGGACTTTCAAGGGGGATTTTGGTGAACTTGGGTTACTGATTGGTGAAAACTTCGGTCTAAATACCCTGTAGGTTGATATCCCTGTCTATAGCAATTATTATTGGCTTATAGAGGTGTGTGATGAAAATACTAGCCGTGCTACTGCTTATATGCCTATCTATGGCCACCTGGGGTCAAACTTTTGAGGATGTTGTCAATTTTGATATTGAGCTATCTTCTTTGCACGATTCGGCTATTATCAACGACTTGATTAAATCACAGAGCACAGTGATTCTTGAAGGAGTGGTGGGGGATATCCGGATTGTTGACACGGCGGACAAGCCCGGTGTTTGGGTAACCCTGCTTGGCGGAGAGTGGATCGGCACTTCTGAGGTGCGGGCATACTCCTGTAATGTGTTGTTTGAGGGAAAATCCTGGGTTGACGCATTTACCGACAAGTCACAAGATAGC
Organism: Spirochaetaceae bacterium; assembly: GCA_965226485.1. Taxonomy (GTDB): domain Bacteria; phylum Spirochaetota; class Spirochaetia; order DSM-2461; family DSM-2461; genus UBA2779. Next base: position 3,255,439 of record OZ245363.1, read on the forward strand.
GCACCTAAAAAGCAGGTTCCGAGAGATGGGCTTCTCCTTATTGCCTGTCGCATAATAGGATACGATGATGAAAATGGTATTCCACTGGCGAAAATGATCGGTTTCAGAACCCTCAATTAATCGGAAACAGGGGCCTTTCAATGGTTTGACGGTCTCAGTTTCATGGGACAATCCTCTTTTCTCTTAAATCCGCCAATGAGTCAAATCTAAGGTGTTCATAGGCTTCAAACCAGTTGATTCCGGCGACTTTGGCAAGCATCCTCCCAATAAATACAGAAATAGGCGGAATGAGAAATAGGCTACCTATGATGGTATTCACAAAACCTGGTGGAATAAAAAACAGTCCGGCAAGCAAGGCCGAAACGTAATTGGTAAACCTAGTCTCATTGAATTTACCTTGATGAATCGATTCAATGAGTTGCAAATTTCGCAACTCCACAAGCTTATAGATCACGAAAATATCAATGGATGTCAGTATTGCCAGAATTGACATAGTCATCCAAGGTCCGATCAAAAAGGCGAGCTTGAGAATTAACACCATGTCCAGAAGAATGGCAAACCCACAAACACAGAGAATTCCCAGGTATGTCTTTAATGGACGTTGGCCAAGAACAGAGTATAGCAGATGCAAATTCAACATAGTCTACTCATCTAACAATGATACCATAAGTGCTTCTAAGTGTCCCCAAGTTTGTCACGATTTGGAATCAATTGAATCATTATGGATTCATTAGAGGTGCCCTGTATGTATAAATGGATGGCGAAGTGGAACAAAATGGATTCGGCCCCGTTATGCCTCTACCCATCAAACCACTTCCTTTGGGGCACTTGGGAAAGTTATAAAGGGCCATACAACTCTTGACAGTAATCCCAGATGGCCGCATAGTAAGCCTTACCATATAATGAAAATGGTCAGTTTGTTAGGCATTCGTCTTTTTCGTAGATCTGGAAATCGGATTAATTCATTGCTTCACAACAAATTGCGCCTGTCGTATAATGGTTATTACCCGAGCTTCCCAAGCTCGTGACGTGGGTTCGATTCCCATCAGGCGCTATCGTCAGTTTTCATATCTTGGCAATTAGGGCATAAGTTATTGTCCATGAAGTAAATAGTCTTAATGTCCAATTTTTTCGAGCAGCGTAGACAAGTAAGCCTGTATGGGAAAGTTTTCGCCTTGAAGATATATAACAAGATAGCAACGGCTAAGATGCCCATGTAGAGATAAAGATCGCCGAGTTCCCTCTGTGCAATCACTGCCGCAATAGAGGTTAGGGCAAAAACGGAGAGGGCCTGATACAGACATGCCATTCGTTTTTTTATCGCGGCCTTTCCATATCGGCGAAAAACGAGATTGAGGACAAGAATGCTTATCAAGGGCCAAAGTCCCAACCCCGCTATCCACTGAGACAACCAGGAACTATCCATAGAAACTAAGAACCTTTTTCTCAACACTGGCTTCGAGTGGCGTATGGCCGAAAATCTCGCCGTCAGGGGTGAGGGCCATGGGATGTTCAGACTCTAGCCTAATACGCCTTCCTCTAAATACTTCGATTTCCGGGGCATGCACATGGTCTCCCGAGAAAATCGTTGGCAATAACTTCAGAGCGCGTAGGCGTGATGCCGCATTCATGACAATGACATCGAGAAACCCATCGTCGATCTGGGCCGAGGGGGCCATCAGCATGTCGCCGCCGGTGTATCGGGAATTGCAAATTTCCACGAAGAGCGCGTTTCGTTCGATTATATAATCATCGACCATCAACTTTATTGAGATGGGTTTGAGGAATAGCACCTCTTCAATAACGCCAAAGAGGTAGCTCTTGGGGCCAAGAACCTTGTATTTGACGGATCGACGTGCCACATTCGATACGAATCCAGCTCCGAGAAGGTTGATGAATTTGAAACTTCCTGCATCACAGGTGAAGACTCCTAGATCAACCCGGCGGCGAGAATTGGAAATTATTGCCTTGACCGCGTCATCAATGCTGAGGATATCAAGATCACGAAGGTAGGAATTCCCGCTCCCTGAAGGTATCTGCCCTACGGGAATGGTGATTCCATCTTCTCCGCTGTGTAGGCCGTTAAGAACCTCAGAAACTGTACCATCCCCGCCGACAGCAATGACACCTGCCCAGTCTTTTTGATCAAGGGATTGGGCGATGCTCAAGGTTTTACCGGGACCAGATGAATAGAAGGTCTTGACGGGTATGCCTGATGCCTTCAGCCTGATCACGGCTTCGTCTGCTATCTGGCGGCCAAGTCTCTTTCCGGCAACAGGGTTCACTATCATCGCAAGGCTAGCACTCGACATCTTGTGCCCATCCTATGTGGTGAGGCGAACATAGTCAATCTAAATGGCCCCTCCAAAAGAAAAGGGGTGAATTGTATAATGAAATGCCCACCCGTAGAAAAGGTGAGCAGGAGGTAAAAAGACCCATGGGACATAATGAAAAACGTCCACCAGCAGAAAAGGTGGCCAGGAGGTAAAAGCCCCATGGATCATGAAGATAATACCACATTCAAGTCAAGTAGGGAAATAGCTTGACCCAGGAATGATCGAATAGTGCTGAAAAGGACGGGAAAAAGCGAAAAAAGCCGACTCGCAAGGAGCTAGCCCGCCTCCTTGAATATAGAATGTAGCACAAAAACGATTTAGAGGGGGGGGGGGCCCATCTGCGCTCAGGTTCTGAGAGAGGACGGCACCCGTGTAGTACTGGGTGCCTTCTACTTGATTGCGGCGGAGTAAAAATCCAGTGCAACGATTTGTTAGCCCTTAAACCGCTGTTTGATATATTCCTGCGTCTGGCTTGCACTTAGCTCTGTGGTAGAAGGCCCTGTGCGGATATAAAATCGTTCCGTATCACCGTCCTTGAGAAATATGGGCGTTGGAGATTTTCGACACTTTGTAACCATAACCCGGCAGTCATCATGGTCATCGAAATGAGCATGCAAACTGGTCATGGCTTGGATGCCCATACGAGATTTGACAATATTAACCAGATGCAGACTCATTTTGTCTTCATTGGTAAAATCATCTACTTGGATACCCACTGGAGTACCATCGTCTGAAAGTCCTATGACCAACATCCCACCATTTGTGTTTAGGAAGCCTGCAAGAGTTTTGAGTACCGCCAACTCCATACGAGGGTCTTTGTCGCCTGTGTGAAGATTGGTGCGCAGGGTAGATTTAAACTCAACCGCTTCTGATTCACCGCTCAAAACCAACTTTGAAAGATCAAACTCCATCGCTTCCATTTCTTCCTGGAAATTCTCAGCGATAAGGGTAGCATAGCCTTCCGCGATTATTTGTGCCATTAGCTCGCGCCGTTTTTCCAGAAAATTTTTATAATTAAGGTGCTCCCAGTTTGACGGTAGAGCGTGCCACCGATACATCCGCTCAAGTTCCGTCTGGCTGAACCGTGCCTTCATGCTAGGCAAATAATCTGCAGGTGCTTGATCGGAGATATCTGCATTGTCGCCCCACTCCACCAATGCGTAGTTGGCGATCTGATTGGTATCTCGGATGCCAGTAATACTTTGCTTACTCAGGAAGTTTTTTGGAAAAAGATGGTGCCGTTCCACAGCGGCTCGGTTTGCGTGCATTGATGGATCGAGCAAATCTGCGACCTTGATTTTGGAGAAAAGTGCTCGTGCATCCAAAAGCACCAGTGCTGCATGATACGCGAATAAAGATGGGCTTCGCGGAGAAGATGTAGCCAAGTCATTGGGCAGCGACACGGCCCAATAATCATTGTTGAGTGTAATATCACAGATTTGGGTCAGTGTCTTAATAAAACCTTCTACGGTATCAATATCCCGCAACCGAGCCAAATCGAATTCCATTGCTGATTCTGGAGAGCCGGTAAAGCGACCTGTGACCGCCGACATAAAAAACCAGCGGGCAATCACACGCCGAAGGGCGAACTCGGGCACTTTATATTCGGTACGGCCAATTAGGTAAAGAATGTAGGAAAACAGCAGGTTGTTTTGCGAACTGATCATCTTGCCACTACGAAAACCGGCTTGGCGGATGCAATTCATAAAATCGTGCCAGTATTGTAGGTTCAATGCCCGCCGTTGTGCATCCTTGAGCAATTCAAATTGCTGTTCCCTGCGCTCATCACTAAACTTTTCGGTTTCCAAATCCTTGCCACGCAAAATCGAGTAAACATATTTTAGCCTGGCACGTTTGAATGCTACGCCGACACCAACTCTCAACAACTGATCTGGAGACGGTTCGATAAAGTGATTAAACGGTGATGCATCGCTTTTTGATGGCTTGCGGGATTCGCGGCAAAAACCTTCCAGTGCTGCACGTCCATCATCCCAAAACACCGACATCAGTGTTAGTATAAAGTCGGCTTGATTCAGCGGAGTTCCTTTGCTGTTGATGCGTACGAACACATCTGATACGGCTTCCTCGTCAATATCAGATGCCAATTCCAAGGCTGTAAATGGGAAAGTCGTCATCCCTTTTAGTTTTTCAATAGAGTCCTCTATCTTCCCTTCTTCAGCGTCTGTTATGTCTCTCGTACCTTTTAATCCATCAATATATTCCCGAATAATTTGCGTTACCCGAGTATTATCTTCCCAGAGAATAGATATATTGGGAATAAAAGCTTTATCCCGCCGAATGGCAGCATCCGCCACCTCAAATCGTTCTTCTAGTGGATTAAAGGAAATATGGATCTGTTCGCTCTCGAAATTCTCTCGTAACACCGGAATGTGTTTAACAACGGCATAGAGAGAGGTCAGCCGTTGCTGTCCGTCCACGATTACAAGCCGTGGGGGCTTCTGCTTGCTCTCGACACCAATGGTTCGAGCAGAGTCCGCCAAAGCATTTTTCCAGAAAAGCAAATAACCTACAGGATAACCTCTATACATGGAATCAAATAGATCCCGCACCTTTGCATTCTTCCAGACAAATGGCCGCTGGATGTCAGGCAACCCTATCTCGCCAAGACTAATGTATTTGACCAACGAGCCAAGGTCATAGTCGACTTTTGTAAATACGGTTTCGCTCATTATTTCTCCATAGGGCTAACGTTTGAGTTCACCTGCATTTTGGATCGTAGCAGAAAAATGTCAGGTGCAACGATTTGTTATGCCTTTTATTTCATTTATAATATACTCTGCTTGTGGTTCTTTTATCAAAAATTGTTCGAGTTCATTTTCATCATGAAAGCCTTTAATTTTTGACTTATAGGTTTGAGCAATATCTCTATTTTCAATTTCTTCTTTTCTTGCTTTGCTTATTTCTAAGTACTCAAGCTCTTTATCAATTCCTAAAAACCTTCTTTCAAGTAAATTTGATGCGATACCTGTTGTGCTACTACCTGTAAATGGATCTAATATCCAAGCTCCCTTTTCTGTTGATGCTAAAATTAATCTTGCGAGCAATGATAAAGGTTTTTGTGTTGGGTGTTTTCCGCAGGATTTTTCCCATCTTGCTATTGCAGGTAACTTCCAAACATCTTTCATTTGCTTATTGTCGTTTAATTGCTTCATTAGCTCATAATTGAAATAGTGGGGAATTTTTTCTTCTTTTCTCGCCCAGATAACCTGTTCTGTAGAGTGTGTGAAATAACGACAAGAAAAATTTGGCGGTGGATTGGTTTTTTCCCATGTAATTATATTCAGGATTTTATAACCTAATTCTAATAAAACTTGACCGATACTAAAAATATTATGAGATGTTCCACTAATCCAAATAGTTGCATTAGATTTCATCTTGTCTCTAATTAAAAATAGCCATTTCTTATTGAATGTATTTACTTCGTCAAAACCATAAGACTTATCCCACTTCCCTTTATTAACACTTGTAATTTTTCCATTTTGAATAGTTAATCCACCGTTTGATAAAAAATATGGAGGATCGGCAAAAATCATGTCAAACTCAAATTCAAATTTAGGTAGCACTTTAAAAACATCTCCATTTAAAAGAGTAAAGTTTTTATCTTGAGATTTAAAATATGATTCAATCATTATTGAAGTTCTTCTTTTAGAATTTTTATAAAATCAGTTATTGATGTTAAGTTATAAAGTTTAGGTATTGTGTTAAATGCTTCATTCAACTTGTTCTTGGCGGAATGCCAGCCTTGTCCATCTGTGATCCATACAAACTCAAAATCATCATATTGATTTATTTTAGGTGCAATATCTGTGTAAGCACGAGCTGTTTCATTTAATTTTGAACCACCACCATTATAGTAATTCACTTCTATAAGATATGTTTTGTTCTTTGTTTTAATTACAAAATCAAATCTTTTTATGTCTTCCCCCAAACTTTTTAACACAGTAAAAGTATCGCTTTTAATTTCTGCTTCAAATGATATTTTATGTTTATGAAATATTGAGGCGATTAACTTTTCCATATTTTTGCCACCTCTATTTTTTCTGGCATTTGTATCAAGTCCAACTTCAATGCCAAAAACATAATCGACCAAGTTCTTAATACTTTTATTTTTAAATACTTCAGCTAATCCTGTTTCATTAATATATTCGATAATTTTATCTTCATCTTCCAAATAACTATCTAAAAGCATAACTTCACCATCTGGCGTTATCACTTCTCTATTATATCTTACCGCAATCAGTATTTTTAAAACTGAGAAGCATTTTTTATTTTCTTTATAAAGTTGTTTTACTGCCTTTTGAATATCATCTTTCCCTATTAGATAATTAAGTTGATTTAATTTTATTGATATTTTATCAATATTATTTGAAACTTTATCAAAATCCACAAAGAAATCTAATGTGGAATTTGTTGAACTTAACTGGTCCATAAAATTATTAAATTGCATTACAAGCTCCTTGATTTAAAATCAACAACTCTGTCAGTTGTCCTCTTTTGTCTGGATTAGCATTTATGCTTCTTTTTGCCATGACTCTATTTATTTGATAATCAGAAAATAAGTCATCAAAAAAATTATCATTTGGGTTTTTTCCTTTTACATCTGAATTACTTAAAAGCCATTTGCAATTAAGATAGTCCAATTTATCACAAAACTCTTTTAGTCTAATCTGCTCATTATCATTAAATTGGTCTTTTGCATAAGAATTAAAACTTGATGTTTCCGATAATGGTTTATATGGAGGGTCAAAATAAAATAAAGTATTTTCATTTGCATGATTAATGGTTTGCTCAAAATCCCCAGACAAAACATTAACTTTTTGCAGCAATTTAGAAACAGCTAAAAGGTTACTTTCATCACAAATCATCGGTTTTCTATAACTACCGATAGGAACATTAAACTTGTTTTCTTTATTAACCCTATACAAGCCGTTAAAGCAAGTTCTGTTTAAAAAGATAAATAGGGCTGTTTGTGTTGTTTTTTCAGATTCCCGTGTGTTAAACAGCCCTCTCTTATCATAGTAGTATTTCTTCTTCTTTTCTATTTGCTCCGAAAAGGAGTAATATTCGTCTTCATACTTTTTAAGAATTAAAATTAAATCAGTTACATTTGATTTTATAGTTTTATATGAGTTTATTAGGTCTTCATTTATATCATTGATAGTTGCCGATTTTAGATTAGGGAAGTTGTTTAAAACCCAAAACAATACAGCTCCACTTCCAACAAATGGTTCAATAAAAAAAAAGCATCATTCTTTTTATACGGGAATCTGCTCTCAATATCATTTAGCAATTGGGTTTTTCCGCCTGCCCATTTTAAGAATGGTTTTGCTTGCTTAGGATTCATTAATTTCCCTCGTATGATTTCTCGACACCAGCACGATAGCCTTCTGCAAATGCAACATGTGGGCTTTTGTGTCTAACTGCACCAGCTTGACTTTCTGGCAATGCATCAAGATTCATATCAATTTTTTCTTCTCGGGTTAATCCTGCTTTATAACCTGCTTCATAAGCGCATCCAGCACATTTATGACGACCAAAGCCACCTTGATCATGCGGTAATGAATTAAATTCATCCCAATATCGATGTTCTTTATTGCATTCTAACACTTAATTTTCTCCTTGTTTTTTATGGGCATAACAAGTTATTAGTCTGTTTCTTCATATCTCATTTGAGGTGCCGCCGAGTACAATCACTTCTATCAGGCACCGCCGACTCAAATTTTAGACTAGCATTAGGAACGCACAATGTCAATAAAAAAACTTGAAAAAAACGGACAAACTACTTTACAGGTAACCCTTACGGTATCAACATCCCGCAACCGAGCCAAATCGAATTCCATTGCTGATTCTGGAGAACCGGTAAAGCGACCAGTGACCGCCGACATAAAAAACCAGCGGGCAATCACACGCCGAAGGGCGAACTCGGGCACTTTATACTCGGTACGGCCAATTAGGTAAAGCATGTAAGAAAACAGCAGGTTGTTTTGCGAACTGATCATCTTGCCACTACGAAAACCAGCTTGGCGGATGCAATTCATAAAATCGTGCCAGTATTGTAGGTTCAATGCCCGCCGTTGTGCCTCCTTGAGCAATTCAAATTGCTGTTCCCTGCGCTCATCACTAAATTTTTCGGTTTCCAAATCCTTTCTACATTCCAATTCAACTCTTCGATTTCTTCTAGCAAGTCTTCATATGAATCTACGTAATGGTCACCAATATTATTCTGAAAATTAGAAAAATTATCGCACATGAAAATATAGTATCCACCTTTATTATCAGTAGATTTACCAAGTTTGACTTGGCAACCTTTATCTTCACCTGAAATAATGACACCTACTCAATCAATTTCAATCATGACTGCCTACACACACATAACGCTGAATTCAGCGGCGGCGTACTCGCCGTCCGCTGGAATGATTGGTTAGGCAATATATCCCCATTCTTTAAATTTTTCTTGTAATTCAGGTGAATCCTGAAATGCTTTAAAATATATAAATTCTGGAGCAAAGTCAGCACCATTTGGCCAAACAATGGTTGCTAATAAAGGGTCCAATCTTAATTGTGCAAAGACTGACAGTTTTCTTAAATCCTTAAATACTGATCCATTAAGGGCATCACGCATATCAGCGATTCCACTTCTGCCATCATTAAAAGTTACTGAGATTTTATAATCTTCTATATAGTTAGCATTAGTTATATTTAAAAACATGATCAATTACTCCAATGGTTCAATCGGGTTAAGTGCTTCTTTCTTTTCACACAACTCCCAATTTTTGATTAACTTGTCTTTATGCAATTTATACTATTCTAGTACATGACATAAAGCTCTCTTGGGAAACTTTCCCGCAACTATACCTGTGTAAATATCTACGCTAATCTCATATTCACTATATTTTGCATGGAAATTCGGAGGCGAATGATCATCCCAATGCATGGTAATAATAATTCCCAAAAAATTACTTATTATCGGCATGTTCCGCCCTCAACGTTCGTATTGTTACTTTTGCTTTTTAAAATAAATCACATGGGTATGTTCAGTCAAATTTGCACATCCTGACATTTTCCACCCTTCTTCACCAAGTTTAGCAATGCACTGACCAACATCATTACTCTCTTTGCCTAAAGTCTCTACAACTACTTTATTCTCGCAATAACAAACTAATTCCGGATGGTGATCAGGATTTTTTTAAGCACAGTATTCCCATTTAGTCATTTCAACCTTCCTTGCCTTCCTGTTTCTCTTTTATTTGTAAGCACTTTTAGTGTTGCCTGACGCCCGGTTGACCTGTGAGCCGCTAGGCGAATCTGGTCCAGCCGTTTGTTATGTTGCCTTCAAACAACTAACTAATTACTAAAAGCATTATTCTTAATTTATTCCTCAATAATATTATTGAATATATTTCTATAAGTATCGAGAATTTCCAATTCCTTTTCGTAAAAAACAATTCCAGTAGCCATGTTAATCCTTTTTAAGTATTCTTCAAGTTCTGAAATCGTATTTTGATTTTCTGAAATTTCTAATTTTATTTGTTGCACAACATTTTCTCGTTGTGGTAGCTGCGTTCTGTCATCGTTTAACTCAATTAGTAATGATCCTATTTTTTCCGCTGTCTTTGCGATTTCTATTAGACCACGACAATAATAAATAAGTCCTTCTGTTCTTAAAAGACGAGAATTTACAGTCCAGTTTTCATTCATGACTGTTTCCCCAGTATTTCGTATATTATATTCTTGTGAAGGAACTAGTTGTCTATAGACATCCAAATAGTTAATTACTAATTTACCATAATTTTCTTCTTGAATTTCCGCTGCTTCAAATTCAATTAGTATTGTTTCATAGTCGCCATTATGAAGGGTTGGGATAGAATATTTTATGCTAGTATCATCAATAACATAATCATACCCCCATGTTTCTAGCAACTTAAACTCTTTGTTGAATTCGAATGATAAATCAATACTCGTTGCGGCGGGGACTAATAGTCGGTCCAATTCCGTTTCAAATATTTTAACCATTTCATCATAGTCAGAGATAAATCGAGAGCTACCTCCTCCTGTATATGCAACATTTACCATTAGACCTGTCGAAGCGTTAAGACCTAACAAAATTGAAGAAACGCCTATACCTTCTTCTTTATACTGTTCTGCCATGGTTAGAATATCAGAATTAATCTTTTCACCGAAATTATGCATTCCGTCAGTTAATATTACTACCCTGTTAACATATTCATTAGAATAGTTCTTACTAACCTCTAAATAACTTTGTTGTAATCCCGCATATACATCTGTTCCACCACTTGCTACTATTTGATCTACTAAACGCTTAAAACGTGTTCTATCATCTTCACTTTCTATTTTAATTGGAGGGAGTAATGTTTGTGCCTCCGAATTCATATCAACAAGAGAGATGATATCTCCGTTTCTTACCTTATCAATGAAGATGTAGAAACTATTTTTTACCCAAGGCATCATATCTGACATAGATCCACTCCGATCTATACAAAATGTGATGTTCAATGGCGGAAGCTCAGAAAAAGATGTTTTTACACCTTTTAAGCCAATAAGAATATAGCCTGTTTCATCTTTTATCCCAGATTCAGTTATTACTGAAACTTCACCTTTGTCAGGAACTGGATATTCATAATCATATTGAGAGAGATAATTTTCAATAATTATATCATCAGGATGGATTATGTAACCACTACGAGATAAATATGTACCTCTATTTGAGCCACCACCTTCATTTGCTCCAGCGGCATAAGCATAAATTCCACTGAGTGTCATCAGGATAATAAGCAGTTTCTTTTGTAATTTCATGTTCTTTCCCTCATTCTATTTAATTATAAGCTTGGCTACCTAACGCTTACAATCAGCCGCCGACGTAGGAGGTCGGCTGGATTTTTTTGTTAGGCCAATTTTCTTCAACTGTAAAAGACTGCCCCAGAGTTCTAAAGTGGCTGAATTCCTGCTTGTGTAGCTTGCCTCGAATTTTTTCAAAAGATTTGACGACATCTTCAGCATAGAGTCTCTCTCCACAATGAAGGCATATCTCGGCGGGAACTTTCATAGAAACCGTATTTCCTCCGCCTCTAAGTAGTTTTTCTACCTGTTTGTTTTCTAATTCACCACCACAAACAGGACATTTTTCAAATGGTTTCATTTTTTCACCCTTACTTTCCAATCAGTCCACCGTTCAGGATCTGGCCGGGAGACTGTGATTAAAACTGCCCATAAATTTTCTGGATTATAGGCCCAAACGCTATGGATTGGCTCGTTTGAGAAATTCCTGCCCAAAATCAAGCAACTTGGATACGGTTTATCATTCGTATAGTCCTCAATAACTTCACCTTGAACTACCGATGAGTATATTTCCTCGTAAGGTTATCGTCAAATGCTTCTTCATGGGCATGGTCGGTTATTCTCACGCGACTATTCCGAATAGAGTTGATTATGTTTTCAATGACCATGGCTAATTGTCTTCTGACCTAACGCCCAAACTCACCTGACAGCAACCGCAAAGCGGATGGTGGTCAGGTGCAGTGCCTTGTTAGGCCTTCCCCAATCTTCGAGTACGGACGATTTTTCATCATCAAAAATTGCCGTATCCCCTCTACAAATCTCAATCAAGCTAAAAACTTGCGCCATTCTAAAACCCAAGGTTACCACATCCAACCTATTTGCGCAACGCTTCCTTCGTGGCAAGGACAGCCTTTCCGCTTTCTTGCTATTCATATTTTTCTATTCGTTTTTTCAGAAAGCCTAACGTGGTGCTCACCTGTGGAGGTGTGCCTGGAATGGCCAAAATCCAGAGGGTGAAAGTCCCACCAAAACCCTGAAAGGATAATTGATAATTGATAATGGTGGTTCGGCAGGCATCGACGGAACCACCATAAAAGACTACAAAGCCAACCTTGAGCAGGAAATCCAGAAATTCTTTGAATACGACTTACATGAGGAGCCGTGTACGGCCCCGTACGCTCAGGTTCTGTGAGAGGACGGCACCCGAGTAGCACTGGGTGCCTCCTACTCGATTGCCAGCCACGCGACAACCACTATGACAATGACAATTACTTGAATCAGTCTTTTCATCTTCTCCATCGAACGCCGTGAATCACGCTGCACAGGCGGCGCGAAGCGGCTGTCGCGTGCATTCATCTTGTGGGCTTCTTCAATTTCACGGTCTTCAGCTTCGAGTGCTTGGCAATCTGGTCGAAGTCGTGATCATTGTGCAGTAAGGGTAGGGCGTGTTCAATGGCCACCGATGCGATCATGCAGTCGATGGGCTTGCGAATTGTGATGCCCTTCTTCCGTAGAGACCGATAGAGTGTGGCTGACTTCTCGTAAGTCGCTCGTCGCATCGGCATGAGGATGAGCGATTCGAAATACTTCTTCGTCCTGCGGTACTGTGCATCGGAGCGAATACCTTGAAGAACTTCTGCAAGAATGACACCACATACACACAGGTCGTCGTCCTCTTCGATCAGTTTCCCAAGGGCCGTGACGTGTGGCTGTGGTCGGTCAGCGAAGAAGTCTATCCAGACGGTTGTGTCGACGAGCACCATCAGGCGCGGGGCTCGCGCCATGAGCCCAAGTCGCCTTCCCACTTCACCGAGCCCTTCAGTTCGAGTAAGCGTCTTTGGCATCGATGACGCCGGATTTCGCGCAATGCGTAATCAATGAGTGCTCTTCGAGTACTTATGCCTGTCAGTTTCTGGCATTCCTCTACCAACGCATCATCCAATACCACGTTCGTTCTGCTCATCCGGCCACCTCCAATCTATACACATCATAACAGGGTGTAATGTGTATGGCAATGCGTTTCTCTGAAGCTAACGCTTCGCATCAACGGTCGACAAAGCGCGTAGCGGATTGTCGATCCGACTGCATGCGTTTGTTAGGTTGCACTTGGTGTTCTTAATAATATTTGGCGGAGACATGCGCTTCCATAACCGATAAACCCTCGTCCAAGCCTTTGCGACCAAATCCGAGTCTGAAACGGTCTTTTGGAGTTTCCCCGAGTTCCGATCTGTAAATAGTGCTTGGTAGCAATAACACACCACTTTCTTCTACCAGTGCGCGGGTAAACTCTTCAACGCCATCAGATCCTTTGTACCTGGGAAATGCCGTGCAGGATCCATCCGGTCGATACCAATCGAACAACTCCCGATGCCGCTCGAAGAATGCCTCCCACTTTGGCAGATTTTCATCGACGATTGCGCAATTGCGTGCAAGCAATTTGTCACGGTTACGTAGGCCAATCTTTGCCAGTTGCTCACTAGGACCAGAGTTACTGATAGACAGGTAATGTTTTAAGCGTTCCATTCTAGAGATGATCTCGCTATCAGCACACGCAATCCAGCCTATACGCAGGCCGGGTAATCCAAATGACTTTGACATCACATTGAGTGACAAGCCCCGCTCGTATAAATCAGCCACATAGGGTAAATGCTGTGTGCCTGTTGGGCCGAGTCCATTGAATATCTCGTCATGAAGAATATAAATGCCGTTCTTGCGGCACAGTTCGATCAGGGCGTGGTAACGATCGAGAGGCAGAATTACACCGGTTGGGTTATGTGGGAAATTTATTGTCACCAGCCTCGTGTTCGGCCTGATCGCGTCTGCTACTCTGTCGATGTCGAGTGACCATCCATCATCGGGTTCTAATGGAACCCCCGTGGCTTCGCAGATTGCCACCGGCAAAGTTTCATGGGATTGGTAATTTGGAGTTACAACAATCGCGTGGCTGTCTTTGTCCAGTATCACCATATTTGCAGCGAATATTCCTTCGCTGGCACCGGCAAAGCATAGGATCTCCGACGTTTTGCGATTGTTGTAGGTAGAGGAAATAGTTTCGAGAAGGTCCGGCGCCCCGAATGTTTCTGTGTAGCAAAGCGACATCTCTTCGAATTGCTCTCGCTCTTCAGGGCTAGCCATTGCTAGCAGCTCGCGCAGAGAAACGCTTTCGGCATCCGATGCCGTCATGTGGTATCGGGCTTTGAATTCCCACCTGGAAAAATGTGTTTCAAGTCTGAAATCTGGAAGATTGATCATTTAATATTGTTCTCGTGCAACATAACGCCATAAATCACTCGCGATGAATGGCACAGAGCGTAGCGGCGCGCTATTCATCGTCGAGTGCATTCTCTTGTTCGCTGTTTCTCCTGAACTTAATACGCAATACGGGTTCGATCAACGTGAAGTTCCGTCCGTCTTCGGGTTCTTGTTCAGCGGAAATGAGGTGTGTGATCTGACCATCCACGATTAGCAGATGGGGCCGAGCTCGAGAGGACCGGGTTGTTGTCCCATCGGTATACCTGACAACCGTGCTCGTAGCCTCACCAGTGTACACCTCGCCAGTGTACACCCAGTTCTTCCCATCAATTGAATACGCGTGGCCTAGAGCATCATGAAATTGCTTGCCCTCAGGGACGACCATGTCGTGGAGAAGAGCGTGGTATATTCCCTCCCCTTGGTCGTACCATACGAACATGTCCTCAATGCCGTCTGGTGTGTGCCCGTCATAAGGTGTTTTGAACAAGGGTGTTTCTTGTTCCTGCCATTCGTAGGTTTTGGGATCAAGGTAGTTGGCGACTCTTACCCAGTGGACCTGGGAACCTTTGGGCCACGTTCGCCAGAGACCAACCAACGATCCGTCTTCGTGGACTACCGCCGAAAAGTTGGCGTCGATCCCGTCGAGAAATTTTCGTGGTTCAAGGATCACGATAGGGTCTGACCAGGGTCCGTAAGGCGAGTCGGCGGTGACAAGAACGGTCGCCTCGTTTGAGGCTTCCAGATTGACATCTCTCGTTGGTTGTCCATCTTCATTGAACTCAATGGCCGGCCCATAGCGACGGACCGAGCTTACCGTCGACCACTCCTGCAGTAAGAAACGCGATCCATTTCCCTCCGGGGCCACGCTTGACGTCAACTGCGTGGGCAAATACGGGAAAGGCGTCGGCCACATATTCGTATGGCCCTTGAGGCTTTGTGGAAGTGGCGTGAATGACGTATGAGTTAACAGGCCAGTATTCCATATCGGCATTGTTGGCAATGACTGAAACCCACATGTGGTATAGCCCGTCATCACCACGCAGAACCGATGCCCCCCAAGAGTCACCCCACGGGGTAGCATCCTCAAGCGTTGGCCGAAACCCGGTTCCTCGATCTGCTGGTCCCAAGATCAAATGAAACGAACCGCCGGATTGCCCGTTGGCGCATCCAACGAACATGACAAATACCGTGAGCAGGTTAACCATGGAACGAATCATCCGAAGCCGCCTACCTCCAGCCAACAAGTTATCACTCCGTTTCCTCATATCTCACCTGAGGCACCGCCGAGCACAGTCTTTTCTATCAGGCAAGACCGAATCAAATATTCAAAACATAGCGTAGAACCGCACAATGTCAATACTTGAATTTTCATTTATAATATCATAGTGTACTCAGGATAATTGAGAAACATTGTATTATAGTTACCGAAAACACTTTTAGACAAGTTTAACAAGAGGATAGTATTATGAAAGAAGTTGTTATCATCGATGCAGTCAGGACACCAATAGGTAAATTTGGAGGATCGTTATCAACCATCCGCCCCGACGACTTGCTCGCTCATACCTTTGAAGCACTCATTCGGCGATCAGGGCTGAACCCGGCGATGATTGATGAAGTCTACGCCGGTTGTGGAAACCAGGCCGGTGAAGACAATCGGGATGTGGCCCGCCAGGCGGCATTATTGGCCGGATTTCCAGTGGAAGTTCCTGGCATCACAGTC
Source organism: Spirochaetaceae bacterium (assembly GCA_965226485.1). Taxonomy (GTDB): domain Bacteria; phylum Spirochaetota; class Spirochaetia; order DSM-2461; family DSM-2461; genus UBA2779. The sequence continues at coordinate 3,271,564 of OZ245363.1, forward strand.
AATCGCAACTGCGCCTCAGCACTTTCGGCGGTCAATTTGGCTGCGAGAACCATCATTGCCGGGGAGGCAGACATTTGTATCGGGAGTGGTATCGAATCAATGAGCCGTGCGCCATGGAGCATGGCGAAACCCTCAAAAATACCCTCGGTGACTCCTCCGAAGCTCTGGGATACAACCGTTGGTTGGCGATATAACAACCCCCAAATGGAAGCAAAGTACCCAATAGTGAGCCTCGGGGAGACCGCCGAAAACATCGCGATGGAGATGAATATCAGCCGTGAGGAACAAGATGCCTTCGCCCTAGAAAGCCAGAGCAGAGCCGTTCAGGCTATTAACAACGGAAGGTTCGATGATGAAATCGTACCGGTTACGGTTCCTCATGGGCGGAAAGATTCCCGTCTTTTCGCTATTGATGAGCATCCACGCTACCGTGAGGAAAATGGTGTCCGCATCCTTGATACCAGCTTAGAAAAACTGTCGCGGCTACGGCCAGCTTTCAGGAAAGACGGCACAGTCACAGCGGGGAATTCCAGTGGGATAAACGATGGAGCGGCCGCCGTTCTGATGATGAGCCGGGAAAAAGCGGACGCGTTAGGCATGAGGCCAATGGCACGATGGGTGGGGGCGGCCTCGGCTGGCGTTAATCCAGGAGTGATGGGCTATGGTCCGATTCCGGCGACGAACAAGTTACTGAAGCGTCTCAGCCTTACCTTAGACGACATTGGTCTAGTGGAATTGAACGAGGCATTTGCCGCTCAGACAATTGGCGTAATGAAACAACTAGGGCTGAACCACGAGATCACCAATGTTAACGGTGGGGCTATTGCCTTAGGCCATCCCACTGGTTGTTCTGGTGCCCGCATCCTTGTTACCTTACTCCATGAGATGAAGCGAAGGGCACCGGATGCTGGAAAGCCATTCTATGGCTTAGCCACCCTATGTGTTGGCGTAGGCATGGGTGTCTCAACTCTGGTTGAAATGAATTAGCCGACGAACCGAGAAGAGCCATCGCAAGTGGTATCAGTCTATCGGCTTATTGAGTATACTCGAATCGAAAGGAGAACGAATGTCAAACAGCACAGAAAACCGCCCACTTTCCGGCATACGAGTAATCGGTCTGGAGCAATACATGAGCGGCCCATATTGCACCATGCTCTTGGCCGATGCTGGTGCCGAGGTTATCAAAATTGAGCGGCCTGGGAGCGGCGATCCCCGAAGGTTGATTCCGCCCTTTGTCGAAAAGGACGGCGTGAAAAAAGCCGGGGGTTATCTATCCTACAATCGCAATAAGAAGAGCCTTGCCCTGAACTTGCAATCCGAGGCTGGCCGGGAGACCTTGAAGGAGTTGGTGGCGGTGTCTGATGTGGTGGTGGAAAACTTGCGCCCCGGCTCGATGGATAAGCTCGGGCTGAACTATGACAGCATGAAAAAAATCAACCCGCGGATAATCTATGCGACCATCTCCGGCTTCGGACGGCTACCCGGATTTGAAAGCGAGTATAGCAACCGTCCCGCCTTTGACATCGTAGCTGAAGCTATGACCGGCATCATGGATCTGGTTGGATTTGCCGACAAGCCACCAACCTACACGCTGTATGGCATGGCCGATGTCCATTCCGGTCTGGCAACCGCATACGGCATCATGCAGGCCCTTTTCATGCGTGAACGCACGGGATTAGGTCAAATGGTTGACAGTGCCATGGTCGATAATATGCTGGCCCTCAATGAGCGCATGGTCACACTGTATTCCCTCACGGGAGAGGAGCCCAAAAGGGGGAGCCTTAAGCATGTATGGCCGCGCGGAGCGTTCAAGTGCAAGGATGGATACATCGCCCTCAATGTGCCGGATAACATTATCTGGAAGCGTTTAGCCAATACTATCCAGCGTCCCGATTTAGTGGATGACCCAAGAAGTGCCGATGGGGTGATTCGGGGTAAAAACGCCGAATTCCTCCAAGCTATTATCGAAGACTGGATGGCCGATAAGACCCGCAGTGAAGCCGTCACCGCACTCAATGAGGCAGGGGTGCCGACTGGCCCCGTCTACTCGGCTAAGGATGTTTTTGATGACCAACACTTCCGCCGCCGGGAGATGCTGGTTGATATTGACGACCCCGAGGTGGGCCCCAGCTCGTTTGCCCGTACACCAATCCATCTCTCGGCCGCCCCGCGGATTCCCACAGAACCGGCTCCCAATCTGGGTCAACACACACGACCCATACTCCAAGAGTTATTGCACTACACTTCGGATAAGATTGATGAACTCATAGCCGCTGGAGTGATATCCGCTAGCAAATGAATGCTTGGGCATCTCAAAAAATTTGGGCCTGACAAGAGTTGAACTTGTGACCTCACGCTTATCAGGCGTGCGCTCTAACCGACTGAGCTACAGGCCCCTATGAGTCTGTCGGACTTCGGACATTGGAAACGGAGTTTAGCAGGCAAAATGAGAATTCCCGCAACGCAGAAGCGGGAAAAAATCATCAAAAATTGCCTCGAAGCCTTAAAGTCCGACAGACTCCTAGAAGACGAGGAAAAATCTACAGGCTTTAGGGAATTCCGTCAATACTTAAACAAGGGTATTTGATGAAAAGGAAAATACTCATGCCATCATTGGGCGATTTATTCGCAAAGGTTTGGATTTGTGGATGCTGACCAGGAAGCCTGCAGAATGGATAGCACCGTGGATTAACAACTCCCCCAGGAGGATTCTTGGGGGCTACAATGGCGGTATAGGAGAGGGGATGAGTCTTGTAGGGGGGACGGGGGCCCTTCACTTGATAACTTACTCTCGGAAGGACTTCGGGAACTGGGGAATAATAGTATCGGTGGAGGCAAAGGCAGGAACAGACACTGCTGACACTCACGGAGCGCAATCGGATTCCGGGCATCATAATCAATAGTGAGGACAGGCCTCCCCCCGAATTATCTTCGGGGCATTTTGAAATTACTTATCTCTTTTGTAACTTCAAAAGGGTAATCGTGGTATCGATAGATTGGCATGAGTGCTTCTGTTTCACAGAGGGTATACCCATAAATTGATTGATATTCATCAGGATTCCCACCTAACTCTTCTACCTCTCTCAAGTACTGGGTGATACTCTTTGATTCTATAATTATCTCTCTATCGTAGTCTTCAATAATGGGACTGTGATTTCGATTAGTATCGTGGGTAAACTCTAGAATACGCCGACCATCAGGGGTAAAACCGACTGTTCTGTAGGTCAGACTCTTTCCGACTCCGGGAATATTGATAACGGAACGGTCAGTGGCAAGAAAGGGGATATTCTCCGCTTTTCTAATGGCATCCACATTGTTTATCATTTCAGATGGGTCATCGGTAAAGGCTACCATCTGCTCCCAAAGCCCGTCGTGGACAAAGCCAAAGGACTTCTCCTCAAACATTTCCTGAACGATGCGGGCATTGGTCGCAAAGTTGTTGCGATTCTCTTTATATCCCTTCACCGAAAAGCTATAGTAGGGAAGCACGCCAACATCGTTGAGAACTTTACGCAGTTTTGCCGTATGTCCACGTAGTGAAGTAGCAGATGTGAACACCAGCTGATTTGTCACATACCATCCAGCGGAGAGAAGCATACCAATGGCAGCCTTAGCTTCCGGAGTCACCTCCATTGCTGTCTCAAAGTGGGTCTGAATGACCAATTGTTCGACGCCGAGTTTTCTCGCTTTATCGTGAAAAACAGCAAGAATGTCAACGAGTTCTTCATCCATTCGCTGAGGAAGATAGACTGGAAGTCGAGTTCCAAGGCGAATGCGGGTTATCTCTGCATACTTCTTTTCACGTTTCTGATTGGCAATGCGCTTGCGCTCAATCATTGCGAGAGTTCTATCAAGAATATAACGAAGTGACTCATTACTACTCATAAGAGCGTCGCCACCGGTAATCAATACATCGCGAAGCTGTGTGTCGTTTTCGTAATAAGAGAGAAGGACTTCAAGCTTTTCCGGCCAGTTCTTTTGCGGCTCAAGCTGTGAGAGATCAAAGTTGAAATTACCACTCTGAAAACCATACATGCGCTGACAAGATGAACAGAGCCCACCACAGGCACGACCGGTCGTATCGGGTATCAAGATGGCAACTTCGGGGTAACGCCTGTGTAAACTGTGAGAAGGGAGCAACCAACCAGCAGCATTGGGCTCGCCAATCACCACCTCGTCCTCTTTTTCCCAGGCGGAAATACTTCCGAACTCATCAATGAGTGAACGGCTGTAAAAGATGTACATACGAATTGCTTCATCCGCTTTGATTCGCCCCTCTTCGTGAGTGACATCAAGAAGAGAAAGGTAGTAGGGATTGACAAAAACCGGCACCCCTTTTTCTTCAGCAGCAGTCATAATTTCGAGGGTCTCTGTATCAAGCGAGTTTCCAAGCATTTGATTGAGACGGTCCGTAGACCGAATAGCAAAATCAAGGTGAAAAGAGCTCTCTTCCCACCAGCTGTGTACCAGTGCAGTCTTCTCCTCCCGAGAGAGACCGGTATCAAAGAAGAAGCGACCTTTGCCACCGCCCTTTTCATCTATCTCATCAATAATAAGAGAGATTATCCGTTCACGATTTTCATGACATTTGGCCTCAACTGTTGCATTGAGCCCTGAGGGGTGCACATCCATCCAGTTGAGGAGGGCATCATAATCCCTTCTCGGAACCTCTTCACCATCAAAGTGAAGTGCTAAGAATTCAATCTCCAGACGGAGATCTACAGAGATTTCACAATACCCTTTTTGAGCACGCCAATAGGTCCGCAACGGCTCAGAGGCAGTATCGCTATTTGTGTTTGGATCATAAAAAATCTGCCCCTCGTGATCCAAGAGATGTGTGATGGTTATTGCGGCATAATCCTGCCAGGAGAGTTTCATAAAGAGGTCTCTGTCGCATTCGACACCCTTGCGATAAGTGTCAGCAGCAGGAGACGTTTTAAAATACTCGTCAAGAGCGAGCCTTAAGGTACTGCAAAAGTCTGAGAAGTCTTCACTGGCGACAACGAATTGCTGAAGATAAGTATTCTTAACTTTCTGTAAGGCAGTCCTGAAATAGTCACATTTTGGATTTCCCATCTTCACTGATAAATCCCAGTATACAGCAGGGCACGATTCTTTTCAAATCGTGCTCTGAGAGGAATCAAGTGAAGAGGTATACCCAGTCTGAAAAACAAAACTCTTTAAGCATATTCTTCTTGTCACGTCAGTGGGGAGGTATCTTTACAAACAGATTGTGTTTCGCTTTGCAACCGGCAAGTTCACGCGTCTTCCACCAAAGATCTCCACGGCAATCGGTCGACAGTCGATGTCGCAAAGCAGACCCAGCTCAATCTGGAGCTTGCCCCGCTTACCATCCCGTGAATATCCTCGTTTGGCTAATGGGCAATGCTTTTCTTCATACCAGAGGGAAGTGAGGTCATAAAGAACAAAGGAGCCTTCTTTAAGATGACGGTTGGCGAGTTTCTTTTGAGGTAGCATTTTGACGCAGGAGAAGCCAGTCCAACGCTTCATAGATGTCCTTCTGGCTTAAATCCTTGACCAGACCAGTGATATCGGCAAGGTCCAGGTCCCCTGGGTTCTGACATAGCCCCGAAGGGGGCAGGGGCAAATGAAACGGTACAGGGGGGGCTGGCATGGATAATGGATAATAACCGCATTGAAAAACAATTCAACCCGCAACACGTAGGGGTGGGGCTATGTCCCCACCCTCAACATGTCCCCACCTTCTGTATAAATGCGTTGAAAACCGGTTCAACCCGCAACGGATAATTGACGTGTGCCTGGCCTGACCTAAATCCAGTCGGTGAAAATCCCACCTAAACCCTGAGAGGATAATTGATATCAGTCATCTCTTTGAGCGCGAATTCATATAAGTCAGCTACGCGTACAGGCTGGGAAGGGGACGAATAACACCGTCAGTGTGATCATTATGGTTTTGGTAGCTGATGCAATGCCCTCTACAGTTTATCTATCTCTTCTGGGGTTAAGCCCGTATTCCGGCTGATTATTTCCGTGGAGATACCCGATTGCTTCAATCCTTTGGCGACTTGGCTCATGCCTTTCTGCATGCCTTTCTGCATGCCTTCTTGTCTGCCTTTCTGTATGCCTTTCTGTATGCCTTTCTGCATACCTGCCTGCATGCCTTCTTGTCGGGCCTGTTCAATGTATGGCATGACCAGCTTTGTTACATCGGCTACTGCTCCCATATCGTCTACCTCCTCGTTTTCAAATAAGCTCATTCTCATTTTATATCCGGCGATTAATTTGTCAAGAAGTACCTCCGAGATATTCATGCCCGGGATTTCGTTCGCTTTAACAATCCGGTCGGGGTCGCGACAGAATGCAGATAGCAGTACGCCATCAGCACCTTCCAGGGACGCTTTCTCGATGTTGATAATGTGTGTCTCATAGGACCCGTGGTCCTCTATGTAATGGCCGGGAACTACTTCTCTGACGGTTTTACTGTGCTGGGCGAGATACTTTTTTGGTGTTACGGAACATATCATGGTGATGGTTGTGCTGTCGAAATCGGCATAGGGGTTTTCCAGCAGGTAGAGGGGATAATAGATGATGAGGTCAAGGAAGTCCTTCCGGCGTGGGTTGTCACGGAAGGACTTGTAGCTTATCAGATTGTAGGTTTTGAAGTAATTTAACACCTTGAAATTGCGGAATAAAGAACTCTTCCCTTCGATAACGAGGTCCAGCCTTTTTGGGTGATCGAGAAGCTGATGTTCTGCCTCCACGGTGCAGTCGCCAGCACTGCCGAGTACGCTCATGAAGCGGGATTTAAAGAAATGATCCATGGTGATTTTGATTGGTCTTGGGCTTGGCGAGGATGGCATAAAGGAATTATATCAGGTTTTTTGGGTTTGGGGGTGTATTAGAATGCGCCTTTGGCCCGCATGCGGCGTTGGCGAAAAAACCTGAAATGCTCATGTACAACATGTACACTCCGCTTTCAGAACTTTTCGCCGCCTTGCCTGCAAACCAAATCCATCATTCTGACCCACCCCTGGATTCTGACACAGCCCCAAGGGAACGCACCTAGAAGTGGCCAGTGAAAACGTGAAAGCCTTTTAACACACACGAAAATCCGATAAAACAGCCTCCTTGAGGAACGAAATGAACCTCTGACAGCAAGCAGAAAGCCTCATACAGAACGACTGCACGAATACTTGACAAGCCCATCATCCCCTCATAATAATAAAGGCCTAAATACAGAGGTTGAGAAATGCATAAAACCGCCCTTTTGATGAGTTTAGTTTTGTTGAGCGTTGTAGCTTATGCACAAGAGCGCATCGCCCTAGTCGTGGGCAATGCGGCCTACGAGCATACATCGCAGTTGAGTAATCCCGTCAACGATGCCAGCGACATAGCCGCCACCCTTGAAAACCTTGGGTTTTCGGAGAGCAGGCTCTACGATGCCAGCCGGGACGACATACAGAAGGCCGTGGACGAATTTGCCAATCGGGCCAAAAAGCCCGGAACTCAAGTGGCCCTGTTCTACTACTCAGGCCACGGAGTGGAGTACGAGGGTGTGAATTACGTTATCCCGGTGAACGCCCAGATTGAAAACGAGTACCAGCTTTTAGACCAGGGTATGAGCATGGACCGTGTCACCCGTGCACTGGACAGGGGCCGAGCCGAATTCAACATGGTGGTGCTGGATGCCTGTCGGGACAATCCCTTCTTCAAGACAAAGAGCGGCGGAGGCCGGGGCCTTGCGGTTATGAGCGGTAGCGGAAAAGGTAGCGTCATCGCCTTTGCCACCAGTCCCGGAGAGGTGGCCCAGGACGGAAGCGGGCGCAACAGTCCCTTTACAAAGGCCTTTGTAAAGAACGCCGACGTTCCCGGACTGGAAGTGAGCACCCTGATGCGGCAGGTTGTCGGGGATGTGGAAAAGAGCACGAAAGGGCGGCAGAAGCCCTGGTTCAACGTGTCCTACACGGGCGACGTGTATTTAAGTGCGGCAGAAGACCTTACCGGTGCCACGGCCCGGGTAGCTGGCATAAACAGGGAAATAGCCACCCTGGAGGCGGAAATAGCCAAACGCCAGCAGGCCATAAACGCCGCCAGGAACCAGGAGGAAAAAATCAGGCTGGAAGTCGAGCAGCGTCGGGCTAAGGCCGACGAGTCGGACAAACGCCTGGCGGCCACCCAGTTGGCATCCATCAAGGAGCAGACACGGCGAGTGCTGGAGCAAAGAAAATCCGAGGAAGCCCTGCGCAATCAGATGGAGAAGCAGTTGGAGATAGAGCGGGTAAATCTATCGCAAAAAGCCCAGGAACGCCGTGTCCAACTGGCCGCCCTGGTCGGGGAGATTACCTACAAGGTCCAGGAGGAAATCCCCGATCTGTGGCTATTGAATCCAGGCACAGGCAGAATGTTAAACCTTCTGGAAAAGGATGCCGTTCTAACCCGTGCAACCAGAGGCAGAGGTATGGTGGTGAGGACGGCGGGTGAGATGGAAGTGCTGGAATCGGGCATGGGGCAGGTCGAACTAAGGGTGAACGACAAGAATGTGGGCAAAACTTCTTATATGCACACAAGCCCGGCGGGCAAAACGGGAACGTCGCGGGTTGAATACCGCTGGGAGGGCGGTGAGAAGCGGGTGGTTTCGGTGGCCCCGGAAGGGGGGATGAACAACACGGTGAGAGCCTTCCCCGATAAAATAGAGCGGCTGGCCACGCTGAGGGATTCGGACTTAAAGACGACGAGTCCGGCAACCTATTCGAAGGTAAGAAGTGGCAGGCCGACCTTCCGCTGGAGTTTCGTTCGGGATGCCGACGGATACGAGTTGCAGATAGCAGAAACCCGCAATACAGTGGCGAAGACGGACCCCGTACCGGTCACAGGAACCGCCTATACGCCGAAGGAAGCATTGCCCAATGGCAAAATATCCTGGAGGGTGCGAGCTCTTCGTGCCGATGGGAGCGCGGGTCAATGGAGTGCGATTAGCGAAGTAACCGTGGAATGGGATTTCGTCCACGTGGAAGGCGGTAGCTTCCAGATGGGCTCCACCGCAGGGGATGACGATGAGAAACCGGTGCATACGGTGAGGGTAGATTCGTTTTATATGGGAAAGTACGAGGTAACGCAGGAAGAATGGCAGGAAGTCATGGGGAGTAATCCATCGAGGTTCAAGGGAACAAACCGCCCCGTAGAGGGTGTGAGTTGGTACGATGTGGTGGCCTACTGCAACAAGCGAAGCTATCGAGAAGGGCGCACTCCGGTGTACCAAATAAACGGAGAGAGAGTAAGGGCCAGCTGGACTGCCGACGGCTATCGATTGCCGACGGAGGCCGAATGGGAGTATGCGGCAAGGGGAGGCAATGAATCGAGGGGCTATGAGTACGCCGGAGGCGACAATGCGGATCAAGTGGGCTGGTACGGTGATAACAGCGGAGATAAAACCCAGCCGGTGGGGGGCAAGTCCCCGAACGAACTGGGGATCTATGATATGAGCGGAAACGTCTGGGAGTGGTGCTGGGACAGGTATGGAGGTTATTCATATGGGAGCCAGACGAATCCGAAGGGGGCATCCAGCGGGCCCCGTCGCGTGCTACGTGGCGGTAGCTGGTACCTCTACGCTGGTTACTTGCGTTCTGCCTATCGCCACGTCAGCAGTCCCGACTATAGTAGTAGCAATTTGGGCTTTCGTCTCGTTGTGAGGACCCCTTAAATTTTGATTTATTACCTTTTGAGAAATGATATGCCAATTGAAAATTGATAATTGTGGCTTCAGGTGTGAGGATTGCCGGGGTGTGCCTGGCATTGAAAAACAATTCAACCCGCAACACGTAGGGGTGGGGCTTGTCCCCACCCTCAACATGTCCCCACCCTCTACATGTCTAAAGGGAACAATGGGCATTCCGAAATTTTCAATGCGGCATGTCATAGGCAGTGCCATTATCGCCTGATCCAAGCGACCGCCTAACAAATTCGTGTTGTTCTTTGTCGGCAGACGGCATTAAAGTAGCTATCATGATTGAGTTTGATCACATAACGACCCGGGGAGGTGACTCGGGGAAAACCAGCCTCGCCGATGGCTCTCGCCGGTTTAAGGACGACATCTTCATCGAAACACTTGGCGAGATTGATGAACTTCATGCCGCCTTGGGCCTGCTCAAGGCTTGCCAAGAGAGCCTTGAGCATCGGGATGAATTGGAGTGGATTGAACGAGGTCTTATCAGCCTTGGCAGCATGGTAGCAACACCACCCTCCCTTACTGGCCACAAGACCATCGCCAGTATTGACGAAACCTATATCGATACACTGGAGAGGTTCCAACAGGATTTTATGAGGAAGGTGGACTTGCCCAACCGTTTCATCACCTATGGCGGTAGCGAAGCCGGAGCACGTGCAGATGTGGCCAGGGCGATTTGTCGCCGGACAGAACGCCGTCTGGTCAGCCTAATCCGACAGCAGGTAATGAATCACCTCTTTGTGGCACAAAGGTTTATCAACCGGCTCTCGGACTATCTCTTCGTTCTGGCCCGTTTTTATGACTCTCAGGAAGATGCGAATTGAATGGCCTTAGAACAACATGAATTGATGCGCCGCTCAATTCGGATGATGCCTCGGCATTAATCTTCCCGCCGTGTGCTCTAGCAATCTCTCGGCAGATGGCCAGACCCAACCCCGTACCGCCGGAGTTGCGGTTCCTTGAGGCCTCCAGTCGGTAAAACCGCTCAAATACTCGTTCTCGCTGAGCAGTGGGAATGCCGGGCCCATCGTCTTCCACCCTAATTTCTATGTTACTATCGGCGTTTTGTTCCAATTCGATACGAACATGCTTCTTGGCATGTCGCAAGGCATTGGATAATAGATTGTCTACCAATCGATAGAGCTGATGGGCATTGGCCTGGAGAATTATATGATCGGCACTTAGTCGCGTTTCTATATCGATACCGACCCGTGTTCCAGACGGTTTGCGGGACTCGACGGCCTTGCTCACCAGTTCGGAAATATCCACCTCGGCAGTTTCCATTATAAAATCAGGTGACTCCAGAGACGAGAGAATTTTGAGTTCCTCAATTAAACCCACTAAGCGATCAGTTTCCGTAGCGAGGGCGGCTAATCCTTCGGAGTCCATAGGATAGATGCCTTCTTCCATCATTTCGATGCGGGTGCGGATGAGGCTCACGGGTGTCCTCAGTTCGTGGGCGGAATCGGCAATGAACTGCCTGCGCTGAATATCCGCTGATTCCAGAGCGGTGGTCATCGCGTTGAAACCCCGTGCAAGATCGCCCATTTCATCCCGCCTCCTGTCGGGTACTCTCACATCGAGCATTCCCTTTTTCACCTGATGGGTCGCAAGATTGATTGTTTTTACCGGGCCAACGATGTGTCGGGTGAGCAGGATTCCCAAGAAGATAGCGAAAAGGAAAACAGCCATGGCAAACAACCAGGTGCGGATATTAGCATCATAAAGAAAGAAAGAATCTTCGGACTCGCCCATTGTCGGCAACATGCTTCCAACATAGAGATAGCCGATGACTTCGGCTCCCTCTTTCATGGCTATCCCTGTAGATTGTGGAATTTCACCAGGGCCTATATCCATCGTATTCAACAAGACCCGTCCCCGGGGGTCGGTGATCAACAATCTGTCGAATACGGGAGGATCCCTTTTCTGGGCATGATGCTTCCGCCCATGCATATGATGCCGGCGTTCATCTTCAAAGAAATCCTCATCCCAAAAGGAATTCTCTTCAAAGGAATCCTCATCCAAAAAAAGATTCATGAAAGGCAAGAGCCCCGTTTGAATGTCTTCGGGACTTAGACCCTGTTCGACGGCATCTGCCGTCATGCGTATCCATTCATTGATATAGGGGGCCATGGCCCTGGCCTTCGCTAAATCCCGCCGAACGGTAAATTCATTGTATTCGTTGCGAGCGAACTTGTTCCCGGCCCCAACGGAGAATCCCAGTGCCAAGAATATAATAATTCCGAAGGAGCCGAGTATTTTTGTCCCAAGGGACAATCTCATGGGATGCCCTTGTCCGAGAGACGGTAACCGACACCCCGTATGGTTTGCAGGTATTGGGGATTATTCCGATCTGGCTCCAACAGCTTTCTAATGTTCTTTATATGCACATCTATGGTGCGCTCATATCCCTCCCATGCGCTGTCCATGAAAAATTCGAGGATTTCAGTTCGATTGAATACCCGTCCCGGATTCTTCATGAATCCGTGAAGTATGTCGAATTGAACTGATGTAAACTCCAGCAGGGTTTCTCCTCTGCTCACCAGCCGCTTCTCGGGATTGAGTGACAGATCTCCCACCGTGAGAAGGGCGGGTTTATTTCCCTCCCTGTCCGGGCCATTTACACGGCGTATAATCATTCTGATGCGCGCAGCCAGCTCTTTGAGACTGAGCGGTTTGGTAATGTAATCATCCGCTCCCAATTCCAGGCCAATGAGTTTGTCTTTCTCTTCAGCCATCGCTGTAATAAAGATAATAGGCACATTGCTGTTCTCCCTGATTCTCCGTGCCACATCCAGGCCGTCCAAACCAGGCATCATCACATCCAGGAGTACAAAATCCACTTCTTGGGAGCGGAAGATTTCAAGCCCTTCAATGCCGTCTTCTGCACCGAGAGTCACCCAACCCAGCGATTCAAGGTAGTCCCGAATCATCTTGTTGAGCTGTTTCTCATCTTCAACGACTAAGATGGTCAATTCTGTCCTCTTAAAAACAATTTAAGGCCAAGTTGGCCCCCGAAAACCAATTTTGAAACGAAATGGAGGTTTTTCGGGGACCCTTATGTTAAGAAAATCCAGTTAGTTTTTCAATATCGCCTGGAGCTACGATGATATCTACCACGACCGTAGTCCCTGTCGAAGTCATCGTCATCGAAACAACCATATCCATTCCTGGGATACCCACCCTTCCAGCCTCGTGCCTCTCTCCAGTCGAGATCGATAGCTGTCCCATTGACCTCAGCCTCTACTACGACCAGATTGTTTGGCGCTATATCAGAGCGGAATGCATCCACTTTGAGTTCCGCGCCATCTTCAGGGACAAGGTCGGGAGAAATCGGAACATCGACTATCAAATAATACCTCTCACCGTCGTCAGTTTCCAGTACAAAGTACTGTTCGTCCTCCATCTGAAAAGTGCCGGTGAAGCTTTCGGTATTTGTCCTGAGTTCCGGGGAGTTTTGCCAGGCTCTCCCATTCCGCTGGCCATAATACTCGGACTCCCCATAGTCCCAGTCCCTATACCGATCATCATCGTCATCATCCGCTACGCCTCTGGCAAATCCAACGCTGGTAAGCAGGACCAGCAACATCAATCCTAGAACCGTTTTCTTCATAGTCATATACCTCCATAGTTATGAACTAATAGTTATGAACTAATTATATAATTGGAAATTCGTATGAATCGAATATGAACAGTACGTAAGGTGATGATGGGGAATAACAGACAAAGGCTTCAGGGAATCTCTATAAAACTCCGTTTAGTTCTTGACTCGATCTGTTCCACCTTTCTATAAGTTGCACCTGGCTACCGGTAGGCAGGCGAATAATCTCTTCGTCAATTTCCCAAAATAGTTTTTTAGAGGTGCCCTTCACAGAGAACGCCTCGCATCACCGGAAATTTGCGGCGCGGAGGTGCGCCTGGCATGACCAAAATCCAGTGGGTGAAAGTCCCACCTAAACCCTGAAAGGAGGGAATTAGTAGATAAAGACAAGGGTGTCCGAAGAAAGACCGACAGCCTAGCAATGAGATGCCTGTCATTGATAGAGGGCACCTCTAAAAAACCCCATTTAGTTCTTGACTCGATCTTTTCCGCCGCTACGGCGTTGTCAAAATGCTCACGTAGCCAAGCTACGCTCCGCTTTTGCCGCCTTGTATCAACGAAAAATCTCTTCGTCAATTTCCTAAAGTTTTTTTAAGGCTCTTCAAACTATCCTATGGATACAAGTCCAGTTTTCCGCAGGAAAAGAGTATGGCCGTTCGATAATTCGCAAAATGTCTAAGCCTCTAGCTGATGCTTTTATGTGTTGAATTGGCTGTTGATTCCTTCGGTGAAGGCATTAGTTATCCTGTGTTTTGGCATAGTTTAGGCTGATATTGATTTACAATGCCTCAATTTCGTCTAAAGACAGGCCTGTGTTCTTCCTGATTATTTCAAGTGCGATGCCTGATTGTTTGAGTTTTCTGGCGATTTCCCTGATCCCTTCTAGTTTGCCTTCTAGTTTGCCCTTTCTGACACCTTCCCTGATCCCCTCTTGTTTGCCCCTCCTGATACCTTCGCTGATCCCCTCTTGTTTACCTTCTTCAAACAACTTAGCCTTGTATTCTTCTACTGATGCCGCAAACATCGGATTCTTCTCCTTTTGGCTGAATACCATGCCGACTTTCTGCCGGATTTTATTGTCTTCCAAAGGTTCAAGACAATCATTGAGCCATCGCCTGAACTCCATGAAGACTTCATTGTCTTCATTTTTAACAATTTCAAACAACGCGTCAATAGTGGCGATTATATCCTCCACCCTGCTGTTTTCAAAATAGAACACTGCTGAAACGGCGTTTTTCATATTGTATAACGTTTCTGCAGGTATTTCATTAACCAGGATGGGGAAATACTCGAAATGCGGGATGTATTTGGAGGGGAGGGATTGCTCCACCATGGCCTGAAAACTTGCCGGGGCTGTCCACCTTGCGCTACCGGTGTAGAGGAGGATGGGTAGCACGGGGGGCAATCTGCGTTCTTGTTGGGATCCCCGGTCCAGATTTTCATAAAATTCGGCTATGTAGCGGAGGAAACGGAGCGGCATAGTTCTGTCTACAGTGGACTGAAATTCAGTCATTAGAAAAATGAACATGGGCCTATCTTTGTAATTCACGCTGTAAATCAGGTCGGATTCCTTTTCCTTGAAGCGTTTTGTCACCATCTTCCTATCCAGCCGCTTGAGGGTGGAGAAATCAAGGTTGGCAATGAAGTCTTCATGGACGAAGGATTCCAATAGCTTTTGGATGAAATAGTGGTGGGTGAAGAGCCGCTTATAGCGTTTATCGTGCTCCGAGGCGGGCATGGGGGGATTGTATTATGATGGGGCAGGATTTGCAACGAAGTCACAGGTGAACCGACCGTTTATACGGGTATTTCCATCTTATTCCACAAGGTTATTTGAAGAGCCTTTTTTAGAGGTCCCCTAGAGATTGTCAGTCCCAATGAGGAATCTGAAGGAAGTCTGAGTCAAAATATCCGTTTGAACATGAAGTGAACCTTTGTACAGGCCGCCAAAGGAGGATGAGATGCCCTGCGACATCGAAGTCCTATATCCTTTCCGTAATCCTTGGTGGTAAAAAAGGCAAGCGGAAATGGAGATTGTGTCTTACCCAGGGAGAGCCGCTGGTAGCGGAAACTTAAGGAACTACGCCATGAGATTTCCTAAGCCGTGCAGGGATGTAAGGTTATGCTTCTCAGAATTGAATCCGGGGGCAGTCAGATGAACCCATAGTAATCGTAAAGGTCTTAGCCGATGAAGAAGCAGTGATGCTTGCATGAGGATAAAACTAAAGACCAAGTGGCAAGGAAGCCGGAGGTGAAGAGGGGAACATGTAAGCGTTCTTTGGAAACAATGAGTAACACAGCAAGTGAGTTTAGCCTGAAAGGAATATTGAGCGACCAGTACGTACACTCTGGAATATAGCAAGATGCGCTAAAACAAACATTTGTGAACAAAGGAGAGAAAGTTGGAACAACAGGAACTATTCAAAGTGGACAGCACAGAGTTTTTTGAGACACTGTGCAGACCTATGACACTGGGGCAAGGCTTTAGGATGGTGAGTAAGAATGGTGGCACGGCAGACATCGACGGAACCACCATAAAAGACTACAAAGCCAACCTTGAGCAGTAAATCCAGAAATACTTTGAATACGACTTACATGAGGAGCCGTGTACGGACCCGTACGCACGGTTCTGTGAGGGGACGGCACCCGGGTAGTACTGGGTGCCTCCTACTCGATCAGAGCAAATTGTCCGCGTGTATGCGTTTGTTAGGCGCACCTTCAACCGTTTTGGAGAATACCCTTGACATATTCAACATATACTACCAGACTATGAGGAAGGTACGGAAGTACCGGTAATACTGGTAATTACGTAAGTTCTGGAGAACACCCTTGACATATTCAACATATACTACCAGATTATGCGGAAGGTACGGAAGTATCGGTAATATTGGTAATTACGTAAGTTCTGGAGAATACCCTTGACATATTCAACATATACTACCAGACTATGCGGAAGGTACGGAAGTATCGGTAATTACGCAAGTTTTGGAGAATCCGAACCTAATGATCACTGTTGAAGGCAAACTTGAAAAAGGCATGAAGGAGGCCTCCGAGTTCTTCCAGATAAGCGAAAAAACTCTGCGAAATTGGTTAAAAAGTGGTAGAATCCCGGTCCCTCCGCAGACGCGACAGGGAACAAGGGTGCTTAGATACTTTCCAGAAGACTACTTGATAAAGGCAAAAAGCATCCTAGGTATTTAGCATTAAGATACCTTAACCTACTGAAAAGAGAGGGAAAATGAACGATCAATCCATTAAGGCCGAAGCTCAAAAGTTACGTGATCTAGTGAGCCAATACGTAAGCAGCCGCTTGTCCCGGGGTAGCCTCCGGCTTCAAAGTGGTGCTTTTGCGTCTGAATCTGAATGGCGCGAACGTAGATCAACTCAAGCGGGCCGCATTGCTCGTATCAACGAGAGGCTAAAAGCCGATTAAGGGCTCATCAATGGCTGCCGGGAATGGCATTGAAGATATTCTCGATCTTCACAAGAAGCTCGCCACAAGATATAAAGAATATGAAACAACAGATGGAGAACTCCCACCAATCGTTGTTTTGAACGAGATGCGCTATGCGTTAAGGGCTACCGTCAAAATTTTGGGGCAAGCATCGTTCGAGCATCTATCAGAAGAAGAACAAAAAACATTACATACCTCTCTTCAGGAGGCAAATCACGCCCTTAGAAATGCTTATCACGATTTAGTGGATGGTATTCTTATTCAAATTAGTAGGCTAATGGAGAGCCTATTGGTTGAGTATCCAGTTGCTACGGCAAATTTTTTAGCCGAAAAAAGGTTAGAAATCCTTCATGACATTAATGAAGTAGAAAGTTATGTTGTTAAGTCCCGTGGCGATGGAATGAACCGAAAAAAGCTATACGAAACCAATATATATGAAAAATGGTTTGCCACTATAGTCAAGCATCATAGGTTTTTAGACCAGGTAGCCCAAGTGGAAATAATTCGTGAAAATGACCGCATTGTTACGAATGAGAAAAAAGAAAATCGAAAACATCGAACCATGATTACCTTAATGATACTCGGAATAGTTGTAGCGATAGTTATTGCGCTAATCCAAGTCTAACTATACGCGCCTAGACAGGGGGCGATGAAACGGCTTATGATACTTCCATGGGTAACCAAGGGTATTTCCGTGTCGCAGCCGTTGTTCCCATTGTAAAACCCGCAGCGGTTAGGGAAAATGCGGATATCGTCATCCAAAATTATTTACAAGCCTGCGATAGGGGAGCCGAACTGGTTCTCTTCCCGGAGCTGTCAATTACCGCTTACACCTGTGGCGATTTATTCTTACAGTCTCATCTTCTGCAGTCGGCCGAAGAGCAAGCACTACGCATAATCGACGAAATTTCCGCACGGGGTGCGTTGATTGTTTTTGGAATGCCTCTGTCTCGTCAGGGGCGAGTATTCAATGTTGCCGTCGTGGCACAGGGCGGCACGGGAATCCTGGGCATCGTCCCCAAAACCTACATCCCCAACTTCAGGGAATACTATGACAACCGATGGTTTTCCTCGGCAGACGAAGCCTGTTTCGACGAGGTGAACATTGCAGGGCAGCAGGTGCCATTCGGCACGAATGTCCTCTTCCAGCATGAAGGCTTCCAGCATGAAGGCCAGCATGAAGGGGTGAAGAGCAACACCTTTGCCGTGGAAATCTGTGAAGACCTTTGGAGTCCCATCCCGCCATCCTCCAAGCATGCCATCGCTGGCGCACAGATGATTTTCAATCTGTCGGCCAGTAGCGAACTCGTGGGCAAGTCAGATTATCGCCGTTCCCTCATCACACAGCAATCTGCCCGATGCCACGCCGCCTATATTTTCACCTCGGCTGGGCTGGGCGAATCATCAACCGACATGGTGTACGGGGGACACGCCCTGATAGCCGAAAACGGCAGAGTATTAGCCGAATCACGCCGCTTTCAGATGGAGTCCCACATGATTTTAGCGGATGTCGATATCGATTTGCTCGACCATGAGCGCCGGGTCTCCCGAACCTTTGGGTTATCGGCGAGAAGAGAGATTGGAGACACGCCGTACCGTGTTCGTCATTTCAGCGGGATGCCTCAGTCACAGGGTAGCGATGCCGCAAGGGATATCCTGCATCCCGTCCATCCCCATCCATTTGTGCCCAAGGAATCGGAAGAACGGCGGATGCGTTGCGAGGAGATTACGGCTATTCAGGCCTCGGCCTTGGCGACGCGGATACGCCATACAGGTCTCAAACACGTTGTCATCGGCCTATCAGGAGGCTTGGACTCTACCTTGGCCTTTCTCATAAGTATTCAAGCATTCAAGTTACTGGCATTACCAAAGAAAGGGATACATGCCCTCACTATGCCGGGTTTCGGAACGACAGGACGGACATTGGAGAATGTTGAGAAACTCTGTGATGGTCTGGGAATAGCCCTGGAAAAGCTGGATATTCGTGAAACCTGTTCGGCCCAGATGGAAGACCTCGGACACACGGGGGAGCAGAAGGATACCGCCTATGAAAACATTCAGGCCCGGTACCGTATGTCGGTCCTCATGAACAGGGCAAACATGATAGGGGGCCTGGTTATAGGAACAGGTGACCTCTCGGAGCTTGCCCTTGGCTGGTGTACCTACAATGGCGATCATATGTCCATGTATGGTGTGAACTGCGGTGTGCCCAAGACTCTGGTTCACTATCTTCTCTCCTGGGCCGCCGAAAACTGGGTATCGGCGGAGATGAAGCCCGTCCTTGAGAGCATTCTTACGACTCCGATATCGCCTGAACTTCTACCGCCTGGCAAAGATGGGGAGATAATGCAGAAAACCGAAGAGAGTATTGGCCCCTATGAGTTGCATGACTTCTTCCTCTTCAATTCGATACGACATGGTTTCAGGCCATCCAAGGTGTTCTACCTGGCATCTCATGCCTTTCGAGATAAGTATGATTCCAAGACCATTTTGAGATGGCTGAAAACATTTTATACGAGGTTTTTTAGTCAGCAATTCAAGCGATCCTGCCTGCCTGATGGTCCCAAGGTGGGAACCATTGCACTCTCTCCCCGAGGCGACTGGCGTATGCCCTCTGATGCCGATGTCAGTGAATGGCTAGCCGATCTGGAAGACCTGGAAGGGGACATCTAGGAGTCTGTCGGATTTTGGACCCTGAAAGCGGGATTTGATGATTTTTTCCGTTTGATCTTCGCCATCTCATTTCCTCATTGGGAGGGCCATTTCGCTCTCGGTGAGGTAGGCCTTCGAGGCGATTAATTATGAGGCAATGCGGCCCCTTGCAATAATGCTTTTCAATATATATCATACAAACATGATTACAATCGCAAGCGTTCGCCGCTTTATCGGTATCGTCGCCGTTTTCATCCTGTCCGCCGCAACTCTTCATGCCCGTGCTCAAATAGAAGAACCAGCACCCCGGGAAAGTGATATAGCCGATATCATTATTAATGATCCCGAAGTACGTTACGGCGTACTAGACAACGGTCTCACCTATTATGTACGACGCAATGAAAAACCGGCAGGAATTGCAGAGCTTCGATTAGCCATACATGCCGGATCGCTCCAAGAAGATGAAGATCAGCTGGGTCTGGCACATTTCCTGGAACATATGCTCTTCAATGGAACGGAAAAATACCCAAAAAATGAGTTGACGAAAAAGCTCGAATCTTTCGGCGTGGAATTTGGGCCGGATCTCAATGCCTATACAGGCTTCACGGACACCCTCTATCAATTAACCGTAAGTAGCGTAGATGAGGAAGAATTCAATGCAGGATTAGATGTTCTGAAAGAGTGGGCCTTTCATGCTTTATTGGATGAAGAAGAATATGAAAAGGAACGCGCTGTAGTCTATGAGGAATGGAGGAGGAGCCAGGGTGCCATGGACCGTGTAATGAATCAGATGTATCCAATTCTTCTCAAGGGTTCTCGTTATGCCGACAGACTTCCTATCGGCAACATGGATGTGGTACTCAATGCCCCTATATCGGCACTGAAACGCTTTTATCGGGATTGGTACAGACCCGACCTAATGGCTGTCATTGCGGTGGGTGATTTCGACCCTGATGCAACGGTTAAGAAGATTGCTGATCTCTTCGGGAATCAGCCTAACCCTGCAAGGGCTCGGGCATGGTCAGGATATTCCATTCCACGACACAGCGAAACCTATCGCCATATCATCGATGATCCGGAAATGGGTCAATCTAATGTTCAAATATATGTGAAGTATGATACCCCGCGAATCAACAACAGGATTGATTACAAAAGCTCTTTTGTGGAAAACCTCTTTAGTAGCATTCTCAATAAAAGACTGACCAAATTACGACTATCCGAGGATCCCCCTTTTCTCCACGGTGCCGGATACACATTTAATTTTACAAACAAAACTTCATTTGCAAGTCTGTATGCCGAAGTGAATGAAGATGAAGCACTAAGAGGGTTGGAGGCCCTCCTGGCCGAGGTAGAGCGCATCCGGTTACATGGCTTCCTTCCGGCGGAACTCGAGAGAGCCAAAATAGAAATACTGAGTTCCTACGAAAACGAGTGGAAACAGCGCGATGATATGGATTCCGCATATCTCATCCCCCAATACGTTAATGCCTTTACGAAGGGCACTCCCTATCCTTCAATTGATTGGCAATGGAAAACCGCACAAGAGCTTCTGCCACTTATTAACATTGAGCAGGTGAACGAATTTGCCTCGGTTCTTTTAAGCGACATGAATCGGGCGATGTTCGTACTCGGCCCTTCAGAACCAATCATCACAGACATAACGCCCAAAGACATTGATTGGATTATCCAGAATGTGAAAAACATGAAGCTTGAAGCCTGGGAAGAAGAACCGGCCTTGGGACCATTGGTTGAAACTCCTCCGCAACCAGGGAAGATCGTATCGCGCAACATCGTTCCCGAGACCGATATTGTGCAGTTAACCCTTTCCAACGGGGCCACTGTCTTCTACAAGGTGACAGACTTCACGGCTGATGAAGTGATTTTCAGGGCGTTCAGCCTCGGCGGTGCATCTCTGGTCGATGACGATCAATATGTCTCGGCTGAATTGGCCACAAGGCTTGTAAGCATAGGAGGTTTGGGCAATTTTTCTTTGACGGAGCTTGATAAGATTCTTACTGGAATTGAAGTGGAGGTGAATCCCTATATCTCAGAGGAATTCGAAGGAATGAACGGTAGTTGCACGACTGAAGATCTGGAATCTCTTTTCCAGCTTATTTATCTTCGGCACAGTATGCCACGAAGGGATGAAACGGCTTTGGATTCCCTTTTGAACAACCTATCCGCTGATTTGAAAAACCGCGATCTCGACCCTATGACTCCTTATTACGATGCACTTACAAACACGATCTATGGTGGGCACTATCGTATGCAGCCTATTACAATCGAACGCCTATCGGAGCTGAATTTGGATGATGCCTTTTCCATTTATTCCGAGCGTTTCAGGCATGGGGGAGATTTTACCTATGTATTCGTTGGAGACTTCAATCCATCGTCCATCGAATCACTTTCGGAAAAATGGCTGGCGAGCCTACCGGCATCTCCCGTTGAAGAAATGTGGCGAGATAACAACATCCGGTATTTCAAGGACAACGCCGATATCACCGTAAATGCGGGAAGCGAGCCATTGAGTCTAGTCTCTCAGAGCTGGCAGGGGGAATGGGATGGCAGTCCTCTCGAGAGATACAAAATGGAATCACTTGCCGCCGCACTTGAGATGGCACTTCTTGAAGCCATCCGCGAGGAAGATGGCGGCACCTATTCTATAGAGGTTGGTCTTTGGGCTGAAAACATACCGGTGGATGAGTATTTCTTCGGGATTCAATACTCATGTGCTCCTGAGCGAGTGGATGAGTTGTCTGCTCATGTTATCAAGGTAATAGATACATGGCGCTCTAATTCGCCCGAGGCTCGGTATGCCGAAAGCATTGCCATGGCCCAGCGTAAGAATCTTAAGGAGCGCCTTGAATCAAACCACTGGTGGAGCTATATAATCCAATTTGCGTTGCAAACAGGAACCGATCCTGAGCTGTTACTCAACATGGTAGATATATATGACACATTGACACCGGAAATGCTTCAATCAACCACGGTACGCTATTTTGATGATGATTCATATATCCGTGTGATACGGAATCCAAAGAATGAGGTTTCAGAGAACTGAAGCGGAGTAAATTGCCGATTACCATAATGGAGAGGGATAGACTCCCGAGGCAATAAGCTTCTGGAGGCGGTCCTTCACCACAGGCTTGTCCTCTTGGAATGTTACCCCAAACCACTCTGCGTTTGAATGGAGCACCCTTACACTTAGTCTGTCTGTAATAATGCACTCATTCACAACGAGGGGAAGCAGATACTCGCTTTTCATTTGCGTCCCCTGGCTTCTTAGGAATGACTTAAAACATTCTTCCAACAGCCCGAATATTGCTGGTGTGAATCCCCAGAAATTCATTGAGACCAGTGCCTGCCCACTGAGCGAACGGCTCTGCTCGCCATCCTTATACTCTATCGCTCCGGTGGGATTTTTCCAGATTGCTAGATGCTCGGTTACCTTCGTTAAGTAGCCGCCTTGTGATTCACACACTCCTCTCGTAACATGCCCATGGGGACTAAGGGTGTTTTCCAATCGATAGCCGATGAGAAACCCTTCCTGCTTGTGGGCATCAAGCTGCTTGAGGCCCCTGTGACTCTCGATGAAGGCTTCGGCACCGTAGAAATCATCGGCATTAATAACGATAAAGGGCTCGTTTACCGCATCTTTGCATGCAAGAACCGCCTGCCCCGTTCCCCAGGGTTTTTCCCGTCCTTCGGGCATTGTAAAACCCTCCGGCAAAACATTGAGTTCCTGAAAGACGTAATCCACGGTGATTTTCCCTTTGAATCTATCTCCAATGGAACACTTAAAGTCCTGTTCGATGTCCTGGCGGATGACGAAAACAATCCGATCGAATCCTGCTCTTACGGCATCATAAACGGCGTAATCGAGAATCAGTTCCCCGCCGGGACTCACGGGGTCAATCTGCTTGATACCGCCGTAACGGCTCCCCATGCCAGCAGCCATGATTATCAATGTCATTGATTTTCTCCTATAGAAACATGTCACTCACCGATTCACATCGGGATATGCGCTGGATTGCCTCACCGAAACAGGCGGCCACAGACACAACCTTAACCTTGTCAATCACAGTTTCGGGAGTGTTTTCTACCGTATCGGTTACGTATAGAGTCTCAATATCTGATGCGGCCAAACGTGCCATGGACCCCTTGGAAAAAACGCCATGAGTTACGGCCGCTAATACTCTTTTGGCACCCTTTTTCTTCAATGTCCGGGAATTCTCTATAAGAGTTCCGCCGGAAATAACGAAATCATCCACTATGAGTGCCGTTTTGTCCCTCACATTGCCGATTATATCGGTCATCTCGGCCTTTTCATCGTGACCATGCCGCTGTTTAACCCCAATCGCGACGGGAGCCCTAAGGTAGCGGGCAAAATTCTGCGCTTCATCGGCAAAACCGGTGTCCGCCGCGACGACGACGATGTCTTTTACACCATCCTGGATCACCTGATCGCCAAGGGTCTTCAGGCTGAGTAAATTGTCCACCGGTATGCGGAAGAAGCCTTGGATCTGAGGGGAGTGAAGGTCCATTGAAATGACCCTGTCACACCCCACGACTTCCAGGGTGTCGGCGCAAACTCGAGCACGTATAGGAACTCGTGGTGCATCTTTTTTATCCCCTTTCCCATAGCTGAAATAGGGAATGACGGCAGTCACCGATGCCGCACTGGCACGCTTGAAGGCATCTATCCAGAATAGCAACTCCATGAATTTGTTATTGGTCGAATTTATTGTTGACTGGATGATGAAGACATTCTTGCCACGGACACTTTCTCCAATCTGAACAAAGGTATTGCCGTCCGAAAATTCCCAGCATTGCGATTGACTCACCGGTATGGCGAGATGCTGGCAAATCGAATTTGTCAACTCTTTACTCGCAGTTCCGGCGAAAATCATTATATTGTCAAAGCTCATAATGATATTAATCATTACATAAAATGAACCTCTCGCCTATACCGCAAGAAGTGTTCCCATAACTTGTTGCAATTTTAGGCTACGACTTCCCTCTTGCCGGAATCGCTTCTGGGGTTTTCTCTTAGTTCGTTTTGGAATAGGGGTTTGTTCTTATTTCATCACATTGCTTCAACTTTGATTGAAGGCATGAGGTAGAGGGGGGGCTGTGTCAGAATGCGCCTTTGGCCCGCATGCGGCGTTGGCGAAAAAACCTGAAATGCTCATGTACAACATGTACACTCCGCTTTCAGAACTTCTCGCCGCCTTGCCTGCAGACCAAATCCATCATTCTGACCCACCCCCTGGAATCTGACACAGCCCCGGCAAAAATGCGTAGTTTTTCTCAGTAGCCATAGCCATGGTTTATGGTATCCCATAAATGGAGCTATCCTTTTGAAAGTATTTCTAAAGCATTAGATATTTTAACTATCATATCAAAGCAATTCGAATTTATTATTGCTTCCCAAGAATCACCCTCATTGACCAAGGTGTTTACTACATGGTATCCCAAGAAATATCCTAATGATGTGTATTCAGGTACTGGTCTTTCTTCGGGAGAAGCATGGGAGCTAAACCAACTGCTATGAAATTCAAAAGGAAAAAATTCGCTGTCTAGTTTAGAATAAGAATCGCGCCAGTTGCTTGCAAGGTCACGCTCAAATCCCTGTTCATAAATAGGACCTTGGGCATATTCCTCAGAAAAATACAAGTCGCTTATGTGATCATCGTGATTTAGGTTATTAATAAGTGCCGATGTATACACCGCAAGCCCCTCGCTTAACAAATTGATATTTTCAAAACTAGCCAAACCACCTGCATCCTCCATTTTTTGCAAGTAGACGGGCGATATTTTTTTCAGGTCTTCAGGGTCCTTTAATGCTGCGATGATTTTAGCTCCCAGTAGTTGATGTATAATGTGTGTCATCTCATGAGCAATCCAGATCTCAATACCTTGTTTGTTTAGTTTGGAATCAGCTAATCTTCCAGGACCAATTTCAAGTCGCCCTTCTGCTTTACCATTAGGTAAGAATTTCGCTATACCCATTCCTCCATTGGGAAAAAATGGATTTATCACTAGTGTAATATCAGCTTCCAATTCAGGAAATTTATCTCCAAAAAATTCCATAGTTTTCTGGAGTGCTTTTTCTGAATATTGCAGAAAAGCAGTATATACCTGCTTGTATCCGGAATCTTCCGCTATTATAGGTCTTGCTAATTTCAGAATGTACTCTTGCTTTTTTTCTGGTGTCATGTGGTCAAAGTTGTCTATCTCTCTAATGAGTGGCAGGCTATCATACAATGCCACAATCTCGACATCACTTTTTCCTGTTGCCTGTTTTACAAACCATTTTTCCATTTTGTCATAGTTAGCCAGGGTATAATGAAATTTACCATAAGTTCCCATCCCAGTGACGTAGTCTTCCAAGTTAGCACTTGGGGTAGCTGTCAAGTTAGCACTTGGGGTAGCTGTCAAGTTAGCACTTGGGGTAGCTATTTGTTTTGTTACACAAGATACAAAAATAAAAACTACAAGTACTGATACTGCATAAATCTTATGTAAGATAGTTGTGTTTTTTCGCATAATACCTCCGAATTTTTCCATGTTGTCTGTATGTGTAATGACAGTTTAGTGCAGTTTGTGTTCTGTGTAAATGGGAATGATTAGATAGGTTCGTAGTATTAATGAGCCCTCTACAAAAAAAATTGAAAAATCCTCATAGTAGCATTGTAGGGCGATGACATTCCTGGACATTTCGTATATGGTGTGCCTGGCATGGCCAAAATCCAGTGGGTTGAAAGTCCCTTCTAAACCCTGAAGGGATAACGGTTCTGTGAGAGGACGGCACCCGGGTAGTGCTGGGTGCCTCCTACTCGATTTAAGCAATTCTGATGACAGTAGGATTGCCAGGCGGATTTTTTTGTTATCCATTTATCTTTCTATATCTGGTCATTCGACCTGTTCCTGATGATTCTATTCTATTTTCATCTAATAATTGTTTTAAATCTCTACTCGCAGTTGCGCTAGATATTCCTTTACATACATTCATATATTCTTTTCGATCAAACCAATTATTAAGTTTTGTCAGTGCTATTTCTGTTCTTTTAGTATAATCTGGACTTGAAAGTCTAGATTCCGATATTGTTTCACGAAGTGCTTCATTGATAATGTTCAGCATAAATTCAATAAAGATTGTAGATTTGCCTGTATTATCAGATGCAGCTAATGCATCATAGTATTCTTGTTGGTGATCTTTAATGAGTTTTTCTATGGGAACAAATTCAAATATTGGATTTACATTCATTAATATCCGGGTTTGCCAGAAACGTCCCATTCTTCCATTTCCGTTCTCAAATGGGTGAATAAATTCCATTTCATAGTGAAAAACACAACTTTTTATGATTTCAAGATCTTCGTCTTGTTTAAGATATTTAAATAAATCATTCATGAGCCCAGGAACCATGTCTGACATTGGCGCAATATGCGTAACTTGTCTGCCTTTCATTATCCCGACCTGGGTTTTCCTGTATTCTCCTGCATGGGATACAATGTCTGTCATTAATATTTTATGGGCATTGAGAAAATCCTGCTTTTTGAATGGATTGAATGAAGTAAGTGAATCATATGCTTTAATTGCGTTTTGAACCTCGAGAATGTCTTTTTGTGGTCCAATAATTTTCTTTTTGTCTATTATTGCAGTAACATTTTCAATATTAAGGGTATTCCCCTCTATCGCCAGTGAGATTGGATTGTCTTTATTCTGTTTTGTCGTCTTAATCTGGCCTCGGGTTTTACCAGCATAAGGCTTTGGCAAATACCTAATGCTTCTGTAATTTGCCCATAAAAATTTAATATCGTTTTTGTAATATCGTATGGCGGCTTCATAACTTTATGATAGTATCATTTGATTCTATCAGCAAGCATAAAAATTACTCTTCGGAGCTGGAGGCTGGCTAACGCCTCGCATAACCAGCACCTAAAAGCGATAGCTCTTTGGTGTCTGAGTTGATCCGCATGTTAGCCGTTCATTATGCATAGCATAGTTCTGTATTGGGATTTAGGTAAGCATATGATTGCGGAGGCTTAAGGCCAAGAACATCAGTAGGAGAAAAAGGCGTATTGTACAGCCTCACTTCACCTATCTCGATTGCGTTTCCTTTGTCAAGGCCATCGAAGTATTTGAAAAAGAATTCCTTGTCAATACCGGCATAGTCTTTAGTTTGTCGCCAGAGCTTTGGTAGTGATGCTTTTATGACATCAACTACATCGAATTCAGCAATGACTCTCTTAACTGGTGAGGTTGCATAGATTACAACAACATCTACTTTGCGGGAGAAGGTGGTCCTCCGGAACTCGAATCGCTTTTCTCCTCGCAATATTGCATCCACGAATTGTGGTTTAATTGACAATAATGCGCGTGTCTGTTTGTGCGAGTTCGAGGAGTCTGCTAAATTGGGCATCCGAAATCCAAGGCTACCACTTCCAACCTATTTTACGCAACACTTCCTTCGTGGCAAGGACAGCCTTTCCGCTCTCTTCCTGTTCAAATTTTCCTGCGTAAGCCAAGTTTATCCCGCATCCAGTAGCTTTTTCACATCGACTTCTTCGCTGACAAGGATGCTCTTTCCACTTTCTTGCTATTCACATTTTTCTATTCGTTTTTTCAGAAAGCCTAACGTGGTGCTCACCTGTGGAGGTGTGCCAGGCATGACCAAAATCCAGAGGGTGGAAAGTCCCACCTAAACCCTGAAAGGGCAATGGTTCTGTGAGAGGACGGCACCCGGGTAGTGCTGGGTGCCTCCTACTCGATTGTTTTGTTAGGCGGTTTATTTGATGCTTCTAAATTCATCAACAGATATGTTCAATATTTTTAGTAGTTGGTTCTCAACAACAGATGAAACATCTTTTGAACTATGGTTTGGAACTGGGAAAATGTTTTTGTCATCAGAAAATATGACATGGGAGCCTTTTTAACAGACAACTTTGTATCCCATTCTTAGCAACCTTCGTTCAATCTCCCTATATTTGAACGGCATACTTTTCGACTGTAGATACTAATTCATTTCTGATAATTCGCTCATTATTCACTTGCTCAAGATGATAGTCCATCATCATATCTACAACATTTTTTAGTTCTACAATTGCCTCTTTTTCAGAGTATGCAAAGGCAAAAAGATTTTGACGGTTTTTTACCTTAGCTAAAAATCCATCACCATCTTTTTCAACAACTATATTAACTTTCATAAAAACCTCACAAATTTATAATTCAAAATTAGACTCTTTTTTCTTTTTTGATCAGCTAACGACTCGTTCAGGCGTGCTGTAAAGCGTTGCCTGGAATGATTTGCTATCATTAAAAAGACATAATAATCTCACTATTAAACATAGTGATGTGCATTTTAGATAGTATATCCATACCTAATATAACATCAAAACCTCTGTCCTTTCCAATGGATGGAATAAAATGAATTTTGTGTTGAGCGTGTGCCCAATGCTCCTCGCCAATAATAATTTCCTCGGTAATTTTTTTACCGTCTTTTTCAGTAGTTTGTAATGCAGTCCTTGCAACTGGGATGGCGAAATCAATTTTATACCGGTTTACATAGCAATTGTTGCCAGCAGTTCTTATAAATGTTTTGCCGATGGGGATTAATTGCAATTCATTGGCATATTCTTGAGATATACAAGTATTAGTTGCTCCTGTGTCAATCAATGCTCGTTTAGGATCGGTGTTAATAATTAAGTTTTGTGCTACACCATTTCTGTGTTCTTCTGCGGTTGGACATTTGATTACTTTAATTGCAATGATAAATTGCATGTTCTCATTTAGTTTTTTATTAAATGATGACATAAGATTGATACCCTAACTCAATAGGCCTATCATTTACTTGTTGCACTGAAAAATTACCTTCGCCGTATTTTTCCGTACCAAATTCAATTGCATCATCTTCGCCGATAAAAAAACCGAGAATTTCTTTATTGTGCAATAACGCAAACTTATTTAGATGGTCTTTTTTAAGTTGGGAAATTTGCGTTTTAAAAAAATCATAATTTCTATCAACTTCTTTTTTAGCTTTTTCTACTATATCTACCGCCATAATATTGTCTCCTTATTAAGTACAATTATACTGTAAACAGAAAGCTCTAACGACCAAACTCAGCGGCGAGTTTGCGAGTCCGCTGGAGTGCCTTGTTAGCATTACTACGATAAAGCACTATCTTATTGGTTTTAATATAGAAATCACACCATCTTTTCGGTTGTTTTTTCGGTCACGAGAACCGTTAAAGAATTTTTTGGTTTTGTTCAGTTTAAACCTTGTGACATACAAATATCCATCTGTATAAACAACCAAGTTTTTGTTATCGTCAATCTTCCAAGTATTTCTTACTCTACTCCATGAAGGATATGCATTACCGTCTGATGAAAAAGTAATAGTGCCCAACTCCTTTCCAACATTTTCATCAATCCAAACAAACTCAGTATCAATAACATACTCTGTAACTGAGAACGCCTTTTCCTGAAAGTAAATTTTTAAAATTTCGCTTGTATCAAACCGGGGCCTTTTGCCGTCAGTTGTTTGGACAACCATTTCTGTAGAAAAAGCCAGCGAAGGAAAAACCAATAAAAGAATGATAATTATATTTTTCATAAAATATCCTCATTTTGTAATGCTAACGGCTGAACTAACCTGCCCCAAGCATTATTACCGACCAAGGTTATTCGCAGTTGTGAACTTGGATAACCACAAAGGTACTTTGAAAAACTGCGCTGCTTGGGGTCAGCGTTAAATGATTTGTTCGCTTTTCTCATCGCTGATTTTCCAATTTTGCAGAAATGAAAATACAACAGATTGATAATATTGAATTACTCCTTCTCCTGTTTCTTTAGTGACCTTGTCTTTAAGTGATTTGTATGTATTTATTCGCCCCATGAAATACGTAGGATGATAAAGTCTCAATATTGTTGTATTTGAAAAGTAAGATTTCTTGTTAGTAACAATTTGGCAAGCATGATTTGATTGTAATATATTTTTCTTATCAATCGCTTTAAAACATCCATTATATTGAATATTTAATGCATGCTTACAGACATAATTATCCAAGGAGTGACCTGTTAGAAATATAATTAGCCTTGGAGATAAAATTTTCAATAGATGATAAGTAAGCATACCTTGATGTCCTAAAATTGCTTCTCTCAACTCAATATTTTTTGTAGGTCTGCCGTTTTCATCCTGTTTATCGCAACAGGCCTCCATCGCGAAAAAGTTTATCCAGCAATGGGATAATTCACCATTTTTTACTATTTCACCTTCAATTATTTCTTTGTCATATAAAGCTCGATTAAAATCCCAAAATTTTCCCCCATAGTTTGGTACGTGGTTTTTTACGAATCTATCATATCGTTTACGTAGAGCTTCGGTTTCGAGATCATTTTTTGGATTTAGAAAAATATCATTGTAGTCTCCTGTTTCACTTCCAGTGTCATACCAAGTATTTGTTTCTTGGCCTACCACGACAACTCTATTTTTTATATAATTCTCACTAATTCGTGGTATTAGAGGATATGAAAGCGGAAATTCATCTTCTTTTCTCGTAAGGGTCGAATCAAAGGCGCCCAGTATAATGAATTGTCCGCCTAAAAAAGGCGGGGGAAAGAAAGTCCCAAGGACATCTGCTATAGTTGATTTAGCAAAAACTAACGACAGCGAGGAATCCATGGGACGATCAAAACTTAACATAGAAACAAGGTGTAAGCATACACATTTTACTTGGGAGGAACGCTTGTTATTACAATATCATCACACTGGTACAAACCGTTACGAAAAGATCACAAGTCCGACACTTCTTGGAACTCTGTTGAGTAAAAGTGAAAGGACTATTCGTCGAGAACTCAAGCGAGGAATGGTAGAACATATAGCCAGTGATCTCAGCAAAATCACGGTATACAACGCGGAGTATGCACAGAACGATGCCAACTCAAAGAACAGTGCGAAAGGCCCCCCTATAAAACTTGGTCAAGACTGGGCTCTGGTGAATGCAGTTTCCAGGCTTATTAAAGAGGAGAAGTATAGCCCTTACGCAGTAATCGAGCATTTTAAGAGAACGAGGTGGCCTGGCGATACCAGGATCTGTGAAAAGACCATGTATAACTACATCGCTGCGGGAGATATATCAGATGTCACACAGAAGGATCTGCTTTATGGTGGAAAGCGGTTTAAGCCCAAAGGGAAGCCCAAGAAGCACTCTAGAGCCATGAACGCAACCAGAAGCATAGATAAACGTCCACAAGAGGCTAATGAGAGAAAAGTTGTGGGGCACTGGGAAATGGACACAGTCTACAGTGGAAAAGATAGTTCATCTTCATGTCTTTTGACGCTAACGGAGCGCAAAACAAGAACAGAAATTACAAGAAAGATTCCCGATAGAACAGCGGCTTCTGTAACGGCTGAGATTGATAAAATAGAACGGCAGATGGGTGGTGTTCTTTTTAGGAAAATGTTTCTCACTATTACACCAGATAATGGTGTAGAATTTTCAGATGTAAATGGTCTTGAGAAATCAGTATTGAGCAAAGGCCCCAGAACCCGGGTGTTCTTTGCTCATCCCTACAGTTCTTTTGAACGGGGTACCAATGAAAACCATAATGGAATTATCAGACGATTTATCCCGAAGGGAAATGATATCGGCTTGGAAAAAAAGAGTCGTATCAGAAGAATCCAGGACTGGATGAATCACTACCCAAGAAAAATTCTGGACGGGAAATCCCCATTAGAAGCCCTTGCCGACGAGCTCGGGGCTGGAATACAAATCCCAAAGCTACTGGAGGTAAAAGATTGAAAAAAACCGGACAAACTACTTTACAGGGAACCAAGGGTCGAATCAAATAATTCATATATCAAATCCTGTAATCTTTTTGCTTCACTTGTATTTTTCATCAGACCTCTTGAAAGCGAACGTTAAAACTCAGCGGCTACTAAACCCAAAGCGAAGCGACGGGTTTAGTAGTCCGCTGGAGTGCCTTGTTAGGCTTTTGATTTAAGGTTATGCACATTAAGAAAAACCCACAATCTACTTACTTTTTCAAGCTCGTATTTCCGTCTGAATAAATCTTAACTTGCTGGTTACCAATATCAAATATTGTATGTGATTTTGTAATATCACCATTTGAATTGACATTGATGGTGTCATGAACATTCAACCCATTACCTAGGTTGAAGTTATCGGCCATTACACCGTTTGGATTCCGCTTTAGTGGATTCCAGCCATTATTATCTGTAGCCATGATAATTCTCCTTACATTTAGTCGCCAATTAATTTGACTCAACTTTCGCACATAATCTGAGCTGGCAGTCGGATGCCTCCGTATATGGTAATATCATCTTGTACAAGAAATTACCAGGAGGCAACCAATGAACAGTTTAACATAGGAAACAGAATAGTGAAATAAGATAAGCACCAGAACCGATATTTTTTTCAACCGGCTGGGAATTGGACAGCAACTGTCCAGTCTGAAGTTTCGCAAAATCCATGGGGAACGGCCAGTCGCTTTGATCAAATATCTGATCCAGATGGTATGGAGAGGCAGGAACTGGTATCGTCTTGGCCGGATGAATGAATCAGAATACTGCAAGGATGTTGTCTATCGATTTCTGAACAGCGAAAATTATAATTGGGAGAGCCTCTTTCAAAACTAACAATTAGCTGCATTTTCAGACTAAAAAGATTTTCCAGCTTATTTCTCAGGTTAATGGATAATAAGCCATACATCTGATATGAAGGAGTTATATCAAACTATCATTAAGAGAGAGGGCTTATTATCCATGAAGAGTATAACAGAAATCCTTGGTGATCACCAGATGCTTTTGGGCATTTCTTACGATATTCAGGAAGTATTTGAAGATTATCTGACTCATATGCATCGCTCTTTCCTTGCGCTGTTAAGACTGATCGAAGATTTCATCCCGCCCATCAACGAGAATCGAGCCGTTACAGGAAGAAAACCTTACGCCATGATGCCTTTCATTAGAGCTTTTCTAGCCAAATCGTTTTTCAGACTTGAATCCAATAAAGATCTTATTCTTCGATTACAAAGTGATTCATCTTTGAAAAGGAAGATACCCGTTTAACCAAGCAGCTCCGTCAGAAACCGGGCAAATCTTTTAAGCATATAAACAAAAGCTGTGCTTGGGGCAAGAAGAAAAATAGTAAGGGCGAAACCCTTTATTGGCCGGGATACAAGCTTCGTCTTGATGTAACGGACATGGGTATTCCGGTTACAGCTTTCGTAACCGGTGCTAATGTTCATGATTCCCAGGTTGCTATTCCCATGGAGAAAAGGACGGAGCGCACAGTCACTCATTTGTATTCACTCATGGATGCGGCCTATGATGCATCGGAAATAAGAAATTACATTAAAAATAAAGGTCGGATTGCCCTTATCGATTTCAATAAAAGACGAAACCCTGCCCTTAGAATTATGAGTCCCTCTGAAAAGGAAAAGTACAAGATCAGATCCACAGTGGAAAGAACGAATTCCCACCTAAAGGATTGGTTTATACCGGATAAGATATATGTTAAAGGATACATGAAAGTAAACTGTGTTCTTATGACGGCAGTACTCTGCTTGAGTGCAGTGAAGATTCTACAGTATTTTCACTTGCCCGAACCAGAAATAGCGGCATAGCCTGTTAAAGAAATAATTTTGATGTCTCATTTTGGGGTATCATAGGTGAAGAATGTCCTGAGAGTGCATAAAATGAGAGGAAATAACGCCATTTTGAGATAAAACAAGAAACATAGTCGATTTTTATTAATGAGATTTCATTTTCATAGGTATATGAGGGGTAAGTTTTTAGTTTTAAAAGAGGCTCTACCTTATACCGAAATAATATTCCTCGCTAATAACGATTGTTTCCTCATTAATTCTTGAGTATTCTAAAGATGTTTCATCGACCTTTGTGTACTTACCTTCCCTTGTTTCTTTTAAGAAAGTAATCATAGGTTCAATTTCTTTTTGTTTCTCTTTTTCTAATTCATTCATCATATCGCCTCCGTTAAACTATTGACTTTTGCCTCCGCATCTCAATTTGGGCTTTAATGCCAGTCAGATCGATTTGATACCCACAATCACACGCCAACTTTGCGTCTTTTGGAAATGAAATAAAGCCTTTAGCTTTAAAATCTTTGTCAATTGCAGGGTTCTCAGTAAACTTCGCATATATTTTATGCTCTTTTCCACATTTTTCGCATACAGGCTTAATCTCTGCCACCTCTGCTGCTTGTTGAGTTGGTATTCTTATAGGCTCACCAACTGGAACCGCCTGTCGAAATATTTTGTCATCTTTAGTCGCAAAAATCTTAAATGATGTTGTTGTGTCAAATAATAGCCTACATACAGTTTGAATTTGATACACGATATCCGCTAACTTCTGATCATCATCTATTTTAGTCACTTTCAAACCGATAGATTCCAAGTCCCAAATCTTTATTGATCGCCCGTGGGATCGCCATTTAGTATGATTTGTAAGTTCTTGAGCAATTTCCTCTGCTCGTTTCCTCTTCATTTCATCAGTTACCGGGTTATTTTTTGTTTCTGTTGTATTCCAGTTTTTAAATTTATATTTGACCAACCATGCCTTAACCAAATCTTCTGCGAACCTTAAGGAATGAAATACCATTCCTAATTCGCCTGGTGATATCTGTGCCACCATAGTTGCATCAAATGGATTTAGAGTTCCCTGCTTTTTAGCCTCATCCTGCTTTTCCTTAACCCATTCCATATAATCATGAGCAGATACTACGGAACGTCCAATTTTTACCTGAGCATCAATCGGACCTAAACTTCCACTTTTGGTCATGAGTATTTCATCACCGGATAAGGCTATAATTGTACCGGCACTTTTGGCTTCCCCAGAAATAACAAACGATACTGATTTGAACTGGTCATGTAAAAACCGCCCAATTTCCTCTGCGGTTTCTCCACGTCCTCCCGGTGTTTCAAGATAAACATCGACATTTTCTAAATGATCTTTATTTGAAAGAAAATCTCTGAAAATATAGAAATCAGACTGCTCCAAAGAAACAGAAGGGATTGGCTTACCTATGGTAGCGGCATAAACAAATAGGTATGAGCCTTTATACTCATTGTATTTTGCTATCAGCAATTGTAGCTCTGATTCGAGTTCAGGGCCGCTTAATCTTTTGTTGATGTATTCATTGATTAAGCTCACAATTTCTCCTCAGTTTCTTTTAAGCCTAACAGCACAATAAGTAGAAAAATTTCCACCTATTCGCATATTAAACCACATAAAACTGAAAAAATCAAGAAATCTGCAAATTTTTCTTGACGATTTCCGCCTATGGCGATATTTAGGAGAATAACATTGAAAATGGACCAACATCCAGGCCGAAATTCAAACCCAATCCATCTCTGAGGCTGATAGTGCGTGAAGTGTTGCGTTACCACCATTACGCATACCTCACAGAGCAATCATATTGCCAATGGCTATTGCGTTACAGACGCTTTCATGGAAAAACTTCCCAAAAGAGCTTGGCGTTCAAAATGTTGAACGGGTTTTTATCCAACTTGGTTGCGGAAGGTAAAGTTGTAGCTTCTATCCAGAGCCAGGTGTCCGGGGTAATCACAATTCCCCATGGACAAGCCAGCCAGGGTAATTAAGATTCCCCACCTATTCCCTTTTTAGGGTAATTAAGATTCCCCATAAATCGGCCTCTAGGGTAATCACAATTCCCCACTCCCTTCCGTAGATCATTTACAATACTCCTGCAACAAAACGCGGGAGTACATACGGGATACAGTAGGACACCCATACAATTACTCTGTATCTCCGTTCATTATATGGATGTCCTTATATTGTTCATTCCTTCCTCAGGGAGTTTACGGAAAGCATAACCGCCTAGCTCAGGGACATTTTTCGCAGAACGGAAGGATCGTAGTGACGGAAGTGGTGCGAAAAACGTCCGGCTAATGCCTTTGTTAGCTCCCGGTTTTCTTTGAAAGCAACAAAGGTCTTTCGTCAGCGTCTTGTCCTTTCCCTTCTGGACATTTATGGAAAACTGGGGTTGTCAGGGAAATTCCTTGACCGACAATTAATGAAATACAAAATCAGTGGTGATAATCGAAAAAGTTAACTGTCGGTACAGGAATGAGATAAGGTTGTTGTATGGTGAACTTGGGTTGACATTTCACTTTGCAAATACCAGGTTCGTAAAATGGCAAATTGTAATAACAAGAAAAGATGAGAAAAATTCTCGCAGCAGGGAGTTGAACCGGTCTTAACTATTGTTCTCTCTCCGTTCTTCCGTCAGGGTGAGATGAAGTTCTCGTTCAAGAGTCAGCACGCCCTCGCTGTAGGGAAGCCTTTTTTCTCGGAGTACGGGGTTGGCGAGGCTCTTCAGTAGCCGGGCAGGGCGCCTAGAGAGTACGAGGATGTGATCTCCAAGTAGGGTGGCCTCTTGGATGTTATGTGTCACGAGTAGCGCCGTCCTGCGATCCCGTTCCCAGAGGCGCCGAAACACATTGATCAGGTCGTGCTTAAGGGCTGGATCCTGTGCCTGGAATGGTTCGTCCATCAGTAGAAGCTCTGAGGGAAGGGCGAAGGCCCGAGCCAGAGCACCTCTCTGACGCATGCCCCCACTGAGCTGATGAGGATAGAATGCGGCAAAATCCTGAAGTTCCACCAAGGCAAGCATTTCTTCGATAATCTCGGATCGTTTTTCCGGAGGATAGCTTCTGCGAAGCACAAGGTCAAGATTACGCTCCAGTGTTTTCCAAGGGAGTAGTCTTGGTTCCTGGAATAGATATGCAGTATGCCCGGCAGGAAGTCCGGCGATCTCACCTTCTTGGCAGGGAAGATTCCCAGAGATAAGATTTAGAAGAGTCGTTTTCCCACAACCCGATGGCCCTAGAAGGCAGGTAATACCCTTATCTTGGAGTGAAAAGGATAGGTCTTCCAAAACGGGAAGCTCCCCATATTTATAGTGGATATGGGACAGGCTTATCATAGGGAGTCCCGACGCCAGGGGAAAAAGCGATTCAGCATTCCAAGCAGACTCTCCGTAAGGGCACTCAGAAGGACGGCGGCAGTGGTCCAGGCCATAACATCGGGGGTTTCCAGATTCAGTTGAGCATAACGTATGCCCGTTCCCACAGCGTTACGGGGCTGACAAAGAACCTCGGCGGCGATGGTCACTTTCCATGCCATCCCCAAGCCGGCATTGGCTGCCGCCAGAATAAAGGGGAGCAATGAAGGAAGCAGTATATGAACAAATTGAGACCAGCGTCCCAGGCGATAGATCCTACCCATCTCTAAGAGTTTGCCATCAATTTGCGCCATGCCTTCCAGTATAGAGGCGCAAACAAGGGGGAAAACCATAAGGAAGGTGACGAATACCGGAACGAGATCGGTTACAAACCAGAGCATCCCCAGAAGGATGACCGACATCAACGGCATAACCCGGAGTGTCGTCAGCAGGGGCATCACAGATTGCCTGAAGGGTCTCCAGATTCCCGCAAGGATCCCCACTCCAATGGCAGCAAAGAAACTGATGGCAAAGCCATACACCGAACGGAGAGCTGTCGCCCCCAACGCTCTCCAGAAAGAGGCTTGAGGAAGCATCTGAAAGAGACGGTAAAATGTGGATTCCGGCGGTGGCATCAGAACCTCTGAATTCGTCGCTAGGGCAATGGCCTTCCACAGCAGAAGCAACATCATAATCCCGAAAGCGACATAGAAACCCGCTTTGATCGGTCTCAAATAAATGACTTGTTTAGGCTGAAAAAATTTATTGACTTTATGGGGAGAGATAAAAATTTTCATCGGGCAGACCTCCCCCTACAGAAATGGGGTCAGAATCCAGCAAAACCTGGAGGTATGCTTCCACATCTTCCTTGGCGTATTTGGCGGCGGTGAACTCCAGGCCACAGTTGGGAATGGCGGCCTTGGCCGGACCAGCGGCAAAGATGCCGTGGCTCTCGATCAGCAAAGCTGCCTCATCTTGGTTGTTCAGCACCCAGGCTACAGAGTCCCGGTAGGATGTGAGCAATTCGGCGAAGGCGAGGGGCCGCTCAAGGGCAAATTGTGGGTCAACAACAAAGGCTGTGATAGGGTAGGACTGCTCCGATTTCCGGATTTCCATCCAAGTTTTTTGAAAATCCAACCGTATCGTCATATCCGGAGACTTCCCTTGTACAAGTGAAACGAATGGCTGGGGAATAAGTAGTGTATTCACCTGTCCGGCTATCGTCATCTGAGCGAGTTGAAGGGCAGGCAGGGAGAAGTTCATCGTAATTGATTTTTCATCAATACCCTTTTCGGCGAGGAAGTAGCGCATAAGGTAGTCTGGCGTGGCACCCTTTCCCACGGCATAAACGGTCTTGCCAGCAAGGTCTTCCCAGGTATTCAAGCCATCGTCTCGGGAGAGAATGTAGAGGACCCCCCTTCCCGGGATGGCGGCCAGCGGGTATCCCGCATCCTTTGTATACAATTTAGCCGCCATGTTCAGGGGTAATAGCCCTGCCTGTAGTTCTCGGGATGCCAAACGGGCCACCATCTCCGTAGGCGAGGGTATAATCTGATAGACAGTTTCCACGTTTTGGGGAAGAGCCGTTAAACCTTCAATCATTTTGACAATGCCAAATCCCGAGGGCCCCTGAAGAACGCCCACGGCAAAAGTCATCGGCATTGGATCGCTCTCCTCACCCTCATATATTCCTTGTGATTGGCCTGTGGCAAATGATTCCATGGCCAATACCCCCATGAGAACCAAGAGAACTTTGATTTTTGTATTCATAGAATTGATTTCTATTTACCGGGGCTGTGTCAGAATGCGCCTTTGGCCCGCATGCGGCGTTGGCGAAAAAACCTGAAATACTCATGTACAACATGTACACTCCGCTTTCAGAACTTTCCGCCGCCTTGCCCGCAAACCAAATCCATCATTCTGACCCAGCCTCTGTATTCTGACCCAGCCCCTCAGGCCGACAAAAGGCTCTTTGTCAACTTCCCGAAGTTGCTTTTGGAAGACCTCTAATGCTACCACGGGGCGTTATTTCCGTATAGTGTCAGTCGATCCCATTGAGACTCGACAAAGGGTGTTCTGAATAGGATATATGGGATTAGCGGGTTTTTAGCCTTAATGGCCCGAAATGGAAACAATAGGATTGAGACGGGGCGGAGGGGGGCGGGGCTGAGCCCGACGGGGGGGGGCGGCCTCCCGTCGGACCCCCTGGATTCTGACACAGCCCCACTGTCTTCGTCACCTCCATCCACTAACTCAAGTGGGCGGCTCCTTTTACAGCCCAAACCCACAATTATTAGATTGACGGAGTTTTAGTAGACTACTTCAATAGTTCCATCGTCGTCAAGGTCGCTTACCGTTGGCTGGATGAGGGCGAAGCTATCAGACTTCAGTTTGGGCCATGTTTTATTTGCCCCATTCGTTGTGTCAAAAATATCAGTGAAGGCAGTGATATCAAAGATCGGGTTGCTGTTTCCACTGTCGGTGTAACCAGAACCAACCGTAAAAACAATGTTCCTGGTGGCAGTAATGCCAACAGCACCCCCTGCACTGGTATCTTGGCCGGTGCTTGTCTTGTCCCAGTAGCCGACGATGGTGCCATTGGATTCTAATCCAATGAGCCCGCCAATAGCAAAATCTCCCACGACAGCTCCCGTGGCATAGCCACTGATGGTGCTCCGGTAGGACTGTCCCACGAGCCCTCCAGAATATTCCCACCCAGTGACATTTCCCGTGGCATAGCCGCTGACGGTGCCATTTGTCGAGTATCCTACGAACCCGCCAGCCCTGCCGCTAGAAGTGCCCTCCCCTAAGACATTTCCCGTGGCATAGCCGCTGACGGTGCCATTTGTCGAGTATCCTACGAACCCGCCAAGATAAAATGAACTAGATCCAGGAGCCTGGACAGACACCAGGCTATATCCTGTGAGGCTACCACCATCCTGGTAGCCCACTGCGCCACCTAGATGGGCACCCTCATTTCCTCCTATCACTACGCTACCGGTAGCCTCAATTTTTGCATCAGCAACCATGGGAGCAACTGCTATATTGCTCAGGGTAGCAGTTTCCGCATAACCGGCTAATGCCCCAACTCCCGCTTTCCCCTTGATGTTTGCTACCCCAATGCTCAAGTTCTCTATGGTTGCACCACTCACCGAGGCAAACAAGCCCTGATAGGCAGCGGTCCCGGCATCTATGGTGAGGTTATAGATGGCATAGCCATTGCCATGCAATGTACCCGTGAAGGGGGAGGCACTGGAGGCAATGGGTGTCCATGATGACACAGTAGTCAAATCGATATGAGCAGTCAGATAGTATTCCCCGCTCGGGGTCATGGCTTGCAGTTCAGCAATGTTACTGATGGCTGTACCTGTGGTGACTGGGGTGTAGGTTTCTTCCGACACGAATTTGTCCAGGAATGTCCCCGTTGCAGTGTTTACGTAGTCAGTGCCATCTCCGGTAGCCGTTATCTGGTACGCTGTTACCTTATCTAAACTGGGCATGGTGCCGCTGATGGTACCGTCAGCATTCAATGTCAAACCGGTGGGAAGCGAAGGAGTACTGGCGTAGCTCACCCCTCCAACAGGGGCACCATCAACCGATCCTTTTTTCCAGACAGGACTTACGCTTATGCTACCTCCAGCACTGCGTTTCGCTATGGGGTAGCTCAAACTATAATCGCTTAGGGACTCCATTACCTTCACGGTAACGGTATAATCTTGCGTCGTCGTACCGTCCTCGGCGGTGATGGTTACGGTTACGGAACCCTCAGTAATGGGTAGTACCTGATCCTTGTCCAAACCGCTCGCTCCAGCTGAAAGAGTGACCGATTTCACGATTGCGGAAGTTGGCATGGTAGTACCTTCTGGGAGCCTGACTTTAGCTGTCTTGTCCGTTCCGAAGTTGATCTCATAATCCGTACCTATGGTCAGGGTAAGCGCGGTAATTGCCGTCTTGTCACTTTTTACAGGTTCTTCGCTTCCACCGCCACATCCTGCCAATACAAGGCCTAGTGCCATGCCGACAAGAAACAACCTTTTACAAATCTTCATTTCATTTCTCCTTCTAAATAAATTATATTTTCATGATTAATATAATTGCACGGAATACCGTTTTATGTCAATAGAAAATATGAAAAGATTTGAACTTTTCTGAAAAAAATCTATGCGCAAACGCCAAGAGACTGATCTTGCGATAGGCCGCTTCGGGGGCATCGGGAGATTGTAGGGCCGAGCCTTTCAATTGAATCATGCCTCTTCGCTCCCACAGCCCCTTCAATCACCTCGAAATGGTCGTTAAAACCTCAGGTTTCTATATCCTTCGCTGTGTTCATAATCGGCCTTCAACTGATCAAGCAGTTTATGGATGCAGAGGCCCACTTTTTCCAGCTTCGATGCGCTTTCTTCGTACCACCCCATGTATTGGAAAAAATCATCAAAAGTCGCTTTCAGTGTCCAAAGGCCGACAGACTCACAGGGAATACCCTATAAAAACTCACCAATTTCTGCCTAAATCCTGATAAAACCCTAACATTCGCCCCCTATGCTTTACCCAGATTTCACAATAGGATTTGAAAAAGGAGGAAAACATGAAAAAATCCCTATTGATAGCTGTATTATTTCTGGCCGCGATCGGATTAGCCCTGGCATCCTGTCAAAAGAAGCAGGAAGCCTCTCCAGTAGCCAGAGCTGCGGAAGAAAAGGACTCTTTCGCCTGGTTGGAAGATATGGGTGCTGGCAAAATGCCCACCGTCAACCCTCTCCTGGTAGAGGGCGATGTCATTACGGCAGGCAGTTCTACCGTTGCTCCCCTAGCGGCAGCTTTAGTGGAAATGTATCGGCAGGATGGGCTCAAAGCTCAGGTGACAATAGACGTTATCGGCTCCGGTGCCGGATTTGAACGCTGGGCTAAAAACGGTGAAACCGATGTATCCAATGCATCCCGGAAAATAAAGGATAGCGAAGTGGATAGTGCCCGTGCGATTGGCCGCGAACCCATACAGTTTCGTATAGGAACAGATGCGCTTGCGGTTGCTGTTTCTATTGAAAACACATTTCTGGACAATATAACCACAGAGGAACTTGCACAGATTTTTGGCCCGGCCAGAACATGGGCTGATGTCAACCCTCAGTGGCCGAACGAACCAATCCAAAGATTCATCCCAGGAACCGATTCCGGGACATTCGACTTTTTTGTGGAAATGGTGTACGACGAGGACCCCTCCATAATCCTTTCGGCAAGCAATTCCCAGGCATCTGAGGACGACAATGTTCTGGTGCAGGGTATAGCCGGAAGCATTTATGGTATAGGATTTTTTGGCTACGCTTACTATGCTGAAAACAAGGATAAACTTAGAATACTGTCCATAGAAAACATTGTCCCCTCCCAGGCAACCGTGGATAAGGCCAATTACGACAGCATGGAAAAAAATATTGAAACTGGCGGATATCCAATTGCCCGCCCTCTGTTTATCTATTCGAGTAAAACCATAATGCAAAGCCGTCCCCAAGTTGCCGCCTATGTGGCCTACTTCATCAACAACGT
The DNA here is from genome assembly GCA_965226485.1 of Spirochaetaceae bacterium. Taxonomy (GTDB): domain Bacteria; phylum Spirochaetota; class Spirochaetia; order DSM-2461; family DSM-2461; genus UBA2779. The sequence continues at coordinate 3,314,527 of OZ245363.1, forward strand.
GAATCATGTTATAGATGAGGTCGGTTATTTTCCGGCTGATCTGGACGAAGCCAGGCGGAACTGGATGACCGCCATGGAAGGCTCCTACTAGTTGCCGACAGCCCTATTTTTGCTGATACTTTGGCCGTTCCCCCTGCGTAAGTGTGGGGGGCGGCCCCCCCTATAAATGCCGGGGCTGTGTCAGAATCCAGGGGGTGGGTCAGAATGGAGAAGTCCGACAGATGCCTGGACCGCCTGCGGTGTCCCTGTTATCTTTAACATGTTTATGCTCAAGACGCATAAATCATGCCTGATGGTGTACTATAGGAAGCATCAACACACCCCTCCATGGGGGTTTTGAGGTACATAAATGGATGAACCGTTAAGTCTTACAGGAAGATCCCGCCCGCATGAAGCGGCTATCCGCGTGGGGTTATTCATTATGGCGATTATCTCCATGTTCACAACGGTGGGCATCGTGGTTGTCCTTTTCAAGGAGTCCATCCCATTCTGGAGAGAAGTCAGTCCGATTGAATTTTTTACCGGAACTACCTGGCAACCCATGATTGGAAAAACAGGCGTACTTCCCCTGCTCAATTCCACCATTATGACCAGCTTTATTGCCACCATTACAGCCATGCCAGCAGGGCTTCTTGTAGCCATTTATTTAAGTGAATATGCCACCCCTCGGGTACGATCCATATTAAAACCCATCCTGGAAATATTGGCTGGTATACCAACCATTGTCTACGGTTATTTTGCCCTGACATTTATGACACCGTTACTCAAAGCCATCTTCGGCGATGTTGTACAGGTCTACAATACCGCCTCTGCCGGCATTGTTATGGGTATATTGATTCTACCATTAATAACCTCCATGACAGAGGATGCCCTGAGTGCTGTGCCAGTCAGCCTCCGGCAGGCATCCTTTGCATTAGGGGCCACAAAATGGGAAACTTCATTTTATGTCGTTATCCCCGCTGCTTTTTCCGGCATAGGTGCCGCCTTCATTGTTGGTATTTCCCGTGCCATAGGGGAAACCATGATTGTGGCACTGGCTGCTGGTGCGGGGCCAAATTTCACCCTCAACCCCTTTAAGGCTGCGGAAACACTGACCGGTTACATTGTCCGCATAAGCGGCGGCGATGTCAGTTACAATACAATAGATTACAACAGCATCTTTGCCCTGGGGCTGTTGCTGTTTCTCGTTACCCTTACCTTAAATATTATTTCCCGAAAAATCGTCAGTAAATACAGGGAGATATACGATTGATGGCCGTCTCTTCAGGAATTGACATTCAGCAGGACAACCTCCGTATCCGCTCAAGGAATGGGCTTATATGGTATTGTGTTGTTTTTATGGCGACCATATCAGCAGTTCTGGCACTGGCCGTATTGATATTTAGCATTGTCAACAATGCGTTCGGCTATGTGGTGGTCAAAAATACAATTATGCCGCATACCCTGGTGGAAGAAATGGGAGCAGGCTCTTCCCGGGAACTCCAGCAACTAAAACCTGATGAATTCATAAGCATATTGCAGAATCATTTGAGGCGTGGACGATACCGAGCCTTAAATGCTGAAAAACCATTGAATGAACGCAGTCAATCGAATCTGTACAACCTGGTTGTGGACAATGTCGTGGAGCCCCGGGTACTTAAGAGCTGGACACTTAAAGAATCTCTGTTTGGCAAAAAATCGATACAGATCTGGACGGAAAAAGAGTTCCCCGGTGCGGAAGTTCAGTTCCGATCCTGGGTAAGCTTCCGTTTCCTGAATGCGACTCTGTCTACCGTACCGGAAAAAGCCGGATTGAGAATGCCTATACTGGGCTCATTTATGGTTATAATGGTCACAATTCTGTTTAGTTTTCCTATTGGAGTGGGCACGGCCCTGCATCTGGAGGAATTTGCCCAGGACACACGATTGAATCGCATTATTGAGATAAATATATACAACCTTTCCGGTGTGCCGTCCATCATCTATGGACTTCTGGGACTGGCCGTGTTTGTCCGATTTATGGAACCGATTACATCGGGTGCCATTTTCGGCATGTCTCATGGCGGAGAAACAGCCAACGGGCGTACAATTCTGTCCGCTGGATTGACACTGGGTCTTCTTATCCTGCCTATTATTATTATAAATACGCAGGAGGCATTAAAAGCCATACCTCAAAGTCTCAGGGATTCGGCATACGGATTGGGGGCTACCAGATGGCAAGTTATCTGGCATCATGTTCTACCCGCTGCCATGGACAGGATCCTCACGGGTGCCATAATAGCAGTAAGCCGGGCACTGGGAGAAACGGCACCACTGGTCGTTATAGGGGCATCGGCATTTTTAACCAGGGATCCATCGTCCATTTTTGACAAGTTTACAACAATGCCCATAATGATCTATAACTGGACAGCTTATCCGCAGGAAGAATTCCGCAATCTGGCAGCAGCAGCAATAATTGTTCTCTTGGTCCTGCTTTTGTCATTGAATGCTGGAGCTATAATACTGAGGGATAAAATCGGCAAAAAAAGAAGAGCGTAAAGTGAAATACGAAATTACAATCAAAAACCTTTCTGTTTATTATGACACCTTTCAGGCAGTAAAAGATGTTAGTTTGAATATTCCCCGTAACAAGGTGACGGCTTTCATCGGGCCATCGGGATGCGGAAAATCTACAATTCTGCGCAGTATCAACCGGATGAACGAACTCATTCCCGGAGCCCGGGCGACTGGCAGTGTTTTATTGCGAGATAGCAATATATATGGAGAGAAAGTTGACCCAGTGGAAGTCCGTCGGCATATAGGCATGGTCTTTCAGAAACCCAATCCTTTTCCACGGAGCATATATGAAAACATAGCCTGGGGTGCCCGCATAAATGGTTTTAAAGACAATCTGGATGAACTTGTGGAAACCAGTCTCCGCCAGGCTGCCCTTTGGGGCGAGGTAAAAGATAAGCTCAAGCAGAATGCTCTAAGGCTTTCAGGGGGTCAGCAACAACGCCTGTGCATTGCCCGGGCCATAGCCATAAAACCGAGCATAATCCTTATGGACGAACCAGCATCCGCTCTGGACCCCATATCCACCGTCAAAATTGAAGACCTTATACGTGAACTAAAAGAGAAATACACTATAGTTATTGTTACCCACAATATGCAGCAGGCCGCCAGAGCCAGCGATAAAACAGCGTTTTTTCTTGTCTCACCGGAAATGGCCGGCTACCTGGTTGAATGCGGGGACACAGAAGAGATATTCTTTAATCCCAAGGACAGCAAGACGCAGGATTATATATCGGGTCGTTTCGGATAAGGAGAGAAAAATGGCACGGACACATTTTACTGACACACTCTACGAGTTGGACCAGGAGGTTCTGAAAATGGGAGTGTTGATTATTGAAGCATTGAAGAAGGTGATGACGGGGCTTTGCGATCATAACATGGCACTGTTGAAAAAGGTTAAAGCAGAGGACAGTGCCATAAACAGCTGCGAAATTAAGATTGATGATCGTTGTGCCATAATTATTGCCACGGAACAGCCAGTGGCTCAGGATTTAAGGCATTTGATTTCCATACTTAAAATTGTCACCCAACTGGAGCGCATGGGTGATCATGTGGCCTCCATTGCCAAAGGCGGGCTTTCGTTGGGCGAGAAAATAGAAATCATTCCGCTGGGCAAAGTCAGGGAAATGGCCAATATAACACTTCAGATGATCGATGATATTCTATCGGCATTTATCCATGCGGATGCAAAGAAGGCAATGGCCGTGTGTGCCATGGACGATAAAGTGGATGTGTACCGCTATGAAATACGCAAAGAGATTATAAACCTGGCCGAAAAGCCGGAATACACAACCGATGATGCCATGCGGGGCCTCTTTATAAACCGATTCCTAGAGCGTATGGCCGATCAGGTAACCAATATTGCGGAATGGATTGTGTTTGATGTTGAAGGCACGCATTACGAATTAAACCACTCTTGAGATATCCTTTCAGGAGCATACAGGAGGCATGCGGCTGAAGAGGGAAGGGCAAGAATCGGCCAGAATGTAGAAGTCCGGCGGGCTCGCGGGAAGTCTCTCCACCTCCGGCACCATCAGCGGCTATGCCACGGGAGATGTCTCTGGAGCCCAAAGGCGCATTCTGACACCCCCCTGGTTCAATAGGCTGGGTGATCCCTTTAGGCCTCTACAAGAGCCGTTACGGAATAGAATACATTGGGTGAGCCGTTTTTTAGCCTTAATGAGCCGAAATGGAAACAATGAGATTGAGTCAGTGCGGAGAAATTATAAACAGATGTTTGTAAATCATTTTTCTATCGAGTCTTATATGGATGCACGTGTTTGTTCTCTGCCACTAAGCTTGAGGGCACTATATAAGGATTCCTCTGATGGAACAAGCCATACTTATTATTGATGATGAACCGGATTTGCGGGAACTTGTCCGCTATAATCTTCAAAAACATGGATATGCGGTGCTTGAGGCAGATAATGGCAGAGTTGGATTGAACATGGCTCTGGAGAAAAATCCAGCGCTTGTTCTACTGGATATTATGCTCCCCGAACTTTCTGGCCTGGATGTATGCCGGGAAATTCGGCGCAACCCAAAACTGGATGCTACACCGATTATTATGTTGACGGCCATGGGAGAAGACAGCGATGTTGTTCTGGGGCTGGAATTGGGTGCCAATGACTACATACCCAAACCATTCAGCCCCAACGTACTGCTGGCCCGAATACGGGCGGCTTTACGGAACAAAACGGATACCCAGGCCGCATTGCCGTCCATGCAGTCCCCAGATAGAGAAACAGTATCTGTATTCGGCATCGACATCGACCCCGTACGGCATAGAGCCGTAATTGACGGTATGCCCCTCAATCTTTCGCCATCGGAGTTTTCAATTCTTCATCTCCTTATGACCAAACCCGGATGGTTATTCAGCAGGGAACAGATTATATCCACCATCAAGGGAGACGACTACCCGGTTACAAACCGTTCGGTGGATGTGCATATTTTAAACCTCCGTAAAAAACTGGAAACAAAAGGAAGTATCATTGAGACAGTCCGCGGCTTGGGTTACAGGATCAAAGACATAGCATGAAACGGCAAAAACCAATCTGGCATTTAGGAACTCTCTCGGCCAGTTGCATCATGGCTGTGCTTCTTGCAACATATATCTCGTTCAGAGTTGAAAACAGGGCAATTGCCGATATGTCCAGAGATGTACTGGACACAGTTCTGAGCAAGTCCTCAATAGAAGAATCGCAGCCCTTCCAATTCCCCGAAATGACAAACTCAAGGCAATACCGTTACACTCTGCTGGACTTGCAGGGAACAGTCATTGACCAAACCGGAGCAGAACTCAATCCGCCCGACTCCCAAAGCCCTGAAGTTATACAGGCCCGCCGAACCGGAGAAGGCTTTGATGTCCGTTACAACAAGTCTGATAAGACCCATATCTATGCCCTTGCCCGACGCTTACCCTCCGGGAAAAGAATTATACATATTCAGACAGCCTCCTCATTGCAATGGCGCTTACGCAACAAGGGCCTGATTCTTCTTTTCATGCTTATAATTCTCATTGCTTTTGTAACGGCAATTTTGAATTCCCTGTTCACAAAACGATTCAGCAGGCCGCTGGAAGTCATGGAAATCGGGGTAGCTGAGTTTTCATCGGGCAACTTTGAACACAGAATATATGTAGACAGGAAGAGCAACTTGTTTCGTTTGACCAGAACAATGAACAAAATGGCCGTTCAATTGGATGATAGAATTAAAACAATACAGCAGCAGAGCAATGAACTGGAAGCCATTCTGAATGGTATGATAGAACCTGTTGTTGTGCTTAATGGCTACCTTGTTGTGTTGCGTTATAATTCAGCGGCCGCAGTATTAATTGGTAAATCACCGGAAGCCGCAGTCGGTCATTACATACTGGATGTATACCGCAACACCAAAGTTTACGACTTTGCAAAACGCACAAAAGAATCCCGAAGTTTTCAGGAAGCTGTCATAAGAGTAAACGAGTTTGAGAAGACGAAGGGGGAGATAATAACGGGGCCTCCTCCCTTGCGCATATTACAGGTATATGGGGTGTGCATACATGACGACCAGGAAGAAGAAGCAACGCGCATTATTATAGTTTTTAACGATGTGACCCGCCTTAAACGCTTGGAAGGAATCCGTAAGGACTTTGTGGCCAATGTGTCCCATGAACTGAAAACCCCGGTAGCTACCATACAGGGATTTGTGGAAACATTGATTGAAGGAATACCAGCCAATCCAGCTCAATTATCTGTATCAGGGAGTCAGACGGATGCCTCCATCCCCAATTCTGCTACTCTCAATACGGAAACAATGCTACGATACCTGGGCATAATCAGAGAGCATTCCCTCCGTCTTAATCTTATTATAGAAGATTTGCTTTCCCTGTCCCGAATGGAACAGAATGAGTACGAAATACAGCTGACAGAAGTATCAATTGCCGCCCTTGCCGCCGAAGCAATGTCCTCATGCAGTATCGTAGCAAAAGAAAAGGGAACTCAGATACATAACAAAATCCCCCATGAAATACAATTGACATGTGATGAAGGGCTTGTCCGTCAGGCACTCGTCAATCTCGTTGACAATGCTGTTAAATACAGCCCGGATGATAGCCATGTATCAATAGAATATGAACAAGGTTCTGAAAATCATATTATAAGCGTGTTCGATGATGGTTCTCCTATTCCCGAACAAGCCAGGGAGCGTATATTTGAACGCTTTTACCGCATGGATATGGCACGTAGCCGCAAATTGGCGGGAACCGGGCTTGGCCTTTCCATTGTTAAACATATTATGATGATTCACAAGGGAGAAGTGCGTCTGGTCAGCAGTCCTTCTGGGAATCGGTTTTTACTGAGTTTTCCCATGTCTGCCGCATAACCCTGGTTCCTTTCGCTTCGGGGTATGCATTTCAGGGCGCACCCGGCGTGGGATGCCTTTCGCTTCGGAGCATGCATTTCAGGGCGCACCCGGCGTGAGATGCATCTCGCTTCGGAGCATGCATTTCAAGGCGCACCCGGCGTGAGATGCATCTCGCTTCGGAGCATGCATTTCAGGGCGCACCCGGCGTGGGATGCCTTTCGCTTAGGAGCATGCATTTCAAGGCGCACCCGGCGTGGGATGCCTTTCGCTTAGGAGCATGCATTTCAAGGCGCACCCGGCGTGGGATGCCTTTCGCTTAGGAGCATGCATTTCAAGGCGCACCCGGCGGGGAATGCCTTTCGCTTCGGAGCATGCATTTCAAGGCGCACCCGGCGTGGGATGCCTTTCGCTTCGGACCATGCATTTCAGGGCGCACCCGGCGTGAGATGCATCTCGCTTAGGAGCATGCATTTCAAGGCGCACCCGGCGTGGAATGCATTTCGCTTCGGGGAATGCATTTCAGGGCGCACCCGGCGTGGGATGCCTTTCGCTTCGGGGAATGCATTTCAGGGCGCACCCGCCGGGGAATGCCTTTCGCTTCGGAGCATGCATTTCAAGGCGCACCCGGCGTGGGATGCCTTTCGCTTCGGGGCATGCGTTTCAGGGCGTGCCCGGCGTGAGATGCCTTTCGCTTCGGGGAATGCGTTTCAAGGCGTGCCCACCGGGAGAGGCATCACGCTTCGAGCCATGCGCTTCAGTGCCTACCCGCCGGGAATGCCTTTCGCTTCGGAGCATGCATTTCAAGGCGCACCCGGCGTGGGATGCCTTTCGCTTCGGAGCATGCATTTCAAGCCACCCCCACCGGGGAAGACATCACGCTTCGAGCCATGCGCTTCAGTGCCCACCCTCCGGGAGATGCATCTCGCTTTGGAGCATGCATTTCAAAGCGCACCCGGCGGGGAATGCCTTGCGCTTCGGGGTATGCATTACAGGCCGTACCCGGCGAGGGATGCCTTTCGCTTCGGAGCATGCATTTCAAGGCCCCCCCACCGGGGAAGACATCACGCTTCGGAGCATGCGTTTCAAGGCGCACCCGGCGTGGGATGCCTTTCGCTTAGGAGCATGCATTTCAAGGCGCACCCGGCGAGGGATGCCTTTCGCTTCGGAGCATGCATTTCAAGGCGCACCCGGCGGGGAATGCCTTTCGCTTCGGAGCATGCATTTCAAGGCGCACCCGGCGTGGGATGCCTTTCGCTTCGGACCATGCATTTCAGGGCGCACCCGGCGTGAGATGCATCTCGCTTCGGAGCATGCATTTCAAGGCGCACCCGGCGTGAGATGCATCTCGCTTCGGAGCATGCATTTCAGGGCGCACCCGGCGAGGGATGCCTTTCGCTTAGGAGCATGCATTTCAAGGCGCACCCGGCGTGGGATGCCTTTCGCTTAGGAGCATGCATTTCAAGGCGCACCCGGCGAGGGATGCCTTTCGCTTCGGAGCATGCATTTCAAGGCGCACCCGGCGGGGAATGCCTTTCGCTTCGGAGCATGCATTTCAAGGCGCACCCGGCGTGGGATGCCTTTCGCTTCGGAGCATGCATTTCAAGGCGCACCCGGCGTGGGATGCCTTTCGCTTCGGGGAATGCATTTCAAGGCCCCCCCACCGGGGAAGACATCACGCTTCGGGACATACATTTCAAAGCGCACCCGGCGTGGGATGCCTTTCGCTTCGGAGCATGCATTTCAGGGCGCACCCGGCGTAAGATGCATCTCGCTTCGGAGCATGCGTTTCAAGGCGCACCCGGCGTGAGATGCATCTCGCTTCGGGGCATGCATTTCAGGGCGCACCCGGCGTGGGATGCCTTTCGCTTCGGGGTATGCATTTCAGGGCGCACCCGGCGTGAGATGCATCTCGCTTCGGGGTATGCATTTCAGGGCGCACCCGGCGTGAGATGCCTTTCGCTTCGGGGCATGCATTTCAAGGCGCACCCGGCGTGGGATGCCTTTCGCTTCGGGGTATGCATTTCAGGGCGCACCCGGCGAGGGATGCCTTTCGCTTCGGACCATGCATTTCAGGGCGCACCCGGCGTGGGATGCCTTTCGCTTCGGGGAATGCATTTCAGGGCGCACCCGGCGTAAGATGCCTTTCGCTTCGGGGTATGCATTTCAGGGCGCACCCGGCGTGGGATGCCTTTCGCTTCGGGGAATGCATTTCAGGGCGCACCCGGCGTAAGATGCATTTCGCTTCGGGGCATGCATTTCAGGGCGCACCCGGCGTGAGATGCATCTCGCTTCGGGGAATGCGTTTCAAAGCGCACCCGCTCAAGGCGCACCCGGCGTGAGATGCATCTCGCTTCGGGGCATGCATTTCAGGGCGCACCCGGCGTGGGATGCCTTTCGCTTCGGAGCATGCATTTCAGGGCGCACCCGGCGTGAGATGCATCTCGCTTCGGGGAATGCATTTCAGGGCGCACCCGGCGGGGAAGGCCTTTCGCTTCGGAGCATGCATTTCAAGGCGCACCCGGCGTGAGAGGCATCACGCTTAGGAGAATGCGTTTCAGGGCGTGGCCGCCGGGGAAGCACTGATCGAGAGAGTACCTGTAATTACTGCCGAACAAACGTTGGAGAGTTCCAGTGCTTTAGCGGCGTGGTAGCTGCTCTGCCGCTTACCGAAAATTCAGGGGATGTGTATCGACCAGGTATAGTCTGGAACAGAAGATATAGGCCTCCATTTTTTACAGATTCAGAAAGAACAGAATCCCGACTTAAGACCATATGTTCGTCTCGGGGAGGCTTATTACCATGGTAGATATTTGTACTCTCGTTGATCATATAACCATACTCAACAGCGCTATTAACCAGATAGTAAAACAATGTACGAATTTCATCATCCACAAAAGCTTGAAGAGGAAATATATAATATTCATCATCCCTGATAGACAGTTTCATAGGATGAGGCTCCTGTCTATCGATCGTGGCTTTCATCAACGAGCTATCCACCGCAGCAAATCCCTCGGGTATAGACTCCCCTGCCAGGCTGTCGGTCTCGAAAGACAGGAGTTTGCTTACGGTGCTTCCGCCGTTTGCCATCCCATAGAGCGTGTAGGCAGTCGCCGACTTCAGGACAGATTCGGCGACCCAGGCTTCTCCCCCCGTTGCCCCATTATCAAACACGACCCCCTGATTCCCGTCATCAATGCTATCGCCTACCATGCCGGTCCCCAATTTTCTAGTCTCATAGGAGAGATCCTTGGCATATCTCACCATCGGGGCATCCAGTCGCTGAGCGATCAGCACATTGATGGCATCGGTTCCGAAGTTTCGCTTGAGGGCATCGCTTGCCATCACCGCCGCCGTAGGGGCTGTGTTAGCTGTTTCCTCAACCGCAAGGTGGTAATCAGTGAGATCCTTATTAGCTGAAATGCTGAACAGCACATAGGAATCCCGTATATCCGTTGCCTGGGTTTTGGGTATCTCCGTTGCTTTTACTACTGCTGGCCCGTCGTCGGCAGATGCCCCATCGTCGCAGGATAACAACAGAATGCCGGCCAGCAGGCACAGGCCCGCTCCAAGAACAGCGGGAACACAATGCCACAGGCTGGAGGCCCTTCTCAATGCATGAAATTCTTGTTTTTGCATATTTACAACTCCTTAATAAGATAAACTTGCTTCATAATACAATCTGTTTTCGGTTGGTGTCAAGGGAGATATAGTCAAAAGTTGTGGAAGGGATGAAAAAAGAGCAAATCCTTTTGTAAGATACTGGTATTCACGCCAAAACAAAAGGGAGATGCTCTATGAGTAAAGACACTATCACAGAATCAGGAATTCATGAAGAGACAGACAGCTGGTCTTCACTGGAAATTGTATTACGGGAGGGAGCTCGGAAGATGCTTCGACAGGCATTGGAAATAGAGATAGAAGAATATCTTCAGAAACATTCTCAAACCGATGAAAATGGGCATCGTCTTGTTGTCCGTAATGGATATCATCCGGAACGAGAGATTCTCACGGGCATAGGTCCAATGACTGTCAGAGCTCTCCGAGGGGATAATCGAAAAGCGGATCCAAACAGGGAAAATCCATAATTTGTTTTTTAGAGGTACCCCTTAGAAAGATACCCAGTATAGATAATCTACTTCCTGTTTTATATCTGAAAGGAGTCTCTACGAACGGCTTCCGGGATGCTCTAGCTTCCATTTTGGGAGAAGGCGCACAAGGACTCTCGGTAGCTAGTATTGTCCGCTTGAAGAAAAGTTGGGAAGAAGATTTTGATACCTGGAACAGCCGGAGTCTCTGTAATAAAAAATACGCCTATATCTGGGTAGATGGTATCCATTTCAATATCCGTCTGGAAACGGTGCTGGGTGCATAAAACTGCCAATATCCTGGATAAAATGCCCAAAACTATTCAGCCTAAAGCGAAGTCCCTCATTCATGAAATGTACATGGCTGATACCAAAGAAAATGCCTTAAAGGCATACTCATATTTTACTGCAACCTATGGAGCGAAATACCTCAAGGCCACAGCCTGTCTGACAAAAGATAAGGATGATCTTTTTACTTTCTATTCATTTCCCGGGATTCAGAGGATGTTGCATAAAAATGAAGGATTTAGTTCTTTTTTCATCCACAACATTTGACAATAACTCGTGTCAAGGTCGCTATTGGACGGAAGTTTTCACAACATCCATGCATATTTCAACATTAATTACTTCCATAACAATAAATTAAAAGAAGAAACCTGCTAAGATCTGCCCCCATGTATATCGAATCATTTTTACCTTATTCTACATATGATGACCCCATGTATATCCAAGTTGTTCCCAATCGCAAGTCGCCTCCGTGCATCCTGCTAAGAGAAGATCATCGTGAGGGTAACCGTGTTGTTAAAAAAATTTTGGCGAATCTGACTAAACGGCCTCCTCATATTGTCAAGGACTACGTCAGATCATCAAGAAAAACTCAGGCCTCGTCGATAAAAACAAATTTCGTATTGTCCGATCATTACCCCACGCTCATGTCCGGGCTGTAACTGAAGTTATGAAAGACCTTGGACTGCCTCAGATGCTTCACTCACACAGGTTCCCAGGCGAGATATCATTACCGCTCTGATCGCCAGTCGAGTCGTGAATCCCATAGTCCAAATTGGCCACTTTCCGTGAAATCAATGGACCATCCCAAACCAGTACTCTTGCCGATATCACTGGTCTGGACAAGGATTTAGCCAGAAGGACATCTATGAAGCGTTGGACTGGCTCCTTTTGCGTCAAAATGCTACCTCAAAAGAAACTCGCCAGCCGTCATCTGAAAGAAGGCTCCTTTGTTTTTTATGACCTCACTTCCCTCTGGTATGAAGGAAAGCATTGCCCATTAGCCAAACGAGGATATTCACGGGATGGAAAGTGGGGCAAACTCCAGATTGAGCTGGGTCTGCTTTGCGACATCGACGGTCGTCCGATTGCTGTGGAGGTCTTTGAGGGAAGCCGCTCTGATCCCCGGGCGGTATCCCATCAGATTGGAAAACTCCGCCATCGCTTCAAACTGGAGCGCCAGGATTCCAGGATGGACCTGTTGGAACAGGTGCGTATCACAGCACCGACCAGCAGATTCGTGGCATGCAATTGGCGTAAGATGGATTGCCTAAATGCTCCGAGACTCCGGTTAAAGCAAACATAAGGGGCTAAGGCTCGGCTTGAAATCAAATGCATACTCTATTGTTTCTCGGTTAAAGGGCACCTCTAAAAAACAGCTTTTGGAAATTGCGGATACCCGCCTCATCAGGCCGAAATATGACAGCCTTTTCTTCCTTCTCGGTTCTGTTATCTGTGCCATATAGACCTTAGTGGTTGAAACCCTTCCCTGTGTTCCATAGGTATTCCTGTTTATCCGCAGAATAAGCAAATGAACACAGGGGAGCTTCTCGCCTAACCCTGGGAAAAGAACAAGAAATACCCCTATCTATTCCGAAATCTAATGTTACTCATCCCAATCAGGCAGTCAATGACCGGAACAGGAAATTGCTGACTTCATTGAAATTCACTCATTCTGTATCTCCTGCCTGATATAGGGAAGCTTATTCTATTACCGTAATACGTCCTTCCGTGGAAGGCGAGATAACACCCCCAAGTGATTCTATGTATTGAATAACCACATCACGCTGGAAAGCCGAGGTGTCATATTGGTATCCAGTGGTCATCATGCTATACCCATCGCCTCCTGTTGCCATAAAGGAATTGGTAGCCACCTTGTATGTTGCGTCCGGGTCAACGGGTTTTCCGTTTATACGCACATTCCCGGACTTGCCTTCAATGAAGTCCACCGTGAAAGATACATCTGAGGAAACTTGGGGAAATCCTCCCTTGCCACGGGGGATTGTGGCAATGAAATCAAACATCTTCAAAACTTCTGCACCGGTCATATCCACAGTCATTACCGAATTGTCAAATGGAAGGACTTCATAGATTAATTTCATGGCAATGGGGCCTTCGGGAATATCGGCCCGTATACCGCCACCGTTCTGGATAGCAAAGTCTGTTCCCTGCTTTTTGGTAGCCCAGAGCATGGCATCGGCTACCAGATTGCCGAGAGCTGTTTCCTCTAATCGTACATTTGCATTGTCAAAAAATTCCGTAGCTTCGCCAATTTCCCGGGAAAGCTTTGATTCCACCTGATCCGCAAAAGGAGTAAGTGCAGTTAAAAGATATGGGTCTTCCGGGATTTCCCGGCCACTCTTAAATGTATACACACTGTTACCTTCCTCATCCTTGCTCCGGTCTTTGAGATTGACAGGAATTGTTGACCATTCAAAATCGGTAATCCCGTCCGTAGTAATGGTAAGTACAGCCTTTCCGACTACCAGGCCCCACTGCCATGCCTGAACAATGGGTGTACCGTTCACCATAACGGGTTTGTCGATTTTTGAATGGCTGTGTCCGTCTACAATCAGATCAATACCGGAGACATTAGCCGCAACACGACGGGACCCAGCATCGTCATTGTCATACAACCCTAAATGTACCAGAGCAATGATTACATCCGTTTTCGGTGCCAGTTCCGCCACCATGCGGTGTGCGGTTTCCACTTCGTCGTCAAAGACAAGATTGCCTGTTATAGTGGGCATGGTAACTTCCGGGGTTTCCCGTGTTGTCAGACCAAAAATACCAATGCGCAGCTTGCCCAAATTCTTAATAATCCAAGGATCAACAAGTAATGACCCATCCGCTTTGCGGACATTAGCGGAGAGGAAAGGAAAAGCAGCCATGCGCCGCTGATGTTCCAGAGTTTTAAGAGGTTTGTCGAATTCATGATTTCCCAAAGTCATTGCATCGTAGCCCACATAGTTATAGCCCAGAATGTCGGAGGCTGAATCATAGAAATTGGATTCAGGTCTGCCCGTATTCATATCTCCGGCATCAAGAACCAGCACGTTGCTGTATTCATTCCGAACTTCCTTAACTATCGTTGCGATAGCCGGAAGCCCTCCCACATCCGGGGCGGGATAATTGTAGAATTTCAGCGGATGACCATGATAGTCGTTTGTGTGAAGAACGACCAGCTTCTCTGTCCCCTGAATAGTACGTTCCTCTACACCGCGGGCCACCAGGATGAATGGGGTCAGCAGGAGCAGGAAAGTCAATACCGAATAACGCCATTTATTCATTGAAATAATCCTCCTGTCATGCTCGTCAGAATAGCACCATCCCCGGGTTGGTTACAACCCGGGAATTGAAAATTAACTTATTTCTAAAAGACATCATTTTTCTGATTCCTCAAGGGCGTTCGCCTGTACCATTCAGGTAGGGGGCAGTCTTTGCCTGTCTGAGGCTGATTGCAACTCGCAGGAACAAGATGACAAGATTTGGAAGAGGGAGAAATTATCAGTCAGGGTGATTCAATTCCCTGAAACTATTTGTTAGAGGTGTCCGTAAGAATTGGGGCTGTGGCAGAATCCTCTTTGACACTTGTAAGCAACAGCAACGAAAGATAAAAACCTCATATAGCGACACTATGAGGTTTCAGATTTTACCATTGCCATGCCTACAGAATTACTTCTCTGCCACGCCCCAGGATTGGATCAGTCGTACAATAACGGAGCTATGACTGGATCGTCCATGTTTTCGGATGTGTAGTATTTTGCACCGGTATCGACATCGCTGACGGGTTTTCCCATGTATGCCTTGTAGGCTAATTCTACGGCTTTGTAGCCAATAGAATAGGGATCCTGAGTGATGGAGCCGACAAATAGGCCTTTGCGAACAGCATTTTTCTGCCCCGCTCCGGCATCATATCCGATGACTTTGATGTCATACTTGGTGGCGAGGTCCGCACCGTCGTTGGTAGCAGCCAGTAGCCCCTTAACCGTCGCCTCATTGGAGCAGAAAACGCCTAGTATATTGTCATCTTCCGCCTTGTTGAGCATAGCTGATGAAGCGGCGGCGGCATCGGTGTTTGCGGCAGAGGCCGGAACAATCATTTCAATGAAGACTTTTTTGCCATTCTTGGGACTGTCGTCGGCGATGTATGCCGGATTGCCAATGACGGCGATATCGGCCATGGACAGAGCGGTCTGTGAATTGATCATATCCACCATATTGTCCCTGAAGCCTTTGCCTCGACTGAGGAGCGATTCTCCTGCGGCATCCTGATTCATCACGACAATTTTCACAGGGATGTCTTCGGTAGCCGCTTCGATATCGTTCTTGATGATTTCGAACATCTTCTTTGCCGCAAGGCCCGCTGCCTCATAGTTATTTGTTGAGGCATTGGCGACGATAGATCCCGGAGGTGCTTCAGGCACACCTGAGTCGAATCCAACCACCGGAATACCCTTTCCTTGAAGCTCTGTGAGTTGGTCGATTACCGAGGTGGTGTTGAGTGCGGCCAGTGCGATGGCAACCGGGGCCTTGGACATGGCGTTGTTGAGCATTTCAACCTGAATCTGCACATCACTCTCCGAAGGCGGACCCTCAAAGGTTACCTCGACTTCGTATTCCGCCGCAGCATCCATTGAACCGCGCTTAACATTCTGCCAGAAATCGTGTTGCTCCCCCTTAGACACAACGGCGATATAGGGCATACCGCCCTTCTTTGCGCCTTCATCCTGACCACCGGCAAATACTGCCGATATCACAAATGCCGACATGAATAGTATGAGAATAGTTTTCTTCATACATTCCTCCTTAAATATATTGTATGACCGGCCTCTCCGACATTATTTCGGACTTGGTCGATCACAACCCGGCTAACAGCCAGGCTTGTTTCATTTCTCAATCTTGTGGAAGTCCTTTTCGGCGGCTCTTTCTTCCAAATGTATGCGCTTAGATTCAGCTTTCTCGGCCATCTTCATTCTTCTGAAAGTTACCCTCATGGTTCTCTTGGCCGCCTGTATTTCTCGTTTCCTGGTCAGGACTTCTTCGCCGGAAAGGACAGATAACTCGGCATTCATACGGACAATTTTCTCGGTTTCGGATTGCTTGAAGACATCTGCCGGTCCAAGTATTTTCACCTCTCCCGCTTTCTTATTGCGGTATATATCAAGCAAGACCGCTCCGATCACCACAACGCCGGTGAAGAAGGTTTGATAGTGGGATTGCAGGTTCATTGAGGGAAGGCCCACACGCAGGGTGCTCATGATGTATACGCCGATGAGGGTGCCAAAGACCGAGCCTATTCCGCCGGAAAGGGAAGTACCACCGATTACGGCTCCGGCGATGGCATATAATTCGAATCCCTGCCCCTGCGCCGGCATGACCGTGGTGTAGACGGCGGCGAAGGCTATGGCACCTATCCCGGCCATCAAACCGCTGACGGCATAGGCCATCATCACCCATTTGCCGACATCGACTCCAGATAGACGTGCCGCCTCTTTGTTGGAGCCCACCGCAAAGATGTAACGGCCCATCTTCGTCTTCTTGAGTACCAGTGCCGAGATTATCGCAACGGCCATGAGCACAATGAACCCCGTTGGGACAGATAAACCGTCCTCGCTGAGAAATTTGAAGATGCTCTTGAACCATCCATCAGCTTCCGAGCGGGTCGGATAGGTGGCACTCCGGACATTGGAGACAATGGAACCCACCCCCATGGAAATCATCATGGTGCCCAAGGTGGCGATGAAGGGCGGGAGTTGGAGGCGAGATATCATCAGGCCATTAAAGAACCCGAATCCGATTGCGATAGCCATTATCGCAACCAAAGAAAGCCACATCGGCCAGCCCCAGCTTTTATATGCCGTCCCGCCGATGATTGCGGCACACATCATCACAGTACCGCAGGAGAGGTCTATCCCTCCGGTAATGATGACGAAGGTGACACCCATGGCCAGGAATCCGATGTAATAAGAGGCATCGAGTATGTTCACTAAGGTGACATACGAAAAGAAATTGCGTCCGAAGATCCCGAAGAAGATGAAAAGGATGACTAAGGCCGCCGGGGCGAGAAATCTTTGTAGCCCGATATTCCTGAATTTATTTTTTATATTACTCATATCCTTCTATCTCCTATGCCGATTCCCTCATGGTAGCAAGTGCCATTATCTTTTCTTGATTAGCATCCTCAATATCCAGAAATCCTGTAATCCTGCCCTCGCACATAACGACGATGCGATCACTCATGCGCAATACTTCGGGCAGTTCCGAGGAGATCATAATGATGGACTTGCCTAAGGCTACCAATTCGTTCATCAGGGAGTAAATCTCGCTCTTTGCCCCGACATCAATACCCCGTGTCGGTTCGTCGAAGATCAGAATCCTTGCATCATTGATGAGCCATTTGGCGATAACCACTTTCTGCTGATTTCCGCCAGAGAGTTTACTGAGAAGTTGATCCACCGAAGGGGTTTTGATGTGCAGTTTATTAACATAGTCACGAGTGATGCTACGTACTTTCTCCCCGTGAATGAATAGGCCTTTTTCAAATTTATCATAGGATGCCATGAGGGCGTTCTCCGTAACACTGAGTCCTGTGGCCAACCCGAAACGTTTTCGGTCTTCTGACAGGTAGCCTACACCGTGGGAGACGGCATCCATGGGACTGTTTATACTCACGGGAGTGCCATTGATCCAGATTGTGCCGCTTTGAATTTTGTCGGCACCGAATATGGCCCTGGCGGTTTCGGTTCGCCCTGCACCCATCAACCCGGCGAAACCGAGAATTTCTCCTCTGTGAAGGTTGAAACTGACATCTTTCACCAATTTGCCAGCATTGAGCCCCTGAATTCTCAGGACTTCTTCGGCATCGAGAGGCACGGTATTCTTAATCTTGGGTTGTTCATAGATAACCCGACCCACCATCATGTTGATGATATCCTCCTTGCTTATGTCCCTTGTTTCACGGGTTCCGACATATCTGCCGTCTCTTAGAACGGTTACCCGGTCTGTGATGCGCCCGATTTCATCCATACGGTGGGATATATAGATCATGCCGACACCTTGGGCCGAAAGGTCTTTCATGATGGCAAAAAGCTCGTCAATCTCTGTTTCTGTCAGGGCTGCGGTCGGTTCATCAAGGATGAGGACTTTGAGGTTATGGGAAACGGCCTTGGCAATTTCCACCATCTGCTGCTTCCCCACGGTGAGTCGGCTCAAAGTTTCCTCTGGATTGATTCTCATATTCAGCCGCTCAAAGAGTTTCCCTGTTCGGTCGTTCAATAGCCCTTCGTCAAGGATAAATCTGTTTCTCATCGATTCCCGCCCGATGAAGATGTTTTGGGCGACGGTGAGATGCTCCATCATGTTGAGTTCCTGGTGGATGATGCCGATTCCCGCAGAAAGGGCCTGTTTGGGATTATGCGGATGGAAGAGCTTGCCAATAAAATGAATCTCGCCGGAGTCTTTTTCATAGATGCCGGTGAGCACCTTCATCAGAGTGGATTTTCCGGCCCCATTTTCACCAACTAAGGCATGGATTTCGCCAGCTTTCAGTTCAAAATTTACACCCTTAACGGCGTGTACTCCCATGAAGCGTTTATGTATTTCCCTCATAGACAGGATTGTATCGCTCAATGAACTGCTCCTGTTAGATTATCAATTACGGGCATTTCTAAAAAATCCCGGTTAGTTCTTGACTCGATCTTTTCCGCCTGCCTGTGCGTTGCACGCAGACAGGTCGCTACGGCGTTGTCAAAATGCTTTTAGGCTAAGCCAGGCTCCGCTTGAGCTTTTGCCTACCTGTGTGCGTATCCGCACCTGTCTGCGTGCAGAGACACGACACAGGCAGACGCAGACAGGTCGCCTTGTATCGACCTGTCTGCCGTGCAGGAACACGGCACAGACAGGCAAAAACCTCTTCGTCAATTTCCTGAAGCTGTTTTTGGTGGTTCCCTTACACTATCTCAGAATTCGCATTGAGGGGGAATAGGAATTGAGGAGCTGTGAGCTGAACCATATTCAATCTCATGATTAATATCATTAGTGCACGGAATACCGTTTTATGTCAATGGGAAATATGGAAAATTTGAACTTTTCTGAAAAAATCTATGAGCAAGCACCAAGAGACTGATCTTGCGATAGGCCGCTTCGGGGTCGTCGGGAGATTGTAGGGCCGAGCCTTTCAATTGAATCATGCCTCTTCGCACCCACAGCCCCTTCAATCACCTCGAAATGGTCGTTAAAGCCTCTTAAAAGATGTAAAGTCCCATGGGATATGAAGATAATACAACACAAGGCAAAAGGAAAAAAGTCTACAACACTGCTTTGCAGTATTGTAGACCGTCTTCGTCAACTCCATCCACTAACTCAAGTGGGCGGCTCCTTTTACAGCCAAAACCCACAATTATTAGATTGACGGAGTTCTAGTAGACTACTTCAATAGTTCCATCGTCGTCAAGGTCGCTTACCGTTGGCTGGATGAGGGCGAAGCTATCAGATTTCAGTTTGGGCCATGTTTTATCTGCCCCATTCGTTGTGTCAAAAATATCAATGAAGTCAGTGAGTTCAAAGATCGTGGAGTTGCTGTTTCCACTGTCGGTGTAAGAATTAGCAGAGGCAAAAACAATGTTTTGGGTTTGACTAATGCCAACAGCACCCCCTGCACTGGTATCTTGGCCAGTGCTTGTCTTGTCCCAGTAGCCGGTAATGGGGCCGCCGTAGGTGGAATCCGCAAGTCCTATGAATCCGCCAACATTAGTAGTCCCAGTGACAACTCCCGTGGCATAGCCGACGGAGCTCTTCGTCGTAGTACTACCGATGGTAATTCCTCCTATGAGCCCGCCAACTTTGTCTGAACCAGAGACATCTCCCGTGGCATAGCCTTTGATGAAGGAGGAGTAGATCCGTCCCACAAGCCCGCCAGTATAATTATTCCCAGTGACATCTCCCGTGGCATAGCCGATGGTGGTGGAGCGGTTGCTTTCTCCCACAAGCCCGCCAGCAAGAGTAGTTGTAGCAGTGACATCTCCCGTGGCATAGCCGCTGATGGTGTTGGCGTGGGCTCTTCCCGCAAGTCCGCCAACATAGGATTTACCAGAGACATTTCCCGTGGCATAGCTGTTGTTGATACTGGCGTTTAAGTTGCCCAGTCCCACAAGCCCGCCAACATGAGACCCTGTAGCAGTGACATCTCCCGTGGCATAGCTGTCGTTGATGGTGGATTTGGAGAGCACTCCCACGAGTCCGCCAATACTCTCGGAGGATTGACCAGTGACATCTCCCGTGGCATAGCCGCTGACGGCAACACCAGTCCCGTATCCTAAGAACCCACCAATATTATCTCCAGCATCAGCATCATAACCATGGACAGACACCAGGCTATATCCTGAGAGGCTGCCATTCTCCTGGTAGCCCACTGCGCCGCCTAGATGGGCACCAATTTCTACTGTGGTTCCTCCTCTTAGTATCCCTGCCGAACCGAAAGCCTCAATTTTTGCATCAGCAACCATGGGAGCAACTGCTATATTGCTCAGGGTAGCAGTTTCCGCAGCACCGGCTAATGCCCCAACTGCTGCTTTCCCCTTGATGCTTGTTACCCCAATGCCCAAGTTCTCTACGGTTGCACCACTCACCGAGGCAAACAAACCCTGATAGGTCTCGGTCTCGGCAGCTATGGTGAGGTTATAGATGGCATAGCCATTGCCATGCAATGTACCCGTGAAGGGGGAGGCACTGGAGGCAATGGGTGTCCATGTCTCACCTGTCAAATCAATATGAGCAGTCAGATAGTATTCCCCGTCCAGGGTCTGGGTCATGGCTTGCAGTTCAGCAATGTTACTGATGGCTGTACCTGAGGTGTCTTGGGTGTATGTTTCTTCCGACACGAATTTGTCCAGGAATGTCCCCGTTGCAGTGTTTACGTAGTCAGTGCCATTTCCGGTAGCCGTTATCTGGTACGCTGTTACCTTATCTAAACTGGGCATGGTGCCGCTGATGATACCGCTATTAGTATCCAATGCCAAACCGGTGGGAAGAGCAGGGTCAATGGCGTAGCTTACCCCTCCAGCACCAGGGATCGCATCAACCGCTCCTTTTTTCCAGACAGGACTTACGCTTATGCTACCGTCAGCACTGCGTTTCGCCATGGGGTAGCTCAAACTATAATCGTCTAGGGCCTGCATACCCTTCACGGTAACGGTATAAATTCCCTTCGTTACACCGTCCTCGGCGGTGATGGTGATTGTAATGCTTGCCTCTCCATAGGCATCGATGTTAACGATACCGCCATGCACCAAGCCGCTGGCTCCAGTTGAAAGATTGACCGCTTGCACGGTTGCGGTCTCTGGTATAAAAGTACCTTCCGGGAGTTCGACTTCAGCTGTCTTGTCCGTTCCAAAGGTGATGGGATAATCCACACCATCTATCACCAGGGTAAGCTCAGTAATTGTCGCCTCGTTATTTATAATTCTAACGGTAACGGGAGCGGTTTGCGTGGAACTCTCCAAATAGTTGGAAGTTGTATCCGCCGTTGCCGTCACCGTATAGGTACCGCTATTGACCACTTCTGCATCAGCAGTGATGGTAATCTTGCCGTCTGCGTCAATTGCCACTACTGGGCTGTCTCCAATACTACCGTCAGCTCCGCTTCCGGCGGTGGCGGTGTAGGCATCAATGCTGTAGGTTATCCCCGTTGGAGTGGGACTCCCTGTCCATACGGGAGCAACGCCATCGACATCGGCAGTACCCGCAGTTGCCGTCACCTCGGTATATGAAAGGTCTACTGTGTTAAGATTTCGCTTAGCAATTGACACGGTAACGGTAGCGGTTTGTGTGGTAGTATCCGCATAGTTGGAATTTGCACCTGCCGTGGCCGTCACCGTATAGGTGCCACTATTCTCCGCTTCTGCTCCAGCAGTGATGGTAATCTTACCGTCTGCGTCAATTGCCACTACTGGGCTGTCTCCAATACTACCGTCAGCTCCGTTTGTGTCTCCGGTGTAGGCAGTAATGCTGTAGGTTATCCCTGTTGGAGTGGGACTCCCTGTCCATGCGGGAGCAACGCCAGTGTCATTGGCAGTACCCGCAGTTGCCGTCACCTCGGTATATGAAAGGTCTACTGTGTTAAGATTTCGCTTAGCACCTATTGTCACGGTAACGGTATAAATTCCCGTTGTTACACCGTCCTCGGCGGTGATTGTAATGATTGCCATGCCTTCGGCAGTATCAATTGCAACTACATCGCCGTCCTTCAAACCGCTGGCACCTTCTGAAAGAATGACCGATTTCACGGTTGCGGAAGCTGGCATGTTAGGAGTAGTACTTTCCGAGAGTTCGATATTAGCTGTCTTGCCCGTTCCAAAGTCGATGGTCTTCTCCACATCCCCTATGGCCAGGGTAAGCGCGGCAATTGCCGCCTCGCTTCTTGCAGCAATTGACACGGTAACGTCAAAGGTTTTCGTGCTACCTTTCAAGTAGTTGGAAAACTCACCTGCCGTGGCCGTCACCGTATAGATACCGCTATTGACCACTTCTGCACCAGCCGTGATTGTAATCTTGCCGTCTGCGTCAATTGCCACTACTGGGCTGTCTCCAATACTACCGTCAGCTCCGCTTTCGGCGGTGGCGGTGTAGGCATCAATGCTGTAGGTTATCCCCGTTGGAGTGGGACTCCCTGTCCATGCGGGAGCAACGCCAGTGTCATTGGCAGTACCCGCAGTTGCCGTCACCTCGGTATATGAAAGGTCTACTGTGTTAAGATTTAGCTTAGCACCTATTGTCACGGTAACGGTATAAATTCCCGTCGTTACACCGTCCTCGGCGGTGATTGTAATGCTTGCCACGCCATTGGTAGCATCGGTAGCATCAATTGGAACTTCATCGCCGTCCTTCAAACCGCTGGCACCTTCTGAAAGAATGACCGATTTCACGGTTGCGGAAGCTGGCATGTTAGGAGTAGTACTTTCCGAGAGTTCGATATTAGCTGTCTTGCCCGTTCCAAAGTCGATGGTCTCCTCCACACCCCCTATGGACAGGGTAAGCACTGTAATTGCCGCCTCGTTGCTTTTTGCAACTTCTTCGCCTGTGCCGTCACATCCTGCCAATACAAGGCCTAGAGCCATGCCGACAAGAAACAGCCTTTTACAAATCTTCATGTTCATCATTTTTTCTCCTTATAAATGAAATGAATTACATCTGCTGTCAAACCATTATAACATTACTTACATATAATAATTATATAGCATGTTGTCGAGTAAATCCAGTAAAATATTCTCGGGATGGGGGGGGGCGCCCAGTATAATGAATTGTCCGCCTAAAAAAGGCGGGGGAAAGAAAGTCCCAAGGACATCTGCTATAGTTGATTTAGCAAAAACTAACGACAGCGAGGAATCCATGGGACGATCAAAGCTTAACATAGAAACAAGGTGTAAGCATACACATTTTACTTGGGAGGAACGCTTATTATTACAATATCATCACACTGGTACATACCGTTACGAAAAGATCACAAGTCCGACACTTCTTGGAACTCTGTTGAGTAAAAGTGAAAGGACTATTCGAAGAGAACTCAAAAGAGGGATGGTAGAACATACAGCCAGTGATCTCAGCAAAATCACGGTATACAACGCGGAGTATGCACAGAACGATGCCAACTCAAAGAACAGTGCGAAAGGCCCCCCTATAAAACTTGGTCAAGACTGGGCTCTGGTGAATGCGGTTTCCAGGCTTATTAAAGAGGAGAAGTATAGCCCTTACGCAGTAATCGAGCATTTTAAGAGAACGAGGTGGCCTGGCGATACCAGGATCTGTGAAAAGACCATGTATAACTACATCGCTGCGGGAGATATATCAGATGTCACACAGAAGGATCTGCTTTATGGTGGAAAGCGTTTTAAGCCCAAAGGGAAGCCCAAGAAGCGCTCGAGAGCCATGAACGCAACCAGAAGCATAGATAAACGTCCACAAGAGGCTAATGAGAGAAAAGTTGTGGGACACTGGGAAATGGACGCAGTCTACAGTGGAAAAGATTGTTCATCTTCATGTCTTTTGACGCTAACGGAGCGCAAAACAAGAACAGAAATTACAAGAAAGATTCCCGATAGAACAGCGGCTTCTGTAAGGGCTGAGATTGATAAAATAGAACGACAGATGGGTGGTGTTCTTTTTGGAAAACGTTTCTCACTATCACACCGGATAATGGTGTAGAATTTTCAGATGTAAATGGTCTTGAGAAATCAGTATTGAGCAAAGGCCCCAGAACCCGGGTGTTATTTGCTCATCCCTACAGTTCTTTTGAACGGGGTACCAATGAAAACCATAATGGAATTATCAGACGATTTATCCCGAAGGGAAATGATATCGGCTTGGAAAAAAAGAGTCGTATCAGAAGAATCCAGGACTGGATGAATCACTACCCAAGAAAAATCCTGGACGGGAAATCCCCATTAGAAGCCCTTGTCGACGAGTTCGGGGCTGGAATACAAATCCCAAAGCTGTTGGAGGTAAAAGATTGAAAAAAACCGGACAAACTACTTTACAGGGAACCAGAAATTTTCCAACCCAACTTCGCCATTATAAGGTCTAAATTCCCCCTATGAAAAGCATTTATTCATTTTTTTTTCACACTACAGATCTCATGATTCAATAGTCTCCGATTGAGGGGGGGCCTGAGAGCTTTAGGTTAGTATGAATCTCTAAATGAGAACTCTCCAATTGTGAATTCACTCGAAGCTTCTTGTTTTTCTTATTTGTCGAATAAACACACCTATAATTTAACAAATGTCGGACAATTCGGCAAGAAGCAGCAGATGCTGTGTATCACTACATTGCAAAAATGACGGATGTTGGAAATGTAAATAATTATCCTGCAACAAGTTCGCAGACAGGGTATCGTTGAAAAGTACGGATAATGGCTGTCTTAAGGTGAATTTTGGCGAAGTTGGGTTTATGTTTCAACGATTTATGAGAATTGTGCAGTTCAGTACCATCATAATGCTGATAGGCATGATGATTTCCTGCCCCAATGATGGTGGCGGAGTAAAGGACGATATTGCACCAAGTCTGGCTACCACACAGGATGGAATCCAGGATGGAGACTCTTCATTCCAGATTCAATTCACCGAAAATGTACAATTGGTATCGGGAATGTCCTTGTCCGAGGGGATAACGATTGCTGTAAATGCGGGTTCTCCCGTATCCGCAAGTTCAGCCAGTATCAACAGTGATACGAAGTATGTCGATATCGGTTTGCCGGCAGTTGTACAAGACGACAAGATCGTTATTGTCATCAGACAGGGTTACCTCCAGGATGCTCCCGGAAACAAAAACAGTCAGTTGACGATGCCGACAATCACCGTCAGTGCACCCTCATCGGATAAGACTTCTCCGGCATTGGCTGAGGCACAAGAGAACTTCGAAGCTGGAAGCAAGACTTACAGTCTTACCTTCACAGAAAATTTAATAATGGCCGTCGACACTTTGGTTGAATTGGCTAGCGGGATAAAAAAGGTTATTAAAGGAACGGAAAGTTTCGCGATAGCCGCCAAGATTGATACTGACGATTCGACAAAAGTCAAGATCGTCTTTTCTGATGCGTTTCGGCTGGGGGAGGTCGTTACCTTTATGTAGCACCCCAAAGATTGTGGGTGATTCGACAAGGATGAATTAGTGGCGGTCCATAACTGGGGAAAACTGTTATTCCTTATCAAGGAAGGAATTAGGTTTCCTATATAGTTGACCCAATGGATTTCGACAAGGGCCGTTATGGAATAAAATACATGGGGTGAGCCGGTTTTTGCCTCAATGGGCCGAAATTTAACCGGTGGGGATTGTGGCGGGGTGGAAAAAATAGAAGCACATACTTGTAGATCGTTTCTTCACCGAGCCATAGATGTCAGCACGTGTTTGTTATCCACCACTAAGCTTTGGGGCACTATAAGCTTCTTTTGTAGTGCCTCAAAGCTTGTGGGTGATTCGATAAAGATCGCGTCAAGAACTAAACGGGGTTTTTTAGAGCTACCCTGGAGGGCACCTCTACTCGAAGGTAGAGTAATGCCATAGAAGGATCCATCTCCCCAAACTCATATATTTCTTCATATTCATATAGAAATCTGTCGAAATATGGATATGGTGAATGATAATCACAACTGGGAACATCTTATATGTCTGATGGAGCAGGAGCTTGATCTTCTCAACAACATAGCCATAGCCTCAGTGCCCTTGAAAGAAAGTCTTCATCGACGTGACTGGAAGACCCTGGAAGACTCGTTTAAAAAATTGGAAGAACTCGGAAACCTTCTCGGTGAATTAGAAGAGAAGCGAGTCACGGTAAGCAAATTAATCAGCGATGAAGACAACCTCGAATACTTAGCCAATCAGCTTGATACGGAGATGCGGGCACGCTTCAAGGAGTTGAAATGCGATCTTAGGGTTCGTCTGCAAACGGTGAAAAGCCGAATTACTGGTATCACCAGATATGCGGATTCCCGATACAGTTTCAGCCGAGATGTTGTGAAAACCTTGTATCCCTCTACACGAGGACAAGCGTATAACCGGCATGGCCACGCGGCATCGGGCGAAACAGAATCCGTGGTCCTTTCCCGGCACCTATAGGAGAAAGAGATGTCTAGTACTTTTAGCGGTATAGAAATCGGCAAACGTAGCCTCAATGCCCATCAACAGGGATTGACGACAATAGGGCATAACATATCCAATGCTGCCACAGAGGGCTATAGCCGTCAGCGTGTGAAGATGGAAACGGTGGATCCTCTTTATCGTCCCCAACTCAACAGGGAGAATGTACCGGGGCAAATAGGCCAGGGCGTGGGCGTGGCCAGCATTGAACGAATTCGGGATGAACTACTGGAGACCCGAATTCTCTCAGAGGGAGATATAACCGGATACTGGCGCACCAGGAACTCCTATATCCTTCAGCTGGAACAGATTCACAAGGAACCCTACGACACTTCGATTCGTGCGATGATGGACAATTTCTGGAATGGCTGGCAGGAGCTTTCGGTATTGCCAGAGGGTCAGGCTGAGCGGCAGGGTGTCGTTAGACGCGGAGAGGCACTGATTGACGGCATTAATCTTCGCTATTCGAGACTCAAACAGATGCGGAAAATGGCGGATGAAGATGTGGTGACTTCGGTGAGAGAAATCAATGGCATGCTCGCCGACATCAAGTCTCTCAATGAGGAAATCGTCAAATCCGAGGCCGTAGGCGACAATCCCAATAATCTCTACGACAGACGGGATCTGTTGGTGAACAAGCTCTCAGAACAGCTTCCGATCAGTGTTGATAACCGAGATGCGGACGAATTCCAGATTCATACGGGCGGATTGCATCTTATTCAGGGGAAGCAGGTTTCCTACCTGGCGACAAGGCCTAACCCGGCTAATGAAGGATATCATGACATCATCTGGGAAAAAGAAGGAATACAATTTGTTATCAAATTAGGCAAACTTGGGGCATTGGTGGAACTCCGAGATATTGATATCCGCGGCGAGATCCAATCCCTAGATGAAATGACTATGGCTTTTGCCGACCTCGTGAACGGTGTACACCGGGAGGGCTGGTCGAGCAATGGGAGTACGGGGTTAGATTTTTTCCAGGAATATCCATTTGTTGACAACCTGTCTGGCAACTATGATCGTAGCGGTGACGGCGAATTAGATTCCACTTATGTATACCGCATGAAGGGCTTGCATAAACTCCAGGCCGAATCACAGGTAGGCTTCGCCGGTATTCTCACCCTCGATGGTCCCGATGGACGGGTGAATGTCGAATACAATGCCATGGACACCGTGGAAATGATACTCAACAGAATAAATGCTTCCCCGGCCGAGATCAGTGCCAGGCTGGATAGGAATGGTCATTTGGAGTTGCGGGCTGGTATCACGGGCGGCACAGACAACCCGGACTTCGTAATCCGGCATGTAGAGGATTCGGGGCAGTTTCTTGTCGGATACACGGGTCTTCTTGCCGGCACCGGTCCAGGAGGAGCATACGACTGGGAACAGCCTGATGCCGTTTTGGCACTCAGGCCTGGCGGCACAGCCTATTCGGTGTCTCCGCTGAGTCATCCTTCTGGTTGGCTACGGGTGAACGAAGAATTGATTGACGATCCCCTCAAAGTGGTTTCGGGTTTAAGCGACACCGGACGCATGCCATCGAGTGGTGACAACAGGGCCGCTCTCGACATTGCCCAGCTTAGGCACAGGCCTGTTCTCAACGGATTAAGTGCCACTTTCGATGATTGGTTTTCATTGGCGGTCGCCGATATTGGACTCAAGGGCGAAGTGGCGGCCCAATCGGCAGACAGCCAGGAGCTGGTGATGCAAGAACTTGAGACTCTGCGGCAATCTATTTCGGGAGTGAATCTCGATGAGGAATTTACAGAGATGATCAAATTCCAGCACGGCTACAATGCAGCTGCAAGGTTCATATCCAACATTGATCAGATGCTTGATACAATTATCAACAGAATGGGGGTGTAATTTATGATGCGCATAAGCACTAACATGCCGCTACTCGACAGTCGTTTTCAGATGTCATCTTTGGAATATCGCCTGAGCCGAATGGAAAAGGGAATTGCCTCAGGGCGTGCCATTAACAACCTGAGAGATGCCCCGGTGGATGCCGCTCATACGACTCGTCTGGATTCCGCTAGTGTGCGTATGTCACGGTATCTGGCGAATATCAACTATGTCCAAGGCCGCATGGCCCAGGCCGAGGGCTATATGAACGAGGCCCTATCCCTGGTTCACCGTGTTAGGGAGCTTTCGGTGCAAAGCGCAACGGGCACCTATGGTTTGGATGATTTGAACAAGGTGGCCATTGAGGTAAATGCGCTCCTTGAGGAACTCTCCACCGTGTTAAACGCCAAGGGTGGAGACGGGCAATACCTCTTTGCCGGCGATGACACCTCTACACCGCCCTTTCTGATCCATAAGGGCCGTATCCCGGGCCTTGGCCAGGGTTCCATCACGGATATAAGCTACGCTGGAGACATAAGCCGGAGCCAGATGGAATTCTCCGATGCTCAGACAATTACGATGAACCTACAGGGCAATGAGTTGTTCTGGGCAGAGCCCCAGCAGGTTTTTGGGGCCATGGACACCGAAGGTTTCACGGTGAAGGAAGTCAACCGCTTCCTGCTCGATGGCTTGGAAGTCGTACTGGAACCCGGAGACAATATCCATACAGTAGTAAGAAAGATCAACGATTCCGGCGCAGCGGTAAAGGCCTCCCTGGATCCCGTAACGGGGTCCCTGAACATGGAAACGACGGTTCCTCATCAGATTTGGATAGAACCCTCTACGGGAACGGCTCTTGTGGATGTCGGATTGCTAAGGGATGCGGGAAACACCAAACCTCCGCAGAACTGGCATCCAGATGCGATGATTTCCGGTGGAGGCCTGTTCAACCAGGTAATTGCGTTGCGGGATGCCTTGCTGGAAGGGAATCAAGAAAAGATAGGCGGGGCTATTCTCGGGGGAATAGACAAGGGACTTGATTCCCTGTTGAGAAACATCGCCGATATAGGAGCGAAAACAAACCGCATGGAATTTGCCTCATCCCGGTTGGACGAAGAAGTCAGTGCAGTGGAGAATTGGAAATCCAGTATCTCTGATTTGGATGTCACCGCAGCCATTACCGAGATGAAAATGCTTGAATTCACCCAGAAAGCGGCCTATCAGGTCGCGGGCCGCCTACTTCCGGTAACACTGATGGATTATCTGAGGTAGGAAAATGACTGTAGACACCAAGGCCTATGGGCCAATGGAAATTGATAAACGACAGCTTGTTACATTTCCGTTGGGACTTTATGGATTCGAGGGTATGTATGAATATGTCCTCATGGATGCCAGACAGCCGCCATTCTATTGGCTACAATCCCTAGATGTGAGAGACCTTGCATTCGTGCTCATGGATCCATCTATAATCCGCCCTAATTACAATCCTTGCCTAGACCTCACGGATATTGAGTCATTGCAGTTGGATGGCCCCAATGACAGTAGGCTTTTGAACTTCGTTATTGTCACCATCCCCGAAGACCGGAAGAACATGACGGCAAACCTGCAAGGTCCCATCATCATAAACAGAGAAAACCGCAAGGGACGTCAGTGTATATCGCTGGATGACGGCCTAAGGGTGAGGCATAATATAATTGAGGAAATAGCCTCTTCCTCTTCAAGAAATGCATGCTGATTCTTACACGGCGAAAAGATCAAAGGATCATTATTGATGAACGCATAGAAGTTGCGATCGTCGATATAAAGGGTGACCAGGTGAAACTTGGCATCGACGCACCGAAGGATGTCTCTGTGTTCAGGAGTGAGGTGTTTCAAGCCATACAAGAAGAAAATAGGATAGCAGCTTACGCTCCCATCGAACTGCCCTCCTTGGATATTCTAGGTGATAGAAATAAAGATGCCTCTAAAAAACAGCATTAGGAAATTGACGAAGAGATTTTCCGCCTGTTAGGGCATTTCTGTTAAGAATCAGTCCAGAAGTAAACGAATATGTAGTGCCCCGAACTTTGTGTTCACCTCTATACCCGAATGTATAATGGGATATAGCGATTAATTTTCACCCCAGGATTGCGCCATTGACTGAACCAGGTCTTGCGTTCTTCTGTACCCAGCTTGATTTTCCTCAGGAATGGGCGTTTCATCCAATACTTGCCGATTATCTTGTCCAGGTCTGTGCGATTGATTCCTGCCTCTTCTACATGCGTTGTCATGTCGTTCTTTCGGGCATCCTGGACCCGCCGGGCAATCATGCAGTTATGGTAGTGGCGGTAGAGGGTCATGCGCATCATCATCGCACTGGGACACCGGGAAAACTGCATCGTCTCCCGCACATGATTGCAGTTATCTTTGCGTACCTGACGGTCAATGTAATTCACAGGGAATAGAGGATTGTTTTTATTCCTAGCCTCATATGAGGATATACATTCATGGAGAAAGTATTTTTTGAAGTCCTTGATCTTAGCGAAGGCCCGTGTATACGATTTGTGAAGGTCTGTCGTCAAGGTCTTTCCGGTAATTTTCTTTTCTTTAAGTAGTTGGATAAGTTGCTAGCTATATTTCTAAACGATTTTTCAATGGCCTTTGGATCGGCTTTTTCTATGGATTCTAGTACCATTCTCCGCTTCTTTTGTGCCTGGGTCATTCTTCCCTTGCGCCTAAGATTGGAAAACCCCATGCTGTAAATGAACTCGGATTCGGAGCCGGCGAAGATGTTTATGTGATGGGGAAAGTACTGGGACTCGGAGAAAGATTCCAGCCCATCGGCGGCCATATCTTCTTGCAGAGGTAAATCAGGGAGAAGTTCGGAATGAATGGCCTGGCAGCATCTTGCCAGCCGTTCGAATCGGTTCTGAACGGTCTCTATCCTGACATCAATAGCACGGCCTATATCGCCCAGCCCTGAAGCGGTGACAAGATGCTCGAAAATCTTTGAATAATTGACAACTTTTTTGGCATAGTAATCAATTGAAAAGGTCTGATCAGAGAAAGTCCTGCGGCAATTTTTGCAGCGGTAACGCTGAACTTGGCCGAAGGCCGATGTTGGATGAAAACCATAGCGAATATACCAAATTTCCCCGGCGGGAGCCTCGAAATTGGAGCAATCGGGATTGGGGCAGTGTGGAAAAGTCATAACATACCTCCTTAGTAAGTTGTTTCCCTACTAAGGTATGACTTGCGTTTAGAGGCGATTTACTTCAAAAAACAGGCTTTGGGGCACTGAAAAATGAATACATGGCTCTAGTCATGCAGAAAAATCCTGTTGGGGCTGTGACAGAATGCGCCTTTGGCCCACAGGCAGGCCGCCTTGCCTGCAAACCAAATCCATCATTCTGACCCACCCCCTGGATTCTGACACAGCCCCCCATTTTGACAATTGTTATGCTCAAGACAAAATAAGGGTCTCTGTAGCTATTTCGAGCTTCCCTTAAACTGTCAAGAAGAGGTATTCTAACTGGATGGAATATAGAAATCTAGGAAACACCAGTATAAAGGTAAGCAAGATATGCCTCGGTAGCATGACTTGGGGATATCAGAATACAGAACAGGATGCCCATGAGCAGTTGGACTATGCCATAGACCAAGGTATCAATTTCATTGATACGGCAGAAATATATGCCGTTCCCCCCAGCAAGGAAACCTATGGCCTAACCGAAAGCTATATTGGCAGTTATCTCAAGAAGCACCCCGAGAAGAGGAAAAGTCTCATCATCGCAACGAAGATCGCCGGTCCCGGGATGGATTATATTCGCGGTGGTAGTGGCTTCACGCCGCCGTCAAGCATAGAAAAGGCCGTAGCGGATAGCCTGAAGCGGCTTCAAATCGATTACATTGATCTCTATCAGCTTCACTGGACCCACCGCATGACCCCCCGCTTTGGAACATTGGATTATCATCGAAACTGGTTCAGTCAGGATGACAAGTTAGCCGAAACCCTGGGCATCCTAGGAAAACTCAAGGCCAAGGGATTGATCCGTGAAGTCGGTCTATCCAATGAGCATCCTTGGGGAGTCATGCATTGCCTCATTCTCCATGAACGAGATTCCCAAATACCTCGAATTCAATCCGTGCAAAACGTCTACAACCTGGCGAGTCGGATTGTCGATATTGGCCTCTCGGAAATATTCGTCAGGGAACAGGTGAGCCTATTGCCTTATTCCCCCCTGGCCGGTGGACTGCTCAGCGGCAAATACCAAGATGGCAAACAGCCTACGGGTGCCCGATTCAGTACATGGGGTGTAGAGAGGATGTCCCGCTATATCAATAGCCGCGCCGACAAGGCCGTCGGGGATTATGTGGAGCTTGCCCGAAGTCATAACATAAGTCCTGTGCAGATGGCATTGTCCTTCGTGAACGATAGGGCGTTCGTGGCAAGTAACATCATCGGAGCGACAACCATGGATCAGCTCAAAGAATGTATCGCCTCAGCAGATATGTCCTTGAGCCAGGAAATTCTGCAAAAAATTGAAACCATACATTCTAAGAATCCCAACCCCGCTGTATGACCACAGTGTCTCTCGAAAATTTCAACTCTCAATTCCTGGGCTCATTATAGTCCCGTGAATTTCTATACCAATCCTGGAGAGACTTTACCTCTAATCCCTCATTGATGTATGAAGAAAGGCCGTTTAAAAAACATTGAGCACTCTCAATTCTGGTTACAATCGGCACTCCGTTTTTTACTGCTTTATTACGGATCTTCTTTTCATCTATCATTGCTGACTTATCATTTGATGGTGTATTGATTACTATATGTATCTTGTTTTCATTTAACAGGTCAAGTGCATTAAGGGAGCCATCCTTGATTTTATTTAACTTAACTGCTTTAATGTTATGTGCATGTATTATCCTGGCAGTGCCCTCTGTAGCATAGATTTTATACCCTAGATCATTTACCTTTCTGGCTATAGCGGGGAGTTCGTTTTTATCATCATCAGATACACTTATAAAAAAATTTCCTTTTTTAGGTATATGCTGATAAACAGAAGCCTGAGACTTAATGAATGCCTTTTCAAAGGTACTATCTATACCCATTACTTCACCTGTGGACCTCATCTCGGGCCCAAGTATAATATCTACTTTTGAAAACCTGTTAAATGGCAATACGGCTTCTTTTATTGAATAATGATTAAAATAATCAACCTCTTTTACATCTAATTGTTTCAATGTTTTACCACACATAACCCTGGTAGCTATCTTGGCCCAGGCGACACCAGTTGCTTTACTGACATAAGGAATGGTCCTGGATGCACGGAGATTAACTTCAAGTATATACAAATTATCCTTATATACTGCATACTGTATATTCATTAGTCCAATAACATTTAACTCTTTTGCAATCTTGGCAGTCCATTTTTTTATCGAGAAAATAATTTTATCTGATAACGAAAAATAAGGTATCGCACATGCACTATCCCCGGAATGCACTCCAGCGTATTCAATATGCTCCATAATGCCTGCGATAATGCATTGTGTGCCGTCACCTATAGCATCTACATCTATTTCAACAGCTCCAGATAAGTATTTGTCTACAAGAACTGGATGATTTGGGTCAAGCTCAATTGCTTCATCCAAAAATTTCAATAATTCATTTTGATTATATACAATCTTCATGGCCCTGCCGCCAAGCACATAGGAAGGTCTGACCATTAACGGATACTGTATTCTTTCAGCGCATTTTATTGCTTCACTTACTGTTTTTACACTTCCGCTTTCAGGTTGTCGGAGATTTAATTTAGCAATAAGTTTACAGAATTCATTTCTGTCCTCAACACGGTTGACACTTAATGGAGATGTGCCTAATATGGGAACACTGCTATTAAAAAGATCCAGTGCAAGATTAAGCGGACTCTGTCCCCCAAACTGAATTATAACACCTTCCGGTTTCTCTTCATCTATTATATTCTTAACATCCTCAAAAGTGAGCGGCTCAAAGAACAATTTTGTAGATGTGTCATAATCAGTGCTGACAGTTTCAGGATTACTATTGATCATAATACTGTCGTATCCCATCTCCCTCAAAGTCATCGAGGCATGAACGCAACAGTAATCAAACTCTATGCCCTGCCCTATCCTGTTCGGACCACTGCCAAGGATGATTATCTTTTTTCTTTTTTGATAACGGATCTCATTCTCGGTTTCATAGGTTGAATAAAAATATGGTGTATAGGACTCAAACTCAGCCGCACATGTATCAACAAGCTTGTAAACAGGTTTTATATCTTTTGATATCCTGAAATGGCGAAATTTAAATTCATCAGTTTCAAAATACTCAGCCAAGTTTTTATCAGAAAAACCTAATCTTTTGGCTTCCCTCAATGTATCCAGCGGGATTTCAAAAAAATTGGACCTTTCAGCTAATTTTATTAATCCTGATTCAAAATCAATAATATCTTTTATATTACATAGAAACCAAGGATCTATCTTTGAAAATTCATATATCTGTCTTATTGAAAAATTCTTTTTAAAAGCTTCTTTTATATAGAACACTCTCTCCGGATTAGGTGTTTTTAATTTCTCTGTTATCTTTTCGGATGACATTTTTGCTTTTTCTATTTTTTGATTACGAAGCCCATAACATTTTGTTTCAAGTGAACGGAGTCCCTTTTGTAATGCTCCTTTAAATGTCCTGCCAATGGCCATTACTTCACCAACAGAGTGCATTGCTGTTGTTAAAGCAGGATCAGAATCCTGGAATTTCTCAAAGGTGAATCTGGGGATTTTAACTACACAATAATCAACAGTAGGTTCAAATGAAGCAGGGGTCTTTTTAGTAATATCATTTTGGATTTCATTTAGTGTATACCCTATAGCAAGATAAGTAGCTATCTTCGCAATTGGAAAACCTGTAGCTTTTGATGCAAGGGCCGAACTCCTTGATACCCTGGGATTCATTTCAATAACAAGCATATCTCCATTATCAGGATTGACAGCAAACTGAATATTAGAGCCACCTGTCTCCACTCCTATTTCCCTGATAACAGCAATTGATGCATCTCGCATCTGCTGATACTGCTTATCTGTTAAGGTCTGAGCAGGTGCAACCGTAATAGAATCACCTGTATGAACTCCCACAGGATCAATATTCTCAATTGAACATATAATGACCACATTGTCCTTATTGTCACGCATGACTTCAAGCTCGAACTCTTTCCAGCCCATAAGTGATTTTTCAAGCAGTATCTTACCAACAGGACTCTCTCTGATACCTTGTTCGATTTTTTCTTTAAATTCATCAAATTGATGTATAACACTGCCGCCAGAACCACCTAAAGTATAATACGGTCTTACAACTAATGGAAATGACTGTTCTTCAAGGAACTGTAACGCCTCATTGAAATCACTTACATATACCGCATCTGCCATTTTAAGCCCAATATTCTTCATTGCATGTGCAAATTCTTTTCTATCCTCAGCTTTATTTAAAGCTTCAAAACTAACACCTAATGTCTCAACCCCGTACTTTTTAAATATCCCCTCTGACATTGCCTGATACGCTATATTAAGAGCGGTCTGTCCTCCCAGGGTAGGCAGTACTGCATCAGGTTTTTCCTTTATAATTATCTTTTCCAGGGTATAAAGATTGATTGGTTCTATGTATGTAGCATCAGAGAATTCCGGGTCTGTCATTATTGTTGCAGGATTACTGTTTAAAAGAATAATCCTGTATCCCTCGGATTTTAATGCTTTACACGCCTGGGTACCGGAATAATCAAATTCGCATGCCTGGCCTATAACAATTGGGCCTGAACCAATAATAAGGATTGACTTTATATCTTTTCTTTTTGGCATTTTATTTCTTCCTTTTTAGTGGCATCCCTTTACCGTACTAATAAACTCATCAAGCAGATAATTAGAATCATGTGGACCGGGTGAAGCTTCAGGATGATATTGAACACTTGAAATTTCAAATTTCCTGCAACGCATACCTTCGCATGTCTGATCATTGAGATTGACATGTGTAATTTCAACATCTTTATTCTTGAAACTCTCCATATCCACACAGAAGCCATGATTTTGACTTGTTATATCAATTTTACCGGTTCTAAGGTCCATTACAGGATGGTTAGCTCCCCTATGTCCAAATTTCAATTTATATGTCTTGCCCCCCAGGGCAAGAGAGAGCAATTGATGTCCCAGGCATATACCGAACATAGGCAATTTGCCAATTAATTTTTTTAATTCATTATACGTATATGTAAGAGGTTCAGGATCACCGGGCCCATTGGAAACCAGCAATCCGTGTATGTTATCTTTAAGTATATCCGTACTGTTAAACCTTGCCGGATAGCATTTGACATTTACATTCTGTTTTTTGAGTGATTGTAATATACTGTATTTTACACCGCAATCAATCACAGCAATTGATTTCTCATTTTTCATGCTATTATTATAAGCATATGATGTTAAAGGTGATACGTACTGGGCAAGATCATTTCCTCTCATATTAGGTGTTTTTTTTAATCTATTCTTAAGAGCACTAATGTTGTTAGATGTACTTATTATGCCATTCATAGCACCATTAGTCCTGATATGCTTTGTCAAAGACCTTGTATCAACATTTTCTATTCCTGTAATATTACTGGCCTCAAAATAACTGACAATATCTTTATCAGATGCGAAATTACTTGCTGTTCTGGCAATCTCTCTTACTATCAATCCTTTTGCTTTGGGGGAATTAGACTCAACATCTTCCTCATTTGTGCCGTATATGCCGATCATTGGGAATGTCATTGTCACTATCTGACCATAGTAGGAGGGATCTGTGATGATTTCCTGGTACCCTGTCATTGATGTATTAAATACAATCTCGCCAATAGTATCCTGTTGGGCACCGAATACATTTCCTCTATATATACTGCCGTCTTGGAGTAACAATAAACCGTTCATATATCCTCCGGGTTTTAATCATTGACAGGGGCTGTGTTAGAATGCGCCTTTGGGATAAGGAAAGGGATAAGGAAATCCCCCCCCCCCCCCCGCTGGGTCCTCTGAATTCTGATACTGCCCCTGAACGAGGCGTATTTCTGCTGAAATATCAGCGAACATCGCCGTTTTATGGGTCCGAAAAGAGGCTTTGATTTATCCATTTTGTCCAGTTTAGCATAAGCGAACATTTGTTTGAACAACAATGCCCTCAAAGTGACTTCTTTCTCTAGTAGCGGAGCCTCCTAATGCCCGACAGCCTTATTCTTGTTGATTTGCAGGGCGGTGGGGCCGTGTCAGAAGGCAGGGGGGGCTACCGCAGTCAATGCCCGATAAAACTTAAAACGAAGAGCTGACTCAGGAATAAAGTTTATGATACACTTCAAAATAGCTGGTTCCCCAGTCAGATAGTGGTGAGCCTGCAATTTGCATTCAGCCGAACAGCAAAAACAAATAGTGCTTGTCTAGCTACTGCCGATACCTGCTCCCTCCTTGCGAAAGGCCAGACAGTGTCGGCTCCTAGGAGTTTGCCAGACTTCGGAGTTTTCAAGGCGGCGGAAGCGAACAAAGGCGACTGAAAAAAAAGGGTAAAACCCGGCCAGAATGTAGAAGTCCAACTGTAAGGATACCCGATTGAGGCACTGGAAATAGAAGCGCAGTGGGTACGCGGGTCGATAAGAAAGATGGTCGGATTCAAGCCTCCGATGGAGTTTTAAATTTGACAATGCCGAGGAAATCTATGAGTAGGGTTGGAGTAATTATGGGATCGACAAGCGACTGGAATGTAATGAAGGGCGCTTGCAAAGTATTGGAGGAATTTGGGGTTCCCTACAGTAGGGATATTGTCAGTGCTCACAGAACACCGGAAAAACTATTTGAGTATGCAAAAAATGCAAAATCGTTAGGATATGAAGTAATTATTGCTGGAGCAGGCGGTTCTGCACATTTACCAGGAATGATTGCCTCGCTAACAACATTGCCTGTAATAGGCGTACCAGTGAAATCATCAAAATTAAGTGGTATGGATTCGATGCTGTCAATCGTTCAAATGCCTACAGGTATACCTGTAGGAACAATGGCAATTGATGGTGCTGAAAATGCGGCTCTTTACGCTATTTCAATTCTTGCAGTTTATGATGAAAATTTATCTGCTAAACTTGAAGAATTTAGAAAGAATCAGACTGATTGTGTATTAAATAATAAAGAATTATCGCTCTAATGAGAATTGGCATTATTGGTGGTGGACAATTAGGAATGATGATGGCAGAGGAAGGAATTTTATCGGGGCACTCTTTTGTATCGCTCGATTCTAATCCAAAGTGCCCCCTGTCATACTTGTCCAGCACACACATAAGTGCAGCGTATGATGACCAGGTAGCATTGGAAAGATTATACACACTATGTGATGTTATTACGTATGAATTTGAAAACGTGGATTTCAATTTAGTTTCCAGATTTGAAAATAAAATACCTCAAAAAAGCAAAGCCCTGTATGTAAGCAAAAATCGTTTGCGGGAAAAGTCTTTTGTGCGTGGTTTAAACATCCCTGTCCCTGAATTCTATCGTTATGATGGCGTAATATATGAAACCCCTTCAGTTGCAAAAACTACAGAAGGTGGATATGACGGGAAAGGCCAATTCCATATTAAGACAACTGATGAGTTAGCAAGTATTGAATTACCAGAAAAAGAAGAGTTAATTATTGAAGAATTTGTTGCTTACGATTATGAAATATCAGTTGTTCTGACTAGAGATGAATATGACAATATCTATACATACCCGATCACTAGAAATATCCATAAGGATGGAATTCTATATAAGTCCAGCACCTACCTTCCGGTAAATGATGTAGCAATGGATAAAGCTGTTAAATATTCCAAGACTATTATTAAAAGTCTTGACTATATTGGAACATTGGCTATCGAGTATTTTGTTAAAGAAGATAAGCCAATTTTTAATGAATATGCACCGCGTCCTCATAATTCCGGGCATTATACGATTGAAGGTACAACTACTTCTCAGTTTATGAATCATATATTAGCAATAACAGGTGAACAAATTGAGGAACCTAGACTAGTAAACCATGCCGAAATGATCAATGTTCTTGGGCAAGATATGGCGTTTGTTGATAGAGCAAAAAAAGTAAAAGAAGCAAGCATCCATCTGTACAACAAGGATAAGGTGCTTTCAAATAGAAAAATGGGGCATATTACTGTAACGCATGAAAATATAGCCGAACTAAAAAGCTTGAGTGATTACATTACTCAAGAGCAATCATGAACAAATCAAGAATATTTGTTGAACGAAAGTGTGGATTCGACATCGAAAGAAAAACATTATTTTCGGACATAAAACATCTTTACCATATTGAATTGAAGAACCTGCGATATTTCAATATCTACGATATTTTCGATTTAGATCAAATTACACTCAACAGAAGCATTGTTGAGATTTTTTCAGAGCCGAACAAGGACATTGTTACAAGTGATGTTACATTAAATGAACAATTTATTGCGACAGAATTACTCCCCGGACAATTTGATCAAAGAGCTGATTCAGCGATTCAGTGTATCAAACTTATCAATCCAAGCTCAACACCAAAAGTCATCTCTGGGAAATTGATCACTTTCTCGGAATTAACCGATGAAGAAATCAACATTCTAAAAAATTATTTAATCAATAAAATTGAGTCCAGAGAAAAGGATTTAACCGTGCTTAAATTACCTGAGAGCACGGCCCCCGGGGATTCAAAGTCAGTCGCTGGATTCAATCGGTTTTCTACAAAAGAACTCGCTACATATTATAATGAGCAATCATTTGCAATGAGCTTCGAGGACTTGGAATTTGTCCAAAACTATTTCAAAAAGGAACAAAGAGACCCATTTGAAACTGAACTTAAAGTACTGGATACCTACTGGAGTGATCATTGCAGACACACTACCTTTGAAACACAAATTTCATCTGTTGTGTTTTTAGAAGATTCCTTATCAAAGGAGATTGAGGCATCGTTTCAAAGGTATCTTGCAATGAGAAAAGAACTAAACAGAATTGAAGAACCTGTCACATTGATGGATATCGCAACGATAAATGCCAGATATGAAAGACATAGAGGTAACCTTGAAGATATTGAAACTAGTGACGAAGTAAATGCGGCCAGTATATATATTGATGTTGATGTGGATGGAGTAATTGAAAAATGGCTTTTGATGTTTAAAAATGAAACCCACAATCATCCTACAGAAATTGAGCCCTTTGGCGGGGCATCAACATGTATCGGTGGAGCAATTAGAGACCCACTAAGCGGCAGGAGTTATGTATATAGCGCGATGCGAATTTCTGGAGCTGGTGATATAAATCAAGATGTATTTGATACAATCGAGGGAAAACTGCCTCAGCGAATTATTTCAAACTCGTCCGCAGATGGATATTCGTCTTATGGTAATCAAATTGGAATTCCTACGACGTTTGTAAATGAAATTCATCATGATGGCTATGTAGCAAAACGCATGGAAATAGGAGTCGTTATGGGGGCAGCTCCAGCTTCTAATGTTGTTCGGGAGAAACCGTTACCTGGTGATATAGTAATATTGCTTGGCGGAAGAACTGGTAGAGATGGTATTGGCGGAGCGACGGGTTCTAGCAAGATACATAATATAAAATCAATCGAAACATCAAGTGCAGAGGTGCAAAAAGGGAATGCCCCGGAAGAAAGAAAAATTCAGAGATTATTCCGTAATCCTGAAGCAACAAAACTAATTAAAAAATCAAATGATCTTGGTGCTGGCGGAATCAGCGTTGCAATTGGCGAACTAGCTGACGGACTTGAAATCAATCTAAATAGTATTCCAAGAAAATATGATGGGATGAATGGAACAGATCTTGCAATTTCCGAATCACAAGAAAGAATGAGTGTTGTAATTGCCAGAGAAGATAATAACCGTTTCATAGAACTCTGTCATAAAGAAAATATTGAGGCAACTCCAATTGCAGTCATCACAGAACAGCCTCGACTAGTGATGAAATGGAATAATAATGTGATATGTGATATCTCCAGAGAATTTATTGATACATCGGGGATAAGACAAACAGCACATATTAAGTTTGATGCAATAGCCAAAACATCCCCGTTTGTTAAAACATATAAGGGAGAATGTTTAAATGAGCAAATATTGAACATGCTCAAAGAGCCAAACATTGCAACAAAACAAGGCTTGGATGAAATGTTTGATTCAACAATCGGGCGTACAACGGTGCTTGCGCCGTATGGTGGAAAATATCAATTAACTAAAACACAAGTCAGTGTGCATAAAATTCCTGCCCTGGGCATGGCAACTAGTACGGTAAGTATGATGGCGTATGGTTTTAATCCATATATTTCAGAGTGGTCTCCGTATCATGGTGCTACGTATGCGGTTGTAAACTCAATAGCAAAAATTATAGCAGCCGGTGGAGATTTTAAAGGAATTCGTTTTACCTTCCAGGAATACTTTGAACGCTTAAACAAGGAGCCAACATCCTGGAGTAAACCACTTGCTGCTTTACTGGGGGCCATGAATACTTTATATCATTTTGGATTGCCTGCTATTGGTGGCAAAGATTCAATGAGTGGAACATTCCATAATATTTCTGTACCTCCCTCATTGGTATCGTTCGCCATTCAAACAGATGATGTCAAGAATGTTATTTCGAACGATTTAAAAGGTAATTCATTCTTATATCTTGTACGGCATACAAAGAATAAGAATCAGTTACCAGATTTTGACCAATTAAAAAATAATTTCTCATTTATAAGACGTGAAGTGCTTAATAAAAACATACTGTCATCCTATGCTCTTGAATACGGCGGACTTGCTGAAGCCCTAACAAAGGCAAGTTTTGGGAATAAAATCGGGTTCAATGTGCAGACAAATCTTGATTTATTTGAACTTGACTATGGCTCAATCTTGATTGAAACAAAAGAAAAAGTTAACTATAATAATGCCGTTTACTTAGGGAAGACAAATGATTCAAACCTGCTTTCAATTAACCTTGCTACAATCAAAATTGATGATGCCATTAAAGTGAATCAACATAGATACATGGATGCATATCCAATTACACATAGCGACGATAGAGTGATTGACGAAGTTTATTTTAATGCAGTTCCCTCAACTCTTTTACCGAAGAATGAAACAACGGTAAAGGTGTTAATTCCAGTGTTTTCAGGAACGAATTGTGAATACGATGCGGAAAGTGCATTTGCTGATGAAGGAGCAGCTACGAATATATTTGTTTTCAATAATCAAACTGAAAAAGATATTGAGTATTCAATCAATCAATTGGAAAAACTAATTGATGAATCACATATTATAATGCTCAGTGGTGGTTTCAGTAGTGGCGATGAACCTGATGGTAGCGGGAAATTTATTGCAAGTGTTCTACGTAATGAGAATATCGAAAAAGCCATTGTGCGTTTCCTGAAGAAGAAGAATTTAATATTGGGAATCTGCAATGGGTTCCAGGCCCTGGTAAAATCTGGATTACTACCGTATGGAACTATTCAGGAAATCAAAGAAAACGACCCAACCCTGTTTATCAATTCGATTAACAGACATGTCTCAAAGTTTGTTGATACAAAAGTATCCTCTGTGAAATCGCCCTGGTTATCATCCTTTAGAATAAATGAAACACACACTGTTGCAATAAGTCATGGAGAAGGAAAATTCATCATTGATGAAGCAGCTTATCAAAACCTTGTGAACAATAATCAAATCGCATTCCAGTATGTAGATAAAAATAACCGTTTAAC
This sequence comes from Spirochaetaceae bacterium, assembly GCA_965226485.1. Lineage (GTDB taxonomy): Bacteria > Spirochaetota > Spirochaetia > DSM-2461 > DSM-2461 > UBA2779. The sequence continues at coordinate 3,358,015 of OZ245363.1, forward strand.
ATACAATCCATTATATAACCCCAGCGGTTCTTCCTACGCAATTGAGGGGATCCTTAGTAAAGATGGACTTATTCTGGGAAAAATGGGACATTCAGAGCGTTATACGAAAGATCTGTTTATAAATATTCATGGTAATAAAGATCAAAATCTGTTTAGAAATGCAGTAAATTACTTTGAAGGAAAGGGAGCATTATAGTGGAAGAATTGTTATACGAGGGTAAAGCGAAGAAGATATTTAGGGCAGAATCTGACAATGAAATCTATCTTTACTACAAGGATGATGCAACAGCATTTAACGGAGTAAAGAAATCTCAAATTCCAAACAAAGGTATTTTGAATAATAAAATTACTGAAGTGCTGTTTGAGAGACTAGGTTCACAGGGTGTTAAGAGCCATTTTATTAGACGTATTGACGACAGAATACAACTATGTCAAAAAGTTGACATTATTCCTCTGGAGTTTATTGTTCGCAACCGGATTGCGGGATCGATGGCAAAAAGACTTCAAATCGACGAAGGAACAAAACCAGATAATACAATTTTTGAGATTTGTTATAAGGATGACGAACTAGGCGATCCTTTAATTAATGATCATCACGCAGTAGCGATGAATATTTGCTCTTATGAAGATTTAAACTTCATGTACAAAACTGTGAATCAAATAAACACTATTTTATCAGATTTATTTATTAAGGCAGGAATTATTCTCGTGGATTTCAAAGTCGAGTTCGGTATAAACACCAGGGGAGAAATCTTGCTTGCCGATGAAATTAGTCCAGATACATGTCGCTTATGGGACAAAGATACATCGGAAAAACTGGATAAAGACCGTTTCAGAAGAGATCTGGGAAGTGTCGAAAAGGCATATATTGAGATTTTGAGAAGAATAAAAAGTTGATAATTTATGGGTGAAATTGATATCTTGTATCAAGATAAAATGAGTGAAGAATGTGGTGTTTTTGGTGTTATCAATGTTGAAAACGCGAGCGAAGTCATGTACTACGGGTTGCATGCTCTTCAGCATCGCGGCCAGGAAGGATGCGGAATTCTTACTACCGATCACCAGGAATTTTTCTCTATAAAAGGTGAAGGACTTGTAACAGAAATGTTTAATGAAGCCAGTCTTTCTACATTAAAAGGTGATACTGCAATCGGCCATGTGCGTTACTCAACATGTGGGGGCACCGGATTAGAAAATGTTCAGCCGTTCTTATTTCGTCACCGTACAGGGATTTTTGGATTATGTCATAACGGTAATTTGGTAAATTCCAATGAACTAAAAACTCATCTTGAGAATCAAGGCACAATCTTTCAATCAACTAGCGATAGTGAAATATTTGCCCACCTGATCAAAAAAAATAAGAACCATACCCACCTTGAGGCAATTAAGGATGCCCTAAACCACCTTGATGGTGCTTTTGCATTTTTAACCATAACGCAAGATGCGTTATATATAATGAGAGACAAAAATGCACTAAGACCTTTATCACTTGCCAGGTTAAATGGCGGATATGCAGTTTCGTCAGAAACTTGTGCATTTGATATTGTTGGGGCGACATTCATGCGTGATATACACCCAGGTGAAATTCTTATTATTGCACATGATGGAACAGTAAAAAGTGATTACTATGCCCAGGAAACATACCAGAATATGTGCGCAATGGAGTACATTTATTTTTCACGCCCGGACAGTAATATTGAGGGCATGAATGTTCATGCATTTAGAAAAGAAACCGGACGTATTTTAGCAAAGGAAGCTCCTGCTGATGTAGACCTTGTTGTTTGGGTTCCAGATTCATCCATATCCGCTACGCTTGGGTATGCCGAAGAACTTGGCTTGCCCGCTGAGATGGGATTGATTAAGAATAGATACGTTGGCAGGACATTTATCCAACCTTCACAGGAAATGCGTGAGAAAGGTGTTAAAATGAAACTTTCTCCTGTACGAGAAATTGTTAAAGAGAAGCGTATTGCCCTGATAGATGACTCGATTGTAAGAGGAACTACCTCAAAGAAAATTATTACATTGCTGAAAGAATACGGTGCAACAGAAGTGCATATGCGAATCGCAGCTCCACCAATAACGCACCCATGCTTCTATGGTGTAGATACATCTACATACGAAGAGCTAATTTGTGCCCAATGCAGTGTGGAAGAAGTTCGCCGCAGGATCAATGCAGATTCTTTATTTTTCATCAGTATAGAGGGTATATTGAAAGCGGTTAAAAGAAAATGCTTGTGTATCTCTTGTTTTAACTCAAAATACCCAACAAATCTTTATCAAAATGTTAACGCTACAAATAAATCACGGAAATGTTAGGAGGCTCTTATATCAATTAAATATCAAGAATCTGGAGTGAGTCTTGAAAAAGGATACGAGTCAGTTGAACGTATAGGAAAGCATATTAAACGTACAAATAACATCGGAACATTCAATGATTTTGGAAATTTCGGTGGCTTGTTCGATTTATCAAAATTTAATATGAAAGAACCCGTACTTGTATCAGGGACAGATGGCGTTGGAACAAAACTTTTATTAGCTCAACAGGCCAATATCCACAATACTATTGGCATTGACTTAGTTGCAATGTGTGTCAATGATGTACTCGCTGTCGGAGCTAGGCCATTGTATTTTATGGATTACATAGCTGTAGATAAAAATAGACCTCAAGTTATTGAGCAACTCGTTAGCGGCATTGCCGATGGATGCATACAGGCTGATTGTGCCTTAATTGGTGGTGAAACTGCGGAAATGCCGGATATGTATGCAGAACATCATTATGATTTAGCCGGATATACAACTGGTGTGGTTGAAAAGAGCAAAATATTATCTAAGGAGAATGTAAAACCTGGGTACAGGGTAATTGGACTAGAATCGAACGGAATTCATTCTAATGGATATAGTTTGCTGAGAAAAATCTTCTTCAAAGATCATGCCTGCAAACTAGACGACTATATAACAGAACTGAATTCAAATCTAAAAGATGAGTTACTTAAACCGACAAGGATCTATGTAAAAGGTGTTATTAATGTATTAAGTAAGGTCGATATAGCAGGTATTGCCCATATAACTGGCGGCGGATTTATTGAAAATATTCCAAGAGCATTGCCTGATAGCTTAGGCGCAATTATAGACGAGAAAACTATACCAACACAACCTGTCTTTGCGATGATAGAGCGGCTTGGAGCTGTTGATCATTTAGAGATGTATAACATTTTCAATATGGGTATTGGACTGGTCTTGATACTGGATGAAAAGTCAGTCGAGCAGGCACTTAGTATATTAAGTGAGTACGAGTATAATGCCAGAGTGATTGGGAAAGTAACAAACAGCAAAGGAGTACAGATTGTTTGATGATGGTACTTCTTTGGAGTATTTTATCTTAAAAATACGGGTGCATCCATGCACCCGAGGGCATCTCTAAAAGGTTTTTTAGAAGTGCCCATGAAAAATATTGCAATCTTTGCATCAGGAAATGGCTCTAACTTCCTGGCAATATATGATGCAATTCAGAGCAAGGAATTACATGCTGAGATAACACTTCTTGTGTCAGACAAATCAAACAGCAAATCAGTAGAAAATGGAGTCAAATTAGGACTAAATGTCTTTTCATTTAGCGCAAGCGACTATGATTCGAAAGTGGATTATGAGAAGAAAATACTGGATAAATTGATTGAACACAATGTAGACATGATCGTACTTGCAGGATACATGAGATTGATCGGAAAAACACTCTTGGATGCATACGAGGGTAAAATCATCAATATTCACCCAAGTCTTTTACCTGAATATAAAGGAAAAGATGCAATCGGCCAGGCAATGAATGACAATGCAGAAATATCCGGAGTTACCGTGCATTACGTAGATGAGGGAATGGACACAGGGAAAATTATTGAACAAGTTGAAGTAGATATATCAAACTTTTCGACAAGAGCAGAGATAGAAAAAGAAATACACAAAATAGAACATGTATTATATAAAAAAGTAATTAAACAGCTACTGGAGGAAACAGGATGAAACGAGTATTTATTAGTGTCAGTGATAATCATGATATTGCCGAGGGGGATTCCTGCTCCAGAATATAGATAATTGTATTGCACATGAAAAGGAGTTGTTTTTTGCAACTAACAAGAAATCTGATGAAGATGACTTAAATGATTTATACTTTGCCTGGAAAGTAGTTAAACACGTGAGATCAAACGCAATCGTTATTACAAAAGACAATCAAACCGTCGGTGTTGGCACCGGGCAAATAAATCGTATTGGTGTTACAGAGATGGCATTGAAAGGGGCAAAAGCACACGGGAATACTGAAGACTTAACATTAGCGAGTGATGCGTTTTCCTATATGATGATGGTGTAAGATTTTCGCAGAATACGGTGTTGAAAAAATCATTCAGCCTGGTGGTTTAATAAGAGACGAACTATCAATCAAAGCATGTAATGAATCAGGAATATCGATGGTATTCACAAGTAACAGGCATTTCAAATACTAGGGAGATGATATGAACGTACTTATAATTGGCAGTGGCGGAAGAGAGCATGCACTTTGTTATGCCGTGAATAAATCAGAATATTCAGGAGCAATATATGCCATTCCTGGAAACCCAGGCATGGCAGAGCTGGCAACTTGCATCAATGTTGACCCAATGGATAATGATGCAGTAAAAAAAATTGCATTAGAAAATAACATAAATTTGATTATCCCGGGCAGTGAAGTATACCTTGAAAATGGAATTAAAGATACTTTCGATAATACGGATATTTATGTGTTTGGCCCTAGCAAACGAGCTGCCTTAATCGAATCAAGCAAAAAGTATGCGAAGGATTTAATGAAAAAACATGAGATCCCTTCAGCTGAATATGCTGTATTTGACGACTATGGTGAAGCAGAGGCATACGTCTTAAATGGCAAAATTCCAATTGTAATCAAGTATAATGGACTTGCTGGAGGAAAAGGCGTTGTGGTTGCTATGAATCAATCAGAGGCATTAGATGCGTTAGAACTTATGCTTAAAGACAGGATATATGGCAGTTCCAATATTGTTATTGAAGAGTATTTAGAAGGACCAGAGTTTTCTTTCATGGCATTTGTACACAAAGAGCGAGTTATTTCAATGCCAATTTCACAGGATCATAAACGATTACTGAATGGTGATCACGGACCTAATACAGGTGGAATGGGAATCTATAGTCCTGTACCGATTATTCCAACCGAGATAATTGATGATGCATACCAGAATATTATGGTTAAGACCGCTAGGGCAATGGTAAAGGAGGACAATTTCTTTACGGGGTTTCTTTATGGGGGCTTAATGCTGACAAATGAAGGACCAAAAGTCATTGAATTTAACGCTCGATTTGGAGACCCTGAAGCGGAAGTTATTCTTCCGAAACTGGAGACAGACATATTAGATATAATCTTTTCATTATTTAATGACAAAGAAATTGATATTAAATGGTCTGATGAGTACTATGTTGGAGTTGTCATGGCATCTAAAGGATATCCGAAAAACTATACAAAAGGGCATGCCATCAAAGGTCTGGAAGATGTCGATGATTTACTGTTCCAGATGGGTACTAAATTAGTAGATGGCGAACTTCAAACAAATGGCGGAAGAGTCTTGCTGGTTACTGGAAAAGGTACAACACTTACTGATGCAAAAACCAACGCATATAAAAATGTGAACAAAATAAAATGCACTAACTTAATCTATCGAACAGATATTGGTTATCGCTCACTATAGGTGTCCATCCCTTCGGGTACATCGAGGAACATATGGCGAAAAGCCAAAACGGGAAGTGATTGCACAATACAGTAAGGACTGACAGGCGACCCAAAGGCTCATACACACAAATCCAGACCCAATCAGGGCTTGTAGCCCCTGTGTCAGTATCCAGGGGGCCCGATGGGGGGCGGCCCCCCGTCTACCCCCTGGGGGGCATTTATAGGGGGGGGTGAATGTGCTGGGGCTAGGACAGAATGATGGATTTGGTTAATGGAATTTTCCCCCCCTCCCCCCTAAGGGGGGGGGATTGCCACCCATTGCTTCCCTTGAAGAGGGGGGGGCTCCCACAGGCAAGGCGGCTAAAAGTTCTGAAAGCGGAGTGTACATGAGCATTTCAGGGTTTTTCGCCAACTTTGGAGGTACGGTGGCAATCCCCCTCCCTGAGGGGGGGGGCGGGGGGGATTGCTTTATCCCAAAGGCGCATTCTGACACAGCCCCGTCTCTCTTCATTCCTTTGTTATGTATATTTCCTCATTCGGTGCTTTAGGTATCCGAAGATCCGTTGGACATCTTCCGTGTCTAATGATGGGGCAAAATAGTTTATGTAACCTAATAACTCTCTCAATGCCAAGACCTTTACATGCTTGAACTCTTCTTTGGGTTTTTCATTAGTCATAACAATAACATCTCTAATGGGAACCTTTTTTGATCCCCAATGATGCTCCTTTAGTCCGAGACCATATTCATTAGAAGTACTATTTAACAGTACGAAGAGCGCAAAGCTTGTTCTGAGGATCTGTTTAACTGGCGACCTCAAATCAAGACTCTCGACTGACGATTTACTACAGTTCTTTGTTTCGAGTAGAAATACTCCAGAAGGACAAACAAGGAGGTGATCTATCTGAATGCTAAAAATCTTGTCCCTGTCTTGTTTGTTATAGATTGATGGATTAAATCTTGCTGAGTAGTCGTTAAGAAGAAAATAGCTATAGGTAGTTGTTCCAGTGTCTTGACAACAGCATTTTCTCCAATAGCACCAGCCACCAAGGTATAAAGCCTTAAGTGGGCCCTTTTGTCAAGACATTTTTTCAAAAAGTTTAAGGCTATCTCCTTCAAGCCAAGTTCTCTTCTTTTCCCATACGGGAAAAGGATTCGTACATTGGTGTATTGTAGTTATGCGATTGGTGAAATCGCTCACTGTTGCAGAACTCAAAATATCTCTTTACTCCCTCCTTTAACTCTTTCATTGTCTCATAACTCTTTAGATAAATGTCCTCGTACTTCAAGCTCCTCCATAAACGCTCCACATACACATTATCCAACGCACGACCTTTGCCGTCCATGCTGACGAGTATCCCTTCCGATTCCAACACGCCGACGAATGACTCAACCGGTAAATTGACTCCCCTGAACCGTATTGAAGATCGCAGGGATTCCGTAGGTATCCAAGGCTTCCCGTAATGCCTGAATGCAAAATTCACTATCCATCGTGTTTGATAGACACCACGCCAACACTTTAGGGCTATAAAGATCAAGAATAGCCACAAGATAAACGCAACCCCCAGGCAAACGGATGTAGGTTATATCCGTTCCCATACCTGATGGGGGTGCATTATTGCCTTCCCTCTCAGTAAATAGGGATATTTGGAATGCCCTTTCCCCTCCAACAATGTCTTTGGTCCCGGGGAGATTGCTCATGCTTGCTCGCTTAGCCGTCAGATGAGGATGGGCTTCAATTAGTTGCTTCGATATCCGGCGATACCCATAAAAGGGAAGCTTCTCAAGTACTTCGCTTATCAGTCTCATATCCGCTAAATCTTTATCTTCCGCTACCTGGCTTTGATAGTAAAAACTGCTTCTGCTCACTCCTAAAAGGGTAGCTTGCTGTGTTAGGGGCAAGCGGTCTTTATTATCTAACATGGCGCATCGCTTCCGGATATCTGACGGTACTTTTTTTTAGAAAATCCATTGCAGACTCATCAGGCCCACCTTCTTCAACAACGCTTCCTCTCTCTCTTCGCTCTCACGGTTTTTGGCACTTCTTTTGTTCGGTCTTTCAAAGAGATCGGTAGCTCCGTCATGCAGTTGCTTTTTCCACTGTGCCAGTTGACTAGGATGTATATTGTATTTCCTGCCCAGCTCCTGCAGAGTACTCACCTCGCGTAATGCCTCCAAAGCTACTTCTACTTTGAAGTTTTTGTCGTAACTTCTTCTTCCTATCTGTTCCTCCGTTCCTTTATTATAGATTTTTGGAGAATACCTAAAACCTCCATCATTTAACGTCTTGTTTCTTGGGCTCATTATATTTCCTATGGAGTCGGCGGAATTGATCATAGCTGAGGCCTAGTAGTTTCGCCGCCTTACCCTGATGCCCTCCAGATAACTTCATGGCCTCAGAGAGCCAGGTGAATTCCAGTTCATGAATGGCCGCCTTAAGATTTCGTGGCTTGTCCGATACCTTATCCTGTGGGGTAGCCTCGCTAATCCAGGGATTCTGGAAAGGATCAATGATTAGTTCAGATATGATTGATCCCTGTTTTCGGTAGACGGCCCGCTCTATGGTGTTCTTGAGTTCCCTGATGTTTCCGGGCCAGTCGTATCGGGACATCAGCCTTTTTGCCTTGCTGGAGAAGATGGGTGTCATGTTCAGGCCGAGTTCCCGTGATATGCGGGTAGCGAAATGTTCGGCGAGTATATGAATATCTCCACCCCTGACACGTAGCGGCGGGATGAACAGCACTTCAAAGGAGAGTCGGTCGAGAAGGTCACGCTTGAACAATCCCTCCTCACAAAGCTGCGGGAGATTCTGGTTGGTCGCGCCGAGTAGGCGTACTTTGACATTGATGGTCTTGGAGCTTCCGACACGCTGGAATGAACCGTATTCCACCACACGGAGAATCTTCTCTTGGACAACCATGGGAATAAGCCCGATTTCATCGAGAAACAATGTTCCACCGTCGGCTTCCTCGAATCGCCCTTTTCGCTGACTCGCCGCACCGGTAAAGGCCCCGCTTTCATGGCCGAAGAGTTCCGATTCTATCAGCCCGGGACTCAGGGCGGCACAATTCAGGGCGACAAAGGAGGCATCCCATTTCGGGGAGAGGAAATGGAGGCGGCGGGCCGCTAATTCCTTACCGGTTCCCCTCTCCCCAACAAGCAAAACCGGGCGGTTAACCCGGGCCGCCTGACCCAGGCGGTGTTGAAACTCCAAGAATGATTCCGATTCACCCAGGGCTTCTTGGTCAAGATTGTCCATGAGTATATTTTATATGTGTTTAGTGGTTATCGCCAGTTCGTTTTAGCGAAAATCGCCAATTAATCGTGTAGTTGAGATGAATTCGACGAAATTTCTTGACCTAATGCTTTGGCACGGTTCTTGCTTGTGTATGTGTGGATACATAAAATGACTACAATAGTAGGAGGTAATCATGGGAGTATTCAGTCGATTAGGTGATATAATCAATTCCAACATCAATTCCTTGTTGGAGAAGGCGGAGAATCCGGAGAAAATGATTCGTCTCATGTTGCAGGAGATTGAGGACACACTGGTGGATCTCAAGTCATCCTGCGCCACGAAGTTGGCGACGAAAGCGGAGATGACTAGGAATCGGAACAACCTTGAGGCCAAGATAATCCGTTGGCAGCAAAGGGCTAAACTGGCTGTGGACAACAAGCGGGATGATCTGGCGAAAGAAGCCCTGCTGGAGAAACGGCGGTGCATGGAGCAACTCGAATTTGCCGAGAAAGACTTGCGGCATTTCACTCAGATAATTGATGAATGTCGGAGCAATATTGATCAGCTTGAACAGAAATTTGAAGAAGTGAGGCAGAAGCACAAGATTCTAATTCAGCGTGGTATTCATGCAGCAGAGAAGAAACGCGCCCGCGTTGCTGCATCCTCAACACGGGATACCAGGACCATCGCCCGTTTTCAGGAACTCGAGAATAAAATAGAAATGATGGAAGCCAATGCAGACTTGGTTGGCACATCAAAAGATGCTAATCTTGAGCGGGAATTTGAGAGACTCGAATCAGACAGCCTGATTGAGGAAGAACTTGCCGCATTGAAGAAAGGTCTAGATAAAACGGTGTCAAAAGGATCGAAGAAGGACGAGAAGGGCGCTCAAGGTGTTGTATGACCAGGTATTATTCTAGCAGAAATAAGTTATGCAGATCCAGGAATGGGATACTGTTTGGGGTTTGTGCCGGTATTGCGAAATGGCGTGATTATCCCGTTGGCACTGTGAGACTCGTCTTCGTTCTATTGATCATCGTCGGGTTTTTGCCGCTATGGGTTTATCTGATTCTTGCCCTCATCCTTCCGTCCGAGAAGAATTCGAGACACGAATACGAATACGACTATGAGGACAGGGACAAGTCCGAGACATTCGATAAGGAAAAAGATTGGGAAAATAGATTCTGGGGACAAGAGAAGTAATTCTCTAATCCCAATGATCGACAGACATTCTTAGAAAAATCAGCTATAGGTTTTTCGGCAACTGTTCCGATATGAAGAATAGATGATGAATGTCTGTCGGATTTTCTGTAAAACAATAATTCTAGTTCTCATAGGCACCTCTCTCCAGGCCCTTCCTGTTTCTTTAGGAATCATTCCCATCGGGCTTGAATCTTTTGATGGATATCAGGAGGGCATGGCCAATATTAGCACCAATGAAAAGGGCGAAGAAATAGAGATATTGATTGCCTACAAGGGATTTGGATTGGATGAGGTGTCCTGGCTGTTTTCAGATACAAATCTGGACATTCTCCAGGATTCGGCAAGCAAGTCTTCTTGGTGGAGGTCTGGACTCCTCAATATCGATGTGAAACAGACGGTCATTAAGGATGTATCAAGCATAAAATCCGACGTAACGTATCGATTTCGGGGGGTAGACTATCCCTTTGTCGATACCGAGAACACACTGCAGTTTATTCGGCAGGGGCGAGACTATGCCCTACTTCTCACCGAGATTTCCCCAGGTGCACAAACACGAAGCCATGGTGAGAAGACACTACCTATTTTCACGTTGCATTTTTCAAAAGAAAACCTCCCTCTTTTTCGGGATATCTTATCTGAATCCTACATCAAACAGGTTATAGAACTCTACACCGAGCAGAAGGCAGCCATCGAATCCATATTTGAGAGTTCCCCAAAGCCTTAGATGTAGGTTGGCAAGTGAAAGGCCCCCCCAGGGCAATCGCATCTAAAATCCATTAAGAACATCAAGCAGATAATCATTGCCCCATCCAGCTTTCTTGCGTTTAGAGGCAATTCCCGCCTTGGTGACTTTATCATTCTTTAGCAGATTCAAAGCCAAGTGGCGAAGTATTCCGATGTTCTCTGCAGCATTGCCTCTGCGTATTCTGCTTTCATCCTCACGAAAAGCAATATCCAATACCCAATGAAGGGAATTTCCTATACCCCGATGTCGGGGTATAGCATTCCCCATTAATTCTGCGTTCATCTCTAGGCTACTGATGAAATACCGGTCTTCCACTCTTGTCTTATTGCCGATCATACGATGAGATTTTACCATCCCGATGGTTTTTTAACCCGCCCACCTTTGCCTTGTCTCCAGCCACTCTAAGTCAGACACACACCAGTATTCCCGTGTTTCTATACGCCCATGGTCATTGTCAAACGTCTTATGATAATCATGCTCAATGTCTTTGAAAGAACAAGCATCTGCGTGCGGTAATCTCATTTGATTTCTCATCGACTTTAACCTGACCTAATACAATCCGGTTCTCATTTGCCCATGCACTCACCATGTGTATCGCCGACTTTTCAGACACTTTATCAAAAGAGCGACGAACTGTTTTGCCGTCTATTGAGATAACTTCACCACCTATACTTTTGGCTATTGACTTAACCTAGAAAATACTGTTGTAGTTGTTCTGATTCGATTAATGCAAATACTCGTCCAAAGGTATCGTGTGATGGTATTCCATTGGGTAAATCCAAAAATCTCTCAAGTCATTTAGCTTTTCTTTGCCCATACACTTCGATTTCGAGAAAGGTGTCAGCTCCTGATATAACCGCCGCAGATGCTATAAAAAGTATATCCTCCAAAATTCATCCCTCCCAGAATAGAATCTTGGGGAATTATCGTATAAATCTTGGATTCGGACTATTTTTTACACTGTAGTAAGCCTTTTCTATCATCTTGGGGGATAAATTAGATGCGATTGCCCTGGGCCGGCCCCTCGTCCGGGCCGTGTCAGAATCCAGGGGCTGGGGCAGAATGATGGATTTGGTTTGCAGACATGTACCACCGATTCTTACGGTGGCGATTTGCCCCGGAAAGAGATTTCTTTTAATTCCCTCCCTGAGGGGGGGGATTTCCTTATACCTTTCCTTATACGGGCCAAAGGCGCATTCTGACACAGCCCCAAAACGGCTCGGTTTTGCTTGGTGGCTATAGCATCAAATATCCACTTGCCCAGAGAAAACCGAGTGTAGCAGCGAAAATGATTACAAGATTCTGCAAGTCAACCGGCATTATCGCCACCAACAGAAACGGGCCAAGAATCTACTGCATACAGAGAAAGGAAAAACGCTGTATTCGAGGCGGGCAAATGAGGTTGAAAGGGTCTTTGGAGATTTGAAGAAGAAATTTTTCACCTTGGAGTCATTAATGACACAGCCTCTGAAGTGTCTTTTGGCCTCTCCTGTTCCCTTCTGCTGTCTCTTTTCGCTTGCATCTTGTCATATAATGTCATTTTGTCTATAATTCCCACATGTTTTGGAATAAGAGAGGTAGTGACAAATTAAATCAACAGAAGAAAGAGTACGACCATATTATCAATGAGCTTATTGTTCGATATAGATCACTTATTGAAGATAAAAAGGTGAATCCCTCACTCTTGAAATCCTTTACTTCACGGCTCGACTCAACCATGGATGGGGGGAGAGATGTAGCTGTATTTCTTGAGGAAGAACTTAAGGAATACCGCAGTATTGAACAAATGATTCAGTACAAGGAAAAAGCCATAGAAGAACAAGAAGAAATGCTTCGCCGTGTACATGAGGGGGAGACAACTGCTGACAAAGTCTTTCAAGACAACAGACAACGAATTGCCGAATATCCAGAATTAAAATTCCACCCCGATGCAGACTTGGAGATAGTCAAACTTTATGGTGCAATGCATTATTTTGACGCTCATCACTGGGATGTATTGGAATCTTTCTTCCGCCAAGCATTTCCCCAACCAGGCCAAATCGACCGTATAAGCATCGAACAACGATTCTGGCGATTTGTTTCAACAAGTAATGATAGAGAACCCAATGCTCTCGAACGATACAAACGAATTCTTGATACATCTATGGCAAGCAAGGCTGAAAAACATAAAGAATTGAGAGAAGCTATCAAACTGCTTTCCTTTTTCCTTCATGATATTATTGATGTCTTTGAACATGCAAAAAAAATACAGCAACCCGACCATCAGGCAAGTGAAGCCATAGATTATGTCAAGAATATTGTCAGAAATTTCAGGTTGCAATCACTGAAGCGGCAGAATTAGTTAGGCTACAGTATTCCGTACTCCGAAAATTGATCATTAATAAATGTCGTTTAACCCAAAGTCGCCTAAATCCTCCAAAAAACAAAAAAACCACATTTCACAGTGATCTAATGGCATTTTTACCCGCCTAAATAAGCAGAAATACCCGGAAATCAAAATGTAGTGGCCAATATTGATTATTTATGCTTGCCTCTTCACTCTCCACATGTACACTCTTATTATGTTTAGGGCACCTCGCCTCCCCCCACCTCACGCACACGCCCGTAATGTATCTGTGAATTCTGTCAGGTCCAATGCTGGCATGTAGCTCAATCCACTGTAGACAAAAACATGCCACTACGCTACCAGCGATACATCTCGTGGACAGCACCTTCAAATTTTCAGGCAATGGTGGAGCACTCCATTCCCGCCAGATACATCCCGCATTTCGAGTGTTTCCCCATGCTCGTCAATTAGATTCCTGCGGCTGTGTCAGAATCCAGGGGGCCCGAGGCTCCCCCCCCCCCCCGTCCCCCTGACAGGGGGGCATTTATAGGGGGGCATGAATGTGCTGGGGCTGGGTCAGAATGATGGATTTGGTTTGCAGACAAGGCGGCGAAAAGTTCTGAAAGCGGAGTGTACATGTTGTACATGAGCATTTCAGGTTTTTTCGCCAACGCCGCATGCGGGCCAAAGGCGCATTCTGACACAGCCCAACATGCACAATGCCGTCTTAGCGGTGTTCTACCTTGAAAACAGCAGGGCGGAGGATATAACAGCTACTATTGACGAATTGTTTAAAATTGTAGGCTCTTCGAACTATCCTATGGATACAAGCCGAGTTTTCCGCAGTAAAGGAGCATGGCCGTTCGGTAATTCGCAAAATTTCTAAAGACTTTTACTGGTGCTTTTTATATGTTGAATTACGCTGTTGATTCCTGCGGTGAATGCGTTAGTTATCCTGTGATTGGCATAGGCTAGGCTGATATTGATTTACAATGCCTCAATTTCGTCTAAAGACAGGCCTGTATTCTTACTGATTATTTCAAGTGCGATGCCTGATTGTTTGAATTTTCTGGCGATTTCCCTGCTCCCCTCTAGTTTGCCTTCTTGTCTGCCTTCTTGTCTGCCTTCTTGTTTGCCTTCTTGTTTGCCCTTTCTGACACCTTCGCTGATCCCCTCTTGTCTGCCTTCTTCAAACAACTTAGCCTTGTATTCTTCTACTGATGCCGCAAACACATGATCCCCCTCCTCCATTTGGCTGAATACCCTGTCGACTGTCTGCAGGATTTTATAGTCTCCCAAAGGCTTAAGACAGTCATTGAGCCACAACCTGAATTCCTTGAAGACTTCATTGTCTTCATTTTTAACAATTTCAAACAACGCGTCAATAGTGGCGATTATATCCTCCACCCTGCTGTTCTCAAAGTAGAATACCGCCGAAACGGCGTTTTGCATATTGTATAGCGTTTCTGCAGGTATTTCATTGACCAGGATGGGAAAATACTCGAAATGCGGGATGTATTTGGAGGGGATTGATTGCTCCACCATGGTCTGAAAATTTGGCGGGGCTGTCCACCTTGTGCTACCGGTGTAGAGGAGGATGGGCAACACGGGGGGCAATCTGTGTTTTTGTTGGGATCCCCTATCCAGATTTTCATAAAATTCGGCGATGTAGCGTAGGAAACGGAGAGGCATAGTTTTGTCTACAGTGGACTGAAATTCAGTCATCAGGAAAATAAACATGGGCCTGTCTTTGTAATTCACGCTGTAAATCAGGTCGGATTCCTTTTCCTTGAACCGTTTTGTCACCATCTTCCTGTCTAGCCGCTTGAGGGTGGAGAAATCAAGGTTGGCAATGAAGTCTTCATGGACGAAGGATTCCAATAGCTTTTGGATAAAATAGTGGTGGGTGAAGAGCCGCTTATAGCGTTTATCGTGTTCTGAGGCGGGCATGGGGGGATTGTACTGTGAATGGGGCAGGATTTGCAACGAAGGCACAAGTGAACCGTCCGTTCCGGGCATTTCCATCTTATTCCACAAGGTGGTTCGAAGAGCCAAATTGTAAAAACGAAGATAATTATGTCTTTATTGAGTTCATGCTGTGGCTGAATGATTGTCTTCAATCTTTGGGAGACAATAAGATCCGGCAAAAAGCCGACGAGGTCTTGAAGAAACCTTTCATTGCAGGCAGAGGTTGCCATGACGCACTTAAATACCTTCGTGATGGAATAATTGAATGCAAGAGGATGCTCGAACATCGACCTTGATTAAAAGGCTCTTTTGACAGTATAAACCATGCCGAACTGAGGGAGATTTACAAGCAGAGGGTATGCGATGGAGTGACGACATGCATCCTTGGGAAATGGCTGAAATCCGGAGTAATGAACAAAGGACAGTTCTGATACAGAGGCAGGGACAGCACAGGGAGGAGTGATCTCATCGCTTTTAAGAAATGTCTTTCTGCATGACGTACTTGATAACTGGTTTGTAAAAGATGTGCGATGTCGGATGAAGGCGAGGTGATTTATGGTAAGATATGCTGATGATGCCGTTGCTGGTGCCTGTAATGAAGAAGATTCCAGAAGAGTACTGGATGTACTGCCGAAGAGACTTGGAAGATATGGACTTGGGGTGAACAAGGAAAAGACGAAGATGGTCAGGTTTTCGTTGGTTCTGATACAGGGAAGGCAGACACATTTGATTTCCTGCTTTAATGTGAAACTTTAGTTTGAGGAGCCGGATGCATGAGTTACGCACGTCTGGACCTGCGGGGGGGGGCGGGGGGCATAAGCAATGAAGGCGGGGCGGAAGGAGCATGCAGGAGGCATGCGCTTGAAGAGAAAAAACAAAAAATATTGATATTATTTCAGGGGGAAAGATATGGGTTTAGATAAATATAAAAGCATTGCGATGCTTTCGATACATGGTTATTTTGATGCTGTTCCAATATTAGGAAGAACGGATACTGGCGGTCAGGTTGTCTATGTGATCGAGTTAGCGAAAGCACTGGGAAAAATGGGAATCAAAGTGGATATTTATACAAGATGGTTCGATAATAATGATTATCAAATACAGCCAATTCCTGATAGTAACAATAATGCCAGAGTAATAAAGATCAAGGCTGGCAGCTGGGAATTTGTACCGAAGGAATTTATCTATAACCTTTTACCTGAACTAGCTGATAATATGGTTGAATTTATTGAGGCACAAGGATTGAGTTATGATTTATACAATGGGCACTATGTCGATGGTGGTATTGTTGCCCTTGATGTAGCTGAAAGGATGGATAAACCCTGTTATTTTACTCCTCACTCAATAGGAGCATGGAAACAGAATCAAATGGGGGGCGACCTAGAAAGGATGGAAAAAAAGTTCAACTTCACATTAAGGAACAGTGAAGAATTGAGACTTTTCAAGGCGGTGAACGGCGTATTATTTACAACACAAGTTCAGTGCGAAAAAGTAAAAGAACTATGCAAGTACGATGCAGGAAACATTGAAGTAATTGCTCCGGGTGTTGATATATGCCGATACAATATTCCTACGGAAGAACAATTGAAAATTGACACCAATACACCCGATAAATACATTCTCTGTTTGTCCAGAATTGATACCAACAAAGGACATGACTTGTTGCTGAATGCCTATGCCCTGGTAAAGGATAAAATAAAGGATGTGGATCTTGTAATAGCTGGAGGCTCCCCAAACCCACAACCCAGGGAACTGGAGGTTTTCGCTAAGATGGATACAATTATTGAAAAAAATAATATGCAGGCCAGGGTGAGCAAAATTGGCTATGTGGCTAATGAAATGATGGCCCCACTTTACCAACAATCGCAATTGTTTGTACTTCCATCCTTATTCGAACCTTTCGGAATGACAACACAGGAAGCCATGGCATGTGGAAAAGCGGTCATTGCATCGAAGTTTGGTGGAATTCGGACTGTGATTACACACGGTATTGATGGGATGCTGGTAGATGCTGCAAATCCTGATGAATTTGCTGATGCTATGATTGATTTCCTTTCGGATAATTATAAAAGAACAAAAATAGGACTAGCTGCCCGCGATTTAATTGAACAGGAATTTAGCTGGGAAGCGATTGCCAGAAAAGTTTTGGATTTCTATTCAAAATATGAATAACATGTCACAGGGCCTGTCCATTATGGGGTATTTCATGGTACTTACGCTATCGACGCAACATAATACCTAGCTCGTGTCTACATCGACTTTCTGCCGGAAATTCCAATTTTCCCCGAAGGGGGCATCAAAATTGGAGCAATCGGGATTTGGGCAGTGTGGAAAAGTCATAGATACTTCCTTAGTAAGTTGTTTCCCTACTAAGGTATGACTCGCGGTTAGAGGCGATTTGTTTCAAAAAACAGGTTTCGGGGCATTAAACATTTTATTAGAGATGGGGGTTGAATGAAAACATAGGAGGTGCCCTGTAGTTTGGTAAAGCCTATAGATGGGGCAGGCCGTCCATGAGGCCAGAAGAAGATAGACTGCCGATAGCACCCTCAATGGAGCGATGGGCACGGATATACTGCCGCGCAACACTTAGCTGCATTCGGAAAGCCTCTACGTCCCTCCTGAAGTACTCGTAGAATTCTGCCGCATCGGCATATTTTCCATCCTTGAACGGGTTGGGGGCAAGGCCCTTAAGATAGGCTTCTTCAAGCCCAAGCAATGCGTAGAATGTTCTCTCGACTATAGGAAGACTCGCCCTGAGTGCCAGCATGCCTTTGCTGACGGCCTGCTTATCGCGTATGGCAACAGCGGTCGCCGGTTCTTTCCTTTTCCCTCTTTCTATGTCATCCCATCGCTTAAAGATGCTCCCATGCGAATTCAACTCCCGCATCCCGTCTTTGAACTGCGGATATAGCCTGTCCCATAATGACGCATGATGCTTTATCGACAGACCGGCATTGATTTGAAGGGCTTCCATACGGGCATTGTTCCATTTTTCCCTGTACTGCGAGATTTCCTTTCTATTCACTCTAGCAGATGTAATTGCGGCATTTTCATCGATTGTCGCTACAGTATTAGTAGGTATGACTCTCTTCTCCCTAGTGCCTGATTTGATCTGAATTTTCCCTTCCGTCACCGCAACCAGAACGGAACGATCGAGTGCCATATCTACAGAAAAAGCAGTGCCCCTTACGGCCATCAATGCCGAATCGGTTTGAACGGCGTATGATTCCCTTTGGGAAAGCCTGTCAACCTTTAGGCTCAACACGCCCCGAAGGAGTTGAAATGTCGTTTTGAGAAAGGATGATTTACGGGGAGGGCCTTCCAGATAAAACGTCGTCTTCGGGCCTATTTTGATACTGGAGCTACCCGTTGAAAGATCTATGGACACTTCGGCATATCCATTATTCCCTGTTTCAATTGTATCAAACATCTCAAGCGGAAAACCGATGTTGACACTGTCTGATGAGAAAAAATGCTCACCGCGAAAGATCTCCACACGGCCTTCCATAAAGCTGATGCTACCAATAGACGGTTCGGCACCGATGAAAACAGGTGCGATGATGATGAGAAGGAAGAGAACGAGGCAATGCAAAGAAATGTGTGGAAAAGAAAACAGGGGGACTCTAAAGACCCCCTCTCGGAACCCTGTGTTCTTCATTGATTCAAAGCGACAAAGAACTGTGCGCATTCTCTGTTTCCGTGAGCCTTCTGCCAGCCCTGATACGATAGATAGATGCTCAATGACCTGGTCATTAGTTCTCTCTCAATCCACCAAGAACCCGCCTCACTGAAGAGATACGGGTTCCTTGAATTTGTGGATTCTGAGATTATTCCTTGTTGACCGGAGAATCCAGCCCTGCCGACTTTGGCGGATTGTCCTCCAGTTCGGAATTAAGACGGTCCAGGGCCTGCTGGGCTTTGAACTCCGCAAAGGCGGCATCTTCATTACGGTTGAACACTTCCTCTACTTCATCTAGGAGTGACCCCTTGGGGAAGTAAACCATTACATACCAGGTTCCATCGTTCGCAGGATACTGCTCCTTTGTAATGGCCCCACTAAGCTCTATGTTGGCAACTTCCTTGGATACCCGTTCCACAAAAGTGAGCGTCTGGGTGTTGTTATCCGCTCCAGATTCCTGTGCA
The DNA here is from genome assembly GCA_965226485.1 of Spirochaetaceae bacterium. GTDB lineage: Bacteria > Spirochaetota > Spirochaetia > DSM-2461 > DSM-2461 > UBA2779. The sequence goes on from OZ245363.1 coordinate 3,377,367, forward strand.
TAGTCGGTGAGCATGGACTCCACCACGACAGAAATCTGAGTGGCAATATCAGCCCTCGCACGAGCTAATGCCGCCGTACGAGATAAATTGTCATCTTTGAGCTTTGCCATGCCAAGGCCAACGTATTGATCTTCCGGAGCCGGCGGGTTCAGGAAGAACTTAGGTAAATCACGACGCTCTGGGGCTAGTTTCTCGTTCTTAGCAGGAGGCGCAGATGCGGCAGGGGGTGGAGCCGACCGACATGATGCAAACACAAGCCCTAACAAGGAAATCATTAGTACTCCGATCCCGACATTCTTTTTATTCAACATTACTTCTCCTTCGTCCCTATAAGCAGGGGCAAAATGTGAATTTTGAATGAATATACACATTCCCAGCGTATAAATCTACAAAATGAAGAACAATAGAAATCAATCTCCACATAATCTTCACATAAAGAAAGAAAAAATCATTCAATTCCCTGACTTTGCCGTGGATTTACGAGAAAGAAGAGATTTTCAATTTCTAATCCAATGTTGACATTATTGATAATACAAGGCCCATTATGCTTCAGTTCAAGCGGGGCGAAATTGAGTATTCCTTCTATGCCGGCGTGAATCAACTGATCTCTTACCTCGGCAGCCACCGATGCAGGTACGGCAAGAATGGCAACTTTTATGGCTTTCTCCTGAATGAACCGCTCCATGTCCCTCATGGGGAGAATTGGGATATCTCCAAATGAACTGGCTGCGGTCGCTATATCAAACGCCGCAACAAATCGTATCCCCTCTTCTATAAAAGGTTCATGATTTAAGAGGGCCCGGCCAAGATTGCCGCATCCAACGAGTATGAGTTCCTGTGTTTCCTTCCATCCTAATAAATGGTTCAGCAGGGTTAGCATTTTGGTGATACTATACCCTCCCCTCCGGTTGCCCTGTAGGTCAATGCGAGCCAGATCCTTCCTCACCAATGCTGATGAAATACCTACAGCGTCACCCAAGAGGTTTGAGAAGACCCTCTCCAATCCCAGAGAACGTAGTTGGAGAAGAATGCGCCTGTATTTGATCAGACGAACCATGAAACTCATGCGTTGCATATCATTTTATTGTTACAGTAGTTACAATAAATGTCAAGTCAGGCACATCTAATAGAGGAGTGATGGAATAAAATCATTTTTGGTGTTGATAAAGTATGCCTTGATATGTTATACTTACGAAAAGTTGCAATAATAGGAGGGCTTATGATAGATTCAGCACCCACAAACAATCTAACACTCACCGATGAGCTGATTGCATTTATTGAGGAATGGAAGGAAAAACCGGGCAATCTTATAATGATTCTTCATAGGATTCAGGAGGAATATGACTATGTCCCCCGCTCCATTGCCAATGAAGTCGCGAAGTTGCTCGATGTGCCGCTGGCGAAGATTTATGGCGTGATCACCTTTTACCATTTCTTCAAGCTGAAGAAACCTGGAGAGCATAACATTCAGGTTTGCATGGGCACCGCCTGTTACCTCAAAGGGGCCGAGGACCTGATAGGTGAACTCGAAAATCTCTTGAACATCGGCGTTGGTCAGACGACTACAGATGGAAGGTTTTCTGTTGAAGCCGTCCGTTGTGTCGGGTGCTGTGGACTGGCACCGGTCAGTATGGTGAGAGACGAGGTGTTCGGTAAGCTCACTCCTGAAACTCTGCCAGAGGTTTTAGCCAAGGTCAGCAGTTAAAGGATGTCTTCTCCGCATTATGGCGAGAATACGGAAACCTGAGATGGCACTGGAGTTTTCCGGTCTCAGGAAGTCTATGGCAGTTTGATGATTAATTTCTGAGTTCTGTCTCAGCATAGTAGCAGATTTTTTTCATCAATCCTATGGAGTGTGGCTGTGGTTCTGAAAGAGTATCTATAGAATTTGGAATGAGGAGTCAAATGATGGCGAAATTGACGTTAAAGTCCCTGCAGGAAATTCGCAGGCAAGGAAAAAAAAATGATGTCGGCCATGTCAATGATGATGACAACAATATTTACATAATCATCGGCATGGGTACATGCGGTATTGCGGCCGGAGCCCAGGATGCCATAAATGTTTTCTTGGGAGAAACCTACACCCGGAAAATGAGCAATGTGGTAGTAAAACAAACCGGATGCATGGGACTCTGTTACGCCGAGCCCACAGTCGAAATAAGGATGCGGGGTATGCCGAATACCCTATATGGTATGGTTACGGCTGATACAGCAAAAAAAATCGTATCGACTCACATCCTGGGAGGAAATCTCGTCAACGATCATGTATTTGATTATCCCGCCAGGGATATATATAAGGATTAGTTATGGCCATCAAAAATTACTGTCTGGTATGCAATGGATCAATGTGTAAGGGAAAAGATAAGGCCGATGCGATCTATTTCGGACTTCGGTCCACGGTTATAAAAGCCGGAATCAGCGAGAATACACAAATCGTAAAGACAGGATGCTTTGGGCTTTGCGAGAAAGGCCCTATTGTCAAGGTTCTCCCAGAAGAAGTTTTTTATATCAATGTTCAACCAGAAGATGCCGAAACCCTGATCACGGAACACATCGTCAAGGGAGAATTAGTCGATAGGCTCCTCTATAAGACCGATACCGCCGATGGAAGCAGGCAGGAATGTGTCCGGTACCATCAGAAGCAAAAACGCTTTGTCCTGAGGAACTGTGGTGTAATTGACCCCGAAAGTATAGATGATTACATCGCCCGGGATGGCTATATTGGCTTGGCGAAGGCCCTGTTCGAGATGAGTAATGAACAGCTTATTGAGGAATTGAAGACATCCGGTCTTCGAGGACGTGGAGGGGCGGGGTTTGCCACATGGCTTAAATGGAAGTTTACTGCCGATGTCGAATCGGACATAAAGTATGTCGTCTGCAATGCGGATGAAGGCGACCCCGGAGCCTATATGGACCGTGCAACTTTGGAGGGCGACCCTCACTCGATTCTCGAAGCCATGACCATAGCGGGCAAAACGGTTGGCTCTCACCATGGTGTCATTTATATACGTGCAGAGTATCCCCTGGCCATCAAGCGTCTCCAAATCGCCCTATCTCAGTCCAGGGAATACGGACTGCTTGGAGAAGATATTCTTGGAAGCGGTTTCAATTTCGACATTGAAATCCGCTTCGGAGCGGGTGCCTTTGTCTGCGGGGAAGAAACAGCCCTACTCGCATCCATTGAGGGTAACCGAGGGATGCCCACACCCAAGCCCCCCTTTCCGGCCGTGAAAGGCCTGTTTGAAAAGCCCACCGTCATTAACAATGTTGAAACACTGGCCAACATCCCCCTCATTATTGCGAAAGGGGGCGACTGGTTCAGTGGCATCGGTACGGAAGGCTCGCCAGGAACCAAGGTGTTTGCCCTCACTGGCAAGATTGAGAATTCCGGCTTGGTGGAAGTGCCCATGGGAACGACTTTGAGGGAAATCGTATACAATATCGGTGGTGGTATATGCGGTGGCAAGGAGTTCAAGGCGGTTCAAACCGGCGGTCCTTCAGGCGGAGTTATCACCAAAGATTATTTGGATACGCCGATTGATTTCGATTCATTGAAGGAAATTGGCTCGATGATGGGTTCCGGCGGCATGATAGTCCTGGATGAGGATGACTGCATAATTGATGTAACCAAGTTCTATATGGGTTTCTGTGTCGAAGAATCCTGCGGAAAATGTGCCCCATGCAGAATCGGGACACGCCGTATGTATCAGATACTCGGAAAAATTAGTAAGGGACTCGGAACAATTGAAGACCTAGGCAAGCTCAGAGCCATAGGGTTGGCGACTCAGAATGCTTCTCTATGCGGTTTGGGGCAAACAGCGGGCAATCCGATACTCTCGACGCTGAAGTACTTTGAGCATGAGTATCTGGAACACATCAGAGAGAAAAAGTGCAGGGCCGGAAAGTGCAAAGACCTTGTCACTTATGCCGTCGATGCTGAGAAGTGTATCGGATGTACCGTATGCGCCAGGAAATGCCCTGTCCACTGCATCTCCGGGGAGCGCAAGGCTCCCCATAGAATTGAACAAAGCAAATGCGTTAAATGTGGTGCCTGTTATGATAGTTGCAAGTTCGGAGCCATCAAGGTTTCATAGAAGGAGAAATGACATGTCCATGGTCAATATCAAAGTTAATGGTCAGTCCCATAGGGTAGAGGTAGGCACAAGAATTCTTGATGCAGCAAAAGCCTTCCAGGTCAATATACCCACACTCTGCAATCACCCTGATCTCAAACCCTGGGGTGCCTGTGGCCTCTGTGTCGTAAAGGTTAAAGGGTCTCCCAAACTGGTAAGAGCCTGTACGACAACCGTGGTTGATGGTCAGGATTATATAACCCATGACCCGGAACTGATGGAAATTCGAAAAACAGTTCTGGATTTGATTCATTCCAACCATCCAAACGAATGCCTCACCTGTGCCCGCAATGGGTCTTGTGAATTACAGAACATATCTGAAGACTTTTGTATTCGAAGGGATTCCTTCAGCAAGGAACTCAAGCAGTTAAAGGCCGATACATCCACGGCATCGATCACCCTGGATCCCCGTAAATGTATCAACTGCGGGCGATGCGCCCTGGTCTGCCAGCAGATGCAGAATGTCTGGGCACTGGAATTTATAAATCGTGGTTACGAGACGGTTATTCAGCCTGCGGGGGGGGCCATGCTCGATGAAAGCCCCTGCATCAAGTGCGGTCAATGCTCGGCGCATTGTCCCGTGGGGGCCATATACGAGAATGACCAAACTGACGAGTTTCTGGCGGCTATCCGAGATGAATCAAAACATGTGGTTGTCCAGGTTGCTCCGGCTATCCGGGTGGCCATCGGAGAGGCTTTCAGCAAGGAACCCGGCACCGTCATGTCCGGCCAACTTTATACAGCATTGCGAATGCTTGGGGCCGATGCCGTGTTCAATACAAATTTTTCCGCTGATCTTACAATCTTGGAAGAAGGCTCTGAATTGATAAAACGCATTACAGAGAAGAACGCCGGTCCTCTTCCTCAGATTACTTCCTGCTGTCCTGCTTGGACCGACTACATGGAAAAGTACTATTCGGATATGATTCCGCATTTCTCGACGGCAAAAAGTCCGATGATGATGCAGGGAGCAATCACAAAGACTTATTATGCGCAGAAGGCGAAAATTGACCCCGAAACCATCTTTTCGGTTGCTATTATGCCGTGTACAGCAAAGAAATACGAGATTATCAGGGATGACAACATGCAGGCATCGGGGTATAACGATGTGGATCTTGTACTCACGACACGCGAGCTGGCAAGGCTCATCAAACGCACCGGTATTGATTTCCTGAATCTTGAAGAAGAAAAGGAAGATAGTCTTATCGGTAGCTACTCCGGAGCCGGTACCATTTTTGGAGTTACCGGAGGGGTGATGGAGGCAGCATTGAGAACGGCTTACTTCAAGCTAACCAGCGAAGAACTCACCGATGTCCGGATTCATGCCGTTCGTGGGTTGGAGGGTATTAAGGTTGGCGAAGTTCCTATTGGTGACAAAACCTTAAAGGTGGCAATCGCCCACGGGATGGGCAATGTTCGTCAAATTATGGAGGAAGTGCGGCAGGCACGGGAAAACGGGGAAGAGCCGCCTTATCACTTCATAGAGGTAATGGCTTGCAAGGGCGGGTGTATCGGTGGTGGCGGGCAACCCTATTTTACCGATGAAAAGATTCGTGAGCAAAGAATGGCCGGGCTATATAACGACGATGAAACAAGCACGATTCGTTGCTCTCATCAGAATCCCGAGATCCTTCAGATATACAAGGAATTCCTCGGAGAACCACTTTCTCATAAAAGCCATGAAATGCTCCACACTAAGTATCATCCACGGCCCTTATACCAGAAGTAGAAGAAGTCCTTAAGAGAGCAAGGAGCATGCCGACTGGGGGCTGTGTCAGAATGCGCCTTTAGCCCGTATAAGGAAAGGGATAAGGCCCCCCCCCTCTTCAAGGGAAGCAAGCGGTTGGCGAGCCCCCCCTTGAGGGGGGGGGCTGAGAAAATTTCAAATTCCAAATTCGGAATTATAGGTTGTCAAAGGATAAACCATTGAGAGTCAGGCTGAATTGATAAGTCTGCTCCTGCCAAAGCCAGTTGAACTGTAGCCCGAGACTGTAGCCTGGAAAACTGTTGAAGGCTGTGAAATCTATGGTTAAAGAGGCTCCGCTGGACCAGCGATGTTCTAATGAGTCCTCGTTTCCGATCCATCCGAAATCCGTGTGAAGGCCGAGGCGCAATCGTTGGATGAAGAACAATGCGCCGAGAGGGAGATCGGGGTAGGCTAAGGGGAATTCATAGTCAACCCCGGTGATGAGAGTGAGAGGCGGGTTTTCCCAAGCATAACCCCTTACCTTCTCAAGGTGAGGGGTTGAATCAAATGTTCGGTGCTCTATACCGCCCCTGAGCCTCAGCGAAGTGTTGCGAAAACCGCCTGGAAAATACACATTGATCTCAGCGGTAGTCACCTCCCCAAAATGAGCCGTTATTGGAATGTGGGCATAGGTGCCTTTCAGTATCCATCCCAGTTCTGGTCTAAATGACCTCCTTGACCCCCCGCGAAGGTGGCTCCATCTTGTCGAGTAAGTGAAAATGGGCAATACTGGCGAGTCTTCCAACACCCGAATAGAACCTGATGCATCGAAAAGAAGGTAATGCCCCCAGATACCGTTTCTTGACAGGTTTACCGCATACCTAGCCCCGATCAGGGAGTCAAACTGGCTTCTGGCCATATCTGTATTTATACGGCGGTGCTTGTAGGTGTTCCTGATATAGAAGTTGGGACGCATAGCGGTTAAGGCAATCTGCATATATGCGCCCGGGCTTATCTCATTGAAGTCAAACAAGGCCCCTGTTTCCCAGGCCAGGGTGTTGAGAATGTCTCTTGACCTCACATTCAAGGTGAGAATATTTGGGTTGAATTCATCGAACAGCAAGCCCCATGAATGGATATTGAAGGCATGAGTGCTGAACCTGTAGCGAGATTCTGGATGCTCTGTGTTTCCTCTGGCTACAACTTCCCGGATATTGTCTGGATCGCGAAGAGTCTGGTTGGGCATATTCGGGATAGAGTCTTCGACTTTGAGGATTGATTTAGCCGAAAGTATTGCATTCTCCTCTACGGTGTGAGAGTACGCCACCCTGGCCAGTTGCTCGCCCTTCGTTGATGCGTATTCAACGAAGTAGACCCACTTTCCATCGGGTGATATGACAGGCTGAGAGGCGGAGTACCAGCGTTGGGCAACGACGCGAACTTCCAAAGTTTCAACGGATACGGCCCTTATTGCTTCAATGCCTCCGGCGTTACTCGAATAGACGACTTCCCTGCTGTCGGCTGAATAGACTGGATGCTTTACCGTCTCCCACGATAGGGGAGTCAACCAGCGAAGCTCATTAGTCTCAATTGGCCATTCCGCTATCCGTCTGCCGCCATTGCTTCTTATCGTAAACACCACCCTGTCTCCTGCGTCCGACCAGGAAGGATAGGAGGCACTTGCCTCGGGCAAATCCAGTGTCTGAAGCACCATACCACTCTCGGCATCCAGCACGATTGTCCGGTTGTCATTGCCCCGTCCCATGTCGGCTGCCGCAATAAATCGACCGTCTGCCGAGAGTGCCGGATAGAGATAGCGGGAACCGGTTACCGGATGGAAACGACGGATTACTCGACCGTTATTGTCCATATCCACTACCGTGAAGTCACTTGCGCTCACGGCTTCGAACATTGGATGGTGACGGATGGCATGCCATACCAGCCTATAACCAGCCCCCTGCTCAAGGCGGGACATGCTTACCCTTCCTCTCGATGGGAGCCGAATCAAGGCTTTTTCCGAAGCGTCGGAATTGAGGCGTATCAGCCTCGCCGGTTCGGCTAGGGTGGTCTTACGGGCGAACACCACGATTTCTCCGTCTTCCTGCCGGTCTGTGAAGAGCGGATCTATGCGGGTAAATACTTTGCCTTTAGGCCGGATTATTTCGGCTTCCGTCCAACTGCCCGAGTTCTTGAGTTCCCTCGTTCTCACGGCGAGGTCCTGCATCATTTCCTTGAACACATTCCGGGGATGCCCTCCCGTGCCCTTCAACATGCCTATGTCAATAGCAATGACAGGGAGTCCAATGCGCGACGCAAAATTATAAATCGTCTTCATGGCCTCGTCTCCGTACTGCCTTCGTATCCATGAAGTGAAGGCATATCCCATGTGGTAGACGGTTGGATTGTGCGTTCTGTACGAGGGATTAGAAAGGGCATAGTAACCGGTTTCAGGGTTTTCGGCGGCGATGAGAGCCATCTCCTGATTAAACAGAGGATCACGGCCCCTTCCCTCCTCGGATAGGGCTGTCTCCTGATATATCGAATCGCCTTCCAACAGCCAGCTTGGATGCCCGAATACAAAGCCCGTTCCCCAGCCAAGTTCTCCAAAAAGGATGTGCAAAACCCGGGTGAAGCCGGAATCTGTGGCATCGAAATGGGCTAGGTGCCGACCCTCATGCCGTGCCAGAAACATCCACCAGTCAGATGTCGCAGTGAAGTCTTCTCCCGGAGTGGCATACCAGACGCTACGCCTCGGCATCAATGAAACATAACCATTGGCCTCCAGTCCGAGATCTGTCAGTACCAATGGCCATTTTTTCTTCTTATGCGTTATCGGCAACTCTGCAGATGTAGATTCTAAGATATCGTCAAGAACAATGGAAAGGGCCGCAGCGTCGTCCGATAGTGATTTGGGATAGATGAGAAGGAATCCCTCGGTTTCCCGTTGATACCACTTGGTTCCCGGCATGTGCTGGGCCCCGAGTGTCGTGGAAAACACAAATGTTGTTAAGATAGCCAAGATGACTGAAGTCCAGCAATGTATGTGTTTTATGGCCATGCGTTTTCCAAAATATACAATAGTCACAATGCGGCACATGGTCTATAGCGGCAAGATGCGCAAGGGATTGAAACGGAAATGCCGCTGGCAGACCCGGCGATTGGCAATGAGCCGGTTAACAGGCTGCCAGATTAAGGCATTGGAGAGGAAAGCCCGAGGGTCTGTGTCAGAATGCGTCTTTGGCCCGCATGCGGCGTTGGCGAAAAAACCTGAAATGCTCATGTACAACATGTACACTCCGCTTTCAGAACTTTTCGTCGCCTTGCCTGCAAACCAAATCCATCATTCTGACACAGCCCCTTGCGCCCAAGTATTGATTTTCTGTTAAAACTGCATTTTCCAAACTGCATTCTCCGTACTGAACTTTCCGTAGACGAAGCTCTTGAAGCGATATCGGTTATTGAATAAGGTCTTAATAAGCATCTGAAACCCTGTTTCTTTGTTTTGAGATAGAGAGTTACAGTGTGTTTTGATGCTTTGTCTGTTGATTTGTGGTGGGAATCGCTACCATGCTATCCCCAGATTCTGGTGACGAGCCAAGCAAACTTTGGGGCATTCAAAGAAACAAGAAGTAAGGAGGCTCGTATGGATGCCGGGATAATTGAAAAACTCGAATTTATATATGGAAAGGAAGTCGGGCAACGAACCGGCAAGAAATTAAAGCTCCTTCTTGAGCAATGGAAGACGAAGCTCCCACGGGTCCATGGGTCTCCTAACGGCGGCATTCCAGCCGATGAAGGTGATGCGGTGATGATTGGCTATGGGGATAACATACAGGATTCGGCGCGTGTTCATTTGGATACGCTGAGAGTCTTTGCGGAACAACGGCTGAGGGATGTTATATCGGGTATACATATACTGCCCTTCTCCCCTTATTCTTCCGACGATGGTTTTTCCGTGATGGATTACCGCCAGATTAATCCAGAGTGGGGTAGTTGGGATCATATAAGTGCTATCGCGAGTAGCTTTCGTTTGATGGCTGATCTGGTTCTCAATCATTGCAGTTCTCAAGGGAAGTGGTTCAAGAACTTCCTGGAGGGTGCTGACCCTTATAAAAATTTTTTCATTACCGTAGCTCCTGATACCGATCTTTCGGCGGTTTTTCGTCCACGTTCTTTGCCGCTTACTCATGAATTTGAGGTGGCCGGTGAGAAAAAGCAGGTTTGGACCACTTTCAGTGAGGATCAAGTCGATCTAAATTTCGCCAATCCCGATGTCTGTCTCGAATTTGTTGACATCCTATTAGATTATGTGTCAAAGGGCGTGCAATTGATTCGGCTGGATGCCGTCGGTTTTCTGTGGAAGGAGATTGGCACGAGTTGTATGCATCATCCGAAGACTCACGTGATGATCAAATTATTCCGCCTGATTCTCGCTTCAACAGCACCAGGGGTGCTTCTCATCACCGAGACTAATGTGCCGCACAAGGAGAACATCTCCTATTTCGGCAAAGGGAATGACGAGGCTCATATGGTGTATCAGTTCGCCTTGCCTCCACTCGTTCTTGATGCCTTCATCCACGGTAATTCATCGAAACTCACGACCTGGGCTATGACTCTGCCAAAACCAAATCCACATTACACATTCTTCAATTTCCTTGCCTCCCATGATGGAATAGGTCTACTGCCTACCCGAGGTTATCTTGATGACTCAGAACTTAATAAGTTGATAGATATGGTTAAGGAAAGGGGAGGGTTGGTGAGTTATAAAGCAACTCCAGATGGCGAGGTGCCCTACGAGTTGAATGTAAGTTACCTGGATGCAATTGCCGAGCAATCCTTGTCTGTAGAAAAGCGTGCAACGAAATTTCTTTCTTCCCAGGCCGTGATGCTTGCCATGGCTGGTGTCCCCGGCATCTACATTCACAGCCTTCTGGGTTCGGGGAATTGGTCTCAGGGAGTGAATCGAACGGGAATCAACAGGGCCATTAACAGAGAAAAGCTTGATTACAAGAATTTGCTTAATGAACTTGATGATGAAAAAAGTCTGCGAGGAAGGATATTTGACGGCTTTAAGATTATGTTAAAGGCGAGAAGGAAACACAGGGCTTTCCATCCATCGGCAGATCAAATAATTTATAGAATCTCACAGTCGGTTTTTGCGCTAATGCGCATAGCGGCGGATGGTAAGGCGGTGCTCTGCCTACAATCACTATCCGGTGACAGGCAGGTAGTGAAAATTCCGAAGCAATGGATTCGGCCCACACTGCGAAATATAATTGATGACACAATAATTCGGATAGATGAGGGGTGCGTAGAGATGGACCCCTGGGCAGTGCTTTGGCTGGAATGAGAGCCTTTGTGCTTTGTGCGTGCCCTGAAAAATTGTGGATGGTTCACATACTGATCCTGATATTATGAGATTCCAACACATCAACGAAAGCATCAGAAGTAAATTGACTGCCCTGATCGAAATCGCATTGAATAAGGAGTAGATGGTAATGAAAAAAGCACTAATAACCGGAGTTACCGGACAGGACGGATCGTACTTGGCGGAATTATTATTGGAAAAGGGCTATGAAGTTCACGGTATCAAAAGGCGTGCCTCAAGTTTTAATACCGACAGGATCGATCATATCTATCAGGATCCCCATTCCGATAATCTCCGATTCTTTCTCCATTACGGAGATTTAACCGATTCATCGAATCTGATTCGATTAATTAGAGATATTGAACCCGATGAAATTTACAACTTGGGAGCAATGAGCCACGTTCAGGTCTCTTTTGATGTTCCGGAATATACAGGCAGACTGTGATGCCATGGGAACACTACGTATACTGGAAGCAATTCGATTACTGGGAATGGAAAAGAAAATTCGCTTTTACCAGGCCTCAACAAGTGAATTGTATGGTAAGGTTCAGGAAGTTCCCCAGTCTGAAACAACACCGTTCTATCCCCGAAGTCCCTACGGTGTAGCAAAACTCTATGGCTACTGGATTGTAAAGAACTACAGAGAATCGTACGGAATGTATGCCTGTAACGGAATCCTTTTTAACCACGAATCTCCCCGAAGAGGGGAAACCTTTGTTACAAGAAAAATCACCCGTGCGGCTTCCAGAATAGAACTCGGCCTACAGGATACACTCTATTTGGGCAATATGGATGCCCTCAGAGACTGGGGTTTCGCCGGCGACTATGTAAAAGGTATGTGGCTGATGCTTCAACAGAATTCGGCAGAAGATTATGTTCTGGCCACCGGAGAGATGACCACAGTGCGTGATTTTGTTTCTATGTCTTTTAAACGGGCAGGGATAGAATTGGAATTCTCCGGAGAAGGGGTTGATGAGGTTGGAATTGATAAGGCTACAGGAAAAAAGTTGTGGCTGTTGATCCTCGTTATTTTCGTCCTTGTGAAGTGGAACAGCTTTTGGGCGATCCGACAAAGGCCAAGACAAATATGGGGTGGAGTACCGATGTCTCTGTGGAAGAACTCTGTAATATGATGGTCGATTTCGATATGGAAGAAGCCAAGAAGGAGCTTCACCTTAAAGAGGGTGGATTTCCTGTTAAGCATTTTAGCGAATAAAAATTGAATGAATTATTGAATTCCTTTATTTATGAGGAAATCTTGGAGTTTTAAGTGAAGAAAGAAAATAAAATCTATGTAGCAGGTCACAGAGGTTTAGTGGGCAGTGCTATTATGCGCAAACTTAGCTCTAAAGGCTTTGAAAATATTGTTACACGAACCCATAAAGAACTCGATCTTACCAGGCAGGTTGATGTTGAGGCTTTTTTTGAAGATGAAAAGCCTGAATACGTTTTTTTAGCAGCCGCCAAGGTCGGTGGAATTGGTGGAAATTCCACCTATCCGGCCGATTTTATCTATCAAAATATGGCAATGGCCCTTAATGTTATCCATTCGGCCTATAAATCGGGAGTAAAAAAGCTTCTTAATTTGGGGTCGACCTGTATCTATCCCAAGATGGCTCCTCAGCCAATGACGGAGGATGCTCTTCTAACCGGCCCTTTGGAAGTAACCAACGAGGCCTATGCCATTGCAAAGATATCGGCCATCAGACTTTGTAAACATTAGAGCCTCTTTCAAAACTAACATTTAACTGTATTTTTAGACTGAAAAGATTTTCCAGCTTATTTCTCAGTTTAATGGATAAAAAGCCATACATCCGATATGATGGAATTACAACAAACTATCATTAAGAGGGAGGGCTTATTATCCATGAAGAGTATAACAGAAATCCCTGGTGATTCCCAGATGCTTTTGGACATTTCTTACGATATTCAGGAAGTATTTGAAGATTATCTGACTCATATGCATCGCTCCTTCCTTGCGATGTTAACCGTTTATCAACGTATCCATGCCCGTATTTACGGCAGAAATTCAGATAATAGCACAGCCCAAGTTCACCATACAACAACCTTATTTCCTTCCTATACCGACAGTTAGCTTTTTCGATTATCACCACTGATTTTGTATTTCATTAATTGTCGGTCAATGTCCTTCCCCGATAAACTAAAGTTTTCCATAAATGTCCAGAAGGGAGAGGACAAAACGCTGACGAGAGCCCTTTGGGGTGCGAACACTTTCGACCAAATTGTAGTAAATGTTTTTAGCCCAAGTTCACCATACAACAACCTTATCTCATTTCTCTACCGACAGTTAACTTTTTCGATTATCACCACTGATTTTGTATTTCATTAATTGTCGGTCAAGGTCCTTCCCCGATAGACCCAGTTTTTTATAAATGTCCCGATGCGACTTTTCCGGGCGTGAGTTCGTTCTCATGGAATTTTTTAGCAGTTCTCCGTTTTCGCTTGCGATATACTCCAGGGTCACTCTGCAATGCGTTTTTAGAATTGATTTAATGCTATCCCAGTTCCGATTGTCCCCATTTAATCGAAGTTTCCGCTCTATGGAATGCATCAGGTGATAGGCCAGAACGGATATAAACATATGGGATTCAACCCGGTCCTTAGATTGATGAAAATTCGGTCTGAAACCAAGATGGGATTTCATATCTCTAAATGATTTCTCGATGCGACCAAGCATAATATAGGTTTCCCATATCTTCTTGTCTGTCCAATCTTTTCGATTGGTTCTCAAGAGGTAGGTTCCCTGCTTCTTTTGTGCCTCTGTTTCTTTCTTTTCTTTTTTGGTCCATTTGATGGATGCTGTTTTAATCTTGCAAGTGCGCTTATCTTTCTCTCCAGGTTCGACTTCAATATGGTAAAGGCGAGCCGCACGAGGATATTTTTCTATGAGGCGACCTATGTTTCTCAATATAGATTCATAGGTTTTCAACCGTCTTGGCTTATCAAGCCCATCACGCCAGTATTGGAGCCGCTCAATGAACAGTGATTCGCTACGGCTTGCCATTGATTCCTCTTTGCGCCTTTTCATCTCACTTTTCACTAATATGTATCGTTCATTGGCGACATCCTTGCCTCTTATTTCTATCCTGACCCCTCTAGCGATATCTTTTCTTATCAGGTCCATTTTATCGCCTGCATCCATTTCATTTGGGTGTTTGCCACGATGGACCACGACATAGGAGTTTCCTCTGCTCTTAAGCCAGTCAACATTTTCCTCTGAGGCAATCCCCGCATCCATCACGATTGTCGCCCCCTCTTTTATCCCTGTTTGAGCTTCCAGGCTGAGCACAATGTCCTGGAAGGTTTGAGGTTCGCTTTGGTTGTCAGGGTAGAACCGACTGTATTTGGGAAATCCATCTCCATCGACAACCAGCCCCATGGTGGCGAGTTTGCAATCGGTTCGTTTTTCCTTGGAACGTCCATAGGCCGCCGAAGAATTCTTTGCACATTGACCCTCGAAATAGGTGTTGGACAGGTCATAAAGCACAATACTCTCACTCAGGCTAAAGAGGTCGCGTTCCCTTTGGGCCAGATGTTTCTCCAAAGCCTTCTTGCCTCCGTAGAGCAAATCAGCGGTACGGTAATAGGCATTGAGCGAACGTGCCGTAGGATTCCCGCTGATCTCGAAGAGAGAAGAGGAGTTTTCCACCCATTCCCTGGTGCCCCGTTCGCTTTTTGGATGGATAAGTCTGCCAAGGACAAGAGCTTCGGCAATGGGAATGAGGTTTTTAGGGACTCCTTTTTTGATCAACACCTTATCTATGTTCAATTCCTTCCACATCATATGACCGACATATTCAGGCCCAAGTGAACGCACATTGGAGGCATCCATGCTATCCACATCAACAGACTGGAAATTGCGTTTTTTCTCACGGGTTGATTTTTCTACGGTTTTGGCCCTCAAGGTGAAAATGCGATCAGAATAATATTGAGCAAGCTTGTCAATTTTGGAGTCTGTTTCAAAGAGCTCTGACCGACCGACAAGCATATCTTCGATTCTCTTGGCCAATAGCTTGTGCAAAGAGGGGTCAAGGTCCAGTTTGCCAAGGGAGAGGACAAGACGCTGACGAGAGCCCTCTGGTGTGCGAACACTTTCGACCAGATTGTAGTAAACGTTTTGAGATTTTCGAGATCCACTTGGAACTCTGACACGGCGTATATACATAGAATATAATATACAAAAAAGCAAGGAAAGGGGCAAGGATAATCGTAATCAGATAGTCACCACAAAGGCGGATGCGAGGTGTCTTTTGGCCTCTGGGTGCAATATTTCTATGTTTCAGGCGATTGAAAAAGATGAAAAAAGATTTTCAACGGACTTTGAGGGGGTGGTTTGGTGAACTTGGGTTAGATTTTCGAGACCCTCTGGGAAGTCTAACACGGCGTATATACATAGAATATAATATACAAAAAAGCAAGGAAGGTGATAAGCCTGGTCGAAATCAGATAGTCACTACATTGTCGGATACGGGGTGCGTTTTGGCCTCTGGATGCAATATTTCTATGTTTCACACTATTGAAACGGATGAAAAAAGATTTTCAACGGACTTTCAAGGGGAATTTTGGTGAACTTGGGATTAGGGGCAAGTTTTTAGTTTTGAAAGAGGCTCTGATAATTGGTGATTGGTGATTGATAATGGTGGCTCGGCAGGCATCGACGGAACCACCATAAAAGACTACAAAGCCAACCTTGAGCAGTAAATCCAGAAATTATTTGAATACGACTTACATGAGGAGCCGTGTACGGACCCGTAAGCACGGTTCTGTGAGAGGACGGCACCCGGGTAGTACTGGGTGCCTCATACTCGATGATGGGTATCATGGCGTGCCCGGCGTGGGATGCATTTCGCTTCGGGGGATGCGTTTCAGGGCGCGCCCGCCGGGGGATGCATTTCGCTTCGGGGCATGCATTTCTGGGCGTGCCCCGGCGTGAGATACATTTCGCTTCGGGGCATGCATTTCAGGGCATGCCCGGCGGGGGGGGGCATTTCGCATCGGGGCATGCATTTCTGGGCGTGCCCCGGCGTGAGATACATTTCGCTTCGGGGCATGCATTTCAGGGCATGCCCGGCGGGGGGGGCATTTCGCATCGGGACATGCTTTTCAGGGCGCACCCGGCGTGAGATGCATCACGCTTCGGAGCATGCGTTTCTGGGCGCGCCCGGCGTAGGAGGTATTTCGCTTCGGGACATGCATTTCAGAGCGTGCCCGCCGGGAGATGCATCACGCTTCGGGGCATGCATTTCAGGGCATGCCCGGCGTGGGATGCATCTCGCTTCGGGGCATGCATTACTGGGCGTGCCCGGCGGAGGATGCATCACGCTTCGGGGCATGCGTTTTTGGGTGCACCCGGCGGGAGATGCCTTTCGCTTCGGGGTATGCATTTCAGGGCCGCACCCGGCGTGGGATGCCTTTCGCTTAGGAGCATGCATTTCAAGGCGTGCCCCGGCGTGAGATGCATTTCGCTTCGGGACATGCATTTCAGAGCGTGCCCGCCGGGAGATGCATCACGCTTCGGGGCATGCATTACTGGGCGTGCCCGGCGGAGGATGCATCACGCTTCGGGGCATGCGTTTTTGGGCGTGCCCGGCGGAGGATGCATCACGCTTCGGGGCATGCGTTTTTGGGTGCACCCGGCGGGAGATGCATTCCGCTTCGAAGCATGCGTTTCTGGGCGTGCCCGCCGGGAGATGCATCACGCTTCGGGGCATGCATTTCAGGGCATGCCCGGCGTGAGATGTATCACGCTTCGGGGCATGCGTTTCTGGGCGTGCTCGGCGGGGGAGGCATTTCGCTTCGGAGCATGCGTTTCTGGGCGCGCCCGGCGGGGGGTGCATTTCGCATCGGGACATGCTTTTCAGGGCGCACCCGGCGTGAGATGCATCACGCTTCGGGGCATGCGTTTCTGGACGCGCCCGCTGGGGGATGCATCACGCTTCGGGGCATGCATTTCAGGGCATGCCCGGCGTGGGATGTATCTCGCTTCGGGGCATGCATTTCTGGGCGTGCCCGGCGTGAGAGGCATCATGCTTCGGAGCATGCGTTTCTGGGCGTGCCCGCCGTGAGAGGCATCATGCTTCGGAGCATGCGTTTCTGGGCGTGCCCGCCGTGGGATGCATTTCGCTTCGGGGGATACGTTTCTGGGCGTGCCCGGCGGGGGAGGCATCACGCTTCGGGCCATGCGTTTCTGGGTGTGCCCGCCGTGGGATGCATTTCGCTTCGGGGGATACGTTTCTGGGCGCACCCGCCGGGGGATGTATCTCGCTTCGGGGCATGCATTTCTGGGCGTGCCCGGCGTGAGATGCATCACGCTTCGGGGGATGCGTTTCAGGGCGCACCCGGCGTGAGATGCCTTTCGCTTCGGGGGATGCGTTTCAGGGCGCACCCGGCGTGGGGTGCATTTCGCTTCGGGGAATGCGTTTCAGGGCGCACCCGGCGTGGGATGCATCACGCTTCGGGGCATGCATTTCTGGGCGTGCCCGGCGTGAGATGCATCACGCTTCGGGGGATGCGTTTCAGGGCGCACCCGGCGTGGGATGCCTTTCGCTTCGGAGCATGCATTTCAAGGCCCCCCCACCGGGGAAGACATCACGCTTCGGAGCATGCATTTCAGGGCGCACCCGGCGTGAGATGCATCACGCTTCGGGGCATGCGTTTCTGGACGTGCCCACCGTGGGATGCATTTTGCTTCGGGGCATGCATTTCAGGGCGTGCCCGGCGTGAGATGCATTTTGCTTCGGGGCATGCCCGCCGTGGGATGCATTTTGCTTCGGGGGATGCATTTCAGGGCGTGCCCGCCGTGGGGTGCATTTCGCTTCGGGGCATGCATTTCAGGGCGTGCCCGGCGTGAGATGCATTTTGCTTCGGGGGATGCGTTTCAGGGCGTGCTCGGCGGGGGATACATTTTGCTTCGGGGCATGGGTTTCTGGGCGTGCCCGGCGGGGGATGCATTTTGCTTCGGGGCATGGGTTTCTGGGTGTGCCCGCCGTGAGACGCATCTTGCTTTGGGGCGTATGTTTCTGGGTGCGCCCGGCGTGAGATGCATTTCTGGGCGTGCCCGGCGGGGGAGGCATTTCGCTTCGGGGGATGCGTTTCTGAGCGTGCCCGGCGGGGGAGGCATCACGCTTCGGGGCATGCGTTTCTGGGCGTGCCCGGCGGGGGATGCATTTCGCTTTGGGGCATGCATTTCTGGGCGTGCCCGGCGTGAGATGCATTTTGCTTCGGGGCATGCCCGCCGTGGGATGCATTTTGCTTCGGGGGATGCATTTCAGGGCGTGCCCGCCGTGGGGTGCATTTCGCTTCGGGGCATGGTTTTCAGGGCGTGCCCGGTGTAGTTTCTCAAATTATCCTACCCAAACCTTTTCACGACCAGTTAGACAATTTCTTAATTCAAAAATAACATAATCCAGCCCTCCCTCCGGATTATGTTCTTACAGGATAAGCTCTGTAGCAGCGACTCGAACATGTTCAGCAGAAACAAAATCTTTCCTTTCCATGGCAGCAGCAAGCATAGCTGCTTTTGCCAATGAATTAGCCCTTCGTAGGATGCCACCCGATTTCTGATGAATCGCATAAACAGCATTTTCTGCAAATATCGGTTTCTTCAAACCAGCCAAAGCAAGATGATGATTCAAGTATTTTTCCATGACTTCTCTTTTGATTGATTCCAGATGATTCTTTCCCAAAACTCGTGATGCCAAAGGCCTAGCTGCACTCGTCATCAGATGGTCCATCAATCCGTCCTGTCCACAGAGGACAACCAGCATAACCGGTTTGGAATCATATTCAAACTGCAACAGGATGTGTAGCTGAGCAAAAACATTGTGTTTAAACAGGTGAGCCTCATCAATGATCATGTGGATTTCCCTGCTCCCACATCACCGGTAATTACAGTGAGAGCCTTTTGTTGTACTGCAAAGCTGACTCTCTGTTTCAGGGGGTCCAATGCTGGGAGAGGGTATAAATCCCGAACCGCAACATTCTGGGAAAAGGGATCTTTTTTCAAGCCAAAGAAGTGTCTGAGGTTTTCCATTATTCATCCCCCGCAGCTTTCTCAAAGAAAGACCCTTTTTGCTTTTCAAAGTGAGTTGCTCTTTGAATTTTACTATTGCTATGCTCGTTAAGAAGGGAAAGATATCCCCTGGGTTCATCATCCAGGAAAACCTCAATGTGATCGTAATTTTCATAACGAAGAGTGACATTCATCCCGATCAGCCCAATGGGAGCCTCAAACATCCTCCCATCTAGTTTGACAGTCCGGTCCTTGTTAACCCTACGAACAGCTTTTTTGCGGAAATACTTCGGCAGGTTCTCCGGGGCAGACCTCAGGAACTCTGCACTTTCCAGGTATCGCCGAATAGGTTCCTCACCTGTGGTCCCGTGCTTGCGGTTATGGTAGTGGTCCAGGTATTTCTCGAATAGCTGGTTTAGTTCCTGCAAGGTCAGCTCTGCTGGTAACTCTGGAAGAAATTGGGATCGAACAGTTCGGAAAAACCGCTCGATTTTCCCCTTCCCCTGGGGTCTGTAGGGTTTTGCGAAGGATAGATTTATCTCCAAAGACACACAGCCCAACTGTAGGCGATGAGCTTTGAAGGAGGGCCCCTTGTCCACATAAATTTTCCGAGGTAACCCTCGCTTTCTCATGGCTGTCCAGAGACAATCCAGATAATTATCCAGGTTTTCGGCCAAGTAAAACTGGCCATGGGTAATCAGCCGAGAATGATCGTCAATGATGGCAAAGAGATAGGTTTTTCGAAGTCGGTCGTCATGGAGAACCTTCGGTCCGTGCATGCAGTCTGATTGCCAGAGGTCGTTGGGCATTTGTACCTCGAACTTTCGCATATCCTTTTTCTTCTGAACCTTATCGACCTTATATTTCTTCAATAGTCTGTAAATAGTCGCCATGGAAATATCCCTCTCTGCTGGCAGGAGATTCCCCTGACGGGCAATTTCCACCAACCGGGGAACCGATAGCTTGGGTTTCTCCTTCCGCAATCGTACCAATGATTCCAGGGATTCATCGTCTAAACTGCGTACTCTGCCACGATCACTCCGATCTCTGGGATAAAGGGCTTCGATCTTCCTGCCTCCTTCTTCATACTTTCTGAGCCAGCTGAGAATTGTAGCCTTACTGATATAGTGACGATCCGAGTAAGGGATATCCCATTCCTTGCGCACTTGTTCCCGAAGAATCCGGGCTTTCTCTCCCCAATAATCGCGGACATTACATTCCACCAAGGGGAAGATTACCCCAAATCGAAAGACCCCTACCTTTTCTTTTTTCTCTTGAACCATGTCAGTTCCTCCTAATTAATCTTTAATTTCAAACTAAATCCTCAAGGGGCGGACTGTCACCGCAAAAGGCAGGTAGGGTGGAGCGACTCTGTAGGGTATCTCACGGTAGTGAAGACGGCATGTCACCTGTTTTTGATTTAATGGGAATTCTATAGGCCCCGGCCAATTAGAAACTTGTTTTCGTTGGAACAGAAGTGCTTTCATCCAATACTGCTGGCACTGCCGGGATAGATCTATTCGGAATGTGAGACCCTTGAGCTTGTGTTCTAATGAAGATTGAATTTCTTCCCAGGGATACTGAAAACCTAGTGAATATTTTTCAGGACGTAAGGTATGAACAGTATGGCAGTCGGGACAACGGTACCGTTTCAGCCATAACCCTGCGGTGTAGCCATGGAAATATCTCAGGACAAATCCATGGCCCCAGAGCCGACATCCGCCACAGCAAGGACAGCTATCTGGGTTGATCCAGGGAAATTCCTTTCCAGAGTCTTTAAGTTCTTCTAAATCTATCCGACAAATAAGTATCAAGATTGCTCCTCCCTTTGGGGAGGGGTTGAGATTGGAGTAGGTGTGCATTGGTGTGGGCCCTGCTCCTTTTTTTATGTTCGGAGAGATTGAGAATTAGATTATCTGTTGTGAAAAATTAGTTAACTGAGTGTGAGATATTCATGGGGAGATTGGTTAGGATATTTTGCGAGATTACAGCCACGCCCAGAAACGCATGTCCCGAAGCGAGATGTATCTTACGCCAGGCGCGCCCAGAAACGCATGCCCCGAAGTGAAATGCATCTCACGCCGGGCATGCCCAGAAACACATCCCCCGAAGCGAAATGAATCCCACGCCGGGCACGCCCTGAAATGCATCCCCCGAAGCGAGATGCAGCCCCCGCCGGGCACGCCCTGAAATGCATCCCCCGAAGCGAGATGCAGCCCCCGCCGGGCACGCCCAGAAACGCATAACCCGAAGCGTGATACATCTCACGGCGGGCACGCCCTGAAATGCATGCCCCGAAGCGAAATGCACCTCACGCCGGGCGCGCCCAGAAACCCATACCCCGAAGCGAAAGGCATCCCACGCCGGGTGCGCCCAGAAACGCACCCCCCGAAGCGTGATGCCTTCCCCGGCGGGCACGCCCAGAAACGCATCCCCCGAAGCATGATGCCTCTCACGCCGGGCACGCCCAGAAATGCATGCCCCGAAGCGAGATACATCTCCCGGCGGGTGTAGTTTCTCAAATTATCCTACCCAAACCTTTTCACGATCAGTTAGACAATTTCTTAATTCAAAAATAACATAATCCAGCCCTCCCTCCGGATTATGTTCTTACAGGATAAGCTCTGTAGCAGCGACTCGAACATGTTCAGCAGAAACAAAATCTTTCCTTTCCATGGCAGCAGCCAACATAGCTGCTTTTGCCAATGAATTAGCCCTTCGTAGGATGCCACCCGATTTCTGATGAATCGCATAAACAGCATTTTCTGCAAATATCGGTTTCTTCAAACCAGCCAAAGCAAGATGATGATTCAAGTATTCTTCCATGACTTCTCTTTTGATTGATTCCAGATGATTCTTTCCCAAAACTCGTGATGCCAAAGGCCTAGCTGCACTCGTCATCAGATGGTCCATCAATCCGTCCTGTCCACAGAGGACAACCGGCATAACCGGTTTGGAATCATATTCAAACTGCAACAGGGTGTGCAACTGAGAAAAAACATTGTGTTTAAACAGGTGAGCCTCATCAATGATCATAATGGGTGTCACATTTCTCGATGCGATTTCCTGGATCTTTTCTCTTATCATTTTTATCATGAAGGTTATTTGATATAGGGCTTCGATCTTTCTGCCTCCTTCTTCATACTTTCTGAGCCAGCTGAGAATTGTAGCCTTACTTATATAGTGACGATCCATCATTCTGCCCCACCCCCTGGTCAGACACTGTCCCATTCCTTGCTCACTTGTTCCCGAAGAATCCGGGCTTTCTCTCCCCAATAATCGCGGACATTACATTCCACCAAGGGGAAGATTACCCCAAATCGAAAGACCCCTACCTTTTCTTTTTTCTCTTGAACCATGTCAGTTCCTCCTAAGTAATTTTTCATTTAAAACTAAATCCTCAAGGGGCGGACTGTCACCGCAAAAGGCAGGTAGGGTGGAGCGACTCTGTAGGGTATCTCACGGTAGTGAAGACGGCATGTCACCTGTTTTTGATTTAATGGGAATTCTATAGGCCCCGGCCAATTAGAGACTTGTTTTCGTTGGAACAGAAGTGCTTTCATCCAATACTGCTGGCACTGCCGGGATAGCTCTATTCGGAACGTGAGACCCTTGAGCTTTTGTTCTAATGAAGATTGGATTTCTTTCCAGGGATACTGAAAACCTAGTGAATATTTTTCAGGACGTAAGGTATGAACAGTATGGCAGTCGGGACAACGGTACCGTTTCAGCCATAACCCTGCGGTGTAGCCATGGAAATATCTCAGGACAAATCCATGGCCCCAGAGCCGATATCCGCCACAGCAAGGACAGCTATCTGGGTTGATCCAGGGAAATTCCTTTCCAGAGTCTTTAAGTTCTTCTAAATCTATCCGACAAATAAGTATCAGGATTATTCCTCCTTTTTGGGGAGGGTTGAGATTGGAGCAGGTGTGCATTTGCGTGGGCCCTGCTCCTTTTTTTATGTTCGGAGAGATTGAGAGTTAGATTATCTGTTGTGAAAAATTAGTTAACTGAGTGTGAGATATTCATGGGGAGATTGGTTAGGATATTTTGCGAGATTACACCGCGCCCAGAAATGCATAACCCGAAGCGTGATGCATCTCACGCCGGGCACGCCCAGAAACGCATGCCCCGAAGCGTGATGCATCTCACGCCAGGCACGCCCAGAAACTCATGCCCCGAAGCGTGATGCATCTCACGGCGGGCAAGCCCAGAAACGCATCCCCCGAAGCGTGATGCATCCCACGCCGGGCATGCCCTGAAATGCATGCCCCGAAGCGAGATGCAGCCCCCGCCGGGCACGCCCTGAAATGCATGCCCCGAAGCGTGATGCGTCCCACGCCAGGCGCACCCTGAAACGCATGCTCCGAAGCGTGATGCCTTCCCCGGCGGGCACGCCCAGAAACGCATGCTCCGAAGCGAGCTACATCTCACGCCGGGCACGCCCAGAAATGCATGCCCCGAAGCGTGATGCATCTCACGCCGGGCGCGCCCTGAAACGGATGCTCCAGCAGAATTGCCACCGTTCTCCATATCTATCTATTTATATCAAAAGATTTTAACGCCTATTCTTCAGTTTCGTCTTAGTGTGTACATTCATTTCCTGATTATGGGCTATCGTCGTCGGCAAAACCACATTTGCCGCATCAAGCAATTTCCTGGCCAGCCCGGTTGGTTCAGGAATTTTTGTCAAAGATATCCCTTTTTCAATAATCATGTGTTGTTCGCTTATGCGGCCAAGTATCTCTATTCCCTCCTGGACTGTTACATCAAAGCCTGCCCAGCATTTGTCCAGCTCCCTTTTAATCAGATATGAGAGCATAACAATAAAAACATGGCCGCGAGTGGATTCCTTTTTCCGCACGTATATAGGCCGAAGTTCCAGATGACCGCTTTTGCAGGTACGGAAGGCATGTTCCACCTTGGCCAGGTCCTTGTAGCGGGCATGAACGATTTCGCTGTCAGCATCCGTAATATCAACATCACTTCGCAGGACATAGCATCCGTCCAGCGTCTCAAGCTCCTCGATGACGGAACGATCTATCGTCAATTCCAATTTTCTTTGATTGATTGTCACTTTCAGCCATGAACCGATCTTAAGCTTGTCTATTTTTTCCTGCACTTTTCTTGCTGCGACACCTGTCTTGGCACGCGTACATTCTTCAAGGTAGGTATTTTTTGTTACCATGAATTCTTTTATGCTACTGTATTTTGATTTTCGGTTCTCTTTTATTTCTCTTGCCCTCAAGGGATTCCGTCTTAAAATCAATCGCTCTCCGTCTACTTGTGTTTCACAGATATTTTCATCGAAGAGTTCTAACTGAATGCTACCCTGAGAAACGAGCTTTTGGATCTGCCCTCTAGTCAGAGATGATATATAGTGAAACCCTGCTTTCTTTAGCTCCTCAATGCCTCCAGATTTGATCATTCCCCGATCTCCGACGAAAACGACCTTTTGAACACCAAAGACTTCCGCCGCCTTATGGATCTGATTTGAAAGAGTGGTGGTATCGCTTCTGTTCCCATGGAAGACTTCCACGCTGACAGGGACACCCTGAGAATCGCAGAGCAGACCGATGACAATCTGTTTCTTGCCTTTCTTTTTATCTCTATTGTATCCATATTTTGCAAAATGGTTTTTCTGTCCTTCAAGGTAACTACTGGTTACATCGTAAAGAAAAATTGACTTGATAGTTTTTTCTTTGACTCGAATAGCGTAGAGCTTCTGTTCAATTTGAGTCTGGTTATCGGAAAGCCAGGCAAGATTTTCATAGAGTCGGTTTTCATCAAAGCCCTGTTTGATTTTAAGAACATCAGCAAGAGCGCAAGTTTCACTAAGACGTACCGCAGAAAGTCTGGAACCTTGAGCGACAACCCGAGCAATGATCTGCCAGAGAGCCAGTTTGGCATCGAACGATCTTCCGAGAGCCTGCTGAATCCCCAGTCTGCGGGCAATTTGTTCAACCAGGTATACAGAACCCACCGAACGACCTTGCTCAAGTTGGATGGAATTGAGATCGACATGTTTTTCTGAAAACCTTCCGGCCTTAAGGGCCTGTTCAATCGCTACAATTACTTGAGGTGGTAAACGTGTAAGATTTGCGATGGTACGGAGTTTGACTTTTGAAACTCCATCGACCTTGGTACGATACGATTCCCGTAAGAGTGTCTGGGTGTAAATTTTATCCTTGTAAGTTCTTTATGTACGATCAATATACATAGTGAGAATCATTATGTCAGATATATTGTTTTATGAAACAGAATAAAGCAAAAAAGAGCAAAATATTAGTGAGTACAGAAAAACAGCGGGATTTACATCTATCTTATTATACCATATAGAGATATGTTGTTATTTGCTTCGGATCTCCAGGAACATCCGTTTGTACATAAACCAGAGACCGATAGTTAGAAAAGAAGTCATCAATCAAGGTTTGAGAATCATTGGCTGATGCCCCGGCTTGGAGTAGCAGATTTGCTGATTCGAATAATTTCAACACTTCGGTTTCTACTTGCTTCGCTACGAGGTTGGACTAAACAATATTCGTGTTATCAATAAGATTGCGCGTTTCATCGCGGAAGAAATAAAGACTGACGAAGGACAAGGACAGCATCGCTACAATGACGATTGATGAGACAATCAACTGCAATTTGAAGCCGACACTGAAGCGGATTTTGAGAGCCCTATTGCGAAGTTTTCGAGTTTTATTGCGACGGCGGGAATTTTTAGTCTTCTCTAGTGGTTCTACATCCATAACCTTTTCTCCATCGAATGATAATGAAACTGCATGAGTTGACTCTTGATGAGGCCCTGATGGGACGATTGCATCCGGCTGATTCGATGAATTGGGAGGCACTGGAGTCGCAGGAGCAATGAGAGGCAGGGTTTCGGGTTCCTTGTGGATGTTGATTACTTGACCTTTCATTGGAATAGACTCCAACCATTGTTCCCCACTTTGACTGATGTCTAGTAGGAGGAAATAGGGGGATCGGCATTTCATCTTTTCAACTCGATATTCAGCGACAAGCAGTGGTCCATGCAACCGAAGGTGTGTCTTCTTGATTTCCTCTCCAAGTGTCTTGATGAGATTCTCGATTCCTTGGATGTGGTCTTCCAAATCAAAATAGATCATAAGAAAACTGTGATTTGGATGACATCTCTCCTTGACAAATGATGGCACTTTCACGGAGGGATTCGCTGATTCCTCATGGTTGATTGTGAGATCTTGGCAAAACGAAACAGTATCAAGATTGATTTGGCGTTGGTAGAAAAAATCAGTCATTCTATCAACTCTTTTGCTAACTTGAATCTTGAACTTCTTCTGATCATCGACGTTAGGGCATTGGCCTCTTCTTGAGTACTGCCACTTGAGATAATCCGTGATTAATCTAGGAATTCTTTGATTGTCACTGGAATTTCTTTCGACCAATCCTGCCGCATGTCTTGAAGTCGGGAGATATATACCGCACTTCCGGCGGCTAGATCAGCGATTTTTGTTAGGCCAAGAAAGGCCACCGTCCAGTGCATCTCTCGGAACAACGGCATCATTGGGCCCAAGTCACTGATTTTCCGGGTTGAAGTGGCGACAGTAAATAGCCGTATCAGCTTCTTGTGGGTCCTGGCGCACATGGCCCATAGTCCATTTTTATTAGTTTTTTCTTCGGCTCCATCACATTCCTTCAATATCTCTGGTTGAAATTCTGAGGTCTGACATATCCTTGTAGTGCCCTTAAGTTTAGTGGCAGAGAACAACCACGGCCCCCCCAGCCCTCAATCTTCGGTGCACTATATATGAGTCCCCTGAAAAAAAGGGACACAGCTTCTCTCTGCACTCCATATACGGGGTGTCCGGGAATGCCATTACCCTATATATGGTGCTATGGGGATTTTTTCAATCCTTTTTACAGAGGAGTCATATATTCTTTTTCTTTTGCATTTTAGGATGAAATCAATATTTTGCTCAAGGAACCTGCTATAATATAACAATGATTCTATACGATAAGAAATCATTTCTTGATTTCCGCCGATTTGGCATTCAGATACCCTCTCATTCTTCCCGAAAAGAGCGGACGATCGCTACCTTGCTCTCTCACTCTATGTTAAGGAGACGACAATCCGAGTGGTTCATTGAAGAAACTGGCCATACCTTGTCGGCTCAAGATCTTCATCTGGCCCATTCGCAGGAATATACGGCAAGTCTTTTTGACGAGAGAGTCGATCAATTCTTTATCAATGGATATGAGCTGATTGATAGAGATGGGCGTTATAACCGTTGGAGACCGCAGGACGCTCAAAGCCCTTTAAGCGACATGGTTCCCATGTTTCTAAGAACTGTGTCCGGTGCCTATAATGCTGGGAAAATTGCACTTAAAACAGGTTTCTGCCATTTTTTAGGCGGAGGAACTCACCATGGACATAGGGATTTCGGCCATGGATTCTGTCCGTTGAATGATACGGCGTTAGCAGTCCGTAAACTTATGGAAGAAAACCTCATTCGACGTGCCTGGGTAATTGATGTTGATGCTCATAAAGGAGATGGAACGGCAGCCATTTTTGTTGATGACGAAAGAGTCACCACCCTCAGTATACACATGGCTAGAGGATGGCCTTTAGATGGGAGTTTCCCGGCGGATCATCCGGTCCATACGCCAAGCAGTTTCGATATCCCCATTGAGAGTGGAGAAGAATGTGATTATCTGGACAGGCTGGACAAGGCTCTTTTTGAACTCAAACGGAACTATTGCGCCGATTTCGTCTTTGTATTGGCCGGGGCCGATCCCTGGGAGAACGATGCATTACCCTCTACCTCCCTTATAAATCTTACCTTGGAGCAGCTATTGGATCGTGATATGCGGGTGTACGATTTTTTAGAGACGGCAGGTCTTCCTTCGGCCTGGCTCACTGCCGGGGGCTATGGATCAGAAGCATGGAGGGTTCACTCGCAGTTCCTCGAAAGGGTTTTGTGCAAGCGTTTGGGTATAGCCCCACGCTAAAAAAACGCTCAAGGCAGACGGAGAGATTGAGGCAAGAACTAAACTGAAGTTTTTAGAGGAGGCCTTTATCTCCAATAAACCAGCGCAGAAGCAATTTATCGCCTTTGCCTGGAGACAAGCCGATGCGTGGGCTACGGCATATCTGATTGGCTTCTGCCGGAGAACCTTGTTGAATGGAGAGAACATCGGAGTCAAGGGGGATGCCGTCGTGTTCTTCCGCGCTTATCTCAAATGCGGAAGCGAGCTTTCCAGGGCCGTTACACAGGTTTCTCAGCCGTTCATCCTTAACGAGGTTTTCTTTTTCGAAGTGGTTTGGCCATTTCTCGCGTAGTTCTGACGGCATCTGTTCACCATATCTATTTTGCCACATTTCCTCTACGCCTCCTGAGGGGATACAAGCCCTGATTAAGACAGCCTGCCCATTCCCGTAATTGCCAGTTACAACGTTGAAACAGGTGTGGATGCCATATATGCGATAGACATAGGCATGGCCGCCCTTGAGAAACATGGATGCGTTTCTACGCGTTTTCCTCCTGAAGGAATGTGAGGCTGGATCATCTTGGAGATATGCCTCGGTTTCGACGATTATTCCCCGGCAGTTAGCACATATCAATTCTCGGCCTAAAAGGTCTGGAGCGACTTGATCAGCCGGACGGGAATAGAATGATTCTCCCAGCATGGTGGTTTAAGCCAGAAGCAGATGAGTCACTTCAAAATAGACGGTGAGACCGGTCACATCAATAAGCGTGGACATGAGCGGGCCGGCAGCAACGGCCGGATCGCCTCCAAACCGATTTATAATGAAGGGTACCAAGCACCCGAGGAGGGTTGCAAACAGAACGACGACACCTAGAGACACAGCCACTGCAAAGGCTTCAATGACAGTCACCCCAGGGGGGAGAAATATGCTTCGAAAAAAAATCACCAATCCGGTGGACACCGCTATGGCCAGACCTGTTGCCAGTTCCTTCACGAGGGCGCGCCCTATCAGGTGAAAGTGGAGTTGCCCCGTCGCCAGTCCGCGTATTATAAGGATTGATGACTGAGTGCCGGAATTTCCGCCAGTCTGAGTTATGACGGGGATGAAGAGGGCGAGAAAGGCGAAGCGGGTAATCATGCTCTCATACTCAGCCAAGACATTGGTGGTGATGGTTCCGGCAAGTAAAAGGATGACAAGCCAGGGTAGCCGCCGCCAGATAAGGTGAGGAATTGAGGATTCCAGATAGGTTTTGGCCTCACCGCCTATCGCATTCATGCGGTAGACATCTTCGCTCTGCTCCTTGCGGATAACATCAATCATGTCATCGAATGTAACTATTCCCAGTAGCCTATTCCATCGGTCGGTGACCGGGAGGGCGATAAGATCATGATTTTCTAATACCTTAGCTGTTTCCTCCTGATCGGTATCGTCCTGAACACTCACTACGTTGCGTTGCATTATCTCGTCAATTTTCCGGGTGTCCTGTGCGACAAGTAAGTCCCGGAGAGATACGACACCGGACAGGCGCTGAAGGCTATCGACCACGTAAACATAGTAGACGGTTTCGAGATCTTCGGGTGCCCGCCTTAGAAAAGACATGGCCTGACTGACAGTTATATCGCCGCGTATGGCGGCATATTTTGTCGTCATCAAACCGGCGGCATCATCATCGTCGAACCTAAGAAGAAATTCCACCTCGCTGCGAGCCTCGTCACTGAGATGACCAAGAACATCCCGACGTACCTCGGGGGTAACAATTTGAATGAGGTCTACGAGATCGTCCGGGTCCATTACCTCAAGGAGGTCTTTTGTCGCCTGCTCGGATAGGGCGGTCAACAGTTTTCGTTGATCGGCGGGCGGCAACTCACTGATTAACTCACCGCGGCCATCTTGATCCAAGGCGAGAAACACCTTGAGGCAGTCTTTTCCCGTTAATTGATACCAACCGGATGACAGATCGGCAATTGTGTAATCCTGTAATGCCTCATGGAGATTTTGGGAATCGTTTTCGATTATACGCATGAGTGTTTCCATCAAGTTATTCTCCAACCATGAGAATTTCGGATTCTAAGCTATGTCCAGTCTTCTTATACACGGTGTCGGCGACCTGGAACATTAACTCCCGAAAATCGGCCGCACTGGCCCCGCCCAGATTAACGAAGATGTTCGCATGCCAGCGAGATACAGCGGCACGGCCTATTGTAAATCCCTTCAGTCCACATTCATCAATTATAACGGCAGATGGTGCGCCGAATTCTCGGTTGTTCTTGAATGCGCTACCGGCGCAGGGTGCCCTGTAATGACCCTTTGATTCCCTGTCGGAATGGTGTGTTCTCATTTGCTGCCGAAGAGTTTCCGGGTCTTCTGTGCTGATCTTAAATGCGCCGCGTAAGATGACCCCGTTAACACGCTGGAATGGCGAAGTCTTGTATGACCATTGGGAGGCCTCGAATGTGAATCGTTCCACTCTGCCGTCAGGGGTCATCATATCCACCCACTCCAGGACATCGGCGATTTCCCCTCCGTAGCAACGCGCATTCATCCAGATGGCACCACCCATGGTTCCAGGCATCCCGAAGAGGAAATCCAGTCCTTGGTAACCCATGGACCCAGATGCCCAGGCGGCTGTGGATACATCCAGGCCGCCCCCTAATATCAGAAGCTCATTCTCGATTTTAAATTCATCGAAGCGGCTCATGTCAATCACGGCTCCTCGAATGCCTTTATCGGCTACGAGAAGATTGGTGCCGCCGCCGAGAATGAAGTAATCCATAGCATAGCTTGAACAGGCGGTCAACAATAGTCTAAGATCGGCCTCGTCTCTGGGAACACAGTAATAATCAGCCCTGCCTCCGATGAGGAGGGAGCAGTGTCTCCAGAGCGGCTCTTGTGGTAGAATAAATCCTGCGATGTTGAATATGCTAGGCGATGTGCGTATGATACCTCTCACGGGAACTATCTTATTCCTCACACATAGTAATCGCAACCGGAGATTGGCGTGAAACACCTTTATTTATATAACACTGATGGCCGTGAAATGCAGAAATTCGTCCCCATCCAGAGTGGCAAGGCCGGTCTGTACTGTTGCGGCCCCACCGTGTATAACTATGCCCACATCGGCAATTTGAGGGCCTACACCCAGTGGGATATCCTCCGACGTGTCCTGGAACGCTTCGGGTACCAAGTGACTCATGTGATGAATATAACCGACGTGGGGCATCTCACCGACGATGGGGATGAGGGAGAGGATAAAATGATTAAGGGTGCCCGTGAAAGAGGTATGAGCGTTTGGGAAATTGCGGAACATTTCACAGAAGCCTTTTTTTCGAACATTCATGACTTGAATATTCTCCAACCCACCATTACCT
The DNA here is from genome assembly GCA_965226485.1 of Spirochaetaceae bacterium. Lineage (GTDB taxonomy): Bacteria > Spirochaetota > Spirochaetia > DSM-2461 > DSM-2461 > UBA2779. The sequence goes on from OZ245363.1 coordinate 3,408,929, forward strand.
GCAAGGCCACTGAGCATATCAAATCCATGATAGACTTGGTAAAACGCCTGGAAGACAGGGGCTTGACTTACAGTACTGGCGGCAATGTTTATTTCGATACAGCCCAATTCCCCGATTATGGCCGCCTCGCCCTTCTTGACAAGCAGGAACTTCATCATGGTGCCCGGGTGGAAGTGGATGGCAACAAGAGGAATCCGTCAGATTTTGTTTTGTGGTTCACCAACAGCAAATTCGCTAATCAAGCCATGGTTTGGGACTCGCCCTGGGGCAGGGGGTACCCTGGGTGGCATTTGGAATGTTCGGCCATGAGTTCCCTGTACCTTGGGGAACAATTCGATATTCACACTGGCGGTATAGATCACATTTCCGTCCATCATACAAATGAGATTGCCCAGAGTGAGGCCGCCTCTGGCCGTAAATGGGTAAACTACTGGTTACATAACGAATTCCTCATTATTAAGAGTGGCAAAATGGCTAAGAGTAAAGGAGGGTTCATTACTCTTCAGACTATTCTCGACGATGGTTATGATGCCTTGGATTACCGTTACTTCCTGCTAGGCGGCCATTACAGGTCTCAGATAATCTTCTCTCAAGAGGGGTTATCAGGAGCGCATTCAGCCAGGACTTCTCTCATTGGACGAGTCGCCGCCCTGCGCCGTATTTGCACGCCTGCTTCCTTGAGTGACATCGACTCGGAGGTCCGTACGCGTCTTGAAGCGTTTGACACCGCCCTCTCCGAGGATTTAAACACTCCGCGCGCCCTTGCCGAACTGTGGACACTCATTAAAGATGATCGGCTGAAGCCATCCGACAAACTTGCCGCCGTGCTGAGTATGGATGAAGTCCTCGGACTTCGTCTTGATGAGGCCGGTTCAGAGAGCAAACAGGCCGATATGGATGAAGAGCTTACACGGCTCTTGGAGGAACGGCAAAGGGCGCGTTCTGCCAAGGATTGGGCCGTAGCGGACCGTATTCGGGATGAGCTTGCCGACCGCGGCTGGAAGGTTGTCGATTCTCCGGAAGGACCAAGACTGGAGAAAAAAACTTGAGCGATCCCTTGAAGAGGATTGGTAACCTCTGCAAAGCGTGTTTGTTTATATGAGTAAAGCCGATCTCAGCAATGCGGACTTCATTGAGCTGTTTAATTCCTTTTTCGGAAATCTTAAGCGAATTGCCTTTCATATTTGTGGAGACGAGGAAGTTGCCGAGGAACTCGCTCAGGAGGCGTTTCTCCGATACTATGAACGTCGACATCGTCTTCCCGTAGGAAATGAAGCCCGCTACTGGTTAATACGTGTTGTCAGAAATTTGGCATTTAATCACGAAAAGCGCCGAGGACGCGAGAAAAAGGTTTATAGAGACTATGCTCAGGAACAGCAGCTTGAAAGCCAAAACGAGGGAGAAAGGATTGTTCTAGAGGAAGAGGCTCGAAAAGATGTTCGGGAAGCTCTTGACATGATGCCGTATAAACTGCGGATTACCCTGATATTGAAAGAATATGCGGGATTTCCCTACGCTACTATTGCAAAAATCTTGAGAATTTCGGAAAATAACGTGAAAATACGAGTTTTTCGTGCTCGGCAGTACCTCTCGAAACTGTTGAGATAGGGAGGCTTTTTGTGTGTCCCGACATAGTTACACTTTCGGCTTATTTTGATGATGAACTCACAGCATCCAGGCGTAGCGAGCTGTCATTGCATGTAAAGAATTGTCCAATTTGTGGGGAAGCATTGGAGCTATTAGCTTCCCAGAGAAGACGGCTCAATGTCTCCATCCTCGAATCAAGTGACGACGATGGGGCCTTGCCGAGGTTCTGGCACTATGTTGGTCGTTCAAGGCTAAGGCTCCAACAAAGGGTCCATCAGCTTACGGTGCCCCTCCCGCTTGCCCTGATGGTTATAGTTGCTTTGATCATTTCAATAGGGATGAATTTCATTCCTATCGCGAGAGTATCTTTTCCTTCAATTGTCCAGCTAGAACGACTTCCTTCCCCGCAGACGGTCGTGTCTTTGACCCTTTCGCCAAATGATATAGAGACCCTGCTTTCCCTTATGGAAGACCGATTGGAATACAGCCGGGATACCATCTATACATTGCCCACTGAGTTGCCGGTAACACGTCTCGGCGATCCTCAAATTCTACGTATAACCGATCCAGAGCGCGCTCCTTGAGAAAATGTAACTACCATAGGGATGGCTCGAGAGTACCTCTAAGAAACGGATCAGTTTTTTCTTGCGATATAGCGTTGCCTGCCTGTGCGTGTACGCACGCAGACAGGCCTGCCCGTGAGTGTTCCCTCACCTATCTGCAACAGGCAGGCCTGCCTGTGCGTGTACGCACGCAGACAGGCGCAGACAGGTGCAACGCACAGGCAGACGTAGCCAGGTCAAAATACCCGCGTAATCCAGAGCTGTGCTTAGGCATTTATTTCCTTGCACTGATGAAAAATCTCTTCGTCAATTTCCTGAAGCTATTTTTTAGAGGTGCCCTCAGCAGATTTCAAAAGAGAGTTGTTGAAAGTGTTATATTATTGAGCATTATTTTCATTCCATTTTCCATAGGTGCCCAGGACTACGATTTCGACGATATACAACTTCTCAAGGATTCGCTCTATCTCCAATTTGATCTTTCGGTGCTATCCCTTGAGACATCGGAAATTCTTTGGAGTACAGTAATGAATAAAATTACGATTCCAGGGCGAACAGTGACGGTTGTCCTTGATGGTGCTGATTCCAAGTTGGATCTCCAGTTTACTGTCTACCCAGCAGAGGATGACACGAGAATTCTTGTGGCACAGAGTGAAACATGGATAGGGAAAGATTACAACCGTACGCTTACTACTTTTCCCTTACAGTATAGTGATGAAGTATACTACTATCCCTTGGGGCGGGCCGATGACCTTGCAGCGGTCGATTCGATAGAGGTTGTTGTGAAGATGAAGGTTATGCCCTATCTCAAAACCATGAGTAATGACTTCCTTGAAGAACTGGAATCTTCTCTCGATTCTTCTGCCAGGTTTGATTTATCAGGGAAGCAATAGGCTTGTGAGTCGACGAAATCCCATTCTCCATGGGGCACCGATAGCCCTGTTTTCCATCTTCTTGACCGTATTTCTGATTCTAATGATACGATATCAGCGTAAGCCGGTCATTCATTCAATTGATCGCATTGTCGCCGCGACTGGTGATAATATCGAACTGACTGGGGATCATTTTGGCGATGAAATAGAAGGAGCTAGACTCATTGTCGGATCACAACCCCTGTCGTCTGCAGGAATCATTGAGTGGCAGGACAGCCGTATCCTAGCAAGAGTTCCAAGGCTTGCCGGAGCCGTGTTGATCAAAGTCAAAAATCGTTCAGGCTTTTCCAATGGCATTGTGCTAGGGGATGCGGCGCGATTCCCCGAAGTTGAATACGGCTCTTGGCTACCAGGCAGACCATTTATTGAATTCGTTGATCCTGGCATAGCCGCTCCGGGAACCCTAGTTACTCTGCTAGGGAAAGGCTTCGGTGAAAGGAAAAGTGATAGCTGTATTTGGGTCAACCAATCTGATACATCGGTATCTTTTAGACAGGAAGACCCTGATAGCAGGCAGTATATCCAAGTCGCATCATACGATCTTTGGTCAGAATCAATTATACGATTCTGGATGCCTCCGAATTCTGCTTCCGGTTATATTTATGTCAAAAAAGGAAGGAATTTCAGCAATCCCATCCATTTTGAGCGTTTGCAGGGATCGGGAGAATTTGAGATTGGGCCTTTGGTTTTCTGGTCACTCAGACAGGAGGTAATTATATCCGGGATAGGAGCGTTTCCCGGCAACTCGCTCTACCTGCGCTTTCCAGTTCCAGTGGACGATGGATTAGGTCAAAGGGCAGCTGTCGTTTTCAAGGAGGATGGCGGAAGCAATGTAATAAAACTCCATAGGGAGGGCAGTCTCGATGTTTTCAGATTGAATGAATTTACAAGTGGTGAGCAGAGGAGCATATCTCGACAAATACTTGTAAGTACTGCGGCCATAAAGGCACAGGTTAATCCAAACGGCCTAGTCCCATACGATCCGACAAATCCGGATCTCAAGGCATCATTAGGGATTGATGAATGGATCCGCCCCGACCTCGTTGCGGGGACGGCCGCCCGTATAATTGGGACTTTCAATGATGACTGGAGGAAAGCCCGAGCTATATATGACTATGTCATAGAGAAGTTGGACTGGATTGATGAGGTATCGGGCTATTCTGATTATCTGGCAACACCCCAGGTCGCCAGCGATGGATATAGCTTTCTTTTCTGCTCTCTCGCCCGTGCGGCGAAAATACCAGCAAGGCCTATCAGTGGATTGCTCATCGAGATGGAAGAGGAGAGTCGGCGTTGGTGGTGGGCTGAGATATGGATAGAAGGACTGGGGTGGGTTCCGGTCGACCCGGCCTGTGGAGACTTGGCACCATATCCTGCCTGGTTAGCCACCATTGACAATCCTAAGGAATACTATTTTGGTGGCCTGGATGAACGACACATCGCCTTTTCGCGGGGAATAGCAAAGTCTGTTGTTCACCAACCTGGCTCCGAATCGCGAATTCCCTCTGAGCCATACTCACTCCAAGAGATTTGGGAAGAAATTTCTGGCAACCTCCATGCTTATACGAGTGAATGGTCTACCCCCTGGGTGACGGCAATGTATCGGTAGGGGCTGTGTCAGAATGCGCCTTTGGCTCGCATGCGGCGTTGGCGAAAAAACCTGAAATGCTCATGTACAACATGTACACTCCGCTTTCAGAACTTTTCGCCTGTCTGCGCCTGCCTGTTGCAGACAGGTGCGTACACGCACAGGCAGGTAGCCTTGCCTGTGGTAGCCCCCCTATAAATCCCCCCCTGTCAGGGGGGGACGGGGGGGAGCCCGACGGGGGGGGGGGGGCATCGGGCCACTAATAAAGCTTGTCATCGTGGCTAGATTTGAGATAGCATTAGATGCAAGGGGGAATTAATCATGCGGAATCAAAGCCTTGCTGAAGTGGATCCTGAACTTCATGTATCCGTTATCGATGAATTAATGCGACAACAGAAAAGGCTGGAACTTATAGCGTCTGAGAACCTTGTTTCACAAGCAGTTCTTGAAGCTGCGGGTTCTGTCCTTACCAATAAGTATGCCGAGGGTTATCCCTCGAGACGTTATTATGGGGGCTGTGAGTATGTCGATATCGCCGAAGAATTAGCACGAGATAGGGCAAAGGAATTATTTGATGCCGAATATGTCAATGTTCAGCCTCATTCTGGGAGTCAAGCCAATATGGGGGCTTACCGGGCGGTATTGAATCCCGGAGATACGATACTCGGCATGAATTTGGCTCATGGTGGTCATCTCACTCATGGCTCACCGGTGAGTTTTTCGGGAAAGGATTATAGAATTGTCAGCTATGGTGTCGCTAGAGAGAGTGAGATAATAGACTATGACAAGTTGTCTGATCTAGCCCATGAACACAAGCCCAGGATTATCGTTGCCGGGGCCTCGGCTTATCCCCGCATATTGGATTTCGAGCGATTCCGTGCGATTGCGGACGATACAGGGGCTTTGCTTATCACGGACATGGCTCACATAGCAGGACTTGTCGCTACGGGAGAGCATCCCTCTCCGATCCATCATGCTCATATTACAACGACGACGACACATAAAACCCTTCGTGGACCACGTGGCGGAATGATTCTCATTGGGAAGGATTGTGAGAATGACATGGGTATAGTCGCCCCGAAATCTGGCCGAGTGAAGAAGCTGAGCGAGATTGTCGATAGTGTCGTCTTTCCTGGTATACAAGGCGGCCCACTCATGCACATAATTGCCGCAAAGGCAGTGGCCTTTAAGGAAGCCCTATCGCCTGAGTTCAAGGCCTATCAGTCTCAAGTTGTTAAGAATGCCAAAGTCTTGGCTAAGGCTCTAGTGGACAATGGGGTAAGACTTGTTTCCGGAGGAACAGACAATCATCTCATGCTCATCGATTTAAATCTCATAGGAGTTACCGGAATAGATGCCGAGAAATGGTTAGACAAGGCCGGGATGACGGTCAATAAAAACGCCATCCCCTTTGATCCTAAGCCTCCTCGCGTCTCTTCGGGAATACGCGTGGGTACACCTGCTATTACAACGCGTGGCATGGGGGAGAAGGAAATGATTCAAATCGCTAGTTTAATGGTTGAAGCTCTTAAATCGGAGGGGGATGAGGCCATTCTATCGGGCATCTCCAAACAGGTAGAAGAATTGTGCGATCAGTTCCCGATTTATGCAACAGAATATCATAATTCTTGATTAACTTGACAGGAGTGAGATTCCACCTTTATAATATGATGTTACTAAGTGAGTAACAATCCCAAAAATATGGAGAAGGCATGGGAAACCCCCTTCAATTAGGATTAGTCAACTTCAATAAAGGCGCATATATCACTATTGAAGGGGATCATGCAGATCATTTTTTTATAGTCCGTTCAGGGAAAGTCCGTATCGAACGAGAATTGCAGATATACGCTGAAGATGGTGCCAATACCCAACTACCTGGTGATTTTTTTGGTGTCGTATCAACTATGTCTAATCATGCGCATATCGAAAATGCCGTTTCATTGGAAGAGTGTACGTTAATTACGGTCAAGCCTACTCAATACTCAATGCTTATTGAGAGAAATACTCCTATAGCGATGAAAATCATCAATAGTTTTTCCAGACAAGTGCGTTTACTTGATCACGCATTCACTCGAATAACTTTCAAGGGGGCAGCCGAGATCGATGAGCGGCATCTTTATCAAGTGGGGGAATACTATGCCAAGCAGAATCAGTTCAATTTGGCATTTTATGCATACTATAAGTATTGCCTACTAAATCCAAACAGCCCAAATCTTGAGGAAGTCAAGAAGACGATGGCGAAGATCAAGCCCTATACCGATACTTCGACGTTCAATACAGATACAAAGCAATTCATTCGTAGCTATCCCAAGGGCACTATGTTGTTTGCAGAGGGCGAAAGTGGGCCGGAGCTGTATATAATTCAAAAGGGAAGCATTCGGATAACCAAGATCGTGAATGATAATGAAGTGATACTCGCATTGCTTAAGGCCGGAGATATATTCGGTGAGATGGCCTTGTTAGAAAACAAACCACGAAGTGCCTCGGCCATTGTCAATGAGGATTCGGTACTACTCGCTGTAAACCGAGCTAATTTCAAAGAGATGGTTATTGAGCAGCCGAAGGTTATTTCCCGCCTGACATCCTCGTTGTCGGAGCGCATCTGGAGTCTTTACCGACAGTTAAAGAACACCCTTATCGTAGATCCGGTTGGTCGAGTATATGATGCCTTGGTGCTTGAGTTGGAGAAATCTCGAACTGATCTTACTGTTCGCAAACCCTATAATTTTGGCTTCGGGATGAATGAGTTTGCAAACATGGTTGGTTTGCCTGTACCAGAAGTTCGGATGGCCATTGCTAAGTTATTGAGGAGCAAGGAACTCGTCCTTGTTGATCAGGAACTCACTATCCCTGACGTAACTAGAATAGTTAAATCCAATGAGTATCATAAGAAGATGGAGATTCGTTCTAAGTCTTTGCGTGGCTCAAAATAGAATCATTAATAGTTGTTGAAGTATCATTCCTTATGGGGTATATACAAAATTTGAATAGGCAATTTCTTGTGAATTATTTGATTTGTCTATCTTAGGGAATTAATGCGAGAGTGAAATATCTATTGACTCTAGCTGTGTATATCCTCGCTTTTGGTGCCTTGGGAGCGGCATTAGGTTTATCTTATACGCTATGGGGGCGATATCGAGAAAAAAAACTCCTTAAAACCTTTTTGTTTATTGCCTACCTCACATTGCTTTTTCTCCTTGGGGGATTGCGTTTTGCTCTTACCGGTTTTGCGGGCTGGGATAGGGGAACTCTGGTATTCGATATTCTCGAGAGAGTCGTGCTCTCCTCACTTATTTTCTTCCTCCCTGCCACAATGAATTTTATCCTCGACCGCCGATGGACTACCCCGCGCATAGTAAGGGTGATCGTTTCGGTAGTTATATTTCTTAGTTCAGGAATTGTTAGTTTGTTTATCAATTCATCGCCAATTCCCGGTATATTGGCTGTCCTTGCATTTCTTTTCATCATTTTTTTCGTACTCGTCGTTGCAGCAAGGGAGTTGCCTCTTATCAGGGATGAGATAACCCGTATGGCCTTGACTCTATTATATAGTGTCACATTTCTCTATCTTCCCCTCATTCAGGTTCTTCATCTGGTGTCTACAGGATATGAACTGGCAATGTTTATTGCCTCGTCCATCTATCATATAATTCTCGCAATGTGTGCGATTGTATACTTTCACCGATCATTGGTATCTCCGGATTTTGATTCCATTGAGGATTCGGATAGCTTGTTCCACACTGCCTGCGATAGAGCCGGGCTGACCAAGCGTGAAGTAGAGATTGCCCAACTCATTTCTACGGGATTTACCTACAAGGAAATCGCCTTGCAACTCGATATATCACCAAATACGGTAAGCAATCATGTCGGAACCATTTATCGAAAGACTGGTACTCGTTCAAAAATAGATATGGTGAATGTGTTATGGAACTATTCTATCTAAAAAGGTTGGTTCCGAAGTCCGACAGGCTCTCCCCCCCCTCTCTGTCCGGGGTAATCACAATTCCCCATCTTGGTATATTGATAAGATGAATCATGCATTTCTTAAGCTACGGTGCATCGTATGCCTCCTGCACTGTTTCATTGCATTTCCGCTGATTGGACTCCAGTTAGAGTTGGATTCTCTGCTAACCCATTTCCCTGATGAGGCCAGGAGCATTTTAGAATCTGCAGGAAGGGCTTTCCGATACGATGTAACAAAGTCTGGGATTATGATAGCTCCGAATCATGCCGCTCTCGAAGTGATTAAACGTACGGGCAGTAGCCTGAATCCCGATGTCATGGTCGAGGGTCTTTATCTTGTTCCCTATGCCAGTGATACCAGCGGCATAGATCTTCATCTTTACAACATAACCCGCCGTGTGAGCGAGATAAAACAGGTACACTATTCGTCCTCAAGGAAGAAGGCTGTGGTTCCTCTATTCAGAGATGTCTATCATACGGATGAGATTAGAAGCAGGAAGCGCCTACCGGATCCTGTTGTGAACAGCATCCCTATGTTTGATAGCATTCTTTTATTCATGAAGGAAACAGTTCTTGGGGGTGGCTACTATAATGCCCAATATGTACATGATGGCGAAAGTCTGAGTTTTACGGTGAAAAATGTTTCCGTCTTACGATCCCTTATAAAAATAGTAGACAAGGAAAACTTTGTGATTCATATAATTCTTTTTCCCACGGAAAAGGGCTATCTCGTGTATGGCTATTGCGGTGTCGTGCTGGCGAATCGTGATTTCATCTTCCGAATCATGGATCCATATTCAGCATTCTACAAACGGCTCTATGCCATGGTCTTGTGGGTGGAGAATTCTCTCCATAATACGGATAAACAGCCCATTATCGGGCAGGAACTCGGCTTTTAGATTTCTATCTATTCTCAAAAATCAGTATTTTGCTTTATTCACCTTCAAGCTACTGTTCATAGGACTTTGTCTCCGTGCTACTGAGTTTGTCCTACCTACAGATCCTTGGAGAACTTATCTAACCCAACTTCGCCAAAATTCACCTTAAGACAGCCATTATCCGTACTTTTCAACGATGCCCTGTCCGCTAACTTGTTTCAGGATAGTTATTTACATTTCCAACATCTGTCATTCCCACAACGTAGTGATACACAACACCTATTACCTCTTGCCAAATTATTCGACATTTTTTACATTATAGGTATGTTTATTCGACAAATAAGAAAAACAAGAAGCTTCGAGTGAATTTCCAATTGGAGAGTTCTCATTTGGAGATTTATACTAACCTAAAGCTCTCAGGCCCCCCCTCAATCGGAGGCTATTGAATCATGAGATCTGTAGTGTGAAAAAAAATGAATAAATGCTTTCATAGGTGAATTTAGACTTTATATTGGCGAAGTTGGGCTAAAAGTGTTTTCGGTAACTATAATACAATGTTTCTCAATTATCCTGAGTACACTATGATATCCATAAAGAAAAATTTATTTTTTTCTTGACCTTGTGCGTTTCTAGGCTACAATAAGACGAATTGGTGTGGTGTTTTATGCCAAAAAGATTGCACTCGGGGGGGCCTAAAAGGGGATATAAAGAAACGGAGTAATAGCTTGTTGGGCCATAAAGGACTTGTATGGAAGCAAATCCAAAGATAAACGATTTTATGACGAATCTCACTCGGGATGAAATAGATATCGTCGAATACTTGACCAAGAATGCGTGTCAGTTAGCTGTCGATGTTGCAGAAGATATAAAATGGAATGCCCTATGTTTTTTTAAGGGAGATCGACCTTTTGTTGGAATTATGCCATACAAGAAGTACATCTCCTTGATATTTGACCGAGGAGCAGAACTCGATGACCCGTACAATGTTCTTGAGGGAAAAGGACATACGATGCGCCATATCAAGATTCATTCCTTTGACGACTTGGCCAGAAAACACGTAAGCTCGTATATCGAACAATCATACAAATTATAAAAGGAGATTATTGATGATTGCAAAAACACTCTCAGCATGTATAACGACCGAAAAGGTCGACGAGTTGCGTGATTTCTATGTCGATCACTTCGGAGCCAAAGTCACCTTTGATTGTGGGTGGTATGTAACCTTCAGTTTGGCGAAGAAATATCAGAACTCCAATTCATAGCACAACAGGAGTCGGTGCCCCCCGCATGCAACCCAGCTGGTCTGATGTACAACTTTTGTGTGGAAGATGTAGATGCTGAACACAATCGCCTGAAAGATGAGGGGCTTGTTGCTGTCATGCCACTTGAAGCTCATCCTTGGGGAGATCGTGGCATCGCTATTCTCGATCCAAATGAAGTGACACTGCATATTTACTCTGATCGCGAACCATCAGATGAGTTCAAGCAATATGACAGGGGCTAACAAGGCACTGCACCGGATGCCGACAAGCGGTGCCAGTGAGCTTCAACGTTATATGGTCGTAAAAATATGATTAGCGAGGAAAATGATGGATTGTGAACTTAGAAAGCTACAAGTCGCCGACTGCGAATCAATATCGCATGCTTTTAACCCAAGTTCACCATACAACAACCTTATCTCATTTCTGTACCGACAGTTAACTTTTTCGATTATCACCACTGATTTTGTATTTCATTAATTGTCGGTCAAGGAATTTCCCTGATAACCCCAGTTTTCCATAAATGTCCAGAAGGGAAAGGACAAGACGCTGACGAAAGACCTTTGGGGTGCAAACACTTGCAACCAAATTGTAGTAAATGTTTTGAGGTTTTCGAGACCCTCTGGGAACTCTAACACGGCATATATACATGAATATAATATACAAAAAAGCAAGGAAGGCGGCAAGCCCGACCGAAATCAGATAGTCACCACATTGGCGGATACGGGGTGCGTTTTGGCCTCTGGGTGCAATATTTCTATGAGTCCCCTGAAAAAACGGGACACAACTTCTCTCTGCACTCCATATACGGGGTATCCGGGAATGCCATCACCCTATATATGGTGCTATGGGGATTTTTTCAATCCTTTTTACAGAGGAGTCTTCTATGTTTCACACTATTGAAACGGATGAAAAAAGATTTTCAACGGACTTTCAAGGGGAATTTTGGTGAACTTGGGTCAAGAAAAATTTTAGTTTTTCTTGACCTTGTGCGTTTCTACGCTACAATAAGACGAATTGATGCGGTGTTTTCTGGCAGAAAAGATTGTACTCGGGGGGGCCTCAAAGGGGATGTGAAGAAACGGAGTAATAACTTGTTGTGTGGACAAAAATAGAAAAGAATATATCAATATGGAGGAATAGCAATGTTTTTGAAAGCTTTTTCGGACGAGGAAAAAAGGGCATTTTTAAGTTTGGCGAATAAACTCATGATTTCAAATGGATTTATTGATAAACAACAATCAAGCCTGATCAATCAATTAAAGGAAGAGATGGAATTTCCAGAATCTCTAAATGATATCCCGGAGGAAGATAGTTTGAAAATACTACAAAAATCTGAAAACAAAATAAAACGTTCCGTATATATAGAATTATTATCCTTAGCAATAGCAGGCGAACTAATTGATAATCCAGAGGAAATATACCTACAGGAAATTAAGAAAAATCTAGGACTTCCTGATTCTTTTACTAATGACGTATTAGATTGGTATAAGAAGTATATTTCAACAACCCAGGAAGGAATTAATTTAGTTAAGGGGATATGAATTGGATATTCAAGAGAGGGAAAATAGATTAGAACAACTATATAACGATCAAAATAAATTATTCCCAAATTTAACTTTATCGGAATTAGAAATTATAAACGTCAAGGAATATACACCTCAAATAATAGAAGATTTTAGTATTCCTTTTCATGCACTGAATAATCTAGAAAAACTTGAAGATTTTGATGAATCAATATTTGCGAAATGGAAAACAGCTGATTTGCCAGTAATGTTTGTAGCAGGTGGATTAGGAACATTGTCCTCTGTATTATTAAGAGATTTTTTTGCTGACTTGCATGATAATAATTTTGGTAAGAAAACAACTGATAAACATGGACATTCAAGAGAGAATGTAGACTGGGTTCCTGGTGCTAAGCAACCTGGTGGATTTGGGCATAGGTGGAAATATGGTCATGATATTTTTAATCCGTTTGAAGTTAACTGGGATCAATATTTGGAAATTGCAAAAAAGTCAGGAGGAAATATTCCCCCATGGTTAAAAGCAGTTTTCTATTGGCTCAGACATTTGTTACAAGATACTTTTTCAAAAGAAGGGTTGCCACTTCCTGGTCATTCTCTATTAAGAAAATTCTTAAACTTTAACAATCCAAAAACCAGGGAGTTGCTGCAGTTTCTAGGTACTATGAAAATGCGCGATATTGCTGGAAGTGCAGTTGCAAATATAGTGATGGGTTCATATCTATGGGGTACTGAGAAGAGTATAAAGAGAGTTGTTATTGAACCAAATTATCGAGCATTTTCTTTAATGCTTGGAGCAAATGTAGTAACTCTCCTTTCAGGTTTACTAGTTCCTCCTCCAGCTACATCTTTAAACTGGGGAGCAATACCAGTCATTGCATATTATTCCATTCAAATAATCAGGATGGAAAAGCGAATCCGCAATGAATTGAATGGACGTGAGGAAATTCTAAATGAAAATGATCAAGTTCTTATAGAAAATGAAGCAATGCTGAATAACATTTCAATATCTAATGGTGAATATTATAATAATGTAATTAAATATGAAAAAGATATAGAAAAATATTACATTGAAGCTATATCAAACCATAAGAAAGTTAAATCTTTATTTGAAGGAGCATAATATGCCAATACCAATATTAGTTGCAATTGGTGCTACAGTTATCGGAGCTTTGGGTGCAGGTTCTGGTGTCGCTATACACAAAAACAATAAATTCAATCAAGCTCAAGCAAATTGGCAAGATAAGAGAAAGAAATATCAAGATAAGATCTTAGAATATCAAGCTAAATTAACTAAGAAGGAAGAACGTATTTTAGAATTACAAAAAAGATTAACCGAAAAAACAAGAAAAATTGAAGAATTATCTACTAGCTTGATTGAAACAGATAGAATGATTGAAAATTTGGAAAAACGTCAACGAGAGTTAGATAAATATATTAGTAAATTTATTGCCATTATTACTTTTAGATTCAATATTCGGAAAAGAGAGATTCAACAGATACTGAATGACTTGAAGAATAATAAAGTCAAGAAAAATAAACTTGAAATAGAAGCAGAAGACTTTAAGAAATCTGTATTATTTCTGGAAGGAAAAATACAGGATGCAACAAAAGAGAGTGAATACTATGAAAAGGAGATAAAGGACATAGAAGACAAAACTAATCAATTAGGAGCTTAACTTTCGCATATAATCTGAGCTGGCGGACACCTCCGTATATGATAATATCATCTTGTACAAGAAATTACCAGGAGACACCCGATGAACAGTTTAACACAGGAAACAGAACAGGGAAATAAGATAAGCACCAGAACCGATATTTTTTTCAATCGGCTGGGAATTGGACAGCAACTGTCCAGTCTGAAGTTTCGCAAAATCCATGGGGAACGGCCATTCGTTCTGATCAAATATCCGATCCAGATGGTATGGAGCAACAGGAGCTGGTATCGTCTTGGCCGGATAATCATACAGATGGTAAATGCAAGAAAGGATTCTGTCAGCTCATGGCCGGTTGGAGCGATGGTTTTAGCTTTGTACCGCTCATGTTCAGATTGCTTTTTTCAGCGAAAGAAAAAACTGTCTTTGCGATATAGGTCAGACCCAATCAGGAAGTGTGGGAGAAGAACGCCGAATCAAGTCAAAAATGAAAAAACCCGACACCCTGATTCAGATTCTAAGCAAAGCCAGACAGATGAAGCTGTCCTTCGGCTATGTCCTTATGGACAGTTGGTTTAGCTTTCCCTCAGTTATTGAGAAAATCTGCAATTTGAAGATGGATTGCATCTGCATCCTCAAGCGGATGCCCAACATGTATTATGAATTCAAGGGCAAGAAGCATAACCTGAAATCATTGCATGCTCATGTCAAAAAACAAATCAAACGGTTACAGATGGGATGTCGAAGTGTGCTTCAAAATCTGCAAGAGCTATCTGAAACTGGCCAAAGAATTTCAGGGGCGTTCCTATGATATGATCACAGCTCATACGGCGATTGTGCTGATTCGTTACTGTATGCTGGCCCTGGCTCTCCGAGAAGAAGCGGATGAAAAAACCATGGGCGACCTGTTTTACCAGTATGGTGATGAAGTCCGCCATCGAGCTTTTCTTGAAGCCATCAAGCTTCTGCTGGCGTTGCTTAGCGATTTTCTATGTGGGAAATTGATGCTGAAAAAAGATATTGTTGATCAAGCCATTGATGAATTCATGGCCGCCTTGAATTTCTCGGTATTAAAACGGCTTTGAAAGTGTGCGAAAGTTGAGTTAGGAGCATGATATGAGAGCGTTTAATTCAAAAATTGATAAGTATTATTCCCCAGATGATACACCTGAAATATTTCTAAAAAGCGAACAAGTTGAGGAAGCCCTATCAACTATTAACCTTATTGATAATTCTGATGAAGAGATTGAAGTAAGATCAGTTATAAGAAAAATTGAAGAATTAAATCGTAAAGAAAAAAAAGGTGAGATTTCCGAAATGGAATGTAATAATTTCACTAGAAAAATAACTAATAATTTTGCTGAGAAATATGATTTTTGGCCATATATGACGAAAACATATAAAGCATTCTATAAATATTTTATCAGATAAGTATTTTATCATCATCGTAGAGGCCACATAACAATCGCATGAACCAGATTTTCCTATTGGCACAAATCCTGCTTGTTCTGCTTCGCAGACAAAATTTCCGCCATATACGGAAGACAGGTTATGCGGGCGTTATATGAAAAAAGGCATAGATGGCCGATAATACGTACAGATATGAAGAATTCTTATTTTAGGAGAGCGAATGAGCCTTGTTGTATCGCTTCGCGTGCCAGATGGCATTGTTGTCGCCGCTGACAGTCTATCTACGGCGCAAAACCTAGTTCAGATTGAGCTTGAGCCAATTAACAAAAACCCAGACGCTATACCTGGTTCGACACTCGATGTGCCACCGATACCGATACCTTTCTCTGCTTCCTCCTTTACTCAAAAACTCATTCCCTTAAGTGATGGGTTAGCCATTAGCTCTTACGGCCAAGGTATCATAAACAACAAGAGTAAAATGGGCGTTTTTTCCTAAACTCCTTCGGCGGTTTTCTACGTGCAAATAGATATGCCAAACCAATCGTTGAAAGCTTCGAGAAAGAGTTCGCCGAAGCCAGCAAGGTCGTTCAGAAGGCAGAAGACGCGATGAAGAAAGAGATGATTGCAAGACTTACCAACAGTGCAAGGATGCAGCTATTCCTGGAAGCCCATCCCGACTTGAAATCGACAGTTTCCGGCTTTTTGCCGCCCTCGGAAGATCAAGACGACGACGAATAACAAAGGCATGAGCACGGAGCCGCCGATCATACGTATATTCAAGTGGAGCATCAGCGGCGGCGGCCCGGTTATGCCAGGCATACCACGTTATCGAGAATTTAGGCCAAAAGTCTGGGGAAGGAAAATTAGAGAAGAATGGTCCCGACAACAGAATTATTAGAAAAACAATGACAATGGGTAAAGGGTGATTTCATGTTGCAATTCCCGCTGACATAATATACATTAATAGCGTCAGTTGGAGTGACAATGACAGAGCCATGACTACTTTACTGGAAAAAATCTACTCCCAGAATCCCTGGATAAAGGATGCAGGGGCGATTCACCGGGATATTTATCTTGAAAAACTTCAGGGCGTAAAATATGTCTGGCGGGAAAATGAGTTTCTGCAGCATGCATTTACCGATGGCGTGTATATAGTATACGGTCCGCGGCAAGTGGGTAAAACCACACATTTAAAAATACTGTTTCAGGAAAAAATGAGCGCGGCCAATAATAAAAACTTTCTTTACTTCAATTGTGATTTTTTAGACAGCAAGCAGGAGATTGTTTCCCTGGTGGAAACCTGGCTCAAGCATGTTCCCGATAAGAAACAGAGAATGTTTATTGTTCTGGATGAGATCACCTCTGTGAAAGACAGCATTCTTGGTATTAAATATCTGGCCGACAATCATGGCTTAAAGAAACTTACGTATATTTTAACCGGCTCTAGTTCTGTAAACATAAAAAAAACCGGCGAGTACCTGCCCGGGCGCCGAGGAAAGGGCAGAGACTTCATATTTAATCCCCTTTCCTTTCATGATTTTGCGAGGATACAATATCCGGCTTTACCTGAATACCACATTGGTTGGGATGAAAATGCCATGGTTTCCGGGTATCATGAAATTACCAGTGAAATTAATTTGGATGTTTTGTTTGAAGAATATTTAAAATGCGGCGGCATCCCTTTTGTTATGAATGAATTCCTGGCGAAAGGCAGCATCTCCGCCGACACCTTTGAGATATACCGTTCCTGGCTGACCTCCGAAATAGCCAAGCATGATAAAAAGGAGTACATCATAAAAGCTATTTTAAACCGTGCTCTGCTGTCGTTGTCTTCCGAGATTTCTTACAACGCTATTGTGCAGGATGCGGGAGTAGGTTCTCATAATACCATACATGATTATCTTGAGTTTCTGCATGATTCTTTTTTTATCACCCAGGTTTATCATTTCGATATATCTCAAGGCAAGGTGAATTACAGGAAGAATAAGAAGCTTTACTTTAACGACCCCTTTATTATCTGGCTGGCTGACTATTGGTTAAACAGCAGACTGAATCAGGATTTCAGTATGCTGCAGCATGAGGTATTAAAGAGCCAGATTGTGGAAAATGCGGTTGCGAATCATATGGTGCGTCTTACAAAAGGGGATGTTTATTATTACAGAAACAACTATGAGATTGATTTTGTAAACAATTCGCTACTGGCGGAAGTAAAGTACCGAAAAAATGTAGCAGCCCAGGACTACCGGCACTTATCCAAAATTAGAAGCAAACATAAGAAATGCGTACTTACAAAAAATGACATCCGTAAAGAAGGGGATGTATGGCTTCTGCCGGTTGCCTACATGCTTTGTGGACAGCATCCATAAGGGGGAAAATTTCACTCGATAGCAAGCGGATGAAGATCGATGGGGCTGTGTCAGAATTTGGAATTTATTCAGACGCAATTTGGAATTTATCCAGACAAGCCCTAGGAAGGCAACGCCTACATGAGTGCGAAGATTAAAGCGAGATACAGCACTAGTGAGAGCCGATATATAGTGCCCCCCGCTTTCTTTAGCTCCTCAATACCTCCAGATTTGATCATTCCCCGATCTCCGTCAAAAACGACCTTTTGGGCACCAAAGACTTTCGCCGCTTTATGAATCTGACTTGAAAGAGTGGTAGTATCGCTTCTGTTTCCATGGAAGACTTCCACGCTGAAACGACCTTCCGAGAGTCTGCTGAATTCTTAAGTCTGCGGGAAATTTGTTCAACCAGGTATACAGAACCCACCGAACGACCATGAACAAGTTGGATGGAATTGAGATCAACACGTTTGCCTAAAAACCTTCCGGAGGGCTTGTTCAATCGCTACAATTACGTGAGGCGGGACAGGGTAAGATTTGCGACGGTGCGAAGTTTGACTTTTGAAACTCCATCGACCTTGGTGCGATACGATTACAGCAAGAGTGTCTGAATATAAATCTTACCCTTGTAAGTTCTTTTGTACGATCAATATACATAGTGAGAGCCAGTATATAATATATATTATTTTATGGCAACATGATGAAGCGGGGAAGAGCAAGGAATTAGTGAGTGCGGAAAGACAGAGGGATTTGCATCTGTTTTTATTATAGCATATAGAGATATGGCGTTATTTTGTTTCGCCCCTCCATGGATATTTGCTGAAAGCGAATTTTTGCGCGAGATATAGCACGGGAAGTTGAAGAATTAACTGGTTTAACTTGACTTGAAATGCGACTCATGCTAGTCTGTTAGAATGCAACTTAGTGCTAAGTTCGGATTAGCAGAAACGGCGATGCTGTCGAGTCTATTCCTTTCAATGGGGATGCTGTATTTTCTGAATCTCACAACCGCTCGACACACCCAGCTCCTTACCCAAACAGTGGATATGTATGCCACAATGAATACAATTCATCAAACTTCGTCCAATCTATTGACAAGCCAAGATGACTTAGCGGTCCTTCGAGCAGAATGGATGGATGCTGTCGACAGATTCAAACAAGGCTTGGATGCTATTAAGGCAATAGAGCTAGGGAGTGCCCTGACGGCGGATTATCAGGTAGTAGCCTTGCGAGAGCTGATGGAAATGAAACTGGAAACAATATATACCTATGATTATACCCTGGTTGTCAACCAGTTGAATTCTCTTGTCGCTAATGAGGTCATGGTGATGACCGAAGAAAACAGCCTTCTGACGCGACATATTTTGAGCCAAGTTGTAATAGATACACAACAATTAATAGAAGAATTGGCTATCTTGAATTTTGAAATACAGAGCAGTCTTGCGGGGAAGAGATATAGAGCCAATCAGGTCGGTGGAGTTTTCGTTCTTTTAACCCTGGTGTTAGCCGTGATAGTTTTCTTATGGATACCTGATTCTATTGTAAGAAGAATAAACAAATTCAGAGAAGCCATGGGAAAATTGGCCAATGGGGATTTTTCCTACGATTTAAACATCGAATCAGGGGATGAATTAGAAGTTCTTTCAAATAACTACAACTTCTTGAAAGATCAACTCCAAACTAAGATGAATTCAGTTTTGAACTTCATGATATCTATCAGTTCTAGTTTAGGGGAAGACCCTGCTATAGAAGATATCCTTCAAATTATAACCACTGCGGCAAGGGAGCACACCCATGCTGACGGTGCGGCACTCTATCTAATTGATAGCGACAAAGGATCTATTACTTCGAAAGCTATCTCAGGGTATTTTCCCCCACCATACCCTCTTCCAGCGGAGTTCCAAGCCTCAGAAGAAAAAGGATTGGAACTTGATCGAGGAAGTAGCATTAATGTAGGTGAGCACACTTTCGGAACCGTTGTTAGAGAAGCTCAAACTCTTTTTATTCGATCTATGGCATCAATGGATGAGGAGAAATGCGATTTTTACAGATTACCGGATGACCCTCTCTGCATCGAGTCATGTATAATTGTACCGCTAGTGTTGTTTCAACGGGTATTTGGAGCAATAGTCGTAATCAAGCGGCCTTCATCTGGATCTTTTACAGACTTGGATTTCACACATATGCAAACTTTTGCCGATTATGCGGCCCTCACTATTGAAAATACATACAAAACAGAAGAACTCATTGAGCACCGTGAGAGGCATCGCGAAATCAGTATTGCTGCAGAAATTCAGAAGGGACTACTTCCCAAAAAGTTCCCTCACCTCAAGACAACGCAGATTTCCGCATTTAGCCGTGCTGCACGTGGTATAAGCGGCGATTATTTCGATGTCTTCCGTGTAGGGGAAGGCAAAATTGGAGTGGTGGTCTGCGATGTAGTAGGGAAAGGTGTACCGGCTTCTCTGCAAATGGTCATGATACGTACAATTCTACGGTTAGCACTTAATCCTAATAGTACCCCGAAGAAATATCTTTCCATATTGAACAAAGGTATCATGGGTAGAATCGGGACCGATCAATTCGCCACGCTGGGTCTGTTCCTCTATGATGAAAACAGGCAAACAATAACCTATGCCAATGCCGCACATCCACCACTTCTTCTCTATCGGGCCGATGGTCAGGCTTTTATTGAACTTGACGCACCAGGACTTCCCATCGGAGTGGAGTTGTCAGCAACCTATGAAGACAAAACCATCTCCGTTGAAAAAGGCGATTCCTTAGTTTTCTATACAGATGGGATCCCAGAGGCTCGTTCTCGTGAAAAACAGGAGTATTCCGATACTCGTTTCAGGAATCACCTTCGCCAGAGTTGCCAAAAATCAGCACGTGAGATGGTCGATTTGGTCAAAAAAGATATCGATCATTTCTCATCAGGTGCAGAACAGCATGATGATCAAACCATAATAGTCATGAAGATTGTATAAGCCATCTCGATGCAGTATCAGTGTTTTATACCGATCAATCTTCCGATTGTCCGATATTTCCGATTGTAAAGGTTTGTCCTGTAAAAAATTAAGCTGTTAGCAGTCGGACAAGCCTTGAACTAGTGAGTATATTCCGGTTTTTCGCACCTTACCTGTGGACCAAATACTTCATCTTTCAACAGCTCCCTTAGCTATCTATCGCTTAAGCTATTCACTTCGGGAGATGGGCTGTGTCAGAATGATGGATTTGGTTTGTAGGCAGGCGGTCAAAGGGGCATTCTGACACAGCCCCCCGCAAGCACAGTTGTCTACGACCAAGGGCGGTGTGTTTTTGTTGGATATGGAGTGAATGTCGCCTTCGCAGAAGAGCGAAGGATGAAAGCGAATCTAGTTCACTCGCGGAGCTGAACCGTATTCAATCTCATGATGATATCATCATTGTACGGAATGCCGTTTTAGGTCAACAGAGAACATGAAAACTTTGATCTTTATTAACTCAACTTTCGCACATAATCTGAGCTGGCAGTCGGATGCCTCCGTATATGGCAATATCATCTTGTACAAGAAATTACCAGGAGGCACCCGATGAACAGTTTAAAACAGGAAACAGAACAGGGAAATAAGATAAGCACCAGAACCTAAGCACCAGAACCGATATTTTTTCAATCGGCTGGGAATTGGACAGCAACTGTCCGGTCTGAAGTTTCGCAAAATCCATGGGGAACGGCCAGTCGCTCTGATCAAATATCTGATCCAGATGGTATGGAGCGGCAGGAACTGGTATCGTCTTGGCCGGATGAATGAATCAGAATACTGCAAGGATGCTGTCTATCGATTTCTGAACAGCGAAAATTACAATTGGGAAGGCTTTCTGTATTTCATTTCAGGATAGCTGATCCGCCTGCTTTCCAAACTGCCCCGTAAAAGAGTCAAAGTTCTGATTGTTGATGACACGTTTTTTGATCGTTCCCGTAGCAAAAAGGTTCAGGGGCTCTCTTGTGTTCATGGTCATACAGATGGGAAATACAAAAAAGGATTCTGTCAGCTCATGGTCGGCTGGAGCGATGGTTTCAGCTTTGTACCGCTCATGTTCAGATTGCTCTCCTCAGCGAAAGAAAAAAACTGTCTTTGCGATATAGGTCAGACCCAATCAGGAAGTGTGGGAGAAGAACGCCGAATCAAAGCAAAAATGAAAAAAACCGACACACTGATTCAGATTCTGAGCAAAGCCAGACAAATGAAACTGCCCTTCGGCTATGGGGCTGTGTCAGAATGCGAATAAGGAAATCCCCCCCCCCCCCCCGGCCCCCCCTCAGGGGGGGATTGCCACCGTACCTCCAAAGTTGGCGAAAAAACCTGAAATGCTCATGTACAACATATATACTCCGCTTTCAGAACTTTTCGCCGCCTTGCCTTGGGCGACCTGTTTTATCAGTACGGCGATGAAGTCCGCCATCGAACTTTTCTTGAAGCCATCAAGCTTCTGCGGGCATTGCTTAGCGATTTTTTATGCGGGAAATTTATGCTGAAAAAAGATATTGTTGATCAAGCCATTGATGAATTTATGGCCGCCTTGAGTTTCTCGGTATTTAAAACGGTTTTGAAAGTGTGCGAAAGTTGAGTCTTTAACAAAAGTCCGACAGGCTCCTAGACTCTTTTTTGTGCCGGGTGGTGATGCAAAAAAATGATGACCTATAGTTCATTGCTTGCCTTTTAGTGAATCCCGTGATAAACTGATAAAAGACTCAATGAGCATTAATGCTAATAATGTGACATGTCGAGAATAGGAGGAGGCGAAGGGGTATCATGAATGAATTCGAATAAGTCAAAATCTGCAAACAGGCCACTTGAGCGAGAGACATTGTTGAAAATGCCAAAAATCGAAGTCCATCGTCATTTAGAGGGAACCTATCCGATTGCCTCTTTGTTCAAAATGGCTAAAAAAAATGAATTGGATGTTCCTTCAGATTTGGACTCTTTCAAAAAAACTTTTCAGTTTCCTAAAAACCACAAACCTGATTTCCTTCTATTTCTCAGTAAATTTAAGAAATTCTGGTACAAGAGCCTTGGAGATATTGAAGCTATCACCTTTGATTCTGTGAAATCATTTGCTGAAGAAAATCTTTTCTATATAGAGTTGCGGTTCAATCCTCTCCATTTCACTGAACTTACGGGGCTGGATCCCTGCGATGTAACCCGAACAATTATCGAAACCAGTGATCAGGCTGCAAATGAGATAGGGATGCAAATTCGATACCTCCTTACCTTTAATAGGGGCATACAAACTTCAGAAGAAATGATTGATACCTATAAATATCTTCAGAATACAGATCTCGGGCGCGTCGTTGGCATCGATCTCGCCGGCGATGAACATAACTACCCTCCTGAACTATTTATAAGTTTTTTTGACTATGTTAAAAAAGACGGCTTGTTCAATATCGACATTCACGCCGGGGAAATCGCGGCCGCTCAAAACATATGGACTTCAATAAAACAGCTACACGCGGATCGCATTGGACACGGCGTATCGGCAATTCATGATGCTGAACTCCAGAAGACTCTCAAGGATGAACGCATATTTTTGGCTCAATGCATAACCAGCAACTACCAGACCGGAGCTTGGGTAGATGAGGTTTCTCATCCTATGAAAGCCCTCTCTGCATCCGGCGTGCCTATCACTATAGCGTCGGATGATCCCACCATACAGGATTCTGACTTGACCGATGATTATCTCAAAACGGCTGCGTTCGGCTGGGACTATGACACCCTTATTCAATCAAATCTGACTTCAATAGAATCAACTTTCTTAACTGACCAAGAGAAGGCATCCTTAAGGGAAGGATATCTCCATAGCTTAAAGGACTTTCAGAAACACTTAGAAGCTTAGACTTTTTTATCCACCCTGTTCAGGGATAGAAGAATCTCCTCCATTATAGTGACCCCTTTGGTCAATACAGCATTATGCCACTTTTAAGTTAGATTTCCCGGAATAAGTTTCATTCGGAGAATTCCCATTAAGGCTCTGATGAAGGCCTTATCGAATTATAGAATCTGAAATACTTTAATAGTCCTTTCCTGAGCTTTTTTAGTGTATCGTAGCGATATAAATAGAGATCTTCATACTTCAAAGTCTTCCAGAATCTCTCGATATAAATATTGTCTAGGGCACGGCATTGCCCTGCCGACATAGTTGCATTTTTTGGAAATCCAGGCTGATTGGCTACATCGTAGCAAAGGGTATATAGTGCCTCGAAGATTGTGGGTGGTTAAATAAATTGAACTATAGGCGAATTATTATCAGTTGAAAAACCTATTAAATACTGTTAAAAAAAAAGACTTAAGTAGCTTGTCCCATCAGGCCTCGGTAAAAGCCGTTGCGGAATAGAATAAGCCGGTTTTTAGCCTTACTGAGCCGAAATGAAAACAGAGGGATTGAGATGGGGCAGAACAAGGTATAAACAGATACTTGCAAATCGTTTTGTTATTGATATATATATGGATGTTCTCTACCAATAAGCTTGAGGGCACTATACAAAGGGTAAAAGTGCCCAGAGATACTAAAGTTCCCTCACTAGGCGGAAGCCCAAATAATAGCGGCGGAAGTCGGGCAAGCTGTTGCCGCGATTCGCCGACCGCAGGAACCCAGCATAGTGGAACCAGCCACCGCCACGATACACGCGGTTTTGACCCGATTCAGGCCCCTTGGGATTACTGGCAGGGCTGGTACGGTAATAGTCTTCATCGTACCAATCCTGCACCCATTCCCAGACGTTGCCGTGCATATCGTATAGGCCCCATTGATTCGGACGCTTTTGTGCCACCGGGTGAGTACGCTTACCGGAGTTGCCGTCAAACCAGGCATATTGACCCAGCAGCTCTTTATCATCGCCAAAATGAAACGTCGAACTGCTCTCCGCCCGGGCCGCATATTCCCATTCCGCTTCCGTAGGCAGGCGATATTTATTGCTACCTTCCTTTTGATTCAACCAGCGGATAAAGTTTTGCACATCGTTCCAGCTAACCTTTTCCACCGGATTGTTCAGTCCCTGAAATCCACTGGGATTGTTGCCCATCACCGCTACCCATTGGCTTTGTGTGACTTCGGTCTTGCCCAGATAAAAAGGCTTTGTGATGCACACCATATGGCGAGGCCGTTCATCATTAAAACCACCTTCAAAGTTCGGGCCGCGCCCCATATTGAAGCAACCGGTTTCTATTTGGATAAAATCCATGCCGATGGAATTAGTGTAATCCGCTGCCTGTGCTACCTGACTGAACAGGGAAACCGCAAACAATACGATGAGCATCAAAAAATGGGAGGTGGACATCATTTACCTCCTAACAAGTTATTAGTTCGTTTCTTTATATCTCATTTGAGGTGCCGCCGAGTACGATCTTTATATAGTGCCATTAAGGTTAGTGGTAGAGAACAAACAGATGCAGAGGCCTTCCAGCCCTCAATTCTCAGGGCACTATACAATTTTTCTGTCAGGCAACACCGAATCAATGATTCAAGATATAGCGTAGAAACGCCCAATGTCAATAAAAACTTGAAAAAAACCGGACAAACTACTTTACAGGGAACCTTTTTTATGGATATCATAGTGTACTCAGGATAATTGAGAAACATTGTATTGTAGTTACCGAAAACACTTTTAGATAAGTCCAACGATTGGTTGGGACGTGATTCTGTTGATGCCAACCGTCATGATGAGTACCGGAAATGGCTACATTATTATCTGGATTCTTGCCACAAATACGGGCATGGATACCTTGACGAACTGAGCCTTGGTCTGTTCACCGAAAAGCTTCAAAACAAAGGACAAAGTTTCTCCCAGATCGAGGAAGCATCACGTGTCGTTCGTTTGTATTACCTTATGGCGGGACATGTCCTTCCTTATATCACTATATCACTCAAGCCACCCAGGATTCAACCCGTTGCCTTGGTTTCCCTGCTTGTTTGGCTGTCAGCGTTTTCAGTATCGGCTCATAGATCACGACAACTGCCAGATAGGGGGGCATTACGAAGGAAAAATTCTCCCTCAGGGATCCCCCCCTGGATTCTGACACAGCCCCCCCCGTTCCTTCACCTTCTTCTCGTATATGTCAAATAATGCATAGAACCGATTCTCTGGTTCTGTACGTTGTAGGCCCGCATCACCTCGAAGTCAATGCTCTCCAGGGCGGTGTCCATATGCCCTCGCCTCGGAAACAGGCTCGCTTAACGGGGAAAATTCGGTGGTGTATTTCCTGTACCCGTTAACCAATGCTGTCTTGTTCTGCGTCATCATTATGCCTGCTACAAAAGGCAGGATCAGAATTATAAGCACCGACTTCTTCATAATTGTTTACCTCCTACCGAATCTATGATTAAAAGTTCCGGGGCTTCTTTGAATCACCTTTCCCATGGGATCGGCCAAACCCCCAAAGCGGATTTGCCTAATTGTCTCCTTTGTATTTGAAAAAAACAACCAGGGCAGGAGCTGATTTAGAAGACATCCTATATTACTGAAGAAAGTTTTTTTGGGCAGGAACTTAAATACACCTCGTACAACCTGGTGCGGATGAACATATTTCTGCACAACATCAATTACGATAAGTTTATATAGTGCCCTCAAAATTAGGGGGCTGGATCTCCCTCTGGATCGTTTTTGTGCTACATTCAAGGAGGCATGCCAACTCCTCGTGAGACGGCTTCTTTCTGTTTTTGCACGGCCTTTCCAGCCCTACTCGATCATCCCGAGTCAAGATATTTCCCTCTTGCCTTGACCCTTGGCCTTGAACGTGGTATTATCTTCGTGTCCATGGGACCTCCTAATGTGTTCTTCAAAAAATTATTTTATACGAACTCCATGAGACTTATTACCTCCTGTTCACCTTTTCTACAGGTGGACAGTTCATTGTACCATTTACCCTGCGTAGGACCTGAGTCAACTTGCCCTTAAACTTGAGTTGTGCTATCATGATAAAATGCGTGATATCCGACATAGTAAGTTGGCCGAGATAATTGTCAACTATTCCCTCAAGATAAAACAAGGTGAAAAGGTTCTTGTTCGCGGCGGAGGATTTGTCACTCTAGATCTCGTTAAGGCGGTTGTCCAAGCCGTAAAGGCCGCTGGGGCATACCCTATTTACAGGATTGATGATGAAACACTACTTCGCGAATGGCTTAAAGATGCCGATGCCGACATGATCAAGCTTGCGGCCGATGCCGATGCCTATCAAATGGAACTCATGGATGCATTCATCGGCATAACGGCCCCTGAAAATGCTTTAGAAATATCAGACCTTGCCGAAGATACAATCAATCTTTACAAAACTTTGTACACGGAGCCTGTGCATATGAAACTGCGTGTGCCAAAAACTCGTTGGGTGGTGTTGCGCTATCCCACCAAATCCCTGGCGCAGTCAGCGGGAATGAGTTCCGAAGGTTTTGAAGACTGGTATTTTCGGGTATGTACGGTTGACTATGGTAGGATGAACGAAGCGATGAAGCCATTAAAAAGTTTGATGGAACGAACGGACAAGGTGAAAATCATCGGACCTGGTGAGACTAATCTGTCTTTCAGCATCAAAGGCATTCCCGTGATTCCCTGCACAGGAGGTTCGAATATTCCCGATGGGGAGATATATACTGCGCCGGTGAAAGAATCGGTGAATGGTGTTATTGCATATAATACTTCTTCCATTTGCAACGGCTTCCAGTTTTCCGATATTCGATTCCATTTCGAAAATGGGAAGATTGTGGAGGCCTTCGCTAATGATATTCCCCGCATTAACTCAGTCTTGGATATAGATGAAGGTGCCCGCTATATCGGGGAATTCGCCTTGGGTGTAAATCCCTATATAGATACCCCGATTAACAACACCCTCTTCGACGAAAAGATACGGGGTAGTCTCCATTTCACCCCGGGAAACAGTTATGAAGAGGCATTCAATGGCAATAAATCGGCCCTTCATTGGGATATCGTATTGCTCCAGGAAGAGCAACACGGCGGAGGCGAAATCTGGTTTGATGATGTGTTGATCCGAAAGGATGGCCGCTTTGTTCTCGAAGAGCTTAGCGGACTAAACCCAGAGAATTTGGGCTAGGGGGACTTGTAACAGTTGTGTGGTGCACTGAAGTTTAGTGGGTATTTGCCCCAAAAATGAAAAATTGGATTTCTTCATAATTCTTCTCTTCCCTTAATAATTCAAAAAATAATAATTCAATAAAAATGTAGCCATAAGAGTCCCCGTTAAAACACTAAGATAAAATTTTCAAATTTTAGATGTATCAAAACTACAATTATTCCCGTTATCACTTTGACTCCACTCTCAAAGTCAACTCCCATGTTTCTATAGGAATAGATTACTAAGAAAATCATCATAATAGTGGGAAGTATTTCTTTAAAAAACTGGATGTTTTTAATTCTTGCAGTTAAAGGGGGAATCAAAAAAGGCAAAAACCTAGTTAGCATGGTAGCTAGACTTAAAACTATTATAAAATGGTAATTATTACTAACCCAGCTCACTTAATCCTCCTTTTTTTACTTGAAATGTTTTTTATTCCTTCTAGGGATAACACTATAAATAAGGCCGTTAAAGAAAAGTCGAGACCTTTTATATTCAACTGAAAGTTTTTTCCAAGCAAAGCACCAATAGTGCATCCAGAAACCCAGTAAACGTGATTTAGGGAAAAAACCTTTACAAGGAAACCTTGTTTTTGGGGTTGCTTGCCGCTTAGATTTTGAAGCATCCCAAAATTTTCATCTGTAAGAGCAGAAATAAGATATACTTTTTTGAGGTTGAATTCACCTAAAAAGCTCAAGGAAGATATTCCATAAAAAAAGTGCCTGAAATTAATCAAAAAGATAAAAAGAAATAATACATATATATCAATTCCCTCCTTCATTAAAGATAAAAATATAAATTGGGCCGCACCTGCAAAGGTCGTTAGAGAAATCAGGAAACTGGATAGAATATCCCCCCCGTTTTTGACAAACAGAATCCCAAAAGTGAGACCAAGAAAAATATAGCCTATTCCCACTGGTATTGAGTTTAGAAAAATGGAGTGAGATTTATTCTCTAACTGCAAGGAGTCCAACCTCCATCCACAGGGATGCTAGCACCATTAATAAAGCTAGCTTTTTCGCTTGATAAAAAATATACAACTTCAGCAATTTCTTCAGGTTTTCCAAATCTCCCCATCGGGATCTGGGATATCAGGCTTTCCTTTAATTCAGAAACAGGTATGTTTTTCGATTTTGACCCTGAATCCAAAACCTCATTCAATCTTTCAGTATCGGTGTAACCAGGAAGGACCGAGTTAATGCAAATACTATGCTGCCCAAGCTCTTTAGAAAGGGTTTTGGCCCAATTAAGAATGGCCCCTCTCAATGAATTGCTTACACAGAAATTTTGCAAAGGTATTCTTGCTGTTACGGATATAATATTGATTATCTTTCCTGATTTCTTCTCAACCATAATTGGGGAGATCTCCTTTACAATTGTGTGAAAGGCGAGAAGATGAGCAGAAAAAGCATTGTGAAAATCCTCATTGCTTACTGAGGAGTAAGGACCGGTTGGTGGCCCGCCACAATTATTCACTATCGTTGTTATATTATAGGTCTTTTTAATTTTACTCAAAATGCTCAACAGTGTCGGGGCATCCTTTAAATCACAAGAAAAATGGTAAACATTTGGAATGTTACTAATGTCTCCTGGAGTTCTGGAAATATTAATAATCTTTTTTTTGCTTTTAAGAATAAACCAATACAGGCTCGTCCAATCCCTTTACTACCACCTGTAATTAAAATTGCGTCTTCTAATTGCTTCATTGGTTACCTTTTATTTGTAAAAAAGAGTTTTTCTTGTTTATAACTATCGATTTTCTCAGAGTAGGTGCTTTTAAGAAAGGTTTTTCGCTCTTTCTTAGAGTTGAGAAACGATCCTTTCTTTTCGATATCATTAATCCAGGTAAGCAGGATCTTTATGCCCTCTTCTAGCCTAGGAAAATCGAGATTTAAATTTTCTTCTAATTGAATTACTCCAAGGTCCCTCAAGAAACCGATAACGAAAATTGATGAACGAGCATCAAAATTATCAATATCCCGAAAAAATGGGTAACCAAAAAATCTCTCTGAAATGATAAACAAGGCGGTTAGATTGAAGTCATCGTTTTTTTCAAGTGTTCTCTCGAAACAGTAAAGAATAGATTCTAAGTCCACTCTTAACTCTTCCATGGCAGCTGTATATACATTGCTTTTTTCAAATAGATGGGCAGGAATAGGAAGGGGGCCTTTTCTGTGAAAATATTCATGTCAAGAGATCCAGTTGGTAGCTAACTGGGTTCTTTTTTCTTCAGTGGCCTGGATAAGTTTATTAAAATATTTTTTTATTCCAAATTTTTCTAATACAGGCAAAGTGGAATTTTTATTTCTGCTGGAAAACTTATCTACAAAATAGAAAATAGGGTCATTTTCTTTTGGAGTGTGACCTATGAAAAATTCAGGGAAAATAGCAACTACTTCCTCTGAACTTATACCTATGGTTCCATATTCAATTAAACATGGTTTAGTTTGAGATAATTTCCGGGAATTACCGATTGTGGGCCTAAGATGCTTAAGTGTAGCGTATTCTAAACTCAATTTTTTCCAGTAAGGGGATTCCATCAGACCCAAGATAAAATTTGAATCTCTGTGACTCTCAAGAAAATGGCCTTGGCCTTTATTTTTTCCTAAAACACAAAATTTCTTAATAATTTCGATATGTGAAATCGGTGAATTTCTTAATTCCTCAAATCTCTTTCCTAGAGATTTATTCTTACTAAATAAATCCTTGGAATTATCAATATATTCAATAATTTTTTTGGTGTTCATTGCCAACTCCTCATCCTATAGGAAAGATAGTAGGAAAAGTTATATTTTCTGTCAAGGGAATTTATATCGATAATGACTGTTTATAAAAAAATGGGTGCAAACTACCATGTGCATACAATACAAGGTGTAAAACCAGCATAGGAAGCCGAAAAATATCGCATTTGATATGAGAATCATTCATTTTCTATGATTTCACTGATTCTTTGTATGTAGCGTGCCCTTGGGACAAAGGGTGCTGATTCGCTTTCCAGCCACTGGGCGAATATTTGATGATTTCAGGATGATCTGCCCATTTTCCTCTTGTGAGCGAAGAGTATGCCCCACATCTTCGTGTATGTTGAACTTCCTTTGGAGAAATATGCTGTGTCAGTTCTGCAAGAAAGCCGTATCCGTCAAACAGATGGATATTTTCACCGAAGTACTGATTGTAATGGGTACGGAAATGAGGATGTGCTGCAAAAAAGCAGGAACGCATCAGGCTAAGGCTGTTGAATAACTCCGCTTTTTTCGTCTTGCCTGTAGGCCAGATACTTCATTTTCAACAGCCCGTACTTGCGAATGTTTGTTTTTTTTGCT
This sequence comes from Spirochaetaceae bacterium, assembly GCA_965226485.1. Classification (GTDB taxonomy): domain Bacteria; phylum Spirochaetota; class Spirochaetia; order DSM-2461; family DSM-2461; genus UBA2779. Next base: position 3,440,052 of record OZ245363.1, read on the forward strand.
CCAAGCCGCTCAGCCACTACACAGTTTTTCAATGCTTTTAACAACTTGCGCGGCAAGCTAGTTTTCCTTTAGTATTGAGCTATGAGAATTGCCGTTGCGGGGATAGGCTATGTGGGCTTGTCCAGTTGTCTTTTACTTGCACAGCACAACAACGTTGTTGCTTTAGATATCGTTCCCGAGAAGGTAGCACTTCTAAACAATGGCATTTCTCCCATTGCGAACAAGGAGATGAAGCACTTTTTAAGGGAAAAGAAACTGAACCTTCGAGCCACCCTTAATAAAGAGGAGGCTTATAAAGATGCCCAATATGTGATTGTCGCCACTCCCACCGATTACGACCAAAAAACTAATCGGTTTGATACCGGTTCCGTGGAAGCGGTGATAAAAGATGTGCTTGCCATCAATCCCGAAGCGGTAATCGTGATTAAATCCACAGTTCCCGTAGGTTATACAATAGGTATCAAGAAGCAGTTTAACCGAGACAACATTCTCTTCTCCCCGGAGTTTTTGAGGGAAAGCAAGGCTCTTCACGACAATCTCCATCCTTCCCGGATTGTTATAGGCGAAAAAACGGAGAGGGCCCAGGCATTAGCCCATCTGCTCGTGGAGGGAGCTTTGAAAAAAGATATAAGCATTCTCTATGTTAACCCTACAGAAGCTGAGGCGATAAAACTCTTCTCCAATACCTATTTGGCTATGCGGGTAGCCTTTTTCAATGAACTGGACACCTTTGCCCAATCCCATGGACTAAATACTACGGATATCATCGAAGGGGTTTGCCACGATCCGAGAATCGGGAAGCACTATAATAATCCATCTTTCGGGTATGGCGGCTACTGTCTGCCAAAGGATACGAAACAGCTCAAGGCCAGCTACGAGGAAATTCCAAATAACCTGATTACTGCCATTGTGGATGCCAACAGCACACGGAAAGACTTCATTGCCCAAACCGTCTTAGAAAAAAAACCGAGAGTGGTAGGTATCTACCGCCTTAATATGGGTCGCCATTCAGAAAACATCAGAGACTCCTCCGTTCAGGGAGTCATGAAGCGAATCAAGGAAGCCGGAATTGAGATAGTCATTTATGAACCGATTCTCAAAGAGGAGTCCTATCAAAGTGCCCGAGTGATCCGAAATCTAAATGATTTCAAGTCTATCTCTGATTTGATTATCGCCAACAGGCAATCTGTGGATCTTGAGGACGTAGAAGAGAAGGTGTATACTCGGGATATTTACGGGACCGACTAATTGTATTCCTTATCAAGGTTCCCGTGTAGAATATGAATGATGTTGAAGACTATTGCCCTAATGACAAAAGAGATTGGAGAAAATGGCTTGAATTGAACCATGATAAGAAAGAAGCCGTTTGGCTCATTCTTTATAAGAAAAAATCTCCGAACCATAACTTAAGTTGGAGCGAATCGGTTGATGAAGCACTTTGTTTTGGTTGGATCGATAGCACAAAAAGGACAATAGAAGGTGATAAATATCAACAGTATTTCAGTAAAAGAAAAGCAAAAAGTAATTGGTCTAAAATAAACAAGGAAAAAGTAAAAGCCTTAATAGAACAAGGGCTTATGGAAGAGGCTGGTTACAAAAGCATTCAAATTGCAAAAGAAAATGGTTCTTGGACAATTTTGGATGAAGTTGAAGCTCTTATAATTCCAGAAGACTTAAAAAAAGAATTTGAAAATCATAATGGCTCCATGGAATACTTCGATAGCCTAAGTAAGTCTGTTAAAAAGATTCTATTGCACTGGGTTGTTTCTGCTAAAAGAAAAGAAACAAGGCAAAAGAGGATTTTAGAAATCGCAGAAAATGCTAGCAATAATTTGAAACCAAAACAATTCAGATAGAATAAAACGGCTTACAACAAAGTGTATAGTACATACCCTGCGGGATACGCACCATACACGAACCGCTGAGGATATAAAAGGAAGTTGAAAAGATATATAACAAATCGTTGCACCTGACATTTCCCGCTACGCTCCAAGATGAAGGTGTGCTCAAGCGTTATTGATTTCAGTAGAAGAGTTGAGTTTGCATTCATTCACTATCAACCACAAAGGCAGTGGCAGGAGCCCGAGGAACCAGTCTTTGGAATTGCAAAATCTGTAATGGGGTTTAGAAGTTTTCACCTGAGAGGACTAGCGGTGGAAAAATCGCACCGTGAGTTTTCATAGCGGTGTCCCATAAAAGGAATACAAATTGCTTGCATCCGGCAAAAGGAAAGTTCTACTCGTTTCGCCTTATCCCTACTCCCATTCTAGCCGGGGGATGGATGTATTAACGTGCTGTTTTGAAGAAGAAGGTTGGGACGTAACACATCTCACCTATCCCAGATTCTTTCATACACCAACCGTATCATCCCCCGAAAACAGCCGGGTGAATATAATTTTAGCCCCAAGAGCCAAGTTGCCCTATATCGACCGGATTATGTTTTGGGTTCCTCGTTTTGTGTTCAATTCTATCAAGGCAATTAACAATCATGCAGTGAAGCAGATGGATTTCATTCAATATGACTATATTGTGCTGGAAAGCGGTAAACCACTCTTCCTAATGGATTTAATTCCAGAGAATACTCCAATCATTTATCGGCTTTCCGATTCCGTACAACTTGTTTTAGGCAAGAATCCCGCCTATCATGCTTTGGAAAAAAAAGTCTTTGAGAGATCCTATAAGATGATCTTCAAGAAAGAGGTATATAGGCAATTCCTTGGCAAACATCTGAAAGACAAAACCACAGTCATCGAAAATGGAATGGCGATACCTGAAACCCTATCCACAAGAAAACCTTTTATCGAGGGAAGTAAGAATGCGGTTTATGTGGGACTCCATCAGCTGGATTATAACACAGTAAAAAAACTGCTACAGAGTTGTCCTTCCTGTCGATTCCATATAATCGGACCCTGTCTCGTCAAAACACAGGTGATGCGGCTTAAGCCGTACAGGAACTTCTTTTATTACCCTTTCTTGAATAAAGAAGAGTACATGCCTTTTTTAAGAGATGCATCCCTGGCTATTTTTCCCTTTAAACGAACTAAGCCTATGAGATGGTTTGGCCTCACCTCCAAGTTCCTCCACTTCATGTATTTCAGGCTTCCCATTGTTTCATATCCAACCGGGGTAGATGGAGAATTTGATGGATTGGCAGTGCGTTTTGCCGATTCTGTCCCCGACTTCGTCACTGCGGTTCAGGACGTTTTGGAAAGAGGTGAGAAGGTTGATTACGATCTGGATTTCGAGTATTTCTCCAACGAACGCCGAAAAGGTGAGTATAAGAACTTCATCAGAAATCTATGACCTGAATCCGTATTCAACGACTCTTTTTTGCAGTCTACGGTCACATCAAGAACTTTTTTCCCGTCGATGTCGGTTATAGCACTGACATAGCTTTGGCCCTTTAGAAAACTTTTTTCATCCATTCCTTTTCAGTTATTCAATAATTAGATCAATTTGAAATGTCATTTAGCTAAATATCTTCTAATTTTATTAATAACAATATTGTATATATACGGACTAATCCTAAATACTAGAACTCTTTTATATAGATTAGGAAACCTTTTTTTCATATCTTCAAAGCTCAATAATCTATAGTGCTTTTTAAAGTAAGATTTAATATGTTTAAGATGCGATTTTTTATCTTTCTTAGGCATTGAAGATTTAATTATATCTTCAGAGAGCAGTAAAGAGCAATTGATAATATAACGACTTATATGATGCCTGTGTCTAGGATAATTCATCTCAATAAAGGTAAAAACATTCTCCCCTGTCTTCAGAATGTCTAGTTTTTCTACTACAAATCCTTTACCAACTGCACTATCAGGGTGCAACATATGATTATAAAGCTTCTTGCTAGTAGTCATAACTTTATTACATTTTGAATAAACCTTAGTATTAAAAAAGAAGTCCTCACTATATTTGACATCAGGAAAGAGGATATCTTTACATATTGATGATTTATATAATTTATTCCATGGAAAATTGTCAGAGTTTCTTGCACTTAAATAATGGTCTAAAATATCATTTGTCCCTTCAACGACTGAGTTGACAAGGCTCGGATGTTTTAAAATCGTACCATTTACATCAATTAAATTATACGAATATTGTAAAATTTCACAGTCAGACTCTATTGCTAATTCTATTAGTTCAGAGTAAGCATTCAGTAAAAGGAAATCATCACAATCAACAAAAGAGACGAAACTTCCAGTTGCTATTTCAAGTCCATTATTCCGACTTTTAGCAACCCCAAGATTTTTTTGATCTATTACTCTTACTCTTTTATCATTATCTTCATATGATCTGCAAATATCTAACGAATCATCAGTAGATCCATCATTAATAAGAATAACTTCAAAATGATTGTAACTTTGCTCAAGAATGCTTTTGACACATCTTTTTAAATATTTTTGCCCATTGTAAATTGGAACAACAACAGAAATCAAAGGAGGTTTTTTCATTTTAAAGAACTCAAATAATTCTTATAAGAAAAAATAATACTATCAACTAATTTTGTACTATACTTCCATCCAATCTTGCTTAATTTAGATACATCAGTCAACTTTCTAACCCGCCTTTTTCACCAGTATTCTGATACGAAGCAGGCTTCTTGTATCAAAGTATTATCATGAAAACAAACAAAACCCAAAAAGAAGCCCACTCTGCAAATACAGAGCGTACACCCGGTCAGTTGGAATTGCAAGTTCTGGAAACAATAAAAACCAGAAGAATCATTGTCAAGAATGTCGGAAAGACCAACAGTTCCGATACCGGACTTCTTTTGCTTCAGCCAAGTTCACCATACAACAACCTTATCTCATTCCTTTACCGACAGTTAACTTTTTCGATGATCATCATTGATTTTGTATTTCATTAATTGTCGGTCAAGGCTCTTCCCAGATAGCCCCAGTTTTCTATAAATGTCCCGATGCGACTTTTCCGGGCGTGAGTTCGTTCTCATGGAATTCTTCAGCAGTTCTCCGTTTTCGCTTACGATATACTCCAGGGTCACTCTGCAATGCGTTTTTAGAATCGATTTAATGCTATCCCAGTTTCGATTGTCCCCATTTAGCCGAAGTTTCCGCTCTATGGAATGCATCAGGTGATAGGCCAGAACGGATATAAACATATGGGATTCAATCCGGTCCTTGGATTGATGAAGATTTGGTCTGAAACCAAGATGGGATTTCATATCTCTAAATGATTTTTCGATGCGACCAAGCATGATGTAGGTTTCCCATATCTTCTTGTCTGTCCAATCTTTTCGATTGGTTCTTAGAGAGGTAGGTTCCCCTCTTCTTTTGTGCCTCTTGTAATTTCTCCAAAGCATTCTTGCATCCGTAGAGCAAATCAGCGGTACGGTAATAAGCATTGAGCGAACGTGCCGTTGGATTCCCGCTGAACTCAGGTGAGAGAAGAGGAGTTTTCCACCCATTCCATGGTGCCCCGCTCGCTTTTTGGATGGATAAGTCTGCCACGGATAAGAGCTTCGGCAATAGAAATGAGGTTCTTAGGGACTCCTTTTTTAATTAACACCTTATCTATAGTTCAATTCCTCGGACTTTCAGGGGGTATTCTGGTGAACTTGGGCTAAGCTAATTTCCATGGTCTTCCTATTGCTTGGACTCTAGGCGATGGATCTGATGGTAGGCCAAGCTACCTACGGCCTCTACATGAAAGCCCATCTCTTCCACTTTTGCTGGAAGAGGAAAACAAGGTAGAATTCTTCGCCCTTCAACAGAGAGTCCCATAAGAGTTCTTGTACACGCTCTTCTGTAGTTGAATTCATTATCCATATCTCCCCTTTATTTATCAGGCCGGGGATTTGAGCTGAGGATTTCCAACGATTCCTTGGATCTATAAGGAGGAGAACATCGGCCCCTTCATCCTGGAGGTACTGAGTTGTCCCATTTCGTGGATTGTTGAACTCTAAGAAAGTACTACCCACACTTCTATCAAAAACCTGATTGGAAAAGAACCGAGGAACCAAAAGGAAGTAAATCCCCAGCAAACCGTAAACCAAACGTTTATGGGGTATTAATACCTCAAGACCGATCACCAAGACGATCACCAGGGCCGGAAGAAGGAACACAGAATAGCGGGAAGTGGTGGAGGGTGCAACCTTGGCAATAGTCAAAAAAGTCAAAATCAACGGAAGGAGAAAAAAGAGGAGAGGCCCAGGCGTGCCCTTCTTCATCAAACTCCTGATGGTCAGGCCAGTAAGGAGGAGGGCAAGAACAATCCAGAGTTGTAAAGCACTGCTATTGAATTCGACCAAGGCACCCCAAGCATTTTGCAGATATTCGCCGAAGGCTAGTAGAGCACGGAGGGCCTCTGATCCCCGGGGTGATCCAATAAGATTGTGAAGCATGCTGGGATTAATCGCCCAGGCCAGCCCGGCACCTAATATGAATGCCATAGCCAGTCTAAGGGTAGATCCCAGACCCTTAGATCGAAAAAGGATAACCGCCGATGTGATAAAAACCCAAAAGGCTAAAAGGAGAAAGTAATATTGTGTCAGTAAGCCGAGGGCCACACTGGCCGCCAAAACAAAATAAGAACCTGGCCCAGACTTCTGTTCATAAACCAGGCTATGCGTGGTGGTCAAAAGGAATACCGCCGTCAGGATCAATAGTTCATACATCCGAAGGAATACCGTAGTAGCTATGGCCAAGGGCACTACAGCCAAGAGCATAAGGGGTAAAAGCTGTAACAAGGGGTCTTTGATGAGTTTTCTGCTCAGCTCGTAGAAAAGGATCCCTGTGACCAAGAAGATTAGAGCATTGAGAATGATGCCTGGCCATTTACTATAGGCCCCTCCCCCCAGGGCCATCGCATCTAATTTATCCCCCAAGATGATAGAAAAGGCTTACTACAGTGTAAAAAATAGTCAGAATCCAAGATTTATACGATAATTCCCCAAGATTCTATTCTGGGAGGGATGAATTATGGATAAATCAGGTGCATTTTGGCATCAGTTTGAAAAGATTGAGGATCCTCGAGTTGATCGAACCAAGAAACACAATTTGGTGGACATACTTTTTATAGCATCTGCGGCGGTTATATCAGGAGCTGACTCCTTTCTCGAAATCGAAGTGTATGGGCAAAGAAAAGCTAAATGGCTTAAGAGATTTTTGGATTTACCCAATGGAATACCATCACACGATACCTTTGGACGAGTATTTGCATTAATCAAATCAGAACAACTACAACAGTGTGTTCTAGAATGGGTTAAGTCAATAGCCAAAAGTATAGGTGGTGAAGTTATCTCAATAGACGGCAAAACAGTTCGTCGCTCTTTTGATAAAGTGTCTGAAAAGTCGGCGATACACATGGTGAGTGCATGGGCAAATGAGAACCGGATTGTATTAGCCCAAGTTCACCATACAACAACCTTATCTCCTTTCTCTACCGACAGTTAACTTTTTCGATTATCACCACTGATTTTGTATTTCATTAATTGTCGGTCAAGGTCCTTCCCCGATAGACCCAGTTTTTTATAAATGTCCCGATGCGACTTTTCCGGGCGTGAGTTCGTTCTCATGGAATTCTTCAGCAGTTCTCCGTTTTCGCTTGCGATATACTCCAGGGTCACTCTGCAATGCGTTTTTAGAATCGATTTAATGCTATCCCAGTTCCGATTGTCCCCGTTTAGCCGAAGTTTCCGCTCTATGGAATGCATCAGGTGATAGGCCAGAACGGATATAAACATATGGGATTCAACCCGGTCCTTAGATTGATGGAAATTCGGTCTGAAACCAAGATGGGATTTCATATCTCTAAATGATTTCTCGATGCGACCAAGCATAATATAGGTTTCCCATATCTTCTTGTCTGTCCAATCTTTTCGATTGGTTCTCAAGAGGTAGGTTCCCTGCTTCTTTTGTGCCTCTGTTTCTTTCTTTTCTTTCTTGGTCCATTTGATGGATGCTGTTTTAATCTTGCAAGTGCGCTTATCTTTCTCTCCAGGTTCGACTTCAATATGGTAAAGGCGAGCCGCACGAGGATATTTTTCTGTGAGGCGACCTATGTTTCTCAATATGGATTCATAGGTTTTCAACCGTCTTGGCTTATCGAGCCCATCACGCCAGTATTGGAGCCGCTCAATGAACAGCGATTCGCTACGGCTTGCCATTGATTCCTCTTTGCGCCTTTTCATCTCGCTTTTCACTAATATGTATCGTTCATTGGCGACATCCTTGCCTCTTATTTCTATCCTGACCCCTCTAGCGATATCTTTTCTTATCAGGTCCATTTTATCGCCTGCATCCATTTCATCCGGGTGTTTACCACGATGGACCACGACATAGGAGTTTCCTCTGCTCTTAAGCCAGTCAACATTTTCCTGTGAGGCAATCCCCGCATCCATCACGATTGTCGCCCCCTCTTTTATCCCCGTTTGAGCTTCCAGGCTGAGCACAATATCCTGGAAGGTTTGAGGTTCGCTTTGGTTGCCAGGGTAGAACCGACTGTATTTGGGAAATCCATCCCCATCGACAACCAACCCCATGGTGGCGAGTTTGCAATCGGTTCGTTTTTCCTTGGAACGTCCATAGGCCGCTGAAGAATTCTTTGCACATTGACCCTCGAAATAGGTGTTGGTCAGGTCATAAAGCACGATACTCTCACTCAGGCTAAAGAGGTCGCGTTCCCTTTGGGCCAGATGTTTCTCCAAAGCATTCTTGCATCCGTAGAGCAAATCAGCGGTACGGTAATAGGCATTGAGCGAACGTGCCGTAGGATTCCCGCTGATCTCGAAGAGAGAGGATGTATTTTCCACCCATTCCCTGGTGCCCCGTTCGCTTTTTGGATGGATAAGTCTGCCAAGGATAAGAGCTTCGGCAATGGGAATGAGGTTTTTAGGGACTCCTTTTTTGATCAACACCTTATCTATGTTCAATTCCTTCCACATCATATGACCGACATATTCAGGCCCAAGTGAACGCACATTGGAGGCATCCATGCTATCCACATCAACAGACTGGAAATTGCGTTTTTTCTCACGGGTTGATTTTTCTACGGTTTTGGCCCTCAAGGTGAAAATGCGATCAGAATAATATTGAGCAAGCTTGTCAATTTTGGAGTCTGTTTCAAAGAGCTCTGACCGACCGACAAGCATATCTTCGATTCTCTTGGCCAATAGCTTGTGCAAAGAGGGGTCAAGGTCCAGTTTGCCAAGGGAGAGGACAAGACGCTGACGAGAGCCCTCTGGTGTGCGAACACTTTCGACCAGGTTGTAGTAAACGTTTTGAGATTTTCGAGATCCACTTGGAACTCTAACACGGCGTATATACATGGAATATAATATACAAAAAAGCAAGGAAAGGGTCAAGGATAATCGTAATCGGATAGTCACTACAAAGGCGGATGCGAGGTGCCTTTTGGCCTCTGGGTGCAATATTTCTATGTTTCAGGCGATTGAAAATGATGAAAAAAGATTTTCAACGGACTTTCAGGGGGGTGTTTTGGTGAACTTGGGTTAGGTCAGGTTAAAGTCGATGAGAAATCAAATGAGATTACCGCTATACCAAAACTGCTTAAAGTGCTTGATATTCAAAATTGCATAATCACGATTGACGCTATGGGATGTCAGAGGTCTATAGCTAAAGAGATAAAAGCGAAAGGAGGGGACTATGTTCTTTCCTTAAAAGGAAATCAGGGAAAACTTAAAAATAATGTTGAGCAGTTTTTTCAATACGCAGATGCTTGTTCTTTCAAAGACATTGAGCATGATTATCATAAGACGTATGACAAAAACCATGGGCGTATAGAAACACGGGAATACTGGTGTGTGTCTGACTTAGAGTGGCTGGAGACAAGGCAAAAATGGGAGGGGTTAAGAACCATCGGGATGGTAAGATCTCATCGTACGATTGGCGATAAGACAACAGTGGAAGACCGGTATTTCATCAGTAGCCTAGAGATGAACGCAGAGTTAATGGGGAATGCTATACGCCGACATTGGGGTATAGAAAATTCCCTTCATTGGGTATTGGATATTGCTTTTCGTGAGGATGAAAGCAGAATACGCAAAGGCAATGCTGCAGAGAACTTCGGAATACTTCGCCACTTGGCTTTGAATCTGCTAAAGAAGGATAAAGTCACCAAGGCGGGAATTGCCGCTAAACGCAAGAAAGCTGGATGGGACAATGTTTATATGCTTGATGTTCTTAATGGATTTTAGATGCGATTGCCCTGCCCCTCCCCCAAATATGACCTGGGCACTATGGAGAAACCAATAGTAAAGAGGTGGGTGGGGATCCTTATCCAAAGATAGCTGAAAGCTCTGAAAATGGAACCGGTCAAAGCGATCGATGGAGACGATATCTTTCACCCTCTCGCCAGTGAGTTGGCCGATGTTCTTATTATCCACGCCGCTGGTCAACCCAGGAGTTGAATTGATAAAACTCAAGGAAATGGTCTCATCCAAATGGAGGTAGGCTTTTTGGTCTCCCATGAAAAGCCGAAAGATGAGGCCCAAGGCAAGAACAGACACCAAAAGCACGGTACTCCTCTTGGGTTTATTTTCTAGTCCTGGCCCCTGAAAGAGCCTGATCACGCTACCAATGAGGTCTTCTAAAGTATTAAAAATCTCTGTTAGCTTATTTTGTCTTAGCATGAAAAGGGCAAACAGGCTCAAAGAAAATAGGAAAAGGCTTCCCGCGAGCATTACCAATTTGGCCAATTCTAATAATCCTCGCTTATCCGGCCCTATGGAACCATCGAAGGTAAAGAGTTTTCCGGCAACTTCCGGGGTCAAAAGCAAGTAAAACGCGATACCCCCCAAGGACATTAGCCCAAGGATGATGAGAAGTCCCATCAGGATTTTCTTTTCTGTTTTCACATCAGTCTCCTACACTTTTACTATTTGATCTTTGGACCTTTGCTTTTTCCCGCTGTATTTTCCTCAGTACTTTCATCTAAAACATACAAGGGTCTATTCTTCACTTCGTCAAAGATTCGCCTCACATATTCCCCCAGGATTCCAACACTGATCATCAACAATCCATTGAGAAAGAGAATGGTCACCATCAAAGAAGGGTATCCCGGGACATCGTTACCATAAAGGATTTTCTGTAGGACGACCCATAATCCAAAGCCAAAAGCCCCGATGGAAACCAGTCCGCCAAGGAAAAGCCATATTTTCAGTGGGAAAGAGGAAAAACTGAATATTCCATCGAAGGCCAGGCGGAAAAGGCTCTTATAATTGTGCTTAGCCAAACCATTGGCCCGCTCGGGTCGAGTGAAGACCAGGGTAGTGGTTTTAAAACCCGCCCAAGAGAGGACTCCCTTCATAAAGCGGTTCCTTTCTTTTAGTTCTCTCACGGCTTCCACGACCTTTCGGCTCATTAGGCGAAAGTCCCCTACGTTTTCAGGAATCTGACCATTGGTAAGAGTGCCGATCAATTTATAGAACAGCTTGGCGGTGAAGTTTTTCAAAAAACCTTCTTTTCTAGTCTCCCTCTTCATCAATACGACATCATTACCGTCTTCCCAAGCGGCTATCATCTGAGGAATCATTTCCGGGGGGTCTTGCAAGTCCGCATCCAAAGGAATGGCCGCATCCCCTTGGACCAAATCCAATCCAGCGGTTAACGCGGCCTCTTTGCCAAAGTTTCTTGATAAGCGAAAGGCTCGGACCTTGGGATTTTTTTTACTCTGTTCCTCCAATAGGGACCAGGTAAAATCTATACTCCCATCATCAATACAGACAACCTCATAGTCTAAAGGTAATTTCTCCAGTATTGAGGTTATCACCTCAAAATAGTGAGCGATCCCTTCTTGTTCATTGAAAAAAGGGGTAATGATCGAAAGGACTTTACTCATGAATGATTTCTTACCTGAGGGTTAATGAATGATAGGAGAAGTTATATTTTCTGTCAATGGAATTTATGGCGATAATCAGGGAGACCTCATAATCCCCGCAACACCCTTTCCAGAACAGAGATATCCCAGGCCGATTTTTTTCTGATCTTCGGCACGGACTCTCTTTTTGTTTTGACCCGATTGCTCATGTTTAACCTGCATTTCTCACCAGAATAAAAATGCATGTGAATCCCCGTAGGATTTCATCTCCAAGGCAAGAATTTTATTAACCGCAAAGCTATTGCCCGGATATTTTCAATATATTTTATATAAATTGAGTCGATCTTCCCCGAAATTTCTCATTTTTCAAAACCTCAGAGCATAGCTTTCCTTCGGGAGTTCAATGAGAATATTCTATTTATTTGATTTGATACACTCAGATTGCCTGGGCCGTTTTTATCCAGATGTCCCACCAGGGGAAACTTTCCGGAAGACTGATCCAAACTCTGCGAACAGTGATTTTTACCGCAGCGGAGATTTTAAGCATCCGTAATCTGATTGTCGAAGGCATGCTTCGGGTCTCATCTCCACTGACCTTCTGAATATTTTTTCGAAGATGGACAAAGAAAATATAGGCGATTGTCGAGAACCATAATCGGAGCTGATTTGAACTCATCCACCAGGTGGAAGTTCGGTCGGCAAAAAGATATAACTGCTGTTCTTTAATTCGATTTTCCATGTCTCCACGCGCACAGTATACACCTTCATAAAGTGATTTCCCATCCCCGTTTTTTGGCGAAATATTTGTCACAATAAAACGGGGGTTCTTTCTTCCAGGTAGCTGTTCCGCTTTGGCAATCACATCACGATTCCGACTCCAGCTTTCGTGGGTTCTCCAGTTGAAACGTGTAAAAACACGTTCGGCCTGACCGCTTTGAACGCACAGATTTTCAGCCTGTTTCATCGGCACTTCAATCTTTTTCAATAATCGACTATTTTTAGCCATGCCAACGATATATTCAATTCCCAAGCTCTCACATTCATTCAGAATGCCGTCTCGGCAGAACCCTGAATCACCACGGAAGATGATGCGGACATCAGGGAAGCGGGTTCTTATTGCTTTGACAAGTTTTTTCAGAATGGCTTCCGTACCGTCACAGGCATCTATACCGGCTGGTCGAAGCCTTGCGATCAGTGGAAAATCATCACAAAACACATAAAGGGGCAAGTAGCAGTGATGATCATAATACTTATGAAAAAACCGTCCCTGCTGTTCACCGTGAAGGGGAATATCAGTGGCATCAAAATCCAGAATCAGAGACTTCGGAGGCTTTTCGAAACTATCGAGAAACAACGTCCAGAGCAGCTCCTCGATTTCTTTGGGATCCCATGTGATTTTGCTGTATTTGTCCCCCATGTTTTCATCCGGTTCATGCCCGAGTTCCAGCCGATTTAAAGTACTCTTACCGGCCGTCGGAGTTTTATCAGCTCTTCCACACACATATTGAAGTAGCGGATCTTCGCGCAGTTTTTCATGATCATTGAGATCTTCATAACCCTGGCAGATTCCGAATATCCGCTGCTTGAGCAGAGCGACCAGGGGATGCTTAATCTTTTCCTGCTTCCGTTTATCGGTAAAACATCTTGAAAGCTTTTCAATAATTCGGTGTTTCTGCTCGACCTGCTGAAGCAAAAGGAGTCCGGCATCGGAACTGTTGGTCCTTCCGTCATTCCTGACAATTATTTTCCTGGTTTTTACTGTTTCTAGACCTTGCAATTCCAACTGACAGGGTGTATACTCTGCATTTGCAGAGCAGGCTTCTTTTTGTTTTTTATTTTTTTTCATGATAATACTTTATCATAAGAAGCCTGCTTTGTATCAAGTTACTGGTGAGAAATACGGGTTAAGGCTCCATGCCAAATCACAGCCTTATTCTGCGGAGAATTCTCCTTCCCCTTGTTCTGCTGACCGCATTGAGCCAGGACCAGACGGGCATCGGAAGCAAAAGCACTGATCATATGAAGCACATCTTTATAGGTATCGAAAGTGCGCCAGTTGGTTTTCCCGTCGATGGCGATCTGAAATACACCACCACTGATCACTTTATTCATCCATGAAGCAAAAACCTCACTGAATGCTTCTCGGTCCAAAGCTCGGAAGAATCTTCGATATGTATCATCAGAAGGTATTCCGTTTTCATATGGCAGATACCGCCTCAAGAAATCCTCTTTGCTTTTTCCAAATTTCTCCAGATCTCCCCAGCCTTTAGCTCCTCAGATAACAGCACACAAAGATGTCAATAGCAGTTCGTTCATCGGGGAGGGCTCAGTGCAAAAACGATTTACAGGCATCTGCTTGCCCCCCTTCCCCCGTCTCAATCTCCATTGCTCCAATTTCGGCTTATTTTGACTAAAAACCCGTTTCATCCCATGTCTGCGATTCAGCCCCCCGTCCCCCCCCTGCCCCCAATCTTTGGGGTGCTATATATATAACAGGGGCCCAGGAATTCTTGAAACATCCTGTCTCTTTTGAAAAGTTCTATTTCAGCAAAGCAGTTCGGCCTCGAAGCAATAGTCCTGCCATCGAACGGCATACCTCCCGATGCTGAATTTCTGGATTATCCTTAAGATCCAGTTCTATAGATTGAAAAATCTTGCCTGCGATAGCAATTCCGCCTATGCTGTTTAATCGATCTGTGGTAATCTCTATAATCATTACAAGCTCACATTCTGGGTTATTGTGTGTTTTTATTTTAACTCATTATTCTATAGAATGCTAATCTTGTTTCTTTTTATTTTTAATATGGATTCAGGTATGAATAAAAAACTAAATATATTGATCATCCCTTCGTGGTATCCCTCAGAGATGGATCCAAACGGGGTGCCCTATATTCGAGTACAGGCGCAGGCATTAGCGAGGGCCGGACACAGGGTGACGGTTGTTTTCACACAGGCATATTCCTTAAGAACTGTTGCAAAACAGAAGCGGCTGATGTTTGGAACCAGGAAAGCCGTTGTAGAGGGAGTGACAGAAATTCACTCCTATTTTCCAAAGACTCATATTCGCCGCATTGATGAGATGACCCGTCTTATCCAGGGAAAGCGATTGTTACGGAAGTGGACCCGAGAAGAGGGCCTGCCTGATTTGGTTCATGTCCATGTCTATATGGCAGGAGCCCTGGGAGTCTGGTATCACAAAAATTACAAGGTGCCGCTCGTGACAACAGAGCATTTCACAGGTTTTGCTCGCAACATTCTGAAGCCCTGGGAGATGAAGAGAGCCCGAAAGCTATACACTTTCAGCTCCCTAAATCTCGCTGTAAGTAGATCATTCGCCAACATCCTGTGGGAGAAAACAGGGGTTTCCTTCGAAGTACTCTCTAATATGGTGAATACTGAGGAATTTTATCCGTCCGATAGAAGCGAGAGTGAAAATTATACATACCTCTTTGTCGGCTCTCTACACGATAAGAAGAATCCCACGATGCTACTCGAAGCATTTATTAAGGAGCATAAAAAAGACCCATCCCTTAGGCTGATTCTTGCCGGAGAAGGAGTGCTTATGGGTGCCTTAAAAAATAGGGTTGCTGAAGAAGGTATAACGGATGCCGTTTCATTTCCCGGTTTTCTACGGGGGGAGGACGTGGCGAAAACTATGCGATGTGCTGATGCCTTTGTGCTCCCCAGTCGTTTTGAAACCTTTGGTATCGTGGTCGTTGAGGCCATGGCCTCTGGTTTGCCAGTAATCATGACTCGTTGCGGAGGGGTTGACTCCCATATTATAGATGGGGAAAACGGCTGTGTAATTGAACAGGATGAATCTCGGCTAAGAGAAGCCATGAATTTTGTTTGCTCCCGGAAATGGGATAAGGAGAAAATTCGCAACTATGCTTTAGATAACTTCTCTGAACAGGTTGTTGTAGCCAAGTTAGTGGGACTATATGAAGATATTCTCAATAAACCTCATGTTTTTCAGGCCTGTCGGGGAATATCCACTTCCGGTGGGATCAGTAAAGTTGCTTACCATCTGGCATATCGGCTAACGGAGAGGGGATACAGAGTTTCCTCTTTTACAGCAAATCTGGATGAATCGAGTCTTAGAAATGATATAGGGAAAACTGTCGTCATCCCTGTTCCTGTCTGGATACAGAGAATGCCTAGATATTTCTATAATTATTTAAAAACCCGGCATTTCACCAAGAAGGTTCACTCGGTCTATAAGCATAAAAACAAAGATCCTCATACGGTTACGATCTCACACAGAGATTCCTATGGTGCTGATATAGCCATAGGCCATAGTTGCCACCGAGAAGCAGTGCAGGTAAAAAAACAGGATGGTAGACGATTTTGGTGGCTGAATCCTATACACCGCTTCTATCAAAAGCAGGAGAATAGAATTTTTCGAAAGCCTTGGCCGGTTCTGGTGGCAATCTCCCATGCCATTGCAAAGGAGCATCAGAAGCATTATGGGATTCCCGAGAAACAGATTCATACAATAGCGAATGGAGTGGACATATCCCGTTTTCACCCAGAACTGCGTAATGAGAACAGGGACAAGCTCATCAAAGAGTTTTCCCTGCCTCAGGATGCCTTTGTGCTCCTTTTTGTGGGCCATGAGTTTAAGAGGAAAGGGTTGGAGCATGTTCTTGGAGCTATGGCTCTAGGAAGTAAGGAAACATATCTCTTTGTTTTGGGCATGGCAGATAAGAGGTACTATGAGCAAAAGGCCGAAAAGCTAGGAATCAATACCCGCGTTTTTTTCACCGGACACAGGAAGGATACTCCGCTGTTCTATACGGCAGCCGATTTATTCATACTTCCCTCCGATTACGAACCTTTTGGGCTTGTCGGCATAGAAGCACTCAGTAGCGGAACTCCTATCCTAATGCCCGCATTAGGAGGTTTTCTTGATTACCTCAAAGATGGGGAAAACGGATATTTCATCCAACGCAAAGCCGAGGATATTGCTGAAAAGATAGCCATTATTTCGAAGAACCGGAATTTGTGGCAACAGATGTCTCTTAAGGCGAGGGAAACGGCTCTGGAGTATTCCTGGGAGAGAATAATCGGTGAATATGCCAAGCTTGTGGATGATATTGCTAGGAATAAGAAATTCTAGACTAGCCACGGCAGGGGTTCTTGGTACTTACGTAAAAAAAGGCATAGTGACCCAAAAATAGAGGGTTGTACTGTGTCATGAATGAGTGATAGCTCTCAACCACTCACAAGAATCTTCCTTGTCGGCTCAATATTTCAGCCAATCATGGCTCCTCCTGATTTATTTCAATATAATTCAATCTTTTTCAAAAAGCATATAGGCATAGTTAACACCCTGCTGTATAGTGTCCGATGACTTGTAATACTGAGGAATATGTAATGACACGGCATGAAAGAATTCAAAAAGAAATCATCTCCGCCAACAAGGAGCTTGGAAATTTGCATTGTTCGGGCATACAGGATAGCAAAACTGCACACACCTTATCCTCTAAGCCCTTAGTAGCGAATGCAAATGACAACAAGATCAAACATCGTTCAAATAAACTGAAAGTTTAGGGTGCCACTGAAATCATTTTTGAAAACCTGACGACGAAGTTTTCGTCGAGACATGGCACTAGGTTTTAAGCTAGCTTCTACGGGCACATGTTGCCGATAGGAATGGAACTGGGGCTACGTGAGAATGTGCCTTTGGCCCGCATGCGGCGTTGCCTGCCTGAGCGTGTCCGCACCTGTCTGCGCCTGCCTGTTGCAGACAGGTGCAACGCACAGGCAGGCGCAGACAGGGCGAAAAACCTGAAATGCTCTTGTACAACATGTACACTCCGCTTTCAGAACTTTTCCCGTCTTGCCTGCAAACCAAATCCATCATTCTGCCCCACCTCCTGGATTCTGACACAGCCTCGGGGGGGGGGCGCGCGCGCCCCCCCGTCGGGCCCTCAATCTGTGCAGCATGTGCTGGTCGAGCTACGGCAACTTGGACTTTAGTTTAGTCCACAACACACGACGAGGAAAAATAAGCGCAAGGGATTGCAACGGAAATGCCGCTGGTGGCCCCGGCGATTGGCAATGAGCCGGTTAACAGGCCACCAGATGAAGGCATTGCAGTGAAAAGCCCGACCCGAAGGGTTGCGCCCAAAGATTGATTACTGAAAATTGATGGCGGCTCTTCGAATCTTAAGGAAGTCTTTCTGGGAAGTGAATTTTCCCCGCAGGAATTCAACAAGAGGGCGGTTGGAGGGAGTCTTTGGTTTTATGGAGACCCATGACTCGTCGTTTTTATCGACGGATGACCCTGTCGTGGAAACCGCACGGCGGGTGTTCGGCATTGGCTATCCTTTCCCATGGCAACGGCTGATTATTGCCGCCGTATTGGATGCGACCCTTCCTTCTTTGAGTGATGACGAAAAACCCGAGCCCCTGCGGGAAATTGCCGTTCTGCCCACCGGAGCAGGGAAGAGTCTGTGCTGGATGTTGCCCGCTGTGATGATGGAAGGGTTAAGTGTTGCAGTTTTCCCTCTGCTTTCCCTCATGGCCGACCAGGAACGCCGCCTCAATGAGTGCGGCGTTTTATCGGTTTGCCTGAGGGGAGGACAGAGCAGGGATGAGCGAAGCAAGATCTGGCATCAACTGGAAGGCGGCGAGGTAAAAATTGTTCTCGCAAATCCAGAGGTCTTGCAATCTCCCGAGGTATCTGGACGCTTGGGCGGCATGAAGCCGGCTTTTCTTGTGGTGGACGAAACCCATACGGTGAGTCAATGGGGCGATAGCTTCAGGCCGGCCTGTGCCGGTATGGGCCGCCTCGTTTTGGAATGGAATCCCCAGGCGGTGCTGGCACTCACCGCTACTGCCGGCCCCTATATACGAAGCCGTATCACCACTCTTCTATTCAACGAGGATAGCCCAAGGGAGGCATTAGCCGACCCTGATAGGCCGACGATTAACTACGGTGTGCTTCCCTCATTGAGTAAGCATCATTCCCTGGAATTCCTTATACGCAGCGAAAGAAGACCGGCCATCGTGTTCGGCTCCACCCGTTCCTCGGTTCGGCAGGCCGCCCAATTGCTTAGGTTTCGGCTCCAGGACGACCATGTCTATTACTATCACGCTGGTATGTCCCAAGAGGAGAAACGGCGTATCGAAAAGTGGTTTTTGACGAGTACTGATGGTGTGTTATGTGCCACCTGTGCCTATGGGATGGGGGTGGATAAATCCGATGTCCGCACGGTTATTCATATTGCGCCGCCGAGTTCCTCCGAGGCGTATCTTCAGGAATCCGGCAGGGCTTCTAGGGACGGAAAGGGGGCACATGCCTGGTTGATATGGACCCCTGAGGACATGGAGACCGGGAACAAGGCCAAGGCCGATTATCAGGCGGCAAGACAAGCCGGTATGTTTGCCTATGCCTCATCGACGGAGTGCTGCCGCCGGGAAATGCTTCTCAAATCATTGGGCATAGAGGCACAGGATTGCAGTGGCTGTGATGTCTGTGGAGGTAATCCATGGAAGAGGCCGCCGGAGGAGTCTATCATACTCAAATTCTTCAGGTGGAATAGAGGCCGGTTCAAGCGTGGTCAGGCGGCGCACATTCTTATCGGGCGGCGGTCGATGGAAATCCGCCAGCACGGACTTGATTCCACCAAAGGATTTGGCATGCTTGTCGGCTGGGAGCTGGAGGATGCCGAACAGGCCATTGCCAACCTGGTATGCAGTGGGAAACTCCGCACCAAGAAACATGGGCCAAGGCGTGGATTCCTATCCGTCTCTTCCAGAGCAAACCTTCGAGAAAAGATGGCCCGGTGAGCCGTCAACGAATGATGAAGTCAGGGCTATTCTTCGAGCCGAATCATCGACCATGGTTCGAGAAGTTTATCGACTTCTTCGTTGCTGAGCACTCCGGCGGCCTTCACCACTTCACGCACTGTCTTGCCGGTTTTATGTGCTTCATGTGCCAATGCGGCGGCCTTGTCATAGCCAATGCGCAGTGCCAGCGGCGTTACGAGGGCAAGGCTCTGCTCAATCCAGCCTTCGGCCTTTTCCCGAACGGCTTCAATGCCAGATACGCAGCGTTCTCCCAGAACCCGTGCGGCATTGCCCAAAATCTCCATGGCTCTCAGAGAGCACCAGGCTATCATTGGGTGCATCATGTTGAGTTGCAGTGGGCCGATGGCCCCTCCAATGCTCACGGATAGGGCCTGACCCCTAGCGAAGGCCGCAGCCTGCACAACCATCTCCGGTATAACAGGATTTACCTTTCCCGGCATGATTGAACTTCCAGGCTGAAGTGAAGGCAGGGAAATTTCCCCCAATCCAGCGCGTGGGCCGGAAGAGAGTAGCCGCAGATCGTTGGCGATCTTCTCCATCGACACGGCCACGGTGTTCACGGCTCCCATCAGCTCAACCTGGGCATCTCGGCAGGCGATGGCCTCGAATCGGCTACTGGCTGCAATGAAGGGCACCCCGGATTCCCGTGCAATCAATGTTATCGCTGCATCCGCAAACCCCTCAGGGCAATTAAGCCCGGAACCCACCGCCGTTCCACCCAGGGCCAGCTCTTCCAAGTGCGGGAAGGTGGCCTTGATGCGGGTTATTCCCTTGGCAATCTGCATGCGGAAAGCCCCGAATTCCTGCCCTAGAGTCATAGGTACGGCATCTTGAAGATGCGTCCGTCCAAGTTTAATAACCTTGGCGAATTCTTTTTCCTTGACGGCCAGGGCTTCTTCCAATAGCTTCAGATTTTCTACCATTCCATCGGCGGCGAGTCGGTTGGCGATGTGAAGGGCCGTGGGAATTACATCGTTGGAGGACTGCCCCTTATTGACATGATCATTAGGATGCACGGGATTTCGTGCGCCTTTCTCCCCTCCGAGAGCGACATTGGCCCTGTTTGAGAGAACCTCGTTCATGTTCATATTGGTGCTTGTGGCACTACCTGTCTGGAAAACATCCACCGGAAATTCGATGCCGAGTTCCTTGGATAGGACGATCTCGTCGGCGGCCTTTGCTATGGCATCGGCCAAACGCTTCTCCATGACTCCAATATCCCGGTTGGCGAGTGCCGCCGCCTTTTTCACTAAGGCAAGAGACCTGATGAACTCCTCAGGCAGTTTGAAAGGGGAAATCCCGAAATTTTCAACCGCTCTCTGTGTTTGCGCTCCATACCAAGCTTCCTCGGGAAGCTGTACCTCTCCCATAGAATCTCGTTCAATTCGATATTTCATTTGCACTTCTCCTGTAAAACAATCTTTTGATAGATGCAAGGTGATGTCAAGACAGTGTGTGCATGTTGCCCCCCAGGCCCCCCTCGCTCCCAATCTTCGGGTCACTATACTTGGATTACACTGATAACCCGGCAACTTTAAGGGTAGCAAAAGTACCGTGTTGCGCATATTCCGACTTGTAAAACCCCTCAAAACGAAGCATGATTACCCATGCCAATCTATGTGAACAGACTTCTGAACATGAAAAAAATCAAGGTAGTAGGTTTTGACATGGACTATACCTTGAGTGTCTATGATACAGATGTATTTGAGGGATTCGTGCATTCCCTGGCATCCACCCGCCTCGTTAAACGCTTCGGCTATCCCCCTTCTGTCGCACAGTTAGAATTCCTCCCCGACAGGGCCATAGTCGGGTTGGTCATAGATAAGTGCAATGGCAATCTGCTCAAAATTAACCGCTTCAGCAAGGTGAAGATCGCCTTCCATGGCCTGGAGAGCATCGACTTCCGGGAGCACAGGCGTTTATACAGGGATCGGGTGATAGACCTCAGAGATCCGAATTTTAAATGTCTTGATACGGCATTCGCCATATCTCATGGTGTGCTTTTCGCTCAAATTGTCCAACTCAAGAAAGAAGGTCAGCCCATACCAGATTTTAGCCGTATCGATGCCGATGTTAATCTCTGCATCGACTCCCTGCACAGCGATGGTACCATAAAGGATTTTCTACGCGATAATCTTGACAAATACGTCGTAAGAGATCCGAAAACGGCATCCATGCTGGAACTTCTGAAAGCCTATGGCAAGAAACTTCTCATCATCACCAATTCCGATTACGGATATACCCGGGATCTTCTGGATTTCAGTCTTAATCCATACTGGAAGAAGCATAAGAGTTGGCGGGAGGTGTTCGACCTGGTTATTACACTGTCCGACAAGCCGTCATTCTTCGAAAAACAGAATAGATTTCTAAGGGTTGACCCTGAAAGCGGTGCCATGACCAACCATATAGGGCCCGTGTCATCGGGCATCTGGCAGGGAGGCTGGTTTGGGGATGTCCAGGACGGCCTCTGCGTCGAGGGAAACGAGATTCTCTATCTGGGTGACCATATCTATGGCGATGTGGTATCCATCAGAAAATCATGCGACTGGCGGACGGGTCTTGTTCTCAATGGAATGGAGAAAGAAATCGAGATAAACCGAAGTACTAAGGGATTGCAAGTCGAGATTGATCGATTAATGACCCGAAAAACTCTTCTTGAGAAAGAGGTAAACGAGGCGGAAATGACTCGGCGACTGGGGCGCAAGGCCCATATCTCCGAGAAACTCATGGAAGAGCAGAACAGGATCAACAACAAGATTTCCAGGCTCCTTGACGAGTTTAGAACGCACTATAATCCTTGGTGGGGAGAAATACTGCGGGCTGGTAGCGAGGAAAGCCGTTATGCTTACCAAGTGATCAACTTTGCCTGTATTTATATGACCCGTGTTTCAGCCCTGGGGGAATACTCGCCACACACATACTTCCGACCAAGGCGCCGCCTGTTGGCCCATGAAGTTATTTCGTCCACAGATTCACCTTGAAAGTGAGTAAATGACGAAATACCTCATACACTTGAACAAAGCAGATAAAACCTATTAAACACCAACAATCTAAAACCAGCTATAAGACAAGTAAAATTGAAGTTAAGGGTAAATACTTTTTGTCGGTGGAACGTAGAGATATAATGAGATAGAAGACTTCCCATTCAGCAGAGTTTCAGTCCACCCTTGCTGTTTAATAGTATTTCTAACTAACTGCAAGGGATCAAAAAGGTCTCCTTTTCTCGATACAAAAAAAACATTGCTTTCAGCACTTGAAATAATTTCTTCAAGACCTGAGATATTATTAAAAGCAAACCCCGGAACTGAGGGAGTACCCGCCGGATAAAAATCAGATTTTTCTATTGCAGGATAGGGGAATGGAAGTCCTATAATAGATTCTTTAAGGGTGTTAGAATGATCGTTTTTTTCTAAGGGCAGAGCCAAAGAATTAGGCAAAACTAATATCAATGTCTTATTATCACAATTTTCTTTTATTATATTGGCGATATTATGCCAAGGCTCTTTTTCCCGATTTTCGTATTGACTTATAGTGGAACACAATGTGATTAATAAAATTGTAGATGTAATAAATATTTTTATATTTTTCATGCTAATTCCAGAAATACTAATTGAGATAAATAAATACAATGGAATAAGCGTAGGAATCAAAGTTCTATCAAGAAAGATATTTGGACCAAAATATGTGATGATAAACGTGACCGCTGGCATAAATATGCAATTAAATTGAAGGTAGGCTAAAGTTGTATTTTTTTTCTTTATCGATAAAATTGACAAAACTGAAAAAAATCCTATAGATATAAAAGCCATTATTTTTTCCAGAATTTCGCTGTTTTTATGCCCTATTAAAAAGTCTGTGTTAGGTATATAAAATGAATATAGTTTCACCAGCTTAATCAATGCGTTTTTTAAATTTATTTCTGAAACCCATGTTGAATCAGACCAGCTTTTCATTTGGTTAAATATCATAATCAGCAATGGCAAACAAAATAAAAGTGTTACAAAACCAGAGATTAATATTTTTTTCAATGAAAATACCTTTTTATCAATAACTAAAAAATGAAAAAATATCGTAACATACAAGCCTAGAGATAGAACACCCCCAAGATTATGCGACCAATTAGTCAATATTGATCCAATAGTAAATAAACACCAATATCTTAATTTATTCTTTCCGTTAATTATTAAAACTAGACCACCAAGTGCGAGACTATAGCTAAAAACAAGAAGCATGTAAGGTCTTGCTTCTATAGAATACCAACTGAAATGGATACTAAAACATAATAAAATTACTATATTAAGCTTTGCGAATTTAGAGTCCTTAAAGCCAGCACCTGCAACAACTCTTAATAAAACTATAATTATTGGTAACGAAAGGACTAAAGAGAAATACCTTTCAGGGTTTTCAAGCATTCCTCCGAAAATTATATTCCAGGTTTTAACTAATGCATAGTAAAAAGGCGGATGCGATTCAAATGTTGGTATCCAAAAAAACAAATTTCGATAAGAGTTTTTTGCGGCCCAATGGGTATAAGCCTCATCCAGCCAGTATGGCTGGATATTTATATTGTAAAGCCTAAGAAAAACTGCAAAAAAAACACATAGCGAAATTAAAAAAACAAATAAATAATTCCTATTGATCCTTTCCATAATACATGCTTCCTATATATTTACTTTTCAAAAACCCACCGATTCGTCAACATAAAAACAATTATTGGGGTTAACGAATGAATTCCAATTAGAGGAAAAGGGAAATACTCGCCACACCCCTACTTCCGACCGAGGCACCGCCTGTTGGCCCATGAAGTTATTTCGTCCACAGATTCACCTTGAAAGTGAGCAAATGACGAAATACCTCTGAACCTTCTATGGCGGTGAAACTATTGTTTGAGCTGTAGTCGGAATCATACTCATAGACAAAACTGTATTGGATGGAGAACTTCACAGGGGCGAATAGGTGCCGAAAATCCACCGATGCCCCTAAAGAAAATATGTGGAACCATTCATACGTGCCGTCCTTGAGAAAGTTCTTGGTTCCGCCGGCGTAATAGGCACCGTTTGGATCGGCACTTGCACCGCCTCCGCCATTTATACTTGACGTACCCCATGCATCATAAGTACTGCCATTCACATCGGCACCCCCATGTCGGATCATGCGGTAGGTGAAATTGGCGGTCCAGCTTCGCGAGGGCTGGACATGAAAGGAGAAAAGCAACTCGTCTGAATTGGGTTCAAGGTATGAGCCGATGTTTTCCCCGTTGTTCTGGTAGCCGGTTTCCATTGCTATGCCATAATACCAGGGTGAGTTGTCCGTTATATAATGAGTGTATGTAAAGGGTTCTATCTTCGTGTACTGTAGGGTCATCAAAGACCATATCCCCGTAGGAAGGGTTGCTTTCACTCCGGCCTGGAAGGCCGTTTGGTTGCGTAGAGCCGGTGAATTCGGCTTGAGTTCATCCGCAAGGAAGGTTCCATACAATCGAAGTACCCCAGGCCAACTGAGGGCGATGGTTGCCCCTTGGAGGATGTTGTCGTAGTCTCCTATCGTTTCCTGGAGGAAAAGGGATGGGATGAATGGAAACAGATATCCCAGCTCCATGCGTTTAAGGAATATTCCCGCATCGAACAGGCCTATATACAGCCATTTCCCCAGTTTTACTTCCAGGAGAAACAGTTTGTACATGTTTTGTTGAACACGCGCAATCTCCTTGGCTCCTACTGTATAGTCTAATCGTTGTTCCGAGGAATCAGCGGTAGGCTCTCCAAACTCATAAGAACTGTATTGACCGAAGGTAAACGGATTGTTGCGGAAAGTCGGCCCGTATTCAAGGCTCCCAAACAGGAAACTGAAACTCAGCCATTTCCAAGGCGATAGAGAGCCCTCAAGGCCGTAAAAGGGCCTGGCTTGTTCGTCCAAGAATAGGTTTCCTTCACCGAAACCCCAGTCCCGGCGCATGCGTCCGAAACGGAAATCCGCCCTGTTTTGCCATAATGAGAGATCTATCTCGGGGTTGATTACCCAGGCCATCGATAGTTCCCTGGGCATGAGATACTGCGGAGACAGCCCGCTGATATAACGGGTAGAAGGGTCCCAGACTTTCGTATAGGTATAGGGTGCCCAAGCATAGGGGTAGGGTGCGTTGTCATCAATATTGACTTTGTTCAGTTGACCACTGAGTTCAAACCCGTAGGAAACATACTTCCCTAAATCAGCTTTGAAGATGCCCGTCAAAGAATTATGTAATCCTGCTTGACCCGTATCGGCCAAATCGATACTTCCCTCAATCTGGGGAAAGAACCGCCAGGAAAGGGGAAAAACATCATGCTTCAGCCGGAGGTCTCCATCCGAGAGTATTGATTGGTTCACATCGTCGGCAAACCGTTCCACATAATCGGCTAGAACCGATTTCTGCCATGCCGAGAGACGGTTCCCCGGCCTCTTTATCTGCCGCAATGCCCTCTTAATGTGGGAACGGGGAAGGGGTCGGGTGGTAGGCAGGGGATCAATCGCTCCAGATATTTCGGCCATCTCGAGAAATCTGTAGAGTTCCTTTTCTTCAACTGGCACCGAATTGTGAGTCTGCGCCCCGATGCCGCCGGCCAACAGAAAGAGAAATACAAGCATCTTGCTTTTCACAATTCTATCTATCGTCATTTTCTTCATCTGTCAGTATCCTCCTAAGGGTCACCTCAAAAACCCCTATTTAGCTCTAGTACTGTATCTCGCCTTAATCTTCGCACCCATGCCAGGCACACCTCCGGGTTAAGAACCCTCTCAGCCTTACCTGAAGGCGAATTTTTACACGAGATAAAGGCCCTCGCCTCAATCTTTTCCGGGGCTGTGTCAGAATGCGCCTTTGGCCCGCATGCGACGTTGGCATGCCTGCAAACCAAATCCATCATTCTGATACAGCCCCGCAGCCAAACCTGCCTGTTGCAGGCAGGCCGCTACGACGAAAAATCTCTTCGTCAAATTTCCTAAAGCTGTCTCTTAGAGGTACCCTAAGCGCATTATAATCTACAAATCAGCCCCTGTCATACCCTGGTCTTTGAGTAGATTAATCATGAGACAGCGCGCCTCGTTGCATAATTCCCAAACAATCTATCATCTACCCTGAAACTTCTGGCGATCACATTTTTCAATTAACGGAAGATTCTTTCACAAGAAGCACTAAAGATAGAAAAGTTCAATACCCCTGATTTTCTGTGAAAACATTATTTTGGGCTGTGTCAGAATGCGCCTTTGGCCCGCTGCGGCGTTGGCAAAAGACCTGAAATACTTATGTACAACATGTACACGCCGCTTTCAGAACTTCTCGCCTGTCTGCGCCTGCCTGTTGCAGACAGGTGCGTACACGCACAGGCAGGCCGCCTTGCCTGCAAACCAAATCCATCATTCTGTCACAGCCCCCGTCGGGCTCCCTGGATTCTGTCACAGTCCCCTGACCCCAATCTTTGGAGCACTATATGTGCCATTCCATAACGGTCTTTGTCGAGGCCCAATGGTCAATGACTGCGGGATTTGGTTTGTTGAGTCAATTTCTGTCAAGTTTGGAGTCACTATAAAGAGTGAAGCCTTGTAACCGGTCCAGCAGGCAAGTTGCGGATCATCAGAGTTTGAACTGCTCCCACTCCGAAAATTTCGTTCATCCCGCTTATAAGATTGTCCTTGCATCCCTGTGGGACCAGGGCCAAGACTGTTCCGGCGAAGCCTCCGCCATGGACGCGTACTGCACCATCGCCGTCCATATAGGCTTCCGCCGTAGCTATTGCTAAAGATATTTTCTGATCAGATGGGGTGTCGCCGAGGAAAACATTCTGAAGATACTGGAAGGATGCTCGGCCCGATTCATTCACGAGGTTGATAAACTCACGGATACACCCTCTTCTTAAGGCATGAAATTGCTTTGCCACCCGCTCATTCTCCTTCACAAAGTGATATGCTCTTAGAAAGGCCCGGTCTCCAGCGGAAGAACTGATCCGCTTGGCTTGGGACAGAAGCTCACTCACAGTCAATCCCCTCAATGTAGCCTTCTGAAGAAGTGCCGCTACAGCCTTCATCTCTCGGGGAATATCCGCATAATGCTCTGAAAGTTTAGAATGACTCCCCTGGGTGTTTACAACCATGATTTGATACCCCAGAGGCTCTAATCGCGGGGAAAGGCGGTCTAGTTTTGGGATTGAAGGATTCTCGAAGTCAATGGCCAGCAAACCAGCATGAGCGCAGGCCATCTGATCCATCAAACCACAAGGTTTCCCATAGAACAGATTTTCTGCATATTGACCAATCTGGGCAATGGTGGTGAGATCCACTCTTCCATCGTTAAAAAACGCATTCAGGATGATGCCGATCAACACTTCAAAGGAGGCCGACGAAGATAGCCCCGACCCCATGCATACCTTTGTGGTGATGGCTGCATCGAATCCCCCAATGCGGTAACCCCGGCTTACAAACCCCCGGGCCATCCCTCGGACTAACGCCTCAGTGGTTCCTTCCTCCTTCTTAATTGGGTCCAAATCAGAGAGACTCACCCTGATCTCAGGATAGCCTTCAGAGTGTAGGGTTATCATTCCTTGAGGGGTAGGGGCAGCGGCCGCTAGAGTGTCCAAATCCACCCCGGCCGCCAGAACCCGTCCATTATTGTGGTCTGTGTGGTTGCCACCTATCTCGATACGCCCGGGCGCACTGAAAAATCCAGCCTTAAAGGCCTTGAAGTCCTTAGAAAACCGCTTCATTAGGGATATATATCTCGCTTTTTGCTCCTCATAATGTCGGCCATAGAATTCCTGCAAGATATTGTCCCAGTATCCTGCTGAGATTTCTTCAATCAGAACAGTTGTATTCTGGAGTTCTTCCATGTTCTTCAATTTGAATAATGAATAGTTGGTCCATGTCAAGGGGAACTTGTTTTATTGAATCTTTACCCGATTGGAATCGACAGGGTCAATGCGTGCATGAGGCCTTCAGTCTGCTGTTTATTTCGTGCCTCAAGGATGGCCATTACCCAAAAGCATCAATCACACGACTGGCTCTCTAACCTTTTGCCTTTCGTGCTTTTCGTGGTTAAAAGGAAAATTAGAAGGGGCTGTGTCAGAATCCAGGGGTGGGTCAGAATGATGGATTTGGTTTACAGGCGGGCCAAAGGCGCGTTCTGACACAGCCCCTAAATTCCAGTGCCATCATCACCTCCCAGGAGGCGAGTCAGTTTAATCCTAAACAGGTGGGCATCCTCGACATTGTATTCATATCCCCGCCACGAAACCATTCCTCCAGCACGCATTGCTCTCATTATCCCGGAATCCTCCAACCGCCGCATTAAGGCCCTCTTATTCCATATGCGGCCCCTATCGTTCATGACGACGACACCCTTAACCACAAGCCTATGAGCGAGGTCAAGATCGCGGGTAAGCACCACATCACTCGGATCAGCACCTTCGGATATGAGAGAATCGACTAAACCGGAACCATGATCGACCTGGATAAAGCGGATGTTTTCTCCCTCTACGCCATCTATCTTGCGGTCGGCCACCACATCGGCGGGAATCCCCCTCTCGCACACCAGGGTTAGGGCAACCTTCAATGCTACTGCGGGGAAGTTGTCCCCGTCTATCCACAACTTCAACGGCCTATTTTCGCAACAACTGCACGACCGCTACCCTTGATCGACACAGCGGGTGCGCAATATGGTACAAAGGCACTCTCTCCTACCGCTAATTCCAACGAGTTGGTGCCATCATCCAGATAGAGTTGCCCCTCAAGGCTGAGAATCACCATAGGGCCTTCATTACCTTGAATTTTCAGCCCTTTCCTGGAATGTCCGCTCAGCACGCCCACCCCAAGGGCAAATTCCTTTGCCGGAGTGGGGAAAAATCCCAATGCGTCATCTCCGCCAGTAACGGGAGGCCGAAGAACAATGGGCTTAGCGGCATTGAAGTTCAGGATATGGATGAGTTCGGGCACGTCAATATTTTTTGAAGTTAGGCCGCCTCGAAGAACATTGTCCGAGTTGGCCATGAGTTCAACCCCGAAGCCTTCAAGATAGGCATGAAGCGACTTCGGGGGTTGATAGAGGGCTTCTCCAGGTTGCAACTGTAGGACATGAAGAAACAATGGAGCAAGAACTCCGATATCTGATGGAAATTGACGAACAAGGCGATGAATCCATTCTCGTTGCAGGCTACTCCCGCCAAGCCATGAACTATGCCGAACCTTTGAGATGAGATAATCCCGGTCGCCTTTACTCATAGTCAAGAGGCTCTCCAGAAACACCGGTATTCCCTCCGTCTTACCGCTTTGCATTACAGGAAGGGCCAAGATGTCAGCAAGATCATGACGACACTCCCCTATCAAGGACCAGAAGTTTGCGGCAATCTCTCGGGGATCCAGAAAGCCTATCATAGCCGTGAACGAATTGAGGGCCATTATAATCTCAGGTTTTTGATTACGGTCCCTGTAATTGCGAAGTGGAGAATCCAAGGGCACGCCATCTGCATTCTCTCGCTCAAACCCTTCCATAGCTTCTCGCTTGTTTGGATGAGCCTGAATCGACAGCGATTTACTGGCGGCCAGTAACTTAAATAAGAAGGGAAGGCTACCGTAGTTTTCCGCGAGTTCACGGCCCAAAGCTTCTTCCCTATTGCCTTGCAACCATTCATCCATACCTTGCCACCGCCCCTGGACTTTGATCATGGAAGGTGCCGACAAGTGCGCCCCCATCCAAACTTCGGCGGCAGTCTTTCCGGCAGGCCAATCCAGGTTGAGAAATCGGGGAATTAAGTCAGTATGCCCCCAATCGTAGTCCCTGATGGGGTTTTTCATCGAATAGAAGGACTGCATGACTCAAAGCCAGTTACACTTGCCGACGGCGAGGGCACAGGAAACCATTCCCTCCTGCTCCAACCCCGAGGTGAAGCAGAAAGTACTGAAGCTTCTTCTCCGTGTATGTCTATTACAGGAGGGAACATCCCCATTTAAGGCTATAAGACGATCCTGTTCGCTACCACAATCATGGCAGAGATACTCATATATTGGCATAAAAAATCCTCATGATACCTTCACATATTTCATTCAAAACTACATCTTGGACACGCACCCTCTCAAGGCCCAATTCAATGATGGTATTGAACGCACAAGCGGTCCTGGAATCATAATAATTTGCGAACTAGGGGAAACATTCCACTCAGATGAAGTTTGTCCTTTATCTGGCGACAACACTCGGTTCGTGTTCAGCCATTCACCAGGAAGAAGATAATGACCTGTTTTTGTATTGACGACTGATCCGTGATGTAATAGATAAATCACATCATCCGAGTTATAACCAGTTCGAATACTATTATTCTGGCTGAAATATCTATACTCAATTTTTTCAGCTAGCCTATCTAGTTGAGGAGAAGCGATTTTCTGGCCAGGGAAACTCCAATAATGAAGAAATCGTCGGATTTCAAGATAGTCTTTTCGCTTTTTGAAACACCCAGAAGAATTCAACAATTCAATATAAAAATCGGCGGGGATCCTCAGACATCGGATGTTGGTCAGTGATACATATCGTGCAATATTTTCATTGTTAAAAAGGTGCTCCTCTTCTCCAATCACCCCCCCTGAGGTAAATTCAAGTGATGGCAAAGATTTTTCCGGGCATCTCTGTACAGAACCGGAAATGATCAGGAAAAAATTCTTAGATAAATTCTCCACTTCCGAAAGATTGACTTCTGCCTCAAAAGTCTCGACTTGACAAGCCTTCATACGCTCTAGTTCATTGGAAAATAAAAACGGGAAGTGCTGTTCAAGTTCATTATTAAAAAAATACTCTTCATAACTCATCTGAGCAGGGATAAGGACTTCTAAATCACCGAAATCAACTTCCACTCCATATTTCTTATCCTCTTTACTTGCCTGTTTTTCGGTATGGGCCAAGACAATTGTTTTCGAAGAGTCGTTGACAAAATCCTCTGCATAACCATGAATAAATCCCCTGCCTACATCAATTTTCTTTACATCACATTTCCATGAATAGCTAGTGATAATCTTTTTAGAAAAAGATTCATTCATCTTGCCATTTCTTGTATGCATATTCATTATTTCTTGAGAAAGGATGTCAGCGATATGACCATACATTCTATAATTATTTCCTTCTTTGCTACGAACATAAAAAAGGCTTGTCTCAACCGGATGAGCCGACCACATTGGCATGATTTCCATCCCATTTATATTGGTCCAAGTATCAAGGGGAAGACTACGTATATCAGCCATATGGCTTAAGATATTTCCATCGCTATTCACAAGGGATTTAAACTTAAATTTCAAAGTTTCTATAACCGGCTTAACAGCATAAATAGTGATGGATTTATCCCGATTCAAAAACTCCGAAATTCCAGAAAAATGATCGTCATGAATATGGGACAAGAACACAGCGTCAATTTCATTGATACTCATGCCGAGATGCGTAATCGAAAAAAGAACATGAGGGCCGGCATCAATGAGATATTTTCTTCCTTTATAAGTAATAAGACTTCCAAGACAAGGACGTCCCGGATCCCATCCATTCCCCTCTCCAATGTGGACAACGGAGAACCCCATAGGATCTATAGTAGAATGTTTTAGACCATAAGAAGGATATAGTTTTTTTTGCTCAGGGAGATTCATGTCAATCTCAACCATGTCGTTAGAGGCGATTAGTCGATAACGATTTACTTCGAGGCGTTCGATTGAAAGGTTTTTCGTGATTCTTCCACCCGTTTGATTCAATGGTGCAATATCAATCAATTCTTCAATTCTTTTAATCTTGCCTCCGGCAAAGCATTGTTTCAAATTCCATAAATCCTCAATGTCATTGTCGGAGACTCCGCACTTCCTCATTTCATCCTTGGAAAACAATCCGTACAAACCTCGTCTTACATAGTTGCTTATACCACTTATAATTTCAGGAAGGCCTATAAATAGCGGTTTCTTCTTCTTGAATCCGGGATGACCCGGCAATGCCATTCCTTGCCTGTACATCATGTGGAGGAGAGGGAACTCTGCTAGATTCCAGAAATACCCATTTTGCACCTGGACATCTGACAGCAATATGGCATTGGGCCCAGTATGATAATTAACGCCGTTTTTCTCGATTTCCTTGATAAAACCAAGTTTCATGAGATGTTTCGTGACATCCATTGGAGTTCCGCAGAGGATGGATAAATCCTCCTCCGGAATATCGACCCACCATACTCCAGGTAGTACTGGTAACTTCCTCATGGTTTAATTATGGTTTAACATAATGACTTTTGTCAATTAATTTCCACCTGATATCGACAAGAGGTGAATTTTAGTTTAGAAAGACAACTTGAATCGATGTTTTGATGCTATATGGAGGTATAATAGATAGCATGCCATTATATTATAAATGCAGTAGCAAACTTTTTTTAGTATGAATCTCGGTCGATCTAAAGAAACAGAAACCACTTTCATTCAAATTGAATCCTTACTCGGCGATACACCAAAGACGCATAGGGTAAATAAACTCACCCGATCCGTTAAAACCCCTGTAGATGAACTGCGCCAACTGGCCCAGGCATCTAATGTCGCCGTTAGAAGGGTTGCACGTATTATACTTCACGTAAGTTCTGAGGGATACGATCCTATCCTATTAAAGGGGCTGGGGGACTCGTCAGCATTAATTCGTTGCGACACAGTCAGGTTGAGTGCCACTGATAAAGATAGAACCCGTTTCTACAATCATCTCATCAAAATGATACGCGAAGACCCTGATAGAAGGGTGAGGAAAGCCGCGGGAGAACGGCTTACCTCATCCTTCGCCGACCTTTATTCAATGGAATTCCAAGGAATGCCAAATCTATCTCGGATGCTTATTCTCGCTTCCCTAGAAGGAACATCGTACAGTGATGAGGAATACGCAATAGAGTTCTTATTTTCGTCATCAAAGGAATCGGCATTCTACGCCGCCCGTTGTCTATACAAATGGGGAACGCTTAGGCGGCTACTTCGCACTGGAGAACCAAAATCTCTAAAGATACTTAAGCGTTGTTCCGAACTCGGCATCGTCGAACAAGCTTCACCGATTCCGACCGCAAGCAAAGATGTAGCATTGGGACTTTCCAAGATGGCCAAAAGCGAGGATATTGATCGACGTATACTTGCGATCCATCCATCTCCAGCAGAGTCGGTCAAGTCTGAAATTTTCGATATTACCTCGGTAAAAAAGCTCTTCTGGGACACCCATAGCCAGATAGAAACCAACCGGGACGCAATACGTAGTCAGCTTCCCATCAAGAATACAGGATTTAGAAGAGCGATGGAGATGGCCTTTCCTCCGCCCGACAATGACATTTCTTCTGTCCTTCTGTTTGAAATTGTAAAACAGGGCAACTGGGCAGAATGGTCACCCCGGATTGCCAATGCACTAACCTCCCAGAACGCCGATATCCGAATCTCGGCGGCTAAGGCACTCTCCCGAATAAATCCGGGGGAGGCCCTCGATCTTCTGCCGCCATTACTGTGGGACACCGTAAGCATTGTACGAGAAACCGCCAAAGAATGCCTTGAAGAAGCGAAAAGAGTTTCCAAGCCAGTGCCCTATCTCTCATAAAGATTCGTTTCCAGGCAATGCGGAAAAGGTTGCACCGAAGCATACTATTTTCATGAAAATTTAAAACCATTTTTTCCCTGTCTGCGCCTGCCTGTGCGTTGCACCTGTCTGCAACAGGCAGGCCTGGCTACAACACGCCGCATGCGGGCCAAAGGCGCATTCTAAACACAGCCCCAGTCAGGCAACGACACATGGGAACGAAGTATAAAGTGAAATGGAGTACTAAAGAAGAAGGGAGTGAAGATTTTTTGATTTTGGTGACTTTTTGGATTCTAAAAAGCTGTTTTTTAAGGACTAGAGGATGTTATTCAAGTTGCGGGTTTCTGGAAACTGTTCATCAGGAATGCCTGAATAAAGAATTTGGTGGACAAGATATTCCATTTGTCACACTATAGTAGAGTGTACCCCAATTCTTCTGATTGTCATCGAAATTTCTTAGATGGCCGCCAGATCGTCCGATAAACGCCTTAGGAGGATTGATTCATGTCCACCCTTGAACAGGCGGAGCACCTCATGCGTGAAGGAGCCTTTCAGTCGGCAAAGACTATACTATCTGAAATCATTTCCGAGGATCCAAATGACCTAAGGGCAATATGTGACATTGGCATCGCCTATACAGAAACAGGAGAAAACCTCAAAGCTATTAAGGCCCTCAAGTATTACATAAAGAAAGACAAGACAAACCCCTATGCCTGGGAGGCACTAGGCTGTGCCCAGTTTCGGACTGGAGAATTGGACCAGGCGCGTAGTAGCCTGTCAAAGTCCATCGAAATCATGCCGGAAAACCCTTCCTCACTCCGGAACTTGGGGATTCTTTGCGATTTGGAAGGCCGACACGAAGAGGGGCTGTTGCTACTTCAACAATCCATGCGCCTCTGTCCGCATGACTACCGCACTTTGTATGCCTTGAATTACGCATTCAGAGATGCGGGGAAAAATGAGGAACGGGAAAAGATTCTTGATAGACTGATAGAGATGGATATACCGGAAGGAGTCCAAAAAGAAATTGAGCTAACGAAGATAAAAATTTCCCTGAATTGGGAATAAGAAGCCCAATCACCCAGAACTGTTGTGGTTCCGGGTGATTAGGTTGCTCAAGGGCTAAAAGTCCCTTTCTTGAACCGTCTTCTTCTTTCCGGCTTTTGCTTTTTCCACGGCTTTATCACACATCTCTTTCACGCGTTCCGACAAAACATTGATGACAGCGGCAGAACATTTCATATCGGCACTTGTTTTGATGTAAGCCTTTACCTTAGAAGCAATAACGAAAATTTCGTTTTCAGCCATTGCATCCCCCTTTTTTTAATTGGATTTTTACATTATATTTGGGAGTCATGCTTTATTCGCCCCGAAATAGAGGATCCAAATTGTGTTTTGCCTGTGTTTTTTATAGGTTTTTGATGAAGAATTGCTCTGGATTCCAACGTCCCCTACTTGTCTCGATGATGCTTATATCAGTTGCGGCCTTTGCATTCACTGGTAGCTTGAGTGCTAAACTCATTATCATTGGCCCCGGCGATCAGCTATTTGCTTATTGGGGACATATAGGTATCGCTATAAAGAATGCGGATTCCGGTGAAGACCTTGTTTATGATTTTGGCAATTTTTCCTTTTTGTCCGAAAATTTCTACCGAGACTTCTTACAGGGACAGATGAAGTACTTAAGTGCCGTCACTCCTCCTGATACTTTCCTCAATCATTACCTAGAAGAGAATATGGACGTATCTCAGTATGCTCTCAATCTCGGCGACGAAGAGCTTGAGGAACTCGACTCCATCCTTAAATGGTGGATTCTACCGGAAAACAGGAGCTACACCTACAATTACTTCATCAATAACTGCTCGACTATCATTCGTGACATTCTTGATCAGGTTACTGATGGGCAACTCAAGGCCCAAACCCATCTCATCCCCGATAAGACATTCAGGCAGTATGCGAGAATCGGTTCATACCAATCCCTGTCCGCCGAAATAATGCTTCATTATCTTCTGGGACCATTTACAGACAAGCCAATAAGCGGTTGGGATTTGATGTTCCTGCCAAACGAGCTGGCAAAAACTGCCTCTAACCTTGAATACACCGGACGAGACGGCAAGCAAAGAATACTCGTCGGTGAAGAACAAATAGTGAAACTGGCTACCCGGCCTACCATGCCGGAGACTCCGAGAGTAATTTGGCCCCTATTCTTAGCATTGAGTGTCCTTATGGCCATTATCTGGGTTATTGCCGCCAGTAGCATTCGTTGGAGGGGGATCTGGAGAGTTGTCCAATCTCTCATCGTTTTGTTCATAGGAATTCCGGGAGCTGTTATCGGC
This sequence comes from Spirochaetaceae bacterium, assembly GCA_965226485.1. Classification (GTDB taxonomy): domain Bacteria; phylum Spirochaetota; class Spirochaetia; order DSM-2461; family DSM-2461; genus UBA2779. The sequence goes on from OZ245363.1 coordinate 3,476,577, forward strand.
TTCTTCAGTGTATTCACCGATCATTTCGTTGGCTACGACAATATCAATATCCTGCCAGCTTTCCCAACTTTGCTATTATGCCTAATTCCCGTCTGGAAATCGAAAATGAAACACCAGGAGGTGGTCATCGCATGCCTATGGACAATCAATCTTGCCGGACTTCTACTGGCAATTTTCTTAAAGATAAGTGGCTTATCTATCCAAGATGCCTATGCCTTCTGGGTACTTTATGGGGTTATCACATTGACAGCATCATATCCAGGTCTCTTACTGAGACGACGATTGTTCAATAAACTCGGGCTACCCCATTCCATTAATCATCCGTCCCCATAGGCATCACGGTCAGGAAGGTGAGATTCGTACTGTATCTCGCTTTAAATTTCGCACACATGCGGCGTGCCTGCCTGGGGCTGTGTCAGAATGCGCCCTTAGCCCGCCATGCAACGTTGGCCTACCTGTGGCGTGTACGTGTGTGTACTGTCTGCCGAAGGAAGGCGTGTACGCACCTGTCTGCGTGCACAAGGCGCAGGCGCAGACAGGGAAAAAGAGCATTGAATCCTCACATGCAAATAGTAGACTCCGGTTTATGAACCTTTTCCGCTTTGCCTGGAAGCGAGTCTTTACGCGAGATGCAGTACTAGTCTGGATTCATTAAGCTCTGGATGAGTTTGACTGGCTAGGGTTAAATCCTTTTCTCCCGCAATTACTGTAATGGACCGCCTATCCCACTTACCAAGAAGGTCTTCCGCCGTAGCTTTTATGTGTGCCGTGGTGGCCGACAGTTGTGTATCCCGTTTCATCTGCCGCATGACATCATCAATGCCACAGAGTTTTCGCCTGAAAGCAAGCATTCCTCTCTGCCCAGGCCCTAGCGGCCTGAGTTCCTTGCCCACAGCACCGATGATGGCTATCTTTAGCGTGTCTTTATCGAGATCAGACCCCCATTTCAGTGAATCTTGGAAGGCATCGAGACTCTCAGCGATTAAAGGATCCCTATAAGTTGTAAAGTTGAAGGTTCCCTCAAGATTCGATATTGAGGCATGCGCCCCATAGGCACCGCCTTTCATGCGTATTTTTTCCCAAAGATACCCTGTTCTCAGTAGATGGGAAAGAAGCGATGCTCTTGCGTGTTCAGCCGAACCAATAATCGGAGCAGGAAGGCTGAGTGCGGAAAATGAAACCGCTGAGGCAGTGGAGAGAGACTCGCCCATGGTTGTATGGCGAAAAAGTTGTGGATCGGGGAACGAAGAAGAACTTTTTTTAGAAAGGAGATTCTCTTTTGAAATATTCTTGGTCATTTCAAGCGAATTCTCCAATATTGATGGAGATTTACCTCTGTCAGTCGTAACCACAATGGCGAGATTATCTTGACGGAGAACTCTATTGTATATTTTTTTAAGTGCCTCGACGGCCAGCTCTACCCTATTCTTATTCTCGGCGAGGGCCTGGAGGAAGTGCAACTGCCCAATTCCATGCCAGCGGTCTTCCCAGGAGGCGGCCATCGAGTGTTTAGCCGATGCCCGAAGAGATGCGAACATGCTACCAGAGGGAATAATGGCCGAGCGATAATCGTTTCGAAGCTCCATGATAAGATTGTCTATCCGCTTCTCGTTACTGAAATCGACCGATTGGAGAAGTCGCAAGATGATCTCAAGCGCATCGTCCCATTGATCGGAAAGAGCCTTAAGGTGAATGATCAAATGGCAGCTCATGCCAGTGCCGACGTTTTGATGGAGGGGCAATGCTTCCAGAGAGCAGCCGAGACCACCGGTCTTCAGTGCTAATTGAATCGCCAAATCCTCATAAGACAGCCCTAGGAGTCCTATGTCGGTAAGTGTTCTCCCAAACAATGGCATCCAGGGTTGAAGTTCGGCCTCGAGTTCCCTGAGATCAAACACCAATCCCAGATAAGAAACTCCGTTTGTAAAAGTATCATGGCAATACCAGTCAATCTCCCCACTCCTGCCGCAATCCAGGGGGATCTTCACCACTTCCCGCGGGAGATCCTCCGGCAAAAGAAATGGGATTCGGGAAAGTGCCTCAGGGCTATCTGCCTCCTCTTGATACCTTGCCAACCTTTTATTTGAGTCTCTGAGCATTTGCAAATCTTCTGGCTTCATTTGACTTTGAATCTTCTTGAGACGGACTTCTTCCTCCTTGTCTCGGCGTTCGCCTAGCCCGGAGTCGGGGCTGGTGAGAAGAGTGCATCTGTGAGGATTGTCCAAAAGATTTTGGCCGATGAGATTTTCAAAATATCCTTCTTTCAGGCGGTGACGAAGATTCTTCATCGGCTCATCAAAGATGATGCCTTCCAATGGTGTTCCACCATGCATCCAGCTCCTAAGACCACGCTCCATTAACCTCAACCCGAAGGGTGTTCCACCGCGTATTTCCCTAGCGTGAAATTCGACATTGCGCAATGCTCCTTCGATTAGTTCAGGATTCAAGCCTTTGACTGAATCTCTTAGCGTATTGGTGATAAGCTCTTCAAAATCAGCCGTTTTATCGGGATCAGTCCCCCGAAGGGCAATTGTAAACACCATTTGTCGGAGATGGGATTCCAACCCACTGATCTGAGAGATATCCTCACCAAGGCCGCTCTCGACAACTGCCTTATGAAGGACTGCCCCACTATGTCCAAGCAGTATGTTTGACAAAATCCGAGCCTCAAGAACCTGCCGTGAATCGGAGCTATCTCCCCACAACCAATTGATGCTTATTATGGATTTATTCTTGACACTTTGTCCGGGGACACTTGGCCAGTATGCGGTCATTTGTCGTGGTGCAAGCCATGGCTTTTGAAGTGGTATTTGCGATGAAATGTCTTGAGAGGTGAAACCAGCTAAGAATTCTGAATCCAATATTGTCAACACTTCTATTAGGCTATGGTTTCCATAGAGGAATATCCGCACATTGGATGGATGATAGTAGGTTTCATGAAACTTCTTAAGCGATTCATAGCTCAGTTCAGGGATGCACTGAGGGTCTCCCCCTGAGTCCCATCTATATGGAGTGTCGGGGAATAATGACCGCATGGCCCAATCTCCTGCGACAGCCTCAGGGGAGGAGTAGTTTCCCTTCATTTCGTTCAGAACTATACCCGAACGGACCAGAGAATCACCGTCGACAAGTTCTAATCGGTGGCCTTCCTGTTCAAAGGCTTCTTTTTTCAAATTTGGAAAGAAAACCGCATCCCCATAAACACGAAAAAGGTTAATGAAATCGGCTTTAACCATGCTGGCGGCCGGATATACCGTCTTATCGGGATAGGTCATGGCGTTAAGGAAGGTATGTGTACTCCCTTTCAGAAGAACGAGAAAAGGGTCTTTCAAGGGGTATTGCCGGGAACCGCACAGCACGGCGTGTTCAAGGATATGCGGTGTTCCGGTATGATCATGAGGCGGTGTACTAAAAGAAAACGCAAAAAGGTTCTCATCATCTTCGGCATGCACCTTGTAAACTTCCGCTCCTGTCCGCACATGTCTTAAGTGAAGACCCTTCGCCCGATATTCGGTAAGATCATCAACAGATACCGTCTCGAATCCTAGGGATGAGTAGTCATCGCTCATTTTAAGTCCTTACTTATTGGATCTTTCCATATAAACAGGCAACATAGCCTGTTACATTCAAATACCCATCTCCGTTTTAGCCAAATTTCGTCAATCGTTCTACGCTATAATTAAAACCAATTACATATATTTCTGGATGCAAAAAAGGGGAGTCGCCACTTCCCCTCATCATGCATAAACAAAAGGCATAAGAAAACCCGCCTGATCACAGTACGGGTTTAAAAGCTTTAGAACTAAGCTTTGCTATGCCTTTGCGTTTTTAGATCTTTCTTCAGTTGCTTTCGCGTTAAAGCCTTCTTTTTTCGATTTCTGATTGTAGACGGTTTCTCGAAGTATTCCCGCCGCTTATATTCCCTGATGATGCCTTCCTTCTCAACCAAGCGCTTAAACCGCTTGATGGCTTTTTCCAAAGGTTCATCCTCATTTACTCTTATAAAAGCGATTATCTATCACCCCCTTTGCATGAGAATTCTGAATCTTCAATGCTTATCCAACTTACCGGTCAATGGAATTTGTGTCAAGGAGCGGTCGATCAAAGAACTGAGTGGGGTCAACCGGTATACCCCCGATTCTCAATTCCCAATGGAGATGTTCTCCCGTGGAAAACCCTGTTTTACCCAGTTTGCCAATTTCAGACCCTTGGGCTACCATCATTCCTTCGCTAATGGATATCGAATGCAGATGGTAATAAAGGGTATACACACCTGGTAGATGCTCGATGATGACGGAATTCCCCGTGAGAATTCGTTTTCTCGCGAGCACAACACGTCCTTTCCCGACGGAGAGGATGGGTGTCCCCTCTTTGTTCCAGAGATCTTGTCCATTATGAATCGTCGATGTCTCTGCCTTGTTGAGTTGTCGGAGAATGCGTCTCTCCCCAAAGTCCGATGTTATCTCACCTTCGGTTAGGGGTTGTATGAATGACCCGAAGAAATACAGGGCATCAGGATTGGATTGATTTAAAATCGCCCATAAAACCTGGGATTCTTCCTTTTTTTTCTCTGAATTGTCATTGTACAGGCTTGTCATTTTATCACTGAGTTGAATGGTGTTTGCAGGATAGTTGTGCTCATTAACTATGACAACTTTCTGCAAATGCCAGTCGCTAGTGCCTTCACTGGCCTGTACGGTCAAGGTATATTCCCCCGGCGGCAAGTCAGATGGAAGGCCTAACAAGGCAACATTATTCATTGTTCCATCGGGAGTCTTCCATACAAAGCCTTCTGATCTGCTTACGGCAATGTCGCGATTATTCCTCAATGAAACCGACATATCTTCAAGAAATATGCCTTGGATTGATGTCTGTATGACATCTCCCGGTTTTGCATTATCTGGGGCATTAAACAGCGGAGAATTTACGCCCCAGACAATGCCTGCACTCAGGAAGAGCCACAGAATCAAACTTATTCTCCGCAACGAATTGCCTCCAGGATTGTCACTCTGCGGGCATCTTCGCCGCGCCATCGATCTCTGTCAATATGATAAACCAAATCGACTTCCTCATTGTTGCGGATATCTTTGCCGTAACGGTCCGCCCCATCCCACCAGAGAGCAGGCCATTTTGACGAGCCCAGTGACACGGTGAGTTTGAGACTTTTTCCTGTTTTGCCCACAAGCTCGGCGTTATGGATTGGGACAGAACGGGTTAAAAAGACAAGCGGCCTAAATCCTTGTCCATAGGGCTCAAAGCGCTCAATCAGTCCTATCAACCCTTTCGGGCCGAGTTTATTGATCTCAATGTGAGATAGTTCGGCATCAATCAATATGGGCTCTTTGGGAGCGAGCAGTTTTGATCTAGCTGACAGCCATTTGCGGCATTCCTCTATAAGAGGTTCAATGTTTTCATAGTCCAACCGGAAGCCCCCTGCCTGAACGTGCCCACCATAGTCATTTAATAATGGGGACATTGCCTCTAGCCAGGAAACGGCATTCATCCTCGAGTCACAGCGGATTGAACCCGAGGCCCCTTCTTTGCAACGGACGATCACTACTGAGGGGACATTGAGTGTCTGAAGAAGCCGGGAGGCCAGAATCCCGGTGATGCCCCGAGGAGCCTCGTCGTCTCTGACAATGGTCATCTGGTTATTTAGAGTCTTCATGGATTCATAGGCCGCTGGGCGAATTCTGTTCCATGACTGCTCTCCTAAAGACCTCCTTTGCTTGTTGAGACTCACCAGTCTATCTGCCAATGCGGTTATCCGTGATTCATCGTGGGAAAGCAGTAATTCCACCCCCAAATCGGCTTGGCCCATCCTACCAGAAGCGTTCACAAGAGGACAAATCTTCCAGGCCATTTCCACTGTATCGACACGTCCTTCCTGTAATTTCTGGCGGATTAAAAGTTCGCGCAAAGCAATTCTCCGATCCTTTAATCCATCAGTCCCATTAATCCGGTCAATCCCAAGATTAACGAGAATGCGATTTTCATCCATTAACGGCATAAGGTCGGCCAAAGTGCCTATGGCGGCAATATCCAAGCCTCTTCGCCACAGACTGAATGAGGAAGAAAAGTGCCTCATATAGAAGGTTACAACCAAGTTCTTTAAGGTGGTGATGCTACCCCTTTTATTGGAGAAATACCGCGTTAACCGGCTTAGGGCTTGAAGGTCTTCGATTGAGGCTCCTTTGAGGGCGGGGAACATGGACACGACTTGCTGTTCTATATCGACGACATGAACTTCGGCATTATTGAAGAATCTTGAAATCAATGCCGCTTGCTTGGATTGTCCATATACCAACAATGGCAGTCCCTCGGAAACTCGGAGAAATTCTTCCCGCCCGGCTTCGCCATCCTCGGTAGATAGGGTTATGTATTGACTTTCCAGTAGATTGCGCATACGCAGAACTTCAAGAGTGATGTCCGGACCCGATGGAGATGCCTTTGCGAGAACAAGACAGAATTCTTCGCACCACAAATCTGTGCTGGTCAGACAGAGTGCCCATTGGAATTTTGAAGCCAATGTGGCGGCACAGAGACCCTCAAAGGGATAACTTCCCGGCAGTTTTGGGTTGATTACAGCATATGCGGGGGGAATACTTCCTTCCCGAGGCAGATGATGATCGAAGATCAAGACATCCATTCCAAGCCTATTCGCCAATTCGACTTCATCGAAATTAGTGATCCCACAATCGACAGCAATAACGAGAGTGATGTTTTCCGTTTCTTTGGCCTTCAGAACCTGGCTGTTCAAGCCATAGTCCTCTTCTCCCACAGGAACACGCCAGTGGGGTTCTATCCCTAAAGACTGCAAGGCCTCAACCATCAGTACGGTGGCGGTAATACCATCGGCATCCTTGTCCCCGCAAACCAGCACCTTTTCCCCTTCCTCCGCAGCATGTAATACACGCTCAACCGCCTGTTCCATCTGAGGAAAGAGCATGGGATTATGAAGGAACCGTTCATCGCGTTCAATGAAATAGGCCACCTGTTCCGGATCCATCACCCCTCTGCGTGTCAGTATTGAGGCCGTAAGGAGATCCAGACCATGGGTGTCTGCTATGGTTCGTACTTTTTCGGTATCAACCGGGGGCTTTATCCATTTAGTCAATCACTGATCTCCTCAAGAATAAGATGCCTTGGAAATGTGGAAGGTTTCAATTCTATGCGTATTGCACCCTCAAGCCAAGCTTCACCGGCTTCAAGCCGCCCGGTTTCTTCTGCCCATAGCCGCATCACGGAGTCTCCAACGGAAACAGGCTCACCCGTTTTTTTCAGAATTTCAATGCCCGCCAATGCCTCTACCGTGTCGGCAACCGTGTTTCGACCTATCCCTAGAGCCACTCCGGCCAATCCGACGGCATAAGCATCTATGCCCGCTAGATATCCTGATTTGCGAGACACAACTTCCTTGGAATACCTCGCCCGGGCCGATCCTACCATGGCATCCAGTTTTTTCAAATCTCCACCCTGGAATTTTGCACTCTCCCTGAATTTTCTCATCGCCGATTCATCGGCGACCGCCCTTCGGCAACGGTGTTCTGCCGCCGTAATATCGTTTTCCACGCCGGCGGCAACTAAGAGCCAGGCGGTGAGTCTATAGGTTATTTCCATCACATCTTCAGGACCCTGTCCTTTGAGGCAGTCTATGGCTTCCTCCACTTCCAGAAAATTGCCGATTTTACGGCCTAGGGGTTCTGACATGTCGGTGATGACGGCGATGACTCGCCGGCCGAGACTCTTCCCCGTGAGAACCAGGGATTTGGCCAGTTCTCGGGCATCCTCTATAGTTTTCATGAAGGCACCGGCACCGCATTTCACATCCATTACGAGGGTATCCGCTCCTTCGGCGAATTTCTTTGAAAGGATACTTCCTGTAATCAGGGGAATGGATTCGACTGTTGAGATAACATCTCTTAGGGCATAGAGTTTTCTATCTGCCGGAACACAGGTATCGCTCTGCCCAGTCATGGCATATCCTATACTCTCAACTCCTTCGGCGAAGTACTGAGGAGACATTGCCGTCGTATAGCCTGGAATGGATTCGAGTTTGTCCAGAGTCCCGCCGGTGTGCCCGAGTGCCCGACCGCTCATCATCGGCACTTTGGCTCCGCATGCCGCTGCAATAGGTGCCAGAATCAGGGATATCTTATCTCCAACCCCTCCTGTCGAATGCTTATCTACAAAAGGGTTCTGACTAGGCAGAAGATTGATGACATCCCCGGAATCTATCATTGCCCTTGTAAGATAGCCTGTCTCCTGGGGTGTCATACCCCTGAGAAACACGGCCATGCACCAAGCCGCCGCCTGATAATCGGGAATATTCCCTCGCGTGTATCCAGAGATAAATGATGTAATCTGCTCTTCGCTAAGAGCCTTGCCATCCCTCTTATCGGCAATTATATCGACTGCCCGCAATGGTGTACTCATGCTGTTCCCTTCAGTGACCAAGATTTAATGGGTATGTATTGTGCCCCATTAGGTAAAACAGATGCAATTGATAGAGAGTAATAGTGTCCCCGGAAAGAGTATAACTTGTTTTTCCATTATAATCAGCCGATTGACCATGTTTCGGATTTTTTGAGCCTCGACGATTGATTTTAGAATGGGCATGGCGAGAAAGGCTCTCATCGCACTCTGGGCAAGCTAAATAAACCTGAAGGGGAAACTTGTTTTTTTTTGTGAGTTTCTATATCACTCCTTGACAAATTCCCCTTCATCTACTAGAAATACTAATCGAACATGGAAGTAGAAACTAGGAAATACCGAGACATTGTCGTTATCGACGTGAAAAGTGATATGGACCTTTACAATGTCCACGAGCTTAAGGAAATGGTTAAGAAAATGATACGTATGGATGTCAGGAAGTTCATTCTTAACCTAGAGGATGTCAGTTATATCGACTCCAGTGGTATCGGTGCATTGATTCAGATATTTACCCAGACTAAAAAAGAGGGACTTCGGCTCAAAATATCGAATGTTCATGGCTCTGTTGCAAAAGTTATCAAACTCACCAAGCTAATGGATTTCCTCCCCATCGTTGACAATATAACTGATGCGATCAATCAACTAATTCACAATAGCAGGAAAGAATAGAATGACGGATAAAAAGATAATTGTAGATAGTAACCATGAGTACTTTGACAAGACCGGGATGTGGTTCAAGGAATTCCCAAGCGATTTTCGACAGGTTCGGTTTTTTTCCCTCTTGGTTGTCCAGAAAGCCCCGACAAAGATAAAAGAAATCAATCTCCTTGAGCAACAGATTTCTGAATTAATAAAGAATGCAATGAAGCATGGGAATAAAAAAGACCCATCGAAAAACGTACGCGTCTGGGCCACTTTCAGCATAAATTATGCTAGGGTTATTGTGGAAGATGACGGGAATGGCTTTCAAGAGATAGATGAATGGAATGAGTTTAATCATCGTAGAAATCAATGCATTGAATCACAGGATTACGAAGAATTAGAACAGTATTTCACCTATAGGACCAAGAACAGTACAGAAGATGATGGAGGAAATGCTCTTTTTGCCGCAGTAGAATACTGGGATGGGGGCGTTGTGTTTAATGAGAAAAAGAATGCGGTAGCCGTCCACAAGAGTTTTAGAGCGAAAAAACGCCCAGGAATTCAACTATTGAATAACTCCAATACTTAATTATGTCGCAAAATTCTTCTCAGATCAAGCTACCATTGACAATACGCCCAACGTCCCAGGGTGAATTCTTCTTCAGTCAACATGAATCCTTAATAGAGACAAAAAAGACCCGCGCCACTAGAAATTCTAATCACCTATCATTCAAGGCCTTCTCTGCCGTCGTCCTGAAAAGAATGCTTGCCTCCGGATATATATCACAGATTGAAGTAACTCGTACCGACTTTAACTCAAAGCGAGCAGAAATAATTGATCTTTCTAAATTAATTTCATATGGAATTTTGCAGTACAGTTACGCATCTACGATAGCTGATAAATTGAATAGAACTAATTTAATCAACCAATGGAATCGAGATAACCCATCAAAAATGCTTACTAGCGACAATATTGCAACAAACTTCTACATAAAACACAAGCATTCTCCAGACGAGGTATCACTTGCCAATTCTGCGATGAGGCAACTGCTGACACATTGTTTCAATAGCCCTGAAGCAAAGCGACATGACCTCAGCAAGGAAAACAGGAAACTGCTACTACTCAAGGCGAAGAACCATCTTGACTGTCTCAATTCCAAGATATGGCCTTTGATGATGAAAGCATGGAATACCCCTAACTGCCAAAAGGCAGTAGCAACAATCAATGATGTCCTCTGGGAGTATTTGTCAAAATCGGATATAACTGATTACTTGAGTCTGTTGGTCATGGAACTTGCCTTGGCTGTTGAAAAGGCTTTGATTTTGAAAGCAACAACCAACTATCTTAAGGGGCAGATAGAATTAGAGCACTTCATGAGGAATAGCAAGGACAGAGATAGGTTGTTTAAGAGTCTACGGGACAAAAATGAAACTGCCTCCCTTATCTGGCGCATTAAGGGAATAGATTCCGAACATAATGTGCCAAGCACGTTGAATCTCGTAGTCGCTAATCGGATTAGCGAATCCGGATCAGTATTGAAATTATTGGGTAATAGCGGAACAAAACCAAAACCCAGAAGCATTGCGGGCTTCTACAAAGATCTCGGTAGTGAAGAGAATGAAATCGGTCTCCATTATCTCAATTGTCTGGAAGAAGAGTGCCGCCGTTTGGGCGTGAAACTCAACACTTATACCAATGTAGAGAAAGAACGAAATATTTTTTCGGTAAATCTATCGATTAGATTCTAGCCTTGCCCCCTCTTATTCCACAACAATATCCAGGAACGGCCCTTCGGGACGGACTTTGCTCTTCAGGGAACCTAAAAAAACAGCTTTAGCCCAACTTCGCCAAAATTCACCTTAATCCAAGTTCACCATGCAACAACCTTATCTCCTTTCTCCGCCGACAGTTAGCTTTTTCGATTATCACCACTGATTTTGTATTTCATTAATTGCCGGTCAAGGTCCTTCCCCGATAGACTAAAGTTTTCTATAAATATCCAGATGCGACTTCTCCGGGCGTGAGTTCGTTCTCATGGAATTCTTTAGCAGTTCTCCGTTTTCGCTTACGATATACTCCAATGTCATTCTGCAATGCGTTTTTAGAATTGATTTAATGCTATCCCAGTTCCGATTGTCCCCATTTAATCGAAGTTTCCACTCTATGGAATGCATCAGGTGATAGGCCAGAACGGATATAAACATATGGGATTCAACCCGGTCCTTGGATTGATGAAAATTCGGTCTGAAACCAAGATGGGATTTCATATCTCTAAATGATTTCTCGATGCGACCAAGCATAATATAGGTTTCCCATATCTTCTTGTCTGTCCAATCTTTTCGATTGGCTCTCAAGAGGTAGGTTCCCTGCTTCTTTTGTGCCTCTGTTTCTTTCTTTTCTTTCTTGGTCCATTTGATGGATGCTGCTTTGATCTTGCAAGTGCGCTTATCTTTCTCTCCAGGTTCGACTTCAATATGGGAAAGGCGAGCCGCACGAGGATATTTTTCTGTGAGGCGCCCTATGTTTCTCAAGGGCACCTCTAAAAATCAGCTTTAGGAAATTGACGAAGAGATTTTTTGTCGATACAAGGCGACGAAAGCGGAGTGTAGCTGGGCTACATGAGCATTTTGGCAACGCCGTAGCGGCAGAAAAGATCGAGTCAAGAACTAAACGGGGGTTTTTAGAGGTGCCCTCAATATAGATTCATAGGTTTTCAACCGTCTTGGCTTATCGAGCCCATCGCGCCAGTATTGGAGATCGGCAGCTCCGTCAAGCAGTTGCTTTTTTCACTGTGCCAGTTGACTAGGATGTATATTGTATTTCCTGCCCAGCTCCTGCTGAGTACTCTCCTCGCGTAATGCCTCCAAAGCTACTTTTGCTTTGAAGTTCTTGTCGTAACTTCTTCTTCCCATCTGTTCCTCCGTTTCTTTATTATAGATTTTTTGGAGAATGCCTAAAACCTCCATCATTTAACGTCTTGTTTCTTGGGCTCATTATAAACCGCCCTGGGCCTTAACCCAACTTCGCCAAAATTCACCTTAAAACACCCATTATCCGTACTTTTCAACGATGCCCTGTCTGCCAACTTGTTTTAGGATAATTATCTACATTCCCAACATCCGTCATTTTTACAATGTAGTGATACACAGCGTCTATTGCCTATTGCCAATTTTTTCGACTTTTGTTACACTATAGGTATGTTTATTCGACAAATAAGAAAAACAAATGGTATCACGAAAAAGCAATACACATACCTCAATCTCGTTGAAAGCATCCGTACCGAGAAAGGACCACGACAACGCTTAGTCCTTAATCTCGGTAATCTCCAGATTGATCGCTCGCAATATAAAGCTTTGGCACGAAGAATCGAGGACATTCTTACAGGTAATCAGAGCCTCTTTGAGATCAACCCACAAATTGAGCGTCATGCTCGAAAAGCTGCCGATCAGATTTTCACTAAACGAGCCCAAGAGATAAACAGACAGGCTACCGAAGAAGACTACCAGAAAGTTAATACCAAGAGCTTAGCGGTCAGCAAACTACGATCTTTGGGTCCTGAGTATGTTTGCCACCGGGTTTGGCAAGAGCTTGGATTTAATCAAGTTCTCAAGAATAATGGTGTCCCTTCGGGAACTCTCCCTCTTTTAGAGGCTCTGGTGGTCTCTCGGCTCATTGAGCCGGGGAGCGAGCGGCGAAACGAGAGATGGGCCGAAGAAGAATCGGCTCTCTATGAGTTATGTGACCTTCCTAAGGGGCGTTCCTTACAGTCTTACTACCGGGGTGCGGATGTCTTGTATAGGTGTAAGGAGGCGTTGGAGCAACATTTGAGCCATCGAGAAAAAGAGTTATTTAATCTGGATGAGAGTATCGTACTATACGATTTAACCAACACCTACTTTGAGGGACAATGCTCCAGGAACCCAAGTGCAGCCTACGGTAGGTCGAAAGAGAAAAGGTCTGATTGTAATCTGGCCACTATGGGACTGATTGTCGATGGTGATGGATTTGCTAAGTATAGCAAGCTATATCCGGGGAATCAGTATGAAGCGCATACTTTTCAGGAGATAATCAGTGAGATGGAGTCTCACTTGACACCAGAAAACGGTCCTACCATTGTCATGGATGCCGGGATAGCCGAAGAAGCCAATGTTGCCTGGCTGAAAGAGAAGGGATATCGCTTATATTGTGGTCAATCGGGGAAAGACCCCCTCTGAAATGAATACTCGGGACATGGAAGTTATTAGAGAGGATAAGAAGAAGGATATCAAGATTGAGGCTCGGAGGTACAACGGAGAGAAGGAACAGTATGTTTTAATCAAGAGCGAACGAAAACGGAAAAAAGAAGCCTCAATGGTTACCCGGGTCGAACAGTTGTTGCTTGACCGCCTTAAGTACTACAAAGCAGGCTTGAATAAAAAGTATCATATTAAGTCCTATACTAAGGTTTTAGAGAAAGTAGGCCAACTGAAGGCGCAATATGCCAAAGTGGCGAAGTTGTATGAGATTACCGTTCTTCCTCAAGAGAGAACAGGGAAGGGGGTGATAAATGCGATAGATATCCAATGGACTAAAAAGATCCCCAAGCATGATGAGGCAACCATGTTCCAGGGAACCTATGTTCTGCGGACGAATCACGATGAACTGAGCAACAAACAGATATGGCAGACGTACCTCATGTTGGGTCGTATTGAGACAGCATTCCGGAATATGAAATCACATCTTGGACTACGTCCCAATTTCCATCAACTTGAAATCCGTGTAAATGCTCACATGTTCATATCAGTACTTGCCTACCATGTGATGCACGCCATTGAACACAAGTTGCGAATGGCTGGCGACAACCGAAGTTGGTGGACGATTAAGTCAAAGCTAAGTACACACCAGCGGGTAACCATTGAGTACGACTCTAAAGAAGAGGATGGAGTGTATCACAACAAGCTTCGAGTGAATTCCCAATTGGAGAGTTCTCATTTGGAGATTTATACTAACCTAAAGCTCTCAGGTAACCCCCTCAATCGGAGGCTATTGAGTCATAAGATCTGTAGTGTGAAAAAAAATGAATAAATGATTTCATAGGGGGAATTTAGACTTTATAATGGCGAAGTTGGGTTAAGGGTAACCTGGACATGAGATCGGCAATATAATGAAGAGGGCGGTTCGCCGAGGCTTTGCCAAAAGGAAAGATGAAACAATCAGGCATATAGGAATGGATGAAAAAAGTTTTCTAAAGGGCCAAAGCTATGTCAGTGCTATAACCGACATCGACGGGAAAAAAGTTCTTGATGTGACCGTAGACTGCAAAAAAGAGTCGTTGAATACGGATTCAGGTCATAGATTTCTGATGAAGTTCTTATACTCACCTTTTCGGCGTTCGTTGGAGAAATACTCGAAATCCAGATCGTAATCAACCTTCTCACCTCTTTCCAAAACGTCCTGAACCGCAGTGACGAAGTCGGGGACAGAATCGGCAAAACGCACTGCCAATCCATCAAATTCTCCATCTACCCCGGTTGGATATGAAACAATGGGAAGCCTGAAATACATGAAGTGGAGGAACTTGGAGGTGAGGCCAAACCATCTCATAGGCTTAGTTCGTTTAAAGGGAAAAATAGCCAGGGATGCATCTCTTAAAAAAGGCATGTACTCTTCTTTATTCAAGAAAGGGTAATAAAAGAAGTTCCTGTACGGCTTAAGCCGCATCACCTGTGTTTTGACGAGACAGGGTCCGATTATATGGAATCGACAGGAAGGACAACTCTGTAGCAGTTTTTTTACTGTGTTATAATCCAGCTGATGGAGTCCCACATAAACCGCATTCTTACTTCCCTCGATAAAAGGTTTTCTTGTGGATAGGGTTTCAGGTATCGCCATTCCATTTTCGATGACTGTGGTTTTGTCTTTCAGATGTTTGCCAAGGAATTGCCTATATACCTCTTTCTTGAAGATCATCTTATAGGATCTCTCAAAGACTTTTTTTTCCAAAGCATGATAGGCGGGATTCTTGCCTAAAACAAGTTGTACGGAATCGGAAAGCCGATAAATGATTGGAGTATTCTCTGGAATTAAATCCATTAGGAAGAGTGGTTTACCGCTTTCCAGCACAATATAGTCATATTGAATGAAATCCATCTGCTTCACTGCATGATTGTTAATTGCCTTGATAGAATTGAACACAAAACGAGGAACCCAAAACATAATCCGGTCGATATAGGGCAACTTGGCTCTTGGGGCTAAAATTATATTCACCCGGCTGTTTTCGGGGGATGATACGGTTGGTGTATGAAAGAATCTGGGATAGGTGAGATGTGTTACGTCCCAACCTTCTTCTTCAAAACAGCACGTTAATACATCCATCCCCCGGCTAGAATGGGAGTAGGGATAAGGCGAAACGAGTAGAACTTTCCTTTTGCCGGATGCAAGCAATTTGTATTCCTTTTATGGGACACCGCTATGAAAACTCACGGTGCGATTTTTCCACCGCTAGTCCTCTCAGGTGAAAACTTCTAAACCCCATTACAGATTTTGCAATTCCAAAGACTGGTTCCTCGGGCTCCTGCCACTGCCTTTGTGGTTGATAGTGAATGAATGCAAACTCAACTCTTCTACTGAAATCAATAACGCTTGAGCACACCTTCATCTTGGAGCGTAGCGGGAAATGTCAGGTGCAACGATTTGTTATATATCTTTTCAACTTCCTTTTATATCCTCAGCGGTTCGTGTATGGTGCGTATCCCGCAGGGTATGTACTATACACTTTGTTGTAAGCCGTTTTATTCTATCTGAATTGTTTTGGTTTCAAATTATTGCTAGCATTTTCTGCGATTTCTAAAATCCTCTTTTGCCTTGTTTCTTTTCTTTTAGCAGAAACAACCCAGTGCAATAGAATCTTTTTAACAGACTTACTTAGGCTATCGAAGTATTCCATGGAGCCATTATGATTTTCAAATTCTTTTTTTAAGTCTTCTGGAATTATAAGAGCTTCAACTTCATCCAAAATTGTCCAAGAACCATTTTCTTTTGCAATTTGAATGCTTTTGTAACCAGCCTCTTCCATAAGCCCTTGTTCTATTAAGGCTTTTACTTTTTCCTTGTTTATTTTAGACCAATTACTTTTTGCTTTTCTTTTACTGAAATACTGTTGGTATTTATCACCTTCTATTGTCCTTTTTGTGCTATCGATCCAACCAAAACAAAGTGCTTCATCAACCGATTCGCTCCAACTTAAGTTATGGTTCGGAGATTTTTTCTTATAAAGAATGAGCCAAACGGCTTCTTTCTTATCATGGTTCAATTCAAGCCATTTTCTCCAATCTCTTTTGTCATTAGGGCAATAGTCTTCAACATCATTCATATTCTACACGGGAACCTTGATAAGGAATACAATTAGTCGGTCCCGTAAATATCCCGAGTATACACCTTCTCTTCTACGTCCTCAAGATCCACAGATTGCCTGTTGGCGATAATCAAATCAGAGATAGACTTGAAATCATTTAGATTTCGGATCACTCGGGCACTTTGATAGGACTCCTCTTTGAGAATCGGTTCATAAATGACTATCTCAATTCCGGCTTCCTTGATTCGCTTCATGACTCCCTGAACGGAGGAGTCTCTGATGTTTTCTGAATGGCGACCCATATTAAGGCGGTAGATACCTACCACTCTCGGTTTTTTTTCTAAGACGGTTTGGGCAATGAAGTCTTTCCGTGTGCTGTTGGCATCCACAATGGCAGTAATCAGGTTATTTGGAATTTCCTCGTAGCTGGCCTTGAGCTGTTTCGTATCCTTTGGCAGACAGTAGCCGCCATACCCGAAAGATGGATTATTATAGTGCTTCCCGATTCTCGGATCGTGGCAAACCCCTTCGATGATATCCGTAGTATTTAGTCCATGGGATTGGGCAAAGGTGTCCAGTTCATTGAAAAAGGCTACCCGCATAGCCAAATAGGTATTGGAGAAGAGTTTTATCGCCTCAGCTTCTGTAGGGTTAACATAGAGAATGCTTATATCTTTTTTCAAAGCTCCCTCCACGAGCAGATGGGCTAATGCCTGGGCTCTCTCCGTTTTTTCGCCTATAACAATCCGGGAAGGATGGAGATTGTCGTGAAGAGCCTTGCTTTCCCTCAAAAACTCCGGGGAGAAGAGAATGTTGTCTCGGTTAAACTGCTTCTTGATACCTATTGTATAACCTACGGGAACTGTGGATTTAATCACGATTACCGCTTCGGGATTGATGGCAAGCACATCTTTTATCACCGCTTCCACGGAACCGGTATCAAACCGATTAGTTTTTTGGTCGTAATCGGTGGGAGTGGCGACAATCACATATTGGGCATCTTTATAAGCCTCCTCTTTATTAAGGGTGGCTCGAAGGTTCAGTTTCTTTTCCCTTAAAAAGTGCTTCATCTCCTTGTTCGCAATGGGAGAAATGCCATTGTTTAGAAGTGCTACCTTCTCGGGAACGATATCTAAAGCAACAACGTTGTTGTGCTGTGCAAGTAAAAGACAACTGGACAAGCCCACATAGCCTATCCCCGCAACGGCAATTCTCATAGCTCAATACTAAAGGAAAACTAGCTTGCCGCGCAAGTTGTTAAAAGCATTGAAAAACTGTGTAGTGGCTGAGCGGCTTGGAGCAAAAAAAACAAACATTCGCAAGTACGGGCTGTTGAAAAATGAAGTATCTGGCCTACAGGTAAGGCGAAAAAAGCGGAGTTATTCAACAGCCTTAGTACTTATAGTTTAGCGAAAAAAACGAATTACAAGACTGCACTTGCAATTTCGCTATCCACATTGCTTCAATTTTCCTCAATCGGGAGCTGAATACCGGGGTAAAGAACACCCCCAGCGAGGCGGTTTCAAAACTTCAGTACACCAGCACAGCCAAGTAGAGGCCCCCCATACACCCTGATTCTCCTGATATTCACCATCGCCGCTGACAGGATGTCCATTTGCGCTATTCGCATCTGTCTTTGCACAGGAAGTTGCATAGATGACCGCCAACAGGATACTTGTGAAATTAAGAAAATCTTGAGACATTTGAGAAAGATAAATTGAGCTTCTCCTGGTGGGGACTGGAACTATATTGAATAATTCTTTTCTCCTTGCCTTTGTCCCAAGGGCACGCTATGTACAGAGAATCAGTGAAATCACAGAAAATGAATGATTTTCATGTCAAATGCGATATTTTTCGGTTTTCTATGCTGATTTTATGCCTTATATTGTATGCGTATGGTAGTTTGCGACCATTATTGACATAAATTTCCTCGACAGAAAACATAATTTTTCCTATCATTAGCCGCTAAATGGACCTCGTAGAATTACGGATCAAACAAGATGTATCTAAGCGTCATCCCTGGGAACTTGCTCGTAAGGAGTTGGTTAAAGATTTGATCGAGCACGCCCTTGCTGGCAGAACCTTAGAAGCAAGGCCGATACAGGTACTGGACATTGGTTCTGGTGATTCCTTTGTAGTTGCCAACCTGGCCGAAGACCTTCCTGAATACCAGTTTTACGGATACGATATTTACCATACTGCGGAAGATCTTCAGGTATTGGATCAGTTGTATGGGAAGATCCCCAACCTGTTACTGTCTCCTTCCCTTGATGAGATCGGAAAGCAGACAGACAAGATCTCTTTGGTCCTTTTACTGGACGTGATCGAGCATATCGAGAGTGAGATCACCTTTTTGAAAGAGTTGCGTGCACATCCCCTGATCGGTCCTGATACCATTTTTGTCATCACAATTCCAGCTTACCAGGGACTATTTACCGCCCATGACGAGTACCTGAAGCATTTTCGAAGGTATACCCGGGGAATGCTGATCGACCGAGTGGGCCAGGCGGGGTACACAGTGGTAGAGAGTCTCTACTTTTTTACTTCATTGTTGCTGCCGCGCACAATTCAGAAGATCAGGCAGGAGATTACGGGGAAAAAGGCTGATTTTGTAGGATTGGCCGGATGGAGACAGGGAGAGGCGGTGACCTCGATGGTGAAAAATATCCTCTACACGGATTACAGGATCTCAAAAAGTTTGGGTAAACTTGGCCTGAGGTTGCCGGGATTGTCCCTGTACGGAATCATAAAGCCCAAAGCTTAGCATCGTCCTTGGAATCAACAGCCTGCATCGTCATCCCCTGCTACAACGGGGCTGTGTCAGAATCCAGGGGGCCCAACGGGGGGGGGGGGGGGCTACCACAGGCAAGGCGGCGAAAAGTTCTGAAAGCGGAGTGTACATGTTGTACATGAGCATTTCAGGTTTTTTCACCAACTTTGGAGGTACGGTGGAAATCCCCCCCCTGAGGGGAGGGACGGGGGGGGGGGGATTTCCTTATCCCAAAGGCGCATTCTGACACAGCCTCAGCCTGATACGTTCCTGTTCTTCCCTGTAGCACACCCTCATTTCCGCACCCATTACAATCAGTACTTCGGTGAAAACATTCATCTGTTTGACGGATACGGCTTTCTTGCAGAACTGACACAGCATATTTCTCCAAAGGAAGTTCAACATACACGAAGATGTGGGGCATACTCTTCGCTCACAAGAGGAAAATGGGCAGATCATCCTGAAATCGTCAAATATGCGCCCAGTGGCTGGAAAGAAAATCAGCACCCTTTGTCCCAAGGGCACGCTACATACAGAGAATCAGTGAAATCATAGAAAATGAATGATTCTTATATCAAATACGATATTTTTCAGTGTTCTATGCTGGTTTTACACCTTATATTGTATGCATATGGTAGTTTGCACCCATTTTTTCATAAATAGTCATTATCGACATAAATTCCCTTGACAGAGAATATAACTTTTTTTATTATCTTTCCTATAGGATGAGGAGTTGGCAATGAATACCAAAGAAATTATTGAATGCATTGATAATTCCAAGAATTTATTTAGTAAGAATAAATCTCTAGAAAAGAGGTTTGAGGAATTAAGAAATTTACCGATTTCACATATCGAAATTATTAAGAAGTTTTGTGGCTGAGGAAAAAACAAAGGCCAAGGCCATTTTCTTGAGAGTCACAGAGATTCAAATTTCATCTTGGGACTGATGGAATCCCCTTATAAACTTATCCAGGCCACTGAAGAAAAAACAACCCAGTTAGCTACCAACTGGATCTCTTTACATGAATACTTTCACAGGAAAGGCCCCCTTCCTATTCCTGCCCATCTATTTGAAAAAAGCAATGTATATACAACTGCCATGGAAGAGTTAAGAGTGGACTTAGAATCTATCCTTTACTGTTTCGAAAGAACACTTGAAAAAAACGATGACTTCAATCTAACCGCCTTGTTTATCATTTCAGAGAGATTTTTTGGTTACCCATTTTTCCGGGATAATTTTGATGCTCGTTCATCAATTTTCGTTATCGGTTTCTTGAGGGACCTTGGAGTAATTCAATTAGAAGAAAATTTAAATCTCGATTTTCCTAGGCTAGAAGAGGGCATAAAGACCCTGCTTACCTGGATTAATGATACCAAAAAGAAAGGATCGTTTCTCGACTCTAAGAAAGAGCGA